>OZ271839.1:3572500-3619978 GCA_965601825.1 Balneolaceae bacterium | reverse complement strand
TATCAACGCCAAGATGTGTAGTGTATTTTGTTTTTGCCATGTCTAAATTTTATCGAAGCAAAAGATAAAGCTAGGTAAGTTTAAATGCGGATTTAAATAAGAGAATTTATCATACGTCTATATACTAAAAACTAAGAGTCTGTGATTAAGAAAACCCTATCTTTAGGACCAATTAGCAGATATATAGAATCACCAGATGACAGTTAATAATCCAGTGAATACAAAAATTCGTTTCGGTATCATGTGTAATGGTACTGATTTTCCAGCTTGGCAGGCGGTGGCTATAAAAAGACTATTAGAATTGGAAAATGTCGAATGTGAGCTTTTAATTTGTCCAAAACCAAAAATAAAGATCAACAAAAAAGCCGGCTTTTTTTCGGGTGTTAAACTTAGACATTATCTCTGGAAGATTTACTACTATTTCTTGAGAAGAAAATTCAAAACAATAGCAAATATTGATCTCTCTGATGAATTAAAAGGGGCAAAGAGAATTGAAGTAGAAACCATAAAAAAAGGAAAGTATTCAGAGTATTTTGATGAGCAGGACATTGATGAAATAAAACAAAGTAAACTGGATTTTATCTTACGCTTTGGTTTTGGAATAATTCGTGGTAAGATCCTAGAAGCGGCGAAATATGGTGTTTGGTCTTTTCATCATGGCGATGAGAAAAAGTATCGTGGAGGACCACCTGGTTTTTGGGAAATCTACAACGGTGATAATGTAACTGGTGCAATTCTTCAGAGATTGACCGATAAATTGGATGGCGGCATTATATTGAAGAGGGGCTATTTCAAAACAAACCTGAATTACTATAAAAATCGAGATCAAATTTATCTTGAAAGCGCAAAATGGCCGGCAGCAATTTGTAAAGCAATCACTGTTGGCTCATTAGAAACATTAACTAAAGACCCTTCAAATACTACTGCGCCTATTTATAAATTACCTACTAATAGCACTTTGCTCATTTATTTCATAAAGAACTTTGCACAAAGAGTAGTAAATGAAATAAGAAACTTAATTTTTGTTGATTATTGGGAAATTGGCTTTGTTGACGCTCCAATTCAGAAATTTCTTGAGGATGACAATCCAAGGGCAGAATGGTTTAAAGAATTGGATTACTCTAAATTTCGTGCAGATCCCTTTGGAGTCCTGATTAATGGAAAACCTAATATTTGGTTTGAGGAGTATGAATATTCTAGTGGTTTAGGTTTTATCAATCAGCTTAAAAATGAGGAAAATCTTACAATCTTAAGAAAGGATACACACTTGTCCTATCCATATCTATTTGAAGAATCCGGTAAAATATACATGATACCGGAAAATGCGGATGCGGGTAAAGTATCACTCTATAAATTGACTAATGACAATTGGCAATTAGAAAAAGAAGTTCTCTCTGATTTTAGTGGGGTTGATCCCACTATCACTAAACACGATGATCTTTATTGGTTATTTATTACTAATAAAGAATCAAAACCTAGTCTGAATCTACACATATTTTTTTCAGACTCTTTGCATGGTAATTGGACGCCCCATCCACTTAATCCAGTTAAGACTGATATCAGATCTTCAAGACCAGCAGGTACGATCTTTTCTTATGATGGATATCTATATAGACCAGCTATGGATTATTCACGCTTAAATCAGGGTAATGTAACTATTAACAAGATTGAAGAATTAACAACGAAGTCATTCAAAGAGTCACTTGTCAAAACGGTCGATCCATATCGAGATTCTTATTTTAAAGATAAGATTCATACACTAGCTGCCATTGGTAATCAAACATTAATTGATGGTGGTAGAAGTGTGTTTTTTTTGAGAAATAGATATGTATTTAAGCTCGGGCTTAAAAAGATTAAAAAACGATTTGGTGTGTTAACTTAAGGTAACTCGTTTAAATAAAGCTTAGCTGAAAGAAGGGCTGATACAACTGCAATCTTATGACTAGGTATATTCGATTCGAAAATTTCTTTAGCCATTAATTTAAGTTCCGAATCATTAAGAATATCTAGGTTCTCTTGGTATAGATTTATAAAATGATTGTTTAAGGCAGGATTTTTTGAAAACCATTCAGTAAATGGGTTCATACTGTCAAACTGAAGCCCTAGCTCTTTGAATAGTCGAGAAGCATACTTTCTGTATTTTTTACCAAATGCAGTTTTCCAATGTGCAGTAGGTTTCAGACCAGTATTTTGCCAAACATAGCTTGAAATTTGTGGATGCTTAGAATTAAACCAATCAAGATATATGGCTTCATTTTGTTTCAATTTAGGATCAATTTTTAAACAAAACTCAATGAGTTCACGGTTGTAAAAGGGAGAAGTCATATCATAAAAATGATTTGATGTTCGATCCCCATTTAAGGTTCCATTAAACTGCCTTTGTTCATATGCAAAGATCTCACTGCCACCTTCATATTGATAATTTTCTATCAACTTTGATAGAAAATCTAATTTGGAGAGTTGACCTTTTTCTTTAACAAAACCAAGTTTATAAACTGTAGATAGCGAAACAGGTTTACTCGCTGAGAATGAACCAAAAAGAACATCTCCTATTTGGCCGGAATGTATTGAGCCGAAATTTTTAAGGGATAAATTTGATGTTGTATGATATAAATGTGCAGCCGCAAGAAAGGTTGTTAAGCCATCATTTGCTTTCACATAATTAGAAGCTGGTTCGAATAAATAAGAGCCATCTAGCTCTTTAAAATTATGTTCTAATTTGTGATCACCTGCAATCTTAGCTGCGATCTTTTGATCTCGGCTACCTAAGTGAGCAAAAGTTAAAGTAGTTAGATTATTAAACCCGAGTTCCAATGCCAGCATTATATTCACTCTTGAATCTAAACCACCGCTTAGGAACGCATAATGATCGTAGTTATACTGTTGATCTTTCTCCCATTCCTCATTTACAGATGAAATTAAAAGTCGATCAATCTCTTGGATTATCTCTTCTTTGGAATTGTATTCTATATTCCTGGAGAGTCTGAAATACTTTGTAATTTCAGTTTTATAGGTAGTAAGATTAATCGTTAAAACAGAACCATATAGTAGCTTCTTTACTTCAGTAATTGGCATTGAACCTTCAAATAGATATCCAATGCAGAAAAGTGATTTGAGTGAATCGGTATCTAAATTCACATGTAGGTTTAAATCACCTAATAATGATGATATGAACTTTCCCTCTGATGCTACGACAGCAAGTTTATTGTCAATGCTAACATGGTAATAAAGGGGTTTTGAAGATAGCTGATCTGTAAATGCATGTAGAAGATTCTCTTTTTTATTGAGAATTATACCTGAATATTGACCTTTTAGGCTATCAATAAATTTTAACCCATGTTGTTTTAACAACTTTGGAATTGTGGTTTTGGCAGGGGATTGATTATAGATAATGCCTTCAATAGCAATTATACAATCATCATCTTCATACAGAAAACGATCATCCAAAAACTTGTTTACAACAGATCTTCCATAACAAAATTCATTTGTGTGAATTTCTTCATTTAAAGTGTGACTAAATCCTGAAGAATACATTCTATTGAAGTTATTCTTTGGGATTCCCCTTTTTTCATTTTTACTCTGTATGAAGTAAATCCCGGCCATTATTATTGTCTTGAGAGTTTAAAAAACCAAGTCATCAATATTAATTGAATGATAACTCCAACAGCGCTATATAATGAAATAGCCAATATGATATTTTCATAGTAAATGCCCACCAGTAATGCCAGTATTCTGGCAAACAAGTAAACAAGTTCTATTGAAAATGAAGTGCGTTGTTTTTTCTTAAGGATAGGAATGTATGCTAAAGGTGAAATAAGAAAAACCAGAAATACATAAGGAAGAAGAATTTGAGTGTATTCACCGGCAGTTTTCCAATCAGCTCCGAATACAAAACTGAAAATTTCAGGTGAGAAAAAAAGACCAATGACAAAAGGAACAAACCCAATTAGAAATAATTTTTTTAATGTCTCTTTTGTAAATCCTTCAATCGGCTTCCCACTATTATGTATCTCAGTTACTCTTCTACTAAAAACTTGATAGGTTGAAGCACTAATCAATGTAATCGGTAAAAAAACAATTTTGATGCTAAGATTATAATAGCCGACAGAATCGGTAGTAAAGAAAGAGGACAATAGTAATATTGGTAAGCTTGCAGATGCTGTATTTATTAATGCATGTACTGATGTAATCTTTGGAAATTCTTCATATCTCCTAAACAGTTTTCGGATATTAGAAACAAGTGGGCTTTCAATAAGTGAGAATCTTTTCTTTCTTACCAATAGTGATAATGAAACGATAAAGGATAAGAAGTCACCTATCACTCTACCAAATACCAAACCTTTAAATCCAAAATTTGAGATACCAAACCCTAATTGGCTAAAAGAAATCCCAAGATTCCGAACTATATTGGTAGAAGCCATTTCTTTATATCCTTTGAACCTGTTCAATGTAGCGTTGCAAACATTGAAAACTCCAACTGAGACAAATGAAATTACGATTAGGTAAATATAGTCTTTAAGCTCAACTACGTTAAGGACATTTGTAATCCAATCGCTTGCGAATAATAGTACTATCAGAGATATAAATGCTGTTATTAGAATTAATAAACCAGACAATTTGAATAGTTGAATGGCTTCTGAATCATCTTTTGGTAATAGTATTGCGGCCTCAAATCTAAGTGTGCTTATAACAGCGATAATGGCAATTAAAGATGTAAATACACCTAATATTCCATAGTCGTCAGCAGTATAAATTCTAGTTAGGATTGGTGATAACCCAATTACAACTAATTGTGATATCATAGTCCCACTCATAAGAGTGAGTACGTTTTTAGAGGTATTACTAAAAAATCCTTGTTTTGCCATCAATTTAAAAACGAACCGTAATCAGGCCTTCTAAGATTGAAGAATAGAATCATATACTGATAACATTGCTTCCTTTCTTATACTGGGATGATATTTCTTTTTTACATTCGAAATTATGCTTGCTCTATCAAAACTTCTAAAATTTTTGATCATATCATCGATTGCAAGAGAAAGTGCTTCGCTATTACCGGGAATTACTAGCACTCCATTTGTATCATTAATGATTGACTCAGGCCCACCTGAACGAGTTGAAATGACTGGTAAACCACATGCATGAGCTTCAATTATTGAGAGGCCAAATCCTTCCTTTAAACTAGGAAGTACTGCGAAATCAGCATTTGAATAATATTCACGAATAGTTTCCCTTGACGATTCACTATGGAAATTAATTGTCACTTCATTAGAGATTTCAGGAAGAATTGAATCAACTTTTGATTTATAGTTTTTATCTGTTCTAATACTGAAAATATCGATCTCAATTTTCTTATCAGTTTTCAGCAATGATAATGCCTTAATAAAATGGTATAACCCTTTAATTGGAACCATACTGGCAACAACAACGATACTAATCTGTGCATCATTGATTTTTTTGTTGCCATATAAACTTTTGAACCAGAATTCATCAATACTATGTGGTATAGATACGATTTTATTCTTAAGGTTTGGATAGTATGATAGAATATCTTCTTCTAAGGCTTTTGAAACAGTAATAATTTTTGAGATTCTATTAAATGCCTTTTCAATTTCAGCTCTCCACTCTTTCTTCTGTTTGAAAACGTTCCAATCGCTTCCGTGAATAGTCAATACTGAAGGTTTGTCTACATAACCAAGTGCAAGTCCAGAAGGGATCAGAAAGTGTGCATGTATTATATCATACTTCTCGATATTTAACTTCGAAGTAACAGATTTACTAATGTATTTCCCTTTTTTAAGTTTTATCGATTTTGTGGGAAATGAGAAATAGCCAATTCTTGAGATGGTTATATCATTCTCGAATTCGTATTGATTCGTAATTTTTGAAAAATGTGTTTCAGCTAAAGCTAAATTGAAGTTGATATCTTTTTTTAAAAGAGAAATTTCATCTTTAATAAAAATACCTTTAGAAAGATGTTCTTTTGAAGGAAATGAGTGGGTAAGTACAAGAACTTCTTTCATGCTGAAGTTTTATCCAAAAAGTGAGATATAGAAAGTGGTATTATCAAACATAAATCCGAACATTTTCCCGAATATAAGATGAAAATATTAATGATTCTGGATAAGCCCTTTCCTACCGATTTAAGGGTTCAGAATGAAGCAACTTCGTTAATTGATGCCGGACATTCAGTTGGAGTGTTATCAATAGCACCATATCCAAAGTCAGAAGTAATTATACACAAGGGAGTAAAAGTATATCAGAATGCAGTATCTCTATTCCAAAGTAAAAAAATGCATGGCTTGGCTGGGATGATCCCCTGGATGGCTTGGCATGTTGCTAAACAAGTATTTAAAATTTTTGAAGATGAGAAATATGATGCAATCCATTTTCACGATTTATATATGTTTGGTGCTGCCAAAATTCTGAAAAGTAAATTGGATGTCTTTTTAGTCGGCGATCTACATGAATTTTATGTAGAAGTATTACCTGATTACAAATGGACACAAACTTTCCCAAATAGATTATTTATCTCGTACTCGAAATGGAAGAGAAAAGAAAAAGAGTGGTTAGCATTGATGGATAGAGTTGTGGTTGTAAATAGTGAAATGAAAGAAAAGACAATTCCAAAAGGTGTAGAAGAGGAAGATATAGTAATTGTAGAAAACAGATTGAATACTAAAGTTTTTGATGATTATGAAACCGATCAGTCAATTATTGAAAGATTTGAGAATACTTTTAATCTATTATTTGTAGGTGGATTTGTAGGTAATCGTGGACTTGAGCACGTTGTTGATGCAATGTCAAAATTGAAAGAGTTAGATGATATTCGCTTAGTTCTGGTAGGTGATGGGGCACTTCGACCAATATTAGAGCAAAAGGTGAAAGAGTATGGTTTGGAATCAAGAGTATTTTTTGAAGGTTGGCAATCTCAGGAGAAAGTGAAGTCCTATTTAATAGCAGGGCATATTGGATTAGTTCCGTTCAAGAGGACTCCTCAAACAGATAATTCAAGTCCTAATAAGCTTTTTCAGTATATGTATTACGGGCTACCAATTATTTCAACTGATTGCCCGTCAATTAAAGAAATTGTTGAAACCGAAGAAGTGGGAGTAGTATACGAAAGCGAAAACGTAGATCAATTGGTTCAATCAATACTGGATTTATATCAAGACGAGACTAGGTATCAAAACTATCATGAAAGAGGTAAGAAAGCCGTCAAAGAGAAACTAGATTGGGAATCGAATATTGATGATCTAATAAAAATGTATGGTAGCCTTGGCTAATTTTAAGTAATCGAATCCAGTAAACTGGCCATTTTCTTAGTTAAAGAATCTCTGCTGTAAGAATTAAGCCCTTCAGCCGCATTTTGTTCAATTTTTCCTTCTTGATAAGCATCAAATTGTCTGAGAATTTCAATTTTTAAATCTAGCTTATTTCCTTCTGAAAAGGTTTTTCCGGCATTCGAAGTTTTCAAGATTCTAGCAGAATCACTGTCTACTGGTCCTATTGAAATAACAGGTCTTCTTGAAGCCAAATATTCAAAGATTTTGCCTGGAATTATTGTTTGTTGATTTTGAGCATTCCGAATTTTAAGCAACAAAACCCAAGCTTTTCTTAACGCTTTTGGTATCTCGCTATGAGGTAAATGATCAATATGCTCGACGTATGAAGCAAGTTTACGGTTATCAATTTCTTGAAGAATGGAAGGATCAACATCCCCTATCAAACGAAGAATAAAATGCTTTGCAAAGTCTTTATGTTCAGCAACAAGTTCTTCAATTGCATCCCAAAAGAAAGGGTGATTTCGAGATGGGGTTAATACACCAATGTGAGCTATAACAAACTTGTTGTCTAATTGGATGTCAATATCTTCAAAATCTTCTGGATCAAATCCATTTGTAATAACCTCAATATTACTATCTGGGTAATCTGCTAAGAAATCAGATTTAGTACCAGGTGTGGTAACAGTTACACAATCTGCTGTTGTTATTACTTCTTTCTCTAATTTATGATGTTTCTTGTCTGCCCAAGATGTGAGCATGAGTTCACTATAAAAGTCAATATTTGTCCAGGGATCTCTAAAATCTGCCAGCCATGGTAGATTGAACTTTTTCTTCAATTCCAAGCCAATAAGATGAAGGGAATGCGGGGTTCCATTAGTAACTATAGCGTCCACATTTTTATTCTTAAGATAGCTGCTCAAAAAAGAAATGGATGGTTTTATCCAAAATTTTCGAGCATCAGGAATAAAAAGATTACCTCTAATCCATAACGAAATTCTGCTTGTCAAAGAAGTGCTGTTTCTTTTGTTGATGATCCCTGTTTTAAGTTTTGTATCTCTTTTTAGACCAACAAATTTTTTATAGAAAGTATAGGGCTCCCATATAGGAGTGGTAATGATTTCAATATCACCCGGAATGTCCTTTTCTAACGTATGATCTATTTCAGGAAACTCAGGATTTGAAGGTGTATAGATAATTGGTTCCCAGTCATAGTCTCGTAAGTATTTTACAAATTTGACCCAGCGTTGTACTCCAGATCCACCACTTGGAGGCCAATAATATGTAATAATTAAAACACGCTTACGACTCTTTGGCATTAGACTTCTTGAAATATGTAAATCCAACGGCCGCAATTAAACCTATTTGAATTAAAAATGAAATCCAGGAAAGCCGTAACCCAAGTGTTACCGAATTAGGCTTAAATTCCATAGTCAATGTGTGGTTTCCCGGTGGGATTTGTACACCTCTGATTAGATAATTTGTTTTATGGATTTCAACAGGTTCATCATTTAAAAGTGCAATCCAACCTTCCGGATAAAACATCTCGCTAATAACAAGGAAACCGGGCTCAGTGCGTGATATTTCAAAGGTCATTTCCTGTCCCGTATAGTTTGTTACCTCAACGCTTGAAGCAGAGTCCGGTGATGTTTCTGCTTCAAAATTTTCAATGATTGCTGTAGAGCTAAGGTTTACATTACCGGGAAATAATAATTCAAAAGCTTCTGTTGGGTTTTGTACGGTAATACTGGAATCAGCAAAAAATGCCTTTGGTAAAACATTTTCAACTTCGAGAACTACACCAGACTGACTTTGGAAAACGGGTGTCAAACCGGGAATAGCTAATGGTTGATTATAGGTAATATACTTTGCATTCATCATCGCCAATAAATCGATGTTGATTCCATATGGTCCTGCAAAAACCGGATTACCTGTATCAATAAAGACGTCTTGGAAAGTGCTCAGCTTCGCAGCAGTATAGCCTCCTAGAATTGGATAATAATAGGCATATGTTGCATCCCCGAATGGATTATCTAACAGTGGGAATACTCTGCCAGGATAAACTTCATCTCCATAAATATTGTCAACGATATATTGATCTAAATCTCTTTTTCTAGATTCAATACTTGTAACAGGATTTACATTACCTTCCACAAAATTCCTTTCAGGGAGGTATCTACTATTAACTTGTATCATCTCAGCTGCTGCTATTATGACAATTAAAATAGAGCCAATACCAAGGGCCAGTTTTGAGGTTGTCATTAAGTAGAGAATTCCAATTGTAACAATAAGTATGATTCCAAGTCGTAAAGTGTCCCTCTTGGAAGCTTCTTCCCTTTCAGGGACAAGTCGAGTTTGAACATAATTCCTAGCTTGTTGAAGTACCTGCGGATTAGTTGGACTTATTTGATTCTGTTGACCGATCTGAGCTGCAATACTTTCAACTTCACCAAGCCTCTCGAAAGTCCTTGAGTTATTGTATAAAAACAAACTTAAGAATACTATGGTGAGTGTTATTAGCGAAGGGTAAAGGCTTTTAAAGTTTGCAGATTTGTCTGAAATATAATTCTGGATCCAATCGAAGCCATAAGTAGCTATTATTGTGAAACAGAATACGGTGAGTACAAGCCAGGTTTCAGGGGCTCTAAATTTGTCGAAATAAGGTATGTAGTCGAAGGCAAATTTGTTCAGTAGTAAAAAATTACCACCCCATGCGAAGAAGATTGCTAGTATTCCCATTCCTAGAAAAACGTAAACGCTCTTCTCTCTGACTTTGAAAAGCGCAATTATAAAGAATATGAATGCAATTGCTCCAAGATAGTGTGGTCCGCTAGTAACTGGTTTAATCCCCCAATATGAAGGTGAGGCTCCACCAAAGAAATCTGGGATAATCAATGTCAGTGTTTCAGAAATACCTTGTGACCAACCAAACGCATAGTTCAAATCCATAGTAGTGGTTTCTTTGATATCAGAACCACCTCTAATGCTATACTGGGCGTACTCTTGTAAAGCAAGAAATTTTTCTGTAGTACCCATCACACCAACTACTGTTGCAAGAAAAAGGAGCACTGAAACTAGTGCCCATTGTTTTGTTAGCTTTTCTTTTATCAAACCCCAGCTATCATAAATCCATAAAAAGCCAAGTAGATAAAAATAGTAATAGGTGATTTGTGGATGTCCTGCTCTAACCTCGAGTGCAAGCGATATTGTGAAAAGAGCAAGTCCCGGTATGATTTTTTTATGTCTAACTAACAACCAATAACCGGCAAACATCCACGGAATAAAACTTAATGCATGAAATTTGGATGTATGACCTGCAATTATGATGATTGCAAAGTAGGTCGTTAATCCGAATACAACAGAACCAAAAGTTGCACTCAAGCTTCTAAAACCCATTAGTATGAGCAAGAAGTACATTCCTGATAAAAGTACCCAGTAATATGCTGCAGGATAGATTACCTTTAGCTTCCCAATTAATGAATCAAGGTGGTAGGTAGCTTTTTCAATACGAATAACATAAGATGGCATTCCACCATACATATTAGTAGACCAAAAGGCAGTCTTATCAAAAGTCTCCTGGTAATCATATACTGATTCGACTGCTGCTCTGTATTGTGTTATATCAAAACGCTGAAGCTCTTTCCCACCTATTGTACTTTCAAAAAATAGGACCAGTGGCAAAAGAAATAGGAAAGTAAGTGAGACAATATGCTGTCTCGAGCGAGGCAGTCGATAAAAAAAATCGGACATCTTAGAGATATTTATTCAATTACTTTAGGAACGCGGAAGTAGTCAGAATCGGCATCAGGAGCATTTTTAAGTGCATCTTGATGATCAAGTGGTTTTTTTGCCTCATCAACTCGTAAACGGCTTTTTAAATCGATCACATGTTCCAGTGGTTCAACATTATCAGTATCTAGTTCGTTGAGTAATTCCATATAATCCAAAATATCATTCATATCTTTGGCAAGGCTATGGACTTCATCTTCAGATAGTTGCAGGCGCGCTAAATCAGCAACATAGCGGACTTCTTTTTCGGATACAGACATTTTCTAAAATTTAATTTGAATGAAGGTAAGAAAGATCAAATGAAAGGGTTAGCTTAATCCCGTAAAAAAATTCACTGTAATTAAATCAAATTATGGCATCCTATTGTAATATTGCCATACATGAAATAATATCATTACATGATCAAAAAGACAGTTACTATAAAGAATAGTTCGGGATTACACGCAAGACCATCAGCAGCTCTTGTGAAATTGGCTGGTGGTTTTAAATCCGAATTCTATATTCATATGTACGGCTATAGAGTAAATGGAAAAAGTATTTTAGGGGTAATGACCTTGGCTGCAGAACAAGGGGCTGAATTATTATTCGAATTCTCCGGACCAGACGAAGAACAGGCAATGGAGGCTATTTTGGACTTGGTAGAGAATAAATTTGGGGCAGATGACGAATAACAATGCAGAAACCTCTTGAAGAACAAATTATCCAGGGTCAGGCAAGCAGTGAAGGTATTGCGATTGGACCTGTTTGGGTAATCGATAGCACTAGTAAACCGGTTTCAGCGAAAAAAATTCGACCTATACAGGTACGAACGCATTTGAAACGATTTATTAAGGCCAAAGATCTTTTCTTAAAAGAGCTGGATGTATTGTCGGCGAATCTTGATTCAGCTACGAAAGAGATTTTTGAAGCGCAGAAACACATTATTTCTGATGTAGATATAGAAGCAAAGGTAAATCATCTAATTGAGTCTGATAGGTTTAGTGTTGATTATGCTGTTTACGACACATTTGGGCAGTTTATTGAAAGGCTTAAAGAGAGTGGGTCTGATTTATTCAAACAGCGCATTATCGATCTAGAAAATCTTAGAGATCGATTAATTGAGTTAACAAGTCAGAACGGTAAGCAGCCAAAGGTTCCAAAAGGATCTGTTTTGATAGTTAAAGAAATCAGTCCGACTGATTTGGTGACCTATTACGACCAGGGTATTTCTGCCTTAGTGATGGATAAAGGTGGTATTACATCACATGCTGCTATCATTGCTCAATCATTGAATATCCCATGTGTGTTAAGTGCAAAAAAAGCCGTTGAAGCTTCAAAAAACAGCGAGAAAGTTATTGTTGATGCGAATGAAGGACTGATCATTCTTAATCCATCAAATTCAACCCAAACAAAATTCAGAAATAAACTCAAAGAGTTTAACCGAATCCAAAAAGAAAGCTTAACTGTTGAAGATCAATCGGTAACTAAAGACGGTACTGTTTTTCATTTGCGTGCTAATGTTGAATTTGAACAGGAATTGGAAGTTGTAAAGAAAAGTGGTGCTGAAGGAATTGGTCTTCTACGTACAGAAGCTCTTCTTTATGGCGGTTTTGAAAAAAGAAGCTTAGATGAACAGGTTAAGTTCTATCAGAATATTCTCGAGCATTCGAATGGAACATGTACAATACGATTATTTGATGTTGGTGGAGATAAGCTTAAGATTAATATCGGCGAAGAGGACAACCCATTTCTAGGATGGCGAGGAATTCGGATGCTTCTTGACGAAAGAGAGCTTCTTGAATCTCAATTGATGGCCATATTAATGGTTTCAGGTAAATATCATGGTAGAATTCAGGTTCTAGTGCCAATGATTACTGATATCTTTGAAATTCGGGAAGTGAAAACCATACTTGCTCTGGTTCAAAACAGGCTGGACCAGAAGGGTATTGATTATGATCCGTATATCCGGATCGGAATAATGGTTGAAGTACCAAGTGTTGCTTTGTTAGCTAATCATTTTGCAAAAGAAGTTGATTTTTTTAGCATCGGAACGAACGATTTAACACAATATTCATTAGCCGTTGATAGAGGGAATGAACGAATAAGCTCTTTGTATCAGCACAATCATCCATCAGTTTGGCAATTAATATATCAAACAGTCTATGCTGCAAAAAAGAACAATATTCACATTGCAGTATGCGGCGAGTTAGCTGGTGATCCTATTGGAGCGAGTACTCTTATTGGGATGGGGGTGACTGATTTAAGTATGTCGCCACATAGTATTCCAAAAATTAAACACCTGCTATCTTCAAACTCAGATCAAAAATTTAAAGAATTAGCACAGAAAGTAATGAATGCCGCTACTGTTGCTGAGGTAACCAATACATTCAAAGCGCTTTTTTCTGAATAGCTTGTGACTTATTATTTTAGCCATATTTAGAATGCGCTTATATCAGTTTAATAGGAAAACGCTTACA
Source organism: Balneolaceae bacterium (assembly GCA_965601825.1). Lineage (GTDB taxonomy): Bacteria > Bacteroidota > Rhodothermia > Balneolales > Balneolaceae > HXMU1420-13. Next base: position 3,606,453 of record OZ271839.1, on the reverse strand, counting down.
TCATTCAATTAGATAGGTAAATTAGATTAAAACCTAAATAATTAAGTTAAATAGAATCAATTAACAATTTCTTTATGGTCAATTATTGTAATTGATTAAAAAAAATAGGTATCATTAAATTCACAAGTTAACAATCTTTTTATTGAACGATGCTTAATAAGAAATTCACTCCAAAGAGAACCGTATGTAAAGTTACTTTTTCTGTACCGTCAGAAATCGTAAGTGAAGAAGTAGCCCTAGTTGGAGATTTCAACGATTGGGATACAAAGTCAACGAAATTGACTAAAAAGAATGGCGAGTTTGTAACAGAAGTTCGCTTAAAGCCTGAAACTGAATACAAATTTAAGTATTTAATTGATGGTACAACCTGGGAAAATGATTATGAAGCTGATGCTTATGTTCCTAATGAGTATGGATCAGAAGACTCGGTAGTAATCGTAGGTAAATAAACACTTTGTTTGATACCAAATTATTTGAAAAAGAGCTTTCTACCTCTTGGTTAGGTAGGGAGCTCTTTTTTTTTGATGAGTTGGCATCAACTAATTCATATGCAAAAGAAATAGAGAGAGATGGCTCTAAACACGGAGCAATTATAATTACTGATCATCAGACCCAGGGCAGGGGGCAATATGAAAGAGAATGGATCTCGGATGCAGGTACGAATCTGACGTTTTCTATTATAGTCGAGCCAAGTTCAGGAGATCGACTTACTGTCCTGACCCTAGCATGTGCTTTGGCTGTTGGTGAAACTCTTCAAGATATATCAAAGGCATCAGCCGCTATTAAGTGGCCTAATGATGTTTTGGTAAATGATAAAAAAATCGCGGGCTTACTAACCGAAACTCTTTACATTGGAAATAAGCTGGATCGTGCTATTGTAGGTATTGGGTTAAATGTTAATCAGGTTGATTTTCAAAACCATATTGATGGATTAGCAACCTCCTTAAAAAAAATTACCAATCAAGAATCAGCTAGAGAAAAGTTATTGGTTCGGCTTCTATCACGAATAGAGTATTATTATCGTTTATGGGATGATAGTGATATCGAGCTCATCAAAAAGATTAATAAGCAGCTGATTGGATATGGTAAATGGACACGATTAACTGTGAATGATGAGGAAATGAAGGGTGAATTCAAGTTTCTGGGCATAAATGAAGCCGGGCAAATGGTTGTATTGAATAAGGAACTTGAAGTGAATACTTTTTCATATGAACAAGTCCGAGTCCATTTCGATTCAAAAACAGATTAAAGCTAGCTATCACGAGCTATTTCCTGAAAAGGGTAAACTCCTACTAGGGGTAAGTGGCGGACCGGATTCCATGGCACTGCTGTATCTATTTCACAAAAATGAAATTCCGGTGTTTGTTGTACATGTGAATTATGGAACCCGTGGTAGTGAAAGTGATTCAGATCAGCAATTAGTTGAAGAGGTTTGCTCAATGTGGAATATCGAATGTTGTTCTGTTTCATTAGCTGATGAAGAGAGTTCAGGTAATTTTCAGGATTGGGCTCGCAAAAAACGATATCAAATTTTTAGAGATTTGAAAAAGGAAATTGATGCAGAAGGAATTGCCGTAGCACACCATGCTGATGATCAACTTGAAACTATCTTATTCAAAGTTTTAAGAGGAAGTGGATTCTGCAGCTGGAAAGGACTACAAGAATGGGATGGTGAGATTTACAGACCTCTTTTAAATCTTTCAAAAGCTGAGATTCTTGAATTCTGTGTTACTGAAGCCATTCCATATCGGATTGATGCTTCAAATGAATCCAATGATTATACTCGAAATGCAATGAGAAACGATGTCTTTCCGGTATTTGATGAGTTTATCCCGGGTTGGAAATCAAATTTGTATGATGTCAGTCATAAGTCAACAGTTCTGGAAGAAACAATTGGTATTCTCTTGAAGGATATTTCAGAAGGTGATTCAATTCAAATAAATCAGTTGCAAGATTTGAGTAATGCTTTAAAAGCAGAGCTCATCAAAAGATTTATATCAGATAAAACAGGAATTTCGCTATCTAAAGGACAATTGTTGGAGTCAGTTAATTTGCTTGAAAGTCAAACGGGTAAAGAATCTATTTTAGGTGAAGGTTTCAGTTTGATAAGAGATCGAAATCGACTGGTAATAAAAAAAACACAACCTGAAAAAGTACTTCAAATCTCGATTTCTGAAGGAGATTTAGAAGACAGCTTCGCAATTGAAGGATGGAATCTCAAAATTTCTCAAAATGAAAAGGTTGCAGATTTATCACTAGACTCGAATTCTATAGTCTGGCCTATTCAGATTCGAAAGTGGGAATCAGGGGATAAATTAAGGCCTTTTGGGATGAACGGAATGCAAAAAGTATCAGACCATCTGACAAACAGAAAAATAAATGCATCACTGCGTGAAGAAACTTTGATATTAACGGATTCTGGTGGTACTATTTGTGCTATTTTATATCCAGAAACAGCCGTTAATGGTGAAAATGGATGTATTTCTGACTTCAATAAAATCACTCAATCGACCAAAACCGTTCTGAGTATTTCAAAAAACTGACTTATGAGTTTCTTTTTACCTGAACAAGTGGAATGCAACGGCGAGACCTTCAAAGTATTTATCAATAGAGATCAAATTGATGCCCGTTTGTCGTTATTAGGGGAACAAATCGACAAAGAATATGATGGGCTAAAGCCGATATTTATCGGGATTCTTAATGGTTCATACATCTTCTTAGCTGATCTAATGAGAAATGTCTCCATTCCCTGTGAAGTCGATTTTATGAAGTTAAGTAGTTATGGTGACGAAAAGGTATCATCAGGTAATGTCACGGAGTTAAAACATATCGACGCGAAGCTTAAAGGACGTCATGTTATTCTTGTAGAAGATATTATAGATACAGGATTATCTATGAAATACATGATTGAGAGAATGGCTGAATATGATCCGGCATCAGTTAAGGTTGTGACTCTTTTACACAAAAAAGAAGCAACTCAGCATGACGTGCAAATCGATTACGTGGGATTTGAAATACCCAACAAGTTTGTTCTTGGTTACGGTCTGGATTATGCGCAAGAAGGCAGAAATCTGGCTCAGATCTATGTGATCGAAGATTAATTATTTCTTCTCAATCAGCGTTGCTTAGACTTTAGAACCACCGTATATTTGGTGCCCTTTGGGAGAGGTGGCTGAGTGGCTGAAAGCGCTCCCCTGCTAAGGGAGTTTATCTAGAAATAGGTAACGAGGGTTCGAATCCCTCCCTCTCCGCAAAGCCAATGTAAAAGTTAAACCCTGGTCAATTTTTTGGTCAGGGTTTTTTTGTGTTAGACCGTTTTATTAATCAAAAAGAGTCTTCAGCCCATCTCAACATTAATAAGATTCAATTTTGAACTATTGTTGATTGTCTACCTTTAAAAGTTTTTATTGGGTCTATTTAACAAATAGGTGGATGTATTATGTTAAATAGGGTACTGGCAATAGGGGTTATTGCTGTTCTAATTTCAAATATTTCTTTAGCACGTCAATTAAGTATTCAGGAAATGTTTCCTGTTGCAATCGTAAAAACTGTTGATGGAGATGATCCAGCAAGATTTGCTAATCCATCAAGCCCAGGAAGGCCGATAGGTGACTTAAATGGAGATGGATTAGACGACTACATTCAAGTTATTCGAACAGGGAGTGATCTAAGAGATCCTGATAGTAAGGATTCCTTCAAAACAATTATTCTTTCTTATGATGAAGATGGCGAAGTAGAAACTTCAATAACATTAGAAGGTAGATATTTCCCGCTAGGTGATATTAATAATGATGGGATACGAGATATAGGTAGACAACTTGAAAACGGGAAAATTGAGATACTAAACCTTATAGAAAATCAATCAGATGTATGGCTAGAATTTGATAGATATGAAATTCTAGATCCGAATGGGGATTTGCCTAGAATTGGGGAATCACTTAATGCAGACTTAAACGGCGACGGAATAAATGATGCCGTATTGTGCGAAAACGAATTTGATTCATTTGACCGGTGTCTAATAATCGAAGGAATTGATGACCCTCAATTTTTGGTACCTACACTTTCACCGGCGCTACTCCAATTGAATACTTACAATATGTCAATACCACCAAGATTATTGATGGCAAATTCTATAGCGGGATCAGGGACTTCTCTATATTTGTATGGTAGGGCTGATAATTATACAGCTCAGAAACTAATTGAAATAGATTATGAATCAGGTGTTGGGTATACATCAGTGCTAGAGTATGATTATCAGAACAGTTCTTCTGAATCATTGATATACAAAAGAATTCATATCGAGGATATTGATGGGGATGGTGAACAGGAGATAGTCTCTTCTGATGATAGAGAGTTCCCAATTTCTGGTTTTAGAAGAATTACGTCCAATCCACCAGTTTGTGATTACAGAGAAATCGATTATTCAGGAGATGAACCGTCCATCCAGTCACCCACTGTAATTAGTAGTAATTGTGTTATTGATCGGCTTTATGAAGATGGCCAGGGAGATATTTACGCAGGTTTCTGGCAAGAGGGAAATTACGCGAGTTGTTCAGCATCAGATTTTCAAAACGAATGTTCTAATGCGACATTTTATAATGACGATCAAACAATTTTGCCATGTTCATATGATTCATGTAAACAACCATATCAGGAACCTGGTGTTGCACTTAATGGTGTTGCAGATCCTTCTATTGCATCAAGAGGGATTCAAAAATGGGTCATAGAAAACACGGGTGATCTTACTCCTAGACAAAGAAGGTTAATCTTAGAAGTTGCCAGAATAGCTGAAGTATCTACTGTAATTGCACTTAGAACAATTGGTGTTTCAGTTCATTCAGATATAATAAGAGCTAATTACTTTAATGGAAGTACACAGGCTGACTATTCGTGTAGAGTAGATATTCCTCAATGTGAACTCACTGAAAGAAGCGATTATAGGCTGTATTTATCAGTGGAATCTGTGGATGTCGGACAACTAAGGAGTTCAAGTTCAAGTGTACGAGGAGGTAAGTATCACCATTATACGATTAGTGTTGATGATCAAGACAAAGACAGAGTTAATTATCATTTATCAGAAGAGGAAATTTACGAGTTATTACCAGATGATTTTCTTGGACCAAATGACAAGCTAGTTGCCGGCTCGAATGAGAATGAAAATGACTCATTAACTTACACTGGACAATTTGATCTTGATGTTTTGGGCACTTTCGATCCTAGCTTCGACAGTTTTGTTATCACTAATATTGGGAATATTGACGGTAATCCTGGAGAGGAAATACTGTTAGGAAGTAATAATAAAGCAATTGGAAATAATAGAGTTAATAAAGCATGGATTTATCTTGGTGATAACACAACCTATCAAATGCCGGATATTGAAATCGACTTTGTTAATGATAGTACAATTGATGCTTCAGATTATTTAAGTGTCGGTAACGTAGCTTCTCCATTAGGTGATATTAATGGTGATGGTTTCAATGATTTTGCGGTTGGCTTACCATTTTATGACCAACGATATGATGGTGTTTCATATGGTGCAGTTTACGTATACCTAGGTCAGGATTTCTCAGTTGCTAAGCAAACGTCTAATTCTACGATAACTGAACCATTTATGGTACTTCGACCTAATGTGGAAACAGAATATACTCTTGGTACCTTTGGTTCTCAGGTAACGGGTGGAGACTTTGATGGTGATGGTTTTAATGATATTGCTGTTCTCGCTGATAATGGATCTACTTTACCTATATCACCAACTATTCGAATCTATAAAGGTGGTGCTGATATGGATTCCATTCCGGATTACAATCTTTATGTAACGGAACAAGATGTAGGTGGATTTGACAGCGATACTCTTACATCATTTTTTGATGCCATCATATCCTTTATGCCGGAAGAAGCCGATGCAGATCATCAGGACTTATACTTCAGTCCTGGCTCATTCTCGGGTTATCCAGACGCAGTAATTTTTACTGGTGGTATTGATCCGGTATTAAAACAAAAAGGAGTTAATTCACCAAAAACTACTCCATCATTTACACTAGCAGAAGCGGGGCCAACACCTACAGGTAGTGGAGTTTATTCAAGAGCAAAACCAGCTGTTGCAGATTTTAATGGAGATGGGAAATATGATGTTGTGGTTGAAAAACAATATGATGGGAGAGATGGTATAGTATCAAGTAGATTGTTGATTTTCAGCCCTAATTCTGGGATTGATGTATCAAATGAATTACTTGAAGAAAACCCTCTTGATTATCGCCTATCACAGAATTATCCAAATCCATTCAATCCATCTACCAATATTGAATTTAGGCTTGGAAACTCATCGAATGTGACACTCAAAGTATTTGATGTATTAGGAAGAGAAGTAGCAACACTTATTTCAGATCAGCTATACACAGAAGGTTCACACAGCGTACGATTTGATGCTTCAAAACTTGCTTCTGGTCTCTATCTGTATCGGTTAGAAGCTGGTGGGTTTATACAGACTCGAAAAATGATGCTAATAAAATAATCAGAGCTCATCCATTATCTTTATTGCCCAGGAGTCTTCATTTTTACGAAGATTCCTGATGGCATGCTTGATAATCCATTTCCTTTCTTTTGAATTGCTTGGTAACCAAGATTCAATCTCCGCTTTTGCTACTTCAGAATTATCTTTGAGGATATCATTCAGGCAATTAGCTACTGATTTTTGAACGTACTTTGAAGGATCATCTTTGAGTTTTCGAAGAATAGGAAGTAGTGGAGCGGGATCATCTATAAATTGATCCAGTTTTTTTGCCCAGGGTAGTCGAGGACGTCCACCTTCTGAAGCTAAACGGCGAATATGTTTATTCTCAGATTCTGTCCAATTCATCAACTTTGATAATGTCAAATCAGGATACTTAACCAAAAAGGGCCGAATAGCATATTCACTGGTATTTCTTTTTGTGATTTCTTCCATAGCTTGAAAAGAAATCTCGGGATCATTTAATCCATACTTCTCAACAAATTTTGCAATCGGCATTACCCAATAATACTCGGTAAACATTCCAGTCTCGTTCTCATTTTCAGGTCCGAGAATTTGAATCAAAACGTCAATCTTTTGAGGATAAGCGCCAATCAGATGCTTATTTAATTGATCCGCGATAACTTCAACTCTGTCCTTTAATTCTAACTCTGGAATTTGTTTCTTAATCTCATTTTTAAAAGAGGCTCTGTCAAAATCAGGAAAGATATTTTTAAGCTTTGAACTAAGCAGATCAGCTAATTCACCATCAAACCAGAGTTTCAGAGGTTTGTAAGCCACTTTATTCTCCTATCACGGTAATGACCAATTTTCTTGAGCCACCGTAATTTCGGTGTTCGCAAAGGTAAATACCTTGCCAGGCGCCTAAATTAAACCGACCTTTTGTAACTGGAATCGAAACTGAAGATCCTAACAAAGAACTTTTGATATGAGAAGTCATGTCATCTGGACCTTCGAGTGTATGTTTGTAAAGGCTCATGTCTTCTGGAACAGTTCTCGTAAAGAACGTTTCAAAATCCATACGAACTGTAGGATCTGCATTCTCATTGATTGTTAGGCTTGCGCTTGTGTGTTGAATAAAGATTTGAGCAATACCAATCTCTATATTTTTCAATTCTGGTATTTGGTCCAGGATTTCATGAGTGATTAAATGAAATCCACGGGATCGTGCTTTTAACTTTATTTGTTTCTGAATCGCAGCCATTTTTAGCTGAAGATACAATTCAGACAAATAAGGCTCATCTGCCTTAAAAGATTTAAGCAATTAATAATCATACTTTGTTTCTAATAGCTGTATCTTCAAGGCTTCGAAATTTTTCATCATCACAACAAAAATGCATCAAGAGCTAAGAAATATTGCCATAATCGCTCACGTAGATCACGGAAAAACTACGTTAGTTGATCAGTTATTGAAACAAAGCGGCACATTTAGAGAGAATCAAGAAGTTGAAGAACGTGTAATGGATTCCGGTGATCTTGAGAAAGAACGTGGAATCACCATTAGTTCAAAAAATACTGCAATCAACTGGAAAGGGACAAAAATCAATATCGTTGATACTCCCGGTCACGCTGATTTTGGTGGAGAGGTAGAGCGTATTCTGAAGATGGTGAATGGTGTAATTCTATTAGTTGATGCTGCTGAGGGGCCGCTTCCTCAGACAAAATTTGTTCTTCGTAAGTCTTTGAGCCTAGGCTATAAGCCAATTGTTGTGATCAATAAAATCGACCGTGGTGATGCACGCCCGGATGCAGTTCTCGATGAGATTTTTGATCTTTTTGTGATGTTAGATGCCACCAATGATCAGCTGGACTTCCCTGTTCTTTATGCTGTAGCAAGAGATGGTATTTCAAAATTTGATCTTGAGGAGGATGATTCGGATCTCACTCCATTATTAGATACCATTGTTGATCATGTCCCTGAGCCTCATCGACCAGATGATGCAAGTTTTAAAATGTTAGTGAGCAGCATCGATTGGAATGATTATGTTGGTCGAATTGCAGTTGGACGTATCGAGCAAGGATTCATCAAACTTAACCAGGAAGTATCTCTGGTAAGCGGAACCGGTGAGCAAAAAATGAAAGGTCGAGCTACGAAATTGTTCACGTTTAATGGGTTGAATCGTGAACCTGTTGAAGAAGCACATGCAGGCGATATAGTTGCTCTTGCCGGTTATGATTCAGTGAATATTGGCGATACTCTGACGGTTTCTGAAGATTTGACCCCATTAGAATATGTGGATCTGGATAAACCAACCATCGCAATGTATTTCCGAGTTAACAATTCACCTTTCGCTGGACTGGAAGGAAAGTATGTTACCTCAAATATGATCAAAGATCGTTTGATGCGAGAGGTTCGTACAAATGTGGCGATGCAAGTTGAAGCAACGAACAGCCCGGATGTATTCAAGGTCTCTGGTCGAGGAGAATTGCAGATGGCAATTCTTATTGAGACAATGCGAAGAGAAGGCTATGAGTTTTCTGTTTCACGACCGGAAGTGTTGATGTACGAAATCGACGGTGTAATACAAGAACCTGTAGAAGAGGTAATTGTAGATGTTCATACCGATTACAGCAATAAAGTGATTGATAATCTTCAGAAAAGGAAAGGTATCATGCAAGGCATGAGTCAGGAAGGGGAGAATAACCGAATTGAATTTAGAGTTCCTTCTCGTGGTTTGATTGGCTTCCGCGGTGAGATGCTTACTGAAACTCGAGGCACTGGAATAATGCACCAGCAATTCGATTCTTACGAGCCATTTGCAGGTGAAATCCCGGGTAGAAATCGAGGTGCACTGATTGCGCTAGAAAAAGGAGATACTACCGGTTATGCACTTGAAGGAATTCAAGATCGAGGTCAGTTTTTTGTAGAACCAGGTAATCCTGTTTATATGGGTATGGTTGTTGGAATCAACAATCGGACTGATGATATGGTTGTAAACGTAGCCAAGAAGAAGAACCTCACAAATCACCGCGCAACTCAAACGGCTGATTCAATCAAAATTTCTCAGGCTAAGAAAATGAGTCTGGAAGAGTGCATCGAATTTATTGGTGATGATGAACTTCTTGAAGTGACTCCTTCAAGTTTGCGTATTCGTAAGAAATTCTTAGACCACAACGAGCGAAAGAGAGAAGAGAAGAAGAAGCTTGGGGTTTAAGCTTCTTCAATAGGCTTAATCACTAGTTCAGCTTTATTGTCCCTGTCCAAGTGTGATCTGTACGCTCCGGATTCATAATTACAAGGCTGTTAGTAGAAACTTCTAGCAGAATATTATCAAGTTTTCCTGTTCCTTTTGTAGCAGTAAACTGATCTTCAAATTCCATGTCATAACCGTTTTCTTCAGTCGGGACGATTATTCCACTTTGCAATGGAAGAAATAATGTATCACCAACAGCTGATACTAGATATGCTTCATTCTGATCTGTGCTGAAATATTTAATTTGTCCGGATTGAAAAGTGGACACATCAACACAAAATGATGCATAGTAACTTATCTCACCTAACTCAGTAGCAGATCCAACACCAGTTTGGATATTCAGCATAAATGGGCCGTCTCCGCAAATTGCTGCTACTTCATCTGGTTGTAAATCCATTTGAACGCCCCCGCTAGTACTAAACTCAGCTGTAAAGGGGATCGGTTCATACGAACAGTTTGAAATAAATAATGATAATAGTAGAGCTAGAGTAGTTTGTAGTATTTTTTTAAACCCCATGATCTCAATAATTTAGTTTTGAAATTAACCCCTCATTAATATAAAAGTACTTTTCAAATCACCAATTTTAGTTTGAATATAATAATCTCTTATTAGTGATTACGCCATCCCATAAAACTTTTGCTTCTCTTTAAAATATGGCTCAAAGACTTCTTTTAGAATTGAATGTTGAGGTTGAACTAAATTGTAATCGGACTTAATAATAAGTTCTGCAAAGGATTTAGCCTGTTGCAAAATGAGTTGATCTTCAACTATGTCAGCAGTCTTGAAATCTGGTAGACCACTTTGTTTAGTCCCAAGAAAATCGCCGGGTCCACGCAATTTTAAGTCTGCTTCAGCAATACGAAATCCATCATTGGTTTCTTCCATAGTTTTAAGGCGATAAGCACCTGCTTTGCTCACCTTCACATCTGGAATCAGAATGCAATAACTCTGTCGAGAACCACGACCTATTCTTCCTCTAAGTTGATGCAATTGGGATAATCCAAATCGTTCTGCATGTTCTATAATCATAATAGAGGCATTAGGTACATCAACCCCGACTTCAATTACCGTAGTTGATACAAGAATCTGAAGTTCATTTTTCTTAAATGCATTCATCGTTGTTTCCTTTTCATCAGAAGACATTCTTCCATGAATTAGGCCAACCTTGAAATCTGGAAAACGAGCTTTGATCTTTTCAAAACCAGCAGTTGCGTCCTTCAAATCCAGAGCTTCCGATTCCTCAACCAATGGATAAATCACATAAAGCTGACCACCTTCTCGAATTTCCTGATCCACAAATTGAAAAACTTCATCTCTTTTTCTATCTGAGCGAATGGCCGTTTCAATTGGTTTTCTACCAGAGGGTAATCCTTTAATTATAGAAACATCTAAATCTGCATATAAGGTCATTGCCAGGGACCGAGGAATAGGGGTGGCGCTCATTACTAGTACATGTGGATGCTCTCCTTTATTTAGTAATTCTGAACGTTGTTTTACACCAAACCTGTGTTGTTCATCAATTACAGCTAAACCTAAATTGTGAAACTTTACCTTTTCTTGAAAAATAGCATGGGTTCCAACTACGATATCACAAGTTCCCCCTTCTATATCAGTTAGAACATCTCGGCGAAGTTTAGTTTTCTGACCACCAACTAGCAGTCTAATATTGATATCCAATCCTTTTAGATGTTCAGAAAGTGTGTGGTAATGTTGTTCAGCAAGAATTTCAGTGGGTGCTGCAAACGCAGACTGAAATCCATTATCCTTTGCCATTAATAATGCCCCCATAGCTACTATGGTTTTCCCGGCACCTACATCTCCTTGAATCAAACGATTCATCTGGCGACCTGACTTCAAATCATTCTTGATATCACCTAAAGCCAATTTTTGACCTTCAGTTAATTCGAATGGAAGTTTTTCATTAAAGTAGATTGAGGTATTTGGCTTGAATTGAGAAAAGATATGTCCTTGTCCTCTTTCAGAAACAGTCTGTTTGATTTTGGCCATACTTAACTCAAAAAGGAATAATTCCTCAAATTTGAATCTATTCAAAGCTAATTTGTGCTCACCATGTGAGTCTGGCTTATGAATCCATCTAAGAGCGGTCTTCAGTTCAGGGAACTTCAACTCATTCAAAATATCTGTAGGTATGAATTCATTGAAGTCTTTTGATTTCATTAACTCAGAAACCCATTTTTGAATAAGAGTACTTGTAATACGTGCTTTACTGAAGTCTTTATTGGCCGGATAAATAGGAATGATCCTGGAAAAATCTGATAGATCACCTTCTTCAGAAATGGAGCTTATTTCTGGATGTGCAATATTTATTGTTTTCCCATATCGCTTTGCTTGACCAAAAAAAGCAACAAGCCCTCCGGGTTGTAAGCTTCTTTTAAAATAGCTGCCTCCTCTAAACCAAACACCTTTTAGGGTGCCAGTTCCATCAGTAATTGAAACTTCTAATCGCTTCTTCTTTCCAAATCCTACTTCTTCCGACTTTGTTATCTGACCGGAAACAGTTACTTCTTCACCTGAACCGGATAAATTTCTAATAGATTGCACATTTGATCGATCTATATAACGTCGAGGAAAGAAATACAGCAAGTCATTGGCTGAATAAATACCTATCGATTGTAGCGCCTCAAGCCTTTTTGAGCTAAGTTGGGGTAAGCGGATCAAATTTGATGTCATACTGATATATAATTATATACTAATTAATAAGCTTATTTGTCCACTTTTTTTGTTGATTACTTCCCTTTACAAGCAATAAGTAAGGTGAAAGAAATATTTATCAAGTTTCATATTGCAAATAAATAGTGACTTTCCGTATCATTGCAGGCTCTCGATTTATGGCAATAACCAAATTTTTGAACTGTGCCAACGATACAACAACTTATTAGAAAAGGTAGAAAAAGCAAGGTACGTAAAACTACTGCTCCGGCAATGCAAAGTTGCCCACAAAAGCGTGGTGTTTGTACCCGTGTTTATACAACTACACCAAAGAAACCAAACTCAGCGCTTCGTAAAGTTGCGCGTGTTCGTTTAACTAATGGTATTGAAGTGACCGCATACATTCCTGGTGAAGGTCACAACTTGCAAGAGCACAGTATTGTGCTAATCCGAGGTGGAAGGGTAAAAGATTTACCTGGTGTTCGATATCACATCATTCGCGGTACACTTGATACTGCAGGTGTTGAAGGACGTACACAGAGCCGAAGCCTTTATGGAACTAAGCGGCCGAAAGGGTAACCCAAACGATTTAAGAGTAATCGAGTATGCGTAGAAGAAAAGCAGAAAAACGAGACGTACAACCAGATCCAATATTTGAGGATAAATTAATCACTCGTTTCGTTAACAACCTGATGAAAGACGGCAAGAAAAATGTTGCTCGTAAAATTGTTTATCAGGCATTCGAATTAATTGAAGAAAGAACTGGCGAAACAGGTGTTGAAGTATTCCGTTCAGCGCTACAAAATTCAACTCCAGTTGTTGAAGTAAAGTCTCGCCGTGTTGGAGGTGCTACATATCAGGTTCCTGTTGAGGTTCGTCAAGAGCGTGGCACAGCATTAGGAATGCGTTGGTTAATTAGGGCTGCGCGTTCTCGTAACGACAAGTCAATGTCATTAAGATTGTCTCGAGAGTTAATTGATGCGTCAAAAAATGAAGGTGGCGCTGTACGTAAGAAAGACGAGACTCACCGTATGGCTGAGGCTAACAAAGCATTCGCACATTTTAGATTTTAAAACTATTCATTGAAAATGTCAGACGTTAAAACTGCAACAGATCCTAAAGTACTCGCGATGATGCGCAAAACGCGTAACATCGGTATTATGGCTCATATCGACGCCGGTAAAACAACTGTTACCGAGCGTATTTTGTTTTACACTGGTCGTAGCCACCGTATTGGTGAGGTGCACGATGGTGCTGCTACAATGGACTGGATGGAGCAAGAGCAAGAGCGCGGTATTACTATTACTTCAGCTGCGACTCACTGCATTTGGAAAGACCACCGTATCAACATTATTGATACTCCAGGTCACGTTGATTTTACTGTAGAAGTAGAGCGTTCACTTCGTGTATTAGATGGTGCGGTATTCGTGCTATGTTCTGTAGGTGCAGTTCAGCCACAGTCTGAAACTGTGTGGCGTCAGGCTACAAAATACAAAGTGCCTTGTATGGCTTTTGTTAACAAAATGGATAGAACCGGTGCTGACTTCTTTAATGTAGTTTCACAGTTAGATGAGAAGTTAAACGCTAATCCTATTCCAATTCAGATCCCAATCGGCCGTGAAGAAAACTTCAAAGGTGTGGTTGATTTGATCACAATGGAAGCTATTGTATGGGATGAAGCTTCTCTAGGTGCGAAGTATGATGTAATTGATATTCCTGAAGACATGGTGGAAGATGTTGAAAACTACCGTGTTCAAATGCTTGAGGCTATCGCTGACCATGATGAATCACTCATGGAAAAGTACTTGATGGAAGAAGAGATTTCTGTTGAGGAAATTGAAGCAGCGATTCGTAAAGCTACTATTGCAAAAGACATTACGCCAGTTATGGCTGGTACTGCGCTAAAGAACAAAGGTGTTCAGGCGATGTTAGATAGAGTGCTTGATTTTATGCCAAGTCCTCTTGATGTAGATGCAGTTACTGGTATTGATCCAAAAACTGAAGCCGAAGTTACTCGCGAAGCTGATCCAAGCGAGCCTTTCTCTGCGTTGGCTTTCAAGATCATGACTGATCCTTATGTTGGTAAATTGACATTCACAAGAATCTACTCAGGAAAACTTGACAAAGGTTCTTATGTAATGAATAGCTCAACTGGAAAGAAAGAGAGAGTTGGCCGTCTGCTTGAAATGCACGCCAATGACAAGAAAGATCTTGAATCAGCACAAGCAGGTGATATTGTAGCTGTAGTTGGTGTTAAAGAAGTTCACACTGGTGATACTTTCTGTGATCTTGATAATCCGGTTATCCTAGAGCAAATCACTTTCCCCGAGCCAGTAATTAAGCTTGCCGTTGAGCCAAAAACAAAAGCTGACTCTGAAAAGCTTTCAACTGGTCTTCAGAAACTAGCTGAAGAGGATCCAACATTCAAAGTAAGTACTGATGAAGAAACTGGTCAGACTACTATTGCAGGTATGGGTGAGCTTCACTTAGAAATTATTGTAGACCGACTAAAGCGTGAGTTCAAAGTTGAGGCTAACGTTGGTGCTCCACAAGTATCTTACCGTGAAACTATTTCTGGTAATGTTACTCACCGTGAGACTTACAAGAAGCAAACTGGTGGTCGTGGTAAATTTGCAGACATTCAGTTTGAAATTGCCCCAATGAGCTACTTCGACAACTACGAAGGAAAGCAGGATAGAATTAGCCGAAGTGAAGGCTTCATGTTCATCAACGAGATTGTTGGTGGTAATATCCCAAGAGAATTTATTCCTTCTGTTGAGAAAGGTTTTAAAGCAGCTCTAGAAAACGGTATACAGGCTAACTACTCAGTAGAGAATATTGGTGTAAGATTATTTGATGGTTCTTACCACGATGTTGACTCTGATCAATTGAGCTTTGAGTTAGCTGCAAAAGCTGGATTCAGATCTTCAGCTAAGAAGGCTAAGCCAGTTATGCTTGAACCAGTAATGAAAGTAGAGGTTACAACACCAGAAGAGTATATGGGTGATGTAATTGGTGACCTTAACTCTCGACGAGGAATTATCCAAAGCATGGAATCAGATCCAAATGGATCAATAGTGAAAGCAAACGTTCCTCTTAGCGAGATGTTTGGCTACTCAACAGACCTTCGATCGTTAACACAAGGTCGTGCAGTGTATTCAATGGAGTTTGAAATGTACACTCAGGTTCCGGACAAGATTGCTACGGAAATCATTGAAAGCCAAGCATAAACAAGAAATTTAAACGATTAACACATTTAGAAAATGGCAAAAGAGACCTTTCAACGCACCAAGCCACATGTGAATGTGGGCACAATTGGCCACGTAGATCATGGTAAGACAACCTTAACGGCTGCCATTACCTCGGTAATGGCGAAAACCTGGGGTGGGGAAGCGCAAGCTTTCGACCAGATTGATAATGCTCCGGAGGAGCGCGAGCGCGGGATTACCATCGCTACGGCGCACGTGGAATATGAGAGTGAAGTGCGTCACTACGCACACGTAGACTGCCCGGGTCACGCTGACTATGTGAAGAACATGGTAACGGGAGCGGCTCAGATGGACGGTGCTATCCTTGTAGTGGCTGCTACTGATGGTCCTATGCCACAGACGCGTGAGCATATCCTTCTTGCTCGTCAGGTGGGTGTACCTCAAATCGTGGTATTCATGAACAAAGTGGACTTAGTAGACGACGAGGAGCTTCTGGAGCTGGTAGAGCTTGAAGTTCGTGAGCTGCTATCTAGCTACGAGTTCGATGGTGATGACATTCCTGTGATCCAGGGTTCAGCTCTTGGCGCACTCAACGGCGAGGCGCAATGGGAAGAGAAAGTAGTAGAATTGATTGCTGCTGTGGATGAGACGATTCCAACGCCGGAGCGTGATGTAGACAAGCCGTTCCTAATGCCTGTTGAGGATGTATTCTCAATCACGGGTCGTGGAACAGTAGCTACAGGTCGTATCGAGCGTGGGGTGATCAAGATCAACGAGGAAGTGGAAATCGTTGGGATCATCGAAGAGCCAATGAAGAGTGTAGTAACCGGTATTGAGATGTTCCGTCGTCTTCTAGACCAAGGTGAGGCAGGCGACAATGCGGGTATCTTGCTACGTGGGATCAACAAGGATGATATCCAGCGTGGAA
The DNA here is from genome assembly GCA_965601825.1 of Balneolaceae bacterium. Classification (GTDB taxonomy): domain Bacteria; phylum Bacteroidota; class Rhodothermia; order Balneolales; family Balneolaceae; genus HXMU1420-13. Next base: position 3,589,943 of record OZ271839.1, on the reverse strand, counting down.
TGGTACTATGTAAGCCTGGTTCAATCACTCCTCACAAGAAATTTGAGTGCGAGGTGTACGTGCTGAGCAAAGACGAAGGTGGACGTCACACTCCATTCTTCAAGGGATACCGTCCGCAGTTCTATTTCCGTACCACGGATGTAACGGGAGCGTGTGAGCTGCCGAGTGGTGTGGAGATGGTGATGCCTGGTGACAACGTGAAGTTGAACGTGGAGTTAATTCAGCCGGTGGCGATGGAAGAAGGTCTGCGTTTTGCGATCCGCGAGGGTGGACGTACCGTAGGAGCCGGTGTGGTAACTAAAATCTTAGATTAAGGAGTTCTGATCCGTGGCAACACAACAAAAAATCAGAATAAAGCTGAAATCATACGATCATAATTTGATCGACAAATCAGCAGAGAAAATTATTCAGACTGTGAAGTCTACTGGTGCAGTGGTTTCGGGACCGATTCCACTTCCAACCAGAAAAAGCATCATCACTGTGAATAAATCAGTGTTCGTAGATAAAAAGTCTCGCGAGCAATTTGAATATCGTGCACACAAGCGGTTAATCGATATTCTATCTACTGGCTCACAGACTGTGGATGCACTAATGAAGCTAGAATTACCTTCTGGCGTTGACGTAGAAATTAAAGTTTAACGAATTAGATCAAGAACACAATGCGTGGATTGGTTGGAAAAAAAGTTGGGATGACAAGCGTCTTTGACGAAATCGGTCGTAGTATACCTGTAACTGTCGTTGAAGTACCAGCCGCTGTTATTACCCAAATCAAGACAGAAGAAAAGGACGGTTATAATGCTGTTCAGCTTTCAAGTTTTGATAAAAGAGAAAAAAATGTTTCGAAATCAGTTAAAGGTCACTTTGCTAAATCAGGCACTGACTCAAAAGCTGTTGTTCGTGAGTTTAGAGATTTCATCCCAGAAGGTTTAGACTTAGGTGATGAAGTAAAAGCTGAAGATGTATTTGAAATTGGTGATATCGTTGATGTTGCTGGTACATCTAAAGGTCGTGGTTTTTCTGGTGTTATTAAGCGTCACAATTTTAGTGGTGTTGGTGACGAAACTCACGGTCAGCACAACAGATTAAGAGCTCCTGGTTCTATTGGTGGTGCTTCTGATCCTGCTCGTGTATTCAAAGGAATGCGAATGGCTGGTCAGTATGGGAACACCAGAGTTAAAGTGAAGAATTTAAGTGTTGCCAAAATTCTTCCTGAATCAAGCCTAGTTCTTTTAACTGGTAGCATTCCAGGTCCAAAAGGCTCATATGTAGAAATCCTCAACAAGACTGAGGTATAATTGATATGAATTTAGATATATACAACATTGATGGTTCCAAAAGTGGTGAAGTTGCTGAATTAAGCGACGACATTTTTGCAATCGAACCTAATGAAGTTGCACTATATGAAGATGTTCGACGTCACTTAGCTAATAAGAGACAGGGAACAGCAAAAACTAAAGAGCGTTCTGAAGTTACTGGTAGTACTAAAAAACTTTATCGCCAAAAAGGCACTGGTAATGCACGCCGTGGTAACATTAAGTCTCCACTTCTAAGAAAAGGTGGAACTGTGTTTGGTCCGAAACCCAGAGACTATAGTTTCAAGTTGAACAAGAAGGTTGTTCAACTAGCTCGTAAGTCTGCACTTTCTGTAAAAGCAGGTGAAGAAGCTATTACAATCGTTTCAGATTTTTCATTCGAAGCACCAAAGACAAAACAAGTTGTTTCTATGCTTTCAGCATTAGACATAGCTGATAAGAAGGTTTTGATCCTAACTGCTGATACTGATCACATGGTTGTTAAATCGGCAAGTAATATCCCCGGTGTTTCTGTTTTGGAGGCAAATAAGCCAAATACATATCAGATTTTGCATGCTGATGTTTTATTGATCCAGCAAAGTGCAGTAGAAGTACTTGAGAATTCAGTTTCTCCAAAAAAAGAGGAGGTTGAAGCATGAGCGTACTCATTCGACCAGTAATCACAGAGAAATTAAGCCGATTGCAAGAACAAGAAGGCAAAGTAACTTTTGAAGTAAATAAGAAAGCTACGAAGCCAGAAATTAGAGAAGCTATTGAATCGCACTACCCAGGTGTAAAGGTTGCTAAAGTTAATACTTTGATCATGCCTTCTAAGCCTAAGGGAAGATATACCAGAAGTGGTTTTCAGGCAGGTAGAACTAGTACCTGGAAAAAGGCAATTATAACCCTGAAAGAAGGCGAAATAGATTTCTTCAGCGAAATTTAGGATAGATAAATGGCTACAAGGAAATTAAAACCAACTACTCCAGGTACACGTCATCGCATCGCGCCAGTATTCGATGATGTTACAACAAATGTGCCTGAAAAATCTCTTACAGTAGGTATTCATAAATCAGGTGGACGTAACCATCATGGTCGTAAAACATCGCGTCATCGCGGGGGCGGGCATAAGCGTCGTTACAGAATCATTGATTTCAAAAGAAATAAATTTGATATCCCTGCTGTAGTTAAGACTATTGAGTACGATCCAAACAGAACTGCAAGAATCGCTCTTTTAGCTTATGCTGATGGTGAGAAGAGATACATCATCGCACCTAATGGGCTAAAGGTTGGTGATTCTGTTATCTCAGGTGAAAAAGTATCACCGGATTTAGGTAATGCTCTACAATTGAGAAACATGCCTCCGGGTACTTTTATTCATGCTATTGAATTAACTCCGGGTAAAGGCGCGACAATTTGTAGAAGTGCCGGTACTGGCGCTCAGCTTCTTGGTAAGCAAGAAAAGTATGTAAGTGTAAAATTACCATCTGGTGAAGTTCGGTTGATCCTTGGTACTTGTATGGCAACAGTTGGTTCTACAAGTAATCCTGATCACATGAATACAACTATTGGTAAAGCTGGTAGAAGCCGTTGGTTAGGTCGACGCCCACAAACTCGTGGTGTAGCGATGAACCCGGTTGATCACCCAATGGGTGGTGGTGAAGGAAAGTCTTCTGGAGGTCACCCACGTTCACCTTGGGGTCAGATGGCTAAAGGTAAAAAGACACGCAATAAGAAGAAGCTGTCTAATAAGTACATCGTCAGAAGAAGAAACGCTAAGAAATAAGTATTAAAGTATGCCACGCTCATTAAAAAAAGGGCCATTTGTACATTATAAGCTACAGCGCAAAATTGATGCTGCTCAGGAAAGCGGTAGCAAGAAAGTTATCAAAACTTGGTCGCGTAGCTCATTGATTACTCCTGATTTTATCGGATTAACAATTGCAGTACATAACGGAAAGCAGTTCATCCCAGTATTTGTAACAGAAAATATGGTTGGACATAAGTTGGGAGAATTTTCACCAACTAGAACATTCCGCGGTCACCCAATGAAAAAAGGAAAATAAGGTAGAGTAAGAAATGGATACTCCAGTATTTGAGGCTCGCGCCATACAACGACATTTAAGAAGAGCACCTCGCAAGGTAAGATTAGTTGCTGATGCAGTTCGTGGATCTTCAGTGAGCAAAGCGTTAAAGCGCCTTGAGTTCACTAATAAAGGTTCTGCTACTGATGTTGCTAAAGTGATCAAATCTGCTGCAGCGAACCTACGTGACAAATTTCAGGAAGAGCGTTTCGATGATGAAGATTTAATAATTAAAAGAATCTTTGTTGATGAAGGCGTAACTCTTAAGCGTATTCAGCCGGCTCCACAAGGTCGTGCTCATAGAATCAACAAACGTTCTTGCCACATCACTGTGATTGTTGCAAAACGTGAAGAAGAACTTGTAAACGAATAAACGAGGCATACCTTGGGACAAAAGACAAATCCAATTGGTTTTAGATTAGGCATTATCCGTGGTTGGGATTCTAACTGGTATTCAGAAGACAACCAACCTGCTCTCGTATTAGAAGACACTAAATTGCGTGAATATCTTCAGGCACGTCTTCGTAATGGCGGATTATCAAGTGTAATAATCGAACGTACTCCAAAAAGAATTCTACTAACTCTTCGTACAAGCCGGCCAGGTGTTATCATTGGTAAAGGTGGAGAGCAAATTGAACTACTTCGTGAAGAATTGAAGAAAATCACGAATAAAGAAGTTCAAATTAATGTGAGTGAGATTAAAAGACCTGAACTTGATGCTTCTCTAGTGGCTCAAAATATTGCGCAGCAACTACAAGCACGTGTTTCATTCCGTAGAGCAATGAAAACTGCAATCGCTTCAGCAATGAGAATGGGAGCTAAAGGCATCAAAGTAAAATGCTCTGGTAGACTCGGTGGTGCTGAAATGGCACGTACTGAGCACTACAAAGAGGGTCAAATTCCTTTGCATACTCTAAGAGCTGATATTGATTATTCAACAGCTACATCAAACACAATCTATGGTGCTATTGGTGTTAGCGTTTGGATCTTCAAAGGTGAAATTATTGGCGATGTTGATTTAACTCCAGGTGCTAAGGCTGCAGCTGAAGCAGAATCGTCACGTGGTAGAAGAAACGACAAGAAGGATCGTCGTCCACGAAGAAGAAACAGAAACAGAAACCGGGCTAATAACCAAAACAACTGAGCAGGTAGTTTATAATGTTAGAACCAAAACGAATTAAAAGACGTCGAGTTCATCGTGATAAGCTGAAAGGGAATGCCCAAAGAGGTCACCAGCTTAACTTTGGTGATTTCGGTTTAAAAGCGTTGGAGCCAAAGTTTATCACTTCGCGTCAAATTGAAGCATGCCGTATTGCAATTTCACGTGCATTACAACGTGAAGGTCAAACTTTCATCCGCATTTTCCCTGATCGACCAATGACAAGTAAACCAGCTGAAACTCGTATGGGTAAAGGTAAAGGTGCTTTGGATCATTGGGTAGCAGTTGTAAAGCCAGGTAGAATTTTATTCGAGATTGCTGGTGTTGATGAAGATCGAGCTAGAAAAGCGATGCAACGTGCATCTCATAAACTTCCAATAAAAACTAAGTTTGTGGTTCGCCGCGATCTAAACGGATAAGGTTGTAGAAATGAAAGCACACGAACTAAGAGAATTAAGTACAACAGAGCTTGAAGCTCGGCTTAAGGATGAACAAGCAGCCCTTCAAAACATGAGATTTACTAAGTCGGTGACTGGTCAGTTAGAGAATCCAGCACGAATTAAATCTCACAGAAGAGAAGTTGCCAGACTGAAAACAATCCTAAACGAGAAATTAAGCGCTGAGCAAGCATAAACTTATGGCTGAGAATACACAAAACGTAGAAAGAGCACGCCGTCGCGAAAGAGTTGGCCGCGTTGTGAGCAACAAAATGGAGAAAAGTATCTCTGTTGCTGTAGATCGTCAGGTGAAACACCCTATTTATGGAAAGTTCATCACTAAGACTACAAAATTGATGGCTCATGATGAGAAAAACGATGCTAATGAAGGCGATATCGTGCGGATCATGTCAACGCGACCATTATCTAAGAGAAAGACTTGGAGATTGGTGGAAATCGTAGAAAGAGCTAAATAATAGGTTTAGGATAATACGATGGTACAAACACAGACAGTATTAAATACAGCAGATAACAGCGGAGCGAAAAAAATCATGTGTATAAAAGTGTTGGGTGATTCTCGACGCCGCTATGCACGAGTTGGAGATATTATTTCTGCATCTGTAAAAGCAGCTATCCCTGGTGGTAATGTTAAAAAGGGTGATGTTGTTAAAGCAGTTATCGTGAGAACAAAAAAAGAATACCGTAGAAGAGATGGAAGTTATATCCGTTTTGACGAGAATGCTGCGGTTGTAATCAATAAAGACAGTGAACCAGTAGGTACTCGTATTTTCGGGCCTGTAGCACGTGAACTTCGTGAGAAGAGCTACATGAAGATCGTATCTCTGGCACCTGAAGTACTTTAATAGGAATTGAGTTATGCCACGCAGGTTCAATACACAAAATAAATTACATGTAAAGAAAGGCGATACTGTTGCTCTTACAAAAGCTATCACAAGCTCTAAGGGACAACCATCGCGAGAAAAAGGATATCAGTCTCGAGTTCTGATGGTATTTCCTAAGCAAGAGCGCGTTTTAGTGGAGGGTGTGAATATTCGTACTCATCACGAAAAACCATCTCAGGAAAATCAGCAAGGTGGACGTGTTCACAAGGAAGCTCCAATTCATATATCTAATGTGATGGTGGTAGATCCTTCTAACAATGAACCAACAAGAATTGGCCGCAAGAAAATTGAGGAAAATGGCAAAACCCGATGGGTTCGCTACTCAAAGGCCAGTGGCGAAATTATAGATAAGTAAGGTGTGAACTAACATGGCAGAAGCAAGACTACACGCTATTTATAACAAAGAAATTGCACCAAAGCTCAAGGAAGAATTCAGCTACGGTAACGTAATGGAAATTCCAAAGCTTGAGAAAGTAGTAATCAACGTTGGAGTTGGTGAAGCAATTCAAGACAAGAAATCATTAGATACAATTGTACAGAATGTTGCACTTATCACTGGTCAGCAACCTGTAACTACTAAAGCGAAGAAATCAATCTCTAACTTTAAGTTGAGAGAAGGTATGCCAATTGGTTGCAAAGTGACTCTTCGCGGTAGAATTATGTTTGAATTTGTTGATCGTCTGATCAACCTTGCATTACCTCGTACTCGTGACTTCCAGGGTATTCCTGATAAAAGTTTCGATGGTCGTGGTAACTACACAATGGGAGTAAAAGAACATACAATCTTCCCAGAAATTGATACTGATAAAGTTACAAAGATGCACGGAATGGACATCACATTTGTAACTAGTGCAAAAACTGATGAAGAGGCTTTAGCATTATTAAAGCACTTCGGAATGCCATTCAAAAGAAGAAACTAAGAGTATATCATGGCTAAGAAATCCTGGATAGCGCGTAACGAGAAAAGAAAAAAAACAGTTGAGAAGTTCGCTGAAAAAAGAGCTGCTTTAAAAGAAGCTGGCGACTATGAAGCACTTCAAAAACTGCCAAGAAACGCGAGCCCAACTCGAGTTCGTAACAGATGTAGTTTAACTGGCCGTAGCCGCGGTTACATCGGTAAGTATGGTGTTTCTCGAATTAAATTCCGTGAATTAGCTTTGGATGGTAAAATTCCTGGCGTAAGAAAAGCAAGCTGGTAAACCTATGAATGATCCTATAGCAGATTTTTTAACTCGAATTAGAAATGCTCAAACAGCTGGGCATAGAAAAGTTGACGTACCAGCTTCTAAATTGAAGCGTGCGATGGCTAAAATCCTTGTTGATAAAGGATACATCTCAAAGTACATCGACATTAACGATGGTAAGCAAGGTGTTATCAGAATGTACTTGAAGTATGATTCCTACGGCTTACCAGTAATCAGAAATATTAAACGAGTTTCAAGACCTGGTTTAAGAGAGCATGCAGGAGCTAACAATGTTCCTAGATCTCAAAACGGACTTGGTATTGTAATTCTTTCTACCTCTAAAGGTGTAATGACCGACAAAGAAGCACGCAAACTCAATGTTGGCGGCGAAGTTCTTTGCAGTGTCTACTAAATAAAGAGTATTAGATATGTCACGAATTGGAAAATTACCAATCCCACTATCAGATAAAGTTGAGTTCAGTATTGATGCTGACAACGTAGTTACTGTAAAGGGAGATAAGGGTACCAGCAGCTTACAAATTCATCCAAACATTTCAGTTGAAAAAGCTGAAGGTGAGATTCTTGTTAAGCGTAACTCTGAAGTAAAGCAAGACAGAGCGCTTCACGGATTATATCGTTCTTTAATCAATAATATGGTTATTGGTGTAACAGAAGGATATACAAAGAAGCTTGAAATCATTGGTGTAGGTTTCCGTGCTGCAATTAATGGCGATGTTCTGGAATTGAATTTAGGTTATTCACACCCAATCTTCTTTGTTGCACCTCAGGGAATTAAAATTGAAGTAGATACCAAGACTAAGAAAAATCCAATAGTGATTATTTCTGGTATTGATAAAGAATTGGTTGGTCAAGTATCTGCTAAGATTCGTTCTTTCAGAAAACCTGAGCCATACAAAGGTAAAGGTATCCGCTACGAGGGTGAGCAAATTAGACGTAAAGCAGGTAAGTCTGCAGCTAAATAAGGTTTTATACTATGGATAAGAATCAAGTTAAAACAGAAAGAAGAAATAAGATTAGAAGACGCATTCGTGCTACGATTGCAGGAACTGCTGAAAGACCAAGACTTGCTATCTACAAAAGTAACAAGTTTACATATCTGCAATTAATAGATGATGCAGCTGGTGTTACATTGGCTTCAGTAAAAAGCAAATCAGGTGTTGATTCTGCAAAAACTGCCGGTACTGATCTTGCGAAGGTTGCTAGTGACAAAGGAATTACTACAGCTGTATTCGACCGTAGTGGTTATAACTATCATGGAATTGTTAAAGCAGCTGCAGAAGGTGCCCGTGAAGGCGGCCTGCAGTTCTAAAATAAGTTGGAAATCAAATGCCTAAAGTAAGAAGAAAACAATCTATACCAGCAGCTAACCTCAACCTTGAGGAGAAATTGGTTCATGTTAACCGTGTTGCTAAAGTAGTAAAAGGTGGTCGCCGATTTAGCTTTAATGCAATCGTTGTAGTTGGTGATGGCAATGGTGTTGTTGGTCATGGACTTGGAAAAGCAAACGAAGTATCTGATGCGATCCAGAAAGGTTTCGACAACGCTAAAAAGAATCTCATCAGAATTCCTTTGACACCAAGTAAGAGTATTTACCATCCAGTAATTGGTAAAGCTGGTGCGGGTAAAGTTTTACTTCGTCCGGCTTCTGAAGGTACGGGTGTAATTGCAGGTGGTGCGGTGAAAAACTTATTAGACGTTGCGGGTGTACATAACATTCTGTCAAAGTCTCAAGGATCATCAAATCCACACAACATGGTTAAGGCTGCATTCCAGGCTTTAAAAGATCTAACTGACCCAATGGAAGTTGCTAAGAGAAGAGGAATTCCATTAAACAAAGTATTTGAAGGTTAATCCTACAAGGTAGTAAGTGATGAAATTAAGTAATATCAAAGCACCGTCTCCGAATAAAAAAAGTAGAAAACGCGTAGGTCGTGGTGAAGGTTCTGGTCATGGCCAGGAATCCGGACGTGGTATGAATGGTGCAAAATCTAGATCAGGTTATTCACGCAGACCTTGGTTCGAAGGTGGACAGATGCCATTACAGCGTCGTGTTCCAAAGTTTGGGTTCAAAAATCCAAACAGAATTGAATATAGACCAATCAATCTGGAAAGAATTGCTGATTACATTGAGGCCGGAAAACTCGAGTCTACAATTACATTTGCAAACCTAGTTGAGGCTGGATTAGCGAAAAAGAACGAATTGGTAAAAGTTCTTGGGTCCGGAGAATTCAGTACAAAAGTTGAGCTTGAAGCTCACGCTGCTAGTAAATCTGCTGTTGAGAAAATCGAGAAAGCAGGCGGTACATTAACAATCATCAACTAATTAACAGATTTCTCAGCGAATGAGTCTGATCGAAAACTTCCGTAATATTTTTAAAATCGAAGATCTGAAAAACAGAATCCTTTACACTATTGGGATTTTGATGATCTATCGTGTAGGTAGTTACATTACACTTCCGGGTGTTGATGCAAGTGCATTATTAAGCTTAACACCAGGATCAAACAGTCTGCTTGGATTGTTTGATATGTTCGTTGGTGGAGCTTTTTCAAGAGCGGGTGTATTTGCACTTGGAATTATGCCATACATTACGGCTTCGATTATTATCCAGTTGATGGGGGCAGTTGTTCCTTACTTCCAGAAACTTCAGCGTGAAGGGGAAGAGGGTCGACGTAAAATTACCCGTCTCACAAGATATGGTACTGTAGGTATTACTGCATTACAGTCTATTGCCTTCTCTATCAACTTAATTGCAACAGCTCCGCAAGCTATTATTGTAAATACAGTAGCGTTCACAATCACTTCAGTGATTGTACTTACTGCAGGTACTACATTTGTGATGTGGCTTGGTGAGCGTATTACTGATCGGGGCATTGGTAACGGTATCTCACTAATTATCATGATCGGGATTATTGCGGTATTGCCGGCAAACCTGATTAATGAAGTAACTACAAAGAGCAATGCGATTATTGTTCTAATTGAATTAGCTGTTCTAGTATTAATAATTGCAGCAGTTGTTCTTCTAACACAAGGTACGCGGAAGATTCCGGTTCAGTATGCAAAGCGAGTTGTTGGAAGAAAAGTTTACGGTGGAACCACTCAGTATTTACCACTTCGTGTAAATGCTGCTGGTGTAATGCCGATTATTTTCGCACAGTCTATCATGTTTATTCCAAGCACAATTGGTTCATTCTTCCCAGATAATGAAACGATTCAAACGCTAACTGCATGGTCGGTTGACTACTCGGGTCTACTTTATTCGATTGTATTCTTCTTTATCTGTGTGTTTTTCACGTTTTTCTATACAGCTATCGCCATCAATCCAAAGGAAATGGCAGATACTATGAAAAGACAAGGTGGGTTTATTCCTGGTGTTCGACCGGGTAAAGCTACTGTAGAGTTCATTGACAATATTTTGACAAAAATCACCCTTCCGGGATCTATATTCTTATCATTTGTTGCAATTCTGCCAGCGATTGTGATCAACTTTGGTGTTACTCCAGGTTTCGCATTGTTCTACGGTGGAACTAGTCTTTTGATCATTGTAGGTGTTGCATTAGATACGCTACAACAAATTGAAAGTCACTTGATGATGAGGCATTATGATGGATTCATGAAAACAGGGAAGATCAAAGGCCGAAGAAGAGCCTAACATGATTTACCTGAAGAGTGATCGAGAGATCGAAAAGATGCGTAAAAGTGCGCAGCTGGTTTCCCACACTCTTGCGGAAGTAAGTAAGTATATCGAGCCTGGTATTGAAACAGGGAAACTTGATGTAATTGCTGAAGATTTTGTAAAGAAACATGGAGCCAGGCCAGCATTCAAAGGATATGGTCCTGCTTCAAACCCGTTTCCGGGAACACTTTGTATTTCAGTTAATGAAGAAGTTGTTCATGGTATTCCGGGCACACGCGTTCTTAATGAAGGTGACATCGTATCTATCGACTGTGGTGTAGAACTAGATGGATACTTTGGTGATCATGCATATACATTTGCAGTAGGTGAATGTGATGAAGAGACCTGGCACTTATTAAGAACAACTCTTGAATCATTGTACAAAGGAATTGAACAAGCGATTCATGGTAAAAGAATTGGTGATATTGGAAATGCCGTTCAAGTTCATTGTGAAAATGAAGGGTTCGGTGTTGTAAGAGATTTAGTTGGTCATGGATTAGGAAGATCGTTGCACGAAGATCCATCTGTACCAAACTATGGTAAAAAAGGTCGTGGTGAGCGTTTACGTTCAGGTATGACCTTAGCGATTGAGCCTATGATAAACATGGGCACATGGAAAGTAGAAACTTTAGCTGATGGCTGGACAATAGTAACAGCAGATCGAAAGTATTCGGCACACTTTGAACATGATATTGTTGTGAGAGAAGGTGAGGCTGAAATTTTAAGTACTTTTGATTATATTGCCGAGCTGTCAAAAAATCCTGATAACGTAATTCTATATGGCTAAACAAGAGCCTATAAAACAAGACGGAGAAATAGTCGAAGCATTACCGAACGCACAGTTCAGAGTAAAGCTAGATAACGGACATGAAATTCTTGCTCATGTATCCGGTAAAATGAGAATGTATTACATCAAAATTTTACCTGGTGATAGAGTAGCTATTGAAATGTCACCATATGATTTGTCGAAGGGCAGAATTACTTATCGCTACAAATAATTTCAAAAGAAATGAAAACTAGATCTTCTGTAAAAAAGCGTAGTTCAGACGATAAAATCGTTCGAAGAAAAGGACGTCTTTACGTTATCAATAAGAAAAACCCTCGTCATAAACAACGTCAGGGATAGGATAGAAATATATGGCACGTATAGCTGGAATTGATTTACCTAAACAAAAAAGAGGCCTCATTGGTCTAACTTACATTCACGGTATTGGTCGCACCCAATCTGCAAGAATTCTTGATTCTTTAGATATCGATCAAAACATAAAAGTAATCGACTGGACTGATTCACAAGTAAGTGCAATCCGTGGATTTATAGAAGAAGAGTTTAAAGTAGAAGGTGCACTAAGAAGCGAAGTGAATGGTAACATCCGTCGCTTAATTGAAATTGGTGCATATCGTGGTGTTCGTCATAGAAAAGGACTTCCCGTTAGAGGTCAACGAACACAAACAAATGCGCGTACTCGTAAGGGTAAAAAGCGTACTGTTGCAGGTAAGAAGAAAGTAGGTAAATAATTTAACTGAATAGAAATGGCTAAAAAACAAACAGGCGCAGCTTCAAAGAGAAAAAAGAAAGCACAAGTTAGTGATCCTAACGGTATGGCTTTTGTGAAGGCTACGTTTAATAATGTGATTGTAACCATTACAGATGGTAATGGGAATGTTTTATCATGGTCTTCTGCTGGTAAAGAAGGTTTTAAAGGAAGTAGAAAAAATACTCCTTATGCTGCTCAGTTAAGTTCTGAAACGGCATCAAAAGCAGCCCATGAAATGGGACTTAGAAGAGTACAGGTATTCGTAAAAGGACCTGGTTCTGGCCGTGAAGCTGCAGTACGTGCTATGGCAAATGCAGGTCTTGAAGTGACATCTATTATCGATCGTACTCCAATTCCACATAATGGATGCCGCCCTCCAAAACGTAGAAGAGTTTAACCAGTTATTGATTTAAGAAATGGCAAGATACAGAGGCCCAAAACAGAAAAAAGCTAGAAGATTCAAAGAGCCAATCTTTGGACCTAGTAAAGCTTTAGAAAGAAAACCTTATGGACCTGGACAGCATGGTCGTTCAAGATTTCAAAGAAAATCAGAATATGCTATTCAGTTAGAAGAAAAGCAGAAAGCAAAATACACTTATGGACTACTGGAAAAGCAATTCCGTAATCTCTATGAAGCTGCTTCTGCAAAAGGTGGAGTAACTGGTGAGAATTTGTTACAGTCACTTGAATCTCGATTAGACAATACTGTATTCAGAATGGGATTTGCTAAAACAAGACGTCAGGCACGTCAATTAGTGAGTCACAAGCATATTATTGTTAATGGTCACACAGTAAATATTCCTTCTTATGCAGTTAAGGCAGGAGATGTGATATCACTGAGACCAAAATCAAGAGATTTGGAAGTTGTTGATACTTCTTTAACAAGTGCGCCACGAAATAAATACAAGTGGGTTGAAGTGGATGCTAAATTGAGAACGGGTAAGTTCTTATACGCACCAACAATGGAAGAGATTCCAGAGAATATTAACGTACAGCTCATCGTCGAGCTCTACTCTAAGTAATTTTAAAGATTTACCGTATAATTATGAGCAATTATAGCATACAAATGCCTGAAAGCCTTGATGTGGTTAAAGATGAAGATAGTTTTGGTACATTCGTACTACAGCCACTTGAAAGAGGTTTTGGTGTAACGATCGGTAATTCGTTTCGTCGAGTTTTACTTTCGTCATTACCGGGGATTGCAATCACTGCAATTAAAATAAATGGTGTTGATCATGAATACTCAAGTATTCAGGGTGTCAAAGAAGATGTTTATGAGATTATCCTAAACTTTAAGCAGGTTCGCTTTAAGCAAATCGAGCAAAGTGGTGGAGTCATTCATCTAACCAAAAAAGGTGCTGGTACACTTACTGCTGCTGATATTGATGCTGCAACTGCTGAATATGATGTATTGAATACTGATTTAGTGATAGCTAACCTAGCAGATGATGCTGAACTAGAAATCGAGCTTCGTATTGGCAGGGGTAGAGGATATGTCCCAGCAGAAGAGATGTCATTTGAAGAAGAAGATATCAACCTCATTCCAATTGATGCTATCTTTACACCAATCAAGTCTGTTAAGTTCAATGTTGATAATGTCCGTGTTGGACAAAGAACTGACTATGAAAAATTGGTAATGGATGTAGAAACTGACGGCTCTGTAAACGCAAAAGAAGCCCTTACTTTAGCTGGTAAGATTCTTAAAGAGCACATTGAGAAATTCATTACTGAAAAAATTGAAGAGCCATTCACTCAGGAAGAGGAAGAAGTTGATGCTGAAAAGCAACGAATAGCAAATCTTCTACGCACAAGTATCGAAGACTTGAATCTGAGTGTACGTGCATACAACTGTTTGAAATCTGCGAACATTAACTCTATTGGTGAGTTAGTTGCACGTGATGAACAAGATCTTTTGAAATTCCGAAACTTTGGTAAAAAATCTCTTACAGAGTTAATCGAAGTAATTGAAGAGAAAAATCTTCAGTTTGGAATGGATGTAGCAAAATATTTAGACTAAGAAGGGACTGAATTATGCGCCACAGAGTAAAAGGCAGAAAATTAAGTAGAACTTCAGCGCACAGAAAAGCGACTATGCGTTCTCTAACGATGGCATTAGTTCGTGAGCACAGAATTGTAACTACTGTTGCAAAAGCAAAAGAGCTCCGTCGTTTTATTGAGCCTCTAATCACTAGAGCAAAAGAAGATAACCTTTTAAATCGTAGAATGGTTTTCTCTGCTCTTCAAAACAAAGAGACAGTAAAAAAGCTATTTGAAGAAGTTGGACCACAAAGCAAAGATCGCCCGGGTGGATATACTCGAGTTATTAAAATCGGATTTCGCCAAGGTGATGGTGCTGATATGGCCGTTATTGAATTAGTAGATTACAATGATATTAAACCGGAAGGTGGTAAAACTACTAAGAAAAAACGTACTCGTCGTGCAGGTAAGGCAACGCCGAAAACTACTGAGGCTGTTGCAGCTCCTGTAGTTGAAGAAGTTGTAGAAGAAACTGTAGATGCACCAACAGCAGAAGTTGAAGAAGAATCTACTGAAGAAGCTGAAAACGAAGACAAAAAGTCTGACTAACAGCTTTATATTTTATTGTTTTTAGTGGTGTCAGAAAAGGCACCACTTTTTTTATGCAATTCAGAAAATATTTTTTGTTTTGCTATTGACATCGGCTAGTTAACTGCCGTATCTTTGGAATCTGTCACGGAAATTTTGTGGCAAATGTTATTTGAAATATTGTTGAAGTAAAGAACAGATTGTTTGTGCGAGCTAGAGATAGCTTGGAAATTCTTTTGAATGGAAGAGAGCGTAGGATTAGGCTCACAGAGTATATATTTTTGATTACAATGGAGAGTTTGATCCTGGCTCAGGACGAACGCTGGCGGCGGGCTTAACACATGCAAGTCGAAGGAGAAGGTAGTTGCTTGCAATTACTGGAGACTGGCGAACGGGTGAGTAACGCGTAGACAACCTGCCTTTAGCTGGGGGATAACACTGCGAAAGTGGTGCTAATACCGCGTAATGCAGCGGGGCCGCATGGCCACAGTTGTTAAAGCTTTCGGGCGGCTAAAGATGGGTCTGCGTGCTATTAGCTAGTTGGTAAGGTAATGGCTTACCAAGGCGATGATAGCTAGGGGGTCTGAGAGGATGATCCCCCACACTGGGACTGAGACACGGCCCAGACCTCTACGGAGGGCAGCAGTGAGGAATCTTGCGCAATGGGCGAAAGCCTGACGCAGCCACGCCGCGTGTCGGAAGACGGCCCTATGGGTTGTAAACGACTTTTGCCAGGGAAGAACAGGGGGGTTTTGATCTCCTATGACGGTACCTGGTGAATAAGCACCGGCTAACTCCGTGCCAGCAGCCGCGGTAATACGGAGGGTGCAAGCGTTGTCCGGAATCATTGGGTGTAAAGGGTGCGTAGGCGGATGTTTAAGTCTGAGGTGAAATCTTGCCGCTTAACGGTAAAATGGCCTTGGATACTGGGCATCTTGAGTGTAGAAGAGGCAGGTGGAATTCGTAGTGTAGCGGTGAAATGCATAGATATTACGAAGAACATCAGTGGCGAAGGCGGCCTGCTGGTCTACAACTGACGCTGAGGCACGAAAGCGTGGGGAGCGAACAGGATTAGATACCCTGGTAGTCCACGCCGTAAACGATGCATACTAGGTGTTGGCCCTTGTGGGTCAGTGCTGCAGTTAACGCATTAAGTATGCCACCTGGGGAGTACGTCGGCAACGATGAAACTCAAAGGAATTGACGGGGGCCCGCACAAGCGGTGGAGCATGTGGCTTAATTCGATGCAACGCGAGGAACCTTACCTGGGCTAAATCCGCCATGCTACTTCTGGAAACAGGAGGTCCCTTAGGGGCGTGGTGGAAGGTGCTGCATGGCTGTCGTCAGCTCGTGCCGTGAGGTGTTGGGTTAAGTCCCGCAACGAGCGCAACCCCTGTGGTTAGTTACCAGCACATAATGGTGGGGACTCTAGCCAGACTGCCTACGCAAGTAGTGAGGAAGGTGGGGACGACGTCAAGTCATCATGGCCCTTACGTCCAGGGCTGCACACGTGCTACAATGGTTGGTACAATGGGTGGCCACCCAGCGATGGGGCGCAAATCCACAAAACCAATCTCAGTTCGGATTGGAGTCTGCAACTCGACTCCATGAAGTTGGAATCGCTAGTAATCGCGTATCAGCAACGACGCGGTGAATACGTTCCCGGGCCTTGTACACACCGCCCGTCAAGCGATGGAAGTCAGGAGTACCTGATGTCGGCATGCTAACCTTCGGGAGGCAGCTGCCTAGGGTAAGCCTGGTAACTGGCGCTAAGTCGTAACAAGGTAGCCGTACCGGAAGGTGCGGCTGGATCACCTCCTTTCACGGAGAGCCTGTTGGCTGGTCTGGCAACGGACTGGCAGCGACACATCTTACGCCTGGCTCGTTACAAGCAATCTGTTTTTTACTTTACAATAGCAGCGGATGCGGGATGCTGGAGGCTTCCTGAGCCGCAAACCCGAGCAGGGCTTGTAGCTCAGGTGGTTAGAGCGCACGCCTGATAAGCGTGAGGTCGGAGGTTCAAGTCCTCCCAAGCCCACAATGGGGCTATAGCTCAGCTGGCTAGAGCACTGCCTTTGCAAGGCAGGGGTCCAGGGTTCGAATCCCTGTAGCTCCACGATTTTTTTTTGATTTAATGAAGCGTAAGTACTGAGAGGCGATATGTGCCCGATGCTTACAACGGAATATTCTGAGGCAACTCAGGAGCGCTGAGCGTGCCCAGCAGGACTGGTGCTCGCCCGGCGAGTTCTTTGACATGATGAAGAAGTAATGAGTAAAAGCAAAGTTAAATGTCAGTAATGGCATTTGGCTCAGTTACATGCATACGCAAGTATGTATGCTAACGCCAAAGGTATCTGAATGCGGTTCGTCCCACATTCAGACCACAAGAATAACCTTGAAGCTGCGCGCGGGCTGTCTGGCAACAGACGGGTCGTGCAAGTTCTATAAACAAAGCGGATAAGGGCACACGGTGGATGCCTTGGCATGCAGAGGCGATGAAGGACGTGTAAAGCTGCGATAAGCTACGGGGAGCTGCAAAAGAGCTCAGATCCGTAGATTTCCGAATGGGGCAACCCGATAGAGCCCACCT
>OZ271839.1:90000-3567500 GCA_965601825.1 Balneolaceae bacterium | reverse complement strand
GACATCAATTAAGGCCATCTATTGTTTGGTTTGGAGAAATGGTGCCACGAATTGAACTTGCTGCTGAAATTATGATGCAGGCAGATGTACTATTGGTGATAGGAACATCACTTGCGGTCTATCCTGCTGCAGGCTTGGTGAATTATGCTCCTGAACATTCTAATAAATATATCATAGATCCTGGAACGCCTGAGTTATACACCTATAAAGATTGGTTGCATATCCAAAAATCAGCAACTGAGGGAATAAACGAATTGAAGAGTTATATATTAAATTAAACGTTATGAGTATTAACAACGAAGAGAAAAATATTATTGAGCAATTTATTCTTCCTTTTTTTCATCTAGAGCGACGTTTTCCATTATTGCCTGGTAAGAGAGATTTACACGTTGAAGCTAAACTCCTTGGTTTATCCAAAGACGAATTAGAGTTAGCTCGAAAAAATGCAACGAACAACGCTAAGCAAGCAGCTATTGAGTTATTGAAAGAAGAATCAATCACAGAGTTGCTCGATAATCTTCCATTTGATGGAACAGAAACAATTGTAGGATTTGGGGATTCAGCAACAGAAGATGATCAAGGCTGGTTCGAGATTCTAAAAGAGGTACTTGAAATTGCCGTTGATAATGCTCGTTTTAATTTTATAAATGCCGGTGTTTCTGCGAACACAACTTCTGATGCATTACGGCGTCTTGATCGTGATGTGCTATTGCATGAGCCAGATTGGGTTTTTGTGAACATTGGTACTTTCGACATCCAACGTTTGAATATTACACCTGATAGAACATTACTCCCATTATCTGAAACATGGGAAAACTTGAATTCGATTCAAGATGTGTTGAGTGAGTCAATCTCAAACGAGATTGTCTGGGTTACACCTTCGTTAATAATCTCAGAATTACTGGAAGAGAATCCGCTACATGAATTCATCATTAATAAAAAGGATGTAGCCCAATTAATCGAAGTAGTATCAGGGAAAAAAGGAATTGTGATTGATCCTCAAAGTAAAAGAATGGGTGATAGCCCCGATGCGTGGAATTATCTTACAGATGGATTAAATCATTCTTTAAGTGGTCATATTAATACCACAAGAGAAATTCTAAAAGGATTAGTAAGCCAGACTTCTAGAAGTTAATTCTAAGGTTAACCAATTCGATATTCGAATGAATATTTCGACTCAAATTAGTATCACTAAACTCGAGAGTTGTTATTAAGGTTGGATTTATAAATCCCACGGAGTAGCCATTATCAAAAGCAATAGATGCTAAGCCCTCAGCCTGGTCTGGTAAATGGTTAGTTGCAATAACCGGCTCACTTGATCTTTTTGCGATAAAAAAAGCATCAAAGATTCCGAAACCAAATCCTACATATGCACCAACTCCCATCCCGTACTTAGTAGCATCAACAATCGGATCTTGAGAAACTAAACTTAGAGACATAGCAATAAGTCCGCCAGCTGCAGCTCCATAAAAAGTATCCATGAGAACAATAATTGAGCTATTGTTTCCATCATTAAAAAAACCTGAAACAAGTATTTCGCGACCTTCACCTGTAACAACATCGTATCCACCCATTCCAACACCATACAGTGTGCCTAACCCCAATCCAACTTGTAGCGCATAAAGATCGTCAAGATTTTTATTGAATGGTGAGTTTACCTTTTTGTCATTTATAAACATGGTCGCTCCACCAAGCACAACTCCATTTATCGCTCCATTCAAAGCATTAGAACTCAATATCTGTACACTTTGAGCGGTTGCTTTATTCGATGAAATACTCAGTGTTAAAATAACCCCTATTAAAATAGCCGTGATTCTTCTCATATTAAAATTAGTTAGATCGCCGAAGTTACTTAAAATGTAATCCCCTTTCACGTATTAGCTTGGATTATTTAAAGCCACTGGAATTACTTTGCCATTAAAAAGAAAGCCATCATTGACTGCAAAATTTGCGATGAACTCACCCATTCTTGTGGATGATATTTCTGGTTTTAATCCCGGGAAGGCATTTTTTTGCATATCAGTTGAAACAGCTCCCAAACTCAAGCAATTAACATGAATACCTCTATCACTCAATTCTACTGCTAAAGTTTCCGTTAAATTTGCTAGGGCTGCTTTAGTAGCACCATAAGCACTTAAACCCTTAAATTTCTTAGAACCTTGAAACCCTCCCATGCTGCCAATATTTAAGATTTGCGAGCCTGAGTTTAAAAGGGGTAGCGTTAATTTAATTAGTTCAACAATTCCAAAAAGATTTACATCGAATTGTGTTTTCCAATCATCGGCTGTAAGCTCAAGAAATGATTTCTTAATGAGGATTCCGGCATTGTTTATTAGGATATCAACGCTGCCCATTTTTTGAACTTCTGAAGAGATAATCGCTCTTCCTTCAATTGCTGAAATGTCAGCTGCTATAGTGGAAATTTTATCACCTGATTCAGATACTAATCTATCAAGTAAATCTTCATTTCTTGCAATTGCTAAAACATTGTGACCTTTAGATGCCAATGAGAGTGCAGTAGCATAGCCAATCCCTTTGCTTGCACCTGTGATGATGATGTTTTTCATAATGACAAGTTGTGAATAAAAAAATGCTTCAACAACACCTAAATGATCGGGGATTCAAATAACATTCTTATCTTTGCTAAAACAGTTGGAGAATTCAAAATGGATAAAGAAAGAGCACTTATCCCTCAGAACATTGAGGAATTAAAAGCCTATGTGCCCGGAAAAACTATAGCTGAAGTTGAAAAGGAGTACAAACCTTCTCGCATATCTAAACTAGCTTCAAACGAGAACAGATTAGGTAAAAGCCCAAAAGTTGAATCAGCTGTGCAAGATGCTCTAAAAGTAGTTCATGATTATCCGGATCCTGAATGCAGTAAGCTAAGAACTGCAATTGCCTCCAGATATGAGATAAGCGAAGATAGAATTGTTGTAGGTGCAGGATCAGAAAGTATGTTAGCGGGTTTGTGCCGTACTTTTTTTCTTAATAAAGAAAACATGATTACTTCTGATGCCACATTCATTGGTGTATATGTTCAGGCAAAAATCAGAGGAATTAAGGTTAAGAAAATACCACTCACTTCAGAATTCCGATTTGATGTAAAGGCAATCGTTAATGCCATTAATGATCAAACTAAGATGATTTACATCGCAAACCCGAATAATCCAACCGGGACATACATTACAAAAACCGAATTCGAGTGGTTAATAAATGAAGTTCCAAAGGATGTCTTAATAGTAATGGATGAAGCTTATTATGAATATGCACATTATGTTGAGGATTACCCGGATGTGCTATCTTATAATCGTGATAATGTTGTCATACTTAGAACATTCTCTAAAGGATATGGTTTAGCAGGATTCAGAGTTGGCTATGCAATTGCAAATCCGCATGTTGCTCATTACTTAAAAAAAACTCGACTAGCCTTTGAGCCGGGTTCTTTAGGACAGGCAGCAGCATTAGCTGCTTTTGAAGACAATGAATTTCTAGAAAAAAGTGTCTCCATCGTAGAAAAAGGGAAAGAGGAACTTTATAAACTTTTTGATGTGCTTAATATTAAGTACGCTAAATCAGCAGCAAATTTTGTAATGATAGAGCTAGCTGATGAAGAAACAGCTGTCTATATAACACAAAAAATGTTGGAAAAAGGGGTAATTCTTAGGCACATAAAAGGATTTGGATTGCCAAAATGTATTCGAATAACGGTAGGGTTATCGGATGAAATGGAGCACTTCAAAAAAACGTTGTTAGAGCTAATGAATTGAGTTACATGCACATTGGAGAATTTTAAGTAATCGATTCTAGTGCATTTTGTGAAAATGATGATGGTTTCTTGAGAGTAGAAATCATTGTTTAGATGATTTTTAGGAATATCATATAAATAAAGGAAAGGTCGAGTATGAGTTGTTACATGAATCTATTCTAATCTTAAGAATAAGATATTGCTTTTACTGCACCGTAAATTCTTAAAAAGAAAAAGAATACGTGAGTCTGGGAACGAAAATTTTATTCAGTATACTGTCTATCAGTATCATGATTGCGACCGTTGGTGTTACATCTAATTGGTATACCAATTCTATTTTAAATGATTTGGTGCAGAAGAATGTAGAAACGACAAACATGGTTGGTCTTACAGCAACCATTGAGAATGAGTTCTATCAATCGTTAGTAACACTAATTGCACTAAAAGACTCAAAGCCTGCCATTCCTCAGGCAATTACCCTATCTGAGCCAACCGAGGAAATGCATATAGAAACTTTTAAGTCGATTGTTTCACTGCTTAGAATTCAGATCGTTCAACTAAGTAATATTATTGAGAATCATAATGAACTCAATTATAATCGCCTACTAGGTGATATTGTTGAGCTGGAAAGAAGGTTTCAATTTTATGAGCAACTTAGTTTAGAATGGCTTGAATTTAGATCTGAAGATCCTGATCAGGCAGACCAGATGTTTAGTACTTCTCTTTCACCGTATTTCAGTAATAATATAATTCCCATGTTATCTCAGGTTAGAGATGAGGTAATTGCCCAACAAAAAATTGAAAATCAGTTGCTTGATGAACAATTGAATAAGGCAAGTATCTCAATTATTACAATCACTTCAATTCTTGTTTTCATTTCTATTGCAATTGCTTTGTTCTTGTATAATTCGATCGCAAATCCTTTAAAAAAGCTTAGTGTTGGAACACAGAATTTAGGTGAGGGAAATCTGGATGAACGGGTGGAGTTGTCAAACAATGATGAGATTGGCGCATTAGCAGACTCGTTTAATACAATGGCTTCGAACTTAAGAAAACGAACACTTGCTAGAGATTACCTCGATAACATAATTGAATCTATTCATGGAGCATTAATTGTTTCCGATGAATTGGGCAATATTGTTGGGTTGAATAAAGCAGCTGAGCAATTATTAGGATATGAGAAAGCCGAGCTAAATAATGAACCGCTTTTTACTCTTTTTGAGGGTGAACATGCTAACTACCAAATGTCTACTCCTAAAGCAAGATTCCATAAAACAGTTGAGATGAATCTTGTTGACAAGAAATCTTCAAAAATTCCTGTGTTACTGTCAGAAAGTAATTTGATGAATTCTAAAGATGAATTTGTGGGTAAAGTTGTAGTTGCAACTGACATTACTGAAAGAAAAGAAGCAAATGAGCGAATCAAAGAATCCTTAAAAGAAAAAGAAGTTCTACTAGCTGAAATTCATCATCGAGTTAAAAATAATCTGGCTGTTATATCAGGAATTCTTCAATTGCAGAGTAGAGATTCAGATTTCAAAGAAGTTGAAGAAGCACTTGCTGAAAGCCAAACTCGAATTAAATCCATCTCGCTAGTACACGAGATGCTCTACCAAAGTGAGACACTGGCAAATATCAATTACGATGAATATGTGCTTGATCTCATCCTTTCAATATCAAAGTTGCCTATAGCTGCAGATAATAAAATTAAGATTACTGCCGAAGCAGAAACCTTGTTACTCGATCTGAATATCGCTGTTCCATGTTCCTTATTACTGAACGAAATTGTAGTAGACAGGTTAAAGAACTCTTTTAATGAATCTGAGGAGGGAGAAATTCACGTAATCATTCGTAACCTGGGAAGCAATGCTGAGCTTACTGTAGAGCATAACGGTGATTCTGATTCATCAACCAACCCAAAGGAGACCCTTGGCTATACTCTGATAAAGACTTTGATTAATCAGCTACATGGAACCTATTATGAAGAGTATCTTGCAGAAAGGGGAGTGTATAGAATTCGAATTGTATTCCCGGTCGACTCTAATCTGATTTAGGCGGTACCGTTTAAATAGTTTTTTCTTTTTGTCTCTTCAAATTTTTCAATGGCATATCGTAGCATAGTTCTTGGCATTAGTTGATACCTTGAATTCATAAGTAGGAAATCCTCTTCAACTTGCTGATCGATATTCCCAATCTCGCGCAACATCCAACCCACCGCTTTGTGAATAAGATCATGATGATCTTTAAATAAAATTTCTGAGATGGCTAAAGCATCAATGAAATCGCCTTTCTTAATGAAGTAGTAGCAAGTTATGATCGATATTCGACGTTCCCACAAATTATTGGACTTTGCTAAATCATATAATAAACTCCTGTCTATATGCTCCAGATGTCTTGCCAAAATAAATCTGCATGAGCTATCAACTATATCCCAGTTATTGATAAACTCAAGATTCAATAAATAGAATTCTGCTACCTCATCAATAACTTCTTGTGATGCTTGTTCTATTTTATACACAAGTAGCATCACCGCTGTAAGTCTAGCTTCATGGATTGGACTTTCGATCAATTTTTGCACCTCTACCAGAGGTAATTTCTTATATCTCTTTGCTACTTTTCGCTGGTCTGGAACAGTTATTCCCAAGAATTGATCTCCTTCAGCATATTCACCTTTACCCGACTTGAAGAATCGTTTTGAATGCTCTGCTTTAACAGGATCAGCAAAGGCTTCTAATTCTCTAAATACTTCTATTGATGTCATAGGTTGAAGCTTTGAACAATATATGTTGCAAGAGAAAATCCAATAATTGCATACATAAACCATCCTAATAATGAAATGAACACTGATTTAATTATTCTTACTACTAAACGTCCTTCCTGAATTTGAGTAAATACAATCGTTGGATACAAGAAGACGATCAAATAATTAAGCAGATATAAAATGGGATTTAGCTTCGCTAGAAGAATAATGATGATAGAAAAGACTATATAGTGTCCAATCACAAAGAAACTTACAGTAAGATATTCTATAAAATACATCTGCTTTCTCAAGTTGAATAGCTTAGCAAAACCTGATAAAGTAAATGCAAAAATGATCATGAAAGTGTTTAAATGCTTAGAAAAATAATTCGATCCCTTAGTTGATGGAGCATTTGGATCAGGCATTTCTCTTGCACCTAACATTTCACTAAAAGCCTCAATTGGATCGAATCCAACTAATTGCCTGAATATAAGGTAGGTTGCCAGTATGAATATGAAGTACCGAAATGGTTGAGTATAGCTTTTTCTTTTTCCGCCAATATATTCTTTAAGCATCCTTCCAGGGCGAATCGTTAAATCTCTCATCGTTCGAAAGAATGGATTATCCAAACCAAACCAATGTTCAGCAATCTCTTTTAATGAATCTCGTAAAACTATCCTGCCACTGTTTGATTTCTGACCGCAATTTGGACAAAAATTCCCCTCAAATTCAGTACCACAATTTTTGCATAGCATGGTTGATAATATAAATTATTTCTGATCATTCTATCGCTTAGATTGAGCAATAACAACTACACCAAAGATAATCACAATCGCACCAGCGAATTGAATTAAGGTGAGAGCTTCACCCAGAAAAATCATTGATAAAACGATGGTTGAAACCGGACCCAAGCTACCAACAATTGAAACGTTTGGAGCTCCCATTCTTCTGATACCTTCATTGATCAGGAATGATGGAATAACTGTTGCAATAATGGCCATCATAAAGCTTAGAACATACACTTGAATTGGAAAACTCAATATGTCTAAGTCGGAGATAATCAGATAATGAACTATAACGGCGAGGCAAGAAACTAGCATCGAATAAGTAGTCAATCGAACACTTCCTACCTTTTCAATTAGGGTTCCACTACCAACTAAATAGGATGCATATGCGATGGCACTCAAAAAAACCAGGATGGAACCTCTGGTAATTTCATTAGCTGAACCTTCCACGATTCCACCTCGATCAGTGAAAATAATAGCAATTCCTGCGTAGGTAATTATTATTGAGATTAACTGAGCTTTAGTAATTTTTTTCTTTAGAAAAACCCAGCTAATTAATAGAACGAAAGTTGGATAACTGAAAAGTATCAGTCGTTCCAGACTTGCTGTTATATAGGTTAAACCATAAAAATCGAAGAGACTCGCTAGATAATATCCCATAAAACCTAATCCGATCAGCATATAAAACTGCTTTCTAGAAATTGGATTTTCTTTCCAACCGCTTCGTCTTATTAAAAAAATGAAGAGGTAAAATGGAAGGGCAAATAGCATCCTTAATAAAAGCAAAGAAATTGAATCTACATCATATAGGTATGCTAGCTTGATTAGTACAGCTTTTGAGGAAAAGAGGATCACCCCAGCTATTGTAATCAGAATTGCCGGTACTATATTTTGTGGATTATTTTTCATAAAAATAGCCACACTAGGTGGCTATTCAACTTAAGAATTTAAATTCGTCTATTTGAGTTAGTTATGGCCAAAACAAGCACAGTGTAAACCCGCAGGTTGCAAAGTAATTGCATGCCAATCAAATTCGTCTCCAAAACCATCACGTTCCCACCAGAAAGGAAGTCGATCTTGTGGATTATTGCCAATTTCGTTCATGGTTGAAGCATCAAATAGCCGTCCATTGACCATTGTATATCTAACAGAGTTAGTGTTTTTGATATCATCCAGAGGATTACTATCTAACACAATTAAATCAGCTAGTTTGCCAACCTCAAGCGAGCCAATGTCGTCATCTAATCCTAGATAATAAGCCCCATTTATTGTTGCGACTTGCAAAGCCTCCATATTTGTTAAACCACCGGAAGCAATTGCCCAAAGTTCCCAATGAGCTCCAAGTCCTTGAAGCTGTCCATGTGCTCCCAGATTTACTTTTACTCCGGCATCAAGCAGCAGTTTTCCGGATTTAGCAGTTAAAATGTGACCATTTTCATACTCTTCATCGGGAATCATTGTGCGATGTCTTGCACGTGGGTCTATTAAGCTTCTTGGGGTGAATGTAAGTAGTTTTTCATCTTCCCAAACATCATACTTTTGGTAGAAATAGTATTCTCCTGTCATACTTCCATAATTAACAAGATGAGTTGGAGTATAGCCTACATCACTTGCAGCCCATAATTCTTGAACATCTTTATACAATGGAACAATCGGAATATTATGTTCAACACCGGTATGACCATCTAGGATCATGCTCATATTATGAAAGAAGAAAGATCCACCTTCGGGAACTACGAGCATTTCAAGTTCCTGGGCAGCTTTTATTACCATTTGCCGTTGATCTCTTCTTGGCTGATTGTAACTCTTCACTGAAAAGGCACCAAACGCTTTCGTTCGTTTCAAAGCGAAGTAAGCATCCTCATAACTGTCGATTACAGCTTTAAAGTCCCCATCTGCTCCATATAAAATTATTCCTGTTGAGTAGATTCTTGGTCCAATCATATGACCGGCTTTTATTGCCTCAGAATGTGAGAAAATCATTTCGGTATTAGATGATGGATCGTGAGCAGTAGTCACCCCATATGCTAAATTTGCGGTGTATTCCCATTGTTGCTGTGGACTAACTCCTAACCTGAAATTCCCAAGATGAGCATGAACATCAATAAGTCCCGGCATGATAGTTTTCCCAGATGCATCAATTACTTCAGCTCCTGAAGGGATATCAACATTGGAACCAATAGCTATAATTCGATTTCCTTCAACTACGATTGTTCCGTCTTCTATTACTTCTTCAGAGTCATTTATGGTTATGATCCGAGCATTAGTGAATGCAATGCTGCCTTCAGGAACATGAGTTTCCAAATCCAAACCAATTTCTACTCCTGTTTTCGGTGGTTCAGGTAAACTATCAGGTGCTCCCTCAACAAAACTGAATACGTTTTTCAAATCAACATTAAAATATTCATCTCCAAGAGTCCACTTCAAAATTTTGCTATCAGCTGACCAATGCATGTTATATCCACCTTCTGATGCTACTAATTGAACTGGAATGGACTTAGTAGATGGTGATAAACTAATCTCTTTTCCGGCCAATACCATTGGTGCTAAATAAACCTTATAAAGGTTTGAAAATGCGATCCATTTATTGTCAGGACTAGGAACAAATTTTTGGGCATATTGAGAAGTGAAATGAGTAATCTGGTTTTCACCATTCAAATCGACACTATTAAAGTTTTTCACAAGGGCACCAAATAGATAACCACCACCTTGATAGAAAATCCGATCTCCGCTCATGTTGTATTGTGGGAACGATCCTCCATTTGTGATTTTTGTAGCATCACCACCATCAACAGACATTGTATAAATGCCGGGTTCAACAGTATATGCAAAACCTTGTTGGCCGTTTCCTCCCTCTTTTCTGAAAACGATAGTATTTCCATCAGGTGAAAATGATGGTTCACGATAGATGCCTTTTTCTGAAGTCACTTTAACCGGAGTATTCATTCGGCCTCTTCGTCCACGTCGTTGGAGATCCAGAGTGTGAATAGCACCCATATTTTCATCACTCCAACTTACATAGGTTAAGAATCTGCTATCATTACTAAAGCTGGGATCAAACTCAAAATCAGATCCTTCTGTGAGGCGTGTGGGTGTGCCATCCGGAAGATTTTTTATCCATAAATAACCGGCTGCATTAAAAACAAGCTGATTTCCATTTGGGGAAGTTACAGCTGAACGGATAGCCTGAGCTCTAAATGAATCCGGTGATACTTCTTGCTTGAATCTAACAGCTTCAACCAGTTCGTGATTTGATTCTACTTCAAATGGGATAAGTTCAGAGTTACCGGTGCCGACATCAATCTTATTAATTTTTCCATTAGCCCAGACTATGATGCTTTCTCCATCAGGTGTCCAGTTAAAACCTGAGTAAACACCAAAGATCGCCCATGCTTCTTGTTGGTCTTTACTCAACTCCTGATATACTGGCCGCTCAAACCCGGTAGAAAGCTCACGAACATATAATACTGTTTTAGTTCTCACTCTTCGTACAAAGGCCAATTTTTCGCCATCCGGTGAAATTTGAGGACGTGCAGCACCTCCATTTCCACCTGTAACAGTTTCAATTTCTCCTGTTTCGAGGTTATATCGGCGTATTACATATATCTGGCTATTTGGATCTTTGTTGTACTGAAAAAACCCACCCGGGTAATTGTCTTCACTGTAATACACATATTTGCCGTCTGGACTTACAGAAGGTTCGCCAATATCCTGTTGTGCATTTTTTTTCTCAACCAACTGTATTCCTGATCCACCTGTTTTGTGATACATCCAGATTTCGCCAGCTCCTAATGATCTGGTAGAGCTAAAGTGCTTTTTTGCGATGAAGTACTCACCATCTGGCATCCAGGTTGAATTATTTAGTAATCGGAAGCTCTCTTTAGTTAGTTGTTCTGCGTTTTCTCCATCAGCATCCATAACCCAAATATTATCACCACCACCGGCATCGCTAGTAAATAGAATTTGGGATCCATCCGGACTAAATCTTGGCTGAACTTCGTATGGAAGTCCTGTTCTAAGTGGAGTAGCAGTTCCCCCTGAAATTGGCATAATGTAGATGTCACCAAGTATGTCGAATACAATTTGAGATCCATCCGGACTCACATCCAAATTCATCCAGGTTCCTTCATCAGTAGTGAATGAAAGTGAGGTTGTTTCCCCGAGATCCGGGTTAGCCACATCCCAAGAATCTTGTGCATAAGAAAGGGAGAAAAATAAAAGAGTTATAACGACTATAGTACTAAGAAACTTCATATCTTTTGGTTAGTTAAGAGAGAACAAAGTAAATAAAAGAGAGAGAAAAAGTGCTTTTCATAAAGTTTTGCACGTACAGTACGATAAATTGGTATATTTACAAGCTGATTAGTTTTAAAGATGGAGTGATCGGTTGATTGTCGGGCGTGCTTTTCAAATTATAGTAGTGATATTATTTTGGGCGAATATTAGTTATGCCCAGAAGTTTAATATTAAAACATATTCCGTAAACGAAGGCTTACCAAGCGGAAATGTATATGATGTTCATACTGATGAAAGTGGTTTTTTATGGTTTGGTACATCATCTGGACTGGTAAGATTTGATGGTAAGGAATTCATCACTTTCGATATTGATGACGGCCTTAAAGATGCCATGATCTACAATTTTCACTTCGAAGGTGATGGTGAAAAATGGATTGCTACAGAGTTTGGTGGGGTTGCTAAATATGATGGAATCAGTTTTGAGTATGTACCTGAGCTTGCGGTTCTGGATACGATGGTTATTAACTATGTAACAGGTAATACTGAAAACGAGATTTGGTTTGGAACAGACTTACATGGAGTTGCGATTTGGGATCAGTTGACAAATGAAATTTTATTCATAAATGAAGAGGATGGTCTTCCGGCAAATCAGATTTGGGATATAGATTTTTTTTCAGATAATGAAATCTGGATTACTACTATGTTCGGAATAGGGGTCTATGATCGAGACCTAGGAGTAATGAAAACTTATATAGCTGATGAAAGATACTCCGGGGAACAGATGTATGAGACAGCAGAAGATTTAAAAGGTCGTTATTGGGTGGCTACAGAAAATGGTGTTACCATTATTCAACCTGATGGAGCTATCCAAACAATCACAGAGGTTGATGGAGAAACTCTTGACTATGTTTATTCTATCGAAGTTGACCTAGAAGGAACTGTTTGGATAGGTACTGAGCGCCGTGGTTTAGTGCTAATTAAAGAGGATGGGAGCAATACAAGAATTAAACGACAAAATGGGCTAAGTAGTAACTTCATTTATCGGATTATTAGAGATGATGATGGGACTATGTGGGTAGCTACCGATGGTAATGGTGTCAATGTTTTTAAAGACTATAATTTTCTTCGGTATGATAAAGAATCTGAGCTAAATGCCAATGATGTATTTGCTATAAAACAAGTTTCAGATGGTTCGATGTGGATTAGTACCGAGAATGGAATTTCAAATTTAAAAGCTGGAGTATTCCAGCATTATACTATTCCTGAGAGTCTAATCGATTATGCTGATGAAATATGGGATATCGAAGAACTGCCAAATGGTGATTTATTGCTGCTTACTTATACCTACGAATTCCTTCAATTTGATGGTAGAGAGTTTTCTTATCCAAGGTTTAGAGAAGAGTTTTCAGGTGTCTTTCTAAATGATCTGTTTATTGATAAAGACGGTTCCATTTGGTTTTCAGCATATGGTCAACTTTTTCACTATCAAAACGGTCAATTTTCACATTACTATCCGCCAGAAGCTCAGTATTGGCAATCAGCCTTAGGCAAGATTTATCGAGATAATTTCGAAAACCTTTGGATAACAACTGAAGGAGGTCTGGCAAGGTTTAATGAGGGTGAATTCGAGTACTATTCGGAAATCGATGGAATTCCAGGCCATACAATACATGAAATTGTCGAAGACAAGTTTAGCAATATTTGGATTGGTACAAATAACGGTATCGCCTATCTCGAAGCTGAGGATATTAAGTCTAATAACATTGTTTTTAAGGAATTTCTGGCTGAAGATTTGATCACGAAAGAGACGGTATTCTTGTTATTTGATACAATGGGAAATCTTTGGCAGGGTACAAATGCCGGTCTGAATTACTTTGAGATGATTAATTGGGACTATGAAAAGGCGCCCAGACAAGTTCATTTTCCTCTTTCAAACAATGGAAATTCCATCGAATTCAATGGAGCGGCAAGAACTGTAGATGCAGATGGAAGACTATGGTTTGGAAGTTATTCTAATGGACTTGTTTCGTTCGAATATTCTGAAAATGATTCGACAATAAGTGAAACCACTCCACCCGAAATCTTTTTACGAAGTGTTCGCGCAGATATTGATGAAGTTTACAATCAGCAGATGAAGCGAGCAGCGCTGGAAGATGTTAAGATTGAGCATTCTTCAAACGATGTAACTCTTTCCTTTAATGCGATTGACTATGTAAATCCGCGAGATATTACTATTCAATATCGATTACTTGGTTATGATGAGAATTGGACATCTCGAAATGATATAAATGAAGTACGGTATACTAATTTACCACCGGGTCAATACACGTTTCAAATTACAGGTAAATCAGCCCGATCAGATTGGGGAGAGGCAAAAGACTTAATTTCATTTTCAATATTGAAGCCATTCTATCTTACTGTACCATTTTATATTTCTTTATTGTTGATGTTTGGTCTTTTCATTTTCATGTATATCAACTCGCGAATAGGAAAGCTTGAGAGAAAAGAACTTCAGAAACTAGTTGATCAACAGACCTCAGATCTAACATCAGCATTAGCTGAAAAAGAAGTATTGATTAAAGAGATTCATCATCGTGTGAAGAACAACCTCGCAGTAGTGTCAGGTTTACTTGAATTACAAGGTTTTAGAATGCCGGCTGGTTCGGCAAAAATGGCAATCCAACAAAGTAAGATGAGGGTGATTGCCATGTCGAAAATCCATGAAAATCTATATCAAAACGAAGATTTAGCTAATGTAGATTTCAGAAAATTTATAAATGAGTTACTGAAAAGTATTCAGGCAACCATGGATATTACTGATAAAGACATAGAGGTAGTTCAGTATGTGGAAGAAGTGCTTTTAGATGTAAATATAGGTGTGCCCTTAGGACTGATTACAAACGAAATTGTTAGCAATAGTTATAAACACGCGTTCGCAGGAAAAAAGCATGGAACAATAACCATTAAGTTTAGCGATGTTGACGAAGATGATAATTATCAGTTAATAATAAGTGATGATGGAATGGGCGCACCACCTGATTTACTGCGTCTAAAATCAAAATCACTTGGATTAACTTTAATTAAATCACTGACAGCACAGATTAGCGGTAAGATGGAATTTTCAAATTCAGTTGGTTCAACGTTTAAACTTACGATTCCTAAAGATCAGGGGAAAAAGGCTATTATTTATTAAATCTAGCGAGAATAGATCGGGTTAAATCAGACTGAGATAAAGAGCCACTTAGTCTTGCTCTTTTCTGATGTATACTTTCAAGATCTTCAAATCCTTCCCAAAGCATTGCTTTTATTTCTTTCATTGCATCAGAAGAATATCCGGTTAGCGAACTGCATAATTCATTACTTCGATCTTGGAGTTCATTCGAACTAACCACTTCATTGTATAAACCCTTTTGTAGGCACCAATCAGATGTTTTCCAGCTTTTTGAATCAATGGTAAGTGTACTGAAAGCACTTAATCCAATTTTTCTTATAACAGCTGGAGCAATAACAAATGGACCAAAACCAATTGAAAGTTCACTCAGTTTTATGGACGCCTGATCTGAAGCAATGGCAAAATCACAAGCTGCAATAATACCAACTCCACCACCAACAGCTTTTCCCTGAACTTGAGCAATTACAAACTTTGGGCAATTTTTAATCGATTCAATCAAAGTCCCAAAACCGGAGAAGAAGACATTTGCATCTTCTTTGTTATCAAGTGATAATAACTCGTCAAAGGAAGCTCCGGCGCAAAATGTGTTTCCTTTGCTTTTCAGTAGAACCACTTTAACATCTTGATTCTTCCCCGCATCCCGGATGGCATTCGATAAATCTTGAAGTAGTTTAGCCGGTAGTGAATTCCCTTTGGGATGATGGAATTCAATGTCTGCAATTTGATTCTCTATCTGAACGTTAAGCTCACCAACCATATAAATTTCTATTGTTAATCAGAAGATAGTTTTTGGTGATTAATGAACTGTACTCAGAGATAGTAGGTGGTGTATAAGCTCTAATATCGAATGGTTTGATTGCTGTAAATTCATCAATAGGGGAATCAAATTTAATTCCATTCAAAATCCAACCTGTTGTTTTCAGAAACTTATTCGGCTGAGTTTGGAAACTGTAATAATGATTTAAATCAAAATCTTGAGTTAAGGTGATCTTAGTTGGAACAAAATCTATTTGTTCTGGTACAGTGATGGTCGATATGGTTTGCGCTTGTAAACCACTCAACATAAAGAATGAAAAAAGGAGAATTGCATTCACTTTCATGCATTTAAGATATATGAAAATGTGTGAAAACAGAATTTACTTTTTCAATTTTGAACTACTTTTCTTTTTTCATTACTACTTACAAATCGCCAATGAGAGTACAATTTCTATTTTTAATCAGCTTGATATTTCCTGCTTTATCAAGTGCTCAAACCCAGAATGAATATTCCATTTCATTCGAGAATGCTATTCATCATGAGGCCAGAATCACAGCAGTATTTTCTAATTTAGATGATGCTCCCCTCGAACTCAGAATGAGCAAAACTTCTCCCGGCAGATATGCAATCCATAACTTTGCTAAAAATGTATACTCCGTTCGGGCTTTTGATAGTAAAGGAAGAACACTTGAATTATTCAGACCAAATCCACACCAATGGGATGTTTATGGTCATGATGGGACTGTAGTTTTTGAATATACTTTGTTTGCCAATCGAGGTGATGGAACCTATTCACAGGTTGACGAATCCCATGCCATATTAAATATTCCATCGACATTTATTTATCCAAGAGATTATATGCACAGATCGGTGCAGGTTAATTTTGATGTGCGTGAAGACTTAAACTGGGAAATAGCAACACAGCTAAAAAGAGAAGGTAGAACAACCTATTCAGCTCCAGATGGCTATTATTTTATGGATAGTCCGGTTTTACTCGCTGATTATCATCTTCGTGAAGAAATGGTTGATGATCAATTAATTCGTTTAGCTCTACATACTCCGGCAAATGATAACGAAGTGAATGAATACTTTTCAAAAGTAATGGCCATTGTAGAAACCCAGCGCGACATATTTGGTGAGCTTCCGCAATTCGATTTTGGTGAATACACCTTCCTTGCGGTCTATATGCCAAATGCCAGTGGAGATGGAATGGAGCATCGCAATTCAACTATCATAACCAATAGGAAACCGAAAGACAGTGCCCTGGGTGAAACTAGCATCAGCACAGTATCTCATGAGTTTTTTCATGTTTGGAATGTTGAACGAATTCGCCCTGCTTCTTTAGAACCATTTGATTTTGAAGAAACAAACATGAGTGACGAACTTTGGTTCGCCGAAGGTTTTACAAGTTACTATACAAGTCTGACTTTAGTTAGAGCAGGGATTAGAACAGAAAGGGAGTATGTGGAAGGCTTGGCGAGATCAATAAATCGGGTTTTTAATTCTCCCGGAATTCAATTTTTCAATCCAATCCAAATGAGTCAAAAGGCTCCTTTTGTTGATGCAGCAACTTCTATTGATCCAAATAACTTTACAAACACATTTGTTAGCTATTACACCTATGGAAGTGTGTTAGGATTAGCATTGGACTTATCTTTGCGTACTCGAACTGATAACAAGAATTTGGATGATTTTTTTCGATTGATTTGGGATAGATATGGTAAAACTGAAATCCCTTATTCCATCAAAGACTTAGAAAGTGTACTGGAAGAATACACTGATTCACAATTTACATCGAATTTCTTTGATCGGTATATCTATGATAGTCAAATGCCGGACTTTGAAGGATTATTCCGTCAGGTTGGGATTAATTTTGATAGAGAAAACCCGCAAGAGGGATGGCTTGGTGGCTCAATTACTAAATACGGCGATGAATTTAGATTATCAGGAAATGCAAGAATTGGAACACCACTTTATGAAGCCGGAATTCAATCAACAGATAAAATCCTTTCGATTGCAGGACGACAACTAAATTCCAGGATCAATGTGGAGGAACTGATTGCAAATAGGAGACCTGGTCAAACGGTAAATATTATTTATGAGCGATGGGGCGAACAAAAAACTGTTAGAGTCAGACTAGGTTCAAATCCGGATTTTTCAACAGAATTAATAAGAAGACCATCTAGAAATGCAAGAGCGCTGAGAAGTGACTGGTTAGGTTCGGATTAAGTTGCAGATCAGACTAAAGGTCGGCATATTCTGACTTTCAAAATAATCTGGTCATCTATGAAAAAGCTATTCTTCATTTTCTTAATCGCAGTTATTTCAATTCCTGTTCAATCCCAAACGATGCCTTATAATGAGCCTCAAATTCTACCCATGAAGGAGAGAGCGCAGGTTATTGATGATATTTTAAAAGAACGTGTGGAAACAATACTTCCAGATATAATGCGTAAACATGATATCGATATGTGGCTGATCATAGCACGTGAATACAATGAAGATCCTGTGATTAGAACCATGCTTCCTTCCACCTGGTTGAACGCACGTCGACGAACAATTTTAGTGATTTATGATCGCGGACCAGAAGAAGGATTAGAGACATTGGCAGTTGCCAGATATGATGTAGGGGAAGTGTTCAAAAAAGCATGGGATAAAGATATTCAGCCGGATCAATGGGCTCGTCTAAAAGAAATTATTGATGAGAGAAATCCTGAGAAAATTGGTATCAATCAGTCAGAACATTGGCAGCATGCTGATGGAATGGTATTGACTGATTATCAGGAAATGGTTGCAGGCATTGGTGAAGAGAATGCGGAGAAATTCGTTTCAGCTGAAATGGTAGCTGTAGGCTGGTTAGAAACCCGTTCAGCGAAAGAAAAAGTAATTTATCCTCAGGTTGTAAGAATTGCTCATGAAATAATTGCGGAAGGTTTTTCTTTAGGGGCGATTCAACCGGGGATTACTACAACTAATGATTTAGTTTGGTGGTACAGAGAAAGAATTCGTGATTTGAAATTAGTAACATGGTTTCACCCTACTGTTTCCATTCAAAGAGCTGATCCCGAATCATTTGATCACTTAAGAACATTCGATTCACGCCCGGATAATAATGTGATACAACCGGGCGATCTACTTCATGTTGATCTTGGAGTTACATACCTGCGTTTAAATACAGATACTCAACAGCATGCTTATGTACTACGTCCGGGAGAAACAGAAGTGCCGGAATATCTAAAAGAGGCATTTAAAAATGGAAATAGAGTACAGGATATCTTAACGAATAACTTTAAAGAGGGAAGAACTGGAAATGAAGTTCTGGCTATGTCTCTTAAGCAAGCTTTTGATGAAGGCTTAAAGCCGTCAATTTATACACATCCTTTAGGGTTTCACGGTCATGGTGCAGGAACAACTATTGGAA
Organism: Balneolaceae bacterium; assembly: GCA_965601825.1. Classification (GTDB taxonomy): domain Bacteria; phylum Bacteroidota; class Rhodothermia; order Balneolales; family Balneolaceae; genus HXMU1420-13. The sequence goes on along the minus strand of OZ271839.1, from coordinate 3,548,641 downwards.
TGTGGGACGCGCAAGGCGGTGTACCCGGTGATGGTGATTACCCGCTTCAACTTAATACAGCATATGCGATTGAATTAAATAATGCGACTTACATCGAAGAATGGGGCAAGGAAATCCGAATTATGCTAGAAGAAGATGCAATCTTTGATGAATCTGGTGTTTGGTACATTGATGGTCGGCAAAAAGAGATTATGACGATACCTAGAATTCCGGCAAAGCAATGAAAAGCTTTTTCCTTTGTTTAATAATTTTGATCACTTTTTCTGCTGATTCGAAAGCTCAAAAACAAAGGCATCATATTTCATTAGGGTATGTTAAGACATTTGAAAGCCCTTCATTGAATCTGTTTTATATCGGTGATGTGGGTTTAGAATCAATTGATTTAGAAACAGATAATTCTTTTCGGGCATCATATGGTTATAAAATTTTCAAGTGGCTTATTCCTGAGATTGGCATAGAAACACTTGAGTATAAAGCAGGCGAAGCAGCTGCTGCATATGAAGCACCAGTTAATATTCAAAATCGGTCATTTTACCTTGGTATTCGGACAGAATTCAGAATTGTAGGTTTAGGTCTAGATGTACTTATAGGGAGATCTTGGTCCACCGTTTCTTTTAATTACACCATTTTTGATCAAATACAAGATTATGAGGTAAATGCAGATGGTCTATTTCTTGGTATAGCTCCTCACTATAATTTGACTAAAAACATAAGGTTAAAATCAGAAGCAAGGATCACTGGATTTGTAGCTGGCACGAGGAAATTTAGTACAGGTGCCTCAGATATCGATCAGTTTGTAACAATAAGCCCTAATTTATCCTTATCTATTGTTTTCACTCTCTAATTTTTGATCAATATTAAGAATTCCGGCAAAGCAATGATTACTCGCTTCTAAGACTTCTAACCGGATTTTGTGATGCTGCTTTCAATGTTTGGAAGCTTACAGCAAACCATGCTAATGCTATTGCCACAAAACCAGAGATTAGAAAGATCATTGGGTTAATAGTTACTTTGAAGGCAAAATTCTCAAGCCAGATATCCATCAAATACCAAGAAATCGGAAATGATACGATCACTGAGATCATGATCAATTTGAAGGTGTCTTTAGAAAGCAAAAACACAATTTTTGCAGCTGAAGCTCCCATCACTTTGCGTACTCCAATTTCTTTAGTTCGTTTTTCGATGGCAAAAGATATCAGACCTAGAAGACCAAGCATTGCTATAAAAATGGCAAGTACAGTAAATACATTTACAACATTGGCTATACGTTGTTCAGCTTGATATTGATTGTTTAATTGATCATCAAGAAAGGTGAATTCAAATGGCAGATTACTAGTCATTGAATTCCATGATTGCTCAATATTATTTATTAGAGTATTGAAGTTTGTATTTGGTGAAATTCGAACTGATAGAAATCGGTTTGGTCCCTTAAATATATTCGAAGTTTCATGGAAAACTGCCATAGGACCGATTTCAGAGTGAAGAGATATTAGGTTAAAATCCTTTACTACTCCAATAACTTCATATAAATTTGTATTCCCACCATATAGAAACGATTGCCCAATTGGAAATTCTTCGTTTCTATTTAGCCCTTCAGGCCACGGAAGTTGTTGGGCAGCTGTCTCATTAATTATAACATAATTGGAATTTGCGGCCGAGTTTTCTTGAAAATCCCGACCTAAAACAATTTCAAGATCAAGTGTCTCCAAGAAACTAGCATCAACTATCATGGAATTAAGTGGGATATCATTTTCGCTCCCATAGATTCGGGCAAAATCTTCATTATAAATATAAGGAGGGACAGCATTTGATTTTCCTACTTCAAGAACACCTGATTCATTTCTAACAAGTTGTTTAAAGGTTTCGGATTGATCTTCTAGCTTCATCATATTGCTAATAATCAGAACATTTTCTTTGTCGAATCCGAGATTTATGTTTTGCAGATACGAAATCTGCTGATAGATAACTATGCTGCAAGAAATTAAAATAATCGAGATTCCGAACTGGAGTACCACCAATGAATCTCTTAATCCATTAAACGAAAGACGATTTCCACTTAAAGCAGCGGTTTTTCCTTTAAAAGCTTCGATTGGATTAAATGATGTCAGGTAAAAAGCTGGGTAAAGACCTGCAATCAAACCAGTGGCAGTTGTAAATCCAACAATCAGCAATAGATTTGTTGGCGTAAAGAGTTCAACAATTGATAGGTTTTTTCCTGCCATTTGATTGAAGGGTTCTATGGCAAAAAATACCAAACCAAGCGCTAAGACTAACGCGATAAAACTGAAAAAAATCGATTCGGATAAAAACTGTCCCATCAATGTGGATTTGAAAGAACCAAGTGTTTTTCGAACTCCAACTTCTTTTGCTCTTTGAACTGAGCGAGCTGTTGCCAAATTCATAAAGTTGATGCTGGCAAGAACGATTATTAATAGTGCGATACTTGAAAAAACATATATATAGAAGATGTCTCCAACTGCACCAAATCGATTTCCCGAATCATTTATGTTCAAATGGATATCTGTTATAGGTGTAAGAAACAGCTCATAATTTTTTGGATTTTCTTTAGCTGATTCATCATCAATTCCAAATAGCGGATAAATGTAAGCCTCTGCATATTTTGGAACATTCTCGCTGAGTTTATCCTGAAGATCCTGAAATGACGCATTTTCTCTCAAAACTAAATAAGTAACAAAAGTAGTCCACGCCCATGTGTTTTCTCTAGATTTTACATACGGATCAGAGCTTAGTGAGCGAATCAAATCAAATGTAAAATGGGAGTTTTCAGGAAAATCCTCTACAACCCCTGTAATTTGGTAGCTTACTTCTTCACCAGGGTTACCCAGTAAAATTGTTTTACCTAAAGCGTTATCCCCGGGAAAATAACGTTCTCTTGTACTTTCAGTTAAAATGACTGTGAAAGGTAAATCCAAAGCAGTTTCAAGATCACCTTCGATAAAATTGGCACTAAATACATCAAAAAATGTAGGATCTGCTGAGAGTATATTTCGCTCAATAAAAAAACGAGGATTTCCCTGATTTGTCTCAATAGTTATCAAACCGTCTACGACGCTTTGTAAGCGAACAATGGTTTCTATTTCGGGGAAATCTGACTCTAACACACCAGCCACTCCAGGTCCTGTTGAGGAAAAGTACCCATCGAAATCCGACCAGATTAGTGTCTGATCAACCCGATAAATTCGATCTGCTTTTTCATGAAATGAGTCATAGTTGAGTTCGGCTTGCACAAATAGATAAATAATGAAACAACAGGCCATTCCGATCGCCAGACCAGTAGCATTGATAAAACTATAACCAGGCTGTCGTTTGAAATTCCGAATAGTGATTTTCAGAACATTTGGAAGTAATGAGGGAATCCACCAGGATGAAAACCATTTTGATGTTGGTTCATGACGAGAGCTTGAATAATTGTATTCACTTAATGCTTCAACAAAACCGGAATCAATTTTTGAAGTTGCTTTATGAAATGCATCTCTTTCTGATAATCCTGAGTCCAATAAATTATCAATGGATTCGAGCAAGTGATTCTCCAGCTCTTCGATGTCACCGGGTTCTAATTGCTTAAACTTATGAAGATTTCTCTTCCATTCTCGTATGGAATGTTTCAGGTTGAATTCTACCATAACTATTTGTTGATCAATGATGGATCAAGATCACTCCAAAGCGATGAAAGTACTTCATGTACATTTAACCAGTGAGTTCGTTCAGTTGCAAGTGAAAGCTTGCCAGATTCAGTGAGTGCATAGTATTTACGCTTCCTGCCATTTTTCAATTGCACCCAATTCGAATTTATCAATCCTTCTGATTGTAGTCTTTTCAAGACGGGGTACAACATGGCTTCCGACCATTCCCAGTTACCACCGGACAGTTTGGTAATGTCCTGCAATATTTGATATCCATAGCTCTCACCTGAAGCAAGAATGGTTAATATCAGTGGCTTTGAAGAAGCTGCTTTGAGTTCTCGTGAAATCATAGTTTCAAATTTATACCTAATTCTTTTAGGTAAATTACAAAGCGCTCTTACCTAAATCAATTAGGTAAAGTTTCAAATATAATTGAAGCTTTTTTAAAGTTCCTCAATCAACCCAGTAACCAGCTTTGCAAACTCGTCTTTCTTCATTTCAGCGGCTTCTTTCACTTCAGCGTGATCTAGTTTCTGATCGGTTACACCTGCTGCAGCATTTGTTATGAGGGAAATAGCTATAGCTTTTAAATTGAGGCTGTAGGCTTCCATAAGTTCCGGCGCAGTACTCATTCCTACAGAATCACCGCCAAGATCTCTAAAAGCTAAAATTTCAGCTTTAGTTTCGTAATTAGGACCGGTTACATAAAGATAGGTTCCATTCTTAACCTTTACTCCGATTTGTTTTGCGACGTTTTCAACCGAATGAGCATTGATTTTTAATTCATCCAACCAACCTTCTCTTTCACTAATTGATATTTCAATATGTGGATGCATCACATTGTTGATCACCATTAAATCACCCACACGGAAATCAAGATTGATACCTCCGGCTGCGTTTGAGATAATCAGTTTATCAACATTAAAAGCAGTAGACAGTTGGACGGGGATAATGGTTGTTGAGAATGGATACCCCTCGTAATAATGAAAGCGACCTGAAAACGCTATCACCAGTTTTCCAGAAATCTCACCAATAATTAATGCTCCTGAATGTCCGGCAACCGTTGATTGAGGGAATCCGGGAATATCAGCATAAGGAATATTGACAGAATTCTGAATTTGATCACCAAAGTCACCAAGTCCTGATCCTAAAATGACAGCTGCATCAAGCTTGGATGGAACTCCAAGCCCTACTAAATGAGAATGAATTGATTTTACTATTTCAGGTACCGACATGATCTTCGACTGGCTCTGTAATATAGCCCGTTTTCTCATCATAGCCAGTTAAACGAACAATCGGATGAAAATCGTCGTGATAGCCTAACACCCAATACCCATTTTTATAAGCAAACTTAGTTAAGCGCTCTCTCTGAAACTGGCTCATTTCTGGTTCGAAGTCGTACTTCGCTGCAAATTTTCTATTAATCTGGCTTCTGCTTGCAATTACATCACCAGCTTTCATGTATTTATTTTCATTGTCGTCAAAGAATAGAGCTAGGTGATGCTGAGTGTGACCACCTATAGTTTCTGTGTGTACTTCCGGATATGGATTATCCACTTCATCGAGAAAATTCAAATTTGCCTTAGCGTCTAAAAAGGCTATAAATTCTGTTTTTTCTTCGTCGTAGTATTCTTCTTTGGCAGACACTTCGTCCCAATCGGCTTTCGATAACCAGATTTTTGCCTCAGGAAAAGTTAGCTCCCAAAAGCCATGATCCCGATTAGCCAGGCCACCGATATGATCGTAATGCAGATGACTTAGAAAAATGTCTGTTATATCATAATCATGAAGGTCATGTTTTTCAAGATTCTCTCTTATTGTTTGTGGACCAGTTTCTTCTCCAAATTCACCGATTCCTACATCGAAAAGGATTTTTTTGTCGGGCGTATTAATAAGGAAGGGATTCAAAGAAATTTTGAGAGAAGCCTTATTCGGTTTTCCATCCCTGGGAATTCGAATAAATTTCTTATCAAGGCCGACTGAGAAAGTACCTTCGTACAGCGCTGCAACGTATGTTTTCTGAGTAGTCAAGTTACTTAGTTACAAAGTGACAAAGTTATTGAAGTGTTCTGATGAAACTGCTCATCATTCGCTCAATTTCTCGTGTATATTCAAACAACTCAACAAAAATACTTTCATTCAAGACGCCAAGATTTTTTGAAATCTCAAGTTCAGTTTGAAGTTCAAAAAGTGAGCCCATTGAGATATTTAGAAAACGCCTGAAATCGCCATTTGATCGGCGCCCAAATCCTTCTGCTATATTTGCCGGTATTGAAACTGCTGATCTTCTTATTTGGGATACCAGGCCAAACTTTTCACTATCAGGAAAATTATCTGTCACATTATATACCTTAGTAACAAAAGACATTGATTTTTGCCAAATCTGTAAATCTCTATGTGTTTTAACGTCACCCATTCTTTGCAACTTTGTTACTCTGTTTCTTTGTTGCTTTGTAAAGTAGCATCGTGCTTTTCATAAGCATTGATAATGTCTTTAACTAAACGGTGGCGGACAACATCCTGATCACCTAGATAAACAAAGTCAATTCCTTCGATGTCTTTTAAAATCTTCTGAATCGAAATAAGACCAGATTGATGCTTTCGTGGTAAATCCGTTTGTGTGATATCTCCGGTAATAATAGCTCGACTGTTGAATCCGATTCTGGTCAAAAACATCTTCATTTGTGTATTGGTTGCATTTTGAGCTTCATCCAAAATCACAAATGCATTATTCAAAGTACGACCACGCATGTAGGCCAAGGGTGCGATTTCAATCACATTCTTTTGAAGATGCAGATTCAATTTATCCTGATCGATCATATCCTCAAGAGCATCGTAGAGTGGACGTAAATAAGGATCGATTTTCTCTTTAAGATCACCAGGTAGAAAACCCAGGTTTTCACCTGCTTCAACTGCCGGTCGAGCTAGAATTATTTTTTGAACTCTTCGTTCTTTTAAAGCCTTTACCGCTAAAGCAACTGAGGTGTACGTTTTTCCTGTCCCGGCAGGTCCGATCGAAAAAACGATATCGTGTTTGGCGGAAGATTGATAAATCTGTTTTTGTCCAGGTGTCTTCGCAAGAACAGCTTGTCCTTTATGTGTGTAAAGAATCAATTCGCCATCACCTATATCCATCGGTGATGCAGTTCTTGTAGAAAACTGCCCCTTTTTTAAAGTGATGAGTGTATTTACATCATCTTTATCGATTTTATTCTTCCTGCCAACAATTTCTATCATCCCTGTAATAATCTCTTTCAAAATCATTACTTCCTCAGAAGGTCCGGCTAACTTTACACGTTCTCCACGAATATTGATTTTTGTTTCAGGGAAAGCTTCATCCAATATCCTAAGTTGCTGATCTTGTAATCCGAATAGTGTAATCGGATCCACATCTTGTAAGTCTATTCTTTGTTCAAGAAGTGTTCTGGTGTCTTCTATGATCTTATAGATTTTATGTTCTTTCGACTAAATAAATCGATTTTCAATTATAATAGTTCAGTGAGCTCTTTTACTCGGGCTCCGATATCTTCAGCTTTGAAGACACTACTTCCCGCAACTAGAACATCCGCTCCTGCTTCGTGCACTGCTGCAATATTCTTTAAATTCACCCCACCATCAACCTGTATTAAAAATGAGTGTTCGCCGGCATCTCTTAAATCAGCGAGTTCTTTGAGCCTGTCATAAGTACTTTCAATGAAGCTTTGACCACCAAATCCGGGATTTACACTCATCAACACAACCATGTCTACTTCTGCCAGAATAGGTTCTATATTATAAAGCGAAGTGGCAGGATTAACGGCAACACCAGCCATTACTCCAAGGCTTTTAATTTTTTGTATAGATCGATGTAAATGTGGGCATGCCTCATAATGAACTGCGATTAAATCAGCACCTGCGTTTACAAAATCTTCAACATAGAAGTCCGGATTTTCAATCATTAAATGAACATCAATAAAAGCCTCATCAGAAATGGTCGAAACTTGCTTCACTATACCAGGACCGTAGCTAATATTTGGCACAAAATGACCGTCCATAATGTCGCAGTGAATCCATCTAACTCCGGCGTCCAGTGTTTTTTGTATGTCATCCTTTAAAGTGAGAAAGTTAGCAGCAAGAATAGAAGGGGCAAGAATCGGAAGTTCGAAATTCATGTATTAATTATCCTGATTGGATGGGGTTTGATTATTATTTCCGGTAGAATCTGTTATAACTACACCACCTTCGACTTCTTCTGTAACATTTAATCGTTCTGAAATCACAAGAGTTAATGACTCACCTTCAACTAGTGAAGTTACTTTTGGTGTGTAATCTAACACGGTATTTGGAGCAATTTCATCAATTGGTTGAAATCGGATTTCTCCCACCCTTAAACCGGCTTCTCGGAGTTTGAATTGGGCTTCCGGTAAACGTAATCCAATAATCACCGGAACTTCAACAATTTTATCACCTAAACCATCACTTACTACTAAATCAATGGTTGTTCCTCGTTCAACGGTAGCTCCCTGATCAATACTTTGGCGTAACACTGCATTTTTAAAACGCGATGATTCATAACTAATAGAGCCTACTTCAAGTCCATAGTTTTGTAATTGAACTTGCGCATTTCTTAATGAAAGATTTACCACATTTGGAACAAGTACCTGAGGTTTAACTGCGGCATTAACTGTTAAATATACTTTGCGATTTGGCTTAACTAAAATTGATGCTGATGGAGCCTGATCAATCACATAATTTGCCGGGAAAGCTGAATTTGCTCGTCGATCGGAAACTTCAAAACGTAAACCAATACTGGTTAGCATTTCCTCTGCTTCTTCCAAGGAAACACGTGTAACGTCAGGAACAGTAACCCCTTCGTTGTATTTGGTATAGACCGGCATTACAAACTTGTCCAGAGTAAATAGAGTCAGTGCTCCAATTCCGGCAAGGGTGAATATGATAATGTATAAATATTTGTTGGTGAGCAGTGCTTTAAGCATGGTTAAAAATACGAGAAGATCGAGGATGTTAAAAGTGCCATATCAACGATACTTGATCATCACCAATCATGTTTGCCTGAGTTTCAATTCGGCTGTTTTTCAACTTCACGGTAAAAAATGCATCGAACGCTGATACCACGTGATTTACCACTAGAAATTTCAAGATGTTCCCCGCCTGACGATAGTTGTCATTGAATTCTTCGGCTCTATTACGCCCTTCGATGAAATTGGAAGTAATCATGTTACGATCCCATGTGTAACCGAATGGGATGTGATTATTCCCAAACCCAAAATAGATTCCATCCGGATTTGATCGTGTAGTGTAAAAATCTTCCCAACCCGGCTGAAATTGATAGTATTTACTCATCAACTCGTAGTATTGCTGAGAGCCATAATCTTGTAGAACATGAGAAAATTCGCTTAGTGAAGTACCGTCTTCAAGAATAAAAGGAGTTCTAACTTCAACAGTCCGAACCAGATTTAATCCCGTCGAACCGAGTTTGTCCCAATCATTGGTTGTATTTTCAAAATCCGGTTCTAGATTTTGAACAAGATTCTCCAGGTTCGTTAAAGCAGCAAGATTATCATTTAACCCATGAGCTCTTGAATAATCAACTAACCACTTTGCATATGCGAGAGGGCTCCAATTCTGGTTGGCGAACTGCTCATATGCTCTCTCATTATCTTTAGCTTTAGAATTTGTATTAAGGTAATATGCTATACTTATGATCTCGGCAGTCAGATAAACTGCAGCTCTTCCCCATTTCCCGTTTAATGCCTGACCACTACCAGGAATGATAGCAGATGAGATCATAGCTACTCCGGGTTTACCGCGCTGCGCTTGAAAGAAATTCGATGTTTCGTTATAGATCGATATCTCATTTGGCAGAAAGCTTAATTCTGATTCATAAAATGACTCTTGAATTAAAGAATCTTCTGCAATGATTGGGCCACTTAGCAATGACTTTGAAGGTTGTGCTATCAGAACAACAGAATTAATCGAAAGAAAAACGAAAAGTGTTAAAAGTCTCATAACAGCTCAAAATCAAATGTTAAACCAAAATGGAAAAGTACTTCTCTGCCATATCGAACTGTATTACTATTGGTTCCGGTTTGAAATGCATCCGGTAATGTAACTGAGAAATCATTGAAACCGTAACTGGCGCTTACAAAAAACTTGAGAGGGAATAAATAATAGCCACTAGATGCTAAACGAAGTTCAGCTCCAATTCCGCTTTTTAAATTATTCCCGGTGCCAAGACGTTGAGCTGTTTCCGAGCTTGAGCTGTTTCCAAGAAACCAACCATTTCCTGTTTCAAAGAAGAAACGAGCATAAACCTTGTCGAACATATAAGGTCCAACTTGTGTGTTTAAGTTTTTAAACACAGGCATAAACCAGCTTAAGCTTGTAAATGCTGTTGAATTTCCGGCGATTGCAAAGAAAGGATAGCTACGCATACCAAGAAATCCACCTACATAGTCTGTGTAGAAAGAATCTTCAGGGTCATTAAAAAAAGTGAATCCTCTTACTCTAGCCTGAAATGCTTGATTGCTTCTAGTCTTAAAGCCATAACGTACATGAAGCTCTGTAGAGTGATTTCTGGATGTTTTAAATATAGGAATGAGTGAACCATCTTTTATTTCATATTCTTCCAGCAACTTCGATGGCTGATATTGATATCGGAAATATCCTTTCAATCCTACCGGTGCAATGTCTGCATCAACAGTATAGGTGTAGTAATTGAAAGTGTAAGCTGCTGAAAGTGTGGTTGCTTTGAAGTACTCGGAAGATGACCCACTGATAAGTGTTTGAAGTTCTCTTGAATAAAAATTATCGGTTTGTACTTGATAAGGTGAGTATCCAATTCCCAATTCTAACAAACTTCGCCTACTTAACTTAGAACGTAGAAAAAGGTTTGCTTCCCAAACCTCATAGCCAATGTCTACTGTTGTTGTATCAGGAGTACACGATGTACAAGGGAATTCTTCTATACTCAGTCCATCGTCCACATTTCTGTGGAGGTTGAAGATCTCAACCGAAACTGTAGGCGACCAACTTCTCTTGATAAATGGAAGTCCTCGATATTCGGCTTGTAGAAATATATCACGATCCAGAGAAACCAATCTACTTGGCGCAAAGAATCCACCAATATCATCAGCACTTTCCGAAGCCAATCCTAGCATAATCCCACCAAAAATTGAGAGCTTATCAATAGCATCACGATTGGCAAAATAGACACCGGGTTTTACATCACGTAGAAGATTCTGGCCGAGTTTGCCCAGCTCACCTTGCCTTAATAAAGCCCCATTACTGCCATTTAGCTTGGTATAATTGTCGAATCGAAGGACAGGGAAGAAAGAATAATCTAAAAATGTATCCTGGTATTTTCTGTATTCACGCTCATTTGATGCATCCATAGTTTCAAGCATGAAATTATAAGACCCGGTATCTGCAATAGTGTGCTGGAATTCGTCAAATGGATTGATGTCTCTATCATCAAAAGACCATTCAAATTGATATTTAGTATTTGCTAATTGATCAGATCGCTCTATAACCGGCATATCAGACTCAATTAGAGAGCGAGTTTTTAACTTGTATCCATCTGCTTCATATTCAGAAAAGTATAAAGTAGAACCGGATACAGAAGGCATGAAGGCTCCACCTATAACGGAAGTGACCTGCCTGGTTTCACCTGACTCGAGATCCATTCTGTAAATATTAAATCGCTCATCATGATTAGCTGAATAATACATGAAACGTCCATCCTTAGAAATGAATGGATCTCTGTAATCAACGATTTGATCACTTAAAACATCAGTTAGCTCACCAGTGATAATGTTTAGCTTTTTGATGCTTCTTTGAGCATAATCAGCATAAGAGAAATAAATTTCTTCATTATCCGGATGCCATATTGGAGTGTAGATGGTTTCGGCATCCGAAAACTCAGTTAATACCACACGCTGACCTATACTATCCGGATGAAAAAATATAATATTTTGGGTTCCTGCTTTGTTTTCTATAGCTGCAATTTTACCGTTGGGAGCCCAGGCTGGTGATTGTAATCTGGCCGAATTTGATATTCGTGTGTTCTCTTTAGATTCCAAATTGTAAATGAATAAGTCACGATATGATTCACCAAACCTCGTTTTTTTATTAACGGAATACACAATTTTAGAACCGTCTGGAGAAAAGGAATAGGAGGTTGCTATAAATGGAATTGCAGGTTTTGACGACATTAAATGATCATGGGAATTATATCGATTGTATCCATCAATAGTAGCAACTTGTGTTGCTGCGGTATCCGATTTCAAATACAAAGAAACCAGAGAATGGTCTCTCCCTTTATTTGATAAATATGCTATAGTACCATTTGAAGAAATTTTCGGAAAAAAATTGAAGAACCCATTTTCTTCGAAATACTCTGAATCGGATAAGATCAGACCATTTATTTCTGATTCATAGTGATTTCTTCTTTCAGTGATCCAAGCCTCAAAAATGATATCACCAGGGATATCAGTTGCCATTTCAATGGCTTTTTCCACCGTATATACTTTTGATTCAGCCAGTGCATCTGATATTAGTCTTAGAACATCTTCTCCAAATCGATCGGCAAGATATATTACAAATGCGAATCCCTGATTGTAGACAGTTTCACGTTCGATGCTAGTTTTTGAACTGAATGTTCCCATTTCTTTTAGTGAGAAATAGGTATCAGACAAGATTCTGGTCCTCAAGATCATATCACGATGAGAATCCCACTTATCAAATGAAATCTCTTTAGTTTGATATTGAGCTGTTCCTTCAGCAAACCAAGCGGGTATGTTTACGGAAGCAAACGGCATTGAGACGATACCATTTGGAAAACCATATAATACGTCTGGCCGCCGAACTTTCTCATAAGAAAGCCACTGCAAGTACAAAACAGGGATAGATCGCTTCCGTTTCATTGCAGCCTGAATCTGTACAATGTGAACAAATTCGTGGGTTATCACATTTCGCATCCAATTATGAGTGCCACGAAGAGGGGTATCAAGAGCAGGAACCCAAATATCGATTTTATTATCAAAGAAGTATGCAGCACCGTTAGAATAATCCTCACGGTCTTTCAGTACAATACTAACCTTATCGTCGGGTTCATGTTGATATAACTCGGTTATTGGTTCATAGATTTCTTCAGCAATTCTGGATACAACTTGAGCGGACCGAGAATTTCCTTCCTGAAAATGAACCATAAAGTGTTCGCTTTCTATGGTATACCATTCCAGGTGATTGTAGCTGTAATCATAGAACTGAGGATTTGTCTGAGCATTCAATCTTCCAATCACAAAAAAAGCGAAAAAGAAAAAGAGATATGTAGTTTTAGTTCTAATCAATGAGCCACCGCAATCTTGATCATTTTGGAAGACGTTCTACCATTAACTTCTGCTTCAACTCGCGCGAAATAGGCACCTGATCCCCATTCACTGGTATTCAAAGTAATCTCCTCCGGACTTCCACCTATTGATTCCAACTCATTTTCATAAATTACTCTTCCCGATAAATCAATAATGGTAATTGAAACTGATCCCGCAGCTTCTAATTCAAAACGGATGTTTGTTTCATCTTTAGCAGGATTTGGCCAGTTATATGTTTCTGTTTTATTCAAAACAGAAAAATCATTATTCGAAGTCTCATCAATTTCGATGTAAGCAGAAACTTTATTAAATGGATTTTCTCCATACCTACCAGGCCACTGAGTGGAAGTATGATTTAGAAATCTCCAGGCTCTTAAATCACCTGAATGACTAATGGCATATAATACATCTTCAAACATTACAGGGTGAATAGGTTGGATAGTTTTACCGAGTGCTGCTCCAACATACAGTGGAAAACCATCTATTGGGGATCCGTCAGTTTCGTATGCATAGAGATTTACTGAATATTCATCCTGACCAACAACTATAATATCCTGTCGATTATCTCCGGTAATATCTGAGATGATTGGTGTACCAATAAATTGGAATTCATCAGGTGCCAGAATAGGTGTATTTGGTAATAAAGCACCTTTAAAATTATAACCCTCTATTGAGTTTTCAGAGCGATTTACCCTGTAAATATGCCCTTGATCAATAATTGCCGGCCATTCTGCTTTTTCTTCTTCAAAAATGATTTGTATTGGATCATTCTGAGAAGGATCAACTAAAGAAAATCGACCATCTTCGAATAAATAGTAGAAATTTCTGGTATCAGCCTGAATAGTACCAGCAAACAATCGATCCTGATAACTAGCTAAATAATTTGGAATATTTTCATCGACAAACTCAACAGTATTACCAGTAATGCCAACATACTTGTTGTTAATGATTTCTGATCGGAATGCATAACCTGATAAATTATCAATTATCGCACCAGTATCTGAATTCAAAGCTGTATCTGTAAAGTCCAAATCTATTATTTGTCCGTCTTGAGAACTTAAAAAACCGAAATTGATTGGTAATTGGTTAGTCTGCCAGTTTCTGAATCCTGTTGTATCAACTGATTGCACAATAATTTCATCAAATAAACTAGGATCTGTTGCAACATATATCTGATCAAGAATTAAAGGCTGTTGATAAAGAAAAGTATCTGAAAAGGTAATGCCAGAGTTTGATACAGTGTTTTGGGAATTTACAATGTATATATCAGTATTAGCTGGAATAATTAAATTACTGGATCCATTTTGATCTAATACGCTTATTGAAAGTGGATAAAAGTCTTGAGTTATGGAGCTAAAAAAGTCATTTGCATCAAACTCAACTTGATATAGCTCTTCAAATCCAAAATCCAAAGAATTAATCTCACGAATTCGAAAGCTTGCAACCGGAAGGTTTTCAGAAAAATCATAGAGCTCGAATCCAGATCGGGCACCCGAATTTGATTTATTATTTGGGTAGGTATCAGTACCAAAGATATTATTCGGATTTAAATCGATTTCATTCGTTTGTGTGATAACTCTGTAGTCGTTACCTGCCCACCAGAAATCAAAAGCGTATCCGAAAGTTGGTGTGTTATCTAAAAGCCCACCATTTCTGCCAATATCTTGAGCACCATCACCTTCTTCTAAGTCAACTCCGCGACGATTTTCATCTGCATTTACACGGTCTACATTCAATTGTCTTGCAAGCACTGCTTCATCGATATGCCAGATAAGTATTCCTCCATTTAAATGGCGATCATCTTCAGTTCCAATGTCACCATCATCACCCACATCGATTCCACCCGGTAAACTCCAATCGAAATTGCTTACGTCTACAAGTGTTCCGGGAAGTAGAAGGGAATCAAAACCAGCTGTCTGAAAAATGAAATCTTCATTGAAATTTGAGTATGCAAATTCACTAACCTCAAAGTTTCTGTAAGTAGATAGTATTACTTCTGCTGCTGTTGGACCTAATAACTCCGGATCACGATGGCGGTTTTCAATCAGAAAATATTCAGTCGAAGAAAGTTCAATTTTAGCTATGCTATTTGGCTGATTGAGGGAAGCTGCCGGTAATTGTATTGGGTTTGTATCATCAGGATTCACTAGAAATGGTATTTCCCAACCTAAGAAGACTTTTTCCCAAGCGGATGGTTCTGGTGGAATTAAACCATTGTATGCAAAAAAACCGGCGCCATCCATTAAACCGAAACGTCCAATTGCCGGCTGTCCATTTTCTGTATTAAAGAGATCAGGAAGCCCCAAATAACTTCCAATTGATGCACAGAGTAATCCATTTATAGAAAGTGGAAATACAATTTCATTATCACCGATATCAACACCACGTCGAGACTGGGTTCGAGGAATAAGCATTGAGTTATTTACTCTGAATATGCCATTATTGATTGAAAAGCCATCGAAAGTTGGTTCATTAAATAAATCAGCCAAATTATTTTCATCTAGTGTGATAGACGGAATATCAAATGGCGTGATATCTAAACTAGTTCCTGTTAGTTCTACATCTCGACCAATTCCTGCATGGAAAATCACAAAAGCTGTGTTATCCGGATCAAGTCCGGTTGCGTCAAAACCACCTTGTTCTTCTACTTCTGCCCATACATCTCGCATCAGATCTGCAATTTTCTCGAGTGTGAAAGTCTCTCCAATCGGTGAGTATTCTTCCATAAGTTTATCTAGCTGGTAAACCTGTGGAAGAACCTGATAATTAATATCTAGTTGATTATCAGAAGATTTGAGGAAGTAGTTTCTGGCAAACTCAAGATGAGCTTCAAAATATGGTCGATTATGTGGGAGAGGGTCAATGAAAGTTCGTTCTTGTCTTGTTAGATAGGGTAGACCTTCGGTTCCATTCACACCAAAGATTCCTGTACCTGATGTTAAACGATTCGTATCTGGCTGGAATTCTACCATAACTGCGACTATATCCAACGTTCCAACGGCAGGGGATGATCTTTGAACTTCACTATTAAGCGATATAGAGTGAGTTCTTTTAAACTGAATCTCCTGACCTTGAATTGGTTGAATAAGAAAAAGAAAGAGCATACTTAGTGAAAGTATGCTCTTCATTTTTGGAATGCTCATAATCGCTAAAAATCGACTAACAGACTAAACCTCAATGTATTTGCCAAGGGGTGGTCTTCTTCAAGCGTTTGTATATAACTAAAGTCGACACCTATGGCATTATATTTTAAACCTGCGCCAAGAGTAATGTATTTACGATCACCATTATTAGGGTCTTCGTAATAGAATCCACCTCTTAGTGCGAAAATATTATTGTACCAGTATTCAATTCCGGTACCAATCATGAATTGCTGAAGCAAACTAACATCTACATTTGTTTGACCGTTGAAATGCTCCCAGGTACCCCATGAATCAACTAAAGCTTCTAATGGCCCAGAAGCTTCTCTTTCAGTGATTACTGAATCAGCAGAGATTACTTCAACAACTACTTCTTTGGTTCTAGCCATTATTTTAGTCACATCAGTAGCAAGATTGATTTTGTTAAATCCATCCGGGTCTAATTCATAACTGAATGCGAAACCGAATCTCAATAATGTTGGAAGCGGATCCTTTTGTGCTCTATCAGTATACTGCATACCTGGTCCAATATTAGAGAGATTAAGTCCTGCACTAAATCTCGCCTCATTGCCGCCAAGAGAAAAAGGATCTGTACGATACAATGTAGCTAAATCAACAGCGACACTACTGCCAGGATTTACTTTTTGCTCACCAACACGAACACCACTGGCTAAACTGGAATAAATAAACCTAAGTGAGGTACCTAGCGCAAAGTTCTTGTTTACTTCATAACCGTATGATAAACCAAGAGCGAGCTCCAGGCTATTGAATTCAGATATTACATCAGGACTTCTTTCATCAGTAACTGCTTGTTGTCCTAAATTCAAAAATGTAAGATGTGCACCGACTGTTCCAATACCATCGATATACATTTTTCCTACCACATAATCGTAGAATAGATCGCTTACATTGAAGTTTTTTAGCCAGTTAGAATGGGTTAAACTAGCCTGATTTCCGCGTTGAAATGCTAAACCGGCCGGATTCCAAAATACTGCTGCAGCATTATCTGCAATTGCAACACCGGTATTGCCCATGGCTGCACCACGAGAATCCGGTTCAATTTGAAGGAAAGGTACTGCTGTGATCGCAACTTGAGCCTTGCTTACTACTGGAAAAACACTAAACACAAAGGCTAGTGCCAACAAGATATTTTTTTTCATAGATGACAAATAGATTTAGACATCAAATATAACGGATTCAATCCAATTATATGCTTTAGTTGATTATCTGATTATAACGAGCTTTTCGATTTTTTCGGTTGATTTTCTTCCTTCGGGGGTATCTGCTGTAACCCGAAGCACATAAATATAAGTACCGTTACCCAGGCGATCATTATCCCTGTCACGGCCATTCCATGGAATACTGGCATATGAACCTGCTGTATTTGTGATAAACTCTTGAAGGTGTTGCACTGGACGTCCCGAAAGGGTGTAAATCCTGATATCAACATCTAGTGCATTACCTTGTTGGTTATGTTCGAACGTAAATGAAGTCTCATTATTCATAGGATTTGGATAATTATAGACATCATCAATTACAAGATCTTCAGATTGAGCAACTTCAAAGAAGATCGATTCTTCAGATGGGTTGTTATGTACATCCCAAGCTCGAACTTTTAGCGAATAATTACCCTCAGGAATTGCTTCCAAAGGATACTCGATACGCCCTTTAGAGAAATCATTAAGTGCACCTTGATAAAACTCATTAAGAGTAACAGTGCGCATTGGATTTGTATCGATTGTAGCGATTATTTCATGTCCTACTCCTGTTCCTGTAGCGTTAATTCCAGAACTGTCGGCTAGCTCTACAATTAGTTTTGGTTGATCGGTGGTTAAATCACCATTAAAAAACGATTCATCGTTTAAGTAAATGTCCAATTCAGGTCCTGTGCCATCATTTACTGCATTTTCATTAATACCATTGAAAATCACATTGGTGAAAGATCCTCCTGCTGTTCCATCTTCACCGTCAGCGAATACAACAATTCTAGCTTGGTTAGGATTAAAGCTTATATCTTTTGGAAGAACAAATGTCATTTCAAATTCACCATTTATCACATTTGCTGATCCTTTAAAAAGGGTGCTGTTTTCAATTTCATAGGTGCATTCTCTTGAACTACCTCGATATAAAAAGCATCCTCTTGAATCAATCCACTCAAGATCTTGTGGCAGACTTACTGTTCTTTTTGCATCAAGTAATGCAACGGAAACAACACCATTATAATTAGCATTAAAAGTGCTGTCCAAGTTACTCACTTCACCTTTGAGTGTGACAGTATCCAATGCTTTAATTGTGACGACGGTATCAGAGGCAGTTACATCAATTCCGTTTATTTCTGTAATACCCACAGGTTTAGATGGTAGGGCAATTCTAAGTGCAGGGTCCCCTAAAAGTATAAATCTGCGCGAATTTGAAGAAGATCCAGCACTGGTGTTTTTTGTACGCATGTAAATTTCGCCCATTGTTGCTGGTCGACCATCACTATCTCGAATTAGTATTTGTTGAGAAAGCGCAATATTCAATGCAAAATTTTGGCCACCTTCTGGATTACTACTGGTGTATACAATTCGAGTAGTAGTAAAACTGGCAACAGCTCCACCATTTTCTGCAAAAAATAGTTTTTCGGCACCTGATTGTGCATTGATATTATCATATCGCCCAAACTGGCACGTCGCTGTAACTAAGATTGAAAGTTTATCACTGTTAGTTAAACTCGGGATGTCATCAATTGAGAATAAGCCTTCATCAGAAAGAACATCTGTATTTCCATGACCCGAATAATTGATAACTAGTGTGCCTGAGTTAAGAGCCTTGATAAAATCTGCTGTAGCACCCGGAATTTCACGACCCGAACTTGTTACTTCTTCCGGATAGTCAAATAAATAGATTTTATTTAAACGTAGACCTGAGTCGATTACATTCATTCGATCAGCGGTACCATCTGCATTCCAAACATGAAGATCACGGTTCAAATTGATATCAGGGAAATCATCATCTCCGGCAAAAGTGATCATATTTTGCCAATCACCGGCATTCTCAGGGTTTTCATAAATGTAGATTTTATCAAGTGCAATTCTTGCTTCTCTTCTGTTTTGCGCTGGAATTCTACCTATCCCAATATCTATTCTTGACCCAACTGTAAATCCACCTTCATTATCATCCATGAAACCGAAATAATCATCAGATCCATATGATCCAATTCGGCTTAAAGAGTTTGGTGATTGGTAAGTAAGTACATGATTTGTAAATGCGTTATCAATAATGTTTTTTGTATCGTAAGTAGTATCACCAAAAAGTAATAAATGCTTTGGCGTTGCTTCACCATCTATAATCGCTCGATCCCATAAGAATTTTAGAAAATCACGAATAGCTGTTGGATCAGTTGAACCACCTGAAAATTCGTTTAAAATTTCAGTCTGCGTAACAACTAAAGGAGTTAGTCCATCATTGATTCTATATTGGGCCAACTCATCTGCATATGGTTTGAAAGTCTCGCTCGTTACGATTATATAATCCGGATAATTACTAAGTCCCTTGATGTTTTGACTAGCCACAGAAGAACCAACGGGTGGTACAAATAATGATGCTTGAGCAAGATATTGCCGATCATCGTCATGGGGAGCCTTGAAATCAAAGTCGTTACCATTTGAACTTACTTCATATCGAATTGGATTAGTTGGATCAGTTACATCCAATACAATTGGACTATTATTGAATCCTGATAATTGATAATCGGTGATATCATTTGGGGTAGAATTTTCTGGGGGCAGAAAAAATAGAAAGTCGTTTTCGGCTGTAAGTGAACGTTCCGCTTGAAATCGTAGATAGTCAACAAATCCTGTTGCACCATCATCACCATTTGACATTATAACTTCCATCTCCAGAATATCATCTTCAATACTTGTAGTAAGAGTGCTGGAGAAAGTTCTGCCAACTGCTGCATCACCATTATAAGATTGGTAGCCTCCACTAACTCTTGAGATATTCAATTGGGCAACTGAACTGGAATTCAATGAAACATTATAAGATGTCGTTCTAAGCGCACGACTATAAATTCTGCCGGATGTTCTAATGTCTTGGTTTGGAAGTATTCCCGGAATTGTATCTCGGAAAATACTGACGGGGATATTTTGAGCAGTTGCCGGGATACTTTGACCTAACCAATATCGGCCGCTTCTTTGGCGATCTTCTGCTTTATTCAGTTCTTCTTCTTTCCAAATGAAGTCAGTGAATGTTGAAATTGTAGCAGAAGATGATCCGGAAAGGGTAGTAGTTGATAATCGATTTCCACTGTCGGTTCCAATAGTTAAGAAAACATGAGTTACATCGCTATAAGGATGAATTTCGTGAGTAAATGTTGAACCTTGCCTTTCTATTTGATGCGCACTGTTACCAAAAAATAAAACCCTATCACCACTATCAAATGAACCATCAGATTCACCTTCAACAATTATTGGAAATTGAGTGAATTCCGGCTTTTCCGCGCTATTTAATTCAGGTAACACCCAACCGTTCGTGCCCCAGATTTGAATATTTCTTGGATCAATTGAATCAATATTAATTCCTATTTCTTGTAGATACTCTGAGTTTAGTTGATAAATACCACGCTTAGGAATTGTGATTTTATACCAATTTCCTGTCGAGAAAGGTGAATCAGCAATTTGCTTTTTTTGATTAAATCTTAGAGATGTTGTGGTAGTAGGTACTCGATTAACCCGAACTTTTAATCTACTTGTTATTAATAATTGATCTCTATTTTGACGAGCAACATGAAGAATTAGATTTTCTACTTCTTTGCCTTGAAAGAATCCCGGGTTTTTTAACTCAGCAATAGGAACGTCCGATGAAAGAGCCATTCCAAGAACTTGATCATCAACAAGTGTGGTATTAATTGTTGTTATTTCCTGATCTAAGATTTCAAATGAATTTGGTGTATTCCCAGGCACCAAAAGCTCGAAGTAAGGAGCTACCTTTAAATCAGGATTTGATAACAGGTAAACATCATAATCCTTATGGTTTTCAAGATGCACCAATTCCTGGCTTATTCCATTAGATGAAATACAAAATGATATGCAAGCAAAGAAGTAGAAGAATCTTCTACGCATACTAATTGACTGTTTATTTAAATGACGTAAGTCAGAATAGTAGCGATTGATCTATAGTAAACCTGTTTTGTTAGTAGTGTAGACTTAACTGATTAAGCCCGATTTTATTTCTAAGAAAGTATAGTAGCTGTTTGAAATAAATAAACAGGTTTTCTTGCTAATTGATGATCAATTATAACCTTGAATGTGGATAATGTCAACGATTTGGAGGGATATTAAATCATTTCAATAACCATTGCTGACGCTCCACCGCCACCATTACAAATTCCAGCACAGCCTAGCTTTCCACCCGTTCGTTTTAATGCATTCAATAGTGTTACGATGATTCTAGCACCGGAACAACCAATTGGATGACCGATACTTACAGCACCACCATGAATATTCACTTTATCAGGATCTAGTTCTAGTATTTGGTTATTTGCAAGTGATACTACGGAGAACGCTTCATTGATTTCGAATAAATCAACCTGGTCTTTGTCAACTCCAGCTCTTTCTAAGGCAATAGGAATAGCGTCAGCCGGCGCAGTTGTGAACCATTCTGGTGCTTTTGCAGCACTTGCATGACTCTTAATCTTTGCAATTGGAGTCAATCCCAGTGCATTGGCCTTTTCTTCACTCATCAATAAAACTGCCGCAGCGCCGTCATTTATACTTGATGCATTTGCTGCAGTAACTGTTCCGTCTTTTTCAAAAACTGGCCTAAGCGAAGGAATTTTTTCGAAGTTTACTCTAGCCAGTTCTTCATCCTTATCTACGATAGTTACATTTCCTCTGCGATCTGTAATCTTAACTTTCAGAACCTCATCATTAAAATAACCTTCTTCATAAGCATTGAGAGCTCTTTTGTATGATTCAACAGCAAATTCATCTTGTTGCTCGCGTGAAATATTACACTCACTAGCACAAAGTTCAGCTGCGTTACCCATTGCATAATTGTTATATACATCCCACAATCCGTCCTTCAGAATCCCATCTTCAGATTGAATATGTCCATATTTTGACCCAAATCTTTGTTTCGGCAAGTAATAGGGAACATTGCTCATACTCTCCATTCCGCCGGCTACCATTATATCAGCTTGCCCTAAAGCAATTTGATCTGCTGCAACCATTATTGCCTTCATTCCAGATGCACAGACTTTATTAATTGTAGTAGATGGAGTTTTCTCAGATAAACCAGCTTTTATTGCTGCTTGTCGAGCTGGTGCTTGACCGATACCTGCACTTAAAACATTGCCCATGATGATTTCCTGAACATCATCAGGTTTGATACCTGCTGATTTAACTACTTCTAAAATTGCCATTGCTCCTAATTCAGGAGCTGTAAAACTAGCTAATGAGCCACCAAAAGCTCCAATGGGTGTGCGTTTTGCCTCGACAATGACTACGTTTTTCATGGGATTATAAACTGAAAATATGATTTATATAAAAGCGCTTTTTTAAGCACTCAAAGATAGAATTTGTATAAAAGAAAAGGGAATTAAAATGCCTGATCTAAGTCGGCTATTAAATCTTTTACATCCTCAATACCCACTGAGATTCTGATCAAAGAATCAGATAATCCTGACTTCTCTCTAATTTCTTTCGGGATGGAACCATGGGTCATAGATGCCGGATTACTAATTAAAGATTCAACACCACCTAAACTCTCAGCAAGAGTAAACAATTTAGTACTACTCATGAATTTAACCGCCGCTTCAATGGAATCGTCTTTTAAAGTAAAAGACAACATCGCGCCAAAATCATCCATTTGAGATTTAGCAAGTTCATACTGAGGATGAGATTTTAATCCGGGATATAGAACCTTTCCTACCTTAGGATGTTGATCAAGGTATTCTGCTATTTCTTTTGCGTTTTCAACAGAACGTTGAACTCTTACGGATAACGTCTTTATTCCCCTAAGTGTCAGATAACAATCCATTGGTCCCGGTACAGCACCCGTTGCTTTAACCTGAAACCGAAGATTTTCCATGATACCTTCGTGTGATGAGGCAACCGCTCCATGTATAACGTCAGAATGACCAGCTAAATATTTCGTAGCGCTGTGTAGTACGGCATCAGCACCAAATTCTATTGGGCGTTGCAGGTAGGGTGATGCAAAAGTGTTATCAACAATTGAAAGCATATTATTTTGCTTTGCAATCTCGATTAATTTTTTCAGGTCAACTACACGAAGTAATGGATTGGTGGGCGTTTCAATCCAAATCATTTTAGTATTTGGCTTGATTGTGGCTTTAACCAAATCAAGATCAGTCATGTCAATGAATGAAAACTCGATACCAAAAGGCTCAAAAGTACTAGTGAAAAGCCTGTAAGATCCTCCATACATATCATCAGAAGCAATAATGTGGTCTCCGGGACGAAACATTTTCATCAATGCATCCATTGCAGCTAATCCAGAACCAAAACACGCACATTCATTGGCTCCCTCTAATCCGGCTATTAACTTCTCAAGAGCTGTTCGAGTAGGATTTCCTACACGAGCATAATCATATCCTTTATGAACGTTTGGTGCTTCCTGCTTATATGTAGAAGTTTGAAAAATTGGAGGCATAACTGCACCGGATGTTTCCTCTGGTGCCTGGCCTGCATGAATGGCTTTTGTATTAAATCTCATTGATTGCTATTCGCTGAAACGATCAGTTTGAAGTTGCTTTAACATTTCAATGCTTGACGAAATTTCTGCATCTCCGGGATTTAATGATGCTAATTTCTCATAGTACATTATAGCTAGTCCAAGTAGAGTCTCAGCTTTTGAAGTAAATGTTGATTTATCCTCATCCGGAGAAATTTCTGCAAGCGACAAATACATTCCGGTTAGATTATTATAGAAAACTGCTAAACTTTGAATGTAATCTTCATTTGTTGATTCAATCTCATAAGCATTAATTAGCTCCTCTTCTGCTTGCTCACCAACACCTTCCGACTCAAATTTCAATTGATCAACCATTGTCAAATCGTTAGTCATATAAGCATCTACAAGATCATTTAAAATTCCTTCAGTTATAAAGAATAACTGCGTTCCATAAACATTTCTGATTCTTGCATCTTCGGGAAATTCATCTTTTAAGGCTTCTAATAAATCAATCGCCTTTTCGGTTTCGGAATTGAGGATATAGATATTAGCCAATCCAAAAGCTATGTTTTTATTTTCCGTAACGTCAGTATTTGCTAATTCATAATAGAATATTGCTTGTTCTGCATTGCTATTCTGAAGGTGTAAAAATCCCAGATACTCATACAGTTGATCTGGTACCTGTTCTAGACTTCCCCTTGCTTCATTTAAAGCTTCAATGGCATCATCAATATTGTTTGAATTATAAAGAGCAACAGACCTTGATAGGTATGCCGTTGCATCGTTTGGATTCAGAACTATTGCATTTTCAAAATGTGCTATAGATAACGAAATGTTATTTTCTTCTTCAGAATTTTCGTAGATATCCGTCCCGGTATTAAGTTCCGATACCCATGCATCATTTAAGTTTGATTCTATCGTTTCTGACTGCGAGACATTGAGGTCAGTCATCTGAGCTTGTTCGAAAGCATCAACAGCTTCTATATATAAGCTTCTTCTATCTTCGACTGATTCTAGTTTGGCTAAGTCTAAAAATATTTCCCCTTTTTGAATATATAATTCAGGTGAATCAGGATTCTCTTGTAATTGTTGTTCAATTTCTAATAAAGCTTCGTCATACAATTCTTGTTGAATTAAAGAATCGATGGTTGGCCCTGTTGATGAACAGCTGTAAAAAAACCCGATAGCAAGTATAAAACTTGCATATCGGGTAATAAGATTATTTTTCATAAAAGTAATTAACATTACATACCAGCTTTTTCCATAGCTGCTTCAGCTTTCTCTCTGTAATCAAGAGTAGTATAGATTCTGAATAAAGTTTCCCAAATACCTGTGTCATCTGGATTTATTTCAGCAGCAGTCTCATAGTTGGTCATCGCTTTCTCAAGCTCAGCTTTTGCTTTTTCATCATATTCAGAAGCTAACTCATTATCAGTAGTAGCATTTCTTAACTCAAAATATGCAGCTGCATTATTTTGATAAATGATTCCAAGCGTGTTGAATGTATTGAAGTTACCCGGATCTAACTCAGAAGAAGTTGTTAGAGATTCAACTGCTCTATCAGTTAGCTTCTCATTTTCAGCCATTATTTCTTCGTTTCTAGCTTCTAGCTGTGCTACTTCATCCTCAACTCCATCATCATTTCTGATTTCATAGAGTCTGTCGTTATTCGATTCTAATTCTTCTCCTAATGTCTGTACTCTTTGATAAATCTGAGTTCCTACAACTAAATGATACTGTGCGTTTGTTGGGTCAGTCTCGATTAGTTTATTTACCACATTAAGAGCTTCTTCAGTTTTCCCTATTTGGAAGTAAGCGTCCGCTTGTTTTTGGATAAGGAAAGTACTGTCTGGGTAGTATGATAATCCTTCTTCAATCGCGTCTGTTGCTGAGTCGAAGTCCTCATTAACAAAATAGTAAGAAGCTAAGCGATCATAATCAGCAGCAGTTCCCTGACCGCGGATTTCAATTGCTTTTCTTAATTCAACTGCAGCATTCGAGTAGTCAGAATTCATGTGATAAACCTGAGCTAGCACATCATGCGATAGTGAGCTATCAGGGTTGATTGTAATTGCATTTTGCAAGTGTGCAATTGCAATGTCGAGTGGTGCATCAACACTTGCCATTACACTATCGTCAGTTGCATAACCAATAGCGGCATTATGTTCGCGACCCCAGTTTTCATTTACAACAATCGATATCAAATCATATTCAGATGGTGGATTACCTTCCATGGCCTCAAACTTGTCTTCAGCTTCATCCAAGTTTGATCTCATATCCATGTAGATATCTTTTCTGGCTTCGATATCTGATTCGTTTTCTGCGATATTACCTAGTGCAATTGCTTTGTAGTAATAGGCCTGTCCATTTGTTGGGTCATTAGCAATTGCTGTATCTGCAGCAATTAACGCTGCTTGGTAATCTTGTGAGTTTATACCCGTTTTAATTGGTGTAATTAGAGGATTTTCAGATGTGCAACTGATTACAATTACTGAAAACACAATTACACTTAGTATACTTTTAAAGAGCTTATTCATTGCTAGTATTTTGAGTGTATGATTAAAATAGTTACTAGATTGTCAAAGTAACCATATAATGAACTTTCTGCAATAAAACGGCAGTTCTTGTTCAACTAAAAAAATGCAATTGGAGTATGTAAATGAAGGAAATAATTTCAACGGATAACGCGCCTGCTGCAATCGGTCCATACAGCCAGGCCACTGTTCATCAGGGAATAGTATACTGTTCGGGACAGATTCCCTTAAATCCTGCCACTATGGAAATTGTTGGTGATGATGTTACATCGCAAGCGAAGCAGGTTATGGCCAACTTAAAGGCTGTATTAGAAGCTGCAGGTACTGATTTCTCTAAAGTTTTAAAGTGCTCAATCTTTCTGGATAGTATGGATGATTTTGCAGCTGTAAACGAGGTATATGGAAGTTTTTTTACAGAAAACCCTCCAGCGCGTGAAACAGTAGCAGTTCAAACTCTTCCAAAAAATGTTATGGTAGAAATAAGCTGTATTGCTTACCGATAAAATACTTCAAATCGAGAATTGCCCGCATTGTCGGTAACAATAACTTCAATGCGGTTTCTCGATTCTGGCTTAAAATCAGGGTGGATGAAGATTAACTTATCTTCTTCAAAATCATATTCTGTTATTCCTCGAATTCCATTAACCTGTATTTCGGATCGTTCAAAATCGATACCAGATAGCTCATCTAGAACACTTACTTCTACAAAATGCTCGCCATATTCTGTTGAGATTAAATTTGGGGAGGTTACAACTGGAGCATCATCATCATTTATAATTACAAATTCACCAAGTAACTCTGGCTGAGCATGAAGTGTATTTCCGATTAACTCGCTACTGACATGAGTGTATTTATCCCGAAATGGATCATAATGGTATACCTGATAATTAATGTCATCATCGATTGAATTCCCCAAATAGTATTCGACAAATAAATCCTGCATAATTGGTGTAGAATGTGGCATCACTGCAAATGCCGGCATTCCATTTCTTTCAGTTGAAAAAATGGAAATTGTGGTAGAGTCAAAGAATGTGGACTTATTGAAATGTACTTTCAGTTTAAAATCAGGACTAATAATTGTTTTCGAAGCATTTGGATCAATTCTCGTCATCAACATTTCGACATCACTAAAGGTTGCTAACCGCTGATTTTCGGTTTCATTCCAGGGCAACCCAAAAGATTCAGAGGTAAGATCTACCGATAATTGTTGATGCAAAGTCAGCCAATCATTCCTCCAGTACCACGAGTACACATTCGAATCAGGTTCTAGATTTTCAATACTAGCAAAATCCGAATAAATCAGCTCAAAGTTCACTTCTGTTGTATTCTGATAAAAATCATTTATTCGAATGGTATATAAAGTTGAGTCATCAGTAGGAATGAGAATTCCATTATTTAGGGAAGAAGTATAAAAGGGGACCTTAATATCCTCTTCTTGAAATAATGTTTGATACGATCTTCGGTAAGCTCCAAATGCTGGAATTCGATCTATAAACATGGTGTGAGTTTCTTCAAAATTGAATGAATCATGAATGGAATAGAAATTTAGACCTTGTTCAGATTCAATTCGAAATTCATAAGAACTATATCTGTTGGTAACATTCTCAACTTGATCATATTCATAAATTGCTATACCAACAGGGCCATTTGCCCTTATTAAACCAATAGATTGTGTATTCTCAGAATCTGCATTTGGATAATAGATTCTTGGATACTTACTTCCTTCAATTTTTGTGCTGTCAGACATTGGTATGACTAATACTGCAGAAATCTTTGGGGCAATTGTATCTTTAATTTCTAAATCTGTGAGTAGCGCGTTTATTGGTTGATTATTTTTGTCGCGAATCTCAAAATGAAGATGTGGAGGTCCAATTCCTGTTGAACCAGTATAACCTATAACATCACCCTGATCATAATACCAATCATTCGATTCGACATTTAAATCAATCTCGAATTGGTGATTAACCATCCTAACTGAGTCGATATATGATTGAAGTTCAGGAATAAATCGCTGTAAATGCGCATATACTGTATAAGTCCCGTCTTCATGTTGCATATAAAGTGTTCGGCCATAACCTTGTGATGTGATAGCCATCCGAATAATTCGCCCTGATTTACTGGCGAATACTTTATAGCCTTCTCTGCCCCATGTTTTTATATCTAAGCCCGCATGAAAGTGCTCTGACCGCGTCTCTGCAAATGTTGAACTTAAATAAGGGCTGGCATCCGTTGGCCAGATAAAGCCAGTTGGCTGCGCGAAACTAACAGCTGATAAACCGATAAGAAAAAAGGATATAATAGATAATTTCATTAAACTATTTGAACAGATACCGAACAGTCTAATTCAGGTATTAAGGTCTTTACTTTGTCATTGGTTTCTACTTGACCAACACCCTCAGGTGTTCCCGTAAAAATTAAGTCACCATCATACAGAGTTGTTATGGTAGAAAGATAGCTTATCAACGAAGGAATGGAGAAAATCATATTAGAAGCAGTTCCATTTTGACGTTCTATACCATTTACCTCCAATTTGATTGACAATGAATTAAAGGTACTACGATCAACCTTTATGAATTCACTTATAGGAGCAAAATTTTCAAATCCTTTAGAGATACTCCATGGTAATCCATTTTGTTTAGCTGATTTTTGCAGATCACGTGCAGTAAAATCAATCCCACAGCCAATACCTGCAATGTGATTAAAGGCGTCCTTGTCAGGGATGTCTTTTCCAGCTCTTCCAATTGCAACTACAATTTCGCCTTCAAAATGAATGTTTGAAGACTGAGTTGGAAGATGGACAGTTGATCCATCATAGCAAATTGAAGAGAGAGGCTTCAAAAATACAACCGGTGATTCTGGAATATCGGCACCCATTTCTTCTGCATGTTTAGCATAATTTCTTCCGATACAAAAAATTGTTCGTACTGGAATATTGAGTCCTGGAATTCTTGGGTGTTTCATCTTTCAAATATAAAAAAAGCCCCGTACATAACTTATGAACGGGGCTTTAAAAACTGTTTAGTTTAGCTTTATGCAGATACTTCGTCTACATTAACGAACTTACGTCCGCCTTTAGCTACACGAAATGAAACGTGACCATCAGCAACAGCAAAAAGTGTATCATCACCACCACGTTTAACATTTAGTCCTGGATGAAACTTAGTACCTCGCTGACGAACGATAATGCCACCAGCTCGAACAAATTCACCACCAAATTTTTTCACACCAAGTCGTTTACTTTCAGAATCTCTACCGTTTTTGGTTGAACCCTGACCTTTCTTATGTGCCATTTTCTAGAGTTGTTTAAGTTTTGGTTTAGCTGAGGGCTTCAATTAGTTCAGCTTTTTTCAAGCTAGAGTAACCTTCAATGCCTCGTTCTTTAGCTAGTGCTTTTAATTCAGCAACTGTCATTTTAGAGAGTTCTTTTGTCTCACCAGCTTCAACAGGAGTTTCTTCTACTTTTGCTGGAGCAGCTTTTTTCTTTGTAGCTCCATTTAAAGAAATTCCATCGATTTTAATTTGTGACATTACCTGGCGGTGGCCATTCATTTTCTGGTAGCCTTTTCTTCTCTTCTTTTTGAAGACTAAAACCTTATCAGATCTTACTTCTTCTAACAGAGTAGCATTTACAACAGCACCATCAACATTAGGTGTGCCAACTTTTACGCCACTATCATCTTTTACTAATAATACATCTTCGAAAGTAAGGGATGTTCCTTCTGCTGTTTGCCTATCTACAAACAAGGTATCATCTTGAGCTACTTTGTATTGATGTCCGCCAATTTTAACGATCGCGTACATGTTCAAATTTCTTAATTTTGCGATTTTAACAGAGCTTGATAAGATACGGCAAGTAAATCTTTATATCAAAGATAAAGTGGGTGTTAGTAATTAAAAATTTGTATGTACTTAAGCTACTTTAGAGTGTGCTCTTTGGAATCCTTGTCGATTAACGTGACCAATGTACTTTCCAATGATTCTTACTTCTTCAAATACGTCTGGAGCAATGAAAATATCATCATATTCCTCATTTGCTGCTTCTAAGCGAAGTCCATTTTCATCCCAATACACATGCTTCAAAGTTGTCTCTCCATTATACAGTACTGCTCCGATATCACCATTATTCAGTTCAGTGTCCATGAGAAGTACAAAATCACCATCATATATGTCGGCATCTTTCATACTAAAACCTGAAACGCGAAGAGCAAACAATTTATCCAGGTTTGGGAAAAGAGTAGACATTGTAATTGCTCCTAAGTCAGCTTCAACAGCTTCTTGAAGAAAACCAGCAGCGATTAATCCTCGAATTGGGATGCCTGCTTCTTGATAATCATTCGTGTAAGATGATTTCTTCTCTGGTGGTAAATCGTATTCCTCATCATTCTTTTTAACCAAATATCCCTTTTTTAATAAAGCTTGAATGTTTTGAGTAACACTATTTGGTGATTTATATCCGAAGTGCTCGGCAATCTCCCGGTAAGTTGGCCAGACATCGTATTCATTTTTATAGTCCACGATGTAGCTAAAAAATTCCTGTTGTTTTCGTGTTAAATGCGCATTATCCATAGATGAAGAATTTTAATGTACAAAACATGTGTAAATAAAGGAGATTTTCAATGAACTTCAACAAAAAATGTGTACAAAATATGTATAAGCTATTTTCGGTTTCACTTTGCTTGTTGGTTGTTTCAAGTTGTACTTCTGTAGATTCTGAGACAAAACGGCTTTATGAAGAAGAATACCCAAAATTATACGAAGCCATTTATCAGCGTAACGGAGATCAGCTTCTTGAGTTTACATCTCATGCGGATTCACTTATTCGAGCACATGTTTGGCGAAGTTTAATTCAAACTCCTGTTGATGATATAGATAGATTAATTCAAAATGTAATGTTAGTTAATTCAGATGATGCATGGGCTTCTTTGTGGTTCAAAAGACTGAATGACAAACATATAGATTACTTCCATTCCCTATGGAATGATCAAGAACATATGAGAAATGGGTTATTGGTGTTATTTAGCGAGGTCGGTAATCGAGAGACATTCGAGATGATACTAGATGTAGAGGAGACTGGAGATGAAAGCTTTGATTACAATTTAGCTTACGCTATCGGAGCTCGATCACGAACAATTCAATTAACAAATGAAGAAGAAATAAAATTAATAGACCGTGCTCTTTCTACTAAAGATGGAAAGAAAACTCAGGCCTATTTATACGGTTACTATCGTGGTAGAAAGCAATTTTCGCCGGAAGTTGAGCAGCATGTATTTAACCATTTAAGTGACTATTACCCTAATTCTGAAGAAGGAGAACAAAGTTTAGTTAGAATTTTGGGTGAAAATAATTTGGATAGAATTCTTCAATACTTTCCCATCGAAAGCTATGAAAGAATGAATGTTCAATTAGCTGTGGAAATTGCTCAAACGATTGGAGTAAATGATCAAACAGATTTTTCAAAAGTTATTGCCAACGCATTACTAGACCATCGCAATCCTAATGTGCAGATTGCAGCTTTGCAAGCAATTCAACGTCATCCTCAAATGGCGGAGACTCTTTTTCGGGATATAATGAACAAAATCGCATTGGTTGATTTCCGGGATCCACTATCAAGGATGGAAGCTTTCAATACGATTGTAAACCCTGATGAATATGTTGAAGAAGTTGTTGCTGTAGCTGCTGATGATCCTTCACTTCAATCATTGAAATATGAGATTTTGGAAAAAGTTTTAAGTGATCAGGATTTTATTCACATGCTTTTTGAGGATCTAAACAAAGAGGAGAGGTTACTCAGGTTTTATGCTGTTCAATATCTAGCATCATGGTGGCCTGAAGCTGAAGAAACAATTAAGAATGAAAGAGTTGATGAGTTAAAATCAATAGTACTTGGAGTAGCAAGACAAGGTGATCGTTCAATGACAACATCTTTGACTCCTATATTCATGGATTCTTTTGTTTTTCCTGAAGAGGATTATCCAATTTTTGAAGAATTATTATCGGAATTTGAATTACCGGTAGATGTAGAGGTTTATCAGGCGCTTTCACAGGTTTTATATGTTCGTTTTGAAGAACAAGCGCAAACACTAATAGATTCTTTGGCGATGGAAGGGAACCAGGCCTTAAATCGAACCTTAATAATTCAAGGTTGGGATATTCTTCAGGGTGATTATTACCCGGAAGATTTTCGAAAACCGGATTGGAGTCGCGTTGCCCAATTAACTACAAATCCTTTTGTGGTAATTGAAACATCAAAAGGGAACATAATTCTTCGCCTTGATATTGAAAAAGCACCTGTAACTATCGCCGGAATGGATGCATTAATGGAAAACGGAGACTATCAATTCACGCCTTTCCATAGAGTAATTCCAAACTTTGTAATTCAAGGTGGAGATGTTGAGACGCAAGATGGTTTTGGTGGACCCGGTTATGTTGTTCCAACTGAGGCGAGCTCAACGATGTATAATCGAGGAGTTGTAGGGATAGCAAGTGCAGGAACAGATACTGAAGGAAGTCAGTTTTTCATCATGCACCAATGGAAACCACATTTAAATGGTAGATATACGGTAGTAGGTGAAGTAGTTGAGGGAATGGATGTAGTAGATCGTATTGTGCAGGGGGATCTCATTGAGCGAATGTATTGGTACTAAAACTTGGAATCCAAGAACTGAATCAAATCTTTACTAGCACCTTCTAAAGACTTCAGTGTTGCCATTCTGATCACATTAGCAATGGCTTCATTATCATCAGTATCTTCTCGTGACTTTCGCCGAATTGCTTCATTAGTTTCAATATGTGTATAAGGAATTACACCGGTTCGAGTATGAATCAGAACCATTTCAATGGTTGAGAAAGCTTTGTATTCATTACTTTTAAAGGCTCTGTATTTACTGTAGATATTACTATTGATTTTATACACCAAGATATATTCTGCTTGCAGTCGAACGGCAGCTTCTCTTATTAATGGAATACTGGGACGTCTTGGAGTTAGCAAATTTGGAAGTAATACCACATCTGCAAAGTGATTAGTTTTTGAAAGCACTGATGAGACCGTATCTAGGTAGGCTTGAGTATTCTTTAAATAGGTTTCACTTAGATTGAAATATGAATTCGAATAACTATCAGGAAATTTGAGAACAGCAATTTTTGATCCACTTATATATTCAATCTCACCTGATAGAATTTCATTAACTGCTTCGTTGTCTAGAATTGAATTATCTGAATTAAAAAGACTTTCGGCCAGACTTTCATCTTTATTAAAACCGGAATTTGACAAACCGGATGAATACATAGTTTGATAAGGGGTGCCACAACCAATTAATGAAATAAAACTGAACAGGATTAAAAGTTGGTTTCGAGACTGTTTGAAAAAGCTTGAAGATGTGCTCATAATGAATGAGTTATTGGAATTACCGAGGATAGGCTAGGTACTAAATCGACCTAAAAAAGTTTCTGGTAATTATTGCTTAATCAAAGCTGAGAATGCTTTCAAGAACTAATATAATTAGGTTTACATGTTATTCAGAACCCAGTTCTTAAATAGCTGCTGAAAATATTCTGAGTATGGAGCGTCATCAATTTCATCTTGACTCGCGCACATTTCAGCCATTTTTAAATCATGATTTGCCCCGGGTATAACTTGCAAACTAAAATAATCGGGAAGGCGATTATTGAAGGTTTCATTTAACACTCCAATAGCCCAGCCGGGATAAACGTCCGCATCATTTTCAGCGAATGCAAAAAATGTAGGCATATTCAGTTCAAGTAAATGTGGCGCAGGGTCAAAGAATCTCATTTCTCGTAATTGCCGCCATTCTTTTTTCACTGGAAACCAAGAAACCCAATTAATATCAGATATTGCTTTTTTACTTGCTCTATCAAATGCTTCATTATCCGGTATTTCACGACATAAATTATCGGAATAGTATTCGTTAGTCAGCTTGAGCTTGATATCGAATGTTGGTGCAGCGAGTGAGGCGATAATTTTGATATCATCACGGTATCGATCGCCCATAATCTGAGCAACCCAGCCACCCTGGCTATGTCCAACAATCCCAATTCTAGTTGTATCAATTCGTCCTTGAGTTTTTAGGAAATCAATGGCTTTTTTTGCGTCAGCAGCTCTTTCAAATAGATTCGTTCTTTGCCATTTACCTTGCGACCTACCAACTCCGCGCTTGTCAAAATAAAGGAGAGCATATCCTTCATCTAAAAAGATTTTTTCAAGGTTCTCTTCAACGAATTCTTTATAAATCGTTCGATGGGATGAATTAGCTCCAGATCCTACTAAAAATATTAAAACAGGAGCATTTTGAGCGGTATCCGGTAGTAATAATTCACCATGCAAAGTGAACCGTCCATTATCGAAAGTTACATTTGTTCTGGTAACATCAAATTCTTGTGCAGCTAGTGTATTAACAGAAAAGAGAATTACCAGAAAAGCGATCGAAAGATGCCTAAAACCAACTAAAAAATCACTTTGATGACTCAAACCGCAGACCGCAATATCCTATTGTTTTAACTTTGATAACTATGTGAATTAGTACACCTAGATATTCATTTTTCCAAACACCTAAGTTATTCAATTTATCCCTTTAAATAAAAAAGGTATGCCTATCAAAGCATACCTTTTAACATCTCGGGTTTGTTGGTCATTCAATAAATGGATCGGAAAATTTTGGGTCATTGATAAATGCTTGATCTGTCAAAGTTTTCATGAATGCAACTATTGCATCTACTTCCTGATCAGATAGATTCATCCGAATCGGCTGACCGTTTTCTCTTAATCTGTTATCAAGCGTTGGGCTATTTTGAACACCGGCATTATAATGTTCAACAACTTCTTCTAAAGTTTCGAATCTGCCATCATGCATATATGGAGCGGTTAATTCCACATTCCTCAAAGAACCGGTTTTGAACTTACCATTGTCGTTCGAATTCCCATTTACACCACCCAAACCAAGATCTGTGAAAACAGCATCAAGACCATTATTGCGAGCACGATCACCAACAAACATGTCGGAAGTATGGCAACTGGAACATTCAGTTCTATTAGAGAAAAACAGTCTTTTGCCTAAGTTTTCGATTTCTGAATAATTAGGAAAATCATCCTCTGGTCGAGTAACCGAAGCCCGTCCCTGGTCATATTCTGATTGATAAGTAATCATTGATCGAACAAACTGAGATAAAGCCAATGATATTCGATCTGAAGAAATGGCGTTATCACCAAAGGCATAATCAAACAGAATTGGGTAATAAGGCAGCGTTTCAACTTTTATAATTAATTCCCCTAAAGTCAGCCCCATTTCCACTTCATCTTGAATAGGCATTAATACTTGTTCTTCCAGACTTTCAGCACGTTCATCCCAAAAAAAGTGACCATTTTCATAATACATCGAATTAGAAAGTCCCATTGAATTTCTACCAGTTTCTCCACCTTCAAATCCCTCACTGAGTATGTGATTATCCGAAAAGCCAGCGCTTTGAGAATGGCATGAAGCACAAGAAATAGTATTATTTGCAGATAGGTTTGTATCATAAAACAGGACTCTGCCTAGTGTAGCGCCCCAATCAGTAATCGGATTATTATTTGGTGTATTTATTTCATCAGTATTTGGCATCAAACTGAAGAAAGCCGGCAGTTCCGGATTAGCATAATTATATGCTTGGTCGGGTATATTTAAATACTGATCCAGTACAGCGGCTTCTTCAATTTCTATCGTATCAACAGAGTTTTGAGCTTCAGAGCAAGAAATAGCTAGTAAAATTATTAAAGGAAGTATTCGAAAAAGCATGGTTACCTCGTGATGTATTTTCCTTTAATACACCAGAGATTGCTGGTACCCCTAAAACGTGAAGAAATTAATTTTCAGGTGAGTTGGTGGATGTAGAATCAGGTTGATTAGTCACTCGTTGTTCTTCAAACCAATTAGCTAAAAACATCCGATCTCTGTCGGATAACCGAGCATTTCCATGTGCCCAAGTGTAAGAGGGAAGAGGCATTTCTTCATTTAAAACGTATTCAGCCGATTCCTCTAGTTTATGATCAATTCTTCGATCATTATAATTGCCCCATTCGGAGAAATTGAGTTCGCTTCTACCATGATCAATATGATCTTTAACCCACCAGGCAACTGGCTGAAGATTAGTATACCATGGATATACCGTTTGATTAGAGTGGCAATCGTAACATGCTGATTTAAGAATAGTGGCAACTTCTTCTGGTGTTTCCACAATATTCATGAAGTCTAATTCAGGATCACTAACGGGATTTGTTTTATCTATTTGGAAGAATTGAAGTGCACAAAGTGCAAGAACAAATACGTAGCCGATAACCTGTGGAATAGAATATTTTTTCATGATCTCCGAAAGTACAAAAGATCATTTCAAAAATACTACCCTTTTGGAGTAAAAGACTGGATGCCAGTGATTTCGCGACCAAGAATCAAACCATGGATATCATAAGTACCTTCGTAAGTATTCACTGATTCCAAATTCATCATATGGTGAATAATTCTATAATCCCCTGTAATGCCATTTCCACCATGCATATCGCGTGCGATTCTGGCTATTTCAAGTGCTTTCCCACAATTATTTCTCTTAGCTAGTGAAGTCATGGAAGGATGATCACGGCCAGCATCTTTAAGTTGACCAAGTCTTAAAGCAAGCATTTGCATAGCTGTAATATCGGTCAACATATTAGCGAGTTTAGTCTGGATTAGCTGATTTGCAGCTAGTGGTTTTCCGAATTGTTTTCTATCTAATACATATTGTCTCGCATTATGATAGCAAAATTCAGCTGCTCCAATTGTTCCCCATGCAATTCCATAGCGAGCGCTGTTGAGGCACATGAATGGACCTTTCAATCCTTTGACTTCCGGGAACATATTCTCATCAGGTACAAACACGTCATCAAAAACAAGTTCTCCTGTTTCTGAAGCTCTTAAACTCATTTTGTATTTCGTATGAGGTGCTGAAAATCCTTTCATCCCTTTTTCAACAAGGAATCCGCGAATTACACCTTCATCGCTAGCTGATTCTTTTGCTTTTGCCCAAACTACAGCCAAATCAGCAATCGGCGAGTTGGTGATCCACATTTTGGCACCATTTAATTTCCAACCACCTTCAACTTTTAAGGCAGTAGTCACCATTGAACCAGGATCCGAACCATGATCCGGTTCCGTTAAACCAAAACACCCGATGATTTCACCGGAGGCAAGACGAGGAATAAAACGCTGTTTCTGCTCTTCCGTCCCAAATATTGATATTGGATACATTACTAAAGAAGATTGCACACTCATAAAAGAGCGATAGCCTGAATCCACACGTTCAACTTCACGTGCAACTAAACCATATGCTGTGTAACTGGCACCCGCTCCTCCATATTCTTCCGGGATATTTACCCCAAGTAGTCCCATCTCGCCCATTTCTTTTGCAATGCCCATATCGAAATACTCATCTGTATTTCCCTTTAGGGCTCTCGGTTCCAGATTTGCCTGAGCGTAATCTCTGGCTGTTTCCATTATAAGGCGATCTTCTTCATTTAACTCCGATTCAAAAAGGAGGGCATCGTCGATATTGAATAAGTTTTTGGACATTCTTTAGCCGAATTTGATGATTTATTTTTCGGTGAATATAGCTGAATTAGCTATTAAGGAATACGTGAATTTTAAGTTTATGAAAGTGCCTTTTTAAGCTCCCTGGCAATCACTAATCTTTGAACCTCTGAAGTTCCTTCACCAATAGTCATAAGTTTTGAATCACGTAAAAATCTCTCTACATGGTATTCTTTGGTATAACCATATCCTCCGTGAATCTGAACAGCTTCAAGAGAAGCACGAACGGATAGCTCACTTGAAAATAATTTCGCCATTGAAGCTTCTTTAGTGTAAGGTTTTCCAAGATCTTTTAACCATGCAGCTCTCCAGACTAGCAAACGAGCAGCATCCACTTCGGTTGCCATATCAACAAGCTTACCTTCCATGTATTGGAAATTGCCGATAGGTGAGCCAAATTGTTTACGTTCCATTGCATATTGAAGTGATTCTTCAAGTGCACCTCGGGCTATTCCAACGGATAGAGCTGCAATGCCAACGCGCCCTCCATCAAGAACTTTCATTGTGTCAATAAAGCCCATTCCTTCCTCACCTAGAAGATTTTCGGCAGGAACAATCACATTTTCAAAAACTACTTCGGTGGTATCTGAAGAATTCATGCCTAGCTTATGCATCCCAATTCCCGGCTTAACTCCATCCCAAATTCCTTCAACAATAAAGGCACTAATTCCTTTGGTTCCTTTTGTAGGATCAGTCTTAGCAAGTACTACATATATATCACCAACAGAACCTTGAGTAATAAATATTTTTGACCCATTTAGAATGTAATTATCGCCATCCTTTATAGCCGTTGTTTTCATGCCGGAAGCATCAGATCCGGAACCAGGTTCGGTTAAGCACCATGCACCCAGTTTTTCACCCGCGCAAAGCTCGGGCATGTATTTCATTTTTTGTTCATGTGAACCAGCAATTGCAATGTGACCAGTTCCAAGTGAAGAATGTGAGGCAACAGTTAAAGCAAGGGAAGCGTCCCAACGAGCAATTTCCTCAAGTGCCAGGCAAAAACTCATGGTGTCAAAACCTGCACCACCATATTGCTCTTCATGGTAGATGCCAAGCATTCCCATTTCTCCAAGCT
The DNA here is from genome assembly GCA_965601825.1 of Balneolaceae bacterium. Classification (GTDB taxonomy): domain Bacteria; phylum Bacteroidota; class Rhodothermia; order Balneolales; family Balneolaceae; genus HXMU1420-13. The sequence goes on along the minus strand of OZ271839.1, from coordinate 3,509,588 downwards.
GCTTTACAATATCATGTGGAAATTCCTTTGAATTATCTCTCTCTATAGCTGATGGAGCTACATTCCTTTCAACAAATTCCTTTACTGAGTCACGAATCATTTTTTGATCTTCATTTAACTCAAATGAAAGTGCTTGTTCTGCTACGTTTTGCATCTTGTAAATAGTCTTGGTTTTAATTTATGGAACCGCTTCCAAAAATAGTAAAAATCATGCCAAAGTAGATGTTAAAAAAACACAGTCTTTTCTAAATATTGACATAGATATGTGTATATGTTAATATGTCATCATGCGAACGACCATTGAATTACCTGACGAAATACTTAAAAAAGCCAAGATTAAAGCTGTTGAGGAAGGAATCTCACTGAAACAACTTTTCACTCGTGCCTTAGAACGTGAATTGAGTGGTGCACCTAAAGAAGTTGTTGAGCCTCCAAAACCAAAAGTTGATACCAGTTTTAGGAGCTCATTAAAGACGGGCAAGATGGGAGGCTTGAATGCTGCTAAATCCGGATTCTCATCTTTTAAAATCAAAAAGCCATGATACTACTTGATACACATGTTTGGCTGTGGTGGCTATTAGAAGAAGGGGATCTCGATGAGTCGGAACGAGCGATTCTGGATGAACAAGCTTTAAGCGGTGAAATAGTAATATCAGTGGCTACAATTTGGGAAGCTGAGCTTCTTCACAGACAAGGTGAATTAGCATTGCTACCTGATTTTGAAACCTGGATTAGACGAGCGACAGATAATCAGATTTGCAAGGTGATTCCAATTGATGAGGAAGTAATTTTAGCTCAACAAAGATTACCGGAAAATTTTCCCGAAGATCCAGCCGACAGAATCATTGTTGCTACGGCTTTACTGAAAGATATTCCTCTAGCTACTAAAGATGAGATTTTGCAGGAATTGGGTTTTTAAGACTGTTTAGCCAAAATTCCAGTTAACACCTCTACCAATTTCTGGATCAGGATAATTCCAATCTACAGCCCCTTGATCACATGCGTACATGCAGGTGCCGCATTCAATACAATCTTCAACCTGAAAATGAACTTGATTATTCTCGTCCATTGTGTAGCAATTTGCTGGACAAACCCAGGTCGTACATTTATGAGGGCAGCCTGAGTTGCAAATGTCCGTATCGACAATTATATGAGGCTTTATCTCAGATTTAGATTGATTTCGATAGTTTACTAAACCAAGGCGTTCTGATAGGTTAAGTAATTTCATTTTTTGATAGTGAAAAGTGAAATGTTAGAAGTGAAATGTAATACCATCATTTCAACATTTTTGATAGTATAGCAAATACCTGATTGGATAAATCTGCTAAGGTTTCAATTTTTGATTCAGTTAAATAGCCAAGCTTTATTGATATTTCAATTTGAGTATCAATTTCTACCAAAGATGATCGAGCAATTTGGTAAAATCTATTTCGCTCTTTTTGTGTTTTTCTAGCTGCTCCCTCAGCTATGTTCGATGGGATTGAAACAGCAGCTCTTCTTAATTGACTTGTTATGCCAAAATTTTCTGAAGGAGGGAAGTTATCAGTGATTTTGTAGACCTCACTAACAAGTTCAAGACTACTTTGATAAACGATTAATTTTTTATGATTCAGTTGTATCATCTATTCACCTTTCTCTTTTCCCTTTTGACTTTTCCTTACAGACTTTTTCTTGCTTTAAATCCTAGTTTTGCTAACTCCCAAAGTGATGAGTGTCGTTTAATAGCTCCGAGTAACATCTTCTCAGATTTTGGAGTTGGTTCATTTTTTATTGTGAAAAACTGTCGGCCAAAATCACAAACAAGATTAGGAACTTTGTTTTGCATGGTGTCAGTATGGAGTAAATGAACTGCATCTTGAAAGCTCTTGATATCTTTCATCACGTAGCTATCATCCATTTTTGCTCTGTAATTCTTTAAAGTAGCTGAAGTATAATCACCTTTTTCTTTTGCTTCGATGATAGTTTCAGCTGCAAGGATGCCTGATCTCATTGCGTAGTCCATTCCCTGGATGGCTTTTCCGGCATTCATGAGTAAGTTAGCAGCCTCTCCGGCAATTAAAATTCCATCTTTATAAAGTTCTTTTGGCATTGCTCGTGAATCACCCGATGAAACAACATGAGCTGAATATTCAACAATTTCACCACCTTTTATTGCATCTGCCACCGTAGGGTGTGTTTTGAAGTGATTCAATAAATCATGCGGACTTCTTTTCTTTTCTCGCATGTCTTTTATGCCAATTACAAGTCCCAGAGAAATGGTATCTCTGTTTGTGTATAGGAATCCACCACCTTCAACGCCATCTGTTGCCCAACCTACGAATTCGTTACTCATTCCAGAAAGACCATTTAACTGGAATCGATCTTCAAGGACATTTTGGTCGAAACGAATAATCTCTTTAATACCGGTAAGCATATGGTCGGCAGGTACATAATCATCCTGTAAACCAACCTGTCGAGTCAAAAGATTGTTTACCCCTTCAGCGATGATTACAGAATCAGCATAAAACTCATCTTCTCCGGTTTTGATACCAATTGCTTTGCCATTTTCCATCATTACTTCATCAACCTTAATATCGGTTGCAATGAATGAATCCATGGCATAATCACTGGCATCAATAGCTTCCTGAACTTTTCCAGAAAGCCAATTATCGAATTTAGATCGAAGAACTACGACACCAGAATACGGTGTTTCATTAAAATGAGAGGATTTGAAATCAAGCGAAAAAGTTGACTGTTGATCCATGAAAGTGAGTCGACGCTGTTTGATATATCGCTCCCAACCACCATTTTCATCCTCCCAATAATTCGGGACAAGGCGGTGTAAATCACTTCCCCAAAGAACTCCACCTGAAACATTTTTTGACCCGGCAAATTCACCTCTTTCAATAAGAAGGAATTTCATATTGTTCTTAGCAAGAATCATTGAAGCTGCTAAACCTGCAACTCCGCCACCAATTACTATACAATCAAATTTATCGTCCATACATCAATTTGTCATTGCGAGGGATGAGCTCCAGCGAAGACCGTAGCAATCTTCAAGAGATCGCTTCCTTCCTCGCGATGACTAATCCTAATTCTTGATTTTCTTTATTTCCTCAATGAAAGGTGGAAGAATTTTATATAAATCGCCCACGATTCCATAATCAGCAACTTCAAATATTGGAGCGTCTGCATCTTTATTGATGGCAACGATCACTTTACTATTCGCCATGCCTGCTGTATGCTGGATTGCTCCTGAAATACCAACTGCAATATAAAGTTGTGGAGACACAACTTTGCCTGTCTGGCCAATCTGTAAACTTGGATCATAAACACCAGCTTCTGTTAAAGCTCTTGATGCTCCAATTCCTGCATTCAAAGTAGAAGCTAATTCGGAAATCAATGCTTTTGCTTCTTCATCTTTTACACCACGACCTGCTGCTACAATCGCTTCTGCTTCATTTAGATCGATAGTATCACCGGTAGCAGAAATAATTTCTCGTAATGTAGCTTTTAAATCAGTTGTCGAAACATCTGCATCCAATGCCTCAACTTCAGCTTCAGTTGGACTTTCATTTAAATCATAGGAACCGGATCTGACTGAAACTAAAACAGTTTCACCAAAAACATCCACATTCCCCATAATTTTAGCAGCCATCATTGGTCTCTGAGCTTTAACACCATCACCATTTAGTGAGAATGAAGAAACATCAGCAACAACTCCGGCACTTAAATTTGCAGCAAGTGCTCCAAGGATATCTTTGGTCCCTTCAGTGGATGCAAAAGCAACAACTTTCGGCGAGCTTGCATTTACTGCTAATGAAAGAGCCTTTAGAAGACTTCCATTTTGATGATTCTTAAATGCTTCCCCTGAAATCGTGTAAATCTTTGAAGCGCCATATTTTGAAACATCTTCAGTAAATGTTGCTGCATTTTCATCAATAATCACAGCTTCACAGTTCATGCCGTTTGCATCAGCTAAGCTTTTACAATGTGATAATACTTCTAGTGATGAACGCTTTACTTTGCCGTCTGCTATGGCAACATATGTTAAAATCGTACTCATTTATTTATTCAAAAAGGTTATAGTGCGTTTGCTTCTGTGTCTAGTAATTGTGCAACCTGAACAGCAATTTCGTCAGGTTCTCCCTCGAATTTTTTACCTGCTGCTCGAGCCGGAACATTCTCATAAGAAGTAACCATAGTAGATGGATTCAATTCATCACTGTCGATTCCTAAAGAGTCAATTGTGATACTTTCAATCGGTTTTCTTTTTGACGCCATAATTCCTTTCAAGTTTGGAATTCTAGGCTCATTCATATCATTTGAACATGTAACCAGGCATTGGGTTGGAAGAGCGATCATTTCCTGACCGGTATCGCCTTGTCGTTTTACAATCAAATTCGAGTCTTCAATTTCTAATCCTACCGCATTTGTAGCAAAAGGAATATCTAGTAGTTGAGCAACCATGCCACCTGTTAATCCGGAATCTGTATCCTGAGATTGCTTACCAAATGAAAGCACATCAAATTCCTGAGTTTTGCAAAATGCAGCTAGAATATTCGCATAGCTGGTTGAATCGAACGCTTCGTCTCCATTAGTTTGAATGTGATATCCCTTTGCTGCGCCCATTGCAAGTGCTTTTCGGATGGTTTCAGAAGCTTTTGCAGATCCAACGCAAACAACTTCAACTTCGCCCCCATATTTCTCTGTGAGTACAAGTGCTTCTTCAACTGCAGATGCATCATAGGCATTAAGAACCATACGATCGCCATCCATTATCAATTCTCCGTCTTTAATTTGAAAAGGTGCATATACATCAGGCACCATTTTTATGCTTACAAGAAATTTCATTAAGGTCTTTTTATCTCATGATGTGTTTTGTGGAACCGCTTTTTTAGGGTCATAAATATAGGAAAGAAGGCGTAAAAAAATTCGAGCTATTCACATCTTTTTTGCCACTTTGGATTTCATATCAATTTATCAAATAAAATGATTTTGCTGCGATTTCTAATGTTCAATTCCTTAAGAAAGCATTCATATGAGCCGAAAAACAGGCGTAAACAAATGCATTCCATGCAAAAACACTTATCCAAATTGTTATTTGGAGTAATCATTCTCCTACCCATACTACTTTTAAGCAGTATGGCATTGTTTGGTGGTTCAGCACCACTTGAGGGAAGAACTATGACAAATGTAGAGTTCCTGGAGAACTCTGAAAATGATCTGGAAGTAGTGTTTTTTGGGTATGTAGGCTGCACATACATTTGCCCAACTTCTCTTTTCAAGATTGGAGAGGCAATTGATGAAATAAAAGCGACATATCCGGATGCAAAAGTAGGTGGACATTTTGTTGATGTAAATGCGGAAACGCAGATACATAGAACGAATGAGTATAGCTCGAGTTTTTCCAAGTCAATACAAGGTGTTAGTGTTGATCATGAGACACTTAATGACTTAAGAGGAGATTTTGGGTTAAACATATTCGAGATGAATCGAGAGATCGATCCAATTATCCATACCGATCACTTTTTTATTATGGAAAAAGAACCAGACGGATGGACGGTAGCGAGAGTTTTGGCAAATGAGTCGGACAAGAACATAATAAAGCAAGCCATCGAAGAAGAAAGAGAAGATTAAAAGAGCACATGATGGTAAAAAAATAAAACTATGAGTACAGACAAATCACTAGCATTAAAATTATTCCCACAAAGTGCTGCGGATATTTCTTTAGGAGTTAAGCAAAACTTAGATCGTTCCTACGCAGACACAGATAAATTCATGTTGCGTTTACTGCTGATCCACTGGGTCGCAGCAGCAACTGTAATGGCATTTTCATACAGCACTTATATCCTTGGGTTCGTTGGTGGTGGAATTATTTATGGTGTTGCCTACGCAGCATACACAAGTAATCCAGGTTCGGTATGGAGCCGAATGACCATAGCAGCTTCATTCATGGCTTTCTCAGGGTTGTTTATACAACAACACCTCGGAATGATTGAAATGCACTTTCATATTTTTGCAGCATTAGCTTTCAATATCAGATATAAAGACATAAGACCCGTATTGGCTGCAGTGGTAACCATTGCACTGCATCATGCTTTATTTAATGTGGCTCAAACTTATGAGTTTGCAGTTGCCGGTACTCCAATTATGGCGTTTAACTATGGATGTGGTTGGGATATTGTATTGATACATGCAACTTTTGTAATACTTGAGGCTGCGGTTCTTTGTACGATTGTTATAAACCTTACAGAAGAGTACATCACGAACTCTGAAGTATTCAATATCATGGATGATTTGAATGACTCGGCTTATTACACAAGTCAGGCAGCTGATTTCATTTCAAATTCAGGTCAGGAATTGGCAATGGATGCAGCTAATAATGCAGAATCAGTTGCAGAATCGAATCAATCGATTAATAGTATGAATCAGAAGATTGTTTCTTTGAACGAGAAAACAAATGATGTGAAGACTAAGATTGATACGATAACTTCCAGTACAGACGATATGAATCAATCGATGGAAGAATTAAAGGAGTCGAGCAGAAATATTTCTTCTATCACCAAGATCATTGATAGCATTGCGTCTCAAACGAATCTATTAGCACTTAATGCTGCTGTTGAGGCTGCAAGAGCCGGTGAAGCAGGTGCAGGTTTTGCGGTAGTAACTGAAGAAGTTCGTGTTTTAGCACAGAAAACAGCACAAGCAGCTACAGAAATCAGCTCGATGATTGATGAGAATATCCAGAAAGCGCAAGAAGGTGCTGATACATCAGTTCATATTTCTGAACAAATCGAGGAGTTAACGAAGTTTATTGATGACATCCACGTAACAAGTGGTGAGCAGGTAATTGAGCTAGATGGTTTGAAAAATATCATCGACAACATCTCTTCTACCACAGATAATACAGCTAGTATGGCAGAAAGAAACGCCTCAACTGCTGAAGAACTTCAGAGCCAGATTCATGTTCTTAGATCTGCTATTGAAGATATCAATAAGAAGGTTGCGCAGAATAGAGGAGAGTCATTTAAGCCTGTTCATCAGCCGGTTTCTGCTTCAAAACCAGTAGTTGCAAATACTCCGGCGCCCGCACCTAAAGCGGCTCCGGTAAAATCGGATCCTATGGATGATTGGGATATGGACATATCAGATGATGATATTCCAGAACTACAAGGAGCGAAAGGTGATGATTCCTTTGAAGGTTTCTAGATCCTAAGTCTAAATGATTTCAAAGCCCGGGTATTAACTCGGGCTTTTTTAGTTTTGTAGCACTTCGTACGCAGATAAGTTTGCAGAATCTGTTTCACGTAGAATATTATATGCTTCAAACTTCAGATCAGAATCGGCATCCTCTAAAATGGATGTTATTTCACGAGACTTTGTGCCAAAGAATAAATCGAATAGATAATTATTCGTTGATCTACGTTTTCCGTCTCTGATTTCACCAAGTAAAGCGACCAATTCTGTTCTTGATCTATCAGGTGTAGTGACAAAACCATCAAGAACTCTTCTATGATACTGGTAGAAAGCACGACGTACTACCTCATAATTATTATTCAATAAATCCGCGACCAGCACAAACCTATTCCGTCCATTATTGATGTTTCGGATCCAGCCAACTGTACTTGAGTTTTGAGCTAAATCAACTACATCCTGTGATTTTTGAAACCATTCTGTTCCCCCGAACTCCGAAAAGGTGTCAAAATCAAAGCCCAGGATTAAATACATGTAGTAATCAATAAATCCTGTTAAAGGCTCGAATTCGAGGTCATCATGAATTAAACTTCGGCCTTCGGGATAAGAAAACTGCCAGCTACCGTCACTAATAATTATGGTTGTAGTCTCAGATATCGTGTTATAAATCGGACGCCGTAATTGAATAATCATTTCAGCGCTGTACAAAAAATCCTGATTTCCGGATAACAGAATTATGCTCATCTGACAATTAAGTCGCTCTCTTTCATCAAACTCAATTTCTGTCCAGCGATACTCATTTATATAGGCTTCAAGATCATTTTTCAATGAAATGCTTACATAATCAAACGAATTACCTTCAAGTCGATCATCATTAATAGAAACAGTACAGTTAATTTCTTGAGCATTAATTGTACTGGTTATAAAGGTAAGTAATAATAAAAATAGAATTTTTGTTCGCATTCCGTTACTATACGGCTGGGGAAAATATTTACGAGTTAGGGGATGATACAAAGGATTCTATTTACATGGGGGTTAATAGTTTTCTTGTTCCTTTGTTCAAGAGAAATACAAGCTCAAGCAACGATCGGAGCAAGAAATGCAGCATTAGGGAATGCCACTAGCGCACTATACGATAATAATTGGGGATTATTTTCTAATCCGGCAACAATTCACGCTAAAGAACTTCAAGTAGGGTTTTACGGACTGCGAAACTATGGCATTCATGAGCTGACCGATATTTCAAGCTTGGTAACTGTACCGGTTTCATTCGGCACCACATCTTTAGGTCTATTTAGATTTGGGGATGATTTGTATTCAGAGACCAATTTAAACGTAGGGTTTAAAGCTTCCTGGGATTTCATTCATGCAGGAATTGCTGTTCAATATCGTCACATTTCTTTTGGTCAGGATTACGGGTCAGGTGGCGCATTAAGTTTAAATCTTGGACTGCTAAATCAAATCAGTGACAAAATTTGGTTAGGTGCGAAAGTAAGAAACCTAACTAGAGCTTCATTTGATTTTGAGGACAGTAATGAAGCACTTCCGCAGGATATTAGTATTGGTGTTGGATATCAGCTTGAAGATGAAGCATTATTCCTATTTGATGTCTATAAAGATGTTCGATTCCCGGTTAACTATCGAATGGGAATAGAAATCTCAGTTATTGAAAATGTGATAGGTAGAGTAGGTGCAACTTATGATCCCGTTATCTACACATTTGGACTCGGATATGAAGTTGAGAATTGGCTTATCAATTTGGTGGTTCAACAACATCAAATTTTAGGTGCGAGTCCGGGTGCCGAAATTCTACTGAAACTATGAAAAATAAGCTGATACTTATATTACTCTTGGCTTATTCATTTGAAGCTTTCTCTCAGGATAGTACCTCAACCTTAGTTTTTGATCAGTTAGAAGAATCTTTAGAAGAGACAGAGCAAGAAGATGCGGAAGTAGCAGAGCAATTGATTCAATTCCTTCAGGATCTTGAGAACAATCCTATTGACATAAATACTGCAGGAATCAGTGATCTCCTTCAAATACCCGGAATTACAATTAAAACTGCTAATTCGATTATTAATTATCGATCAGAGTATACATTTAAAACTATTGAGGACATTCTGTTTGTTCCAGGTATTGGTAAAGTGACGTTGATAAAAATTAAACCTTACATCACAGTTGGTAAAGGTGCTTATAGCATTCAGAACTGGTTTGATAATTCTAAAACGGAATTCATTTCAAGATATCAGCAAACGCTAGAAGACCAACGAGGATATCTGATCCCGGATTCATCAGGTGGATTTCTTGGGAATTCAGTCAAATACTATCAAAGGTTTAAACTGCAAACAAACAATCTTAGCCTGAATGTAACTCAAGAGAAAGATGCAGGTGAAAGACTAAATGCATTACAAGGTTTCGATTTCAATTCCATGCATTTGGCTTATTCTGGAAAGGGATTAATAAGAAGAGTTGTTCTCGGTGACTACAATTTAAGTTTTGGTCAGGGTTTAGTGATATGGTCAGCTGCGGCATTTGGAAAAGGAAGAGAGGTAATTCAATCGGTGGATAGAAATGATCGAGGGCTTAGACCATATGGTTCCGCTCAGGAATCCAATTATTTCCGCGGAACAGCTGTCACAATTGGGAAGCAAAATGAATGGACATTTTTCTACTCAAATGCACCAAGAACAGCGAGTGTTGTTGGAATCGATTCTGTTCGGTTTCCTTCATCTTCAGGATTTCATCGAACAGTTAATGAGATAAATAGAAGGAATAATATAAATCAACAAACTATTGGTGGGCGATTTCGAGCATTTACACCATTCGGAAATTTTGGTTTAACTGCCTATTCAAGTTCATTCTCAAAGGATGTGATTCGAAGTACTTCTATTTTTGACAGGTATGATTTTAGTGGAAAATCAAACGCTGTAATTGGTATTGATTACCGGGCAATTATTAGTCAAAGTATAGTTTTTGGTGAGCTAGCCAGAAGTGATAATGATGCATACTCAGGAATATTAGGAATTCGCTCAAGAGTTGGTGAATCAACAGAATTGGCACTTTTATACAGAAACTACGCACGAAATTTTATCTCCATATTAGCAAATGGATTTAGTGAACGATCTGGTATTCCTCAAAATGAAAGAGGTGCATATTTCGGAGTAAAACACAGAATTTCCATGTTCACTGTCAGCGGGTATTTTGATCAATATTACTTTGATGCACCTCAAAATCGAAACCTGTCCTCATCTTCGGGGAAAGACTTACTTGCAATGATTGAAATAGATTATTCGAGAACACTAAAAGGTTATTTCTTAATTAGAAATGAGATAAAGGATGATGTGATTGAAGCAGTAACAACTAATGGTAGAATTGAACAGAAACTAGGATGGAATTCCAGAACAAGTTTTCGATTTCATTTTGAATATCAAGCATCTCCAAAACTAAGAAATCGATCTAGAATTGAATGGGTTCATTTTTCAGAAAATAGAATTAAGCCAGAGAATGGCTTTATGATCTATCACGATATTAGGATGCTGATTTCAAGAAAAGTCACTTTAGATGCAAGATGGTCAATATTTGAGACTGATAGCTTTGATGCTCGCATTTATCAGTTCGAAAATGATCTGCGATATATCTTATCAAATGTTGCGCTCAATAATTCAGGTCAAAGGTGGTATGCAGTTTTGAAGTACAAATTTCAACAGTATGTGGAAGTCTCTGCGAAAATCTCCCAAACTATCATTGAAGATGTACATGTATTAAGTTCAGGTTTAAATCAAATAGATGGAAATACAAGGACTTTTATTGGAATTCAACTGCGAATTAATACCTAATAAAACCTACATCGAGTTTTCAATTATCATATATTCGATCGTCAAAAAAGTATCATAAATGACTTTTGAAGGTTGGACGGTTGTCGGGGTAATTGCTACTTGCCTCATATTATTAATCACTACTTCCTATTCGGTAGATTTAATACTGCTAGCTGGACTCTCGTTCCTATTAATTACTGGTATTGTTACTCCGGAAGAAGCATTAGCAGGATTCTCAAATGAAGGGGTTCTTACTGTTGCTGCACTTTTTGTAGTTGCTGCAGGATTGAGAGAAACAGGATCAATTCAGTTTATCACGCAAAAAATTATGGGGAGTACACATTCAGTGAGAGGCGCTCAAGCTAGGATAATGGCACCTGTTATGGTTATGAGTGCATTTATGAATAATACTCCAATTGTAGCCTCATTCATTCCTGCATTAGAACATTGGAGTAAAAGAACTGGAATTCCAGTATCGAAAGTACTTATTCCATTAAGCTATGCAGCTATTTTAGGTGGAACTTGTACTCTAATTGGCACAAGTACAAACTTGATATTAAATGGTTTATTAATTGAGGAAGAAAGTGTACGATCTCTTGGACTTTTCGAACCTGCATTAATTGGAATACCTTGTGCTATAGTAGGATTTATTTATCTATACGTATTTGGTGATAAACTTTTGCCTTCACGGGGAGAACCATTTCAGTCTTTTAAAGATACGCGGGAGTATACCATAGAAATGTTGGTACCCGAAGGAAGTCAGATTGCACGAAAAACCATTCAGGAAGCAGGATTAAGAAATTTACCCGGCTTATACCTTGTGGAAATAATTAGAGAGGATGCAGTTTTACCAGCCGTTGGTCCAAATCAAAGACTACGAATCCATGATCGATTGATTTTTGCTGGAGTTGTTGAGTCAATTGCAGATTTGCAAAATACTCAGGACTTGGTTCCTGCAACAGATCAGTTATTTAAACTGGATACTCCAAGGAAGAATAGAATTTTAATCGAAGCAGTAGTTGCCGCAACTCATCCACTTATTGGAAGGACTATTAAAGATGGTTCCTTTAGAGACCGATATAATGCAGTGGTTATAGCGGTTTCAAGAAGTGGTGAGCGTTTAAAACAAAAGGTTGGAGATATTGTACTTCAAGCTGGTGATACTCTTTTAATTGAGGCAAGTAATAGTTTTTTAAAGAGATTTAGAAATTCAAATCACTACTATTTAATAAGTCCATTGGAAAATGCACCTGTTTCCAATTTTGAGCGAGCCTGGCTATCAGTTTTAATTTTATTATCAATGGTAGTACTTGCAGGTACTGGTTTACTAACTATGCTACAAGCGGTACTACTGGCTTGTGGTTTTATGATCGTCTTAAAAGTAGTTAGGTATTCAATTAGTATTGAAGCTGTCGATTGGCGTTTAATAATTGCAATTGCCAGTTCATTAGGAATAGGTTCTGCTTTAAGTACAACAGGAGTTGCAAGTTTATTTGCTAATTCATTATTGAATTTTGCTAGTTCTAATCTTTTTCTGTTACTAATTATAACATATTTGTTAACCTGGATTTTAACTGAGTTAATTACCAATAATGCTGCTGCCGTATTAGTATTTCCAATTGCATTATCGATAGCACAAGCACTTGGTTTTAATTTTATACCTTTTGCAATAGTAATAATAATGGCAGCCTCTGCTAGTTTTTCAACTCCGTTAGGATATCAAACCAATCTCATGATTTATGGTCCAGGTGGATATAAGTACACAGATTATCTTAAAATAGGGCTTCCACTAAATTTGATCATAGCTACCATCGTCTTATCTTTAGTATCTCTATTTTGGGACTTTTGAAATACTTTAATGATTAATACTATTATCAAGCTTGCCGAAGAAGCTGGGGACAAAATTCTTGGATATTATAGCGACGATATCGAGGTTACATCCAAAGGGGACGATTCACCATTAACAAAAGCTGATTTAGCAGCTCATCATCATATTGTAGATGGGCTCAAATTACTAACTCCGAATATTCCTATCATTTCCGAAGAATCAGGTGTGCCTGAGTATGAAATAAGAAGTAAATGGGAAACATTTTGGATAGTGGATCCTTTAGATGGTACAAAGGAATTCATAAAAAAGAATGGCGAGTTCACAGTAAATATTGCTCTAATAAAAGACGGCAATCCAATACTTGGTGTTGTAAATGTTCCTGCCAAGAACATCACATATTATGCTGAACAAGGTGTAGGTAGTTTCAAAAAATTATCTGATGGTTCAGTTAAGCAAATAATTTCGTCTGAGTTTAAAAAACCTGGTCATGCAAGTATAGTAGTGAGTCGATCTCATGGTGATGACTCAACTAAAAAAAAGTTTTCTACAATTGGAATTGATGTTTCTCAGGAAGTACCATCAGGCAGCTCTATCAAATTCTGTCTGGTTGCTGAAGGGATTGCAGATTTATATCCAAGATTTGGTCCTACGATGGAGTGGGATACCGCTGCTGCTGATGCAGTATATCGTTATTCAACTTTATCAGGTGAGAAATATTCACCTCTTACTTACAACAAAGAAAATCTATTAAATCCCTCTTTCATAATTGGGATAAATGAATTTATTGACGCACAATCTTTATAAATAATGACCGCATTAAGATCGCATTCACATCTGAAAGAATTAGAGGATGAAGGAATCTATATAATGAGAGAAGTGGCAGCTCAGTTCGAAAGGCCAGTTCTTTTGTTTTCTGGTGGAAAGGATTCCATTGTTATGTTTCATCTCGCATTAAAAGCTTTTCATCCGGGTAAAGTGCCATTTCCATTGATGCATGTCGATACAGGACACAATTTTCCAGAAACTATTGAATTTCGAAATACCCTTGTTGAAAAATATGGTGTGGATTTGATAGTTGGCAGTGTTCAGGAATCTATTGATGAGGGAAGGGTTGAAGAAGAAACAGGTCCCGATGCCAGTCGAAATGCACTTCAGACAGTAACTCTATTAGATACTTTAAAGAAACATCAAGTTGATGCGGCACTAGGTGGTGGTCGACGTGACGAAGAAAAGGCAAGGGCAAAAGAACGCTTCTTTTCTCATCGTGACATTTTTGGTCAATGGGATCCTAAAAACCAAAGACCTGAGTTATGGAACCTCTATAACGGGAGAAAAAAACCTGGTGAAAATTTCCGAGTCTTCCCAATTAGTAACTGGACAGAGATGGATGTGTGGCAATACATCGCACAAGAAGAGATTGAAATACCTTCTATTTATTTTGCACATGAACGTAAAGTATTTAATCGGCGAGGAGTTTGGTTAGCTGATACTGAGTTTATCAATAAAATGGATGATGAAGAGATAATAACTAAGGTTGTTAGGTTTCGAACAATTGGTGATGCCACGTGTACAGGTGCTGTAGTTTCAGATGCATCATCTATGGAAGACATAATCCAAGAAGTCGCTTCTGCAAGAGAAACCGAACGTGGCACTCGTCATGATGACAAGAGAAGCGAAACAGCGATGGAAGACAGAAAAAAACAAGGATATTTTTAGAAATTATAAATTATTAAATGCTAAATGTTTAATTGCAGCCCCATTTAACCTTTAGCATTTAACATTCAAAGAATTTGATATGTCTGATAATAACTCAGAAAACGCTTATTTAAACATGGATATGCTGCGGTTTACTACTGCAGGGTCTGTAGATGATGGCAAGAGCACGTTAATTGGTAGGCTTCTTTATGATTCAAAATCAATTTTTGAAGATCAAATGGAAGCCATCGAGAAAACAAGTAAAAGTAGTGGAGAGGAAGAGGTTAATTTAGCTTTGCTTACTGATGGTTTAAAAGCTGAGCGTGAGCAAAAAATTACAATCGATGTTGCATACCGTTATTTTGCTACACCAAAAAGAAAATTCATAATTGCAGATACTCCAGGACATACACAGTATACTCGAAACATGGTTACTGGTGCTTCAACAGCCGATCTAGCAATTATTCTTGTTGACGCTTCAAAGGGTATATTGACTCAATCTAAAAGGCATGCATTTATCTCATCATTGCTCAGAATTCCGCATATGGTGGTGGCTGTTAATAAGATGGATTTAGTCGATTACAATGAAGAAGTCTTCAATAAAATTGTTGATGATTTTGAAGACTTTGCGCGAAACCTTGATGTGAAAGACATAACTTTTATCCCGATATCAGCATTGAAAGGTGATAATGTAGTTGAAAAATCAGAGGTCATTACCTGGTACAATGGTTCAACATTATTACATCATCTGGAAACAGTAAAGGTGGATGCTGCTGATAATGTATTGGATTTCCGATTTCCTGTTCAATATGTAATTCGTCCTGGTATGCATTTTAGAGGATTTTCAGGTCAAGTGGCATCAGGGCATGTTAGACCTGGTGATGAAATTGTTGCGCTACCATCAGGACTAACATCAAAAGTAAAAGAATTAGTTACGAGAGACGGAAATCTGGACATCGCATATCCTCGTGACTCTGTTGCTATCACCCTTGAGGATGAAATCGACATTAGTAGAGGGGATATGATTGTACGAAAGGATAACGTTCCAACAATCCGGAATGAATTTGAATCCTTTTTATGCTGGATGAATGAAAAGGAGTTAGATCTCAACAAACAGTACATACTTCAGCATACAAGTAGACAGGTTCAAGTATTTATTGAGGAGATATTTTATCGAATAAATGTCGATACACTAAGTAGAGAAGAGGCAAAAGAGTTAAAGCTGAATGAAATTGGTAGGGTTAAATTAAAAACCAGTCAATCATTATTTTTTGATCCATACAGAATCAATCAGAAAACAGGTAGTTTTATAATAATTGACCCAACTTCAAATGTTACGGTTGGAGCCGGAATGATAAGAGCAGGTTCAACTAGATCAAAAGATGTAGATGTTGCTGAAGCTAAAGATTTAGTTTCACCAAATGTTACCTGGGAACCTTGGAATATATCCAGAGAAGAGCGAGAATTACGAAATTCACATAAGTCAAAAGTACTCTGGTTTACCGGCATATCTGGTGCAGGGAAGAGCACAATAGCTAAAGCTCTTGAAATAAAGCTGTGGGAAGAAAATAAACAAACCATCTTATTAGATGGGGACCAGGTCCGACATGGACTCAACGGAGATTTAGGATTTAGTGCGAAAGATAGAAAAGAAAATATTAGACGTGTTGGACATTTAGCCAGGTTATTCTATGAACATGGGAATATTGTACTTTGTACGTTTATTTCGCCATATGCAAATGATCGTGAATTTGCAAAATCATTGTTTGAAGATGAGTCAGATTTTATTGAAGTACATGTTACTTGTGAACCAAAAACAGCACAACAACGTGATCCGAAAGGGTTGTATGCCAAAGCTGAAGCCGGTGAAATAACTGGATTAACTGGTTATGATGCTGAGTATGAAGCTCCAATGAATCCGACAATAACGATTAATACCGATGAGACTAGTATTGAGGAAGCAGTGAATGAGCTTAGCGTAGTTTTAAGTTCTTAGTGTAAAGTTTTGAGTTTAATTATCACTGGATTCAACCAATCCAATGGATGAATTCAGTTTATTACTCAAGAAAACAGAAAGGATTTCAAATTACGAAGATCAAAAATGTTTGAGTTTTAGATCTACAACTATACATTTATAAATTGAAACTTATCACTCAAAACTCAACACTAAGAACTAATAAATGAAAGGAATAATATTAGCAGGTGGTTCAGGGACACGTCTTTATCCGGTAACAAAGGCAATCAGCAAGCAATTAATGCCCGTATACGATAAACCGATGATCTACTACCCTCTTTCAGTGTTAATGTTAGCAGGAATAAAAGAAGTGTTGATTATCACCACTCCTGAAGACAATGACAGTTTTAAACGATTATTGAAAGATGGATCTGAATGGGGGATTGCTATTCATTATGCCGTTCAGCCTAAACCGGAAGGTCTTGCTCAGGCATTTTTAATAGGTGAAGAATTTATAGGAAATGATGATGTCACGATGATTTTAGGTGATAATATTTTTTATGGTCCGAGATTTGGTCAGATAACACAAACATGTATTGAAAATCTAGATGGAGCTACAGTGTTTGGATATCAGGTAAGCGACCCGGAAAGATTTGGTGTTGTTGAAATTGACGAAAATGATTTTGGTATCTCGATTGAAGAAAAGCCAATAAACCCAAAATCTGATATTGCTGTAACAGGTCTGTATATCTATGATAATTCAGTGGTTGATATAGCAAAAACTATTAAACCAAGTGCCAGAGGCGAACTCGAAATAACTGCTGTAAACGATCACTACTTAAAAAAAGGCAGGCTGAAAGTTCACCGCTTGGGTCGTGGTTATGCATGGTTAGATACAGGAACACATGATTCCATGCTTGAGGCGGCACAATTTGTCGAAATCATTGAAAAACGCCAGGGATATAAAATTGCCTGTCTAGAAGAAATAGCCTGGAGAAATGGTTGGATTGATGAGGAGATGCTGATCAGGAAAGCTGATGAATTAAAGAAAAACGGTTATGGCGAATATTTGCGAAAATTGATTGATTGAGATTTTGAGCTTAATAATCAACAAAGGCATCTTGGAACATATTCGGAATTTTATGGTTTCTTAATCCTTCAAATACCTATATTAATAGATTATAAATCTATTGGGTCGGGGTATCAATCTGACTGGATTTGTATAGGGAGTTAAATATCATCTAAGTACATTGAAGAAAATATTTTTCATTTTTTCAGCACTACTGCTCATTTCAATAAGTCCTACACAAATTGTTGGACAAACTGTTCAGCAAGAATTACAACGCAGAGGATTAACCCTTCAACAGGCGCAACAACTTGCTCGTCAGGCTGGGGTAAATCCTGATAACCCAACAGAACTTGCAGCCTTTGCACGCGCAAACGGAGTCTCTGAAGCTCAAATCCAAGAATACTTAGCTCAATTAGGAGTAGAAGAATCTAGTGAAGAAGCAGGCGTTGTTGATATTACCGGAGCAGCAGTAACATCAGATCAGTTGATGGAAGAAGTTGGTTCAAGCTCGCCGGAAACAACTGCTCAAATGCAAGGAGGTCTCCCATATTTTGGATATGAGATTTTTTCTGATATCCCGGATCCGTTTTTACCTAGCGCAGTTGGGCCTGTTGATGAGGGTTATGTTATTGGTCCCGATGATGAACTCAGATTAACAATCTGGGGTGCAACAGAGCTACAATACGACTTAGCTGTAGATGCTGAAGGAAGAACCTTTATACCAACAATTGGCCTTACTACTGTTGCTGGTGAATCTCTCAAAGACTTACGGGAATCACTAAAAAGAACCCTTTCCAGAAGTTATTCAGGACTTACCAGAGATCCGCAAACCGTATTTATGGATCTCACGGTGACTAGATTTAAGCCTATTGAATTATTTGTTCTTGGGGAAGTTGAAAATCCCGGCGGTTACACCTTTACTTCAAATTCTACCCTTTTTAATGTGCTATATGGTGTTGGTGGACCTAAAGTATCAGGTTCCCTAAGAGATATTCGCATAATCAGAAATGGGCAAGTTGTTGCCAATGTGGATTTATATAAAATGCTTTTAAAAGGTATTGATCCAAGTACCATACCGCTTCTGAATAATGATCGTATTTTTGTCCCCCCAAGAATGTCTGAAATTTCAATACGAGGACCAATTTTTAGGGAAGGGATTTATGAATTAAAAAGGGGAGAAGAACTAACCGATTTAATTGAGTTTGCAGGTGGCTTGGAATCAGAAGCATATGGTGGGAGGTTTCAGATTAGCAGGATAATACCTCTTGAGCAGAGATTAGATCCAACCTATGCACGTCAGTTCCTTGATTTCAACTTATCTGAAGTGATGCAAGGGAATGAAGATGTTAAGCTGGAAGACGATGATAGAATAACAATCTTCAATATTTCTGATGTCTCTGATGATTATGTAAGAATTATAGGTGGAGTCAACCAACCCGGTACCTATCAATTAGATGGGTCTATTGCGAATGTTAGAGATTTGATTATTGCAGCTGATAGCCTGCAAGATGATGCTTTTAGTGGTATTGCAACCATAATTCGAATAAACAGCGATTCTACTCGGTTTACATTTGATTTCGACCTGCTACAAGCCATTGATAACAACCCGGAGCATAACTTAAGATTACAACAACGAGACGTGATCCAAATATTTGAAAACCGCGTTCGAGAGCCTGAAATGGGGCAGGTGATTATCTCCGGAGATGTTAAGAATCCGGGTGAATTCAGGTATTCCGAGGGGTTGGATCTGGAACAATTATTACTAAAAGCAGGTGGATTTAAACAAAGCTCCTATGTTGGTGAAATTGAGATTACCAGAACGGCATTAATTGAATCAGATGTTGAGAAAGTAATTACGATTCGGGTTCCATTAATACCTGAAGGTGAGAATCCGGACAGATTTTACTCAACGAATGATTTTGATATACTTATGGAACGAGCCAGCGATGTTGAATTACAGATTAATGATCGCATTTTTGTAAGAAGTAACCCGGCATTTGAGTCACAGGAAATAGTTACTATTTCAGGTGAAGTTGAGTTCCCGGGAGCATACACTATTATCTATGAAAATGAACTTCTGTCCGAAGTAATCAAGCGAGCTGGTGGAATAACCTCTGAGGCGTATCCAATGGGGGCTAGATTAAAAAGAGACAGCTTAGACGTAGTTATTGAATTAGATAGAATTCTCAATAATGATCTAAGTGCAGATATACTTCTTCAAAAAGGTGATGAAGTATTTATACCAAAGAAACCAAATACGGTTTTAGTTACCGGTAACGTGGCTTTAGATGGTTACTTCAAGTACAAACCTGGTGAAAAATTCACCTACTATTTTGATCAGGCAGGCGGTATGCAACCTAATACATTTAAATATTTACTGCTTACCCAGGCAAATGGTGCAACATACAGGATTAAGCGAAAAGGGATGTTTAAAGATAATCCAGTTATTGAAGATGGTGCAGTTATTCGGGCTATATTTGAGCCAGAAAAGCCTTCTGGTGAAAAAATAACTTTTCGAGAAGTACTTGGTGAAACTACTGCAATTCTAACTTCTGCTTTGACAATTTATTTATTGGTTGACAGGTTATAATTTAGAAGTTATGTCAGAAAATGAAGGATTAGATAAGGGCAAAGAATCAGTTTCAAAAATTCCAATACAGGAATTCCATTTGATTCCAAAAGGTAGTTATGAAAACGAATCATCGAATGATGAGATAGACATATTTCAACTACTGACCATTATTTGGAATGAAAGAAAAACCATACTCTTTTTTCTAGGTGTTTCCTTCATTCTAGGAATTATTGTGATTGTATTCACTCCTAAAGAATATTTGAGCTCAGCAAAATTAATGCCTGAGTATAGTACTGAAAGCCAATCCAGTACCTCTCGCTTACTACAACAATATGGTGGTCTATTCGGGTTAAATAATGCTAGTTATAATTCCTCTAGCAATGCAATAAGGGTTGATCTATACCCTCAAATTGTATCAAGTTTTGGATTTCAAGATAATATTGCACAGCAAAAATTTTATTATTCTGATTATGATACAAGTGCTACGTTGTATGAATTCTATTCAGAGATCAAAAAGCAAAGTGTACCTCAATTACTACATAAGTATACTTTTGGTTTACCCTCTACTGTAATTCGCTCTTTTATTAATGAAGACAAGAGTATAAATGAAACTGAGGCTGATTCAATTGGATACGAAATTGTGCGTATGTCAAAAAGTCAAGTAAGCATAATTGATAATTTAAAAGACAGGGTCAAGGCAAGCTTAGATGAACAAACAGGAATCATTACAATATCCGCAAGGATGAATGATCCCGAATTAGCTGCAAATGTAGCAAAATATACAGTTGAATCATTGACAAAATATTTAACTGACTATCGTACTGAAAAAGTACTCAGGGACTTGAACTATATCGAGACGCAACTTGGATTTGCTAAAGAACGATTTGAGCTTACACAGCTTACATTGGCAGAATTTCGCGATAGTAATCAAGGCCCACTAACTGCAAGGGCAAAGACTGAAGAGCAACGTCTTAACTCTGAATATGATATAGCTTTCAATATCTACAATACATTAACACAACAGTTTGAAGAAGCTAAATTAAAAGTCCAGGAAGAAACACCAGTATTTAAAGTATTGCAACCAGTTCGTGTACCAGTAAGAGATGAGAGCAATGGAGTATTCGTGTTAATTCTATTTCTTATAAGCGGTTTATTTCTCTCTTTTTTATGGTTGATGTTTAACAATCTTATAAAAACAAAATTCAGTTAGATGCAAAAATTAATAAACATATTTAAGGCTAAGATAATTTAATGAACAGATTAGATGATTTGATAAAAAGGATTGAAGATAGATCATACAGGGTTGGTATAGTTGGACTTGGTTATGTTGGTCTTCCATTACTATGGACATTTCATAAAAACAATGTACCAGTTTTAGGTTTTGATATTGACGAGTCGAAAGTTGAACATTTTAAAGATGGAAAATCCTACATAAAGCACATTGGTGACTCAATGATGCAGGAACTTGCTAGTTCAAACATTGCTGATGCTACTTCGGATTTTTCCAAGATTACAGAAGTAAATGCAATACTTCTTTGTGTACCGACTCCATTGGATCATCACCGTGAACCGGACATGAGTTTTGTTGAAAATACAACAGAAACTATATCGAAGTATCTTCAAAAGGGTCAGTTAGTAATTCTTGAATCAACAACTTGGCCAGGTACAACAGAAGAATTATTGATTCCAATTTTAGAAAAAAACTCGGGATTAAGTGCAGAAAATGATTTTTATGTAGCTTATAGCCCAGAACGAGAAGATCCAGGTAACCCAAATTTTAATACGGCTAAAATTCCAAAAGTAGTCGGAGGACATGGTGAAGATGCATTAAAATTAGCTGTTGCCATTTATGAAACGTCAATAGTTGAAACCATACCTGTTTCTAATACAAAAACAGCTGAAGCAGTTAAGTTAACAGAAAATATTTTCAGATCGGTTAACATAGCATTAGTAAATGAATTGAAATTAGTATTTGAGTCAATGGGGATAAATGTTCATGAAGTTTTAGATGCTGCTGCAACAAAACCATTTGGATTTATGAAATTTTCACCAGGACCTGGTTTAGGTGGGCATTGTATTCCAATCGATCCATTTTATCTTACTTGGAAAGCTCGAGAGTTTGATAAAAATACGAGATTTATAGAGTTAGCAGGAGAGGTTAATACAGATATGCCTCATTATGTTCTACAAAGAACTGTGCATGCTCTTAATTTGCATAAGAAGCCTCTAAATGGTAGCAAAATTCTAGTTATTGGTCTAGCATATAAGCCAGATGTTGACGATATGAGAGAGTCACCAACATTCAAAATATTTGACTTATTGAAAGATCAAGGTGCTATAATTTCTTATTATGATCCATTTATTCCTGAAATTTTACCAACTAGGGAACACGAAAACTGGACTGGTTTAAAATCAATAAAATGGGATTCGGCTGAAATAAATAAATTTGATGCGGTTATAATATCAACTGATCATTCAAATATTGATTATATAGCGCTATCAGAATGGAGTAGCTGTATAGTTGATACTAGAAATGCTATGGCAGGTATTTCAAGAAAGAATGATGGGCATATAATAACAGCATAAATTATTAGTAAAAATTGTATTTATAGCATCTTTAAAATGATATTCATATTAGAAATAAAACAAAGAATGTTAATACGTTTTTGTAATTGTTAATTTTTAAAAATTAACAGTTCAGGATTCTGAACTTGTTAAATCCATATCTCAATTTCCGATGAAATTCATTGATTTAGAAGCACAGTACCTTGCATATAAAGATAAGATAGATGATCGCTTAAATAATGTTTTGATGCATGGTCAATATATAATGGGTAAAGAAATATTCGAACTTGAAGAAATACTCGCTGAATATGTTGGTGTTAAACACTGTATTACTGTAGCAAGTGGTACAGTTAGTCTTGAGATTGCACTTCGAGCTCTAAATATTGGGCCAGGAGATGAAGTTATAACCGTTCCTTTTTCTTGGATTAGTACGGCTGAAGTCATCGCTGCTGTTGGTGCTACTCCTAAGTTTATTGATATTGAATATAGCTCATTCAATATGGATGTTGATTTATTAGAAAGTGCTATAAACGAGAAGACAAAGGCAATTTTACCTGTCAGTTTATTTGGACAAATGCCGGATTTAAATAGGATAAATAAGATTGCTAATAGATATAATATTTCTGTTATCGAAGATGCTGCTCAAAGTTTTGGAGCTTCGCAGAATGGGATTAAAAGTTGTGGTTACTCTAAAATTGGGAGTACTTCCTTTTTTCCGGCAAAACCACTTGGTTGCTATGGTGATGGTGGTGCCTTATTCACAGATAATGATATTCTAGCTGAAACAATGAAAGCAATTAGGTCACATGGAGGCATTAAAAGACATCATCATACTCATGTTGGGTTAAATGGGAGGTTTGATACTATTCAGGCTGCAATCATTTTAGGAAAATGGCCACAATTTGAGTTTGAGGTTAAGCGAAGACAAGAGTTTGGGGGATTATATACTGATTTACTAAGTAATAATAATGCTATCCAGCCACCACTAATTTCAAAGGGTAATGAACATGTATATGGTCAGTATACAGTTAGATTAAACCACCAGAATAGGGAACAAATAGTTGAAAAAATGAAGAATAAAAATATTCCAGTTGGAATTTACTATCCAAAATGTCTTCATGAACAACCTGTATTTGAATACCTGGGTTATAAATATGGTGACTTTCCAGAATCTGAAAGGGCTTCAAGAGAAGTTATTAGTTTACCAATGCACCCATTTCTTAGCGAAAATGAAATTAAAAAAACAACAACAGCTTTAATTGATATCTTAGAATGAAGATTGTTGTAACGGGTGGTGCCGGTTTTATCGGATCACATTTAATAGACAGATTATTACAGTATGATTTTGAAATCATAAATATTGATAACCTTGATGATTATTACGACATCTCAAAAAAAAGGAATAATATTCTGAGGCATCAAAAAAGTAAAAAATATAGTTTTTTTGATGTCGACATAAGAGATAAAGAAACATTGTCTAGTATAATAGATAATGACGTACAGATGATAGTTCATTTAGCAGCTAAAGCTGGTGTGAGGCCTTCGATAATCAATCCTATAGCATATCAAGAGGTAAATGTAACTGGTACGCAAAACCTTCTAGAGGAAGCCAGGGAAAAGAAAATTAATAGATTTATCTTTGCTTCATCAAGTTCTGTTTATGGAAACAATCCAAATTATCCTTGGAAAGAAGATGATGCGGTTCTATTACCCATTAGTCCGTATGCTAGTACGAAAGTAAGTGGTGAGCTTTTAGGCCATGTATACAGTCACCTATATGGAATAAGTTTCTTGGCGCTTAGGTTTTTTACTGTTTATGGTCCAAGACAACGACCCGATTTAGTGATTCATAAATTTCTAAAACTGATGAGCCAAGGTAATGAAATTCCTGTATTTGGCAATGGTTCTTCACTACGTGATTACACATATATTGACGATATAGTAGACGGAATAATCAAGGCGCTTAACTATAATGAAACGTTATATGAGGTAATCAATTTAGGTAATAATAAAACAATTAAGTTAAATGAGTTAATTGAAATCCTTGAAATGATATCAGGAATTAAAACTCAAAAAAAATATCTGCCGGAACAACCGGGTGATGTTAAGCAAACTTGGGCAGATATTTCTAAAGCACAAAAACTTTTAAGCTATTCTCCTAAAACATCGATTATGGATGGAATAAGTAATCTTTATACTTGGTTGAAGTACGATATCTAATATTAATAACAAAACATGGAGTTGTTACTTCATTAGAATTTTAAGTGAAAAAATCATTTTCTGATAGATCAATCAGCGGATTTATTTGGTTACTTGCTAACTCAGGGTTACAATCTATATTGAAAATCGTTTTCTTGGCTGTTTTAGCAAGGCTGTTGACTCCATCAGATTTTGGATTAATGGCATCTGGGATGATTGTAATTAGATTTACAGAAACATTAAGCCAACTAGGAATAGGGCCTGCTTTAGTTCAAAATAAAGATCTTAATGAAAAACATATTTATACTGCACTTTCAATAAGTTTAGTGTTTGGGATATTTTTGTATTTGTGCTTCTTGTTTTTAAATACATTTATAGCTGTTTTATTTAATATGCCTGAGTTAAAACAATTACTCGATCTCTTATGTCTGCTTATTCCAATTCGTGTTTTTACCCAAGTCTTTTATAGTACAATCCAGCGAAAATTTATGTTCAAAAAACTAGCAGGTTGGGACGCTTTATCTTATAGCTTAGGTTATGGTATTATAGGTATTTCCATGGCTTTTTTAGGTTACGGTGTCTATTCGTTAGCAATAGGTGTCTTAGCTCAAACTTTAATCTTTACAATTGCACTTTTTGTAGTAAATACATACCCAATTAGATTTAAATTTTACCTACACGAATTTAAACAGCTGATTAAATTTGGAACGGGCTTCACGCTATCAGGAATATTTAACTATCTTGCCAGAAACTTAGATTACTTTATAGTTGGTAAATATTTAGGGGCTGCTCAGTTAGGTATATATAGCAGAGCATACAGTTTGATGAATTCTGCGAATAGTATTTTAGGAAGAGTAATTAATGAAGTCATGTTTGTTAGCTTTGCTGATATTCAAGATGATAAGGAAAAGTTGATAGTTGTTACTCAGAAATCAATTAATTTAACTTTTTTACTAATCATACCAGTATCTTTTTATGTATTTTTCTTTGCAGAAGAGATTGTTCTTACATTATTGGGAGTTAATTGGACAGAAGTAATTCTACCTTTTAAAATTATGATATTTTCAATGATTTTTAGGGTAAGTTACAAAGTTACAGGTGCTTTCCTAAGAGGTATTGGTAAAGTATATGTTCTCTCAATATTCCAATTTATATACATGACGAACATACTTGTTGGTTGTTTGTTAGTTTACAAATACGGGATTAATTATATAGCTCTAGTTGTAAGTTTTGTAATTGCACTTAATTTTCTATTGCAAATTTCGTACATCATTTTTTCTGGTTATTTATCATTACTAACTCTGGTTAGATCTTTTTTAAATGTTATCCCACTAACATTCGTCGTTATTGCATTTGTATTAGTCTTCGACCTAGTTGAAAGTAATTATTTAATTATTACACCTGCATACAGTTTTATAATCTCAGCTATAATTCTCTTATCAATAATTTGTTTGATCATTTATAAAGAATGGAGAGTATTAATCACAGAAGATGGTTATTGGTTATATATGAAGTTAAAATTAAGAGTGTTAAATAAATAAAATTAATGTCAAAAAAATATATACCTAAGAGCTGGAAAGCAGTTTATGTTCATTACTTAGTTGATACTTATTTCATATCGTATCCAAAATGTGGTAGAACATGGCTAAGAATGTTAATTGGTACCGCATTAAATGAAATGTACGATTTGAAACTTGAGAAAGATCAGTTGGTTAAAACTTTGCCACTAACTAGGGGATTAAGTCATGTTCCTACTATTAGATTCACACATGATGATGATCCACACAGGAAGCAGTCAAATAAATTAACGTCTGATAAAAATAAATATAAAAATAAGAATGTTTTTTTCTTGATACGTGATCCAAGGGATGTAATAGTTTCATCGTATTATCAGCATAAATATAGAGAAAATGTTCAGGATATTAAATACTTAACAATTTCGGAATTCATTAGGTATGATAGAGGAGGAATAAAGAATATTGTAAATTTTTATAATATATGGCAGGAAAATAAGTCAATTCCACGTTTTTTTGAAATTATCCGATATGAAGATATGAGTGTAGATATTTATACGTTTTTGGTTAAACTTTTTAAATCAATGAATATAGAAATGAAACAAGAAAGTATCAGGAATTCAATTGATATTAATGATTTCAAAAACTTGCAAAGACAAGAGAAAAAAGGTGAACTAAATTCTGATCAATTTTCTAAAAAAATAAATATCCCACAAAATGAAAAATATTTGAAAGTTAGGAAGGGAAAAACTGGAGGTTATAAAGATGAACTTCAAGACGATGATATCATATTTCTTAATAGTTATATAAATGATAATCTATCAGATTATTATGATTATTATAAATATGATTGAATGTTAAATTATGTCCAAGTTTATCTT
The DNA here is from genome assembly GCA_965601825.1 of Balneolaceae bacterium. GTDB lineage: Bacteria > Bacteroidota > Rhodothermia > Balneolales > Balneolaceae > HXMU1420-13. Next base: position 3,482,320 of record OZ271839.1, on the reverse strand, counting down.
ATTTCCTAGCAGTGATTTTAAATATAAAAATTGGGCTAGGGTAATTGAAAAAAAGGGAGGGAAGTGTATGGCATTAGATTGCTCAGCTACATTGTTCCCTTTTAAAATTGTTAAAAATCATTTCTTCGTTAGCACGGTTGATGCTTTTGTTTTCCGTTATCTAAATGACAGAAAATCATTTGTTAAATCCTTAATTTTATTGATTTCCAACCTTTTCACTATTTATTTATGTAAAATTTTAGGGATAAAAATATTCTGGATAATTCACAATATTGATAAAGAGACTTATGAGTATCATCCTAAAATGACTACATCAATAAAATATATATTGAATAGAAATTCAGATAAAATTTTTGTTACAGACCCATTATTGGTTGAATATGCAAAAAAGGATGGCTATGATTCTAATAAGATAGATTGGGTAAGTTTTGGTTCAAATAAATCAAAAGATGTGGATGAGAGGAATAAAAAATTATACTCACAGATTAAAGATTATAAACTAGAAATTACAGAAAAAGATAATAGAAAGTTAGTTACCGGTTTATGTGTTAGTTCGTCAATGCCAAAGTACTTGCATTTTCTATTTGCAGAAAATCTTATTAATTATAGTGACAAAAATTATAAAATATTATTAATAATAATCGGGAGACTGCCTGAAAATAAAAAGTTCGAGAATTTAGTAGAAACTTATGCCTCTAACGAACAAATCTTGCATATTAATGAAAATTTTCCTGTTGCTGAACATTTTATAAGTGATCAAATTGATTTTATTTACCGATGTATTGACGATATTTCAATTGCCTATTCAATCTATGTGGCTTGCCAAATAAATAAGCCAATAATAACTAATGATGTCGGATTTTTACCACATTTAATCAGAGAAAACGATCTTGGAATGGTATTGCCAAAACCAACAAGGGACACGGAATATTCTATAGATATTAGAGAATTTATCGATAATTTTGACGATGAAAGCTTGAGTCAATTTTTAGGGAAAAGAACTTGGGATATAGCAGCTAGTAAATTACTCAATGATTTATAGACAAAAACCTAACATAAAACTAATATTCCAATATAGATGAATCAAAAGAATTTTTTATGGTTTTTCTATGCATCTATTAGTATTTATATAATATTAGGTTTTACTTATGCTAATGAAATAAACAAGAATACTAACATATATTATGTCGTTTTATCGCATGCAGTAACTTTTTTTCTCGTCGTTATATCAGCTTTTAATTACAAGGGTAATTATACAAGGTATTTGGTGATCAGTAATCTACTAGTTGGTTATATGTTCGTCGGATTATTTAACTATTTATACTACTATCATACTGGTGCATTTTTTGAATATACAGGATCAGATTCCACTATGTATCATGCTGAGTCACTTAAGGCTTCTAAGTCAGGGTTAATCGAAGGGGTTTCTGATTTTATTAAATACACAAAGTATGGCATAAGTGATGCTGGTATGATTGTTTACCAATCATTTCTATATAAAATTATAGGTCATCCATTATTCCCAAGATTTATTAATGTACTAGTCAATACCATAACTGTTATCTATTTATTTAAAATTTCTAAAGAGTTTGTATCCATGAAATTAGCGTTTATTACAGCGTTAATTTATGGGCTTTCATCTTATACAATTTACTTTCAATCTAGTGGTCTAAAGGAGACTATCTTTATATTTTTCATTGTTCTAAGTTATTATTATTACTATAAAGTTATTTATGAAGGTCAGTTTAGATATTTTATTAATCTCGGTTTAGTTATTGGGATTCTATTTTTCTTTAGAATACCAGTTACAATATTTGTACTACTATCATTTGCATTAGTTGAAGCTTTCAGAATGAGTTACTCAGTAAAAAAACTCGCTTTAGGAGTACTTGTAATCATTTCATTTTTAGGGTTTGCAATTTATAATTTTGAGATAATCATTTGGTATTTTTTAAGAGAAGATCAGGCTATTGTTAGTTTATATTCTGGAACCTTTTATCAGACATTGTCACTATTTGCAGGATTTTATGGCCCTTTACCAACTATTATTCCAGCGATAGGCAGCGAAGACGTTGCAATGTATGGTAGTGGATTGATTGTTAAGGCATTTTTAAGCTCGTATTTTATATATGCAATTTATATTGTAATTAAGGATAAAAACCATTTTCTCATAGCGATACTTGTTTTCTGTTTATTACATATAGTTAGTCTAATATTCTTAGGAAGAGCTTTTAAAGTCAGATATGTGATTCCTTACTTGCCATTCTTTTTCCTGCTAAGTGCGTATGCTTTCAATAATCTTCAAAGAGGGAAAAGGCGAATGAATTTCTTTATAAAGAAGAGTATAATTACAGGTAATTTTGGAATCTATATTTTAATTATAATTTGGAATGTTCTACGATTATAGAATAGGTAAATGAAAAGTATTGTACTAGTTTTACCAGTTTTACCTCATTATCGAACCGCATTTTTAATCAATTTGTCCAATAAGCTTTATGGGAAAGGATATAAATTGTACGTGTTCGCAGGTACAAATGTATTAACAAAAGAAATCAAAGAAGACGAGCGGCTTAATGATGAAGTTGAGATTAAAAAAACTAAAACATTTGGGATTAGTATTTTTGGGTTTAAACTTCAATGGCAATCAAGGCTTATTTCTGATGTTTTAAAAATAAAACCAAGTAGAGTTATATTCTTATTTCATGCTGGAAAAATTAATTACAACATATTATTGATTATTCTGAAGTTGAGAAGAATTCCTGTAACAATTTGGGGATCTGGTTCGGGTGATAATAGAAGTATAAGATATGAGTTGAATAAATTTCAGCATAGTTTAAAATGGTTTTTAAAAAAGTCATTTTTCAAACTAGGTGACTCATACATTACATATACTCACAATTATAAAGCAAAGCTAGTTGACTTGGGTTTGGATGCAGATATGATTTTTCCAGCAGTAAACACGATAGATGTAGAAACAATAATCTCGAAGACTGAAAATGAGAATATTTCAAAAGGAACTAGTAATGTTATAAGGTTTCTTTATGTTGGAGCGATTACTAAACAGAAAAGAATTGAAATAGCCCTGAGTGCTTTTAATGCTCTTATGGAAAAAGGGATATCTAATTTTTCTTTCGATGTCGTAGGTAAGGGAACTCATCTTGAGGATTTAAAGAAGGAAACAATTAGATTAAACCTTGAAGATAAAGTTATGTTTCATGGCCCACTCTATGATAACGATCTAATGAGTATGTTCTTGAAATCAGATATCTTTTTGCTAACAGGTACGGGTGGATTGGCAATAAATGAAGCTATGGCTTATGGGTTACCTGTTATTTCTACACCAGGCGATGGTGTGGGGGTAGATTTAATCAAGGACGGTTATAACGGGTTTTTAATGGACTATGAGCCTTCAATTGATGAGTTATCAACACATTTGACAAATGTCATAAAAATGGATAGTAAATCAATGACTAAAATGGGTGAAAAAAGCAGGGAGACTGTTATGCGAGTTGCATCTATGGAAAATATGGTAGAGAAATTCTACCAGGCAATTATCTACAAAAAAAATAAATGAAATTAACTGCACGTGAGGCAATGATTGCCTTAGATAAATTTTGTGAAGATCAGAACTATAAAGGTTATAGTTTATATGATTCACATAATAGTTCGATACCATTTAAAAGGTTTGGTGTAACTATTTCTTTTTTAATTAACCAGGTAATTAAACGATCTCCAATTAATATCCGATCTTTGATCGGAGTTGAAAAAGGTATAAACCCTAAGGGATACGGCTTGTTTCTTCATATTTATTCAATGCACAAGAAACTTGATATAAATCCTAAAAGTGCAGAAAAAAAAGCAAGAACATTCTTTAGCTGGTTAAAAGAAAATTCCAGTAAAGGCTATTCAGGTAAATGTTGGGGATACAATTATTACTGGCCAAAAAAAGATGGTTCTGATGTGCCAGCTTATACACCTAGTGTAGTTGTTACTGGCTTTGTTGCTAGGGGTATTTTAGAATACTATGAAGCTTTTAATGATACAGAAGCAATAACTCTATTAGAGGAAGCATGTAATTTTGTTTTGAATGACGTGCATTTATATAAAGGTGATGATGGCTATTGTTTTTCATACACCCCTGTAAAAAAAGACTTAACAATTAATGCCAGTTTACTTGCTGCTGAAATTCTTGCTTACACAGACTTTCTGAAATCAGAGACGAAGTACTCTGAATTGGTTAACCAAGTGGTAAAATTTACACTTGAACATCAAAATAAAGATGGCTCTTGGTACTATAGTCATGATTATATTTCCAGATCTCCAAAAAAACAGATTGATTTTCATCAAGGTTACGTAATTGAGTCATTATACAGACTACAAAAATATTATGACCTTAATTCAAAGAAGGAAGTAGAAGAAGCGATTAAAAAAGGGTTAAGCTATTACAGAAATAATCAATTTGATAAAGATGGTTGGGCATATTGGAGATTACCAAGTAAATGGCCGGTCGATATTCATAATCAGTCACAGGGTATTATTACCTTTTCAATATTTAAAAAGTATTCAGAAGAATATCTTCCTTTTGCTAATAGAATTGCTGAGTGGACAATCAAAAACATGAGAGGAAAGTCCGGCAATTTTTTCTACCAAAAGTGGCCACTTCTAAATAATAAGGTAAACTATTTGAGATGGAATCAAGCATGGATGCTTCTTGCACTTACAATATTAATAGGTGAATCGGAATGAGAATACTATTGGATATAGGTCACCCAGCTCATGTCCATTATTTTAAAAACTTTTATGCCATAATGATGGGTAAAGGGCATGAATTTTTAATAACTGCAAGAAAAAAAGAAGTGAGTCAAGAGTTGCTAGAAGCGTATGATATGCCGTATGTTAATAGAGGGACTGGTAGTAATAAAACGATGGGAAAAGCATTGTATCTACCTAAAGCAAATTATTTGATAATCGTTGAGGCTTTGAAGTTTAAACCCGACTTATTTTTAAGTTTTGGATCACCTTACGCTGCTCAAGTTTCTTTCTTCTTAGGAAAGCCACACATCTCTTTTGACGATACTGAAAATGCAAAATTTGCCCATAAATTGTATAGGCCATTTACGAAACAAATATTTAGTCCAAGTGCATATAAAGGCGAAAAGACAAATAAACAGGAGTTTTTTAATGGGTATATGGAGTTGAGTTATTTGTCACCGAAGTATTTTTCACCCGATCCTAATGTTTTAGAATTTATTAATATTCAACCTCAGGAAAAGTTTGTAATACTGAGATTTGTTTCTTGGGGTGCTACTCATGATGCAGGACATTCAGGTGTTTCAGAAGCGAATAAAATTAAATTGGTTAAAGAAATGAGTAAACATGCCAAGGTATTTATTTCTTCCGAAGCTGAGTTAAATGGGCCTCTAAAGTCATATCAAATAAAGATTCCACCAGATAAGATGCATGATATTTTATATTACTCTACATTATTTTTTGGAGAAAGCGCGACAATGGCATCTGAGTCTGCAATATTAGGTACTTATGCAATTTACCTAGATGACGAAGGCAGAGGATATACTGATGAACTCGAAAAAGAATATTCTTTGGTCGAAAACTATACCGAATCAACAGAAGATCAAGAAAAAGCGATTGGGCGTGCAATTGAACTTCTTACAAATGATAACCTTAAAGCAGAATCAATTCATAAGAGTAAGAGACTTATTTCTGAAAAAATTGACGTTACTGATTTTATGGTGAGAAAGATTGAAGAGTTTATTTAACTACTTATAACAAAGCAGTATATGATATGTTAGTAGATATAATTGCTGGTGCTAGACCAAATTTCATGAAAATTGCACCAATTATTGATAGGATTAAAAATAGAAGAGAGGAAGGAATAAACATAGATTTTCGTCTGATTCATACTGGTCAGCATTATGATAAAAACATGAGCGGATCATTTTTTGAGCAACTAAATATTCCACATCCACATATAAATCTTGGAGCAGGAGGAGGTACTCAAGCAGAACAAACAGCTGCAATTATGATTGGATATGAGCAAATTTTATCAGAAAAAATTCCCAGTGTATGTCTAGTTGTTGGTGATGTAACATCAACAATGGCATGTGCAATTACCGCTCAAAAAATGCATGTTACAGTAGCACACGTAGAGGCTGGGATAAGGTCTGGTGATTGGAAGATGCCGGAGGAAATCAATAGATTAGTTACGGATGCTATCACAAATTTTTTCTTTACTACATCAGAAATTGCTAATGTAAATCTTCTAAAGTCTGGAATCAGCGAGGAAAACATTTTTTTTGTAGGTAATACAATGATTGATACACTTTTAAAGCATCGCAAAAGGTTTATCAAGCCGAAAATCTGGGAAGAGGCACGTTTAAATGAAGGTGAATATTTAGTACTAACTCTACATAGACCTTCAAATGTTGATGAAAAGGAAATATTCAAGTCACTGATTAATGAAATAATTATTAGAACAGAAAATCTGCCTTTGATCTTTCCTGTACATCCAAGAACAAAAAAAATTATTGATAATTTAGGGATTAGCCATAAACGCCTTCATACAATAGACCCTTTAAGTTATCTCGAATTTAATTATCTTGTCGAGCGTTCGAAGGCCGTGATTACGGATTCGGGAGGTATAACCGAGGAAACTACGGTTTTAGGAATACCTTGTATTACCCTCAGGGATACTACTGAAAGGCCTGAGACCGTTGAAATTGGAACTAATGAACTAGTTGGGGTAAATCCGCAGGGGATTAAAGATGCACTTAATAGAATCTTTTCCAATAAATGGAAAGATGGTGGTATCCCAAAATTATGGGATGGTAATGCTTCAATTAGAATTGTAGAAGTCTTAGAAAAAAGCTTTATATAATAGAATAAGGTGATTATTAAGATTCAAAATATTCATTTTCATAATTAAGTCTTTTTTATAAAAAAATGGAAAATAGAATATTATCAAAATCAATAGATTACGATCTAGAAGGTGGTGTAAATAACTTTATAAAAACTCAATCACTCGGTATTGAGTCCAATGATTTTATATGGTTTGATAGTATCCAAAAAGAAAAAATACCAATTATAAAGGATGATTATGCAGGGATAGCTAATGCACACCTTATTAATGATATACCGCGACTTAATAAGTTTTTCGAATCAGTAAATAAAAATCTATCAATCGGTCAATATTTGTTAGTTTGTGTACAAACAAAGGAAGCAAGAAAGAGGAAATTGTTTAAGGGTTATCCAAGAATTCTTTCTTCAGTAATTTATGGTATCGATTTTATACTCAGTAGAGTATTGCCAAAAATTTCATTTACAAAGGCATTCTATTTTAAAGTGACGAAAGGTAAAGGTAGAGTACTTTCTCTAACAGAATGTCTCGGTAGATTGGTTTCATGTGGGTTTGAAATAGTCAATCATAAAGAAGTAGGATATTTAACTTATATTATTTCCCAAAAGACTACTGTTCCTGAATTTAATATGAAACCAACTTACGGTGCTTTGGTTAAATTAAATCGAATAGGTAAAGATGGTGAGTTTTTTGAAGTCTATAAGTTTCGCACGATGCACCCTTATTCAGAATATTTACAAGGGTATGTATATAAACATAATAAACTGCAAGATGGAGGAAAGTTTAAAGATGATTTTCGGATTACCTCTTGGGGGCGATTATTTCGTAAATTATGGATTGATGAGCTTCCAATGTTTATCAACTTTTTTAAAGGAGAAATGAAGCTTTTTGGTGTTAGACCGCTAAGTCAGCATTACTTCAATCTATATCCTGTTGAGTTACAAGAATTGAGAAAGAAAGTTAAACCTGGACTAATCCCTCCTTTTTATTCAGACTTACCAAGTACATTAGATGAAATTGTTGAATCTGAAATCAATTATATCTATAAATACCTCGATAAACCCATTAGAACAGATATAAAATATCTTCTTAAAGCTCTAAATAATATTGTCATAAAAAGAGCTAGAAGTAATTAATTCCCTTTTTTGGCGAAGGCTTTTAATTTTGAGTTTATACAGGACGAAATGAATAGTATAAATCCTTACTTTGCGCACCCTAATCAATTAAATAAATAAGATGAAAATTACCGTTGTAGGTACGGGATATGTCGGTTTATCCCTTGCGGTATTACTTGCACAAAATAATGAAGTAATTGCTCTTGATATTATTCAAGAAAAAGTCGAGCAAATTAATTCAAATAAATCACCAATCTCTGACAATGAAATAGAAGAGTATTTATCAAAGAACTCATTAAATCTATATGCTACAACTGATGTAAAGACTGCATATAAAAATGCAGAATTTATAATTATAGCAACTCCTACAGATTATGATCCGGTAACTAATTATTTCAATACAAATACTGTTGAATCTGTTATTAAGGAAGTAAGCGAGATTAATCCAAATGCAATCATGGTGATAAAATCTACCATACCGGTAGGATTTGTTTCTCAAATAAAGAAGAAATATGATTTGGAAAATATATTTTTTTCGCCTGAATTTTTGAGAGAAGGTCAAGCACTACATGATAATTTGTACCCATCGAGAATCGTCGTTGGTGAAAGATCAGATAGAGCCAAGATCTTTGCAAATTTGTTAGTAGAAGGCGCCTTGAAGTCAAAAGATGAAATACCAATTCTTTTTACCGATTCAACCGAAGCTGAAGCTATTAAATTGTTCTCAAATACCTATTTAGCGATGAGAGTCGCTTATTTTAATGAATTGGATTCTTATTGTGAATCTCATGGATTGAGCGCAGTTCAGGTTATAGATGGTGTTGGCTTAGATCCAAGGATTGGAGCCCACTACAATAATCCTTCATTTGGTTATGGTGGTTATTGCTTACCAAAAGACACTAAACAACTCTTGGCAAATTACCAAGATGTTCCTAATAATTTGATTAGAGCAATAGTAGATGCAAATCGAACACGAAAAGACTTCATTGCTAATCAAATAATTAAAAAAAATCCAAAGATTGTTGGTATATACCGACTAGTCATGAAAGCAGGTTCTGATAATTTCCGTGCTAGCGCTATCCAAGGGATAATGAAGAGAATTAAAGCTAAAGGAATTGAAGTAGTGGTTTATGAACCTTATTTGGAAAGTGAAGATTTTTTTCACTCACGTGTAATTAAAGATCTAGATGAATTTAAACTAATATCAGATATAATTGTGGCTAACAGAATGGTAGAAGGCATAACGGATGTCGCCGAAAAAGTATACACTAGAGACTTATTTGGTAAAGATTAAATTGTATAATGCTCTCATTAAAACCCTTTGAAATGACATTGAATAAATTATCAATAAGTTAAAACTCAGACTCTTTCAAAATGTCACAATTAAAATTTTCGGTTATAGGATTTGGACGTATTGGTCAAAGACATTCTAAGATAATTAATGATTTTGATGGTACTGAATTGATTTCAGTTACAGATGTAGAACCAACTGAATTTGAAAATTTAGAGCGGTTAAATTTAAATGTAGAATCGTACAATTCTATTGATCAGTTCCTATCTAATGATAAGGGCAGAAGTGATATTGTTACTATTGCTACACCTAATGGATATCATACTGAGTATGCAATTCTTTGTCTTGAAGCTGGATATAATGTTGTTATTGAAAAGCCAATGGGGCTTTCAGTTAAAGATTGTGAAGCTGTTGTGAATGCAGAATTGCGATCTGGAAAACAAGTTTTTGTTGTTAAGCAGAATAGATACAGTCCACCATCAGTATGGTTGAAGGAATTAATTCAGGAGAAAGTAATTGGCGATGTATTGATAGTTCAAACTAACTGTTATTGGAATAGAGACAGTAGATATTATGAACCCAGTAAATGGAAAGGTACTAGAAATTTAGATGGTGGAGCTTTATTTACCCAATTCAGTCATTTCATTGACATTATGTATTGGGTGTTTGGTGATATAAAAAATCCTAAAGCAATTGTTAAAAACTTTACTCATCAAAATCTCAAAGATTTTGATGATTCTGGTTTTGCGCAGTTTGAATTCGAAAATGGCGGTATAGGTTCAATCAATTATTCAACTTCTTGTTGGGGAAAGAATATGGAAAGTAGTATTACTGTTATTGGCACAAAAGGTAGTTTGAAAATTGGTGGTCAGTATATGAATGAGATTGAGTATTGCCATATTGATGGATATGAAGTTCCTAACCTCCCACCTACAAATCCACCAAATGATTATGGGCCGTACAAAGGTAGTGCCGCAAACCATCATTACATTATTGCAAACGTTTACAACACGTTAATTAAAGAGGAAATTCCTACTGCAACATCGTTAGATGGTTTGAAAGTAGTTGGCATAATAGAAAAAATTTATAAAGCTGCAGGATATACCAAATGAGTAAATTTATCCATAAAACAGCAATTGTAGAAAATCCAAAAAATATTGGTAATGGATCAAAAATCTGGCATTGGGTTCATGTCATGCCTGGTGCAAAGATTGGTGAAAGATGTGTGCTTGGTCAAAATGTCTATGTAGGTAATGATGTACTACTAGGGGATAATGTAAGAGTACAGAATAATGTTTCTATTTATGATGCTGTTATTCTAGAGGATGATGTGTTTTGTGGCCCAAGTATGGTTTTTACAAATGTCATCAATCCGAGAAGTGCTATTGAAAGGAAAAATGAATATCTAAAAACAAGAGTTTGCAAAGGCGCTTCAATTGGTGCAAATGCTACAATAATTTGCGGGAATGAGATTGGAAAATATGCATTTATTGGTGCAGGTGCTGTGATTACAAAGACGGTAAAGAGTTATGCATTGGTCGTAGGAAATCCTGGCAAACAAATAGGGTGGGTATCAAAGGCAGGTCACCGACTTAAGTTTGATTCATCAGGAATAGCAATCTGTAAAGAAACAGGAGAAAAATATAATTTAGAAGACAATTTCGTTTATGAAATATAGTTGGGAATAATTGTTTATACTGAACATAGTATATATCTGTCATTTATAAAGTGTTAGATAAATTTTAATGAATAAAGTGTCCAACACTATATAAAATAAACTTACTTCTAAATATTATGAAGCTTAAACCCACATCAGACAATGATAATTCTATTTATCGTTTCATAATTAAGTCACTACTATTTTTTGGTGTCTGGTACGTTATTTATGAATTGTGGCTACTTCCAAAAGGTAATCTGGATGAATGGCTTTCGCTCAATATTATCGCTATTTCGAATGGATTAATTCAATTATTCGGGTACGATGTTTGGGTAATGCATAGAATTATTGGCATAAATGAAAATGTTGGTATCGAAATAGTTAATGGTTGCAATGGTATTGCAGCAATTGGGCTTTTCTTGGGGTTTATTCTAGCTTATCCAGGCAATTGGAAACGCAGAATAAGTTTTTCAATTTTTGGAATTGGAGTTATTTATCTAATAAATATAATACGAATTGTAATTTTAGTAGTATCACAAGAAGAATGGTATTCTTTAACAGAATTTATGCATGAATATGCAACGTCAACGGTATTCTATATTGCGATTTTTTTATTGTGGGTATTATGGGTTCGGTTCGAGGAGGTTAATTTAGAATTTCATAGTAAAACTAAGAATGCCTAAACTATTAATAAGAGCTATACTCTTTATTCTAACTCTGTTACTCTATGTCTTTGGTATACATGAATTAAGAAAGGAATTGACAGATTTCTATATGAATCAAATTCAAGAGGAGAATTATACCTCAGAGTCAATAATTTTCAAAAAAGCTTCCTCGAATGTTTCAATAATCATATTCAATACAGCAAATTCAATTTCAAACGGTTGGAGATTTCGAATACCGTTCGGTTCTTTTTGGCTTTATAGTACTCTAGCTTTAATCATCATCGGTGCATCATTCAAGGATTACATAAATCTTCTGATTATTCAAGTTTGTGGTTGGTTAATGTCTACAGTACTTATCAGTTTTTGGCAATTTGAGTATGAAATTATTTTCATAACGATTGATTTTATATGCAGATATCTAGTACCACTTTTTAGTTTAGGATACGTTGCAATAGTTTTTGGAAACAGAAAATCAAAGTTGGTGATTGATGCAAAATCATCTTGACAATATAATTCACATCATTAAAAACGGTCCTTCAATTAATCTAGATTCAGAAATTGATAATGCTACAGATATCTGGATCTTAGGAGCAGGCAAAGCCTCGGTGAATATGGCAGCTGAATTATATGAAGAGTTACCTTATCCACCTTTTGATGGAATAATTATATCACCTACTGAAGATTATATAGATCATATTCAAATTTTTAAGGGTTCTCATCCATATCCTACTGAAGAAACGGTTGCGGCTTCCTATGAATTGATTGAACTCGCAGACTCAATTCCATCCGGAGATACTGTTTACTTTTGTTTGTCGGGTGGTGCATCTTCTTTACTTACAATTCCACCATATGGGATTGAAATCGAAGAACTTGCATATACTTATCAATTATTGCTTGAATCAGGGGCCTCTATCCAAGAGATGAACATTGTAAGAAAGCATCTCTGTGAATTAAAAGGTGGAAAGTTAGGTGCAGCGTTGTCTCATACAAATCTAATTACACTTATTAGTTCAGATGTACCCGGCAACGATATCTCAACAATTGGAAGTGGACCAACAACAGGGGATAATTCAACTTTTGAGGAAGCAAAATCAATCTTAAGTAAATATGAATTGTGGGATAGAATTCCTTTATCCGTTCAAACTCATATTCAACTTGGAGTAGAGGGTGTGATACCTGAAAACCCAAAACCGGATTCATCAATATTTATAAATCATAAAACAAGAATCATTCATTCGGCTGAGAATCTAGCAAATCAAGTTGCAGGATATTTATCTAATGAAGGATTTGATACCTGGATAGCTCCGGAGGCATACTCAGATAATGTTCTTTCAGTTTCTAAAGAAATTTCTACCAAAGCTATTTCTGTACTGAGTAAGAATTTCCCTGTTAATAAACCTGCTGCACTCATTTTTTATGGTGAGAGTTATGTAGATGTTAAAGGTTCAGGTAAAGGAGGCAGAAACCAGGAATTGGCTTTGGCTTGTGCAATCTCACTTGAAGGGCAACATGATATACATTTGATAAGCATTGGAACTGATGGAATAGATGGACCAACCGATTCAGCCGGTGCAGTTATAGATTCATTCACAACTCTTAAAGCCAGAAAGAAGAAAATTAATCCAGAGGAATATTTAAAAAATAATGACTCGTATCACTTTCATGAGCAGATGGATACGCAAATTAAGATTGGACCTACCGGAAATAATCTAATGGATTTACAAGTTCTTATAGTTCAGTAGATTTCTCAATATTGAATATTGAATGTTGAGTGTGAAATCGTTTTAACAAATCTTATTGTCGAGATAGAGATTCTTGGAAAAAAGATTAATAAGTTTACTTGATGCTTACATGTATTTAGAGAAACCAGTAACTAGAAACTAGGCACTAGTACCATGATTTGGCAAGACGCACCTTTTTTATGGTTATTACTGATAATCCCAATCCTGATAACACTGGTTTGGTGGCGAGGAAGAGGTTTAAAGCAAATTCAAGAGAAGTTTTTCGAACGAAATCTTTTTGATTCATTAAGAATCGGTTTCTGGCAAACAGGGAATTCAATTAAAACTGCATTGATGATCGCTGGTTTTGTATTTGTGATCATTTCGCTAGCAGGTCCTAAGATTGGAACCGAGGTTCGTGAGGTAAAAAGGCGTGGAGTAGATATGCTCATCGCGCTAGATTTATCCGCAAGTATGAATGCTGAAGATGTAAGACCAAGTAGACTAGAAAAAGCTAAATTCGAAATTCGTCGATTAATTGATCGGTTGAAAGGAGATAGGGTAGGATTAGTTGTTTTTACAGGAGAAGCTTATCTCCAAAGTCCTATGACTTTAGATTATTCAGCACTGCTTCTATTTCTGGAAATTGTTGATACCGATCAGATGCCAAGTTCGGCCACTGATTTCAAGTCAGCGATGGAAACATCTTTAGCAGCATTTGAATCACTTGAAGAATCAACTACTGAGGCAGCAAAAGTTCTCTTAATCATTTCTGACGGAGAGGATCATGGCCAATCATATAATGAGGCTCTAGAGAACCTAATTGATTCAAATATTTCATTGTATACTCTTGGAATTGGCACTCAGGAAGGAACGACTATCCCTATTTATGAAGAAGAAACCGGGCAATTAGTTGGTTACAAACGGGATAGAGATGGAAGAGTAGTTACAACAAGTTTACAATCAAATGTACTAAGGGAAATTGCGTCAACAGGTGGTGGAAACTACTACTCTATTGAAAGAGGAAATGATGGGATTGATGCATTTTTAGCTAGAGTTGATGAGCTTGAAAAAGGTGAATTTAGCAGCCAGGAATACGCTGATTTCAAAAATCAGTATCAATGGTTAGCTGCAATAGCTTTACTCTGTTTTATCGCAGGCGTTTTGTTCCCAAATTATCGAGCTAAGTAAAGTATGATCAAATTATTTATTACGGATCTGGACGGATGTATTACAGATCCTTTTGTCACTCCAGATTGGAAAACCTTTTCAAAAGTTCGTCAATTAAATCTAAATAGCCATTTCGATTTTAATATCCCACCACTAACAATCTGCACTGGTCGTCCAATGCCTTATGCTGAAGCAATGGCTCAAATACTGGGTATTCGTTTGCCATTTCTATTTGAAAGCGGAGGAGGGATGTACGATGTGGAAAAGAACGAATTAACTTGGAATCCCGCTCTTACCAAGGAAAGGGAGGATGAAGTGGTAGAAATCAAAGCGTGGGCGAAAGAACACCTTATCGAGCGTTTTCCTTCTTCTATCGCTGAGTTTGCAAAGTTTACTGATATTGGCGTGATCAATCCTGATTCATCAGTGATTTATAAAAGTAGAGATTTAGCCGAGGAGTTTATTTCTGCAAACTATCCGCATTTTGAAGTGCACTTTACTGAGGTTTCCGTAAATATCATCCTAAAAAAAGCGAATAAGGGTGAAGGAATTAAAATGATATGTGAGCACCTTGGATTTGATCTTTCAGAAGTAGCTTACATTGGAGACTCAAGCGGTGATATTCCAGGACTGAAAATCGTGAAATTACCTTTTGCACCGGCAAATGCATCACCACCTGTTAAAGAAATCACACATGTATTGAAAGGCAAATCTACAGATGGCGTATTAGAGGCCTATCATGCAATCATTGAGTATAATCTCAATTATTGAATTTCTCGATTTTGGAGTTCTTTGAGCAACTCGAAGTATCTTTGAATTAGCTGCTGATAATCAGGCGAATACTTCGTAAAGTTAGGGTCATTAAGTCGATTACGAATTTGTTGCTCCAGTTCTTCCAGAGTCATCTCTGGAGGAGAAATTCGTTCAATACTTTCACCTGCACTTCCTTCTCTTCTTTCTTCTTCATCTCGTTCTTGCATAGCATCTTCTGCCTCAAGCATTCTGGATAGAATATTTTGTTGTCGCTCAATCAAGGTTGGGTCTACAGCACCACCACGCAAATCATTAATAGTTTCTTCCATTTGTTCAATCATTCTCTCTAGATCACTGCCTAATTGATCGCCACCCTCAACTCCACCATTTTGCTGCATTTCCTGTAATTGCTTTCGCATCTCATTCTGCTGCCGTGATAACTGATTCAAACGCTCCATCTGATCTTGAGTAAGACGGTCACCCTGCATGTCATTAATGAAATCCTGAATTTGTTGATTGATTTGCTGCTGATTTTCACCCATCTGCTGCATTTGTTTAATCATTTGTTGCATACTCATGCCACTTCCGGATCCACCACCAGATTGATTTTGAAGTTGTTCGAGAAGATTTGCGATCTGGTAAGAAATCTTGTTGATTCCACCTAGTGCTTGTCGAGTGGCGACGGAGGATCTGCTTTGATTTCTTTCTGCCATTTGAACAAGAGCTTGTTCAATCAATCGCTCAACTTCGAGTTTTTCTGTATTAATTTGATTTGAGAATGCAGGTATCTCTTTCGAAAGCTGAAATAAGGAATCAGAAATAGAGTTAAAGATATTCTCTACGTTCTTTTGATCACGAGCAAAACCAACATAAGCCTGACTTCTACTCTCAGCACCTGAGGCATAAGTAGTTAATTCCTCTTGTTCTAATGAAAGGTTAATAAGAGAATAAAGAATGTATTGGAGCCCTGCGATATTTATATTTAGTTGCTCCTGATTCATCTGAGACATTGCTCCCCTTGTCATCTCAGCTAATTCCTGAAAGTCTTGTTGAATCTGGTTTTGTGGTTGTGATTCAGAGTTTCCACCTTCTTGTTCTTGGTTATTTTCTTCATCATCTTCTCCCGATTCAGTAGATTGGTCTGAGGAATCAGAGTCTGAGTTCTGATTCCCATCTGATTCTTGACTCTGAAGAGCTTCTTTTATTTCATTAAGTTTCTGCTCTGATAGTTCTTGAAGTTCGTTTATTGAACCTTCGGTCTTAGAGGTTGTGTTTTCATCTAAGTTTTGTAGTAACTCTTCAGCTTGTTCAGTTTGTTCAAGAATGGATTCCTGTTGTTCTTGTGACCCTTCTGAATTTGATTCTTCTTCCACTTGCCGTGCAAGGTCTTCATATGTTTTTGCCAGTCTTTCTAATTCAGAATTCAATTTTAGCTGTTTGAATAGCTCTATAGTTCTCTCGATGCGTTGTTTATAGAGCTCTTCATTAAACTCGGTATTTTCCATTGCTTCCCGAAGTTGTTCGGGAGTCATAGAATTCATGTTTTCTTGTAGCATTTCAAGAGCTTCACGGAAAGCGGGATCATCAATTTCTTCCATTAGTTTCTGAAGTTCATCGTACGCCTGTAGAGTCTCTTCCGAAAGTAGATCATTTTCATTAAGCTCTTCTTTTAGCTCATTGAATTTTTCGTTCAATTCATCAAGTTGTTCCTTGATTTGCTCTTGTCGTTCTTTAACCTCTTGAAGCTGACGCATGTCCTGGTAATCAATCTCAGGGTCTTCTCTGAGTTGTTCTTTGAACATTTCATATTGTTGCTCCATCTCTTCAAAATTCTCAGAAATGTCCTCTAAATCTGTCTGAACCTCTTCTTCTTTTTCGTCAAGTTCTTCGAAGTAATCAATTAACGATGGGATTGTAAGTGTTACTGCATTTGATCTGGATGTTTTAAAACCGTTGTATCTATCATTATCCTGAGCTTCAATCCAAAAGGTAAGTTCGTCTTTTGGTTTTAAGTTAAGCGATTCGATATTCCATACATGATTTTGCAGCACTCCTTCTGATACATTTTCAAAATCATAGGACTTGGCTTCAGCATTTTGGACAAATGCTCTTTTCAATTCGTAATGAAGGGAGGCTTTTGTGATTCCAAAATCATCACTAGTTCTATAAAGAATATTTATTTCCCGTGGCTCAATTTCTTCAAAAGAATTGCTCGGTTCGAGAATCTCAGCAAAAGGATATTCATCTAAAATAGGCTCTACTATAAATTGAAATGGATTTTTATTCAGTAACCCACTTTCATCTTCCAGAATGAATTCGATTGTATCAGGCTCAATAATCTCAGCAGCATATTCAAATTCTAAATCCTGGCTAATCAAAGCATCTTGTTCGAATTCAGTGTTTTTAACCAGAAACTCATTAAGAGGTTTATTCACTTTACCTGATAAAATCATTTGTGATCCTTGAATACCCTGAACCTGAGAAAATGGATATTCAAAAGTGATGGTGTCCTGTTTGGTATAAATAGGAGGGATTACATTAACCTGAAAATCTACTAAACGAGGACGAAGTTGAACTTTTACATCATATGTTTCAGTCTTGTATCCATCCATCAATAAGTAATACGAAACATCGGAATTCAAATTGATAGCTGAAGAGTTGAAGGTTGATTGATTACTATCCATACCTCTCTTTCTGTATTCTTCTTCAATAGGTGTTTTTAGGTACAGAGATACTTCATCCGGCAACAAGTTATTATCAAAGGTAACTGAGACAACAAATGGACTACCTTGCTCTAAAGTTGCATTTCCCGGTTGAACAGTAAAAATAAATGGATTTGGTTTTTCAAATGTCTGATAGAACGCCAAATATCTGCTAGCTGCATCATTGAAATTGACTACAGTAATGACACCAATGAGTAGCAATAAACTGAGTAAAACTCTCTGTCTATTAAAATTGATAGTGACTGAATTTTGTTTCTTAAAGTCATTCAGACTTTTTTGAAATACACTTGGTTCAACAAGTTCCAAGTTTCTGAAAATGGCAGCCTCAACCAGTTTTGGATTGGCAATTGAATTCTTTTCCAAATCCAATGCGTAACTCAGTTCCTTTAAGTTAGTGGAAGCACTGAATTCACGATAGAATTGAATAAAGGATTTCTTCTTAACCCCGGCATAACTTCTTCTTAAAAGCACAATTGAAAGAACTAAAATCCCAATAATTGAAGCTATCTTTACTTCAACAGGTAAATAAAAAACGTGCTCAATTAAGATAAATGAAATAAACCATCCAATAATCAACAACGAAGCATTCAAGAAAGATTGCTGTCTACTCTTAGCTTCGAATGCTTTGTGAACTTTTAAAAGTTCATCTTTTAGAATATTTGTTGATTGAGTGCTATTGCTCATATTTCAATTAACCGTTTTACTGGTTAAAAAACTTCTGAAAAAGGTTAAAAATTGCGTTTAAATATCATCTAAAGTTAATGACTGATCGATACTAGCTTTTCTGCCGTCAAAATTAATTGTTATGAGTTCTTTTTCCAGGTCATGTTCCAAATAAATGAACCATTTTTCCTCACTAGCCTGATTTAGAAAACGTTCTTTTTCTAGTAAAGTCTCTGTTGGGTACATGTCATATCCCATCACCCATGGCAGTGGAAGATGAACATGGGTAGGCAGTAGGTCAGCTGCGAACAAAAGCTTTCTTTCTCCATCTGATAACAAAGGAAGTTGCTGCCCAATAGTATGACCATTAACCATATATGTGGAAAAGCCATCTTCAAATTCGTGATTATCTTCAACTAGATTAACTGCTGTCGAAGATTTCAAAGGCTCAATATTCTCAGCAAGGAAACTCGCTTTTTCTCGAGCATTTGGCATCGTTGCTGTTTCCCAATGTCTTTTATTTATGTGATAGGTGGCGTTTGGAAAAGTAAAAGCTAATTCATCATTTACATCGAAATAGGTAGTTCCTCCACAGTGATCAAAGTGAAGGTGAGTGAAAACTAAATCAGTGATTTGGTCAAATGAAAAGCCATGATATTCAAGTGATTTTTGAAGGGTTTTTTCTGAATAGTCAATACCATAGATACCCATCATTTTCTCATTGAACTTAGTACCCGCACCGTTATCAACAAGATATATTTTACCAGTATTCTTTGATTCAATAAGCAGACAGCGCATGGTCATAGAGATACGATTATTTTCATCAGCCTCAATTCCGCGTGACCATAAAGTCTTTGGAACAACTCCAAACATCGCACCACCATCAAGCTTTATGTCTCCTGTATCGATGGTATATAAATTGAAATTTCCGAATGTTGTTTTTGATAAATTCATCTTCAATTTTTTCTAGAATTTCAGAATTAGGCTAACTAAAAGCCATTTGTCTCATAATCATTTACAATAAAAAAAGCCCAGCACATAACTTATGTACTGGGCTTTAATTTCTTCAATCCTTACTTAAAAAGACGGAACAACTTCAATACGATACATAGTATCTAATAGAGTTATACAAATGAATATTAAGAAGAAGACTAGAGATCCAATTAATAATATTGCATTGAACTTATTATCCCATTTAAGCCCCATAAAATAGGCTGCTACTAAATAAGCTTTAGTCAAAGCTATAACAAGTGCTGAGAGAATATCTAACGGGCTTGGAAGTCCTAACATAGAAACAGCTACAGTCATAACTGTTAAAATGATCAACCCGATTCCAACTGACCAAAGTGTTTTTACTGATGCAATGTGATGTGCGTGTGAACTCATTTCTAAATACCTCTCATTCAATTAAGTAAAGTAGTGGGAATAGGAAAATCCAAATCAAATCAACCAGGTGCCAATAAAGACCTGTGATCTCAACGGGGGTATAATATTCGCTACTAAATTGACCTTTTCTAGCTTTAAGGTAAATCCAGAATATGATACCGATCCCAACTGCAACGTGTAGGGCATGAACACCTGTTAAAGCATAGTAAATTGAGAAAAAGATATTCGCTTTAGGATGATCTAAAACAGCGGTAACTTCAGCTGCAGGATTCCATAAGCTACCCGGCATGATACCCAGTTCGAACTTATGAGAATATTCAAAAGCTTTAATAACTAAGAATAATGTTGCTAAAGCGATGGTCAATAATAGATTCCACTTTAGCCATTTCATATTGTTTACCTGAGCAGAGCGTATCGCCAATGCAATTGTTAAAGAACTAAAGATCAGTACAATTGTATTTATTCCGCCAAGAACTTTATCTAATTCGTAGGCTGCCTGATAGAATAAATCGGGATACCATGCCCGGAAGATGATGTAAGCACAGAATAGACCACCGAAAAATAGGATTTCGTTCACCAGAAATACCCACATCCCCAATTTTGAAGTATCGAACTGTTGATCCGAATCTACAAAATGGTGCTGAACATGAGCAGGGTGATTTGCTGAATGATTCGCCATTTATTGATTGAGTTTTAGATAGTTTTAAGCTTTTTCTTCTGTTTTCTCTACTTCAGCATGTGCGTGATCCGCATCATGACCATTATGAGAAACTGCAAGTCCTAATTGGAATTCTTCCATTGGCTTGTGATAGTCGTATGGTCCATTGATTACCACTGGAGTATGATCAAAATTGTGGAAATCAGGAGGTGATGTAGCTTGCCATTCTAAGCCTCGGCTATTCCACGGATTCGCTGGAGCTTTTTCACCACTTATTAATGATTTTACCAGGTAATAAAGAATGATCAAGAATGCAGCACCCAGAATGTAAGACCCAATGGTAGAAGTCTGATGGAACGGAGTAAACTGATCAATGTAATTATAGTACCTTCGTGGCATTCCCTGTGATCCCATCACAAATTGAGGTAAGAACGTTAAATTGAATCCTATGAAGATTAACCAAGCGGCTACTTTTCCAAGAGCCTCACTATACATCTTACCTGTCATTTTTGGCCACCAGTAATGCAAGCCTGCGAGTAAGGCCATCAATGTTCCACCCATCATTACATAATGGAAGTGAGCAACTACGTAGTAAGTATCATGTAAGTGGATATCAACAGAAAGAGCACCTAGTGTAATACCCGTAAATCCACCAATGGAGAACAGGAATAAGAAAATGAAAACATATAACATCGGGGTCTTCATTTGGATAGAGCCTTTGTAAAGTGTAGCAATCCAGTTTAGAATCTTAATACCTGTTGGAATACCTACCAAGAAGGTGAGAAATGAGAAAATAGTGGTAGCTACCGCACTCTGACCTGATGTAAACATATGGTGACCCCAAACGAGGAAGCCAATGAATGCAATCGCTAAAGAAGAAAGTGCAATTGCCCAGTATCCAAAGATTGTTTTCTTAGAGAATGTTGTAATTACTTCAGAAATGATTCCAAAGCCTGGTACGATCATAATATATACCGCAGGATGTGAATAGAACCAGAAGAAGTGCTGGAAAAGGACCGGATCTCCACCCATAGCAGGGTCAAAAATTCCGATATCCATAATGTTCTCAAAAGCGAGAAGTAAGATGGTAATAGCCAAAACTGGAGTTGCTAATACCTGTATAATAGACGTTGCATACAACGCCCAAATATTCAATGGTAACTTGTCCCAGGTAATACCCGGTGCACGAAGTTTATGAATTGTAGCAATGAAGTTTGTACCTGTAAGAATGGAAGAAAATCCCAAAATAAACACACCAAGCGTTACCCAAATAACACCTAAGCTATTCGAATCTGAACTGTAAGGAGTATAGAAAGTCCAGCCAGTATCAAAACCACCGGCAACTAAAGCCACAACTGTAAATATTGCACCTATTAGATAGATATAGAAGCTGGCAAGGTTTAATCGAGGGAAGGCTACGTCTTTCGCACCTAATTGCATTGGTAGAATAAAGTTACCAAGTGCGGCAGGAATACTTGGAATAAGGACGAAAAATACCATCAACGCCCCATGTACAGTAAATAACTGGTTATAGGTGTCTGCTTCAATAAAAGTTTTTGCAGGAGTCCAAAGCTCGGTTCTTAAAGCAACAGCTAAAAAACCAGCAATAGCGAAAAAGATCGCTACAGACACTAAATACATAAGACCGATTTTCTTGTGGTCAACAGTTGTCATCCATGCCCAAACTCCTTTCTCGTCAGTTAGATAGGTATTCGTTGGGTTTTCTGACGGCTTGAAACGCTTAACCTGAAGAGTGGTCATTTTTTTTGCTTCTGCTGTGATCGCCATATCATTCAATAGTTTTTAAATATTCGATAATATTTGTGATTTCGTCGTCGTCAAGTCTTCCTTCATAAGGAGTCATCACATTTTGGTAGCCAGCAACAATTTTATTACCTGGATACAAGATTGATTCTCTGATGTAATTTTCATCAACGGTTACGGTAGTTCCGTCATCCATTTGTTGCTCACGACCCCAAAGGCCTAAAAAGGTAGGACCAATCATTGATGAACCATCAACAGAATGGCAAGTTTGGCAACCTTGAATAGATACCAATTGTTCACCCTGTTCAACTGGGGAACCCTGTATTCCACCACCATTTAATTCAAGCCATTGTTCGAACTCGTCTGGTTCATGTACAATTACTTTCGCTAACATATCAGAATGGGCAGTTCCACAATATTCGGTACAGAAAATGATGGATTCGCCCGGTTCTTCAGCCTGAAACCAAACGTAAGTGTATCTGCCAGGAACTACATCATGTTTTACGCGATAATCAGGAATGAAGAATGAGTGTAAAACATCTCGAGATTGCATCACAACTTTGATTGGTCTGCCTGCAGGAACATGTAATTCATTAAGAGTTTGAGCACCATTCTCATAATTGAAATTCCAATTCCACTTAAAACCTGTTGCATGAATCTCATAGGCATCATTTGGAACAGCTTTTAAGTTTAACCATCCGGTATATCCCCAACCGAATACTATCATAACTATGATAAGAGGGATTACAGACCAGGTAATTTCTAAAGTGTTATTGTGAGTGATAACCGGAGTTTTGTCATCCTCCGATTTTCTTTTGTATTTGATTGCGAAGTAAATCATTGCAATAGTGATACCTATCAAAAGAACAAGACTTACCTCGGTGATAAAGTTAAATAGCCCGTCAGTACTGTCTGCCGTAAGCGGAGACTTATTATCTGGGAGCATGAAATCGAAGAGTCTACCCATTATTGGAAATCGATTTTAGATGTTTGTTTTTTTCCTTTTTCACGTAGCCAAAGAAGGCCCAAGAAGATACCAAGAAATATGAGTGTAGCCAAGCCACCAAGCTTCATAATATTCATTGCTTCGAGCACATAACTGTTTGAATTTGGGTCGAATTGATAGCAAAACATTAACACCTTTGTAAGGGTATTTCCGATTTTACCATCGGCCGCTTCATACAGTGCACTTCTTACATTGAACTCATCATACTGAATGCCATAAAGATAGCGAGTTATCACACCTTCAGGACTAATCATCATGATAGCAGCAGAGTGTGCAAACTCTCCGGTATCCTCAATTTCATTTACTTGAAAACCAACTGACTTCACAACCTTTTCGATTTCAGATTTTTTTCCAGTAAGAAAATACCATCCATCTTGTGCGTCAGGTTTGTTCAATTTTCCTATGTATCGGCTCTTATATTCTGCAGCTAAAGTTTGATCTTCAGAGGGATCAATACTAAAGGAAATTATTGTATAGTCTATCCCGGGACTCCAGGCTAATTCGTTTGCTACATTAAGAACACCATCAATTACAAGCCCACATAACATAGGGCAATCGTAATAGAGCGGGTTAAGTAAGATTGGTTTTCCCTCAGCAAGTAAATCGGCAATAGTCACACTATCACCTGTACTGGTGGCAAATTTAGCTGACAACGGAATAGTGTCACCTAAATTTTCATTTATACCAACTCCTTGCAGTGCCTCGGGTTGTTCACGATTGAGCTGTGCACGTACGTGAAATGAAGATAAGAGCACTGCTAAAAGTGTAAACAGTGCAATTCGTTTCATATAATGATGTTTAGTCGGTGGCTATTTTATTTATAGCCTCGTCAATAGGAATTCTGTAGATGCCTTCTTCTCCATTCACAACCCCATAAGAGTTAAGTATGGCTTCTGCATCTTCGTTTAGTTGCCGAATCTCATAGTAAGATGACGTCACATTTACGTTCTCTTTAGCAGTAGTCAATGAGAATTGGGCAAATGGAATTAATACTGCAACAAAAACAACTACAGTAACGATTCCTAAAACAGACCACTTAACAATTGCCTTGATATCAAGGTCTTCTTCTTCTACTCCATGATTTACAGAGGTAATAAAGATCTCATCATTTGACTCTATTGAAGCGTCAAAAACATCAGTTTTGCTGTCTTTGATAGTAACTTTAAAGTTTTGACTTTCTTTTGAAGACATCTAATTAAAGAATTATTGGTGATATGTTTTTTCTAAGCATGCATCTAGTTTCGGATCATTTTCCGGAATCATGCTATTTTGTTTAAAGCGATGGAAAAATAGTCCGAAGAAAATACCTCCTAATCCAACAAATGTTGCTACATCAATCCAAGAAAAATTAATGCCGCTTTCGCTGATCAATGGCATTGCGATCCAGTAGATTTCTAGGAAATGCATAACAACTACAACAATTGCTACAAAACGTAGAACATTTCGTTTATGCTTTTGCTCTCTGTTTAGTAATACTAAGAATGGAAGAACAAAACGGAATAGTAACAATCCATATGCGATGTATTTCCAGCTGCCTTGTAATCTGTCGTAGAACCAAAGCGTTTCTTCTGGAAGGTTAGCATAATAAATAAGTAGAAACTGTGAGAATGCGATGTATGCATAAAATACAGTGAACGCAAAAAGCCATGCACCTAAGTCGTAGATATGAGCTTGTCCAATTGTATTCTTTAAAAGGCCTCTTGATTGAAGGAAGAATACCATCAAGATCATAATTGCCCAAAAGCTTTGGAAACTGATCGCGAAGAAATAAACTCCGAACATGGTAGAGAACCAATGTGGT
Source organism: Balneolaceae bacterium (assembly GCA_965601825.1). Lineage (GTDB taxonomy): Bacteria > Bacteroidota > Rhodothermia > Balneolales > Balneolaceae > HXMU1420-13. The sequence continues at coordinate 3,457,073 of OZ271839.1, read as the reverse complement.
TCTAAGCTCATTAACCAATCAAAGCTGGCAAATGCAATTGATAACGCAAACAATGGAATTGCAGGTGCACTGATTTTTCTCATCAATGAAGTAATACCCCAATCACCGGTTTTTTCCAATTCAATTGATGCTTTGTACAATTTATGACCTACATATCCCCAAATTATGAAGTAAATAGCTTGGCGAATTAGGAAAAATGGAGTATTCAAGTAAGCTTCTTTTCCTGCTACGATATAATCGAAATTCGGTGAATTTGGATCGAATAAGGAAGGCTCAGTCCAATGATGATACAAAGTGTGCATTCCTAGCAGGATCGGGATAAAGAAAACTGTCCAGATCCACAGGTTTCCACCAAATGTTTCAGGAATACGGCGAATTACAACTCCCCATTTTGATTTTGTGATGTGATGGAACATCACCATGAAGATAGAAGCAAGTGCAATACCGGTAAAGAATGTGAAGCTTACCAGGTAAGAGAAAAAGAATTGCTCATGATTTACGAAATAACCAATAACACTTAGAATTAGTCCCGCGCCACCTATTCCAAATAGAATCTGAGGAATCTTGCTATCGGCAGGAAATTGTAAAGAATCTGTAATTGTAGGTTTGTGACTCATTGTTCTTTTATACCAATTCTTAGTTGTCGCTCAGTGTTTTGATGTATTCCACTATAGATTGTAACTCATGCTCAGCTAAGTAGTCATAAGCAACCATTACTCCATTTTCATAACCAACCGATTTTTTTGCGTTCGGGTATACAATCGACTCGATTATGTAATCAGCATCTTTTGTAATGGTAATTATTTCTCCGGATTCAGTTACAACTTCTCCAGTACTTCCAAAAGCATTTCTCCAGGTTGGACCAATTCCACCCGGATCACCTGTTTCATTATGACATGCACCACAGGCATATTGAGTGATGATGTCTTTACCAAGATCTGCAGTTGGTACTATATCTGCGTTAGCTGCGTCCTTTGCTGCTTCAATTTCTGCTAAAGCAGCTTGTTCAGCTTCATATTCGGCTTTTAAGTCATCAAGATCGATATCAAATTCGGCAATTTCGTCTTCAGTAACACTTTGGCTAGCCTGGAGCGCTCTTATATAAGATACTATAGCCCATCTGTCTTCAACAGGTACCTGATGAGCATAAGATGGCATATTTCTTACACCATTATAAATTGCTGAGTAGAGTTCACCATCCGGAGCTTCACGTAATCTATCTTGATGGAAAGTGGGAGCAGGAACATATCCATATTGACCAGTCATGATAATCCCAAGACCATCACCAACTTTTCCATGACAGGGAGCACAAAAGATATCGTAACGTTCTTGTCCTCTGTAAAGGAAAGATCGGGTTACATCCATTGGATTTTCTGCAATCCATTCGCCACTTTCGTCAACACCTTCATAAAGGGCAACATCAGCTTTTCTGTATCCTCGAGCAACAGTTCCTTCAACCGGAGGTCTCATTGAACGTCCGTCCTCAAAGAAGTTATTTACTTCCTGAGCCTCTTTTCTTGGTTGCTGATCCATATTCAACTGAGGATGAATCGCTGGTTTTTCAGAGATGGTACCACGACAGCCGGCTAACATTAGTCCAACCAGTAAAATACCACCGGCTTTTCGTAAGCCTTTTGTATTCATAAATGAAGAATTACTATTCGTTGTATTACTCATAAACTTCCTCGATGTGCGTAGCGCCTGCTTCTTCAAAAAGTTGACGAACTAAATCTTCCTGAAATTTACTGTCTTTAGCTTCAATGCAAACAAAGAAGCCATCATCTGTTGCTTTTTTAAAGCGTTCTACTTCAAATAAAGGATTGTTTAGTCTAGGAAGTCCGTTCAAGAAGAACATTCCAAAAACTGCTCCAAAAGCTGAAAGTAGAACTGTTAATTCGAATGTAATTGGTACCCAGGCAGGTGCATTAAAAAATGGTTTGCCACTAATATTGATTGGATAATCAATAACTGACATCCAATACATCATAGCAATTGCACCTGTAAAACCTAGGATGGCATGTCCAAAAACAATTAATCCCAATTTTGATTTTGGCAATTTCATAGCCTTATCAATTCCGTGTATCGGATAAGGTGAATAAGTATCAAACTTATCGTACCCGGCTTCAACAACACGTGCAGAAGCATCAACCAAAGCTTTTGGGTTTTTGAATTCGGCCAGGATGCCGTAAAGATTTTTTGATTCAGTAGTACTCATAATCTTAGGCCTTTACTGCTTTAGGTTTAGGTACTTCTTCAACATGTGGATGAAATTCTTGCGTCTCATCATCATAGTTATGTGGATCACCTTGTGGTATTACTAATTTCACTTCAGCGATTGCAATCATTGGAAGGAATCGTAAGAATAGAAGGAACATGGTAAAGAATAGGCCGAATGTTCCAACGTAGGTTAACACATCCCAAACTGTCGGTGAATAATAATCCCATGATGATGGTAGATAGTCAGTTGAAAGTGATGTAACGGTGATTACAAATCGCTCGAACCACATACCGATATTAACAACGATTGAGATGAAGAAAGTAAATCCTACACTTCGTCTTAGTTTCTTTGACCAGAATACCTGTGGAGAAATCACGTTACAGAACATCATGATCCAGTATGCCCAGGCATATGGACCAACAGCTCGAAGCATGAAGATTGCTTTTTCATATTCAACACCACTATACCATGCGATAAAGAACTCCATCATATATGCGAAGCCTACCATCGAGCCGGTAACCATAATAATGATGTTCATTTTCTCCATATGATCATCAGTCATGATATCCTTCATGCCATAAATCTTTCTGGCAACAATCATTAAGGTTAATACCATAGCAAATCCAGAGAAAATTGCACCTGCAACGAAGTAAGGAGGGAAGATGGTAGTATGCCATCCCGGAATCATTGAAACAGCGAAGTCAAAGGATACAATTGTATGTACAGAAAGTACAAGTGGTGTCGCTAAACCAGCCAATATCATATATGCTTTTTCATAGTTCCACCATGCACGGCTACTTCCCGTCCAGCCTAATGCGAAAATTCCATAAGCAAACTTTCTTATTTTGTCTGTTGCTTTATCACGGATGGTTGCTAAATCAGGTACAAGTCCTACATACCAGAATAAAAGAGATACTGTGAAGTAGGTTGAAACTGCAAATACGTCCCAAAGTAGAGGGGAGTTGAAGTTTGGCCACATTGCCATTTGGTTAGGAACCGGGAATACCCAGTAAATAACCCAAATACGACCTACGTGAATAGCCGGAAAAACACCGGCACACATTACGGCAAAAATGGTCATCGCTTCAGCGAACCGGTTAATGGCTGTTCTCCAATCCTGTCTAAATAGGAAAAGAATTGCTGAAATAAGTGTTCCAGCGTGACCAATACCAACCCACCAAACAAAGTTAATAATCGCCCAACCCCAACCAACAGGGTTGTTAAGTCCCCAAATACCAGTTCCTTCCCAAATTAGATAACCAATCGAGATTAATAATAAACCTAATAATGCATTTGCCGGAAGCATTGCCAAATACCAACCCTTTGGAGTAGGCTTTAGGTTTACATCAGTAACTAGTTTGGTAATACTGGCAAAATCGTGATTGCCTTTTACGAGCGCTGGCTCCGCTATGTATTCGTATTTACTCATTATTGGGCGTATTCCTCGTTAGTTTCTTTCACCAAAGCCGGGTTTGGATTCGTCAATTTAGCGATATAAGAAGTACGTGGGCGAACGTTTAATTCCTCTAGCATCAAGTAGTTACGTTCGTTACGCTTCATTGCAACCACTTCGCTGTTCTCATCGGTTAAATCACCAAAATAAATTGCATCTGCAGGACAGGCTTGCTGACAAGCTGTTTGAACAGATCCATCAGCTGGTTTTGGATAACCAGTTTCAATTTTTGTATTGATTTTAGCACGATTTACACGCTGTACACAATATGTACATTTTTCCATAACCCCGCGGAAACGTACGGTTACCTCAGGATTCATCGCCATTTGTATGATATCCGGATCTTCGCCGGTAGTCAGATACTCTTTTGGATAATTGAAGAAATTGAACCTTCGAACCTTAAATGGACAGTTATTTGCACAATAACGAGTACCAATACATCGATTATAAGTCATTTGGTTCATTCCATCGTCACTGTGAGTTGTAGCTGCAACCGGGCAAACTTGTTCACAAGGTGCCAATTCGCAATGCATACATGGAACTGGTTGATGAACAGCTTGTGGATTTTCAACATCACCCATGTAATAGCGATCGGTTCGAATCCAATGCATTTCACGTCCACGAATAACCTCACGTTTACCAATAACTGGAATGTTATTCTCTGATTGACAAGCAATGATACAAACTCCACAACCGAAACATGAGTTTAAATCAATGGCCATTCCCCATTGTGGTTCACCTTCTACTGCAACCTGCTCATTAAATAGTGAAATAGGTTGATCTTCACCTAATGCTGCAGCTTCCTTCATTCCCGGAACTGCATATTTATGAACAGCCTTGAATGTAGCGTAATCTGGCTTCTCTTTGTATTTCTTTAAAGTAGCCTGACGATACATGTCGCGACCTTCAAGACTGTGATGATCCTGAACAGATGCGATTTCATAGGTACTGCTGTCTAAAGATACTGCAGCTGTACTGAACAACATTGTACCAGTTGATCGAATTGGGTAGATGTTAACCCCACCTGATACCATGGAAGAGTCAAATAATTGTGAACTCTCTGATTGAACATCAGCTACACGCCCAATTCCTTCTCTTCCGTATCCAGAGTGGATAGTAATCGAATCATCAGCATGTCCTGGTTGAACCCAGGCAGCAGCCTGAATAGGAGTTCCATTTACTGCAATATTCAGAACTTGTTGTTCCGCAACGCCTAATGGACTACTTGTATCAATTCCTAAGGATTCGGCTGTGTTAGCACTAATTAATGCAACATTATCCCAGGTAATCTTAGTAATTGGATCTGGTAATTCCTGTAACCATCCTAAGTTTGCAAAACGACCGTCATGAACTGAATTGTCAGCTTTGAATACTATCTCTATTCCATCAACTATTGTAGAAGGCGCTGGTGAAACAGATCGAATTGACCGGTTTGATATTGAGAAACCATCAGTTACATCAATACCATCGTGTAGAATATCTAACCAACGATTTTCAAAATTTCTTGAGTAGAAGCTATTAAATGTTTCTCTTACTAAGTCGTAACCATTTACTTGACCTGCTTCTACAATCGCTCCTAAAAACTCAATTTCGGAAAGAGTGTCATGCAAAGGCTGTATTTGAGGCTGGATAACCGATCTGGCGCCACCAAATGAGTAGCCATCGCCCCATGCTTCTAGATAATGAGATCTTCCAAGATGCCAGCTTGCAGCGTTTCCGGTCTCATCATTATATGTAGAAAGGTGGAATACCTCAGATGCATTTGACAATGCATTAGCAAAATCTAAGTCAGATGGTGCGGTAAATACTGGATTTGCTCCAATGATTACAACAGCGTCGAAGTCACCATTTGCAATTTCACTTACTACTTCAGCGAATGCCGCTTTGTTATCCTGATTGTCGAAATGAGGAACAGTAAGGTAATTAACAGTATTTCCAGTGTTATCAAGTGCCGTATTAATTGCTGCCACTACTGCGTGTACTTCAGGCGTATGATCAAATCCGGCTGAAACCGCAGTTCTACCTGCATTAGCAGCTAAATCATCGGCTAGAGCAATAACGAATTCTGAATCTGTGAATTTGTTAGAAACAGAAGAGAAATTATTTAATCCGCTAATTCTAGATGAAAGAGCTGCAGCAAGAGCATTGGTGAAATCAGCCATTTCACTTGCTTTAACTCTTAAGCGGTTATCGGCGAAAGAACCTGTTAAAGTGAATCCGTTTTCAACCGAATAAATCCGGTTCATGGAATCTTCAGTACTAGTTACTTTTCTTCTAGAAGTGACTTGTTTGGCATACTCTACATTGTTAGGGTGAGTTGGAGATAAAAAATCGTCATCCAAACTTACAATAACATCAGCATTGATATAGTTGTAGTATGCTCTTAACCTTCTGCCAAATGCGATATTGTTACCTTCGATCGCATTATCTTCGCCAAATGCTTCATACGTAACCCATTTTGCACCGTTAAATTTGTTTAAAGCTTCTTCTTTAAGACTATTATAGGTGGGTGAGGAATTTGCCTCAGAAATAAATGCGATTCTTCTATTTGAATCAGCAAAGTAATCGGCTACGAAGTTGTTAAAATCTTCAGTAGTTGTTCTTGTGCCATTTCTAACCGGTCCTCTTGAACGGTCAGGGTCATACATTTCAAGAACAGATGCCTGGTGGAACGCATTTGTATTTCCACCTGAGGCAGGATGAAGGTCATTTCCTTCTAATTTTGTTGGGCGCCCTTGGTGATTTTCAATTACCAGACCAGTCAAACTTCCCTGGAAAGGCATTGAAGTAGCATAGTATAGGGGAATGCCCGGTACTATGTCTTCTGGTTGTTTTGAATAAGGTAGAATCTTTTGGACAGGACGACGGCATGCTGCAAAACCAGCTAAAGCAATACTTGCACCCATCACTCTAAGGAATCCTTTTCTTGAGACGCCATCTTTTAATTCAGTGGCATCTTCAGGAAACTCTCGTTCTACAAATTTTTGATATTCTTTATTCTGAGCTAACTCGTTTAAGCTTTTCCAGTAAGTATTCTGTGTTAATTCGCTCATCAGATGATTATAAATTCAACAGTAATGGTTTAGTAGTGGCAGCCTTGACAATAAAGGGGCGGGCTCACATTGTTTTTACGTACGAGCTCAGCACCTAGAATTAGCTGATTCTCCACTTCATAACCCATAGTAGTTACTTCTTCTACCGGTCTTAGATATTTCTCTGGCTCACGATGGCAATCAAGACACCAACTCATACTTAGTGGCTCAGATTGATAGACAACTTCCATCTTATCAATTCTTCCATGGCAGCTTTCACAACCAACACCAACATTCACGTGAGCAGCGTGATTGAAATAGGCATAATCTGCAAGATTATTAATACGTACCCATTCAATTGCTTTGCCGGTTTCCCAGCTTTCTCTGATTGGTGCCAGCTTCTCACTATCAGTTTTAATCTGATTGTGGCAATTCATACATGTTTGTGTAGGCGGAACATTAGCCTGTTTTGAATCAAATACAGAAGTGTGGCAATATTGACAATCAAGTCCAAGTTTATCTACATGGATTTGATGAGAATATGGAACAGGTTGTTCCGGTGCATAACCAACGTCTGTGTATTCAGGTGAGAAATAGTACCAAACACCCAGTATAACTACGTTTGCTGTTACAATTAAGCCTACAAGTAACAATCTGGGAACTTGATTTGTCCACTTTGGGAAAATCTGCGCCATATTTTAAGCTGATTTTTGTTGAAATATCACGGCATGTACCTCCGTTCCGAAGGTCGCCAAATCTATCGAATTTTTATATTGATTGGTAACCTGTTAATGCAGGTCACGCTTATTTAAAATAGTTCTAAATAACTTGGCGAAATTCGTCTATTTTGGAAGCCGTTCGCTTTATCGTCAAAATAAGAACAATTGTTAAAAAAACTTTGTTAGTTGCCAATAATGAGACCTTATTTCTGGAATTCTGTAACTTGATTCCAGTCAAGAAAATGCAAAAAAATAGACCCCAACCATATCAAGATTTATGGCCCAAGATTTAAAATTACCGGACAGTGCCAGAGCATTACAAAACTATGATTCGAAGAAAGCAATCCGTCTAATAATTGGAGTTAGCATTGCAGCAGTAGTTTTCTTGTTTTGGCTGATTTACTTCAAACCACCGGCAGTAACACAATTACCTTGGATTAAGAACCTTTCTTTTTTGAATGCCACATTTAATGGATTGAGCACTATATTTTTGATCTTAGGTATTAATGAGATAAAAAAGAAGCAATTTGCCCGACACATGAACTTCATGATTAGTGCATTTATCTCATCCACCTTATTTCTTGTCAGCTATGTGATTTATTACACATTTGTCGGAGATACAAAGTTTATGACTGAAGGAATAATTCGATACATTTATTTCTTCATTCTCATTACTCATATCGTTCTTTCGGTTTTTGTTGTTCCATTAATTCTAACCACATTCTTCTACTCATTATCTGGACAGTTTGTAAAGCACAGAAAGATTGCTCGTTGGACATTCCCCATCTGGTTATATGTCTCCGTTACAGGCGTACTCATTTTTATATTTCTGAAAGTATTTGGATAGAGTGATGCTAAGATTCACTTCTATCTTGTTATTCTTTCTATTTAGTACTCCGATTAAAGCTCAATTTTTCGATGTCCAGAAAGACTTTTCCAGACATGATACACTTCGAGGTTCAATAACTCCGGAAAGAGCATGGTGGGATCTTAGCTACTATCATCTGGATGTTAGTGTTGATTTAGAAGATTCAACTTTACGAGGTACAAACTTAATGAGATATAAGGTTGAGGATGTATCTACCAATCTCTTGCAATTGGATCTTCAAGTACCGATGGAAATCACTTCTGTGATACAAAACGGTATTGTTCTTGAGTTTGAACGTGATAGCAATGCGTATTTTATAGAAACGGAATCTGATAAAAGTGTAGGTGATATTGAAGAAGTTTTAATCCACTTTCAGGGGAAACCGAAAAAAGCAGCAAATGCTCCCTGGGATGGTGGCTTTGTTTGGACGCGCGATTCAAATGGAAAGCCATTTATAGCAAATGCAAATCAGGGAATTGGTGCTAGTATTTGGTGGCCGAATAAAGACCATGCTTATGATGAACCGGATAGTATGCTTATCAGTGTGACAATTCCGGAAAAATTAACCAATGTATCTAATGGTCGATTAAGAGAAGTCACAGAAAATGCGAATGGAACAAAAACGTGGCATTGGTTTGTCTCAAACCCCATCAATAATTATGGAGTTAATATAAATATAGGCGATTATGTGAACTTCAAAGAAATCATTAGCGGTGAGGAAGGGGAATTAGATGCTGATTATTGGGTTCTTCGAGAAAACTATGAAGCTGCAATCCAACATTTTGCTGAAGTACCAAGAACCATAGAAGCTTTTGAATATTGGTTCGGTCCATATCCTTTTTATGAAGACAGCTACAAATTGGTTGAAGCACCTTATTTAGGTATGGAACATCAAAGCTCTGTGACCTACGGAAATGGTTATCAAAATGGATATCTCGGTAGTGATTTAAGCGGATCGGGATGGGGACTGAAATTCGATTTTATCATCGTGCATGAATCAGGTCACGAGTGGTTTGCAAATAACATTACTTATAAAGATATCGCAGATATGTGGATTCATGAGGGTTTTACCCATTATTCCGAATTTCTATTTCTGGAATATCATTTTGGTGAGCAAGCTGCAGATGAATATGCACGAGGTGTTCGATTCAATGTTCAAAACGATCGTCCAATTATTGGGATTTATGATGTCCATTACGAAGGTTCTTCTGATATGTATTACAAAGGAGGGAATATGCTGCACACCCTACGACAAGTTTTTGATGATGATGAATTGTGGCGGGAAACTCTTCGAGGTTTGAATAGCGATTTTAGACATCAAACCGTCAAAACCGCCCAAATTGAAAATTATATGAGTGAAGCTTTAGGAGAGGACTTGACTCCAATTTTCGATCAGTATCTCCGTGATATAAGAATCCCGAACTTGGAATACGCCTTCACAAATGGATACTTAGCATATAGATGGACAAACACTGTTTCAGAATTTGAAATGCCGGTTAAGGTATATTTGGATGACGAAGAGCTCTGGTTAAAACCTAACGCTGGATGGCAATCGTTAAAATCATTTGCAGATCGACTTCAAGTTCATCCAGACTTCTATATAAGTAGTCAGAATATCCTTGGCAATTAAACCAAGTTGTGGAACACCCGCTGGACGTCTTCGTCTTGTTCCAGCTTATCAATTACAGTCATTACTTCTTCGGCCTTTTCTTCATCCAAAGTGACTGTTGATTGTGGAATCCAATCCGTTTCTGCACTAATCGGTTCGATACCTTTTTCTTCAAATGCCTGCTGCATATTTCCGAATTCCAGGAATTCACAACGAATCACTAAAATGCGATTGCCTTCATCGTCTTCGGATTCTCCCATCTCAGAGAGTCCATAATCGATTAGTTCCAACTCAAGTTCTTCTTCATCAAACTCGCCCGGTTTAATTTTAAAAGAACCAACCTGAGTAAACTGAAAAGCCACACTACCGGCATTGCCAAGATTTCCACCATTTTTGTTGAAAATCGGACGCACATTACCGACTGTTCGAGTGTTATTGTCGGTTGCGGTTTCAACCAAAACAGCAACACCATGCGGAGCATATCCTTCAAAGAGAACTTCCTCATAATTGGTGGCATCTTTACCAACGGCACGTTTAATGGCACGTTCGATAAGATCTTTGGGCATATTAACGCCTTTGCCATTCTGGATAGCACGACGTAACGTTGGATTTGTATCAGAATCGGGTCCGCCAGCTTTTACAGCAATCTCAATTTCCTTACCAATTCTAGAGAATTGTTTTGCGATACGATTCCATCGTGCAAACTTAGCGGCTTTTCGTACTTCAAAAATTCGACCCATGAATATTCCTGATCCTTTATCTGTTTGAAAGATTGATCAGATAAATTACAATGATCTCGACTTTTTTGGGAATGTGATTTTCAGTTACTAGAATTTAAACTTCCCTTTATAAATGAAACGGAATGTGGTGTCTTTTGCTAAATGAAACCCATTCGAGAAATAGTCTTGACGAATTTGTAAAGAGTATCTGCCTTTGAATGATGAATCTGTAAAAGGATCTTTATCTAATTCAAGAATGACTTTTTCAACAAAGTAATTAGTTGAATCACCAAAATTTGTATCAGTCCATTTATAGAATGAGGCATCAGTAATCTGAAGATTCTTATTTATAGTGATTTTTATTTCATTTCCACTATATCCTGTACTAAAAATATTTTCAAATAATAAATATTCATCAAAATAATTCAAGTTAGCAGTTGGTTGTTGCACCATGCTAAATGGAATGTTATCAAAAGGAAAATATCCATATTCATCTAACTTAAAGTGCAAACTGTCATTTGAGGTACCATAGTCGAATTGAGTTATGACTACTTTTCCATAATCTGTTTTTTGCTCACAACCATTAAAAATGCAGAAAGAGAGGGTGATAATTGATATAATAATTCTCATGACTCAAATCTCAATACTCATGCTAACTAATCCTCAAATAATGAACTACTCAAATATCGATCACCGCGATCACAAACGATGGATACAATAATGCCCTCTTCGATTTCGGATGCAACCTGAAGAGCAGCTGTCATTGCGCCGCCAGAACTCATTCCGGCAAGAATTCCTTCTTCAGCAGCTAAACTCCGTGTCATTTGTGTTGCCTGATCTGCACTTACATCAATGATGCGATCAACTCGTTTTGGTTCGTAGATTTTTGGTAAAAACTCTGGCGACCATCTTCTAATCCCCGGAATTCGAGATCCATCGGTTGGTTGGGTTCCAACAATCTGAACATCCGGATTTTGCTCTTTCAAATATCTTGAAACACCCATAATGGTACCGGTTGTTCCCATAGCTGAAACAAAATGGGTGACTTTCCCTTTGGTATCTCTCCAGATTTCAGGACCCGTAGTCTTATAATGCATTTTGTAATTATCAGGATTGGCGAACTGATTTAAAATGTGATAATCACCGGAAGATGCCATCTCTTCAGCAAGTTCTCTGGAATATTCAATGGTTTTAGCTGCTGGAGTGAGGATAACTTCAGCTCCGTACGCTTTCATGGTTTTAACCCGTTCAGGAGTTGCTCCGTCCGGCATGATTAATGTCATCCCAATTCCAAGTTTGCTTGCCACCATTGCCAATGCGATCCCAGTATTTCCTGAAGTTGCCTCAACCAGTTTGTCTCCAACTTTTATTTCATTTCGATCAATAGCACTCTGAATCATATTGAATGCTGCACGATCTTTCACAGAGCCACCGGGATTTTGCCCCTCCAGCTTTCCGTAAATCTTTACTGATTTATTCGGATTTAAATGCTCGATTTCAACAAGCGGTGTGTTGCCGATTAATTCTTGGAGTTTCATGCTTCTGTCTTAATAATATTTGTCTCGAAAGCCATTTCGCCTTCGGTCATCACTTTAGTTGAATAATGTACTTGTGAATTGGCCGGGATACTTTTTGTGATCCATACATTCCCCCCAATTACACTATTGTTCCCAATAATAGTTTTTCCTCCCAATATGGTTGCACCGGAATAAATCACTACATGATCTTCAATTGTTGGATGTCGTTTGGTTTTAGCGTCCTCTTTCTTCACACTTAATGCACCAAGTGTTACTCCCTGATAGATTTTCACGTGATTTCCAATTTCTGTGGTTTCTCCAATAACGATTCCTGTTCCGTGATCAATGCAAAAATGTGATCCAATTTTTGCTCCGGGATGGATATCTATTCCCGTTATATTATGAGCATACTCGGTAATCATTCTCGGTAAAATTGAAACTCCACTCTTTGCGAGTTGATGAGCTAACCGATAAGCAGCAATGGCAAAGAACCCTGGGTAAGATCGAATTACTTCATCGCGACTTACTGCAGCCGGGTCTCCTTCATACATCGCGGTTACATCCTGCTGAAGCTGCTCATAAATTTCAGGGAGAGCATCAAAAAAAGATTTGGTGATTTCAGCTGCATCAAGCTCTGTATTCTTAGTTTGGATATAGAGCATCTCATACAACTCTTCTCTCAAATTCAGGATGTGCAGATTGAATTTGGGCAGAGAATCATGAGATTGAGTCGAATAGTTAGGGAATAATGTGCCTAATAAATTCTGATAAAAGCTTTTTACTTCCTCACGTGATGGACATTGTACACACTCTTTGTGTGAATGATAAAGCCTCTCGATAAATGCGTCGTTCATAGGTATCTAACTGTTTGCAGGCTAAACAATTGTGATAAGAATTCTGTTCGTTTAAACTAGGGTTATGCTGAATTTATTTCAGCATGAAAAGGTAGGTATCAGCAATTTCATTAGATCCTGAAACAAGTTCAGAATGACTTGTTGATTCACTCAATTATCTATGCCGTGAGTCATTATGATCCGACAGCTTTCGGGAGAAGAATCATCGAAATGAAATATTGTTGCTAGGAACTTATACCTGTTGATCCTTCTCCCGATGAATCGGGATCAGGATGTCTTCGTAGCCAAAAATCTAGTTCTCAAGGCTTTTAAAACAAAATCAATAAAAAGTAATATTCACGGGTGTTGGGACTTCCAATGAATTCCCTGTAAATGTGAGTTCTCCCGTTTCAGCATCAATTGAAAAGATTGTGATGGAATCTGAATCTTGATTTGCTACAAATAACAAATCACCGGAAGGAGCAATATTGAAATTTCTTGGTGTTCCACCTTCTGTCGGTGTATGGCCAATTGGAGTTAACATCCCGGATTCATCAATGGAGAAGGAGGCAATGGAATTATGACCTCTGTTCGAGCTGTATAAAAATTTACCACTTGGATGGACGTGAATATCAGCAGAGGAATTCCATGCAGTAAAATCAGATGGAATTGCACTCACATTTTGAAATTCAGTTAGTGTTCCACTATCCGGCTCATAATTCATCACAGAAACCGTGAAATTGAGCTCATTCATTACATAAGCGATGTTTTTGGTGGGATGGAAGTCCATATGTCTTGGGCCTGATCCCGGTGCCATTTCTATAAACTCCTGAGTATTCTTAGAAACCATTCCTTCTTCATGGTTGATGCGATAACTCCAGACTTTATCAGACCCTAAATCCGGAATGAAAAGGAAATCATTATCCGGACTTACTTTGACCATGTGTGTATGCGATCCATTTTGGTTTGGATGAGGTCCAGATCCTTCATGATCTAGTTGCTGAATGAATTCAAGACTGCCATCTTCGTTACGCTGGTAAACCATGGCTACTCCACCTTGATAGTTAGCAACAAAAACGAATTTACCGGTTGCATCCACAGAAACGTGACACGGAGAAAAGGCATTGGTTGGATATCGATCAATAAAAACAGGATTACCCAAATCATCTAAAGAGTAAGAATAAATGAAGCCATGACCATCATCACCACTACCTAGCTCACTAACTGCATATAAGTTTTTACGATCAGGTGAAATTGCAATGAAAGATGGATTTGTCATTAAACTGATTGAGCTAGATAGACTTAGATCAGCATTCATGTAATCAATATCAGCTTTATAAATACCCTGACCTTGTCCATTTACCCAGCCCATATCAACAGTATAAGTTCCAATGAACATGTTATTGGGTAATTGCATCAAATAAGGTCCAGATTGATCAGAATTCTGACACCCAAAAGTGATCATGAGTGTCAGAAGTAAAAGCATGGAAATGAAATTCTTCAATGAAATGGGATTTTAGTCATTTACGGCTACGAACCTTGTCATTGTATTATCAACAGGTTCAAGAGTTCGTAAATACGCATAAATTGCTTTTAAATCATCATCACTCATTTTGCTATACATTCTCCATGGCATTGAGGTATTATATTCGCCCGGTTCCAGAGTTTCTGTATTTATTGGACTTTCGTAATCTTCAAATCGTCTAAAAGAAGCCATAAAAGCCTCTTCTGTCCACATTCCAATTCCAGTTTGCTCATGTGGTGTGATATTGGCAGCATAAACCAACCCACCAGGTACATGAAATTCCATGCCACCGGCAAATTCCATTCCATCTAATCGAGTACCTCTTTCATCAATAGGAGTATGGCAATCTGCACAACTTGCTGCGGTAACCAGATACTTACCATAGGCGATTTTATCACTGATTTCCGGTCTTTCAGAAAACTCTGGATCCATTGGCATGGTATTAATGATAAAGTTCATTGGGAATGGAGAAGAGCTCTCAGGTACATCATGAGCAATTGGTTCTAAAGAACGTACATACGCAATGATATCATAAATATCTTCCGGATCTAATTGAGCATAATTGGTGTATGGCATGATTGGAAACATCGAATTTCCTTCATTATCAACACCTGCCGTAATTGCTCTGAAAAGCTCACCATCGGTCCAGCTGCTCAAATTATAAGGCGTAATGTTTCCGGCATAGTAATCACCGGGAAAACCTTCGCGCAGTCCAAATAGATTTCCACCTTTTCCCAAAGTTGCAAAGTCAACAGTATGACCAAATTTGGAATATTCACGGTCGGAATGGCAATCAGTACAGAGATATACATAATTAGCTAAATAACGACCATTTTCGATACGCTCTGGAGTATAATCGATCGAAAGTTCAGGTGCTTCTTCAACTCTGGGAAATACAGAAGCGAAGTACACCATAAATGCAGAAACGGCGACAATAATTACAAGTAATAGCACCGTAAGAATTCTAATTACAGCTTTCATGACCCCACATTTTAGTTATTGTTAACCCGACTAAGAATTATCAAAATGTGTTGAAAAGGAGCGAGAATATCCAATTAGAATTACATTTTGCCTTTTTTTGGAAATCACTGCACTTTCTTCAAAAACTATTCAATAGGGTATTGGTATGGGTGATGAAAAATTTGAGAACAAAAAGCAGGGTAGAGGTTGGCTTGAACGAGTAGCTGAGCAAAGCTGGGAGCCTGAGCTTCTCATTTCCGGTTTGGCAATTTTTGCGACTTCACAATTACCGGATTTCATTATGAAAGGCTGGTACTACTATGATTTCAATCTGAAAGTATCGGATTCATTTATTGATGAGATGATACCGATTCTAATAACTAGTGCAGCAATTTCAGCAATCGAAATTCTCTATTTCGCCTTCATAATTCATTTTGTTATTCGTGCTTTTTGGGTAGGAATGATCGGTTTGAATTCTGTTTTTCCAAAAGGAATCCAATATGAAAAACTACAGACGAGTGAGCATTACAAAGTTGAGATGGAAAAGAGATTAGGGAAGTCGAAAGACTTTCTTCTCGCAACGGATAAAGCTGCTAGTGTCATTTTTTCCGTTGCCTTCTCTATTGTGATGTTATTGACCTCAATAGGAATTCTCTATCTGGTATTCTTTCTATTGATGAATATCACAAAGCTTATCATGAGTGAATCAGTATTCGATATTTATACTACTGTGATGTTGGTTTCACTGATACTATTTTTCCTCATAATGGGGGTTACAGGACTAATATTAAATATGAAAAAGTATCGCGAGAACCCGAAAACCGCCGAATTACATTTTAAGTTCACATGGTTCGGTTCTCATTTGATGTATCCACTTTTTGTTAAACCGATAAATCACCTTACCCTGATTTTTATCTCAAATATTCCATTGAAAAAGTATCATATTGTGAATGCCTTATTTATGGTTTCATTCTTTGTAATGCTGATTTTTAGGATGCTTTCAGTGATGGACGTTCAGCTCTTCGATTCTCGTGATTATTATATTGAGTTTTCTGATGTTGCCGTGATGAACACCGACCGATATCTGGATTCTTTTAATGGTGATTACGTTCGTGAACCAATGTTAGATGAAAAGGTAGTAGAGCCAGGGGCATTTCTTGGATTATATATTCCTTATTCAAAGATGCTGGACACAAAACTTTCAGCAGTTTGTGATTATGAAGAACCGGCAGATTCACTATACCGGTTTGAACGGCGAGCTATCCTTAATCAATCACGCATTGATTGCGCTAATCAATTTTATTCATTTTCAGTTAATGATTCTCTTCAGCTTTCGAGTGATCTCTTGTTTACAGAACATCCCAAAACCGGACAAGCGGGTTATTATTCGAAATTTGAGGTTGCTGATACTTTAGACTCAGGGATGTATATCTTAAATATTCGTCAGGCTATTACAAATGAGGCAGAAGCTCGTCGTGATTCAATTAATCGCCCAAAAGAATACGATTTTGATATTCCTTTTTGGATTGAATGAGATCAATTATCAATTAAGAATTATCAATTAGTAATGAGGAATAATTATTTAATCGTTAGCTGTATACTTATCTCATTCCTAGCATGTGAGCCAACAAACGAAAATGCTCAGTTAGTAGAATATTTAAAAGCTAATGAGCGATTCTTTAAACCATCTAATACATCATTAATTGATGTCGAATTTACACTCGAGAATGAAAGGGTTGTTCTATCCTTTGAGTCAATTAGCAGGGAAGAGTATTTTAAATATATTCTTGATTCAAAAATACCATTGAGATTCGAGAGAGATTCAGTTTCGTTTAACGACAGGCTTTCAACAGAATATGTCTGGAATGAAGATACACTGATATTAAGAAGTAAAGGTTCTCGATTATGGACATATTCTATTCCTGAAGGCTTGGAATCCAGATCAGAATACAACGTAATTGGTGAGATTGGTTCATATTATGTCATTTATGTGAAAGAATTTGAAGATTGGTTTTTATGGCTAATCAACAAAAGTGATGGTGTTCAAAAACATTCTTATGATTTTCCGGTTTATGCAGTGAACGAATCCAGAAATCAACTTCTTTATGCAGATGGATTGACACATCATTATATGGATTCGACAAGATTATATTTAATTGAAGCTAATTCATCCCGACTTGATACTCTAATTTCATCAGATATTGATTGGGGCTTTTTCCGTTCCTTTTTTATTTCTGATAATCAAGTAGTCTTTATTTACCAAGAAAATGCGGGGTATGAATATCCAGGAGATCGAAATAGATATTCATATGTTTTGATGACAGTTCATGAAAAGGCAGACTAAAATGATTACTTATAAAAAGTATGGGTGAAGGTCATTGCGAGGAGAATAAATTCAAAAAAGTAGACCTGTCTGAAACCGACGAAGCAATCTCATGTAAAACACCAGAAAAAAAGAGTTCGCCATGTCGATATATATCAAAACAACAAATCAATACACCCTCCTCGCGAAGACAGCTAAATAGTTTTATCTTTAGTGATGCAGAAAGAAATTCAGCTGAGGGTTTTTCCGGAGATAGCCGGACAACCACAGCAATTAAAAGCACACGTTTCTAAACAGATCGGAATTCCGGAAGATCAAATTCGTCACATCGAAATTCTTCGCCGATCCATCGACGCCCGCCAAAAACAAGTCTATATCAATCTAAAGGTTCAGGTATTTGCAAATGAGGATTTTGAGGAAATACCTATTAAACTTCCAGATTACCCCGATGTAAGTAATGCAAAAGAAGTACTAATTGTAGGACTCGGTCCGGCGGGACTTTTCGCTGCCCTGAGACTCATCGAGCTTGGACTCAAACCAGTAGTTCTCGAACGCGGAAAAGATGTGAAAGATCGAATTCAGGATTTGAAAGGGATCAATGTTCACCACATTGTAAATGAAGATTCAAATTACTGTTTTGGAGAAGGTGGAGCAGGAACCTATTCGGATGGTAAACTCTACACTCGTTCTAAAAAACGTGGGGATGTAAATCGAATTCTCGAATTGTTGGTTGGATTTGGAGCTGTTAAAGACATTATGATTGAGGCTCATCCTCATATCGGCACCAACAAATTGCCCGGTATTATTGCCTCGATGCGAGAGACAATTTTGGAGCAGGGAGGAGAAATTCATTTCAACAAACGAGTAACTGATTTTCTTATCGAGGGTGATTCATTCAAAGGATTGAAAACAAAGTCTGGGGATATTTTCAAAGCAGATCAGGTTATTTTGGCAACAGGTCATTCTGCACGTGATATTTTCGAGTTACTTTATCAAAAAGAAATTGAAATAGAGCTCAAGCCAATTGCGGTTGGAGTTCGGGTTGAACATGCTCAATCTTTAATCGACTCCATTCAATATCACTGCGATGTGAGAAGCGAATATTTACCACCCTCACCTTACAGTATTGTAAAACAGGTTGATGGTCGAGGTGTTTATTCCTTTTGTATGTGTCCGGGCGGAGTTATTGCACCATGTGCTACATCACCAGGAGAAATCGTAACCAATGGTTGGTCATCTTCGAGAAGAGCTCGTTCGACTGCTAACTCAGGAATCGTAGTTGAGCTTAGTGAAGCTGATTTCAAACCTTTTGAGAAATTTGGGCCACTCGCAGCGATGGAATTCCAGAAATCCATCGAGCAAAAAGCATGGCATGCAGCAGGTGAAACGCAAACTGCTCCGGCGCAAAAGCTTCTGGATTTTGTTGAAGGCAGGATGTCTACAAATTTACCAAATACATCCTATTCTCCGGGAATTACGCCCGTTGAATTGGGTGAGGTTTTACCAAAGCAGATTCATAAATCCCTACAAAAAGGATTTCGAATGTTTGATAAGTCGATGAAAGGATATTTGACAAATGAAGCGGTTGTTCATGCTCCTGAAACAAGGACTTCGTCACCCGTTCGGATTCCACGTGATAGGGAAACACTTGAACATGTTCGGATTAAAGGATTATTCCCTTGTGGTGAAGGAGCAGGTTATGCTGGTGGTATAGTTTCAGCTGCCATTGATGGGGAGAAAGTCGCTATCCGAGTTGCTATGCAACTCGGAATTAAGAATGAATATTTATAAATGTTGAATGATCTACATTAACAGTCATCTTGATCCCGAATCATCGGCAGAAGGATCAGCGGAATTTAGAATCCATCAATTAAGTGTGAAAAAAATTCGTAGTCATCCTGAACTTGTTTCAGGATCTTTTTTGAGCAGAAATCTGGGTAAGACTTGGATCATAGTATTGATTTTTTTCCTAACGATAAGCTGTAATCTAAATGCTCCGAAACCGGGAAAGCAGGTTCTAATCACTGATGGCTTATCCGGTACTCTGATTGATGGATATTGGGTGTATCTGCCCAAGGATTTTGATGAATCGAAATCCTATCCAGTAATTTTATTCTTATCGGGTGGGGCAGGGGTAAGCAGTCATAAAGCGGATGCAAAAGGTGAAGGCCCGGCAAAATTTGCTATTCAGGAGACGATCGATCCGATTTTAAATACCATGCTACAGGATTCATTCATCATTATTAATCCGCATATGGATATCGGACCACCGGAAACAAGGGCTTGGAGACATCACTCAGAAACCTTATTCAACATTGTGGATGAGATAGCTGATGAATATTCCGGTGATTTAGATCGAATTATTGTTACAGGATTAAGTCATGGGGGAGCAGGTACCTGGGATTTGTTGAAATCACATTCACATCGAATTGCAGCAGCGGTAGCTATTGGTGGGCCAATACGTTGCGAAAATGATTGTGAATCTTTTGGAGATACTCCTTTTTGGATTATTCATAACACAGGAGACAATGTAATTCCAATTCGGTACGCAGATGAAGCTATTAACTATTTGTATGTGAATAATGATTTGGAGGCTGAAGGTTTACATGAAATCAATATGGTTCCTGAATCCAAGTTCGTATACTCGTTCATCAAAAAAGATGGGCATGATGCCTGGAATGCAGCATATTCAAATCCAAATATTTATACATGGTTACTAGATCGAACTCGAAACTGATACCGCTTCTAATTGTGTTTCTTTCGTCAACAGTTGAAGCCCAAATTACGGGCTTATGGGAAGCAACATCTGTACAGGTTGGGGAGGAATCAAGGACTCCAATCGCGAAATGGACTGAGTTTCATAAAGATGGTTCTTATTCAAGTGGGAATGGATGGTTGCAATACACAACCGGTTCATGGGAATATGACTCAGAATCTGGTGAGCTATCTATGATTGTGATCGATGGGTTTGATGATCCATTTGGTCCTTTTAAAATCGAAATGAATAGTGATGATGAAATGATCTGGATCCGTGAGGAAAATGGGGAGACAGTGGTCGTCACTAACAAGAGAGTTGATCTAAAACCAAAACATCCAGCAACTCTTGCAGTTGGACTTTGGATGGTTGCTGAAGCAAGTTTGGATGGTATTGATAGAACAGAAGAATTTAAAAACGATGAATTTCAGGCAGTTTTTGTTCGGTGGGATAACTTGTTGAGGGAGTTTACTGCTGATGGAACAAGGAATGGAATTTGGAGAGTGAATGCACATCGGCCGGTTATTGATGTATTGTACTACGATGGACAAAAACCTTTGCAATATTGGGATATGGAATTTGAAAATAAAGATTCAATGACATGGACCAGGGATCAAATGATCATCAAATTTGAACGACTAACCTCGTTCCCTGAGGATTGATTATGATGATTAGAAAAGCCGTAATATCCGATCTTGAAGAACTTAATGGTCTCTTCGATCAATACCGTCGCTTTTATAATAAGCCTTCCAACTTAGAAGCGAGTTTACAATTTCTGAAAGATCGAATAGAGAAGAATGAGTCAGAAATATTTATGTCCTGGAATGGAGATAAGGCTACTGGTTTTGTTCAATTGTTTCCGGTGTTTTCATCTACACGTTTAGCCAGATACTGGTTATTAAATGATTTATTTGTTGATCCTGATCATCGCAGTAAAGGAATATCAAAGGCTCTGATCGAAAGAGCGAAACAACTTTGCAGGGATACCGATGCATGTGGGATGTATCTTGAAACCGGTAAATCAAACGACATTGGGAATCAATTATATCCGGCCACCGATTTTGAACTGATGGATTCCGTGAATTTTTATGAATGGAATAATAGCAATGAGTAATGAGATTTGAGGAGTGAAGAAGTCCCCTTTTGAGAGGGGATTTAGGGGTGTGTCAACAAACAAAAATCTAAATATCGTTTTATTAGAACCCTTCTTCTCCGGTTCACATCAACAATGGGCAGAAGGATTCCAGAAACATTCTCGCCATAACATTGAGATTCTAAGTCTACCGGGTAGGCACTGGAAATGGCGTATGCATGGTGGGGCTGTTTCTTTGGCAAAGCAATTCAATGAATTAGAAACTAAGCCAGATCTAATTCTGGGGACGTCAATGTTAGATTTCTCCACCTTCCTTGGACTTATAAAAGATAAATCAGCGGGGATTCCAACCGCGTTTTATTTCCATGAGAATCAATTGACTTATCCGTGGTCGCCACAAGATCGTGATGTAAAACATAAACGCGATAACCATTATGCTTTTATAAATTACACGTCTGCATTAGCTGCAGATCGAGTGTTTTTCAATTCTAACTATCACCTTGAATCATTTATTGGTGCACTTCCAAAGTTCCTTAATCAATTTCCGGATAAACAGGGGAAAGAAAACATCGAGCTCATCAAAGAAAAAAGTGAGGCTCTGCATCTGGGGATGGATTTATCAAGATTTGATGAGTTTGAACTTCCTAGAGAAAATGAAAAACCGGTACTACTTTGGAATCACCGCTGGGAGTATGACAAAAACCCGGAGAAATTTTTTGAAACACTTTTTCAACTTGACGATCAAGGTATAGATTTCGAACTGATTGTTTTGGGTGAACAAAATGAAGTGAATCCACCCATTTTTGAGAAGGCGAAATCAAAATTATCAGAGCGAGTTATTCATTGGGGCTATGCAGAATCATTTAAAGAATACGCTCGATTACTTTGGAAAGCGGATATTTTGCCTGTGACATCAAATCAGGACTTTTTCGGAGGAAGTGTAGTTGAAGCCATGTATTGCAGATGTTTTCCACTATTACCGAATCGACTAGCTTATTCTGAGCATTTAACTGATCAACAAAAAGAAGTCTGCTTGTATGATGAAGGTGATCTTGTAGAGCGATTGAGATCAATCATCAGCAACTGGAAGCATCTGAGTTTTAAACCTGATGTGAAAAGATATGATTGGGGAGAACTTATTCATCATTATGACGATAGAATAGAATCTCTGGTAACCAATGAAAATTTGTGAAGCAGCATCTATTCAAAATTCTGATTGTACTAGGAGTAATACTTCTTCTTCTTGGCTTATTTGGGAGTCTCAATTGGGTATTTGATCTTTTCTCTCATTTTCGGCTTTATTATTTATTCTATTTCCTAGCAGTTGGAGTTACAGCTCTATTTTTTAAAAAGAAGACAGAATCAACTATTTCACTTGGATTTGCATTAGCTCTCTCACTTAGTTTCCTGTTATTTTTTTATCCAAAATCTGAGATTGAACCAATCAATGGAGAGAGTTTAAAAATTACATCAATCAATCTACTTTCTTCAAACGAAAACTATGAGCAAGTTACTTCATTCATAAAGAATGGGGATTTTGATTTAGTTTTTATACAGGAATTAACGGATCGTTGGCAATCAGAATTTGAAAAAATTGAAGACTATCAATTTCAGTTTCATATTCCCAGATCAGATAATTTTGGTTTTGGTTTGATAAGTAAAATTGAATTAGATTCGGTTCAACAAATCGATTTAAGTGATGTTGAAATACCTTCGATTCTTGTTAATCTGCAATTGCAAGATGAGGAATTGAGTATTTTAGGAACGCATCCATTGCCACCAATAGGTAACCGCTACTTTAATTCTAGAAACAATCAATTTGAGCAGATCAATGATTTCATTGAAAAATCTAGTAATGAAATGATTGTAATTGGTGATCTTAACTCGTCCGTATTCTCGCCCAACTTTAAACGATTGTTAAAGAGTGGTAAACTCCGGGATTCTAGAAATGGATTTGGAATCCTTCCCACTTGGAATGCACATTGGAAATTATTATCAATCACTTTAGACCACGCATTTGTAACAGAAGGAATTGAAGTTATCAGCAGGGGCGTTGGAGAACCAAACGGTTCAGATCATTTACCGGTGATTCTTGAATTCGGAATAAAGAACTAGTTCTTTTTTTCACGAGTTGGCCAAATAACTTCTATCCATAGTGCTTCAACCTCATCTCTTGCCCATTGAAATCGACGTAAAAACTTAAGGCTGGATTTAACAGATGGGTCATTTTTGAAGCAATTAATATCCACATGATAACTTAACTGCTCCCAGCCATAGTAATTGACTAAATCTTCAACTACTTGCTGTAATTTTACTCCATGAAGTGGATTATTTGGTTGATTACTCAACCTTCCGCAACTTCTTTTAGCTTTGGTAGAGCTACTTTCCAGCCCTTCTGAGTATCAATATAGCGTTGTAAACCATCTTCCACATATTTGTAGCCTTTTTGTGTGATGGTTAAATCTGTTTCATCGCCATGATCTTCCAATTCATAGGTAATCACGATGTAGTTTTCCGGCGAATCATTCAATTTTGTACCGGCCGGAAAAAGAGTATGCTCTAATAGTTTTCCCGGGATGTTACGAATCACTTCACCTTTTACAATCGTAATTTGCTTCTCTTCTTGTTCAATATAAAAATTCGATTTACTTCCGGGTTTCCAATCTGTTTCTATGCGTGAACCAAATAAATATTGTTCAATTTTATCTGGATTTGTGATGGCGTCCCAAACTTTTTCTGTGCTGGCCTTAATGGTAGTTTTCAGCTCAATTCTGTTTTCCATCCGAAAAATTATTTGATATTAGAATCTGTCGAATTAATAAAATTCGAAGTTGAGTTAATGTTTTGCGAACTGATTGGGAGTATGGTAGTATCAATCTCTATTTGAAAAAACTGACAATCATTATGTGTTTGTGCCGATGAATTTTTTCCCACGTTATTCCCGTATGTAACGAATAGTCCTTCTATCATTCTACTATAGTGTACTTTTCTTCCACTATTTTTAGTGACTCCAAAATTAAAGTAGAAAGCACGTCAATGTCTACGTCTGAAAGTCTTTTTATGTAAAAACAACCTTTGCTACGTTTGTGCTTACCAACTGTTTCCAGTAATTCCTTTTCGCGTTCATAGCCTTGTGCCATATAAATTGTAATAGCCTGTGATCGATTAGAAAACCCAGTACAAAGCATTTCTCCTTCACGTCCACTTTCGTATTTATAGTGATAAGTACCGAAACCAACCATACTGGTTCCCCACATTTTTGGCTTCTTGCCAGTGAGGGATTTCATTAATTCAAGAATGGCTTTACAATCTTCCTTTCGCTGCGGATGATCTATTGCATTGATGTAATCATCAACGCTGAGACCTGTTGGAACCGTCTTATTTTCCGCCATGTAAAAGGTGATCGCATTTAGTGTTGGAATTCCTGATTCGTTGGGCTTATTATAGTTTTATCGAAGGATAAATAAAAGTCCCGGGAAGACTCATTTCAGGAATTTATTTGAAGTCAATTCTTTCTAAATATTTTGGCCCAAGTACACTTGTTACGGCTGCATTTATCGGTCCCGGCACAGTTACAGTTTGTACACTTGCCGGTGTTCAATCCGGTTTTTCAATGCTTTGGGCAATCGTATTTTCTGTAATCACCACAATCATTCTACAGGAAATGTCGGCCCGACTTGGCTTAGTAACTCAAAATGGTTTTGGAGAGGCAATTCGAAGTGAAATAAAATTACCATTGTTTCGCTGGTTGGCAATTCTATTGGTTTTTGGTGCTATAGTTATTGGTAATGCAGCTTATGAGGGAGGGAATATTTCAGGTGCTGTACTTGGATTCGAAGAACTCTTCTTCAAAATGGGTATCGAAGTTAACGAAGTTAGAATTCCATTCACTCCATTGATTATCGGAGGTATTGCCTTTTTGATTCTGTTCATCGGTGTGATAAAACTGATCGAATGGTTTTTGATAGCTTTAGTGATGATAATGAGTTTGGTGTTTCTAACTACTGCAATTGTTGTTCAACCTGATATTACTACAATCCTAAAAGGAATGTTTATTCCAACTTTTGGGGATGGTGAATTACTTCTTGTAATGGGTTTAATTGGTACAACTGTTGTTCCCTATAACCTGTTTTTACACGCATCCATTATTAAGGAAAAATATCGAAGTGTAAGAGAACTCGGTGATTTAAGAAGAGAAAACGTAACGGCAATTATTCTGGGTGGGATAATATCCATGAGTATCATCATTACAAGTGCAGCTACGATTTTTGGGGAAGAAGGAATTCAATCTGCTGCTGATATGGCTGATCAGCTTAAACCTTTATTAGGTTCCTGGTCTGGCTATTTTTTAGGTATTGGATTATTTGCAGCCGGGATTTCCTCTGCAATAACAGCACCTCTGGCGGCAGCTTATGCAGCAAAAGGGATTTTAGGCTGGGATGATAATACTCGATCCTGGAAGTTCAGAATGGTTTGGGGACTGATTCTTTTATTAGGAATATTAGCTAGCATGTTTGGCGGAAGTCCGATTCTAATAATCCAATTTGCACAGGTAGCAAATGGAATTCTGCTTCCAGTCGTAGCCATATTTTTGATTTATTTAATGAATAGTTCCAAACTACTGGGAATGTACACCAACACTGCAATTCAAAACATCCTTGGGGTTTTAGTGTTAATTGTTGCCCTTGGGTTAGGAGCAAGAAGTTTAAATGCAGTCTTTCAATTTTTCTGATCTATGAAAAGCATTGATTTAAATTGTGATTTAGGTGAATGGAAGGATGAAAGTGGTCATCAAAAAGATGCTGCAATTATGCCTTATATCACATCTTGTAATATTGCCTGTGGTGGACACATTGGTGATCAGCAGTCGATGTTAGCAACAATAAAATTGGCAAAGAAAAATGGAGTAGCTGTTGGTGCACATCCATCTTATCCGGATCGAGTTAATTTTGGGAGAACTGTTTTGGAAATTTCTGAACATGAACTTAGTTCGGCCCTAAAAAACCAGTTAATAAATTTCAAAAAATTGGTGATTGACACCGGAGCTCAATTACATCATATAAAACCTCATGGCGCTCTTTATAATGAAGCTGCGAAAAATGAGAAAGTCGCCAATACAATTATTAAAGTGATAAAAGAGCTAGAATTTAATGTTCCAATTTATTGTCAGGAGGGTTCTGTACTAGCTCGCTTACTAAATGAAAATGGATTAAAAGCTGTTTTTGAAGTATTCGCTGATCGAGCCTATGAAGATGATCTGAGTTTGAGATCTAGAAAACTGGAAGGAGCAATAATTCATGAAACTGATAAGGTTTTCGAACATATCGATCATATGGTTTTGAATGCTAAGGTTAAAACCCATTCTGGAATGGTTAGATCGATAACTGCTCAAACTATGTGTTTACATAGCGACACTGAAGGCTCAATCAAATTAGCAAAGCAGATTTTTGAGTATCTAAGATCAAGAGGAGTGAATATTGCTTCAGTTTGATGGAATATCATGGAAGGTTTCGGAATTTGGTAAGGATGCAATTTTACTGGAACCACAAATACAAGATGGACACTTAGAGTTTATACATCGGCTATTTCATACACTTGCAACACATAATGACCCTGCAATAACAGATATTATTCCTGCATATAAATCAGTAGCACTTTTTTATTCCACCACAAAGCAGTCTCTTTTTGAGTTACTAGAAAGCGTTGACAGGGTTGAATTAGAAACTAGTCCAAAGAAGGTTATTGAAGTTGAAGTAGATTATTCTCAGGGATTAGATTGGGAAAGTGTAAGTGAACAAATAGGACTATCAAAAAGTGAAATCATTGATCGACATTCCAAACCAGTCTACACGGTTGCAATGATTGGTTTTATTCCGGGATTCATTTTTCTGGAGGGAATGGAATCAGAGTTATTTGTACCAAGATTAGAAACACCCAGGACAAAAGTCCCGGCCGGATCAATAGGAATAGGTGGCAAACAAACGGGGATATATTCTCTTGAAAGTCCCGGAGGCTGGAATATTATTGGAAAAACAACCCAACGTTTTTTTGATGCGGGGAATGAGCCTCCAATTTCTATTTCACCGGGTGACAAACTCAGATTTAAACCTGTGTGAACTTCTGATGGGAAAACTACAGGTTATAAAACGAGGAATGCAGTCGACGATTCAAGATCTCGGCCGGTTTGGTTATCGAAAAATTGGAGTTCCGATTTCAGGAGCAATGGATTCGAAATCATTGAAGGATGCAAATACAATTATTGGAAATCCTGAAATATATCCGGCAATCGAACATACATTATACGGTGGGATATATCGATTTCATGATCCATGTGTTATTTCGGTTACCGGAGCAAAATGTAATCCCACTATAAATGGAGTCCTGTTTGATCAATACATTCCAGTTGAAATTAGTAGCGGTGATGAACTGGAAATTCATCATCCCGTTAGAGGGTGTCGTTCTTATTTAGCAATTCAGGGGAAGCCAGAGATTCCTGTAATAATGAAGTCCTATTCAACTTATTTGCCAGGTAAATTTGGTGGCTTTAATGGCAGAAAATTAGAAGCTGGAGATGAGATTGTTTGGAATTCAAATCCAGAATTTACATCTCATTATACATTGAGCAATGAGGAAATACCTTACTTCTCAACCAAAATCTCAATCAAAATTAAATCCGGTCCAGAATTTGATTTACTCGATGATAAGGCGAAAGATCAACTAACAGGATCACCATTCAAGGTATCAACAGACAGCAACAGGATGGGAATTCGCTTAATTGGAAATGAAATTCAATTTCCAAACATTGAAATGAGTTCGGCACCGGTAATTCCAGGCATTATTCAACTTCCTTCATCGGGTAATCCAATTATTCTAATGAAAGACGGTCAAACTATTGGTGGGTATCCAAGAATTGGAATTGTTGATGAATCAGAATTATGGAGACTTGGGCAGGTAAAAGGAGGAGATAACATAACGTTTAATATTGTAGACTAGAATTCTATATCGCATGTAATTTTTCACTTTAGATTGAATTTTATTATCGTGAACGCGAATTTTAATCTTATCATCTAAAGTATGAAGCGCATTTTCATAGTATTATTTATAATACTGGGTACACTAATTTATTCAATATACTTTAATTATAATTTTGAAAATATTTTCTATGTTTTAGGAGAATTTTCATTTGTAATAGCACTTGCCTCTCTTTTTATTTTTGACTTAATACATGAGAATCGTTTTTGGACAAAAAACGGATCGAAAAATTTCATGTATTACATCCCGCTTATAATTGGCGGAGTGATAGCCTACTCGACAGGTTTAACAGTTGAGATGAGTTTCGATCTAGATGAATTTTCACTCATAAATGTAACTCTAATTTTCATATCTCAAGCTCCAGCATTTATCGGAGCAATATTTACAATTTTATTAATTGGGAGATCAAAGGTTGAGCAGAAAGAGGGATTCCTTAGTAAGGATGAAGTAGAGACATTTATAAAAAGCATCTTTACTTCCGAAAGGTTTATATCAACATTAAATAGCAGATTGCCAAAGGGTGAGAAAGATGATGAACATGGATTTGATCACATACCATACTTACTGGAAAATATTCAATTAAGAAGAGATAGATTTTCAATTATCGCACAAAGGTATTTAAGTATTACACTTACTTTAGGAATAACCTTTTTGATGGTGATCCTGATGTTTTCATATGTCATTCTTAATGATTCATCGATAGGAGATGGAAGAACAATCAATCAAATCAATGGAAATCTTAATGAGATAAATTCCTCGTTAAATAGTGATTTTCAGTTGGAATTCAATAACACATATGCTGAAGAGATTGATGACTTTTTTGCAATGGATTGCTGTAAAGAAGAAAGAGCTGATAGCATTTATCAAGAATTTGTCACAGCCTTTGAAAACCAAAGATTTGATAACATCAGCAATCTTAAAATTTTATTCGATAGTTATTTGACGAACTCCGAATTCCGATTGGCCGCAGATGAACAATTCATAAAAGTAGCATTAGATATCCAGAAAGGAATAAACGATGCATTTATAAGAGAAAATGAATTGCCTGCTCAGAGTGCGAGATTAGATGAGTTAATAACCACAATTGAAAATAATTATTCTCAAGAAGGAAGAATCCCAGATTTAATTAAACGTGTTTCAATAATGTTAGCGGTCGCCTCATTTTTTATAGCGATTTTGAGGTACACAGCAAAAATCTATACTGAAAATCAAAATCAGGTTTATATAGCTGAAAGAGATGATTTAGCTGTGAGACAATTTTATGTTGCCTTAAAATCTGCTAAAGAGGACAAAGATCAGATAAGTGTTGTTCTTCGTGAATTTATGAAAATCAGAGGTGCTTCTGTATTTGGGACGAAATCAGAAAACGCTGATAATTTAAATGCTGACCAGATGAAGGCTATTTCAGCATTAGTAAACACAATAGTTAAAAGGGTTCGCTAAAACAGAGTTCTACTTTATCGATTTAATACTCTCTAAGTGATGGTAATTATGATAGATCGTGAAAAACATTAACTCACGAATGGTTAGGTTTCCAAGAATTGGATGCGGGGCTACAATTTCAGAGATGATCTCTTCATCCCATTTATCCAGTGCTTTTATGAGTTTATCTTTTTCTGATCTGTATTTTTTTAACAGAGAAGACTTTTTGGAGACCGGAATCGGATTTGGGATATATGGCTTGGAAGCTTTAGCTCCTTCATTAAGTTTTGATTGATATAATTCCTTCAAGTTTTCAAAACTCATTTCCTCTCTGTCTGTGGTACCATATTTCCATTTCAGTACTTTTTTTGGAAGTACTAATCCCAGATTGATCGGAGTGACACTTTTAATAAGATGTTCTAATTGTTCCCCCGACGACCACTTACCTTCTGCATTAGCCTTTTCAAAGAGATCATCACTTTGTGATTCTATAAATGTGATGACCTCTTCGAAAGCTGTTTCAAGACCAGTTTGTATTTCTGGAATGGAATGCATGATAATTATGCGTCACCTTTCAGAAGCTCTCCCATCTCCTCAAGTGACTTCCCTTTAGTCTCAATTACGTACTTCTTAACGAATACATAAGCGACTAGACCAAAGAAGGCATACAGTCCATAAGAGAAACCTAAACCTAAAGTTGATAAGAAAATTGGGAATGTCATCGTGATGGTGAAGTTTGCTCCCCATTGTGCCATTCCACAAATTGCAAGAGCTGCTCCTCGGAAGTGATTTGGAAACATTTCACCTAACATCACCCACATAACTGGTCCCCATGAGAAAGCAAAGAAAGCGATGTAAGCATTAGCCGCTAACAGAGCAAAAAGACCATTGTTTCCTTCAAGAAGGATATCACCTGCAGCATCAGTTCCTGCGTTACTAAAGATAATTGCCATTACCGCTAACATAACTGCCTGACCTAGTGAACCAACAAGTAATAATGGTTTACGACCCACTTTATCGATTAGGGCAATTGCTACGAAAGTGAAGAAGATATTTACACTGCCCGAAATTACATTTTGAAGTAGAGCATCTGCTTCTGTAAATCCGGCTGCTTGCCATAAGGTTGCACCATAGTAAAAGATTACATTTATACCGGTTAACTGTTGTAGGATTGCAAGACCAATACCAATCCAAACAATAGGATGCATTTTACTTGTAGCTTTGTCTATAATATCTTTTAAACGTGGCTTAACACCTTCATTTAAGGTCTTTTTGATTTCTTCAATTTTTGCTTTTGTATCCTGTAATGGAGAAATGTTATTCAGTACAGTGAAAGCTGAGTCTGATTTTCCGGCTGCTACCAAATAACGAGGCGATTCTGGTATTGCTAATAATGAGAATAAAAAGATTGCTGCTGGTATAATTTCCATCCAGAACATCCATCTCCAGGTATCAAAACCCCACCATAATTCTAGACTAGCACCACCAGACATTCCCGCTAGCCAGTAATTACTCATGAATGCCATAAAAAGACCAATCACTATCATGAGCTGTTGTAGAGTTGCTAGTCTACCTCTGATTTGATGTGGAGCAATCTCACTGATATATACCGGAGCTAATACGCTGGCAGCCCCCATAGCGACACCACCTAAGATTCTTGCAAGGATAAATGGTATTGATGCATTTGCGATACCAGATCCCCAGGCACTTGCGATGAAAAGTATTGCAGTGAGAATCATTATGGGTTTACGCCCATATTTGTCTGCCCATGTACCAGCAAAAAATGCACCTACCATACTACCTAGTAATACTGAAGCAACATTAAAACCTGTTGTAGCTGAATCACTATCGAATGCTATGGCAAGGGCATCAACTGTACCATTTATAACACCGCTATCAAATCCGAAAAGAAAACCGCCTAATGCTGCGGATGCAGATAAAAATATTACTCTTGCGAGATTATAGGTACGTGCCGACCCACTTTCTGAATTACTCATGATTATTGTCCTGAAAAAGTATTTTTAAAAAGAAAATGAAGTGAAGTGGAAATTCCGCATTCCAGTATCACATAAACGGCTGAACATATAAAACCGCTTACTTTAAAACCACTTTTAGATTTCAATCAGATGTAGAAAGACCAGAATTATTTCAGATTGTTTAAAATCTTAGCTAATTCTACCCATGCAGCGTCTCGTGCAATTTTATTAGGATCATCAGATGGCGCATTTGGGTCATCACCTCGGCGCATAAATGCATGTCCTGCTCCATCATAAATCACATAGTCGTATGATTTATCAAATGCAGACATGTTTGTTTCGGAAAACTCGATGGTAGAATTTACACGGTTATCATCACCACCATAAAAACCAAAAACCGGCACTTCGATATTTTCGTAGACTTCGGCTACTCTAGGACCAGTTCCGTAAAAAACGATAGCTTGTTCAATCTCAGAGCCAATATTTGTTGCGAATCGAAATGATTGTGAACCGCCCCAGCAAAAGCCGACAACAATAACTTTCCCATTGCCAGATTCAATACTTTTTGCGTATTCAAGTGCTGATTTTAAATCAATCGTAACTCCATCCGGGTCTAGATCATATAATGCAGATCGAGCGTCATCTGACGAGGCAAAATCTGATGTTTTTTCAAACCCTTCAACCGTATTGCTGATTAAATCCGGGGCAACTGCAATGAAACCATTTTCAGCAACCTGATCTGCAAAACTTCTGGCCCATGTATTTAGTCCACGATTTTCATGAATTACCAGGACGACAGGAACAGACTCAGAAACTTCCGGATAAGTAACGAAAGTATGCAAGACTCGATCATTTGATTCAATTTCAACCCATTCATGGTGTCTTGGTGAATTTTCAAGTTGATTTAGTGCATAATCCTGAGCTTGAATTGAGAGTACAGAAAACGCGATGATAGATAGAAGAGTTAGTTTTTTCATTATCCCGAATGTTGTTTAAGAATCATTTGAAATCGTAACGACTCAATGTCTTATAACATTCCAGCTACATAATTTGCAACCTAATCAAGTTGTGAAATATCAACTCTGGTTGGAGTATGGACCCCTGAAATGATTCCTTCAGCTGCTTTTGCAATCGCTTTGATGGTATTGTTTAGATGAGAAATATTGATTGTGTCAATTTCATCTGTAACTTGATGGTAATCATTATCTCGGTCGATAGGAGTTGTACTTATTGAGTGAGCAGGAACTCCAAGTCGAGCTAAAGTTGCATTGTCAGATCTAAAGAATAAGTTCTGATTTGGATAGGGATCAGGATAAAACTCATAATTTGTGCCTTCTGTGCTTTGAGAAAGAATTTCTCCAAATGTGGAACGATCATAACCGGTGATCCAGGCTGTATTCGGTCCTGAGAGAGCTGGCTTTCCGATCATCTCAATATTGAACATTGCCACTATTTCATCGGGATTTACTCTAGATGAAAAATATTGAGAGCCGTATCCACCAATTTCTTCTGCAGTAAAGGTCACGAAAAGAAGAGTTCTTTCCGGTTTAGGTTTTGATGAAAAATGATTGGCCATTTGGATAACAGCTGTAACCCCAGAACCATTGTCATTTGCACCATTTGCAATTGAATCTGATGCAACGGGAGTTCTTATGCCGATATGGTCATGATGGGCAGAGATAATCACAAATTCATCGGTTTGATTACCTTCAATAACTCCTACAAGGTTTGAAAGTGTTCTTTCAGTTAGCTCAGATGAAATACTAATTTCAAAGTCGTCTGGAGCATCATTAAGTACAAAAACTATATTTGATGTCGTCTCTTCCTTTAAAAATCTATTAGCACGTTGATAGAATGAACGATATCTATCAAATAATTCATCAAATGATGGGTGAACAAATACGATTAAATCAGTTTCAGAATCTCTTAGCCTATTAAACTCTGACCTGAAGTTGTCATTCGAGTTGATATAAGCAGTCTCAATAGTGGATTGATCACCGGAAAAATCTGTTTGGTTTGTGAAAGAAATTAATTGTGATTCATCAACTCGGGAATTAGAAATTGAAACATTTGCATCTATTACTTCTGATTCGATAATTGAAAATGTCTGATGGTAGGTTTCATTATCAGAGTATACTTCCAGACCTGCGAGTTCAAACTGATTTGAAATGAATTCTTCAGCTTTTGAAATGTGATCACTTAATGCATGCCGGCCCATCATTTCATCTGATGAAATGCTTCTTAGAATTTCTGCAGTCTTTTGCTCCTCAACTGTATAGGGCTGTGTGCAACTGTTCAAAGTGAGGGCTGCAAAAATAAGAAGTGATATGAAGAGACTATTTGGCACTAATTGGTCGTTTTATTAACCAATTATACGTTTTGCATGCTAAAGCTTTGGTAAAAAGCTTTAAAGCTTCAATTATCGTCTAACCATTTTATTAGCATTTGCCGGATTGATTGCAATGTAATAGGTTTGGGTACGAAATCATCCATCCCAGCTTCAAAACAACGTTCACGATCTTCCTGCATCGCATTTGCAGTCATGGCAATAATTATAGGTTTCAATGTGTGTTGGCCACGTTCTTCTTTGATCAGTTTAGTCGATTCAAGTCCATCCATTTTTGGCATCTCCATATCCATGAAGATGAGATCATAATCAGATTTTAATTCAGCTTCCAAAGCTTCTTTGCCATTGTTAACAATATCGGGTTCAATTCCGAAGCGTTCTAATATGCGGTAAGCAACTTTTTGATTGACGATATTATCCTCAGCAATCAATACTTTGAAATCAGTATTAAATAATTTTTTAGGATTCGAATGTTCAGTTGATTCACTTGTAATTTGAACACTTGATAGATAAAGTCGCTCAAGGTTATTAAGAAGTTTTGTTTGCTGAATAGGTTTTTTCAGAAAGAGGTCGAATAGTGATTTATCTTTTTGTTTTTCAAGTTCATGAATAGAACTAAACAGTACAAGTGGGAGCTCCTCATTAGAATATTTTTCTCGGATTTTTTTGGCCACATCTATGCCATTTATTCCGGGCATTTGCATATCCAAAATCCCAAAATCATATTTATCTAACTCATTAATTATTGAGATGAGCATATTGGGATTATTAAAGGTACTGACTTTAAGATTTGCTTTTAAAAGTTGTTGCTGGATGATTTTGAGATTTGTAGGATTGTCATCCAGTAAGAACACTTTCTTGTTTTCTAAAATAGATGGAATTTTAAAGTCACTTGTTCTGGAGCTTTTTTCAAAGGCAACTGTAAAACTAAAAGTACTTCCCTGATGTTCTTTACTTTCAACGGAAATAGTACCGCCCATTGCTTCGACTAAGCGTTTACTTATCACCAACCCAAGTCCGGTGCCACCATATTTTCTAGTTGATGAATTATCCACCTGACTGAAGCTCTGGAATAGTCGATCCAGTTTATCAACAGGTATTCCAATTCCTGAATCAGCCACTTCCACTCTGACAACTAAAGAATCGGTGAATTCCTGATCAATTGCGA
Organism: Balneolaceae bacterium; assembly: GCA_965601825.1. Taxonomy (GTDB): domain Bacteria; phylum Bacteroidota; class Rhodothermia; order Balneolales; family Balneolaceae; genus HXMU1420-13. Next base: position 3,421,504 of record OZ271839.1, on the reverse strand, counting down.
TTTTGATGATTATCTCACCTTCTTCAGTGAATTTCACTGAGTTTGCTAAAAGGTTTGTAAGTATTTGTTGAAAACGCGTGGAATCACCAACTACATACTTTGGGACGTTATCATCAATTTCATAAAGCACCTCGATATCGGGCAATTTTCTTGCACCAGCAACTACATCTAAAACAAGCTCAACTGTTTCTCTCAGGTTAAACTCAATTTCATCTAACTCAAGTTTGCCGGATTCAATTTTTGAGAAATCCAGAATGTTATTAATGATACTGAGAAGGCTTTCACCACTTTTTCGAATGGTATTTGAAAATTCTTGCTGTCGAGAGGTTAAATTACTCTCTGAAAGAAGTCCTGATAAACCAATTACTGCATTTAATGGAGTTCTTATCTCATGACTCATTGTTGACAGAAACTGCGATTTAGCTTTGGATGATTCTTCGGCTCTGTAAAGTGCTGTCTTCATATTCGTTGAAAAGCGGTAGGAATGCACAAGTGACTGGAAAAAGAAGAAGAAGAGATAACCAAAGAAGTTTATAAAGAGGGATGTTTCGAAAAAACCCAAATACACAAATATCTTATACCCAAACACCAGGAATATTGCCCCTGAACTTATCAAAGAGTAAATAGCACCAGGTCGTTTGTTTAGTACCGCTTCTGAATAAACCCAGAAGGCAATTAGAATGTAGAAAATGAGTAATAGAAAGTAGGGGATTACTAATTGTGTAAATATTCTCGGCGATAGAAGTAAAGATTCTAAAGCAAAAAGAATCGACACTCCACTTAACACATAAACCAGCGGTTTACTGGTTTCTTTGGGGTAGAGGTGAAGTGTATACAGCCCAAAAAGTAATCCTGATAAGAAAAGTGTGATGTATTCCAATCGGATAGTCAAAATCCAGGGTAAATCGGGCAACATCATATGAAAAGCATAGCTATCAAAACCGATTATTCTGTAACTGTAAACAAGGCAGAAAAGTGAAAAATAAAGGATTGATTTTTCATGTCTACCGAAAAGATATAATCCCAGGAAAAACAACCCGGCCATTAATAAAATGCCGGTTAATATGAATGAGTATCCATACTGTAAATATCTATCTATATAGAGTTTTGAAGATGCCCCGATTTTAATAGGTAAGTAGGCACCACCTTTACTGTGATCGAAATTAGCTACCTGCAATATTATATTAAGTGTATCAGAATCAAATTCAGGTAGACTAACTGTTTGTGGCAGCCATTTAGGCTCGTAAGCATCTTCCGTTGTAGCTACAGTTCCATTATTCGCAATTTCTATTCCATTAATAAAAAGTGAGTATGATGAATAGAAATCAGGAATATCTAATGCTAGTTGTTCTTCTGTAGACGGTATTGACAAGTTAACGGAATAGGTAGCGTAACCGATGTTCCCAAATTTCGGAATGTTTGCCCAGTTGGAGGTAAAATCAATTAACGTATCAGGCGAAGCGTTTTCTATTTCATCGGAATCGAGTAGCTTCATCCAATAAAATGCCCAGGTAGTGTCTAAAGAAACAACAGTTTCATTGAAATCAATTTCGCTTAAGTCAAGATCGGGTATTGTCTCCTGAGCAAATAATTCATTAGTCTCGTAACAAGGTAATGTTAGCGTGAAGAGCAATAAGACTATGAAATATTGTGACAATCGGTAAAACAAGATGTCAACTTTTTTAATTAGCGGAGAACCATTTCAATAAAACATTCTCTGTAGATTGTAATGTAATTGGTTTAGCTATAAAATCTTTCATCCCGGCTTCAAAGCATTTTGCTTTATCTTCGGTGGTTGCATTGGCCGTCATAGCAACAATGATGGTATTTCTTTCTTTATATGGAATCTTTAGAATGTTTTCGGTGGCTTCTATACCATCCATTTCAGGCATTTCCATATCCATGAAAATTAGATCATAGTCTGAAGCCCGTACTTTTTCGATCGCCTCGAATCCATTATTAGCTAGATCAACTGAAAAGCCGAGTCGTTCTAGCACTTTTACCACAACTTTTTGATTAATCAGATTGTCTTCAACAACCAAAATATTCAGATCTTTTTTGATTTCATTCTTTCGAGCTTTTCGGCTTTTCAAATGTTGCTCGATTGCTTCTGGGCTTGCAGTTTCTGCAGTCAGTGTAAAATAAAAAGTAGTACCTGTTCCTTCAGTACTTTGAACCCAAATTCTTCCACCCATAGCTTCAATCAGTCTTTTACTGATAGCGAGACCTAAACCGGTTCCTTGATATTTTCTGCTTCTATCAGCCTCAATTTGAGAAAACCGATCAAATAATAAATTCATTTTTTCACTTGGAATACCTATCCCGGTATCTTTAACAATAAATAGAATTTGACCTTTTTCGGATATGGATTCGGTGGTAGTAACCTGAATAGATATATCACCTTCTTCAGTAAACTTGATTGCATTTCCGACAAGATTAATAATAATCTGCTGAAGTCTTGCCTGGTCAACTACCATATAATCACTTAAAGCATCATCAAATCTGAAGCTTAGGTTTACCTTTTTAGGATCTGTAAGAGATCCCAGCATTTTAACTGAGTCTGCCAACAAAGTTGGAATGTGTGTTGGACGATATTCGAATTCAACTTCATCCGATTCAATTTTTGTGAAGTCAAGGATATTATTGATTATGCCAAGCAGATTTTCTCCACTTCTTTTGATTGTTGTTGCAAACTGAGTTTTCTCTTTCTCAGATTTTGAGTCAAGCAATAATTCAGAAAGTCCAATTACAGCATTAAGCGGGGTTCGAAGTTCATGGCCCATCGTAGAAAGAAAATGTGTTTTTGCAGTGGACGCAGTTTCTGCTTTTTCTCTGGCCAAATTGAATCGATGGGAAAACTGATTTGATAATGTCAAAGATTGAAGGAAGAAGAAAGATACATATCCTGTGTAGCTTAAAATCAAATTCTCCCTTACAAAAACGAAATATTCAAGGAGATCCCATCCAATATTTAGAATAACAAGAATCACGCTAAGTAAAGAGAAGAGTGAACCGACCCGATTATTCATTGCAGCCTTTATGAAAACATACAATGTATAACCGACCATTAATGCCAGAATCACAAAATAGTAATTGAGGAATGATGTGAAGATTTTGGCTGGTAAAACCATTGATGTGAGAAAGAATAGACCAAATACAATGGTAAAACTGTGAATGATTTCCTTTAAAATTTCTTCAGGAAATAAGTGCTTTATAAACAGACCAAATAAAACGGTGCCCAGATATAGTGAACCGTATTCTAATCTGATTGATAATGCCCATGGGAAATCAGGTAGAATGAAATGTATTGGATATAAATCTGACCCAAGAATTCGATAACTGTAGACAACACAGAATAATGCGAAAAATAAAATGGCCTTTTCTGTTCTACCGAAGAAAAACAAACCAATGAAGAAAAGACCACCCATCAATAAGCTACCGGATAATAGATAAGAGTAACCTAATTCAAATTCTCTTTCACGATCAATCAAAGAGTTTTCTCCCAGCTCTATTGGAACTCTAAAACCACCTTTATTATGTGAGAAATTAGAAACTAGAAGTTTCATCTCAATCACGTTAGATTCGAATTGACCAAGATAAATTGATTTAGGTGTCCAATTTGGACGGTGATTTTGCCGTGTTTGGGCAACTCGACCATTCCTGTCTATATATTCATCATTCACATACAAAGAATAGGCCGTATATATATCGGGCATATTTATTGCGAGTTTAGGATGGTTTTCCGGAAGTAGTATTCGCAATTTATAGGTGCCATAACCATTTGACCCTAGTGTGGGATCATTATTCCATAAGTGTGGCACTTCAACAAAAGATGGAAGGTCTCTTACAATGTCATTCGGCTGAATTAGTTCAAGCCAATAAAATTGCCATTCGCCGGCAAGTTGAATGGTAGTATTTTCACTAAAATCAAATTCTCTTAAATCAATGATTCCTCGTTGCGCTACCGGTTGTGCATATACATCAACGAAAGAGATCAAAATTACCCACGAAAGCCAGAATAAGAACTTCACTACTAAAAATTTGTTAGATCAGAATGTAGGTAAAAGTCCAAAAAAAAAGCTCACATTCAGTGAGCTTTAAGAAGATATAATTATTAGGCCATGCTGGGCGACCATTTAAAATCTTTGTCTCCGAACTTCTTCAGTGTTCTATAGTGTGATGCAACTGCTTCTAGGAACGTTTCATGGCAGTTGTACGGGATTCCAAATTCCTTTGCTGTTTCTTCAACTATAGGGCTGATTTCCGGATAATGAATACTGCAAACCTTTGGGAATAGATGATGCTCAATCTGAAAATTTAATCCACCTACATACCAGCATAAGAATTTGTTTCTACGGGCAAAATTATTGGTTGTAAGCATTTCATGGATTACCCAGTGATTCTCAATCATATTGTCCTCATTTGGGAGGGGATGAGTAGTAGACTCAACAACATGTGCCAATTGGAAAATGATACCTAAAATTAGTCCTGCAGTTAAATGGATAGTCAAAAATCCAATTAAATATTGCCACCATGTGATTTCCAAAAACATTAATGGAAGTACAATTACCAAAGTGTAATAAACAATTTTAGTGATGATCAGTTTAATCCACTCATTAGTTGGATGTTTCTTGTTTTCATAAGGGCCAAGTGGTGATTTGAAGAAATACCAATAGTCTTTAATAAACACCCAGAAGAAAGTTGCAAAACTGTAAGCCGGAAAAGCTAAGATATGCTGAAAACGATGAATTGGTTTATACTCGGTATGCGGTGAAAGGCGGATGAATTCAGCTACTTCAAGATCTTCATCGTGGCCGTGAATATTAGTATATGTGTGATGGATAATATTATGTGTGATTTTCCATATATATCCATTTGCTCCAACTAAATCGAAAAATGTGCCAAGAATATTATTCACCGTATTATTGGATGAATAAGCACCGTGCAGTGCATCATGCGTGATTGAAAAACCAATACCGGCCATACCTGTTCCCATTAAAAAACAAAGGAACCACATTGTTTCAATTGAATAACCGGCAAGCATAATTAATGCATAAGGAACCCAGTACAAACTAAGAATAGCAAAGGTCTTGAAGTACATGGCACCGTTTGCATGCTTGGAAATTTCTTTTTCCTCGAAATACTTGTTCACTCGTTTCTTTACTTCACGAGCAAATTCTTTGTCGATCTTATTATTGAATGTGACTAATGATGGCATAGTGTCAGATGATTTTGATCAAGACCATAAAATAACAAAAATCGTTCAAAATTGAATCATTATGCCAGTTTTGAGCTAATACATTGCTGGTCAAACATATATTAAAAATTACACTTAAGTCGACTAAACCAAATTCCTGGCTTTATTTCTGGAATAGCGCATCTGAAGTAATTCAACGGCCAGAGCAAATCCCATAGGCAAATAGATATAAGCTTTTGGTACTTCTTTATGCATTCCTTCCATAAAAATGGTTATTCCAATACTAATTAAGAATGACAATGCAAGGATTTTAAGTGCAGGATTAGCTAGAATGAAGTCACCAATAGGTCTGGCAAAAATTAGAATAACGGCAAATGATAATACTACCGCCGTAATGATAACCCAGACTTCATCTGTTAGACCAATTGCAGTAATTACTGAATCAATCGAAAAAACAATATCGAGAAGAACTATTTGGGTAATTACAGAACCAAAAGTATTTTTTAAGCTTTTACCTGATTCTTGCTCATCTTTCAGTTCAACTATGTGATGGATTTCTTTTACAGCTTTATAAATCAGAAATAAACCACCAACAATTAGAATAATATCCCTGATGCTGAAATCGAATAGGATCGGGTTTGTTAATCCCGTTAGTTTTAAAAGAAGAAACAACAGTAATACCCGGGCTACCATCGCTAAAACAAGTCCAATGATTCTAGCCTTGTTTTGCTGTTCCTTTTTTAATCGACTTACTAAAATGGAAATCACTAGAATGTTATCAACCCCTAATACCAATTCTAGTCCGATTAGTAGTGCAAGTACCCCAATAATGTCAGCCATATTTTATTTCATATAATTAGTAAACATCTGCGTAATTACTTTCATGTTCGCGACCGCATCTTCGATTGGTATTGGTACCTGTGTATTATTTAAAATTGCATCTGAGAATGCATCTATTTGCAATTGATACTGATCGCAAGGTTTAAAAAAATGTACTTCAGATTCCCGATCTTTGGTAATGATCACCTTTCGCTGAATTTCCATTGCATCATTGAAGGGAATGTCGATTTCAATCTTACCTTTTGTTCCAAAAATTTGTGCTTTTTGATCGAACTCAACTTGCATACCACACATAAATGTGGCTGATCCATTTTTAAATTTTAGTAATCCTGTAGCTACCCGATCTGTATTAAACTCCGGATCAAAATCCATGAATGAATCGATTTCATAAGGCTCATCTTGGAAAATAAATCGTGAAAAATTTACACAATAGCAGCCGATATCCAGCAAACCGCCACCACCTAATTCAACCTGGTTTTTAATGTTGGTCGGACTGTTATTAAAATAGGAGAAAGTGGAATGGACATGTTTGATCTCACCGATTTCTCCTTTCTCTATTGTATTCTTAACTAAATCCCATTGCGGATGAAATCTATACATAAAGGCCTCCATTACTTTTATGTTGGGATAGTCCTTAGTTAATTCCAAAAGCTCAACAGCGTCTTGATGATTCACTGAAATGGGTTTTTCACAAAGCACATGTTTACCGGCTTTTAATGCTTTAACAGTGTAAGGAACATGTAGGTGATTCGGGAGAGGATTGTAGATTACATCAATTGAATTATCCTCAAGAAGCTTATCATAACTCCCATAAGCTTTCGGAATATTAAGATCATTAGCTACCGTTTCAGCATGCGCTAGTTCTCTTGATGAGATCGCCAAAACCTCACCATTTTTTGACTTTTTGATTGCGGGAATTACGTCTCGGACTCCAATTTTAGCTGAACTAAGTATTCCCCATTTTAAAACTTCACTCATATTTTGTTAGTGACTTAAAAATTATTCACTGTAAATGTCATTAATTAACCCGGCCAGTCGAACACCTGCTTGCACAATTCTTAATTCAACAGTTTCGAAATTGTGATACATATATTCGTAACCTAAACGTGCAGTTTCAAAAGTGTAAACTTGTTCTAACAAGTTCGATGACTCATGTGCCCAATCAACCCAACTTGTACTTTGCCATTCTGCGATAAGTTCTTCTGTAAGTTGATCATCTGAAAAATCTGCTAACTCACGTCCATCGTGTTGACGACTATCTATCATTTCGCTATCCCAGACTCGGTGTAAATTGGAAACGTCGCCAAACCATTCAATACGAATATCATTACCACCTCGATCAGTACCATTTCCAACATGTAACGGTTGATGTAAATCTCCAACTAAATGAATTAAAACTTTTAAGTTAATCGCTTCTTGCTCCTCTGATAATTCTCCAGATTTCAATTCTGTCACCATTTTTTCAATCGCCCATATTACATCACCATATTCCGGTGTTCCTGCTTCTTCATAAGTCATCCCATCAGGTATAGTACAATAATGCCATGGGTTCATATATCGAAAACTCGGATCAGATCGAACTTCATCCATCCAAGTGCTGGCTTCAGCCATGGAATCACCATTTAGAATTCGATTTACTTCATGAGCTGCAGTTTCTGTTAATAATTCAGCTGCTATATAACCGGTAGCTCGATGACCGGTTTGTCCCCAACGCCTTTCATCATTATTATGATTATTTGGGATGAAAACCATTGACACTATGAGAAGTATTTTCAACATAATTATTAAATCAAATATTTAAGAAGCTTGATTTTTATGATTTAAGAGGAGTTTAATGGGATAGGTTTTTATTCCCTGTCAGTTTTCTTAGTAAATATTTCAATCACACCGCTGGAGCCTCGCATTCCATATTGGCTTGTTGAATCCACGCTTTTGAGCACATTAACCCGTGCAATGTTATTTGCATCAATAAGGCCATTTGCGCGACTGAAACTATTCCCAATCATCACGCCATCGATAACATACAATGGTTCTGTTGTTTGAGTTAGACTTTGAGGTCCACGAATTCTGAAATATCCATCATTGAATTGAAGCCCCGGAACCCGTCTTAAATAATCTCCGAGATCATTATAGAAGATGAATTCTTCAGGTGATTCAACCGCTTCACTTTGATTTGGGCCTTTATTCACAGTAGAACTATTACAAGAGATAAACGCCATGCAGATAGCAAATACAAAAAGAATGTTAAACTTCATCGTAGTAAAGGTTAATTATGAGTTATTATTCAAGGATATTTGAACCAACATCAGGAATAACTACTTCAATACCAGAAAATTCTTCAAGTACTTCTTTAAACACATTGGGGTCTCCGGCTAAAATAGGCCAGGTTCCATAATGGATCGGAACGGCAACTTCCGCGTCTAACATCTCAACCGCATACGCCGCTTCTTCAGGTCCCATGGTGAAATGATCTCCAATAGGAGCAAATACTAATGTTGGCTCATAAAGCTCGCCATACAAATCCAAATCTCCGAAAATATTTGTATCGCCCATGTGATACACGCAAATATCATCCTCAAAGGAAATAATCAAACCGGCAGGATCACCCGCATACTGACCTTTAAAAGATGAACTATGATTTGCGGTTACCATTGTCACAGAGAAATCGTCAAAATTGACGGTACCACCTTTATTAAAAGCTACTGCTTGTTCTGCAGCCAATCCTTCATTTGATAAAAGCCCAATTAATTCAACAATAGCAACAACCTTTGCACCTGTATTTTTTGCAATCTCTATAGTATCACCAACATGGTCTTCATGTCCGTGAGTTAATAGTATAAAATCGGCTTTTTCAACAGTTTTAAGATGATCAGGTGTGGATGGATTATCTGCTAGAAACGGATCAATATAAATTACATTTCCTTTTGGACTGATGAGTTTAACTGCAGAGTGACCAAGCCAAAAAGCTTGTGTTTTAGATTCGATATTCATGATTTGCCCTTGTTCTCCTATTATTTTTAAGCAGTAAAGAAACTAACTTTTTCATAGCGTATCTTAATAAGGTTAAACTACAAATGCATGGGATTTTTGAATCGTTTTTTTGATAATACACAATCCTCCAAAGATGCCTATTGGGATGAGGTTTTAAGTGTTGAGCATATCGATGAAATATTCGAATCATCAAGTAATCAACAAATAGTGATTTATAAGCACAGTAATCAGTGTGGGACCAGTTTCTTTGCAAAGAAGAATATTGAAATAATCGATAAATCAGATTTCGAAAATGCCGGTTTTTATATAATTGATGTAATTCGTCAGCGCCCATTATCGAATTATTTAGCCGAGAAAGTTGGGGTTAGACATGAATCCCCACAACTAATCATTTTGAAAGATAAGATAGTTACCTGGCATGGTTCTCATCATCAGGTAAGCTCCAATAATTTACTATCAGCTTTAAGTTAAGCTCGCGGGTGAAATTGTTTATGTACCTGATGCAATAGAGATCGATCTACATGGGTATAGATTTCTGTAGTAAGAATGGAAGAATGTCCTAGCATTTCCTGAACAGCTCGAAGATCTGCGCCACCTTCCAATAAATGAGTAGCAAAGGAATGCCGAAAAATGTGTGGATATACATTTTTTTTGATGTCAGCTTCTTTCGCAGCTTTTTGAACTATATTCCAAACACTCATTCTAGTAAGTGCACCACCACGTTGGTTAAGAAAAACTTTGTTTTTTGCTTTTTCAGCCTTCTCAATTTTAAAAAATAATGGGCGGGCATATTCGATATAATGTTCGAGCGCTTCCTGTGCAACTTCGCCTACGGGTACCAATCTTTCTTTACTACCTTTACCAATAACTCGAATAAATCCGATTTCAAAATAAAGGCGATCGGTTTCCAGGTCAGTGAGCTCGCTTACCCGCATTCCGGTTCCATATAAACATTCAAGAATTGCTTTATCACGTATTCCAGCCGGTTTTGAAGTATCCGGTGTATCAAGCATTGAAATAACCTCATCCGGATTTAATATTTCCGGAAGTTTTCGTGCTTTCTTTGGTAATTCGATTAATTCAGCAGGATTTGCCTTTGTGATTCCTTCAACAACAGCAAATTCATGAAACCCCCGAATACTTGAAATATTCCTAGCCAATGAAGATGCTGATAACAACTCATTATCAATCAGGAAATCTAAAAAAGACTCGATATGAGTTAGAGTAACTCCACTTAAGTCTGCAAGTTTTTGATCAGCAATCAGAAATTGGAGATAACGCTCTAAATCGTTTTGATAGGAGAGGATTGAGTTTTCAGACAGACCTTTTTCCAGCTTAATAAATTGTAGGTATAGATCTAATTCTGATTTAAATCGCACGATTTAAGCTTCGGAGGTAGATTCCGTTTTTTGTTCACCGTTTACGGCTGGAGCTTCATCTTCAGTAGATGCTTTTTTTGCTTCTTCTTCGATTTCTTTGGTTGATTTTTCATCATCCGGATATTCAATTCTACTATGGTAAACCCCAACCAGAATACTGATAAAGGACTCTTTAATCACCTGTAGATCTCTGAATGTAAGTGGACAGTGACTCAATTGTCCTTCACTCACTCGATCATCCACCATTCGATTAACCAGGTTTTCCAGTTTACTATAGGTTGGATTTTTCATGGCACGAGATGCAGCCTCAATTCCATCAGCAAGGAGAAGGATTCCGGTTTCTTTTGTGTTTGGAAGTGGTCCATCATAGCGGAAAGTTTCCTCGTTGGGAGTGTCTTTCTCTACTTCTTCTTCGTTGGCTTTAGCTTTTTCAAAGAAGTATCGAATAACAGATGTTCCATGATGTGTTTCAATAAATGAAATCAGCACTTTTGGCAAGCTGTATTCTTTGGCCATTTTCACACCTTCACTAACGTGTGATTTAATAACCATTGCACTCATTTGAGGCTTTAATTTGTCATGCTCATTTGAACCTCCAGCCTGATTTTCAACAAAATATTCCGGTTTAACCATTTTACCGATATCATGATAAAGTGCGCCAACTCGCACGAGAAGTGGATTTGCATTGATAGCATATGCAGCAGCTTCAGACAAATTTGCTACCTGTAAACTATGATGAAAGGTGCCGGGCGCTTTGTTCATCAATTCTTTGAGTAATGGCTGATTTGTGTCGCCTAATTCAAGCAGCGTGAAATCAGTAGTTACACCAAAAATCTTTTCGAAAAGCAGAATGATTGGATAGGTGAAGAGAATCAGTAAACAGTTAATTGCGATAAAAACTGAATTTTGGAAAATGATTTCCCATCCTTCTATTACAGAAAGGCTAAATGCACCCATACAAATCATATAGGTAATAAAAACGATGCCTGGTGTTGTGAAGAAAAACTGCGATCTATTTCTTACATCACGAACAGAAAACACTCCCATCGAACAAGCTGCAAATGTTGAAATAGTGAATTCAAAATCAAACCCATGTATGAGTCCGATTAAAGACGCCATTGTTACGGATGCAATGATTCCAACTCTCGAATCAAAAATGATTGTCAAAATGATAGGAGCAATAGCAACGGGAATTACAAAAGCATTGGCAACATCAAAATAGAGAAGCACCAGGTTGGCAATACTAATTAGTGCCATTGTTAAGAAAACAAGTAGGAAGAGTCCATTATGGGAGCTGATACTTCTTCTGTACAAATACAAATACATGAAGAACACCAGGGAGATGATAATGATCAGAATCACGCCACCACTGAATCGCGTCCATCGTTCAAGTTCAGATGCATTGATTGATCTTGCGGCATTTAAGCTTTCAAGAATGTTTACCGTTTCAGAAGTCACCATATCGCCACGGCGAATAATTACCTGACCTTGTGCCATTGCGCCTTTAGTTGGCGAGATATTTTCTATTGCCTCACTAATTCGCTGTTGACGTCTCTCTTCGTTGTAAAGGAAGTTGGGTCCAATAACCTTATTGTAAAACTCGATAGCCAGTTGAGAGCGCTCTTCATTAAATGAACGGTTCAATTGGAATTGTGCAAATTCATTAGCCTCTCTTAGATCACGAACCCTTGCAATATTAATGGGCCTTTCAGTGCTTTCCGCCGGATTTACTACTGTAATTACTTCTTCACTGATATTGTTTTTGTTCTGATCAATAATTCCCTGATTTAGTAATTGATCAATCAAACTCTCCAGTCGAGTTTTAACAATTACACCATCAAATCTAGAGTAATTTAGGTTACGACTTTGAACATCGTGATAACTGTTTAACAATACATTTAGAGATGCTTCTGTAATGCCAACATTTGAAAGAGAATATTGTCTTGCAAAACGAAGACTATCATCGATAAGGGTTGGGCTCTGTGATTCCTTTGCTATTTGCCACTCATGGTATGATTCCAATACGGGTTGTATTGCACGATAGAGTGAATCAAGTCTGGTTTGAATGGCAATACTTGAATTAGCATCAACTTCGAAGATCAAAGGAATTTGTGATCTGATTTCATCCTCTTCGGTGGCTATTTCCTGAGGTGTTTTATTCAGTGAAAATGTGAAAGGAGCCGTTAAATCATCTGCACGCCAGGGTTGACCTTGAGTATATATAAAACCAGTATTAACCGAGGTTCTAGGTAATGAAAGAACAGAAATAATAACAAATGAAAAGAAAATGAGAAGACGTACATATGGATTCCTTTTCAGGGAATATGCTTCCTTCTTCATCTCTTTCTTCTTCTTGTCGCCTAAAAGAGGTATTTGCTCTCTTTTCTTGCGAGCTAAGCCAATTTTTTCAAGAAAACCCATGCGGGATAGCCGTTTTTGTTAATTCCTAAGATTAAACAGCAATAAGCTTTAATCAAAACAAATGGAGAAAATTTATTGAAGTAGTCAATTCATGCGATCTTTATATGCATTATAAAACTTTATGTTCTGCTAAACATAAAATCTCGGGGTCATGAGAAAAATAACTTCCTTATTAATGTTGATGCTTTTAATAGTATCCACCAATTGTAATACAACCAACAACTCTGAAGAAGATGCAGAAACAATAGCAGCCAAAGCCAAGTTAGTTGAAGCTGATGCAGGTTTTAGCATAGAGCTGTTTAAAGCTATCCATGCCAATGAAACAAATGAGAACATTTTTATATCTCCTTTGAGCGTTTCAATGGCCTTGGGAATGACAATGAATGGTGCTACAGGAAATACACTGTTTGAGATGCAAAATACTCTTGGTTATGCTGATATGACTCAAGATGAAATAAACAAAGGATACAGATCACTTAAGAGGCAGCTTGAAGACGCAGATGATCAAGTTGAGTTTAAAGTTGCTAACTCAGTATGGTCAAAAGAAGATTTTACCATAAATGATGAGTTTGTTACCACAGTTAAAAAGTATTTTGATGCAGAAACCGCAAGTCTGGATTTTAGTGACCCTAATACGATAGAGGTAATAAATAACTGGGTTTCGGATAATACCAATGAGAGAATTACTAATATAATTGATTCAATTGATCCACTGGATGTAATGTTTTTGATTAATGCTGTGTATTTCAATGGAAGTTGGAAATACGAATTTGATCCTGAATCAACGCAATCAAATCATTTCTATGTAAGTCAAAATGATGTTATAGAAATAGATATGATGAGTCAGAAAAACTTTGCGGGCTATTATATTTCTGATGATATCACATTGCTGGAATTACCTTACGGAGAAGAAGCTTTTAGCATGCTCTTTATTAAACCGAGCCAATTGGAGTTGAGTATTGATGAGTTAATCGACAATAATTTTACCAAAGAATCTTTAGCGGAATGGCAATCAAAAATCACTAGAGATACCGTTAATTATTATATCCCGAAACTTGAAATGGATTATAAAAGAGCAATGGTTCCGGATTTACAAACTCTTGGTATGCAACAAGTATTCACGGAAGGCGCAGCAGAATTGGATAATCTTTTTGATGATATCAACAACATTTTTGTTTCAAGTGTGCTGCACAAAACATTTTTGAAAATGGATGAAGAAGGAACAGAAGCAGCGGGTGTAACTGCTGTAACCGTATCCGTTGAAAGCGTGGGGCCACCTCAGCCACCAACCATCATGTTCAACCAGCCATATTTGCTGTTATTGAAGGAAAAATCTACGGGAGCAATTCTTTTTATAGGAAAAATTGGTCGACCGGAATTCAGAGAGGATTAAAAACTAACTGCGTACATCTCTTTCAGGCTGATGCGTCCCTCATAATAAGCTTTACCGACAACCACAGCATCAATACCTGCAGCAGCAAGATTTTTAAGATCATCGATATTTGATACACCACCAGATGCAATTAATCGAATCTCGGGGAATTTAGTTTTTAGTTCTTCGTACAATTCCTGATTTGGACCGGCTAAGGTGCCATCCTTTGAAATATCTGTACAAAGAATTTCATTTAAACCTTCTTTCATCATTCGGGTAACAAATGAATCCACAGATTCTGCTGCGGTTTCCAGCCAACCGGCATAAGCTATTTTCCCATCTTTCAGATCCATCCCCAAAATGGCTTCTTTGGGGTGATTGTGGAGTAATTTTATCCAGTCCGGTTCATTTCTCACTGCTAATGAACTGCAAATAACTTTTGAAACGCCTTCACGCATAAGATAATCGGCATCATCATATGTTCGAATTCCACCACCGGTTTGAACCGACATTCCCAGCTCATTAATGATGGTTTTGATATGTGGTAGATTTACAAATCTTCCCTCTTTTGCACCATTTAAATCAACAATATGAATGTGATCAAATCCTGCATCCTGAAATTCTTCAGCTTGTTCAACTGGAGATTCATGGTAAATGGTTACTTCATCATAATTTCCTTTATGAAGACGAACGCATTTTCCATTATAAAGATCGATGGCTGGAATTACCTGCATTTCAGTGAGAATGATTGAGTTCAGATCGATGTCAAATATCTGAAAAAAAGGATTTCAAAACGACTATTTCATATGAAAAAAAGATTCACTGGACATTTATTAACCAATTTTCACCGGTATCATAATCGCCAAAGAAATTCCAAATTTTTTGACCTCTATTTTGTGCAATTACATCTGCAACATTAGCTCGTTCTTTGCTGATTTTCTCCTTTTGATAATTGACCATACCAGTAGGGTACTCTTCGGGAATAAAATCCAGAATAATGGCAACGTTGTATGAGTGATCAAGACCAGTCCATTCCAGGATTTTACTATTGAACTTATGTTCATCCATTAAATTCATTTTGAATGCTGCTTTTCTCATATCGAATATAATTTTCTTACATCCGAAAGAATCAGACAGTGCTTTTGTTTTTCTGATGAATTCAACCAAAAGCTCAACGGTCATATCCCCCTCAAATCCTGTTCTGTAGATACCTACTTCTTTGTCATACATGTTGCCCCTATTGCTTAAAAGAAGAAAAGTATAAAATGATTATCAAAACGACCACTTTAGTCTAAAAAACAGCACATTTGGTGTTTCAGTTAAGGATGTAAGGTTGTTACCTCTCAAAATTTGAGATAGAATAAGGAAATCTGTGTTTTCACTGATTGAATAACTGAGCTGAGGTATAAAAATCAAAATAGATTCATCAAAACTGCCGAGAGTACTAAAACTAATAGAAGTAAGCGGTGAAACAGAAAAAGATCCATTTAAATAAAAACCCGTTTCTGAAATAAATAGATTATCAGCCGTTGGAGGTTGAGATATTTGAGCTAACGCATTTTCAGAGTCATCAAATCCGCCATTATATAACAATTCACCGGTTAGATACACAGCATTTGGCAGCATGTAATCAAAACCGGCTGTGGCTGTTAAAGTCCCATTTTCTTTTGTGGAGGAAGATTTAGGATGGAAATAGGAAATTTCACCTTTAAAACCTGCATCATTTACATACCCGGACCAACCGGTTCCAACCATTAACTGATCAAAATAGGAGCCGGCTAATATCTGAATATCATATTCATTTAAATTGTCTCGATACATTATCGCAAAAACGGATTCATCAATACTATCTCCAAATCGATAGCCTACATTCATGCTGGAGGCAAATCCCCATGCATATTGTGCTGAAAATGCATCTGTTCCGGGACGTTCCTCATAATCAAAATCGAGATATGCATACGCATTGAACAAATCATTAGGACTCCAAACAAAGGTTTGTCCCCAATTGATTCTTTGCCGTCCAAAAGTTGCTTCAAAAGGTCCATTGAAATATGTGATTTGAGCACGATCGATTGTTGAATGGAGTATATGATCATCTGACTCAAATGGAGTCCAACTCAAGTCTGCATAACCCGGGTCATCGTCTAGAAAATCAGCAAAGAATGGAGTATTTCGAACTGAATATCCGCTAAGTATTCTGTTCCTGAAATCAACCTTCAACTCAAAAGCTTCAGATACGTCCCATGTGGATTCTATTCGATTATGAAGGATGTTATCATAATTGATTGTTGTGATATCATCGCTAATAGATAGGCTTCCGAGTTCTTTAACATAACCTCGGAATTGAATTGGTTGGGCGATCAAATTGGAAGTTGAAATCAACATCACTAACCCAAATATTATTCTATTTGAGTTAATAGATTTCATTTGTGGATATCGCTATCAATCAATCCGTCAACCAGAGTTATTACTCTTTTTGCTCGTTCAACAACTCGTTGATCGTGTGTAGAGAAAATGAATGTGATGTCTTCTTTTTCATTTAATTCTAACATCAAATCGAGCAAATCTGTTGCTGATTTAGAATCGAGATTTGCTGTAGGTTCATCGGCGAGAACAAAGTTTGGTTTCGATGCTAACGCACGAGCAACTGCAACACGCTGTTGCTGTCCACCGGAAAGTTCTGAAGGTCTTTTATGCACTTTATCATCTAGACCAACCTGATGTAATAATTGTAATCCTCTTTTTGTGCATTCGCTGGATGAAAGTCCCTGCATTTGCAAAATGAAGCTTACATTTTCAAGTGCTGTTAGAACAGGAATCAAATTATACGCCTGAAAAACAAAACCAATATGATGTAGCCGAAAATCAATCAATTTTCTTTCTTTGAGTGAAAACATGTCTGTGTTTTCTATAAAGACTTTGCCAGTTGTAGGTTCATCTAATCCGCCAATGATATTCAATAAGGTTGTTTTTCCAGAACCAGAAGGCCCAACTATAGCTGTGAATTCTCCCTTTTTAATTTCTAGATTGATTCCATTTAGTGCATAAACGGGCACTTTATCTTTGTTATAAACTTTGGTGATATCCTGAACATTGATAACTGACATAGTTCCTCAGATTTTTCGAATCGCCTCCACAGGATTTAGTTTTAAAGCTTTGTATGATGGATAAAGAGCAGCAACGAGCGTTGTAATAAAAATCAGAATGCCCACATTTAAGTAATATTCGGGTTGTAATTCAGGGTAAATAATGGTTCCAATTCCATATGCTTCGAAACCTTCCGCCCAGGCACTCACGTTAATTCCTGTTTCTTCTAAACCTTGAATCCCAATCCAGGCAAGTAATATTCCGACTGGTGCTCCGACGATAGCAAGCATAAAGGTCTCGATAAGAATCATTGAAAAGGTTTTAGTTTTATTGACTCCAACTGCCATCAGCATTCCCAATTCTTGTTGCCGCTCTAATACAGCCATCAGCATGGTATTTATGATTCCGAAAGTGAGTGCTATCAAGATGATGACCATCACGATATAAAGCATGGTTCCGACCATCGAATCCATATACCGTAAAGAAGGGGAGATGTCGCCCCAGCTTTCAGCGATAAGTCCAGCATCGAGTTCAAGCGAATCTCGATAAGCATCAGCCATTTTGAAATCGTCTATCAGAAATGCAATTTCATGACTAATTCCATCTGCATTAATCAATGTATTTAAGTGATCTTTTTTCACAAATACATTAGACTCATCAAAGCGCGAATTCGAAGACTTGAAAATGCCTGTAACACGAAATGCTGCAGCTGAAAGGTTATTATCTACATCCTGAAAATTTAGAACAACTTTGCTACGAATTTCGAGATTTAGCCGTTGAGCAAGCTTTTCCCCAATCACAATACTGTTAGATCTTCTGCTTTCGAGGAAATCACCTTCTTTAATAAACGTATGCAGTTTAGTGACCTCATTTTCGGTGGCAATATCAATGCCACGAACAGAAACTCCATAACTGCTGGAACTTGTGGAAGCTAGTCCGGTGACTACGGTTCTGGATGTTATATTTTTAACAAAAGGAAGTGAAGAGAGTTCTTCTACTAGACTATCAGCATTTGGGATGAAATAAGCCGGCAAAATTTCATCTTTATAATCCTGAGTATGGATTTGAATGTGAGAAGTATAATTCTCCATTTCACTTTTCACCATCTGCATACTCATCCCGTACATAAATGCTGACATGAAAACCCCGGCACCGGTACCAAGAATTACAGCAACAATTACAACCAGACTTCGGGCTTTATTTCGCCAGATATTTTTCCAGCTTAAGGATATGATAGGTGCAGCTTTCATTATGCTCTCATTGCCTCCACTGGTTTAATTTTCTGAGTGTGAAGGATTGGATATGCACTAATTATCAGGCTGATAATTCCAATTACACCAGCTTGAGCAAAAAGAATAATAGGCTGTGTTGAAAAACGTATGTATGGCTCCATTCCATACTCTTCGATAGCTGCCGCTGTCTGACCCGTAAATTCCATCGGATTGATGTTGAAGTAATAAATCACTGGAATACTGAGGATGATTCCGATAATTGATCCAAGCATAGTTATAGTGAACATTTCCACCATTAGCATTCGTGAAATACTCCACTTTGGTGTTCCTATAGCGACTAACACACCGAATTCAAATTTCCGCTCAGCAGTCATCATTAATATGGTACCAAAGATTCCGAAGCCAACGACCATATAAAGAACCAATAAGATGATATATCCACTGCCACGGTCAGCTTGAATAGCCTGAACCAATTCTGGCATCAAAATCGGCCAATCATAAACTCGATAATCTGCACCGAGCTCAGCACTTAACTCTTCAGCTAAATCCCCAGAACGCTTTGAGTATTCACTTAGAATTGCAACTGCAGTTACTCGATCATACGCGCCATAAAATTCCTGAGCAGACTCAAGTGGGAGATAAACAGTAGAATTGTTGAGTTGAGGCAACCCAAATTTGGCAATTCCTTTAATTGGAATAAGTCCTGCTGCAGTAGTTCCACGAAATCCACTGCTTAATAAAACAAGGGAATCACCAACTCCTATTTCCAAATAGTCCGCTAATCCTTCTGAGATAATGGTCGCATTTTCATCCATGGATGAGAAATAATCACCATCAATCATTTTATCCTGAGGTTTACTCAGTACTTTCTCACTTTCAATATCAATTCCAATAACCAGCGCCGGTCTTGTTTTCTCAACACCTCCAGCTAAAGCATAGGAATCAATTCGGGGGATGACGGCTTCAACATTATCTATTTCAGAGATTTTTGATAAAAGCTCATCATCAATTTCAAGGCTATGATCCAGCATGGGTTCATCAAAATAATCCGGTGCCTGAATCTGGATATGCCCGGTAAAAGATCCGACTGAGTTATCGATCATCTGATCATATTGTCCTTGTTGCATGGAACTCATTAAAGCTGATAGAACCACAGCCATCACAATTGACGCCATCGTGATAAAAGTTCGGCGCCGATTCCGCCAAATGTTTCGCCAGGCAAGTCGAAGTAGAAACATTTTAGTTCACTCTTTTCATGTTTTGGACTGAGAAAAAACTATCTCGAATTCGCTCGTTAAATTTCATCGATTGATATTCGAGAATAGTCTGATTTCCCGGATCTTCGATTGGAGTCATCGTCATTCTGGCCGGCAATAATCTTCCATCGAAATCCTGAATTTCAAAAGCTTCCATCAAATTGATTAGGTAGCCATCTTCATCATAAAATTCTGTTCGCAATTGGATGTATTCATCTTTGGTTACCCAAATTTTAAGCTGCCCCCAAACAACCGGTGCGTCTGGTTTTGGATCCAAGATTATTTGATAACAATCATGACCCTCTATGGTACTATCAGCTCCAAATCTGTGATCATAATCCTTAATCACTGAGGATTCTCGAACTAAATCATCATTGGTGAAATCAGAACCCATCCACGATTGCATCATCATAGAAGGAGGCAGTTTAACGGTTCGACCAATATTTGGTACCCAGTTCCAGATTTCATTATCTCGTTTCAAATAAGCGATGCCTTCATCCCGCGCCGGACTTGTGATATAAATCAACGAATATTCGGTGCCTTTACTCCATGTTTTCATGGAAACTGATCGCTCCCAGCTAGGGCGAACAATGGTCATTGTAATTTCAGCTCTGGATGATTCCCCTCTAAACTTCTCATCCATAGTGGTAATAATCTCAGTCGCCGTTTGAGCAAAAACTGAACTTGAAATTATTATTGACAAAACTAGAAATATGGTTGTTCTAAGTGAGTTCATATTTTTCAAAAATTACTTTCTTGACGTTTTCGAGTGGGTATTCATCACCCATCGTGATATACCCCATAAGTACTCCATCTAAGGTTGCTCCAAGAAAAAAAGCTTCTGTTTTGGGATCATCATATCCAAGATCCTTGAAAATTTGAGCCGATTTTTCAATTTGATCACGGTTACCGTGCTCGACCTTTTCTCTTAAAGTCTCGAGTGCATCTGACTGAAGTGATAAGCCAATCATCAGTTTCGCCAATCCAGTTTGGTTCTCAACAAACTGGAATACTTGATCTAATACATCTTTCAAATGCTCTTTAGGTGATTTCTCAGCACCCGCATCAATAATTTGATCTCCCATTGCAGTGAGCATATCAAAGATTCCTATTAGAATCTCTTCTTTACTTTCGAAATAGTGATAGATCAAACCTTTAGAAACACCGGCACTGTTTGCGATTGCTGCGATCGATGTTTTCTGATATCCAATCTCAGCAAAAAGCTCGAACGCAGCATCTATTATTTGCTGTCTTGCTTGTTCTCTTATGACTTTATTTTGTGCCTCGGTTCGTGGGCTCATTTTTGATTGACTAAACGTTCAGTCAAAAATAAACGAAAGTTTTTCGAGGAAGTCAATTAGAATTTAAAGTTATGGATTGGAAGGGGTTAGATGAGAAAAAGGTTAAATTGGCATTAATTAAATTTCGATCTTATTAGCATATTTATAGATCGTTCGATAACCCCACACTTTAGAAATAGACCCGATGCTAAAATCACTAGTTTTAGTTTTAGCATTCTCAAATTCTGCATTATTAATTTTTGTTTTGATGTTGCCAATTATGGGTGTGCTATTTTTCTTAAAACATTCGATATGAAGCAAAGCATGTTCATAAATCTCAAGGTTGTCATACAAATTGCCAATGCTTTGAGTCTTACAAGTGACATTTAACAGTCCACCGAAAAAGTAACTCCTTGAGTTGCCCTTTTTACAAATGAATACTAGAGGTACGAAAAGGTTATCATCACGTTTTATCCAACAGAAATCACCTTCTGATAACTTAGCAGTACTCTTTGGTATAAATTCCATTTATTTAATTATTATCAATATCAGAATAAACGAAATCAACAAAGTTCTTAAGAATTTTTGCGCCGACTGTTCCTGACTTTTCCGGGTGGAATTGAACTCCGAAATAATTGTCTTTTGAAACTACCGCGCTGAATGGAGTGATGTACTCACAGGATGCAACCACATGTTCTGTTTCAGGAGCGTAATAACTGTGTACGAAATATAAATATTCCTGATCCTCAATATCTTTTAAGAGGGGATGGTCATCATTTTTATTGATGGTGTTCCATCCCATATGCGGGACTTTTTCAGTTTCTGATTCAAATCGAACCAATCCTCCGGGAATTACTCCAAGTCCCACAGTATCTCCTTCAGTAGAAGTCTCATACAAAAGCTGCATCCCCACACAAATCCCTAAAACCGGTTTCTCAGTAGTTTTCAACCACTCATCAATCCCATTTTCTTTGAGTGATTCCATCGCAGAATAAGCGTGTCCCACGCCGGGAAAAATGACTCCATCTGCCTTATCCAGATCTTCGGTGGTTTCAGCGAGGTAGAAATCTACACCAAGTCGTTCTAAAGCGTTGGAAACTGAAGTAATATTTCCTGCGCGATATTTAATTAATGCGATCATTTATAAACTTCCTTTCGAACTAGGGATCATATTTTTGATACGAGGATTTTTCTCTACAGCTGTTTTAAGCACTCGGGCAAAGCCTTTAAAAATAGCCTCAATTTTATGATGATCGTTGTCACCTTTGAATTCAATTTGAAGGGTGGCTTTCAAATTCATCGCCAAACTATAAAAGAAATGCTTCACCATTTCGGTGGGCATATCACCCACATATTCACGATTAAATACACCTTCGAAGGTTAAATAAGGTCGGCCTGATAAATCTAAAGCAACGGTTGCCTGAGCTTCATCCATTGGAAGAACAAATGCATAACGTTCGATTCCTTTTTTGTCACCAAGAGCTTGGGTAATGGCATCACCCAACGCAATGGCCACATCTTCAAGAGTGTGGTGTTCGTCCACTTCCAAATCACCATCGCAAGTGATGTTTAAATCCACAAAACCATGGCGTGCAATTTGCTCCAGCATGTGATCAAAGAATTTGAGTCCGGTTGAAATTTCGTTTTTCCCAGTACCATCCAAATTTAATTCTATGGAAATATCTGTCTCGTTAGTAGTTCTGGAAATCTCAGCTGTTCTTTCAAGACCCTTCCCAAATGCAGAAAGTAGTTCAGGAAAATCGTAACCATTGGCTACAACTGAATCGTTAATCCAGAATTCCAATTTACCCTCACTTTTATCAAATTCAATCATTCCAGTTGAATCATCACTAGTAAATTCCCCAAACAGATCTTCCACTTTTAGTTGGGCTTTTTGTCGTTTAGTCAAAGTGTCCAAATCAGAAGAAAACCCAATTCCATCAGATTGAAGAGTTGAACAAAAATGAACAAATCCTTTCGGTAGATATTTGGTGTTCGAGATTGCGATGGCTTCGGGTTGTATCCAGACTTTCATGGGTTCTAAAATTCTGAGTGCTATTTGTTAAACTTTTGTGATCAAATGGATTAATGAACTGATTACTTTGATCTCATATTATTAATCAAATTCAAAATCGAAATTATTATGAAATCAAAAGTAAACATTTTCTATTGGATATTACGGGTTGTAGCAGCTTTCATCATGCTGCAAACATTATTCTTTAAATTTACCGGGGCACCAGAATCTATATACATTTTTGAGACTGTTGGATTTGAACCTTTCGGTAGATATGCAACCGGGATTGCTGAATTAATTGCATCCGTATTACTACTTATACCAAGAACAACCTGGTTAGGAGCTATTTTAGCTTTAGGCGTGATGGCCGGGGCAATTATGAGCCATTTAACGGTACTTGGAATAGTAGTGCAAAATGATGGTGGTACACTTTTCATTATGGCCCTAGTTGTAGCTATTTCTTCAGGAATTTTACTTTGGGCAAACAGAGGTGATATTCCGGTACTTGGTGACAAATTAGTTCCTCAGGCTGCTTAAAGTACCTGCTTTAAAGCAGCTAAAAATTGACTGTTTTCGTCTGGGGTTCCTACAGTGAGCCTCAGACAATTTTCACAATGAGGTTCATTTCCACGGTAACGTACGATTACACCTTTTTCAGCTAGCTTTTTGTACACATCCAAAGCTTCCCGAACTCTGAAGATTAAGAAGTTTGCATCGGTTGGAAATATCTTCTCGACACCTTCAATGATCTCTAATTCTGAAATCACTCGTTCTCTTTCTGATAAGATTTCAGCCACATTAGCTTTCATTGCTCCGATTTCAGAATAGCCTTTAATCGCAGCTTCTGAAGTCAATTTATTGATGTTATAAGGTGCTTTCACCTTCATCATATAATCGATGATTTCTGGATTTGAAATTGCAACTCCCAATCGAATTCCAGCCAAACCAAAAGCCTTCGACATGGTTTGAAGCACCACCAAATTTGGATATTGCTGCACTAATCTTGCAAAACTTTCAGCTTCAGAAAAATCGATATAAGCCTCATCCACAACTACTATTCCATCAAATCCTTCAATAATAGAAATCATATCATCTCTATTCAGACTATTTCCTGAAGGATTGTTTGGTGAGCAAAGAAAAATCATTTTAGTTTGATCGGAAACTGCATTAAGAGTTTCTTCAATCTGAAGCTGGAATTCCGGGGTTAACAAAACTGAAGCTACTTCTACATTATTGATAGCAGCAGACACTTTGTACATCCCATAAGTAGGTGGTGTTGTTAAAACCTGATCTTTTCCCGGTTCACAAAAAATACGATATAACAAATCGATGGCTTCATCACTGCCTACGCCTACAAAAACATTGTTTGTATCAACTCCTCGAAAATCCGCGATTCTGGCTCTCAATTCCTCCTGATAGGGCATAGGATATCGATGTAGCTCTAACTCATTTTCAAAAGGAGCGCCAATCGAATTTTCATTGGCGTCTAGCAGAATTCCCGAATCAAAATCATCTCGAGCACTGCGATAAGGTTTGAGATTCAAAATATTTGGTCTGATAAGTGATTTTAGATCGAATGACTTACTCATTTTCTAAATCCTTAAGTCTTATTGTTACCGCATTTTTATGTGCATCCAAACCTTCAGCTGCAGCGAGTATTTCAACGGCAGGACCAAGTTTTTTTAAACCATCTTTCGATAGCTTCTGCATCGTAATTGACTTTTGAAAGGAAGCCAGATTCACTCCGCTGTACATTCGGGCATAGCCATAAGTTGGCAACGTGTGATTGGTGCCTGACGCATAATCCCCAACACTTTCAGGAGTAAATGCACCGATAAAGACGGAGCCAGCATTTGTTATTTCGTCAGTCATTGCTTCTGCATCTTTAATGTTGATGATCAAGTGCTCAGGGGCATATTCGTTTGAAAATTTAATGGCCTCATCAGTAGAATCTACTTTCACCGTAAAACTATTTTCTAATGCTTTTGCCGCGAATTCTCTTCTTGGAAGTTGATTCAACTGTTTATCTAATTCTATTTCCAATCTGTCTAGATCAAATCCATCTATTGCAACCAAAACAACTTGACTATCAGCTCCATGCTCCGCCTGGGAAAGTAAGTCTGCTGCAACATAGCTAGGTTTAGCAGTTTCATCAGCAATTACCAGGACTTCTGATGGTCCGGCCGGCATATCGATGGAAATCTGAGCCTCACTATTTTGAAGGATCATTTTTGCGGCGGTTACAAATTGATTACCCGGACCGAATATCTTATCAACTTTTGGGACTGACTCTGTACCTAATGCCATTGCGGCGACGGCTTGAGCTCCACCCGCTAATAAAATGGTAGAAACGCCTGCTTTACTTGCAATGTATTCAACTTCAGGCGGAACTGAGCCTTCCGCATTTGGAGGTGTAGCTAAAACCACTGTTTCACATCCTGCAATCATAGCCGGGATACTCAACATCATGGCAGTGGAAGGGAGGATGGCTGTTCCTCCGGGAACATATAATCCAACACGTTCAACCGGACGCATCACTTTTCTGCAAATCACTCCTGGCATGGTCTCAACCACCAGTTCATCCTGGTTCTGAGCTCGGTGAAACTTCTCGATATTCTGGAAAGCTAAATCAATTGCTGATTTAACTTCTTCATTCAGTTCAACTTTAAGCTCTGAAGGTGTGATCGTTGTGGATTCTAAAGTTACCCCATCAAATTTTTTAGTGTATTTAAGAACAGCACTGTCACCTGAAGTTTCAACATCATCAATAATTGGTTGTACAATTCCGAAAATTGCTGAGAAATCCATTTTTGGACGCTTCAGTAAATCAGCTTTTTCGTTAGTACTAAGACTATTTAAAGAATAAGTGTTCATGTCAAAATCATTTTGGTTGACCCCACCCATCCCTCCCCTTAGCAAAGGGGAGGGAGCTCATTTTCAATGATTTGGGTAAATTCAAATACAATGTTCTTTGTTGAATGTCCGATGTTTAAAAGATCATACTGTCTATTGGGAGCATTACAATGTCGGTGGCACCTGCTTGCTTCAAATCTTCCATGACAACCCAAAAACGGTCATATGGGATAACTGTGTGAATAGCTACCATTCCATTATCTGCAAGAGGAACAATTGTAGGGCTTTTCATAGAAGGAATAATCTCTTTGATTCGCTCAATTTTGTCTGCCGGTGCATTCATCATCATATAACGGCTTTTTTTTGCACGTTGAAAACCATCAATTCGTACTAAAAACTTCTCGATGAGTTCTTTCTTACCTGGTGATAGCTCTTTGTTAGTTTGAATCAATTTTGTTTCTGATTCAAGTATGGTAAATAGCTCTTCAAGTCCGTTTGCGATGAGTGTACCACCAGTTGAAACTAAGTCAGATATTGCATCTGCAACTTCTAGCTTAGGAGCGATTTCAACAGCACCGGAAATCTCCACCAGATTTACAGAAACACCTTTTTCCTCGAAAAATTTGTTGGTAATAAAAGGGTAGCTGGTTGCAATAGTTCTTCCCTCAAAATCTTCTATTTCTTTGATGGATCCATTCTTTGGGGCGGCGATGGAAAGTCGACAACGACCATACTGTAGTCCTCTCAATACAGTAACATCAGCATCTTTTTCATAAACTTCGTTTGCTCCAACAAAACCTAAGTCACAAATTCCGTCCTGAACATATTCGGGGATGTCGTCATCGCGAAGTAGCAAAAGCTCAATGTCGAAATTGCGGGTTTTTACCATCAGGTTGCGTTTGTAATTATCAAACTCAATTCCGATTCCATGCAGCAAATCGATGGTTTTATCGGTTAAACGTCCACTTTTTTGAATAGCAATTCGTAATGATGTCGAAGAATCTTTCGTCCGGTTCATGATATTAGTCAGTAAATAAAATAGGTTGTAAAGGTAGAGCTTAAGTTGAATTCAAATAAGAAAAAAGGTGCAAAGAATTAGTGCACGTGATGATGGCCATGATGGCGATCATGAGAATGATGGGAAGTATGATGTCGTTTTGAATTCACGGGTCAAAGATAAGGATAGATTCAGTTTTCAGGAAACCAATTTTCAATTTTTTCGATGATTTCACCCCTTGTAACTGGTTTGCTGAGATAATCATTCATGCCAGAGAATAAACAAACTTGTTTGTCTTCTTCTGATGCATTGGCAGTCATTGCAATGATGATGGGTTGTCTTGGAGCAATTACTTTCATCCGAAGTTTCTGAGTGGTTTGAAGTCCATCTAAAACGGGCATTTGGACATCCATCAAAATCAGGTCATAGAATTTCTGATCAATCATATCCATAACTTTCTGCCCATTATCAACCACATCTATTTCATAGCCAAGATTTCGCATCAAACCTTTCGCAACAAGTTGATTAGTAGCGTTGTCTTCGGCTAATAAAATTGAAATAGGCCGTACTTTATGATGAATTTCATCAGGAAGGGCATCATTGGTTTCTAATTCGCCAGCCAGTACTCCTTTTAATGTTCCTAAAAAATCTTCTCTTCGAATTGGTTTAGTTAAAAAGATGGAGCTTTCATCAAAGGCTTTATCAACACTTGCACTGAAAAGGATAGTGCTGATTATTGGAATATGTTTTGATTTAACTTGAGCTCCGAAACCAATTTTAATGGCTTTATCTGCACTTTGATATAAATAATCTTCAATAATGATAGCATCGATATTAGGCACCTGATTTATACCTAATATCAGTTCTTCAATAGATGCATAAATGTGAGTAATAACTCCAAATTGTCTAAGATTCTTCGCTAATAATTTTCTTTGAGTTTGACTCTGGTCTGCAATTAAAACAGTTTTCTCTTTGAAGATATCCGTGTTGAATTCTCTCCGTGTAATTGTTTCATCGACAGCTGCCTGAACGGTGAAAGTAAATGTTGATCCTTTGCCAACATTGCTATGAACCCAGATATCACCATTCATCATGTTGACCAGACTTTTAGTAATCGTTAATCCTAGTCCCGTACCACCGTAATTTCGGGTTGTACTGGCATCCACTTGAGAGAAGGAATCGAAAATATGCTGGATTTTATTGTCCGGTATTCCAATTCCGGTATCAATCACTTTGAATTCGAGAGTAGCAGTTTTTCCCTCAATTTTGGTTAAACCTATTTTGAGAACTACCTCACCAACTTTGGTGAATTTTATCGCGTTTCCTATCAGATTGGTTAAAATCTGTTTAATACGAACAGCGTCACCAATTACAAATTCCGGAACGTTTTCATCGATATCAAAAATGAGATCAATGTTTTGCTCTTCAGCTTTTAAAATGAGAAGGTTGCCTAAGTCGGCGGTTAAATTATGAAGGCTGATTGGATGATGTTCCAGGTCCAGATTACCAGCTTCGATTTTTGAATAATCGAGAATATCATTAATGATATGGATTAGGTCATAACCGCTTTTGTAAATCGTATCTATATAAAGAATCTGTTCTTTACTTGGATCCGTTTCACGAAGAATTTCTGTCATACCAATAACGGCGTTCATCGGAGTTCTAATCTCATGGCTCATATTTGCTAAAAACATTGCCTTGGCTTTTGTAGCCTCTTCTGCTTTGTTTTTTGCTTCAATCAATAATTGTTGAGTACGCTCGAGCTCTTTATTCTTTTCTTGAAGATCAATAGTTAATTGTTCGAAATGATCTGCTTTTTTAAGGAGTAGTTTTTCAATTTGATGTTTTGTGAGCGCACCAACACGATCTTCATCCATCAAGTTTTCAGGCAGAACTGATATGATGATCTGAAAGGAATCAAGATTTATAAAACTTTTAGCGAGTTTTTTATAGCCATGGTCAAATCTTCTGAGTGCAGCTTCTTCACCTAATTTTGATTTTAAAATGTTGTAGGTGTAAAAACTCAGTTTCCTAAGAAAATGTACCCAATCATTATAATTCGAAGGATTAAAAGTGATTTCATTTAACGGATTTTGACCCGGAAAACCATTTGGAATCTCATCCAGATAATTTCCGATTATCTGAATCTGTTCACTTCCTTTCTCACCTAGAAAATCATGTAATCCGGTAATTACTTCTCTCAAAAACAATCGGCATAATTCAAATTCCTGCTTATTCTCTTCTTCAAAAATGATTGCGAAGGTTGGGATTGAAAGAAGAGGAGCATATTGAACCTTTATCCTTGATCTTAGTTTTTCTTTTGTTAAATCAAACTTTGGATCAATATCTGTCAGATATTTCTCAACGAATAAATAGCTTTCAGCTAAGCGTTCTTTTCGCTCATTGTTTTTGAGCTTTAGGTAATTGTTGATATGAACGATGGTTGCATGAGCATCATTGGAGCTTGTAATTCTAGAGGTTAGGTACCCAAATAGAGCATCAATATTCTCACTAAAAAATTCATTGGCTACACCACTCGACGCTTGGTTGCCTTTCAATGTGTCCAATAAATTTTTAATAACTCCCATCAGAATAAAATAAGCCGGTTACCCGGCTTTCAAAATAGTGTTAGGCTTTACTAGCTTGATATATTTTATAAAAACCAAAAGCTGATAGACCCCAGGTAGTCATTAGAGCTAAAAACCATGCGATCTTACCCATAGGCTGACTTAATAACAATTCAAAAATGTCTACTCCAAAAAAGTTGGTAATCTGTAAACTTAGATGGCCAACTGCCATTACTAAAAATCCCCAGGCGAGATAGATCATTCCTTTACCAAAAACGCCGCCTTTTAGGGTTTGTGCAGTTCGAAAGCTGTAAACGATACATACTAATAAGAATGGTAATTCAAGAATTCCAAACCATTGTTCGATACCCAGATCCATTGTACTCCGTGTTAATTTATAATTGATGGCTAATTATTGGGAATTTAGAGCGATAAGTCAATTTAGGATAGATTAGATTTTCATTACAATTTGATGAACTAATTTATTTTATTGATGGTTGAAAAACCTATGCACCAATGATTTAAACGATTCTAGGACTTACATGAAAACGATTGCTCAACTCTCATACATACCTCTAGCTACAGAAAAACCAACAGAGAAAGTACAAGAACTATTGGAGCAAATTGCTCAATACGATTTAGAAATTGAAGTAGGGTATTTATCGACAACAGTTGTTGGCGAAACAGAACTAGTTTTCTCCGCAATTCGGGATATTTACGACTCAATGACCTTAGAGCAAGAGAAATTCAGATTACACGTAGAATTACTTTGCCCTGAGAAAGAAGAAGTACTTCATTAAGAAGTTAAATCGACTTTCGCCCTCCTTACTCTTTTTTGTAAGCGCTGAATTAATGATCAATTTCTGATTCAAATTGGGAATTTTACGATTAATGAATGCATTTCTATTCCAACCAGATTGGGAATCAGACAGATAGCTAAATCGTAAAAGTATTTCTGTACATAAACATAATCTTTAGTACGAGCATCCTTCTTCGTATCTTTAAGGTTTTGTATAGAGACGCACAGATCACAGTATATGAGTAACATCCGCAACTTTTGCATTATCGCACATATCGACCATGGTAAATCTACCCTGGCGGATCGTTTATTGCAGATGACAGGCACCATCAGCGAGAGAGAAATGCAGGATCAAATGCTCGATAGTATGGACCTCGAGCGAGAGCGTGGGATAACCATTAAGAGTCACGCCATAAAATTAGATTATAAGCATCCAAACAAACAGACTTATCAATTAAATTTAATTGATACTCCCGGTCACGTAGACTTCGCATATGAAGTTTCTCGTGCACTGAAAGCATGTGAGGGCGCCATTCTTGTAGTTGATGCAACACAGGGGATTGAAGCACAAACTATTTCGAATTTGTATCAGGCGATTGAACAGGATTTAGAAATCATTCCTGTTTTAAATAAAATAGATCTTCCAAGTTCAGATCCTGAAAATGTGGGTCAACAAATCATTGACCTTATTGGATGTGAAAGAGAAGATATCCTCATTGTATCAGGAAAAACGGGAGAAGGAGTTCCTGAATTACTAGAAGCAATTGTTGAACGAATTCCCGGTCCGGATGAAGAAGTTGAAAAACCACTTAAAGCATTAATTTTTGATTCGGTTTTTAATACCTACAGAGGTTCTGTTGCCTATGTTCGAGTGATGGAAGGAACTCTAAGAAAAGGTGATCTCTTCAAGTTCATGGCGAATAAAGAAGAGTATAATGCTGAGGAAATTGGATTTCTTAGAATGGATTACCAGCCAACAAAAGAGCTCAGAGCCGGCGAAGTTGGTTATGTGATTGGTAGTGTGAAGTCGTTGTCTCATGTACGTGTTGGTGATACCATCACAACAGTCAAAGGTGGTGCTGATGAACCTATTCCCGGTTATCAGGAAGCAAAACCAATGGTTTTTAGTGGAATTTTCCCGACAAATTCTGAGGATTTTGAAGACTTAAGAACCGCCCTTGAAAAGCTTCAGTTAAACGATGCTTCATTGAGTTATGAGCCAGAGACCTCAAAAGCACTAGGATTTGGTTTTCGTGCCGGTTTCCTTGGACTTTTACATATGGAGATTGTTCAGGAGCGTCTCGATCGTGAGTTTAATATTGATATTATCACTACAGTACCAAACGTACAATATGAAGTGAAGCTTGAAACGGGTGAGACCATTGGAGTCGATAATCCAAGTCAAATGCCGGGAGCCGGAGATATTGATGACATCTACGAGCCATACATAAAAGCTAGTATGATCACACCGGCAGAGTTCATCGGTCCTATTATGAAATTATGCCAGGATAGACGTGGAGTTTACGTAAACCAGCATTTCATGCAGAGTAATCGTGTTGAAATTACCTATGAATTACCGATGGCCGAGGTAGTTTTTGATTTTTATGACAAGTTGAAATCAGGAACAAAAGGTTATGCTTCATTGGACTATGAATTTATAGAATACAGAAAAGGCGACTTGGTTCGTTTAGATATTCTGTTGAATGGTGACCAGGTTGATGCCCTTAGTAGTATTACACACAGAGATAAAGCCTATTACCAGGGAAGAAAAGTTTGTGCAAAATTAAAGGAACTTATTCCTCGTCAACAATTTGAAGTAGCTGTGCAAGCAGCCATAGGAAGTCGTATTATTGCACGTGATTCTGTTCGAGCATTGCGCAAAGATGTAACCGCTAAATGTTACGGTGGTGATATCACCCGAAAACGAAAACTTTTAGAAAAACAGAAAGAAGGTAAAAAACGCATGAAACAAGTTGGATCAGTTGAAATTCCACAAGAAGCATTTCTTGCCGTACTTTCAATGGACGAGGAAGACAGAAAATGAGGTATCTAAAACAGCAACTCGCTTTATTTTTCATTTTAATGATGTTGCTGACTTCAAATGTATCAGCTCAATTTGAGGAACCACAAATCATAAAAGTTGAAGCTGAAAATGCCGCAGAATTTCAAGAACGATTTGCAAACATCAAATGGACAGGTCAGGGATTTAACTTCAACAGTTTAGATCGAATACCTGCAATTGAAATCCGTGCTCGATTAGAGCGCGCTTATGGTGAACCCACCAAAACCATTGAAAATGTAATGGGAAATGGGAAATTCAGGGACGGAAAAGCAATTCAATTTGAATATTGGTTTGTTGTAAATGGTTCTATACCGATGATGGTGCTCGATTTAGACGGACCGTTTGCCAATGGATTGGTTTATGTTGGTGCAAGTAGATATGTAGACCTGATGCCGGAAGTGAAACGAACATTGACCCGAACCGTAACCGAGGCGGAACCTAAAGAATACACTGATTATTTTTTCTCACCAGAACGTGAACAGTGGTACAAGGTGAGTTACAAAGATGGTAATTACACGAAGGAAGAAATTGATAAACCTTCGACTATTCGAATGAATTAAACAGACGAAATTTTGGAAGAAAATACTTCGAAAGACTCTAAAGGCTTTTTCTGGAAACGTTCATCAAAAGATGCTGAGCAAGACGAACAAAAAGCAAAATCGTGGTTACGTGAATGGATTGATGCATTAGTTTTTGCATTTATTGCTGCAGCAATTCTTCGATCATTAATCTTCGGTTCTTATAAAATTCCAACAGGATCGATGGAACAAGATCTGCTTATTGGTGACTTTTTGATTGTTTCAAATCTCACTTATGGCGCACGTACACCATTGGCTGTTTGTGTTCCTTTTACTCAATGGTGTTTACCGGGAATTAAAATTCCATCGACCAGATTACCCGGGTTTCGTGATATCGAGCGTAATGATATCATAGTATTTAATGTACCATGGGAAGTAAAGCCAATCAGCCAAAAGACAAATTACATAAAACGAGCCGTTGCTGTTGCAGGTGATACACTTTCCATTCAGGATAAACTCGTGTATGTAAACGGTGAATTGGAACCTGATCATGAAGGGATACAAAGACACCATATCATCAAAATGAATGATCGCGTTCGTTTAAGTGATGCAAAAATGGAGTCGGTAGGTGCTGGTACAATTGGAGCTAATGGTCGATACGTAAGTGCACAACCAGAGCCAAATACTTACTTGATAAATATTACAGAAGAAGTTGCCGCACAAATCAGAACCTGGCCCGAAGTCGATACTTTGTACTATTCCATGTTTGCAGAAGATCAACGACTTCAAGGCTATGTTGCAAGCGACGGAACTTTCTCAAGAGCATTCAACAATCATGACCATCTTCCTGAAATTGTAATTCCATATGAAGGGCAGGTTATCGAACTATCTCCGCAGAATTGGTTTGTTTATAAAGACCTTATCGAGAGATATGAACGAAATGAAGTTAGCCAGAACGGGAATCAATTTGTGATTAATGGTGAGGAAACCAATCAATACACCATAAAGCAGGATTATTATTTTGCAATGGGTGACAATCGTGACAGCTCAGAGGATTCACGATTCTGGGGATTTGTACCCAAAGATCACATTATTGGAAAAGCATTTGTGGTTTGGTTCTCACTTGATAGTGGAATACCTAGATTCAGCAGAATTCTACATGTTATTGATTAGATAGAAGGAGAAAGGTAAAAGGAGGCAGGAGAAAGGAAGCCATGTATCTTTATTCCTTTCTGCTGATTCCTTGAAATCCTTCACTTCGCTATCGTCTTGCCACGTGGGGCTCCTTCTCTTATAGCTAATTGACCGCACCCTGCATCGATATCATCACCTCTTGATCTCCGAACTGTAGCTCGGACACCATGCTTGAGCAATGCTTTCATAAAAGTATTTAAGCGATCTTCACGTGCTCTCTGTAGTTCAACACCAGCTACATTATTGTACATGATGATGTTGACTTTCGATGGTGCCCAACTCACAATTTTTGCCAGGTTTTTGGCGTCCTCTTTGTTGTCGTTAAAACCATCAAAAAGTAAGTATTCGTAAGTTATTGGTCGCTCGGTTTTGCGATGATAATATCGAACTGCTTCTTCTAGTGAATCCAGGTTCATTGAAGCATTTATCGGCATAATTTTGTCACGTTTTTCATCCGATGGTGCGTGAAGAGAAATCGCAAGATTGAATGGCTCAGAATCATCAGCGAGTTGTTTAATCTGTTTTGTTAAGCCAACTGTTGAAACCGTAATTCTTTTTGGTGAAAGATCAATTCCTAGTGGGTCTGAAATGATATCAGCAGAATTAACTACGGTTTCGTAGTTATGCAAAGGTTCACCCATTCCCATGTACACAATATTGGTGATCTTCTTACCATAAGTTTCTTCTGAAACTTCATTGATATACTGAACCTGATCTACAACTTCACCATGACTCAGATTTCGGAAAAACCCCATTTTTCCGGTTGCACAAAAAGAACATCCGAAAACACAACCAACTTGTGATGAAACACATACCGTGAGTCTTTTAGCAACACCATCATCATAAAAGTCAGGGATAAGAACTGCTTCGACCTTGAAGTCTTTATCCTCATCATTCAGTTTAAATAAAAACTTGATAGTCCCATCTTTCGATTGCTGCTGAGCTGCTGGTTCAATCCTATTTATAGTAGCAACATCTTTCAATTTCTCTCTCAGATCTTTTGAGAGATTCGTCATTTCATCAAAAGAGGAAACACCTTTTTGATATAGCCATTGAAAGATTTGATCAGCTCGAAAACGTGGTAAGCCCAGTTGCTTACAAAAAGCTAATAATTGCTCTTTGGTAAGTGATTTTAAATCTGTCTTCTTTGTGATTGGTAGGTCGTGAATCATTCAACAAAGATACGGAGATAAGTGACTATAGACCAGATTGCATTGATGAAATAAGAATACTGACCTCTTCTGTCTTCCCTTCACAAGGAGAAGAACTCTTTGTTATCAAGTATTTCAATTTGACGAGTCCACTCCCCTGATATCAGGGGAGAGATAGAGAGGGGTCAAAAAAACTTGAAAAGGAGTTGTATCAGGATTTCATGAATGTTTTAGCAGCTGCAAGTAGAATTTCTCCACTAATTCTTTCACGATAGTTTGGATTTACATACTGAAAATTAACGGTTCCTTCCTGATCAACAATGTAAACAGCTGGCGCTGGTAGCAGATGATGATCATGACCGGAATCTGCTTCGAGATCAATTCCAACCGACCGATAGCGATCTACAGTTGCCTGATCAACTTCAAATGCCAGTCCAAATCCTTTAATTGCATTGGCAGGGCTATCAGAAAGGAGTGTATAGTTTAATTCTATTTCTTCCAGTGTTCCTTTTAATACTTCCGGACGATCAACACTTATTCCTACAATTTGATAACCCATTTCAAGGATTTCATCTTCAATTTGAGCTAACTCCGACATATGTCTGCTACAAAAAGGGCACCATCCACCACGATAAAAAATGAATACGGTCGGCTTTGATTTAACTACCTCATGTAGCGACTGGTTATTGCCATCAATATCTTTTACAACTACATCCGGAATAGTAGAATTGATCAGGATCGGAGTTACTTCATTGGCACTTTTTGGGATATCCTGAGTAAAGCCAGTAGTTGTGAAAAGTGCTAGTAAAAAAACAGTAAATAATAATCGCATTACATAATTGAATTGAATAATAAATTGATCAAAAGATAAGTAATCAATAAATGCTTTTAGACTTCTCGAATCATTTGTTATTCAAATGTTAGAATTCAATCTATTGTACGATCCATGATTTCTCGAAGTAGAATTAATTCTACAATCGTGGATTTACAACGTTATTATAAATAGATCCGAATTGAACTCTAACTCCAAAAGAGCCACGGAAACTATAAGATGTTGGCTGCTGTCTAACTCCTGCTAGCAGTTCTTCGGTTGATAAATCACCTGCAGGTAGAGAAACCTGATCGGCAATAATATCATAGCCACCATTTAGGAAAACTGACAGGTATTTTGATACACGAAGATCTATTCGAGTGTCGAATTCAAATCGATTAAGGCTTAGATCATTAAGGAATGCACCAGCTTCTAGTCCGGCTCTGAATCCGCCCCAAGGTTGGGTGAAATCAGCGCGAATATCTAATTCCGGTCTCAATAGAATCTCTTCGTCTTTTAATAAAACTGTAGTTTCAGAATAATTATAGTAGCTGGTAACAACACCTATTCGTGCGGTTACTTCTCTTCTGGTAAATTCATCGTAAGGGAATAAACTGTACTCAAGTGCCGGTGTGATACCAATTTGTGTATCAATATTTACAAATGTATCGCTACGGTATCGAGTGTAAAAACCAACAGACCAATGGTCATTAATTGTTTTGGCAACAAGACCAAAGTAGTTTCTGTTAGAACGATCGAAATATCGAGTTCTTTCTACATTAGTAGTATCGGTACCATTGATAACTTCTTCATCTTGAGTAACAGCTCTACGGTTGTAATTACCCCAAAAGTTGAATCGTAACTTCCATTCGTTGGTTACACGCTGTGCTTCACCATCACCACCGACATTATATCGAAGTTCATTTTCCTGGCCATTTACATTGCCATCCACGCCAAACTCAAATACCCAATTGTTCCAAGGATCATCTCCTTCAAAACTTACACCATCAGAAGATTCTTCAGGATTAAAATCAACGCTTAGTTGGGATAGAATTTTCGTATCTGTTAGATAACTGATTAAACCAAGTTGAATTATACCAACAAGTTCATTTCTGACTTCTTCATCAGTTTGAAAATTATAGGTATCGAGGATTAGCTCTTTTTTGGGCTTATCAGGTAGTCTTTGGTCGATATAATCAATTAGAAACTGAAATCCATTTGATGTTCTTTGGCGGATTACCAAAAGATGCAGATCTGCCAAACCCTGATCTCGAACAAAATTTACAAATTTAGTTTCTGTGATGATGAAATCGTCATCACAACCTCTACAATCAAGAAAAACATACAGTGTTTCTTTCCCGTTTGTAGAGCCTTCAGGTTGTGTAGTTTGAGCCTGAACTCCAGAAAGAGTAAATGCTACTATTATTAGTGTGAAGAGCTTTTTAATCAATGTTTATTACCGACTGTTTTAAATATGAATCAAAGTTATGCAGATGATCGGTAATGCAATGCAAAACTTTATAAAGTAGTTCAATATTGAACACTTTAGAATATACTTTTACATCCTATCCGATTAGGATTTGAAATGCTGTCATTCCCATGATAGAAATAGTAATCCAGAGACCAATTGCATGTGCTGAGCATTTTTGAAGTGCTTCAGGAATCAATTCTGCAAAAACCATCCAGATCATTGCACCTGCAGCAAGTCCGAGTCCAAATGGTAAATATTCACGAAATGCATCAACAAAGAGAAAAGCAGGAATGGCCATAATGGGTTGGGGTAGACTTGAAAATATACTCCAGCCAACGGCTTTTAAAGGTGATGTTCCTTTTGGTACCATCACTAAGCTAATTGCTAAACCTTCAGGGATGTTATGAACTGCGATTGCAATAGTTATAAAAAGTCCGAATTCTAGTGTGTTTGCAAAAGAAACGCCTACACTTACACCTTCAGCAAAAGAATGCACCGTCATAACTCCCAAAAAAAGGAGGATCTTTTTGCTTCCACCCCCAACAATTTTCTGGACATCAAGATCAAAATTACTTTCCATCCACTTATTTGCAGCTATAACTAGTATTACGCCTGCTGCCATCCCGCTAAGAGTCATCCATTCATTTTCTCTATAACCTTCAAAAATAAGGCTATAACTTGCAGATAGCATTAAGCCAGCTGCCATCGCATTGGCTTTGCCAAGGAAGGAATCGGAAATTTTTTTTATAAAGAAAAAGGGGAGAGCACCAACTCCTGTTGTTATAGCAGTTAGCAATGAATAAAAAAATACAAGGGAAACCGGATGGTCTAATATTTCCATGCCAGAAGGTAGGAATTCAATCGAATTCTGAAAGCTTTATTGGAAATTTAGAAGAATACTAAATAGTCGAAATCATAATCCTAATTCATTTCAAAGTTGGCTATACTTGTGCATTCGAAAATCACTAAACATTAAGGAACTTGCTCGATAACCGACGTTTTGCTCGACCAAGACAAAAATTAGTTGAAACCCTTCGAGAAAAAGGAATTGAAGATGAAAGGGTGCTTATGGCAATTGGTAAAATTCCACGCCATACGTTAATCGATTCTGGTCTTCATCATAAAGCGTATGAAGATACTGCATTACCTATTGCACTCGGTCAGACCATTTCTCAACCTTACACAGTGGCACGCCAAACTGAACTACTTGAAATCCAAAAAGGAAATAAAATTCTAGAAATCGGAACAGGTTCAAGTTATCAATGTATGGTTTTGTGTGAAATGGGCGCTACTGTATATAGTGTTGAACGACATAATGAATTGTATCATCAGGCAAAGAAAGCACTTCAGGCACAAGGTTATCGAGCAATGCTAAAAGCAGGTGATGGAACGTTGGGTTGGAGCACTTATGCACCGTACGACGGCATTGTGGTTACCGCGGGCGCTCCGGTTGTTCCTCAAGATTTAATAGCCCAGTTGAACATCGGTGGAAAATTAGTAATACCTGTTGGTGACGAAAAAAAGCAATTAATGCTTCGAATTACTAGAGTTTCTGAGACAGAATATCATCAAGAAGAATTCGATAATTTTAAATTTGTGCCATTAATTGGCGAGAAAGGATGGAAATAGAGGAAAAAGAAGAAATTGAGTCGTCTAATCGAGACGAGACGACAGTCAGAGAAACACCTATTTTAGGCATAAAAGGTTTCTTGATGGGATCTGCAGATATAGTGCCGGGTGTTAGTGGTGGTACCATGGCACTTATTCTTGATATCTATGAAAGGCTGCTTAATGCGATTAAGAGTGTGGATGCAAGATTTTTAAAGAGCCTTGCAAAATTTAAGTTCAAATCTGCATTTGATGAATTACACTGGCTTTTTCTAGTTCCTTTGTTAGCTGGGATATTAAGTGCGGGCGTGTTTTTTACAACTGTTGTTCCTTTGCAGATTTATATGTTTACGCATCCGGAAATCGTTTATGGGCTATTTTTCGGGTTGATTGTAGGATCAATTTACATACTCATAAAAGAGCAATCGCAATTTCGCTGGAAAGAAGGCTTATCGCTATTAGGCGGACTTGGAATTGGACTTTGGATTGTAACGCTAGTCCCAACCGATACACCTGATCACCCTGCATTTGTATTTTTAACTGGGATGATCTCAATTAGTGCAATGATTCTGCCCGGAATCTCTGGTTCATACCTACTTTTAATAATGCGTAAGTATGAATACATACTTTCAAATATTGCATTAATTTGGGGTGGAGATCCAATTTCTGGAATCATAAATATTCTGCCATTTACACTTGGAACAATTGTAGGAATTGCTGCTTTTTCAAGATTTTTATCCTGGTTATTGAAAAGGTTTCATTCTCAGACTATTGCCGTGTTAATCGGATTTATGGTGGGTTCTTTATTCGTAATCTGGCCATATCAGCACAGAGATTATGTGGAGCAAGTTCGAGAAACAGAAGTTGTTAGTTTAACTGATGAAAGAGTAATTGAACTCCGAAATAATCCAAATGAAAATTTACCAGAGTTTAATAGACTAGGTGAGACTACCGAAGAGGGTATTGAAGTCCTAACAATCAAGAAAAAGTTAATTCACAGTGAACCATACATCCCCGGAAGTATTGGAGCCAGAGAAGATGATGCACCAAATGTTTGGGGTGGTATTATTGGGATGGTTCTAGGTCTGGGACTTGTAGGTGGATTGGATAGACTAAGAGAGAAAAAGGAGTAAACCGTCAATAATATTCAACAACGATTGATCAATGTTCATTTGAATATTGAGTGTTGGATATTGGATATTGAGCTTCATCTTCATGTTTCCTTCATGTTTTCTTTACACTTTTAAAGTGCGAGAAGTCCAATCAATAATGGAGGTTAGTCATGAAAGTTCAGCATATATTAGTTCCTACTGACTTTTCTGAACGATCAGAAAAAGCAATAGAAGTTGCAGGCTCAATGGTTGATTTCTTCGGTTGCACCGTCGATCTCATCCACACTGTACCTATGATGAAATATTTCCATGAAAGCATGGATCCACTAGGAGTCCCATTCTCAATTGAGAAACACCTATATCCACACTGTCTGGAAAGAGCACAGGAACAACTAGAAGCTTTAGCTGAAAAATATATCAAGAAAGAATACCGTGGAAGCCTGATTACAAACGTTGAGAGAAGAGCTTCTGAGGCAATTGTAAATCAAGCTAATTCCGGAAATTACGACTTGGTATTAATGTCATCTAAAGGTGCACACAATACCATTCATATGATGGGTGGAACCACTGAAAAAGTGATTCGATTCAGCCATGTTCCGGTATTGTCTGTTGATGATGCCATTACTGAGAATAATATTCATACCATTATGGTACCGATTGATTTCAGTGATTGCTCTTATTTCTCAGTTCTTCCTGCTTTTGAACTTGCAAAAGAGTTCAATGCAAAAATTGTTCTATACAATGTGATCGAACTTTATTCTGCCGGAAGTGACATGGTTCCATATGTGCCAACTACAATTAGTGAAGAAGGCATTTATGAAAACCTAATTAATCGTTTGATAGAATACTTCGAAAAACACGAAAACTATCATATCGATATTCACAGAACCGGAGTTACTTTTGAAGATGTACTGGTTTCTACAGATGGAGATAATGTGATATCTGTTGAAATGCATACCAAAGTTGTTAAGGGAATTTCAGCACACAGAGAAATCACTGATTTTGCAAATTCATCTGCAGACCTTGTTGTGATGAGTACACATGGCAGAACCGGTTTGGCGAGAGTATTTATTGGCTCAACTGCCGAACAAGTATCTCGACAACTAGAAGTTCCATTATTAACTGTTAGACCACAGTTTTTAGAAGAACCCGTTGAGTAGTCTGCCAGGATTAACTCCATTGGTTGGCTAGAAAACTCTACTCAGTAAAGCCTCTTTCGTAGGGATGTCGAAAGGGGCTTTTTTGCATACTGTTTTAGCGAATTCTGATTCTTGATTCCCTATCTTTGGGAAAAAGATAAATCGGTGTCTTTCAAAACAAAGAAAAGTTTAGGTCAGCATTTTTTAACTGACAACAACATAATCGCCAAAATTCTGGATTCTGTTCAGGCGGATGAAGGCGACCGAATTATAGAAATTGGTCCAGGTACCGGCGCATTAACGCGTTGGTTGATGAAATCCCATCAGGATGTTCATGCGATTGAAGTTGACGAGCGAGCCATTCAGGTTTTAAGAGAAGAACTGCCGGAGTTGAAAATCCACCAATCCGATGTACTTAAAGTTGATTGGAATGAGCTGGTTTCTAAGTCAGGTAAAACAATCATTGTTGGAAATCTTCCATATTACATCACTTCACCAATATTATTTAGCGTCCTGGAATCACGTCATCTTTTTTCAGAAGCTATTTTTATGATGCAGAAAGAAGTTGCTCAAAGACTAGTAGCTGTTCCGCATTCCAAAGAGTATGGGATTCTAAGTGTTCAAACCCAATTAATGAGTTCCCCGAAAATGCTATTTGATGTTTCACCGAATTCATTTTCCCCACCTCCAAAAGTGATGAGCTCGGTCATTAGGCTAACCTTTGATAAACCTGCACTTTCCTATTCAGACAACTCTTTGAAAAAAGTAGTAAGAACTGCCTTTAATCAACGAAGAAAGAAGCTTTCTAATGCATTAAAGCCTATATTTGGCGACTCAAAACCCGATGGTTTTGATTTTGACCAAAGAGCTGAGAATTGGGAGCCTGCCATATATGCAGACTTGGCAGAATGGATGGAGCGCAACCACTTTTCGGAATGATTTGGTACGGACTTTGCTTTTGGCTAGGCAGAAAAATATTGAGCACTAGCTCACAAGAATTCAACAATAACAATCAATCAAAAATCAAAAGGAGTCATAACCTATGGCTAGCATTAAACCTTTAGGCGACCGCGTTCTTGTTCAAGCGGACGTAGCTGAAGAAGTAACCAGCTCTGGTCTGTACATTCCTGATACAGCTAAAGAAAAACCGCAACAAGGTACAGTAGTTGCAGTAGGTCCCGGAAAAGTTGAAAACGGCAATAAAATTGATATGACCGTTAAAGAAGGGGACAAAGTACTTTACGGCAAATACGCTGGTACTGAAGTTTCTGTGGATGGAAACGAGTATCTAATCATGCGTGAATCTGACATCGTGGGAATTCTTGCCTAACCACGACTCCCATCATTTTAAATCAAAACAAAATTAATTAACGGATAGAAAACTATGTCAAAATTAGTTCACTACGATATTGAAGCTCGTGACGCTTTAAAGAGAGGTGTTGACAAGCTTGCCGATGCGGTAAAAGTTACGCTTGGCCCTCGTGGACGTAATGTTGTAATCGAAAAGTCATTTGGAGCACCTAACGTAACAAAAGACGGTGTTACTGTAGCTAAAGAAATCGAGCTTGATGATAAAGTAGAAAACATGGGAGCGCAGATGGTTAAAGAAGTTGCTTCCAAAACTTCTGATAACGCAGGTGACGGTACTACTACTGCAACTGTATTAGCTCAAGCTATTGTATCTGCAGGTTTGAAAAACGTAACTGCCGGTGCAAACCCAATGGACCTAAAACGTGGTATCGACAAAGCAGTAACTGCTATTGTTGCTTCTTTAGCTGAGTTAAGCGAAGAAATCGATGACAGAAACGAAATTGCTCAGGTTGGTACTATTTCTGCAAACAACGACGAATTCATCGGTAACTTGATTGCTGATGCAATGGAAAAAGTTGGAAAAGACGGTGTAATCACTGTTGAAGAAGCAAAAGGAACTGATACTACACTTGATACCGTAGAAGGTATGCAGTTCGATCGTGGTTACCTTTCTCCATACTTTGTTACAGACTCAGAGAAAATGACTGCAGTTCTTGAAGATCCATACATTTTGATCTTCGACAAGAAGATTTCAAACATGAAAGATCTTCTTCCGGTACTTGAGAAAGTTGTTCAAACCGGAAAGCCACTTCTTATCATCGCTGAAGATGTGGAAGGTGAAGCGCTTGCTACTTTAGTAGTAAACAAACTTCGTGGTTCTCTTAAAATCGCAGCTGTTAAGGCTCCTGGTTTTGGTGACAGAAGAAAAGCTATGTTAGAAGATATCGCGATTCTAACTGGCGGTACTGTGATCTCTGAAGAGCGTGGTTACAAACTCGAAAACGCTACTTTAGACTTCTTAGGTCAGGCTGCTAGCGTAACAATCGACAAAGACAATACTACTGTTGTTGATGGCGCCGGTTCTGCTGATGACATTACAGCTCGTGTAAATCAAATCAAGTCTCAAATCGAGACTACTACTTCTGACTACGATCGCGAAAAACTACAAGAGCGTTTAGCTAAGTTAAGCGGTGGTGTTGCTGTACTTTATATTGGTGCTGCTTCTGAAGTAGAAATGAAAGAAAAGAAAGCTCGTGTTGAAGATGCACTTCATGCGACTCGCGCTGCTGTTGAAGAAGGAATCGTACCTGGTGGTGGGGTTGCTCTTCTTAGAACAGTTGCAGCTGTTGATGCACTTGAAGCTGACAATGCTGACGAGAAAGTTGGTTTCGATATCATCCGTAAGGCGGTTGAAGCTCCATTAAGAACCATCAGTAACAATGCTGGTATCGAAGGTGCTATCGTAGTACAAAAAGTATACGAAGGTAAAGGTGCTTTCGGATACAATGCACGTACTGAAGTGTACGAAGACTTAGTAAAAGCTGGTGTAATTGATCCAACTAAAGTGACTAGAACTGCACTTCAAAATGCAGCTTCT
Source organism: Balneolaceae bacterium (assembly GCA_965601825.1). Taxonomy (GTDB): domain Bacteria; phylum Bacteroidota; class Rhodothermia; order Balneolales; family Balneolaceae; genus HXMU1420-13. The sequence goes on along the minus strand of OZ271839.1, from coordinate 3,377,245 downwards.
GTTGCAGGATTATTGCTAACAACTGAAGCAGTTGTTTCTGAAAAGCCAGAAGACAAAGGTGCTGCAATGCCGGCTATGCCAGACATGGGCGGTATGGGCGGTATGGGTGGAATGATGTAAGATCATCCCCGTCAAATTTTAAACCCCGGTTCACAGTGTGGATCGGGGTTTTTTATTTTTTGATTTTTAGGTTTCGCCAACTATTTTCATTTCGCTTTTTCAAACTAATTACGCTATCAAATGTTGGCCAAACTTCGTCTCTTCTCATGGGCATTTTGTGCTCTGTTAATCCTATCTACTAACCTTCAGGCTCAGTTTTCCGGGGGATCCGGTACTTCAAACGATCCCTATCTGGTCTCAACTCCTGCGGATTTAGATAATGTCCGGAATCACCTGACTAGTCATTTTAAAATGACCAACAGTATTGACATGGCTGATGCTACAAGTACACCAAGCGGAGCATACTGGAACAATGGAATCGGCTGGGTTGCGATTGGCGCTGATGATTTTGCCAATGTTACAACCATTACGTTTACAGGAACTTTTGATGGTGATGGGTACACCATCTTTGGCTTGTTCATGAATCAGGCCGATAGTGCGGGTGTTGGATTATTCAAATACGTTGGAAATAATGGGGTAATTAAACAACTAGGACTTGCAGATGTAAATATCACTGGGGGTACGAATGTAGGGGCCTTGGTTGGTTTTGCTGAGACCGGGGCTACAATTGACTCCACTTTTAGTATAGGTGTAGTTAACGGTGGCGACGTAGTGGGTGGACTAATTGGCTACCAACAACAAACCAATGTAATCGATTCTTACTCTTCGGCTACGGTAGTTGGTAATAGTGGTTTTGCTTATTACGGTGGTTTAGTTGGTTATATGGAAGGTGGAAGTATAACCGGGAGTTATGCATCGGGAGCAGTAACTGAGACTTCAGGTTTTGGAGGTCAGGTTGGGGGACTTGTTGGTGCAGCTGCCGGATTAGATGGGAACACCAAATCGACTATTTCAAATAGCTATGCAACGGGATCTGTTAATGGATTTACGGATGTTGGAGGTCTTGCAGGTGGTATTTTCGGTGCTGTTGACATTGAAAGATCGTATGCTACTGGGTTGGTAGTTGTGAATTCAGGGGCCACAAACCTAGGTGGTTTAGTTGGTTTGGCCGATGACTTTTCTTTAGACATGTCTGGTAATACAATTACCGAAAGTTACTGGGATACTCAATCTACGGGACAAGCAACGAGTAGTGGTGGCGCTACGGGAAAAACCACTGCTGAAATGCAGATGCAAGCCACATTTACGAATTGGGACTTCACTGATACCTGGCAAATTGCAGCCAGTGAATACCCGGAACTGCAAGCCTTAGATGGGTTTGGAATAGTTCCAATTTCAATACCTACATTATTTCAGTTGGCTGAAAATGGAAACACAATTACCTGTAAAAATGCATCTTTTGATGATACAGGTGAAGTAGCTGGGGTGACTTATAAAGCCCTAAGCCTGGATAGTTTAAAGGTTCGAATTGAAACTGGTAAAAGCGTCACAAATGTTTGTACTAGTTTGGTAACAAAGATGGATAGTTTATTCTATCAAAAAACTAGCTTTAACCAAGATATCGGCAGCTGGGATGTGAGTTCGGTTACAGATATGGGTTCTATGTTTTTATTAGCATCTTCTTTTAATCAAGATATTGGATCATGGGACTTAAGTTCTGTATCAGATATGAGTTTGATGTTTTTAGGCGCATCATTATTTAATCAGGATATTGGTAATTGGGATGTAAGTTCCGTTACTGATATGACAGGCACATTTGGTGTGGCTAGTTCATTTAATCAGGATATTGGCAATTGGGATGTAAGTTCCGTCACAGAAATGGGAGTTATGTTTTCCAGTGCTACCACCTTTAATCAATCACTAAATAATTGGGATGTAAGCTCCGTCACTGATATGGGAGCAATGTTTTCCAGCGCTACCTCTTTTAATCAACCTTTAAACAATTGGAATGTGAGCGCAGTTACTAATATGAGCTCGATGTTTTCCAGCGCTACCTCTTTTAATCAACCTTTAAACAATTGGAATGTGAGCGCAGTTACTAATATGAGTAGCATGTTTAGTAGTGCTAGTACCTTTAATCAGTCTTTAGACAATTGGAATGTTGGTTCCGTTACAGAAATGGGTTCTATGTTTTCAAATGCAAGCGCCTTTAACCAATCTTTAGGGAACTGGAACGTAAGTAAGGTCACCGATATGATTAGCATGTTTTATAATGCTAGTGCTTTTGATCAACCCATTGGGAGTTGGGATGTGAGCTCAGTAACTAATATGAATAGCATGTTTTATGGTGCAGCAGCCTTTAACCAATCTATAGGGAACTGGAATGTAAGTAAGGTTACAGAAATGGCGAGCATGTTTTATAATGCTAGTGCTTTTGATCAGCCCATTGGAAGTTGGGATGTGGGTTTGGTTACCAATATGAGTGGTATGTTTATAAATGCACACGCCTTTAACCAACCTATAGGGAACTGGAATGTGAGCTCCGTACTTTATATGAGTCAAATGTTTTTAAGTGCCTCTTCTTTTAACCAGAGTTTGAGTGGTTGGAATGTTAGTAAGGTTGAATTTATGTCACAGATGTTTTCTGGAGCGATTGACTTTAATCAGAATATTAATAGCTGGGATGTAAGTTCCGTAAAGAGTATGGAGAAAATGTTTTACCAAATTTCCAATTTTGATCAACCTTTGGGAAGCTGGGATGTGAGTTCGGTTACAAATATGTCAGAGATGTTTTATGGTACTTCCTTTAATCAGCCTATTGGGAATTGGGATGTGAGTTCAGTTACTGATATGTCAGGTTTATTTAATAGTAACCTATCCTTTGATCAGGATATAAGCACTTGGAATGTAAGCTTAGTTACTAATATGGAATCTATGTTTGCAGTAGCACGCTCCTTTAATCAGGATATAAGTAACTGGGACGTGAGTTCTGTTACGTCAATGTACAATATGTTTTCAAGTGCTTCAGTGTTCAATCAAGATATAAGTAACTGGAATGTAAGTGAGGTCACCAACATGACGTCCATGTTTTTTGATGCAGATGCCTTCAATCAACCCATTGGTAATTGGGATGTAAGTTCAGTTACCAACATGTCGGCGATGTTTACAGGTGCAAATGCATTTAATCAACCCATAGGAAATTGGGACGTGAGCTCAGTGACCAGTATGATAAGAATGTTCGAAAGTGCAACATTATTTAACCAAGATTTAACCGGTTGGTGCGTAACCACTATCACCGAAGAGCCTGATAGGTTTTCAGATAGTAGTGCCTTAATCGAAGCTAATAAACCTGTTTGGGGTACCTGCCCTGTAGGATCTGGAGCAGGCAACACCACCTTAATCGAAGATTTCAATTTATTTAGTTCTGTGGATGGGTGGACACAAGCTGGAGATGCTTCAGCAAGACCGGAAGAAGTAACGTTTGAACATGTAGCGTCTGGTGGTGTTGAAAGTAGTGGTTCCATGAGGTGGGGAGGTACGAATAGTAATGGAGATAGTGGTAGAGCATATATTGTTGAAAAAGCCTTTAACGGAATTGATTTTGGTGGAGCCACTGATGTTGAAATAACCGTTGCGGTACGTTCTGAAGCACTAACCGCTGCCAATGTATCAGCACTCACAAATATTGGTGGTAATATTGTGAACAAACCATCACTTAATAGCGAAGGCTTAACGAACACAGAATTCACCACATTTACTTTTGAACACTCTGGAATCAGTGAGCAAGCCAACGCAGTTCTTATTCAATTCAATGTTGCAGCCGGTGGTGCACAGGGAAATGGAGGGACTATTCTTATTGATGATATAACATTGAAGATAGCTGAACCTGAAGTAGAATCACCTTTTAAACTTGCTGATAATGGAGTAACTATTACCTGTAAAGGCGCCCAGCTTAATGATACAGGAGTGGTAGCTGGAATTACTTACAAAGCGCTAAGTGAAGATAGTTTGCGTGCTCGTGTTAATGCAGGACAGGATGTAACAAATGTATGTACAAGTTTTGTTACTGATTTAAGCGAGTTGTTTAACAATAAAGGGAGTTTTAATCAAGATATAAGTACATGGGATGTTTCATCTGTTGAAAGCATGTTTGCTACGTTTTCAAATGCAACAGCTTTTAATGCTGATATTACCAATTGGGATGTTAGTTTAGTAGAAAGTATGACGCTTGCATTTTCTGACGCCAGAAGTTTCAATTCTAATATCGGAAATTGGGATGTGTCTTCAGTTATAGAAATGGGATTAATGCTTGAAAATGCAGTGGAGTTTAACCAAAATATAAGTGAATGGGATGTTTCATCAGTAGTAATTATGGAAAGAATGTTCATTGGTGCTAGGAATTTTAATCAAGATATTGGTGAGTGGAATGTATCTTCTGTCATTACAATGGATAGGATGTTCACTGGAGCGGAGTCTTTTAATCAAGATTTAAGTGGTTGGTGTGTAGAAAAAATTACGTCAAAACCGTTCGCATTTGATTCTAATACTGGTTTTCAAGATCAAGTTGAACGGCAACCACAGTGGGGAACCTGCCCTGTACAGCTGGGTGATAACTTACTCACTAACGGTGATTTTGAAGCTGAAAATCCAGGACCGTGGGGTGTGAATTTTAGTTTTGGACTCGTACCAATATTAGAAGAAGATGGGAACAAATTCTTTATCTGGGATGTGCTAACAGCCGGAGATGCATCTGCTGTGGAGTTAAGACAACAAGTACAAATTACAGAGGGTGAAACCTATACGTTAATATTCGACGGCACAAGCGCATTTGATGGAAGGTCGATGCTGGTAGGTCTTCGTTCACCTTCTGCAGATGCTATGCAAGAGGTGGAACTTACAAGTACAACTCAAAAATTCACATTAGAGCTTACAGCTACCAACTTCGATATTCAAAATACCGGAGTCTATTTCGAGATGGGTGCTGATACCGGAATTGTGAAAATTGATAATGTTGAACTCTATGAAGGAACTATAACTAGTAACGAAACGGATGAATTAGAGGAGATTATTCCGGCCGAAATTTCTTTAGCACAAAATTATCCGAATCCGTTTAATCCTTCTACTAATATCCAATTCGACTTGGTTGAAGCTGGGAATGTAACGCTCGAAGTGTATGATATGATGGGTCGTAAAGTCTCTACTTTAGTAGATGGCTTTAAAAGTGCCGGTCGCCATTATGCAACTTTCCAGGCAGGAAACTTGGCATCTGGAACCTACTTTTATCGATTAGTAACCCCATCAACATCGATCATCAGACGTATGATGTTGATTAAATAATCAATAATTCAGCATGATTTTGTAAACCCCGGTTCACAGTGTGGATCGGGTTTTTTTTATTTTTAAGAATTACTCATCCTATTAGAACAATATTCTATTGTTGTTTACTTTATGTCGAGGCATCAACATTTGTAGAGAATAATTCATAATAGGGGTTAAGCTGAAGTGAAAAAGCCAACCACGGAATACACAAAGAGTGGCAGAATAAATATAGCTTATCAGGTATTTGGTTCCGGTCCTATCGACCTGGTGTACATCCCCGGCTGGATTTCAAACATCGACCTGATGTGGGCATGTCCTGAGCTAGTTCATTTCTTTGAGGAATTAGGCAAAATTGCACGAGTGATTTTATTCGACAAAAGAGGAACAGGCCTATCCGATCGAGTAGTTGAGTTATCAACCTTAGAAGAAAGAATGGATGATATTCGTGCGGTGATGGATGCAGTTGGATCAGAAAAGGCCGTTCTTTTTGGTCACTCTGAAGGCGGTTCCGTTTCAGCACTTTTTGCAGCTACCTATCCCAACAGAACACTTTCATTGATTGCTTTCGGGATTTTTGCAAAACGAAGATATTCAGAAAAATACCCCTGGGCACCTACGGATGAGGAGCGCCAGAAAGTGTATGATATGATTGAAAACAGTTGGGGTAGTGGAGATATGCAACTGGAATCATTAGCTCCATCCAAAGCGAACGACGCTATTTTCATGGAATGGTTGGCGAATTATTTTCGATCAGGGGCAAGCCCAACTGCAGCTCTAGTTCTGACCAAAATGAATACCCAAGTCGACATCATCGACATTCTTGGATCGATCAAAGTGCCTACGCTGATTATGCAGCGCACCAATGATATCGATGTGAAAATAGAGGAAGGACGTTTTATTGCATCCCGAATAGAAGGTGCGAAATTCGTTGAGTTTCCAGGAGATGATCACTTGTTTTGGGCCGGTAATACCCAAGAGATATTAGATGAAATGAAGTCTTTCATCACAGAAATGAAACCCGTTAAAAGACACAATCAGCAGCTATTAACATTTGTGAAGGCTGATATAGATCTAGTAAATGAACATGCTGAGAATATCTGGGGATTAGTGGGGCAGTATGTTGGTCAGTTTAGAGGTAAGATTATAAGTTTTGATAAAGAATCATTTATCGCGGTTTTTGACGGGCCAAGTAAAGCGGCGCATTGTAGTTTGGCATTGGTTGAATCGGTAGCAAAAAGAGATACAAAACTCAAAATTGGTATCTACATAAAAGAATCATCGATAGAAGATGCTGCACTTGACAATGAAGAAATTGACCTGTTTTTCAAAAGCTTTCTTCAACGTATTAATATCAATCAAGTTTATGTCACAGAAACAGTAAAGAACTTGCTTTCAGGTGCGGGATTAAAGTTTTCAGCATCTGATACTAATAGCGCAAAAGAAACACCAAAGCTTTTCTCTGTTTTTGATATCAGCGAAGGGGAGAGTGATGACTTAGACGACATCTTAAATGATATTCCATTAAAAGGATCATTATTGGAGAATGTACTACACAGCATCGAAAATCATTTAAATGATGAGCAGTACAGCGTGGAGGTGCTGAGTAAGGAAGTGGGAATGAGTGAACGTCAGCTCCAACGAAAACTGAAGCAAATTACGAACAAATCACCGAATCAGTTAATCACCTCGGTACGTTTACATCGTGCAAAAGAGCTTTTAATAACAGGGAAATCCAATATTTCAGAAGCTTGCTACGAAACAGGTTTTTCTTCGCCTTCCTATTTTAGCAGTAGATTCAAGAAAGAATTCGGTAAGACTCCGTCGGATTTTTTAGAGACATTCGTTTAAAAAGTGTCGGATTTGTAATAGCTGAAAAGTCGGAAATGAGTGATTTTTTGGCGTTTTATTGATAACAGATATTGAACTCTTCTACCTAATCTGTTTAAAGGAAAATTCCAATCGCAAAACCTGGGATCGTTCCTACTCACTCTTATCGAAACTTGAATCGAAATCACTAAACAATGAAATATCAAAGTAAATATGCTCTGCTATTTGTTATGTTACTTGGAATAGCATGTTCTACAAATACTGAGAATTTAGTTGTAGCTCCGGAAAACGGTGAAGAAGAAGAGCTCATCGAAAATGTAAGCTATGCCAGCGATGTTCAACCTATTTTTAATAGAAGTTGTGCAGGTTGTCATGGAGCAAGTGGAGGGGTTGGTCTGACATCCTATTCTGCACTTATGAGCAGTGTTGGGAATAATTATGGGAATAATGTAGTAGTTCCTGGCAACGCTGATGCTAGTGGACTAGTAGATAAAATTGAACCAAATCCTCAGCACGGTTCAAGAATGCCGACAAACGGGTCTTTAACAATCACAGAAATTCAAACCATTCGTGCCTGGATAAATGAAGGTGCGCAAAACAATTAGGGGCTAATATGAAAAGTACAATTCTAACCATTTTATTTATTTTTGCTACAGTTTCAAGTGGCTATACACAAAGTTATTACACAGAATCCGGTACTGCGGTTTTTCACTCTAAAGTACCGCTTCATACCTTTTCAGGAACTTCACAAAACCTAACAGGATTAATTAATCTTGATGATAAGACTGTTGATTTTTACCTCGACCTTGCCACTCTGGATACCGGTAATGGGAAACGAGATAAAGACATGCGACTCACTTTGGATGTTAAGAATCACCCTTTTGGTGAATTCTTTGGTAAGCTTGTCTCAGACTTTGATCCATTAAGTAATGTTGCACAACCAGCAATTGTAGAGGGTGTTTTCACCATTCATGGGAATAAGCAAGAAGTTCGTATAGAAGGAGAACTCACTAAAACTGGAGATGAAATCTTTCTTAGTGCAGGCTGGATTTTAAGATTGGAAGATTATGATATCGTACCTCCATCGTTATTATTTGTAAAGGTAGATCAGGAACAAGAAATCGAGATCGAAGCAGTACTAACAATAAATAGTGATTCATGAAATCGTTAGGAATCGTTTTACTACTTATGATCTTTAGCTTTGATTCTGCACTGGCGCAGATGGAAAGGCGACGTACGGTTACAGACGAACCTGTAGAAGTGTTTTTAACGATGTCATTGATCTCAATGGCAACTACCTCAAATCTTCAGAAGAACAACATGAACAGTACCATCATGCATAATTTTGGTCTGGTTAGTAGTGGAGTCGAAGAATTTTGGGGGCTTGATCAAGGTGCAGCTGTTCGTTTGGGTTTTGATTATGGAATCACTGATCGTCTTTCAGTTGGCATCGGAAGAACAAGCCGAGAGGATAATGTTGACTTAAGATTTAAGTATACCTTAATCCAACAAATGAAATCTGATAAAATCCCGGTTGAGGTTTCAATAAAAGGTGATATTGGAATTAATACACAAGAAGAGAGGCGCTTTGATTTTTCAAATAAAGACCGACTAAATATGTTTGGTTCAATTGCTGTTGCAAGAAAGTTTAGTGATAAATTGAGTTTACAATTCACACCAATGGTTTCCCATTTTAATACGGTAGTCATTGAAACGGAAGATCAGAATCCAAAGCATACTCATTTCGGTGCCGGGTTTGGAGGTGAATACCGAGTAAGTATGAAACATTCTTTTTCTTTCGAATATTTCGGGTTAATTGGAGATAAGACCGAAGGATTAAAGAATCCGATGGCCATTTCATGGCAGATTGATACAGGAGGACACGTATTTCAAATGTTTTTTATGAACGGGAATTGGTTCACCGAACAACATTTGTTGGCTAGAACTACCGACGATTTCTTTGCCAGAGATTTTAGACTCGGATTCAACGTTAATCGAGTATTTGGCTTATAAATGATAATATTATTGAGTGTAGATCAAGAGAGATATTCAAGCCCCATTTTCAAAATGTGGGCTTTTTTATTATTCCTAAATCTAAACCTAGCTAGCTTCGCTTTGCTGTTGTTCACGTTCTTCGTCAGTCAACATTTTATAAGAAGCAAGTGAACGCATATAATATGCTCGTTCAAAGTTGAAAGTATCTTTACAGCTGTTTTGACTTAGTTTTCCTCTCATCTCTCTAAGATCACGGTAACCATGCTGGAACATCCATTTCATGAGTTCATAGCGAAGTTGATGAATACGTTCTTTTCCATTAGCTAAAATCTCTGATGCCATTTGTACAGTAGTCGCACCAGCCAATATTGATTTAGCAATATCTTCAACAGTATGAACACCTGAGCTAATGGAAATATCAAATTGAAGGCCATAGTAAAGAATGGCAGTATATCTTAGGGGTAGTAATAATGAGCGAGAGGTAGTTAACTCAACTTTTGGTAAGTGAGTCATATTCTCAATATCCAAATCAGGCTGGAAGAATTGATTAAATAACACAAATCCCTTTGCACCTGCATTATGCATGCGTTTACACATATTCGCAATATTGGTGAGATATGGACCCAATTTTACTGCAATTGGAATTTTAACGATTTCAGTGACTTCGTTTATCAGGTCGATATACATCTCTTCAATTGAAAAGCTGAGTTGATCGGAATCGGTGGGGATAAAATAGATATTCAACTCAATAGCATCTGCTCCTGCCTCTTCAATATCTTTTAAAAAACGAAGCCAATCGCCATTATTTATGCCATTCACGCTCGCTATAATTGGTACATTTGTTTGCGCTTTCGCATTTTTTATGAATTCAAGATACTGTTTTGGTTTAACCGGGAATTCATCAAAATCGGGGTAGTAAGGATATTTTTCTTTTAATCTTTTGATGATGGGATAGGTGTCGTAACCATCTTTTAATTGATGGTGAACAATCTGTTCTTCGAATAAAGAGTGTAAGACAATGGCTCCCGGACCCTGTTCCGCTAGTTGAAGTATTCCTTCAAACTTTTTTGTGATGGGAGATGGTGCAACGACGATAGGGTTCTCCAACTCCAAGCCTAAATAGCGTGTACTTAAATCCATTCTTATTATCCGATTTATAATATGTATCGACAAGAATCAGAGAAAAGTAAGTGCACTATTTGGACGAAAAATTTAAGCTAAGTTATTCTACCAGAGTAGTTTTCCGGTTGGGTCTTGTTTATAAGAATTAAGGATTTTCATGTAATTCGAACGTTCAAAAGAAGCAGGATCCAGAACTTTTCGCTGGCTCATTGATCCTCTCATTTGTTCGATGGAAGAGTATTCATGTTCTTCCATCCATAATTCCATTTCGCGTTTAATGCTTCCTAATCGATCAACGCCATACTTCAGTAATTCAGCTGCCATCATGGTAACATTTGCACCGGCCATCATTCCTTTCAATACATCGTTGGCATTGTGTACACCCGAACTTATTGCAAAATCAGCGTCAATGCGATCATGTAGAATGGCTACCCAACGGAGTGGAAGTCGAAGGTCGTTGGAAGTACTTAAAGTGAGGTTTGGGGCAACTTCCAGATGTTCGATATCAATATCTGGTTGATAGAATCGATTAAATAGAACGAATCCTTTCACTCCAATTCGACTCATCTTCATACAAATATTTGGAATGGATGAGAAAAAAGGTCCCAGTTTCACAGAAACAGGAATCATAACAGAATCGACCACATCACGAACAGTTTCTAAATACATTTCTTCAACGTCGCTACTTTCTATAAGTGGATCTGTTGGAATGTGATAGATATTTAGTTCAAGTGCATCAGCACCTGCTTCTTCAATCATCTTCGCAAAATTAATCCAGCCACCTTTAGAAGAACCATTTAAGCTTCCTATGATAGGAATCTCAGTATTACGTTTCGCTTTTTCGATATGCTCCAGATATAAATCAGGGCCAACATCAAAAGAATCAATTTCAGGGAAATAGGTAAGTGCTTCACCAAAACTCTCAGTTCCATAACTCATGTAATGATCCAGTTCGTTGCTAGACTCATTCAATTGTTCTTCAAATAAAGAGTGCATCACAATAGCAGCCGGATTTGCCGCTGCGAGGTTCATTATGCCTTCGAATGACTTAGTAAGCGGTGAAGCAGAAGCCACTAAAGGATGTTCAAGTTTTAAACCTAAGTATCGCGTAGATAAATTCATGACTTCTCCTTATTTGGTTTCAGATTCTACAGGTTCATCTTCAGTTTCGATTTCCGGCTCTTTGGATAATTCTTCCAAAACTCGCCAATGGTCATGCACCCAATTCTGGGCTTGTTTCTCGTATTCCCGTGCTTTTCTAGGATTAGTCTGCGTCAATAATCGGTAGCGTTGCTCATTGTAGATATAATCCCGAAGTGGTTTTTTTGGAGGTTTTGAATCCAATTGAAGAGGATTTTTGCCTTCCTCTTTCAATCGAGGATCAAATCTATAGAGTGGCCAATAACCAGTTTCATTAGCTAGTTTTTGTTGATGTAGACCTTTCGACATATCAATACCATGAGCAATACAATGGCTGTATGCGATTACGATTGATGGTCCTTCATATGATTCTGCTTCCTGGAAAGCTTTAATCAATTGATTTTCGTTAGCTCCCATTGCAACCTGAGCTACATATACATACCCATAATCCATTGCGATTTTGCCAAGATCTTTCTTAGGAGTTGGTTTACCACCGGTTGCGAATTTTGCGATTGCTCCTAACCCGGTTGCCTTACTCGCCTGGCCTCCAGTGTTAGAATACACTTCGGTATCCATCACCAGTATATTCACATTTTTACCGGAAGCTATCACGTGGTCTAAGCCACCAAAACCGATGTCATAAGCCCAGCCATCGCCACCAATAATCCATACTGATTTTCGGATTAGATCCTTAGTATAGTTTCGCAGTCTGAGTGAAACAGGATCAGCTTTAGTAGCAACTCTTTTTTCAAGTTCATCAACTCGTTTTCGTTGTTTTTCAATGCCATCAGGTGTGTTTTGATCGGCATGAATTAAATCGTCAACTAATTGCTCAGGTAATGCCCCGCCACGACTTCTCCAAAGTAAATCGTTTGCAATTTCAACTTGTTTGTCGATAGCAAGGCGCATTCCCAACCCGAATTCTGCGTTATCTTCGAATAATGAATTATTCCACGCCGGTCCGCAACCATTTTCATCTGTGGTCCAAGGAGTAGTTGGTAAATTTCCCCCATAAATCGAGGAGCAACCTGTTGCATTCGCGATTACCATTCTATCACCGAATAGTCGAGTAAGAAGGCTTAAATATGGTGTTTCACCACATCCAGCACATGCACCGGAGAATTCGAAATAAGGATCTAGAAGCTGGGTTTCTTTAGTTTTGTTAAACGCAATTTCCGGCTGATCTTTCACTTTTGTGGATGGAAGATCGAGGAAGAAGTTCCAGTCTCGATTCGCTTTTTCTTTAACATCCGCTTTTGGCTGCATGTTAATCGCTTTTAGGCTCACATTGCTTTTATTTTTAACCGGACATACTTCCACACAAAGTGTACAACCTGTACAGTCATCCGCAGAAACCTGAAGAGTATAATCGTAACCTTTCAGCTCGCGGAATTTGGCTTTGGTATGTTGGAAACCATCCGGTGCACTATCAAAAGCAGCCGGTTCAGCAACTTTTGCGCGAATGACGGAGTGAGGACAAGCCATCACACACTTACCGCATTGAATACAGATATCAGGATCCCAAACAGGGATTTCCATGGCAATATCTCTTTTTTCCCATTTGGTTGTTCCGCAAGGATAGGTTCCATCAATTGGAAGAGCACTAACCGGAAGTTCATCGCCATTTCCGTTAATGATTTCAGCAATAACTTTTTGGACAAATTCAGGTGACTCTGAAAATCCATTGGTTGGTTTCGGAATCACAGCTGTTTTTGATTTTGGAATTGCAACTTCTTCCAAATGATCCAGTGAAATATCAACCGCATTAAAGTTCATCTGTACGATTGCTTTACCGCGTTTTCCGTAGGTTTTATCGATGTATTCCTTGATTTTTGTAATCGCCTGATCTTTTGGTAGAACTCCGGATATCGCAAAGAAACAGGTTTGCATAACCGTATTAATTCGAATACCTAAATTAGCTTCTTTGGCTACTTTATAAGCATCCACCACAAACAACTTCATGTTTTTATCCTGAATTTGTTTGCGAACGGATGTTGGAAGTTTTTCCCACACTTCTTTTCCATCAAAAGGACTGTTAAGCAATACAGTTGCTCCTTTTTCAGCCATAGCAAGGGTATCAAATCGATCTAAGAAGCCGAATTGGTGAACCCCAATAAAATTGGCTTTAGAAATGAGATAAGGTCGTTTTAAATCACTTGGGCCAAATCGTAAGTGAGAGATTGTTCGGGCACCCGATTTCTTTGAATCATAAACGAAGTAACCTTGTGCATTTAAATCGGTTTCTTCACCTATTATTTTGATGGAGTTTTTATTCGCTCCAACGGTACCATCAGAACCTAATCCCCAGAATACAGCTCGTGTAGTTTCTTCATCTTCGATATCGAAGGTTGAATCATAACCTAAAGAAGTATGAGTCACATCATCATTGATACCTATGGTAAAGTGATTTTTTGGACGATCAGAATTCAACTCATCAAAAATAGTCTTCGCCATAGCTGGAGTAAATTCCTTAGATGAAAGTCCATATCGCCCACCCACTATATTCACTAATGGTGAAAACTTTGGATTATCACTAAAGCGATCTTCATTAATTGCAGAAACTACTTCCTGATAAAGTGGTTCACCTAAGCTTCCCGGTTCTTTGGTTCTATCTAACACAGCAATTTTTTTGACTGAATCAGGTAAGGCATCAATGAAATGTGAAAGAGAAAATGGACGGAACAACCGAACTTTCAGAACACCAACCTTTTCACCGTTATCGTTTAGGTATTGAACCGTTTGATCAACTGTATCAGCTCCTGAGCCCATCAAAATGATTACCTTTTCAGCATCTGATGCTCCAAAGTAATCAAATAAGTGATAGGAGCGACCGGTCAACTCTTCAAAACGACGCATGATATTTTCAACGATTTCTGGTGTCGCCCGATAAAATGGATTTGCAGATTCTCTTCCTTGAAAAAAAACATCCGGGTTTTGTGCAGTACCACGAATAAAAGGATTATTAGGATTCATTCCACGATCTCGATGTGCTTTCACCATATCATCGCTAATCAAGTCTCGAATCACTTCATCGGAAAGTACTTCAATTTTTGCTATTTCATGCGAAGTTCGGAAACCATCGAAGATGTGTAGGAAAGGAAGTCTAGATTCAAGCGTTGCAGCATGTGAAATAAGAGCTAAATCCATTACCTCCTGCACATTATTGGAAAAGAGAAAGCCCCAACCAGTCTGTCGGGCACTCATTACATCCGTATGATCACCAAAAATTGAGAGAGCTTGAGTTGCTACTGATCTTGCAGCAATATGGAAAACGGTAGGAGTAAGTTCACCTGCGATTTTATACATATTTGGGATCATTAATAACAGTCCCTGACTCGCAGTGAATGTTGTAGTTAATGCACCTGCTTGTAATGATCCATGAACCGCACCGGCAGCTCCACCTTCACTTTGCATTTCAATAATTTTTGGTACATCACCCCATATATTTTTCTGTTTTTGAACGCTCCAGGCGTCTGCCCATTCGCCCATTGGAGATGCAGGTGTAATCGGATAGATAGCAATTACTTCGTTAGTTTTAAATGCAACATGAGCTGCAGCCTCATTGCCATCCATTGTTTTGAAAATCCGCGATTCCATAAGACTCCTCTATTTCCAATTAAAAGTACTCTAACAGTGTAGGGCTGGTTTGTGAAAAATTGATGAATTAGCTGCCTATAGCTATTCAAGTGTATTATTAACAGGTAGAAGTAGAAGTTGCATAATGATTAATTCTGTTAAACCGTAAATAAGCTCATTTCCTGTTGGTCTAGTCTTCCTTACCTTTGCGCCTCACTTAATTCACAGGAATGACCATTCTCCTATTTATACTTGGCTTAGTTGGTTTGATAGCAGGCGCTGAGCTTTTCCTTAAAGCTGTAGACCACTTTGGTCTGAAGTGGGGAGTGTCTCCGTTAATTATGGGTTTAACTGTTGTAGCATTTGCAACCGGTGCGCCTGAACTCGCGATTAGTGTAAAAGCAGCATTTAGTGGAAGTGCTGACCTTGTTTTAGGAAATATCATTGGAAGTAACATTGCAAATATCCTGTTGATTTTAGGAATCACAGCAGTGATCTCACCTTTAAACATCACAAGAAGAGTTGTCAGCATTGATGTGCCCATCGTGATTTTAGCAAGTGCAACGCTGTATATCATGGCACTTGATGGTGGATTAAGTACGGTCGATGGCGTTATTCTCCTGGCGGGATTTGTAGCTTACTCTTACTTCACATTTTGGCAAATCAAGAGAAATACAGGTGATGGCGATGTCGATGAAGTCTTTCAATATGAAATGTCTATCGATGAATTAGAGAAAGGGCCAATGTTCTACATCAAAAATGTTGGTTTATTATTAGTTGGATTAGCGCTCATAGTCTTAGGATCCAACTGGATGGTAGAAAGTGCAGTTACTATTGCTCAAATTCTTGGACTTTCTGAATTGGTGATTGGTTTAACAATCGTATCAATTGGAACTAGTCTACCGGAAGTAGCAACCTCATTATCAGCAGCAAGAAAAGGTAAAGCTGATATCGCAGTAGCAAATGTAATGGGATCAAACCTTTACAATTTACTTCTTACACTCGGATTGACTTTAGTTATCGCACCTGAGATTCTGGATGTATCATTGGGAGCAATAAATCTTGATTTACCATTTATGGTTGCGGTAAGTATTGCGTGTATTCCAATTTTTATCGCAGGCTTTAATCTCACAAGAATGGATGGATCCCTCTTTTTATTCTATTATGTGACCTATTTAACATATTTAGTGCTGGCAGCTCTAGGATCACCTATCGTTGAGCCTATCCAAACTATTATGATTTTTGTAGTTGTCCCGGCAACGATTCTGTACATGATTTGGCGGATTTTTGAGTACAGGAAAGCAATATCTTTGGGTTAGATTTAAAATTCCGTTAAACAGAACCGATACACATCGAAAATCACTGCTAAATCAATATTTTTTGATGTGAACGTTTGCGAACTACATAGCATTAAGAAAATTAGCGTCGGCAGTGATGGGGTCATTTATTGCCAAAAGAAGTTTTTTAGGCCGGCGATGGGATGCCCGATTCATCATTTTGATGAACGGTGAGTTATAAAATAACTCGCATTTTTAAATACAAAGACAAAACTGACTACAAACTAATAATCGTATGAGTACACATAGTACGACGACACCATTGTCGCCAATTAAGGAATTTATAAAAACCGAATCATTCTCAGGTATTCTGTTAATGGTTGCAGCCGTTTTAGCATTGATAGTTGCTAACTCGCCATTAGCAGATTTCTATTTCGAAAGTCTTCAAGTAAAGCTTACTGTTGGACTTCCGGATGCAAATATTTCTAAACCCATCATTCTATGGATTAATGATGGTTTAATGGCTGTTTTCTTTCTTTTGATAGGATTGGAGATTAAACGTGAATTGAAATATGGTGAACTATCCACTTTCCAGTCAGCCTTACTGCCGGTAATTGCAGCATTTGGTGGTGCTATCGTACCAGGTTTGATCTTCTTCGGATTTAACATGGGGACCGAGTATGTAGATGGCTGGGCAATTGCTATTGCTACAGATATTGCATTCGCGATAGGTGTATTAGCACTTCTTGGTAGTAGAATCCCTTTATGGGCCAAAGTGTTTTTAACGGCTGTTGCAGTTGTAGATGATTTGATCGCCGTATTAGTAATTGCACTCTTCTATACGAGTAAAATATCACTTACAGCATTAGGAGTGGCTGGCGTAACATTCATTATTCTGCTAGCTATGAACCTTTCAAATGTACGATCAATTGGATTGTATCTCCTCTTTGGATTAATTTTGTGGGTAGCCGTTTTGAAGTCAGGCGTTCACGCTACCATAGCCGGTGTAGTATTAGGTTTCTTAGTACCGGTAACTCCTCACAAAAACAAAGAGCAGTTACTAATTGGTCTTCAGAAAGGGGTGGATTTACTACGCGATTCGTTTACTTCCAGTGATAAGGAATCCAAAGAAACGGCGATGCATTTGATAGAAGAGAGTGTTGAAAAGATGGAATCACCGCTTCATAAACTGGAACATCGATTACATCCTATTGTTGGTTATTTCATTATGCCGGTTTTCGCTTTTGCAAATGCCGGAGTAGCACTTTCAGCAGAACAGTTTGGAGCTGCATTCTCAAGTACTTTAACTCTTGGAATTCTCTGTGGTCTCTTCCTAGGGAAGCAGATTGGTATAATGGCCGCTGTGTTTATATCAACGAAACTTGGAGTGGTGAAATTACCTAATGCTGATAGAGTTTGGAGTATTTTCTATGGAGTTTCATTACTGACGGGTATTGGTTTTACCATGTCCTTATTCATCAGTGGACTCGCATTTGCAGATCCTCAATCTATTGAATACTCTAAGGTTGGTATATTTGTAGGTTCATTACTGAGTGGTTTATTTGGCTACTTCTTCCTAAGAACAAGGTTGAAGCCTTCAGCTGCTAACGAATAATTTATTCTAGCTTTAGCTTAGATTCTTTAAGCCGATAATGAGGGTGTAATAGTACGCTCTCATTGTTGGCAAATGATTAAAAAATCTAAGATTATTTTTCTCTACACATTAGCTGTCACTTCAGTGGTCAGTCTAATTGTTGGGAACCAACTCTTTTCTCATTATTTGCTGAGTCAGTCAGAAGCTGACGCCAATGTACTTAATCTTGCTGGTCGACAAAGAATGTTAAGCCAGAAGATCGCCCTTCAAACTTATAAATCAGAACTGGATTTCAGTAAGATTTATGGTGTAAAGTCAGACACGAAAAATTGGGTGACCATCCACAAAGCTCTTCGGGATGGTAGCGAAGAATTCAATATCCCAAAGCATAATTCAACTGAGCTTTACCAAATGTTCATTGACATATATGAACATGTTGAGCTAATTAATAACCTAGTAAACAGTATCACAAATGAAGAAGAGTTAGCCATTTTTGCTGATATGATTGCAGTAGAGTCTGCAGCGTTTCTTCCAAAAATGGATGCCATTGTTCAACAATTTCAGCTAGAAGCGGAAGAGAAACATGCAAGACTAGAACTCTTTGAAATCCTAATGACAGCATTAAGTATTCTAATTCTGGGGATAGAATTTATATTCATTTTCCGACCTATAATTGAAGAGCTCGGAAATCAAAATTCACGGCTTGCTAAAGTGAATTTTAACAAGGATCGAATAATGTCTACCATAGCTCATGATTTGAGAAATCCTATAAATGGCATTCAGGGTTTAATGCAAATTGTACGAGGTGATTTAAAGGATAATCTGAGTTCAGATCATGAAATAATGTTTGATTTAGTAGATGATTCATGCAATAAGTCAACCCATCTGATACAAGAATTATTAGATGTCACTGTATTAGAAAGTGAAGGTTTTGAGCTTGATCGAGAGAAAACGATGTTAAAAGACTATCTCATTAATACAATCGCTCATTTTAAGGATAAAGCCGAGAAAAAGGGGGTAGACTTAAATGTGTTTGTTGAAAGAGACGTGCTCACTGTTTCCATAGATCAAAAGCGATTTGGAAGAGTTATTGATAACCTTTTAAGCAATGCTTTGAAATTCACTTCCTCTCCCGGTGAAGTGGCTATTGAAAGTTTTGAAAAGGAGAAATCAGTTCTAATCAGGGTAAAGGACACCGGAATTGGTATTCCGGAAAGCATGCACGAATACATTTTTGATAAATTTTCGAAAGCTAAACGGACAGGTTTAGAAGGCGAAGCAAGTACAGGACTTGGTATGTCAATCGTTAAACAAATTGTTGAGCTACACGAAGGAAAAATCTGGGTTGAAAGCAGAGAAAATATCGGAACTCAATTTTTTATTGAATTACCGAAAGTAGCTTAACGCTTTTTTGCGGCCTGCCTTTCTTTCTCACTCAAAATCCAGTTCACATAAAGAAACTCAAGCGCCGAAGATTCATATCCTTTCCAGTTTTTGATGTACTCCTGAAATTCCTCTTCACTGCAATTATTCGGATCGCCTCCATAGCTCCAAATCAGCCATCTGCGAAGACCTTTTTCTTCTCCTTTCTGGATGTTTGATGGAAAAACAGCATCCGTTCTGCCTCGCATCATCATAATATCTTGTGCTGCTGTCGGACCAATTCCTTTAATCTTTACTAAGGTGTTATAAGCCGTAACAGGATCCGTTTTTGTGAGGAAATCCATATCAGTTTCACCACCAACAATTTTTGTAGCTAATTCAACTAAATACTGACCTTTTCTTAGAGTGGGTCCTAGTTTTCGAATATTAGCTGGATCAGCTTTCATCAATTGATACGGTCTTGGCCAAGATGCTAATGTTCCTCCCTGATAGTCTAATGAAGTGCCATATGTCTCTCTGATAGCATACATCATTTTCTTTGCAGTTGGTTTGTGGTTCATCTGCATTTCCACAATCCTGTTTTGTATATCCTCAAAAAGATTCGCACGTGTCATTCTTTTCAGACCATACAAAGAAGACAATTTGTCGGCTAAAATGGGGTCTTCACTTGCTTGATCATACAATGGACGAATATCCATTTCAGTGCCAAGAATCTTTGATAAGCTTTTATTCGCAACATCAATTTCTTCTGAAGTCAGAGACTCCTTACACTCAATATTGAATTCAGGCGCATCAACATCTCCATTAAAGAAAACTGTGACAATTACATCTCTGTCTTCTAAAGGAATTGGTCGAGTGAATCCTTCTTCAAACATATTTTCTGGTTGATGTTCATGATCGAAATATGATTCAACATCCAGGCAAAGATACCAGTCATGTGGCGGTATCGATTTTAAAGTCCAACTACTCATAGAGAAATGAAAATGTTACTGATAGGTATTTCTGAGGTTTTGCCTTACTTTTTGGCACGTAAATTTAAAGGAACTCGGGGTAGAATCGTTCATTAATTATGAAAAAAGTATTCATTAGTTTTTTTGCAGTGCTTATTGCACTTGTTATTTCATCGGATACAAAAGCACAGGAGGGAAGTATTCTGGATTCCTTAAATACTTCGGTCGTCTATACTTCAGATTTTTTTGCGAATACAACCGGAGGTTTCAATACAGGTCTTCGATATTTCGATAATGTAGATATTACAGTTGAGTCGAATTGGAATGATTTCACATTTTATGTGTACGGATTAGCAAATCAGGGTGGTAGTATTTCTGAACTTGCCGGTGATATTCAAAGTGTTTCAAATATTGAAACAGAGAATAACTGGAGACTTTTTGAAGCCTGGGCTAATATTCCAATAGCACCGATTAAGAGCTCTTTGCTGATCGGATTATATGATATGAATACTGAGTTTGATGTTATTAATACCGGGCAGTTATTTATCAATAGTTCTCAAGGAATTGGACCTGAATTATATTATTCAGGCACGCATGGCCCATCAACTTTTCCATTTACAACGTTAGGTGCTCGATTAAAAATTAACCTGATACCCGGAATTACACTTAAAGGGGCAATTCTTGATGCTGTTCCATCTGATCCGGCAGATAGAAAAGGAACAAAAGTTAGAATTCGTGAGAGCGAAGGAAGCTTAATGATTGGAGAGATCAATTGGTATAAACGTCCGGAAGCGGGTCAATCAATAGATCGTGGTGTTAATGAAAATTCTCCGTTTCGAGTTGCTCTTGGAATCTGGAAATATTCTGAAGAACGAATCAGTTGGGATGGAGAATCACAATTGGATGCCGGTGTTTATGCTTTTGCAGAAGGGAAAGTGTTTTCTGAAAAACTGGATTCTGATCAGGGATTATCTTTGTTTGGACGAGTTGGTGCCGTTAACCCTGAGATAAGTCGGTTCTCAGGATATCTTGGAGGCGGACTTTCATATACCGGATTACTTCCGGGCAGGAATGAAGATCAATTTGGTGTAGCAGTAAGTTTGCCAATGAACAGTGATTCTTATTTAGAGGAAATTCGTGATGATCTAGCAGACGAATTGATAACGGAACTCACCTATTTAATTCAGCTTAAAGAATCATTTAGTCTTCAGATTGATGCCCAGTACATCGCAAATCCAAACCAGGCAACTGATTTGGAAGATGCGATTATCGTCGGATTAAGAACTTCGATTGGATTCTGATTATTTAATCAGCAACATCTTTTTCGTATTTACAAAATCATTCACTTCAAGTCGATAGAAGTAGAAACCCGAGGCCAGGCTAGAAGCGTTGAAATTGACCGTATAGCTGCCCTGAATTTGTTGCTCATTCACCAACACCTGAACTTCCTGTCCCAATAAGTTAAACACTGACAATCTTACCAATCCGGCATCTTTCACTGAATAGTTGATAGTTGTACTTGGATTAAATGGGTTTGGGTAGTTTTGATCGAGTCTATAACTATTCACAATATCAAACTCTTCTTCATTGGACGTCAAAACAGTTTGGTAAAATTCGACTGTACCTGCATTAGTTTTGTCATCTAACGTTTGATATGGTGTAGCAAAAATAAAGTAGGGATCATCAAAGCTAGATGATGCTGTTAGTTTTGAACCATAAAATTCGGTTGAAAAACCTGCATTATTTCCGGCAAATGGCAATTGCTCGAAAGCATCAGGATCAAACTCCCAATCAATTCGATAGTTATAGATTTTACCTTCATTCGTTAGCCCAGTTCTACTTGCACCAACAAATAATCCGCTAACAGAATTATGAGCTAAAGAAATTCCAAAATGATCATTGTTTTCTGTATCGGGTTCTATGATTTGATATTGTATAGACCAAACGTTCTCCGAATTTCTTTCAAAAATATACACTGAACCGGTTTGTCCGTTTTCGTGATTAGTACCGGGTGCACCGATGAAAAAGGCTCCGGTAAAATTAGATGAGTTTGATTTAACCAAAACATAAATCTCATTTAACGGAGACAAACTATACCCAAATAAATCACTAGATGAACCATTAGGATCGAATAGTTTTGCGGTTTGTTCCCAAACATCTTCTGAGTTTCTTTCGAAGATATATACTGCTCCACTTCGTTCTTCTGCACCATCTGCGTTGTAAGCACTTACTGCAATCATATCGTCTGATAAGAAGACTAGCTCGCGACCAAAGTAATCGTGCGATTTTCCATCATCAGCAACAAGTTTTTGAACTTCTAAAAAATCACCTTCATTATTGGTTTCGAAGATATATACTGCACCAGATTTACTCTCTGTTCCATCAGCCTGATAGGCGCCAACAGCTAGAATGTTACTCTCAAAGGCTAAATCGAGTGAATAACCGAATTGGCTTCCAATTCCTGCATCAGATGGAGTTAGTTTTTGGACCTGAGTAACACTAGTATCATTATAGGTGTACAAATAAACGGCTCCGGCAAATAATCCACGATCAGGGTCCCCCAGAGAACCTACTGCCATGTATGGGTATTTGATATCTGCACTAATACCAAAGTTCGAAAGCTGATTCAATCCATCAGGTGAAAATTCCTTAATGATTTCCCAACCATTAATTGTTCGTCTATAGTAAAATGCACTTCCTACGGATTGGTTGTCCCCGATATCTTTTTGTGGAGCGGTAACTACTGCATAACCTATATGTATTGCTGACGCCCAGCCGAATAATGCATTTTCGGTTGGCTCAGGGTGTTCTGAGGTAAGCAATTCCTGAGCATGAACCTGATGCCCAATAAACAAAACGAAAAGTGAAAGTATAATCTTTTTCATTATTGCGCCTCCTGAGTAACTGCTTCAATTATAAAATCATGGTTTATTGGAGTACCATCGAAAGTTATTTCATGATGAGAGAATCGATCCACACCACCGGAAATCCTATATCCGGGCGGAAGCACAATCCTGACTTCATAAGTTCCGGGTTCAAGTCCACTTATAGAATAGTTTCCTTCACTACTTGAAATACCAAACTTTTCCAGTCCACCCGTAGAGTGTACATCAAAACTTTTATCTACGTCTTCATCTATGAAAATTCTTAAACCGGCTTTCAATGAATCTGCATCTTGAGGGAAGGAAATGGTTCCGTAAAAATCCGGTTCGTGAACAAATGGATTTGCAATATCTGATGTTTCCGGTGGATTGTATCCATCATCAATAATTGCAAAGAAATACAAGGTGTCTTCTACAGAAAGAAAACCGGGATTGTACGTAATACTTTCAGTTCCATAACCAAAATCATCAAAGTTTTCAGCTTCAACATGAGTTACTAAACGTGCACTATCGTAAGAATTTTCGGTATTCACGTAGAGAGATAAAAATGTTGAATCCGGAATGAGTGACCAGTAGTCTAAGTCAACTTCATAATTATTACCTGATTTAGAAACTGCTATATCAGTATTGGGTGATTGGAAGATCGGAATAACGCTTAGATCAACCGAATCCGGTGCTTGATCTGCAGGTAAAGAAACTACAACCTGATATCGACCTTCAATCATTGTTGCATGAGCAATTTCTTCCTGACTGAATGCGGATGGAGTAGTTATGACAAAAACAGCGGATGAGTCATTAGTTACCCAATCCATATTTTCTTCATAGCCATAATCCGGGACAGTTGTAGTATTTGTATCCGTTAAAGCAATTGCCCGCGTTAATTCATAGATCCCTTCGGGACCAACTACATTTACAAGAACACTATCAATCTCTTTACCCCAATCTGCGGTAATTAAAAGCATGCTTGGTGTCACTGGATCATCATACACATCAAAAGTGTGAGTACTGATAGTATATTGAGTCGCTGCATTTACTGCTTTCCCATTGATATCATCTTCAATATCGTCCTTTATATCACTTACATGACTTTTGCCGGAAAATGTGCTGATGCTTCTGCTTTTGAATTTATATTTAGCGCCTAAATAATAATCATGCCAAAAGGTATCCCATTCAGTCCAACCTGCGGCATAACTAGCACCTAAGTCATCAGCTTTATAACGAATTGCACCATCCACACTACCCAGTTTGTCACCACCGATAAATGGGACGGAACTTGGAACATATAAACTAACATCAATCAACCCATCAAAATCACCACTTGTATTGAGATAAAATTCCGCATCAACTTTAACTAAAGGATCAGATGGTATATCAATTTTAACTTCAGTAACTGCACTACCACTAAAATATAATTTAAGAGTAATTGAACCATCTCCAAGAAGACTTTTCCAATCGTCACCATCTTGATACGCACCTACATTTACATCGGCTTCAAGTTGTAATTGCTCAGAATTTACGTCTACTGATGCACTAGTCTCTAGTAGCGTTACGTCCTCATCTTCCAGTGAAAATCCACCCCCATAAATTAGGTCCATCTCAGCAGAGACTTCCAAATCTGAGGGTTTAGTTAGGTTTTCTACACTACCTTCAACATAAACCATTTGAACACCAGCAAAAATTTCAACGGCATCATCAATATTAGTGGCTGTATAGGAAACGCTAATTCCATCAAGCTCTGCTTTTCCATTTACGTCTTTGAAACTGATGCGTCCATCTATTTCAGTTCCTGATGGTAATACCACATCCAGATCAGATTCAACAATTCCATCGCTATTAAACTCAAGCTCAAAATTTTTCAGATCGATGGTGCCCAGGTTGGCATGTTCAATATCAATGGTAAGATCATCAATCTTGAATTTTGGTGCCGATCCACTGACATCAATTTCGAGACCCGGGGCGTCATCACTGCCTAGGGTTACAGACACCGAGAACACTTCTTCAATGGTGATTTTCCCTGTTACTTCGAAAACGCCTTCGCTGTATTTGATGTCTACATCTTCAGCAATCACTTCAAGATTTCCTAGTGTGAGATCGCTGTTAACGTCCACTTCGAATGACTCAAGTTGGCTGCTACTAATAACAATACCAGGCTCTTCAGAGTCACCAAAATCAGCATCAACCGATTCACCGTCGATGTTTAAGCTGGCATCCCCATAAATGTTAAATAATTCAGAACTCTCGGAGTCCCATTCAATTCCTACATCATTGGCTTCAATGATCATACCAGCCAGGCTGAAATCTGTCGTTACTCCAAAATTAATATGTGTGATGGTTGATCCATCAAAAATCAACCCAGGATCATCTGCATCTCCCATGTTAGCTGTTACATCTTCTTCAAGAATTGAAATCGATAGATCACCATACATTTCGAATTGAGAATTTGCGATATCATATCCCAGGGTTAGATTTTCAGGACTAACTTCAATTCCTTTGATATAAAAACTCTCAGTTAAGCCGATTGTGACTTCATCTACCGTTTCATCAGTGATTGACAGCAAAAAACTTACATCAGAACCAACAATACCATCCATTCCAATAAATGCTGTACCTGAAATTGAAAAGTTATTGGAAGCTGAAGTGTAACTAAATGTTAAGCCTACAGGAGCAACTATTACACCAAACACAGTTACATTATCACCTGATAGTGTAGTGGAAAAATCACCATTAGACGGATCGAATTCGATGCCTTCAATGCCATCAATGGTGAATTGAGCAAATGAAATAGATGAGAATAATAGGACAGTAAAAATTCCCTGACTAATTTTGGTAAATATAGAACGCATAAATGAAGTGATTGATTAACCCGGCGTAGTATAATTAAATCTTTGACTTAATTACATAAACTTGTTGCTAAGAAATCAATTAATCAGGAATTCCAGATAAAACTAGGATTTTTGCCCTGATTCTCCCGTTCCTGCTCGATTTTTTCCTCGAACAAGCGCTCTACATCTTTTAAAGTATCGGCATCGGAAGGAGAGAGGTCCCAACGGATGGCTTTAAATCGGGGAAGTCGAAGTGTGTATTTAGCTTTTGTTCTTTTGTTGATTTGGATATCCTCGAATTCCAGTTCCACCATAATTTCCGGTTTCAGCAGAAGGGTGGGTCCAAACCGCTCCAGAATTAATCCTTTGATTCGCTTGTTCATATCTGCAAGCTCTTCGTTGGAATATCCACCATATGCTTTTCCAATAGGGATGAATTCTTCTTCATAACGATCATCATCCTTAACCGAAATTCCGAGTGTGAAATCAGAATAAGTACCACCTCGTTTTCCACTTCCGGCATGAGCATATAAAATCACAGTGTCCAATGATCCACTAGGTTTTTTAACTTTCAGCCAGGATTTCCGGCGTTGACCATATTCATAGACTGAATCTTTACGCTTCAGCATTAACCCCTCATTTCCATGTGCCAACGCCTGATTGAATAATTGCTCCACATCGTCATTCGAAGTGATTTCCATTTGGGATGTCAATGGCAGATGATATTCTTGAGCCAGTTCCTCAAGTTTTTTACGCCGTTCGATTAACGATTCATCGAATAACGAATTCCCATCCAAATATAAAACATCATAACTCACGAATATCACGGGGAATTCAGATAGTAGTTTAGCACCAGGCTTCTTAACACCCATTCGTTTTTGGAGGAGTTGAAAGGGGAGAATAGTCTCGTCTTTGAATACACAAATCTCTCCATCGAGTACTACTTCGGGAAGATTTCTTTCTTTGAAGAAATCCAGAATTTCTGGAAAGCTGGAAGTTGTGACATTCAGGTCCCGGGTAAAAAGTTCGATCTTATCTCCGGAAACATGAGCCTGGCAACGCATGCCATCAAACTTTTCTTCGGCGATGTATTCTTCCAGATTTTCAACTGCCCGACTTTCAATCGGACTTGCCAGCATAAATGAGAGGGGATGGAATAGATCGAATTCTGCTTCCTGTAATCGATCTTCTTTGGCCAGAATTGCTGTATCGCCTAAACTGCCGGTGATCATATGAGCGTATCGAACTTTCTCGGTTTTTTTATGGAATGCTTTTGCAATGGCTGATACTACACTACGGGTTTCAAATCCTATTCTTAATGATCCCTGTCCCAACATCCGAATGAAATATTTGACTTCAAGAGGAGTCATTTTAGTCCAGCTTTCCATCAATACTGCTTGTTTAGCTTCTCTACCTTTAGTGATGTACAGCGTTTCAAAGATCGCTTCAATTTCCTCAAGAGACATATTTTCAGCAGACCACTTTGCCCGAGCTTCCGGGATATTTTCCAGTAAACGTTGAATGGTTTCCGATGAACTTCCCGTTGCCGTCCGAGATGGTCGAAATACCTTTTCATAATCGATTTCACATATTTCAGCAGCTAATATAGCAACAGTTCGATGTCCGACTGAAGCTCTTTTCCCTGATACAGATGAGAAGGCACCTTCCCCTAAAAATTGTGCGGCTCTTCGAACGTCTTCTGAACTCAACTCACTAAAGTATTCCGCACATAACTTAATCTTCGCATTATTCCCTCGTGTGAACGCGATTTTTTGAGCTAGTTCTGCCAGAGTTTTGAATGTGTTATCCAATGACCCACTCCTTTGTTTCCTCTCTCAGGAGAGGAAGACTCATTGATGTTAGGAATTTCAATGTACCCGAGCGTCCCCTCTTGGGAGGGGATTGAGGGGTGGGTCCGTATAGGGCAATGAATTTTGAATTAGTCATTATCCACAACCTCCATATCTAAAAACGCTGATTTAATCCCCAAATCATCCAGATAATGCTGAACGACATCGGGATTAGGAGTATGAGTGACCCACACTTTTTTAGGCCTAATCTGATCGCATAAATCAATCAATTCGAAGAAGTCGAGGTGATCGCTTATTGGGATAAGCTCATCTACAGTTAATTGGGTTTGTCGACTTTCATTGCTTGCCCACCCACTACAATAAGCAACTCGAGTTTTCTTCACATTACTGGCGAAACCTGTCCCCAAAGCCGAACTCGGACAAATCAGGATTTTGCCTTCACAGTTTTCCCTTTGATAGGTTTCATAATCACCCAGACCAAATCCGAATTCTTCGTAAATCCCACAAAGATTATATCCTGCGCCATGAATTTGCATGGGATGATTCAGCTCTTTGAGGATATACATCAATTCTTGGGCTTTTCCCAAATTGTAAGCTGTGAAAATGGGGGTGTATCCATCCTCTAAAGATCGGGTTGCAAATCCTCGAATTTGTGTTGCCAAATCTTCTTCCGATTTCCATTTATAAATCGGTAAACTAAAAGTGGCTTCAGTAATAAACTGATCAACCTGAACGTCCGGAAGTTGGAATCCTTCCGTTGCAGGTGATGGAGGCGTTCGATAATCACCGGTGTATAATACTGAACCAAGATCTGATTCTACGAAGGTCATAGCAGAACCCAAAATATGTCCGGCAGGGTAGAGGGTGATTCGGGCTGCATCCGTCTCTAAAGTCTCTCCAAATTCTATTTCGATCATTTTACCACCAAAACCTCTCTTTTTCATGAATCGAGCAGTGGGTGGAGTGCAATATACCGTCAAGTTTCGATTCCGCGGCATATGATCAGCATGTGCATGGGAAATGAAAATATGATCTGCTTTCGTGCCACTATAATCCAGCCCGATACTAAGTTCGGGAAGTAAAATGCCGTGATGTCCTGCTTTGGTGATTTTGAGCATAGAGCGTATTGTCATTCTGTGTGATAGCGAAGAATCAACTGGTTTATGAATACCGCTGATCCTTCTCCCGACCGCTGTCGGGATCAGGATGACTTTAATTATTATTCTGTTCAATAATCAATATCCAACAAGGAACATTCAATGTTCACCTGTTATTTGCTGATTGACTATTGGAAGTTAGAAGATGGGGGTGACAACTAATGTCAGTTTATTAGACTTCTTCTTTTTTCAATTCTACTTCTTCTTCAATGGCGACGGGTAGTGAAAATGAAACGGTAGTTCCATGTCCTTCTTCACTTTGAATCCAGATGTTACCGGCATTTTTCTGGATGAATTCTTTACAAATAATTAGCCCTAGTCCGGTACCTTTTTCACCACGCGTTCCTTTGGTAGATTCGAATTGATCATCAAGAACATATGGAAGTCTATTTGCCGGAATTCCCTTACCCGAATCCGAAATTGAAAATATTACTTCATCCAGGTTATCTGTAACGGTCACTCTTATTTCTCCATGCAAACCAGTGAACTTGATAGAGTTCGAAAATAAATTCAGGATAACAATCCCAATCATATTTTTATCAGCATGAACAATAACTGAATTAGTAGGCAGAATAACTGAGAGCTCCTTTTCATCGGTACGAGATCGAACAACTTCAAAACGTTCTTTTATGAGCTCGTTGATATCAAAATTCTCCGGTTTAACACTATAGCCATCCATCTGACTCATCGACCATTCCAACAAATTTGCTAACAGAATCGAAGTGTTCTCAAACTTATGGGTTAAATAAGGAAGAATTCGATCCAACTCTTCTTTTGAAGCAGCTTTCATCTCAATGAGCTGAATTACCCCTTGAAGAGAACTAAGCGGATTTCTTAGATCATGAGCAATAATTGAAAAAAGCCTGTTTTTGATAGAATTTGCTTCATCCAATTTTCGCGCTTTCTCTTCAATGATCTCGTTTTTTCGAACTAGCATTTCATTGGCCATTAATCTCTCTTTGGCTTTATTTCGCTGAATGAACATGATGCTAAGCACAAGAAAAATGATGACAATTGTTCCGGCAATAATGATTCTTTGACGAAGAATTTGTGCTTCAGATCGGATTCTTTGTTCTTGTTGTTCAAACAGTAGGTCACGCTCAACTTGTTCAAACTCTTGTTCGGCTAATAGATTGGCAATCTCCTGATTTACATTTGCATTATTCAAACTATCGGAGAGTTCCGTGTAGGATTTGTAGTAAGCCAACGCTTCATTAAGATCACCCTGTTCTTCAGAAATCATTGATAGAACCTCCAGCGCTTCAACTCTATCCGGTAAAGATTCATATCGAAGTGCAATATCCAGGCTTTCGTCGGCTTCTACTTGTGCGCTATCAAGTTTAGCTTGTTGAATGAGCGTCCTTGCAATACCAAGTTTGGGTTGTACCGTATTGAGTTCATTATTCTGTTCCTCGTAGTATTGAATCGACAAAGTGTATGAGTTCAATGCATTCTCAAAACTACCCAGACCAGAGAGTATATTACCTCGCATGTAATATATTTGCGATAATCGCTGATCATCTTCGCCAGCTAAACTAAGACTTTGCTCAATATTGGTGAGCGCTTTTTCGTAATTCTCTAAATCGAAATATATATTCGCAAAGTTGTAGTAAATAGGAACAAGTAGAAGGGGATTATCTTGTTCGTATGTGAGTAGTTCTTCGTACGTCTCCAGGGCTTTATCGTAATCCTTCAACTTCAACCATACAACACCAATGTTATTCAGGTTCATGAATAGCTGTTCTTGGTCATCATGTAGCTCAAAAATATCTTGTGCAATCAGCAATTGTTCCAGGCCGAGTTCATATAGACCCAACATGATATAATTACCCGCAAGGCGATTATATAATTGACCTTGTACAATCGTATTTGTTAGATCGTACTTGTTTGTCCAGTCTAAACCCGTTCTAGTAACTTCAATCCCTTCTCTATATTTAGCCTGATAAAATAAGCCGACAGCTTTGAAATAATAGGCTCTAGAAGTCCCTGGAAATTCATTTTCCAAACCAAGTTCAATTGCCTGATCAGCATAGATTAAAAGACTGTCGTTATTGATAAGGAAATTGTTTTGAGCAAACTCCAGCGCCTTATCAAAATCCTGCTGTTGAGCTTTCAATACACCTGAAAAACATATAAGTAAGCAAACGAGGCTAAAATTCTTCAGCATTGACAGAGAAAACAATTATGGTGAAATAGTTTGATGTTGAATCTACTTATTAATCGACATTATATCGAGAAAAAATAAGCTAATTCAAGATGACATTATTGCTTAAATGTAAGTCAAACAATTCGAAATACTACCGGAAACATTGATGGAATAAAAATGAATATTAAAAAAATACTCTTTTTCTAATGCTTTTAGCGATTTGTCCGAAAACTAGAAGAGCTAAAACTGGTTTTCATTATGATTGCAAATGTACTAACCGATTTTTTTGTCGACGATTTTGTAGAAGGTGATTTTAAACTCAACGCTTTTAAGATTGAAGTCTGGCAAAATTACATTACTGTTGATAGAAAGCATCAACATACGTCATTAATTGAATCTAAAACCACAAAGGTTGATAGGGATGTGATTGTATATCTACATGAAAAGGATTCTGATCACTTTGATTTAGAATGTAAATGGTTGTGGAGAGACGCTACTTATTTTGAAAATCTATCAAAACAGCAGGCACTAGATTTACAACGAATAATTATACAGTTGTCTCAAGCTCAGCGTAAAGCTGCGTTGATAAATTCTGGTTTAAAGGGTATTAAAGTAGGAAACCAGGTTTGGGCGAGTAAAGACATAACTTTGGACTTGGGTCTATTATCCAAAATTCCTGTTTCCGGAAAACAAGAAATGGAGAGTTTAGGTCGAATTTATAATTACAAAGGTGTTGAGCGTATTGAAACCTTATTTGATGATTGGAGAGTACCAACAGCCGAAGATTTCCGAGAATTACTGAACTTTTTCGATAGACAAAGATGGCAAGAACTAACCGGAAGAATGAAATTTGGTCTATCCGGATTTTTCTCTGAGCGCATTCCTGAGGAAGAATTAAATATATTTATGGAGATGAATCCTGCACTTCAGACATTAAATGGTGGGTTTTATTGGACATCAACCATTGATGGATATGATTACAAAGATGAGAAATCTGGCAAGAGATCTTATGTGTTCTTCAATAAATTCAACGAAGAAGTAAGTCTTGAACAGTCGGTTAATTCCAATGATAATTACTTTAGCCTTCGGTTGATCAAAAAGTAATTTAAGCTCCAGAAAAGCGCTTTTTTAGACTTCATAAAAACTTCATACCTACCTCTTTTATTGTTGTTGTAACAACGAATAATGGAGGTATACTAATGAAAGTTCTGGTTGTTGGTGGCAATTTTGCAGGGTCTACCGCTGCAATGCAAATCAAAAGGAAGCTTGGCAAAAAAGTAGATGTAACGTTAATCGATCGAAATCCTGATTTCATCTATGTCCCATCTTTAATCTGGGTTCCAATTGGAAGAAGAAATGTTGATGAAATTACTGTTCCTCGTGAAAAAGTACTGAAGAAAAGAGGAGTAAATTTTGTATTGGATACAGCATTAAGAGTAGATCCAGAAGCACAAATTGTATACACCGAAAAAGGTGAATACGAATACGATCATGTGGTAATTGCTACAGGTCCAAAAGTTCGTTTCGATGCTGTACCGGGTTTAAAAGAGCATTCAATGTATATCGGAACACCAGTAGGTGCAGAGCAAACCAAAGAAAAACTTGAAGAATTTAAAGCTAACCCAGGTCCAATTGTGATTGGTGCTACTCAAGGTGCTGGATGTATGGGTGCTGCTTATGAGTTTCTATTCAATTTAGAAAAGTGGTTGCGAGACCAAAAAATCCGCAAAAAAGTAGATTTACACTGGATAACACCAGAACCATATTTAGGTCATTTTGGTATTGATGGTATGCCTCTCGGTGAAGCAATGTTGAAGAAGTTCATGGATATGTTCCATATCACCTATCATACTTCTGTTGGGGTGGAAGAAGTAACTGCCGAAACCGTAAAATTAAGCGATGGAACAAGTATAGACTCCAGATTTAAGATGTTGATGCCACCATTTACCGGAGTTGATTTCGTTGAAAATTCACCGGATTTACATTGCGGTACTAATCAATTTATTCCAACTCTGCCTACCTACAGACATACAGAATATGATAATGTTTGGTCAGCCGGTTTAGCTGTTAATGTTGCACCACCATTTGAGCAAGGTGAAGTTCCGTTTAGTGTACCAAAAACGGGTTATCCAAGTGATGTAACCGGTAAAATAGTTGCCCAGAATATTGTAAAGACCATTCAGGGCAAATCTAATCTGCAAGAAAAGCCATGGGGTAAAATTGCCGGATTATGTGTGATGGATGCGGGAGAAAAGGAAGTTATAATTCTGGCAAATTCGTTATTCAAACCACGAAAATTCGCAATCATGATCCCTAATGTGATCTTTGATTTCTTCAAAGTAACCCTTGAAAAATACTTCATGTGGAAACTAAGAAGGGGACTTTCTTATCTACCATAAAAAAGAAAGCCGGGTCAATAGCCCGGCTTTTTTGTTAATCTAAAACAAAATCTTCGGTCTGCTCTTTAAGTGAGGCAGGAATGGTATTCATTATCGTTGATGCCAAAGCATCAATCAGATTATTCTTCAGAAATTCTCTACTATAAACCATTCGAATTTTTCGGGTTGGAACCGGATCAGCAAAGTTTTTAATCACTCCATTTGCACAGCGAACATCGTGATCTTCCATAGCGAGGAAAGGCATAAGGGTAACACCAAAATCTTGTTCAACCAGTCGTTTTAAAGTCTCAAGGTTTCCACTTTCGAAGACAACACTGCCTCGATTTAACTTCTGGTTTTCCTTTTTGCACAACTTAATAACCTGATCTCTGAAACAGTGTCCTTCGTTTAATAACCAAAGATTCTCAGAGTATAAATCACCTAATTGAAGGGTTTCCTGTGAAGCTACTTTATGTCCTATTGAGACATAGCCCAAAAATGGCTCGAGAAAGAGTTCTTTTTCAAATAGATTACCGCCCGGAGAAGTTGCGATTATCCCAACATCCAACTCATCATCATGCAAGCCTTCTAATACATCTGCCGTTAAGGCTTCTTCAAATGTTAAGTCTATTTTGGGATAGGCATCAACAAACGCTTTTAGAAAAATTGGTACTAAATAGGGTGCAACGGTTGGTATAATCCCAACTTTGAAAGATCCTTTTAATTCACCGTCTTCAACCGCAGCAATATCTTCTATATGCTTTGCACCACTCAGCATTACTTTTGCTTGTTCTATGATTTTAACACCTACTTCTGTGGGAATAACCGGCGATTTTGAACGATCAAAAATCAAAACACCAAGTTCATCCTCTAGTTTTTGAATCTGCATACTCAGAGTTGGTTGCGTGATATAAATTTTCTGTGCAGCAGTTGCAAAGTGTCGATATTTATCAACTGCAACGATGTATGAGAGTTGTGTTAAGGTCATGGCAGAAAGTAATTAATCAGCTCAAAGAGTATTGAATCTAAGCAAGATTCACAACCAAAATCGTTATTGCTTTCCATCCCATTCGGCATAAAATCGATTTACAAAATCCTTCATAAATTCATGCCTTTCTATAGCTAGCTTTTTTCCTGTATCAGTATTCATTCGATCTTTTAGGAGAAATAATTTTTCATAAAAATGATTGATTGTATGGCCTTTATCGTTTTTATAGGCATCAAATGAATCATGTTGGGTAGGCAAAACATTTGGATTGTACAATTCTCGATTTTTATGACCACCATAAGCGAAAGCTCTGGCAATTCCTATTGCACCTAATGCATCTAATCGATCTGCATCTTGTACAGCTTGACCTTCTATAGTCCGCATTGGAGTTTCAACTTTAGCCCCCTTAAATGATAAATCAGCAATGATTTCCTGTACATGCTCGATGGATTTAACATCAACATTCATTAATTGTAACCATTCTCCCGCTACTCTGGGGCCAATTTCTTCATCTCCATCATGAAATTTATGATCAGCAATGTCATGCAATAATGCTGCTAGTTCGACTATGAATAGATCTGCACTTTCTTCATTCGCAATTGAAACAGCTGTATTCCTTACCCTATGAATATGCCACCAATCATGCCCTGAGCCTTCGCCTTCAAGTTGCTCTCGAACATATTGCTCAGTCTTTTGAAGAATTTCACTATTTAGTAGGTCAGACATGTACAAAGATCTTCAATCACATCTTTCTTGAGTCTTCCAACACGGGCCAATGCGCTATCAATTTTTGTCTCACTAATTCTGCCTTCGGCAATTCCTTTTTGCATGATTCTGATTGCTCTTTCAGCAATATCATCTTCATAAACCAGATTATTTGCGAAAATCAGAACATCCACACCGGCATTTAAAGTCTGCTCAATAGCAGTCTCAAGACCATACTCAGCACGGATGGCTTCCATCTGCATATCATCTGAAAAAACAACTCCGTTAAAACCTAATGAATCACGAAGTAGGTCTTGTATAGTAGCTTCAGACATTGTTGCCGGCCATAACGAATCCAGATTGGCATTGTAAATGTGAGCAGTCATTACAGCATTGATTTTGCGATCCTCGAATAAACGTTTATATGGGATCAATTCAGACTCATCCCAAGTATTTGTGACGTCTGTTACTCCAAGATGGGAATCTTGATTTGAACTACCATGACCGGGGAAATGCTTAAGAACACTTAAAATTCCTTCTTTATCAAATTCGTCAAGTACGTAACCAACATGTTCAATAACTTTTTCCGGATCTGATGAGAAACTTCTCTCATAGTTTGCAATCACAGGATTATTAGGGTTCAAATTAACATCAACCACGGGGGCAAAATTGGTGTTTACACCTACAACCATGAATTCCTGAGCAATATTTCTGGCGTATAGTCTTGTAGTATCTTCCTGATCAACTGATCCTAAGTATGCAGCACTTTTTGTTTCAGGAAATCCATATCTAGATTTTAGTCGAGATACCTGTCCACCTTCCTGATCGATCGCAATAAATGGTGGATTTTGGGAATAAGCTACTAATGCAGATGATAATCTTAGTAGCTGATTTGCATCAATAATATTTCTTCCGAATTCGCCTGATTCGACATCATAATCGAATAGAACAACGCCTCCAAGATTATAATCTTTAAAATCCTGAACAATTTTGCTTTCTGAATTTATTTCAGTGCCACGAAATCCAACTACTAATAGTTGCCCAAGTTCTTGGTCGGTGTACTTTGTGAGTGGAAGGTCTTCAACAGGTTGAGCTGAGCAAGCTAGTGATGCAATTACTAACGCAAATAGTGCGATTCTCTTCATTAAAGTGATGCTTTTTGATTTTCTTGATGAATTAACAAACTATCCAAAACCTCGGTGAAGTTAAAGGATGGGCGCATATCGTTATAGCGAGATATTTTTCCATTCGGATCTATTAAGATATAAAATGGTATACCTCCACCTTTGTATGCTTTAAAAGTTTCTTGTGCAAACCCATCACCACCATACAATTGAGGCCATGGATTTTTGAATCTTTGTAGATCTTGTCTCCAAACTAGGCTATCAATTTCTGTTGATATACCAACTATTTCTAACTGATCTCTGGAATAATCAGAATAGATTTCACGCATTATCGGGAATTCTTCCAAGCATGGTTGACACCATCCGGCCCAAAAATCCAAGAGAACGAATTTGCCTTCGAAGTCAGTCATAGAAAAAGACTGACCTTCGGCGTCATTTAATGTAAAGGGAATAGCTGGTTCACCTGGTGAAACTGATTTAATTTCATCATGAAACCATGTTACAAAATCTGTGAATTCAGAGTATTCAGCATAGTTAGATACATATTCCAGATAAGAAGACTCTGCCATTTCTAAAGGAATCTCACCTATTCTTTCAGCCACAAGAAATAATTCTGCGTAAGCTTTTGCTTTAGGGTCAGAAATAACTTCAATCACTTGCATACGTTTTTCATTTAATTCCTCGTAGGCAACCCTCTTTATGTCATACTCTGCCACTGATTTTCCATAAGACTGATTTACCTCATCATAAATCCCAAATGTGCGGGCATAATAATGAGTGAAATCCCTTATCCCGGCACGTTGAGCTTTGAGTAACTCGTAGGAGAAAAAATCATTTGATATGGCTTGATCTATAACTTCCTGGCGGTAAGCGTCAGTATCGTAATCACTAATAAATCTTGCAGAATACTCAACGGCTCTTAATTTGATCACTAAATCTTCACCAACTGTTCTAAGATATAAGTCATTAAAAGCTGTACCTGATAAATGCTTTTCAGCTAACTCAACTTTCCTATTACTTAATGCAACGGCTGTATTTGGCTGACCGACTTTAAATTTATTCATCTCAGAACTGATGCTATTTTCAATACCAGCACTTTCGACTAAATAGTTCTGATAGGCATTATTTGCATTAAATCCTGCTCCGGTTAACTGAACATCAAAAGGGAAACTGCTTCTCTTTATTGATAGATTTGTTTGTGATCCGGCCTCAACAAAAATTGGATATCTGATATCCTGAATAGTCAGATATACGATTTGTGATTCATCTACTGGAATATCCACCAGGAAGCTATTTTCAGAAACTGAAATAGGGTACCTTTCTTTCTCTGAGTATTTATAATGAAGTGGTGTTATTTCAATAAAAAAATCAGCATTACCTAAATAATCGATAGTTCCGGTTATACTTGTATTATTCTGAGGTGAACAAGCAATTTGAAGCACAAATAGAGTGACAAAAGCGCCGATAAATTTTATTTTTTTATTAACCATTTCTAATGAAATAAATAGAGGTTTAAATACTCTTATAGATGAGTAACAAATAGTTAGCCGGATTCAGTTTCGGCAAAACTAATATTTGAAATATTTTTTATTCGGATTGTAACAAAAGGATAAAACTATCCTCTTAATATGGAATGACAACAAAAGTAGTGAAGGGTATTTGCTTCTGTTGTTGGAATTGAAATATTAAAGGGTATAGAGTACAAACATGCAGTGTAGTTCAGGTTTTGGCTCACCATTACAATTCCGAAATAATTGTAGTAATCACTTGAACGGTTAAAAAACATGATTGAAAGTAACTTTGATAGAGATCTCGAGAGAAAAATTGATCTTTATATCAACGGGAAACTCTCGCAAGAAGAGGTGGATGAATTATGGGCGGAGTTAATCCAGGACGAATATTATTTAGATTACACTAAAAGTGTAGCTAACCTAAAATCAGTTATTGAAAGCGAAAGAAAATCAAGCCAAACTGCACCAACGTACACATTGCGAAGAGTTGCAACTTATGGGGTTGCTGCAGCCATTGCAATTATTATTGGTGTGATGGGAGTTTTGAATTTCAATTCGAATTCTGCTACTACTAACGGACTTGAAGCGGTTAACTGGATAGAATATGATACCTACCGTAGTTCTAATGATTCACCCGCTATTACAAATAATGAAGTAATTAAGACAGCCATTCGATTAGCAAATGACGGTAACACTGAAGAAGCTATAGAATTGTTAGAAAACGAGATTACAATCGAAACTGATAAAGAAGTTCTAGCTGAACTATCTCTAAGTTTAGGATCTATTCAGTACAACTATGGAGATTACACCAATGCTCTTGAAAACTTTGAAAGAGTTGTTTCTCAAACTGATATTAATTCATTAATCCTGGAAAAAGGATATTGGTATCTTGCTAATACTCAAATTCAACTTGATAATTTGGGTGAGGCAGAAGTTAGTTTACAAAAAACTCTCGATATAGATGGCCAGTATAGCAGAGTCGCTGAACGCTATCTGAATGCTCTAAGTAACATCAGATAGTATAATTCTTTCTAAGATATACACTGAGCATTCCAATCATTACCAAAAGAAATGGAAAAACAAGACCGGCATTGTCCGGTCTTTTTATTATAGGTGATGGATCACCAGTTAACATAAAAGCTCCCCAAAAATGAGGGTTTGCATTACCATTTTGTAATAGATGTAGCTTGGCATCTCGCATTGCTTCAGACTTGCTATTTCCCTCATTTAGCGATTCGTAAAATACCGAAGCAAACTCATAGGCTACTTTATCATTAACAGCCCACAAATTTAAAGCCATGCTTTTTGCTCCGGCATATCTTAAAGCGCGATTAATACCCATAATACCGCTACCTTGCAGGTAATCACCTGATCCCGAGCTACATGAATTAAGCATGATTAATTCGTTATTCAATCGTTGATCGAATAACTCATAGGCGTACAGTGCATTAATATCATTAAGTGTGTTTTCTTCATTCAGATAAATGGTACTAAATAGTGGGTCTTGTTCTGAAACTTCACTATGAGTGGCAATATGAACGATTTTAGCATTAGAGACTTCATTTAAAAAAGCTGATTTGGTTGCTTCTTTCTCCATGTAAATGTTCTTTACATCAAATGCATATAACTTATTCGAAATGGTTCGAACTTCTTGAGATGCAAAAGGAAGAGTAGGTAAATATGGGCCTTCAAAATTGCTAAAATCAGAAATCGCAAAAGCAGAAAGCTCTGTACTGAAATTGGCTAGTCGCTGCCTATTATCAGAATTATATTCCTGTAGAGAAGCGTAATACTCAATATTAAATTTTTCGATTAGATAAGTAGTAGATCCATAACTAGTTGGAGATTCAGGGCTATCTAAAGGTAAAATTTCAAGTGGAATTCGATATAAATAATTGTCAGGGATAACAATTACTGACGTTTTATTGAAATCAACATCATTTTCAATTCCCAAGAAATCATAGATTTCGAATAAGTCAATCAAGTTAGTTTTAGATAATGCAATTTGATCGGCAACATCAGTGAATAAAGCTTTTTCAGCACTCTCAAAATCAAGTTTTCTCAGCTTAATTGAATTATTTGAGATATAGCTTATATACATGAAATCGCCAACCTCTGTGAAATGTAGAATCTGATGAGATGATTCTAATTGTTGCTGAATCATCCAGATTGGAGTCTTTTCAATAACCCCGTCTTCACGAATCTTGTTCAATATTTCTTCTCTTTCAGCTGATAATTGATCGATCTCATTCTTGATAGTCAATCTTGTATTACTATCAAGAGCATATAAAAAAGATTCCCTTAAATTCATTATCTGCGAATTCAATAATTGATCTCTTGCTAGCTCTTCTTCGGTAAGTCTATTCGCCCTTAAAATTGGACTATTATAAAGTGCGGCATCATTTATTGTCTTTATTTCATCTAATAACTGAACAGCTTCCTGTTCATTTCCCATCGAAATAAGGATGCTCAAAAGTGAATTAAATGCATCAATATATTCATCTTCCTGTACCCAAAATCCGGTCTGTGTATCAATACTAGTTCTTGCTCTATCTAAAACCTGTTCTATGACTGGTCGCAAGCTTTGATATGCTAAACGTTGATCACCTGACTGGAATTGATAATCTGTTGACAGTGTATTGAACTTTACTAGCGTATTGAAATCTAAATTGTCTAATGAGTATAGCTCAATCGTTTCAAGATGCCTTTTTGCAGTAGCCAGATCACCTTGTAGTAGAGAAATATTCAGTAGGCCCATCGTAGATTCAATGAAGGCGTTACTATTTGCAGTTTCTGAGGCAAGTTCATTTAAAGAAATTAGAACCGCAGTTGCCTGTTCTAATGAGTCTAGTTCAATGTAGATGTCAGAAATACTTATTTGCGAGCGAAAATAATCAAAGAAGTTTCTTTCAGGATTAAACTCTTTCGAAGCCAATTGTAATTGTTGGAGAGCCTTTTCTACATCATTCTCAGTCCTCCAATAATACATTCCTGTAATGGCGTGAATATTTGCAATTTGATAAATGTCATTATTAGACACTGCTATCTCACGAGCCAGTTCTCGATATTCAAAAGCTGATTTATGATCACCTATGCTTGAATAATAGAAATATAAATTACTGAGGATAGTTAATGTATTTGTGTAATTAGTATCTCCTTCTGCTTCTTCAAGTGCATCCAGTAAGTATCTTATATATTTGTTCTTTTCGCCAAGTCTTGAGTATGAAACACCTAAATTGTTATTGATTTGACCTTCACTAATATTTGTTGTTGGGTCATAATATAAATCTTCAAATATATCTCTTGCTTCTGCAAACTTACCAAGTGAATATAAGTTCACACCTTGATCAAGTTTAGATTGATCAAATTCATCTTTTCGATTAAAAAAGGTTACTAATG
Source organism: Balneolaceae bacterium (assembly GCA_965601825.1). Lineage (GTDB taxonomy): Bacteria > Bacteroidota > Rhodothermia > Balneolales > Balneolaceae > HXMU1420-13. The sequence goes on along the minus strand of OZ271839.1, from coordinate 3,336,139 downwards.
GCTCAATTATTCCTCTATGTAAATCTAAACTATAATCATATCTACCCATAGTATAATGAGTGTAAGCTAAGGCGTTTGTAAATCTTACTTTTAAAGGTGAATTAGGAAAAAATTTATCAGTTATTAATTCCTGGTGAAGATTTGAAAACTCATTATATCTATTCTCGTCAAACAGTATAAAAGCTGCATTAGATAATTGAAGTGCTCTTATGATATTCCGATCGTTTGACGAGCCATATTTATATTTGTCAATAATTTCATTTTGATCTTCAATTGATAAAAAGTCATTTCGCAAATACATATAAATGATTGCGTTTAGTATAAGATCAACATTCTCCTCGGGTATATCGGTTAATGCTATTGATTCTTTTTTTGAAATTTTGTCAAATATTGAGAGGTAATTGGTAGGTATATCATGATCATCAGAGTTTGATATTCCTTCTAATATGATTCTGAATTCATCTGTACCAATACTATTTATTAAATAGTAAGCGGCCAATCCATAGAGTTTATATTCGTGAATCAGCTCAAAAAATTCTTTGGTAGGTAGATTTTCACCGCAGTTGACAGAAGCTAATAGTTTTTTTGGAAGACTGGATGAGCCTCTATTTATTTGTCGTTGAATAGAATTCGAATATAGGCAAGAAGCCTTGTAGATATTAATTAATGCCCATGAATATTCAGATAAGTTGCTCTCTGATTGAATCTCATTGGTATATAGATTTGCCTGCTCTAGTAAAAGATTATCGACATTAGGTTGAAATAAATTGAATAATAGTCCGAAAAAGAAAAGGTACATCATTTGTTCTAGAAGATTCCAAATGAAGTAAGTTAATTAGTTAAAAAAGCTCAATTAGATTTTTGGCTTAGTAGTGATTGGTCTTTGACCACAGCAGTTAGCGGCATCGTCAGTCCAAGGGAAAGCAGCTTCTTCAATAGTTACTTCGTCAGCCGGAGCAGGAGCTTGAGTAATAGGAGTTTCGTTTACAGGAGCACAAGCAAAAGAAACAGCAACAAGAGTAAGTAGGGCGAATAGAGACTTAACAGATTTCATGGTGTAGGGTAGTTTGATTTTTAAAATTGAAATTAGGTTGGATTAGATTTTTGGCTTAGTAGTGATTGGTCTTTGACCACAGCAGTTAGCGGCATCGTCAGTCCAAGGGAAAGCAGCTTCTTCAATAGTTACTTCGTCAGCCGGAGCAGGAGCTTGAGTAATAGGAGTTTCGTTTACAGGAGCACAAGCAAAAGAAACAGCAACAAGAGTAAGTAGGGCGAATAGAGACTTAACAGATTTCATGGTGTAGGGTAGTTTGATTTTTAAAATTGAAATTAGGTTGGATTAGATTTTTGGCTTAGTAGTGATTGGTCTTTGACCACAGCAGTTAGCGGCATCGTCAGTCCAAGGGAAAGCAGCTTCTTCAATAGTTACTTCGTCAGCCGGAGCAGGAGCTTGAGTAATAGGAGTTTCGTTTACAGGAGCACAAGCAAAAGAAACAGCAACAAGAGTAAGTAGGGCGAATAGAGACTTAACAGATTTCATGGTGTAGGGTAGTTTGATTTTTAAAATTGAAATTAGGTTGGATTAGATTTTTGGCTTAGTAGTGATTGGTCTTTGACCACAGCAGCTAGCGGCATCGTCAGTCCAAGGGAAAGCAGCTTCTTCAATAGTTACTTCGTCAGCCGGAGCAGGAGCTTGAGTAATAGGAGTTTCGTTTACAGGAGCACAAGCAAAAGAAACAGCAACAAGAGTAAGTAGGGCGAATAGAGACTTAACAGATTTCATGGTGTAGGGTAGTTTGATTTTTAAAATTGAAATTAGGTTGGATTAGATTTTTGGCTTAGTAGTGATTGGTCTTTGACCACAGCAGTTAGCGGCATCGTCAGTCCAAGGGAAAGCAGCTTCTTCAATAGTTACTTCGTCAGCCGGAGCAGGAGCTTGAGTAATAGGAGTTTCGTTTACAGGAGCACAAGCAAAAGAAACGGCAACAAGAGTAAGTAGGGCGAATAGAGACTTAATAGATTTCATGGTAATGGTATATTATTGTTTAAAAGATATATTATGTGTCCAGACTAAGAGTATTTCATCCTATGATTGTTACAAAAATGATTGAATCGTTATATCATTTTTATAACATACTATTAGTCAAGAAAAAGAGTTCTTTGTCTAATTTTTGTTACACGATTAACCTAATGGAAAAATCCTATTCACTCAAAAAAAATATTAAGATTCCTTAATCTTTCTCTCTTAACCATTCTTATTTATCCAAAAAAGAGGTTCAAAGTCATAGGATTGCTTACTATATTGGCGAGATGTATTCTTTATTTATCGTTAGATTTGAGAAGTTCTAAACATAAATTTTTGATTTATTCTTTTGACAAAAACCAGAGTTGATTATTCAGAATTAGTTGAAGCACTTCAGCAGGGTGATGATGGCAAAGCGAGGGAGTTAATTAATGAAATATTACCTCGACTTGAAGATTATCTGGTTGTAGCAATGAACGCAGAAAGAAATTCTGCGCGTGAATGTGTGCAACAGGCTTTTCTAGATGTTTTTGAACAAATTCGGAAGGATAAGATCAAAGAGAACAAATATATATTCAGTTACCTCATTAAATCTTGTAGGCACGAATATCTACGATATGCAAAGAGAGAACACAAATTTAAATATGAAGAAGAAGCGCTAAATACTCTTTATGAGCCAGAAGAACAGATAAAAAACTTATTGGATGAAGAGAGGCAGCGAATTCTTAAAGAATGTTTAAGTGAGTTACAGGAAAAATCCAGGGCATTCATTGAATATTTTATTGATAAACCTGATGCAACTACAGAGGAAGCACAAGAGCAATTTGGTTTATCAGGGGCAAATGTAAGAACTCGAAAATCAAGAATATTAAGTCGATTACACCACTGTTACAAAAGAAAGTCGAATGAATAATTAGAATGTAATCGATAATCCGGTTGTTGTGATATTTATTCTTTCAGTGATTTGATAGAGAGATTTTGTGTAGGGTGAGTGTGTGAAATAAAGAATCATATCAAAAAGAAAGAGAAATCCACCCTGCATCATAATAGACCTACCGTAACCAATGAACCTTGACCGATCGTTTTTGAGGCCATTGTTTAATAATAGATAACCTGTAGTCATATATAAGACATCCAATCCTGCGTTAATTAATAAAATGCGATCGAATTTTCGCATCTCCTGCAACATATAAGATGAATCTACATCAAGATATGCATTTGCAACTCCAGCGAAGCCAAAAGCAGCAATACCCATGTTTACAACATTCCAGGCAGCATTCATCTGAAAAAAGTATTTAGTCTCATTTTGATATCGGAAGTTGCCTGTAAGACCTGTTAAAATATTTAAACCTGCCCAGCTTGAAAGGACGATCATACCATTTTTTTGGATGGCAAGTGATTTGTTATAGTAGAATTCAGGTTCAAATTCACTGAATTGCGCGTGTAACAAATTTGGACATAACAGCAAAAACAGACCAAAAAAACTAAATATTAGAATTTGATTTGCTATGTAACGTTTTTCCATAATTATTACTGAATTTGAAGAATTTGATTATCAAGCACACCATATACTCTTGAGTTTTTTTTTGGCTTGATAGCAAATGTCCCTGTTAATTTACCGAATGCCGGAAGAATAACTTTTCGATCTTCAAAATAAAAACAAGGAATTTGAACACTTTGTCTGCCTTTGCCTTTCAAACGAACTGCAGGGTGAATGTGACCTGAAAAAATAAAGCGACTTTCATTTGCATTAACTTCTTTCTCATCATGAACAAATATAAATTGGTTTGTTACAAATGCGTTCATACACTCAATGCCCAGGGCTTCGTAATCTTCCATTGGATAGAGCTCGTGATTTCCCATTACAAGAAAACATTTCAAATCAGAGTGTGTTGCTCGCCATGCTCTAAATGAATCCCATTCTTCATTTTTTTCACTGTGAAAAAGATCCCCAAGAAATAAAATCCATTTAGGTTTTAGTACACCAATTAATTCATTGAGCAATTCTAGATTTCGATCATTTGTGGATTCAGGAATTGCAATTCCATTTTTACGAAAATGTCCGGCTTTTCCTAAATGAACATCAGAAATAATTAGACCGGATTCATTCACCCAAAACATTGCTTTTTCCGGTAGTAACCTGAAAAGTTGATTTTCGATTTCTATATCAACAGTTCTTACTTCTGTCACTTAATATGTTTTTCAAGTTGTTGCTGCATTTTTCTAACTCGATCGATGAGTTTTTCTGAACTTAATTTACCACGTAATCGATCAACAAAAATAGGAAATGCATAAGGTGTGAATCTTTCAGTATGATTTAAGACAATTTCCTGATTTTGAATTTTCATCAATACTTTTCGAAGTCTGATTTCATCTAATTGAAAGAACATGACCTCATCAAAGGCTTGTTGAATGAGTAAGTGACCAGGTTCGTACTCGGTAAAAACATCAAACATTAAACTGGTGGACATGCGAAGGTGTTTTGTTTTGCGCTGTTCACCCGGAAAACCATGAAATACTAATCCTGCTACCTGACCGATTTCCCAAAACTTTCTTTTAGCAAGTTCACTATCGTTCATACTTGCACTGATATCTTCCAATAAATTATCCGGTGAAAAAACATCATTCTTTATAGCCTCTTCAATTGGGATATCCTGGTCAGATAACAGTTCAAAGCCATAATCATTCATCGCAATGGAGAAACTAATTGGTTGCATCTTGGAAATTCGATGTGCAACTAAGGCAGACATTCCTTCATGAACATATCGTCCTTCAAAAGGAAAAAAGAAAACATGGCAACCTTCCCGTGTATAACTCTTTTCAATTAGAAACTGGTTTTCATTCGGTAAGATGGACCAGGATTTCTGTACGTCTAGAATAGGAGAGATTGTCTCTAATTCAATCATTCCTGTCTCTCCAGCGATGGCATCATGCATAGTTCTTCGAAGGATTTTCGACATATTTGATGATAGTGACATACGTCCTCCTTGCCAGCTGGGGACCTTCGATTTGGTACCTTTTGCTCGACGAACATATGCTACCATTTCTTTGAGTTGAACCAGTTCAAGGTTGCGCCCAGCAAACCAGAATTTATCTCCAATATTGAGACTGGCAATAAATGTTTCTTCAATATTACCAAGGTTTCCTCCCGTCAGGTATTTCACTCGCATCATTGAATCTGACGAAATGGTGCCAATACTCATTCTATGTCGTCGCGCAATTCTTCGGTCTATCACTTTATATAAACCATCCTCATCGATTGAGACCTTTGAATATTCCGGGTACTTACCAAGTGATTTGCCACCTGTAGTTATAAATGTAAGTATCCAATCCCATTCTTCATCCTGCAATGTTTGATAGGCAAAGGTTTTTCTGACTTCCGGCAGAATATCATCTGGATAAAAGCCATCAGAAACTGCTAAAGTGACTAAGTATTGAACCAGAACATCTATAGGTTTAAGTATCGGTTCACGACTTTCCATTTCAGATTCATCAATGGCTTTTTTAAGTGCAGCAGCTTCAATCAGTTCAAGAGCATTTGTAGGTACGAAGTAAATGGAACTAACTTCACCAGGTCTATGTCCACTTCTGCCCGCACGTTGCATGAATCGTGCAACGCCTTTTGGGCTCCCAATTTGGATTACCGTATCAACAGGACGAAAATCGACACCTAAATCTAAGCTGGAAGTACATACCACAGCTTTCAGAATTCCTTCATGGAGAGCCTGTTCTACCCAACTTCGAACATCTCGATCCAAAGAACCGTGATGAAGTGCTATTTGTCCGGCATAATCAGGTCGAGCTTCAAGGATTTTTTGGAACCACATCTCAGCCTGACCGCGTGTATTTGTGAATACCAAAGTCGAAGTGTGATCGTCAATGATTGGCGTGATTTTATGCAAAAGATTCAAACCCAAATGTCCTGACCAAGGAAAGGTTTCGACATCATCAGGAAGTACAGATGTCACCTTCATTTCCTTTTTGACCTTGGCTCTAATTATAGTTGAAGTGTCATTCTGATGATCTTCACCTAATAATACTTCCATTGCCTGATCTAAATTGCCAATAGTGGCTGAAATTCCCCAAACCTGAAGATTTGGTCTTAATCCTTTTAATCTTGATAAAGCCAGTTCTGTTTGAATTCCTCTTTTTGATCCTAATAATTCATGCCATTCATCAATTACTACCGTATTCAACTTCTTGAAATGGCGGGCATAGTTTTTTTGAGCCATCAGTACATGCACACTTTCAGGTGTGGTTATGAGTACTTCCGGCATTTTCCGGTTTTGCTTTTGTTTGATGGAAGTAGAAACGTCACCGGTTCGTCGACCAACTTCCCATGGGATTCCTAATTCATCCAAAGAAGTTTGCAAAGCTGATTGGATATCTTTTGCCAATGCCCGAAGTGGAGTTACCCAGAGAAGTTGAAGCCCATTATTTTCCAATTCTTGATAATCATCAGGATGATCTTCAACCCATTTGATGATGGTTGGCATCCACAAAGCAAAGGTTTTACCTGAGCCTGTTGGCGCATTTAATAATCCATTTTTTCCATTTAAAAATGCAGACCAGACTTCTTTTTGGAAGGGAAAGACCTCCCATTCTTTAGAAGAAAACCAATTGTTAACGATTGAGTATCCGCCTTTCAAAAGCTTGATTATGATTATTGTGATGCTAACAATAATTAATCTCAGATCATTTAGAAATCGGCTTCTTTTACCTCAATCTTTCGGTCTTTTTCAAGCCAGTTATATAACGTTGGTAAAACAAGAAGAGTTAGAAGGGTGGAGGTAATTAATCCTCCAATAACAACAGAAGCGAGTGGACGTTGTACTTCTGATCCTGGCCCTACATTAAACGCCATTGGGATAAAACCGAGGCTAGCAACTAAAGCAGTCATTAAAACAGGCCGGAGTCGGTCGGCAGAACCTTTTAAAACAGCTTCTTTAACACTCATTCCTTGTTCTCTAAGTTGATTTAAGTGAGAAACCAAAACGATTCCATTCAACACGGCAACACCAAAAAGTGCTACAAAACCAATACTTGCCGATATCGAAATGTATAAGTCCCGAGCCCAAAGCATAAAGATTCCACCCGATAGTGCAAATGGAAGGTTCAAGAAGATGAGGAATGTGTAACGTAGTTTTCCAAACATCAAATACATTAACCCAAGAATGATGAATAAAGAAAGTGGTACCACAAAGAAAAGATGATTCATTGCACGCTGCTGATTTTCAAAGGAACCTCCATATTCAATGAAATATCCCGCTGGAATATTGATATCATTCTCAATTAAATCCTGAAGATTAGCGACATAACTTCCCACATCAATATCTGTGATATTAATACCGAGAATAACACGTCTCCAACCATTTTCCCGTGCGATTTCTCGAGGTCCTTCTTCCGGAGTGATATCAGCAACATTTTTTAATGGGATAAAACCGCCAGTTGGTAACTGAACCGGGATATTCATTATGTCTTCGAAATTATTCCGAATGGATTCAGGGTATCTTACAACAATATCATACTTACGCTGACCTTCTAAAACTGAACTAATTACACTTCCTCCAATTCCGACTTCGATAACGCGTTGAACATCATCCACATTAATTCCGTAATTAGCTACTGCCTTACGATCGATTTCGATATTCAAATAGGGTTGACCGGTAGTTTGTTCAAGATAGAAATTGTCTGTACCAGGTAAGGAGTTAAGTCTTGCCGCTATTATCTCACCAATTTCATTTAATACCTCTAGATTTTCACCATATACTCTGACAGCAACATCTGATTTTACACCACTTGTTAATTCATCAACTCTCATAGCAATAGGTTGAGTGAAATTGTAAGCAAGACCCGGTTCAGTCTCTAAATATGGACGAATCATTTCTGCAATGTCCTCTTTTGAAACTCCCTCACGCCATTCATCCATTGGCTTTAAAACTAGCCAAACATCCGTTTGATGTACTCCCATCCAATCGTTTGCGAGATCTGAACGTCCTGTTTTTGGAACTACCGTTTTCACCTCAGGAATATTTTCCATGATTTGGCGTGCCAACCAATTCGCATTTTCTACGGATTCTTCTAAAGTGATTGACGGCATTCGAACTTGTTCTACTAGAATGGAACCTTCATCTAATTCCGGTAGAAACTCAGTTCCCATAAAAGGAATCATCACAACTGAAATAGTGAAAATTACTAATGCGATACTAACGGTTGTGAAACGATGATTTAAACTGAGTTCTAGAAATCTTGAATATCTTGGTCTAAGCCAATTTATTATGATGTTGTGGCGAACTCTAACTCCATTTTTAAATACCACAGCTGTCATAGCGGGTACATAAACGAGTGCCAATATCAATGATCCAAAGACAGCCGTTGCTACTGTAATTGCCATCGGTCGAAATAGAATCCCTTCCATTCCGGAAAAAGTCATAATGGGTACATAAACCATTAATATGATGAGAACCCCAAAAAAGATGGGTCGTGCAACTTCATGAGCGGCTTCTCTGATAATCAGAATACGTGATTTCTCGGATTCATCATGATGAAGTTTATGAACTATATTTTCAACCATCACCACAGATCCATCCACAACCATCCCAAAATCAATTGCACCAAGACTCATTAAATTAGCAGCCAAACCAAACTGATCCATTCCAACGAATGCAAACAACATTGAAATTGGAATAACTGAAGCAACAATAAGGGCTCCGCTGAATTCACCAAGAAGTAGCAGTAAAACTGCAATAACAAAGAATCCACCTTCAACTAGATTAATCGTTATTGTTCCTGTGGTACGGTCAACCAAATCAGCTTGGTCATAGAACTTTTCAATAATTACACCTTCAGGTAAACCTTTATTGATTTGTTCGAATTTCTCGTTGATGTCTTCAATAACCTTTTTACCATCACCACCGCGAAGCATCATTACTATACCAGTGACAACTTCACCATTTCCATCTTGTGTAACGGCGCCTTGCCGAAGTTGGCGGCCAACTAAAACATTTGCTACATCTTTAATGAAAACCGGTCTGCCATCAAAATTAGCTACAATGATATCTTCAATATTTTCAATGGAGTTAATTTGCCCAAAGCCACGAATGATGTACTGCTCACGGTTATGCTCTAAATAATTTCCACCCGATACACTATTGTTTGATTCAATTGCTTCTAATACCTCGATAAGACCAAGGTTGAATGTCCTAAGTTTATTTGGTTGAATATGAACTTCATATTGTTTCACAAAACCGCCAAATGCAGTGATTTCAGTAACTCCCTGAACTGTTTTTAGTTGGGGAGCGATCAGCCAGTCTTGAATAGAACGTAGTTCGGTTAATGTATATCCATCACCTTTAACTACATATTGGACTATTTCTCCTAAGGCTGTAGAAATTGGACCAAGTTGCGGAGATGAAACACCATCCGGTAATTCATCAACAACACTTTGAAGCCGTTGAGAAACCAACTGACGTGCAAAATAAATATCAGTTCCTTCTTCGAATTCTACCGTTACAGCAGATAATCCAAACTGTGAGATCGAACGAACTTCAGAAATATCCGGAAGTCCATTCATTGCTGTTTCGATTGGATAACTGATTTGTCGTTCTACATCATATGGTGAATAACGCCCAGCTTTTGTAATCACTAAAACCTGAATAGGTGTAACATCAGGTTGAGAATTAATCGGGATATTATTGAGTGAAAAAAGACCACCCACAGAGATTAAAACAGCTAGTGCTATTGCAACTACTTTTTGGCGAAGGCTGAAATCGATTAATCGTTCAAGCATGACTTTCTCCTACTCTGCAAACTCTTCGAATTTTACCAGTGCTTTTAGATTGAATATCTGAGATATGGCAACAGACTCTCCCTCAGTTAACCCAGAAATAATAACAACCTCATCTTCTGACATCCTACCAGTAACAACAGCTCTCTTTTCATAAACATTAGAATCTATTTGAACAAATACCATAGCACCTTCTTGTTCAAATTGAACTGCTGATAGAGGAATTACCGTGCCAATATCATCAGCAATAATTGAGAAAGTAGTTTGGACATTTTGTCCGATTATTGGCCATTGATTTTCAGCCTCGACAATGATATTGACAGGAATTGCTCTATTTATTTCATCTAATGTTGGATTAATAGTCCGTACTGCTGCCTTAATTAGATGAATTCCATTATTTGAAAGCCTATCAGTAATGATAACTTCGGTTCCTGGTTTTATGAAACTTGCATCATCTGGCGAGACAAAACTTCGTACCAGTACCTTACGCGCATCAACGATATCAAGTAACTTTTGATGGATTTCAACCGAGGTTCCAAGATCAATGAGGTGCTCGTTTAATTTACCAGAAATTGGTGCATAAAGAGCTAAACTAGATGGTGGTCTTAAATCTCCATTTTCCCAGGATTGCAGTGTATTATTGGAAATGCCAATAGCATTTAACCTCGCTTTTGAAGCATTAAATTTTGATTCAGCTCTTTTAAAATCTGCTGTAGTTCGTTCAAACGTTCGTTGTGAGGTAATTTCTCGATCGACTAATTGTTGGTCACGTTCGAGTTGTGATTTCAGGTAATCTAATTCAGCTTTATCCTCTAAAAAATCTGCAAGAAGGTTTGCGTAATCTAAACTTTCAATCTCAAGAAGGGGATCACCTTTTGAAACGAATTCACCCTCATGTGCAAATATATCACTAATTCTACCCGAAATTGGAGCACTTACAATTGAGATATTTTCAGGTGCAGGAAAAACAGTGGCCGGTGCGATAATATTAAAAGTAATAGTATCAATTTTTACTTCGAAAACTCGGACATTAAGTTCAGAGGATTGTTCTGGGCTAAGTCGAACCATTTGAACTGAATTTTCTGTTTGAGTAATAGAAGGTGGACTTGATATTGGTCCAGATTCAGATTCAATTTCTGAGTCTCCGCAATTGCCCAAGAAAATTGAAAAAACAGATAGAAAAATTATTCGGTTAATCTTGTACATAAATCAGATCCTTTTGTAATAACATCTCTAGATTTATTACGCTGAGATTATAATCCTTGAGTGCTTCTAGATAATTCTCAATGCTATTTAAATATGTTCTCTGAGCTTCCAATAAAGTTATTAAAGGAACTTCTCCGACACGGTAAGCTTCCCGAGTAAGCTCCAGCAATTCAACGGATTCTTTTCGAATACTTTCGTTGTAGTTCTCAATTTGATTCTGAACTAAATCAAAAGAATGCCAGCTATTTTCAGCCTCGAATTTCAATTTGAGTAACTCACTTTGGGTACTCAATTCAACTTGTTTTAATTCAGATTTCAAAGCATTAATCTTTGGTTGCTGTTTGAGGCTAAACCAAATAGGAATGCTTATCCCAACTTCAAAACCATGAAAATTATATCCGTTTCCGTAATCCTGCCAGAAATATGATCCACGAAGATCTGGTAGATAATCAGATCGAGCAGCTTTCAAGTTTGATTCTGCTGCGTTAATTGAAAAGTTAAGTTGATTAACTACCGGAAGAGTTAGAATTGCATCTAAAACTTCTTGATGATCGACAGAAATTTCGTTGTATTCGAGAGTGTCTGGGAATTGGATTCCGTAATCTTGATTTTCTTCAAGTCCGATAGTCTTGAATAGTGCATATCTTTTTTCATGGAAATCACGTGTAGCATTTTCAAGTCGGTTTTGAGCACCACTGTATTGTAGATTTGCTTGCAATTCGTCTAGTCGGGACATCTCACCAAAGCTTTTTCTCTCGAGTGTTATGTCTTTGATTTCTGCAGTTAAATCAACTTGCTTCTGTCTTAAGTTTAGTATCTCAATTGCATATGCGAGTCTTGTATAGGCAGACTTTACCTCTGCTTTTAATCTGAGTTTAGCTTCAAAGTAGGCAGCTTCTGCTGCTTTTTGTTGAAAACTGGTAACCCTGTTTTGATGAACTAATGTCGTCGGGAAGTCCAGAGTCTGATTGATACTCCAACGTTGTTCTTGAAATGCATTGTTGTCGATACCCTCTTTTAAATAACTAATCTCAGGATTTCCAATTCCTGAAAAATTTCGCCGGTTGTAATTAAGTTGATTCACAGCTTCTAAAAGCCGGTTTAACTCTGGATTATTTTGATAAGCGTACTCGACTGCATCTTGAACTCCTAATTCTGTATATGTTTGCTGAGCTTGGATTGATTCAATGTAGCCTGTACATATCAAAAGTAATATTGATAGGAAAGTACCCGATAAATAGTTGACGTTTTTTAGCGTCATTTTCCCCTTGATTAACTGACTTATCGTAAGGTCATAGCTTAGAAGGATGGATTCAATCTATATAGTTAATTACATGTTGTAACAAGAAGTTTAACGAACACCCTTTATGCTTTGATATTTCTCTTTTCATTGTAAATATGATAGGATTCTTCCTTGCTTATGCGATCAAAAAAGCTCAATATCGACCCTCCTAACCATTTAATTAAGTAAGTAACAGTATGTGGCTGAATATCAAGTCGTTCAATCAATATCATGAGAATTTCGAAGCCAGCGAGAAAGAAAGGCTGGAATTCTGGGATCATGAAGCGGGAACATTTTATTGGAGAAAAAGATGGGATGAAGTTCAAACCGGTGGATTTGCCACAGCTGATATTAAATGGTTTGTTGGGGGGAAACTGAACATCACAGAAAATGCACTTGACCGGCATCTAAACACCATTGGTAATAAAACTGCCTTCATTTTTGAGCCAAATCACCCAGATTCCTTTAGAAGAACGATTACCTATAAACAACTGCATGAGGATGTTTGTCGATTTGCAAATGTATTGGAAAGCAAAGGAATCAAGAAAGGAGATCGTGTTTGTATTTACATGGCAATGACTCCCGAATTGGTGATTTCAGCACTTGCTTGCGCGCGGATTGGTGCAGTTCACTCCATCGTTTTTGCAGGATTTTCAGCTCAATCACTTTCTGAACGAATAAATGACTGTGAAGCTAAAATGTTAATTACTAACGATGGTCTTCGTCGTGGTGATAAGCATGTTCCTCTTAAAGATATTTCTGATGAGGCCCTAAAAACTTCTCCATCTGTAGAAAGCGTGATCGTTTGTCAGCGAACGAATAGAGAAATTAATTGGGTGGAAGGTCGTGATCGCTGGTGGCATAATTTGATTCGAAATGCATCAAAAGAACATGAAGCTGTGGAGATGGATGCAGAAGATCCACTCTTCATTTTGTATACCTCGGGATCAACTGGAAAACCGAAAGGTGTTGTTCACACTTGTGGTGGATATATGGTGTATACCAGCTATTCATTCCGAAATGTATTCCAGGTTGGAGCAGATGATGTGTATTGGTGTACGGCTGATGCAGGCTGGATTACAGGACATAGCTACATTATTTATGGACCACTTTTTACAGGAACGACAGGAATCATCTTTGAAGGTACACCAACATATCCGGATGCGGGTCGATTCTGGGAAGTGGTGGAGAAGTATAAAGTCACTCACTTTTACACTGCACCGACAGCAATTCGTGCTCTAATGAGCTTCGACCTCGATTTTGTAAAGAAGTACGATATGAGTTCATTGAAAGTACTTGGATCGGTTGGTGAACCAATCAATGAGGAAGCCTGGCATTGGTATCACACTCACATTGGTGGTGGGAAATGTTCCATCGTTGATACCTGGTGGCAAACTGAAACCGGTGGCATTATGATTTCACCATTGGCAGGAATCACACCAACTAAACCAGGATTTGCTACACTTCCTTTACCGGGAATCTTTCCTATTCTAATGGATGAAAATGGTAATGAAATCGAAGGAAATGCTGTAGAAGGAAATTTATGTATTAAACATCCATGGCCTTCAATTGCTCGAACGGTGTACGGTGATCATGAACGATACAAGCAGACATATCTGTCAACGTATAAAGGTTATTATTTCACAGGTGATGGGTGTCGACGTGATGTAGATGGATATTACCGAATTACCGGTCGTGTGGATGATGTGTTAAATGTTTCCGGTCACCGTTTAGGAACTGCAGAAATCGAAAATGCCCTTGATGAACATCCGAAAGTCGTAGAAACTGCTGTAGTTGGATATCCGCATGATATAAAAGGTCAAGGGGTATATGCCTTCATGATTTGCGAAGATGGGATCACGGATACATCCGCTTTCAAAAAAGAATTGCTGGACTTGGTAGTAAAGATAATTGGACCGATTGCCAAACCGGATAAAATTCAGATTGTGCCCGGACTTCCAAAAACACGATCCGGTAAAATCATGCGTAGAATTCTAAGAAAAGTCGCAGCCAATGATCTGGAGAATGTTGGCGATGTTTCGACTTTACTTGATCCGAGTGTTGTGGAAGCAATTAAGACGGGAGAAGCTATTTAATTTACGAGGTTTGTTCGCCCTGTTTTACAAAGTTGATTAAAGCATGAAGTATCAAAAGATGGACCGGGCAGTAACCAAATCAATTTCGAGCTGAATTGAATGCAGCATAGCAAAATTATTAAAGAGATTATCACCAGTTATCATCCATTATCAGGTTCATCAGCTGAGAAGATTATTGATTTTGTAGAAGTTCAATCAATTGATCAAGGCGATACATTCATCAGAAAGGATTCCAATAATGTCTTCGATTACTTTCAAGTGAGCGGGATTTCCAGAAGTTATATCGTGAATCAAAAAGGGGAAGAGGTAACTATTTCGTTTTTTCAGGATCAGACCGTGCTAACTCCGAATGTTGCCAGAACCTTTAACAAGAAATCCACACTAAATTTTGAAGCACTCACAAATTTGACTTTGGCGAGATTCAAGGCAATAGATCTGGTTTATTTGATGAGAGAGATATCTGAAGTTCGAAATTTTGCTAATGCCGTATTGCAAAAGGAGCTGATCCTAAAGTCGAATAAGGAACTTTATAATGCTTCCTTTTCGGCCAAAGAACGTTTGCTTAGGTTCAGAGAACAATTTGATTCACTTGAAAACCTAATTCCGCACCCATTAATAGCTTCCTATTTGGGAATCACAAACATTTCTCTCAGCAGACTCCGAAAAGAGATAAAAAACAGCTGATCCGCTTTTTATCAATTGTTAATGAGAGTCGGATTATTTCTGGCAAAATTGCTTTCAGAAATTAAAATCAGAAAGTAAAAATGATTAGTCATGAAATATCTATTGATCCCCTTTTTAGTTCTGATAGCCTTATTACCTTCCAACACTAATTCTACCGATCAAATGAAACAGATTGAATCAAAACTTCAGGCACTTGTTGATAGAGATAAAACTCCATCTGTTCAGTATCTGTTTTTTGATCAGGACAGTATTCTGGCCTCATTTAGTTCTGGCTACTCCAAGGTTGCAACTCAAACAGAAGTTGATAATGAGACTACATACAGTGCTTATTCGGTAACAAAAACATTCACTTCTTTGGCAATTTTGCAACTTCAAGAAAAGGGAGTGTTGAATATTGAAGACCCGGTTTCCAAGTATTTGAAAGATCAACCATACGGATCAAAGATCACCATCAAACAATTGATGACTCACTCTGCCGGGATTCCTAATCCTCTTCCTTTATCATGGGTTCACTTACAATCAGAAGCCGATTCCTTTAATCGAAATGAGTTCTTTGAATCCATTTTCGAAGAGCATAATGAGGTGAAATCGGAACCCAATGAAAAATTTTCCTATTCGAATTTAGGCTATGTTTTATTGGGTCAGGTTATTGAGGAGGCATCAGACAAAGCTTATGAGGAGTATGTGTCACAACATATCATCGCCCCACTTTTGATACCTACAAATGAACTTTCATTCAGAATTGAGAATAATGAAAATCATGCAACGGGTTATCATAAAAGATTTTCTTTCTCGAATCTGATTCTTGGATTCATGATGGATAAGTCAAAATTCTATGGACCAGTAGAAGGTAAATGGAATTCATTCAATAATTTGTATTTGAACGGAGCTCCTCATGGCGGATTAATAGGCACACCCCAAGCATTTGTCACTTATCTACAAGCTTTATTGAAGGAAGATAGTGGTTTGATTTCTGAGGACAGTAAAACACTTTTATTCAAAGAAAACGAAACGATTGATAATAAAAAGACCGGCATGGCCTTAGGATGGTTTGTTGGTGAACTAGAAGGTCAGAAATACTTTGCTCATGCCGGTGGGGGCGGAGGATATTATTGTGAAATTAGAATTTATCCGGAGATAAATCGAGGAAGTGTCATATTCTTTAACCGATCCGGTATGTCGGACGAAAGGATTTTGGATGAGTTTGATGTTAATCAACCAATTTTTAGTGACTAGAAAGGTTTGAAATCTAGCTCAACATCAAGAGTGGTCTCAACCGAAAAATGGACAAGTATTTTTAGAGAGAAAGGAGGTAGCCAACCGGAAGGAAAATCAAACTCACTATCAGAAGAATCAACCTGAAACGGGTGCTAATCAGCATTTCATTATAGAAAATACCATAGGTGTATGGGTTTTCTCTTAACCAATCGTAATAGTGGATTCTGTGAATGGAACCAAGTGCCATAGTAACATGACCATGTATTATGGTGATCATGAATGGAATTGAAAAAATAAAGGCACCAAAATAGCGAATAGCTTCACTTAATCCAATCAATTTCGCTGCATAATAGTAAGGCCAGGCAAAGAGCACAATCATTGGGACACTGAGAATCCAGTTAATGAGACTAATGCGAATATAATTTGATGGGCTTAGTTCAGACACTTTAGAATTATGAATGAAGGATTAAGAATTATGAATTGGATTATGTCTTTCAAAATTCATAATCCATAATTCTTAATCTTTTAATTTAAAATTATATTTGAGAGGCAATCAACATTTCGATTTCACGGTATGGCATACCAAACATCTTACCTAACGACTTTTTCGTGATGTTATTTTTATAGGCATAAGTTCCGTTTCGTAGAGCAACATTATCCCACAAACATTCTTTGATTCCGCCCGCATCGCCAATAGCTAAAACATAAGGTACCAGAACGTTATTTAATGCATATGTTGCAGTTCTTGCCACATTAGATGGGATATTCGGTACGCAATAATGCGTGACTTCATGCACTTTAAATACCGGATTCGAATGTGTGGTAGGTCGACTTGTGGCTACACAACCACCCTGATCAATTACAGTGTCAACAATTACGCTGCCCGGTTTCATTGATGCGACCATTTCCTCTGTTACCAAGCAAGGTGAGCGGTCTCCATCTTCCATGACAGCCCCAATAATTACATCGGTGAACTTTAATGCATTGCTAAGGTATTGAGTGTTTGCTACCGCAGTAATAATTCTGCGATCAAGAGCATTTTCTAAATGTCTAAGAGCAGCTAAATCATTATCCATTACAAAAACCTGTGCCCCATAACCAAGAGCGGTACGTGCTGCATATTCCGCTGTGATCCCAGCACCCAGAATTACTACAGTAGCAGGTGGAACCCCCGATATTCCTCCAAGCATAATTCCCTGTCCACCGCTTAAGCTCTCCATGTAATGAGCGGCGATCTGAACAGCAATTGAACCGGTGATCTCATGCATCATTCGTACAATAGGAAATTCTTTATCTGAACCTCTGATAAATTCATATCCAATCCCCGTTATTGATTTCGAAGTCATTGCTTCGAAATATTCAGCAGATTGGTTCCCTAAATGAAGTGCAGAAATAATAGTATGATTCTGATTCGTGAATTCAATTTCTTCAGCTGTAAGAGGAGCAACTTTTAGAATTAATTCTGATTTTTTAAAAATGTCTTCAGTGCCGTAAGCTATTTCAGCACCTGCTTCTGCATAATCCCTATCTGTGAATTTTGCTTCTTCACCAGCTCCTTTTTCGATGTAAATCTCATGCCCGTTTGCTCTTAGTACTGCTACACCACCGGGTGTTAAAGAAACACGACGTTCATCATTAGAATGTTCTTTCGGGATACCGATTTTTAACGAAACTTTAGTTCTGGAGCGTATTAGATGCTTCTCCAGTGTTTTCATTCCAATTTGTTCAGTATCAAGAGGATTTATATCCATAGACCACGAAAATGATGATTTTCAGAAGATAGTTAATTCAATGTGGAATTAGGAATATTTCAATTAGGAATACAAGTGCTAAAAATTCAAACTCGAATTAATTCCTTATTCTTCATTCTTAATTCCAAATTATACCTTTTCGCCCACGAAACTTAGAAACTCATCTTCACTCCATACTGTGATTCCTAAATCTTGAGCTTTCGTTAATTTCGATCCAGCAGATTCACCGGCTAGAACATAATCTGTTTTCTTAGACACAGAAGACGAAGTCTTTCCACCATGCTTTTCAATCAATTCTGAGGCTTCTTTTCTCGATAATGTGGGCAAAGTACCCGTCAAAACAACTGTTTTTCCTTCCAGAGTAGAGGAAGCCAATTCGACTTCTTCAATTTCGAATTGTAGTCCTGCTTGAATTAATCGATCTACTATTTCATTATTAATTCGATTGCCAAAAAACTTAATAACTGATTCTGCTATTCTCGGTCCGATCGAATCAACGGCAAGCAATTCTTCTTCAGTTGCTGATTTCAATTTCTCAAGGGATTTAAAAGCTTTTGCCAAGTCTTTTGCTACGGTTTTACCAACAAATCGAATTCCTAGTGCATATAAAACACGCTCAAAAGGTTGTTCTTTACTTTTTAAAATAGCATCAATCAGGTTTTGAGCAGATTTCTCCGCCATCCTTTCCAGTGGAATAATCTGTCCAACCTTCAAATCATACAAATCAGCATAATTTGAAATTAGTCCTTCTGTAGCTAATTGATCAACTACTGATTCACCTAATCCTTCAATATCTAATGCATCACGAGAAGCGAAATGCTCAATCTTAATTCGAACTTGTGGTGGGCAAACAGGATTTATGCAACGCCAGGCAACTTCACCTTCATATTTAACTAGCTCAGAATTACATGCCGGGCAATTTCTTGGAAATACAAATATTGATGCACGACTTTTCCTATCCCGATTAACAACGCTTACAACCTGTGGTATGATTTCACCTGCTTTTTCAACCAGAACGGTATCACCAATACGTATGTCTTTTCGGTGTATTTCTTCTTCATTGTGAAGTGAAGCTCGCTTAACGGTCGTGCCTGCCAAAAGTACGGGTTCAAGTTCAGCGACCGGTGTGATTGTTCCTAACCGACCCACCTGAAGGGAAATATCGTTCAACTTGGTTTGTACTTGCTCTGCTTCAAATTTATATGCGATTGCCCAACGGGGGAATTTAGAAGTAGAACCTAGTTGGTCGCGTAAATTCGTTTGATTTACTTTGATTACGGCGCCATCTGTTTCATATGGCAATTCATGCCGTAGCTGATCATAGTATTTGACCACTTCGAGGACTTCATCTAGATTTTTGCAAACCTTTGGATATTCATTAAACGGCAAACCAAAATCTTTTAGTAGGCCAACTTTATCCGATTGGGTCATATCACTTGGCTCATCATCCAGAATTAAATCAAAAGCATAAAATCGGATTGGTCGTTGAGCCACAGCTTTAGGATCCTGCATTTTGAGTGATCCGGCAGTAGAATTTCGAGGATTTGCAAAAACGCTAAGACCTTCTTCTTCACGTCTGTAATTCATTCTTGCAAAAGCTTCTTTCTCCATGAATGCTTCACCACGAACTTCAACTACTGACGGGAAATCACCACTTAATTTTAGTGGAATGTCACGAACTGTTTTCAAATTACGCGTTATATCATCACCCTGTTGCCCATTACCTCTTGTTGCTCCAAGCACAAGTTCCCCATTTTCATACCGTAAGCGAATGGAAGCTCCGTCAAATTTTAATTCAACGAGATAGTCATAATCCGAATGACCTAAAATCTTTTGAACTCGACCATCAAAATCTGATAATTCTTGTTCATTGTAGGTGTTATCCAAGCTCAGAAGCGGGACCGGGTGAACTACTGTCTTAAAATTTGAAGAAACCTCGCCACCAACTCTTTGCGTTGGTGAATCAGGTGATGTTAAATCGAATTGCTTTTCAAGTGTATCAAGTTCTTTCAAGGATTCATCAAAATCCTTGTCGCTCATAAAAGGTTGCGATTCTTGATAGTAGGCGTCATTAGCTCGTTTTAGGAGTGTTTTTAATTCCTCTATTCTTGCTTTAGCCTGATCTAGCGTCATGCCAATTATCAGTTTTGAAGTGGGAAAACTAAACTATCAGGTGCACCAACTTCGTAAGGGAATTCAGATGGAGGAGGAGCTAAAAAGAAATCCGAGTTAAGAGCCTCTCTGGTTAAGAGGATCGAGTCGAAGGTCTCATCATAATAATCAATAAAAGGATTGTCGATTGTATGACCATTGAATAACAAAATCATTCTAGAATATTGACCTCTAACTAAAACGGTATCCGTAAAATTGAAATTAAAAGCCTCACCCTGTTCCATCCAAAATGGGTTTGTTCGCCAGTTGAAATCGGAAGTAATACGAACAGGCTCAAGTTTGTCATAAGCCGCGTAAACTGTAACAGTTAACGTATCTGATAAGACAGATGAGTAACCCAAATTAGTGTTTGATGTTCCGGATTCAACTTCAGTACTTATTGCACTCTCAGGTAGAGTTGCCAAATCTTGATTAGTGGAAGTTGTTGTCACTGAATCTTGAATAAAGCCTTCGTTTGTTGTTTCATTTTCTCCGAGGATAGTTTCTGAAATCTCGGGTTCGTCTGATCCACTAAAAATACCTAAGATTGGTTCTTTGTATATGTAGATAATAACTGCTAATCCAATAATGACTAAAGCAATTATCACAGGAACTAAAATTTTTGGGTTCGAAGTTTGCGTACTAAACTGCTTTCCTAAATCCGCCCAATTAACATTTTCAACAGTTGGGGTTGGTTTTTGTGGAGCTTCTTCAATTTCCGGTCTAACCAGTTTTGCTTCTCCACTATGCGCATCATCATCCAGCACTTCGGGATTGATTAATGGAGCATGTTTTTTGGCTAATTCCTCATCAAGAATGGTTCCATGCTCATATAATCCGGCTTCAAGAGAATCTAGTGCAGCAACAATTAAATCATCTGCTAAACCAAGAGCTTTGGCATAACTGCGAACAAAGCTTCTGGTGTAAGTTTTGTTAGTTGCTAACTCACCAAAAATAGTATCATCTTCGATGGTTTTTAAAACGTCTGCCGGGATTTTGATTTGATTTTGAATCTCATCGATAGAGAGTCCAAGTTTATTACGTACAGCTGCTAAGTCTTTCCCGAGCGACATATTAATAGATGATTTTCAACTTTGTAATTTTGCCCTCAAACTAAGTAATTAAAGCGTACAGCAAAAGTAACTACCAGATTTTTATCGAGCATGCTTTCAGGGGTAAAATATTTATCAAGTGGATTAAAAGAACTTTTGTTTCCACATGTCTGTGAATTATGTGGAGACTCGTTACCAAACACCTATTCATTCGTCTGCGAATCATGTTTAAACAACAGTTTCGAAACTCCGCATTCCAACAATGTAAATAGCACCTCCGATATAATGCTGCCGGAAGGAGTTATTAAACAATTTGCAATGTGGCGATTTGATAAGGGTGGTCACCTACAAGATTTGCTGCATAATTTGAAATATCATCAACTCAGTGGAGTAGGGATAGATTTAGGTAAACAATTGGGTAAGGTTCTTATTGAAAGAACGGAGTTAGAAATTTCAGATGATTGGCTTCTTATCCCGGTTCCTCTGCATAAGAAAAAGGAGCAGAAAAGGGGGTATAACCAAGCACGAGTGATTGCAGAAGGAATTAAGAAAACCACAAAGTTTAAACTTATAGAAAAAGGTTTAACCCAAAGAATTAAGAATACTGAAACTCAAACCGGATTCACGTTAGCACGAAGAAATTTAAACATCAAAAATGCTTTTCAAATTGATAATAAAGAAGTAGTTGAAGAACAGAATTGCATTATAATTGATGATGTATTTACTACAGGTGCAACTACTTTTGAATTAGCGAATGTCTTGAAGTCATCCGGTGCCGGTAAAATTATGATAGCAACCGTGGCCTGCGCCTGATTCATAATTACAATCGCTGTATATTTGAGTTATATGGCTAGAGAAACAGGTTCAGGAAAATGGCAAATGATGGAGATGCCCGATGGAATTACAACTTCCAATGGGTCTTGGTATCACATCACATCCCAACAAATTGAAAAGTATGTCCCGGGATTGTTTAAAAAGACTACACTCGAACGAATAATTAAACAAGCTGATGCCTGGGTTTTAAGTGCCGATGCAGTTTCGCTTTTGCTTTTCTTTCTTCTTGTTTATTTATCAGTAGATCCATTCCTATCCTTCGCGATATCATTAATTTTTTACTTCGTTTTTTATTTCAATACAAGTGCTATAGTTGGAGTTTCGCTTTCTAAGTTGATGCTCATTTTTGCTAATGATGGTTTTCTTTATGGATTATCTGCCATTCTATTAATCGGAATTTCTGTTAATACAACGCTTCTTTCGATGTTTTCTTTGTCAATAGATATGAGTGCAATTTGGTATGGTATTGCGCTTGTATTTGGACTCAAAGTTGGACTATTACGTCTGCTATTAAAGTTTTTAGCGTCCAAATTCTCAAAAGGTGGTATTGATCGGCAGGATCGAATATTAAATATGCTATTAATTAGATATGGAATGCATTATGGTATTCTGACAAAAGGGGTGAATGAAATGCAGGATGAATTGATTAGGTTGAAGAACTATCACAAGACGAGAAAGAAGAAATGAAGCATTTCTACATCATCAGGCATGGAGAAACGGAATACAACAAGAAAAGTCTACTGCAGGGAAGGGGAATTAATGCATCATTAAATGAGACTGGTAGGTTACAGGCGATTGCAGTAGCTAATGCATTATCCCAATATCCGGTCCAAAAAGTAGTCACAAGTAGTTTAGTTAGAACCTTGGAATCAGCCAGTCCTCTTATTGATAAAAATGATATAAAAGTTGAAAGTTGGTCAGAGTTAGATGAAATGAGTTTTGGGGATTTAGAGGGGAAACAATTTTACTCGGTGATGGATCAATTGAAATTTCTTCAGAAAGAATGGGCTTCAGGCAACCTTAATGAACCTGTTCCGGGAGGAGAATCACCTATTGATGTATATCAAAGAGCTTCATCAAAACTTTTCGAAATTGCCGAACATAGCTCTGAAGATTATATAGCAGTTTATATTCATGGGCGATTAATCAGAATATTATTGTCAGGTATTTTAGGTCTCGGATTAGAGAATATGCAACAGATCCAACATGAAAATGGATCTATTAATCATATTACATGGATTAATGGCGCTTTTAAGTCAGAGCGACTTAATATGACGGATCATTTAGCGCACTTAAAAAATCCTGTTTAACTCATATTTTTTTGATTTCAAATCAGAGCAAGCGGTTTAAAAAGACTGTATCTTTGTAGGCTCGAATAGAGAACCAATCCACAGAAAATTTGGTTAGCACACCAAATCTAATCATCAGTTATGAGTGAAAAAGTAAGGACAATGTTTGCGGACATTGCCAGCGATTACGATAGAATTAATACGGTATTATCATTTGGTGTTCATCACGCCTGGAGGAATAAAGCAATCAAAGAAAGTGGAGCTAAAGAAGGTGATCATGTTCTGGATTGTGCCACAGGTACCGGTGATTTAGCAATAGAATTCAAGAAAGCTGTTGGTGACGAAGGATATGTTTTGGGTACTGATTTTTGTGCACCCATGATTGAACCGGCTCCAGATAAAGCATTGAAACAAGGATTGAAGATCGATTTTGAAGTTGCTGATGCAATGGATCTGCCATATGAAGATGATAGATTTGATATATCAAGTATCTCATTTGGAATCAGAAATGTGGACGAACCGATTACTGCTCTTAAAGAAATGGCAAGAGTTGTTAAGCCGGGTGGCAGAGTTGTAGTGTTGGAATTTGGTCAACCAAAAGGATTGATGAAATTTCCATATGAATTGTACAGCCAGCATATAATGCCGGCGGTAGGTGGTTGGTTGAGTGGAAACCGAGAAGCTTATACTTATTTACCAAGAACAAGTGCGACATTTCCGGCTGGAAATAACTTTCTTCGATTGATGGAAGAATCAAAACAATTTAGCGAGTATCGCGCAATTCGACTAACTGGTGGCATTGCATACATTTATGTTGGTTTAGTTCAATAATTGTATATTCCCGCCCTATAAAATCACTGTAAATCATGCTAATAGAAGAAATTAAAAAAGTAATTCCTCATCGATATCCATTCTTGTTGGTTGATCGTGTAATTGAAGTTGAAGCGGAAAAAATTACGGCTATTAAAAACGTTACTGTTAACGAAGAGTTTTTTAACGGACATTTCCCAGGACAGCCAATTATGCCTGGTGTCCTACAAGTTGAGGCTCTTGCACAAGCAGGTGCTATTCTCTTAATGAAGCAAAAAGTTGAAGATCCCGACAAAAACCTAATGGTATTTACAGGTATCAAAAATTGCAAGTTCAGAAGACAAGTTGTGCCGGGTGATCAGCTTAAACTAGAAGTAGAACTTGGTATGATGCGAAGAAACTTTGTAACTATGATAGGAACTGCATCAGTAGATGGTGAAGTTGCTTGTGAACTTGAAGCATCTGCCGCTATTGTTCCAAAAGAAGGGTAATGAGTACACAAACTGGGTCAAATCGTCCTGCTAAGATTACCACACAAACAGTGGTAGAGATGAAGCATCGTGGTGAAAAAATTGCGATGCTAACAGCTTATGATTTTACCATGGCCCAGATTGTAGATCAGGCGGGGATTGAGATTATCCTTGTTGGTGATTCAGCTAGTAATGTTATGGCTGGTCATGAAACAACAGTTCCTATTACATTGGATCACATGATTTACCATACCTCATGTGTTGTTCGAGGGGTTGATCGTGCATTAGTTATTGCTGATTTGCCATTTATGAGTTACCAGGTAACTCCAAAGGATGCACTAATTTCAGCCGGTAGAATGATGAAGGAAGCCGGCGCACATGCAGTAAAAATGGAAGGTGGTAAACCAATTCTAGAAACGGTAAAAAAAATCGTTGATGCCGGTATTCCTGTAATGGGGCATCTCGGACTCACTCCACAAAGCATTTATAAATTTGGCACTTATAAAGTGCGAGCTCAAGAGGAAGAAGAAGCTGATACATTAATTGAAGATGCTAAACTACTTGAAGAGGCCGGTTGTTTTTCAATAGTACTTGAGAAAATTCCTGCAAAATTAGCTAAACGAGTAACTGATGAAATTTCAATTCCTACCATTGGAATTGGAGCCGGATCAGATTGTGATGGGCAGGTTCTGGTGATTCATGATATGTTGGGTATGAATAAAGGATTTAACCCACGCTTTCTACGAAGATATGCAGATGTACATGGAGTGATGACTGGTGCCATTGAGCAATATATTAAAGACGTAAAAGACATAGATTTTCCCAATCAAGACGAGCAATACGGAGCTTAAATGAGCAAGAAGCCATATATCCTCATTAGTAATGATGACGGTATTTATTCAAAAGGAATTAAAGCGTTAGCAAAAGTTGCAGCAGAATTTGGTGATGTTGTAGTGGTTGCTCCTGATCGACAACAGAGCGCAGTTGGTCATGCAATTACCTTAGAAACACCACTTAGGGCGCAAAAAATGAAGGTAAATGGTGAATTCGAAGGTTTTGCTATAAATGGAACTCCTGCTGATAGTGTGAAATTAGCACATGATCAATTATTAGATCGTATGCCGGATTTAGTTCTTAGTGGGATAAATCATGGGAGTAACGCCGGCATTAACATACTCTATTCTGGTACCGTTAGCGCAGCAACCGAAGGCACAGTTCTTGGTTACCCTAGTATTGCTGTAAGTTGTACAGATTACGATTTAGATGCTGATCTTACAGGTTGTATGGAAGCAACACGCCGGGTTGTTCAATTTGTTCTTGAAAAGGGATTGTCAAAAGGAGTGACGTTGAATGTAAATGCGCCTTCTGGTGAATTTAAGGGAATAAAGTGGGCTCGTATGGCAGACAGTCAGTATGTTGAGGAATATGATGCCAGAAGAGATCCTTTCGATCGAGCTTATTACTGGATGTCCGGTCGCTTTGAATTACTAGATGACGGCAATGATGCTGATATCAAAATTTTGAATGATGGTTTTGCTACCGTGACTCCAATTCAATACGATTTAACCGACTACGAAATTCTAAGAAAATTTGGCGAAGAGAGTTTTTAAAGAAATTCAGCGATATAATCATCAATTGCTTTTCTGATGATCTTAAAGGCGTCTTTTCTACCTTTAAAATATTCCACAACTGCATCCGGGCTGTGTTCTAACTTTTTGTAGTCTTCAAAAAAGCTTCTTAGTTCTTTAAGGTGGTGTTCTGGTAATTCTTTAATGTCATTGATATGATTTACACTCATATCATTAGCAGCAACGGCAATGATTTTGTCATCCTGTTCATCCGCATCAATCATTGACATTACGCCAATAACTTTTGCTTCAACCATACACATAGGTACAATTTCAATCTGAGATAGAACAAGGATATCTAATGGATCACCATCATCACAAAATGTCTTGGGAATGAAACCATAATTTGCCGGGTAATTGATGGAAGAGTAGAGAACTCTATCCAGTTTTAGCATCCCTGATTCTTTATCGAGCTCATATTTTGCTCTATGGTTTTTTGGAATTTCGATTATTCCATTAACAAGTTCAGGTACTTTCTTACCAATGCTTACTTCGTGCCAGGGATGTGATTTCATGAATGCTTTCTGAATTGAATAAGCTCAAAGGTACAATTTTGTGTAAACAGAATATGATGAAATCTACAGGCAGGATATGCTTAAATATTCGAATCCATTAAAATACGCCAGATACCGTCATCTCCTTTCTGCCAAACAAGCATATACTTGCCATTATAAGAGCCCTCACACTGGCCGATTTCAAACACGATAGACTCACTTACTACTTCAACATGTAATGGTATCAGATTAAGCGAATATCTTGGATTATTCATGTATTGATACACTTGACTCAGGGCTTCATGCCCAATAATCACTGGTCTATGATTGTAATAAACAGCGTTTTCTGTATACAAATTTTGAACAAGGCCTTCAGCATCATGACTATTACAATACTCTATCCAATCTGCTCTACGCTGATCTATTACTGATAAATCAAGATCAATGAATTCTTTTTTTGATATGAATTCCAGCTTCCTTCTACTGCCTGATTCGGATGTTTGTTCGACCAATAAGTGTACCAATTCATATTCGTCGTTAATTTTAAAACTGTCTATTCTGTAGACAATATTATCTCTGTAAACTGCATTAGTCTCAAAAAGTTTTTTGGAGGCTACAATTGAAATATCTTGTTTAAGCCAAAAATTTCTAATTGCTTCAGCTCCATTTAAAACTTCACCAGATTCATTTATATGTACAGAGTTGGATAAGTATATATTTTCTAAAGCAACTGGTGAGGTTGCAGAAAACCCCCAGCTATTTGATAGATTCAATTCTTGGCTGAAGGAATTTGATATTAAAATAAATCCTAAGAACAGACTTGATATAGCTTTTGATATCATGATTATTCGTTTTATTTCAAAAACGAAAACTCTAAGCAGCAATCCTACAATAAAGTTGTTAAACATGTAAAGTTTGAGCTAAGAATGTTAACTCAAGTCTAATTTACTTGAAGTTTTATCCTAACAATTTCTTGTAACGCTTCATCGGCCCTGCTGATTCTATCATCTGAATGAACTGATAGGAGTCTTTAGAGATCCAAAATTCAGCGTGATTTTGAGCACTATACTCGATTTTCAATACCCAGGTATCAATTTCCATATTGTTAATAGAAAGTAGAGTTTCTTCTCTCACAACTTCATATTTATAGTATTTTGGTCCTGTTTCTGAACCTGGATGATAAAAGTTGATGTAAAACTCCTTGCCGCTTGAATAAGGGAGTGTGCTAAGTATTTCCATGTCAAGCTCCCAGTTTAGTGGGATTTCCTCAATGTCCAGTGAGAAATCAGAGTTCGCAATACCTTCTACAGTATCTGAACCTACAATCTTGTCTTCATAAAAATCGAAGGCGTTGAGAGTTTCTTTATCCTGAGTCTTATGGAAGATCGGTGAGAAATTTTCTGCGTCATTAACGGAATAAAGGGTTTTTACCTTTTCGGGATTTTGATTTTTCCAGGTCTGTGTAACTACAAGTGCCTCGGTACCTTTGAAATCTTGAAAAATTACAGTACGCTCCCAAATTGATGCATCTAATAATCTTCCGTTTGGAAGTTCCAAATACACCAAGTATTGCGAGGTTCCTTCCTCCAGTTGATGCATGTTTAAATCTCCATTTTGTACTCTAATAGTATCAATTTGGGCAAATGCTGTTGATTGAGAGATTAGTAGAATTGATAGAATTAAGAGAGATGACTTAATTAGTTTCGATAAGTTTTTCATTTGTGACCAAGAGTTATCCAGGCAGTCACCGTATCGGCACCTGCACTATTTAGATTATTAGTATGTTCGTCGAACAATAATCTGGCATAGGATGCTATAACTTCTTTGTCAATTTTTTTCCAGGCCTCTTTATCATCTTGAAAATCCATATCAAAAAATTCTTGAGATAATTCCCAAATAACAGTCCAGTTAGCCATTCCATGACCATTCGACGGGTTTCTTTCGGCAAATGAGATGAAATGTTGTAGGATAGATGTAAAAGTTTCCTCCGAATACATTAGCTCTATCAATTTCGCTCTGTATTCTAAGTCAGGTGATTCCAGTTCAGGAAAGTATTGGAAATCGAGGAAATGTTGACCCTCGTGGTACAGATAATTATATGTGAAACCGGGATCATTCACATCATAAGAATCGGCCATAGCGTATAATGCTGAATCAGTTGCCCAGCCACCAGGATGATAGTAATCTAGTGTAGTGAAGGCTAAACGGCCTTTTGTAATAAAATCATTCATAAAGTGAACTGTCACATCTGTAGTATCATAAAAAAGTGGTACTACATATTCCTTGGTATCATTGTATTCCCAAATAAAGAGGTCGTAAACTCCCGATGTTTTTCCCATTCCATTACCTTGATATCCATATGATTTTATAAACTTATGGATATACTGATGGGAACTGTCTATTAGTGTTTCGAGTGAGATATTCTCGTCTTTGTACTTAGTTTCATACATGTATTCTGCAACATTTTCCTTGATTAAAGAATCCGCTGCTTCACCTTCTATTTCCCGATGATATATTTTTATCCAATAGTCGTGAAATAAGTCCAGAAGAGTGTTTAATTCATTCGAGCTTGTTCTTGGTAGATCACTTAAATCTTTTTCTACTAGTCTATTTAGTAGTGTTTTCTTTATTTCGTATTGAGCACTATCCAGCTGTGGATTAGGGATTCCTTCTAAAAATGAGATCATCTCTGGGATTTTATCTGCAAGTGCAAAAGTATAAATGTCATCGAAGTCAGGATGGGGTTCTTCTGCCGATTGTGCAGAGCTAATTGTAGTCGAAAAAGCAAAAATTATGAGTGATAGTAATCTAAGTTTCATTTTTTTATTTGAAACTTATAGAATGAAATCCGCCAAAAATTGTATCAGATTAACTTCTGAATACCTTTGCGGGTAAAGGATGGGGTTTTATTGAATGCTTGCTTATACAATTTTGTAAAATGAGCCTGATCATAAAAGCCATTAGATAAGCCTATATCAACCAGTTTTTCCTCAGAGTTAAATAAAGAGTGGAATGATTCTCTCAATCGAATATCCCGTAAATATTCACCAATTGTTTTGTTAATGGAGGACTTAAATCTTCTGGAAAGGTAAACCGGATGAACATTGAAATACTCAGCAATCTTTGAAAGAGAAATTGACTCAGTAAAATTTTCTTCCAGATAGTCTATTACTTTAAACTCGAAATTATCCTTTCTATCTCGAATTTTTGAAGATTCAATATTTGAAAAAGCTTCTAACGTAAGTAGTTCCAGAATATCATCATCATAATTATGAATTAAACCAGCACTTACTTTTGCGAATTCAATACTGTTTTCTACTGCAGAAAGTGAATCAGTACTCTCATTAATAACCAATTCTTCTAATTCACTATTCTTAATTTCAATGTTTAAAGTAATGGCTAATTGTTTGCCTATCTCATTCGAGTGTTCATAATATGCAGGTCTGTAAACAACACACTTATTTGAAATTTCCATCTGGGATACATTTGCCAGAGGTTTTTCAAGATAATTACCATCAAGAAGTAAACTTAGATACGGACGTTTGTGAGCATGAGCCGGAACAGAATCTTCGGCGTTATGGGTATAGATATTTATAGCCAGTTTATCAAAGTCTCTGGAAAGAAGTTTATTACCGTAATTTGTTCCGTCATATAAAATCATTTCAGCGAAAGATTACGGCAAAAATTCAAATTGTTTCAATTAGTGCCCAAATTCAGCGAGTTTCTTAATAACGCCAGTCCAAAAATTGTAATACTTAGGTTTGAATTCTCTACCAACCTGAACATTGATTTGGTTCATATGGGAAAGATTTATGCAACCTAAATAGGTACCCCATTGCGCACTTTTTACGGAAACGAAAGAATCATTTTCACCTTCTCTATCAAAAATTTGCGTGTTTTGAAATTTGAAGATTGGATTCAATGTATAGTTCGTGCCACGTCCAACTGCAGCTGAATAAGAAAAGATTGGTATGTTATCAGGATCTGGAGTATCCGGATTGAAGTGTTCACGAACATAATTGAGTGTAAGTTGTTCAACCGATCCAATAGTGTCACTTTTTTCACTGGGATATACATTATTACCAAACCAGTCGACGATTTCACTAATAGGCCCGGCTAAAACATCAGGAGTTTTCAGTACCAAATCAGCCAAATATGTACCTCGATGAGGAGTTGCAATCGTCGTGAGTGACTCAACTTTCTCTGCAATACCCAAATGTGCTAATGCATGTCGCATGTCCAAGCCGCCCATACTATGGGCAACAAGATTAACTTTTTCGAGATGATAGGTTTCGCAGACTTCGTTTATAATCCGGACCCAGTTGCTGGCTCTCGTTTCAATTGAAGCATAAGGAACTACATTCGGTGCAAAAGCAATTACTCCATGTTCTCTCATCAACATGCAAGGATCATGAAGTGGAGAGGGCTTAACTAATGAACCGATGGCACCGAAACCATGGCAAAGAAAAATCGGATATTTAGTATTAAAAACAGGTGGTTGAGGGAAGACCTCAAGCTCAAATCGTTTGAGTATTTTTCTTTCAGCCATTTTCTCTTGGCAAATCTGCCTCTTTTGATGTGATTAATCGAATGGTTCGAAAAACAGTGTCATTGAAGAGTATGTGAATGTCCATATTTTCTTCAGGAAAAGTAAATTTCGCCGGGCTTTCAATATTAAAAGGCTGCAACTGATGATGCAATGCTAAATGAAAGCTAGTTTTTGAATAGCTAGCCGGAACTTCAATTCTGTAAATATCTCTAGTGAAGTCTGAATCTATTTCAAGTTGTGATTTTCTAAACTCACTTACTTGCAAACCTGCTTCTTCGATGGCTATATGAAGACGCTCATCGAAATCTTCGAGGTCTGAAATAATAACTTTACTTGCCGTTGGTGTTGTTATAAGTAAAATACCTGAAAGGAGGCATGCCACAGCAAGTAGTGCTGTAAGAATGATTTTACTTTTATCCATGGTTGGATGTTACTCAGAGCGGAATATAAAATTCAACACCATTTCAGCGACTTCTTGTTTTGTGCCACTAATTTCCTTCTGAGTGTCTTTACTCAATAAAAATATATGATTTGTTTCTGATTCAAATCCGGCGCCGTTCTGACTTAAAGAATTCGCAATAATCCAATCTGAGTTCTTCTTTTGAAGTTTTTTGGTTGCATTCTCAATTAAATCTTGAGTTTCCATTGCAAAACCAATCAATGTTTGTTGATCTGATTTTTGTTCTCCAAGCCATGATAGGATATCAACTGTTCGTTTCAGACTAATCGAATCTGCACCTTGATCTTTTTTCACTTTGTGTTCATGAACTATCTCAGGAGTGAAATCAGAAACAGCAGCTGACATAATGATTATATCAGAATCTGCATGCTGTTTAACTTCCTCAAATAATTCGGAAGCGCTTATTATAGATTTAGAGACAGTATCTGTAGGTAGTTCAGTTGTAATTGGTCCATGTATAAATGTTACTTCAGCTCCCATCCTAGAAGCAGCATTTGCCATAGCAACTCCCATTTTTCCGCTACTAGGATTCGATATGAACCGAACTGGGTCGATATGTTCTCGAGTAGGTCCGGCCGTTACCAGTACTTTTTTACCATTGAGTGGACCTTCAATATCGCCAATTATTTGACTAGACTTTTCAAGGATGGTTTCAAACTCAGGTAAACGTCCTTTACCATCTAATCCACTAGCAAGAAAACCTGATTCGGGTTCCAATACATGATACCCGAACTCTTGAACTTTCTTTAGATTTTCAGTCACTGATGGTGAATCATACATTTCACCATCCATAGTTGGACAGATTAATAATGGACAACGTGCTGCTAATACTGTTGCTGTGAGCATATTATCAGAAATCCCATTCGCTATTTTAGCAAGTGTATTTCCAGTACAAGGAGCAATTACAAATAAATCAGCCCATTCTCCCCAATAAATATGACGTGTCCATTCTGATGAATCAGTTTCGTCCGGGAAAATTTCAACGGCCACGCTATGACCTGAAAGTGAAGCAAAGGTATCTAAACCAACAAAGCGAGTGGCAGAAGGAGTCATTGTAACTCTAACTTCAGCACCCGCTTTTTGATATTCTCTAAGCAGAAAAACAGCTTTATAAGCTGCGATTCCTCCGGTAACACCGAGAACTATGCGTTTCCCGGAGAGCATGAATTAGTCTAATTCTGGTCTGCGGTAATAGATGTCGTCTTCGTGCATTTCAGAGATAGCACGACGCGTAGCATGAGGAAGTTTTTCAAAAGCTTTTGAGATTTGCTCTTGTTCCTCGTTGAATGAAAACTCATCATCATCTTCAAAACCTTCGAAGTATTGAAGTTTTTCATCCAATTCTAATTTCTCTTGAGCTGCAATTTGGCGAGCTCTTTTCGCCATGATTACTAACAACTCATACTTGTTGCCAGTAACTTCTTTTAATTTTTCGATGTCAAGTGTTTCTATAGACATAGATAGCTTTATGAATTCATAAACTTAGAAACGGCTTCTTTCACCTGAGAGTAAGCAGTGTCTAAATCATCATTAATAATAATCCGATCAAATTGATCGGCGTAAGTAAGTTCTTCTTTAGCGCGCTCTAACCGAAGTTCAAGTGAGTCTTCAGATTCAGTTCCTCGGTCAATTAAACGCTGTTTCAAGACTTCGAATGAAGGAGGTTTTATAAAAATCCCAAGGCTTTCATCACCGTAAATTTTCTTTACGTTCAAAGCACCCTTTATTTCGATGTCAAGCAGAATAAAATACCCTGAATTCAGCTTTTTATCAACCTCGGAACGCAAGGTGCCATAACGATTTCCACCATAGAATTCTTCCCATTCCAAAAAATCACCATTCTCGATTCGAGATTTAAATTCATCATGAGACAAATAGTGGTAATGAATCCCATCAATTTCGCCCTCACGAGGTGCACGAGTGGTTGCAGATACTGAAAACTTCAGGGTGTTAAAATCTTCAAAAAGACGCTTTGCAATCGTACTTTTTCCCCCACCTGATGGAGAAACTAGTATTAAAATTTTCCCCTTTTTCAATATTACTCGACGTTTTGAACTTGCTCACGAATCTGTTCCAACATTTCCTTTGCCCGAACAACATGGTGTGCAATTCCGGAATCGTTTGCTTTAGAGCCTATAGTATTTAATTCGCGATTGATTTCCTGGGTTAAAAAATTAAGTCTACGACCGGCAGGTTCTGGCTGTTCAATAGCTTCAATAAAAAACTTAAGATGAGCGGCTAATCGAACAGTTTCTTCTGTGATATCCATTTTATCAGCGAGAATGGCAACTTCTAACTCAAGACGCTCTTCATCAAGATTTTCATCTTCCATTAGCTGTTTTATTCTTTCATGAAGTTTTTTTCTGACCTCATCAGCTCTGCCCTCAGTGATTGAGAGAACTTGAGTAACTGATTCTTCAATGTTTGCTATTCTTGAAAGTAGGTCACTCTTAAGCTGACCACCTTCTTGATTTCGCATCTGCATCAAGTTTTTGATTGCAGTATGAGTAGCTTTTTGAACAAGATTCCATTTTGCCTGGATAGCCTCTTCATCTTCATCATTCGAAATAAAAATATCACCGAAACCAATGATATTCTTGATATGAATAGGTTCTTCTATTCCCGCGGCTTCTCTAACTTCATTGAGCACTTTGGCATAGGATCTTACTTTTTCAACATCAACCTGTATTCTAGGCTCAGAATTATCTTGCTGAGTAAGATTAACGGTTACATTGAGTTTCCCTCGTTTAATACTTTTTTGAAATAACTCTTTTAATTCAAGCTCTTTATGTTGCAATTGCTGTGGTAGACGAATCGAAACATCCAGAAATCTGCTATTAAGTGTTTTGATTTCGACAGTGGCGTTGAGTCCGTTTTCAGCAGCCTCACCTCGCCCAAAGCCGGTCATTGAAATTATCATTTGGCCTTTTTGATGGAGATAAAATGAAAATTGAAGGTACGGAACTCAATGTTGCTAAAAAAACAAAGAGGTTGGCAGATGTTTGTGTTTTAGTATCTTTCAACCGACCATTTGCACCATGTACATTTTAGGAATTTCAGCTTTTTATCACGACTCAGCGGCTTGTTTAATACAGGATGGGAAAATTGTTGCTGCGGCTCAGGAAGAGCGATTTACTCGTAAAAAACACGATGATAAATTCCCAGTTGAAGCGACAAAATTCTGTTTAGAGTCTGCTGGTATCGAGATAGATGATCTTTCCGCTATTGTATTCTATGATAAACCGCTTCTTAAATTTGAGCGACTTCTCGAGACGTATCTTTCTTTTGCACCCAGAGGAGTGAAATCATTTATAGTGGCAATGCCGGTTTGGTTGAAGGAGAAGATGTTCCTAAAAAAACTGATCTATGATGAACTGAAAAACGTTGGTGAATACACAAAATCCGATGTAACTCTGCTTTTTCCAGAACATCATTTAAGTCATGCGGCAAGTGCGTTTTATCCATCCCCATTTGAAGAAGCTGCAATTTTAACCATTGATGGAGTAGGAGAATGGGCAACAGCATCAATTTGCCATGGTAATGGAAAAGAAATCAAACTACTGAGAGAGTTGAAGTTTCCTCATTCACTTGGTTTGCTTTACTCAGCATTCACCTACTATCTGGGTTTCAAAGTGAATTCAGGTGAATATAAGCTGATGGGATTGGCTCCTTATGGTAATCCGGAATCTGAATTAGTGGAAGAATACATTCACAAAATTAAATCTGAACTGGTTGATATTCGAGACGATGGTTCGATTTGGTTAAATCAAAAATATTTTGATTATGCCACCGGTTTGAGAATGACGAATGAAAAGAAATGGGAAGAACTGCTTGGATTTTCCCGACGCGAAGAAGAGGGAGAACTTGAACAACATGAGGCTGATTTAGCTTTAGCAATCCAAAAAATCACGGAAGAAATCGTTTTAAAAATGGCTGAAACGGCTAAAGAATTGACTGGTTCGAATTCAATTTGTTTAGCTGGTGGGGTTGCTTTGAATTGTGTGGCGAATGGGAAACTTCAAAATGAAGGAATTTTTGAAGATGTCTATATCCAGCCTGCTGCAGGAGATGCTGGCGGATCTGTTGGGGGAGCTATGGCAGCTCATTACATCTACTTTGATAAAGATCGAGAGTTTGAGAAACCAGATGCTATGTCTGGAGCATTTTTGGGGCCGGAATTCCACCCAATTGATGTTCAGAGGAGCTTGAAAAAATATCGTGCAGTTTATTCAGAGTATTCAGAAGAAGATTTGTTTCCAAAAGTTGCAGAATTACTGGAAAATGGGAATGTAATCGGTTGGTTCCAGGGGAAAATGGAATTTGGTCCAAGAGCACTTGGAGCCAGAAGCATTATTGCTGATCCACGAAGAGTGGACATGCAGAAGAAGCTAAATCTGAAGATTAAGTATAGAGAGTCATTCCGACCATTTGCTCCTTCGGTTTTAGCTGAAGATGCATCCGATTATTTTGCCATAAAATCGGATTCACCTTATATGTTAGTAGTGCAGCCAGTAATTGAATCACGTAGAGAAAAACTCCCAAAAGGATATCATAAAATGTCTCTTCGTGAAAAACTAGCGGTAAAAAGATCAGATTTACCTGTAATCACGCATATAGATTTTTCAGCTCGAGTACAAACAGTTCATAAAGAAACTAATCCAAGATATTGGGAGATGATTAACGCATTCAAGCAAAGAACAGGATATGGACTAGTTGTGAATACAAGTTTCAATGTACGTGGTGAACCGATTGTATGTACACCAGAGGACGCATATCAATGTTTTATGAATACTGAAATGGATTATCTTGTGATCGGAGATTATGTTTTTGCAAAGGAAGATCAACCAGAATGGGATAAGAAAATTGAATTTGAAAAGGATTAACTCGAAAGAGATATAAAGTCACAAAGTAAGTGTTAGGGCGTATGGCCATACGCCCTAACTGTTTTTTAAAAAGACAAAGAATGACCAAAATTGAAATATGGATTTATTAAAAGACTTATGGGGCTTCATGAAAGAAAGGAAGAAATTCTGGTTAGCCCCGGTTATCGTAGTTTTACTTCTACTAGGATTCTTAATTGTAATCGGTGGTGGATCTTCAATCGCACCATTCATTTATACCTTATTCTAGGACTACATGCTTCCCGAACGCAATTACAGTTTTATTAAAACGGATCCAGAAACACCAAAGACTCAATTGGTGATAGTAGTCGGTTTATTAGTAATTGCCGCTATATTTGATAATGAGTATATCGCATACGCTTCTCTCTTAATCGGGTTGATTTGCCTGATTATTCCACCTGCAGGAAATGGTATAGTTTGGGGATGGTATAAACTGGCTTTAATTCTATCCCGAATTGTAAACCCAGTTGTTCTTGGTTTGCTTTATTTCCTTTTCATTACACCCATTGCGATGATGTTCAGGCTGTTTGGTAATGATCCTTTATCTCTCAAAAAACCAAGAGGGAGTCTGTTCGATTATCATGAAAAGACCTATCAGAAAAAAGATTTAGAGAATCCGTGGTGAGTTAATTGTTTTTATTAGTCGGCTCTGGAGATACCCAAATAATTTGAAATAGACCAGTAAAATCTGATGCTGAATGTGCTTGATATAAAGTTCTTTTTTTCTTTTTCGGCGAATTGATACGATCCACAAGGGTTTTCCAGGAATTTGCACCAGTTGCAGTGCCTTCATTAGTAAATTCCGCGCCACCAAATGTATAATTGGCAATGCTAAGTGAATCTAGAACATGACCAGGTACCGGATATTGCAAACCAGTTCCTTTTTGAAGTAAATCATGTCTTCTCATAAAGAACCACTGTAAACCCATTCCACCTAGTCCATGTAATTCAACGGAGTATTCTTTCAGAAGTGCGAGTTGAAATTCTTGTAATGAAGCATCACCAAGGATTGTATTATTGCCTGCTAATCCATCTGTAAGTAGATAACCTAATTGAACAGAAGGCAAGTCTGGAGTAAAATCTTGAGGAACAGTTCCAAAAGGGGTCTCTGTATTAAGGATAGTAGCTGCTTGTTCGAACGTACCTGCGCCCATAATATGTGCCTCAGCTCGAAGATAATTAACCTCTGCAGCTGTAAATAAAACGGTTGGGTACCCAGATAATTGCCAATTATTATCAGCGAACATTCTCAGGTTGAAGTAATTAGAATAAAAATAATTATCCCTCCTAGTAAAGAATTTATGTGAGGGCACATATAAGAAATAATTGATTCTTTGATCTTCACTTACTGCGGGAGGAGCATACTGGACTGGTCCTCCAAATCCATCATCAGGAAAATCAACGGGGTAGGTTTTATCAAGCATATGCGTAACCTTAACATCAACCGGTAAATATCCAAGTCCGGATGACAAAGTTGACCCTCGGGAAGTCAAATAACCCATCCAGTCAGATGCCTCATTATAGAATTCGTAAGCTATGGATTCAGGGGAAAAATTTTTGAGTTGTCCTCCATCAGCAGCTCCTGATTGCCCCAATCCCTGATTTGCAAATGCTAGCACTTGATTCCAGTTAATATTAGCGGCTTGCTGGGAATTTCTGGCTGATCCAGCAAGTATTCTTGCCATGAATGAGTTAGCAATAGCTTTAAATTCATTCAAGTTATATTCTTCATTGGCAACTATATCAAAACTATAATTAGGACTGTTTTCTGCCACTCTAATTGCATCTGAAATGTTATTTATACTTGTTTGTATTAAATCAGAATAACTTGATAACTCCAAGTTTGATTGCTCGATAGTTTCCGTATATAAAAAACTTCTATCATATATCAGGCCTAAATATCCATAAGCAATACCACGTAAAAATAAAGCATTAGTCTCCAATTTAGATGTTATATCCACTCCATCAATTCGTACAGTGTAATTATCATCACGAATTCCTTTTAACACTAAATTAGACTTCGCAATGACTGAATTTAAATTCACCCAAGGCACGTAAAAGACATGGGCGTAATCACTTGAAGCATGATTATTATAAGGTATCCTTGGCTGTATGTTAAAATCTAGAAAACCATTATAGTTACTTGCTCTAGTTACCTGATCCGCCTGTATCGCCATATTAACACCTGTCACATCAAGAAGCGTTTCAAAAAATAGAGTATTTGAAGCTTCAACTAAATAACTCTCTAAATACGCACCACCACTTTCAAAAATTATTTCAGAATCCGGTTGGTTTAAGTTATCAACCGAAAGATCTACGCATGATGGTAGTATTAGTATTAAAATGATACATGAACACAGGTATCTAGCATCCATATGTTTAGTCTCCTATAGTAATAAAATAATAGACATAACGCTTAACAGTTTAATTCCATTGTGCTAAAATGATAATATTATGCAAAGGTTCACCTGAACCCAGATCTTAATATGACTTATACTTTAACATCTATTGTTCGAGATATGTTAAACCTATTGGTATTGCTTACTCTGTAACTCAAACCCGATGACGTTCTACTTTTTCAATGTAACTGACTAATATAATATATGGTTTGTGAACTCGTACAATTTCTGTGGGGAGTAATGGTATGACCTCTTTCAAATTCCTGATGTCCAACGGTTTTTTTCACTGGAATGAAATTGGTAATATCACTGGAATATTTTGTTTACAGCATTTGAAAATTGAGTTCAGAGCTTGGTCATTTAAGATTTTATGATTAAATCACCGATCCAATAATCTTCGGTGATAATTAATCTGGCCTAAATGATAGGTCATGTGACTGTATAGGTGTAGAAAGAAGAATTCAGTTTTCCAGGTATTTCCTCGAATTTCTAAGGGATAATCTTTCTCTAAATCTTCTGAAGTGATTGCAGCTAAAGTCTCTCTAACAGACTTTTCAGCGGCTTCTAAATCATCTAATAATTCTTGCCGACTTACCTTACCACTGAATTCAAAATCACGGTCTCGAACATAGTCTGATCCACCTAAAACAGCTCCAAAGAAGTGTTGGAGATTCCCAGAAATATGGAGACTCAAATTTCCTGCGCTGTTGTTTATTCCATCAGCTGTTACCCAAAGAGCATCCTCAGAGGAATATGAAGTAATTTCTTCTTTAACGGTTGTTAAGTCTCTTGTAAATAATTCTGCGAGGTGT
The DNA here is from genome assembly GCA_965601825.1 of Balneolaceae bacterium. GTDB lineage: Bacteria > Bacteroidota > Rhodothermia > Balneolales > Balneolaceae > HXMU1420-13. The sequence goes on along the minus strand of OZ271839.1, from coordinate 3,296,244 downwards.
TTGGTGTTCATGATCGTGGAGTTAAATGTTGGGGCATTTCATGAAATGCCCTTACAATGGATTTATAGTTGTAAGGGCGTATGGCCATACGCCCTTACTGGTGATGTTTGAAGTAAGTTTCGATCAATGTACTAATCTAGTCATTTTGAGGCTATCCCGAAGTGAATTCGGGAAAGAATCAGCGATCCTTCTCCCGACCGCTGTCGGGATCAGGATGACTAATTAGTCAGAAACCTTTTCGAATTTTTTAAGACTAACCGCATTCGTACAGTATCGCAATCCGGAAGGCTGAGGGCCATCTGGAAAAACATGACCTAAATGAGCATCACAAGTGTTGCAAAGAATCTCAATTCTTGTCATTCCGTGAGAATAATCCGCGTCATAAGCTACGGCGTTTTCCTTGATAGGTTGATCAAATGAGGGCCATCCGGTTCCACTTTCAAACTTTGTAGCAGAATCAAAAAGTAGGGTGCCACAGCAAACACATTCATATTTACCAGGTTCAAACCTGCTACACATAGCAGATGAAAACGGTCGTTCGGTTCCTTTTAGGCGTGTAATTGCATATTGCTCGTCGGAAAGTATTGCTTTCCATTCGTCTGGAGTTTTCTCCACTCTACGATCTGGTTTAGGGTTGCCATTTCGAGCAAACTTTAAAACATCTATCCACTTTAGCATGATTTTCTCCAATAGTCATTCTGAGCGAGAGCGAAGAGCCGACGATCCTTCTCCCGACCGCTGTCGGGATCAGATGACATTACTATTTCAATAAATTTAAAATTCGATTAGCGAAAGCTTCGGCTGATTCAGGCGATTTACCTTCTGAATAAATTCGAACAATTGGTTCTGTATTCGATTTTCTGAGATGAACCCATCCTTCATCAAAATCCACCTTAACCCCATCAATAGTAATTGGATTCAAAGATTCATATCTCGATCTAACAAGCTCTAATACTTCATTCGCGTCTTTTCCTAGCTCATTCAACTGGATTTTATTTTTGCTCATAAAGTAATCTGTAAACTCTGCCCTTAGATCTGACGAGCTAATTTTTTTCTCAGCCAAATGTTGTAGTACGCATGCAATTCCAACCAAGGCATCTCGACCATAATGCAAATCAGGAACTATAATTCCACCTGAACCTTCACCACCTACAACTGCATCAACTTCCTGCATTTTCTTTACCACGTTAATTTCGCCTACTTTCGAACGATGGCAGACTTGTCCGAATTTTTCTGAGACTTCATCAGCTATTCTTGATGATGATAAATTTGTTGCCGTTGTTCCCGGTTTCTTGGATAAAATAAAATCAAAGACGGTGGCCTGGGTATATTCCTCTCCAAACAAATCCCCATTATTATCAACCAAAGCAAGGCGATCTGCATCAGGATCTGTGACAACTCCAAGCTCTGAATTAGTCTCTTTAACTAAATCACAAATTTCAGTCAGATGTTCGGGTAGTGGTTCAGGGTTATGAGGAAAAATCCCATTAGGCTCGCAATGAATTTTATGAATAGTTTCAACACCCAACGCTTCTAATAATTTTGGGACAGCAAGTGAGCCGGCACCATTTACAGCATCAACAGCAACAGAAAGATTGGCTGATTTAATTGTGTCAGAATTGATGAAATCCAGTTCTAAAATTTTTTCAATATGATGATCAAGTAAAGTGTCATCTTCACAATCAACGCCTACTTTATCATACTGTTGATAGCTGAAATCACCACTTTCATTGATCAGAAGCATTTCCGCACCTTGTTGAGCATCCATGAATTCACTGGTGTTATTTAAAAGTTTTAGGGCATTCCATTCAGCAGGATTATGACTCGCTGAAATGATGATACCACCAGCTGCTTTATATTTTAAAACACCCATAGCAACAGTTGGTGTTGGTACAATTCCAACTCGTACAACATCACACCCGACGCTCATTAAAGTTGATGCAACAATGTCTTCACAGAGCTTTCCTGTTGTTCTGCTATCACGACCTAAAACTACAGTTCCGCCTTTTACCCAGGTTCCATACGCAGCTGTAAAACGAGCTAGATTTTCAGGTGTTAAATCTGTTCCAAAGATGCCCCGAATACCGGAGACGGATACCATTAAAGCCATAATTAGCGATTTAGGATATTTTGAATTTGTTGTATCCAGGCGTCATTTCCCGGATAATTGGCATTTATTTCTCTAACCATCAGTGCGATTTCCAACGCTTTATCAAACTGTTGATTTAGCCCATAAGCACCGGATAAATTATACAACATTTGAGGGTCACGTGGATTTATCTGTTTTGAAAGCTCCAGATAGCGAATTCCCTCTTTTGCATTTCCTTTTTGAACTTCAATTGAACCAAGCATTTTGGTTACAAAAGCATCGTTAGGATTAATCTCAAAAGCGTCTTTTAGGAATGATTCTGCAGAATTAAAATCATTTTTACTCAGGTATAATCTTGCTGCAAATATGATATGAGATTCATTCCAGGGTTGGTTTCTTATCAAGCCCAAATATTCATCGATTGCTTTATCAATATCATTTTCAGCCTGATAATTTGCAGCTAATTCAACTTTCGCTTCATCCCAATTTAAACCCACATGAACTGCTCTAAACGCTAGGCTATCTGCTACAGATTTTGTCTTGTAATTTGCTTGATAAGGGATGGGTTTATCGCCGAGAACAAAAGGAAAACCTTGTTTTAAAGTCTTTACTCTATGATAAGCGATTAGATCATCAAATTCGGTCATTTGCATATCATCAAAATAACTATCCAATGATTTTGGAAGTTCTGATAAATCAATTTTATAGTAATCCAACATTGATTCTGAGTATGATTTACCGATTAGAAAGAAACCTTTTTGATTAGGATGTAGATGTTCAAGCATCAATTCAAACCCAATGATTCCATTTTCTGAATTTGCTGCTAGGTTTTCCTCAACAGGTACATAATAAACGCCATCATTTTCTTTAGTAGTTGATTCTATTATTTCATTGATCTCACTTGGAGCTCTGAATTTTAGTCCATCAAGATCTCGAGCCTGAACAAATAATTCTTTGGCTTCTACATTACTACCGGCTTCATACACCGATAAAGCCTCTTCATAAATAGCCTGAGCAGAAGGTTGATCACCATCATGAATATCTACAAAAGGAGATTGATCTTTGAGATTGCTCGCTACACTTCCAATAAAAACCGGAACCCCGGCCTTTTGGTATTTTTTGATGATTGCATTCAGATTAGTCTGAAATTGAATCATAGCTAATTCATGTTTCGGACTTCCTAATTCAATTGATCGTGAATCAACAATTCGCTCCATTAAAGTAGCGGCTTCGTTATACTCTTCACCGCTGATATTAGAAGAAATCCATTTTCCAGCATCAACCATTGCTGATCGCATCAACATAAATGTTTTCATTCGCTGGAGTTTTAGATATAAGCGAACGAATCCGGGAAATCCTCCTATACTTTCATTCGAACCAACACCAAATGCACCATAAAACTCATTATGACCGGCGTAAATCATAATTGCATCAGGTTCCTGGTCTATAATTTCATCAACCTGATCAAACAATGTGTATGAGTTTACAGCAGAAACACCCACATTCACGAATTCAACCTTACGATCGGGCATTGCATCCTGAAAAATATCACTTACAACTCTTGAAAATGAACCATTGAATCCGTATGGATATCCTGCAGCTGAAGATCCGCCCATTGCAAAAACTCTAAATCCATTATCAGGTTTCTCAGCTAGAAAAAAGTCTGTTGAAGGATTTGGAATTGTATTAGTGTAGAAGAAATAACGGGAAGCAAAATTCTGATTTGGCATCAGATATTCCCCATTTTTAATTCCGGGATCTAAAAAAAGTGCATTATTCCCTTTGTAATCAGCAAGTCGTAATCCTACTTCTAAAAAAACGAAGAAGAGGATAGGAATAGAAAAAGTAATGACGTAAAAGAGCGTTTTTTTTCTAGTAGATAATTCTTTTGAAGGATTTTTTTTGCTCTTATCAGCCATAAACTAGCGTGGAATCCAGGGCGTATCTTCTTTATCTGATTTAAAATTTTCGTATCTGCCAAGCATAAACAAAAAGTCTGAAAGTCTGTTCAAATATTTAACAGTCAATTCTGATAATTCTTCTTCATTAGCACAAGCAACTGTTAAGCGTTCTGCTCTACGACAAACCGTTCTGGCAAGATGAAGTGATGCTGCAGCCGGTGTTCCACCAGGTAAAATGAAGTTTTTGAGAGGAGGTAAATCTGCGTCCATCTTATCTATTAATTCCTCTAAAAAAGTGATTTCTTCTTCAGAAATTCTGTCTATTCTTACCTCTCGGTTTTCAGGCGTTGCTAAATCTGCACCCAGTACAAACAATTGATGTTGCACCGTATTTAACCAATTATCGATTTGAGTATTTATCTCAAAGGAGCGAACCACACCAAGGATGGAGTTTAATTCATCAACCGTTCCATATGATTCAATCCTTAATGCAGATTTTGATACTGTTTGTCCACCAAACAATGATGTGTTTCCGCTGTCGCCTTTCTTTGTATAAATTTTCATGCTATCAGATTCTTTAACCTCTTCTAAAGGCATTGAAAAAGATAAAAAATGTTCAAGCGTTCCAACGCATCGAAATGAATATCAAGCAGAGCAACTTGCCCCACCTAAGACACAAAATTGAGCGCAATATGGATGATTCAAATAAACTCGTTGAAAAGACTCTTTTAGTGTAGTTCCAAGCTCGAACGCTTCGTCATAAGCGATGAGCGTACATGGTAAAACAACAGGCTGTTCTGTACCTTTTCTTTTCACAACCATTCGTTCAGTTGCACACATCTGTTGATGTGGATGAACTCCGAGAATATCCCAACATGCTGTTGTTATCTCCGGAACATCTTTGGAAGTAGACATCTCCGGGAAGATGACCATATTGGAACCGTCAGCAACTTGCAGATCAACTGCAAATGCATTCAGCGTTGATTGATAACCCAGTAGGGCATCCGAGATAGATTCATTTGCTAATGATCGACCAGCAATACTGACCTGAAATCCATCACTAACCAGTTTTTTTGTCGTGATGAGAGTTCGTTCGAATGTTTTCGGACCGCGTTCTTCTTCATGAATCTCAGCTGTATAATGGTCTAATGAAACCCGTAACTGGAGTTTTGCAGGGTACTTCATATTTAGCTCATTGAGCTCATCAAAATATCTATCGATAGCTCGATAGGCATTGGTGAGCACCAAAACTTCATAGCCTCTCTCCAAACACAGAGATAAAATTGAAAGCATTTCTTTATTTAAGAATGGTTCGCCTCCGGTGAAAGAGATTTTTTTAGTTCCTAGGTCTAATTCATCAATTTCATCCAAGTATTGTTTTACTTCATCGAGAGTAATGAATAGAAGTTCATCATTAGTAGGCGATGATTCGATATAACAATTCTGACATTGCAGATTACATCGAGTTCCGGTATTGAACCAAAGATTCTCCAGCTTAACCATCTCAACAAAAGCGCGTTCTTCGCCTTTACCGGTGATTTTCTCATCAACAAACTTTCCTCTTGATGCAAAGTTCTCTGCAATCTCTAATTCTTTTAGCAGCATGATGTAACTCCCTCTGATTGTGATTGCTCTGTAGAAAATGGCGCAGATCCACCACAACCTTCAAAAATTCCATGATGAGTGGAAAAGTCACCCCAGAAATCGAAATGATTTTTGAAACGAGTGTCATGCAACATCATATATGTATTTCCACAAACAGTATAAATTCGGCCGGTTTCAAAGATGTGATGGTCGTCTAGCACGAACTTATCTTTTTCAAAGTTAATGGAGCCTTTATATCGAACAGCCTGACCATAATCCTCACAGTCACTTTCTAATTTTGGAAGCTTCATCAACCGATAGGTTACAGAATAGAAATTGATGTTTCCGACAACTTCAGCAATTCGTTCATCCTCAATACCAATTTTATAAGATTCAACGGCTCGCGGATCAGTAAACCCCACTGACTTGGCAACATTCAAAAAATCATTCCAGTAAAGCGCACCGCCTAAACATTCACCATAAACTTCAGGATCGGAAGCAACATTTGGCGGCACTCTTCGATCAGCATAAACATCACTAAAATAGATTTCACCGCCTTCTCTGAGTAAATCGTATGCTCCTTGTAGTACTGATCTTTTATCTGTCGCAAGATTGATCACGCAATTAGATACGATCAAATCTAGAGTATTTTTCTGAATTCCTGATTTATCTAATTCTTCAATGTTTCCTTTAATAAATTCAACATTATTAAAACCAAACTTCGAGGCATGATAGTCGATGTGTTTGTTGGCAACTTCCAATTGTTCATCGGTCATATCGATTCCGATAACACTACCTTTTTTTCCAACTAGTTTGCTAAGAACAAAACAATCGCGACCAGAACCCGATCCGAGATCAAGTACTCTCAAACCCTCAAGATTTGTCGGAATTGTAAGTCCACAACCGTAATACTTGGACATGGTTTCATCGTGCAATTCTGATAGGACATCTTTTATGTGAGGTGGATAATCAACATCAGCGCAGCAAGCACTGGTTTTCAGATCTTCTGTTTTTTGGATGACTTTACCATAGTAAGTCGAAACCTGATCATGTAGATCGTTTTTCATAAATAATGAATAGTTTGTTTCCTCTAATTGGAAGAGGATAATGAAAACAGACTATCAAATCATCACAAAAGTATGTCCCAGAGATTTAAACTCAATACCAAGGTATTCAATCTTTTCTAAAGAGTGTTTAAGTAGGTCAAATTGTGATTCAAGACAAAGGAGTATTTTACTTACAGATTCAGTAAATGATGAGGATTCTTCTACGAGTTCATGATTACGAATAATCTGCTGAATTTCTTTCTCATTTTGATAAGAATAAGTGACTTTAATCCTTGTCATCTTTTGTATTTGTGCAATTTCAGCTTTTTCTATGCATCCTTTAATCCCTTCACTATAAGCTTCAATAAGTCCGGATTTACCTAATTTAGTACCTCCATAATAACGAACTACAATTGCACCACAGTTAATTAAATCAGAAGATCGAAGGCTATTTAGGATTGGTAGCCCAGCCGACCCGGAAGGTTCACCATCATCATTACTAAACTCTCTCAACTCCAATTCCAGCACACGATATGCAGTGCAATGGTGTGTGGCATCAGGATACTTTTTTTTCAGTTCAGAAAGTCTTTCTTCGAAGATTTCTGAAGAGGGGCATGGAAACAGAAAACCGTAAAATTTTGAGCCTCTTTCCCTAAGAGTAAACTCAGATGTTTTTCTAATAGAATTCATTGTGAAAATAGTAGGGAAATCTATCCAAAAAATTACAGGAAAGATGTACAATTACTATGCTTATTTAGTCTCATTCTACCTTGTAATTCGAATAAGAAAGTTCGATTTTCAATACCGAATATCATCGACAAATCCTGTTTAGAGGACAGGTGAAACACAAAATAAACCGAGTCGATACGTATCTTAATCAAACATTTTAATAACTATGCCTTCATTCATAAAAGCGATTAATTCGCAAGTTGGACGCAAATATATGACCGGGTTAACCGGTATAGGTTTGATGTTATTTCTGATCGGGCATTTAGGAGGAAACCTAAGCATTTTCGGGAGCGCTGAAGCGTTTAACATCTATACAGAAACACTGATGAGTTTGGGGCCGCTTTTGTACGTAATTGAAGCTGCTCTGGCCTTCTTCTTCTTGTATCACACAATTTTGGGAGTTTCGATCTGGCTGAATAAGCGAAAAGCACGACCAGACAGATACGATACTTACAAAACAAGAGGAGGTGCTAGTCACCAGACTTTAGCATCAAAAAGTATGATTTACACCGGATCAATTATTTTGATTTTTCTGGTGCTGCATATCATTCATTTTAAATTTGGTGCAGATTATACCATCACCTTAGAATCGGGACAGGAAGTTCGTGATTTGAGAAGATTAGTAATTGAGGAATTCCAGAAACCAATTATCGTAGCTGCTTACGTTGGAGTGATGGCTTTAGCTATTCTTCATTTATCGCATGGATTTTGGAGCGCATTTACATCACTTGGAATGAAGCATGGCGAAACTTCTAAGAAAGTTCAAAGTGCTGCATATGTTTTCGGTATCGTTTTGATGCTAGGATTTATATTTATCCCGCTGTACATCTTTTTTACAGGCGGTGAAGGGTCATTAATATCTTATTAGGAGTAGAGGAATGAAATTAGATTCTAAAGTACCCGAAGGACCACTAGAATATAAGTGGGAAAAACACAAAAAGGATATGAAGCTTGTGGCACCGAATAATCGCCGTAAGTATGAAATCATTATGGTTGGAACCGGTCTCGCAGGTGGTGCCGGTGCCGCTAGTTTAGCTGAGATGGGATACAAAGTGAAAGCATTTTGTATTCAGGATTCTGCCCGAAGAGCACACTCAATTGCTGCTCAAGGTGGTATTAATGCTGCTAAAAACTATCCGAATGATGGAGATAGTATTTACCGACTATTTTATGATACCATCAAAGGTGGAGATTATAGATCACGTGAAGCCAATGTGTATCGTTTAGCCGAGGTTTCAAACTCAATTATTGATCAGGCAGTAGCGCAAGGTGTTCCTTTTGCACGTGAATATTCAGGTTTACTAGCTAACCGATCATTTGGTGGAGCTCAGGTTTCCAGAACATTTTATGCACGAGGCCAAACCGGTCAGCAGCTACTTCTGGGAGCTTATCAGGCAATGATGCGTCAGGTTGAATTGGGTGGAATTGAGTATTTCCCAAGACAAGAGATGCTGGATGTTGTGATCATAGATGGTGTTGCCCGTGGAATAATCACCCGTGATTTGGTAACCGGTGAAATTCAAAGACATGAAGCGGATGCAGTGATTCTTTCAACCGGTGGATATGGAAACGTTTTCTACCTATCAACAAATGCGAAAAACTCGAATGTGACTGCAGCATGGAGAGCCCATAAGAAAGGCGCTCTGTTTGCAAACCCAAGTTTTGTTCAGGTTCACCCAACTTGTATTCCGGTTTCCGGTGATTATCAGTCTAAGCTTACCCTTATGAGTGAGAGTTTAAGAAATGATGGTCGTGTTTGGGTACCTCGTAATAAAGATGATGATCGTCATCCAAACGACATACCGGAAGATGAGCGTTATTACTATCTAGAAGAACGATATCCAAGTTTTGGTAACCTGGTACCACGTGATGTGGCTTCTCGAAATGCTAAGATGGTTTGTGATGAAGGCTTGGGAGTGGGAGAAACAGGTCTTGCCGTTTATCTCGATTTCCGTGATGCCATTAAACGTGACGGAATGGATACAATCAGTGCGAAGTATGGAAACCTGTTTGATATGTATGAAAATATCGCAGGTGAAAACCCATACAAGCAGCCAATGCGCATCTTCCCGGCTGTTCACTATACTATGGGTGGTCTTTGGGTTGATTACAACCTGATGACAAATATCCCGGGCTTATTTGCTGCCGGCGAAGCCAATTTCTCTGATCATGGTGCAAACCGATTAGGAGCTTCTGCATTGATGCAAGGATTGTCAGACGGTTATTTCGTGCTGCCAGCAACTATTGGTAACTATCTTGCTGATGTTAAACCGGGAACTCGTTATGGAACAGATCATGAGGAGTTTGATAAGGCTGCTAAAGATGCTCAAGCCGACATCGACAAGTTGCTAAGCATCAAAGGAAAGAGAACGATAATCGATTTCCATAGATCGCTTGGTAAAATTGTTTGGGATAAAATCGGTATCTCCAGAAACAAGGAAGATCTTGAAGCTGCAATTAAAGAGATTCAGGAACTGAGAGAAGAGTTTTGGAGCAACGTCTATGTACCGGGCGAGAAAAATAATTACAATAAGTATCTGGAATTTGCATTCCGCGTAGCTGATTTCTTCGAATTGGCAGAATTGATGGCTCAGGATGCACTCGATCGTGGTGAATCTTGTGGTTGCCACTTACGCGATGAATTCCAAACAGAAGAGGGCGAAGCTTTGAGAAATGACAAAGACTATGCTTACGTGTCTGCTTGGGAATTCAAAGGTGTGAACGGCAAGTTGGATACTAAGCTCCACAAAGAGCCACTAAAATTTGAATTTGTTGAACTGAAACAACGTAGCTACAAATAAGACAGGAAATTATTATGAGTAAAAACTTCACAGTTCATTTAAAGTATTGGAAACAGGCCGGACCTAAGGCCAAAGGGTATTTCGAATCTCGATCGCTCGATACCGTTAACGAGCACATGTCGTTTTTGGAAATGCTCGATGTACTCAACGAAGAATTACAGCTCGAAGGTAAAGAACCTGTCGAATTTGATTACGATTGCCGCGAAGGTATTTGTGGATCATGTAACCTGGTGATAAATGGCCAGGCACACGGACCAAAACAAGGTACTGCTTGCTGCCAGGTGCACATGCGTAACTACAAGGATGGTGATAAAATCACGATTGAACCGCCACGTGCTGCTGCGTTTCCTGTAATCAAGGATTTAGTAGTGGATCGTTCAGCTTTTGATCGCATTATCGAATCCGGTGGATATGTTTCAGTTAAAACAGGTTCCGCTCAGGAAGCAAATGCTCGTCCAATCGAGAAAGTTAAATCGGACTTAGCTTTTGATTATGCCGCTTGTATCGGTTGTGGTGCTTGTGTGGCTGCTTGTCCGAATGCATCTGCTTCACTATTTACCGGCGCTAAGGTTTCTCACCTGGCAAACCTTCCTCAAGGTGATGTAGAAAGAAACCGTCGTGTTGTAAACATGGTAGAGCAAATGGAAGAAGAAGGTTTTGGCGATTGCTCAAACTTCGGAGAATGCGAAGCTGTTTGTCCGGCTGAGATTTCAATTTCTGCTATCGCCGAAATGAGAAAAGATTACGCCAGAGCATTATTTAGTTCATAAGCTGAACTAAAAATAGAATATGAAAGCCACCTCAGAAATGGGGTGGCTTTTTTTATTTTTTTATTGGTAAGAATCAATAAAATTTAATATTTACTAGTAAAGATTTTTCCATGATAGAGTACTTATTAGCTCCACATAATACGCCATTTTTTTACGCATTCTGTTTTGTGGTTTTAATCATGATTTTAGAAGTGGCTTCTCTACTTATGGGAGCTGGATTATCTCAAATTATAGATAATCTTTTCGATGCAACAGATGTTGGTATGGGTGATGTAGGCGAACTGGATATAGAAATTCAAGATAACTTCATCACAAAGTATGTAGCCTGGATAAAAGTAAAAAATGTACCACTATTGATTTTAGTAGTAGTCTATTTCGCAACATTTTCCACTATAGGTTATATAGGTCAAAATTTCTCAACTCGGCTATTTGGTAATCCTATTGAAACATGGATTGCTGCATTAGTAGCTTTAATTCTGGCTTTTCCTTTTTATAAAACAATATCCAACTTTCTGGGCCAAAAGTTATTCAAGGAAGAGACTACTGCGATATCCGAAAGGACATTTGTTGGAAAAGTGATTGAGATTAATACTGGAACGGCCAAAGCTGGATTACCCGCAGAAGGTAAATATCGAGACCAGTATGGACAGCTACATTATTTCATGGTAGAACCGGAAAACGAAGTTGATGAATTCGAACAAGGCTCTATGGTTGAACTTACCAAATATGAGAATTCAATTTTTAAAGCTATAAAATCAAATTAAATGGACGTAATGGACTTATTTACCTCAAATGATATTCTATTTATATCAATAATTATATTTGTTAGTATCTCAATAATTGGACTTGTATTTGCCAGATTATATAAGAGAGCATCCAAAGAATTGTCATTTGTAAGAACAGGTTTTGGGGGACAGAAAGTTGTTATGAATGGTGGGGCATTAGTTTTTCCAGTTTTACATGAAGTAATTACTGTGAACATGAATACAATTCGCTTAGTGGTATCCAGAAAAAATGAACAAGCTTTAATTACCGCAGATCGAATGCGAGTTGACTCAACCGCAGAATTTTACTTAAGAGTTAAACCTGAAATAGATGCTATTGCATTTGCTGCACAGACTCTTGGTCAAAGAACCATTTCTCCGGATCAACTAAAAGAATTAATGGAAGGTAAATTTGTTGATGCTTTGCGCGCGGTTGCTGCAGAAATGGGAATGGAAGAATTGCATGAAAAAAGAACTGATTTTGTACAAAAAGTTCAAAATGCAGTTAAAGCTGATCTTGAGAAAAATGGTCTAGAACTTGAAACTGTATCCTTAACAGGACTCGATCAAACAGATAAGCAATATTTTAATGCTAACAATGCATTCGACGCTACTGGTTTAACGAAGCTGACAGAGACTATTGAAGAGAAAAAGAAAGTTCGAAACGATATCGAGCAGAATACTTCAGTTGCAATCAAAAAGAAAAACTTAGAAGCAGAAAAAGAACGACTGGAACTTGAAAAAGAAGAAGAATTTGCTCGTGCCGCCCAACAAAGAGCAATTGCGAACCAGGCTGCAGTAGAAGCGACCTCTATTGCAAAAGAAAAAGCTGAGAATGATAAATTAGCTGAAGAAGCTGAAATTCAGGCGAAACAAGAAGTCGAAACCGCTAAAATCAAAGCAAACAGAGCTATTGATGAAGAGCGTATCATGAATGAGCAGGCTATTAAAGAGAGAGATATAGAACGCGAGAAAACGGTTGCTATAACTGATCAGGATCGAGATATCGCTGTAGCAAATAAGTCAAAAGAGAAGTCAAAAGCCGAGAAAGAAGCAAAGATTGCAGAGGCCGACGCAGTAGCAGCAAATGAAAAAGTAGCTACCGCTAAAGAAACTGAGATAGCGAACAGGAATAAGCAAATTGCTGTTATTAAAGCCACTGAAAAAGCAGAGCAAGAAGCAGTTGCACTGAAAGTATCAGCTGAGGCTGAAAAGTCTGCCGCTATTGACCAGGCTGCAGCTATAAAAACCACTGCCGAAGCAGAGTCTGAAGCGATTAAAATAAAAGCTAAAGCAGATGAAGAACGATATGCTGTAGAAGCTGAGGGTAGTGAAAAAATGAATTCGGCAGAAAATGTACTTTCTGAGGAGATTATCAAGATGCGAATTCAGTTGGAGACAATTAAGCAAGCTGCAGCAATAATCGAAGCTTCAGTTAAGCCAATTGAGGCAATTTCTGATATGAAAGTTATAAATGTTGGTGGCTTAAATGACTTTGTAGGAAATGGTCAGGGTGGAAATGGATATGCTCCTCCTTCCGGTTCAAATAATATGGCGGATCAATTAGTGAATAGTCTGCTTAAATATCGTGGTTTAGCTCCAGTGGTTGATAATATCTTAAATGAAGTTGGACTCGAAGCTGGGTCAGTAAAAGGATTAACTAAAGTTATTGATGAAAATTTGACCAATCCAAACGTTAAAGAAACTACAGTTAGTGAAGTTACTGAAGTCCCTAAGACCTCTCAGGAAACTGCTTCTAAACCAGCGACAGCAAAAAACGGGTCAAAGAAAACTACTGAATAAATCAAACGTCGAATTAATTTTTGAATTTGAAAGCCACCTCAAGAATGGGGTGGCTTTTTTTATTGAAAACTTAGAAGCTTTTCAAGATTAAATAATTTGGAGAGGCTAATTGCTAAGAGGTTTTTATCGTCTGATTTAAAAAAGCCCCTGAAATCACCAGATAGTTGTAGACCAAGAGTTTTCTCAATAATTTTAAAATTGATAATGTAATATGCATTATCTAAATCAAATAAGGTTTTGGAGTTCGGGTTAAAATGAAATGCGAATGATCCAAATCCAAGGGAAGGTGTGATATGAAACTCTGTATTTTTGTTATGATAATAGAAGGGTACTGAAATGCCATAAAACCTGTCATATCCAACATCATTCGTTTCATTTAATGCTAATTGTGGTTTTGGGAAACTATCTTGTAAAGCACTAATTAACTGCTGATTAGATAAAATAGCTGAATCTAGAACTACCGATTCATTGTTAAAAGAGAGTAGTCTTTTCCTCTTTACAACTTCCATATGCATACCTACATGCAATGAGAAATACTCGTTTTGATTAATTTCTCTATCAACCCATTTTATTGTTGGAATGACATATAAACCTAAGTTGTCAAAATTTTCGGTTACAGTGCCTCTAATAGAATTAAAATTAACTTGTACTGAATCACCGCTTAATTCTTGAGCGATAGATATATAGTTAGAATTAGCAAAACGAATATTTAGTTTTTCATCATCACTAGATATTGTTTTTGTTTGATAATAACCGCCAATTAAGCCTAATATGTGTTTCCGTTTAGTCACAAGTAATTTTTTTTGGGAAAAGTTGATTTCTGAATACAAATCGTTTGTTTTGATATCGGTACTGTTTATTAAGTCAAAATTAGTGCCAATTGCGATTCGGAATGGTTGATTTGGATTGAATGTGAATTCAGGCTCTTCAGATTCAATTATTAGTATAAAACTTGTGGACTCACTGGTAATTGAATTACTTTTTTGAAAATCAAATCCTATAATTGCAGATTCGAGTTTTTCACTTAGAGTATCAGCAATAATTTCTATTTGAAGTACTTGCTTATTGACTTCACCTGAATCAAATTTAGCACTAATTAACTCAAAATCTTTAGAGACCAATTTAAAATCCTTTCCTTCATCAGCTCCTAAATTATATAAGGTGTGTATTCTAAATACTGAACTAGGTGGGTCATTTTTCAGTTTTTGAACCGAGAAATCTATGTTAAATATATATGTCAGATTATGTTCTGATACAGTGACGGAATCCGATAAAAACTCGATTTTCCAATCTTGACCGGCAACGTTGATAGTAGATGCGATCAATATGATTGTAGTTAAGTAGAGTGATTTCATGGTAGTAATGTTTAGTTACTGCAATTTCACTTAACCTCATTTCCAATACACCACCTATCTATGTGGTATATCATTATGAAACCATTTGAATTTCTCGGCGTAATTGGCTTTATTTCATCTCCATTTACAAACATAATAAAATGAAAGAGACAAACTTAGGTGAGCTACAGGAAATCATACTACTTGTAATCCTTTCACAGGATAACAAAACATATGGTGCAGAAATACAACGAGGAATTAATGAAGAGTTAAGTAGAAAAATAAGTAGAGGTGCACTTCATACTGCTTTAACTCGACTCATGGAAAAGGGGTTTCTCACATCCGAAATCGGAGGAGCAACAAAGGAAAGGGGAGGGAGAAGAAAGAAATTTTACTCAGTTAGTAATTCTGGTAAACAAGCAATAACGGAGGCTAAACAACTTAGAGAGCGTCTATGGGCGCAGATTCCAAATTTCGCACTTAAAATGGTATAGAACATGAAAAAGAGAGACAAATACCCATATAATTTTGAAGGTTTCTTTAATTGGTTTTGTAAGCCCGAACTGTTTGAAGAATTACAAGGTGATCTGGAAGAAAACTACCTGAATAATGTTGCTGAAAAAGGAAGTCAAAAAGCAGCATGGATCTATCGAAAGGAAATAATTATGCTGTTTAGACCCTCAGTGATAAGAAATATTCAGGCTGTTTCATTTCAAATAGTTTCCATTTCAATATTTCTGAATTATATCAAAACGGCCCTTCGATCTATCAAAAAAAGTGCACTATTTTCTGGGATAAATATTGTTGGTTTATCATTGAGTATGGCGGTGGGCTTACTGGTGATTTCAGGAATTGCTTATCAATATACATTTGATCAATTCCACGAGAAAAAGGACATTATATATCGGGTCATTACCAATGTTTCGGACAATTACTTTGGTACAAATACTTATGCTACAGCACCTGTTGAGTTGGCTTTTGATTTAAAAGAAGAGTCAAATTCGATTGAAAAAATTATTCGAATTCAATCTGATTTTGGCGGAAATGCAAAGACTGAATCAAAGTCACTGTTACTTGATGGGTTGTATGCTGATGCAGATTTCTTTCAAATGTTTTCTTTTGAATTAACAGAAGGAAATGCTCGCACTGCATTACAACAACCTTTTTCGATTGTACTCACACAACAAACTGCAGAACGCTTTTTTGATGATGAAGAATCACCAATAGGTAAAGCAATCGAAATTGAAAATGTTGGTATGTTTCAGGTGACAGGAATCATGAGGGATATTCCATCGAATTCTCATCTTCAATTTTCGTCATTAGCATCTTTTTCAACTTTAGAATCATCATTAAATCAAAATCAAAGTAGTGACTTAAGACCTTACGAAAATCTAAATAATTCCTATATCTATGTACTTTCAGAAGAGGGTTCTAACCTAGATTTAATTCAATCAAGACTTAGTACTATAGCTGGCAATGTAAATACGCGAGTAGAAAATAAAGTATACTCTTACGAGCTTCAGAGCCTTTCTTCTATCCTTCCCGGGCGTTCAATGAACAATCAAATTGGTCCCGAGATGGAAAGAATCGTCTTAATCATCTTTTCCATTTTAGCTGCGGTAATTATTATCTCCACATGTTTCAATTACACAAATTTATCACTTGCACGAGCACTTGGGAGAACGAAAGAAATTGCAGTGAGAAAAACGCTTGGTGGAAGTCGATTCCAGGTTTTTCTGCAGTTTGTTGTGGAATCAATTGTCATTTCTATTCTCGCTTTGCTTATCGCAATCCTCATTTTTTCCACTCTAAAGCCGTATTTACTTACAATTGACGCATCAATCAGAGATACTTTTTCTTTTGAAGTCACTCCATTGATATCACTTTATTTCTTCTTATTTGCGGTATTGGTTGGCATAATAGCTGGTTTTTTACCCGCATTAGTTTTATCAAAACAAAAGGTGTTGAAGTTATTTAAAAGTGGGCAGCAATTTCGGTTTCTAGGATTCCTAAACCTTAGAAAGAGCTTGATCATATTTCAATTTACACTCTCTCTGATTTGTATTATCACTGCATCTGTTCTAATAAAGCAATTCAGGTTTTCTATTAATTTTGATATGGGTTTTGATAGAACGGAATTGCTATATATACAACTAAATGGAACTGATGAGAATATTATTAGAAATGAATTTTCAACCATTCCTGAAGTAACCAATATTTCTATGTCATCAGGGTATTTAGGGGTTGGTGCCAGAAGTAAATATTGGATTCAAAATGAATCAATAAGTGATTCAGTGATTGTTGATTTCTTATCAATTGATCATCAATACATTCCTAATCATGATATTCCACTTATTGCAGGAAATAATTTTAGTGAATTTGATTATGAAGGCTCTGATGAGCTCATCATAGTAAATGAAGAGTTTTTAAAAGAGTTTCAATTGGGAGGTCCTGGAGAAGCGATCGGTAAAGAAGTGACTAGCCCAAATAACACACTTTTTAGAATAATAGGTGTGACATCAAATTTCAATTATGACAGACTAAGAAACCCAATCGGTAGTTTCTTTTTCACTTATCAACCGGAATATTTTCAATATGCCAATTTGAAAATGGTGAGCACAGATATCTTTTCATCGATGGATAAGATCGAAGAAGTTTGGGGAAGGGTAAATGAATTTTATGATCTGGAAGCACTTTTTTATGATGAAAGGGTGGAAGAAGCCTATAGTTTCTACACCATTGCGTTCGGTGTTATTGGTTTTGTTACTCTACTTACAATCTTGATTGCCTGCATGGGATTATTAGGAATCGTTATATACACCTCAAAATCAAGAATGAAAGAAGTTGCAATTAGAAAAGTCTTAGGTGCACAAGAAACGGGTTTAGTGCTTCTTCTTTCGAAGAATTTTGTTGCTATGATGCTATGGGCTACAGGTATTTCTGTAGTGGTAACCTACCTATTTTTTAATTTCGCTGTATTATCACGCGAGGCATATAAAGCTGAACTTGGCTTCTGGGATTTTGGGATTGGTATTATAATTATTCTGACTCTTGGATTGATTGCAATCACGTCTCAAACACTTCAGGTAGCAAGATCAAATCCTATCGATTCCATACAGAATGAATAAAGATGTCCGGAATTATATCGGCATAAAAAAAGCCACCTATATTTTAGGTGGCTTTGAACTAGGTTTTTACTATTCATAAGACTCGAATGCTAACACGAAGCACCTGATTTGTTGTTGGATAAGAATATCCATCGTTTACAATTCTAACTGTTTGGTCAGAATCAGCTGGACCTGTATTTGCACCTGGCTGCCTTGGCGCCTGATATCCTCCTATTCCCGGTTCTTCATTTTGTTCAGTTCCTGCATCCCACAAGCGAATCATATCTGTGATATCTCCAGAAACCGGGTTTCCATTCTCGAATAATAGAATTCCGGAATTACCTGCAGCATAGAACAAGTCATTCGACTGAATAAACATGGTCGCAAAATTCAAGTAATCGCCGTCTTGTGCTCTGAAGGTAAACTGATATGAAGCACCCGGGCCAATCGGTCCATTTTCAGAAGCACCTACTGGTTGTGCAAAAACTCCACTTTCTCGAACGCTTGATTCAGCAGAAAGTGCTGCTGCAATTTGATTGGTTGAACCATCCTCGGCTACCCCTTCGATTCCATTATCAGGGAAAGCAACCCCAGAAGTGAAGAGAGGATTTTCACCCTGATACACAGCGAATGCTCCTGGTGCGAAAGGCACAGTGATTCCTGTAACAACAGCTAAATTGGATTCCAGATCACCAAAACTTCCATCTTCAGCAACTCCCTCTAAACCGAGACCGGCATCAGGTTGACCAACTGTAAATAGAGCACCAGATTCCGAATCTGAGTGAACTGCCCAGACACCAGGTGCAAGTGGTACTGCAACTCCACCGTTTGAAGTTTGTAGTGTTGATGATGTTGATACGTTTTCTATCCTAACTCTGAAGCCATTGGAAGAAGTAGAACTGAGAGTTACCTGAATTACATCAGCTATTGATGGAAGAGAAGTATCATCTACCAATCGAACTGTATTATTAGGATCAGCGTCACCAGTATTTGCTCCCGATTGTCTTGGAGCTTGATTAACACCTTCACCAGGAACCTCGTCAGTTTCTGTACCAGAGTCATATAACTTTATAAGCGATGTGATATTACCGGTAACCTGTGAGCCATCAGTATTGAATAGTTCAATTCCAGATTCATCCGGTGCATAAAACCAATCGTTGGACTGAACGAACATGGTGGCAAATGATAACCTTGAACCAACTGGGGCAGTGAATTCGAATTCATATGCACCACCTGGTCCAATTGGGCCTGCATCAGTAGATCCAACAGGAATAGAGAAGGATCCGCTTTTTATTAGAGAGTATTCAGTTCCAATATTTTCAATAGTTACTTCGAAATCAGCTTCTAATACTGAATCACTATTGTTGCTATCGCTGCAAGCAGCGAATGTTATTAATGCAGTTAATAATACTAAATAGGGTTTTTTTATAAATAATGTTTTCATTGATTCAATTATTAATATTTAAGATTTGAATCAATTTTAACACAACAGAATACTTCATTGATCACAGTTCTATCACGAAACTCTAAAGATTTAGTCAACTAGTATTAATTAAGTATGCATGTTATGAATCATTAGTTGAAAAAAGGCTCCCTAATTCACCTGTACCATTTTCTATTTGAATAGTGTTGCTATGACGCTATGGGCTACCGGTATTTCTGTAGTGGTAACCTTCCTATTTTTTAATTTCGCAGTATTATCACGCAAAGCATATAAAGCTGAACTTGGCTTCTGGGATTTTGGGATTGGTATTATAATTATTCTGACTCTTGGACTCAGCGCAATTGCCTCGCAAACTCTTCAAGTTGCCCGTTCCAATCCGGTAGACTCCATTCAAAATGAGTAGAAGGCTTAAAAAATATGTATAAACATTAGGAACATTTAAACTAAAGCCAGAATTGTGAGGCTTTTGTTACGAATCCCTAATTCAGTGTATGGAGAGTAATTACGTACTTTTATAGGCGTTAAGGATTGTCTTTGACATTCAAACAGATTCATCTACAATACATTGGCTATGGTTAATATTAATCCCAAAAAAGCAGGTATTATTGCTGTAATTGCAGTTGTTATTCCTTTGATTGCCGCTTTTTTCTATTTCACCAGGTATAACTTCATTCCAGTGCAAGTTGCACTTGGTGGATGTAGTATGGATTACACAGCAAAGCCAACATATGAGGAACGATTGAGTCCGCTTATTAGCGAAGAATTTCAAATCAAAGGGTGGGAGATGATTCTATGTTATGGTCAGCCTTCTCTCAGAGGGCGAGAAATGATTGGTGACAGAATTCCTTTGGATACACCGTGGAGATTTGGAGCAAATGAACCGACACGTTTTTATACTAGTGCGGATGTTGAAATTGGGGGTATAAATGTTCCAAAAGGAAGATATAGTTTATATGCAGTTCCTGGTCGCTTTGAATGGGAGATTTTTATCAACAGCTCGATTACCCATTGGGGGAATAATCTGGGTTCGGAAGTTCAAAGTAAAAATATTGGTAGTTTTACATTAACACCAGGTTATCAAAGAGAAGCTGTGGAGACATTAGTTTTCAATGCTCAATATTCTGAATTAGGTAACGATGAAATAATTGTTTTGATGGAATGGGAAAACACAATTCTTGAAATCCCAATTAAAAACCTTGAGGATGTTGATAAAACAGATCATACTCTTCGTGGTGTTTATAAAGAAACAGCGGGCCAGGCTGAGGCAGGGAGTTAATTAAGCAATCAAAGCGTTAACTAGTACGTCTAAATCATCAATCGTATTGTAAATGTTTGGTGATACTCGGATGCAATCACCTCGGTAGGAAACAAAAACGTTGGCATTTGATAACCTGCTTTTTGCTTCTTCCATACTCATCGAATCAGGTAAGCGAATACCAAACAAATTTGATGCTCTAAACTTGGAATCTTCCACCCAAAATCCATTTTCACTTAGTTTTTGAGTTGCATCAAATACGATACTATCACAGTATTCTTTGATATTTTTGGATCCTAACTCATTTAGAACTTTCATTCCTTCTAGTAGCATCGGCACGAGAATAAAATTACTGTGTTCTCCAACTTCATATCTCAAAGCCTGTGGTTGATATCTTTCGTTATAATTCACAAGGTTTGCAAAGTTCTCGCTTTCAAAACGATTGATCCAATTCTCTTCAACAGGTTTGCCATTGTCGAAAGTAGAGCTGTAATAAGCCATTCCAATACTGTAAGGCCCCATCAATGACTTATAACCTGCAGCTATTAAAGCATCAGGTTGAATTTCTTGAACATCGAAAGGATAAGCACCCAAACTTTGGGTTCCATCAATAACCAGCCATGCTCCAACTTCATTAGTTATTTTACGGATGCTTACTAAATCAAAAAGAGTTCCATCAGCCCAGTGAATATGACCACAAGCAACCATTTTAGTTCTCGGATTGATTGCGTCAAGAATCAACTCATTCCATTTTTTGCCTCGATCAACTCGGGTATCCGGCGCAAGAATGGTTTTAATGATCGCTCCTGATTCTTCAGCAATGGTCATCCATGGATAAACATTACTTGGAAATTGTTCATCAACAACAATAATCTCTTCACCTTTTTTCAAGTCTAAATTGAAAGCTACGTTTGCCATTCCATAAGAAACACTGGGAATGATGACCGTTCGATTTGGTTCATTGCAATTAATCATCTTACAAAACTCGTTTCTCAACTCGTCACTTTCAGCAAAGAAATCATCGCCGGTAACGTGATTTGGTCTAAGCTTTCTTCGGATACCGTCTATTCCGGCCTTTTCAACTGTTTTCATCAAAGGTGACATGTAAGCACAATTGAGATAGGTCACATTTGGATCAAGACTAAAGAGATGTTTTTGGCAATTCATCCGGCAATAATACTGAAAATCAGATAAGTGAAAGGAGGGAATTTAGCACGTTTTTCTTTAGCCTAACTTTTAAGGAAAGGTGTGGAGTTTAGTTAATCTGAAGCAGTAGCCTAGTCATACAACTAGACGATTAACCCTATAGAAGTCAGAATCCAACATTAAGAGGTTTATTTTCTTTAATAGGAATCTCAAATTCATTAAGTAAGTCTTTAAATTCAGATTTTGTTATTCCAAGAACCGATGCACCTTCGCGCAACGATAGTTTCCCTCTTTTATAAAATCTGGTGACTAAGACTTCTAATGCTTCGTCTTTGCTAACTCTTCGTTTATGTGATATTTCATATACACCAGAGACCATACTTGAATTAACAAAATAGCGAGATAAAAGACCGTTAATTTTCCGTCTAAATACTTAGCTGTTAATTATTTAAAATAATTATACAAGCATCAAAAATTGATCATTTAACATGAAATGATTCTCAAGGAAGTTTGCGTGTCTTAGATAAAGAAAATCTATTTGGTAAAGAGGGGAGTCAGGTGTAAATCCTCATTTTGGATCATATACTTATATGCAAAACTCGGATTGTCTTCCGGTAGTAAATCACATTCTTGCGAGAGGATTCCTGAGGCCTCATTGGTTGAAAGAGTGTCATTATGAAAGGAAACAATACAATCACCTCGAAATTCTAATTCATGAGATGCTATCTCATATACATTTTCTGTAAATGCCAGTGCTTTGTTCCCAAAACCAGGAATTTGATTTTCTACCTTTAGCTTAGATTCAATAACTGCGAGATTAGAATCGGGATCTAGGTAAACTCCAAGTCGAGTAAAGTTGCTGTAACAGTTTTCGCAATCTGATTCCCAGATAAATTCTGTTTCCCATATAGCTTCTAATCTATCCCCGGAATAATCAATTGATTCAAGTACAATTGTACCGTTAGATGGTACAACTGTCGCATAAAAAAATGGTGAAAAATAAATAGCTGATGCAACGAACATCAAAAGAAGGGAAAATGTGATGATGATTTTCGTTTTCATATCAGGATCAAATAATTAAGTTAAAAATCGGAATAATCTTGGTGAATCATTCACATACTCAAAACTGAAGTTTTTGGCTTTCATTCGCTCAATCAAAGGCTCCAATTCTTCTTTATGTTTTAGCTCAATTCCAATAAGTGCAGGACCTAATTCCCGGTTTGTTTTCTTAGAATATTCGAAATAGGTGATATCATCATCCGGACCTAGCACATCTTTTAAAAACTCGAGAAGGGCACCCGAACGTTGAGGGAAATCAACAATGAAGAAATGCTTAAGTCCTTCATACATCAGGAAACGTTCTTTGATTTCTGCTGTTCGGGTGATGTCGTTATTGCTGCCCGAAACGATGCTAACCACCGTTTTTCCTTTTAATTCGTCCTTTAAAACTTCAAGAGCACTTAGTGCCAAAGCACCTGCAGGTTCCACCACAATAGCTTGTTCGTTATACATCTTCAGGATGGTTCCGCAAATCATGCCTTCAGGAATAGTGATGACTCGATCAAGTACATCTCGGCAAATTTCAAAAGTAATGTCACCAACACGCTGAACTGCAGCTCCATCCACAAATTTATCGATTTCAGGCAATGTGATGATTTCCCCTAACTCAATTGATTTCTTCATGGCTGGTGCACCTTCCGGCTCGATTCCGATGATCACGGTATCTGGAGAAGTTGCTTTGAAATAGGATCCAACGCCGGCTGAAAGTCCGCCACCACCTACAGGCAATAACAGATAATCGATATGAATAGGCATATCGTCTAAAATCTCTTTACCAACCGTACCCTGACCAGCAATTATCTTTGGGTCGTTGAAAGGAGGGATGAAGGCAGCGCCTTTTTCGTGGCAGAATTCTTTGGCCTTAGCAAATGATTCATCGAAGGTGTCACCTTCTAAAACTACTTCAATAGAATCTTTCCCGAACATTTTAACCTGACTCACTTTCTGTTCAGGTGTGGTTATCGGCATAAAAATTGTGCCGTGAATTTTCTTCCGATAACAAGAAAGTGCAACTCCCTGAGCATGATTACCTGCACTTGCACACACAACGCCATTTGCCAAAGCATCATCAGGTAAACTGCTTATCTTGTTGAATGCTCCTCGGATTTTATAGGATCTAACTACCTGCAGGTCTTCTCGCTTTAACCAGATATCAGCATCATATTCTTCTGAAAGCTGAAAATTCTGTTGTAGCGGTGTATGTTGTGCGACACCTTGAAGCATAATCGCTGCTTCCAGGATTTCTTCCACGGATATAAGTTTTGATTCAACAGAATCTGACATAAGAATCTAAAATATTGAGTGAGAAGCATAATATAGGCGAATCAGACAAATAATTTAGATTGATTATTCAATTGAATTTAGAATATCAAGATTAGTTTTAAGCTTCTCGAGGTATTTACCATAAGCTTTGTAATTCAACCGTTTGGCTACCCAAAAAGATATTGCTGAGAAAACTATGGTAATTCCCATCAAAGCTGCCGTTTTCATTCCATTCTCAAAAATTTGGACAAATGTCTCACCATCATAAACTCCAGATAGTGAATAACCGATTATTACAGATAAAGGAATTATGAAAGTTCCAATTCTCTCCTCTACAGTAAGCATATTTGTAATTCGATTGTAATAATTTTCCATCACCGATTTGATAGAGTTATCAAAGTCTTCTTTTAGGAACTTGAGATGATGCCGGATCATAACCCAACCACCAAAGTAATAAGCAAAAGCAATACCCCATAATAAAATCGCTCTAGGATAATTATAACTTAAAACTGCCCCCATAAAACAAAATACACTAAAAAATAGGGTCCAATTCAGGCGCATTTTGGTTGCATGTTTTAATTTAGAAATGGGATTCTTTGATTCAATAGTTATTGCAGACATAATTTCCTCTTTATTAGTTGAAAATGAGGTTGATAGTTCATTTTGAAGTTGATCCCAGGCTTGTTGTAAATCGTTATTCATACCTGATCACCTTTCATTTTTATAATTAATTTCTCTTTAATTCGGTGCAATTTTACCCCGATATGATTTGATTTTAGACCGGTTATTTCAGCAATTTCTTTATTGTTGTATCCATCTAAATGCAGAGAGATGATGGCTCGGTCTATTTCGTCGAGACGTTTGATCGACCACAATAATTGATCTTTTTTGTCTCGTTTTTCCTCGGTTTGATCAGAGGTTAGAGTGTGTTCTACATCTGTAATATCCGACATCTCGGGGCGCCTCGATTCTTTTCTATTGAAGGTAAAGACAGTGTTTAGTGCAACTCTATATAGCCAGGTTGAAAACTTGGAATCCTTTCGGAATTTGCCATACGATTTCCACGCCTGCAAAACGATCTCTTGATGCAAATCACTGCGTTCAGTTACATCATCCACATACAGCAATAGTACTTTGTGGATGATGCCAGCATTGCCCTGAATCAGTTTCGTAAATTGTTCTTCAACAGCCATTTCTCTTTGTTGATGGTACTACTCTTTTTCTTATCCTCATCATCAGAAAGAAGGATGTATAAAAACAGAATCCAAAATAAAATGTCAGCTAATTCAATCATAATTACCTCTTTACCTTGATTAGTGTATAATTAGCTTGAAATATTACTGGTGATTTTAAAAATGTTACTTCGACCGGTAAGAACGTCATATCTAGTTCAGATTAGAAGGTTAAATGAGTCTGCAATACCTCATGTTAATAGTATTCCCCTATCTGATTTTGAGGAATTCATTAGGGTGGCTTCCTTTTTTGTAGTTATTGAGATCGAAAATATGATAGCTGCTTTTTTAATCGTTCTTGGTGCCGGACAAAATTATGAAAGTGAAAACTATCGATATTTCTCAAGCAAGTATAAAAGCTTTGATTATGTCGACC
This sequence comes from Balneolaceae bacterium, assembly GCA_965601825.1. Taxonomy (GTDB): domain Bacteria; phylum Bacteroidota; class Rhodothermia; order Balneolales; family Balneolaceae; genus HXMU1420-13. The sequence goes on along the minus strand of OZ271839.1, from coordinate 3,270,541 downwards.
GCATTGTAGTTGGGGATCAATTTCAAGGCATTGGAGTTGGAAAGGCTTTATATCAATATTTAATTGATAACTCTAAAGAAGAAAGGATAACCTGCGAAGTGAATATTGAACCGCCAAACCCAGGTTCGATACAATTCCATAAAAGTATGGATTTTATTGAAGTTGCTCAGCAAAATACAGAAGCTGGGAAAAAGCGGGTTTCTTTAATGAGCAGAGAAAGAGAGAATAATCGTTAATCAATCCTGTTATATTCTGATCTACTTATTGAAAACAAATGATTATGACACGATCGGCTTCTTTTATCATTCTTGCTATAGTTTTGATTTCTACATCATGTGATAAGGAATCATCAACCGGTCCTGAAGAACCTGGATTAGCAAGCTCACCAATTCCATATGTAATTGTAAATACAAATGGTGCTGAAATTGTTGATGAACCAAAGGTTAATGCTACAATGAGGATTATCACAGACAATATTCAGGTTTTTAGTGGTGATATTGGAATTGAATTACGTGGTTCAACATCCAGACGAATATTCGAGAAAAAGTCTTATGGTTTCGAAACCTGGGATTCAAATGGGGAAGACATTGATGTAACAATAAACGGATTGCCGGAAGAAGAAGATTGGATATTGTATGGTCCATATAGCGATAAAACGTTTGTTCGCAATATGTTGATTTATGATTTGGCAAGAGAAATTGGTGAATATGCGAGTCGTGGTTTTTTTGCGGAATTAGAACTGAATGATCAATATCAGGGTGTTTATATCTTGATGGAAAAAATCAAAAGAGATGATAACCGTCTTGATTTAGCAAACCTTCGCCCGGAAGAAAACACAGGTGATGACTTAACGGGTGGTTATTTACTAAAAATCGATAAAACTTCTGGAGATTCAGACAATCCAGATTGGGCAGGTGATACCGAATATACAGAAGAGATCAGTTTTAGATCTAATTATGGAGTGTTTTGGAACACATTAGATTATCCAGCTTATGGTCAAAAAAATGGAGAGGAAACTTATTATATCTATGATGATCCAGATGCTGAAGACATTACAACTGAGCAAAAAACTTATATCCAGAACTATATTAACGAATTTGAAACTGCAATTTTTAATGATGACTTCACGACTGCATATCAGGATTATATAAATATTGACAGCTTTGTGGATTACTTTTTATTAAACGAATTAAGTGGGAACCCCGACGCATATCGACTAAGTACTTATTTACATAAAGACCGAATGGGTAAACTAAACATGGGACCAATTTGGGATTTCAATATTGCATTTGGAAATGAAGGAAGAAGCATAAGACAGGGATGGATTTATCTATACAATGAGTTTTACCCCGATGATCCTTGGTTAGTACCATTTTATTGGGAGAAATTACTACAAGATCCAACATTTCAAGAATCTGTGAAAACAAGATGGAATGAATTAAGAATTACAACCTTTAGTGTAAATAATATCAACGCGATGATTGATAGCTATGTAGCCGAATTAGAAAGTGGTAATGCCATTGATCGTAACTATGAAAGGTGGGATGTACTAGGTGAACAATTAATTTTTAATTCATATGTAGGTCAAACTTATGAGGATGAAATTAATTATTTGAAAACCTGGATAAGTGATCGAATTAGCTGGATGAATGTGCAAATTCAGAGCTTTTAATTCATAATTCTAAGAAAGGGAATGATTTACGGTACTGCTTGGGTTGAACAGCTAACAAATCCTTTTTCGTGTCTCAACCAGTATCAATTCTATCAATTAGTATCGAAGACCAAATCATCCGATTTCTCAAGGATCGTGATGAACGTGCAATCGAACTTATCTTTGAAAACTATTCGATTGCAATGATGAATGGAATCAGAACTATTGTGAAAAATGAAGCCGCAGCCGAAGATGTTTTACAAGGTGTTTTGGTAAAAATTTGGGAGAAAGGTCATACTTTTGATTCGACTAAAGCGGGTTTATTCACGTGGTTGATGCGAGTGTCGAAGAATGCTGCGATTGATGCAACACGAAGTAAAAATTATTCTAAATATCAGAAATCCGAACCAATAGAGAATTTCGTATTTAATAGTGAAGCTATTCATCAGAAGGGCACACAAGAGCGAAATGATGGCGTTTGGGAAACGGTAGAACAATTACCGGAAGCCCAACGCTGTTTAATTGATATGGCATATTTCCAAGGATTTACACAACAAGAAATATCAAAAGAATTGAATATTCCGTTAGGTACGGTAAAGACCAGAATGCGTGCAGCATTAAAGACATTGAGACGTATTTTTTAAAGTAAATGGATATTAAGAAGTACATAGAATCCGGTATTCTTGAGCAATATGTATCGGGACTATTATCCGATACAGAAAATGCTGAAGTTGATAAAATGGCTGCTACTCATCCTGAAGTAAAGCAGGAAATAGGCACACTTAGGGCCTCCATCAATAACTATGCACGATCAACAGGACGAGCACCATCAGCATCTATCTTAAGTGCCGCTAAAACAAATATTAATTCTGATTCAGGATCAGATAGTGCTAACGAATCTGATTTGAACCCAATTAAGTCAAACACAAATAGCTTTGATTTTTATAAAATCGCTGCATCAGTTGTATTACTTGTAAGTCTAGGCTTAAATGGATATTTCTTTTCAGAACTTCAGTCTACTAAAGAAAACCAGTTAAGTGCTGAGCAGACTTTACAAAATCTCAGTAGCCAATTTGATGTAGTGACTAGTGCAGCTAATCTTCAGGTTCCTTTGTATGGACTCGATACCGCTCCTGAGTCTCATGCTACGGTTTACATCAATCAGCAAACTGGTGACGTGTACATTAAAATTGGGGATTTACCAGTTCCACCAAGCGGACATCAATATCAGCTTTGGGCAGATCGTGATGGACATATGCATAATATTGGCGTTTTCCATCATAACAAAGAACTTCAGCATCTTGCAATCTTTGAAGGTGATTTTGAGTCATTAAATGTAACACTTGAAGAAGAAGGTGGATCAGAAACTGCTACTGTAGAACGTGCTTATCTTAGCGGTACAGCTCAATTATAATTTTTTTGTTGTTAGTAAATCCAAAAGGATTGAACCTTACGTAACTAAAGTAACTTCAACCTTAAACAACAAAAAACTATTCATCATGAAGTTATCTAAGATCACAGCAGGATTGTTCGCTTTAGTGCTAGCTTTCAGTCTTTCAAATGTTCAAGCACAAGACAAAAATATTGTAGAATTAGCAGTAGGAACTGAATCACTATCTACATTAGTAGCCGCAGTACAAGCAGGTGGGCTGGTTGAGACATTACAAGGGGATGGTCCTTTCACAGTATTTGCTCCTACAAATGAAGCTTTTGCAAAATTACCAGCAGGTGTAGTTGAGAACTTACTTAAGCCAGAAAACAAAGATGCTCTTGTAGCAGTACTAACATACCATGTAGTTGCAGGCAAAGTTAAGTCAACCGACTTAAGCGATGGAATGACAGCAACAACTGTTGAAGGAAGTGATATCACAGTTGGTATTAAGTATGGTAAAGTAAGCATTGACAATGCAAATGTTGCAGCTGCTGATATCATGGCAAGCAATGGTATTGTACACGTAATTGATACGGTAATTCTACCACCAAGCATTAAAGAAGCTTTAGCAGCTAACTAAATGAATTAAGAACTTCGTTACTAAAAGTATTAGAAAGCCGATGTTGACGCATCGGCTTTTTTATTTACTCAAATACAACTGACTTCGCAACTTCTCTATTCGCATCTAAATCGTGCTGAACAGAATCTATTTTCATTTGGATCGTTTTTAAAGGAATGGTTCCAAGTGGGAGTCGAAGAGTTGGATTTTCTGAGTTCACATGATTTATAATAGCATTTGCTGCTTTTTCTGGATCACCTTCCTGCTTCCCGTGAACACCTTTCAAAATCCCTCTGAATTTTCCAGAGGTTTCAGCATAGTCATCGATTACTTCTTTTGCTTCACCAAGACCTGAATCTGCGAATTCTGTTCTAAATGGACCTGGTTGAATAATTGAAACTTTGATTCCAAGAGGTTCTACTTCCTGGGCTAATGCTTCACTAAAACCCTCCAATGCAAACTTGCTGGCATTGTAAATTCCAAATCCGGCGAATGCTTTGATCCCACCATGCGATGAAATCTGTACAATATGACCAGATTTCTGTTTTCTCATGGATGGAAGTACTAGCTGACTAAGTCTTAAAACTCCATAGAAGTTAGCTTCGAAAACATTTCGGAATTCACTCAAAGAAGCTTCTTCAATTGCACCTATAAAGCCAACACCAGCATTATTAACCAGAATATCGATTCTTCCATGTTTAGCAAGTACTGATTCTACAACCTTTTCCATTTGATAGAAATCTGTCACATCGAGTAAGACTGCTTCAGCCTTATTTTGATATAAGGTATTGAAGGCATCTACCTGATCTTGTTTTCGAAATGTCCCGATCACATATTCGTCTTTTTCGATTACAGCTTCTGCTAGAGCTTTTCCTAATCCACTTGAAATGCCGGTTATAAACCAAATTCGTTTGTTCATATTTCACCACTCTATTTAGAAAGTCTTTCTGATCCCGACAGTGGTCGGGAGAAGAATCCTATCGAATATTCAATTAGATCCTTCGGAGGTATCCTCAGGATGACATATGATAGGGATTGGACTAGTTAACTCTATTGAACTAGTTCAAGAAATGCGAGAATGACGGGCTCTGATTTTTGATAAGAATTCAGGACTCATTCCTAAATAAGAAGCCACGATATATTGGGGAACCCGATCAATGATATTAGGATATCGATTCAAGAATTCAGTGTATCGATCTTCGGCAGTTTTGGAAATATTAGATAAGGCTCGATTTCGAGAGAAAGCAAATGCTCTTTCAGTAGATTTACGAAAGTATTCGCTCAAACTATAGATTTCCTCACAGAGCGGTTCAATGTCATTATAATGCATCTGAAGAATGGTGGATTCTTCTAAAGCTTCGACAAATAGGATAGCGGGAGTTTGCGTAACATAGCTGTAAAAGTCGCTTACGAACCAGTCATCCACAGCTATTTGAACGGTGTGTTCCTTGCCTTCTTCATCAATAAAAAAAGATCGAAATGCACCAGATACTACGTAATTCCTGTACTTCGCAATCGTACCCGGTTCTTCAATTCGTTCTTTCCTTTTGATAACTCTAGGATGAGCAATCGATGTTATTTTCTCAGCTTCAGCATCTGAAAAATCAACATACCTTCGGATATTAGCGAGAAGACCAGAAAAGCTAACTTTTTCCATAAAAGATGTTACAGTGATGTTTTTGGACTGTCAGTTTATTTCTTTACTAACAATGCTTCTAATTCTTCAAGACTTCTACCCTTGGTTTCGGGAAGTTTGAAGATGATAAACATTAGTCCGACTATCGCAAATAGACCGTAAATCAAGAAGGTGGCGGCACTTCCTATGGTCGATAGCTCCCATGGAAAAATAAACTGAACCCCAGCACTCACTGCTGAATTTATAAAGCCAACAAAGGAAATGGCGACACCTTTGATCTTCAATGGGAATAGTTCAGAAAATAAAACCCACATAACAGGCCCAAGAGAAATCGCAAAACAAGCCACAAAGCCAATTATCCCGATCAATATCAAAGTAGGATTCATTGAGATGGCAGCTGTTATTAATTCTGACTCATAAACCTTTGCTCTGGATTCACCAAGAATTTCTTTCAGTTCATTTTTATAAGCAACATCATTATCAAAGTCTCTACCGGCAAGAACTGAAAGTTCAGTTATTACCTCATCATTTGATATGGTATTCAACTTTTCCTGATCTAACGAGTAGGTGGCGGAATTGAAACCATAAGCCAACAAACACATGAAAAATGCTATTCCTCCAACACCGATAACTAAAAGAGGCTTTCTTCCTAATCGATCGATAAGTGCCATTGCCAGTATGGTAAAAACTAAATTTGTTAAACCAACCAGAATAGCCTGGATAAACGATGCATCAGTACCAATTCCTGATTGCTCAAAAATCATTGGCGCATAAAAGAAGACAGAATTGATGCCGGTAATTTGCTGTAGAACAGCGATTACAATACCAATAGTTAATACGAATTTAACTGCAGGCTTAAATACTTCTGTTAGAGGTGTTTTCTCTTTGTTTTTATCCGCATCTAATGATTCATGCACAGCTTCCATGTCTTTCTTAACGTCCTCTTCTGATCGGAACTTCAGCATCACTTCCATGGCTTCTTCATCACGATTTTTCATAATCAGCCATCGTGGACTTCGAGGGACTATATATAGTCCGAAGAAATAAAGAACAGCAGGGACTGCTTCCACACCAAGCATCCACCGCCAGTTATTTTCAGCAATTCCTAAGGCTTCAACCCAGCTTGCATCGGAATCACCTAAAGATAAAATGTAGTAATTGGAAAAGAATGCCAATGAAATACCGATCACAATATTCAACTGATTGAAGGAAACCAGTCTTCCTCGCGATTTCGGAGGAGCGATTTCAGCAATATACATAGGTGCCAAAATCAATGATGCTCCAACACCAATCCCTCCAAGCATTCTGAAAATCAAAAATAGTGTGAAATTTGGGGCGAGAGCAGATCCAACCGCAGAAATTGCAAAGATAATAGCACAAGCTTTTAGTAGGATTCTTCGGCCATACTTATCGCTTAAAGGTCCGGCGAGCATCATTGCAATTGCAGCAACAATAGTGAGCGAGCTCACCGAAAAGCCAAGTTCTAAATCGGAGAGATTGAAATCAATTTGAACGAATTTATTAACGCCGGAAATTACAGAGGCATCAAATCCCATTAGTAAACCGCCAAGGGCTACTATTGCAGCTACTTGAGCTGTGAAAGTGGACTGCTTTGTCATTAGATAAGTTTTTAAGTGCGGCGCAATTTATAAAAAAACTACTGACTCACAGCATTTAAAAACAGGTAATAATTATCCGGTGCTTTTTGTTTGATCAAGTAGCCAGTCAGTTGCTGATTTTATGTCACCAAAAACATTCATTTGTGCACCTCGATTAAAACTAACAGTTTCTAAAAATTTTTGGCTCTCGATGGTTGCTCTGGGAGGTACAACGGCAAAACGTAACAGTCTGGCTTTTTTAACAAGGGCATTACCAAAGTCATATAATTCAAAGAGAGTTGGCATTGAATCTTGTTCCAAGGCATTTACCAACACATTTTTTAAACCGGTTTCATCCGCAAGTCGAATTACTGAATCCAGTGATTCATTCATCTCCATTTCTGTCACTTTTCCGAATGAGTCGACCTGGATAATGTTTAGGTCGGAGTCAATAAATACTGTCTCTGGCATAATGAATAGTTTTATGTAACGAATAAACAGATTTCTCTATTAATCAGCTAATTAAATAATTGACATTTTAATTTTCTTGAACGATAAATTTCAGTTATTTATAGGCAAATCTGGGAATTATAAAAGGGGAAATAATGATAGAACACTACATAACATGGTGGAACGTAGAAAACTTATTTGACGAAAAAGATGCACCTGAAGATAGACGACCTCCAAGCTTAAAAAGGAAGATAAAAGCTGATCTTACAAACTGGACCCCACAAGTATTAGATCAAAAATTAACTAACCTTGCAACGGTTATAGATCAAATAAATGAAGGTGAGGGGCCCGATATAATCGGATTATGCGAAATTGAAAATAAGCATGTGCTTGAAGCATTAATTGCTAAGTTAAGTCTGAATAGAAATTATTCCGTAATTCATCATGATATGTCTGATAATCGTGGTATTGATGTTGCTTTCATTTATGATGAAGACAAATACGAATTTCAGGATGGTACATTCTTTCATTATCCGGTAATCAAAAGATATCCAACCCGAGAATTGGTGCAGGCTACTTTAAAAGTCAAAGAATCCGGCACAGAATTGATCCTACTTGGAAATCACTGGCCTTCACGATCGGGCGGGCAATATGAATCCGAACCTTATCGAATATTGACAGCCGAAACGCTTAGCTATTTCATGGAACGTATTCAGGAAATCAAAGGAAAGGATATTCCTGTGATTGTTATGGGTGATTTTAATGATGAGCCACATAACAGATCTTTAATGGAATATGCATTGAGCACCATGGATCGAGATAAAGTGGTTTATGCAAGAAACCCTGCGTTATACAATTTGATGTGGGAATTGCTTGGTACTAGAAAAGCGAGTTATGTGTATGGAGGAATTCCAATGATGATTGACCAGTTTTTAGTCTCAAAAGGGATTGCAAAAAAATCAGGTAAATTTGTTTTGGATTCGAATCCCGTGAAACTGGAAGTATTTGACGGAATGGTGAAAGGGAGATACGACGAACCCATTCGATTTGGTCAAAAGACTCCAAATCTTGCAGGTTTCAGTGATCATTTACCTATTTCATTTTTATTAAAAGAGAAGTAAATCAATCTCTTTTAACCTGGTAATGAAGCTGAACCATACCACTATCGAAAGTTTTAGAAGAAATTGTCGCCAGAGGAATTTGATCAATTCCGACGCCGGGAAAAAGTCGAATTCCGTCTCCTATTAGAATCGGGAAGACAGAGATAATGAATTCATCGATTAGATTGTGTTCAATTAATAAAGAGACAATTTTTCCACCGCCATCGCAGTAAATATTTTTTCCAGGTTTTGTTTTCAGATCCCTTATTAAGGATTCGATATCCCCTGAATAAAAAGTGATACCATTTTCTGAATCACGAGGTGTTCTTGACAACACATAACAATCATACATCTCAGCTTGTGGAAATTCGCCATCGGTTAGCTTGAGGATTACATCGTAGGTACGTTTTCCAACAATATATGTATCCACACCAGAAGTGAACTCAGAATAGCCATAATCTTCATTGCCATGATCGATAGAATCCAGCCAATCTAATTGATCGTTTTTTGTAGCTATAAATCCATCCAGGCTCATAGCGATGTACAAAATCACTTTCCGATTAGAATTCATCTGTTTTATTTAGGAATGAGGCAATGCATCAAATTCGGCTTTTCTGGCTGCCATCCACTGTTGAACTTCTTCTGGATTCTTCATGCGTTCTTGCATCTCTTTCATAGCTTTAATGTGTGGTATATCACCCTCAGCAATCTTTTTTCTGCAATATTCACTGCATTGTTTAGCGACTTCTTCAAAAGTTTCACCAAAAAACTCAGTATCATCTGCACCGCCTAATTGTCTGTTTGTCATCATTTTCATATTGAGAAGTTTAGTTAAGAGTCGCTTCAATGTAATAGTGCAGCGTTAAACTCCAAAACTTGACTTGATTAAGCTCCTAAAAATGGAAGATCACGAATCTTTTTATATCGCAATGCTAATTTCAAGCAGTGTGAAAGTGGTTCTATCGGGAATGCTTGATTCAACTCAAAAATCAGGCCTCGATTTCCATCGAAAGTGAAGAAATCAGGATATAATTGTTTAAATGTTTCGATAAGTGTTGTTGAGCAGATGAAGTAAATCCCAAATTGATCCGGAGATTTTGAATTCCAGCCAAATCTAAATGGACTTCCAATATTTGATCGAAAACTGAGTTCATTCCATTTGATATTTTCCTCCAACCATTTAATGTCATCAATCGAATCAGCGGTCTCTAAAACCAACTCTTTGAACTCCTGGTATCGAGTTAAAGTAGTCTCAGGATATGTTTCTAAAATTGATGAAATATCAGGATCAGATTTAATGATCATATTTTTTGAAAATGTGTTCAAACGATCAATAAAATAAAATTTCAACTGTCAACTTCATCATTTATTCATCCACATTTTGTAGGAATTAGTATAGAACCTGAATTATGTAGAGGAGGGTATTATGAAAACATCCATTCGAAAACTACAAGTAGTGGTATTTATCCTGGCGATTCTCTCACTTTTGGTAATTATTGGAGATTCGATCATCATAAATGTGTATACCGCAGAAATTGCAATCGATCCTAATACAATTTCAGGCTGGGAAACCTTAATTATGATTGGTGCTGTATTACTTGGCATCTTCTTCCTGGCTTCAATGTATTGGATGTCTCAGTTAGAAGGCGATAAAGGAAGATTCTCACCAGGTAAAATTGCGACCATGGTATTTGGTGGGCTCTGTTTCTTCATGTTGATAGCCGAGAAAGCTGTTGCGAATCAAATTGGTGAGTACTTGTTAAGCCAGCAGGATATCGAAATATTGATGGGAAGATTACAACTAATGTTCATCCTTCAATTAGTGTATGTCTTATTAATTATGGTTGAAATGGCTGCACAAGATAAGCCGGAACGTACCTATGAAGAATTAGCTCAGTCTCGAAATGTGATCGCTGCAATGTCTAGTATTATTCCGGGTTTAGGTCATATTTATAAAGCTCATTATTCAACCGGATTCGGAATTTTAGCATTAAGTCCGTTATTACTTTATATGGGATTAATCCTAGGTTGGGCAACTTTTGGTATAGGACTGATCATTCCTGGCGGATATGTATTCCTAATAGGTTGGCATGCTTACAATCTTGAAGATCGCAGGAAGCACCCGGCTGGTGTTCTTTAACGAAAAAACTAGTTAACAGAGTTTTCAGAAGCTGAAATTACCTGAAGAATAAGTTCTGAAATAGATGGAGATTTGATTTCCTGACAGTCAACAGATGTTGAAATAAGGTGGTAATCACCATCTGAGATACCTATGTCTAAATTTATTTTTTTTGTATCAGTTTGCATTGCAGTCATTTAAGTGTACGAACAACTTATTGATCGGCTGCTTTCGTTCCATATTAAACTAATTCTCCAAAAATAAAAAAAGGCAGCTATTGAGGCTGCCTTTTATTCTGCGTCTCATGAAGTTATACTTCAATTCAAGCTGCTACTAGGTTTAGTTTAGTAAGTTGTTCATTTCTTTTTTTCTTGGTCTCTGAAATTTTTCCAGTTTCAGCATAAACCTTAGCGTCATTCAGCACAACATCTAATAGTTTTTCGATTTTGTTTTTCATCATCGGCTTCATAAATCGTCCAATTATGCCTTCTAGTTTGAACTCAGCTTTCATCATAAGTTTTGAATTGTGAACACCAATAGGTTTTACCGTCCAATCATTTGCTGCATAAGAAATGAATGGTGGCATTCCTTCTAAAACGATATAAGCAAGGTTCATTTCCTCGTTGCTATACTTAATAAGTTTCTCGCTTATTTTGTTAAAACCCTTTGCATTTAAATCACAAAAACGTTCGCTACAAGTTGCTCCATCAAATTCTGGATTTCCACCACCTGTTGAATGATCCACTGAAGATGCCCAAATGTAGGCATCTGCAAAATCGTGACCGATGATACTCCATAATTTATCGGGTGACACATTGATATCAAGTTCTCGTTCTACAGTGAATTGAGTTTGGTTCTTTGATTTAGTCATGATTTAGTCTTTGAGTTGGAATTAATTTCTATAATAAACTACTCTTGAACTATGACTATTCATTTCTCGCTTAGTGCGAAGATTTTCCAATTTGGTTCAATCGAAATGATGACGGCGATTCACCATATTTTTCGTTAAAGATATTTGAGAAAGTTGTGACATCATGATATCCACAAATAAATGCAATCTCTCCAATTTGCTGGTCACTACTGATTAATAGTTTTGCCGCTTTCGACAATCTTCGATGCTTGATATATCTCGCAGGGGTTTCATTGTAGGTCTTTTTGAATTCCCGTTTAAAAGTAGATAGACTCATACTACATAGATACGCTAATTGCTGAATAGTAAGAGGATTAAAAATATTGTTCTCAATAGTCTGCTTAAGTTGAAGATTAACAGGAGCAAAAATCTCTGAAAGGTATTTTCTAATGTTGATGTGATTTTCAGATTTCAGCAAAATCATCATCAATTCTTTCAATTTAAGTATCCCCAATTCTTCATCCAGTGTATCTGGTTCTTCAAAATACAATGACAAATTCATCATGTATTGTTCGATTAACGTATTACTGATCAACTTTTTAGGAACCGGGATTTCTTCTTGCTTCAAAAAAGATGGTATTTCATCCTTGTAGATCATTTGAAACAGTTTCGGATACAAGTAAATGGCAATAGCCTCTACTTCATCTGAAGTTTCACTAGCTAGATATTTTTGTACATAAGAATTGCAATTCTTAATGATAGCATCTTTTTCATCGATTTGATGCTCTCCTCTTGAATCGTAGCTAAGCATTCTTCCTTCAACCATGTAAAAGAAGCAAGCAAAATCCAAAATCTCACCCTCTATTGTAAACGGTGCTTTTAGCCGCACCCTTTGAAATAAAGGCATCCCCTTGAATTCAATAATATTATTATCAATAAACATGATTAAAAGTATTTCTCTTTGACTATAAATACTTTCTAAAAAAGTTCAAATTGTAGGTGAAATTGCTCCGACCATTTTTTTATTAGCGACAGTAACTTTTCTAAAATACCAGCGTAGTTGTACTATTGATTTATAACAAGGAGAAAATGATGGAAAAAGGTACTGGAATCGCAATAGGAATTGCATTAGGTGTAGCAGTTGGTGTAGCAACTGGTTCTTTAGGGATTTGGATAAGCGTAGGTGTTGTTCTAGGTGTACTTATTGAAAATGGTCAATTTGATGAGTGGATAGAAAATTGGGAATGCAAATCAGAAGAGTGATCTTTGTTATCTGACGAATATGGTTTCTAATAAAATGAAGAATAGTAAGGGATTAGCACTTGGACTTATTTTTGGAGTCGCAATTGGAGTGGCTACCGATAATCTCGGTCTCTGGTTAGCATTAGGACTAATTTTTGGTGCTGCATATGACACTAAAATTTCTAAAAAAGCTGTGAATAAATAGACTGAAATTTCTACTGAAATCAATTTTATTATTCATGCAAAGCCTTCGATGTGGAGGCTTTCTTTTTTTACATCCAATTTCTTTTTCTCTGTTAAACGACTAGGTGTTAAAATAAGTCGAGGCCAATTGAATAAATATCATCGTTAGAACTATTCGGTACGGATCTTATTAAAAACATATTCTAGAGCTATCTCAGGATCAACTTTTACATCAGGTTTTACTCCAATTCCTTGCCAACCTTCACCTTTTGTTTCATCAAAGCTGGTGCTGGTTGAATTAACGAAGAAGAAGTTTTGACCGACATCAAAAACATCTACTCTATAACCAGCTCCTGCTGTTCGTTCCCCAATTATTAAAGCACGTTTTGCCTCTTTTAATTGATAGGCGACACTTTCACCTGCAGAAATTGTGCGTTCACTTGTTAGAACAAATACTTCTTTATTACTAAATGTTGTTGAAAATTTATGATCTGTGGTCAGTAAATATCCGAGTATTGCTTCTGCTGCATCACCATCACCACCACCAGAATAACGAAGATCAATGACTATGTAATCGGCAGTTATAATACTTTGAAATGCTTCTTCTATATGGGTTAAGCCTTCAGCTTCACCAACAAAGCGTTCAAGTGTTATTTTCCCAATATTGTTTTCAATAATCTTACCCGTAATAAATCTGTTTGAAGTTTCCTCTTCCATAAGGGATAGATCATCGGATATTTCCATTACAGTAATTGAATATTTGTTATCAGGATCAGACTCGATAAATTTAAATGAGTCTATGAATGGAGTAACATCTAAACGTTCGAATTTGATTAATTCAGGATATCCAAATCGGTCTTGAACGGCTGATAATTGTGTTGGAGGAATAATTTCGAGATGCTTATCCCCGGATATCTTTATAAGATCGGAAGTCAATACTTTTGCAAGTAAATCAGCCTGTTTGATACCTGAATATTTATTTCCATCGAGATTGCTTAAAATAGCATTTGCATACTCCAGACCCAGATTTTTTCTGACATACTCAGTTTTCAAGCTAGCAGCAATATTTCGAATAATTTCTTCAATTTGGAACTCACTGATTGATAAATAGTTATCAGATACATTAGGAATAAAGCCTTTTCGAATACTTAGTTCAGAAAGTTCATTTGAAGATGATAAAGCCAATATCACCCTTACAAAACCACCATTCATCTCTTTGGAATAAATAGAGATTTCATTTTCTGTTTCATAAGAGAGCATAAGTGGAATTATACCTTTGTTTGATTTCGCGATCATTCTCATACTTTCGAGATAATCAGCCCACTCTGCTGATTGATCATAGTCTTGAATGCTTAAATCCCCTTCATTCACATAATCGAACCAGGTTTTTGCAAAAACTCCCATCCTTGTTTCAGGAAACTGGAATGGTTGAGCGATGAGTGGGAATTGAAGAATTAGTAGTACAATTATTACTAATGTTGAACGCATATAAACTGTCATTAAAGGGTTTTCTCCCAAGTATGACACATTACACTTTATTGTAGTCGCACTAAGTTTATAAGAAAGAATGTGCGTCCAAGTACTAATGAAAAAGTATTAGTGGGTTAATTAATAACAGCTTGGAGCATATTCCCCATCTGTCGTTCTAAAATATCGATAGCCATTTAGGTAGACTTCTTCATCTTCATAGGTAATTTCATACTCATCATATGAACCATTGTAGTACTTCAAAATTAGATTTGGTTGCCCACTACTTCCCATAGTGATTTCCCACTGACCTGATCCGGCACTATTTGATTGGCTATAAGCTGAAAAGTCACTTTGACCAATAGACATATCATTATTGCTGTTAAAAATAAAATGTCCTTGTCTACACAGATCGATCACTTCTTCTGAGCTATATCCGCCACCGGTTGAAGAAGAATATGAATCCATATAGGTTAATTTCACATTTGAGAAAAAGGTAGTCCATTGCTGGATCAAATCACTGTTATCAACTTCTTTGAATTTGAATGACGAATACAACTGTTTCGCTGAATTTATATGCTGATCAGTAAACATATTGGGATAGCTCGCAATCATAATAGAAACACCCAATCCATCTTCATAAGGATTTTGAATCCCAATGATATATGCTTTTGCATTACTACCTTCCAATGTACCTTCAAACACTCCTCCAATGGCATTATCTGCAAGGTCTTCTAAGTTCCCTTGTAGCTGCATATTTGTACCAAATCCTTCGCGAAGCCCATTTCTGGCTTCTGATTTTAGCTGATCAATGGAATAGTTATGCGTAGTAATAACTCCAATTCCTGGAATGGTTTGAGACTGCATCAAAATAGCTTCCGGTGATTCCTGACCAAACCAGCCATTCGGAATGGTAAATGAAATACCAAATTGCTCATAATTGACTTCACCCGTTATTTGAGCAAATGCCTGTGATTGAAGTGCGAGAACTAATATCCCAAAAAGTAGTTTTTTCATCTTAAACCCCATTTTTCGAAAGAAACGGAATCTAGACGGTGCATCAAAAAGGAATTATTGATTTTTCAATTTGCCCCAACAACTCCTTTGCCTGATTAAAATGTCTCAACTCATGTTGAATCAGCATTTCGATAGCTGTATTAAGAGGTAGAGTGATCCACTTGCTTAAAGGCGAATGGATAATTGTGTTTGATTCGATCTGTTCCTCTAATTCATTAATAAGTTGAATAAACTTCCTTTGATTGTTCTCAAACTGATCAAGAATATTTGTAGATATAGGTTGAGATTCAGGCTGCCATATCTTCATCGTCTTGGTCTTTTTAGTTCTTTCCGGTTCGATGGTCTGAAGTAGTATATTGCCAAAGTAATTAGAAAGGAATTCGCTATTCATGATGAATGGAATCTTCAACTCGTCAGCTTTTAGCTTCTCGAGAATATCAAAGTAATCTTCATTGATTTTATTTACGTGATCGATGATCTGACCAATGCTCCAGCTTTCTTCATTTGGCTTCCAATTCAGATTTTCCCATGTGAGTGATCCGAAGTATTCGTTATAAAGTGATGTGTTTTGTTCGATCCGTTGTATCCAGTCTTGTTGCATGATATCGTCTTTGTGTTTTTGATATGCACAAATTTGTAGAAAGGATTGGAATCTCTAATTGGTATAGACCAAGATTTAAAGTCGGACCGAATTCATTAGTTTACTGAAGTTGGTGGCATCGATACGTAGGTAGGAGGCGAGGTCTTTCTGGGCGACCATATCCAATAAATGTGGACTTCGTTTCATAAAAGCCTTAAATCGCGATTCAATATCATAGGCCATGAGTTGATAATAACGCTCCAACATTCCGATAAGGAAAACTTCCGTCGCTTTTCGAAAGAGAGTTTCAATCTCTCTGTGTTTTTCCATCATCTCTACATGCTTGGAATAAGGGATGCGGAGAAATGAGCTATCTGTGATTGTCTCAAGGTAATACTTGGAAGGAGTTTGAGTAATCACCGATTCCGGAATTCCTGATAAAGATGGAGCATAAGTAAAAGCAATCACATGCTGTTTTTCATCATGCAAATAATAGGATTTCTGAATGCCTTCTATCACAAAATACCAATACCGCTCAGTTTCGCCCGGTGCCGTCATTATGGTTTTCTTTGGAAGTTGGTATTCCGACCAATGGGATAAGTATTCAGCTATTACAGGTTCGGAGACTTCGTGAAAGCTTGTAAGGAATTTATTGAGGGATTCAATTGAATGCATAATGGAAGCTACAAAAAAGCCTTTGCGAATTCAGAAAGGCATTGATATTAAAATATGACTGTCATCCTAAACTAAAGCGAAGGATCTAATCGAATAAACGAATAGATTCTTTTCCCAAACTTTGTCGGGATCAGAATGACTATTTAATAAATTATTCGCTTGATATTTTATGTAACAGTTACCCGTTATTGAAGTATTGATCCCAGCAGCGCAGTATGTTATTCAATTAGGTATACTGTCCAGGTTTTGTATTTGTAGATTAGTAATATGAAAATAACACAGGTTAAAAGATCAGATACTTCCTTTCAACAACCTGTATCAGATTCAGAATTATCAAACTCATTGAAGTCAGTAATGACTAACGAAATTGTTTCCGAGGTAACTGAAATAGATTCGGGTTGGTTTAATTCTACATATCATGTTAAGACGGAGAAAAGGTCACTTATCCTGAAAGTTGCTCCAAGTCCGGGAGCAGATGTCTTTTATAATGAACGTTTTTTGATGCAACGAGAAAAAAGTCTTAGTCCATATTTTCAAAAATTCAGTTCGATAATACCTGAATACATAGCATTTTTCAAAATAGGTGATAGAGACTCTTCTATTCAGGAATACGTTGATGGTTTTCTTTGGCATGATGTAAATGAAGAGTTAAAGACTGAAGATACCGACCGATTATGGAATCAGTTAGGTGATTTCACTAAACAATTGCACGAAATTAAAGGGGATACATTTGGCTACCCAAGTCCAATAGAAAGTCACCCCAAATGGTCTGAATTTATCGTGGATTATATTACCGGTATTAGAGACAATTGTTTGCGGAATAAGGTGCACGACCCTCTTATGGATGTATTTTTAGATCGAGTAAAGAAGTATGATGAATTACTCGATACCTGTACAACGCCTTCCTTATTACATGGAGATATTTGGCCTAGAAATGTAATTATCAAATCTGATGGTGAAAGCTATTCTATTAAAGCAGTCATAGATTCAGAACGAGCCTATTGGGGGGATCCGATCAGTGAATGGGTGCTACTATTTTTTGATTTGCCCGACTCATTTTGGGATGGGTATGGAAGGAACCTTAAAGAACAATCCGACGAACGAATCCTTTCTATTTATAAAGGCATGTATTACATGCTGAATATTCTAGAATCAACGCGATTTCCTGCTCCAACTGAACCCATCTTAAAAGAATTAGAAAAAATGATGGATGTATTAAAATGAGATGGTATTTGAATTTTGTAGTTTTTCTGCGTTGTTAGAATTCTGACCTATAGGATAAGTCTTCTTTCATCACTCATTGGGTTTGTCTGTTCAAAATACTGTTAAGAATAAACAATGTAGTATAATTCCAATTTATTGCTTAATGCTTTATACATAGAATACATTTTTTACAGCACCTAATTCAATATCTATATTCTGATCTAGTTTAATATCTATATATATATCAATTTTATTTTGAAAAATATTTAGTAATCTATTCTCAAATTCACTTGTTGGCCAAGTATTACATACCAAATTGATAAAGATTTCGAAAATATTTTTAGTTTCTTTAGTACAAATCTTAGTTGGGTAGTTCTTGTTTTGTTTTATGTAATTGGAATGACAGTATAAATAACCTAGTCTCTTTGTGATATATATTTTGCAATTATTTAATTCACTAGTAGTGTTTGAACCTAAAACTTCTATTGCCTTATTTCCTTCGTTCTCAAAATGTTCTATGTAACCTTTATAGCATACAATTGATTTATAATGGAGTATATATTTAAAAGGATTTAAGTCTGATAAATTAAATGATCTATCTTGATTTGGTGATTTTTTACTTTGGGTTAAAGTTTGATCTTTAGCATTTAATGCACTTAATGAATCTGGTTTCGAACAAACATGTAATGCTAATGAGGCTGCGGCAAATGCACTATACTCTTGACTATTTTTATCTTTCTCCCCATCTGCCCAGTCACAAATACCTTTAACGAGTATATATTCACAATTTAAGGTGCTGCAGACTGAATAGAATCCTATTCCTTCCATTTCACCCCCTATAGCATTTGGAAATTCCGCTAATAAACTATTTCTAAATTCTAAATCATTTATAACTTTTTCACCTGATAAGATATTCCCAAAATGGACTTTAACAAAATCCGCGCCTCTCTGAAATCTCCAATCGGCACTTAAATTTTTGAATCTTTGCATCAATAAATTACTTGCTGAAATAGGATTTGGTTTATAAAGTTTGTTGCCATTATCAATTTTTCCAAATTCATAGTTTTGGACTGATTCTGCAATTAATACGTCACCAATATTTTGCCAATCTTTATCAATCCCAAATGCTATACCTATCATTAATATTGCTTTTGGGTTTACAGTATTAACTGCTTCTAATAAACTTTGAATCGAAGAATTTGGTTGTAAGGATCCCATATTTGATTGAATATGAGCTGCATTATATCTGCCAAATTTTGCAATCAAATAGGTTAAATTTCCGACAGAACCACGAATTAAGTTTTTGTACCCATTTATTGGCTCTAATAACGGTAATAGAGCGTTTTTCTCAGATTCAGTTATAGTTACTAATAAAATATCAACCTTACTAATGACATTCCTTAGTACTTTGTCATTAACATCTTCACACTTATTTAGGATTGAATCTGGTTTAGGTAAATACTGATAGATAGGTTTATCATTTTCAAATATAGATACTAATTTATATTTGCCATGTGTTAATGAATCAATGGCTCCAATCCTAATCATTTCAAAAAACTCTTGGCTTGACATATCATCAATCTCAATGAAACCAGTATCGTTAAATCTACTTGCTTGAGTTATTTTGTCACCAAATTCTTGAATTGCTAACTGTTCAATTTTACTTAAGCAATTCTCACTTTCTAAACCTTTATATATTAAACTATAACCCATTAGAATAAGTTTTAATTTTAATTACGTTGACAGCATTTGAATAAAACAATTTAATTATCAAAATGATTACTAACTAATTGGCAAATGATATACGTAATTTTAATATTTTGAGTAGAATATGAATAAAAATTTTTCTTCGAAATTAGTTTTAATTTGAGAAAAAAAATTGTTCATTATCACGGTTAATACAAAATAATTAATTAGTCTAAATTTAGACATAATCTATAGAGGATTCTTATGAGGTATGGTAGTTTTATTCTTTTTTTATTTCTTATCACTGGTATAATTAATCCATTACAGGCTCAGGTAAATAAGGCCGAGCAAAATTTTAGTAGAACATTAAGCCTATTTGCAGATGGAAATGTTCAAAATGTAATTGATTCACCTGGAGAAAGTTCGACAGCAACAGGTGTTTTAGGTGTAGGTATATATAACCAATTTACATCATTTTCCTTATATGTATCAGCTGTAGGAACTGGTGATAAAATTGAAAGTGGATTTGGATCAAGTATTCTTGGGGGAAATAGTGGTGGCTCCTTTAGTGGATTTGGAATAAATGGAAGATGGACACCTAAAAAATTTATGGATGTATGGTGGGGACCTGCTTTTAATCTTCAAGCTATCAGCTCTACGTGGGTAAATGGTCAAGAAGAAGTAAATACATCTGTAAGAAGCGCAAGTTTTCAATTCTTAGTTGAGTATAGAGATAGTTTTGGTGAGTTAAATGAAAATCCATTATCTCTAAGTGGAGATATTGGTATTACTCACAGAAGCTTGGGTGGAGATTTAGCAGGAAGTGATAGAAAAGACTTTAGGGAAAATATACTTGGGGTAGATAAATCTAGTTGGACTGGTCTAGAAATTGGTTTAACAATTCAATTACATCAGATAACTGCTCGAGGAGCGTATGTACAATTTTTTGGAGATGATATTGATGGTTTGACAGGAGGACAAATACTAACTACGATAAGTGTAAAATCTTCAATACTCTCAGATAAGAAATAATTTAACGCTAATTCAAACATCGAAAAAAGCCTCTCTGAATTCAGAAAGGCTTTTCAAGTCTAATATTTATGTCATCCTGAGTGAAAGCGAAGGATCTTGTCGATTAATCAATTAGATTCTTCTCCTGACCACTTTCGGGATCAGAATGACTTTTTGAGGAATCAAGATCAATTATTCTCTGGTCTTAGTGTTCGTACTGTTTGACCAGCCTGCCACATTTCAGATTCACGAAGTTCGGTAAGTTCTTCTTCTAACTTCTCACGGTAATCTTCCTGTGAGTTTGAATCGATCGAACGTTGAGCTTCGTTACCTGCAGCTACTTCTGCATAAAGTTCTTCGAAAACTGGTTTGCTGGCATCACGGAATTTCTTCCACCAATCCAATGCGCCACGTTGGGCAGTTGTAGAACAGTTGGCATACATCCAATCCATTCCGTTTTCTGCAACCAACGGCATTAAAGACTGTGTCAATTCTTCTACAGTTTCATTGAATGCTTCTGAAGGAGTATGACCATTTGCTCGAAGTACTTCATACTGAGCGGCAAAAATACCCTGGATGGCGCCCATTAATGTTCCACGTTCACCAGTCAGATCAGAGAATACTTCACGTTTGAAATCGGTCTCGAATAAGTAGCCGGAGCCTACACCTATTCCTAATGATACCACTCGGTCAATTGCATTCCCCGTCGCATCTTGAAAAACCGCAAAACTTGAGTTTAGTCCACGACCTTCGAGAAACATTCGTCGCAGGGATGTACCTGAACCTTTTGGTGCAACAAGAATTACATCAACATCTTCCGGAGGGATAATTCCGGTTCGTTCTTTATAAGTGATTCCGAATCCATGGGAGAAGTACAGTGCTTTGCCTGGAGTCAGGTGTTTCTTAACCGTTGGCCAAAGTGTAATCTGACCCGCATCAGAAAGCAAGAACTGGAGTATAGTACCTCGTTCACATGCTTCTTCCAGTTCAAACAATGTTTCACCGGGAACCCAGCCATCAGCTACTGCTTTGTCCCATGTTTTTGATTCTTTACGCTGACCAACAATCACATTGAATCCATTATCTCTAAGATTCAAAGCTTGTCCCGGACCTTGAACTCCGTATCCTAAGATTGCGATTGTTTCGTCTGCAAGGGTCTTTTGAGCTCGTTTGAGTGGAAATTCCTCGCGAGTTACAACTACTTCCTCGACCCCGCCAAAATTTAAAATTGCCATATTTCTATGTTAGTTATCTAATTGTGAGAGTTAATATAAAATTTCTGACACACCCCTGAATCCCCTCTCAAGAGGGGACTATTTTCTACTTTATATCAGGAGTTAAATTCTTCATCAGTTTCTAAAATCTATTACTTCATGCATTTCTCGTCCAATGCTTGATCCATTTCTGGCTACAGCAACACGTCCTGAGAGTACAAATTCAATAATTCCATAAGGTTTTAATTCCTCGAATAAAGCAAAAGCTTCCCGTCGATATCCGGCTTTTTCAATTACTACAAAATCCTTTTCGATGGTTAAAAACCGAGCGCTATGTTCTCTGACAACCCGCTCAACTTCAACACCATCAGTTAGTGAATCGGTAGCCATTTTATAAAGAGCTAATTCTTGCTGAACTACCTGAGGTTTCTTGAAATAGGCAGCTTTATGTACCTCAACTTGTTTCTCGATTTGCTTTACAACCTTAGCAACTAATTCTTCCGTCTCAGTCACAGCGATAGTGAAACGATAGATTCCATCCATTTCACTTTCAGAGGCAGTGATACTTTCAATATTGATTTTGCGCTTCGTGAAGATGATGGTAATGCGATGCAGCAATCCAACCTGATCTTCGGTATACGCCATTATGGTGAATTCTTGCTTTTCCATGACATCACTCCAATCTGATCTCAGCTACACCCGAACCACTTGGTACCATCGGGAATACATTGTTTTCTTTACCAACCATCACTTCTAAGAAGTAAGCACCATCATGATCAATGAACTCAGCGATTGCGTCTTCCAATTGATCACGTTCAGTCACCTTATTTGTTGGGATGTAGTATCCTTTTGCAATGGTTTGGAAGTCAGGATTGATCATTTCAGTGGATGAATATCTCTTATCAAAAAACAGTTGCTGCCACTGTCTTACCATCCCCAAAAACTCATTATTCAACAGAAGCACTTTTACTTTGGCTTGAGTCTGATAAATCGTAGCGAATTCCTGAATAGTCATTTGTAATCCACCATCGCCAATAACAGCAACGACCGTTCTATCAGGAGCTCCTAAAGCAGCGCCTAAACCTGCAGGAAGCCCGAAACCCATGGTTCCGAGTCCACCTGAGGTTATGTTGCTCTTCGATTGAGTGAATTTCGTATATCGGCATGCCACCATTTGATGTTGACCTACATCAGTAACAAGAATGGCATCACCACCAGTTTTATCATTAATAATCCTAATCACTTCACCCATTGTGAGGATTTCAGACTTTGGATGAAGCTCATCTTGAATGACTTTCTCTTGTTCCATTTTATCACAATCACGGAATCGTTGAAGCCATGCTTCATGAGATTTTGGTTCAACTCGTTTAATCAGCTCAGAAAGTGATTCCCTGCAATCACCAAGAACTGCAACATCAGTCTTAACATTTTTATCAATTTCAGCCGGATCTATTTCAAGGTGGATAACTTTGGCCTGCTTTGCATATTTGGTAAGATTACCGGTTACACGATCATCAAATCGCATCCCGATTGCAATAAGAATGTCACATTCATTAGTGAGTAAATTAGGTCCATAATTTCCATGCATGCCCAACATCCCAACATTCAGTGGATGGTCTGTTTCGAGTGCGGAGAGTCCCATAATGGTCCATGCAGACGGAATACCGGTTTTTTCGATGAAAGTTTTAAACTCTGCTTCGGCATTTCCAAGAATCACACCCTGACCAAATAAAATATATGGTCTTTCTGCATTATTGATGAGTTCAGCTGCTTCATCAACTTTTGTTAAATCCAATTTTGGAACCGGGATATAACTTCTAACACTTTCACATTTTTCATAGCTGTAATCCAGCTCTTGAAATTGAGCATCCTTGGTGATATCCACTAAAACCGGACCTGGTCGACCGGAACGAGCGATATAAAAAGCTTTTGCTAAAGCGCCCGGGATTTCTTCTGCACTAGTAACCTGGAAATTCCATTTTGTAACCGGCATTGAAATACCAATCACATCCGTTTCTTGGAAGGCATCGGATCCTAATAGTGCGGAGGGCACTTGACCAGTGATGCAAACCATTGGAGTTGAATCGATTTGAGCGTCTGCCAAACCAGTGATCAAATTCGTTGCTCCCGGTCCGGAAGTAGCAAGACACACACCTACTTTACCAGATGCTCGGGCATATCCCTGTGCTGCATGTGTTGCGCCTTGTTCATGTCTTGCGAGAACATGATGGATATTCTCCTGATGATCATACAATGAATCATAAACGGGCATAATTGCACCGCCTGGATAACCAAACACTAAATCAACACCTTCTTCTAAAAGGATTCGAACGACTGCATCTGCACCGGTAATTCTTTCGATAGTTTTAGTATTAGTCTCTTGTGTTTTTGCTGGGGTATCGACTGTTTGCATTGGTCTGTACCTGATTTTTAAAACTCGTCGGTAACACAACCTTCAGAGGCAGAGCTCACAGTTTTGGCATATTTATATAAGGTGCCACCGGTCACTTTCAACGAAGGTTCTGTCCATTTAGATTTTCTTACTTCCAATTCTTCAGCGGTTAAATCCACTTCAATTTCATTTGATTCTGCATCAATGCGGATCATATCACCGTCTTCTACTAAAGCGATATTACCGCCAACCTGTGCTTCCGGTGTTACATGACCTACAACAAAGCCATGAGAACCTCCTGAGAAGCGTCCGTCTGTAATTAAAGCAACATCCTTGCCAAGTCCTGCACCCATGATTGCAGAGGTTGGTTTTAGCATTTCAGGCATGCCCGGACCACCTTTTGGGCCAACATAGCGGATAATTATTACCTCACCTTTCTCAACTTTTCCGTTTTTGATGCCTTCGTTAGCTTCTTCTTCTGAATTAAAAACCCGTGCCGGACCACTAAAACGAACACCTTCTTTTCCAGTGATTTTAGCTACAGCACCATCTTCAGCAAGATTTCCGTATAAAATCTGGATGTGTCCATTTTCTTTGATGGGCTGATTGGTTGGTCGAATTACATCCTGACCAATTTCTAAAGGATCAACTTCGGCAAGATTTTCAGCAATGGTTTTTCCGGTTACTGTCATGCAGGCTCCATGAAGTATGTCGTTTTCTAGCATAAATTTCATTACTGCAGGAATGCCACCCACATTGTGAAGGTCTTCCATTACATATTTTCCACTTGGTTTAAGATCGCCCAAAAATGGAGTTTCATCGGAAATTCTTTGAAAATCTTTTAGAGTGAATTCAATTTCAGCTGTTTTTGCAATCGCAAGAAGATGAAGTACCGCATTTGTTGATCCACCAAGTACAGTTACCAATCGAAATGCATTTTCCATTGCTTTCTTGGTGAGGATATCTCGAGGTTTAAGATCTTGTTCTAATAATCTGTATAGTGGTTCACCAACTGCCTCACACTCTAACACTTTCTCAGCGCCGTTTGCCGGATTTGATGCGTTATAAGGTAAAGTCATTCCCATCGCTTCTATTGCAGAGGCCATTGTGTTTGCCGTATACATTCCACCACATGCTCCTGGACCGGGACAGGCATTCATTACAATATCTTTGAATTCCTGATCATCAATCGAACCTGAAACTTTTTGTCCCCAGGCTTCAAACGCGGAAACAACGTCTAATTTTTGTCCATTATGATAACCTGGTGCAATAGTTCCACCATACACCATAATAGCCGGTCGATTTAATCGTAGCATTGCCATCACTGCACCGGGCATATTCTTATCACATCCAACAATTGCTACCATTGCGTCGTAGCTCATTCCGGCTACCACTGATTCCATTGAATCCGCAATCAAATCACGAGAAGGAAGTGAATAACGCATTCCGGGAGTTCCCATTGAAATTCCATCACTTATTCCAATGGTGTTAAATATAAGTCCGGTTTGATTTGCAAGATTTACACCACGTTTAACATGTACGGCTAAATCGTTTAAGTGCATGTTGCATGGATTCCCTTCATAACCGGTGCTTGCGATCCCAACAAGTGGTTTTCCTAGAGCTTCGTCACTTAATCCTAAAGCATGAAGCATTGCCTGTGCAGCAGGTTGAGAACCGTCTTGAGTAATTTGTTTACTGTATTTATTTAGTTCCGCCATCTATAGTTTCTAGCCCAAAAAAAAAGCCTTCCGATTCAGGGAAGGCTTGAATTGTAGTTCTATGATCTTTAACACAAAGCATTCCCTGGTCGGCTTTTTTTACCAATCACGCTAATAATGACCACAGGAATGACAGAGTTAAACATGAGTGAATGATTATTGTGCTTTCAAAAGAAAGGCCTTTCAGCTGGAATCGCAATACTTTTAGTGATCAATTATCAATCAAAATGGGATGGCCAAAAGGTTGATTTTGAGTGTTTCAGTTATCAAATCGTTGTTTAATGATATCCTGAACAGGTTTTTCTTCGATTTTTGATTCTAGCCATCCTATGATGTCCAAGTATAAAAAGGCTCTTCGCTGATAAGGCTGTTTTTGAATCTCAATAAGCCGATCACGCAGTTTTACGAACTCCTTCTTTAAATATTCTGGTTCAACTGAACTCAGGTTTCTCAGGAATTTGAGAATTTCTTCCTGAACTGAATTCAAATCATTCATTTTTCGAATAAATCGATAGGTTGAACGAACCTGATATTCAACTAACGACTGATTTCCTAATTCAAAGTGAGCGATCAAACTTAAGATTCTGGCAAAACAGTGGATATCTTCCCGAAGTCTTGGATCAGGATAATTGATAATCTTATTCAGATAAGTGATCGAAGTCTTCACTTTCCCAGCACCGAAATACAAACAGGCAATCTTGTAGTAGAAGACAAGTATTCGATGCGAATCAATTCGATATTGAAACTTCTCAATTTCTTTTTCCAACTTGGGTACTATCGACAATCCTTCAGTAAATCGTCCCGTCATGAAATAAGAGTTGATCAAACCAGTGTAGTAATATTGAAATCCTAAGGTTTCAAGATTCTCATTAACTCGACCGGGTGGATTTTCAACAAATTCTTGCAGCTGCTTAACTACCTGAGCATGTTTTTCATGATGACCCAGAATAAATAGAGCTTCCAGTAAAACATGCAGTCCTTTTAAGTACCATATCGATTCCAATGCCAGCATAGCCGGATTTTTTTGAAACAACTCAACCCATTTTTGAGCATATCGATACTGCATCAAGAAATCCTGAACAATCAAACTGTACCATGCATACGAAACGTTGAGATATAGCTCATCAAAAAAACTTAGATCGTTTAGGTCAATTTCAGCCAGAGTTCTATCAAAAAACTTTTTCGTGATATCATAATCGCGCTCACTACGAACATGACCGGCTTTTATATAAATACCGTAAAGTCGTAAAGACAAATTCGATAAAGCATGATAGCGATCAACCGATTTGACTGTATTCTCTGCTTCTTCAATTAATTGATCTGCTCGGTTTCTTAAACTTCTTGTGATGTATTGTGACTCGATGAGTTTTTCAAAACCCAGAATTTCGGCTGTTAAAGTAATCCGATGATTCTGAGAAGATTGCGTTTTTGCCTTATCGAGAACTTTCAGGCTTTGCTTATAAAGCCCTTTATCATACAAAATCCTAGCATAATCGATTTGTTCTCGAAGCTGAATATCAATATTGTGATTCACATAACTCAGTCGAAGACTCAACAAAATCTGTTTATATAAATGAGCTTTCAGATTCGAAAGCTGCACTTTCTTCAGATCACTGATCTTGGAAAAAATAATCTCCTCATCGTATTCTTTTGCTTTGTCGATGGCATCAAAAAGCTGAATAAATTTAGCATCAGAAGAGCTGGTTCTGGTTGCATAAATCTTGAAACTGCGCTTTTCAGCTTTCGAGAGCGATTTTATCAGCTGATATAGATGATCATTTGGTTGGTTGGCCATTGTAGGAAAATTTCCTGATGAAAGGACTCATCAGTAATAAAATAAGAGAGTTACAAGAATTGAGTGACAAGGTCTAAGAATTTGGGGGTTGTAATATAAAATGATTGCGGTTTCAGAAAATTTAAGAGTGCCTATAATTTCTGCGACAATCACTTACACTGAAAACTGTAAGATGATGATTTAAAATTAGAAATGATTAGACCAATGCCAAATAAACGAGTCCAAATATTCGATACTACTTTGCGCGATGGGGAACAGGTTCCCGGTTGCCAGCTAAATACTGATGAGAAGATAGAAGTAGCATTGGCCCTGGAAGCTCTGGGGGTGGATGTTATGGAAGTTGGGTTTCCTATTTCTAGTCCTGGTGATTTCTATTCAGTGAATAAAATTGCCAACATCATCAAAAATACTACAGTTTGCGCGCTTTCTCGTGCTGTTGAGAAAGACATCGAAGTAGCAGCTCAGGCTCTTGAAGGAGCTGCAAGACCCAGAATTCATACCGGAATTGGAACATCAGACAGTCACATCTACGATAAACTGAAGAGTACTCCAGAGAAAGTTATTGAACGAGGCGTTGCTGCCGTTCGCTTTGCGAAGAAGTTTGTTGAAGATGTTGAGTTTTATGCTGAAGATGCCGGTCGAACCGATAATGTTTACTTAGCAAAAGTTATCGAAGCTGCAATTGCTGCTGGTGCAACAGTTGTTAATATTCCGGATACAACAGGTTACTGCTTACCTTGGCAATATGGTGAGAAGATCAAATTCTTGATGGAAAATGTGAAAGGAATTGAGAAAGCTACGATATCAACACATTGCCATAATGATCTAGGATTGGCAACAGCAAATTCAATTGCCGGTGTTGTGAATGGAGCGGGTCAAATTGAATGTACCATCAATGGTATTGGGGAAAGAGCCGGAAATGCATCATTGGAAGAAGTTGTGATGATTATGCGCCAGCATAGCGATTTGAAATATGATACCGGAATTAATAGTCGCTGTTTAAAAGGCATGAGCGAATTGGTTTCCTCTAAGATGAGAATGCCAGTTCAGGCTAATAAAGCAATTGTGGGATCAAATGCATTTGCACACTCATCCGGAATCCACCAGGATGGTGTTATTAAATCTCGTGAGACCTATGAAATCATCGATCCGAATGAAGTTGGAGTTAATGAATCTTCAATTGTCTTAACAGCAAGGAGCGGTCGCGCTGCGTTGAATTTCAGAGCAAAGAAATTAGGCTTTAATGTTACTCGTGAGGATATGGAAGGATATTATCAGGAGTTTTTAAGAATTGCGGATGAGAAGAAAGTAGTTCAGGATGAGGATCTTATTTCATTATTTTCCAGGACGGAGGTAAAGTCAGCCTAACCTATGGGAAAAACACTTTTTGAGAAAGTTTGGGATCGTCATGTTGTTTCTGAAGTTGATGGCGGTCAGGAAATACTATACATCGATCGACATTTTATACATGAGGTTACAAGCCCTCAAGCGTTTGATGGAATTCGAAATCGAGGAATTGGTCTTTTTCGAAAAGACCGAATTGTCGCAACAGCTGATCATAATGTCCCAACCAAGGATCAGCATCTGCCCATCAAAGATTTTTTATCCAAACATCAGGTAGACACACTCACTCGAAATTGTGAGGAATTTGAAATCGAATTGTATGGCTTGGGGCATCCATTTCAGGGCATAGTTCATGTAATTGGACCTGAACTTGGTGTTACAAAACCCGGAATGACCATTGTTTGTGGTGATAGTCACACTTCTACACACGGTGCTTTTGGAACAATAGCATTTGGAATTGGAACTTCCCAGGTAGAACAGGTGATGGCAACACAATGCCTATTGCTGCCTCGCCCAAAAACGATGCGAATCACCATTGATGGAGATTTAGATGAAGGGGTTTATTCCAAAGATTTGATTCTTTATGTGATTTCAAAGTTAGGAACTGCCGGAGGAACGGGGCATTTTGTAGAATATGCTGGGTCAGCCATTCGGGCACTTTCCATGGAAGCTCGTATGACTATTTGTAATATGAGTATTGAAATGGGAGCTCGCGGTGGTATGATTGCTCCTGATGAAACTACTTTCGAATACATCAAAGGTCGTGATCATGCGCCAAAAGGTGATGAATGGGACAAAGCAGTGGAGTTTTGGTCGACACTTTATTCAGATGAAAATGCAGTTTTCGATACTGAATACCATTTTGATGCTGCTGACATCGAACCTATGATTACATACGGAACCAACCCGGGAATGGGAATTGGCATTACTCACAATATCCCAACAAAAGAAAGCTACGAGAATCCTGCTTCGCTTGAAAAATCATTGAATTATATGGGACTCGAAGAAGGTGAAAGCTTATTGGGTAAACCGATTGACAATGTATTTATCGGAAGCTGTACTAATAGCCGAATTGAAGATTTAAGAATCGTCGCTGAATATGTAAAGGGAAAGCAAAAAGCACCTAATGTTTCAGCAATGATTGTTCCCGGTTCAAAACAAGTGGAAGCTCAGGCTCAAGCGGAAGGAATTCATGAAATATTAGAATCTGCAGGTTTTGAACTGCGTGGACCGGGTTGTTCAGCGTGTCTTGGCATGAATGAGGATAAGATTCCAAAAGGTGAATATTGTGTTTCTACCTCGAATCGAAATTTTGAAGGTCGACAAGGTCCTGGGGCTAGAACGATGTTGGTGAGTCCATTAACCGCTGCTGTTATTGCAGTGGAGGGCAAAATTGTGGATGCCAGAAACTACATTGGTAAGGAGATTTCAGCATAATGGAAAAGTTTGAGGTTTTAAAAAGTACCGTGGTTCCATTACCAGTTCAGGATGTTGATACCGACCAGATAATTCCTGCCAGATTTTTGAAAGCGACCTCAAGAGAAGGATTTGGTGAAAATTTATTTCGCGACTGGAGATTTGATCAGGAAGGAAATGCTAAAACTGACTTTGTGTTAAATTCAGACAAATTTTCGGGTTCTGTTCTTCTAGCCGGGGAAAATTTTGGATGCGGATCAAGTCGCGAGCACGCTGCATGGGCACTCGTAGATTACGGCTTCAAAGCTGTGATTTCGAGCTTCTTTGCAGATATCTTCAAAGGGAATTCATTAAATAACGGTTTACTTCCTGTTCAGGTTAGTCCGGAGTTTTTAGATCAGCTTTTTGAAGCTGTTCAATCCAATCCAAAGACTGAAATAGTTGTTGATTTACCCAATCAATCAGTTGCAATTAACGGAACTGATTTATCTGAAAGTTTTGAAATCAATGCTTACAAAAAAATGTGCTTGCTTAATGGGTACGATGATATCGATTTTCTATTAAGCAAAAAGGCAGAAATTGAAGCCTTCGAAAATCAGCACATCGAGTATTAGTTATGGATAAACGGATTGCAGTTTTAGCCGGAGATGGCATTGGTCCTGAGGTTGTAAAACAGGCCATAAAAGTTCTGGATGCCATAGCGCATCGTTTTCAACATAATTTTAATTATGATGTTGCCCTAGTTGGTGCTGCAGCAATTGATGCGACCGGTGATCCACTACCGGATGAAACTATTGAAGCTTGCCGACTCTCTGATGCTATTCTATTTGGTGCGATTGGTGATCCGAAATATGATAATGATCCTTCTGCAAAAGTCAGACCTGAACAAGGTTTGTTAAGACTAAGAAAGAGTTTAGGATTGTTTGCCAACATTCGTCCGGTTCAACTTTTTAGTTCATTAATAGAACGATCACCACTTAAAGAAGACCGAATTTATGGGACTGATTTAGTTGTTTACCGTGAACTGACAGGCGGGATTTACTTTGGTGAAAAAGGTCGGACCAATCGTGGGAAAACTGCTTTTGATCATTGCGAATATTCTGATTTCGAGATAAAACGAATTGCAGAAATGGCATTCGAAGCAGCGCTTCGTCGTCGAAAAAAAGTCACTTTAGTTGATAAAGCGAATGTGTTGGAAACTTCTCGGCTTTGGAGAGAAATAGTTCAAAAAGTTGCTCAAAACTATCCTTTGGTTGAAGTCGAATATCTCTTCGTTGATAACGCAGCCATGCAAATTATTCAACGACCTAATCAGTTTGATGTGATTCTCACGGAGAATATGTTTGGAGATATTATTTCAGATGAAACTAGCGTGATTACCGGATCAATAGGTCTATTACCATCAGCTTCAGTTGGTGAGCAAACTTCTTTATTTGAACCCATTCACGGAAGCTACCCGGAAGCAGCCGGGAAAGACATTGCCAACCCGATTGCTACCATCTTATCAGCGGCAATGCTACTCGATAGTTTTGATATGTTTGACGAGTCTAAGTTGGTTCGAAACATTGTCAAGAAAGTAATTGAAAAGGGATTGGTCACCCCTGATTTAAATCCTGATAGCTTTATTGCATGTTCGAAAGTAGGGGATGTAATCAGCCTACTCATCGAATCTGATCTCGAAGACGAAAACGCTTTCGACAATCTTTTTGAAGGGAATTTGCCTCTAATTTAACGCATAAATATGCGGTTCAGATTGTAATTCTTTCTTGTTATTTGCTTGAACAAACTATAATTAAATCAAGCAATAATGAGATATAAAGCATTCTACGGTAGCACACAGGATTCTAATAAAGTCAAAGACATTTTGGATGCTTGTGCGAAACAGGCAAGTGATGAAAATCGAATTATCAGGCAATTGAACGTTTCCAATCAAGGAAATTGGATTTTAGTAAGTGCCTTTCTTGAAGCAAGAAAATGATTTAATCTTCTTTTCTCATTCTGATCTCCCTTTGAGTGTTAACTGAAATAGCGTAACACAATTGGGGAGTGAGGGGTGAAATAAATCTCATAATTGAATCTGATCTAGAAGACGAAAATGCTTTCGACAATCTTTTTGAAGGGAATTTACCTTTGATTTGATTGTAGTTCTAGCTATCTATCAGGTCACTAAACTATTCCGATATGAGATTATATGCCACCATTTTGATTGCGTTTGTACTTCTCTCGAGTTGTTCATTATTAAATAATTCAAAAGGTGGATCATCATTAGATGATGGATTGATTGCTTACTATCCTTTTAATGGATCTGCAATTGATGAGACAGGTAATGGAAATGACGCCGAAGTCTATGGAGCGACATTAACCGCAGATCGATTTAATAAACCAAATTCCTCATATAGCTTTGATGGAGACTTTGACTACTTACAAGTAGAGCATAACATTGCTTTTGAAACAAAAGAAAAGTCAATAAGCTTTTGGTTCTACAAAGGAAGTAATGAAATTGGTACAAGTAGGTTAAACAATAATCTGGAGGCAATACTTTACAAAGCTTTCGATACCGGATTTTCAAGAGATTTTAGTTTCGAACTGTCGAGACCAGAAGGACCATTTAACCTTTTCTTTGCCGTTGGGGATGAAAATCAAAGAGTGATGTCAATTGCCAGATTGGATGAATCGATTGAATCAAATCAATGGTATCATGTAGTAGGAATAATTGATTCAGATGGAAATAATGCAATCTACCTTAATAATGCTTTGTTTAGTATTGAGTCAAACGATTTGAATCCGGTTCCTAATTCAGCACCACTTTTATTTGGAAAATCATCAGTTCAGTCGCTCCCTGAAAGATATTTTTTGGGTAAGATTGATGATGTAAGGCTCTATAATCGAGTTCTAACACCAAAAGAAATCACTGCTCTCTTTGAAATAGATAACTGATTTACTTTCAATACTTGCAAATTACCTTCCCAAATCCCTTATTAGTAGGAGCAATCACAACACAACACCACAAAAGGGGAGTCAGGAATGGTAATCAGTTATAAAGCTGCCGAAAGAAAAGAGCCAAAGTTCGTAGAGCAGGCAATTCAGGTCAAAGATTTTATGACCAGGAATCTCATCACATTTACACCGGAAGATTCCATGCATACCGTACTGGAAACTTTAGTTGAGAAAGGTATTTCCGGTGCACCCATTATTGATAAAGATGGTTCACTGTGTGGAATTATTTCTGAAGGTGATTGTCTTAAACAAGTGGTAAGAGGGAAATATCTGAATTCTCCAACCGAAGTGGGTTTGGTAAAAGATTACATGACAAAAGAACCCATATTTGTTTCGCCCACTGATAATATCATGGAAATTGCCCAGAAGTTTTTAAATCTCAGACTTCGTCGTTTTCCTGTATTGGATCAAGGGAAATTAGTGGGGCAAATTAGTCAACGTGATGTTATGGCAGCGATACAAAACCTTGAGCATGAGCGCTGGAAGTAAGCTTCGAATCTGAATCACACTTTTAAAAAAATCTGACTACATTCAAGCCGAATCTTAACCCTGATTTATTCGGCTATGACAAAACGTGCTTCCCTTATTTTAAGTGCACTTATTATCGGTTTAACTGCTTGCCAGCAACCTCAAACTGAAATGGAATACTATCTACCCTGGGTAGAACTGGAGGAACTATTTCATGATGTGCAAATGGACGGGATTTTTCCAGATTCCAAGACTTTTGTTGATTATACACCAAAGAGAAATCCTGAGGTAATTTTAGCTGATTACCGTTCTCAAAAAGACGAAGAAGGTTTTGATTTAGCATCTTTTGTTGATGAAAATTTCAATCCACCTTTCCAGCCTGAAGCAATCGAAATTGATGCTACCAAACCCATGATTGAACATTTAAATAATCATTGGGCAAGTTTGACCAGAGAGAGTGAAGATGCCGGTGAGTTTAATTCTTTAATCCCACTTCCAAGTGAATATGTTGTTCCTGGTGGCCGATTCAGAGAGATTTATTATTGGGACTCATATTTCACTATGATTGGTCTTGGTGTTTCAGGTCGTGTGGATTTAATAGAATCGATGTTGGATAATATGGCGTATCAGGTTGAGACCATTGGATACATCCCAAATGGGAACAGAACGTACTTTTTAGGGAGAAGTCAGCCTCCTTTTTTTGGAGCAATGGTTTATTTGTATGCTCAGTATACTTCAATGGAAGAAGCTGCAAAATATCTTCCAGCACTTCAGGCTGAATATGATTTTTGGATGGATGGTAAAGATCAACTTAGTGAAGAAAACCAGGTATATAGAAGGGTTGCGAAAATGGGCGATTTTGTTGTGAATAGGTATCATGATGATCGTATTGAGCCACGACCTGAATCGTACCTGGAAGATGTTGAATTAGCGCATGGAATGAGCGAAGAAAGAGCAAATAAATTATACCTGGATTTGAGAGCTGCTTGTGAGTCTGGGTGGGACTTTAGTGCTCGTTGGTTCGAAGATGGAAATGATTTCACGACCATTAGAACTAGTGAAATTGCTCCAATAGATTTAAACTCGATTTTATATCACACAGAAAATGTATTATCAAAGCTTTATGATGCAGAAGGGAATGCAACGAAAGCTGAAGAATTCCAGGTATTAGCTGATACTCGAGCAGAGGCTATTAATTCGTTATTCTGGAATGAATCAGTTTCCATGTACATGGATGTTCTTTGGGTTGATGGAGCATTCACTGATAGAATTTCAGCAGCAAGTTTCTATCCTATGTATTTCAATGCCGCTTCAGAAGAAAAGGGAAAAACACAAGCTCCTGTCTTGTTATCTGAGCTTCGAAAGGACGGAGGCATTCTAACTACACTGGATGTATCGGGTCAGCAATGGGATTCGCCAAATGGTTGGGCTCCTCTTCAATGGATTGCATACAAAGGACTCGATCATTACGGATTTCGTGATGAAGCACGTTCATTTGCAAAAGATTGGTTAGCCGTGAATTATAAAGTGTATTCATCAACCGGTAAGATGATGGAGAAATACAATGTTGCGGATACAACATTACTTGCAGGTGGAGGAGAGTATCCAACACAGGATGGCTTTGGTTGGACAAATGGAATTGCACTAGCTTTAGATGCTGATGTAGCAAAGTATTAATCCGTTTAAAAGGATTTCATTTTGGAAGGCTACTTCGAAAAAGCCCTTGAAAACCTGAATCAATACTGGGGATTTCCCGGATTCAGGGATAAACAAGATGAAGTAGTAAAATCGGTTTTTGCCGGAAATGATACGTTGGTACTATTTCCAACCGGTGGTGGAAAGTCGTTGTGTTACCAAGTTCCAGCTACTGTTTTTGAGGGTTTAACGCTCGTTATTTCTCCGCTAGTTGCATTAATGCAGGATCAGGTTACTCAACTTAATGATCGAGGTATTTCTGCTACTTTTATAAATAGCACACTTTCAGGATATGAGGTTGAACAGCGTTTAGTTAATGCTCGAAATGGGATGTATAAGTTGCTTTATTGCGCACCTGAGCGGCTTAATACTACACTTTTTCAATCAGAATTGGAGAAACTAAATATCGATTTAATTGCTGTCGATGAAGCACATTGTATCTCGGAGTGGGGGCATGATTTCAGACCTTCTTATCGGGAAATAAAATCAGCATTATCGAATTATCCCAAAATGGTAAGATGGCTTGCTTTAACTGCCACAGCCACGCCGGAAGTTAAAGAGGATATTCTTCAGAATCTGGAGTTCAATGATTATAAAGTGGTTTCAAAACCCTTTAAAAGAGATAATCTCATTTGGTGGGTTATTCATGAAGAAAACAAGCATTCCAGAATAAAAAGAATCATTCAGAAAGCTTCTGAAAAGGGCGATGGTTTAATGTATGGTGGAACACGCAAGAATTGTGAACAGTGGGCTGATGAAATGTCCAATCTTGGCTTAAAAACAGAAGCTTATCACGCAGGTATATCCGGAGAACTACGTAAGGAAATTCAGGATCGCTGGATAAAAGGAGAAACTCCCTTTGTTGTAGCTACAAATGCTTTTGGAATGGGAATTGATAAACCGGATTGCAGGTATGTTTTGCATGAAGAAATGCCTTTTTCTATTGAAGCATATTATCAGGAAGCAGGTAGAGCGGGTAGAGACGGTCAGGTAAGTTATCCCATTTTATTTTATAAAGATTCTGACTTTAAAAAATTATCAACGCGTATCCAGGAAAACTATCCTTCATGGGATGAGATCAACAAGGTATATGTTGCTCTACACGACGAATTAGGCCTTGCAATTGGATCTGAACAGTTAGAACTGAAGAGTTATAGTATTGAGTCAATACAAAAAAGATCCGGGTTGAGAAGGTCGTTAATTACTTCCTCTATAAGATTGATGGACAACTTTGGTATTCTTGTTAATCAATCGGATATAGAATCGAGAGTTCAGTTACAATTTACTATTAGCCTGGATTTGATAAGTAAATTTAAAGACAGCACTGAGAATCCGGATAAGGGGGAGTTCCTAGATAAGTTGGTGAGAATTTTTGGTCATCTCGCTTTTGGAGATTATGTAGAAAAAGAAACAGATAGCCTTCTTGAGAAATTGAAAATCAATCAAAATGGATTAATCAAAGCTCTTAATGTATTAATGCAACACGACCGAGTTTTGACATATAAAATATTTGAGGGTTCAGATCTAATTCGTCCTAATTTCCCCAGACTGCACCAAATACCAGTTTCAAAAGCAACGGTTGAAACCTATCGCAATAATCTACTGAAGAAGCTCGAATTCATGCATAGTTACGTAAAAACTGATTTATGCAGAGAAGTATATTTGTTGAATTATTTTGGTGAAGTAGATGCTCAGCCATGCGGTAAATGTGATAATTGTACTACTCCTAAGGAACATAATCACGATTTATCTGATGACGAGATTCTTGATTTGTATAATCTTTTGGTCGAAAAAAATCTCAGTGTTTCGGATGCTCGATCTCAATTGAAATGGAGTAAAATTAAAACCCAATCCATACTTCAATATTTGATTAGAGAAAATAAAATCCTGTCTAAGGACGATTCTCCCGGCTATTACTTTCGGGCTGATTAGTTTGATTCGCGAAATCAGAATCCATTTCTTCAATAATTCTAGCTAATCGAGATGTCGCAGAATCAAGTCGAATCTGATGTAAGGCAGACTGACTTTGATAGTAAGCATGACTTTCTTTGAAGTTTTCCTCGCTTACACCATAATATTTGAATAATTCCATGCGGAGTGAATCCTGATTTTGAACGGTATCAACGGCCTGAATCATTGCATCAAACAATTTCAATTCTATGTAAACATCCAGATACGATGCCTCATCAAGTAAGTTTTCTGGTGGTTCAAGTTCGATTTCTTGATCACAAGAAATTGACAAAATTAAAATGATTAATGGAAGAAAGAATCTGTGCATTAAGATTGAGGTGGCTTTGGATTTAATGGCCTCATTGTTATTTCGTTGATCAGGAAATTATCTGGGGTTTCAAGCACATATTTCAAAGTTTTTGCAATATCAATTGGATGCATCATATTATCATGAAGTTGAATTGCATCAATTCCATCAAAGAATGATGTAGCAATAGAACCGGGAAAGAAGCAGGTTACTTTTATTCCATCAAATCGAAGCTCTTTAAATAATGCTTCACTAAATCCACGTAAACCGAATTTTGTAGCATTGTATGCCGAAATGGTAGGATTACCCATCAATCCGGCAACAGATGCAATATTTGCAATGTGGCAAACATTTGGATTTTTTTTCATCAGAGGTGTGATCAAGCGAGTTAAGTAGAATACACCTGAAAGATTTACATCCATCATAGTTTGCCAATCTTCAACACTGAGCTTATCAACATTTCCAAAAATCCCTAATCCGGCATTATTTACAAGTATATCCGGTAATTCATCAGAAAATGTAGAAGAAACCCATTCTTCTACTGCACTATAATTTGTCACATCTAGGGTAACCGGTATAAAAGCTTCGCCTAAAGTCTCTTGAATGGTGTTTAATTTATCTGTGCTTCTTGCTAATCCATATACTTTTGAACCAGCTTCGACTAATATCTTTGCAAATTCGGTTCCGATACCACTACTTGCCCCGGTTACGATTGCAACTTTTGATTGTAGATTCATGAGAAATGCTCGATTTTAACTTCTTCGTTTACGCAAAGGTACTACAAATTCATGAGCAATTTCGATTCCATTGAGACAGATAAAATTGGATTTCTTGATATAGGAAATTCCTCAATAAAATTGGGTTTAAGAAAGGAAGATCATTGGGAAATACATCCATTTACTAAAGCCGATGAATTGACCAATACTTTACTCACTCTAGGAATTGAATATCTAATAGTAAGCAATGTAAGGCCAAGCCTTGATTGGCTTGAGAAACTATCTGATCATTTTTCAATAGCTATCCTAGAAACAGCTGACATTCTTCCAGCAAAATTGGATTATTTAACTCCGGAAACTCTGGGAATGGATCGTTATTTAGCTTGCTTAGGCGCCTGGAGCTTACTTAAATCGCCCGTAGTGGTAATCGATGCCGGAAGTGCATGTACCATCGATTATATCGATGGAGAAGGTGTATTTCACGGTGGAGTTATCATGCCGGGGCTTCAAACTCTTCTTGGTGTATTTCACAAATCGGCACCAGGACTTCCAACTTTTGATTTCACTATACCCGATAAGTTTCCCGGTTATTCAAGTCATGATTCCCTGCAGTGGGGGCTATCCCATCTATTTTTAGATGGAATAGAAGAAAACCTGAATAGATTTGCGGATCAATTCGAAGCTTTTCATATAATGCTAACCGGTGGAGATGCCGAGGCTTTATCAAAAAAAATGACTAGAGAGCATTCAATCAGACCGGATCTGATTTTTATCGGAATGGAAGCTTTTTTAGAAGACTAGTTAAACCAGTTTTCGTTCAATGTGCGAGATAACCATCTCGCGAGCGACATGATTCTTTCCACCTTTTGGAATAATAATATCTGCGTATCGTTTGCTGGGCTCAACAAATTTTAAATGCATTGGACGAACGAAGTTTTCGTATTGATCGAATACACTTTCAACGGATCTGCCTCTTTTACTTATGTCTCTTTTTAATCGTCGCAATAACCTGATATCATCATCAGTATCTACAAAAATCTTGATATCCATCAGGTCTAATAACTCAGGTTCACTGAAAATGAGTATGCCATCGATGATAATTACATTTGTTGGAGTTACAGTATGAGTTTCATCTTTTCTAATATGATGTGAAAAATCATACATAGGGACTTCAACCGGATAGCCTTCAGTAAGTGCTACCACATGACGAATTAATAACTCAGTTTCGAGAGAAGCCGGATGATCAAAATTTTGATTTATTCGCTCCTCAAACGGCATATGCTTTAAATCACGATAGTAGGAATCATGTTCAAGGCGAAGAATATTTTTCGGGCCAAAGTTTTCACATATGTAGTCCACAACGGTAGTTTTACCCGAACCGGATCCACCGGCAACGCCAATGATGAGAGGTTTTTTCGACATTAGCTAGTTGGATGAAGTAAGTTCTCTACTTCGCTCGTATTCGACTTTGTAATCACGAACTGAACGGAAAATAGCAGAAGCCATTATAGATTGCCCATATTCACTGGAAAGAAATCTTTGTTCAGAAGGATTGCTAAGGAAACCAACTTCAACTAAGAGGGAAGGCATGGAAGCTTCATAGAGTACAACAAATCCAGCTTGTTTAACTCCTCTTGATTTTCTGTTAGCTCGATTCGTGAATTGATCATCCATCATCGATGCAATACGTTCACTATTTGCTATATAACCACTATTTGCGAGCTCATATATCAACAACTGTTCTTCACTTAATTCTACAACTTCTTGTTGACCGTCTCTAAAAATCATGTTCTCCTTTTTCATGATTTCTAATGAGCTTTCTGTTCGATGTAATCCAAGAAAGAAAACTTCTGTGCCACGAACAGAAGCGTCACGGAAGTTATTTGCATGAATTGATAAGAATAAATCACCTTCATTTTCATTGGCGATATTTCCTCGTTCATAAAGATCTATAAAAGTATCATCATCTCTTGTATAAACTACTTTAACATCGGGCAGATATTCTTCGATATACTCACCAACTTTCAACGAAATAGCTAGTGCAATATCCTTCTCTCTTGTATTTCGATATCCTATTGCACCAGGATCTTTTCCTCCGTGACCCGCATCAATAATTACAGTGTCAAATTTTAGTTTATCAGCCATGTTATTAAAACTGGCATCAGGATCGATGCTTGGTGGATTGTTTACAATCTCAAGTGCGTCTTCAGGATTGATATCCAGATACCAATTTTTAGCTAAAAATTGCTGAGTGAAAACTTCCACATCATATTTACTAGCTTTAGTCATTGCTAATAAAATATCATTCGATGAACCGTCTCGATAAGCAGAAGACTTTACATAGATGTCCTGATCCAAATAGACATCTACACCGTAACTATCTTCTAGTTTATATAATCGGACTTCCTGAATTTTACCTTCTTGTGCCGGCATTAATATCCCGGTAGTGTCAATCGAATTCGAATATAGTTGCATCTGAATCAAATCAGGTGCCGGTTGAATTACTGTAAAAGAATCGACTGGCTGATCAAAATGATAACGAACTACATACCCCAAACCATCACTTCTCTCAGCTTTAGAGATTCGCTCTAATTGAACTTGCGCATTCGAGGGTGTGGAAATTAATGAGAATAAAAGACCCAGAACCGCAAATAAACGGAATGAAACATACCCACTCATAGCTAAGATGGATTTGTAATTATTGGCCATAAATTTTTGTAGATGATTTTGGAAATATAATGGAATTAACCGCTTGATGAAAGAATGGTTTCCACGAGCTAATATTTTCTAGAACACTATGTGTATTAAAGAGATAAATTCATCAAGAATTCATTTTTGGAAGCCACTTTTAATTTGACATTAGGGCCTGAGCCAATTACAATGCAAGGGCACATCTAGTTCATTTTTAAATGTAGGAGGCATATTATGAATGATGAAACATTTCTCGACGCCGCTGAGAATGGCGACTTAGAGACAGTTACTAAACTCCTTGCCGAAGGAGTTGATGTTAACACTTGCGACGAACACGATCGCACAGCGCTATTGAAAGCGGCTAAACACGGCCATCTTCAAATCGTAGAGACGTTAATTAATAAAGGAGCGGAAATAGATCACAGGGATAATCGAGGAACAACGGCTTTATATTGGGCTTCGACAAACGGCAATCAAAATATAGTTGAGCTTTTGATAAGTAATAAAGGCGACGTTGATGTACATGACGATCGCGGCTGGTCTGCATTAGATCAGGCAGTAGCACAAAATCACTCAGAAGTAGTGGATATGCTCACGGAGGCTGGGGCACATTAAAAAGAATCACAGCATTACAAAAAAGAAAACCCGATTCAATAATGATTCGGGTTTTTTTATGCTACTTAGCGTAGAGAATAAAAATTGTTGGACGCTTATGTAAATCAGGGAGTTTTGACTTTTTCCAATCACCAATTTCTTTTGAAACAATAAACTCATTTTCTAGAGTGATGTCTGTCGCAATACATAATTTAGTTTCTGGTCTGCATGATTCTAAAATGGATTTAACTATCTCATTATTGCGATAGGGAGCTTCCATAAAAATCTGTGTTCGATCATGCCTGCGCGATTCCCCTTCCAGCTGAATAATTGCTTGTTTTCTTCCTTTTGCATCTATTGGAAGATATCCATGAAATGAGAATGACTGTCCATTAAAACCGGATGCCATTAAAGCAAGAAAAATGCTCGATGGCCCGATTAGTGGAACAACACGGATCCCATTTTTATGAGCCATTTTCACTAGTATTGAACCTGGATCAGCAATTCCCGGTGCACCTGCCTCAGAAAGTACACCCATATCTTTCCCAGATTTTAATGGCTTAAGAAATGAGAAAATTTCATGTTCAGGTGTCTTCTTATTGAGTTGGTAGAAATCAATTTTGAATTCGG
This sequence comes from Balneolaceae bacterium, assembly GCA_965601825.1. Taxonomy (GTDB): domain Bacteria; phylum Bacteroidota; class Rhodothermia; order Balneolales; family Balneolaceae; genus HXMU1420-13. The sequence goes on along the minus strand of OZ271839.1, from coordinate 3,228,155 downwards.
GTACTGTACCACCAACCCATTGCAGAAACTTGACTGCCGACTGGATGTTTTCTACAGCAAAAGTATCTAATCTACGAATTACCTCTAGGGTATATTCAGGAATTGCATTATTAGACTTTGTCTTACCTAAAGTAGTTGGAATCATATAGAGTGTGCCGGCACTCATTCATCCACCCGTTCAATCACTAACTCATCAGCACCAAATTGGGCTCTTTTATTTGCAAATCGAGTTACATAAATACAAACAATCACTAGAATAGTTGTTCCGATAATTGCGATGACCATATTCATAATTGAGGTACTTCGCTGTATGTCATAGATTGGAATCATGACAATTTCCTGATAGGTATTTTCTTGATAACGAATTGGGATAACAGATGTATTCATAATCTTCTGAGCCATCTGAACAGATAAAGTGAATTTTCTCTCAATATTATCGCCATCAGCATTAGTGAAATTCAGAACTACATAACCATTGCTTTGGGCTGCAATTTGTTTGATATCAAAGTCAATAACATCCGCAGCAATGCTTTCTCCATTATTGTAGGTATGGATGGTTCCGCGATATACATTTAATTGTTGTACACTTAGAAAGGCTAGGTAACATGGGAAAAGCCAGAGAAGGTATAAGAGACGGTATTTCATTTTCTAATTTTTGTCATTGCTAGACCGACCTTAAGTCGGATGAAGCAATCTCAGAATTTATAGTTTGATTTGTGAGATTGCGTCGTCAAATCAATGAGTTGCGATTCCTAAACATGAACTCCTCGCAAAACGTTGGTTAATTATTTAATTCAATTTGTTCAATGGTTGTTTCATAAAGAGCGGGATCCCAGATCAGTCGCTGTTGATAATCTTCTTGCATGTGATTTGCACTCATGTGTAGCCAAAAAGCGACAGGTAGTTTATCAAAGAATACAGCCTGAACAGAAGTGTGATCATCATAAATAGAAGTTCCAAAATCGATTCCACTTAGCATTCCCATTCGTGCATCGTAAATCGCACCATAGTCTGAGAAACTTCTTTTCATTCCATCAGAATTAAATGCCCAGCCCATCTTGTCTTTAACAGCTTTTGAAACATTCGGACTTACAATTTCATTCTTCCAAAGCCTGCACAGCAAATCTGTAATATCACCAGCGGTTGTTTGAGGAAATAGATCAAGAGCGTCTCTTTCTTCAATGAATGACATTTTTAGACGATCCTTTTGCATAGTTTCTGTTCGAAATTCAGTTAAAGACTGGTTTTCGATGTACTCGTCTGCAACATTAGACATGAGATTGAAGACAGAATCTCTATCCATTTTTGAAAGAGAGATGAGGTTCTCAGTAGCGTTTTCACTTTTCGCTACAAAATCAGGTGCAATGATTGTATAGAACCCGGAAAAAGGAACAGGCATCTCTGTATTTGGAAGATTTAGTTCATCCATCAATGCTTTAATATTTTCTTCACCTAATTTGAACCAGAAATAATCTGCAATAGCTAATGAATTGAATTGTATCATTGCTTGCATTGCTTCATCATTCGTAATTGGCGACTCATCTTCTGTTAAGGAAGCCAAAGCACCTTCATGAGCATTCTGATTAACCTGAGGAAGTAGATATTTTTCAATTTCCTCTAAACCAACTAAATCATCCGGGTTTAATTTTCCTTCTTCAACCTGCCGTTCGTATTCAATAAGTAGAAAGATATTACCTAGTGCACCCATGGTTCGTGGAATATCGGCACCATAGAATATTCCGGAATCCGGATCTTCTACATTGAAAGATACAATAGAAACGAACTCAGGTTTCTCACCAATAAACTCAGTGAGCGTTTTTAACGAGTATGTGTTTTCGATGTACTCAGCTCCATCTGCCATACCATCAGCGTTGGCAAAGAGGCTTTTAAAGGCAGAATAGTTTAAACCGATTACCATTGCATAAACCGCACCTGCTGTAAGTACAAAGATGAATATGAATTTAAGCGCTCTCTTCAAGAATCTGTGATTTCAATTAATCAAAGCCTTAAAGATACGAACATTCGACATCCGATATTCAACACTGGAAGAACATTTTTAATACCTGTGCAAGATGCTTAGGGCGAGTAGTTCTAAATTATTCCGGCGCTTACAGATTGCATGATAATTCCACATAACCAGGCGCCAAAAGTGCCCACACCATAACCTAAAACAGCTAACAAAACACCTACCGGTGCTAAAGCCGGTGAGAATGCTGATGCGACAATAGGTGCGGATGCAGCTCCACCTACATTTGCCTGTGAACCAACAGCAGTAAAGAAAAACGGAGCTTTAATGAGTTTACCAACAACAAGTAGTACTATTACATGGATGATGATCCAGATAAAACCAATAATGAAAAAGCCTGGCACATCAACAAAAGCTCCTAAATCCATTTTCATACCAATGGTCATAACTAAGATGTAAAGAAATAAACTTCCAAGTTTTGAAGCTCCGGCACCTTCCAGTTCACGTTGTTTTGTAAAGCTCATAGCAAATCCACCAACAGTCGCAGTTACAACAATCCAAAAGAATGGGGAGTTGAAACTAAGTCGACTTAAGGTTTCTGAATTTTCAGATACCCATGGAGCAATCACATCACCTAAAACATGCCCTAAAGCCACAATTACAAATGCGATAGCTCCCATCTTAACGAAATCAACCATAGTTGGTACTTTAGCAATGCTTGCCTGGTAATCAGCTACACTTTTCTTTAAAGTTTCAATTGCGGAAGAATCAGCTTTAAACCATTTGTCGATGGTACCACTCATTCCTGCTCCATAAAGAATAAAAGCCATCCAAATGTTCGCAACGATGATATCGACTGTAATCATTGCACTGAACAATGTGTCGCTTGCTTCGAAGATTTCATACATCGCAGTCTGGTTTGCACCACCTCCAATCCAACTACCGGCAACTGTTGCTAAACCTCTCCAAATCTCGTCCGGTCCGGCACCAGCAGTAATCTCCGGGTTGATTGCCCCAACGATCATTAATGCAATAGGACCACCAATAATGATACCTGTTGTTCCGGCAAAGAACATAGCCACTGCTTTCCAACCCAAATTCATAATTGCCTTAATGTCGATACTTAGAGTAAGCAAGACCAAACTTGCCGGTAATAAGTATCTGGATGCCATATAATACAAATTCGATTCGTCCGGGCTAATTATTCCTAGTGATGTAAAAACGGATGGGATGAAATAACAAAGCAGTAAAGAGGGTACTATACGATAGAATTTTCTCCACCCTGGGTTTTCACTATGAGAAGTAACAAAGATAGCAGCAAGTATTGCCATCAATAGTCCGAATACGACAGCATCATTAGTGATTAAAGGCATGGTGGTTTGTTGGGTTAATTTATTGGCAACGAGAATAAGAAGATGCTTGATTACTTTCAAAGGGACAAAGGGACAAAGGGACAAAGGGACAAAGGGACAAAGGGACAAAGGGACAAAGGGACAAAGGGACAAAGGGACAAAGGGACAAAGGGATATCGAACTTCGATAATCTAATTTCAGTGCCTCAGTGCCTCAGTGCCTCAGTGCCTCAGTGCCTCAGTGCCTCAGTGCCTTTATTTCCCAAAAAACTGAATCAAAATATCATCCAGTTGTGTTCTCCATGCACCCCAGGAATGACCTTCATTCACTTCCAGATAGGTAAATTCCAGGCCTTTCTCTTCTAAAATTGTTTTCATGTTTCGAGCATCAATGGTGTTATCTCCGATGGTACCAACACTCATAAATAGATTTGGATCGTTGAAATTTGAAGCTTTTACAATGTCAAAAATTTCTTCTCGATACCAATACGCGGGAGCCTGTATAGCAACATTCTGAAAGATATCCGGACGTGTGAATCCAAAATAAGTAGCATTTAAACCACCTAATGAAGTACCCAAAATAGCTCTGCTTGAACGACTGGAATTCACTCGATATTCAGATTCTATTCTAGGAATTAATTCACCAATGAAAAAAGAGATATAATCCTGATTATTACCGAATTCATCCATTCTGCGATTCATTTCCATATCCCACGGATCTAACGGACTTACAAAAACTGCAATGGTTGGTTCGATTTGATTTAAGTGATGCAGATTATCCAATACTGTTATCATAGAGCCAAGATTTTCATTGCTGTATTCCTGACCGTCGGTAACATAAATCACATTTAGATCATCTTGAGAATCATAATTAGCTGGAATATAAATATCATACCCAACAGCATAACCAAGAGCATCACTCATTAACTGTTCACCTAATTCAATATATCCTTTAGATGCATTTTCAATTAACTCAGTTAGAGGTTCTGGTTTCCAGTCCGGCATTCTCAATTCAGAATTAACACCAAAACCACTCCACTGTGAGTTTGGATTTGAAGGATCAAGAATCCAATCAGAGCCATCAATTGTAATTTTATAGTCTAAACGTGCATCTGAGGGGAAATCTCTTTTGAAATACCAAAGATCACTTTTCCCAACTCTTTCTCCTTCCAATTGTACAGAGGGATTTTCACCCCAGCTGTTGAAATCACCATTCCATGAAACGCTTTGAGCATCACCACGAAATAGAAAAACGACAGTTGAATCTTCTGTGTACGGAATTTGATCTCTCATTTCAAGGCGATTCCATAATGCTTCAGCCTCCATTAATGCAATTGCTTCATCGCTAATGTTTGAAATTCGTTCAAGATCGGCATCAAGATCGGTAATAGAGCTCTTTTGACAACTAAATGAGAGTGCAGCTAACACAAAGAGAATGAGTGAAAAGTGTTTCATCCGGATGAATAGTTAATTGATTTTCTTAGCTGTAAAAAATACACAATGCTTTTGTTCAAACTCTGATTATTTTGCTTGTTCAATCAAAAAAGACAACCCACTCATGATTGTATCAAAATTTGGTGGTACTTCAGTTGGCACCTACGAAGCCATGCAGCATAGCGCATCTATTGTAGCTGATAAAACTGAACGAAAAATCATCGTGATTAGTGCTACCAGTGGAACAACTAATGATTTAGTTGCACTTGAGAATCCAAATATTAGTTCAACGAACCGTGAAGAGATTCTCATAGAAATCAACAATCGACATCTCAATATCATATCGAATTTAAAGGATCGAAAAGGGGCATTAACAACTTTCCAGAGACAACTTTCAGAACTTCGAGCTCATTTAGATCAGTTTGGAAGGGATAAAAGATGGAAAGATCGATTGTATGCTTTCGGTGAATTGATGAGTACTCGAATATTTGTTGAGGTATTGAAAGAGAATGGTGTTACTGCCGAGTGGCTTGATGCTAGAAAAATCATCAAAACAGATTCTACTTTCGGTAACGCAGTCCCGGACCTGGAAGCAATAAAAAAGAAAGCAGATACTTTCATTGAAAAAGGTAAAATTTATCTGACGCAGGGATTTATAGGATCAGATATTTTTGGATCAACTACTACTTTGGGCCGCGGTGGAAGCGATTATTCAGCGGCTTTATTTGCAGAAGCTGTCGGAGCAGATCAGCTCGAGATTTGGACAGACGTAGCCGGTGTTTACACTACAGATCCGCGATTAGTAAAAGAAGCGAAGCCAATTCCGGAAATTACATTTGATGAGGCTGCTGAGCTTTCAGTGTTTGGTGGAAAAGTGCTTCATCCTGCAACCATAAAACCGGCAATGAGAAGTGGTATTCGAGTTCGTGTTGCCGATAGTAAACGACCAGAGTTGCCGGGTACATACATCGTTACAAAAACCGAAAAAGAACCGGTTGTTCGTGCGATATCTCTAAGAAAAGAGCAAACTTTACTGACTGTTCGTAGTTTGGATATGCTTCATCAACATGGTTTTTTGGCTCGACTTTTTAATGTGTTAGCTGAAAACAAAATCTCTGTTGACTTAGTGACCACATCCGAGGTAAGTGTATCACTAACTCTTGATACCGCTCATAAAGCATCGAATAAAGTTGAGCTCACTGAAAAAGTATTTCGCCAATTGAATGAGTTTTGCGATGTAGAAGTTGAAAAGGATCTTTCTTTGGTTGCAATCATCGGCAATCGTTTGAATGTGACATCAGGTATAAGTGGTCAGCTTTTTAGCTTGTTGAAAGACTATAATATTCGATTAGTCTGCCATGGTTCATCTGCCTTCAATTTATGTTTCTTGGTTGATGAGAAAAGTGGCAAAGAAATCGTGGAACTGATCCACAAAAAGTTTATTGAATGATGAAAATCTCAGTTATTGGAACCGGTAAAACGGGTAGTAAAGTTGTTGAAATGCTTGGGGATCATTTATTGGATTCCTTTGATGAGAATAATCTTCCAACTTTAGAGAAACTCAAAAAGGCTGATGCTCTCATCGTTTTTGTTCCGGGTGATGCAGTTTCTGATATCATAGAAGTGGTACTTGCTTCTGGAGTTCCAGCAGCATGGGGTAGTACAGGATATGAATGGCCTGATGATTTAGACCGACGTGTACAAAGCTTAAGAACTAAATGGGTTTTAGCGAATAATTTCAGTTTAGGTATGAACCTGATCCGAAAAGCGATAGAAAGTATGAGTTCGGGATCAGAGATTTTAAATTCACCGGATTTTGCCATTCATGAAGTTCATCATATCCACAAAAAAGATGCTCCAAGTGGTACTGCGATCTCATGGAAGAATTGGTTAAATCAACCTGTAGAAATAACATCAGACAGAGAAGGAGATGTTAATGGAATACATGAATTAACCATAACTACAGGAACGGAGAAAATTCAGCTCAAGCATGAAGCATTAGACCGATCCATTTTTGCTGAAGGTGCAATTTGGGCTGCGGAACAATTAGTATCAAATCAGCATTTGAAGTACGGAGTTCATACTTTTGGAGAACTCTTCGATTTAACTACCAATGGCTGATTCTTTAAAAAATTTCCCACTCTGGACCGCTATGGTCACCCCGATGAATGATTTTGCTGAAATCGATTATGAGAGTCTTGAATCGGTTTTGCGTGAGCAGGAAATAGCAGGAAATGGAGTGCTGGTTTTAGGCAGCACGGGTGAAGGCTTAAATCTTACACTTGATGAAAAGCAAGAAGTAGTAAAATTCACAAAAGCACTGGACTTAGTAGTTCCGGTTATGGTCGGAATAGGCGGTTTTAATCTAGAAGCACAGATTGAGTTCATTAAGTTTTGTGATGATTTGAAAGTGGATGCTTTTCTCTTGGTGAATCCACTTTATGCAAAACCAGGAAAAGAAGGGCAGTATGTCTGGTTCCGTTCATTGATGATTGAAACCGATACACCTTGCATGATATATAACGTGCCATCAAGAACCGGAAAGAAAATGGATCCTGAAGTTCCTGCTCGCCTGTTTAATGAATTTGGAAACTATCTTGGTTTGAAAGAGGCAAGTGGTAGTATTGATGATTTCAACGAATTCTTCAATGCAGAACCTAAAGCTCCATTATATTGCGGAGATGATAATCTAATTCGTGAGTTCGTTGATTTAGGTGCAATCGGTCATGTTTCGGTGGCTGCAAATGTTTGGCCGAAGAAAACACGGGTGTATTTGGATTTAGCGCTTGCAGGAAATGTGCAGGACTTGTTGGATGATTGGGTTTCTTGTGTGGATCTGCTATTCAATGCACCAAGTCCAACCCCGGTTAAATCTCTACTTTTCCATAAGGGATGGATTAATTCAGATCAGGTTAGACTCCCTTTAGTGAGGGAAGACTTATCCCAGGAAACAGAAGAAGCGCTAATCGAAGCAGATCGAAAGTTAAATGAATGGTTTGAAGATCTAGATTAGATCAGATTTCCTTCATCCTGTAGTTGATCAATTCAACACCACGAACATCCTTTCTGTTTTCTTTCTCAACCTCAAATCCTTTGGATATGAAGAACGGTTTTGCAGTTATACTTACATCAGAAATCAATTTGTATTCACCCAGATGTAATGATTCGAGCTTTAACGCTTCATAAAGTTGATTTGCAATTCCTTGTCGTTGAAAGTCTTTATGAACGTATAGAAAGTCGAGGTAATCAGGATCATCAAGTGCTGCTAGACCAACAATTTTCTCATCACTTTCTGCAACTATAGAATATTGATGGTTGATCAATCTATGCCATCTATCCAGATTTTGAACCGATGAAGTCCATGCATTGATTTGATCTTCGTTATAATCATTTGAGCAGGTTGATTTAATCGTATCAACAAAAAGCGATTGCAATTCTTCTAAGTCTGCTAATTTTGCTCTTCGGATATTTATTTTCATTCCTGATAATACACTTCCAATCCCGTAGATAAAAACACTAATGGCGCATTCCAGTTTATCGCAGTTTCATTAGTTGAGTAGCTGCATTGAGTGTCTGTAAATGATACTGCCGGAAATGTTGATCTGACAACTCCATCTGATTCGCAATCAGTTAAAACAATAGTGTTTGGACCACCTGAAATGTAACCCGGAATAGGTTCATCAATTCCATCAGCGCCCATAATTCTGTTATGTTGATCGAGTGGAGTTTTGTCTCCAAAACCTGTTACAAATGAATAACCGGTGGCATTTCTACCAAGAATGTAATCCAAATCATTCTGAGCGGAAGCAACATACTTTTCATCCCCGGTTAGTTGATAGGCAACCAACTTCAGCATGCCATCATTTGCAACATCTGAATTGCTTCCCCAGGCAAATTTATCCATGCTGATTAGGTAAGGGGAGGTGTTTTCTTTTTCAAGCATTAGATCAACATACGCTATGAAATCTTCTTCGATTTCAGGGAATTCTGATCGTTTGTCTGAAGTAAGAAGCGAAATTAATCCAAGAGCATTTACAACGTCCCATTTTGGTGTGATCGGAGCTTCATAATTCTCCATCATTTTCTCTTTGTATTGATTATCTCCAGTCAATAAATACATTTCTGCGGATGCCCAAAACCATTCATCTACGAAGGAAGTATCTATATAAGCACCGGTTGTAATATCCTCCGGTTGATCATAGAAAATCGCAGGGTTTTCGATCGCCCAATACCATGCACTTGTAGCCGCTCCTTTCATTTCATCAGCTAATTCATCCATACCATATTCGCGAACAATTCTTGACGCAGTTGCCATTGTTGATGCAAAATCCAAACTCGCTGAAGTGGTTTTCATCACTACATATCTGGGATTCGAAGTTTCTTCGGGCATAATAAAGGCATCAAAATTCTTTGTAGTGAGTTTGTGATACAAGCCACCGTCATTAGGATCTTGCATGGTCATCATCCATCTTAGATTAACCAATGCTTCATCCAGGATATCAGGTAGCTCATTTTCGGATTCCGGGATATTCAGGTTTTGAGAACTGTGAAAATCTCTATTCAGTCTAAGGCTTTGAAGAATAGTCCAAGTGGTGATACTGCTGTTTACAATATATTTTCCATAATCGCCGGCATCATACCAGCCACCGGGAGAGGAAATGGTTGAACCCTCAGGTCTTCTTTCATCTGCTGCAGACGCATGAATAAAAACTTCAGTATCCGGATGTCCACCTTTATAATTCCATTTTCCACCAAATTCTTCTTCTATATCTACACCAACTCTAGAATAGTAGTAAGATTTCATTGCAGCATCAGCTAAATCACCATATAAACTTGGAGCGACATAAAAAGGATAGGAGCAGACATCATCCACACACAAAGTATACTCGCCAGATTGTGTAAGTGAAGAAAAATCGGCTATGCCAACTGAATCTCCAGATAACTCCCAATATTGTGGTTCCGAAATAGAATCGCGAAATATTGGATTGCCCTCAGAATCTCGAACTTCAAAACGTTCTGCATTTCCTCGAATTAGTGCTTTTTTGCTCGCACTAGTTGGGTAACCAATTTGATTGATAAGGATAACATCTTGAGTTAAAGGCTGCTCAAGGCATCCAGAAAATGTAATGGAGGCAAATAACAGTAAGATTGAAAATAGGTTAAGTTTTTTCATGTTTTCGCTGGTTATCCAAGTTCAACGTTAATTTGATATTCACCTTCAGTCTGAATAGGGATGATATTACCATCAATTGCATCTCCATCAATCGTGATGGTAGAAACTCCTTTTGAAACTCCATTTGGATTGGTGATTGTAATATGGTAAGTCGCCCCTCGAAATTTCCTGGTCACTTTGAAACTATCCCAGCTTTTTGGAATGCAGGGATCAATTTCTAAACCTTTATAAGTAGGGCGAATTCCTAGGATATATTGCGTTATTGCATAATAATTCCATGCTGCAGTTCCTGTTAACCAAGAATTCTTTGCTTCACCTGGTTTGAATGCATCCTTACCTGCAATCATTTGAGCATACACATAGGGTTCGGTTTTGTGTAATTCGCTAATATCTTCCAGATATGCCGGACTGATTTTCTGATAATAATCCCATGCCTGATCACCACGACCAAGCACGGTTTCACCAATCATAATCCATGGATTATTGTGGCAGAATATCCCGGCATTTTCTTTATATCCTTCAGGGTAACTGGAAATCTCACCATATTCTATATGATATTTCGTATATGCCGGATTGTTTAAAACGATTCCATATTCGGTATCTAATCTTTCTTTGACAGAATCGAGGGCTTTTCCCACCAAACCTTCTTCAAGGCCAATTCCGGCCATAGTACACCAGCCATTTGATTCAATGAAGATTTTGCCTTCTTCATTTTCGTCGCTACCTATTTTATTACCAAAGAAATCGTACGCACGTAAGAACCAATCTCCATCCCAACCATAAGTTTTAATTGAATCAACCATTTTGTTGATATGAGTTTGGGCGCGCTCAGCCTCTTGATGATTCCCAATAGTTTTGCACAGTTCCACATAATCGCGACCATAAACAACGAATAGCCCAGCAATCATTAAGGATTGAGCTTTTGAACCTTCAGATTTATTTTCAGTTGTTTGAAAGGACTCGTTTGGGTCGTTTGAGAAGCAATTCAAATTAAGGCAATCATTCCAGTCAGCCCGACCAATAAGAGGCAATCCTTGCGGACCGAGGTTATTAATCACATGATCGAAAGAGACAGTTAAATGATGGAAAAGTGATTGAGCTAAACTTTCATCATTATCATATGGTACAGATTCATCCAAAATAGAGAAATCTCCTGTTTCTTTGATATAAGCTGTAGTTCCGAGAATTAACCACATCGGGTCGTCGTTAAAGCCACTTCCGATATCATTATTTCCACGCTTGGTAAGTGGCTGATATTGGTGATAACAACTTCCGTCAGGGAATTGTGTTGATGCGATATCAATAATTCGCTGACGAGCACGCTCGGGCACCTGATGCACAAAACCGATTAGATCCTGATTAGAATCACGGAAACCCATACCGCGACCAATTCCACTTTCGAAGAATGAAGCAGACCTTGAAAAACAGAAAGTGATCATACACTGATACTGGTTCCAAATATTCAGCATACGATCCAGTTTTTCATCGCCACTTTGTATGGTGAAAATTGAAAGTAGATTGTCCCAATATTCCTTGAGTTCAATAAGTGCTGCGTCGACTTTTTCTGAGGTATCAAACTGCGAAATTAAAGCCTTTGCTTTCGTTTTATTTACAACTGCTTTTGATTCCCATTTCTCATCTTGCTCATTTTCTATGTACCCTAATACAAAAACAAAATCGTTGGATTCACCGGCTTCTAATTCAACTTCAATGTAATGTGAGGCAATGGGCGACCAGCCATGAGCATGACTATTAGTTGGTTTTCCATCCAAAACTACTTTTGGTTCATGAAATCCATTGTACAGTCCCATGAAGGATTCCCGATCTGTATCGAATCCGTCGATTTCTGAATTCACATGATAGAATGCATAGTGATTTCTGCGCTCCCGATATTCTGTCTTGTGATATAGTGTTGATCCGTCTATTTCTACTTCCCCGGTAGAGAAATTTCTCTGAAAATTCTCCATATCAGCAGCGGCATTCCATAATGCCCATTCCGTAAAGGAGAATAATTTTATCGACTTTTTTGAAGAGGAATGGTTGGTTAGTGTAAGTTTTTGAACTTCTGCGTTGGTATTACGCGGAACAAAAAATAATGCTTCCGCGCTAATGCCATTTTTCTCTCCTTTGAGGATAGTGTAATTCATTCCATGACGACATTCATAGCGATCTAAAGGAGTTTTTGTCGGTTTCCAACCGGGTGACCAAATTGTTTCTTCATCTTTTATGTAGAAATAACGTCCTCCTAAATCCATCGGAACATTATTGTAGCGATAGCGAGTAAGGCGTCTGAATTTGGCATCCTTGTAAAAAGAATAACCACCACCTGTATTCGAGATCAAAGAGAAAAACTCTTGATTTCCCAGGTAGTTAATCCACGGCCATGGAGTTTCAGGATTAGTGATTACATATTCTTTATTGGCATCATCGAAGTGACCGAATTTCATTTTATCAGTTATCAGTTATCAGTTATCAGTTATCAGTTATCAGTTATCAGTTATCAGTTATCAGTTATCAGTTATCAGGGTTCATTGGGTTGAAAGCTCAGAATCTCGACGTCGATTAAGTTCGATGGTAATTTCGTCCATCTTAGATTGATTGAGAGGGTATAGGAACATAAGAACTGCTGCTAAACCAGCTATAATAGCAGGCACCCAGCTCATTAGCATGATAATCCCCGGAATTGCACCTTGAATCGCTTCCTGATCCATTCCATCATAACTGAAAGCAGCTAAAATTGCTCCAATTACAACTCCGGCTAACCCACCACCAAATTTTGTAGCGAAGGATCCGGCGGAATAAACCAGTCCGGTTGCACGGCGACTATTTTTGAATTCAGAGAAGTCCGCTGCATCACCTAACATGGCAAAGAAAAGGGTAGGGAACATAGCCGCGGCAAATTCTGAAATGGTACCAATGGTGAATATTGCTAATACATTATTAGGTCCACAGAAAACGAGTAGAGCATTCAAAGCACCAGAGAATAACAGTGCAACAATAAAGAGTTCTTTCTTGCCTATTCTTTTGCTTAGGATCGCTGTTGCCATCGCTCCGGCTATAGAAGCCAGCATCAATGCTATCAGGTAAGAAGCTGACAATAATTGATCCTGGAGATAATGAGTGAAATAAATTACTGTGATTCCCTGTTTAATGGAATTGTAGACATTGAATAGTAATCCAATCACTAGAAGAACTAGCCAAGGACGATTTCGAGTCAGATCATAGAAATCCTGCTTTAGATTTGTTTGCTGGTTTGATGGTGGTTGAACTCGCTCTTTGGTGCTGAAAAACGTGATGATCATAAATAGAGCAAGAAAAACCGACATCAGATAAATTGCCCTTCCATAACCTCGCTGTTGATCGACTAAGTAAATGCTTTCCTCCGTCAGGTTTTCTTCCCCGGACACGATGAACGAATATTCATTACCAGTCTCCATCGAAAAGCTGACAGTTTTCAGTGGCTCAATTGTTTGATCTGAAAATTCGGCCCAAACAAAAGTGGCAATACCGTTTTCGGTTTTTATGTTGGCATTTTCCACATCCATGGTAGCCATGACAGTTACCTGATAAGAATCGTGAGAAATCTGATTTATAGTGATTTCAGGATTCACATTTCCGAAATAGGCAACCAGGAAAAGCATGGCGCCTTGTACTAACATACCACCTGCAAATGCACCAACCATGCGAAATGAACCCAAACTGGTTCGCTCTTTGTCGTCGCCAGTCATAACAGCCATTAAAGCTCCATAAGGGATATTATTGGCGGTATAAAGCAATGTGAAAATGATATAAGTGGAATACGCATATACCAATTTTCCTGTATCACTTAAATCCGGCGAAGTGAAAAGAAGTGAGAGGGTGGCTGCTAAGGGAATTGCTGACCATAAAACCCAGGGACGAAATTTTCCATACTTAGAATTGGTCCGATCACCAATTACCCCCATTAAAACATCGCTGACTCCGTCACTGGAACGCGCAATCAGAAAAAGTAAACCAACGGCGCCCGGCGTTAATCCGAATACATCGGTATAAAAGATAAATAAGAAGGTAGCCACACCACGCCAGGCGATATTTGCAGCTCCATCACCTAATGCATATCCAACTTTCTCAATAAAAGGGAGTTTGTTTGTTGCTGAAGTATCCATTGGCTTTTGATTGGAAGATTAGACTAGAAAATCGAATTGCTCAGTTTTGGTTTTTTCATATACATCTCTGCTAAAAATGTATAGCTGAGCTGGTTTGTGTGAGACCCCGGTTTGTTTCTCATTCAATGGCACTACATAATTCATTCGACTTACTTTCTTTCTGAAATTTCGTTTATCGAATGATGTGTCGAATATTGTTTCGTAAACTTTTTGTAGTTGAGTTAGGGTAAACTTAGTGGGAAGTAACTCGAAACCAATAGGCTCGTGCTTCATTTTATTTCTAAGAGCAAGTAATGCTTCTTCAAGAATATGGTTGTGATCAAATCCCAGATCTCCAACTTCTTTAACCGGCATCCATTTCACTTCTCGACCTTTCCATTCAAGATTAACATCGCTAGTAGAAAGAAGTGCAAAAAAGCCAATTGATACGACCCGTAAAGATGGATCACGATCAATGTTTTTAAGCCATAATTGATCCAAAGGTTTGCTTAATCGATCCGGGTCTGCAAAAGTCTTAAACTGTTCAAGATAAATGTTATTGAGCCCTGTTAAGTCAAAGAGGACACGATTAGCGGCATCTTCAATTGTCTCATTTTCATACACGTGATTACCAGTGAGTGTGTAATCATTAAAGAGAGTGTATTTACTTGATTCGTCAGTAAGTGTGCGCTTTACAAGCAGTACATTCAGTTTTTCTGAATCGTAGCCAAAAACCACACAATCAACTGAAATATAGTTATTCAATTCCATTATAGGAGTGTTTTGTACACCGAAAAATTACTTAGTGTATATTTAACACTTTTATGTATAAATGTAAACCTCGAAACGAATTTTTAATGTTTCGGTATTTTTTTGAGGTAAGTGAGGATTAGTTTATTTCAAAGAAAGAATAGGTACGTGACCATTTCTCGGTTTCGCCCGTTTTTATCTTAAAGTGATGAAATAATTCAGGACTGATAACATGTTTCCAACCCCAGAGATTAACTTTTTTAGTCTGGAAACTGGTGGATTCTCTTACCCCAATATTTTGAGATTGGTTGATCAATTCCCACTGAGATTCAACAGTGTCATTTCCATTTAAATAACTAGCAAAGAATTGATTATCCGTTGAGTTTAAAAACCTAGTATTGGTACTATCAAATTGGAGGATATCATCGGGATTTACAGTATTACCTGATGCATCTCTCACAATCTGAAAAGGAAATTTAAGTTCATAATCTGAATTAACTAACGCATGATTAATACTCATGAAATTGTGGACATACTCTTCAACCTCAATTTCCTTTAACCCATTGTTCTCCAATGTGTAATTCAGAATTAGTCGATCTTCATTTAAAACGATTTCCTTTCGAAGTATGTAGGCAAATCCGTTTACATCGTCAGATGTACACTCAATTATCAATCGGTCTACTTCAATTAAAACTGTAAATTCTGCGGGTTGTATTTCATACTCTCTGAAGAACTCATATTCAGGGCTATCTTTTTTTAGTAAACCTATTCCGATTTTGTGGAACCAATCACCAATCTCGGCATCAGCAAAGCCTAAGGCTGTATCCATGGAAAACTCATTATATAATCCTTTTCCATAGATATTCTCATTTTCACCATCAGGTTTTTCAGTAATGGTAGTAGGTTTTCCAAGAAATTTGACCTCCGTTATTTTACCTGTCCAATCAAATCGTGAAGATTGATAATTATGGAGTGGGTGATCAATCTTTACTTCGAGGTTTTTATTTCGGAGGGTGTAATTCATTGCATTAATTTTGCTAGAATTTCTTTCATCAACTTTGCTGCAACATATGCTGTCATATTCTGGAAATCACGATTCGGATTATATTCTACAATATCAGCCCCAACAATTTCCGCTTCTAAATTTTGAATCAGGTCAATTACTTGTCTCGATGTTAAACCACCGGGTTCATGGTGTGAAACCCCAGGTGCATAGGCAGGATCCAGTCCGTCTAAATCAAGAGAGATATAAAGTGGGTTCTCAAACTTTGAAATCTTTGTTAAATCAAGATTTCTCATCTCATGTACTTCGACACCAAACTTTTCTGATTGTTCTTTTTGATGTGGATTTAACGTTCGAACTCCAACTTGTACCAAATTTTCCACCAAACCAGCCCCCATAATTCTTGCAAAAGGGGAGGCATGAGAATAGGGAACACCTTCAAAATCATCATACAAATCAGCATGAGCATCAATTTGGAGGATATCAAGTTTTGGATATTTCTTTTGATAAGCCTTTATGATTGGAAAAGTGATTGAATGATCACCTCCTAAAGTCAGTAACTTTTCTACTTGGGAGAGGTTTTTTCTAGTGAGCGCTTCAATTTCAAAATAATTATCAATCTTGTAATCTCCTGAATCTGTGATAAGCTCAGAATTAATATTTGTAAGATTCTCACTAAAACTGTTTCCAGAATCAGAATGTAAAGCCTTCCGAATGAGTGGTGGAGCTAGTGCAGGCCCACGTTGAAAGGAGGAATGCTCATCGAATAATATGCCCTGAATTAGAATCATCAATGAAGATAATTAGGAATTAGGCCATGTGTCTTAATTTTCAATTGAAATAGTGGGCAGTTCAATAGTGAATTTAGTTCCCTTACCTAATTTACTTTCAACTGATATCACACCGTTGTTTTTTGTAATAAACTCATGACATAATAATAAGCCTAATCCGGTTCCCTTTTCTCCAGACGTGCCATGAGTAGACTTTGCTTCTTCAATCTTAAAAAGTGAACGAAGCTTTTTATTCGTCATACCGGTACCTCTATCAATAATAGATATAAAAACGGATGAGTCTTTTATACGTGTCGAGATTTCTACATATCCATTTTCAACTGAAAATTTTATAGCATTAGAAATCAAATTTCTAATTGAAGTTGAGAGCATATTCTTATCTACATCAACTTTCACATCGTCTCCTAAATTCAATCGTAATAAGAGTTTTTTCTGTTGAGCAGTTACTTCAGATATTGAATGAACTTCTTCTAAAATCTGATTTAAAGAGTAAGTTTTCGGATTGAATATTATCGAGTTTTGCTGTGATTGTGCCCACATCAATAAGTTCTCTAAAAGTAGATAAGCACTTTGAGATGTTTCTTTTAATAGGCGTGCATATTGATGTAATTCTTTTAAATCACCACGTTCAATATTAGATATAATCATGTCTTCTAAGCCCAGAATAGACATAAATGGGGCTCTCAAGTCATGTGAAATTATAGAAATGAATTTATCTTTGGCTTGAATAGTTTTTTCTAACTCTTCTTCAAGTTTCTTCTGTTCAGTAACGTCCAGAATTATACCATAGGTTTTAAGAGGTTTACTGTCCTCATAATGAACATAGGTGTTAACCTGAACAAATTTTGTCTCTTTGCCTTTAGATTTGACTCTATATGAATGTGAAATGTTTTTTTCACCTTTCGATAGTTGTTCAGCTATATAATTCCCGACTTTCTCTCGATCATCCGGCAACACACATTCCATGAATTCATCGAGTGTTTGGATATTCTTTTTACAACCTAGAATTTTCTTTGAAACATCGTCTAATTCAATCTCTCCAGAGATAAAATCGTGAGTCCAGATGCCGGAAGAAGTTCCTTTCAATGTTTGATCTAATCTCTCTTTATAAGAAAGCAATTCAGTTTTTTGTTCTCTCAACTGAGTTTCAAGTTTCTTCTGTTCTGTGATATCAATGGCAAAGCCACTCCAAAGCGTACCATCTTTGTAAGGTTCTTCATATCGATTCGAAGAAACGCTTAACCACTTTTCAATACCTGATTTAGTAGTATAACGGAATTCGCCCTTGTATATACCATTACCCATTACCGCTTTTTCGAAAGACGCAATAACGCCGGGCATATCATCGGGATGACATCCAATCCAAATGGCGTTAGGATCCGCAATGAGCTCCTTTGCTGTATATTCATAGATCTTTTCGCATTTCGGACTCATATAAATGAACTCAGTCGTTCCGTCGGGATAAACCGCATAATCCCACATGGCTAAAGGCAGATTTTCGATAATTCGCCTAAATAGCTGTTCGCTATCCTTTATTTCTCTCGCAGCTACGTTCTGTTCAGTTATGTCAGCGAATGTACCCCATAAACGTACTACTTTACCTTGGTCATTTTTTTCAGCGTTTCCCCGGGAAATACATGTTCTGATTTCACCATCTGTACAAACTGCTTTAACTTCTACTTCATAGGGAGTTCCATTTCTTAGACTTTCTTCAACCGCCTTATTTAATCTTATATAGCTTTCTTTTTCATAAAAACTTTCCTGTTCTGCCCAGTTAGGTGAACCGTTTTCAGGTGATAGTTTAAAAATTTTATATAGTCCATCCGACCAAAAGGTAACATCATTTTCACTATCCCATTCCCAACTTCCAATACCTGTGATTTCTTCAGCTTGCACAAGTAGTCTCTTACTTTTCCTTAATTTATTATCAGCTTCCTTCTTTTTGGTGATATCTACAACATTTCCTGTCCAGGATTGTACACCTTCATCAGTTTCATGATTTAATCTGGATGAAATTTGAAGCCATTTCTCTTTACCGGATCTTGTGGTGTATCGAAATTCAGTAAAAAACGGATCCTTTTCCTTTTGTGCTCTTTCCTGTTCAACTAAAACAGATTGTAAATCATTAGCATGGATTCCATTCCATATAATTCCCGGATCTTGAATTATCTCTTCATCGGTAGCTTCAAAAAGATCGATACAGTTTGGACTTATGAAATTCCACTTATTGGACGAATCTGGATATAAGACATAATCCCAAACTACATTAGGAATGGTGGACAGAATCCGATCATATAGATCTTTTTGCTCTAGTAGCTTTTTTAAAGCCTCTTTGTTATACCCCTTTTTCATCTCTGATGATTTTATTTCAATCATTTAACCTCATTTGATTAAGCGTAACCCACTTGTTAAACAACTCGAACTTAATAAATAAGGTTCACTAAGATGAACTTTAGATGAATATAGATTGAATAGTTAAGATTTCTGATACACTCGAACCCAATCCACGTACATATATTGAGGGAAATCAGTTGTTTCATCGGGTCTCCCAGCCCATTCGCCACCAACAGCGATATTTAAAAGTAGAAAGAACTCTTCGCGGAATTCGGAATAAACTTCATCCGAGATATCGGCACTTGCAAATTCAATTCCATCCACAAACCAGGTGATACTTTCTGCATCCCATTCCAATTCAAACACATGGAAATTGTCGGCAAAAATTCCGTTTTCCAGTTTGTAATGAACCTGTCCGTACATTGCATGTTCATTATCTTCATCAGCATAATGGAAATTGCCTTCAATGTTGGCATCATCATTCGATCCATACATTTCCAAAATGTCGATTTCGCCTGATTGAGGCCATGGAGTGTCACCTCCATTTTCATTGATATTTGTGCCTAGCATCCAAAAAGCAGGCCACATACCTTCGCCATATGGAAGTTTAATACGGGCAGCAATTCGACCATATTTCCAGCTTTGTTTTTGGGCTGTATTCAATCTGGCAGAAGTATATTGGTCTACGCCATGCTCGTCGCTTTCATGGATTGCTTTGATTACCAGATTTCCATTTTCAACGTATGAATTTTCGTCACTATCAGTATAGCGCTGCCATTCATCGTTAAATTGGCCAGCCTTTACAACCTGTCGATTCCAGTTTTCGAGATTTAGAGAATCTCCTTCGAACTCATCAGACCAGACGAGTTTCCAATCATCACCGGGATTATAACTTTCTGCATATTCATTTATTGAATTTGAATCGCTCATAGGTTTATCGCTTTGCGTACAATGAATAGTTGTGAAGGTGATGCATAAAATCAGAGATAATGAGGTTCTATTGATCATTGACTTGAATCCTCCAAGGTGGATTTTTTCGGTTATCACCGCCTTTAAATAAAATTAACTGATTACCATCTAAATCTTTAAGTCTTGCTTCTCGCCATTTCCAAAATCGGTCTTCAGGCATTTCATCGAATTTGATTCCTTTCTTAACCAATTCATCAACAAATGGATCTAAGTCTTCACATTCAAAATACACATAGATTCCTTCGCCTTTAGGTAAATTATCAACCTTATGAATGGAAAATGTTGAATCTCCATCCGGACATACAAATCTTGCATAATTTGGTCGGACGTCTACAATCAGTTGTAATCCTAACTTCTGATAAAATGGTACAGCTTTTCCCAGATCAATAGATGGAATAGTTATTTGATTTAAGTTCACTCTAGATTGTTTAAGTTTTTGATAGGCATTATGAAGGGAAAGACGGATGCTTTTTGGATACCGTGAACAACCGCAGGATCTTCAGCTAATAATTTTTTGGCACTTTCCAGATCATTTGCCTTTATAAGAGCAATGCCGAATAGATGTTCACTTTCAGTTTTAAAATCTGTACGTCCGGCAAAACCTAGCTTACCTTTTTTACCTAGATCAGCTAAGAATTGTGCATGCTCACGGATTAGATTTCGAGTATCCTCGGTCCAATTATTACTATTTCGATACTCATCCGCCAGTACCAAGTGGTAAAGGAATAAGTTTTGCTCAGCACTCATCTTATCAGAATTGGTTTAGTTGATAGTAGCACTGATTAGTTTTGAATTCAACACTAAGCTAAAGCCATTTCCCGGTTATATTTACTTCGATATTCGAGAGGAGTCAGTCCGGTGTATTTCTTAAATACTGTTCGAAAAGCTTTTACATCACTATACCCGGATTTATACATCACCTGATTTACATTAAGAGTTGATGATTCCAGACGTTTTTTAGCTGCTTCAACCCGAACTCTTTGGATATATTCGAGCGGCGTATTAAATGTCGCTTTCTTAAATCGTCGTACAAAATTTCGGCTGCTAATTGCCGCTTGATGAGCCAATGATTCCACACTTAGTTTTTCCGAATAGTGTTCTTCAATATGATTTTGAATTGATTTGATAGCTTCATCAGAATGTTCCTTTTGACCAGAAAAGATTACAAACTGATTTTGATTGATTCGATCCATTTCAATTTCCGACATTTTTGCGCAATAGATAGCTGTTTCACGACCGTAGTATTTTTCAACAAGATATATCAGAAGGTTAAGGAAGGAGTAGGCACCACCACTGGAATAGATTCCATTATCTTCGCTGATAATTTTTTCAGGAATCAGGTTAACCTGAGGATATTTTTTTTGAAAGTCATCATGTGTTGCCCAATGTGTAGCACATGATTTTCCATTTAATAATCCGGTTTCGGCTAAAATAAATGCTCCTCGGCATAGACTTGCTAACTCGGCATCATTTTGTATCCTTTGTTCTTTAATCCAATCTACAAAAGCATAATTCAATTCTATTTGCTGATCCAGATTCCCAACAATACCCGGTACAATGATCAGGTCAGTTTTTTCAATTTCATCAATTGTTTTAGTAGGAGAGATTCTAAAAAATTGACTATAAGATTGAACTTTATTGTCGATTCCAACTAAATCGATAACAAAAAGGTCTTCTTTGATTATACTGTTTTGTTTTAAAAAAGCATTAGCGATTCTAAACTGATTGTAAGTACCAATAATAGTATCAAGAATTGCAGTTCCTCTAGGCACAAGGATACTAAGATGCTTCATGAATTCTTTTTTTGATATAAAGCTAAATCAATTATTTGGCAGAAACAACCCTTTGAGTTGTCATATTATATACCATCATAGTGCATAAATTGGTCACGAGTTAACAATCACAAACACAAATTTTTGAATTATGAGTAACCAAGCAATCACAGTATTCTATAAATGGACAGCAAAACCAGATAAATTTGATGAGTTAAAAGTCATCTACGCTGAAGTATTAAAGCAAATGGAAGAGAACGAGCCAGGCACAATCATGATGCAATATTATGAAGATGAAGAAAATGGTGCATTAGTAGTTCATGATTTATTTGCTAATGCCGATGCCATGGGGTATCACCTTGGAGTAACAGCTGCAGCTCATTTTCAGTCATTAGTAGAAATTGCTTCACCTGGACCATTTTTCTTCGCTGGTGAAGTGCCAGAGGAACTAAAACAAGCTGCAATAGGAATGAATATGGGAGCCGAGTTTAGCACTTATATTGGCGGTTTCGAACGAAAGACAGAAATAGCTTAAGTATTGACTAGCTAATTCGAAAAGTCGCATGATGAACATTATCCGACTTTTTTTATGGATTCACTTCAAGTGCTTCTAATAAACTTCTGCTATCTAAATATTCGAAATATCGAGCAATTAACTCTAAGTTTTCATCAAATACCAGCATAGTTGGTGGTACGAATTCTCCATCTCTCATCGCTAGAAGTTGTGCAATTTGATGAACAGGAGTTCGTGAACTTCTTAATTGATCATTCACGAATGTTTGACCGCCAAACTCTACTATCGATGAGGATTCTGCATCAAAGCGAACAGCATAGAATTCCTGGTTTAAATGGTCAATAACCTCAGGTTTGGTAAAAACTACTCGATCCATTTTGCGACAGTAGGTACACCAGTCGGTATAGAAATCTATAAATACCTTTTTGGGTTCATCAGTAAGTGCTTGTTCTAACTCTTCAAAGGTTAACCATTGTATGGATACCTTTTCCTGGGCAAATAAAGCTCCGGAAGTAAAAACTAGAATTACTAGACTAATAGTTAATATGATTGATTTATAACTCAATCCAATCTTCCAATTGTAACTGAAAAGAAGAAACTGCGTGGTGCAAGCGGTCCATATACAAAATCTGAATCTCGCTGTGCACCCGAGTCAAACTCGGGCTGGAAACCGTTAAAGATATTCTTTGCCCCACCACTTAAGGTCATTTGAAAGTCTTCGCTCACATCAATGTGATAACTAGCTTTTAAATTCATATCCAAAAATGGATCAGATTCAAATAAATCGAGGAACCCAGTATCACTTACTACTCTAGGTACAATCATTGAACCTGTATAGGTACCTGTGAGATCCAATCTGAAATCTTTTGTGAAATCATAGAAGGCTGTGAAATAACCATATACATTCGGATTTCGAGTAAACTCATCTATTACAATTATACCTTCACCCGGAGCTGGAACACCTTCTGGTTCAAAAAGAACCTGATCTTCATCAAATGCAGATTGTTGGTAAGTTCCTCCAAATGTGAAAGATGTTTTAGCTGAAGGGGAGTATCCTGCCTCGATATTAAATCCGGAAACAGTTGCACCTTCTCCATTTCTCACTTCTTCTAAAATAGAACCATTAGGAAGGACTGATCCTGTGCTTACCTGGGTAAATGGGTTCTGTAATTGAGTATAAAATCCTTCAACAAGTAAGCTAACCTGAGTTAGGCCAAAATTCTTTGTGTAATTCAATGATCCAGTGAACGCGTCTGAAGTTTCTTTATTTAAATCGTCTGATAAGATTACAAATAACGGTTCGCCACCAACTGAGGAAATGTGTAAGTCTTCATTAAATGCTTGTGGCGCTCTAAAGCCTCGTGCATATCCTCCTCGGAACCTTAAGTCATCAGAAAATTTATAAAGTAATGTGGCTCGCGGACTGAAGACCCCAATATTAACATCAACATTACTATTTACAGTACCAATCTGATAGCTTCCATTCACGTTAGAGACATCAAATCGGGCACCTAATAATGCAGTAAAGCGATCGACAGGTTTCCATTCATATTGAGCAAAAAATCCGGTAGAATTAACTTGCTGATCAACCAATCTATTATAACCGTCAATCTCATCTTGTGTATCATAGTATTGATTTTCAATACCCATCGTAATTACGTCTTGATTCTCGAAGTAATGCACATACTGTACTCCGCCTACGATGGCTAAATCATCAGTTATCCCATAAGCATTTATGGCAAGCAGACTATCTTCTGCTGTTCTTCCGCCACCGAGACCGCCATAATAACTACCTCGTTCAGTATTTTGTGTAGAGGCATAGGCAGTGAATTTGTTCCTACTGTTCCTTGAGAAATATTCATAATTCACACTTCCAAAGAATGTACTGTGTGTGAGTTCTTCAGCTATATCAGAGAAATGTGGTGCCAGGTCTAAACGGTCTCCACCTCTTCGGTATTCGTTTAAAGCACTAAAGTCCACTGATATCTTACTTAGTTCATTTGGTTTATAATAAGTCTTAAGGCCCAAAACAGTGTTCTCAAGCTGAACCAGTTCGGTAAATCCGTCATTATTTGCATCAAAACTTTCGCGATTTCTGTTCATGCCATAAAAAGTAACACCACTGCTAAGATTTTCATCAACAATAGATCCACTAAAATTGTAAGTCTGATCCAAGGCTCCGTCAATGCTTGCAGTATTTGAGCTAGCTTCCCAGCTATTTAAAATTGGTTCACGCGTAATAATATTGATTGTACCGGCAATAGCGTTTGAACCATAAAGAGCTGATCCACCACTTCGAACTACCTCAATTTGTTCCACAATATTGGAAGGAATCTGGTCTAAGCCATATACACTATTAAGTGCACTAAATACTGGACGGCTATTAATCAAGATTTGAGAGTAAGCGCCATCCAATCCATTCAATCTAACCTGTGTGAACCCACAATTTTGACAGTTTGCTTCTACTCTAACACCAGGTTGATAATTCAAACCCTCTGATATTGAAATCGATTGCGTGGCATTTAGAAGTTTGTTACCAATCAGATTAACAACTACCGGGCTATTAGCTCGATCAATTTGATAGCGAGTACCACTTACGACTATATCATTTATGTTGAGGTTATCCGGTCGTAATTCAATTTCAATCTTTGTGTCTTTGTTTTGTTGAATCTCAACATCCAGAACCAGTGTTTGATATCCAAGTGATCTTACGCGTATGCTTTGTGTACCAATAGGAATCCTTTCTAAAAGAAAGTTTCCATCTTTATCAGCTGCTGTACCCATAGTTGAACCTTCGAGTTGTAAGGTAGCAAGAGGAATAGTCTCATTGGTATTACTTGCAATAATAGTACCCGAAAGACTACCTGTTTGAGCAAGCGTTGTGGATACAATGAATATGGAGAAAAGTAGAGATGCGATTAATCGCTGCATGATATTTTAATTTTTAGCTTTGGCTAAAATAAGAATTATTCTAATCTAGAAATAGTTATTAAATAGTTAAGAATCTTCGTTTTTGAGCCTTAAAAGAAGATTCTCTCTCTTATTTTTATATGGATTGAGTATAAATAAAGATGTTTAGCCAAATATACAGTCACTTTGTTGCTTATTACAACATAAAAATTAGCCGGTGGATAGGTGTTAAGGCAGGCATCTATTTTAATTAATTTATGTGGCTAATAATTGCAACAATTGCTCCAATGGAATTGGCTAAACAATGAATAACAATCGACATGAGTAGGTCTTTTTTCCACCAAACGATAAACATCCATGGTAAACTTGAAAGGAAAATAATTGGAATATTTTGTGGCTGCCAAAGGTGGAACAGTGAAAAAAACAAAGCTGATAACACTGGAGCAAACCATCCATAATGACTGAGTTTTTTTAAGAGAAAGCCTCGGAAGTAGTATTCTTCAACAATTGGGTGAATAAATCCATCAACCAGTAATGCAAAAATTAAAAGAAATAAGACGATTGATGGATCGCTTGTGCCACCACGCCATGGTTGTAAAAACCATTCTGGTAAGAGCGGCTCTAATTGATTTTCCAAAACATTTGATATTGGAACTAAACTTATAATCGCAACTGCCAGAGCAATTGCAAGTAGTGGGTAAATAATATACTCGTACCATTTACTTCTTAACGCTAAGCCAATAACGGATTCCCCACTTTGTCTTTTAGCTTTTTTCAGTATATAAATTGGAATAGCGACCCCTGCACTCAGAAAGGCTAAGTTCAAAGCGAATTCAGCATTTAAATTAAACTCATCAACAATTGGGCGAATAATTAAATATATAAGCATTATTCCAAATGCCGGTATTAAGTGAAGGAATAAGCTTTGAATTAAACTATGTTGGCTTTTATAAAGTAGCTCCAAGAATAGACGATTTATTTGAAAATGGAGCAAAATTATATGTTACTGGGTGTCAACTTAATATGTTATTAATTGCTAATTATTAGTGTTTTAAGTTCCTATAATACTATCGGTAAATCCTGATTATAGACTGTAATCATCATGCCAAAAATCTGGATTGAGAAATTAATCGACTTATTTTAATAAGATTTTTCTTAATCCCGAGGTATCTTTATCACATAATCACTTTGAAACTCTGATACTAATAGAACATGACCCACGAAGAAATCCTTGATCAATTAGAAAGCGGCGAAGTCCGATCAGCCTATCAACTTGAAGATGGTAGTTGGGAAGCTAATGTTGAAGCAAAAGAAGCTATTTTAGCAGCTTTCAAAAATGGAACCAACGCTGCTTATGAAGGGATTTATGATGGCTTTGTTGATAAGCATAATTTACCGCCTCAGTTCTTTAAGCCAGAAGATGGCGTACGATTAGTACCAGGAGGATCATCCGTACGAAGAGGTTCATTTGTGGCATCGGGAGTTATCATCATGCCACCTGCCTATGTTAATGTTGGAGCTTATGTGGATGAAGGTTCCATGGTAGATTCACATGCTTTAGTTGGATCTTGTGCTCAAATTGGAAAGAATGTTCATTTGTCGGCCGGAGTTCAGATAGGAGGAGTTTTAGAACCTGTTGGTATGAATCCTGTAATCATCGAGGATGATTGTTTCATCGGTGCCGGTGCAGTAATTGTAGAAGGAATCCTAGTCAGATCAAAAGCAGTGATTGCTCCAGGAGTAACTCTTTCTAAATCAATTCCGGTTTACGATGCTGTAAAGGAAGAAGTAAGGGAGCGTGGAGCTGAAATTCCGGAAGGTGCGGTTGTTATTCCCGGAACTCGACCTATGAAATCAGATTGGGCAAAGCAGGAGGGACTCAGTATGGCTTGTCCGATTATTGTGAAATATCGCGATCAGAATTCTGATGCTTCATTAGAACTCGAAGATGCGTTGCGGTAACGTCCATGTATGAGGCGTGTGCTCTCACTTAGTGGACAGCACTAAAGTAGTGAAGTCTGCCGGTGCTTCCAAAGTTTGTAGAGTGTGCTACGTTCTGAAGTGAAAAGATCCCGCGGACTGAAGCGTCCAATCAGCACAAATCTTTCACGGCGGAGACTCACGGGCAAGTCCCGATCGAGTTTTTAGAAAGCACACAAGCACATGCCTTATACATATTGTTAGGGCATGTAATTACCCAACCCTGACCTATCACGATTGAGCCAAGTTCAGCGCTCTATCGGAATTTATTGACAGGGCTGATAATACGAGATACTTGCACGATAAGAGTCAGCTTGTGCATCAGCTCCTGGGTGTGAAGCATAGCGCTTAAGAACCCATTTCTGCCACGCATCATCTACTATTATCAATGAGTTACCTAGGATTTCCTCTACAACTCTGGGTGTCATTTCCCTGCCTCCGTACATAATGTCCAGTGCGGCTTGACGGCCATAGGTTTCATCAACAAACCGGAACCATGAAGCGCGCATTGTGTAGGATTGATGTGGACATGACAGATTTAGTTCTTCATGTGACGTTCGGAGTTTTGCAAGATTTAGACCTCCTTGCTGTACCCAGTGACCCACAACAACATCTTCATTAAAGCCATAAAATGGGAAGCCGGTTTTTTTGGGGTCGATGAGCAGTGATAGATATTCTGCCCAAGCCTCGTTGTAGAAGCCGAACGATTTCCATTCGTACACTCCGACCTTTACCGAGGTATCAAAGGCGATTGCATGAATTAGTTCATGAGCAAAAAGGGACCAGTAGCCGCCCAACTCTGCTGGGTATCGCCAGAGTTGAATAGCACCTTGGTTATCCATGTACGCATATGTTCCCGGTCCTCGGTACTTGCCATTAAGTTGTACAACAATAACAGAGTCTAGCTCATACTCCCGGGGTATGATATTAGCCAATGCAGAATAAAATTCCTCTGCCCGATTGATGCCTTCCTGCATCTCTTCCATCGAGCTTGTTTGTGTGGTTGCAGTGAATAGAAAGTGCTCACTTGAGAGTTCGAGCGGTTTTGCGAAGAAGCTGCATCCACTCATTACAAACATAATTATGAGAGTGCTTATGCCTCCAAACGTTCTGATCCCTATTAAGTGGCTGAGCTTCATTCTATATGCCCTAACGGTCTAGGCTATGAGTAGTTGCGTGGTTTAGTACGAAACTTAGCAAGTACACACCAAGCTGAAAATTCGCAGGGATTTTCGGAAGTATGCGAGAACAAGCAATTACTTATAGCCATTGTTGTGTAGCGTTTTTGTTTACATACATTGCCAAATAAATTTAGCTCTGTCTTTTGTTTCGTTAATAAATCCGTATCCAACTCCAGCATCACCAAAATTTACATAGAAAGGAACGTTAGTGGCATCTAATTGGATTAACAAATTCCATTTATCCTTCGAAGGATATTCATCTCCTTGGATAAACACAGGTTCACCATTAAATTTATTTCGAATATCCAATTCGTCACTTTCGTAATCAATATCCTCTTTTTTTTGAGTCAATTTTACAGCGCATTCAAAATTTTGAGGAACTAATCGTTTTTTAAATAACCTTTTTACCATTTTATAAAGTGAAGGTCCATTTTCTAATTCTTCTGTTTTGACTTGATTTTCTCCTGGTTGTAGGATAATCGCATTTTCTCCACCATCAGCTTCCCAAGTTCCGTCAACATATTCATCTTCATCAGTCATAAATAAGTAAGCGAATTTGGGATTTTTTTCTTCATATCCAACTTCAGAAAGTTCAATTTGACAGATAAAACGCATTGGATTTCCAGTTTCTTTGCTAATAGGCCATTCAGGTTTTGTCAACCAGTCTGGTTGTCCACCAAATTTGGTTTCACCCTTTTTAGGTTTAGAATTCAGAAATTCAATTTCATAAAAATTGTTCATATTTTCTATTCTGTTCAAATGCTACACAACATTGGCATATGACGCACTGAGTTCATCATATCCCTATTACAAGTTTAAGTTATATTCACCATATTCCTAAAATACAGGGGGATATGATGAATAAAGTAGATTTACTTACAAAGTACAAACATGCACTTACTCTTAAAAATTATAGTTCAAATACGATCAATGCGTATCAAAATGGATTGGGTGTATTTTTAAGATTTGTTCAGGAGCAGCAATTAAAAGAAGTCTCACCGAAGGATTTAGAATACTTCTTTTTCATTAGTAAAACTGAATTTAGTTACAGTTACTCCTCAATGAAACAACTTCTGGCCTCTGTCAAATTTCTTTATCACGAGGTATTAAAGAAACCCATCGATTTCGACTTTAATATTTCAATGAAAAAACCTTCGACACTACCCGAAGTTCTCTCAATTGATGAGGTTCAACGATTTTTAAATTCATTCAGAAATCTTAAACACAAAGCTATATTCGCTCTTTGTTATTCAGCTGGATTACGACTGAGCGAAATTCTGAACCTTAGAGTAAGTGATATAGACTCCTCACGAATGCAAATTCGAATAACTCAATCAAAAGGAAAGAAAGATCGCTATTCTGTACTTGCACCAAATGTTCTTGAGCTTTTAAGGAATTATGTGAAAGATTTTCGTCCCAAGGACTACTTATTTGAAGGGCAAAATGGTGGCAAATATTCCAGCTCCTCGATTCAGAACCTTATGAGAAAGCATCGCAAAATGGCGAACATTAAAAAGAAAGCAACTCCACATACGCTTCGTCATTCTTTTGCTACACATTTGTTAGATAATGGGACAGACATCCGGTTTATTCAGGAATTGTTAGGGCATAAGCACATATCAACAACTCAAATATATACACATGTGAGCAATAGAAGTATGAAGGATATAAAAAGCCCAATCGAAAATATTTCAATTTGAACAGGTGGCCTTAAAAGCAATCAATCAATATTACTTCGATTCGAGGTAAGCTTTAATATCCTCTAGATCCTTCATCATTGATTTATCGAGTGACTTCTTCATCATAGAACTCATCAAAGCGGACATAATCTTTGCAAAGAAGGAAATGGCCTCTCCGGTAAATGAAAAGGTCAATTTCGATTTACCATCTGTCTCTTCTATGGCCATTTTTGATATATAAATGGAGCCATGACTTTCAGCCCTAGTTTGATAAAACTCATTTTCAGTATAATCTGTAATCCACATCGTTTCGGTTGCTTCTTTTCCAAACATTTCTCGAGTTTCTTTCCATTTAAAGCCCTTTAATGTGTTTTCAGGTTGCTCAAGAATCTCAAGACTCATTATGGCAGATATGTAAGAAGGACAATTTTCGAAGTTCGTGATAGCCTTCCAAACGTCTTCTTTAGGTTTATCGATTTCGATGGAAACTGAAGTCTTCATAGCGGTGATCTGTTAGTTGAATTCAATAAACAGCAATTATAATGGAGTTACAAGTCCACCACGAAAGAGTGAATGGAATCACACTTAATGTATTCCGAGAACTATAAATACCATAAGAGAGATTAAGAACTGGCAATATTTGTAACCTTATCAGTATATACTATACACTCACTTTCTAGTGAAAAATTCTCAGTTCATAGAAGGGGTAATCACAAATTTTCTAAAGTCGATTGGACCATGGTCTCCCTGAATCATAATTGGGCCGGGTTCGCCTTCATTACTATCAAGTGACCCACCTGTAATACCGGGAATTGGTCTGTTTGAGACTATTTCAATTCCATTAAGTACAATAGTTACATGTCTGCCAACCAGCGTAATTTCATAAGTTTGCCACTCACCGGGAGGATTTGCCGCATTTACTGATGGTGCAATAAAACCATAGACTCCACCAATACTAACATCATCAGCACGTCCTTTTGAGTCTTCTATTTGGACTTCATGCCGCCCACGAAGATAAATTCCACTATTACTTCCTTCAGGATACCTAAATTCGATACTCAGCTTAAAATCATCGAATTTTTGCGTGGTAATCAAGTTCCCGCCTTTCTCCTCATTGACCATTATACCGTCAATCATTTTGAACTTATTGTTTGCCGGGATTATCCAGCGATCCATATTTTCGGTAATTAAATTGATAGGAGTGCCCCAAACAGGTGGTTCCGTTCTTTCAAGACTAGGTGCACGAACTCCGGTAAATTGAAGCTTATTTCCATCCAGCATTTTATATCCCGATAATTGGTTGTCTTCCAGGCTGAATTCGAAATAGATATCCTCAATATCCATCCACTGAGGAGGAATAGTAAAATGAAATACATCTCTATCAGCGTCGTAATGAACTTCGGCTATGGGTCTGGCGCTGCCTTCATATCCAACATAATATCCAACCAGTGTAGAAAAACCGGAAAGTTTCACTTCTAACCATCCCGGGAAACCATCCGAAGCCATTAATCCATGTCGGAAAATCCCCAAATTGTCTATTTGGTCTTGATTCATCATTATGGTGAGATTCCATTTTCCGATTAATTCAGAATTGCTTTCAACTCGCTGTGCTTGTGAAGTTGAAAAACCAATCATTGTAAAAACAGCTAGAAACAGAGTAGCCTTAAAATATTTCATAGTTCTTGAATTTCTCATTGTTGTTAAGCAATGCTTTGAACATAAGAAATACATACAAGGATTTGTAGCCAATATGGTAGTTTGAACTAGGTAATCAGGATTGACTATTTAGGGAATGCTAACGTCGTTAACTATTACTTATGAGTTCTTTAGCTGCTTCATTTACTTTATTGTAATAGCCCTCAGATTTCCACGTAATGATGCCGTCTTTATCCAATATGTAAATAGTTGGGGTAGCCTGTATATCATATTGTATTTTAATCTGACTATGATTCCCTTCCATATCTGAAATTAGTGGTACATCCAACGGGTAATTGCGTTCAAATTCCCAATGGTCCAGATTATTTGTAAAAAAGACACTTATGATTTCAATACTTTCTTTATGGTTAGTATGAAATTCATGTAACAGTTCCCTTCCATGTTCTTGCATGCAGGAGAATCCACCCATAACCAGCATTATCGGTTTCTCTTTTTTTAGAACTTCTGATATAGTGATCTCTTGCCCGGAAAAGGTTTTTGCGGTGAAGTCTGCGTAAGTATCACCAACATTTAAGTTGGCAATCGAGGAATACCGTGAGAGGGTTTGTCCATAATTACTGTCTAGGATGGAAGTATCGAGTGTACTTAAAATACTCCTCAATGAATCTTTACTAATTTTGGCTCTGTATTCATATAACGACTCGATACCCATAAAACTATTAGCATGCTTAATAGCGAAATCTAAATTTTTACCAAAGTATCTATTATTTAGTGTTTCAATAGAGTCGTATTTCGTTTCTTCAACGAGTCGGTAAAACTCAGGATAGTAAGAGTCCCATATACCTGACATTTCCTCTGAAAGCTCTTGTTCCCTACCACCATTAATTACAATATTTTCGACATCCGATAATTCCCAGGTGATCTCAATGTTAGTATTCTCTACCCACACAGGATGTTCATATTGTTTATCCTCGGTTTGGTAAACAATAGAATATCTTTGAGGATATTCAACAACACCTTCAAAATTAAAACTACCATTACTATTAATGGTAGTAGAATCTTCAACAATACTGGAATGATCATTTTTAAGGTAAATTTTCATTTCAGAATTAACGTCATCTATTTTACCGTTTATAATATACCCCGAGTAATCTCTACTGCAGTTAAATAGGAAAAAAGCTGAAAGTGCGATGCATACTACATATCTATTCATTTTAGTGATCTTTATAATTATTAATTCTATTAACCTTTTGTTTAGAACTTTTAAAAAGCTGTTTCCCAAAAGTTACCCGGATCAAATATTTACTGTAGAACAGTTTTCAATATTGTACTTGCCGAGTTTTGAACTAAATGACGATCGTAGAATTTGAATAGTTTTAATAACTATGCAGAAGTTGTTTATTAGTACAGTATTAGATTTAATTTCGGTAGGAGTGGGTATATCTTTTTGAGCTTTTCTAAACTTAGAACCAGATATATTTAATAACGCTTCAAGAGCTTTGAGGTGAGTGAGTCTATCTAAAACTTCTTTCTTTATGCTGCTTTTTCATTGAAAAAGTATCCGACTTTTCAAACCCAAATTTATGATAGAATTCCTCTAGGGATGGATTGGTGTTAAGAAAAACCTCTTCTATCTCATCCAATTGATTCATGAGGTTTTCCATAATCAGCTTTCCATAACCTTTTCCACGGTAAGCGATATCTACAATGATATCTTCGATTAAAGCCCGATAAGCACCATCAGAAATTGCTCTTCCGAAACCAATTACCTTTGAATCGTGTCTTATAACAACAAAGATATTTAGATTTTGAAGCAACCGATTTATGTCTTTTGAATCTCTTTTAGTTGCCCAGGTGGTTTGAGTGAAAAGGCGTTTCAATTCATCTTCAGTTGGTAGTATTGTTGTACTTATTTCAATTTCCATAATTAGTTCTGGTACAAATCTTATTGGTCGATGAAAATTTGAGCTATTTCAATTACAAAGTCTTCTCTAAAATTGGTACTTAGATTACAGGTTATGGCAATGGATAATCCTTCTTCAGGATATACCAATAAGAATGATCGCCCACCAATTGAACTACCACCATGGTGCATAAAAATCCGATCCTTGCTATCCCGGTCCTGTCTCCATCCAACTGCATAATTGGTTTTTTCGCCATTTGATAAGCTAGCTGGTTCCCAAAGAGTATTTAAAGTTTCCTCTTTTATATATTCGAAATGAAGCAATTGTTGTGACATCAATGCCAGATCAAATGATGTAGATAGATAACCGCCACCGGCCCATTTATTCGAATTATTGACATAATATCCATTCACAATTTCACCATCTGATACATCATAGAAACTTGCACGATTTAAAATTATTTCAGAGTTATAGTCCGGTGAGGTATTATTCAAATTCAAGGGATGAATTACCTCATCATTCATATAATCTATATAGCTTAAACCGCTTGCTCCTTCAATTACTGCACTCAAAAGCGAATAATTGTAAGTTGCATAACTGTATCTCGATCCCGGCTCGAATAGCAAAGAATCATCTTTGAAGATTCCAACACTTTCTTCAATAGTCTCATAGTTTACTCTGCTGGTATACTCTCCATTTCGGTAGTTATAATTTCTGATGCCAGAGGTGTGATTGGCTAAATCTTTTACTTTTATCGTATATCGCTTTTCAGGAAAGTAGGGGACATACATTCGGACATCTTCATTTAGATCAAGCTGACCATTTTCAATTAGTTTTCCAATTGCCAGAGATGTTAATGCTTTAGAAATGCTTCCAATACGAAATTTTGTATTAAGTCGAGTTGGGCTTTTATTTTCTAAGTCTGCATAGCCGAAAGCTTGAGACCAAATAATTTCATCTTTTGTTGCAATTGTGATTGATAAACCGGGAATCTGCTTTTCAGTAATCAGGTCTTCTAATAACTTTTCAGCCTGTTGCACTTTCTGGTTGTAATCTTGATTTATGTAAAGCAAACTGGACTGATCAATTTCATTAAAGTTTTGGAAGTTAACTTGTGCATGTGCTGTAGCAGCAGTTAGTATAAATCCAAAGATAAGGCTTAGATATTGCATTGAATTGGCTCTTTAATTAGCAAGTATCATCAAAGCTTAAACTCAAAAATTCGAAACTAGTTACGTTTCAAAGGCAGATGAAATCCAACTAACAAACTATATACCTGAAGATTCAGGTAACACAAATATAACAATCACCTATTGGTTATCAGTATGATTGCTCCTTAATTTTCAGGATTAAGTTTATAAAGTGATCACAGCACTTCGAAATGAAAAAGTTATTCATTCTATTTCTGTTATTTCCGTTTTCAATTCTTGCACAAACTGTAGAAAGTGATGATGAGAATTGGAAAGCAGATCTGACCCTATCAGGATTTTATCAGGCTGGTAATGTTGAAACTATAATTTTCAGAGCCAACACAAATTTCAGTTTCAACATCTTCAGTAATACCGTTTTTGAGACCAAGAATTCATACGTCTATCAGGAATTTGGAAACACAAAAGCTGACGAAGATATCCTGAGTCTTAACTTTCTAAATTTCAATCCTGATCGAAGGTTTTATCCTCTTGCACTACTTTTTGTAAGTACAAACTTTAGAAGAGAAATTGATTTGAGATACCTCTATGGCGTTGGTTTCTCCTACAAAGTGTTTGATGAAGGAAATAATACTTTGAATTTGTCACTCTCTACAGAATTTGAACATACTGAGTTCAGGCGAGTTGATTTCAATAGAGATCAATATGACGGAGAATCAATTATAAATACCTACCGAGGTACGATCTGGATTAATGGAAGCTATGAGTTGGTTAAAGACAAACTGATTGTTCGTCATGAAAGCTTTTATCAACCTTCATTAGAAAGAGATAGCAATTTCCGCTGGCAAGCAGATACCAAGATAGAATTTCCCATTTGGAAGCAGCTGGATATCAATATCAGCTATTTATACACGTATGAAAATGTAGTAGTAGCCGGACAGAAACCGGAAGATCGATTTATTACGGTAGGTTTTACTGTGAAGAGTTACTAAGTAGTTATTCTCCTACTCGATACTCATGTTTTACCCAATCTACTTCCATCACCCATTCACCTTCCATGCCATTTTCTGTGATTTTTGCATAGTTTAGAATGGCAAACATTGGTTCTGGATAATTATCACCTTCACCTTCATTTCGATAGACTTCTTCACCATCCAGGCGATAAACCAGGTCACTGCCTTCCCATTCTACAGAGTATTCATGAAATTCATTTAGTGTAGCCGGGAAGTTATCACGGAAACTCCACCAGTCGCCTTTATCACATTCGCCAAGGCTTTTAATAGCTCCGGTTGTAAACTCATCCTTAAGGTGATCACCATGATGTTCAAAAATGTCGATTTCTCCAGATCCGGTTAGTGGCCAGCAAACATTTTCGTCTTCTTCCTGAACAGGTGGTTCATTGTTTTGTGCTCCTAAAATCCACCAGGCCGGGAATTGGCTGGGTTCACCATTAGAATGTAATCTTAATCGAGCTGTCCATTTACCTTTAACAAACTCTTTTCTGTTTTTTGATGCAATTCGTCCTGCAACATATTGGGTAGGAGGGTGCTGCTCACCAAATTTGTCCATGTTATCGCATTCAATCTTATCACCAATATTCACAACTTTTAGTTTGAGGGTACCGTCACTCACTTCACGAGTTCCATATTCACCATCGGGCACGTAGCATTGTTGTTCATTATTTACCCAAATTCGCTGATCCTGCCAATTATCAGTATTAAAAGTTTCGAAATCATCAAAAAAATCAACTTCCCAGGCACTGTCTGTATCTGTGGTTTTCTTTTCTGAGTTCTGGCAAGCGGTAGTAAATCCAATCAAAGTGAGTAATAATATGGTTGATAAGTATTTCATTGTCTCCGAATTAGAATGATGAAGCAAAAGTTCCCGAGAATTCTTAAAACCCTGTTTCAGGAAGCATAGTAAGTGGGTGGATAATAATCATTTCAACCAGTTGTTGAAAGTCGTGATAGGAAGCAACTCATTTTATGTTGTTCATCATATCGCTAAGATTTTTTATGTGATTGGGGCCAATTCGACAGCATCCACCAATAATATCTGCACCTTTGAGTTTCCATTCTTGTGACATCTGAACAAATGAGGTTGGCTCGGAGACGCCTAACCATGTCTTTGTTTCAGCGTTAAATGCTTCACCTGAATTTGGATAAACGATGATTTTCTTATCAATTTTGGCTGATTTAATATTCTGAATTAACTCTGAGATATATTTAGGATGTGTACAATTAACTCCAACAGCGAATACAGTTGGATGATTTTTAAAAAGTAATACAACTTCAATGATGCTATTTCCATCATTTAGATGTTGGCCATTTTTACATGAGAAAGAAATCCAAGCTGGTGTTTGGCATTGCTTCAAGATATCAGAAAGCACTTTTGCCTCTTGCATGCTAGGGATGGTCTCGATAGCCAATAAATCCGCATTAGATTGATCTAGAAGCAGAATTCTTTCCCGGTGAAAATCAATTAGCTCACCATCTGAGATTCCATAATTGCCTTTATATTCTGACCCATCAGCTAAAAAGGCGCCATAAGGGCCAATACTTGCTGCGATTAGAGGCTTTTTACTGATAATTCCTGATTTTGCAGCTTTCTCAATGGCAGCTTCTGCTAGTTGTACAGATTTTAGAATGAGTTGTCTAGCCTCGCTATTTGAAAATCCAACATTCATCAAACCTTGTATGGATGCTTGATAACTGGCAGTAGAAATAACCTGTGAACCAGCTTTGATGTATTCAAGATGAGTTTGAATAATCGACTCTGGATTGTTCTCTAGTAAGTTTGCAGTCCACAATTTATGGTTTAGATCACAACCTAGGGATTCAAGTACATTAGAAAGACCGCCATCTATAACGATAGTAGAATGGCTATCTAAAAAATTAGGTGACAACATCTAGTCAAGGTAGCTAGACCTGCAGTAAATAACTCGAATAAACTGCTTTTTATAGCTTGGAGAGCATCTTTGTTTAAAGACTTTAGAAAAAAAGCGACTAGGTACCACCCAATCGCCTTTAAGTAAAAGTTTCTGTTTTATCCACCAACTCTTCGATCTTCGCGGCGTTCTCTTCGGTCTTCACGTACTTCGCGATGATCTTCAGCTAATTCAAGTCGGGTTGCTGCTATATCTGCTTCCATCGTTTGAACAAACTCATGAATCAGTTTCACGTTGGCAGTAATTTGTTCACTTACACTTTCTCTAAAAGAGAAACGTACTTTCTTCAATGAGCCAAAAATGAATTTTTGTTGATTTGTTCTGGCAATCTGATTTTCGAGATCAGATTTATCATCGTTTAGATCTCGTTGGTCATCTCGGCGATCACTACGATCATCTTTTAGTCTTCGAACTTCTTGATTGGTCACAGTTCCATTATCAGCTGCATTTCGGCGTGAATTTCGTACTTCTCTATTCGAGGCATTTCTTTCAGAAGTACTTTCTCTTACTTCTTTGCTATCCTGAGCAATTTTGCGTTCACTTTGGTTGATTTCACGCTGCATGTCAGAAACAAGATCGCTTATCAGAGCTCTTGCTGTATCTTTATCTCTGTTCTGAAGGGCATCTTCAAGGGCTGAAAGCTTTGATTTAAATGCTGCCAATTCGTAGAGATCACGATCTAATTGAGCAAACCCAACATGAATTTCTTGTTGATTATCAACAGCTTCAGCTGCATTTCTTATAGTTTGAGCCTGAACTAGACTATTAAAAGAGAATAGGGCAACAAAGGTTATTACTAATAAATTTTTCATGGTAAAGATGTTTATTCATTTTCATCTAATACACATGAAATTTGATAACCCCCTAATTGTGAAAGTTCCTAATTATTCAATCGACTCCCACCATTTATCATAATCTACTTTTATACTATCCAACGAATTCTTCTCTCCAATAATTGGTGTAAATAGAGGTATTGGGTGATCACTTTCATTGTTGATTCGATCAACTTCCATCAGTGGTTCATCCCAGGGATGCATAGCTAAAACAAATTTCGATGAATGAACAGGGAATAGGTGTTTTGCTTGTAAATCATTCGCAACCTGAACTACTTCTTCCGGATGAAAGTGAATTTCTCGCCAGGCATCATTGTATTGCCCATTATCAAGAATTACTAAATCAATTGGCCCAAATTGATTCCCTATGTCTTTAAAGAAAGTATCATATCCACTATCTCCACCTACATATATTTTTCTATCCTTAGTTTCTAGTAGATAGGATACCCATAGTGTATTCTTTGCTTTAAATCCTCTGCCTGAAAAATGGCGAGCTGGAAGTATATGAATCTTAAAATTTGAATTTATCTCAAATTCTTGAAACCAGTCATTTTCATGAATTTTTGATGTAGAATAACCCCAAAACTCAAAATGAGAACCAACTCCTAATCCACATACCACTTGTTTGACTTTCCCTTCGAGGGCAACAATCGTTTTGTAATCAATGTGGTCGTAATGGTCATGGGTTATTAGTAAATAATCTATCTCAGGAATGTCTTCCACTGAATATCGATCGGTACCTGGAAATGCTTTCACAGTACCGGGAACCGGTGACGCCCTACCACTAAAAACTGGATCGACTAATATTTTAACTCCATCTAATTGCATGAAATAAGAGGAATGTCCAAACCATACTAGAACATTTTCATTGTCATCTAAATTATGTAGATCAGTTTTGGTAGTTGGTATAGGATCAGTAGGGGAGGTTCGAGGATTACTTGAAAAAAACTGATCTTTAATAATACTCCAATAAGAATAGCCTTCCGTAATATCCGGTGTAAAACTTAGGTTCTGAAATACACCATCTTTAAAATTTGGTGATTTCGAGATTTCTTCCAAATGTGCGCCAGTAGGTGCTTTTCCAAATTTTGGTTGTCTCATAAAAATGAAAGTTGCTGCAGCAAGGATTACAACGATCCCGATAGCATAAATCATGATCTTTTTAATGATGTTGGGCATTTTCTTCACGGCTGCGAATATAATGAATGAAAAGGCGGAATCTATACTTCAATAGCTCTGTTTAAATATTCCTTTCTCCTAACCAAAATAAATGCCACAATAATATTAGGAATCCAGCAAAGCCAGGCTACAATTTGATATGCTGATATAAAGTTGCCGGTTATGGATGTTAAAATTGGCAGCCATATTCTTAGTGTTACTGCCGCAAGACATGCTGCGAAACTATAAATCATAAGATTTTCATGTTGTTGCACATTACTATTTCTTATTGAAAGAAAGGCTACTGTGGTAGTGATTAACCAGAAAATCCCTAGTAAACCAAAACCAAGTACGCTGATAATTCCCCCGGTAGCATAAAAAGCTATATAGACTGCCGAAATACCGCTTATAAAAACTGATATAACATATACTTTTCCAAGTGTACGATGCATTTCAACTCGTGAAATTCGCAGTTTTTCAATGAATTGAGTCCAACCAACAAGTAGCGCTAAACCTCCAAAAATAATGTGTCCGTAGAAACCAATATTCCAAAATAGATTGTTTAGTAATTCAGATGTTTTGGTAGAGAGTAATCCGAATTCGATATCAATGACAAAATAAATGAAAGGATAGAAACCGAACAGTATGCAAATACCGCCAAAAATCCACCACTTTATGCGTTGTCTATCTAGCTTCAATTCAAATAATATTTAATCAAGATAGTTGATTGAGTACTAAGACATTTTAGGTAAATATAATGTGATTCAATGGATAAGTAGAATGTAGGATTAAAATCATACTACCTGTTTCTATTGAATCTTAATCGCTTGGCACTAAGGAATTTCTGGTTATTCCCTGAGCTTTGGATAGTTCTTCGATAAAGTCCTCAAGTGAGGTAACTTCATTTTCTGCTAAGAAATCATCTAATCGGCCTTCCTGTAATATTAAAATCCTTCTTTTCAATTCTTCTTTGAACTCACTAGTAAAAATGAAATCAAATCTGGCAGTAAAGTGTAAATCCTCTAGAGGAGCTAAAAAAATCAATCCGTCGTATGCATCATACATAGTCTGTCCATCGGCAGCTTTAAGCATATGATTGCCAACATATTTCGCTTTACCAAATACATTGTCTCTTAATGGAATAGCTAGAGGATTATTTCCTGATTCTTCAAAAGCTGCATCCCAGACTCCATCTTCCATTTTAATCCAGCTATATGAAATCCGATCTAAACCTTCGGTAGAAGCATTTGAAACATCTTTTCTTTCTGATTCAATGGATAAAATCATATTGTGAAGGCGAATCGAATATGATTTTCCGGGGTGCCATAGATTTAGAAATGTGCCTGTATTCCAATAAGGAGTCCCATCAGATTTTCGAATGTTTTTGTATGCATGTCTGGTATTTGTGAGAAAAATGCCTTTATCTCCTGATTCAAAATTGTTAAGCTTTTGAACAATTTTTTTATACATAAAGTAGTCTCGACCAATTAATGATTCCTGGAATAGATCATAGTCGACTCTGCTTCTAATTCCTTCCCAGTAAATTGGTTGGTCGACACCAATTACTTTTATTTTTTCAGAATCAGATCTTGGCTGATTAGCATCCCAAACGGAGCTCATCAAATCGAGATAAGTCTGATAACGTAAACCGTACCCACTGAAATCATTTTGAAAAACCGGACGCAAGATTGTAAAGTCTTTCTTTGAGTTGTTTAAAAATTCATCAATGTAAGGTTGAGCTGTTATAGAGAATAATTCCACAAAAATGTAATTCACCGAACTAATAAAAGTTTTGTCATTTATAAGCTGTTGGTAGAATTCAAACGGTTCAAGGGCTAAATGTAGGGCATCGTCAAATACAATAAGATCATGCTGATCCAACTTTGAATTCACAAAATCTACTGGATCCTGACCTTCTTCTTCTAATACATTTACATATTCGGAAATCGTACCAGGTTCCTGTGAATTTGCTCCGAATGGAACCAGGAGTAAAATCAGAATAAAGATTCTAACGAATTTAGATTTAGTTTTTACACTGATATGATGCATTTCCATTCTTATTTAAGAATTATTGAATTAAATCATCATTTCACGGAAAGCTCTAGTCGTTTAACAATAACGCTATCTATATCGCTAAATATTAGTTCAAGCTCCCCTGGTAGCGCTGAGATATTTACAATTTGGTCTTCAGGATTAATGATAAGGCGATCAAAAGGGATAGAATTATCCTCATATCCCTTTGGATAAACTTCTAAAACTAAAGGTTCATCAAAATTATAATCTGTGAGGTCGATCTGTTTTTTAATCCTATAGTTTTGGAATAAATATTCAGGCCTGTCATTGTAATTATAAACAGGGTGAATAATTTGATAGTCAGCCGGGATTGGAAAATGCTCCAATGAACTATTTTCAGTTACAATTTTCGGCTCTGAAATTATGCTACTGGCGACAGGTACATTTGTAACTTGAGAAATTGTTAATGGATCTATGTTTAACATTGACTTGATATAATAACCCAACCTTTTCTTGGTCTTATCAATATGAGCTAGACCACAAAAAACCAACATTTTTGCATCGGGTTCTAAATCAAAGATTCTCTTTAATTCAAGTGCTCCCAGAGAATCACGTTCAGCTATTTCCCATGCATCATTATTATCATATGGGACAAGGATAAAACCGATTTCCTTCGCTTTTCGAACCATTTCTGCAAACATAGTTTCATTGATATGAAAACCATCAGTTCTAAGGTTATGTTTCCTGTCATTGATGGTTTTATCATGATCGCCTAAGTCTTCAAGTGCAAAATATCGGAAACCCTGATTGAATAACTCTTGCAGTAAACTGGTTGTAAAAACCCGATGTTCTGGATAAGAGTGACTTTCATTTACCATAACAACCTGTCTTGAAGATGTGTTTTCAAAAATCGAATTATAGTCTGTAAAAGAATCATCGTTTATAATGGTATTTTCAAAATCCAAACCCTTTGAATACCAATACATTTCCTTCGTAGCTTCATGCTCACCCGCTCTGGCACTAAATGTGGAAGAAGTTTGGTAATAAAATTGCTCTATTGAAGAAGCTTCGAAAACTTCTTTATTCTCCTCGATTAGATTGTAGCCATTTATGTAATTAACCGGATGGGCGTAAAGTTGATTACTAAAATTACCAAAAGCAGTCATCAATGAATCTTGAGCTTGAGTTGATGCTGATATTGAAATCAATACAAGAAGTAAAACGTAGATATTGGTTTTCATTTATTGTTTACCCGAAACGAATCAATGATTTGACCCGAATTATTAGAAAATTTGTTTAGGGATTGTAGAACTAAAATCTATAGGCAGATTTGAGTAACGGAGTGGTTTACAACCGGCAGGGTTACTCTTATCCAGAATGATTTTATTGATTAAGTCAAAGCCTATCAAAGAAAGCTAGATATGGCTTTTCAACATGTCAAAGTGTTTCAGTTAAACGGTGCAATTTAGGATTGAGTGGTGCTCAATGTACTTTCTCAATCAGCATCAATGAAAATGATATTGGAATCATAGAAAATAAGAAGGCGATCAATTTTATGTTGATCGCCTGTACCAAATTAAATACAAAAATACGTTTTATTTATTTAGATAGGCCGAATACATCCATACTAGCTTTTCCTGTTCACGGATGTAATCACTCATTTGAGCGTTTGTACCTTCATCTTCCATATCACCTGAAAATGTTAGGATATGGCGTTGTTTACTTATCAGGATTTTAAAAGCAGCTAGTATTTCTTCGATTGCCTTTTTCCCATCAAAGACTTCATTGCTCTCCTTAATTTCAGAGCCTGATAGGTAATCTGTGAACTTATGTTTCGATACATAACCTAACGTTAAAACACGTTCTGCGACTTCATCAATTTTCACAAACAAGTCGTTATATAACTCTTCAAATTTAACGTGTAATTCAAAAAACTTATCCCCACGAATATTCCAGTGGTAGCCTCTAGTATTTTGATAAAACACTGAATAATTCGCTAATAGATCATTTAATAATTCCGCTAATTCCTCGCTTTTCGCGATATCAAGACCAATGTTATTTAAATTTTGCATCTCTTTAATAGTTAGTTGTTTTGGCTTATAGTGTTTTCAATATAACAAAGCAAAATGCTATATCTACTAGATGTTTAATGAATTGAAAAGAAAAAAGGCAACCAATTTTCATTGATTGCCTTTGAATGGGAGAAATAGAATTTCTCTTTATGCTTCTTCTTTAACATTTAATTTTAACATGCCATCCATACCGAATGCACCAAATACTCCCTGGTGAATTTGCTCAAGCTGCTCATTATATGGAGCGATGTGTACACCCATTCCCATATTGTCAACAGTTGTTCTTACCGGACGCTCACCAGCCGGGGTTTCGATTAAGTTTACAATAGCATCGGCTACATGTTGTGGATCCTGATCTGGATTGTTTGCCAAGGCACCTTCAAAGCTATCAAATAATTGTTTTGGAGCATCTACCATCGGACCATAGCTTTCATTCTGTGAAGTATCACTTGGGAAAATAAGGCTGTTGAAGAAAGAGGTAGGATATCCACCCGGTTCAACCAAAATTGAATCAACAC
This sequence comes from Balneolaceae bacterium, assembly GCA_965601825.1. Taxonomy (GTDB): domain Bacteria; phylum Bacteroidota; class Rhodothermia; order Balneolales; family Balneolaceae; genus HXMU1420-13. Next base: position 3,183,975 of record OZ271839.1, on the reverse strand, counting down.
CAAATCCTGAAAGCTCAATGCGGTAGTTTTCAGCCAAAGCTTCTAACGCCCACTTTGATGCATTATATGGACCGTAGAATGGAAGTGTCATTCGACCAAGTAAACTTGAAACGTGAATTACTAAACCGGAGCCTTGAGCTCTTAAATGAGGAAGTGCTGCACGGTTTACACGCTGAACACCAAATACATTTACATCGAATAATTTTTGGAAGTCAGCGATAGTGAAGGTTTCCTGAATTCCAAGTACTCCAATTCCTGCATTATTAACTACGACATCTAATCCACCTAATAGTTCAATTGCTTTTGCTACACCAGCATTTACACTTTCATCGCTGGTTACATCTAATTCAACAACATGTGCCCCTAAGGATGTAAGTTCTTCAGCTATCTCTTTATTCTTTGTTTCAACATTTCTCATGGTCGCAACAACTGAGTGACCATTTTCAAGTAGACTTTTCACTGTTAATGCGCCAAATCCACCACTCGCTCCGGTTATAAATACTTTACTAGACATAGTTTTCTGTTTAAATAATTTAGTTGATGATGCGACATTCAGGTTTTTCACCAAGTAATTGTATTGATGAACCAACTTCTGATGTCAGCAGGTTTGTTTTTTCTTTCCCTAATAGTTCGGAATATCGACTGTGCAAAGAAACCCATGCATCTTTTATGTTTTTATGTTTATAAATGCCAAGTTGGGTTGGATATACCAATGTGCAGCGACCTGAATTTCTACGTTCCACTAAACCTTTTAATTCTAATTTTTCGATAAGGCGGGTCACTGTAGAAGGGGTGAGTTGCATTTCTTTGCTAATCTCTTTCGGTTGTATCCCTGGTTTTTCATTTACACTCATTAGGAGGAGTGCATATGATGATGTTAACCCCGTAACCGCGAATTCTTCATCTGCCATTTTGGTCAATACTCTTGAAAGAGCATTCACTGAATGATATAAGCAGTTGCAGTATTTCGAGGTTTTGTTTTCCATCACGACCAAATGTATAAATAATGTTTGTACATACAAATAATTTTATGATAGCTTATTCCTATAGCTAGTATTGAGGAACCTTATATCCTCTTATTAATACTCTGGCAAGGCTAATAGCCTAGAGTTTTGTGAACTTCAGATTCTGAACTCTGCCTGATTCTAATTCAAATCCCACGATGTTATTACTCTCATGAACAAATCTGGCTTGACCAAATTGAGTAGAAATGGTGGATTTGTCTATAAAGTGAGTATCAATAGTTGAAGATTGATTGCCTAATCGAAGTTGTAAGGATCCATTGTTTAATTCAAAATGATATGTAATCTCTAGTTCCTTACTGAAATAACTACCTAGAAACTGTGATAGGTCAATAGAAGAGGCATCGAAAATTATTGTTCTGTTAGCAACAGTCGGAATTCCAGCTCGTTGAATTGTCAAAGTTTGAGTTTTATTGTTATCGAGATTTGAGAAGGAAAAGGTAAAATCAGAATTATCAGTCATTTTGAAAGTATTTCCTTCTGATTTAATAATAGTATAGTTCACATTATTCCATGTTTGGATCACATCCAATGACTCTCCATTAGCAGTAAAACTAAGGTTAATTCCAGGTTCAATTTCATAATCTCCAGAAATCTGATCCAGCGAAAACTCGTCAACCTCTGCGTTCACCGGAATTGAAGATTCAACCGTTTCGATATTTTCCAATTCAACCTTAAGTACAATATCAGCTACCTGAAATGCCATATCCCATGGTGCTGCATCACCTCGGTTGGTAAAAATTGCTATTGAGGTTTTTTGATCAGGGAATCGAATGAATTCTGCTCTAAAACCAACAAATGCTCCACCGTGACTAATTGTTTTTTGTCCTCGATAATTGCCAATAATCAACCCACCGGCATAGTCTAAATCATCACCATTATTAAGGTGACCAAAATCTGTCATCAAATTCCAAAATTCGTCAGATAATACGTTACGCTGATAAAATTCATCATCCCACTTTTTGATGTCGTTGATAGTTGTGAGAATACCTCCATCACCTATCATTTCAAGGTTTGTCATACTGATACGAAAATTGGCTTCATCAATTGGAACATAGCCTAAAGCTCGATTATTAACTTCTCGACTATTATCATTATGGAAGTGTGTATTCGTCATCCTAAGTGGGCCGAAGATTTCTTTATGCGCAAATTCTGCCATATTTATGCCCGAAACTCTTTCGACTATTTGACCGAGTAGCCAATACCCGGAATTACTATAGAGATATTCAGCACCCGGCTGAAAGTTCAACTCAGACTGATTCGTCAGCCAATTCATAATGTCTTTGTCGGTATAAAAGTCATCATCACCTAAACCTTTTAAATATGCCAGCTGCAAATAATCCCTAATTCCACTGGTATGATGAAAAAGGTGCCTTATAGTAATTTCACTGGCATAGTCTGGAAATTCAGGAAATATTGACTTGAGAGTGTCATCCAGATTTAATTCTTCCCGAACGGCAAGAAGTGAGATACAAGCAGCAGTAAACTGTTTAGAAGTTGAGCCAATTCTAAATACGGTATTTGCTTCATTCGGAATATTGCTTTCTAAATTTGCCAACCCATAGCCTGTTGAATAAGCAATTTTGCCATCAACAAAAATACCTAATGAAGCACCGGGTACGTTAGGTTGGTTCCAGGCTTCAAATATTTTGTCAATAGCTTTTGTATCCAATGTTTGTGCATTAAGGATTGGGGTCATAAATAGGAATAATAAGATTAAAAACTTTTTCAGCATGAATAATTGATTTACGAATTGTTGATGCTGAAATTCCGAAAATTCATCTATTTGACAATTTCAATTCGATAAATAGCTGAGTTTCATGGGCAGATGACAGACTGTTAAGGTCAAGTGATTACTTAATAAAAAAGTCAGGATTGTATGAGTTTTTCAGATCAATTTAATACGATGCTTCTCGGCATCTTAAAGTCGCAGTTCTCATCTTTTTCGGATAAAGTGTTTCCTCAAATAGGGATTCTATTAGTTTCATTCAATTATCAACAAAGCCTTCATCCCAGACTCTTTTAGGATGATGGTTTCTTAAATCTACATCGAAATCGATTGCAGCTTTCATTGCCAATAGGACGGAAACCCAACCTGCAGTCATTTCATATTTTACACTATCATTTGGTATCACGGCGGTTAATAATAAATCAGTTCCCTTGTCAGCTGTTTTTGATAAACTGAAGTTGACATCAGTTCCAAAGTATTCTAATTCAAAGCTAGTAGGATAATCCACTTTTAAAATTTTTGCCTTGTACTTTGGGTAGTTCAGAATGTTGAATTCAATATAGCCATCTTTTTCAGGGGCTTCTTCTGCCCAGAAATTCTTTCGGCCTTCGTTGGTAGTTAGCGCATCAAAAACCTTCTCAATAGATGATGCAAAATGAACTCTCCAAATAATCTGATTGTCAATTTCCTGAAATCCCATGTTCCAATGAATTTTTCAATTCAACTTTAATTTTCTAAATCTGCCAGAAAACTAATTGCATATGTATTTTTAGGGTCGAACTCTAAGATTTTTTTGAACAAATCTTTTGCTCCATCCAAATCACCTTCCGCTTTTAAAATCAATCCAATTGCTGCATATCCAATGAAATTTTCCGGATACAAAGAAATATTTAATTGATGTATTTTTTTAGCGTCTTCAGATCGGCCAACATTGAAAAGCATATTTCCTAATGAATTTACCCGGAAAGGGTGGGGGTAATTAGTCCCTGTAGCTTTTAAATCATTCGCAAGCTCAATGGCTGTTTCAACATCTTCATTAATTACTGCGCGATAGATTTGATTGTGTTTGTTCTTAATGATGGGTCTTGGAGTACCACCATTTACAATAGTTACAATCTGATTGAATAATTCCGTTCTGGGTAATTCATCTTGATTACTTAACATTACGATTGTGAATTTATCAGGACCATAACGTAAATATTGAGTAGCAAAACCACCATAGTCTCCATTATGAAATGACATATATAAATTATTGCCTTCACTATCTTTTCCAACAAGATTGGATTTCCACCCATACCCCGAATTACTCATTACAGGCGTTTCCATTAAGGATTTCGAAGCATCACTCAGCATTTCATTACCTTGATAGGCAAGCTCGTATTTAAAAATGTCTTCTACTGTTGAATAAACACTACTTGCACCCATATCGACAGATGGATCGGCTAACAAACCGTTAACACGTTCATCAATCATTACTTCATAACCTCTTGCAAGATTTTCTACAATAATGCTTTTGTTATGAAAACCGGAATTAGACATTTCAGCTGGATCAAAAATCAACTCTTGGAGTGCTTCACCAAAAGGTATTTGCATCTTTCTTTCAACAATTTTAGCTAATAAATAGTATCCAGCATTGCCATAACTATATTTCGATCCCGGTTCAAACTGCAATTCACTTTCTTTCAGAATGGTAAAAATATCACTCTCGATTTGATGTACTTGTGAGTCTTCAGCTAACTCAAAAATATCTCGTTTTATACCTGATGTATGACTTAGTAATTGATGGATAGTTAAGTTACCAACATCAGAACCTTCAAATTCTGAAAGGTGCATACTTAGGTTGTCGTCCAAATTTATTAACTCTCTTTCCTTTAACTGCATAATACAGTTTGCAGTAAAATGCTTTGATAGCGATGCTAGCTGGAATTTTGTATCTACATCATTCTTAATATTCCATGTGTAGTTCGCATAACCATATCCTTTCTTTAAGTGTATTTCATTGTCTTCAGCAATTAAAATTGCACCGTTGAAGATTCCTAGCTCAGCATACTTTGAAAAGAGGGAGTCAAGCTGCTGACCGGTACTTGAATCTACTTGTGCAAGTGATGTTTCTGACAAAATCAAAAAAACGATTATGAAAATAGCAGAAGGTAGTTTAAGTAAATTCAAAGCAGTTATTATTTGGTTTATGTTTAATACATAGGATTAACAATTAATCAAATTTTCTTACATCAAAATTATGATCTGAAACTAAATATCTGACAAGCGGAATTTTATACAATAAAATATATATAAATCGATAAACTGATTGTTAGTGAAAGGATTTTCGCATATTAAGTTCAAACATTTTTTTTTCGAAGTTTGAGATCAGTTATAGAGCAAACGTAGTTGTTTTTATTGGTTTAAATCGACGGATTTTTTGTTATCTAGTATGTTTTTATCCAGCAATGTTAGATTTGGGTCCAACATTATGTAGTCGGGTTTCTGATCTAGAAAAAACTCATATATATAATTTGCTGAATTAACTGAAATGTTCTTCACTTCGATAAGTAGTTCCTTATCATTTTCATCCAACTGAAAGAAACCAATTTCCAATGGTCTTGAAAATTCAATTTCTTCTTCGATTTCAAGATCCAAAACACGAGACTTATTTAAACCAAGCTGAACAACTACTCTGAATTTTTCATCTGTTATTTCTTCAGAAGTAGCTTTTTCAACCCTATTATCATAAATGATGACTTCTTCGAATAGTTTTTTTGCCTGATTCATTAAACTATCAGGGGTGATTGAATAGAAGTATTCGAGTAGATCAGTACTTTTTGGATATCTATTTTCTTGATGAAATTTTAAGCCATCAAACGAATTCCAATCTGCAACGAATTCCGATAGTTTATAATTAATATTTTCCTCAGAGACCATCTCTTGAAATGCATGCATCACAATTAGACCTTTCCTGTAATAAATGTAATCCTGGCCGGATTCAACTAAAAACAATGGCATTTCTTCAACTTCTTCCTGTACTCGCTGTTTGAAATATTGGCGCATATTCCATGCTAATAGCTCATCAACGTATTCCTTTCGAAAGGTTTGTTTGAAAACACAAAGTGCAGAATATTGAGCCAACATCTCAGAAAGCATGGTTTGTCCTTGAACATTTGCTGGGTTAACCTGATCACCCCACCATTGATGCGAAACTTCATGCGCTGTGATAAAGAATGGAAGATCAGGAGTTTCATCGTCAGATATATTCAAGGTGAAACCAAGATTTTCAGCTTTTGTTATCAATCCTGGAAGTGACTGAGCTCTGTCATGATAAATTGGAACTTCAGTGATCCTGAGATCACTAAACTGGTATGGTGAATATTGCTCTGAAAAGTATTGTATTGAAGTTTCCATACCATTCATCATACTCTCCAAATTGAACTCATGCCCCTCATGATAGTAGATTTCAAGCTCTACAGATTTCAGAGTATCTGAGTTATTTGGGATTTCAATAGTTGAGGTTACTTTTTTGTAGTCGGCAGAAACAATGCTGAACAAATTTGAAATTTTCTGTTCCGATGAATAGTGATAGTAGTTTCGATCTTCCATCTTCCAGTTTCTGATGAGTTGCCCCGGTGCTACAGCAATCTGACTTGAATCTGTACTAACGATCAACTCAAAATTGATGTACTCGCCATCGCCATCAGCTTTTCCAATTCGCGAGTAAATAGGATGATCCAAATCAGCGGTTCGTTCCTTTTCACCCAGATTAAATTCATTTCTAAATGCCTGATCCGATATCTCGACATCATCCATATACCCAATGGTTGGAAATTGGTAGTTCTCAATTAGGGTTCCGTTTTCCAATAAATTCGGATTCAACTCAGTAGTAAAATTGATTGAATTGAATTGCTGATTAAAAGTTAATGGAATATCGTCTTTGGGATTTAAAGGTTGATTCAAGGCAAGTTTGTAAAAGCCAAATTCTGCGTAAGTACTGTCGATAGATTTAATGACAGATTGATTTGGAAACTGCAGACTTACCTGGCTATTTGGAAGTTTCTGAATCAGAAGGGTATCAATCTTAGATTCTGTTGTGTTGACCAAATTATAGGTTCCATCCAAATGGTAAGATCTATTTTCAGGAAAGATGTCCAGCTGAAGATTTATCGACTCCATTTCTGGTTGTGGAAAATGAATATAAGGGCTCAGTTGTCTTTCATATTCTGCTCTCAGGGTCAATTCTTCATTTTGGCTGAAGTACTCGTTTTCAATATTTATCTGATAGAATACATATCCACAAGAACCGATAAAAATCAGTAATAGAAGTAGAGCAGTATATCTCATAGGTTGGTTAAAGTGGGTCGAAAAACCTCGGATTCGATTCTTAAGACCTGATTCAATACCTCTTGGAAATAGAGAAATTGCAACAACCAAAACCAATAATGTGATGCATATCCAATAAACCTTGATCCACAGAAAAGATTCAATTAAATGGCCATAGCCATTCATATCAGAATAAGTGGGTAGCAAAGTTCCGCCAAAAGTGACTAAGGGATGGCCAAAACCCATTAGTTGTAATCCGATGGTAGAAAAGACTAAAAAGAATGCAGTAATGATATGCGCCAGATACTTATGATTTGTGATAATCTGAACTATAAAACTCACAACAGTGACCAGAATCAGAAATGGAAAGATTTCAAGGTAGAATGCAGTTAAATATAGATCGAGCTGGAAATCGAAATAATTGTGATAAATCTGGAAAATCACCCCTGAAAGAATCATCATTCCAATCAAACTTGAAAGAAGAAAGAGAAGAGAAATAACTTTACTTCCTACGAGAACCCAGATTGGAGTTGGGAGAGAGTCAGTGAGTGAATTTACATTAACATCACGTTCTTTCCAGATCAATTCCCCGGAGTAAAAAAGGATAATCCCAAAGAAGAAAATGACCGTCAGTTCAACCAGCTCACCAATGATTAAATAAGTGGCAGGTATGTTGTCGACACCAAAAGTAGTGCCCATGTTAAATCCATTGATGGCCACAGTTCCAACTGCGATTAATAAAATGGCCCAAAAGGAAACTTCGGATACAATCAGGCGAACATTGAAATAAATCTGATGGATGAACTGCGAAAAGACAGAATAAGCGGAAAAAGTCGGAGTAACAGTATTATTTAGAGAAGTTGTTTGATTCTGAGTCACAACAGTTGGATAGCTCAGTGTTTTTTTCTTCTTACTCGAGTCTGCCACTGTATCAAACCGAAAGAAAAAATAGCCGATAAACAAAGTTAGTGTAGCCAGACTCATCCATAGGATTCTATTTGCAAGTAGAACTCCTTCCATTGGAACCAGCAAAGTATTTCTCTCGAGGATAGTCCAGGTTGCAGTGACAATTCTAACTGATTGAAAAGTGAATGGCTCAATGAGTGTGGTTATAAATAAATCATCTGATCCGGCAGCAAAACGTAAGGCAATCAGATAAATCAATAGAAAGAAAAATGCCTGAATGTAGACCAGTAAGAGTTTTCGAGTTAATAAACCGGTAACAAAGAAAAGAGCACTACTGAAGAACAAAGTAGGAATTACTAACCAGAGAAAAGGTTGAATGAAAGCTGCGAAATTGAACGACAGAAAGTCGGACGGATCTTGCCAGGGTAGAAAGGGTGATAACATCATACCAACCGGCATAGCCATAAAGATTAGTAAGACCGTAAGAAATGATCCCAGAAACCTTCCGGATAAATACTCAATCTTGTTAAAGGGGTAAGAGAATAAAAGGGTATGCGTATTATTATTGAAATCTCTCAAGATAGCGGTGCCTGAAATCATTGAGACAATCAATAAAAGTAGAGCGGTTGTGATGCCCATGGTTCTGGCCAGAATAACGGGTGAGTTTTTTGCCATGGCTCCAAGTTCACCTTCAAAAATGAAGTCTACGGCAATAAGTGAAAACAGGAATACAGCAAGGAAATAGAAGTAGGTGTCAATGCGGCGAGCTCTGAATTTCAATTCAAATAGAAAAAGTTCGGTAAACATAACAGTGGATTTAAAATCTGATAGTTCTGTGTTTATGGGAATCAGGAGTGAACCCTGGAGAAATAAACGTGATTGAGATCGGGTTGAATCGGAATGAAATTCTTGCCTGGATCAGATTCTGAATAGATATAGATCAGTGGTTTCCCCCGGAACAGTTGTTCAGCTATTACCTTGAATTCATTTTTGTAATCCTGAATCTGATTCCTCTTAATTTGTTTGGAGTACACATTTCCTTCGATTTCCAGAATGGCTCGCTCTGGACTCCCACTCCATAGTAATTGACCATTATTTAAAATGGCCAAACTGGTGCACAATTCTTTTACATCATCCACAAAATGTGTGGAAAGAATGACGATCGAATCTTCTCCTAATTCACTCAGTAAGTTGTGAAACCGATTTCTCTCGGTAGGATCAAGTCCGGCTGTGGGCTCGTCAACAATGATAAGTTTTGGATTAGCGAGTAAAGCCTGAGCAATACCAAAACGTTGTTTCATTCCGCCCGAATATCCACCCAGCTTTTTCTTGCGGTGTTGATACAAATTGGTTTGCTGTAGGAGATGATCCACCAGTTCTTTGCGCTTTTTTCTTTTGGTAATTCCTTTCAATACTGCAAAATGATTGAGCAAAACCTCTGCAGATATATTCGGATACACTCCGAAGTCCTGAGGCAGATACCCCAATAATTTTCTTACCTCATGTGGATTTTTCTCGATATCCATATCATTCAGAAATACGGAACCTGAATCAGCTTGCTGTAAGGTAGCGATGGTTCTCATCAGACTTGATTTGCCGGCGCCATTAGGACCGAGTAGCCCGAATAATCCGTTATTGATTTCAAGTGAAACGTTGTTCAGAGCTTTTACCCCGTTGGAATAAGTTTTTGTAAGATGTTTAATTGAAAGTGTATTCATAGCCTCTTTGATTTATGTTGGGCCGAATATCAGAGAAGAAATAAATGACTATGCATCTTTCGGTTTACATAGCATCAAATGAGCGATAAACGTGTGTTTAGCAGACGTGAACTCATTACATCACAGAAAGGACATTGTTTGTATTCGAAAATCTATTGTTCATCAAGAACTTTGGGTTGAGATACAGGCTTCTTTACCTTTGACCCATGTTTGAGAAAATAAATACACGATTTCCTTGGATTCAGAAGTATGCGTTCTGGATAATACTGTTGGGTGGTGGCATTGTTTTTATGTACACCGAAGATGAGGCAGTAGAACCGTATTACTCATTCACTGTTTTTATTTTTTGTATAGTGATGATCTTTTGGGCTATCACATGGATTGTGAGGCAGAGGAGACAAGTGATCACTCTGAAAACAGAACAGAAAAGAACGGAGTTGCAGCATCTTCAAAGTCAGGTGAGTCCACATTTCTTTTTCAATATGCTTAACAACTTATACGGTACGGTTGATACTGATCCTGAAAAGGCGAAAAACCTGATACTTAAACTTTCGGATATGATGCGATACAGCATCTATGAAGGGGAGAATGACTGGGTGACTATTCAAGAGGAAATTGATTACATCAACACCTTTATTGAGCTACACAAAATGCGTTATCACAAGGAAATTGATGTTCGATTCATTTGTTTTGTGGATGATCCTGAATTTGAAGTAATGCCTCTAATGTTTATCAATTTGATTGAAAATGCATTTAAGCATGGAGTTGAAAACCTGAGGAAAGATGCATTTGTTCATATCGATCTCTCATTGAAAGAAGGGGACTTACACTTTAGCGTGACCAACAATTTCGATGCTAATAGTATTGACGAAAACACCGGAATTGGATTAACAAACCTTAGAAAAAGGCTTCAATTAGTGTATCCAAAAAACCATGAGTTTTTGTTCGAAGCTCAGGATGATATCTACAAGGCTAAGCTAACTATTCAGGCAAAATGATAAGGTACATTATCATAGATGATGAATATGTAGCCCACGATATCATCAAAGGTTACTGTGACAAACTTCAGAATATGAAGCTGGAAAAGAATTGCTACGATGCATTGGAAGCTATTGAATATTTGAACTCCAATTCTGTGGATTTAATTTTTCTGGATCTGAATATGCCCATGTTGAAAGGATTTGAGTTTTTAAGAACGCTTACAAATCCACCTAAAGTGATTGTAACCACTGCTTACCAGGAACATGCATTGGAAGGGTACGAGTTAAATATCGCCGATTATCTTTTGAAGCCTTTTAGTTTTGAGCGATTTCTTAAAGCAGTCAACAAAGCGGTAAAAAATCAAGAACAACCAACATCCAATCAGAGCTCAGAATCGCAAGAGAAATCAAAAACAATCTTTCTTCGAGAGAACAAACGATATAGTCAGGTTGATATTGATGATATTCTATATTTGGAGTCTTCGGGTAACTACACCAAGGTGTACTTAAAAGATCAAAAGATTACCGTTCGGGAGAAGATTTCAGATTTAACGCAGGGTATTCATGATGATGACTTTATACAGGTACACAAATCATTTGTGGTAGCTAAGAAACACATTGATGTGATTGAAGGAAACATCATCCAAATAGGTGAACATGAAATTCCCGTTGGGAATTATTACAAGTCGAATGTTAGAGATTTGCTTTAATCAAGTTGTTTAATGTCGACATTCTCAAAAACCCGAGATTCCAATTCAGGTTTAAGAGCAAGTCCAACCATAGCTTTGGCAAGATTCGAATCTTCAATTCCAATATTGGGGAAGAATCTGTAAACAATATTCAATATTGGAATGGATAGTGTATAAACTAATCCTGCAGGTTGTCTAGTTCCGGTAGGTTTGATATAACCCGGTCGGAAAATGTATTTCTTTGGAAACTTAGTTTCCATTAATTGATTTTCAGACTGACCTTTGGCTTTGGCAAAAGTGACATTGCTTTTACCGGATGGATCAGCTCCCTGAGCTCCAAATAAACAGAAGGTGAGATTGGGGGATGTTTCCTCGAGCACATTAGTAAGGGCTTTTTGATAATCGCAGGTGATCTTAAAGAAGTCTTTCTTTGAAACCTGATTTTGATACACTCCTAAACAGTGAATGCAAGCATCAATATCTACTAGCTGATTTCTTAGTTCACTAATATTCATGAAATCAGATAGTTGAACTTCATTCAATTTTTCATGGTCAATTCCGGTTTTACGTCTTCCAATCGATAAGACATTATCAACTTCAGAGCTATCCAATAAGAATTTTAAAGCATGTTGACCTACCATTCCGGTAGCACCTGTTAGCAAAACCTTCATGAGTATTCAATTAATTATTATGAGAGGATAATGTCCAAGTCATAGCTATATACAGTCGCATCAATAATAATTCATAAAGGCTAATGTAATTCGGTTACTGACCTTTTAATTGATTCACCGCATCTACCACAATTTCAAAATCCGGAGCATATTCTAAGGCTAATTCAAAGTAAGCTATGGCTGATTCATTGTCGTTTTGTTCGTAAGCAATGAGTCCTTGTAATCGGTATGCTGCTGCAATCATTGGAACTTGTTGAGTTGTTTGATCCTTTTTGCCAAATACCATCGGTAAATCATTAGCTTCAGGGCTTCTTATAATTCTATTACTTGATACAGATGCTTCGTCAAATCGCTTAAGGCGGTATTGTAGGAATGCAATTTTGTACAGTATCGAGATTTCGCCATTCTTGGCATAAAGCGGTTCATAATGTTCTAATGCTTTATCATTTAGTCCGACATTTTCGAAACTTGTACCTGCAAGTTCTAATGCCAAAAGATTATTAGGGTCTTTCATTGCAGCTTCTTGGGCTACAATCGCTGCACTTATATACTCACGTTGTTCAAAATACAGTAAGCTTAATGTATCTAGTAGTTGGACATTATTAGGTTGCAATTCCATCATATTGTACAAAGCGTTCTTTGCTACGGCAAAATCATTGTAACTCAAAGCGCGATTATAAATGGATTGGTGAGTTTTATATTCTTCACTTTGAGCAAATAATAAGTTTGAGGAAAAGAGAAGCACAAAAGAGAGACAAAGGGATTTAATCATGTATAATATTTGTAGAATTTGGCTTTTTTTGATTTAAAAACTTATAAAGCCACATTTTAAATTACGTTCGAAGATAGCGATTAAATAACGATTTAACGTACCATTTGATTACTTGAAATATCAAGCTAGCAATATTATCAATGTCATTAATTAATGTTTCTTATTTCTGAGGCCAACTCAAATATCGAATTTAACCTTCCATAAGTTCACGAATTGACATCTGATTTAGATTTTCTCAAACTCTGGATTTAACTCATACCCTTTGTAATTCACTTTATATAGAATACTGTAAAGTGATGGTATGAATATAAGTGTGATTACAGTTCCAAAAAGTAATCCTACCATAATGGAAACTGCCATGCCTTCCCACATTTCACCTCCACTTAGATAAAGAGGGATTAAACCAAAAACAGTTGTAAATGTTGCCAATACAATCGGACGAAACCTCTGTAAACAAGCAGCAATCACCGAATCCTGGATGGATCTTTTTATTTCATTTTGTTCGATATCAATTCTATCGATGAGTACTATCGCATTATTGATGATAATCCCCGCTAAAGATATCAGCCCAAGAAAGGGCATAAATCCAAACGGTTCTCTGAAGGTTAAAAGCCCAATAACTACACCAATTATGCCTAGAGGAATGGTCAGTGTTACCATGGTCATTTTTCGGAAGGAGTTGAATTGAATAATCAATAACAGCAAGATTACAAAGCCGGAAAGTGGTAGCCATGCAATAACAGCTCCCATGTTGTCTGCTGAATTTTGTGCATCACCACCCAGTTCATAGCGATAACCCGCAGGCCAGGTGGCAATTTGCTCATCCAGCCATGGAGTAATTTCTTGGGTTATTGCTGCAGCATTTCCATCATCTCTCAACTCACTGGTAACAGTTACAGCTCTGTTAAGATTGAATCGTCGGATTTTGGAATACTGCCATTCGGGAATTATCTGAGCAACCTGAAGAAGAGGTACACTTTTACCTGAACTTTGAGAATAGATATTTAAGGTTTCTAGTGACTCAAACGACTGCTCACTACCAACATCCGATCTCATCAAAATGGGGATACTTTTATCTTCTTCACGATATTCACCGGTTCTAAAACCTGAAAGTACAGTTTGAAGAGAGGTAGCAATATCCTGGTTGGTTACACCGGCATTTTGGGCTCGATTCTGATCAATTTGAATAACAAATTTCTTGCTTTTTGGTCCCCAATCGTCTTTCACATTTTTGGTGCCATAAATGGAAGAAAGTTGGATCTTCACAGATTCCGATATTGCAGAAAGCTGATCTGGATCATCACCAATAATTCGAATTTCAATTGGGACGCCACCGCCACCGGCCCCTAAAGGTCCAACCTTGATATCAGCATTAGGAAAGTTATCCAACACAAACTCATCAATAGTACTAATGAGAGAATTGTTAAGAAAAGCACTAGAAGTATTCACCAACATGTGCGCGTAGCTTGAATTTGCTTCATCCGGTTGATAACCAAGATCGTATGATTCCGGACCTTCACCGATGTAGGAACTCCAACTCACTATCCCTTCTGTTCTATCTTCATCAATGAGTAGTTCCTCATAAAAATAATCTTCGAGTCGTCGAACAGTTTCTTGTGTGGTTTCAATACGAGTTCCTTCAGGAAGATTGATGTCAACAGTAATCAGGTTCCGATCACTATCGGGGAAAAACAAAAACGCTACTCTTGTAAATCCAAAAAGGGAAAGCATAAACATCACGAAGATACCCAACATCACCAGATATTTGTTTTGAAGGGCATTCAGAATCCAGTTTTTATACATGCCTTTCATCCAATTAATGAGTCGGTCTATCAATGAAAGATTTTGTTTGCCACTCTTATTCACTTTCAGGAAGTAGTAACAAAAGAGGGTTACTACTGTTAGCGCAATCAACCAAGAAGATAACAGAGCAATTGTTATGACCACGAAAATTGGCCCGACAATATCACCCATCACCGACTCGGCGAGAAAGAACGCCATAAATGCTGCGGAGGTCGTTAATGTAGATATTAGAAGTGGAGCGAATAATTCCGAGCAGGATTCAATTGCAGCTCGCTTGGTATCCATACCACCTTCAACTTTTACCATAACTGATTCAGCTACAACTATAGCGTTGTCTACCATCATCCCCAAAGCCATGATCAATGCTGCAAGTGTTACCTGGTTCAAACCCATGTTTATTACACCCATCCACATTAAAGTCATGATGGTAACAATTGGGATAAGACTGGCGATGATAGTTCCCGTTCTAAAGCCAAGGAAAATCAGCATCACGGCCAAAACAATCATGATGGATTGACCAAGATTTCCAATGAAATCAGAGATTTTGACATCAATGTAGGTGTCGAGTGAAGACAAGCGAATGAGCTCTAAACCAACGGGTAATCTGGAATTCCATTCATCCATCACCACATTAATGTCAGCACCAAGCTGAATTACATTTGCACCTTCCTTCAAGTTCACATGCAAAGCAAGAGCATCTAATCCATTTACCCGAACCAGTTGTTTCGGTGGATTGATATATGCTTTTCTGATATTGGTGATGTCTTCTAGGTGTATAAGCTGAGATTGATTACCTACTGGTATCAGTGTTTGTTTAATATCATCTAGGTTATTGTAATTTCCGGTAGGTTCCAGAATGATACTTTCATCACCCATATAAATTTCACCACCGGAACTAAGAATATTTGTAGATGCAATTATACTTTGCAATCGGGATGAGGTAAGCTGGTATTCTGCAAGTTGTGAATTATCAAACTCAATAAATACTCGTTCTTCTTGTTTTCCACCAATTTCAACTTTCGCAGCGTCTTCGAGTTTGATCAGGTCATCACGGATTGCATCTGCATATTCTTCCATTTCAGCCGGAGTAAAACCATCGCTTAGCAATCCAACCACAATCCCAAAAACGTCACCAATTCCATCATCATTTAATTTTGGGTCCACACCTTCAGGAAGATCATCCATATTATTTAACTTTCTGCGAAGTCGATCCCAAACATTCTGAAGATCTTCTGGATTTACCTCATCACGAAGGGTCACACTAACTACAGATAAACCAGTTCTGGAAGTACTTGTTACTTCATCCAATTCGGGTAATTCCTGAGCGATTTTCTCAATTTTGTAGCTTACTAGTTGTTCAACTCGTTCAGGGCTAGCTCCCGGGAATTGGCTTACAACAGTTGCGACCCGTATTGTGTATGGAGGCATGCTGTCTCTTGGTAAATCGCTAAAAAGTGCGAAGCCCAAAAGTAAAATTGTACCCAGAACTGTAAATGTGATCCGATTGCGTTCTATGGCAAATTGCGTGATGTTCATAGAGAAGCTCCGGGATTATACAAGGACACTTTTTGTCCATTTAAGAGAGTTTGAAGTCCTGCAGTCGCAATTTTCTGTCCGACATTTAATCCTGATGTAATTTCAAAACCTTCGGAGGTGAGTTCACCAATTTCAACATAGTTTTTATTTACAGTGATATTGTTGGTATTCGAATCGTTAATCAAAAAAACGAAACGCCCGTTTTGATCTTCACCCACAGAGTTTGATGGCACAATTATGGATTCTGTATTTCCCACAGATTCAGCGAAATTGAAAGTAACACTCGCTGCCATTCCAGATTTAATATCTGAAGTTGGTTCAACAATACTAACTTCAATCGGATAAGTGGAGGTATTGGCATCCAAAGCAGGGGATATTTCGATCACTCTACCGAGAAACGAATTATTCGGTAATGCACTGAATTCGACATTTACTTCCATTTGAGATTCAAGTCTGTTAATCACACTTTCAGGAATTCCCAAGGAAATATTCATATCTAAACCGGCATTCAAAACGCCAACAACCTGACCCGGATTGATATTCTCTTCTAATTCTACATTAACAGCAGCAATAGCTCCATCTTCAGGTGCATACAAAAATCCATAATTAATTTGCTCTTGCTGAATGTCCACACTTCTTTGCGCAGATTGATAACTAGCCTGTGCAGTTCTAAAAGAGTTTTTCGCATTCTCGAAATCACTTAATGAAGCACTTCCTTTTTCGTATAAAGAGCGAATTCTTTCAAGGTTTAACTCAGCAGTATTCATTTGTGAGGCTGCACTGTTTAATTGTGAAATAGCCTGCTCATGAGCTAAACGCGCTTGAACATTATCCAGTTGGCTTAGCAAATCACCCTTCTTAACCTGATCACCGAGTTTCATATTTAATTCGGTAACTATGCCGCTACTTCGAAAACTCAGGTTTATGATTTTATCTGTTTGAGCGGTACCACTAAAGGTTCGGATAACTTCACCGCCACTTAATCCAACAGTGTGGTAAATAACCGGACGTATGATTTCAGGTGGAGTTTCTTCATCAGAACCACATCCCCAAAGAATTAAGAGAGTTAATCCTACTAAAAAAGTATGTCTAAAATTAAAGTTATTCATAGTTAAGAGGAGTTAGTTGTTCTGAAGAATGAATTGTGCTAAGCGTAGTTTAAACTCGTTTTTTTGTTCTTCATCCAGATCGAAAAAATAAAAGCCAATGCTACGCTCAAGAGCTATAGTGCTAAGCATAAAGTTATAGAGAGCATTGTTATTGGCTATTTGTGCATTCAGTAAATTTGTCTGTGCATCAATTAATTGAATGATATTTACAGCCCCATTCGAATACGCCGTTTGCGTTAGCTCAAGGTTCTCTTTGGCGGCTTCTAAAGAAATCTGAGAAAGTCTGATATTTGAAATCTGATTTAAAGCTTCAAATGTGTTGTTCTCAACAATCCTTTCGATATTCTGTTCAGTTTGGTTTATTAAAACTTCAATCTGATTCTTGGTAATTTTCGCTGTTTGCAGGTTAATATTTTGTTTGTTTTGCTGGAAAAGAGGAAGGCTAAGGGAAATACCAAGACTATAGTAACCATCTGGCGGAGCAATAAAACCCTGTGGGAATGTACTTCCTTCACCTGAACGGTCGAAGGTGTAATTATACTGCCCCTGAAGAGCCACATCTGGAATAAAGCGACCTGTATTTGCTAGTCTTATACTTGCGTCTACAATTTTTTCTTGCTGACGTAATGATTCGATTTCGGGCGAATTTTGTACTGCTTCATTTACTAAAAACTGAATGAATGATTCACGATTTCTTACATCGTCAAGAAATTCCTGCATTATTTCGATGTCTAGCTCGCTAAATACTTCATCATTAAGTTGAATAGGTATTATGTCTATTTCTCGCTCTAGTGGATAGTTCAAAACTCTATTTATTTCAGAAAAACTGAATTCCAGAAAACTAACAGTCTCGACCATTGTCTGAGTATTCTGAGCTAACTGACTTTCAAATCGTAGAACATCTGTTCTACCAGTTAATCCGGCATCGTAATTTTGCTGTGCAATCTGGAGGTTTCGACGAGTTACCTCCATATTTTGCATCGTAATTTCCAAATTGGATTTGGCTATTAAAGCATTGAAATAGGCATTGGCTGCTTCGAGTACCACATCCAATTCCGTCGATTGATAAATACTCTCTTCTGAACTTTTAAGTGCTTTTTGGATATAGATATTAGTGATTATATCCTGCGAATAGAGAACCTGAGATAAAGTGAGATTTCCGGTTGTACTGAATTGGGGATTTTGACCATTTGATGATCTTGCTAAATCAGGATCCAGAATGCTTGATGTAAGATTTGATTGAAGGTTTGGAAATAGATCACTTACTGCAGTTTTTATATCCTGATCAGCTAAATCGACATCTAATAAACTGGATTCAATAGATAAGTTTCGTTCCCTGGCTTCAAGTAGTATTTCTCGAAGTGTATAGTTTTTTTCAGCCAATACATTTTTCATTTCACCTACAACTTTTGTGTCATAGATTCTACTGTATTGTAATGGTCCGCCAATTTCAGATGCAGTGTTAAAATTCAATATTAACTGCTCATTGGTATCCAAATAAGTGGGTAAATCTCCGGCATCTGTGCCATTTACTATAGCTTCAACGTTCAAAGCAATTCTTCTGAAAAACTGATTGATGTTATCATCAGTTTGGCTGGAAGCCATAATTCCTAATTCTACCTCTCTTGTTCCGGCATTGGTATAGGAGGGGAGTTTTTTTTCAATTAAAAACCTCGAAAGATCGATAATTTGTTCTTCTGTGAAGTAGAATGTATTCGCAAAATACACAGCATCAATTCCAATGAGCTGATCATAAATTTCGTCTACGTTTTTATAGCTAATAAGAGTGTATTCTGAATTAAGTTCAGATGAGATACTATTAAGTAATTCGTGAACCGGTAGGATATCAACTGCATAATCTGCAAAAACAACCCCTACATTTCGGAAATTTATCATCTCATGGAATACATTAAGATCTTTGCGAATTGAAAAGCTGGCTAATATCAATGATAAGTTTTCAACTCCAGATGTTTGATCTTCCCCTGTTATTCGGCTAAAGTCGGCAGCCAGCGTTCCGAATAGAATGGTTGGTTTTGCATGACTTTCTGCTTCATTTATAATCACATTACTAATTACTCCAAACGCCACGATGATATTGACATTATCATTTTGGGTAATTGCCTGATAATTCAATCGTGCTGTTTCCAGGTTTAGCTCGTTCACGTAAATTGCAGCTTCTGGGAACTCTATATTCGCATCCTGACCAACAACTGAACGAATTTCGTTTTTCATTTCAGCAAGTAAAGCAGGCGCATTTTCCGGAAGAATATCGAAGATGAATCCGATATTATAAGTGTCTTTACTTTGTGCAAAGAGCTGAGTTACCGTTCCGGTAAAAATTAGAAGAATAAGAATAAACGATAGTGCCGATTTGATTAAGGTTTTGATGATTAGAACCATAATTACATTGACTTCAGCACTATGTGAGCCCAAGTTTAAGTAGCTCAATTGTACCTCTTTTTGTTAAAATTATACCCATAACACAGTCAAGTTTGTTTATTGACCGGAATACTGATGATTCGTTTCAATTCCCGAATTTAGAATAATTATAGAAGATTGAAATAAAGAAAGGATTAATAATCTAATATAAGACTAAAGATTTTCACTAATATTTGAATGATTCCTTACCTCAACCTTCATCGTTATTAGTCATTTTAGACCTAAATATGTTTTGGGGACATCAAGACTCATTGTTTCAATTTCATCTGTAGTGAAAACTTCCCTGAAATTATTGTAGTAAGTCTCAAATTTGATGCCTTGTAACATATTTAAGAAATAATCGCTTCCGTACATAACTCTGGATCGTATTTTTAGATTCTCAGGTGTATCATGAATGAAATAAGCTTCCTTTATTTCTTTTAGTCTTTCAATATCTGTCTGACATGATAAATCTGTGTAGACATTATCATATTCGACTATAAGTTTGGCTATTTCTTTTTGCCATTCCTCACTACCACCACCAAAATGTGCTAGACATATCTTCAGGTCTGGATATTTCTTTAAAACTTCTCGCCAAAGAGTTGGGTGATTTAAAGTATGGGCACGTTCTCGCACTGAATTTGCAAAACCGCCATCAAAGAGAGTATGATTAAATTCAATAAACTCTTTGTTTTTCTCCTCCAGCTTAAATGATCCATCAGGATTTTTATCACTTGTACAAATATGTCCGAATACTTCCAGTCGTTTTGTAAAAGTAGCGAATCCTGCATCGGAATTATGAGCCATTATTGGAGTTTTTGTATCAGAACACCATTTATAGAGACTTGTATTATGAGTGAAGCCTGACGACGGATCAAAAAAGTTTGGATCAGTAGGGGAGTAACCGTTGGGAGTATAAAGTTTAATTCCATGAAATGTTTTTTCCGGACCAACCTGACCCTCTATATAAGTGCCCATATTAGTTCTTCTTGGATCGGTGGCTAAGAATGGGAAAACATCATTGCCGTAATTTACTTTCAGATGTGAAAGTTCATCAAGTTGCTTATGGAAAGATTCTCTAGTCTCTTTTGATAAGTTATCTGTTAGTTTACCTAATTTTTTAACCAGCCAAAGCAAGTCTTTTAATGGTTTAATCGAACTATCATTTTGACTTTGAGTACCGCTGAATACTTTTTTACCCTTATCAGCTTTCTTAACGATTGAATTGATTTTTTTAACCAGTTTCTTGTGCTCATCAGAGAATGAATTTTTTAACTCATCCAATCTATCTTCCAAATCATCATCATCGTATGAGTTTTTAAAAGTCATTTCCAGATCAAACATCAAAGGAACATATCTGTAAACATCAGTGAAGGATGCGTAATAACCTTCTTCCAGGTCGTGTAGCATATTGTGAGCGTTTTTATTCAAAACGAAATACTTCACAAAGTTTTTAAATTTAGCACCAAAGGATGAGCTGTATCCACCATGCCCTTCTTTAAATTCAATCGGCTCCAGAAGTTCTTCTTCATTTTCTTCCTGAAAGTAAGTCATGATATCTGCTAGAAGCATTAAAACGAGACGTCCTGAAACAACACTTCTTCCAAATAAATGACAGTGAGCATCGAATAAATCGTCGTTCGCTGATTCTGGAATAGTCGATTCAAGGTATGACACATCTTCAAAGAAATTCTCTAACTCAGATTGCACATCTTCGTCTTGGATCAATCTTCCATGCAACGCATTTTTATTTGTGACAGCATACTCACGGTATTTGCCCGGATTGTACTCCGGTAATGCACAATACGCACTAGGAACTAGGAATTGATTCTTGGTATTCACAACCCAATCATTGTCTTTACCGAGGATCAGATCAATGCCACCTTCCAGAATATCACCAGCTGTGCTGCTTGCAGAAAAATTACCAATAACGGGTAAGTATCTGGTTTTAGGATTGATCGGGGTATTAAACATTATTTCGTTAAGCTTATCACTTCCTGGCGTCATAAGCTTTAATCCTTTTCTATTAATCACCCAATTAATCGAGTGTTGAAGTAATGCGGAAATTAGTACTGCCTGACCCATACCGAACTTGCGAAATACTTTTCTCAAGAGTTTTAGTCCTTTCGTCAGGTTTTTGCCAAATGTCAGGTAATCGACACCGTTTGCTGAGGCAACCAATGCTACTTTCCCGATTTTCATGTAGCTATTCGGATAGTTTGCCATAAATTGTGCGATTAGACCACCTTGACTTGTTCCGATCAAATCTACAGGATGAGTAAATTCCTGAACATCCAACTTGGCAAATCTTTTATACAGTTCAAGTACATTTTCTTCTGCATCATCAAAAAGGGTAGGGTGGTCGAAAGCAAGTACCTGTTCATACGTTCCATCTTCAACCAGGTCTTCTATCCAGGAATAAGCTTTTCCGAATGAACCTTTGGTACTAGCAAAAGTGCCATGTATGAGAAATAACGTTTTCTTCGTTGAGTCGATGTCTTCTTTTTTTCTGACTCGTTTAAATGCCGGTTTTCGAGGTCTTAAAAACCTTTTTTTGCGGTAGAATTTGAGCAAACGATGTTTTTTTGCAAACAGATTATTTGATCGTTTTTCGATGTCATTTTCAAGCATCTCAATAATCTGTTTACTGTCTTTTGGGACAATGCCTTCTTTAAATTTTCTTTTAAAAACGAGGACTTTAACAATGAAATCATTCGGTGAATTTTCATTACTAAGAGTGAATTTACCTGGAATTCCATATGCCTGTTCAATTGCTTTTTTAGGTATAACACTAAAATGATAACTCAATCTATCTCTTTTGGTAGTGTTATTTACAGTTGCTTGAGGTTGAATAAAATCAATATGTTTTTCAGTTGCATTGTGTCTGCGTAATTGATAAAAAGCGAGTGCACCTTCATCCTCATCAAGAAAAATATCCATACGTAGCTCAGGTACATCATCCATTTCAAAAATAGTAGGCACCTTAATCTCAAGGTTTCGTAGATCGATGACCTTTTCTTTTACCTCCCTTTTTACATTAATGTCGGGATACATGTATTTCAAATACTCTATCTCTTTATAGAGCTCGGTGTCTTCGTCAAATTCATCATTCCCTTCATTTGAACATTTCAGATTCCCTAACCAATCAATAGGTTTATTGGATTTATAGCCAAGGGTACCCCAGACACCAGGTATATTATTGGCATTTTCTTTGTTGATAATCTTTGGGATGGCGAACTCTTTTAAAAATTGTTCGTCTTTATCTGCTTTTTCACTACGAAGTAAAATGAATTTCTTTTCTTCAGGTGAAGCGATAAATGAGATAGGATCAAGTTCTATTGTACGCATAAATCAATCTTTTCTTTTCAGATTCCGAATACCCACGAAAGTGTTCTTCAATCTAATGAGTGATGAAGACGAGAGTTATTACTGAAGAAAAAACTGATTAAATCCGGTGATTACAAACCAAAATTAAATTTATGGATAAGCAACTGGCTTTATTACTTATTTCAATAAGATATTTAAATAGTATTATCTCAACTAACCAAAGCTTTATTTGCGATCGCTAATCCCTTAACAAAAGCTTGAATAAGTGCCTCAATAGTATCCGGTGATGCTCCTTTAGAAGTAAAAGTGTAGTCACCTTTCTTTAAGGAAAGAGAGCAAATTACTAAAGAATCTGTATCCGGGCTAAGAATCTCCACTTCGTGACTAAGTACTTCAACAGGAATAAATTCATCGGTTTCACTTTTAATTGCAGTTAGAACAGCATCAAGTGGACCAACCCCCTGATCTAATGATAATATTTCTTCACCGTCGGGAAGTAGTAATTTTACTGCGGCACTTACCAAGCTATTTTTCCGCATTGTAAGCTTGTAATCGAGCACTTTAACAGGAAATTCGAGATCCACATCTTCCTGGTAAATGAGAGATTTTAGGGCTTTAATCTCTTCCTCTCGTAATGTTTTTCCTTTCTTATCAAATCCACTGATGTACTCGTTATAAAGTCTGGTATGCTCAGAACTCATGTTCGTATTACCCATGATCATGTCACGGGATTGCCCCCAACTTTTTCGTTGTAAATCAGAGAAGCCGGAATCAATGTACTGCGTTATTCTATCCAGATTCGGATCCAGAACAGGAGAAGAAAGAGAGTATTTAGCTACAATGTGAGCACTTTTTAGACCTGTTCCGGTTAATACAAAAAGACACTTCTTTCCTTTAAAAGTTTCTAAGTTATTTTTGAAACAGGCTAATGGGATTGCACAAGCAGGTTCAGTGAAAAAACCCTCTTCTACTGCCATTTCTTTCATTGAGATAAGTAACTCGTCCTCAGTTGCTGTATATGCGAGCCCTTCAGTCTCCTCAATTCCGTGATACACTTTATAAAAATCAAATGGATTAGCAACTGCAACCGCGTCGGCCATTGTATTCACTTTATCAGCAATGATTTTCTCTTTTTTGAAAATACCTTCTACAACGGGTGAACTCTGTTCAGGTTGTACAGCAACAAAATGTGGGATTTTGGATAACAATCCCGCTGCTTTCATTTCCTTATATCCTTTTAAGATTGCAGCGAAATTAGTTCCTGCTCCAATTGGTACAAATATATAATCAAAATCGGTTAGCCCTTGCTCAAGTAACTCGTAAGAAAATGATTTCTGACCTTCCTGGCGGAATACATAATCCCCGGCAAGGTAGTAGTTACCTGATTTGGCAAATTCACGACAGAGAGCTTCGCATGTTTTGAAATCGCCCTTAATTTTCACAATGGTAGCATCATAGATAGTAGATTGTGCTAACTTTGCTTCTGGAGTTTTTTCGGGTACAAATACGTAACAAGGGATATTGAAATATCGAGCATATGCTGCTACTGAAGCTGCCATATTTCCAGTCGATGCCAGACATATTGCATCTTTGCCTAATTCAATGGCTTTTAATACCTCTATATAGCTACCACGATCTTTAAAACAGCCGGTAGGATTTTCAAACTCATTTTTCGAGTATAAATCAGCTCCATATCGCTCAGACAGTCGAGATAGAAACTTTAATGAAGTAGGATGTGATTTTAGTGGATCCGGCGAAAAACTCTTTAAAGGATACTGTATCTGATTCAGAGGTTTTTTATAGTGTACATCAAGAACTTCACCGCAATATGTACAGTAGGTATTAGTCTCGTTTTCATCATTAATTTTACCACAGGAAATGCAACGGAGTTCGTAGCCGGTATTGGGAGTGAACATGTAACTTTATTAAGAATTTTCTCAAAGTTACGAACTAGTTCATTATCAAAAAATAAATATAAAAGCGCTTTTCTGAATCCGATGCCTAATAAGGCATAAATACAATTTCCTCGAAGTCCATATCGAGTTCAGCAAGAACAGGTCCGGCAATTTCAACAATTTCAGCTTGCGAATAATCGTCCAATCCTTCCAATTTAATGTATAGTGTTTCATTCACTTCATCGATGTGATACTCAGCATCGGTACTTTCGAAACTCTCTTTCAAGGTCTTGATTAGCACATCTAAATCTTCTTCAAAAGATTTATAATCGATTTCTTCTGGAGTACTCATGGCAAACAGATTTGATTGACTGGCAAAATAGCCCGAGTTTCGGGTATGAACAAGGCTTTGGATCGACTTTTCAAAATCGCTAATAAAAAAGAGCACAGAATACTTGGTTTGATGTCGGGTACATCACTGGATGGGCTTGATATTGTGCTTTGTACAATTAATGATATTTCTATCAAGCAAGAAGAGTTTAAAACAATTTCCTACAGTCCGAATCTTAAATCAAAGCTTGAAAATACGAGGAGTAGAGAAAGTGTATCATTATCAGAAATATGTTATTTAAACACTGAAATGGCTCATTTATTCGCAGATGAAGTAAATCATGCTCTAAAAGAATGGGGCATTGCAAATGATGATATTGATTTAATCGGATGTCATGGTCAGACAATATTTCACAATCCTGAAGCTACCCCAAAAAATACTCTACAAATTGTTGATGGCGATCATATTGCACAGAAAACCGGAATTCTTACAATTAGTGATTTTCGCCAAAAGCATGTTGCCGCGGGTGGAGAAGGGGCACCTTTAGCAAATTATTTAGATGAGTTTTTGTTCGAAGATGAGCATAGAATCAGGGTCGCATTGAACCTTGGTGGTATTGCAAATTTTACAATCATTCCGCCTAAACATAATGAGCACCAAGTAATAAGCACGGATATCGGACCTGCTAATACCTTGATGAATGAAGCAATGATAAAGTACTTCAATAAGCCTTATGATGAAGATGGAAGAATTTCATCAACAGGAACTGCTCATTCCGGATTAGTGAAGTATTTATTACTGGATCCTTTTTTTAGAAAACCATATCCGAAATCTACAGGTCAGGAGTTATTCAATTTGCAATGGGTTGAAGATTTGATGGAAAGTCATCAAATCACTTTGAGTACCGTCGATTTGATTTCTTCACTTACTGAGTTGACAGTAAAATCTGTTTCAAGGGGTATTGAAGATTTATTGAGTGATAAAGAGTTCGACCTAATTGTTAGTGGTGGAGGAATTCACAACTCCGAGCTAATGACGAGACTGAAAAAAGAGCTTAGTAATGCTGATTTTTTATCAATTGAAGGTTTTGGAATTACTGCTGATGCTAAAGAAAGCGTATTAATGGCATTTCTTGCTCATAACTTGCTGAAAGAGAAAGGTGTTTCAGTTCAAGATTCAGAGGTGCACTTAGGTAAAATTAGTTTTCCGAATTAGTTAGAGTGATAAAGCTAATTTAAGCACATCGAATGGATACCCGCTGAGAACAAAAGCGATTATTATTCCAAAAAAAGCAATAAGGAATAAGCCGTTTGTAACTAGTAAATACTTGATTCGACTCTTAGCTAGATATTTAGCACTATCGATTGCAGCAGCTACAAAGGCTGTTAACCATGTTAGAATATGAAGTGTAGCCAAAGTTAACATCAATACACTTGAGCCACTTGTTATCAATAAAATTAACATCAAGCTTACGATGATAAAGTCCAGATGAAAGACCCAAGAGTAAAGATTTATAACCTGACTAAAATGCTTCATTGATTTACTTGGCAGGAAAAGCCAGAATAAACACAAAAAGTTAACTGAAAGAGTTAAAATGATACTCAGCACAAAAAGCGTGAAATAATTCTGACCAAAAACGGCAATAAGAGGGAGATGTGAATAAAGAGCTTCAAGTCCTTTTTCACTTAAGAAAAAAGCACTGAGTATATACACAACCAATCCAGTGAAATAGGCATGCTGAATAAATAGGGTAATTCCGGATGCGGCTGATCGTTCACGGTAACGCATGATATCATCCACGAAAAATCGGTGAAAAGTGAAATATCTAAAAATAAGTGGACGGTATGTTGGATTGGAGCGAAGATGAATACCCACAGTGATCCATAATAAAACCAAAATTATTATGGGCCAGTCAACGCTTTTGTTTACATCAGGATTGGGATAGTTAGGAAACAATATCTCCGATGATTCTGAAGCAACAATAAGTGCATCAGAAAAATAGGATTCGCTTTGTTGTGCTTCTTTGAACCAGTACCAATCCATTAATATTAGATTTGTTCCAAAGTCAATGGCTTCCTTTATCAAGGTGATATCAGGTTTCTTAAATGGAGAACTGATTAGTATCTGATTTGATGATGTTAATTGCTTTCCGGCTTTGATATCAATAATTGATTGTATTGAGCCACTTTCGAGAGTATTAACCTGGTAATAAGAAATTCCAGAAGTATCAGGAATTTGATTCTGAATAACTTCTAATGATACTGATTGTATTGAATCACTGTAGCTTGGAAGGCTGATACCGACTACTCCTGGCTTAGATGAATATTCCAGTAGAAAAGGAGCAATTTCAGTTCGAAATAAATCCGAATTATTTAATTCACTATTTGTTAGAAACTCGAGATCACTTCTAATTAATATTTGAAGTCCGGATTCTGAAATTCCGCGAATAACCTGATCACTCACCGGTGATTGCAATTCAATAACACTAATTCCCAAAATTTGTAGTTCAGGGGTTGCGTCCAAGATTTCATCAGAAGTTAAATCATTCGAAAAGCTGATTCCAAAGCTAGTATTGTCAGAATCCTGGGCAAAAAGATTAGTAGGAACACATACAATTATCAGAGCTAAAATGAAGAGCCAATATTTAATGTATGTGTTAAATCGATCCACTTATACTTCTACAGCTGCTCCGTAATATTCTACTATCGTTGTTTTTCTAATTGGAGTTGCTCTCAAGGTTGCAGAAGTAGAATCAGTAATTTCAACTTCCACGTAATCACCTTTTTTAAAGTCTTTACGATCGAAGATCACCATTTTATTTGTATCAGTTCGACCACTCATTTGCTCTTCTGAGCGTTTAGAAGTGCCTTCAACCAGAACCAAATGTCTCTTTCCGACTTCAAGCTTATTTCGCTCTTTTTGGATGTTCATTTGTTGATTGATGATTTCAGTTAAACGTCTCTTTTTAACTTCTTCTGGAACATCATCCTCAAACTTACGATAGGCAAGCGTTCGTTCTCTTTCTGAGTAAGCAAACATATAGGCCAGATCATATTCTACAGTAGCCATCAAACTCATAGTTTGCTGATGCTCTTCTTCAGTTTCGCCGCAGAAGCCCGCGATAATATCAGTTGATAAAGAAAGTCCCGGGATGATGGACTTCATCTTATCTGTTAGGGTGAGATACTGTTCGCGTGTGTAAGGTCGTCGCATTCGTTCAAGCATAGAATCTGATCCTGCTTGTGCCGGAATATGAATGTAGTTGCAAAGATTTGGACGTTCTGCAATTAAATGAAGCAAATCATCCGGGAAATCCTTTGGATGAGGAGAAGAGAACCTGAATCGAATTTCAGGGTTTACCAAACTAGCAGCATCCATCAATGTTGTAAAGGTATTCTCGCTATCTTTATAAGAATTCACATTTTGGCCAAGTAGGGTTACTTCTTTATAACCTTCTTCGCTTAGCTGTCGAATTTCACCTAGAATGCTTTCCATTGGTCGACTCCGTTCACGTCCTCTGGTGAATGGAACCACACAGAATGAGCACATATTGTCACAGCCGCGCATGATACTTACAAAGGCTGAAACGCCATTACCGGTTGTTCGAATCGGTGCGATATCAGCGTAAGTTTCTTCCAATGAAAGTAGAACATTAACCGCTTTTCGACCATCATCAACCTCTGCTAACAGGCGTGGAATATCTCTATAGGCATCAGGACCAACAACAATATCAACGAGTTGTTCTTCTTCGATGATTTGATCTTTGATGCGTTCGGCCATACATCCAAGAACACCTACAGTCAGGTCATTATTTGATTTCTTGAGATGTCGAAACTCTTTTAAACGGTTCCAAACTTTCGTTTCTGCATTCTCTCTGATAGAGCATGTGTTAACTAAAATAACATCCGCAGATTCTGCAGTTTGTGTCGCTGTCATTCCCTCTTCAATCAAAATAGAATTCACGATTTCAGAATCCGCGAAATTCATTTGACAGCCATAGGTCTCGATATAAAACTTTTTATTACTCAAAATACCTCTACAAATACAATTAATTCGACCAAGTATCTGGACTAGTTCTCCAACTACTTAGCAGATCTAAATCTTCACTTGTTACAAATCCTTTTTCTACAGCTACATCAACCAGCGTTGTGTAATCCGTAAGTGTGAAAACAGGAACGTTTACTTTTTTGAAATTCTCGTTAGAAACATCGAATCCATAGGTGAAAATAGAAATTAGTGCATCAACGTTCGCACCAACAAATTGAAGTGCATCAATTACTGATAGGGCACTTCCTCCGGTAGAAATCAAATCTTCAATTACTACTGTAGACTCACCTTTAGCAACACCACCTTCAATTTGATTGCCCATTCCATAGCTTTTTGGTTTTGCCCGAACATAGGCTAAAGGCTTATTTAGAGCATCCGCAACCCAGGCTGCGTGAGGAATACCGGCAGTTGCAGTTCCGGTAACTACATCAATGTCAGGAAATTCACTTTCTATGAATGAAGTGAATTGAGTTGCAATCATTTTTCTGATTTCCGGATAATGTAGTGTTAGTCTATTGTCGCAGTAAATAGGAGAGTTCCACCCTGATGCCCACGTAAATGGATCTTGTGGTCGTAAAATTACTGCGTTGATCTCCAACAATTGTGCAGCAAGTTCACGAGCAAATGTTTGGTTTATAATCATATGTATTCTGTATAAATGCGCTGATTTCCGCTTTTTGTCAGCTGCCTAAAAATTTATGAACCAGAAAAATAAGAGTTTTCAAACATATAAGCGCATAAAAACCCGCAAGAAGATCATCAGCTAATATTCCCCAACCATTTTTTAGCTTTTGAATTTTATTAATTCCTATTGGTTTTAGAATATCAAAGAATCGAAAGAATAGGAATGCAGCTAATATCAGCCACCAATCATCAATTGAATATGTAGCCGGGAATGCGATAAAGACTATGGATTGACCTGCAAATTCATCAATCACCATTCGGCCGGGATCTTCACCCCAGGCAGCAACACATGCATTTGTTACCCATAACGATAAAAGTGAAAATCCAATGAAAAGAAATAATGGTCCAAAAATTGGATCAATCAATGTTGAAAAATACGCCGGGGCTAAAACAGCTAAACTTCCGGCTGTGCCCGGTGCAACAGGGCTATATCCGCTCCCAAAACCAGCGCCAACTAGTTTTTTGAAGCCATCCATTATTGTTGTTGAGATTTAAAAACTTCCCGATTCACATATAAGTATTCCAAGCCGGAATAGACGGTCACCGTAGTAACAAAGATCATCAGAATTAGCATGATATTGGTGCTGAGAATCCAATCAACCCAAGCGCCGGCGAAGAAATCTACACCTTGAAATAGACCGATGGCAAGACCGAGGTATAGGAAAATCATTTGAATAGTGGTTTTAATCTTTGCCGTAAATCTGGTGACCATAGGAACATGCTTCCTTTTCATATAAACACGCAGAACTGTGATTACGGTATCTCTTATGATGATCAGAATAATTGCCCACCAAGGAAATTGATCTAGAGCAATAAAAGGAAGTACAATGAAGCCACTAAAGGTTAGAAATTTATCAGCCAGTGGATCTAAAAACGCACCAAAATCACTATATACCTTATACTTTCGTGCAAAATAACCATCGTAATAGTCGGTGATGGCTGCAACGATATATACAGCTAATCCAATTGCTTTCATCAGAAAGTCGTCTTGAAAGAACAGTGCCAAAAAGATTGGCGCAAGTATTATCCGAATGCCACTAAGAATATTTGGGAGTCGATGCATCACGGAAGATAGGAATTATTTAATGACAATAATTTGCAAGAGGTATTAATCATTTTGAATTAAGTGGACATTGCCAAAATGAATGCTGAATTTTGGAGCTATGAAAGCACAACTTATCTCAATTGGGAATGAACTACTGATCGGTGATACCGTTAATACAAATGCCTCATGGATGGGGCAGTTTTTGAATGATTTTGGAATAGAAGTCACTCGAGTTCATACAATATCTGACGAACATGATTTGATTAAATCAACGGTTCAGCAAAGTATGGAAGAATCTGATTTGGTGATCACAACGGGAGGTTTAGGCCCAACTCATGACGATATCACCAAAACAACCATTGCAGAGTTATTCGATGTTGAACTCGTCCAGAACCAAGAGGTGCTTAACTATATCAAAGAGTTATTCAAATCACGCAATATTCCATTTTCTGAATCAAACTCATGGCAGGCAATGGTGCCGTCAAATTGTGAAGTTCTTTTCAATAAAGCTGGAACAGCACCGGGAATGTGGTTTCATGAAAATGATTGCTTTTTAGCTGTATTGCCGGGTGTTCCATATGAAATGAAATACCTGATGCAACGAAGGGTTTCTTCTAAATTGAGAGAACAATCCAATGGAATAGGATACATTCATACAGAGTATTTAAAAACAGCTGGTATTGGTGAAAGTACTCTCGCTGATTATGTGCTTGGTGATTTATCAGAATATCTGAATAGTCATGTTTCTATGGCATTTCTTCCTTCTTTTGGTCAGGTAACACTAAGAATAACCGGAAAAGGATCAACAAGAGAAGAAGCGGAAGAGCGAACTACTAAATTGATTAAATACATCCACCAAAAAGCGGGAATGTATATTTATGGTGATCACAAAAATCATTCTTTGAGTGAGAGAGTAGGTAAGATTTTAATTGAACAGCAAAAAACTATTGCGACAGCTGAAAGTTGTACAGGTGGACTAATCGCAAATACTATCACAGATATTCCCGGGAGTAGCGAGTACGCATTGGGTGGAATTGTGTCTTATTCAAATTCCGTGAAAGAAAATCAGTTAGGGGTCTCAAAAAGTGATTTGATTGAGTTTGGAGCAGTTAGTAAGCCGGTTGCTTTGCAAATGGCTAAAGGTGTTGCAATCTCGACCGACTCTGATATTGGGATTTCTACTACAGGAGTTGCCGGACCCGGTGGTGGAAGTGAGGAGAAACCTGTTGGGACCGTTTGGATTGGATTTTATAGCAAAGAGCAACATTTTGCAGTAAAAGCATTATTTACCAAAGATCGGCTGGTAAATAAACAAAGAACAACTATTGTTGCTCTGGAAATTGTTCGAAGGATGCTATTAGACATTGATGAATTACCCTATTCACTAACCAAAGAGTTCGCTTGAAAATCCATATCAATCTACTCATTGCGGTTATAGCTATTTTAAGCAGTGGAAGTCTCCTGGCTCAAAGACCACCTGTCGATTATGGAACTAGACCTCAATTAGCCGGATCGGATACCACTAAAGCTGAAGCTGAATTAATTACACCCTGGAAAAATGCTGTTGAGATTGGCCATTATTCAGTGACAAATGACAGTCTGTTGCGTTGGGAAATTTGGCCAAATTGGGGCGATTTTTTCGCATACAGGCATGATGTGGTTCCTTACAGACAAGGTACCATTGGTAGGTTAGATGCATTCGAATTAGATGGATATGCTCCTAGTGAACAATTTGTCAGTTTAAATGGTGTTTCCTTAAATAATCCGTTAACAGGATTTGTGAATTACAATCATATACCGGCTAATAGAGTTGGTTTTATGACGGAGACGAAAGGTTCTGTGTATTCAACCAATATTCGATCTCGTGATTTCTATCTAGTTGAACCTTTAAGTTATCTGAATTTTGATGAAGCTGCCTATGGATATCGGAACCTGGAATTTATGGTTGCTCAAAATTTTAAGGAGAGAACAAATGCTGAAATTTCGTTTTGGGATCGTAGAGATGGAGGCAACTTTAGGGAAAATGATGTGCAGGGAAGTCAGATACTGTTCAAAGGCTATCATTATCTGAATCAAAATCTGCAACTTCGTGGATTGATCATTAGAAATGAATTCAATAGAGAAGAACCTTTTGGATATGTTGTCCCTGATTCTCAGGTTTTTGCATTCGATGAATTTGCAACTCAGCCTAATGTATCTAATCGGGAGTCGGATCATCTGCGCCGTGATACCAAAATCGGACTTTATTCAAGAATAGATTCCCTATCCGAAGAAAGTTGGGGGATAGAATTAGATCAGTCGAAAAATGATTTCAGGTTGCCATACAGTGCCGATACACTAAATTGGGATATCAGAATGCAAGCCATTTCCGGTTTTATAAATAGAAATGCAGACAATTTTTCATTTAGAGGTGATCTTTCTTTTAATCGATTTAAGGCAAAAGAAAACAGAAACTTTTCAAAGTCAGGCTGGGAAATTGCACAACTTGGATTTGATGCCTCTCTCAATATAACCGAACAATTATCGATCTATTCTAGAAACCAAGTTGATTATCGAACGGATGATAACACCGGTTATATCTCAGACTTTGGTTTTCAATTCAATAATTCAAAAAGCTCATTCAATCTGAATATCGGGTTATTTTCAAAAATTCCTACGATTCAACAGATGTATTGGAGATCGGATGCATTTAATGGGAACTCGAATCTGGAAAATTCAACGGGAGTAAGTGTATCTGGAGATTTAAACACACACTTTGGTGAATATTTTAAAGTCGGCTTATCAGGACGTTATTTGGTTATTGATAATGATGTTTTCATTGGAACTGATAGTCTTTTCGTGAATAGTACATCCTATCCTATTATTTCGGGTACTGTTTTTGGGAAGTTTGAGAACAATCGATTTCAATTTGAAAGCTCAGCAACCGCTCATGCAATAACTGCCGAAGAACCTACAAATGTGCTTGATTTAAATAACAAACCGGATCGTAAGCTTTGGTTCAGAAATAACGCTTTTGTGAAAGGTTATGTATTTGATCGGGCTGCTTTTATTAAGCTCGGCATTCGAACAACTCTGAGTCCAATTCCATATCGATCGAGATTATTTAATACTGAACTTCAATACTGGGAAACGGCCGCATTAGATGAAGCTGATATACCGGCATTTTTCAGAATGGATACAGAACTATCAGCCCGAGTTCGATCGATGATGGTTTTAATTAGATGGGAAAATTTACTTGACGGATATGGACAAGCAGGGTACTTTGAAGCGGCTACGTTACCTATGCCCGGAAGGCGACTGATTGTAGGAATTCGGGCACAATTCAGAAATTAAGAATGAATTTATCATATATCATCAAAGAAGGCTTTGCAGGCATAAAACGCGCAAAATTAGCTGCTACAACTTCCATTTTCTCTTTGTTTGTTGCCATTTTATTACTCGGAATACTATCCAGAGTATCCTACAACATTTATATCCAGGCAATGTCGTTCAAGGATCTTATTGAAGTGGAAGTATTTCTCTTTGATGTGGATGAGGAGACAACGCGAGCTGTTCAAAATTCATTGGAAAGTAATGAGCTTGTACTTGAAGTAGTCTATATCTCAAAAGATAGCGCCTCTGCGATAATGAAAGAGGAATTCGGTCCCGGTGTTGAAGAACTAGTTGATCTGAATTTTCTACCGGCGTCATTTAAAGTTAAAGTTGATACCGAAGCCGGTGTTGATCAGATTTCAACCTTTGTGAGTACCATCATCAATCAAAGAGGTGTGGATGAAATTAAATACAACGAAGGATTGCTTCGAGTAATGGAATCGAACTTGAATCTCTTCACTCTAATTGGTGCCGGTATTGGAATTCTGATTCTTCTTGCAGCCGTGATTTTAGTGTATAACACCATTCGTCTTACTATTTATGCTAAGCGCGAGCTTATCCGTGCAATGAAGTTGGTGGGGGCTACAAATGGCTTTATTCGCAGTCCGTTTATAGTGGAAGGTATTCTTCAAGGGGTGTTGGCAGGAATATTCTCTGTTGGATTGATTTTCCTAATCTTCGAATTTGTGTTGCCTCTTTATCTACCTGAAATGGGGATTTTTGGGTGGCCATTTGGTCGTTGGTACTTCTTGGTAACAGCCATGTTTAGTCTTTCCATTTTGATGGGATGGATCGGTAGTAGAATTGCAGCTCGTAAGTTTATCGAAGAGACGTATATTTCGGGATGACAGTTAACAGTGAACAGTTTTTCAGGTATCATCTTCTCTGACCACTGACCACTGACCACTGACCACTGACCACTGACCACTGACCACTGACCACTGACCACTGACCACTGACCGAATTTACTTCACTAAATCTTTTTTTCCGGTGTTAGCTTTTCTATGCTCGCAGGTTTCAGTGTCCTGGCAAGTTCCGTAAAAGTGGAGCGAATGAGAGTCAATTTTCATCCCATGAATCTTGCCTATTAGGTCTTGGATTTCCCCAATTCGTGGATCACAAAACTCCATTACATGTCCACATTCGTTACAAATAATGTGATCATGCTGCTGGTAGGCATAAGCACGTTCGTAGTAATATTGGCTTTTCCCAAACTGCTGGCGTTGAACTAATCCGCATTCAACCAAAAGATCTAAGGTGTTGTAAACCGTTGCGCGGCTTACACGTGTGCCGCCTTCCTGCATTCTGAAGAAAATATCATCCGCATCAAAATGACCATCAGCACGATAGATTTCTTCCAAAACCATAAAACGCTCCGGGGTTTGGCGTTGATTTCCTTCTTTCAAATAGGATCTGAAAATCTCTTTAACTAGCTCTATTGTATCTTCGTGTGCGGGATGTGCCATCTGTTTGGAATTTTTTTACAAATATACGACTTGTTGTATAGGTTTTGAAACTCGTGCTTTTGCATTTAAGAGTATTATATTCAAACCGGAATTCGGAATAAACACACATCACTAAAATGCCAATAATTGTACCCTTTGAAACTCTGACAGAGTTATTCAAAAATCTATCAAAAAAATATGTTGGTCAGCAAAAAGCAGCATTTCACCATAAGTTAAATCCAAAAGGGAGTTTTGAACCTGTTTACTGGGATCAGGTTGTAGATGATGTCCAGTCGATGGCAGCGTATCTGGTTGAGCATGGTGTAAAACATGGTGATCGTGTTGGGATCTTGAGCGAGAATCGCTACGAATGGGCCGTAGTTGATTTAGCGATTCAATTGATCGGTGGTATAAATGTTTCTTTGTATACCACATTGCCACCAACTCAGTGCGAGTACATACTAAAGGATTCAGATACAAAGATTTTCTTCGTTTCTACAGGTATTCAACTCAAGAAAGCAGTTGAGGTGTACGAAAATTGCGAAGACCTCATCGAGATTGTTGCTTTCGATGAACCTAAAGTGAAGTCTCTGATAGAACATGAGTATGTGAGTCTATTCCAGGATGTGCTGGATGAAGGAGCCAAGTTGTATCCAAAACACAAGGAGACAATAGCGAAGTATTCCAATAAAGTAGAACCTGAAGATATTGCAACCCTGATTTATACTTCAGGAACTACAGGTAACCCGAAAGGGGCGATGCTTACTCACAATAATATTGTAAGTAATGTGAAATCGGCAACTCAGCATATTTATTGGGATGAAAAAGATCGCTCGTTATCCTTTTTACCACTTTGCCATTCTTTCGAAAGAACAGGAGGATATTATGCCATCATCTCTTGCGGAGCGGAAATCTATTACGCTGAAAGTGTAGATACGGTCTCTAAAAACATGCCGGAGGTAAAACCGACGGTTATGGTGAGTGTTCCAAGACTTTTTGAGAAGATTTATAATCTGATTATTAAATCAGTTGAGGAGGGTAGTGATACAAAAAAAGCAATTTTCAATTGGGCTGTAGAAGTAGGTCGAAAATATTCTGAGGGGAAAAGAGGTCTAGTCTCATTCCAAAAAGTTATTGCAGACCGATTGGTTTTCGACAAGTTAAAACAAAGAACAGGTGGCGAAATTCGACTCTTTGTATCGGGTGGTGCGGCTTTACCTCCAGATATTGATTTATTTTTCCGCTGTGCTGGCCTAACTATTCTTCAGGGTTATGGACTAACAGAAACCTCTCCCGTAATGGCTGCTAATAAACCGGGAAATGAAGTTGTTGGAGTTGTTGGTCAGGTAATTCCTGGTGTAACTGTTGGGATTCAGGATTTAGAAACCGGAGAAATCATCGCCGAAATTAGTGGTGAAGACTATCCGACTGGATTAACAAGTAAAGCAGGTGAAATCCTTAATAAAGGGCCAAACACAATGCTTGGTTATTGGAAGAATGAGGAAGCCACCAAAGAAATGATTGACGATGACGGTTGGCTTCATACCGGAGATGTTGGTCGTTTTGTGGATGGAAACCTACAAATTACAGATCGTATTAAGCACATGATTGTAAATGCAGGAGGTAAGAATATTTATCCGGGTCCAATCGAAGACAAACTGAAAACCAGTAAGTGGGTTGATCAATTAGTAGTTGTTGGTGAAGCTCAAAACTTTATGGCAGCATTAATTGTACCTGATTTTGAAGCCATCCAGAAGTTTGCAAAAGACAACGGAATCGATGAAAGAGATCCTGCTAAACTAATTAAAGAGGAATCTGTGATTGGTGTTTTCAAAAAAGAGATGCGAGCATTTTCTAAAGAGTTGGCATCACATGAAAAGATCAGAGATTTTCGCTTGTTAGCAAACGAATTTACAGTTGAGACAGGTGAAATAACGCCAACACTTAAAGTGAAACGTCGTGTGATATCTGAGAAATATGCAGATGAAATTGCAGATATCTTTAAAGAAGACGCTGCTTAGGAATTCGAGTCATTGCGAGGAGATTAGGTAATCATAACTCGCGCTTCTTTATTTAACGACGAAGCAATCTTTCAATATGAGATCGCTTCGTCGAATTACTTTTTAGTCTTGAATATAAGGATTTGATCTCCTCGTGAAGACAATACACGTAACTAAGCGATTATTCAGCAGCAGCTGCTTTTCGTGCTTCACGGAATGATTTAATTGCAGCTATGATGTAAACCAAGCACATAAAAAACATTGCTGATTGTGAATATGTAGCTAATGGTCGTTCAACATCACCACCAGAAATAATGGTGAATAAGCCTAGTATGCCACTGAATGTACCTGCGAGTGATAATACTGCAAAACCAACAGCTGCATGCATTACATGCTTTTTAATTTTTTCTACTGCTGCAAGAGCACCAAAAATTACGAATATCAACCCGAAGAAGGCTGGAATCATAGCGGTGAAGCTTTCTCTACCGCTTCCAAAATAAGATGCAAATCCAAGTATGATGAGTAACATACCAAGGGATAAGGTCAAATTTTTCATAGTTATATTAGGAGTTAAGATTATTGAATTGTCTAAAAAATTTATTAACACGGCGTTTATTTACGCCCAGATCTGAATAGCCCTCTCTGCTGGCGCTTCTGATGTATAAGATGGTTTCTTCACCCATTGATTTGGCTGCAATATGGACATCATCACGCCAGCCAAAAACAGGTATTTTAAAAACGGCATGTATTTCTTTGGTTTCCTCATTCCACTCAACGGTTTCTGCATTCATGACTCTCAATGTTTGATCTGCAAGATTCAAAACAGTAGCAGAATCCATTTGAAAAGTCTGTTGGGTTCGTTCACAATTCGGTGAATCCGGGCACTCCGGAAGTGGATTCTCAATAGACTGTATTTCAGTTGTTTTATTTGTCGATGATATCATGGCAATGAGCATAAAAGCTATGCTTAATAATTGGATTTTATTCATGCTGACCAAACCTTTAGTAAGATCGTATCATTTCCATGCAGTCATCAAAATTTGAAACTACTTCAAATAAATTGAGTGCTCTTGGGCGAAGAAAATTTTGTTTGAGTCCATTTTCTACAAACTGCATTAATCCGTCAAAATAACCATTAATATTTACCAGAATGATAGGTTTATTATGGAAACCAAGTTGTCGCCAGGTAAGTATTTCGAAAAACTCGTCTAAGGTTCCAAATCCTCCCGGAAGTACAAGAAAAGCATCTGATAATGTCTCCATTAAAGCTTTTCTAGTATGCATATCCTGAGTTTCATGCAATTCAGTTAATTCTGTGTGAGCCACTTCCATATCTTTTATTGCTGTTGGGATTACACCTGTAACCTGACCACCTTTCTCAAGACATGCATCGGCAATAATTCCCATCACGCCAACTTTACCACCTCCATATACAAGGTGAATGTTTTCGTCAGCAAAAGCTGCTCCTATTCTCTTCGCGATTTCAACAATTTCAGGATCTTCAGGAATACGAGATCCACAATACACACAAACTTTTTTCATTAAACGAGGGCAAACATTCGGTTTAACACAGAATTCAATTTATCAGCGAAGTAAATAATGTCTTCTTCGGTATTTTTCTTTCCAAAACTGACGCGAATACTGGAATTAGCTACATTTTCTTTTAATCCAATCCCGGTTAAGACATGTGATGGTTCCATTGCACCTGAAGTACATGCGGATCCATTAGAAACACAAATTCCATCTATATCAAGATTGAGCAAAAGCATTTCACCATCAACTCCGCGACCATCAGAATCCGTGAAAGTCAAGTTGAGAATATGTGGTACACCGGTTTCGAGATTGCCATTAATTTTATAAGAGCAGCTGGTTAGTTTTTCATCCATTTGATTAATTAACATGCTTCTCAGTTTTTTGAAATGTTCGGTATTTGCATCCATTTCTTCAGTAGCTAGTTCCAAAGCTCTCGCAAAACCTATCACTCCGGGAACATTCAACGTACCACCACGGCGTCTACGTTCTTGGGAACCACCTGTCATCCATGGCATCCATTTTGCCCCTGTCCGAACATACATTATTCCGATGCCTTTAGGGCCATAGAATTTATGTGCACTTCCTGACAGGAAATCTACTCCAAGATCTTTTACGTCCATTGGGATTTTTCCCAAACTCTGAACAGCATCAGTATGAAAAGGAATGTCTCTTTCTCTGCATAATGCAGCTATTTCTTTGATCTCGTTTACACATCCTATCTCATTATTTACATGCATGATGCTAACTAATGCAGTCTGATCATTGATCTTTTCTGCAACAGATTTTGCTGTAATGGTTCCACAGTTTTCAGGCTCGGCAAAAACAGGAGTGAAACCGTTCATCTTTGACATTTCAATTGGATGAAGAACCGCGTGATGTTCAATTTCTGAGGTAATCACTTCAGATTTCCCCTTGGATAAGGCAAGAACACCTTTAATAACGGCATTATCACTTTCTGTTCCACCACTTGTGAATATAATCTCTGCCGGTTCAGCATTAATGAGCCGTGCTATCTTTTCACGAGCGTCTTCTACCTCAACTTTTGCCTTTTGCCCAAGATGATGCGCTGAATTTGCATTACCATAATTTTCTGTCAAATACGGTAACATTGCATCTAACACCCTTTGGTCTAATGGGGTAGTAGCTGCGTGATCTAAATAAACTGTGTGCATATTCCTTACTCTATTATCATTAAAAGTTAGGGAATCAATCAGCAAAAAACAGAGCATAAAAAACCCCGCACATAATAAATGAGCGGGGTAAATATCGACAAAGAATTTATGCTACTTAATAAGCATTAGTTTTTTGGTTTGAATGATATCACCTGCAGTGAGACGATAGAAATATATTCCACTGGAGTAATTGGATGCATTCCAGGCAACCGTATGGCGACCTGCGTTATATAGTTCATCCGTAAGTGTTGCCACTTTTTGGCCAAGTAGGTTATAAATGTCGATTGTAACATTACTCGCTGATGAAAGCTCAAACGGAATGTTAGTACTTGGGTTAAATGGGTTTGGATAATTTTGCCCAAGTTTAATTTCTGTAGGTGCATCTCTTTCAAGTTCATTGTTCACAGTTAATTCACTAAATAGAACTGCTCCCGTTTGTACATCCAGATAGATTACCAATGAATCGCTGAAAGCTTGTCCCATATTCATATCAAAATAGAATGATTCGTAGGTTGCTTTCCATGCTACCGGCGCTTCTGGGGTTGCATT
This sequence comes from Balneolaceae bacterium, assembly GCA_965601825.1. Lineage (GTDB taxonomy): Bacteria > Bacteroidota > Rhodothermia > Balneolales > Balneolaceae > HXMU1420-13. The sequence goes on along the minus strand of OZ271839.1, from coordinate 3,142,914 downwards.
GAATGGATAACCCCAATACTCATGAAATGCCTGAATCTCATGAGACCATGAATAACTGCCCGGAGGATATGTTTGTTCTAAGAAGTCGAAAAATGCTTCACCACCATTCAGATCAAATAGAAACGCGGCTGAATCACTATCAATGATTTGAGCAGGTAGTGGATCAATGAGATCAAATTCTATCGGTTCTTCAATATCACCTTCACCGAGGAAGCCTTCGAAGATTGCACCAATCGGTGTTACAAATCCAATTAAAACTGAGTCTTTAGCAGGATGATATGCAAATACTTCCCATAAGAAGTTTTTGCCATCTAATTCCATCATGAATGGATTCATGAATTCATCTCCACCATGATGATCATTCACCACCGCTTTTGGACTTGCTAATCCCATTGTTGGTTCGAAAATCATAAAACCGAAGAAGTCATAGAAGGTAGCACCGCCCATAAATTCAACTACACCTATTTGAAGGTTATCAATTCGAGCCTGGGCTAAATCAATGGCTTCAGTTAATGTAAATCTATCGATACTTAGAGCCATGAGTTCAAGATCACTCAATGTATCTGATGGTGCCGTTGTTGAATTTATAGCTAGTGTATCAGGGAATCGATCTTCATCTGCATCATAGTAAAAGATTTTGGGGAAGAAGAATTCTTCTTCGAATCCATTTTCACCATCATCTTCCATTTCCATTACATCAAATGCAATTGGGAAGTAAGTACCCTCACGAATTAAGTTTATTTCAAAATAGCCTGATTCTGCATCGACATTTGCAGCGTAAATTGGAACAAAGTCTTCGTCATCTTCTTCCTCTTCATGATTATCAACAGGAGCATTAGTACCATTATTATGATCTTCTTCTTCATCATCGCCGAAGTCATCAAACCCAAATAATGGTTCTTCTTCAACAAGCATAACAACTACATTTTTGAAGTAGTTATTAATGTCGATATCAGGTGTTTCTAAATACCCTGAAATTGTGAATCGATTTGCCGTTGAGCCCGTGGTGAATTGAAGTACATATGGCTGATCAAGTTGCTGACCATTTGTACCATTAGCTTCGGCGAGGAAGACTATAAAATCGGTATCATCTGTCAGATCAACATAAACGGTAACTTGTGATCCTCCATCACCTGCTTCATAATTGATACCAGTTATTTCTGCACTGTCTTCTGGTTCAATGAAGAATAAAATTCCCATATCCTCAGGATCCATCGCAGCTAAATCCAGATCTAGTTCACCGTCGAAAACGAATACTAGTGAGTCACCGGTTGGATCTGGAGTACCATTTGGAAGCAAAAAGTCAACTAAAGAAATAGTTTCGATATCAGGAATTTCGGTCGCCTCTTCTAGCAGAACAGCTCCTGTAGCAGGATCTAAAAAGATGCTATACTCAGCGTCTAGATAACTCCCGTTGTTATGATCATTTCCAAAACCATATAAGGTTCCTTTCCAAAAAACAGGTGCAGTTACAGTTGGATCTGGAGTATAATTCCAATATTCATGGAGTAGTTGAAGCTCGAAATCCCAACCGAAATCTAAGTCGCCAAACTCATATTCCAAGCTATTAATGAAACTTTCGACTCCTTCTTGCAGCATAATTTCAGCAGCTTCATCGCTATCAATAAATGTAGTTGGTAATGGTTTAATCTCACTTAAATCCACAGGTTCATCTATGTCACCTTCACCGAGAATATCAAATTGTTCCACACCGACCGGAGTTACAACCATAAAGGCAACAGAATCTTTTGTTGCACTATATGCAAAGACTTCCCATGCCATATTAAAACCTGTAATTATAACTTCATCATCTCCGCCATTCTCATTTATGGTTTTGAATATGTAGTCATCATACTTATCATAGAAATATCTACTTGCTCCCCCACGTAATTCAAAACCCGAGACGCTATTTACACTGAAATATAATTCAGCAATATCAAAAGCGTCTTCTATTGTGAATGGTTCTAAATCCAGATAAGTCAGATCAATGTTACGAACTGTATCATCCGGTGCAGTCGTAGAATTAACAATGACAGAGTCAATTCCCAGATCACCATTTGCATCATACCTAAATGCTGATGGCATAAAATCCATCATTTCGTACCCAACTTCTGATCCTTCGAATTCAAAGATTTCAAATAGATTGTAAGCTAGTGGAAAATAAGTACCGGCTCTCACGCCATTGATTTCATATTCACCGGTTTCAGCATCAACCAAGGTTGCATATACCGGAATGATATCATCTTCACCTTCATGTCCATTTTCACCATTATGTTCTGTACCCTTGATAAGCCTGAATGAAGATTGCGTTGGTGCATAAGCCCCACCATTATTTTCTTCTTCTTCATCATCTCCAGAATCATAAAACATGAACTCAGGTGGTGTAAGTGTAAGAATGGCAGTAAAACCATCCATTTCTAAATCTTCCAAGGCATTTACATCATCTGCATCGATGAATCCTGTAATTACAAACTCACCTCGAGTATCAGCTGTGGTAAACTGCATCACAAAAGGAGTTGCTAGCTGTTTGCCGGATACTGATTCTGCTCCCATCAAATAGAGTAAGAAGTCGGTATCGTCATCAAATGTTCCAAAGAATTTAAATGTTAAGCCGTCCTCACTTAGTGCCATTGAATCTGGTACAAAACTATCCTCTGGCTCTAAGGCACCAAAGAATCCACTTTCTTCCAAATCATCATTTTCGAAGTCAATGGATAAAGGTTCACTAAATGTGATTAATACAGAGTCTGTAGTTACCCCAAACGCTCCATCTGCCGGGAAGGAGCTTACAACTTCAAAGTCCTGTGCAGAAATAGTAGAACTAAGAATCCCGATCGTGCAAAGTAGTATAAAACTTCTCATAACGCACCCCGCATTTTTAATTTTCAATAAATAAGTATCTACGAAATGTGTATAAAGAGAGGCCTAATAACAAGTTAGAATTGAGGGGATTAGAGAAAATTATACTTTCGAAATAAAACCTCGTACCTTAGCTGAAGATCATTCTAAAACCAGAAATTTAAATTGCTAAATCATGGCAAAACTCACTCTTAATGATATTGATGTAACCGGTAAAAAAGTGATGATGAGGGTAGACTTTAACGTGCCAATCATCGATGGAAAAATTACTGATGATAATCGAATTCAGGCTGCACTTCCTTCAATAAATTATGTACTTGAAAATGGTGGTCTTTTAATATTGACAAGTCATCTTGGCCGACCAAAAGGACAAAAGAATCCTGATTTTTCTTTGAAGCCAGTTGCGGATCATTTAGCAACGTTAATTGATGCTTCTGTTCACTTCGCTGATGATTGTATCGGTGATGCAGCATCGTCTGTAATATCTGCAGCGAAAGCTGGTGAAGTTGTCGTGTTAGAGAATGTGCGTTTCTACAAAGAAGAAACTGATAATGATGAGAATTTCAGTAAACAACTTGCAGCTCATGCCGACTTATTTGTTAATGATGCATTTGGATCTTCTCACCGAGCACATGCCTCAGTGGCCGGAGTTACGAGATTCCTACAGCCATCTGCTTCAGGATACTTGCTAGAAAAAGAGATTAAATATTTAAGCGATAGTGTAAATGATCCGGATAGACCATTTGTAGCAATCCTTGGTGGTGCGAAAGTTTCAGATAAGATTCCTGTGATTCGTCAGCTTATAACCAAAGTTGATACGATTATTATTGGTGGAGGTATGGCTTACACTTTTTTAGTAGCGAATGGTAAATCAGTTGGTAATTCATTACTTCAGGAAGAAATGATTTCCACAGCGAAGGAATTAATGGAAGAGGCAAAAGCTGCAGGAGTTAATTTAATGCTACCATTTGATTTTGTAATTGCAGACGATTTTAATAATGATGCTAATCAGGAAGTTGTAGATGAAGATGGCATTAAAGACGGTTGGATGGCTTTAGATATTGGCCCTCAAACTGCTATAGCGTTTGGAAATACAATTAAAGCTGCAAAAACGGTAGTATGGAATGGTCCAATGGGTGTTTTCGAAATGCCAAGTTTCGCGGAAGGAACCAATGCAGTAGCGCAAGCTTTAGTTGAATCCACAGAATTTGGTGCGACTAGTATAATTGGTGGGGGAGACTCAGCATCAGCAATTAAAAATGCGGGACTTTCAGATAAAGTATCACACGTTTCAACTGGTGGTGGCGCTAGTCTTGAATATCTGGAAGGTAAGGAATTGCCGGGGGTTAGTTCACTAACCGATAAATAATTTTCCAAAAAAAAGGGGCATCATTTCGATGCCCCAATTGCCTACGTGTAGTCAACTAATGTTTATTGCGTTGGGTACCAGACGTAATTACCATCTGAGTTTATATACCCATATTCTTCTTCCAGCTCATTGTCTTCATTAAGGGTAAATCTTGTTATCCTTGCCAGACCTTTATCAAACGATTCCACTTCATCGAATAGCTCACTTGTTATTTGAGTACCCGATTGATCGATAAAAGTCCATCTATCTCCAATGCGAACAGCTGCTCTTTCTTCAGAGAAAGGTCGAACTTCATCAAATTGTTCAGCAATAACGAATGCCCCGGATTCATCAATAAATCCAAATTGATTACTATTTCGCCTTGCGGGGGCTAAACCATCATTAAATAAACCGGCGCTGATAAACTGTGGACTAATTGCTATTGCGCCATCAGAATCGATAAAACCCCAACGATCGCTAATTAAAACAGCAGCAAGATCACTTGAGAAAGGAAGGGCTTCAGCGTATTGCAAATCGATAACAGTATTACCGGTTTGGTCGATATAGCCATACAAACTGTTATCACGAACCAGAGCTCTGCGATTATAGAACTGATGCTCATCGATATAGTCCATTTCACTTGGCATATTCTGAGCTTCTAATTTATTGCCTGAGTCATCGATGTAATGAAATTCGGAGTAATCTAAACTGCGAACGAAAGCTCTATCATTGGAAAATTCGGTTGCTCCTCTAAATCTTGGATTTATGATGAATTCTCCCGATCTATTGATATAGCCCCATCTTCCATCTACTCTAACAGCAGCTTTACCTTCACTAAAGGGGCGGACATCCTGAAAATAGGACTCGGTAATGAATTCACCGTCTTCATCTATATACTTCCAACGCCAGCTATCCCGTACAATGGCAAGTCCATCACTAAAGTCGTATGCATTTTGTAAGAATGGTTCGATAATCATTGCACCATCCTGATTGATATATCCCCATCTACCATTAAGCTGAACCGGATACAATTCAACATTCTTAAATGACCCATTTGTCGCGTCATCAGAATCATTTCCTGTGATATTGTCAACAACATCACATCCTGTTATTGTGAACAGAGTAATAAATAGGAGTGTGTATAACTTATTTCTCATAGCTTACCTCGTTGGGAACCAAACATATTCACCGTCATTATCGATGTACCCAAAACGGGTATTTTCATCTTCACCTTCTTGAACTCGTGCAATTCCATTTATGAAACTTTCTGCATTTTCATAAGACTGGTTAAAAGCAATAATGCCATTTGATCTATTGATGTAGTACCAATTACCACTAAATCTTACTGCGGCCAGATTTTCAGTAAATGGTTTTACTTCAGCGAATTGATATGGAATTTCAATTTCGCCTTTTTCGTCAATAAAGCCGATGTATTCATCTTCCATTACCCAGGCTAGTCCGTCATTAAATGGGCCTGCAGAAGAGAAGCGAGGATTGATAACAGGAGTTCCTGAAGTATTTATGTAACCCCAACCATCTGCAGTTTGAATGGGTGCTAATCCGCTCGAAAATTCACCCGCGGCAGCAAGCTGAAATCCCGGATTTATAGAAACAGTACCAGAATTATCAATGTATTTCCATCCATCAAAGGTTTCAACTGCAGCTAATCCATCTGAAAAGTTCTTTGCATCGCTGAACTGCAAATCAATGGCAGTACTTCCATTTGTAGAAACATAACCCCATAAACCATCGAAACGAACAGCGGCCAGATTCTCTGAAAAAGCCCCAGCGAAATCAAATTGTGGTTCAATGGCAAAATCACCGGAAGTATTTATAAAACCATATAAACCATTTGGTAACTGAGCAGGAGCCAGTCCATTAGAAAAATCACCCGCTACACGGAATTGTGTTGTTATCTGAAGTTCTCCGGATGCTTCGTTTACATATCCCCATTCTGTTCCAATTCTAACCGCAGCCATACCATCAGAAAAATCTCTAGCTTCATCATATTCTGGTGCAATAGTGATTTCACCTTTATTATTGATGTAGCCCCATTCTCCATTGAGCATGACCGGATGAAGGGTGGTAACGTTTGAAGATGAATCTTCGTCATCGGAACCAGTGATTGCATCTACCGCATCACAATTACTTAGCACCAAAAGGCTAACAATTGATACAACAAGAGCTAATATTCTGAACCTCTTTTCCATAGCCTGTTATTTTATTAAAGTCATTGTTTTTGAGCTTACTCCATATGGGGTTTCCAAACGGTACAAGTACATGCCACTTGATAGTGAACCAGCATCAAATACCATTGAATGCTCGCCAGCGCTTAAAGATTTATCCACCATTGTTTGAATTAAACGGCCACTAATATCAAAAACCTGAAGTCTTACTCTTCCGGAAGTTGGCAGAACAAAGCTAATATTCGTTGCCGGGTTAAATGGATTTGGATAATTCTGGTTTAGTTTGAAAGCTCGCGGTTGTTGAGTTCGCTCGTTGGATGTTGGGATATTTATGAATCCCAAATCTTCGTAATCGCCTTGAAGGACACCTTCAGTTGATGAAGATTCCAAATCAAACCATCCATTTAAAATGCTGGCATAAATATTTCTATAATCGAGGCCATAAATTGGATCACCTGAATTATCAAGATCAATCAAATCTGCATGCTCACCATATATTCCACCGTTTACAGGTCCGAAAACCATTACTGGTGCTGAAGAACCGTGATCGGTTCCGTTAGATATATTTTCATCTAAGGTTCGGCCAAACTCTGAGAAAGTCATCGTAAGCGCACGATTGTTTAATTCATCCGACTCTAAATCAGCATAAAAAGCATTCACAGAATCTGCTACATCACGTAGTAGGTTAGCATGGCCACCTTCAGTTGAACCCTGATTGTTATGAGTATCAAATCCACCTTTTGAAACCAGGAATACTTTAGTTTGAAGTCCACCGCGAATTAATCGGGCAACTACGGATAAACTTCTTGCTAATCCAGAATTTGGATATTCAACTAGATTTTGAGAGTTATCAGCTGCTGATTGAATAGACTCCAAATATTTGAACGATGAGTTCGCAATTTTCCTGGCAAAAGACAGTGATCGCCCAAACTCATTTGCCGGAACATCTTCTTCATTATAGAAGCCACCTTGGTCAAGGAATTGAGCGAATTGGGAGGCCCCACCAAAAGTAACACCTAAGTTACCAAACTCACTTTGAAATAGAGTTTGAGAACCACCTATACGAACACCTAACGGATATTCTGGAGGATTTGCAATGAAATCCGGATTGTCTTCAACTAAAAATCTACCGGCCCAACCGGTTCCTACCATTTGATTTGAATCACTCGCTGATGTCCAGATATCAGTTGAACGTGCATGAGACCTGTTTTGATTGTCATAACCTACGTTATTGAACACAGCCATATTACCGGCTCCCCACAATGTTTGTAGTGATCCAAGAGCTGGATGCATTCCAATTTCATCACTTAACTCAATCGATTCTTGCTTAGTTATTGCGATGGTAGGTCTTTTTTGATAGTAAATATCATTTTCAAATGGGATGATGGTATTTAAACCATCATTTCCACCGCCTAATTGAATAAGGATCAAAACACGATCATTGTCGGATGCCATTAAGCGGTTAAGAAACTTAGTACGAGCCATGGCGTTGACCGGAATTCCACCCAGCATCAAACCTGAACCAAGTGCTCCAATTCCAAGAGTACTTAAAAATGATCTTCTTGACCAATTCTCATGGTCTTTCTCATGCGCCTCGCCATGTTCAAGGCTGCTTCCATGTCGGTTCTTATCCGAAGAATGATGATGATTACACATAATTAGGTCCCTCTAGATTAATTGATAGGCTGGTAGTTGAATGAGATATGAGATGTATTGCCGAAGTGCTTCAGCGAATAGATCATCATAGTATAAATTACCGTCGTTGTCGGTGTTTGCTGTCCATTCATACCAGGGAATAGGACCTAATAGTATTTTTGTAAGATTGATTTTGTAATCGGGGAATCCGGATACATTCGGTGATAGATTTGGATCACCTGAAAAGTCTTCTTCAACTTGGCGAATTCCAACCTGATCTAGTGGTAAGGAAAGAACATGTTCTGCAATATCCTCAGCAAGACTAAATGGGTTTAATGGATCTGATACCTTTTCTGCAATTCGAATTGGATCGTATTGATCGGTTGCACCATCACCGCCATAAATCATATCACTAATCGTACTCCATCTTGCAGGTAGCAAATTTGTATTCAGCCAAGTGTAATGTCCAGGTGATCCATCCGAATCCGGTGGATTATATCCATCCCAACCAAATACGGTTTCCGGTCGAAGTAGTTCTTCATTTAACCCGGGCATTTCTAATCTAATGAACTCTTTTAAGTCAGGAGTCGGTACAATTTCAAACTGTCTTAAAAAGCTCATGAATATTTCAATCGGACTCTTTATTCGAGATCCATAAAAACGCTCTTCATAAAAATGGGCACTTGAAAATAAATGCTTGAGTGTTTCACCGATATCAAAGTTTACGCTTAAGCAATAATCAGCTAGCAGTTGAATAGCTGTATTATCCGGTTCTGCACTAACGAAGAAATTGTAGAGTTTTTTCGATATAAACCAGGCAACATCGTCAGTTTTACTATCAAAAATCAGATCAACAACTGTATCCATGTTGTAATTGCCGGTTTGACCAAGTATAGTCTTTTGGCCTGAGTCAAATCGGTCATTATCGAAAAACCCACTTAAATTCGAATCAATAACTCTCCAGCCGGTTACCGCACGCGCTACTTCAGCAACGTCAGCTTCGGTATAATTCGGATTTCCATTTTTATCGGTCGTTCCGAGAGCAAATAACTCAAGGAGTTCGCGAGCGAAATCTTCATTTGGCTGACCAGCACTGTTGTTATAGTTATTTAAGTAGTACAACATCGCTGAGTTTTTACTCACGTTGCGAACTAATTCTTTGAAATCACCAAAACCATCAGTTTGCAGCAGCTTCACATATTTAAACATATGACTGGCGTAGCTATTTGGCGCTTTACCTGGTAAGTCATTCATGTTTTGATATGATACCGCAAAATGATTGGTCCAGAACAACAACATCTTTGATAAGAAGCCACCATTGTACATACCATCCATCCAGCTGAATTGGATATCGTACATGTCAAGGATGTCTCCGGAATTACCACTGGAAAACCAGGTCGGATCATCAGGTAATACTGCATTAATAGCGTCATCTACAATCGTAGACGCAGCCTGACTAGCATCCTGAAAGGACCGAACCCTATTTAGATCATTGATCTTGTTTCCGAAGTGTGTTCTTCGAACTAAATGAGAAGCTTGTGCTTTCCCCCATGGCCCGTTATAGGTGGGCAAACCTATGCTCTGTGAAATAGTTGAACTAACAACTGATGGAGTAGAATTCATAAAACTGCCTTGATTCAATTCTCCTGTTATCGACTAAATATTTACTTCTGTAAGAGGTAACTAGTTCAGAAGATGTTACACAATGATTTTAATACCAAATTTTTTCTTTTTCTGGCTCATATAAATTGAATCAAAAATGGTTCAAATCCGGTTGAATTTAATTTCTAAATACACTTACTTCGATGCTGCAAATTCAATCATTTAAGTATATATGAGACTATTTTTCTGGGTATTATTTTCACTATTATTTACAAGTTCATCTCTGGCACAGGTTTACAAGTTTGGTGACGTTCCAATAGAGCAATTAGAAATGGAAGTATATGAATTAGATTCTTCCGCAAGCGCTGTTGTGTTATTTGATCAAGGCGAAACACTGATTGATTACTATAATGATGAGTGGAATGTCAAATTTAAGCGACATATCAGAATCAAGATTTTAACTGATGAAGGACTTGAATATGGAGATATTGCAATTCGACATAGAAAAGTCGAGCCAAAGCAATCAGTTAGTCGGGTAAAGGCTACCACTTACAATCTTACTCCAAATGGAAAGATTGATAAAACGAATCTTGGTAGAAGAGAAAAGCATACTGAGAAAATTTCGGATGTTTGGTCTGACCTGAAGTTTACATTACCAAATTTAAGGAAGGGTAGTGTTTTTGAATACTCTTATGAGTTGCACTCAAACGATCCTATGGATTTTCCTGACTGGTTTTTTCAACGTGAAATTCCAACAGTTTGGAGCGGATATGTAGCACAAATTCCTGAGTGGTTTAATTATGAAACAGTACGCCGTGGGTTTCACTATTATTCAAAATTCGATCAAAAAACCTATCAGGATCGAATAATATTTGGCCAGGGTGCAAGTAGTTATACTTATGATTTTGAGGGAACTGAGTACGATTTTGCAATGCAAGACATTCCTGCCTTGACTAGTGAGCCACATATGAAAGCCAGTATTGATTATTTGGCACATATGCGTTTTCAGTTATCTACAATAGAAATGCCCGGGAGTACGAAGCAATATTTTATGGGTACTTGGCCCGCAGTGAAAGATCGATTATTAGAAGATCGTGACTTAGGTAAACGTCTCAGGAATTCAGATAAGATTGATGAGTTACTTGCCGAAGTATCATTGTCTGATTCATCTTCATTTGATGATATGGTGAAAATCTACAATTTGGTATCCTCTAAAATAGAATGGAATGAATATGTAGGTATTTATGCATTTGATGGTTTAGATAAAGTTTTAGAAGATTCAGTTGGTAATGGAGCAAGTATAAATTTGCTACTTATTCAGGCATTACGACAAGCCGGATTTGAGGCACATCCACTGGTAATAAGTACTCGTAGTAATGGTGAAATCATTAATAACCTGCCAGTCATTTCATCTTTTAATCATACACTGGCTTATGTAAAAGTAGGAGACATTTATCATATACTAGATGCGAAGAATGACAAAAGACCTTACAACATTCTCCCTGCTTCCAATTTAAACGGAGATGGTTTACTAATTAAAGAAGGAAGTGTAGCATGGGTGCCCATTGAAAGTAACTCACGCAATAATGTTACTAAGTTTATAACTATGGAGATGGATGAACAGGGTTTCCGAGGTGATATTCAGTCTAAATATCATGGTATATTCGCAATGGATATCCGGGAAGAGTTTGAAGAAAAAGACTCAGTTCAAGCTGTTCTTAATAGAGAGTATTCGATTCCGGGTGAATCAGAGTTAGATTTGGTTGAGCTAAACGATAAGTTTGATGAAGGGTTATTTGAGTATACCTCATCTTTCAATTCGAATTGGGACGCTGCTAATACAGCTGTAATTTATTTTAATCCCATAATTACCGAAAAGTATGATTCTAATCCTTTTAAGCTTGAAGAAAGATCATACCCTATTGATTTCGATTATCCTTTTGACAAAAACGTAATCATTAATATTACAGTACCAGAAGGATGGGTTGTTGATGAAGCTCCTGAATCAGTATTGCACCGATTACCACAACGAGCAGGAGAATTCCGGCGTATTATCCAGCTTGATGGAAATAAAATTGTGGTCAACTATCGCTTAAGAATTAACAAAGAGAGGTTTATGCCGGATGAATATGATCTTATTAAGGAAATGTATGACAAACTAGTAACTAGTTTGTCTGAAAACATTGTGCTTAAAAAGGGAGTTTAATTTTATGAGACTTGTTAGAAAACTATTCGGATTATTTGTAGTAGTAACTGTTTCATTAATTACTTCAGTACAAATTAATGCTCAGGTTTATGACTATGGAAGCATTCCCGATTCACATTATGAAATGGAAATATATGACCTGGATTCATCTGCGAATGCAGTAGTATTGTTTGATTATGGTGAATCGGAAGTAAAATATGATCGATCAGATGGTTTTCAGCTGCAATATAGTCGGCATCAACGGTTAAAGGTGCTACAAGATGCTGGTACAAAAGTTGCGGATGTAATAATCCCATTTAGGCATATGAGACCAGAACAAAAAATCGAAAATGTAAGAGCTACATCTTACACACTACTAGAAAATGGTACAGTACAAGAACAAAGCTTAAAAAGAGACGAAATTTTCATAGAAAAGGACACGCGAAGTTGGTCTGATTTGAAGTTTTCAATTCCTGGTGTTAAGAAGGGTAGTATCATAGAAATAAGCTATGATATGGTTATGGATTTCCAATTTTGGTATCCCGACTGGCATTTTCAAACGGATATCCCAACAATCTGGAGTGAATACAAAACAAAAATACCTGAGTTTTATTCGTTCTCCTATCAAACTACAGGGGAACACGATTTATATATCAAAAATAGTAGTGTTTACGAAGACAGAGCTCGGATAACATTCACTGTAAATAACTCCAGTAATCGAATTGGAGTTAGTGGTATGGGGCAAAGGGTTACTGAAACTTTAGATTTCAAAGGCGAAGAACTTCATTTTGTGATGAAAGATGTTCCCGCATTACCGGATGAACCGTTTATTAGATCTAGAAACGAATATGAAGCAAAAGTTGAATTTCAAATAATTGGGCTTCAATATCCCGGTCAAGTTGGGTTAAGTTATGCACGACCGTGGGTTGAATTAATTTCTGACTTGTTGAATGATGATGATTTTGGGAAAAAAATAAGAAGTAATGACGACCTGAAAAGAGAGGTTCAATACCTAACATATGGAGTAGAATCTGCACGTTCTAAAATGCAGATAATCTACAACGATATAATTAACAGAGTTCAGTGGGATGGTTACTACGGTGTGTTTTTGGATCAAAATACGATAGACGTCTTCAAAAAAGGTCGTGGTTCAGGCTCTGAAATAAATATGACCTTGCTTCAAATGTTAAAAGAAGCAGGTATGAATGCATATCCGCTTATTGTAAGCACACATCAAAATGGTGAAATAAATACATTGCTTGGTGTTGTGGATCAGTTTAATCACACGTTAGTTTATGTTGATATGGGTGAAGAAGCATTTATTCTCGATGCAACTGACAAATATCGACCATATACATTGCTTCCAGAAAATGTGCTTGGCACCAATGGCTTGCTACTTTATAGAGATCAAGTAATCTGGATTCCAGTCAATAATTCAGCTTTAAACACAACTGTAAGTACTGTAATGCTAAATATTTCAGATGCAGGCTTTCAAGGAAGTTTAAGAACACAAACCTCAGGTTATTATGCTGTAAACATTAGAAAGGGATATTCTAAAACCGATTCTGTTACTTTTTTTCAGAACTTTTTGTTTGATGATGAATCGTTCACCAAGGTTAGTAATGTAATTGGAACTTTGGATGATTTCGAAAATGGATTTACTTATCAGCTCGAGTTTTCCAATGATGAGACTGTATCTGGAGATGTAATGTATTTTAATCCAATGATTATAGGAGGAATCACTAAAAACCCATTTAAGATAGAGGATAGATTTTTTCCGGTAGATTACAATTATCCATTTCAACGCGTAGTTACCATGAATGTGAGTTTGCCACAGGGGTGGATTGTAGAAGAATTGCCAAAACCAATTATGTATAGATTACCAGATAATGGAGCTGAATTCCAGAGAATATTACAAGCTGGTTCTGGCGCTATAATGATGAGATATATTCTCAAAGTGAATAAACCAAGATTTATGCCTGAAGAGTACGAAGCGTTAAGGAATATGTATGAACAACTGGTACAAACACTAGCTGAAAACATTGTTTTAAAGAAAGCATCATGAAATACTTCTCAACAGTTTTAGCATTATTACTTCTCAGCTGTTCTTCTACTGAAATGTTGTACCAGTTTTCGACTAATGACTACAGTGCAATAAATCCAGATCTTCTAGAAAATGCATATTCTACCGTTCGGGAAAGTAATATTGAATTAGTAGTACATAGTGCTTCCTTAGCAACATATACCGAGCGTGTAGCAATAACAATTCATAATGAAGAGCACTCCGATCTTTCAAATATTGTAGTCAGCTATGATAATCTGAGTGAAGTAGAGTATCTAAATGCTAGAGTTATTGATCGAAATGGACAAGTGTTACAAACTTATTCAATGGCAGATGCTGGGGATTTCAGTCAGTATGATGGAGTTTCATTCTTGTCAGATAATAGAGTAAAAGTAATCCAGGCTTATAGTAATTCATATCCTTATACCATTGAATATGAGTATCAACGAACACTCTACAGTACTTTGAATTTGCCAGGTTGGTATCCAATGCTACCAGATCAATCTATTGAATCTTCAAGTTTTTCGGTTTCCGATTATAGAACAGGAGTACGAACTCACCCGGTTAATTTTGAACCGGATAGATATGATAATGAGACTGTGAACGGCACAGTGAGTGTTTGGAATTTAGCTAATCAAATGGCCATTGAAACGGAACCGTATTCTTCAATAATTGATAATGTCCCTTATATGTTAGTCTCACCAGGAGTTTTCAAGGTTGGAGAATCAATCGGTGATGCCAGCAACTGGAAGAACTTTGGGAAGTGGTATTATGATTTAGGTGCTGAAACAAGAGAATTGCCAGAAGCGGCTAAAAGTGAAATTGATGCATTAGTTAGTGGTGTAACGGATCAGGAAGAAATTGTAGCAATATTATTCAACTATCTACAGGAAAAAAATAGATATGTAAGTATTCAGCTTGGTATTGGCGGCTGGAAGCCATTTTCGGCTCAATATGTATTTGATAACAGTTATGGTGATTGTAAGGCACTTACAAATTATATGCAGGCTGCTTTGGAATATGTTGGCATTAAAGCCGATGCCGTTCTGATAAATGCCACAAGCTCCAGACCACTTATAGAAGAGTTTTCAGGTAATCAATTTAATCATGTAGTTCTTAGGGTTGTATTGGAGAACGGAGAAGAAATTTGGTTAGAATGTACGAGTAAATACTTACCACCAAATAACCTAGGTGATGGTTATAGTAAAAAAGCATTGTTAGTTACTGAGAATGGTGGGGAGATTGTTGATACACCCGAAAAAAAATATTCGGATAATGCCCAAAAGATCGTTTACACTTTGAATATCGACCAAGAAGGTAATGCAATGTTAGATGGGAATATTTCTTTTTCAGGAGCAAACCAATCGGGTGTATTACATAATGTGTTATCTGTGAGCGATTCAGATAAAATTGAATGGTTAGACGACCAACTCGAAAGCGGTGTTCATAAAATAAATGAAGCTGATTTTACCGGTGTTAATTCTGCTAGTGAGATATCATCAATTACATTCCAAGCCACCCTAGATAACTATGCAAATAGCTCTTCGAAGCGACTATTTATTCCTATTAATAGGCTTAATAGATGGAAGTTTAATATTGAGGATAGTAAAAATCGCAAGTTACCAATCCAGTTTAATTATTCTTTTACTGAGTATGATTCGGTAACGTTTAAAGTTCCAATAGGATATGAAATTGAATCTCTACCAAAGTCGTCAGATATAATGCTTGAATTTGCTGAATACTACTCAGAGGTGAATAAAGTTGATGATCAGACTTATGTTTTTAACCGTGAATTGAAAATGAAAGAGAGAGAGATTTCTGCAGAGTCATATTCTGAACTCAGAAATTTTCTTAATGATGTTAGGAGATCGGATCAACAACAATTGGTATTGGTTCGAAACAACTAATCGAATGTTTGATAACTCAAACTTTCTGATGTAAATCCTGGGTGATAAGTTAAATTCGCTCTCTAAATTTATAATCTTCGAGTAATAAAATTATCCACAAAAAAATATCATTAAGTAAAAACTTAATGATAGAAACAGGTCTAAAATTATTTTTGTAAGGAATAGTTTTGAGAAGGGTCTTACCTTTTAAACAAACCTTAATTAATAGACAGTAGGATACGTAATGAGTTCATTAAATAAAGTAATGCTAATCGGTCGTTTAGGCCAAGATCCAGAAGTAAGATACACCCAATCAAACACAGCAGTAGCTACACTAAGTGTTGCAACTAGCGAGCGATACAAAGATGGTAACGGTGAACAACAAGAAAGAACAGAATGGCACCGTGTTGTTGCCTGGGGCAGACTTGCTGAAATTTGTCAGCAATACCTCCATAAAGGCTCTTTAATATATGTTGAAGGTCCATTGCAAACTCGTCAATGGGAAGACAATCAAGGTCAAAAAAGATATACAACCGAGATAAAGGCGCTTCAAATGACAATGCTAGACAGTCGCGGTGGTGGACAACAAAGTCAAGGAGCACCGGCACAGCAAGCAGCTCCACAAGCTGCTGCTCCAATGTCGAGCGCAACTACCATTGATAGTTCTTTTGATAACATGGATGATGATCTTCCGTTCTAATCAAAATCACTTTTTGATATTAAGCGATAGAGGCAACTCTATCGCTTTTTTTATTTTGTACAGATTCACATCGTACTTAAATTTGAACAAACCATAACAACAGAGTACATATCGAATTTCTAATTAATAATAGTCTGTTATTTGCAGATACAATTGGAATAATTAGTGCAAACGGGGAGATCGATATAATTGTAATATCGATCCAGCTCTTCCTTATGATTCTTGGGCTGGTATTTTCTGCATTCTTCTCCGGATCAGAGGTGGCTTTTTTTTCACTAGCTAATCGATTGGAAGATCTCCAACAAGATGAACACGGTCAATCAGCTGATTATCGAATTATTACCATGCTCAACAAGCCAAGGCGCTTATTAGCTACCATCCTAATAGGGAATACATTTTCGAATATCTTAGCATCAGTATTAGCTGCGGTAATTACAGGAAGTTTGTTAAGTATTATTGGGTTATCAGATGTATTGGTTTATACCATCGAGGTGATTCTGCTTACATTTCTAATTCTGATTTTAAGTGAAATTACACCAAAACTGATTGCAATAAACGATCCACTTGGTGTTTCTAGAAAAGTTAGCGGGTTGATTTATACCTTGTATATCTTACTTAAGCCAATCGCTACAATTTTAGCTGAAAGTGCAATTACACTAGAGAGAAACCTACCTAAGCCGACTTCAAAAATGACCTCAGAAGACATTAAAACGATGGCGGAAGTAAGCGAGCAAGAAGGATCACTTAAGGAAGATGAACGTGAGATTATTGAAAATGTAATCGACTTCGGAACAACAACGGTACGTGAAATTATGACCTCCAGAGTGAATGTGATTGGAGTTTCTGTAGATGATAACCTGGATGATGTATTAGCATTGATCAAGAAGGAGGGTTACTCCAGAATGCCGCTATATGAAAATGATCTGGATACAATTCTTGGCGTTATTTATGCAAAGGATGTATTACCGTTTTTAAGTCAGGCTGGTAATTCACCGGCTTTTAATTGGAAATCAATTTGTAGAAAGGCGTTATATGTGCCTCAGACAAAAAAATTGGATGATCTCTTAAGAAATTTTCAGCAAGAAAAGACACACTTAGCAGTGGTTGTTGATGAGTATGGAGGAACAGAAGGTATCGCAACAATGGATGATATTTTAGAGGAAATTGTTGGTGATATCATAGATGAAGAGGGAGAAGATGACGATATGTATACCCGTTTTAAAAGTGGGATATATATCTTCGATGCCCAAATTGATTTAGATGACATGGAAGATATATTAGAATGTGATCTAACCTCTGAAACTGATGAATTTGAGACATTGGGTGGCTTGATATATCACACTACTGAAAACCTGCCAACCGTAGGTGAACGTTTAACTTTCAAGAATCTGGAACTCACGGTTCATTCGGTTCAAAATAACCGGATCAAAAAAGTAAGAGTGAAAGTAAACGAAGTTAAAAAGAAACCGGATTTGAAATCTTAATTTTGTCCTAACCAGTAGCGCAGTTTGAATATCAGAGATCATGTACAATTAGCACCCTATTCTACAATGGGTGTTCGTGCAACTGCTAAGCATTTTGTTGAGGTAAATTCTCCGGAAGAACTACTTGAAGTAGTGAAATATGCTAAGTCGATTGACTTACAGTTTATGGTCTTGGGTGGAGGCAGCAACTTATTATTTGTGGATGATTTTGACGGCTTAATTATCAAAAATCAGATTCTCGGGATTGATATTATAGAGGAAAGTGATTCTGAAGTTGTATTAAAAATTGGAGCCGGTGAAAATTGGCATTCACTCGTTGAAAAGTGCGTCAAAGAGGAATGGTATGGGATAGAAAATTTAGCCCTTATACCGGGAACTGTAGGTGCCGCACCTATTCAGAATATTGGTGCATATGGAGTTGAATTAGTTGAAGTCTTTGAGAGTCTTGAAGCCTTAGATATTGAAAAAGAGGAGCAAAAAACATTTTCAAAAAACGATTGTCATTTCGGATATCGGGACAGTGTATTTAAAGGAGAGTTAAAGAACAAAGTTGTAATCACCAACGTGAGGTTGAAACTGTCGAAAGTATCAAAGATCAATACATCTTATGTGGCATTAAAGGATAATCTTGATAGGAAAGGAATTTCACAACCCACGATAAAGGATGTATTTAATTCTGTTGTTGAAGTAAGGAAAAGCAAACTACCTGATCCTGATGTGATTGGAAATAATGGCAGCTTCTTTAAAAATCCAGTAATTCCGGTTTTTCATTTTGATGAACTAAAACAACAATATCCGGAGATGCCTTCTTATCCGGTAACAGAACATCTTGTAAAGATACCGGCAGGCTGGCTTATCGATAAAGCAGGCTGGAAAGGATTTAGGAGTGGAGATGCGGGTGTACACGAAAAACAAGCATTGGTACTTGTTAACTATGGGAATGCATCTGGGAGAGATATCTATGAATTATCTGAAAAAATAAAGCAAGACATAGTGAGAAAATTTGAAATCTCACTCGTCAAAGAGGTTAATTTGGTTATGGATTAATATAACCTACGATTCTCAACTGAATAGATAATTAACCTATCCTACCGCGTTATCCAAAAATGATTTTTAAAAATTCAAATATGAAACTCATCCTGAAAAAATCCTCCATCAATTTATTTGTTTTTAGTATAGTGACTACTCTGCTAGTAAGCGGTTGTGTTTCATTTCAAACAAGTCCGGTTTCCGGGAATAAAAGGGTTTACGGTTATAGCTGGCAAGAAGAGTTAAGGCTTGGTAGAGAAGCAGACAGTGAGATAATTGCTCAATATGGACTATATGACGACCCAGAGCTTGCTGCATATTTAGATAGCTTGGGGCAATTGCTGGTTGGAGTAAGTCATTTTAATAGAGAAACGACTCCCATCGAATATCAGGATACACCATTTACTTTTCGTGTCTTAAATAGTCCAGTTGTAAATGCATTCGCCTTACCCGGTGGATATGTATATGTGACAAGGGGATTACTGGCACATATGGAAAATGAAGCTCAACTAATGCTTGTATTGGGGCATGAAATAGCGCATGTAGCAGCCAGGCATGCATCACAGAGGGCGGCTGAACAACAATTTGGACAATTGGCAATAATTGGAGGAGCCGTAATAGGAGAAAGCCTGGGGTATGATGGTGGTCAAATCCTGGAAATGAGTGGTACGACTGCCCAATTATTATTTCTAAGGTACGGGCGAGATGATGAACGGGAATCAGATAAACTTGGTGTTGAATATGCAGCTATGCAAGGATATGTAGCTGCTGAAGGAGGAAAATTTTTTACTACTCTAAAACGAATATCTGAAAAAGCAGGAAATGATATTCCATCTCATTTGTCATCGCATCCTGATCCGGGTGAACGAGAAGAAAACATTCCAAGAATGGCGGCTCAATGGGAGGCCAAAGGTTATGAAATGGAATTAATTAATCGACGTCAATTTTTAAATCAAATTGACGGCCTCATGTATGGTGATAATCCCAGAGAAGGCTTTGAGAAATCAGGAATGTTTTATCATCCTGACTTGCGATTTCAATTTCGCATTCCCGATGGATTTGAGCTTTTAAATCAATCTAATGCGGTAATTTTGTTTAACGAATCGCAGGATGCTATTACCCAATTTTCGATTGACAGTCGGAATAACTCGCCCAGAACATCAGTGATTGAATTTACTTCTCAGGAAGGGATAGAAATAATTGAAGAGGGCGAGCAGAATATAAATGGATTTGAAGCATACTCAGCTACGGTATCTGCATTAACGGATGATGGATCTGAACTAACAATTCAAATCAGCGCTATTAGTTATGAAGATAATATTTATCGGTTTTTGAACTATACAACTACATCGCAATATCAAATTTATGAGTCAGTGTTCTCACAAATAACCCAATCGTTTGATGGGGTTGATGATCCACAAGTTCTAAGTGTTCAACCAGTGAGAATTAATCTTGAAAGAGTGCGCCAAAGTGGAACATTTTCTGAGCTATTACCTCAAATTCTACCTATGAGTATCGAACCCCTAGATGTTGCGATCTTAAATCAAGTTGAATTGGATGATCAAATACAGCGCGGTACAATCCTGAAAATTCCGGTTCAATAAAAAAGGGAATCACCATCACAGTGAATCCCTTAGTTGTAGTCAGTTATAAGTAAAAGACTAGAAAGAAAATCCTACTAAAATGTAGAACTGCTCAGAATCTGGGTTCCAAATTGCTGCACCACTTAAAGGTAAAGTGAACTCATCTGTAATGACTATATCTTTGCTGGTGGCTATACCAACATTAACTACTGCAAAATCACCGTTGGCAGAATGCCAACCATCACCTGCACCGACAAAAAGATCTGCTTGATCAAGAGCATAACCAAGCTCAAAATACATGTCATCTCCAGCTGAGCCAGCTGCAGTACCTTCATTTAAGATGTAATTAGCAGCAACGCTGAATGCATCAGCACTGTACCCAAGGTTAACTTCAAAAGCATGGCTGTCTTCGCTTCCCCAATTAGATCCTGGGTAATAGTAATCAGTTAAACCAACATATAAGTCGCCTAATTGATAGCCAACATATAAATCCATTTCCTGGAAACCAGTATAACCTTGAGATCCCCAGGCGCCGATTGCAAAGTCACCTGAGCTTACTTCTACAGATGGTTGCCAAGATGGTCCGTCAAATGCAATACCTCTAAATACATAGGTGCTGTAGAAATCTACCCCAGTACTTACTTCAGTTTGAGCAAATACACTTGTAGCAGGTGTCAACGCAAGTAGCGAAAAAGCGGCTACCAATAATAGTTTTTTTAAGTTTTTCATTTTAAATCCTTCTTTGAGTGAGTGTGATGAGATTATGATGTGATCTTCACATCGAGAGTGAGAGAGAAATGAAGAGCAAGTGAGTGAAGCTTGCTCTTCATTATGTCTTTTGATGAATAATTAGGCAGGAGTTGGCTCTAGCGTTTTGTCGCCAAACTCTGGGTATGCATCTGCATCGTGTTCGTGCAGGTCAAGACCCATTTCTTCAAGGTGTCCATTAACTCTAAGTGGAATCAGAGCATCGATACCTTTGAAAATCACATAGCTTACAGGGAAAGTCCATAAGAAAGCTGCAGCAATACCAATTGCCTGAACACCCATTACTGACCAGCTGAACCCGGCTGAGTCAAACAGGCCTGCAGCAAGAGTACCCCATACACCGCAAACACCATGCACAGATACCGCGCCAACTGCATCATCAACAAACTTGTCAAGAAGAATCATTGAATAATGGCAGATAACGCCCGCAATTGCACCGGCAATTATGGCAAAAATTGGCTCAAGATTAGCGCAACCGGCAGTGATACCAACAAGACCAGCAAGAACACCATTTAAAGTAACTGTGCCATCTGGCTTACCAGTTGTAGCCCATGTAACTACCATTGCAGCAAAAGCACCGGCTCCTGCAGCCAAGAATGTATTTAAGGCAATAAGCGCAACACTAGTATCACCGGTAGTAGTAGAGCCTGCATTAAAGCCGAACCAACCTAACCAAAGAATGAATACACCGAGTGCAGCAGTAGGTAAACTGTGACCTTTAATAGTTTGTGGCTTACCATTAATATATTTACCAACGCGAGGTCCGACTACCAATGCACCGGCCAATGCAGCCCATCCACCCACAGAGTGAACAACTGTAGAACCTGCGAAATCGATAAATCCAAGACCTTCTAACCAGCCACTACCATTAAATAAACTACCCCATGCCCAAGAACCGAATACCGGGTAAATGAATGCAGTAATAACAATAGAGAAAATTAGATAGGCATTAAAAGCTGTACGTTCAGCAACAGCACCGGAAACGATAGTTGCGGCAGTAGCAGCAAATACAGCCTGGAAGAAAAAGAATGTATATGACCATTCAACAGAATAGTCTCCAATGCTCATTAGCATGAAACCATCAGTACCTATCCAGCCACCGGCTGAGGTACCAAACATCAAACCGAATCCTAAGAAGAAGAAAGCCAATCCACCTGCAGAAACGTCCATCACATTTTTCATGATGATGTTAAGAGCGTTTTTTGCACGTGTGAATCCAACTTCCACCATAGCAAAACCGGCTTGCATAAAGAAGACCAAACATGCAGCGACGATGGTCCATATGTAATTAAGATTATCTTGTACTGTCTCTGCAGCGAGATCCTGGGCTTGTACCGAGTTCAGCGTCATAAGAGCTAGTACACTAAGAAGAAATTTATATCTGAACTTCATTAGTAAGTTATTTAGTGATGAGTGAGGAGATGTTACTCTCGGCTGCAAACTTAGTTAGGTGAAAACAATAATCAAACAAATTTTTTAAGTAAAAATTTATATAGAGCATAAAATACCATTGTGAAAGCGCTTTTTTAATTCAATTATTTACATGAAACCGCTTCTTTACTTTAATTCATTTTCTTTAAATGAAAGCGTTTACTGCACAGTGATTTAGAGAATTATTTACCATTTACTACCCACATTGGGTGCATCAAAGCTGTATCTTTGCACGAAAATTTTAAATACGAAGTACTTTTATTACATGATTTCCAGATACGCCCGAGAAGAAATGTCATCCATTTGGACTGAAAAGAATCAATTTAAAGCATGGTTAGATGTTGAATTAGCAGCATGTTGGGCTTGGGCAAAAATTGGAGTGATTCCAATGGAGGATGTGGACAGACTTTATGAAAAAGCCACTTTTGATGTTGATCGTATCAAAGAAATCGAAGAAAAAACTCGCCATGATGTTGTCGCTTTTACCCGTTCAGTTTCGGAAAGTCTAGGTGACGAAAAGAAATGGGTGCATTATGGGTTGACTTCAACTGATGTGGTTGATACTGCCTGGGGAGTTCGTTTAAAGCAAGCAAACGCTCTATTAAAAGCTGATTTGGAACACATTATAGAAGTGCTGGCTGAAAAAGCTAAGACACATAAATACACCGTAATGATGGGTCGAACTCATGGCATCCATGCTGAGCCAACAACTTTCGGTTTAAAATGTGCTTTATGGTATGCGGAGATGAAGCGCAATCTCGAAAGATTTGACAAAGCAGCTGCGGATGTTGAATTTGGTAAG
The DNA here is from genome assembly GCA_965601825.1 of Balneolaceae bacterium. GTDB lineage: Bacteria > Bacteroidota > Rhodothermia > Balneolales > Balneolaceae > HXMU1420-13. Next base: position 3,119,354 of record OZ271839.1, on the reverse strand, counting down.
CTTTCAGGTTCTGTTGGTACTTTTGCAAATATTCCTCCTGAGGTTGAACAATTTACTTGCGAGAAACTTGGTCTTACTCCGGCGCCAATCTCCACTCAAACTCTTCAGCGTGATCGTCATGCTCATTATATGTCAACTTTGGCATTGATTGGATCAACATTGGAAAAGATGGCGGTTGAAGTAAGACATCTTCAACGAAGTGAAGTTCGTGAGGCTGAAGAAGCTTTTAGAAAGGGACAGAAAGGTTCATCCAGCATGCCACACAAGCGAAACCCAATTAGTTCTGAGAATATATCCGGTTGTGCACGGGTTTTACGTGGATATATGGTTTCAGCTTTTGAAAATATTCCGCTTTGGCATGAACGTGATATCTCACATTCATCGGCCGAGCGAATTATACTACCCGATGCAACCATACTTCTTGATTATATGCTTTCTCGATTCGCAGGTGTTATGGAGCGATTGGTGGTGTTTGAAGAAAATATGGAAGCCAATATCTGGAAAACTCATGGGCTTGTTTTCTCGCAACGGGTTTTGAATAAGCTCATCGAAAAAGGTGTCATTCGTGAAGAAGCTTATGATGCCGTTCAACCACTGGCAATGCAAGCATGGGAAGCACAGAAGCCATTTAAGCCATTAGTTGAAAGTGATGATTATATAACTTCTCAGTTAAGTAAGGAAGAAATTGACGATGCTTTTGATTTGCAGCATCACACCAGAAATGTAGATGTGATATTTGAACGGGTAGGATTGGTATAAAGAAGTAGCCTTCAAAATTGAAGGCTACATTTATAGGTTTTTAAATTAAAAGCTAAAGATCTAGCTACACATTGCATCCCATGTAGTCCAGAATTTGGCATTTATACTCCCAATTGGAGGATGTGTACTGTCTGCAACAATTCCGACCATTGAAGCACAATTAGAATTGCACCCTATTTCATTTCTACTGCCTTCCATGGGTGGAATTTCCTGCCATTGACCTGTTGATCCACTTAAGACTTCAACCTTGATCTGGAAGATACCTGAAAGTTCAGGTGTTTGAAGTTGTTGAGTTTGGTTCTCACTATTGATTTCACCAACCCAGTTATTGTCTTTTTGTGTGAAAATTACCTTCCAATTGGTAATCATTTTGGAGGTATCATTTTGAGGTGAAAGATACACCCAAAATTGTGCTCCTCCTCCAAGTTTCATTTCCGTTGTGTTTGATAGACCTAATACATCAGTTTCCATAATTCTCTTGTTTAATATTTTTCCTACTCTTTTGGCTTTTCGGTTCCGCCTAATTACGTGTGTTTAAAACAACACACATTTTACTCCGAAAATATATTTTGGGTGATTACCAAAGACTCAAAATGGACCTAATAAACCCCAATTTACAACCCTATTTTCTCTTGAGACAAACTACTGAACAACGTTTTCTCACTTAACCCGAAGGACAACTATATATACCTTTTTTTATAGCGCATCCGTCCATACTTAAATGGATGTGACTAATTACCATAAATATACGCTCAAAGTCAATGAGGTATGTAAATTCATTTGGTTTTCAAACTCAAAATCTGGGAAGGATAATCACTTAGTGATGAACTATTAAGATTGAAATTGGATTTCATGAAATGATTGAAATCACTAAAAATAATTCATTTTTGAATGTCAGAAAAACAAATGTCTCTTACACTTAGAATCGCTGCCGTATATAACCTGCTTTGGGGAGGCTGGGTAGTTTTATTTCCAAATCATTTCTTTCAATTAGTAGGGATGGAATTGCCAACTCATCCCATGATTTGGCAAGGTATGGGAATGGTAATCGGAGTATATGGCCTGGGATATTGGTGGGCGGCACAGGATCCGTTAACACATTGGCCAATTGTAGCAGTAGGATTCTTAGGCAAGATCTTTGGACCGATAGGTTTCTTTGTGAATTATGCTACTGGAGCAGTTCCTTTTGAATTTATCTACACTTTGTTTACAAATGACTTTATTTGGTGGATTCCATTCTTTTTAATACTTAAAAAAGCTAATCAGGAAGGGAAAATTCAATGGATCTAAAAAAAATAAACCTCTTTCTGTTATCCGGTTTCTATGTATTTGCGGGAGTCAATCACTTTGTAGACCCCGAGTTTTATTATGGATTAATTCCTGATTATCTCCCTTTTCCGGACTTAATTATTGTAGTTAGCGGGATAGCTGAAATTGTATTAGGGATTGGAGTTCTGTTTCAACGAACAAGAAAATGGTCGAGCTATCTTATAGTCGCAATGTTAATATCATTTATTCCGTCACACGTTTACTTCCTTCAGATCGGAAGCTGTGTTGAGGGTGGTTTATGTGTTGCTGAATGGATTAGTTGGGCTCGTTTACTGGTAATACACCCTTTACTGATTTGGTGGGCTTGGTCGGTTGGATCATTAAAATTGAAAAGTGAGTAAATCAATTATCCATTTTTAGTAACTGATCAAGTGTGTAGGTGAAATAGCGTTCTTTCCAATTGGGATTTATTCTATCAAGTAAATACGCTTTTCCCATTCCCATATAATAAAACATTAATCTCCCTTGAACCCCTGCACCGACAAATCGAATAGGATTAATAGTACCGGTTAATGAATATCTGGCTTCTTCATCTGAATAAGTTATACCGGGAAATTCCACTTTAAATTCTGCTGAAGGCTCATAGAATGTAGTGTCAGAAGCATATCTATCCATTTGATGTTCAACATATCTGGCAACACCTTCCATCCACTCCATTTTCAACTTAAATTTTGATATCAATGAATCATTGAAAATGATTGGTTGCAATGAATGAATATCTTCAAGTCTTTTTTTTAGCAGATATTCATCGCTTTCAGTCAGGGTGTCCTGTACAATTCCTATAAATATACGATCAGCTTCAAGACGCAATAACGCTCGAATATTATTATTACGGAATTCATTTAAGAGGGAATCTTCAGATTGAAGCGCAACATTAATATAATTCTCCAATGATTTGGAAAGGGTTTGGTTGAACTGATAGACATGAAACATTTCATGTGCAGTTTGCAGAATCCATGTAATTATTGATTCTTCATTTGATGGCGCCGTCATTACTACTGTTGGAATTTCATTTATAGTAAAAGTTGCACCATAATCCAGAGTATCAGTTCTTGGTCTCCAATAGACATCGGAATTATTAAATTGAATATCTAGCTTTTGGAAGTCTTCGGGTGGGGAAGGGTGATTTAGAAGAAAATCATTGCTATTTCTTTTTAATAGAAAAGGTGCTTTTTGAGGACTCCAACTCTCCCAAACTACAGAACCCAACTTCTCTTGCAAGTGATATGCTTCTTTAAGAAGTGCAACATCATTGGAGCTCAATTTTGGTGTTTGAGCAGCTAGATTTACTGATATTAGTAAAACAAGAAATCCGCTGAGATGTCTCATAAGAATTAGCTATGAAGTTCGCTATTAAGGTAGAGCTAATAATGTGATGTAATTCCTAAAAAAAATCTACAATAATTATTCTTGACAGGAATTGACTTCCAAATAAGTTGAGTATCTCAAATTCCCTCAAGTAGCGGTTACTGTATTTAATGCAATCATAGCTTAATTAGTCATTCACAGTTACGTTTCTGGTATGTCAGATGAAAGTGATTTACAATAACTAACTAAACTCAACCATTTTAGACCATGTCTCCAATTGCTTTCCTTCGTTTCTCAAATGACCTTCGATAATTTTGGCATCGGTTTGATTTACATGTTTGGGAAAAAGAAATATTGAACCAAGAAGAATTTCATCTAATTGGATTTTAAGTAAGTCATGAATTGGTTTTTTTCTAAGTGGACCACCGGAGGACCAGTAACTAGGAATTTTTTTTGCTGTTGCACCGATCAGAACATTTTGGATTGCAGCAGAAGCTGCTGCAATATGTTCCATATTCTTTCTACTACCATCAAATGGCACTTGTTCTTCCTCTGGTAAAAGGTCAACTAAATTGGAATTTGGCTCTGGTAACCAGGTAACAAGAAATAGTAGGTCAGCAGTATGGAGCATTTGTGGAATCTTTCCGGCATTAATCTGCTGCTCTTTGATCCAAACTGCTAGTTTCCTGCATTCCTGAGTAGATAACGTATAAAATCTGTATGGCAAGCATGAGCTTAGTTCTCGGTCTTCTTTAGTAAATCCGGGGTTACATTTATGATGATAGGGTGCAAAAGATGCTAGCTCCAATAGTTCTGGGATTAGATCATCTTGTTCCTTTTTACTCAGATTTTGAGGCCATGGATTATCTGAGAGAACTTTTACGGTTTTTCTATTCTTGATGGATGAGACAGTTTGCATATCAAATTGATAAATAGGGCGGGTTTGCTTAGTAATCAGTTAGAATAACTAATTCTTCAGTAGCCAATTTCTTGCAGAATCGAAATCAGGAACAACCATTACACTTATAGCTCTATTATGAGCTACATTTTCAAAAAACATTTTGTGCTTTTCAGAATTAGAATATGATTTAGAACTAGGAATTATTGCAAAATGAGTTCCATTGGGATAATTCTTGCCGAGCATCTCAGTTGCCTGGTAAATATCAAAAATATTGTCTGTTGCAGTTGTATCAGCATTTTGAAAATTAAAGATTACTCTCTTCAAAGAATTAGATTCAACTTGAGCCGGTCCAAATTTAGCAAGTTCATTTAGATCTTCGATTGTGTAAGTACCGGCTACTTCAAAAATTAAAATGGAGTCTTCTATTCTATGTGTGAATGGCATGCTTTAATACCTGAATTAGATTAATACGATAAATAGAATTCATGAGAAATTAAATAATCCCATTCTTGTTTATAATCCAATTAATCTACCAACAGATTCCAGAAGATTATGAGCAGGTGCTTCTACGTAACAAGAATTACACTTTGAATACATGAACATACAATCTATAAAATCAGTAAGCATGTGGAAAAGTAAACCAATTCCTATAATGTTGAAGGGTTTCTTGAAGAAGAGAAGCACAAAATACACACCCATCGCATAGTAAGTATGTAAGGGGTGAAAATTGATACCACATCGATCAGCTTGAAATATTGGATTAGCAACTAAGTGATCTAAGTCAACCAGCATGGTAGCCAAGAGAATTAGATAAACTTTCTTCCAATCATCTCTGAAAAATCCATAGGCAATGAAAAAAGGAAAGCCAAAGTGTAAGAAGTAATGGACAAAAGATTGCATGTCTGGTAGGAAACCTTACACCATTCCATTTTCATTGGCGGCATAATCCGGCACTTTTTGGATGGCATCCCAATGTTCAACGATTTTCCCATTTCCATCAAAGCGAAGGAAATCCATGGTGATATATTGCTCGTTATCCGGCCAGTTCTGTAGTGTTTGTAAAGCCACTAAATCACCTTCTGCAATACATCGAACAAAGGTGATATCTTTTTCCGGATATTCGGAATGCATTCGTTCAAAATAATCAATGAATCCTTCCGGTTCGTCAGCTACATCCGGATTATGTTGGATGTATTCAGGTCCAACATATAATTCAACAGCTTTTCTTGGTTTGCCTAAAAAAGCTGTTCTATAAAAATCGATCGCGTTTTGTTTGTTTTGTTCTAAATCAATCATAGTGACTTACTTTTTATTGAAAATCCAACTGAATGAAAAAATACTAAGCAATGCAAAAGCGGTAGAAACGTAAACTGACCAAAATGGAATTGAGAAATCAGATTGAATCAATCCCCAAAAACCGATCGGCAAAATAATTAGTCGAAGAACCTCTGAAACAATGAGAATTCTACTTTTCGATTCAAAGAGCATCCCAAGTTTGATGGTTGTCCAGATAATCCAGCTCAAAAAGCCAATTTTAATAACATCTGTATAGTCTTCATAAGTGAACAAGAAAAGTGATGTTACCAGCATCAAGCCAATGAACTGAACAAAGATGTATAGTTTTGCCCAAATAAAGGATACATCTGCATTGTACTTATGAAAATCTGAACTAACAGCAGTAGGTGATTGAACTCCTCCCAAATATTCTGGAAGCCAACCCGGATGTTGGAACAGCATATTTTTTGTATCACTCCAACTTCGAGATTGCTTTACATATCGATATAAATCGATGTAGTGAGCAAAATTGGCATATACCGGGTTCCAACTATTCAATGATTTTGTGATTCCATAGGTGGGGCGTTCTTCTTCCTCTTGAAAGGTTCCAAACATTCGATCCCAAATGATGAAAACTCCAGCATAGTTTTTATCAATATATTTTGGATCACGGCCATGATGAACACGATGATGAGAAGGCGTGTTTATGATGTATTCCAGCCAGCCAATTTTCCCCACATGTTCTGTGTGAATCCAGAATTGATAGAGCAAGTTGAATGCCCCAACGGTAACAAATTGCATAGGATCGAAACCCATAAAGGCAAGTGGAAGATAAAATGGGAAACTCCAGATGAAAGCAGTAGAACTCTGACGTAAGGCAACGGTTAGATTAAAATCTTCACTTTGATGATGTACTACATGTCCGCCCCAAAACAAGCTGATGGTATGTGCCATTCGGTGGCTCCAATAAAAGCACAAATCATAGAGTAAAAAAAGCACAACAAATGTTATCCAATTAGTTGGGAGTTGTGTAAAAGCGAAAAGCTCGAAAGCAACGGTATAAATTCCAACTGATACTACTTTTGTGAAAATTCCACTGATCTGGTTTAGCGCTCCCAGGTTGATATTTGTGATAGCATCATTTAGACGATAGGTTCTTTTCTTAGTGATGGCTTCATAGACCAATTCGATGCTCATCAAACCAAAAAAAATGGGAATAGAAAGGATAACGGGATTTAAATTCATATGCCAAATCTATTCAAGATGGCATTGTACTTCAAGTGCCGGAGAATCGTTTTCTTAATGAATTTCTCTTGATTTTTCCGGTCGCTGTTTTCGGAAGAGATTCAACAATTTCGAGGGCTTTTGGTAGCTTGAAATCAGCAAGTTTTCCTTTGAGTTCTGATTTAACAAATTCCAAGTCAGGTTGCACGCCATTTGCTATTGTTACTACTGCAACTACTTTTTGCCCCCATTCTTCATCATCCACCCCAATTACAACGGCTTCATTAATTTCTTTCAGACCTTCAATGGCTTGTTCAACTTCATATGGATTAATATTCTCTCCACCAGAAACAATCAAATCTGTACGTCGACTTTCAATAAATAGCTGACCGTTTCCATTTAGGTGCCCATAGTCACCGGTGTTAAACCAACCTTTTGCGTCAAATCGAGTCTCTTTTTCTTTGTTAGGATAGTATCCATCAAAAACTTGTGGACCTTTTAACCAAATCAAGCCCGATTCATTCATTGGTTGGCGCTTACCAGATTCATCTCGAATCTCTACAGAATTTGTTGAAAATGGTTTCCCAACACTGGAAAGAGGAGTATAAGTACCTGATGGCACGAGCATTGGATTTGCTACAATCTGAGCACAGGTTTCCGTCATTCCATAACTGGAGATCATTGGGATGCCACGTTCAACTGCTTTTCTTAGCAGCATCTCATTTGAAGGACCTCCACCAAGCAATACAGCTTTAAAATCTCGATGAGTTCGGAAAAGAGGATCTTTCAATAATCGCTTCAGCATGGTTGGAACCAACGACGCAGCCTGGAATCGTGAATTCTCAGCTAGAAATTCTTTGATCATTTCTTCATGAAATACATCAAGGCGATATATGCCGGTTCCATAAATAATGGACCGAAGAATAATAGATATTCCACCAATATGATTTAATGGTAGGCAAAGCAACCAAAAATGATTCGGATCAGGACGTAAATTCTTCGCTGATGATTTAGCCGCTGAATACATTTGTCGCCGTTTTAAAGGTACGATCTTAGGATCACCAGAAGTTCCGGAAGTGAAGAAATATCCGAATACATCACTTTTTTCGAATTTATTTGGATTCTCTAGTTCAGAAGAACTCATATCGAACGTAAAAGCATTAATGAAGTAATTCTCATCCATATGAATTACATCGTCACCCTTCAGTCGTTTTCGATTCTTCGAATCACAAAAAATCAGACTTGGACTTAGTGCTTTAATCTGTGCTTCTAATTCCTCTTGAGTCAGTTTAGGATCAAGTGGTATAAATGGTACCCCGAGTTGCCAACAGGCGGCTATAGAAAACACTAGCATGTCGCTCGATTCTGAAAGGAAAGCAACAGGCCACTTAAGCGAGTCAGATTTTTGGATTAAAATATCCTGGAAAAAAGCAGTAAATCGGTCAAGATCATTGTAGGTATACATGCCATCCTTAGAGGCAAGGAAAACAAAGTCTGGTGCCGTCTTCTTAAATTCGAAAATGTGTAATCTCGATTTAAACACTGTCAGGATATTTTTTTAAAATAGGATAAATCGATGTTTCTGGATATTCCCGGAGAGCTTGGCAGCGAATATGTTCCTTGATGAATTTCCTGAGGATAACTAACAGGTTCGTCAAGAAACTGTCCGGTAGCTAGTCCATGTGCAAATTTTTCAGAACCCAAACCTGAAGCCAAAACCGCGGTAATTGTCCTTCCAACGATGGTATCGAACGCTGTGGTAACGACAACATCAATATTATGAGAATCAGCCCAATCTTTTGTTACGATGCAATTTTTTATTCTTCCAAAAAGTGAAGGCTTCAGGATTAATAAATCGCACGCATTTGCTTCGATTAATTCCTTTGCCTCAGTAAAAGTTCTAACGGCTTCATCAGCTGCAATAGGAATTGATACGTTGTCTTTTACTTTTTTCAATCCCTCAACATCAAATTCAGAAACAGGTTGTTCACAGTATTCTATTTCGAATTCCTCGAAATCTTTTAAGCACCTAATCGCTTCATCCGTTTTCCATGCCTGATTTGCATCTATACGAAGATTTATTTTGGGGTGATTTTCCCGAACTGCTTTGAGAATGTTTATTTCCTGTTGATGATCAACCCCAACTTTCAATTTTAAAGTTTCAATGCCATCAGCAATTAATGATTCAGCTTTTTTCAAGCTCGTATCGATATTCTCAATTCCAATTGCTCCATTTACTTTAGCAGATGAAACATGAGAATTGAAAAGTGTTTCAGAAAGTAGAATATCATTTTGCTTGGATTTGATATCAGTGATCAAAGTATCCAATCCAAATGAAAGTGAAGGGAATCCATGCACTCCATCAAGAATCGAAATCATTTGTTCCGCATCATTATTTCGAATTGCAGACTCCAAATGTTTTTGATTCTCAATTAGTACTGGTAAGACCTGTTTTAGGTTTTCTTTCGAGAATCCAGGTAATGGAGCAATTTCCCCATAAGCTTGATATTCACCCGCATCGTAAACCAAAAGAATTCCATTTCGATAAGTCAAAGTCTGATTTGAAATTCGAAAAGGAGTCTTGAATGGTATTTTAAATGCGTAGTAAGAAAGCATTATCCCAAAATTGCACCCAATGAAAATAGTATTCCAAACAAAGCCATAAACTGGGCTGTTTGTTCGAGTACTTTATTAAGATTGGGTTTGTGAGATTCTGTCCACACTTTTCTTGCATGAATTATAGCAAGCGGCACTGATACAAATGGAAGTAAAATCCAGACTGAATAATCTAACCTAAAAAAGAAATGTGGTGGTATTGCAAAAGCTAAAATCAGCATTAAAGTGTACTCCCATTTCAATGCAGTGTCGCCTAATAGGACACCAAGAGTACGTTTTCCAACCTTAGCATCTTGTTCTACATCTCTCAGGTTATTAATCACCAAAATATTTGTACACAATGCTCCAACAGCTAATGAAGCCCAAAAACTAGATATCGACCATTCCAGAGCATTCACAAAGTATGTGCCCATTACAGCTACGATGCCAAAAAATATAAATACAAAAATATCACCAAGGCCATTGTAACCGAGTGGGTAAGGACCACCGGTATAAAGTATTCCAAATATTAAGGAGAGTATTCCAATAACCAGAATCTGCCAACCTCCAACCCAAACCAAATATAATCCAATTATGAAGGCCAGTAGCATAGTTATAATTGTTGCTCTCAGCATGGTTTTTGGTTGAATCAAACCTGCAGCAGTGGCTCGCTCAAAACCTATTCTCTCTTCAGTATCAGCCCCTTTAACAAAATCAAAATAATCATTTGCGAAATTGGTACCGACTTGAATCAGAAAAGCACAAAGTAGAGCAACCAACGAATTGATTAGAATAAATACTTCATCATGCCACGCAATTGAGGCCCCAACTAGTACAGGTGCGAAGGCAGCAGCAAGGGTTTTTGGTCGGGATGCATCAACCCAGATTTTTACCTTCGAAGTGCTCAATTTTTATTATTTGAATTAGGAAAAGTGTGAATAAGTGTTGCTAAAGATAAAGACTAATTTCGCTCAGTTAAACCAACTTTTAGCTAAAAAATGTTGCTAAATCGATGCAATTCGGTAAGAATGAATATTAGAATTTAAATTAATTATTAAGGTGTAAGCGCTTTTGCACTTACCAAATTAACATGTGGAAAACTTATAGATTAATTTTTTGAGTGTTTTGAAGAAAGAGCATTATATTTGTTCTGATTTTTTATCGAATACATTAAATAATTAAATAAAATATGTCGTTCGCAAAACTTGAATACATTTGGTTGGATGGATACAACCCAACTCAATCTTTAAGAAGTAAAACAAAAATCGTTCACGACTTCAGTGGCAAATTAGAGGATTGCCCTGAATGGTCATTCGATGGTAGTTCAACTCTACAGGCAACGGGTGATAGCTCGGATTGTTTATTGAAGCCAGTTGCTATTTACAAAGATCCAGAAGTTAAAAATGGATTCTTGGTAATGACAGAAGTATTAAATGCCGATGGTTCTGCACATGAAACTAATGGTCGTGCACACATCGAAGATGATGATAACGACTTCTGGTTCGGATTTGAGCAAGAATACTTCATTATGGATTTAGACACTCAGTTACCACTTGGTTTCCCGGCTGGTGGTTTTCCGCCACCACAAGGTCCATATTACTGTGGTGTAGGTGGACAAAATGCTTATGGTCGTGCGATTAAAGACGAGCATTTAGATATCTGTCTTGAAGCTGGTTTAAATGTTGAAGGAACTAATGGTGAGGTTGCTGCAGGCCAGTGGGAATTCCAGATTTTCTCAAAAGGTGCTCATGATGCAGGTGACCAAATTTGGGTTGCTCGTTACCTTCTTGAAAGATTAACAGAAAAGTACGGTGTATACATTGAATATCATCCAAAGCCACTAGGAAAGACTGACTGGAATGGTTCTGGTATGCATGCCAATTTCTCAAACGAATACATCAGAACTGCCGGATCAAAAGAAAAGATCGAAGGTGTTTGTGAGGCGTTCAGAAGTGTTGTAGACGAGCATATCGCTGTTTATGGTGCTTATAACGATGAGCGTTTAACTGGTGATCACGAAACAGCATCCATCAATGAGTTCTCATATGGAGTTTCTGACCGTGGTGCTTCAATTCGTATTCCGGTTTACACAGCAACTCATGGTTGGAGCGGTTACCTAGAAGATCGTCGTCCGGCTTCTAATGCTGATCCTTACAAGGTTGCGGCACGAATTATTAAAACTGTGAAAACAGTTACTGGATAAGAATTTCGTTTACTCATCCAAGTATTAAACCTGCTTTCAGAAATGAGAGCAGGTTTTTTTGTACATACTAAATCCCAAAAATGTGTAGTTATAGAATAATTACATTTTATAATCTGGGTAAAAAGAAGGGGAAACATGAGAAAGCGAATCACATTCTTAGGTATAATCATTATATCAACAAGTCTTATCACCGTTAGTGCACAGGAAAGCAGCAGAGTTAAAAAAGCTGATCATCTAACGCTCAAAGATATTTTTAGGGATATCAGAGTGAATCCATTTATTGGTGTTCAGAAGATGAAATCAAACACTGATAACAATATTGATAAAGGAATTTCTGAAGTTTTTATTGATACTTACATCAATAGTTGGTCGGAATTTCAGAAAGGTGAATACACCTATCTAAATGATCGGAAATCAATACTGATTGAATACTATAATAAGTTTAATTCTGAGGATTGGACGTTCAATTATTTTACTGAAATAACTTTGAATGATAATGGTCAGGCATTGGAAATTTATACTGATTATGCCGATCAAATTTATACACAGTATAGATTTTATTACAACGAAAACGGTAGACTCGATTCACTATTTAGTGAGGAAATCGAGGAAGAATCTAGTTTCATAACTGAAGTCAGGTTTTTTGAAATTACATCCGATTCTTTGCGTTTCGAACTTACATATTTCTCGGACGGCGCAGAGTTTAACTCAAATAATAACTTTGCAGTACAGCGTGATGGAAATTATATAGAGTATTATCACTTTGACGATTTTATAGATCGATATACCTATTATGACATGAGTCTGGGAGACTTATCAGCAGTATACTCAGACGATCTATTCTTAATAGAAGGAGTAAACGACGAATATTATTTCAGTGATGGGTTTTATACACCTTATTCCAGAACATATTTTATAGAAGAAGGTGGTATCAAAACTAAACTACAGACCGACTATTACGAATCCGGAAATTGGATCACAGAAGAAATTCTATCGATTGGTTATAATAATGAAGACAGAATCAATGAGTTGACTCATTATTCAGAAGAGGGCAACAATATATTTTATAACGAACGCTTGCGGTTTAATTATGAACCAACAGTAAGCAATGAATTAGAGTCTAATGATTATAAGATTCAATTAAATCAGAACTACCCAAATCCTTTCAATCCGACGACGAAAATTACCTTTGAGCTGCCTAACAGTTCTTTAGTTGAACTAAAGGTATTCAATATGCTTGGGAAAGAGGTAGCAACACTTTCAAATACAATTTTATCAGCCGGAACTCATACGGTGACTTTTAATGCAAGTAGTTTATCAAGTGGAATTTACTACTATCAACTTAGGTATGAAGATCAGGTTCAAACAAAGTCAATGATGCTAATTAAATAAATACTTGCCCTCTTTTTGAGGGCTTTTTTATTTTCAGGTATGAAAGAAATTACCTGGCAAGAATTTGAGCAAATAGAACTGAGAGTCGGTACTATAGTAGAAGCTGATAATTTCCCAGAAGCTCTTAAACCTGCTTATAAACTAAGTATTGATTTCGGTAAACAAATTGGGATACTAAAATCTTCGGCACAAATAACTCACCATTATTCAGTGGAACAATTAATAGGAAAACAAGTAATAGGTGTTGTCAATTTTCCGGCCAAACAAATAGGACCTTTTATGTCACAATGTTTGATAACCGGATTTTATGATGAAAACGGGAATGTTATTTTGGCGGTACCTGATAAAACTATTCAAAACGGTGAAAAACTTGGATAATTCATTCTCGCAGAATGATTTGAGAAAATTTGATGTTGAATCCACCGAAGATCATTTTCAACTTTCAATTACTAAAGAATACTGTTCGATTTTATGATTTTTAGATTGATCTGCACAATGCTGTTATTTAGTGCATTCACTTCTTTAAAAGCTCAGGAAAGTCCTGATTACATCACTGAAAATACTGCACAATTTGTATTACAGGTTGAAGGCTTAGGAAAAGTTGAAGGTGAACTTAGAATTGCGATGTTTAACTCTCAAGAAACCTATACTAAAGAACCGGTTTATACTGTCGTTATCCCGGTTGACAGTACTATTGTAGTTTGGAAAGTGGATGAGCTACCTTTCGGAGAGTATGCCATTGCTGTTTACCATGATAAAAACACCAATGGAAAACTCGATACAAACTTGCTTGGAATCCCAAAAGAGCGATATGGATTTTCAAATAATGCAAGAGGACGATTTGGCCCCGCTTCCTGGAAGGATTCTTTTTTTGAATTCAATTCAGCAACAGTTCAGCACAAAATTCATATCAAATAGCTGAAACTCATCAGGATGTGTAGCGTACTCGATTTCCAAAAATTCGGGCATGCTATATTTATTTAAATCGATCCAATTAGCACTACAAAATATTAGATCGAATCCTCTCCACACATTTCTTTCAACGCTAGGTATAGTAATTGGCGTTGCTGCATTAGTAGGTATTTTAGCATTAGGTGATGGGCTTGAAAAAACAGGTAGAGAACAACTGGCAAGTACTACTTCACTGAATATTTTAAACATCTCTTCTAATTCAACAAAAATTGTGGATGGGATCAGAGTTCCAATCGAAAATCGTGAAGTTCTAAGTCTTGATGAAGCCCGTTATTTAGAAGATAAATTCAGAGATCAGGCATTAGTTGAAATCATTCAGAGAGAAACGGCTGAGATTACTATTGGTGACTCGGTTTACGCTGTCTATTTGCGAGGTGGAACTGAAAATAGAACCAAACTAGAAAATGACTCAACATTATATGGTCAATACTTTACCAGAACTGATGTTGATTCAAAAACTTATAGCGCTGTTATAAATTCATATCTGGCAGGGAAAATTTCTGATGTCCCCTCTGAGTTAATTGGAATTGAATTCTCTCTATATAATCAATCATTTCAGATTGTTGGGATTCAGGAAACTTCAGGAGGAGAATTCCCAATGATTTATGTACCAATTTCGGCCTTACAAGACTTAAAAGAGGGGTATCCTGCCATAATAATGAAGGTTAATCAAGCAGAGACAATTCCATTAGTCGAAGAAGAGATTAAAAATTGGTTAGATAGTGAGTTTGATAGTGGAAGTGAGCTTTTTACACTGGCATCAAATGAAGCGAGGATTGAACAGTTTACACAAGGCATCAAATTATTTAAGCTAATAATGGGAGCAATTACCGGAATTTCAGTATTAGTAGGCGGAATTGGAGTTATGAATGTGCTATTGATATCTGTTACTGAAAGAACACGTGAGATCGGAATACGGAAGGCAACCGGGGCAAAGAAAAAGGATATCATTTTTCAGTTTATGGCAGAATCAGTTACCATATCTATTGCTGGGGCAGTGTTAGGCTGGGTAATAGGAATCCTGGGAATTTTCTTATTTGTGCCAATCGTGAATAGTATTGTTGACGCTCAATTTTCTGCCGCAATTAGTTCGGGCACCGTTTTAATCATCTTATTTATAGCAGTTCTGATTGGATTTATTTTTGGAACATATCCGGCCTGGAAAGCTGCTCAGCTTGATCCAATTGATGCTATTCGTTACGAATAGAAATCAGGGTTACACTAAAATCATAGACTCGCATTAAGATGTGAGTAACGAGTTCAATAAGTATTCGTTTTAATGATAAGAGAATGATCCAAATAAGGAGATATCATGAAACGGATAAAATTATTATTTCTATTTATGGCGCTTAGTACAACAGGGATTTCAGCACAATACTATGCAAACTATTCAAATTACAATCGCGAAGATTTTAGAATAAATCGACAAGAGTTAAGAGACTTCGAATACGAACTGGAGCATTTTTCTTATGCTATGATGACGAATAATTTGAGAGAAGCTCGATATGCTAAACGCCAAATTGAGAGAGATATGGAAAGGGAAATCCAACAAACGAGAAGGGCATTGCGTCGGTTTAATTCCTTCAACAACAACAATGGATATTCAAAACGATCAAACAATAACGGAAGCTTAAGACTGCAATCTAGAAACAATGGAGCCAGACAAAGAGGAGTGCGAGTTGTAAATGAATATTCTCAGTTAGTTCATCAGTTGGAAAAGCAAGAGAGATTATTCTACAGATTTAGTGAACTAAGACTTACAAATAGAAGAAGAAACATAATTAATGAAAATGAACACAGAAGAATTATGTATCGATTTGCAGAATCTATGAGAGAGGAACTACTTGAAGATAGAATAGAGAGAACCAACCCGAGAAGAGGGAGATAAGAGGAGTAATCCCGCACATTAGAAAGTGTGCGGGATTTTTTTTGAATTTATTCTGCTGAAACAGCAGTACCGCTAACTGAAACCATCAGCATGCTACCATTTGCTCCTATAGTTTCATAATCGATATCAATACCAATTATAGCATTAGCACCGACACGTCGTGCTTTTTCTTCCAGCTCTGTAAATGCAATTCGGCGAGCTTCCTGTAGTTCACGCTCATAAGACGCTGATCTACCCCCAACGATATCTCTGATGCCTGCAAAGATGTCTTTGAAAATGTTTGCGCCTAATATTGCCTCGCCTGTAACAATACCCAGATATTTGTTTATTTGTTTGCCTTCTAAAGAATTTGTTGTACTCATTACCATTGTTATGCTCCGATTTGGTGATAAATAGTTAGCCCTATTACTGAAAGAACTGAGAAAGGTTACTCAAAAAAATGATGAACAAAAAAAAGCCTTTTCAAATGAAAAGGCTTTCAAAATAATTGTGGGTTTATCTGCGGTAACCTCCGCCACCGCCACGATTTCCACCACCTCTGTAACCGCCACCACCGCGGTTATCTTCTTTTGGTCGAGCTTCATTTACTTTAACAGATCGTCCATCAATTTCAGCTCCATCTAATTGCTCGATAGCAGCATTAGCCTCAGCATCATTATCCATCTCAACGAATCCAAATCCTTTAGATCGGCCAGAATACTTGTCAGTAATTACTTTCGCGGAGCTTACAGTTCCAAAAGCTTCAAAAACTTCGCGTAAATTGTCGTCGGAAACTCCATAGCTTAAGTTCCCTACATAAATGTTCATATTTAAAAAATTAAGTTACTAGGAATGGATCGAATAAGAAACGTAGCAACAGGCCACTACTAAGACATGGAGTTCAGCTTAATATTATATCCGGAACAAAAGTACGCTTATTTGTCCACTTCACAAATTAATAATGGGCTAAGAATCAGTTTTTACGTTTAAAAACGATGCTTATTTGAGGTTTTAATTCATCCAAAACCTTTTCGTACATCGTCCATCTATACTGATTAGTATCTATGAACTCAAGTGATTCATAAATCGGGACTTCATCAATCTGATGATTATAGCCTAGTATAACATTGGTCATTTTCCTTGGTTCTGTGAACTCGGTGCTATAATCAAAAAATATCAATTGATTGCTTAACAGATGCCCATATCCTTTGATCTTTTGCTTTCCAGGATGCCAAAACCAGGTAATTTCTCCTGCTAGTGATGTATCTCCTTCAGCAATAAAATATAATTCTGAATGCACAGATTTCTCACCAACGCCCCATTCAAATGTCTGCATTGTGGTTTCAGTATTCCAATTTCCACCTATCAAATACTCGAATGGTTGTAATGGGTTTGCATCTTGTGCTTTTAGAGTGAGTTGTGAGGAAATCACTATTAAAAACGCAAAAACTAGTTTACTCAAGTCAAATTCTCCGTTTTCTTCCTTGATTCTTCCGCCATTTGGTGGTGATACATTTCAAGTTTATAAGCGAGATCAGAATCAGTTGTTCCTAAGATTCGAGCTGCAAGAAGTCCTGCATTTTGAGCTTTTCCAATAGCTACTGTTGCAACGGGAATACCATTGGGCATTTGAACAATTGAATACAAACTATCTACACCACCAAGTGCTGAAGTTTGAACAGGTACTCCAATTACTGGCAATGTGGTATGACTTGCAAGCATTCCCGGAAGATGTGCAGCTCCACCTGCACCAGCAATAATAATTTGAATGCCACGATCTCTAGCTGATTTTCCATATTCAGCCATATCATCTGGAGTTCTGTGAGCAGAAACTACTTTTGTTTCAAATGGTATTCCAAACTCAGCTAAAATTTCTGTGGCTTGGCGCATTGTCGACCAGTCGCTATCACTGCCCATTACAACGCCTACAATTGGTGAATCGATCATCAGTCTTTTTGGATTTGTTCGATGGAAGGTAAGAAATCTGTCTTTTCTTACTTAAGATTATTGGCGTCTTTTAATAGAAAGCAATGATCATGCTTCTCCATACCAATTTTTGGATAATATTTAGTAGCAGCCGGTGCAGAAAGTAAGATCAAATTCGTTTTAGGTGATGCTAACTTTGTTTGTCTAATAAGTTCTTTTCCAATTCCTCGATGTTGATACCCCAAATCAACAGCTAAATCTGATAAGTAGGTGCAATACACGAAATCACTAATAGATCGTGCAACTCCTACAAGCTTACCATCTTCTCTAGCTGTGATTATTAAGTTCGCATTCTCAGCCATTTTAGTAATACGATCGAAATCATCAATAGGTCACCATTCACCTAAACCTGATTTCTTCAAGATTTCGAGGAACTCATCTGGTTCAAGTGTTTCTTCGATTTGATATTTAATCATTACAATATTCATCCCATGTAGTAAAAACCTGCATAAAAATTAGCCGATTATCACTTGTAAAAACAGGGTTTTTTAAAGTAATTGAACTACTTTTGTTAGTCTCAGTACTATCAAATGGTAGGAGGTCGTCGACGGTAATAGAATCTATCAATGTCTCTGATATTGCATCGAAAATAAATATCTTTTCTTCGTTTGTATTCAGACCAGATGTTCCACTTAGCATTAAAGCGATGAGATCATTGTTGGATGGATATCCATAAATAACTTGGTTGGTATCATAAAAGAGCTTGGTTAAATCTATATGTTTATCTTTTTCTAAATCATAAAAATGTCCACCATAATCACTAATCACTGATGTTCCTTTAAGGTTTGAACGATCAGGTGTGAAACCAAGCTTTTGGTTTAAGTATGATGTTGTAAGAGAACCATCATCATTCAATAAATACACGAATTCATCAAGTTTCCTAATAAAGATTCCGGCATTAGTTGATGAAAAATAGAGTTGATTGTTGGTTTTTTCCAGCGGATTATAGCTATACAAAGTATCAAAAATAGCATCGTTTCCAACCTTAATAATATGAGAGCTAACTAGTTGTTCATTACGATTATTATCATCAATTCGCACAACTTTTTTGTCATTTATAAGAAGTAAAGGTGAACCATCCTTGCCGTACTCAAGATCTTGGATTCTGTTATAAAAGTATGTTGTCGAATCTGAAAAGTTTATAGTAGTATAGAATAATGTATCTACGCTGTTTGTAAATTTTGAAAAGCGGTTTACCATATCCACTGTTATCGGGGTTGGCCTTTCAGTTCCAGGGAAAGTAATCTCTTTTAGAGAACTATAAAGTCTTATAAATTGCTCTTGTACATTATTATAGTCAACATCATCATAATTACTTACGAATCCATTCGGTGAGTAATTATCACCAAACGTATGTAATAAGAATTCTTCATTAAAGCTTACTGGGTCAGCACCATAATTAATATATCCATTGTACATGATTGCAAAGCTGCCATCTAGTGTGTAATCAAACTTGCCAATTACATTTAGTGTATTCTTATCCCCATATTGATACACTCTTAAGGGAGTAAAGGTCTGAAAATTTTGATCAGTTATATATTCTCGTACAATAATTGTATTAACGGTGCTAATGTCTTCAGATGAGCACCCAATAGATTCAAGAATATCACAACCTGTGTGAAAGAATAGGCAAGAAAGTATAATTACTATATTACGCATTGAGACCTCATAATTACAGTCACTTATACGCAATGAATATACTCAAATTTCTATAGAATCAGTAACACTTTTTGCATTTTGGTAGGTCTGATGAAGGTCATCACCAAGCAAAGTATAATGCGCCATTTTTCGACCTACTTTGCTCTGTACTTTGCCATATACATGAAGATGTCCATCTCCTGTTTCAAGTCCTTCGATTATGTTATCACTTTCTGCCGGGCGATTGTGAGTACCCAATAAATTGATCATAACTGCTGCATGCTCAGTCATTTCAGTTGAGGCGAGTGGAAGTCCTAATACAGCACGAACATGATTCTCGAACTGTGATCCAATACACCCCTCAATAGTGTAGTGACCTGAATTATGTGGTCTAGGAGCTGATTCGTTTAAAAGAACCTCACCTGAAGTAGTTAAGAAAAACTCAAATGCATAAATGCCTTTTCCATCGATAGCTTCAGTTGCTTTTACAGCTAATTCCTGGGCCTTTTGTTGGATAGTTTCATCAACGGGAGCCGGTGAAAGAACGGCCACACAAATATGATTTTCCTGTACCGTTTCGCAACAAGGGTACACAACCGTTCCTGTTTCATTTCTAGCCACTTGCACAGCAAGTTCATGTGTGAAATCAACAAAGGCTTCAGCTAGAATATCGTGACCTTCATCACCACCCAGAGCTTCAAAAGCTTTAACAGCTTCGGAATGATTTCTTACAGTCTTATTTCCATAGCCATCATATCCACCTTTACTTGATTTGAGCAAATATGGCCATCCATATTGAGTGCCGAAATCTTTCAGATCAAGAGAATCCTCGACAATTTTATAAGGAGTTACAGGAATTCCAGCTGCTTCAAAAGTCTGCTTCTCGATTAATTTATTTTCTATTAACTCAAAACTTTCTGGTGATGGAAAAATTGGAGTTCCACTTTTTTCCTGAACTTCTTTTAAGATCGAAGAATTAATGAATTCATTTTCAAGCGTAACAACATCGCAAGTCTTAGCAAACTCGATCATCGCATCTACATCTTCAAAAGTACCAGAATATGAAAATGGGGACATAAACTGAACTGGTTCATTTTCAGGTCGATCAGAATAAGAAGCTATTTGAACTCCAAATCTGAAAGCTTGAAGTGCGCTCATACGAGCAAGTTGTCCGGCGCCTAAGAAACCGAGTTTTAAATTGGCTGGGAGTGAGGTACGTTTCGACAAATCTTTTTTCGACGAAAATAAGAAATTAGGAATTATGAATTAGGAATAGTGGGATTTAATATATTCCCGCTTCGTAAATTTTTCTAAAAGACAGCACAACTCTCATACATGGATATTGAAAATAAGCTGAAGCAGATTAAATCTCGATTTGAAGAAATAAATGCGGCAATGAGTGATCCGGCCGTGTTTGAAGATCCGGATAAATATACAGCGCTCACTAAAGAGAGAAGTGATATTGAAGTACTAGCTAAGGACTACGATACGTGGATGGATTTAACATCTCGCCAAGCTGGAAATAATGAGTTGATTGAGATGGATGAAGATCCAGAAATCACAGAAATGGCGAAGATGGAAAATGACGAGATTAAAACAGAGTTAGCCGAACTCGAAGAAGCCATTAAGATAAAACTGGTTCCAAAAGATCCGGAAGATTCGAAGAATGCAATCATTGAAATTCGGGCAGGTACTGGTGGCGATGAAGCTGCAATTTTTGCTGGTGATTTATTTGATATGTATCGGCGGTTTGCTGACGGTGAAGGTTGGAAAATGAGCCTAATGAGTTTGAACGAGTCTGAAAAGGGTGGATATAAAGAAATCGCATTTAGCCTGGAAGGCAATCAGGTTTTTGGTAAAATGAAGTTTGAATCGGGTGTACATCGTGTACAGCGGGTTCCGGCTACTGAAAGTCAGGGTAGAGTGCATACATCGGCGGCAACGGTAGCTGTTTTACCCGAAGTAGAGGATGTAGATATTGAAATAAACACCTCTGATCTTCGCATTGATACATTTCGAGCAAGTGGAGCCGGTGGACAGCACGTAAACAAAACAGATTCTGCTATTCGAATTACTCATGAACCAACAGGTATTGTAGTTGAGTGTCAGGAAGAGCGATCACAGCATCAAAACAAAGAACGAGCAATGACGATGCTGAGATCAAAGATGTATGACATTGAGCTCGAAAAAAAGCAAAAGGAGAGAGCTGCCAATCGGAAAAGTCAGGTTTCAACGGGTGATAGATCAGCTAAAATCCGTACCTATAATTATCCACAAGGAAGATTAACAGACCATCGAATTAATCTCACATTATACAATCTTGATAATATTATGAAAGGAGATATCGCAGAGGTTGTTGATGCTCTTCGTGTTCAGGATAATCTCGAAAAAATGCAGGAAATGGCGGAGAATTAATATCTCCCCGAAGCTGCTTTTATAGTGCTCCAGTGTTCATTACTCATCGCACCAATATCGAAAACTGAAATTCCGACAGAACCACCATCTACAGATTTTTGGATGGCTTCTTCCAATTCAGTGGGTGTTAATGATGGAATATAGAGTCCCGGCATGATATCAAATCTGCCATGCGCCTCTCTTACACCTTGTTCAGCTGAAAATTGAATCCAGTTTAAATTCTGTCGATAGAAATTGTGATATAGCATAGGTAATGCAATATCAAGATTCCAACTTGCCCAATCCTGACGAACCATTTGCCGACTCATAACTGGAAATGGAAAGACAGCAGCCGACAACTCTTTGTTATTTCCATGTACAATTGTAGCAATTTCATTAACTAGAGTTGTTACTGCATTCAAGCGATATTGAAGCCATTCTGTGCTCAACTCCGGATTTTCCATTTCCATTGGCTCAACTCCGAAAAGTTCTTTAAATCCCTCTCTGGCAATTGGATGATATCCATAATCAAACTCAGGGAATTGACGATCCTGTACCAAATTATATTTTGGTTGTAAATCAGCCCCAAGAATTACATCCACATAACGGACATAATCTAGATGAACACTAGTAAGGCCTTCAATTTCGGAATAACTCTCCATGGTTGTTTTGATATAATCACGAGCTCCCGGTGAGAAAGGAGAGAGCCATTGGTAGTAGTCCACATAAGCTCGATAGTCATAGGAATTATCTCCATTTCGATTAACTGCATACCAATCCGGATTCTTAGCAGCGGTTGTGTCCCCGGGTCGATTTAGCGTCCAAACCCAGGCATGGATATCGATATTGTAATCAGTGGCATATTGAACAACTCTGGCCGTTTCTTCAATACTTCCAGATAGAAACAGATCAGTTAAGCCATGGGAGGAATATTTCTCAAGTTCAGTTCTCCACTCTTCTTCTGATTCAGCAATTCCAGCTCCTGTCCAGGCACCGATTTTAAAAGTTGGTTCTGAATCGATAGAAGTACATCCAGTAATTATTAATTGGAGAACTAAAAGTAGATTTAAAATTGATTTCATTTTTATCGAGTTATAAACCCGTCTTGGTTAATAGTAATTGAGTTAACATTTAGACCATCAACTGTTATTTCAAAACCAATGGTGGTAAAAATGAATTGAGCATCAAATTGGAAATCGTTTACTCTAAACGAATTGGTTTGTGTGTCAAATAAATCATCAATATTGCCAAAGGTTTTATTTTCGTTAAAATAGTCGAGCTGCATTCTGTATAGGTAAAAGAGAAACTGATATTGAACTTGTTCTTCAGGAGAAACTAGACTAATCTGATTATTTTTGTCATCACTGAAATACAAATACCCCCAATGTTCCGGTCGGTGCATAGCAATAGCTGATTGTTCTGTCCAAACCCAATTGTTTTCTCTCAGATAGTTGCCTGCTGAATCCTTTTTCCTATCGTAAATCCCATTTTCGATATCGTGCTGCCACTGGACTCTGGAAAAATTGATTCTCCAATAATCACCATGGTCAAGTGAACTTCCGCGATCAATGGCCATTATTGGTTTAATTGGAATCGCCATTTCTAGTGACCATGATTCATCGATATCGGACGGATCATTAAGAGTTCCGTTAAAATGAATTCCAATTTTAGTGTTATTTACGTCCCATTCATCAAAAACAGGTCCATTTCTTCGATATGGTCGCACAAGTAATAGATCCCAAAGAGTACCCAGAGCATTTACTTCAAACTCAGCATAAGTAGGTTGAATCTCATTTGGCTTGATGAATATTTCAAAGTCATTGTTATAGAAAATGACGGCATCACGTTCAGTGAGATTGCCCCAAATATGCTCTTCTTCCATTTCCGTGTAGAAGTAGATGAATTCATCATCCCAAAGCATTTTTACTCGAGTGTCGTAATAGGGTAATGGGTTTTTATCACCCTCAATGTCTATAAAATAGTCCGACCATTCGGCATTATCCCATACTTCTTCGCTTGCAATACCATCAATTTGAATTTCAGAATTGATTTTCTGAATAGTGTATGATTTTGGAATGGGTAAGGTCAGTTCCAGCGGATCGGATTGATCTTCAATAGAACAGGAATTAAGTAATAGAAATAATGATGAGAATAATATGCACCGAAAAATCATGCCCGATATTAAGGAATCTATCAAAAAAAGAAAGCCCGCTGATTTCGCTCAACGGGCTTTTCTCATCACTAAATAACTAGATTTGGGTTAGTTATCACTCCACAACACTCTTAAAAAGAGTTTTGCCTGTAAGCGACCCATCTAGTGAGGTCGCTCAGCTGCAAGTTTCCATTGCTCTGGAGATCTCCAAAGACCTGAGAGCAATAATTCACGCATGAAGAAGAATTCTTTTGGAAGCTTATCATATAGCTTACTGAATAATTCTTCGTGGCTTAATAGTTCTTGTTTCCAAGCTTCACGATCAACTGTCATTAATGCATTGAAGTCTTCTTCTGTGAAGTCTTCAAGACCAGTCCAGTCCATATCTTTGTATTGTGGCATCCAACCAAGTGGGCTTTCCACTGCAAATGAATCACCATGTACTCTTTCAACGATCCACTTAAGAACGCGCATGTTTTGTCCGAATCCTGGCCATATGAAGTTTCCATCTTCATCTTTTCTGAACCAGTTTACAGCAAAGATACGTGGCGCATTTGGTAGATCACGTCCCATTTGTAACCAGTGGTTGAAGTAATCACCCATGTGGTATCCAGCGAATGGAAGCATCGCAAATGGATCACGACGAACAGCACCAATATTACCGAATGCAGCAGCGGTCATTTCAGAACCCATAGTTGCAGCAGCGTATACACCAAAGTTCCAGTTGAAAGTTTGATATACTAAAGGTACAGTTGTACTTCTACGACCACCAAAGATGAAAGCTTTGATTGGTACACCAGCAGGATCTTCCCACTTAGGATCGATTGAAGGACAGTTAGCAGCAGGAGCTGTAAAGCGAGCGTTTGGATGCGCTACTTTATCACCAGATTCTGGATCGTGTACTTTACCATGCCAGTTAATTGTTCCTTCTGGGCAGTCATGACCGATACCTTCCCACCATACATCGCCGTCAGGAGTTAAACCAACGTTAGTAAAGATGGAATCTGTTGCGATACTTTCCATTGCATTTGGATTTGTATCGTAGTTAGTACCTGGAGCTACACCAAAGTAACCAGCTTCAGGGTTGATTGCATTTAGGTTGCCTTCTTCATCTTTCTTAATCCATGCAATGTCATCACCAATAGTAGAAACTTTCCAGCCGTCGATTCCTTTAGGTGGAATCATCATTGCAAAGTTAGTTTTACCACAAGCGCTTGGGAAAGCGGCAGCAACATAAGTTGTTTCTTTCTTAGGTGACTCTACACCTAAAATTAACATGTGTTCTGCTAACCAACCTTCATCTCTTGCCATAGTTGAAGCAATACGAAGAGCGAAGCACTTTTTACCTAATAATGCGTTTCCGCCATATCCTGATCCATAAGAAATAATGCTATTTTCTTCAGGGAAGTGGCAGATATACTTAGTATCTGGATTACATGGCCATGCAACATCTTTTTGGCCTAATTCAAGAGGAGCGCCTACAGTATGTAAACACTTAACAAAGTCGCCATCACCAAGAGTGTCAAGAACTTTCTTACCCATTCTGGTCATGATTCTCATGTTAACTACAACGTAAGGAGAGTCAGTAATTTCGATACCGATTTCAGCGATTGGAGAACCAATAGGTCCCATACTGAATGGAATTACATACATAGTACGGCCTTTCATACTACCATCAAGAAGTCCGTTAAGTGTTTCTTTCATCACTTTTGGATCTTCCCAGTTGTTAGTTGGGCCAGCATCAGATTTTC
The DNA here is from genome assembly GCA_965601825.1 of Balneolaceae bacterium. Classification (GTDB taxonomy): domain Bacteria; phylum Bacteroidota; class Rhodothermia; order Balneolales; family Balneolaceae; genus HXMU1420-13. The sequence goes on along the minus strand of OZ271839.1, from coordinate 3,093,608 downwards.
TTAAACTATTGATATAAGTACGATCCTCAACACGCGCTACATCAGAAGGATCCGAAAAAGCTAAATAGCTATTTGGTCGTTTTTCCGGATTCAAACGAGTGAATGTTCCGGCGTCAACCATCAATTGGCAAAGTCTGTCATATTCTTCCTGAGACCCATCACACCAAACAATTTCTTCAGGTTTAGTGAGTTCTGCGGTTTCTTTAACCCAATTCAGAAGATTTTCATTTTTGGTAGGAGCCTCTATTCTATCAAGTGTAAGCATGATTGTAATTGTTTGTGATTATGGTTTAAATATCAACTAATTATTACAGAGCAGAAGATGGGGACGAATCGTGAAGACTTTATGAAAATGCTCAAAAATGATTCTAATCAACGTTTTTGTGACGTTACAGAGGCTTTACTAAATAAAAAAAGGGTCATCGGTAGTATGTAACCAATGACCCTTGAGAGAATTTAAGACTTCGGGTTTAACCGAAAAGTCGTGGTGCAGCAGCGTTTATTTCCGGACTACATTTAGCTTCAAATTTTTTGAAGTTATCAATGAACATTCCTGCTAATTCCTGAGCTTTTTTGTCGTATTCGACTGCATCACTCCAGGTATAACGAGGAATTAATAATTTCGATGGTACACCTTCAACCTGAATAGGTACTTCAAAACCAAAAATCGGATCTTTTACGTATTCCACGTTTTCCAATCCACCATCAATTGCTTCTGAAAGCATTTTTCGAGTGAAAGTTAGTTTCATTCTTTCGCCAATACCAGATGGACCACCAGTCCAACCAGTATTCACTAACCACACCTTTGAATCATGTTCACGGATTTTATCTGCTAACAATTCTGCATAAACAGAAGGGTGCAAAGGCATAAATGGCGAGCCGAAACATGCAGAGAATGTAGCTTGAGGTTCAGTTACACCTCGTTCGGTACCAGCTACTTTAGCTGTATAACCACTAATAAAGTGATACATAGCTTGTTCTGGAGTTAAACGGCTGATTGGAGGTAAAACGCCAAAAGCGTCACAGGTTAAGAAGATGATATTTTCAGGGTGATCACCTTTTCCCGTTTTACTTGCATTCGGGATGAACTTTAAAGGATAAGAGCATCTAGTATTCTGAGTTAAACTGACGTCTTCGAAATCAGGCTCTCGGTTCTTATCTAAAATTACGTTTTCCAAAATGGTGCCCGGCATTTTGGTAGTTGCGTAAATCAGCGGTTCATTTTCTTCAGTTAAGTTGATGGTCTTCGCATAACAACCTCCTTCGAAGTTGAAAATGCCTTCATCACTCCAACCATGCTCGTCATCACCAATAAGAGTTTTATCCGGATCTGCAGATAAAGTCGTTTTACCTGTTCCTGATAGGCCAAAGAAAATAGCTGTTTTACCATTTTCATCATGGTTTGCAGAACAGTGCATAGGCATTACACCATTCTTAGGAAGAAGGTAATTCATGATGGAGAATATGCCTTTCTTAACCTCGCCAGAGTACATCGTACCGCCAACTAGGATAATTCTCTTTTCCATATTAACAAGTATGAAGGTACTTGTTCTTGTTCCATCAACTTCCGGATTGGCTTCAAAGAATGGTGCAGCCATTACGGTAAACCTTGGAACATGAGCTGAAAGCTCTTCATCTGTTGGGTTGATAAACATGTTATCAGTGAATAGTGCGTGATAGGCTACCTCAGAAACCACACGAACTTTCAGTCTGTTTTGCTCATCAGCACCACAGAAAACGTCTTTAACGAATAAGCGTTTGTCTGATAAATAGTCTTGTACTTTTTTGAACAGACCATCAAAAACCTTCTCAGTTGTAGGTTGATTGATGGGACCCCAATCAATCTCATCCATAATATCCGGTTGTTCAACAACAAATTTATCGTTTGGTGAACGACCGGTAAATTTTCCTGTATGTACTAATAAAGCATGATCTTTTGTAAGGATGGCTTCTCCATGGAGAATTGCATGCTCATAAAGTTCAGCAGGAGTTAAATTCCAGTATACCTCTTTATTATTTTCTAGTCCCAAATAGTCTAGACCGATATGACTTTTAGGATGAACGTTGTAATCCGCTTTCATTACTCCATTTTAAATTGTTTTGTATGGTGTTAAAAAGATACGGATATATGTACCGCATAGAATCTCAATTAATGAGAATGATGTTGTTTAAAGCTTTTTAAAAGCACATATACACTTCATTAATTTATTAATGAATATTTAGGAGATGCTTTAATTAGTTACGAGAATATGATGATTCTTTGAAATTGCGAAAGCAATGGATTTAGCTTGACTTTTAGAAAAGATTTCGAATTATGAATTAGCTGTGCTTGAATCGAAAATCAAGCTATATGATTTGGAAAAGCGGTTACACAAGGTGTTTCAAATTTTGATAACCTTGTGTAATAACGCTAAAAAATAATTCTAGTTTTCAGATTCTTCAGTAGAATATTCTGAATATCCACCGAGTAAATTATTCACGTTATCAAAACCAAGTTCTTCAGACATTATCTCTGAAGCGGCGGCTGAACGTCCACCTCTTTGGCAGTAAACTACATAGGTTTTTGATGTATCTAGTTTGGCAACCTCTTCTCGGAAATTGTCAGCTCGGAAATCGATTTGAATTGCTCCTTCAATAGTACCATTGGCAACTTCAGGATCTGTTCGAACATCTAAGATTACTACATCTTCAGGAAGTTCAGATTCCCAGGCTTTGAATTCTTCCTGAGTCATATCATTATAGGCAGTTGTCGCTTCTGCTTCTACTGCATCAGCCGATGCTTCCGGTTGTTCCGATGAATTACAGTTTACAGTAAAACCGATCAGTAATAAAGCAAACGAGAATAGAGTAAGTTTTTTCATGATTCTATTTAATTAGATTGAGGCTTAAATATAGGATTTCATATTAAATTCTATTATCGAATTAATCTATATATCTCATTTCCAACTTGATTATCTTCCTGCCTCAAAATTCATCGATGAAGATATTTTTTACTGAATGAGTACTATCGCTCACGAACGATTTGAAGCCGTTATCGGGCTGGAAGTCCACGCCCAATTATTGACTAATAGCAAAGCCTTTGCTCCGGTTGCACCAATTTATGGTGAAGCGCCAAATACCATGGTTACTCCACTTTGTTTGGGTCACCCGGGAACTCTACCGGTAGTTAATAAAAATCTGGTTCGCTATATAATAAAAATGGGTTTGGCTACTCGATGCAAGATTGCAGAGAAGTCCATCTTCGCACGTAAAAATTACTTTTATCCAGATTTGCCAAAAGGCTATCAGATTTCTCAGTTTGAAACACCTATTTGTTACGATGGTTTTGTTGATATCGAAGTTGATGGGTACCATAAAAGAATTGGTCTAACTCGCATTCACATGGAGGAAGATGCGGGGAAATCTATCCATGATCAGGATCCATATAACACCTTGGTCGATTTAAATCGTGCAGGGACTCCTTTGATTGAAATCGTATCAGAGCCAGACCTAAGAACTCCTCAGGAAGCATATGCTTACCTAACCAAGATCAAGCAAATTGTTCAGTATTTGGAAGTTTGTGACGGCAACATGGAAGAAGGTTCACTTCGTTGTGATGCTAACGTTTCTGTTCGCCCGAGAGGTCAGGAGAAGTTCGGTACCAGAACTGAGCTCAAAAACATGAACTCATTCCGGAATGTAGAAAAAGCCATTGAGTTCGAGATTTATCGTCAGATTGAATTGATCGAAAGTGGTGGAGAGGTTGTTCAGCAAACTCGTTTGTGGGATACATCAAAGAATCAGACTCGAATCATGCGATCTAAAGAAGAAGCGCACGATTATCGTTACTTCCCGGAACCGGATTTGCCACCTATTATTGTTACCACAGAAATGCTGGACGAAATCAAGGCAGAGTTACCGGAATTAGCTGATGTCCGTCAAAAGCGATTTATGACTGACTATGGAATGAGTGAAATCGATGCAGTTACTTTAACAGATGATCGTTATTTGGCAGATTTCTTTGAGGAAACAGCCGAAGCTGCCGGAAGTGCAAAAGCTGCTTCGAATCTTGTTTTAAGTGAAGTTCTTCGGATTCTAAATGAGCAAAGCATAAGCATACAGGAATTTTCGATTAATCCGGTTCGACTTGGTGAACTCATCAAGCTGAAAGAAGATGACAAGATCAACTCGTCAGCAATGCAGAAAATCTTTAATGCAATGCTTCAAGAGGATAAAGCAGCTGAAGAGTTGGCAAAAGAAATGAATTTGATTCAGGTTTCTGATAGTGGATTCCTTGAAGAATTAGTTGATGAGATTATTGCAAATAATCCGGACGAAGTAGAACGTTTTAAAGGGGGGAAGAAGCAGCTTATGGGCTTTTTTGTAGGCCAGGCTATGAAAGCTTCGAAGGGGAAAGCAAACCCTAAAATGGTAACTCAAATGGTTACAAAAAAATTGGAAGGCTAGAGTTGAAAAACATTTTTCTGAACGATAATAACCCACCCCTTAATCCCCTCCGGTGGAGGGGACGCTTTTTTAATAAGTTTGTAACTAGCTTTAGAGAAGTCCTCCCCCTAGGTGTAGGGGAAGACAGAGGGGGTCGATTATTTGGGTTTGGAATAGGTTTTATTTTACTGATTGGAATCTCATGTTCTCAATCACCTGAAATACTTGAGACAGAATTTACAGCAAATGTCACGGTTGCAGATTCCATTGATCATACAGGAGATTACTCAGGATTTCAATTTCTGATTTTTAATCGCATTAATATTAATGATCCGATAGATACATTATTCATTGGTTCGACCGATTCAACCGGATTCCTTGAAGGTACCATAGAATTCGAACGATCAGGAGCGTATCCGGTTCAACTCAGTAGAAACGGTAGAAATCTGGCGTCGCTTAGGTTCATTTTAGCTGATGATGACACCATAACTTTTAATGCCGAATTCCCGGATTTAGATCAAACCTTAGAAATTGATTCACGTGAGAATCGTGCTGTTGAAGTTTTTGATAGAGTGGACGCAAGCTTTAATAGAGTGAACATGTTTATTCAAGCCGGGCAGGTTTCAACAGAAGAAATCCCGGTTGAATACAAGAAATTTGCAGATTTATTCTGGGATGTTTACGAGGATAAAAAAGGAACATTTGCATCGAAATTTGCTTTCGAAAAGGCGATAACCTTATTAGAGGCTGTTGATCAAGAGGAGATGATGAGAAAGATAAATACTTCTTTTGATGAGGATTACGCTTTTGCAATGGCGGTAACATTAGGAAAACAATTTGTTGCTGAAAGTGAGGGATTCGATGCTACAATTGCATATCTCGACTCAGTAAAAAGCCTCACTAAAGAAGAGGACATTCAAAGGACCTTTGATCAGGCTTCAATTAAGTTGCATTTAGATAGTCTATATGTAGAAGAAGCTCGAGATTTACTAACTACCTTTGAGCGAAAATATGAAGACGATGAAAATTATTCGTTTTGGTATAAAAACCTTCGATTCGAGCTCTATGAATTAACACCGGGTGAAGCAGTTCCTGAATTTGAATTTACCACTTCAGAAGGGGATACCGTAAATAACACTTCATTAATTGGTCAACCATATGTGTTAGAATTTACGCTCATGGCTAATCAATTATATCAACAACAATATGATGAGAGCACGGTAATTTATCAGTTGTATGCTCCACAAGGACTGCAGTATTACACCATTCCATTTGATGAGAGTGCAAATACAATTATTGGTTTCTTTCAGGAGCGAGATAGATTTTGGTCTATAGCTGAACCTCCGTCTGTTGACAGACAAAAAATTACCGATGATTTTAACATACAATTTTATCCAACGCGCATACTTGTAGATGCTGAGGGGAAAATGGTACGCAAGTATATCGGGGAGGAATTTGAGGGAATAATTCCTGGAATCATTGAAACTTTAAAAAACTAACAAACACCATTATGCGCCGATTTTTAATAGCCGGAAACTGGAAAATGAACTGTGGACCAGCTGATGCAGCTGAATTGCTTGAAGGATTAAAAACAACTAAGCCAGAAATTGCCGAAGAAGTTGATGTACTGGTTTGTCCGCCATTTGTTAGCCTTGGAATGAGTGTAAACTACTTACATGATACCGACATCAATGTAGGAGCTCAAAATATTCATTTTGAAAATAATGGTGCATACACTGGAGAAGTAAGTGCAAGTATGCTAACCGAAGCAGGTTGTTCTTTCGTACTGATTGGTCACTCTGAGCGCCGTGAATACTTTGGTGAAACAGATTCCACGGTGAATAAGAAGGCTAAAAAAGCTATGGAGTTTGATCTTGTACCGGTTATCTGTGTAGGTGAAAGTTTGGATCAACGAAAGCAGGATATTCATTTTGATTTAGTGAAGAATCAAGTAATTGCAGCATTTGAAGGTATCGATAATAATGAAGCTTTAGACATTGTTGTTGCATATGAGCCAATCTGGGCAATCGGAACCGGCGAAACTGCCACACCGGAACAGGCACAGGAAATGCATGCTCATATTCGATCAACATTGGCTGATTTATACGATCAGGAAACTGCTGATGAAATCAGAATTCTTTATGGCGGAAGTATGAAGCCAGCTAATGCTGAAGAATTATTAGGTCAACCAGATGTTGATGGTGGTCTGATTGGTGGTGCTTCATTAAAAGCCGAAGATTTCGCTTCTCTAATTACCACTGCAGAGAAATTATCTTAATTATTACTTGTAGTCATCCTGAACTTGAGTCAGGATCTGTGAGGCCTTGATTTTCATAAAATATCAATCACGATATTACCTCTACAGACCCTGAAATGAATTCAGGGTGACGACTTTTTTTACTCATTGTTAGCAAATGAATATAAACGTACTCCTAATTGGTTCAGGTGGGCGAGAACACGCACTAGCCTGGGGAATCGCAAAATCGTCTCAACTTAATCAGTTATTTATTGCACCTGGAAATCCCGGGACTGAATCACTCGGTAAAAATGTGACTTTAGATGTTTCAGATCATCAGACTGTAGTTAAATTCATTGAAGAAAATGACATAAAGCTCACAGTTGTTGGACCGGAACAACCGCTAGTTGATGGAATTGCGGATTATTTGGAAGAAAGAGGTCATAAAGTCTTTGGCCCAAAAAAAGTGCCGGCGCTTTTAGAAGGGAGTAAGGAGTTCGCTAAAAATTTCATGGCTAGACATGATATTCCAACAGCAGCTTATAGAGTTTTTGATCAATCTGAATTTGATGCAGCTGCAGAGTACATCAAAAATAAAAATTCATATCCAGTAGTACTAAAAGCAGATGGATTAGCCGGAGGTAAAGGAGTGCTGATCCCGGAATCAGAATCAGAGGCCATGGAGGCTTTAGAAGAATTAAAGTCAGGTTCATTAAGTGGAGCAGCTGCTCGATTAGTGATTGAAGAATTCATGGTTGGAGAAGAAGCATCAGTTTTTGCTATTTGTGATGGAAACACTTTCAAAGTAATTGGAAATGCTCAAGATCATAAAAGAGTGGGTGAAGGAGATACCGGACTTAATACTGGTGGAATGGGTGCTTATTCTCCTGCGCCAATTGTTACGGAAGAGTTACTTAATCAAGTTGAAAATTCAATCATCAAACCAACAATTGATGGAATGAAGGCCGAGGGGAACCCATATACCGGTTTTCTCTATGTTGGATTAATGATCACGCCAGAAGGACCAAAAGTTGTAGAATACAATTGCCGTTTTGGTGATCCGGAATGTCAGGTTATTATACCTCGACTAGAATCAGATTTATTAGAAGCATTAATTGCTTCCGGCGAAGGAAAACTTGTGGAAATTGAGATTGATTTCGATTCAAAATATCGCTGTACAGTTGTTTTGGCTTCAGGTGGGTATCCACAGAGTTATGAAAAAGGAAAGGTTATCTCCGGATTAGATTCTGTAGAACAGGCATTGATTTTCCATGCCGGAACCAAAGTTGATGGCGTTCAAATATTGACCAATGGCGGTCGGGTTCTAAATGTAGTTGGTTCCGGTGATACTCTTCAAAAAGCGATAGATCAATCTTATCAAGCTATTAAAAATATCAGTTTCGAAGGGTCGTTCTACCGATCAGATATTGGTGCCAAGGGACTAAAACATCTTTCATGACCCGAATATTTTCGATATTTCTCTTTTTGATATTATTCAGTAACAATGTGCTGGGTCAGAATGAGAAATCGGAAATTATTTATTCAGGGTTAGATAATGCAACATCCATCTATGCTACTCAGGATCATATTTTTGTTGTTGAGTCCGGCAAACATCGCATATTGAAACTGGACCATAATGGAAAGTTAATTGAATCTTTAGGTGGTTTGGGATCAGGTGACTATCAATTTGATACACCGATTGATGTTGATGCTACAAACGGACTAAAAATCTATGTCTCAGATTATGGAAATAACCGTATCCAAATCTTTGATCGCAGGTTTCAGTACTTAGGATCAATAACTGGAGAATCCGCTTTTCAAAATCGAAGAATAAAACCAACGCAATTGATTGTTAATGATTTTAGAGAATTATTCGTCTATGATGAAGCATCCAAAACAATCATTAAGTTCGATGAGAATGGGAATTTAATTGATCAATTCAATTTGGATTCTTTAATCCCTTTTGAGTTGAAAATAGATAATGAACAGATTGTACTAACAGATAGAACTAATAGGATGACTACACTAATGAGCCAGAATGGATTATTAGGAGAATCCTTTCCTTTGCATACAGGTTTTCCCGAGATCGTAGATTTTGCTGAAATGGAGACGATGACACTCCTATTATTTGATGGAAGACTAGAAAGAGCTGAAAATGATTAATCCATTTGATTTATCAATTTCGTTCGAAGAAAAAGCTCTTCAAGTATTCGAACATCAAAAAGCGAACAATAAGATTTACAAGCGATTTTGTGAAGCTTTAGTTTTTCGCGAAGTGAGTTCTGTGGATGAGATTCCACTACTACCTATACAGGCTTTTAAAGATGCCACTGTTTTAACTGTTGAATCACTACCAAAGTTAAAGTTCGAAAGCTCTGGTACATCAGGGATGCATCGAAGCAAGCATTTGGTTGCTGATCCTGAGATTTATCGAAGTTCGATCATCGAAGGGATGGGTCATTTTTATGATCTAGGTGAATATGTAATTCTGGCTTATACACCGGGTTATAATGATAATCCGAATTCCTCATTGGTTTGGATGTTAAATACATTGATTGAAAATGAAGATTCCGGATTAAGTAGATTTTTAGAACTTGGGATGCCAATTGATAAAAAGGTTTTAGGAGAAATCGAATCAATTGGTAAAAAAGTGATGCTTTTCGGTGCCGCTTTTGGATTGCTGGATTTAATAGAAATGGGTTCACCAAAACTTCCTTATGATGCCATCATTCTTGAAACGGGTGGAATGAAAACTCATAGACGGGAAATGTCAAAAGAGTTGCTACATAAACAATTGGCTGATGAGTTTGGAATATCTATAAGCCAAGTACATTCGGAATATGGAATGACAGAATTATTAAGTCAGGCCTATAGTAGGGGCACACTTTGGTTTGATCCGGTACCTTGGATGAATGTGACAATCAGAAATCCACAAAATCCGATGGAAATTTTACCAATTGGGGAGGAAGGATTAATAGGAATTATTGATTTGGCGAATATACATTCTTGTTCATTTATTCTTACCGGTGATAAAGGTATTCACAACGATAAAGGACAATTTCAGGTTTTAGGTCGTTGGAATCCGGTAAACTTACGAGGTTGTAATTTTCTAATTGATGACTAATGAACAACAACAATCGATTGCTAAATTTATTTAAGGTCATCCTGAGGCTTCTGCCGAAGGATCAACGATTTGTTATCATTTAGCTGATTCTTCGCTAACGCTCAGAATGACCATGGTTGAACACATAAAACTTGTTGAAGAAGCCACAAAGAATTGGTTCAGGGCTGATAACATTGAGCTTAAGCAAGCGATCGATAAATCGGTAAAAGAAGGATTATTCTCTTTTGAGGATATCAAATTCGCAATTCTTGCATTGAAGGAAAAGATAGATTCCGATCAAATTTCAGAATGGGCAGATAGGGCTAATTTAAGTGATGATGAAAACCAAATTGGAAAGAAGATTCTTTGTCTACATGCCGGGAATTTACCATTAGTTGGGTTTCAGGATGCATTAGGTACCATTCTATCCGGCGCTGACTATCACGGAAAACTATCAAAAAAGGATCCCTATATACTAGCTACTTATATTGACTCTTTGAAAGAATTAGGACTTGATAATTCAATTGAATATTCGACTGATCTGAGTTCATTTAAAGATCTGGAAGCAGATAAAGTTCTTTTTGCCGGATCGGAACAGTCAGTTGAACCTGTAAAACGACAATTATTTGAAATAAAAGCCGTCACAGATCAAACAGAGTTAGTTATTAGAACAGCCAAGTTCTCGATGGCATACATAACTAGCGAAGATCCAGAAGTAGTTGCTGATTTGGTTGAAGCAATATTCCGATATGGTGGTCAGGGATGTAGATCAGTTGCAGTGGTTGTAAGTCCCACCAGATTTAAAAACTTAAAATGTCATTTTCAGGATTATGTGGAAGCATTCTGGTTGAAAAATCCACAACTCAAAAAGCCATCAGCAGCACTGGAATATCAATTTGCTTACAATAAAGCAATTGCCAGAGATCAGGCCTGGTTAGATCATTTTTTGATTCAGGAAAGTGAAGATTTTCCGGAACTGGATTTCACTTTGCACTGGGTGAAAGGAGATGAATCGACACTCAAAGACCTTAAAGATAAATTCGGTGATGCTGTCCAAACTATTTACACAGCCGGACAGAAAATTGATGGCTTACCAACAGAGTTTTTAAGTCAGGCTCAAAAACCAAATCTGTGGTGGGAGCCTGATGGGATTTCGGTGATTTGAATTTACTTAATTAGTCTCTGTAATTACCCAACTTTCATCAAGATCCAAAATGACTTTACTATCATTTGTAAGAATTTCATACCTGCTATCCGTAGTTGGTTCAACGTAAAGAATATTAACTCCTCTGTTCTCAGTTAATGATGCAATAAATAAATCATAAATGGTTGCGTCTTGAATGTACTTAAAACCATAGAACGACCGTCTTTCTCTATATAAAAAAACATCAATCTCTTTAAAATATTGAGTTGACCAGATGCTTATATCGCCAATGCTATTGCTATAATTATTTAATATCGTTTGAGTTGATAAATCAATAATAACAATACTATTTAATTGTTGAACGATTGCAATATTTTCAGCGGGCAGATAATTGACTGAACTACATGGCTGATTAAGAATAGTCTGTTCTATTCCGTTTATCAAATTTAAAGAATAGAAGCCTGATGTTTCACTACAGTTTAATATCAAATTGCTATTCTGCAATGTAGTTAGCCATCCCCATTCAAGATCAATATCATTTAAAGTTTCAAATTCCGTTTGTATGTTAAATGGATTGAGGAATTTGAGAATGGGTTCAAATGTGGTAGATGACCTATCATTATAGACAAATAAAGAATCATTTTCTAAGGTTTGAATTTTGAATGCACTAGAACCAACAGGTGTATCTGAGATTGTTTGATTATTTAGAAAATCATAAATCAAAACAGATGAACAACAGTTGTCAACATCGTCCAAATCAATAATTACGGCAATTGTATTCGTTGATTCCGAAATAGCGTAATCCTTTACTGTTGCTGGTCCGCCCCATTCATCAACTGGTAAAGTAAAAGTATATGAAGTGCCGGTACCCACGTTTTCAATATACATGGCACTTTCCATCTGCTTTACAATATAGGTTTTGTTTTCACTGTATTTAATTGATTCAGAGAATTGACTTGTTGCCTCTTGTGACTGGACATATAGAGAGTTCTGATAACGAGTTTTAATTATTGGAGAATCTTCTGATGTATATGAATGGACTTTGAAATCATATTCAAGGTTAGAGTCTAGATTAGTAACGGTCAAATTCCTTGTATTACGATCGGTACTGTCTACCAGGCTAAATACTGATTCCAATGCACTTTTCTTTTTCACAAAATATCCTGCAGCTTCCCCAGCAGAATTCCATGCCAATTCCAGAGTGTTATCATTAATGGATGTCAAGTTTGAGAAAGAAGGTGGGTAAATATTTGCATATCTACGATAAGAGTTGATTGTGTTCCCGACGTTGGCACCGATATAAGGAGTTATAGAAAAAGTAACAGGATAAGTTGGTGGTGTCCTGAATGATATTGATGTACTGTTTCCTGTGATATTATTCAAAGTATCTTGAATAGCGCCAGATATAACATATTTATCAGTTACGGCACTAAGTGGATTTCTCCATCTTAATTCACCGTTCATTTCATCAATTACAGTATAATCTAGATCAACTATTTGTCTGATTCTTTGAGAAGCCTCATTATTGGTTATCGTAATTCTATTATTAAGAGAATCAGTAATGAATTGATTTACCCTAAGCTCAAGATTAAATAATTGAACTTCATATTCGGTATCAATGGTAATTCCTGCTATCTGACCGAAATCATTCTCATCTATATCTTGGATTTCTTCAAATGATATTTCTAATATATCAATCCAGTTGTCTTCACCAATACTGTTATCATTTATAGAAACTGAGATGCCATCGAAATAATTGATACTCTCAGTAGAATTATCAAAGTATAGATCTAGTAGAATGGAGTTGCTATAACCGACGTAGATATCAGTAATTCGCCTAAATGGAATAGGGATTTCAGGTATCACACTGTTGAAAACTAAACCTACATTTTCAACGTCACGAAAGAATTCAAATTTATAGGTAGTACCCTGAATAAATAGTTTTGAATCATCTATATATGTAGTGTCACTATATAGGGTGTCCAGCAGAATATAGTTGTTATCACCACGATAGCTTTTCGAAATAATTACACCATCCTGATTTTCTTCTTTCGACCATGACATTTTGAGATCTCTATTGTCGAAAAGTTCGTACGAAATGATGGAGTTCTCGGGAGGATCGGGTATAAAATTATCTGAACTGGGATCATTTAGATTAGTTCTCTCAAATTCTGGTGCAGTAGAGCAGGAAATAAGAACCAGAACGAGAATTAAGAAAGCATGATTTCTAATTAATTTCTCCACGTCCATTGCCCTGAGGGATTTAATATTAAGTATTCGTGTGAATTGTTTATAAGATGAATTTGTCCACTGTTAGGATCATAGAATGCTAGATCTAGTTCTTTCCCTGTGGAAATTTCCGAACAGTAAAGTTTTCTCTCGGTATTAATATTATAGAAGCAACGATTTCTCTGATAATCAGTCAATAATTTATCGGCAAAAGGGAAGACCTCATCATAAAAGACATTATTACCGAATCTTTCTAATAATCCAGATTCTATATCCAAATAATACGGAATACTATATTCAAATAAATATAATCTGTTATTAAAGAATGAAGGTATTATATCAGTTATGTATTGGTCATCGATATAATTAGTTAAAACCTCTCCATCATAACTCATCGACCATAATCCACTGCTAACAGAGAAATATATAGACTCACTATTCTGGTCTACTACTACATCAAAAAATGTAGAGTTTTCAATTTCGTGTGTTGATTGAATAGAACCGGTCAAGTAATTCAGCTTATAAAAAACTACATCATTCTCACCGGATTCCGAATAAGTAGCATAGATAATATTATTGTCATCTGCTAAAGCAATAAGCTTAATTTTTTGTGACGATGAACTAATCGGAATTTGATATTCATAATAGGTGGTTCCATTAGTTTGATCTGTAATAAATACCCAGTATTCAATTGAATTATCAAAACTATCCTGATATTCCCTTAAGGTAGTGAAGACGGTCTCACTTGAATTGATTAGATAGTCCGTAATGGAATTCATATCCGTATTTGGATGATTCTCTGAATTGTCAGCTATCGTTTCAAAAGTCTCTGAGCTTGTATCATATTTTTCAATACCGGCACTACTTTGGACATATTGCCTAATGAAGTAAATGGATTCCATTCCATTTCTAAATTGGCTTTTGAACCCATTCCCAGTACTAAGCTTAGTTGTTGAAATAGTCTCATAAACTGTTTGAAATGAAAAAGCTTGAACTGAAGGGTTTGAAGAAGCATAAGTATGGATTCTAACCGAATAGATAATAGTTGGATCTAAATTGGTGAAGGTATACTCATCAGCTGTAGGCGGAACAATTATTTCGTCAATTATCCTATTAGTATTGTAATCGTAGAGCTCGATTCGAAAATGATAAGTAGCTCCATTTGAATTTCCATTTCTATCTAACCAATTCACAGTGAATGAGTTTTCGGAAACAGATGTATAGTCATTTTCAGTAAATAATGGCGAGTTACTAAATGTAGTAATAGACTGAGTCCCAGTTCTAATGCTATTTTGAGTATTAGTGAAAGCCTGTATTGAAAATTCTCTTTCCCCTGTAAATGTAGGATTAACTTTCACAACAGAATTTGCTGAAATTGAGTCTAAGGCAATGTAACTAGTATAAGGAGGATCGCAGCAACGGGTGTCTCTATTTCGCTCAAAAATGATGAATTGATCATCAAAATCTGAACCATCGTTGAATGAAATTTCTATTTCAGCTTCATTAATGAAGTTTAGTTCAAATTCGTATGGCAAGTTGTAACTAATTGAATTAAGAGTATTTTCCGAGACACTTTGAAGCACATTCTGATTTGATTGGATATGTGCAGATACTCTTACATCTAATAGATAGGATTCGGATGTCTCACTAAAACTGTATGAATTAACTAATCGATCAACAACATCGAGCTCTATCCATTGAGTAGTATTCGTGAGTTTATACTCAATTTGATAAAAGTCAGAATAGACTTCGGTAGTATCCCATGTGATCGTAATTTCGTCTTCTAATGATGTTGCTGTAATTTCACCCAGACTACCATAGTCCAAAAGTATAGGTGTATTTAGATCAGGATTCTCATTAATCACTGAACTTGCAGAAACTCTATAATAGGTAATTGCTGATAATTCTTTGGTTTGATCAATAAAGGATGTTGAATTGGCTTGAACATTACCAATCACTTGAAAGTTATCATCAGAACCTAATGACTTACTAATTATGAAAGCATTCTCATATTCTGTGTCATCACTCCAACTAATCGTTACTGTTTTATCTTCATTAATCTGAACTTGAATATCAGATATATCGGGGTTAAAACTACCGGAATCCGGATCGTTTTCATTATCCCGGTCAAATTCAGGAGCGGTGCTACAACTTAATAGGATAAGTACTAAAGCAAAAACTAAACGACTTCTCATCTAATTGAATCGAGATTAACTTTTACTGTAGCTGTACTTACATACTGGCCATCAATATTTATCCCATCGATATAAAACTGTAATGGCCTTGGATTACTATAACCACCTTTTGGTGTACTTAAGAAAGCATCAGCAATATTGCCGGCATAGGTAAGTATGGCAAGCCCTAAGAAGAGTCTTCGTCTATTATCTATTGATTGGAGATCATTTGCTTGTCGATCTAATTGGTTACCAAGTTGTAATGCAGCACTTTCGTTCTCGATAGATCGATATTGTTCTAATAATGTGAAATAGTCGCTTTCCTTACTATCATAATTACTATTCTCAAGGAAGTATAAAGTAGTAAGCCCTATAGTACCGACTGCAAATCCTACACTTTTTAATTTCTGCTGTTTATGCCACTGAGCTGCGCCTGGAATAAAACTTAAGGTTCTGCTACTATATTCATTTGGTCGTACATATTTTTCAATCACTGTAAATTGACCCGTTTGATCGGTATCAATGTTACTAATTGTACCTTGATTATCCCGTAACTGGAAACCCGGAAAGCGATCATCTGATTTAAATATCGCAAACCCAACTCCCATCAGTGAGTCACCATACATAATTTCAGTATCTGGTTCGCTTAATATCATCATGTTTGCTTGAAAATATTCTGCAGTAGCGAAATTGTTATTGAAGGTTGATGCACTAATACCATCATCTGAAAACTGAATTTCTTGAACGATCAGACTATCTTTTGGGGCTTGCACATAGAATCGCTCAAGGTCATTATTCGGTAAGCCCAATGAGAGATATCTTGTGCCTGCAAGTACAGTAATGACATCTCCAGAGCTAATCTCAGTAACTTCTTCGAAGTCGTTATCAATAACTAGAAAAGCCTTCTCTGAGTTGAAATTTAATTGCACAAAAGAAGAATCCTGAGCAAGTAGGTTTGTGCTTATTAGTAGAAATGAAATAAGAGAAATAGTCTTAAGGTTCATTATAAGATTGTATTTTCCAAGTATTATATAAATGATTGTTTTGTGGTCATTATTGCATTCTTCTGTAAGGACTTTGAGCTTCAATTACTACAGAATCTACTATTGCTTGTAACCATAATTGAGTAAATGATCGTCTTACATTTGGCTCCAAAATCTTTCCTATAACACCAGATCTCATTTGTTTAGATTCAATGACTACATTTGGCCATGGTTTGTTTTCGGGGTAAAAAATCCCCCCATCATCTCGAACGATCTGAACTTCATCAACAGAACATTCACTTTGCCATGAAAACTCAATTATATCACTACTCGTCATAACATAAGCCAACGAGTCGGGGGGCATAATAAATGTTGAATAGTTTTCTCGTGTCTCAATACAGTTGATTGGATCAACAAAAAATGGATGACGTTGAGTTAACTCAGTAACCGATTCATCCGTTTTTAAAATTGAATATTCAATAGTTTCAATTTCGGTTATACCTGTATCAAAAACATTTAAGTGGCGAATATTCGATTCAATTGAGCTCTCATAATATGCTTCTTCACCATTTACTCCATGTAAAAAGAAATGGATTTTATATTTGGTTGGAATATTTGTTAGAAAATTATGGTACCAAATTAGTTGTAAATCATTATCTGTTGAGTCACTGCTAATACTCTCTTTTCTAAATTGAAATACATGTTGATTTAAACCTGCATATAAAGGTTCAGAGACAATTCTTTCTCCGGCTAAATCAGAATATGCTCGAATTTTGAATTCATTAAATCGATTAGGTATATCATCCAGCATTACATAAAAGAGGCTATCATTGATAACTTCTTCGTCATCTACTACTGTAAATAACCTGAAATCATCTCCTGAATTGGCTTCACGATGTTCGATTAGAAAGCCATCATATGGGAAGTCATGGGTATATTTGACAAAGAAGTAAGCTTTTCTCTGATTTAGGTTTTTGATGATTTCGAATTGATCTATGTCACGTACGATATAGTCGGGACTGGTTGGATTATTTATCCCCTCATTTTCAAAAGTTGGTACTTCTTTACAGTTAAGAAAAGAAAAAGTAAGTACCGCTATAAATAGATAGAGCTTGGAATTATTCATCAAAAATTGATTGAAAAAGTTAACAAGGGAGTATTTTGAACAAAATTTGAGCTGGTAAGACTAATTCTTGTATCTGTTCTTGGTGAAGCTTTATACCCATCTCTGGGCTTTCTTAGACCTTCTAAAGTAGTGATAAGGTAAACGGCTCCAATTCCAATAAGGGTACTCTTTAATTGAGTATTCTTTGAATCCATATTATCTAAATCTTCATTAGCCGCATTCCTGTAAATATCAGCTTCAAGTATTGATTGAGCGTTTAGATAATTAAACTGATTAATCTCAAAACTGTCATTTAGATTATTGTAAGATTGATTAAGGTCATATGCTAAATATCCAAGAACGCCAAGTGAAGCATATGTAATTGCAGCTTTATATTTCTGTTTATTAGCCAGATATGATCCTCCAGGCAAGATTCTCTGAAAAATATTAGGTGGATTAAAATTTTGATTATATCTACTTATCTCCTGTATACGATACTGACTTGGCTTTAATGATATTCTGAGGCTCCCATATTCAGGATGAACAACTTCGATCTTTTGTTTACCAATAGGTAGTATATCCGCATATGTTCCGATTCCAACAAGTTCATCATTGAAATAAATCTGACCTTCAGGCTCTGTATTGATGATTACATTTCTTTGTTCATTTAAAACATTATATGAACTTTTAGGTCTTCTAGTGAATGAACGGATATTAAATTCTGATACAATAGTACTGTCAGGATATATGTCAAGCTTATAGTTGAAATCATTGATATCCTTATTCACTACCGTGATTTTTCTTGTACCGGTTTTAAGTTTAACTACTTCTTCAGGATCATATTTTCTGGCATTTACGAGATCGTCATCAATAATGATAAAGATCTCATCCAGATTGAAGTCAAACTGAACAAATCCATAAGATTGGTCATCAGTTTGTGCAAAAAGATTAGCCGATGAAAAGAAAATTATTGTCCCGAAAATCAACCAACAAATAACTTGGTTTCTCATTCTTAATTACTTGAAAATAGTCTTAATTTATACTCTCGAAAATAGAAAACTTCGGATAAAATAAAACAAAAACTTAGTCGCTAAATGCACGCTTATAAACCTTCAGAAATCGAGCCGAAATGGCAAAAATACTGGCTCGAAAACAAGACGTTTAAAACTCCAACCGACACCTCGAAGCCTAAATTTTATGTGCTGGATATGTTTCCATATCCAAGTGGATCGGGATTGCATGTTGGTCACCCTGAAGGTTATACAGCTACAGATATTATTGCCAGGTATAAGCGAATGAATGGCTTCAATGTATTGCACCCAATGGGTTGGGATGCATTTGGACTACCGGCTGAACAGTATGCGGTTAAAACTGGTACACATCCGAAAGTCACAACTGAAAAGAATATTGATCGATTTCGTGATCAGCTTCAGGCAATTGGCTTTAGTTATGATTGGGATCGCGAAGTTAATACTACCGACCCAAACTACTTCAAATGGACTCAGTGGATCTTCCTGAAGTTATTTGAACAAGGACTAGCCTATGAAGATGAAGTTGCTGTTAATTGGTGTCCTGAATTAGGTACGGTTTTAGCTAATGAGGAAGTGATAGATGGGAAAAGTGAAGTTGGTGGATTTCCCGTAATTCGAAAACCGATGCGCCAATGGGTGTTAAAAATCACTGCTTATGCAGAACGTTTACTTAATGATTTAGATGATTTGGACTGGCCAGAGTCATTGAAAGACATGCAACGAAATTGGATTGGGAAATCTATTGGTGCAGAAATTGATTTCAAGGTTTCGGGTTATAAAGATAAGCTAAGGGTTTATACTACTCGTCCTGATACAATTTTTGGTGCTACTTATATGGTGCTTTCGCCGGAGCACCATTTAGTAGAGAAAATCACAACAGAAGATCAAAAAGCAGCTGTTGAAGCCTATCAGGAAGAGGCATCTAAAAAATCTGATCTTGATCGCCAGGAATTAAACAAAGAGAAAACGGGTGTATTTACTGGCGCTTTTGCCATCAATCCGGCAAATGGAAAAGAGATTCCAATTTGGATTGCCGATTATGTTTCAGTGAGTTACGGAACGGGCGCTATTATGGCTGTACCCGGTCAGGATGAGCGGGATTGGGAATTTGCCGAGAAGTTTGATCTACCAATTATAAGAACAGTTCAGCCTGAAGAAGGATTTGAAGGAAAAGCCTTCACAGGACAAGGACCAGCAATCAATTCTGATTTCTTAAATGGTTTGGAGATTCAACCTGCTAAAGACAAAATCATAAGCTGGTTAGAAGAGCAGGGCGCCGGAAATAAAGCGGTGAATTATAAGCTTCGCGATTGGTTGTTTTCACGTCAGCGTTATTGGGGTGAACCATTTCCAATTATCCATGTTGATGGAGAACCAAAAGCAGTTGGCTATGATGAACTTCCATTGGAACTTCCTGAAGTTGAAAAATATCAACCTACAGGTGATGGTGAACCGCCTTTAGCAAATGCTACTGAATGGTTAACAACCACTGATCCGGAGACAGGAAAAGAAGCAATTCGCGAGACCAATACAATGCCTCAATGGGCAGGATCATGTTGGTATTATTTACGATACATTTCTCCGGACTGGGATGGAGGTCCGGTTGATCCGGATTATGAAAAGTATTGGATGCCTGTTGATTTGTATGTTGGTGGAGCAGAACACGCTGTACTCCATTTGTTATATGCACGATTCTGGCACAAAGTATTATTCGATTTAGGAGTAGTATCAACCAAAGAACCATTTCAAAAATTGGTGAATCAGGGGATGATTTTAGGTGAAATGGAATTCACTGCACCAGATGGTTCTAAGCTGAAGGAAGACGAAGTTGAAAAAAAAGGAGATTCATTTTTCCAAAAAGGGACGGATATCAAATTAGATGCCAGAGCTCATAAAATGAGTAAAAGCCGTGGAAATGTGATTAATCCTGATCATGTTATCGAGCAATTTGGTGCAGATTCTCTTCGCCTCTACGAAATGTTCATGGGACCTTTAGAGCAGGTAAAACCATGGAGTACAAAAGGGGTTGATGGAGTGAATAGATTCTTGAATAGAGCCTGGAGGTTATTAATTGATGAAGATTCAGGAGAGTTAAAAATCACCGATCATGAGCCTTCAAAAAATCAGTTAAAAGCACTTCATACCGCTATTAAAAAAGTGACAGAAGATATTGAAACCCTTCGTTTCAATACTGCGATTTCAGCGCTTATGATTTTCGTAAACGAAGCCAATTCTTGGAAAGGTGTTCCAAAAGCTATTGCTACTGATTTCCTGATTTTACTGAATCCGTTTGCACCTCATATCGCAGAGGAGCTTTGGACTCGCTTTGGAAACTCTGGATCTATGGGATATGAAGCCTGGCCAGTATTCAATGAAGATTATCTGAAGGAAGATGAAATCATGTATCCTGTTCAGGTGAATGGAAAGGTACGAGCTGATATTTATGTTCCATCGGAAAAATCAAAAGACAAGGACTATGTTCTTGATATGGCAAAGTCTGAGGAAAAAGTAAAAAAGTACCTTGAAGAAGGCAGCTTGATTAAAGAGATATTTGTCCCTGGTCGTATTGTAAATCTTGTAGTAAAACCTAACTAAGGCTTTCTACCTAATTACAGTTGCTTTACAAATCTGATAATCTGTCGATAAGAATTTGAAGTGATTCATGCGCACTTCAATCAAGTGTCGAAAAAGATTTGTATGCGGAAACAAGAGGTAGTCTCATCTGATGGCAAATTAGATTATGATCAGATTTTTTCATCTTCGAATGGAGAAGGGGTTGGATTACTCCATTTACTAAGTACCAGTGCAATCGGAGTAGTTCGAGTTAGTGAATCCGATGAGATTGTCGACATAAATAACTCCTTTAGTGTATTCAGTGGTTATCGATTAGAAGAAATAGAATCGACCGCATTTAATGATCTAGACATTTCGGATTATGAAGGCGGTTTGATATTTGGTGATGCAACTGTCAATCAATTAAATGAAGAACAGCAGATTGTCCAAATAATTACGAAGGACAGGAAAAAGAAGTATGCTGTACAATCTCAACATGATTTCGTTGATTCGAACGGAAAATACTCAGACATCTTATTTCAGGATGTCACCCACCTCATAGTTGATATCCAATATTACGAATACACAAATAAAGCAGCAAAAGTTGGTGGCTGGGAGTATGATGTAATTAATAAGACTTTTCGAGCTAGTTATGAAGTCTATGACATCCACGAGGTAGGTCTAAATAGCTTTTTTGAAATATCTGACCCCTTTAAATTTTATGGGAAAAGTGTTCAGGAATACATGATGACTGAATTTCGTGATTGTATCATCAATCAGAGGCCAAAGTATTTTGAAGAACTACCATTCTATAGTGCCACAGGGAAAAAGAAGTGGGTTAAGCTCACATTTACACCAGAGATTGTTGATAATCTTACGATTAAAATATTTGGATCATTGCAGGATGTTACTGCAGAAGTAACACTCCGCAATGAATTAGAAGCGACCAAAAGTAGATTTGAACAGCTTTTTAATCATAGTCCTAATCCATTACTAGTTATAAGAAAAGATGATCATCAAATTCTGCAAGCAAATATTTCTGCATTGGAATTTTATGGTTATTCTCGTTTAGAAATTGAAAGATTAAAGTTCTCCGAGATTTGTAGTGCTTGTAAAGCAGGGCAAAAACCGAAATTATCTACCTATGGAAATGAGCTGGTAAAAATAGTCGAGAACAGACGAGTAATTCATTTCCAAAAGAGTGGTGAAAAACTGCTGGTTGATGTATTCATGAGGGAAGCTGAAATAGACGGTGAATTAGTACAAATTGTACTAGTTAACGATGTTGAATCACAACAACAAATTGAAGATGCACTATCCCGACTTAATGAGTTTTTATCCAAATTAATAGAATCATCTCCACTAGCGATTATCACTTTAGATGAAAACGGAAACGTAGAAATGTGGAATCGAAGTGCTGAAAAGTTATTCGGTTGGAAAAATTATGAGGTTTTTGGGAAACCGATTCCATTTGTCCCGGAAGAAAAGCAAAATGAGTTTAAAACCAATCTCAAAAAAGGCTTAGAAAGTAATGCTCCATTCTTGCTGGAAATTGATAGAGTTAAAAAGAATGGCGATTTAATATCACTTAGGGAATACGTTTCACCTATTAAGAATAATGGAAATCGCGTAGATCGATTAATGTTATTTATTGAGGATGTTACCACATCAAAACGCATAAAAAACGCACTGGTTGAAAGTGAAAGGAATTATCGTCATTTAGTCGAGGTATCGAACGATTTAATTTGGCGATTAGATAAGGATTCAACCATATCTTTTATCAACAGAGCAACGAAAGGAATTCTGGATTACGAACCAAAAGAACTAATTGGGTCGGCTTTTACAGACTTACTTTGCAAAGATCAAATTACTTACTATAAATCAATTTTTAGAAGGGTAATGTTTGGTGAGAAATTCGAAAATGTTGAGTTCCAGGTGTTGTCTAGATCCGGTGATTTTAAATATTTAAGTGGCACTGTTTATCCAACCTATGATGCTACCGGAAATGTAATTGGTTGTACCGGAAGTGCGAGTGATATTACTCACATAATTGAGCATCAGCATCATTTGGAAGAGATGTTGAAAGAGAAAGAGATTCTAATTAAAGAGATTCATCATCGAGTGAAGAACAACCTAGCCGTAGTCTCTGGATTGTTGACCTTACAAACGAACAGTCAAACGGATGAAACAACAATTCTCGCATTAACCGAAAGCCAATCAAGAATACAGTCGATTGCTACTATTCACGAAAAATTATATCAGGATGAGCTGTTTACTCAAATTGAGATGCGATCTTATCTTGAACAATTAACGAAAGATATTGGAGCCACTTATTCAAGTATCCACAGAAATATCAGAGTAAATGTTCGGGGAGATGAGATTTATTTAAATGTGAATCAGGCAGTCCCATTTGGAATCCTTACTAATGAACTTGTGATAAATGCGTTTAAATACGCATTTGTTGACATGGATGAAGGAATTATTACTTTAGATCTGAAAAAAAATGGGGATGAAGTAATTTTTACAGTTTCAGATAATGGTTTAGGATTACCTGATGATTTTAGCCTGGAATCCAGTAGTTCTTTGGGCATGACACTTGTAAAAAGCCTTAGCATGCAACTAGAAGGGCATTTGTCATACTGGTCGGAAAAAGGTGCACACTTCTCTGTTGTGTTTATTCCCGATAAATAAAAAACCCAGCACATTTAAAATATCCCGGGCTTTATTTTTGAAATAAAATAAGAATGAGTTATCGGTCTTCTACCGGAACCCAATCTAAATTCTTTTCTGCAACATAAAGTGCACGAGGCCTGATCAAGCGATTATTAGCTGCTTGTTCCATGTAATGACCTGTCCAGCCTGAAATTCGGCTCATCGCAAATATTGCTGTATATAAGTCTGGTTGAATACCGATTGAGTAATAGACTGTCGCAGAGAAGAAATCGACATTTGGATCGATGTTTTTCTCAGATTTC
Organism: Balneolaceae bacterium; assembly: GCA_965601825.1. Taxonomy (GTDB): domain Bacteria; phylum Bacteroidota; class Rhodothermia; order Balneolales; family Balneolaceae; genus HXMU1420-13. Next base: position 3,069,650 of record OZ271839.1, on the reverse strand, counting down.
ATGGTATTCAACATATCCATTGACCAGGTGTATAACTCTTCATGGCCTGTTTCTTCAGATAGACCTTTCGCCATTTTCTGGAGGTGGTAACCACGAGGATCGAACACTTTGTACACTCGGTGACCAAATCCCATGATTTTTTCTTTTTTGGCAAGCTTGTCTTTTGTGAAAGCTACAGCATCGGCTTTATCACCCATTTTCTCTAATTCCATCAGAGTATTCATTACTGCAGTATTCGCACCGCCATGAAGTGGTCCTTTAAGAGCACCAATTCCACCTGCAATTGCTGAGAACATATCTGACATAGTCGCACAAATTGTTCTTACGGTAAATGTTGAGGCATTCATCCCATGTTCTGCATGCAGAATTAGGCAAAGATCCATCGTTTTTTCTGCTTGTGCACCTGGCTCAACGCCGTTTAGCATATACAAGAAATTCTTAGCTGTACTTCCATCTTTCAATGGTGGTACATACTCTTTGTCATGTCTGTAACGATCAAATGCAGCAATAATCGTTGGGATTTTTGCCGTTAATGAAATTGCTTGTGCCATGAAAAATTCTGGGTCGTAAGCACCATTAGTTGGATCAAAATCTGCGACCATTGAAACTGCGGCTTGTAGAACAGCCATTGGTTCTGAATCCTTATTGGTTGTTGTCAGATAATTCAGAACAACTTCAGGGATTTCTCTTTCCTTAATAAGATCTGCTTTAAGTGCTTCTAATTCTTTGGTATTTGGAAGTCTATCATTCCACAATAAGAAACAGACTTCTTCAAAAGTTGCGTTCTCAGCAAGCGTATCAATGTTATACCCTGCATAGATGAGTTCCCCTTTTTGCCCATCAATAAAACTTTTTGTTGTTGAGAAAGCTACGATACCATCAAGTCCTTTATTAATGTGAGGATATTGAGTTTCATCAAAGCCAGTATGTAAGTCGTTAGACATATTATTCAATTTTTTTCTTGGTTCTATACAGGATTTATAGAGAGCAGGATTAATTTTTCTTGACCAAACTTTTCCCGATCCCGAATCTTTTTGGACTGCAAAGGTACACAATCAGTATGAATTAATTAAGTATTAAAAGCGGTTTTCTATCCCGAAACCTTGTAAAAAATATCGCGTAGTTTTTCTGAATTAATTTACATGATTATGGGTGGATATGAGTTTAATCTTATAGGTGGGATTCATTTTGGTTCGGCAATTCTTGCTATGATATTAGGTGCACTTGTCCTTTTAAAGAAAAAAGGAACAAAGTTTCATATTCAGGTGGGGTATGTATATGCTATAATGATGGTAGTACTAAATATCACCGCTCTTATGATTTATCAACTTTTTGGACACTTTGGACCATTCCACTATGCAGCATTGATAAGTTTGGTATCTCTTTTTGGTGGCTTGATTCCGGCCTTTCTAAAAAAACCGGAAAAAACCTGGCTTGAGTTTCATTATGAATTTATGAATTGGTCGATAATTGGCTTGTACGCAGCTTTTTGGTCGGAGACTTTTAGTCGCTTTTTCCGATTTGCTGGATTTTGGGTATTAGTTGCAACAGGTACATCAATGACTGTTGCTATTGGGGTTTACTTACTCAAAAAAAGAAAGAAGGATGTCTTAGAAAAATATTCTGTTAGCAATATCACATAGCCTGCTTAGAATCTTCCCAATGTGCATCCATCTCATCAAGTGTAGCATCTTTGAGTGACTTCCCTTCTTCTTTGATTTTTCGTTCTACAAAACGAAATCGATCTTCGAATTTCTTATTGGTAAGTCTCAGACTGTCCTCTGCAGTTAGGTCAAAGAAACGAGCCACATTTACCAGGCTAAATAATAAATCTCCGAATTCATCTGCTTGATCTTGTTTTGAGGCATGTTCAAGGGTGTTCTTAAATTCAGCTAGCTCTTCCTCAACTTTCTCCCAGGCTTGCCGCCATTCGGGCCAATCGAAACCGACATTTGCAACTTTCTCTTGCATTCTTTGTGCTCTAATGAGTGCAGGTAAATGTACTGGTAGTCCATCAAGTGTAGATTTTTTCCCTTCTTTAAGTTTGATGTTTTCCCAGTTTTCGGCAACCTGATCATCTCCATCCACAACCTGATCACCAAATACATGTGGATGACGACGAATTAGCTTATCCATTAGTGTGTAAATCACATCACCAATATTAAACTTCTCTTTTTCATTTGCCATGTTTGTATGAAACACAACGTGGAGAAGTAAATCACCCAGTTCTTTTTTGAATTCATCAAAGTCTTCATTGTCTATTGCTTCAATGGCTTCATAGGCTTCTTCGATAAGATTGTCTTTGATGCTTTCATGGGTTTGTTTTCGGTCCCATGGGCACTCACGTCTTAGAATAGCTACTAGTTCAACTAAATCATCGAAATTGCGACTCGGCTGCATTTTCAATTAGGAATTAAGAATTAAGGATTATGAATTGTTTGAAACTACCTAATTCATAATCCTTAATCTATCATTCATAATTTTTTAGGTTTTTCGCTTTTTCTTTTTAGCAGCAGGGAAAAGAATATTGTTTAGAATGAGTCGGTATCCTGGACTATTTGGATGAAGTGCTAAATCGGTTGGAGGATCATTAACACGATGTGTATAATCTTCAGGATCATGGCCGGCATAGAATGTAAATGTGCCATTTCCATAATTTCCATGCAGATATTTTACCTGATCCCGACCCGGTGATTCTGCTAAAATTACTACTGAAGATTTTACTTTTTCAGTTCTGAAAGCCGTTGATTGGCCATAAAATCCATTGATGCTGCTTACATGATTTTGAGTAAGCATTGTAGGAACAGGATCCCATTTTGCCGAAAATTCAAAGAGAGTAAAGAAATCTAGGCTACGATCAATTTCTCGAATTGCAACCGGTACATCAATATCAGCGTGCTCGTATTCATATGGACTTAACACTACATTGAAATCTTGAAATGCAAAGGTCTTACTATAATCTAAAAGCTCTTGAGCATTCGGATCGACTGGATCACCATCAAATTGTGACGGTGCGATATCTACATTTTCAGATGCAAGTGCAATATCAAAAGTATCTGTACCGGAACACATTGCAAATAGGAACCCACCATTACCAACATATCTTTTTATCTCTCGGGCAACTTCTTTTTTCTGTTCACTTACTTTTGAGAATCCCAGTTCTTTGGCCATTGCTTCCATTTGTCGAACCTGAGTAATGTACCATGGTGTATTTCTGTAATTTGCCCAGAATTTTCCATACTGCCCGGTGAAATCCTCATGATGGAGATGCAGCCAGTCATAATTATCTAATTCTCCTGCTAAAACTTCTACATCCCAGATCTTATCATATTCAACTTCAGCATAAGATAGAGCAAGTGTTACTGCATCATCCCATGGCAAGGCCTGGTTTGGGGTGTAAACTGCAATTTTTGGTGCTTTTTCCAGATTTACTACCGATGTATTAGAACCGGGTGAATCAACCTGATTTATGATAGATACAGCTTGAGAAGCACTTAATTCTTCAATCTTCACATTGCGCAATAATGCCTTTCTAACTATGTCATTATCTACGACTACAAGGAAAGAACCTCCCCGGTAATTCAATAACCATTGTGCAGTGAATCCATCTTCAATATGATTAAAAACTACACCATAAGCTTTCAGGTGATCTGTTTGAGCGACATCCATTGGAATAAGTATCTGCTGCTGTGCTGTTACAGCGCCACTGAACAGAACTAAAAATAAAAAACTGTTTATAAGACCTTTCATACTTAGGAGGGTAGTTGAATTAATTTTTGGCGAGCATAAGGTGCATAAAAGCCATCCGGATATTCAAGAATCAGCTCTTCGAATAACTCTCTTGTTGTTATTGTTATCACGTCATTACCGCAATCATTATTGAAAAAACAATCTTCAGTACTGGTTTCTGATTCATTATTTGATTCGAAACCGATAATCCAGTTTCCGGTACTTTCGGATAGTAATGCTCTCACCCAAAGTAGATTCTCTCTTAATGGAGTAGGAGAGTTAGAATTCAAAAAGCTATTCAAATAGTTAATAAATCTAGGATTATCCAGGCTTGTATTTTCGGCAATTGCTAATAGTACATCATCTTTAAAGCTTGAATTGGGGAAATCATCGACATAATCAAGCAGTATGTTTTCGTCAAAATTCTCGGAATCTGTTAGTAGTTCTTTCATGTTATTTGCGAAAATGCTCATCTGCGTTCCGGTAGTGTCCATTGCCGTACCTTCTTGCAGCCAAAGTCTCAATTTTAAAGCATCATTTGCGTAATAGGATGTATTCCTTCGACCAAGCGTTTTCAATTGAATTTGAGCAAACTCGAAATCACCTGCGTAAAAATCGGTAAGTGCTAGGAAGTATCTTGTTTTTTCTGCCAGATCACCGGTTCCCGCAATTCTATTACTTCTGGTAAACTCAATTCTGGCTAAAGTGAATTCATCCTGAGCTAGATGTATTCTCCCATTTAGGTAATGCCCCTGGGCTGACTCAGCTTTGCCGGGCATCATTTTAAACATGTTTACAGCTTGTTTTGCTTCATCCAAATCGTACACATGATCGAGACTTAATTCAGCCTTTCTTAAGTAAATCTGATCAATTCTCCTGTAATAATTGTATTCGTTAATTAGCGTATCCAGAAGTTCTATGGAGTGTTTATAAAGATCATTTGCCTTGTTTCCCTCATCAAGATTATAGTCCTGTAGATATTTTGCCCATCTTGATTTTACATCGGCCATTTTTTCATAAGCCATGAGTTTAACTTCATTTTGAGCATTATCTCGATAATATGCGAATGCCTGACTAGCAAGTTCAAATTCATTGTTTTCCACTAACTGTCTGCCTACCAAATCGAGTGTATAATTAAATGATAAGGTTGACATTTCGTACCGGAGTGCAGCTGCATATGCTCGGCGGAACAAATTATTTTCGAAGAGAAGCCAGTTTTGCAGGTCGAAAAATGTTCTGTAATTGGCATCGGTGACCGACATTTCTCTCAGTTTGAACTCTATCTCTGCAATACTGTCTTCAAATAGCAAGGGATCATTATATCGGATAAGATTTCTCTTGAAAACATTCGATTGCTCAGGAATTCTATCTATCAATTGTAGCCATTCAGCAATAGCCTCCTGATATTGTCCCGCCTGCATGTAAACATTTGGGATATCCATCAAAAATAGATCATTGTTATTAAAGACAATTCTAGCCTGCTGAAATACTTGAATAGCACTATCAAATTCTCGCCGTTCAGTCATAATATTCGCTGTATTGTAATACAGCTGCATCAGATTGGGGAATTGTTCCAGATTTCTTTCCCACACTTCAAGTGCGGTTTCGGTGTCTCCCTCTAAATGGTATAGTTTTCCTAGAATAACATTCGAGTATCCAACATTTAACCCGGCATCAATTGAGTTTTCAATCAGCAATCGTGCATCATCATATTCTTTCAATTGAACATGGCATTCAACAAGACGATCTAAAAACACGAAAACTTGTGGTTCCTGCTGATGCAAACTTTTCAAAATCGGTAAAGCCTCCTCGTAACGTTGCTGTTGAATTAGCCGAGAAGCAACCTGAAAAGAAGCACTAGATTGTGCAGCAATTTCTATTGAAATAAATCCAAGAAAGAAGATTGTGATAATAGATAGTCTGAATCGAGAACGCATTAAATTAAATCAGTTTCTGATTGTAGGAAAAGTTCAGGTTCTAAAGCCTTCATTTCTTGATAAAATCGATTTAATGGGAATCCTACAACGTTGTAAAAGTCACCTTCAATCGTATTTACAAATACGGCTCCCCAATCATCTTGAATCCCATACGCACCGGCTTTATCCATTGGGCTGCCGGTCGCAATATAAGAATGAATTTCATCATCAGTTAACGGGCTGAATGATACTTTCGTCTCTTCTACAAATTGATAGTTTGCTAAAATGTTTCCATTCACTTTTTTGACTATTGAAATGCCAGTAAAAACCGAATGTGTTTGATTACTTAACATACTTAGCATCTCAAATGCATTTTTTTGATCAGTTGGTTTACCCAAAATGTTACCATTAAAAACAACGATAGTATCCGCGCCAATGATGAAAGCATTATCAACTTTTTGGGAAACCTCTTGAGCCTTTTCTAAGGATAATAAATTAACAAACTCTACCGGATCACTCTCTGATATATTTTCATTTGTATTGCTGGGTATAACTTCAAATTCCAGGCCGATTTGGGATAATAGTTTTTTACGTCGTGGACTTTGGGAAGCCAAAACAATTTTTAGCATACAGTTAGCGTCTCGTCTTTTGGAGTTGTTAGATAATTAAATAACTTCATAATCCGTTTCAAACCATAATTTCGTAAAGTAGTTTTAAAGTTTCATGCCTAAAGCAAAGCAAGCATCATCCGATTCAAAGCCAATGTTTTTTTCTGGTTTTAACTATCGCCTGATAGGTATAGCAATACTGCTTATTGTTGGTGGATTTACTGCCATGTTAATGGAGAATGAAGTAAAGGGTTTTATTTCATTATATGTATCGCCAATTGTAATTATGGCGGGCTATGTGATAGTTATTTTTGCCATTATGAAACACGATAGAGTTGAACCAAATGCAGATTCAGAAGAATAATTGTGCTGGATCGTCAGCTAAATATCTTCTTCTTCTTCGCTACCATTTTTGTGTTTCTTCTATTTTCTGAAGGTGACGATCATCTCCGGTTTCTATCTGCTGTAGTTCTATCTTTAATTTTTGTACTGATTGCATATCTGTTGAATTGGTTAACCATTGATGGAGCAGGAGCTTCCATTTTATTTGGCATAATTTCACTCGGATTAGGTGGATTTGTTGGAGCTGCGGTTGTACTCGGCTTTTTTGTTACTTCCTCATTGCTTTCAAAAGATCAGGAGGATGCAGATGGTTTCATGTCTATTCATTTTAGAAGAAACGGAATGCAAGTCTGGTCGAATGGTTTCTGGTTCGCTTTTTGGTTGATTTTATGGTTTATAACCGGAACAATGGCATTTATGATTGCAGCCATTACGGCAATGTCATTCTCAACTGGAGATACCTGGGGCTCTGAAGTGGGTGGAAAAAGAGTAAAAGGGAAAACCTGGCAATTTGGGAATTTCCAGCAGGTTGAACCGGGTGTTGATGGTGGTGTAAGTATCGTTGGTACGTTAGCTACACTTGCAGGTACTTTGGTAATTGGAGCAATTTACTGGTTCTTTTATCGGAATTTACCAGTAGGGTTTTTGCTAATTATCGTGTTTGCAGGATTTCTAGGTACTTTTGTTGATTCATTGATTGGTACCTATTTTCAGGGCAAACCTCTAAGTGCAAGAGTCTCTAATTTTTTGGGAAAAAACATAAATCAATTTGATAATAACCTGACTAATTGGGTTTCTTCAGGCATTTCATCCGTCTTTTCAATCGGACTTTATTTTTTGATCAGTTAACAATCAATATTTGAACAAAACTCTATGTGGTATAAAAAATTACACTGGCAAATCGTAATTGGACTCATTCTCGGTCTTGTATATGGTTTAATATCCAGTGTTTCTGGGCTTAACGATTTTACAACTGAATTTATAAAGCCCTTTGGTACAATTTTCATCACCTTATTGAAGTTAATTGCCGTTCCGTTAGTGCTCGCATCGCTAGTTGCCGGCGTTACCAGTTTAAATGATACCACCAAGCTCTCCAGAATGGGAGGGAAGACCGTACTCATATATTTATGTACGACGCTTTTCGCGGTCTCAATCGGACTTATTACAGTAAACCTCGTTAAACCTGGTACTTCATTACCACAAGCAACACAGGAAAGCTTACAGGCTACATATAGTGAATCGATTGAAGTTAGAGAAGAATCGGCTAGAGAAGTGCAGGAAAGAGGAAAACTTGACATTCTTGTAAACATCGTTCCTGATAACTTCTTTGAATCTGCATCTGATAATGCAAATATGCTGCAAGTTGTATTTGTAGCCATCCTTTTAGGTATTGGAATTATTCACCTTGGAGGAGAAAAAGGAAAACTGCTGGTCAATGTTTTTGATGCTTTCAATGATGTAATCATTCTTATTGTTGATTTGATAATGAAAACTGCACCCTATGGGGTTTTCGCATTGATGGCCGGGTTGATTGTTGACTTGGCTGGTGATGATCTGGGTAAAGCACTTGAACTTCTTGCTGCACTTGGTCAGTACAGTCTTACATTAGTTGCTGCCTTACTGCTTCATGTATTTTTAGTATATGCGGGAATGTTCAAATTTTTCAGCCGTGGAAGAATGAAGCTCATTACATTTTTCCGCGCAATTCGGCCAGCAATGCTACTAGGTTTTAGTACTAGTTCAAGTTCCGCTACATTACCGGTTACTCTGGAGAGAGTAGAGAAAAATCTGGGTGTTGATGAAGAGGTAGCTAGTTTTGTTCTTCCGGTTGGTGCAACTATCAACATGGACGGCACGAGTGCCTATCAGGCTGTAGCTGCGGTATTTATTGCACAAGCATTAGGTCTTGATCTTACATTTACTCAGCAATTAATGATTGTTCTTACTGCCACAGCAGCATCAGTAGGAGCGGCAGGTGTTCCTGGAGCAGGAATTGTGATGTTAGTTGTTGTATTGGAGTCAATCAATGTACCTACCGCCGGTATAGCGCTAATCTTAGGTGTTGATAGAATACTGGATATGTGTAGAACCGTAGTAAATATCACGGGTGATGCAGCTGTTTCTTATGTAGTTGCCGCCTCCGAAGGTAAGTTGAACGAGCCAAATCTGGAAGATTAAAATTTCGTCAGAATGCAATTTTAATATGCCATTCTGCGAAATTAGTCTTTAATTCTATTTCACTCTACTCAAGCACCGTGCCTATGGCTCATATGCTACAATCAAGAGTAAAGATTCTTAGAAATATCATATCGTCTCTGTTGTTAGTCTGGGTTATCTCAATGCATAGCTATGCACAGAACCCCTTGCAACCTGGTGAACTTATCGTAGTCGGATTGAATAGCTCTAACTCAGAATTTCAAGTTGTACCACTTAAGGATCTGGTGTTTGGAACCAGTTTCTCTTTTAACACTTCGCACAGTGAATTGGTTAGTATTGAAATATCCTTAAAAGAAGATATTGCTGCCGGACGTCCGATTCTTATTTCAAATAATCCATCAAATCAAATTGAAGTAAGTGATGAATTCATTTTGAACACAGAAAGTGACTACCTGATATTGCATCAATCTGGTTTAGACTTAATTAATCCAATTTTTCAGGTTTCCTGGGGAAGTGAACAAGCTCTCACTCAACGCTCGGATATTCATTTAGCGGAAAGTCCAAACCACCAATATCACTTGAAGAATGGCGCAAGTGGTACAATTTCAATGATTCGGAACATGGTAACGGATCTTTCTAAATGGAAATCATCTGATTCTGAGTTTCAACCTATTAGAACTTCTTTCAGAATCCTTGATGCGCCCGTTGTTGTTTTCAATCAGAATATCACAACTATAAGCGAAAGCGACAGTATTCCACTAAGTGTTGCTGTTTACGATCATGATGGGTCGAGACTTACCGTTGATGTTGTGTTAAATCAAGATTTCAGTACTGCAGATACGAATGATATTCGAGCATTTGATAAGTTAACCTTCAACTTTACCGGTTTAGTAGGGGATGCGGTATACGAGCTAGCAGTTCAACAATTTGACGACGATTTTTTTGAAGATCGAGAGACTGTATTTTTTGAACTGCAGAATCTATCCAAAGGAAATTTTGGTGACTTTATCAGTCAGGCAGTTTTCATTTATGACAATGAAATACCAGATTTAAGGATTTCTGCTTTTTCAACTAATGGTACTATTTCAGGCTCTAGTTTTCAGATTCAGAATAATGAACGTGTATTTGTTGATATTGATAATTGGAAGATTAGAAATGGTGATAACTTATTTCAGTTAATCGATATCGTTGATTTATCGCCTTATGAAAGTCGCACAATTGCTTTCAATGATTTGATGCTTTTAAATATTACTGATGAGGAGAGTATTTTAATTGAAAACCCATCCATTCAATTAATTAATCTAGATGATTTTGAAGTTAATTCATTTACTTCAACCATAATTGCTAATGATACAGATCGAGGTATCTCAATTGAGAATCATAATGAAACAAACTTTGATTTTAATTCGACTGAAAACCCAACGCAGTCAATGCAGTCTCAGAATGAGAATACTGAGTTAATTGTAGAGCTACCTAGTAAAATCCGACTATCAGATCGCTGGACTCCACTTCCAATGGAAAGGGTTAATGATCTTAATGAGTACGTTTTTTGGAATGAACAAACAGCTTCCTTTGAATTGTATTCAATTGAAAATGCCGACACTTTAGAAAATGCGATACTCTTTTCATTTAATCATGACAAATCACCCGATGTTCTCGAATTGGTTCCTTCTGATGAGGTAAACCGGAATATCATTGATCTATACGATTACGAATGGGCATTTAGTTTAACATCTAGTGATATTGACGGAAATGGTGTTATAAATGATTCTGAAGGTTATAATTTCATTCAATATTCAAGACAAGATTCATTAGCTGTTATCGATCTAAAACGCCTATTAAGTGAAGAAATTGGTCCGGGTTTTATAAATGAAAGCTTGTTTTTAATAAGTGAAAATTCGGCAATACGAGTATTGAAGGACTTAGATGTTCTGATGCCCGGTGATTTCATATTGCTTAAAGCCGATTCTATATTTACTAAAAGAGATATCACTCTTTCGGGTTCAATTAACTATGGTCAAGCTTTTGTTGAAGAGGAAGAAGAACCAATTTCTAACTTCAAGCTTTGGCTCACATCAGAAGATCAATCCTCAGAAATTTCGATTAATTTGTTTGATCAAGAGGATGAGGAGCCAATTTCGCTGCTTCAACCGTATTTAGATCTTAACTACGATTTTGATGTATCTGATAGAATCGATTTAGGTATCTACAATTCTTCAAATTGGTATAGCAAACTTAATTTCAGTTATCAAAATGTAGATATAATTTCGTTTCCGATTGGATTTAAAAGTACTATTTCAGGTGAATTTTCTTTCCAATTGAATGAATGGAATATGGAAGGAGGTTGGAGACTATTTATTGAGGATTTGGATAAAGGAGAACGAGATGAAATTATACCTGGTGTAGCTTATCGATTTGAATATTTCGGCAGCAATGATGATGAAGTGCTAAATGAAAATCCAATTCCTAATCTGGATCAAACAGAAATAAACCGAAGATTTAATGTTTTGCTTATTTCACCTGATTATTCAGAAGAGCTGGTTGAGAAACCTGAATTGATTCAACTAAGCCAGAATTATCCAAATCCGTTTAATCCTACAACTACTATTTCATTTTATATTCCGGAATCGTCTGAGGTTAAGCTCTCAGTATTTAATATTGTTGGTCAACCTATTACTGTTTTAGAACAAGGGGTTCTAAGTGCCGGTGAGCACAATTATGAATGGGATGCTTCGGCATATCCTAGTGGTATGTATATTTATCAACTTGAAGTAGGAACTAAGATACTTACTCAGAAAATGACTCTCGTGAAATAGAATTAACCTGTATTTGCCAGATTAGAAAGGCTAGTTTTCTAATTTAGCTTCCGCTACTGCAATTACACTACCTTTGCTATTTGTTATTTTGAATTGAAAATGTTTGTCAGAGATATTTAAAGATGATGCAGTCAATTGATCATCCACAAATGTTTCCTGCATAAAAACGATATCGAAATTTGAAATTCCTTGGGCGTTTTCAAGTGGAATGGTCTCAAGCATCCATTCTAGATATCGCACATTATTCACATGATTATTCATATCTAAATCAGAGCGACGAACAATAATCGTTTTGTCTGTTCCTGCTTCTGAAAATGGCTTAATTCGACTGTTTTTTACTTCGGTTACGTGCGGGCGATCTGTTAAGCGTGTATCTAGAACAGCTTGTGGAATTCTGGTTGGTCTACGTGTTTCGATATTCATAACCATCCAGTAACTCAGGCAGTTACCGAATTCATTGCCTTCATTATCTAATAAGCGATAATTTCGATAAGCACGAAGTTTATCACCGGCAGCCGGCCATGTTTCCACGGTAAGTGTTTCTCTCCAATTTACCGTACCGCTCAAATTGATATCCATTCTATGCAAAACCCAGGTAAGGTTTTGTTCATGCATATCAGTGATGTCAAAATTCAGATCTTTGGCATTATTACCGGCTACTTCCTGGAAGAAATTACATATGGATGCAAGGTTAAGCTTGCCCGAAGTATCAACCTCGTTAGCACGAATAGTGAATTGTTCTCTATGTAGGGTGTGATCGCTCATCAATAATTTTTGATGAACATAAAAAAATCCCTCATTTGATATGAGGGATTTAAAATCATTTGATATTTGACATTACGCCGACTCGCTGTCTCCAGATTTTTATATCATCTAAAATGATATAAATGGATGGGAGAACAATCAACGTAACAACGGTTGAGAAGGTAAGCCCGCCGATGATAGCTCGAGCCATCGGGAAGTAGGGAGGACCATCACCACCAATTTGAGTGGTTCCTAATGCAAGAGGAATTAGACCGAGAACTGTAGTCCCCGCCGTCATCAAAATTGGACGCATTCTATCTTTTCCACCTTGAACGATCGCTTCTCTACGGCTCATTCCTTCACTTCTTAGATGAAGAATATGGTCAATAAGTACGATACCGTTATTTACTACAATTCCCATCAAGATCAAGATTCCAATGAGCGACATGAAATCGAACGTAGTTCCTGTGATCCAGAAGAACCAGAAGATTCCAACCACACCATAAAGAATACACGTTAGAATACTGGTTGGATAAATGAGCGATTCAAATAATGATGCCATTACCAGATAAATAAGGAAGAATGCGATTCCGATGTTAAACAACATCACACCCATTGCTTCAGCATCGTTATCAAAGCTCCTTCCATAACCCCAATTATAGCCTGCCGGATATACGATCTGATCCATTACTTCCGTGATTATTGGACGTGCTTTATCCATAGTAATGCCATCGAGATTAACAGCAATTCCTAAAGAGGTTTTTCTGTTTTCTCTAAAAATTCTACCAGGACCTTTAGTCTCTTCGAAGTCAGCGATACTAGAAAGTTTTACACTCTGATTATCGCCAATAGCTATTGGAAGTTCCTTCAAATCCTCGATGGATTGGCGATCAGAATCTTGTAATGCAAGAATAACATCAATTTCTGATTGTTCACCTCGGATTCTTCTTAAGTTAAAACCCCGAACAGAACTAGATACAGTTTGTGCAATTGCTGTTGAAGTCAAGCCGTAGTTTCGAGCTCTTTCATGATCGATGGTTAAACGAACTTCATCAGCGCCTCTTTCGGCATCAGATTTAACATCAGCTAAACCTTCAATCTGACTTAATCGCCATTCTACTTGTTCTGCAAGTTCTTCCAGAACATCCATAGACTCACCATGAACAAACACTCTAATTGCTTCCCCGGAGTTTCGGCTTCTATACTCAAAACTTGGCTCACCAATGGTTACAAGTGGCAGGTTCTCTTCAATTTCTTTTTTGATGAATGGAACAGACTTTTCTGCATCTTCTTCATCAATCAGAATAATTGTTGAATTCGCAAATTCCGGTTGATAATAAGTGTATACAGACTCAATCTCGAAGCGATCTTGGTTGTCATATAAATATTCTTCTACCTTATCAACAGCCTGCTTTACACGATCAAGTGTATATGATCCATTCAGGTTATAGGTGAGTTGCAATTCTCTTTCTTCAACACGTGGAAACATATCTACATTCATGCCCAGCGCAATTGGAACAGCACCACTTAATAAAAGCAGTATTACGCTAATTGTAGAAACATATCTTCTATCTATAAACCATCCAAGGAATCTAGCATAGATATCTGAAAACTTATCAATAATAGTACGCTTGATTTTCTCAGGCGCTGGTATCTTTGAAGTAAGTAGTGGTATAACTGTCAGTGAAATTAGTAGGGAAGCAACCAAGGAGATAATGATTGGCATCCCTATGTAGTACATATATGGTGCTACAAAGCTTTCATTTAAAATATTAGGAAGGAATACAACTACAGAAGTAAGCGTACCGGCAGTTACGGCAATACCAACCTGACGAGCTCCCATTACAGCAGCAATCTTGTTAGTAAAGCCCATCCGTTGATGCCTGTGAATGTTTTCCGTTACAACAACCGCATTATCAACTAACATACCAATGGCCAATATTAAACCAGTCATTGAAAGAATGTTAATCGAAATACCCAGGAAGTAGAAAAATCCTAAAGTAACAGTAAGCGAAAAGGGCACAGCTGTAGCAACAATTAATGTAGTAGTTGCTTGTCGCAAGAAGAAGAACAGCATGAAGATAGATAAACCTGCACCAATCAGTCCCGAATTCATGAGTTCTTTAAGCGAAGACATGATCCCATCAGCCTGATTATTCATCTCAAAGATGTTAATGCCCTGCATTTCAGGTAGCTTATTAATCTCATCAATCTCTTCTAAAACACGATCAACAGTTGCTATAGTATTAGCAGATGATTCTTTTACAATGTCTAGGCCAATCGCATACTTTTGATCTAAATGTCGAGCATAATTTCGAACAGGTTCAACATATTTGACATCTGCAATATCTTTAACTTTGAGATTATTGTCGCCAATAATTAGTTCTTCAATGTCTTCAACGCCACGTAACTCGCCCATTGGTCTAACATTGTATCGAAGACCTGCATCTGTAATTTTTCCTGCAGATGTAGAAAAACTAGCTCTTTGCAATGTTTGTGTGAGTCTATTTAGATCCACACCATAGGAAAGAATTCGATCGTTGATTAACTCAATTCTAATTTCCTTCTTCTCAACACCGTAAAGAGTCACCTGACCTACACCTTCGATACGTTCAATTCGCTGCTGCAAATTTCGATTGAGTAGATCGTACGCATTCGAAAGATCTCGCTCTGAGGAAATACGAAGTTGTAGTGTATTTGAGCCTCCATCCTCAAATTTATAGATGTCGTAGTATTCGAAATCGTCGGGTAATTGATTTCTAACACTCTCGATTTTCTCTTTAATTTCAATGGCTTTAAGGTGGATATCACTGCCTTGATCAAAGATTACCTGAATACCACCATTATTCTCACCCGAATTTGAGTTGATTCGATCAACACCACTGATTGTGGCTAGAGCCTCTTCCATTGGTTTAATCACTTGTTCCTCAACTTCATCAGGCGAAGCATTTGGATAAGGAACATTGATATAAGCTCCCGGGAAACTGATATCAGGGAAATATTCCAATGGAACCAGTCTTGTTGCTATGAGCCCTACAACTACAAGGCTCACAAACACCATCATTGTGGTTACAGGGCGTCTTATGGATAGTTCGGTAAAACTCATGCTTCCACTGTTAGAGATTCTAATTCGTCTTCTTGAGAATAATCTTTGAAATCAAGAATTGAATACATCACAGGAATTACCACTAATGTGAGTAGGGTAGAGACTAGTAAACCACCGATAACGGTAATACCCATTGGTGCTCTTAATTCTGCTCCATCACCGAAACCAATAGCTAATGGAAGTAGTCCCAAAGTGGTTGTAAGTGTAGTCATTAAAATTGGGCGTAATCTTGACTTTCCACCTTCCATAATCGCATCAAACTTACCAACACCTTTTTGGCGAATCTGATTGATTAAATCAATCAATACAATGGCATTATTTACAACAATTCCGGCTAGTAATATCAAACCAATAAATACAACTACTGATATGGTAGTTCCGGTTATATAAAGTGCAAGAATTGCACCTATTAATGCTAAAGGAATTGTGAATAAGATGATAAATGGGTGTAATAAAGATTCAAACTGTGAAGCCATTACTAAGTACACTAAGAATACTGCAAGTGATAGTGCGAATAATAATGAGCGGAATGAATCCGACATTTCCTCATTTTGTCCGGCAATTCTAGCAAAAGTACCAATTGGCATGCTAGTACCTGCGATGATTTCTTCAACATCAGCTGCTGCATCACCTAAATCACCGTAGCTGAGGTTAGCTGTGACTAGTGCTACTCTTTGTTGTGATGCACGTCGAATTTCACTTGGTCCGTTTGCAACTCTCACTTCTGCAATTGCACTTAAAGGAATAGGTCGCTCATCATTAGGATTAACTACAATTCGCTGAATCTCATCCACTGATGATCGGTCTTCTTCACGTGCACGAACTAGTACATCAATTTTTCTATCGCGATAGGTATATCTGGTTGCCACATCACCACGGACGTTACTTACAACACGATCTGCAACTTCATGAACTTGTAAACCAAGAGCCGCAGCACGATCTCTATCGAATAAAATCTGAATTTCAGGTGAACCGATTTCCATCGTATTCTTCACATCTGCAAATCTCGGATTTGATTCCATTCTACGTGATAGTTCGTCACTTACTTCTTTCAAATCTTCAAGGTTGAAGCCGCTTACTTCGATTTCAACCGGAGTAGAGAATGTGAATAGTGATGGTCTAGAGAATTTATACTGCAAACCTGGAACCTGACCAAGTGAAGACCTCATTGAACTCATTGTTTGTGCTTCTACATCTGAAGATGCTCCTGAAGCCAGCATTACATTCAATTCACCCCAATTTTCGCCACCTTCATCCGGATTAGCATCCATACGATTTCCGGTTCCTGCTACTGCAAAACTTGATCTAACGTTGTTATTTTCATTAGTAGCTGCCTGAACACTTCTTAAAGCGGCGTCTGTTTGTTCAATAGGAGTACCGGGAGGTAATTTAAATTCTACTTTAAATTCACCTTGAGATAATTGTGGAATTAATTCAATTCCGATTCTAGGAATAAGAGTAATAGATCCTGCAAATGCTGCAATCGCAATACCAAGTACGATTAATCGGTGATTTAGAGCTCCTCTTAAAATACCGGCATATAATTTCTCAATTCCCGAATAGACTTTATCAAAAGCTAAAAGTGGGAAATGGAAAATCCATTTAAACACAAATGCTATACCTGCAACTAGATACTTGAACATCTTTGAAATGAAAGCAGGAATGCTGTAGAAGAAGAATAATCGTAAAGCTCTAAGTCCTCTTCCAAAAGCTGTTTTTGGCTCTTTTAATGCCAATGGTGCAATTTCCTTCTTCTTACCACTTAATGATGACATCATAGGGATAAGTGTAACTGCAACTGCAAGTGATGCTAATAGTGAGAAGGTTACGGTGAGAGCCTGATCACGGAATAACTGTCCTGCGATTCCATCTACAAATACAAGAGGGAAAAATACAGCTACGGTAGTTAGTGTCGAAGCAATAACAGCAGTACCAACTTCGCCGGCACCATCCTGAGCTGCTTTCAATACACTTTTACCCATATCGCGATGTCGGGCGATATTCTCCAATACAACAATGGAGTTATCAACCAACATACCAATACCTAAGGCAATACCACCAAGCGACATGATGTTCAACGTGATATTGTTACCATACATCAAGTTAAACGTCGCAATAATAGACACAGGAATAGAAATCGAGATAATAACTGTTGTCCAGAAGTTTCTCAGGAAGAAATAGAGAATAAGAACGGCAAGTATACCACCAATAATACCGGCGTTTTTAACTTCATTTACAGCTGAAGAAATGAAAATTGATTGATCATATACTTTCTCAAGCATCATTCCTTCAGGTAGTGTTTGCTTAATTCGATCAATTCTTTCTTCAACAACACCTGCTACAGCAACTGTATTGCCATCACCTTCTTTATAAATAGCAATTTCAACTGCTTCCATGCCATTCAGTCGAGTAATTGCTTCACGTTCTTTATAAGCTTGGGTAACATCTGCAATGTCTTTAAGGTAGATGGTATTACCGCCAGCAGAAGTAACAATTACATTTCGAATCTGATCGATATTCTGAAATTCATTCAGCGTTCTTACTAAATATTGTTGAGTACCTTCTTCAAGTCTACCACCTGAAAGGTTAACATTCTCTGCACTTAGGATGCCGGTTACTGTCTCAATCGGGATATTTAGATAAGCTAATCTGGCTTGATCTAGATTTACCTGAATCTCTTCCTCAAGTCCACCACTTATTTTTACCGAGGCAACTCCATCAGATGATTCCAAGTTCTTTTTCAGTAACTCATCTGCAATAATTCGAAGCTGTTTTAGCTCAGTGATGGCATCACTACTATTTAAATCTTCCGTTTCAGATGCATAATCAACCTGAACCTCATCACTGATTTCCGGTTCAGTTGATTCTTCATCAAAATACAATGCATATCGCATTACCGGATCTAAAGTCGGATCAAAACGAAGAGTAACTGGTTTTTTGGCATCCAAAGGTAATTGTAGAGCATCTAATTTGGCTATCACATCTAAGTTTGTGATGTCCATATTAGTACCCCAATTGAATTCCAGTACAACATCAGATTGTCCTGTTCTCGAAATCGAACGAACCTTTTTAACACCCTTAACAACGCCAACTGCTTCTTCAATTGGCTTTGTGATCAGGTTTTCGATCTCGATAGGAGCCGCACCTGCAAATTCAGTTCGAATTGTTAAGGTAGGATAGCTTAAATCAGGAAGTAAGTTCACATTTAAGCGTGTTAGCGAAACCACCCCAAAAAGTAGGATGGCCACTGTGAACATACTCACAGTTACTTTACGTTTGATAGAAAAATCAATGAGTTTCATTACAAGAATCCTCAGCTAGAGCTTAAAGCCCAACTACATTAACTTTTGTACTATCACTTAAACTTCCCTGGCCAGTAGTAACAACTACTTCACCATCTTCTAGACCATTAAGAACCTCGATATTCATCCCGTTGACGTAGCCAGTTTGAATAATTTTTCTGAATGCAAGAGAATCTTTGATTACAAAAACAGATTGAATTTCATCTTCTGAGATGATGGCAGCTTTCGGAATCATTTTTGTGTTTTCACGAGTGTCGTAAACAATTTTAACGCGACCAAACATACCCGGGCGAAGATCTTGCTGCCCCTGATCCATATACACAGTTACTTTGAATGTACCTGTAGTTGGATCAATGGTTGGACTAACTCTTTCCACTTTTCCAGTATATAATTGACCAGGTAGTGCATCAGCAGAAAGTTCAGTTCTTTGACCAACTCTGATTTTTGATCGCTCATGCTCTGGGATGTAAAGGATAGCTTGAATTGGATCGAAATCAGTTACCTGAAATACCTGTGCATCGATACCAATCATATTACCCACTTTAATTAATCGCTCAGACACAACGCCACTAATTGGTGATTTGATTGAAGTATGCTCATAATTCAATTCTGCCAGTTCATAAGCAGATTTTTGTGATTCATACTCGAATCTTGAGTTTTCGTAAACCTCAGCACTTATTAATTCTTTCTCGAATAGTTCTTTATTTCTTTGATAATCGTTGTACATCCGATCCATGGTAGCTTTCGCACGTTCTGCTTCAATTCTATATTGATCGTCTTCAATTTTTGCGATGATTTGACCTGCACGAACGTAATCACCTTCCTCTACTTTAATCTCTTGTACAATTCCTCGTACTTTAGAAACTACACTTGCTTCTTCAACAGCTTCCAGGGTAGCAGTATTGGAATAGTAAGCAGAAATTGTACCACGACTTACATCCATTACTTCAACAGGAATAACTAGTGTTGAATCTGTATCATCATTTTCAAAATTGCCGTTCTCTCCATTGCTGCAAGCGGTAAGTGAAATAATTGAGAATGCAGCTATTGTTAAAAAAGTACCGAGTTGTTGGGTTTTCATTTTTTGAACATTGTTTTTAGCGGTTAAGATTGCGTCCGGTACGCCCTCACCAATTCAATGTTTCGAAACTTTTTTACGCTAATTTTGCAGTTTCTTGATTTTACTGCGCTTTTCTAAAAATGATATCCCCATAAAAAGCTACTGCCGAACCCTTGGTGTTATCCGTATCAGACATTATTGCTATACCACTGATTCTTGGTGGTTGTTCCCCAAAGGCTGAGATGTAATCATCGTACACATTTTGCGTTTGAACTCTCCAAATTCCGGTATTTTCTTGCCCGGATTCAACAGCAATCATATACACCCAATTTGTATATGCATTTGGTGCGATGGTTCCTACTTCAGCCTGATTTGCCCAGATATAATTTATTGCTCGAATTGGAATGGGGAAACGAGAGAAGGTTCTGAAAGTCTCATACTTAACTCGTTCAAACAGCTTCAGATTTCTTCTGTCATAATCGAAAGTGATATAAATTCGAGCTGCATAATCATCGCCCTTTTTAGATTTGTAGTTTCCGCCTTCAACTACTTCATCAACCCTCCAAGACCATTCAAGAATCGGGAACTCGGCAGGATCAATATCAACTTTATACACTAAACCGGAAGCACTATTCATGCTTTCAGCTCTTATTGCAACAAGACTATCATCTTCAAAAAGAGAATAAGCTGTTGCATCCCTTCTCGGTAGCCTTAATTCGCTCCAGGTGGGATTTTCATCACTTTCATCTAGTTGAAGTGGATCAAATTCAGTAACTGATATGCGAATTTCATCTTGGGGGAAAACCAGAAATGGCAAAAACAGAAGTGGTGCTAACAGTAGGATTATTCTCATATCAGATTATTTCCACTAAATAACCTGAAATTTTTTCACTCCGTTTATAAAGAAAGTATCACAATTAATGGATTGAACTAAGTACCTCACTGTCTCTTTTGTTCCAAAAAGTGCGTTTATCTTTAACTATATATCTTTCTGATTCAAAAGTGATTCGATTTTCATCCAGCCCTTTAAGCAAGGTCATTTCATAAAGTTGTTGAGCTCGTTCGGTATTAATAGTTCCTTTTTCCAAAGCATCAAGTTTTCCGTTTGAGAAAAAGTCAGTATAAATATGCTCTGTCATATCAGCTTGAAGCTGGATATAGAACACGTTTTTAATTTCATCGATAGAATCCAGATAAGTTGAAACAACAAGATTGTATTGTTCATGCTGCCATTCAAATCTTCGTAGGGGTTCTCGCTCTGTATATTTACCCGACAATTGAGCTATTCGTATTCCGGTTTTGTAGATGTAATCAAATTCTTCTAGTGATAGTGAACCCTTAATTACGAGGTCGATAGTTCCATCTTGATTTAAGTCTCTGGCAATTTGTTCAGAAGAATTATCCTCATTAAGGGCTTTAATAATATTAGTTCCTTCACCCGAAACCGTACTTAAGGAGACAATTTCAAACTGCTGCTGCTTGTAGCTAAAAGTGAATACACTTTTTCTGGATGTGTCTTTAGTAGATGCACAATTTATATTAAGAGCGGTTGCAACAATTAGCGTTATATAGATTAGTTTCTTCATGACTTCCTCTTGTAATTAATATCAATTACTAATCACATACAAAAAAGTAATGAAGATATTATGAAACAAGCGTTTTTGGGATGCTAAGTGTGAATTCAGATCCTTTTCCTAGTTCAGATTTCACACTAATCGAACCTTTACTTAATTCTGCTAATTCTTTGACCAGTATTAATCCAAGACCGGAGCCTTTTTCATTCATAGTACCGCTTTTTTGAGGACGGATTTCTGAATTAAAGAGGTTCTCTAGTGTTTCTTCTGTCATTCCAACTCCATGATCACGAATTGAAATGTCAATGTGAGCATTTGTTGAATCAAGAGTGGTGATATCAATGGAGCTACCGGGTTCAGAAAACTTAATGGCATTATTAATCAGATTCCGAAGTATGGTTGAAATAAGATTAGGTTCGCCATGAATTTGATGGTCAGCCTCTAATTGAAGATTTAACTCAATCTTTTTGGTATCAATGGCCGGTCGAAGTAAATCTAAGGATGTTTCAAGGGCAGTATTTAAATCAAATGAATGAGGTTTTACTTCTAACATTCCTGATTGAAGTTTCACCCAGGTAAGCATGTTATCGAGAAGTTTATAACTATTATCCGCAGACATTTGAACTAAGGATAGCTTATCAGTTAAATCATCCTTATCAATGTCACCTGATTTAACTTCATCAACTAAGAACTCTAGTAATCCGGTGATGCCATAAATTGAATTTCTCAAATCATGAGCAATAATAGAGTACAATTTTTCCCTTGTGGATTTTAGTTGAGTAAGCTGATCAAGCTGATTTTTAATTTTTTCCTCACTCAGCTTTTTCTGCGTGATATCCTGGAAAGTTCCTTTAAGCTTTATTGCTTGACCATCAAGCAATTCTGCTCTTACAATAGCTCTTACCCAAATATTATTACCTTTTGCAGTTATAAATGGAAGTTCAAGATCATGTGGTTTTCCCGTTTTTTGTGTGTCTTCCAAAGCTGCTGCAATACTATCTCTGCTGAAACCTTCTGGATAGTAACTTAATCCATCTTCTACATTTATTTTGGTTCCAACTTCCATTTCATGAATGCGGTACACCTCATCAGTCCAAAATAGCTCACCGCTAACCAGGTCAAGTTCCCAACCGCCTACATTGGCCATCTGCTGGGAATCAGTAAATAATTCTTCTATTCGTTTCTTTTTAGATATATCCTGGAAAGTGCCATAAAGCTTGAAAGCTTCCGTACCCAAGAACTCTGCCTTAATTATTACACGAACCCATATTACATTTTCCTTTTCTGTATTTATGGGTAATTCTAAATCATAGGTCTCGCCATTGGCTATGGCTTCGTTCATTGCATGCTGAACTTTGTCTCTCGATTCTTGTGGGTAATAGGAGAGAGCTTTCTCAACATCTATAGGTATTGATGGATCCAGTTCATGGATGTTATAAACTTCCTCGGTCCAGTAAAGCTCGTTTGATTGCAAGTTAAATTCCCAACCACCGATATTTGCCATCTTTTGTGATTGACGGAACAACAGCTCTATTCGTTTTCTATCAGTTATTTCACGCGAAGTTGTTTGAAGAGCAATTACTTCCCCATGTTCTTTTATAGGCTGGGTAGCTGTATCAAACCAAACAAACGTTCCATCTTTCTTCCTAATTCGATATTCAATGGTTGGGTCTGCTTTACCACTTGCAGTTTTATTATGTGATTCATTGGCTATACGATCTAAATCGTCCGGATGGAATAAAGCATATGGGCTGGTGCCAACTAATTCGTGTGGACTATAACCTAGAAGATCTTTTACCGATGGTGAAACATATAAATAGGTACCATCCAGTTCATGCATACAAATCATTTCAGCACTATTAGTAGAAATGATTTTATAAAGTCTGTGCTCTTCTTTTAATTGTTCTTCAATAGTAGCTCTGTGAATTGTTTGTGATACCCAACCGGCAAGTAAACGCACAAACATAATTTCTTCTTCAGAAAATCCACCTTCTTTTGGCGATGAACTGGAAAAATTAATCGTTCCATAAAGTGAACCATCTAAATGAAATGGTTTGCCAATGTAAGCTTCCAGCTTGAAGTTTTGATAACAAGCCTCTTCATTAAACTCGCTTTCAGCCATATGATTAACAAAAAAGACATCGTCGTCTTTGATTGCCAGGCTACAATAAGTGTTTTCTAAATCGAATCTTTGATCTTCTTCCAATCCACTTGAATTCGGCCAAAATTTCCTTATGGTATATGCATCATTTTGGATATGGCTGATAATGCCAAGTTCCATTCCAAGTTCTTGCGTAGACCACTCTAATGCCATTTGTAACTGGGCATTCAAGTCTTCCATTTTTTGAGAGAAGATCCTAAGAAGTAACTGTGCTTTAGAGAAACTTAGATTGTCCACAATGTAGTTAGCTGAAACCTTATGTTGATTGTAATAAAATTTATCGACAGAGGGGAATCAAGATTAAATTTAATTTTCTCATTGGCTACGAAAGAGTTATAATTAGCTCAACTAAAACGTATTGGTTCCATTTTATGGATTAATAGGGAATCCGGTTTAATTCCGGAGCTGTTCCCGCAACTGTAAGTCTGAAACTTAGGTACGTTGTAATCCACTTCATGCCACTGTCTGTCTATTGACGGATGGGAAGGCGATTACAACCAGACAAGCCAGGAGACCTGCCTTTACTTAATTGTCGATGTTGCTTTCGGGAGTTAAAGCATCAGAGTTAGTTATGAAGCACATTCTTTTTCCGTCTATTTTCGGTTTCCTACTAATTTTGTCCTCAGTGGTGAATGCCCAGCAAATTGCTGATTCACTTTGGTTGGATGAGGTCCAGGTTCGTGCCAGCCGAATTGACATCCAAGATACTTACCAGTCTGTTTCTTCTTTCCGGGTTGATTCTACAAAATTAGCTGCTCTTCGATCAACATCAATCTCTGAAGTCTTACAATTTTACACACCATTATTTGTTCGAAATAACGGCCCAGGTGGACTTTCAACTGTAAATTCAAGAGGATTTTCCTCATCCCAGTCGCAAGTGATATGGAATGGGTTTCCTCTGAATCATTCTATGTTGGGTGTAACTGATCTAAGCATTATTCCAATAAGTTCTATTTCTGAATTAATAACCAGTTCCGGAACTGGGAATACATCTTATGGAGACCGAGGAGGTGGAACTATTGCAATCAAAACTAAGGATTTAGACGATCGCTTGGGGGTAAATTATCATTTTGGGTCTTTTGGAGAGCAAAAATACTCAGTTGAAGCAGGAGTTGATTTATCTAATATATCACTCGAATTATTGCTTGGGTTTCAATCAGCAGACAATGATTTCGAATACAAAACAAGGGAATTCAGTAATGAGGCAGGTGGATTTGTTGATGTTAGTAAGAGAAGGCAATTCAATAGAAATGAATCAGCTACAGTTCTATTTGGTGCAGCAACAGAGTTAAATAATCATGAAATAGAAACAAAGCTATGGATTCTTGATTCTGAAAATCAGATACCAGGCGGTATTTCTTCAGTTAATGATGGTGCGATTCAAAACGATGGTTTTGTTAGATGGCTTTCAAAATGGCAATTCATTCACGGTAGAAATAAATACGATGGTTCAATCTATATCGCGAGCCAAGAATTGGATTACATCGATGAAAATGCTGCTATCAACAGTTTGAGTGATATCAATACTTATGCAATTGATTTCTCTGTTAAAAGATCCATCCAAAACCGGCTTCAGTTGATTAGTGCTATCAGAGCTACAAGAAACACTGCAAAGACATCTGAATATCCTGGTGATGTATCCAGAGATGATTTTAATTTAAATCTGAATATGATCTGGACTCCAGCAGATTTCCTGTTTGTTTATCCTGCAGTTAGCGGAAATTATAACTCAGAATATGGAATCAACTACGCAACTGATCTTGGTGTAAATGCTCAAATTGTTGATAGACAATTGTTTCTGAAAGTTAATGTAGGGAGAAACTTTGTTTCACCTACTTTCAATGATTTGTACTGGCCTGGACAAGGGGATCCCAATCTTGAAACAGAAGTAGTGCTTAAAGTTGAAACGTCGCTTCTTCATCAGATTAAAAAATCAAACTTTAGTACAGAGTCAAAAATACTTGGCTATTCTGCCTCTGTTGAAAATGGAATACGATGGCTACCAAATGGACAAGGTCAAAGTAGTCCGCAGAATATTGAGTCACTCAGTTTAACTGGAATTGAGCTTTCTAATCAAACAAACTGGAGCTCGAAGTACTGGTCGATATCAGCCGGCTTTATTGTTTCACAAACTCTTGCATCGATTTCAGAAGAGCGATTTGAAGAAGATGCATCAGTAGATAAGCAACTCATTTATACACCTGAATGGCAGTATAAGGCGAACCTGTCAGTCAGATATAAAAAGTTTAGTACAGCCGGCTTCTATAATTATGTGGATGATAGGTACTCTACTTCAGACCATAGTTCGCCTTTTGATCCACTTTCTGCCTATCAAACAATTGATTGGGTTGCCGCTTTCAACTTCGACCATAGAATAGCATCACATTCACTCCAACTAACAATTCGGAATGTGTTTGATGAGGAATACTCAATCATTCGGGATTATCCACTCCCCGGAAGACATTTTAAACTTTCAATCAAAACTAACTTTTAACTCAAATAATTATTAATGAAAACTGGTACAACTCTAATCGCAATTGTTGCCTTATTTAGTGTGACAGCTTTTGCTCAACAACTAACACTAAAAGAAGTGCTTGTGGGGAACGAGGGTAATTTCACTGCAGGTAACGCAACGCTTACTCACTATGATTTCAATACACAGTCAGTTACTGACGGGGTGTTTTTCAACGCTAATGGCGTTGGTTTAGGTGATGTGGTTCAATCCATCACAGAAATAAATAATGAATTATACATTGTGGTTAATAACTCACAGAAAATTGTGATAGTTAACCCGGAAACGTTTGTTCAAACTGGCCAAATTACCTTTGGAGTTGGAGCAAGCCCAAGAGAAATTGTAGCTGTAAGTAATGATAAAGCATACGTTACAGATCTGTTTGGGAACTACGTCAATGTTATCGATTTAAATTCAAAAACTGTCACGGCTGACACAATCAGAGTTGGAAGTAACCCTGATAAGATGTTTCAGTATGGGAATCATGTATTTGTTTCTAATAATGGTTTTGGTTCAGATAGCACAATTTTCAAAGTTGATATTTCTTCGGATGCTATTGTTGACACAATTACTGTGAATAGAGGACCAGCAAGTATGGTTGAAGGACCACAAAACTCAATCTGGGTGGTTTCTCAGGGATATTCTGGTGACTTCGATAGCGAATTTAACTTGATACCGGGCACTTCTCTACCTGGTGGGGTGAGTAGTTTTAATCCTGAGACCGGAGAAGTAATGACTACTATTGAATTAGCAAGCGCAAGTGAAGACATTGGTATTTCAGCTAATCTTGATGAATTGTTTGTTAATAGTGGCGGTATCCGTAAGATATTCACCAATAATATGGATATAGCAAGCGACACTCTCATAAAAGGTAGTTTTTATAGTTTTAGCTTTGACGCCATTGGAAATCGGTTCTTTACAGCTGATGCTAAAACCTTTTCATCGGCGGGAGAGGTTTCTTACTTCGATAACAACGGGGTACAATTAGGATCATTCGATACAGGGATCATTCCTGGCGATATCTATTTCTCTTATGAAATGACTACCTCGAATGAGCCAGAAGAAATAAACACTGTGGATAACTTCAGGCTTTCTCAAAATTATCCAAACCCATTTAACCCATCTACAAAAATAGAATTCACTGTTCCTCAAAATGGAAATGTGACACTAACAGTCTACTCAATCACCGGACAAGAAGTAGCAACATTAATAAACGGGTATCTAAATAATGGAACTCATTCTGTAACCTTTGATGGAAGTGCACTAGCGTCAGGTTTGTATTTCTATCGCCTGCAAGTTGGAACATCAATTATTACAAAAACTATGACATTATTAAAGTAATTATAGTGTATTAAAAACGAAAAAATAATCACTAAAAATTAGTACAAAAAAGCGGATAATTTATTATTAGTTATCCGCTTTTTTTATTGCATAATGGTATTCAGATAGAAAGCTGATGTGGATAACTATTTTCATTGTATTAATTTAAATAAAGGTCACTATATGCATTTAAAGCTAGAAAATGATTTTGCTCTGATTAATATAAATTCTAAAAAATGTTGATTTATATATAATAATAATTTCATAAAGCGAGGATTGAAATTATTAGAATTTTTTTAATGTGGATAAGTAAACCCTTTTGTGGAAAAGAAATTAAGATTTAACTTGTGGCGTCACAACTTCGCTTATATATTTGGTAGCACTTCTTTAGGAGAAATGGCTCGATATGCAGGGGTCAATTGCATCTCAACTACGAAGGTTAACAGAAATTACTTAGCGAAGTACGCCCATGAAATTTACCCGATTTTATACAAAGTCAGACTGGACTACCCCCTTTGACGGATTAACATTTGAAAGCAGAACATCGGAAATTAAGAACCCGGACGGATCACAGGTTTTCCATATGGAAAATGTTCAGGTTCCTAATAGTTGGTCTCAGGTTTCAACTGATATTATTGCACAGAAATATTTTAGAAAGGCAGGTGTTCCGGCAGTACTAAAGAAGGTAAAAGAAAAAGGTGTTCCAACTTGGTTACAACGTTCTACAGCTGATGAAGAAGCACTAAAATCGCTTCCTGTAGAAAAGCGCTTTTCGCATGAAGTTGATAGTCGCCAGGTTTTCAATCGTTTAGCAGGCTGCTGGACATACTGGGGCTGGAAGCATGACTATTTTGATACTGAAGAAGATGCCAAGGTATTCTATGATGAACTAGCATACATGTTAGCCGATCAAATGGCGGCGCCAAATAGTCCACAATGGTTTAATACTGGTTTGAACTGGGCATACGGTATTAACGGACCGGCACAAGGTCACTATTATGTTGATCCAAAATCCGGAAAGCTAACTCGCTCAAAAGATTCTTACACACATCCACAACCACATGCTTGCTTTATTCAAAGTGTAGATGATGATTTAGTAAATGAAGGCGGTATCATGGATCTATGGGTTCGTGAAGCTCGTTTATTTAAATACGGATCGGGTACAGGTAGTAATTTCTCAATGATCAGAGGAGCGAATGAACCACTAAGTGGTGGTGGAAAGTCGTCTGGTTTAATGAGTTTCTTGAAAATCGGTGATCGCGCTGCAGGTGCTATTAAATCGGGTGGAACAACACGACGTGCTGCTAAAATGGTAACACTTGATCTTGATCATCCGGATATTGAAGAGTACATAGGATGGAAAGTAAAAGAAGAAGAGAAAGTGGCTGCTTTGGTAGCCGGCTCAAAAATTACTCAAAAGCATCTGAAGGATATTATTAGATTATGCCATACTCCGGTTGAGATTGAAGGTCGCACATTTAATGGTGCAATGAGCCGTGATCCACTTAAAAATAAGGAACTAGGTAAGGTAATCCGATCAGCAAAAAGAGATCAGGTACCATTAAATTACATTGAGCGAGTAATTCAACTTGCAGCTCAAGGGTTCACTGATCTTGAGTTTGAAACGTATGATACCGACTGGAATTCTGAGGCATATGCTACCGTTGCCGGGCAGAATTCTAACAATTCAGTTCGTGTTCCTAATACATTCATGAAAGCTGTTAAAGACAACTCAGAATGGAAATTATATTGGAGAGTCGAGAAAGAAAAAGCAGCTTTAGAAGGACGTGAGCCGGAGCCATGCAAAACGATTCCTGCTTCAGAAATGTGGGATCAAATCGCATATGCGGCATGGGCGAGCGCCGATCCTGGAACACAATATCATGATACCATCAATGAGTGGCACACTTGCCCAGAAGATGGAGAAATTCGTGCAAGTAACCCTTGCTCGGAGTACATGTTCCTGGATAATACTGCTTGTAACCTAGCTTCATTAAACTTAATGAAGTACTTCACGGATGACAGCTACTCAGAATTTGATGTTGCTTCACTACGTTTTGCCAGCCGAATCTGGACAACCGTCCTTGAGATATCAGTATTGATGGCACAGTTCCCATCAAAAGAAATTGCTGAGCTTTCTTACGTGTTCAGAACTCTAGGTCTTGGCTACGCAAATATTGGCGCAGCATTGATGGTTCAGGGTATTCCATATGATTCTGATGAAGCAGCAGCAATCACAGGTGCCATCACTGCAATCATGCATATGAAAGCATATGAAACTAGTGCTGAATTAGCAGGAGAGCTTGGTGCCTTCAAAGGGTACGAAAAGAATAAAGAGCATATGCTGCGAGTTATGAGAAATCACAAACGAGCAGCCTATAATGTTGATCCTGATCAGTATGAAGGTTTAACAGTTCGGCCGTTAGGTATTAATGCTACAATCTGCCCTGATTACTTACTGAAAGCAGCTCAGGAAACTTCTGATGCAGCTGTTGAGCTAGGTGAAAAGAATGGATATCGCAATGCACAGGTTACAGTTTTAGCACCAACAGGTACAATCGGTTTGGTTATGGACTGTGACACGACTGGAATTGAACCTGATTTCGCTCTCGTTAAATTTAAGAAATTAGCAGGTGGTGGCTATTTCAAAATCATCAATAACAGTGTGCCATCGGCTTTAAAAAATCTAGGTTACTCACCAAAAGAGTCTGAAGCGATCATCAATTACGCAAAAGGTGCCGCTTCACTAGTTGGATGTCCGCATATAAATCCTGAATCACTTGCTGAAAAGGGATTTTCAAAAGATAAAATTGATGCTATCGAAGCAGCATTACCAAGCAGTTTCGATATCAAGTTTGCGTTCAACCAATTCACTTTAGGTGAAGATTTCTGTAAAGATGTTCTTGGAATTACTGAAGAGCAATTATCTGACTTTACTTTCGATATGTTGAAGCATCTTGGATTTAGTAAAGAGCAGATTCAAGCTGCAAACGATTACGTTTGTGGAACGATGACTGTAGAAGGAGCTCCATTCTTAAAGGATGAGCATCTGGCTGTATTCGATTGCGCAAACAAGTGTGGTAGAATTGGTACTCGTTATATCTCAGCTGCTGGGCATATCAAAATGATGGCAGCTGCACAACCATTCTTATCAGGTGCAATTTCTAAAACCATCAATCTTCCAAATGAAGCAACTGTGGAAGACATGAAAGATGCTTACATGCTTTCTTGGGAAATGATGTTGAAAGCAAATGCGCTTTATCGCGATGGTTCGAAATTAAGTCAGCCATTGAACAGTATGGCAGATGTATTTGACGAGTTGGATGAGGAGGATGACGCACCAGTTCAAGCGGATCCAGTTGTTGCCGAGGCACAAGATAAAGTTGTTGAAATCGCAGAGCGTATCATACATAAGTATGTTGCTCGTCGCCAAAGACTTCCGTTCCGACGCGAAGGCTATACTCAAAAAGTAAAAATTGGTGGTCAGAGTGTCTACCTAAGAACGGGTGAATATGAAAATGGTCAGTTAGGTGAAATCTTTATTGATATGCACCGTGAAGGTGCAGCTTTCAGAAGCTTGCTGAACTGTTTTGCTATTTCAATTTCACTTGGCTTACAACACGGTGTGCCATTAGAAGAATTTGTGGATGCCTTCGTATTCACGAAGTTCGAACCAAGTGGTATGGTAAACGGTAACCCACATGTGAAGATGAGTACATCAGTTATTGATTACATCTTCCGTGAGTTAGCTGTTACATACTTAGGTCGTGAAGATTTAGCTCATGTTCCATCTGATCAAATTACAACACGTGATCTTCGTCCAACCGGTGAAGAAGCAGAACCAGCAGCGCCTGTAACAGCAGTTGCACCGGCTCCGGCGCCTGTTGTGGCAGAACCAGTAGCTCCTGCGGCACCCACCGCTCCCGAAGCTGCAACCGTTGGTAAAGCTTCTTCTAGCTATGAAAGCGAATATGAAAAAGCGAAACAACTTGGTTACACTGGTGATGCCTGCCCGGAATGCGGTAGCATGACCATGGTTCGAAATGGAACATGTCTGAAATGTATTACATGCGGCTCTACCTCAGGTTGCAGTTAGATGATAAACCTGAGAGTCAAAATTGAATAATAGAACAATAAAAAAGAGCCCGATTGATAATCGGGCTCCTCTTGAGTAACCAAAAACCCCAAAATCCATGAAGGAGGTGAGATTAATGGCGAAAACTAAAAGCGGAAAAAAAATAGTACCTGTTAAGCCGCATACGCGAAAACAGGGAGGTAAAACCGTAAAAGTTAGACGACACAGAAGATCAACGAACGATTGATCACTTTAAGCAATCTGTAATCTGCTGATCTAAGGATCAGTTTAAATCCTTGCCTTTCCTTTTGGATCGGCAAGGATACTTAAAACTCAAGAGATTTTAAAGAATTTCTTTCATGGAGAAACAGGATAATGCCTCAGCAGTTGAAACTGTTGGGGCATTTTTAATATGAATAATAGGTACTTAGGGTGTGTTTATTTTGCATTGAATATCTTCATGGGAAATGGGTTTTGCACCATTTTGGTCTAAAAATGCTGTCCATTGCTCTATTTTTGTGCCTATTATTTTGATCTCTCAATTTCCGAATGAACATGTATTGCCTTGGTCGTTATCGTTTCGCTCCATAACGAAACTCAGCCCCGAACCCCTTATTCACTATCAAAAGAGAATCAAACGTTTGAAGAAAAGCAAGGATAAAATTAATTGGAATCAAATCAATTCGGACTAGTGATTGTCAAATCAACTATTGATAGAACGCTGTTTCTAATTAGTCATTTTCTGTTAAAAACAACTTGACGGTTTTACTTCTATACTTCAATATAAATCCGTCAGTTCGGTTATCTATTTTAAATGACTTTTCACTCAAGAATTGAGCATGATAATTTTCTATGATTCTCCATTCATTATCCAAAATTCTATAGCATGTATGAATATCAGACTCTATAGGGAAAACTTTATTTAGATTATCACTTAACATTTCAAGTTTTCGTAATCCAGCAAGCCTAATTATAGAACCAAATACCTTAAAAGGTAATTGCTGATTATGTAACCTCACGGATCTACATTTTTCGATTAGGCAATCAAAAAATACTAACCTATTAACAGGCTGTGAAATTTCTAATGATCTAATATCTGTAAATCTAAATGTAATATTTGCATTAATTTCTTCGAGCGAGACATAGTTTATACCTGAATCGTAAAATACTATGTTATTATCACTGGAATCTAAATTCTTAATGTGAACAGATTTTACTAGGCAGCCATTGAAGAAGTAAATACAATTACCCTTGTCAATATTTTGAAGGTTTAAACTCTCGATTAGTATTCCATTGAATTGGAGTTTTAAACTGTCTTTTGACTGCAATGACAATTCAATAATTGTATCAAACGCTTTAATTATTTGAATATCATTAAATATTTCTATTTCGCCTTTTTCTATGTCATCAGTATCAATTTGAGAAACTTTTATCGATCGATTATTAACAAATGTGGTTAATTGATCGATTATTTCATGAAAAAGTCTATCATTTTTTTGAGCTAATGATTTCAGTGAAATAATTCCAGCAATCTGAACTTCAGAGGAGTTTTTGGAATCTAATAGTTCAACAGCACGAATAAAGGTATCAGTCACTTGACCTTCCTGGAGTGACTTCAATTGTTTTTGCTGAATCTTTATTTGTTCTTGCGAAACATCGATCTGTTCAGCCATTTTTTGGCTTCGATCATACGCAAAGTACAAAGCTAGACTAATTACGATTGCAGTAATAAAGCCTAGTCCATTATTACGCATATCATTGATTGCATTCAATCTTTGATACGGTTCCAGCTTTAAATAATCCTCAGAAGAAATCGAAAGCAAATTTGGAACACTGATATAAAAGCATATAAAAAGTGATAATACAATAGTACCACCTATCACAATCCAAATGGTGTTAATACTTTTCTTTGGTTTTGACTCATTTACCTGATTCATATTAGCCTAATTCAATTTTTACCAAATGATAATGAGCTTCCCAATGTCCTTTTGAAGATGATAAACCTTAGTGTATGTCAAAGCAAATTGTACATAAAGGAACTGAAAGAGCCCTGATCAGTTCAGTATTGATAAAGGCTATTGATCTATAAGCAAATAAAAACAGTTATATAGGTGCAGTTTATTTAGACATTAAAAGGGGCAAGAAAAATATTATTTAAATAATATTTATCTGAGCATCAAATGATAAGCCAGAGAATCTAATACTTCTTTACTTTCAAATATTATCTCGCCTGTATCCTGAGTATAATCAATTGCATCAGAGAAGTCTAAAGGGATTTCTATCTTAAAATCATTTACATAGTTCTTCTCTTTTTCATTTGATTCATGATTAGTGCTTTCTTGCTGACTTGATTTATTATTAGTATTTCGATCTTCATAACCATTGTAGTAATTATTGGTATTTAGAGTGATTTTCGAAATATCGTCTGATAATGAAGGTAATACAATTATTGAGGTTGTAGCAGCAGCTTTAGTTAATTTTGATGAACTTTTTGTGACAGCTGGAGTTGTCTTCGAAATGATCTTTGCCGCACCCTGAATTGCTTTAGATCCGCCTCTAACAGCAGGACCACAAGCACTTACTAATAAAAGTGATATCAAAACTAGAATTGTATTGAATAGATTATTCA
This sequence comes from Balneolaceae bacterium, assembly GCA_965601825.1. Taxonomy (GTDB): domain Bacteria; phylum Bacteroidota; class Rhodothermia; order Balneolales; family Balneolaceae; genus HXMU1420-13. The sequence continues at coordinate 3,035,599 of OZ271839.1, read as the reverse complement.
TCATGACCTCCTGAAAAATTTCACATTAAAATCTCGTACTTGTTTTTTTAAATATTGATCCATTAGAATTAATTAATTAACCCTAAGGTCATTAACTAGATATTTCAAATCATCAATCGATTATTATTTTCTCAGAAAATGGAAATTACCCTGATCGCTTGAAACCGATCGGGGTTTTTTATTTACAATCATTATCGATTGAATTGAATCTAAGTCATTGGGATTACGAATGTATTTGCGTTAATTCAGAAGGGGTCAAGGTTATCTTATTCTATTTCCGCCTTCTAAACTCAAAACAACTAATCAACAACGAATGAAGAAATTATTACTTGGGGTAGTAATTGTATGCTTCTCCCAAAATGCACTGGCTCAAATAAATGCAAAATTAATGAGCTATTTTGATGTATCTGAAACTCAAATAACCTTCGTTTATGGTGGTGATATTTGGCTGGTATCTAAAGAAGGAGGTACAGCAGTTCAGGTAACAAACTCACCGGGAGAAGAAAGCTATCCTAGATTTTCACCCGATGGAACCCATATTGGTTATACAGCCAGTTATAATGGTAATGAGGATGTTTACGTATTACCGGTTTCCGGTGGGATTCCAACAAGAGTGACTTATCAATCCTATCCGGATAGAATGCTTGAGTGGCATCCCGATGGTGAAAAAATACTTTTTGCCTCAAGAAGACAACTTGGTCAGCGTTCCTCCAGGCAATTCTTTGAAGTTGATAAAGATGGAGGATTACCAGAAAGATTACCGATTCCATACGGTGAATTAGCTAGTTATTCTCCGGATGGCAGTAAATTGGCTTATATCACAAAAATCACTGAAAACTATCCATTCAAAAGGTATAAAGGTGGTTTAGCATCCGATATCTTGATTTATGATTCACGCAATCAAAGTGTTGTGAATGTCACCGAAAATGAAGTAAATGACGGTAAACCGGCATGGGCAGGCGATAAGGTTTATTATTTATCTGATAAGGGTGAGAATTTCAGATTAAATATCTGGTCTTATAACGATAGAACCGGCGAAGATACTCAGGTCACTTCATTTGAAGATTTTGATATAAGTTACCTATCAGCGGGACCGAGTGACTTAGTATTCGAAGTTGGAGGTCAACTTTATATAATGGATCTGGCTACTGAGGATTATCAGCCTGTGAACATTAATGTTGTTAGTGATTTATCAACAGAAATGCCTCGATCAGTGAATGTGAGTAATAGAATTAGTTCAGCTACAGCATCGCCAGGTAGTAAAAGAATCATTTTTGAAGCTCGTGGTGAGCTTTTTAATGTACCGGTGAAAGAAGGCTATTCTATGAATCTCACCAAATCAAGTGGTGCATTTGATCGTCACCCTTCTTGGTCGCCAAATGGTGAACATATTGCTTTCTGGAGTGATCAGGATGGTGAATTTGAAATCTATGTGATGGATCCGGAGGGAACATCAGAAGCACGAAAACTCACCAATAGAAAAATGGGATATGGATATCGATTGTATTGGTCTCCCAACAGTGAACATATCGCCTTTATCGACGAAACGAATACTATATACACAGTTAACGTTGATAACGGTCGAACCACAGAAGTAGGAAATACGGTTTGGAATATTGGTCATGGCGGAAGAGGAGGATTTCCAATTATTTGGTCAAGCGACTCTAAATGGATTACCTATCAGAAAGGTTTAGAAAATGCCAATTTTGCTATCATGCTCTACGATGTTGATCGAAAGCAAAATCATCAAGTTACTTCCGGGTTTTATAGCGAAACAAATCCGGTTTTTACTACTGATGGCAACTACCTGGTGTATACATCAAACAGAGAATTTAATGTCGAATATTCTGATTTAGATGGTACATGGATTTACCCGAATTCAACGAAGCTTGTTGCTCTAAGTCTTAGAGAAGATGTTGCATCTCCTTTGCATCCGAAAAATGATGAACTAGAAAAGAAAAAAGAAGACGATGAATCGGAAGAAGAATCAGAGTCAGAGGAAGAGTCAGGTCTTCAAATTGATTTAGACGGACTTGAATCCAGAATCACTATTCTACCACCGGATGCAGGAAATATCGGACAGTTAATGGCCTTTGATGGAATGGTTGTATACAGAAGATGGCCAAACACTGGTGCTAATGGTGGAACACCAAAATTGATGGCCTATAAATTTAGTGATCGTGAAGAGATCACCATTATGGAAGGGGTAAGCTCTGCTTCTCCAACTGCTGATGGAAAAGAAATACTTGTTTCTTCAAGAGGGCAATATGGAATCATTAAGCCATCCGCAGGTCAATCGATTAAAGATGCAATACCAACCAGTGGACTAACTATGGATTTAGTTCCTAAAGAAGAATGGCGACAAATCTTTAATGATACCTGGAGACGCTATCGTGACTTTTTCTATGATCCGGATATGCATGGCATAGACTGGGATGAAATGAGAGAACGATATGGGGCTTTGATTGAAGATGCTCGTACTCGTTGGGATGTGTCTAATATACAGTCTAATATGCAGGCTGAATTAAGTGCTGGTCATACCTATACCTTTGGTGGGGATAATGAAAATGTTCCATTTAGAGGAACCGGTTATCTCGGAATTGATTGGGAGTTAGATGGTGAAAGGTTCAGAATTCAACGAATTGTGAAACCTGCTGTTTGGGAAACAGAAGTTCGTTCACCATTCGATCGTCCTGGTGTAGAAGTAACTGAAGGGGATTATATCCATTCTGTTAATGGTGTTGAGCTAGATCCGAATAAAGATCCATATGCGGCATTTGAAGGTCTTGACGGAGAGACAGTTTCACTGATGGTTAGCAGTAATGGAAGGAGCTCAGATGCCAGACAAGTTATTATTGAAACACTGGATCAAGGTGATGAAAACTGGTTACGATATCTTGAGTGGATTGAGAATAATCGAAAGATGGTAGATGAATTGTCCAATGGTCAACTTGGATATATTTACATGTCGAATACTGGAGGGCGTGGACAGCTTGAACTGGTCAAAATGTACTACGGTCAGCTTCACAAAAAAGGTTTTATCATTGACGAACGATTTAATGGTGGTGGACAACTTGCTGATAGGTTCTTAGAGCTTATGAAGCGCCCCGTTGTTTACAATTTACATTGGCGACATGGTAGAGACCACACACAACCCATTCATACTAATACCGGCCCAATGGGAATGTTGATTAATGGTTGGGCAGGTTCAGGTGGGGATGGTCTTCCGTGGGCCTTCGAGGAATTAAATGCAGGCCCTATTGTCGGCGAACGAACATTAGGTATACTCGTTGGACCTGCAACCGGACATGGTTTAATTGATGGTGGCGGAATTACAGTTCCTGGAGCGAGACTATATGATAATGATGGGCACTGGTTCTGGGAAGGAGAAGGTGTTCGACCGGACTTCCCTGTTTGGGATGATCCAAATCTATTAATGGAAGGACGGGATCCTCAAATGGAAAAAGTGGTGGAAGAAGTGATGAAGCTATTGGATGATTCCTCCAACGTTATGACACCGGCGCCAAAACCGGATGACAGAACCGCGAGTGGCTTGCGTGGAAATAACTAAACTAAAACCCCGATTGGTGATAAACTAATCGGGGTTTTTTATTTATGAATATTCTTGTTTTACCTTGAAAAACATCAGTACTTTACGCAAAAATAATAATCATCTATGCTTAGACTATTCACTATTAAAATCTTTCTTGTATTTTTTATTTCTCAGCTTTCGATAGCTCAAGAGGCCAATGTTTTTTTAAGTGATGGGAGTATTATTGAGGGAAGTATAAATCTCTCAACTTTAAGAGAAGAAGGAATATTAATTATAACTGGTGATAACAAAGAAAGATTAAAACCTGAACAGGTTAAGTCAATACTTTTTGAGGATGGTCTGGTAATATCAGTTAAATCAATTACACAATTCCGAAATGACTATTCGGAATTCGAAGAAGAGTATTTTACAGAAAAGATAGTAGAAGGTACTGTTAGTTTATGGCAAGCATATGGTGCTGAATTTGACTTCAGTTTAGAAAAAAATGGAGACTTTGTTGCTTTACAGGTAATCGAGATTCATACACCAACCGGTAGACAACGCAGTAGCACATATCAAGAAGTACTTTATCGTTTCTTTTCTGATTGTCGTGATGAAATAAATACAACGTCAGTTAGTAATTCGAAATCTCAATTGATTGATGTTGTAAACAAATATAATTCCTGTATTAATAGCTTTTATATCCCACAATCAGAATATCTTATTAAAACTAGAATAATGGAAATAGGATTAGATTTGGGGTATTTTAATGGTGACTTAAACTTTTCAGGAACTACAACTTCATTAGGACCTACAGAAACTGATTTTTCATTCGACTATAATAGAAGTTCAATTAGCTTTATTGGTTTATCAGTCAAATCAAATATTTATAAAAAAAACCTATTTGGCGGTGTGGGGATACAGGTTAATAGCTATGATTTTAAGCCCAAATTGAGTGACGAAGTTGAAAGAGGAACAAGAATAGAATTTAGTGAGCTAGTCTTTAAAGGATTTATTGAAGGGAGATATCAATACAAGAAGTTTCAACCTGCTATTAGAATAGGTGTAAACTTGCACTCGATTACCAAAGATATTGATGGTTCACTTAGTGTAAATGCTCTTCGAAATTCTGTACCTATTAGATTTACACCGGTAAGTTTAAAACGCGAAGGTGAATTAAATCCGTCTTATTCTACATTAAGTTTATCTCCTTCAGTTTATTATGAATTGAGTAAATCAATAAATATTGGATTATCATACAGTTTCTATAATAAGGTTGATGGATTCTTATCTAATATTGATGAGTCATCAGATAAAATTAGCCGTTCATCAATTAGTTTTCATCTAAATTTAATGATTGAAAGCTTAAGATAATCTGAGTGGTTTAGTTACTTAACGATAATGGATAAAAAAAGTTGTTCAAGCTTAATATGCAACCCCAAAACTGAACCGCCGTAGCCCCATGAGTTCAAGTCACTTAATTCGGGTTACATGTTTAAGAATTATCTCAAAGTTGCGTTACGCAACATCTTCAAAAACAAGTTCTATTCTTTTCTAAACATATTAGGCTTATCTATCGGGATTACCGCCACTGTACTTATCATAATTTATGTTCAGGACGAGTTGAACTTTGATAATTTTCACCCACAGGTAGAAAATAAATATACTATTGGGTTAGAGGGGAAAATTGGTAATCAAGAAGTTATAGCCTTTTTTACACCACCAATTCTTGGGCCAACTATAGCAGAAGAAACTCCGGGTGTAGTTCAAACCACACGTACAAATAATCTGGGGGAAATAGTTGTGCGATCTGAGAATGAGTCATTTACTGAACGTGAGGTTATTTTCGCAGATTCTAATTTCTTTGATTTTTTTGGATATGAACTTCTGGAAGGTGATGCTGAAACAGTTCTAAAAGGACCAAATAAAACAGTGATCACTCCATCTACTGCCAGAAAGTATTTCGGGAATCTGGATCCAATAGGCCAAACTTTTGAAGTAGGTACTGAGAGAACATTGTATGAAGTGACGGGCCTTGTAGCGGAGTCACAGAATAACTCTCACATGAAGTTTGATATCATCCTTTCTTACACAACAACTCCATTCAGTAGAAGTGAAATTTGGTTGAATAATAGTATCAACACATATATGGAGATTCATCCTGAAGCTGATCCTGATGTAGTTGAAGCAGCACTTGACGAGCTTGTAATTAAGTATGCCGGCGTACAGATGGAGCAATTTATGGGGGCCAACATTGAACAAATGAGAGCAGCGGGAAATAAGTATGGGTATTTCATTGTTCCAATGCTGGATCTTCATTTGAACGCTGCAGATATTGACAGTTCTTTTGAGCCCGCCGGTGATATTACCTATGTATACATCTTCTCAATCATCGGAGCTTTTCTCATTATAATTGCTTGTGTGAATTTCATGAATCTGTCGACTGCCAGTGCCGCGGGTCGTGCAAAAGAAGTTGGTCTCAGAAAAACTTTAGGAGGAGAGAGAGCCTCGATGATTCGGCAGTTCTTATTTGAATCTGTTAGTTATGTGATCATCTCAGCTGTTATTTCCATTGGGTTGATGTATCTGGCATTACCTTGGTTTAATAATCTCTCAGGTAAGTTTTTATCATTAGGAATATTATTAGAGCCATGGTTTATTATCACTTTCGTTGGATTGATTCTTTCGGTTGGTTTGATTGCTGGCAGCTATCCTGCACTTTACCTCACTGCTTTTAATCCCGTTGATGTATTGAAGGGGAGTGTCGTAAAAGCTGCAAAAGGGGGAAGATTTCGGCAGGTATTAGTTACTGCTCAATTCTTCATTTCCATCGGGTTGATTGCATGTACAATTCTAGTGAACCAACAATTACAGTACATGCAGAATCGGAATTTAGGTATCAACAAAGAGCAATCTGTTGTGTTAACTAATATGGCTCGTTTGGATGGAAACCAGGAGGCATTTAAAGAAGCGTTAAACTCTGATTCAAGAATCATGTCGGCCAGCTTCAGTAATTTTACAGTGCCTGGTACAAACAACATCACAGTATTCCAGCGACCTAATCAGGATACTGATTATATCATGGCGGTCTATTTTGCTGATTATCAACATCAAGAAGCTTTAGAGTTTGAAATGATAGATGGGCGATATTTCAGCGAGGATTTCCCAACTGATTCAACAGCTCTTGTATTAAACGAATCAGCAGTTGTTGAACTTGGATTTGAAGGATCTCCCATTGGTGAGGAAATTTATTTTCCTGGTGCAGCAACTAATCCTGATGAATTACCAATGTTTACAGTAGTTGGAGTTATGAAAGACTTCAACTTTCAGTCATTAAGAGAGAATATTATGCCATTGGCTATTGGGTTAACTCAAACAGCAAATGAAATGATTGTAAGGTTCAGATCTGAAGATCCACGTGAATCAGTCGATTTTATTGAAACAACCTGGGCAGAATTTGCTGCCAACGATCCAATTGACTACACATTTCTGGATGACGATTTCGATGCGTTATTCCGACAGGAACAGAGATTGGGGAATGTGTTTACAGCTTTCACAGTGATCGCCATTATAATTGCTTGTTTGGGTCTCTTAGGCCTGTCGGCCTACATGGCTGAGCAAAGAACTAAGGAAATTGGCGTTCGAAAAGTATTAGGCGCATCAATTCCATCAATTTTAGGTCTTTTATCAATAGAGTTTTTGAAGCTAATTCTGATTTCTTTTGTATTAGCCATACCTGTTTCATGGTATTTCGTGAATAGTTGGCTACAGAATTTTGCCTTTAGAACTGAAATAAACCCACTAATCTTTGTTGGTACTGCAATCCTGACTTTAGCGATAGTATTAGTAACCATTAGCTGGCAAACTGTAAAAGCTGCGAGCATGAATCCTGTACGAAGTTTAAAAAGCGAGTAGATTTAATTTTGCTTCCGGTTTCAAAGTCTATAGGTGTTTGGTTTAGCCGGACACCTATTTTTTTGCTGCCTTAGCCCAATCCATAAAAGCTATATTCCATCGATGACCATCTAAATCCTGGAATCCCATTCCATACATCCAGCCCAGCCAATCTTCAGGTCCGGCAAAAATTGAACCTCCTGCTTTGATTACTTTCTTTGCAAGTTGATCAACCTCTTCTTTTGATTTAGCCTCCAATGAAATCAACATTTCAGATGATTTGGAAACATCAGCAACACTTGATTGAGTGAATTGTTCAAATTCAGGATGTGTAAAAAGCATTACCCGAAAAGGAGCGTCTCCAAATTCCAGCCCTATCATTGTTGGAGTTTCCATTTCTGATATTTTAAATCCAAGTTGTTTAAAGAACGCTTTTGATTTTACTACATCTTTGACAGGTAGATTAAGCCAGGCCGGATTATTCATGGCAGTAAATACTTTTTGTTAGTTTGATCAATCAACTAAATCTCAAGATAAATTGAAAACCACTTATGAAATTGAAAGTCTGCTAATTCACGTTTGCACTCAACCTTCAAAAAGCAGATACTCATCAAAATTTTGGAGGTACAATGACAGATCGAAACCTAAAAGGGTATTGGCGAAAGAATTTGAAGTATTTGGGAGTACTACTCACTATCTGGTTTACCGTTTCTTATGGTTTTGGAATTTTATTAGCGCCCACATTAAATGAGATTAAAGTAGGTGGATTTAAACTCGGTTTTTGGTTTGCCCAGCAAGGTTCGATTTATGTGTTTGTGATACTCATCTTCGTTTATGTATTCCTGATGAACCGCCTGGATAAGGAATTCGGTGTTAGTGAGGAGGAAGCCTGATGGATGTACAAGTCTGGACCTACATTTTGGTGGGCATCACTTTCGCTATTTACATCGGAATCGCAATTTGGTCGAAGGCTGCATCAACAAGTGAATTTTATGTAGCCGAAGGAAATGTAAATCCACTTACGAATGGAATGGCAACTGCTGCAGACTGGATGTCGGCTGCATCATTTCTATCTATGGCTGGATTGATCTCATTTATGGGATATGATGGTACCGTTTACCTAATGGGCTGGACAGGTGGTTATGTTTTACTTGCCCTAACTTTAGCACCTTATCTTAGAAAATTCGGCAAGTTTACAGTCCCTGATTTCATTGGTGATCGATACTACTCACAAATTGCCAGAACCGTTGCCGTTATATGTGCTTTGATCGTTTCATTCACCTATGTGGCCGGACAAATGCGTGGTGTCGGACTCGTATTCTCGAAATTCCTTGAAGTCGATATATTTCTTGGAGTTATTATTGGAATGGCGATCGTTTTCTTTTATGCAGTTCTCGGTGGGATGAAAGGGATCACTTATACACAGGTTGCTCAATACTGCGTGCTTATTTTCGCATTTATGGTTCCTGCTTTTTTTATTTCGATGCAGCTCACCGGAAGTCCAATTCCTCAAATCGGTTTTGGCTCAACGTTAAATGATGGTTCGGGTATTTACTTACTGGATAAGTTAGATCAGCTTCATACTGAATTGGGATTTGCTGAGTACACTTCAGGTACAAAAAGTATGCAGGATGTATTTTTCATAACCGTTGCATTGATGGTTGGAACTGTAGGATTACCACATGTTATTGTTCGATTTTTCACTGTTCCTAAAGTGAAAGATGCACGTATTTCAGTGGGTTATGCATTAATCTTTATCGCAATTTTGTATACAACTGCTCCTGCGATCGCTGTCTTTTCAAGAACAAATCTGATAGAAACAGTAAGTGAACAGCCTTATGAAGAAATGCCCGAATGGTTTAATACTTGGGAGGAAACAGGACTCCTTGCCTGGGTAGATAAAAACGAAGATGGATTAATCAATTATCGACCAGGAACTGCAATTGAAGGTACTCCGAGTATTGTCCGCCAGAATGGTGAAATCCAAAGAGGAGAATTAGGAGAACCATTATTGAATAATTTCAGGACTGATTCCGAAAACGAACTTTATGTGGATCGTGATATAATGGTACTGGCTAACCCTGAAATTGCAGGTTTACCGAATTGGGTTGCAGCACTAGTAGCTGCTGGTGGACTTGCAGCTGCATTATCAACGGCTGCAGGATTATTACTAGTTATTTCAACAGCTGTAAGTCACGATTTAATCAAGAAACAGATCAATCCAAATATTTCTGATAAGGCAGAACTTAGATATGCACGAATTTCGGCAGCAGTTGCAGTTGTTGTAGCCGGTTATTTTGGAATAAATCCACCAGGATTCGTGGCCGAAGTAGTTGCTATTGCATTTGGTTTAGCGGCAGCGTCATTCTTTCCAGCAATCATCCTTGGAATCTTTTATAAAAAAATGAACAGAGAAGGTGCTGTTGCTGGAATGGTTGCCGGACTGCTTTTCACCTTAAGTTATATCGTGTTTTATAAGATACTTTTCCCAGAAGTGAATACACCTGAGAACTGGTGGTTTGGAATCTCTCCGGAAGGAATTGGTACTCTTGGAATGCTTGTTAACCTAGCTGTATCACTGGCTGTCGGAATGGTATTTCCTGATCCACCGGAAGAGGTTCAGGAAATGGTGGAATCAATCAGATACCCGAAATAAATCAAACCCATTTGCGAAGGATAAACGAATGAAGTGAGTTATTCCTGAAGAAACCTCGGGCAAAAACTTGCTATTGAGATTGCTTCGTCTCCCGATAAATCGGGATCCTCGCAAAAGTTGACTAATTGATTTAAAAATTTCAGAAGTGATTAGGCGTCTTCTTTAATCCCAAAATTGTCTTCAATTACCTGCTTGAAGGTATGCTTTGGTAAAGCTCCTTGAGCCATTTGAGGCTGACCATCAACAGGAATAAAAAGAATAGAAGGAATACTTCGAATTCCAAAAACAGCAGCTAATTCTTGTTCAGCTTCAGTATCGATTTTATATACATCAACTTTGCCGGCATATTCATCAGATAATTCTTCCATAATTGGAGCCACCATTCTACAAGGTCCGCACCAATCAGCATAAAAGTCGATGATTGCCGGTTTATCTCCCTTGAAATTCCATTCTTGTTCAGTTTCGTAATTAAAAATATCGTCGAGGAATTTTTGTTTTGTTAAATGAACTGCTGCCATGATAAATATTGAAATTTCTAGTAAATGTATTGATTTAATAGGCTAATCAATACTTGTTATAATGATCTAAATTTAATTGAACAATCATGAATATCTTAAGTTAATAGGTAGCTAAATGTTATTTGATTAATTATAACTTGACATTAGATATTTATTTATAAATAATTTGTTCATTGATATCATAATATTATAGCATTGGATCGAGGGGTATAAATGGAAAAAGAAGAAAAGAAATATAAATTACCTATTTATATAACAATTGGTTTTGGAATAATTCTAGCAGGAGTAGCAAATTTTGTATCTGAAAGACCGACTCTGCAAATCATATTTATAGTAGCTGGCGTCATATTAATTGTCGTACCTGTTTGTTTCAACCTCATTGTAGATAAGATTATAATACCAAGATTAGGTAAATCAATCCTTGAAGGGATAAAAATAACAATGAAAGAAGGAGCGTCTTATAATTATGCTGAGGAGTCCTATGAAATTGCTAAATCAAAGGGGGGTATATTAAGCGCAACTCATATATTAAAATATGGCCTGTCAGTTAAGGACGATGTTGCAATAAAGAAGTTGAATGAAGGTGTAGATATAGATTTAACATTTAGAAGGCTGTTTATGTTTACAAATAAATTAGATGAGAGAGAATGGATGAAAGAATTTTTTGCGCTTGAAACTCCTCAACTTAGGACAGAGGCATATTTTTGGAAAGACTATGATTTGACACCACCATTGTCATTACTAGGTGCTCTTCCTAGAGTAAATTTTCAGTTATATAAATCTGCTGATTCAACAATTTATCGATCTTTAATTGGGTTTGAGTCGATTCGATTTAAAAATAAAAAACTTGAGAAAAATCTAAGTGTTAGTATTACTTCTGGGAGTAAAGACTTTTATGAAGCTGCAAAAAAGTATTTTGATTCCGTAGCAATAAACCCTGAACTTGGTAGTTCAAACTCGTTTGAGATCTATGATGATTTACAAGTTGATAGAGCTTTAGGAGATAGAGAGCATTTTGTCATCAAACAATTATTGGATCTTGCGCAGCAGCATCGCAGGCTACAACATGTTGGGGCATTTGGAGGTACTGCTCAATCAATTTCTAATGTGGCTAGATATAGTAAAAAATCAAATTATGTCTCTGATGTAGATATTTTATTGATTTGGAATGGATCAATTGAAGAGCTCAAATCAATCGTTACGAAATCATTTAACGAAATTGACGTTAAAGTTGACTTAGTTTTTGGGGATGATCCAAACCATTTCTACTACTCAAGAAAGCGAGATGAAATTACAGTAGATATTGAAATATTCACTCCTCATTCTGAATTCTATCGAACACATCAGCTTCTTGGATATTCAATTTTTGCCTATTACAGTACATTATATTCATCGAGTGATAAGTCATTAGATGAGACTATCTGGATTCCCACAGAGCCAATTAGTAAAGAAAAGCGACTTTCCATTTTCTCCAATAATCGAAAGTCTATAAATGAGTTCATAAATAGAATTAACGAAAGGAAAGATGAACCAATTGATCCAAGAAGAGTACTTACAATTAATTATAAGAATGCCGCTTGGGCGCTTACAGGATTTCATCCAATAGATGCAATTAGAGCCTTGTCATTCTTAGTTAACGAAACTAGTATGACTGACGATCATTATGAGAAGGCAAGACGAATACTTGATAAATCAGACGATATTATCTTTTCTAATAGGTCTGAGTTGTTGGAAGAGTGTTTAGTATTGCTGAAAGATCTTAAGAGCATAACATTTCTCTGATCTATTCAGACATACTTGGTTATTATTTAATACTCTTAAACATTTTACGCTAAGCTTATTTCTTAGGTTCGAAATATTCAAATAGCTTTGCTCCTTTTTACGTTTTCCTTTTCGCTTTTTTTTTAAATAGCCCTACGTTGTAACCAATTCGAAGCATATTCGTCAATCAACAGAATTTCAAAACTAACATAAATCGGGATATGAGATCTTTGTTTTCTTTGGCTTTTGCCATTCTATTCTTTGTATCAACCCAAGCTCAAATAACACCAGAATGGGTTCGATATCCAGCTATTTCTCCGGATGGAGAGACAATCGTATTTACTTATAAAGGTGACTTATATACAGTGCCTTCAGAGGGGGGGGAAGCTCACCGTTTAACTTTCCATACTGCGCATGATTATATGCCGGTTTGGAGTAATGATTCAAAACATATAGCATTTGCGTCTAATCGACATGGCAATTTTGACATCTATGTGATGGAGGCAGTTGGGGGGCAGGCAAACAGGTTGACATTTCATTCAAATACTGAAAGTCCATATGCATTTTCTGCGGATAATGAGTCAGTGATATTTGGCGCTCATCGTCAGGATTTAGTTACTCACAGACAGTATCCAACTTCAAGACAGACTGAGCTTTATTCAGTACCAGTAAACGGTGGTCGTGTCGATCAGATCTTTACAGTTCCTGCAGAGCATATTGCCATGAAATCAGATGGCTCAGGTTTTCTCTATCATGATGTTCCGGGTGGTGAAAATATTTGGAGAAAGCATCATCAATCTTCTGTAACTCGTGATGTATGGATGTATGAAATGCGTTCAGGTTCTCATACAAAACTAACTCAATTTGCAGGTGAGGATAGAAATCCTGTTTGGAATTCAGATGAATCAGCATTCTACTATTTAAGTGAGCAAAATGGTACATACAATGTTCATAAGATGAATGTTGCTGATGGCTCAGTTACCCAAATCAGTAATTTTGATACTCATCCAGTGCGATTTTTAAGTGAAGGTAACGGTACGCTATCATTTAGTTATCATGGAATGTTGTATACCATGCAAGAGGGATCAAGTCCGGTTCAGGTTCCGATTACTATTCGTACTCAGGATGTTGTTAATGAAGAGGAATTAATCACCATAAATGGTGGAATATCTGAAATGGCAGTTTCTCCTGATGGAAAAGAAATTGCATTTATCGCCAGAGGTGAAGTATTTGTTACCTCGACTGATGGAAACTTCACAAAACGATTAACCAGAACTCCAGCAAGAGAACGCTTTTTGGCATGGTCAGGTGAAGGTGATGCAGTAATGTACTCCAGCCAGAGAAATGGTAAGTGGAGTATTTTTCAAACAAAGAAAGTGAGAGAGGAAGAACCATTCTTTTACGCATCTACTTTACTGAAAGAAGAAGTAGTTATAGATAATGATATGGATAACTATTTACCGGAAGTTTCCCCCGATGGTAAGAAAATGGCGTTTATTGAAGATCGGAGAACGCTTAAAGTGATGGATTTAGAATCCAAGCGTACCGTTACTTTGTTAACTCCTGAAGAACTTTATCATATGCGAGATGGTGATAAATACTTTACCTGGAGTCCGGATAGTAAATGGTTATTAGCGGACTTCAGTAGACTTCTGAATAACAGTGATGTTATTCTTTTAGATGCTTCAGGTGAAGAAGAAATGCGAACTCTGATCCCAAGTGGTTACTACGATTTTGGTGCACAGTGGGTGAATGAAGGAAAGCAAATGATCTGGTTTAGTAATCGAAATGGTTTGAAAAGTTATGCAACCAGCGGAAGCACTGAATATGATGTTTATTCTATGTTTTTCACTCAAGATGCCTGGGATAAGTACAATCTCAGTAAGAATGATTACGAGTTAATGAAGGCCATTGAAGAAGCGAATAAGAAAAAAGATGAAGATTCTGAAGATGAGGATGAGGAAAAAGATGAGGAAGAAGACAAGTCGCTCACCTTCGATTGGGATAACATGGATGAGCGTACGGCTCGATTAACTATTCATTCTTCACGAATTGGCGATGCGGTTCTATCAAAGGATGCTTCAAAATTATTTTATTTGGCAAGATTTGAAAGAGGTTACAACATTTGGAGTACTGATCTGAGGACCAGAGAAACAAAAATTGCCATCTCTTTGGATGCTAGTTCCGGTAGTTTTCAGTGGGATCCAAAAATGGAAAATCTATACCTACTGAGTGGTGGTAGAATTGCAAAAGTAGATCCTGCTGCTGGTAAGAGAACAGGTATTTCAGTTCGTTCTGAAATGATGTTGGATGCAGCTGCCGAAAGAGAAATGATGTTTGACCACGTAGTGCTCAGAACTTCACAAATTTTCTATGAACCAACATTCCATGGAATCGATTGGGAGGCAATGAGTGAAGCTTATAAGCCAAAAGTTGCTCATACCGGTAATGGTTTTGAATTTGCAGAATTAATAAGTGAATTAGTCGGTGAACTTAATGTTTCACATGCCGGTAGCGGTTATAGTGGCGGATCATCAAATGGTGATCGTACTGCAGCGCTAGGAATTTTCATGGACTATGAACACGACGGTGATGGAATCAAAATTGCTGAAGTGATTGAAGGTGGACCGCTAGATAAAGCAGATCTTGATATAGAGGCCGGGATGATCATCCAAAAAATTAATGGTGAAACCATTTCTGCTGATCGAGATGTAGCATCATACTTAAATAGACTCTCCGGAACTTTCACCTTATTAGAGATCACAAACTCTAGAGGCAGAGATGCCCAGCAGATAACAATCAAGCCAATTTCTTCCGGTGCACAAAACAGATTGTTGTATCAGCGTTGGGTTGAAAAGAATGAAGCTGAAGTAGCAGAAAGAAGTAATGGTCGACTTGGATATGTCCATATTTCAGGTATGAATGATGGTCAATTCAGAAATGTATTTGACAAAATGCTTGGTAAATATCTTGATAAAGAAGCTATAGTTGTTGATACCCGAAATAATGGTGGTGGGGACTTAGTAGCAGATTTACAGATGTTTTTCACCGGTACTAGATTCCTGACTTATGCAACGGAAGCCAAGGTTGTTGGGGGTGAGCCTACTTCTCGCTGGACCAAGCCTGTAATTGGATTGTTTAACGAAAGCATGTACAGTGACGGACACTGCTATGCAAGTGGTTTTGAGGATCTTGATTTAGGTACCTCAGTTGGTATGCCTGTTCCAGGAACGTGTAGTTTTGCAGGTTGGGAAGGATTACCAAATGGTAGCTATTGGGGAGTTGTACCTGTCTCAGCTAAAAACAAAGCAGGTGAATGGTTAGAGAATAATCAGACTAATCCGGACATAATGGTAAAAAACATGCCTGGTGTGATTGATTTTGGTCGTGATGAGCAGCTTGAAACAGCAATCGATCAAATGCTTAAAGAACTTGATGAGAATTAGCATCAAAATAACTTTATAGCTCAACAGACTGTTGGGATTTCAAAAGGCGCTTTCGAGCGCCTTTTTTTATGATTAGATTAAAATCTCAAACTTTTGTTAATCAATATTTTTCAGATGAATCTAAAACATTATCTATCAATCACTTTAGGGCTATTATTCATTTTCCAATCTGTAGAAAGCATCGCACAAGAGAAAGTATTGCTTCGTTTAAATTTGGAAGAGGGGAAAACCTACAGTATTACGACCACGACAAATCAAGATATTTCTCAAACGATTATGGGAATGGATCAGAGTATTAAACAAGGAATGGGATTTACTTACGACTTAAGAGTTCTTGAAAGAAATTGGAATGGTGACCATAAAGTTGATATGACATTTTCAAAAGTGAAATATTCGAATGAAAGTTCAATGGGCAGCTCAAATTATGATTCAGAAGATCCTTCTTCCGAACCGGATCAGCAATCTAGGGCTTATGCGGCAATGTTAGATCAAACGTTAGGAATGACAATGAACAGTAGAGGTAAAGTACAAGAGGTAACTGGAGTTGAGGGGTTCATCGATCATATGGCTGATTTTTTTGGCCTTAATGAAGGAGCTGAAACAGACGAATTCAAACAAGCATTAAGTGAAGAATTCGGTCCAGATCAGTTATCTGAACAATTTGGGGGAATCTCCATTGAGTTTCCGGAAGAAGAAATTGGTGTAGGCAGTAGTTGGGTTGATGTTCAATCTACAACTACTAGTTTTCCTTTAACTATTTCAACTACATATACAGTTACGTCAATTAACAATAGCAAAGTTTTTCTTGATGTTGAAAGTGATGTTAATGCTGAAAGTTCAGATGAAGAAGTTCAAGAAGTGAATGGAATGGAAATGAAATATGATATAGCTGGAAAACAAAATGGAACCATGACCATTGATTTAAATACTGGTCTTACAATTGAATCATCAATAACACAAGATTTTTCTGGCACTGTTGAAATGTTACCAAACGTTCAACTTCCGGATGGTATGACTTGGCCCATTACTTTGGAATCAGAAATATCAGTTAAACTGAATTAGTAGCCTGCGACACCACTATCGGGGCTTCCGCTATCGTTAGCTCCGATAAATACTCCTAACTCAGTATCATAAATAATTCCCATTAGTCGACCCAGATTTGGTCTTCGAGTTGAAAGGCGATGCCCCATGGTTTCCAGCGCTTCACGTGTATCCGGTGATAATTTATCCGGTTCATAGTAAATCAAATCCGGTAACCACTGATGGTGAATTTTCATCGCTTCGATAGCCTTATAGATTGGCATCTCAAACTCGAGGACATTTAAAACTGTCTGAAAGGTAGTATTAATGATGGTACGACCGCCCGGAGTGCCGATAACGAGATAAGGTTTTCCATCTTTTGCCACTATAGTCGGACTCATGCTTGATAGCATTCGTTTTTCCGGTGCAATTAAGTTTGGATCAGAGCCAATACGACCACGCGAGTTTGTTAGACCGGGAACAGCATTAAAATCACCCATTTCATTATTCAGGATAAAACCCAACTCCTGTGATCCCATTCTAGAGCCATAGCTCCATTCAAGTGTGTATGTGAGAGAAACAGCGTTACCTTTACTATCCATCACAGAAAGATGTGTCGTACTTTGACCATCATAAAGCTGTCCAAACTTAGATGAATCGCTTACAGATGCCTGATTCCAATCAATGTGTTGAAAACGATTCTGAGCATGTTCCTTTGAGATCAATCTATCAATTGGCATTTCCGGGTTGAAATCAGGATCGCCCATAAATTCTGCTCGATCAGCATAAGCTCGTCGCATACTTTCCGCTAGAATATGAACATACTCAGTCGAATTGAACTCTATCTCGTCCCAATCAACTTGCTCCATCATATTCATCATTTGAATCAAGCTAGCTCCACCCGATGAAGGTGGCCCCATCGAAATGATTTCAAATTCCCCATAGGTTCCTTTTACTGGTACTCGTTCTATAGCTTCATATTTCGCTAGATCTTCTTCTGTGATGATTCCACCATTTTCACTCATATATTGAGCAAGTTTCTGTGCTACTTCTCCCTCATAGAAACCTTGTCTCCCATTATCACGAATTAAAGTCAGAGTATTGGCAAGTTCAGGTTGTTTCCAGATTTCTCCCATTTTTAATGGAATTCCGGTACCATTGGTGTAGAAATTTTTCATAAACTCATTAGTTGAGTCGTTTGAATATCTTTCAGCATGTTGGGCAAGAGTAAAACTGAGTGCAACACCTTCCTCTGCTAGCTCAACAGCTGGCTGTACTAATTCAGCCCATGGTAAACTTCCATACTTTTGATGTGCCATCCATAGTCCTGCAACAGTACCGGGCACACCAACAGCGAGTAACCCGTTATGATTACTCATTGAGATATACTCTCCATTTTCATCTAAATACATTGTTGGTGTTGCTGCCAGAGGGGCTTTTTCTCTGAAATCTATAGTTGTTGATTCCCCTTCATTATCCATGTAAACCAAGAATCCACCACCACCTATATTGCCTGCTTGAGGAAATACAACAGCTAATGCAAACGCAGTAGCTATACTAGCATCAATCGCGTTACCACCTTTTTCTAAGATTTTAGCACCAACTTCTGAGGCAAAATGGTGTTCTGAGACTACCATCCCGTTTTGATGATAGACCTGAGAAGAAACAGGTAGGGATGTTAAAAATAGAAGAATTAATAAGAAAGAAAGATGCTTCATGCTTTGCATTAGAGATGGATAGGATGGGACAATGATAAGGAATCACAGCATTGAAAAGAAAAGGCCCGAAGTGGTCAAACTCCGAGCCCTTGAATTACATTATAGTCATGTAGTTATGGTACAAAACTAATAGAAGGTAATTGTTGAAGTTCTTCTTCAGAGAACATTCGAGATTTAGTAATAAACCTAACACCTAACGGAGATTCTAAAGAAAAACCTGCTCCTCGACCTTTAGTAATATCCACTGTTAATTGAGTATGCTTCCAGTATTCAAATTGATCATTCGCCATATGAAAATCACAATCCTCAATAGTTCCTAGGAAAACATCATTATCGTCAAGCCTTAGTTCACCTTTTTCAAAACACATCGGGCTTGATCCGTCACAACAACCGCCACTCTGATGAAACATCAGAGGGCCGTGTTGTTCTTGCAATTGATTTATGATTTCAATTGCCTCGCGGGTTACAGTTACTCGCTTAGTCATCCTTATTTTTAAAAGAATCCAAGAGCATTCTTATCATAAGAGATAAGCATGTTTTTAGTCTGTCGATAATGGTTTAGCATCATTTTGTGCGTTTCACGACCGATACCAGACTTCTTATATCCACCAAAAGGAGCGTGTGCAGGGTAGAGGTGATAACAATTCACCCAAACTCTACCTGCTTTAATTTCACGTGAGATATTATAAGCTTGATGAGCGTCTCTAGTCCAAACTCCCGCTCCTAAACCGTAAAGCGTATCATTCGCAATTCGGATAGCATCAGCTTCATCCTTGAATGGTGTCACACAAACAACAGGACCAAAGATTTCTTCCTGGAAAACACGCATTTTATTATTTCCTTTCAGAATGGTTGGTTGAATGTAGTAGCCACCTTCAAGTCCTTCATTATATGCTGCAGAACCACCGGCTAACACTTCACAACCTTCTTCTTTACCAATATTTATATAGTTCAGGATTTTTTCGTACTGATCGTTTGAAGCCTGTGCTCCCATCATTGTATTTGGATCAAGAGGATGTCCGAGTTTGATTGCATTAGTTCTTTCAACAACACGCTCAATAAAAGCATCAAAGATATCTTCCTGAACTAGCATTCTGGAAGGACAAGTACAAACTTCACCCTGATTCAGAGCAAACATAACCGCTCCTTCCAAACACTTGTCGAAGAATTCATCGTCAGCGTCCATCACATTTGAGAAGAATATATTGGGTGATTTTCCACCTAGTTCTAAAGTTACCGGAGTGATGTTCTTTGCAGCATACTGCATAATTAGCTGACCAGTTGTTGTTTCGCCTGTAAAAGCTACTTTTTCAACTCTTGGGCTTGATGCAAGTGGTTTTCCGGCTTCTACACCAAATCCATTCACAACATTAAGAACCCCTGCCGGTAGAATGTCTTCGATTAATTCAACCAGGCACAGTATTCCTACTGGTGTTTGTTCAGCCGGTTTAAGAACAACACAGTTACCAGCAGCTAAAGCAGGAGCTACTTTCCATGCAGCCATCAAAATTGGGAAATTCCATGGGATAATTTGTGCAACTACACCTAGTGGCTCTAAAACATTCATAGAAACGGTGCTGGAATCTAATTCTGACACTGTTCCTTCTTCTGCCCGTATTACCCCGGCAAAGTATCTGAAGTGGTCGATTGCTAATGGAAGATCAGCAGCCATTGTTTCACGAACAGCTTTTCCATTATCCCATGTTTCAACTTTGGCAAGAACTTCAAGGTTTTGCTCCATAACATCTGCAATTTTCAGCAAGATGTTACTTCTTTCGGTTGCCGATGACTTATTCCAAGTTTTTGCAGCTTCCCATGCAGCATCAATCGCTAACTCAACGTCTTCTTCAGTTGATCTGGGAATTCTGGTAAAATTATTTCCATCTACAGGTGATGAGTTTTCGAAATATTGACCTCTAATAGGCTCGATCCATTTTCCGCCAATAAAATTTTCATATTGAGCTTTAAATTGTGGACGTTCGATTTGATTATCGGTGAGGGTTTGTAATTCACTCATGGTAATTCATTTTGGTTAGTGTTTTGATCGCTTTCTTGTGGAGAAGTTGTGTACCCAAACAGCGAAAAAGCGCTTTCACTGAAAACTTAGCCGAAAATGTGTGACCTATTCTGCTGAAGCTATGCACATATCTTGCAAAGCGGTTAAAAAAGACGATAGAATTGTTCACATATTTGGAGTTGTGTATAAAATTCTGCTCTTTTGTTGTGGTACAATAATAATAGGGGTCACAATCAATGGAACTGCCCAAACACTTTTTTGAAGGACGACGACTGGAGACACTAGTCGAGAATCAAACAAGCTATTCAGTAAATAATGCGGAGATGCATATTTTTGAGACGCATCAAGAAGCAGAAAAAGTATTACTTCAATTTCATGAGCCTGTATTGGCCAGTATGATTGAAGGTAAAAAGGTGATGCATCTACACGGACATCAAGCATTCAGTTTTCTGCCGGGTGAATCACTAATATTGCCACCCGATGAAATCATGTGTATAGATTTTCCAGAAGCGAGAATGGATAATCCAACACGATGCTCTGCTATGTCGATTAATGAAGAGAAAATTGCTGAAGTTGTCGATATCATGAATGATAAGAATCCTCGCATTGATGACGGAGAATGGAAATATGCAGATTACAACTTTCACTTCACCAACGATACGGCCATAAATCAAATTATACAGCGTTTATTTTTCTTATTTAGCGAAGATCATCCTTCTAAAGATGTTTTTGTTGATTTTATGTTGAAGGAGCTCATCATTCGGATTCTAAGAGCTAATTATAAAGAGATCTATACTGAGCAATCCCTGCAGTTGAGTGGTAATAATAGAATTGCTTTTGTTATCGATTTTATACGTAAAAACCTGGATAAACCTCTCACAATAACTGAACTCAGTAGAAAAGCATATATGAGTGAATCTCATTTTCATAGAGTTTTTAAGAACGAAGTGGGGATTTCACCAATTGACTTCATAAATAATGAAAGAATAAAGCTGGCAACTCGTTTGTTAGCCAATCCAAAGATTAAGATTAAAGAAGTATATATGAGATGTGGTTTTGACAGTCGATCATATTTCAATCGGATGTTCCGGAAGAAGCAACAGCTTTCACCAACAGAATACCAAAACCAATTTGCCCAGGAAGTTGCTTAAATAAAAAAAGCCCGCTATGAACGGGCTTTAAGTTAAAATTTATCTTCCGCCATCGGGACTGATATTTGAGATATCATTCAGAGAGGTCTCACCTTTAGCAAGTTTCTCCAATCTACCAACAGCATCCCAAAGTGTCATAGCTTCTTTAAGGGTCGTATCAAAATAATCGTTTACAACAGGGTAGAAGTACTTCATTCCCCAAACCTGTCTTGCGATTTCTGCTTTCATTCTGCCCTCAGCCATCCATTGAACTTCTTCGAAATATCCTTGGGGCACAAATAGTGAATCACTTCGATATTCCGGAGTTTCTATATCATCTGTAATAACCATTCCTTGAGAG
This sequence comes from Balneolaceae bacterium, assembly GCA_965601825.1. GTDB lineage: Bacteria > Bacteroidota > Rhodothermia > Balneolales > Balneolaceae > HXMU1420-13. The sequence goes on along the minus strand of OZ271839.1, from coordinate 3,013,546 downwards.
ATAAGATCATTTTTGAATTGATTCATCTCAGTTTCATTCCAAACAAAATTATGTCTGAAATCTTCAAAATCTGATTCCCAATTTGCTCTGAATTCGTCACCATTTTCATCTAGATAGTCACGAACAAAGTCGAAAGAAACTCTTTTTCTAATTGCAAAATTGATCATGTATCCAGACCGAGTTGTGTCTTGTTGAATGATGTAATCAGGTACGATTCCACCACCACCATAAACAATTCGACCTGCATCTGTTTTGTATTGAAGTGAATCGGGGATTTCATCTACAAACTCAACAGCATCGTTCATTGCATTGTCGTTTCGCTGATAAATTTCGTAAGCATACTCTTCACCACCGCCTTCAGTAAATGGCTTCTGAATCACACGACCTGAAGGTGTCATATAGCGAGAGATCGTAACACGAACCATGCTTTTATCAATTAACTCGTATTGTTGCTGAACTAGACCTTTTCCAAACGTTCTTCTTCCTACAATTAAAGCTCTGTCATGATCCTGAAGTGCTCCTGACACGATTTCACTTGCAGATGCAGCACCTTCATCAACTAAAACGATTACCGGTTTTTCCTCAAATATTCCATCCTTACGTGAATAGTATTCTTGTGTAAATCGAGAATGACGACTTTCAGTAGCCACTAATTCTGTTCCACGTGGGAAGAATTCTTCAGCAATAGCTACAGCCTGTCCTAAATATCCGCCCGGATTTCCACGTAGATCAAGAACAAGACGTTCCATGCCTAGAGGCCTCAATTCATCCATTGCTTGTAGAAACTCATCATGTGTGGTTGCTGCAAAACGATTGATTTTTATATATCCGGTTTGATCATCAAGCATATAGGATGAATCAACGGTATATAATGGGATATCATCGCGAGTAATGGTGAAATACAATGGATTGTTCACACCAGGTCGCTTAATGGTTACGTCGACTTCAGTTCCTTTTTCTCCCCTAAGACGATTAACAACATCTTCATTCTGAAACCCAATAGCAGATGAGTCTGCAATTTCGATGATACGATCTCCGGATTGTATTCCTAGTTGATCACTCGGTCCACCAGCAATTGCTGTTATTACAGTAATGGTATCTTCAATTATGTTGAATTGAACACCAATTCCTTGAAACTTGCCGGCAAAATTCTCTTGATCTACTTCACTATCTCTGGCTTCTATAAAAACCGAATGTGGATCAAGTGTAGAAAACAGGCCGCGTATCGCGTATTCCGTTAACTCAGACATATCTTCGTCTGGACTATTATTGGCAACATATAAGTACGCAGATTCGAAACTCTCGTAAGAATCACGTATAGAAGTGATTTCTATACCAGGAAAAGTTGTATCAATAGGAGTTCCTTCGATTTGAAGAGTTGAATCAGTTAAAGCACCGACCATATATCGAATACTCTCTTTATACATTTCTTCAATATCAGCATAGCCAAAATAGTTTTGAACGATGCTTCTTTGAGCCTGAACGTATTTTGTAAGATTTGTTGTGTCATCATTTTTTTGGTTGATGACGTTATCTACACCAGTAAAATTTAGTGTAAATAATACAATGGAAATAATAACGCTGGGAATTAGGAATCTCTTAATAGTCATTTGCAAACGTTTGGGTACTGTCATAAATATTACCTAAATACGAAATAGATAGTTCTCTGGTTTCCATTGTAATAAATCTTACCCATCAAACCAACGTTAAAGGATGTAATGACTCAAATCTTTGTCCTTTACAAGTCCTTCCAGCTGCATTTCAACATAAGCTTTATCAATATTAATGCGACCGCTGTTGATATCATCAGGTACAGCAAACAGCAGTTCATCAAACAACGAAGACATTATGGTGTGTAGTCTGCGTGCTCCAATATTTTCTACCTGTGCATTAACTTCAGCAGCAATTCGTGCTAATTCATCTACAGCCTCATCCGTGAATGTGATTTCAACACCTTCAGCATCTAACATTGCGATATATTGCTTTGTTAACGCATTTTTTGGTTGAGATAAAATTTGAACAAAATCAGATTCTGTCAAAGAATTTAATTCTACTCTAATAGGAAATCGGCCTTGAAGTTCAGGAATTAAGTCAGATGGTTTAGAAACATGAAAAGCACCAGAGCCAATAAATAAAATATGGTCGGTTTTTACGATTCCATGTTTAGTATTCACGGTACTTCCTTCAACAATAGGGAGGAGGTCGCGCTGAACACCTTGTCTACTTACGTCTGGTCCGCTTTTACCGGCGCCTGTTGATGGTTCGGCGATTTTATCAATTTCATCGATGAATACAATCCCTTGCTTTTGAACTCTTTCTAAAGCTTCTTGAACCGCTGATTCGTGATCAATTAGTTTTTCAGATTCTTCATCTAAGAGGATTTCACGTGCTTCTGCAACCGTAACTTTTCGTTTAGATTTTTTATTTCGACCACCTAGACCGCCAAGCATGTCTTGTAAGTTAACGCCCATTTCTTCCATACCACCTGGTCCAAAAACCTGCATCATTGGAGCTTTGCTACTTTTAACTTCTATCTCAATTTTGCGATCCTCGAGTTCTCCGGCTTTTAGTTTTTCTCGGAATCTTTCACGTGTTCGCTCATTAAGTTCTTCGTCAGTTGCATTCTGTACATTAAATCCAACAGCTTCTTTGGAAGGGTTAACATTCGACTTCCTGAGAGGCGGAATTAAAATGTCTAAGATACGTTCTTCAACAGCTTCAGCTGCTTTTTCCTTTACACGGCCTTGCATTTCGTCTTTAACCATGTTTACGGCATAATCGGCTAGATCGCGAACCATAGATTCTACATCACGGCCAACATATCCAACCTCGGTGAACTTAGATGCTTCTACTTTTACAAAAGGTGCACCTGCTAATTTTGATAGTCGACGAGCAATTTCTGTTTTACCAACACCAGTTGGTCCGATCAAAAGAATGTTATTAGGAACAATTTCTTCGCGAATTTCTTCATCCGCATTCATTCGTCTCCATCTGTTTCTTAATGCAATAGCAACAGATCTTTTTGCTTCTTTTTGCCCAATGATATACTTGTCGAGCTCTCTTACAATTTGTTGTGGTGTTAAATTCTTCTCTTCAATCATATTATTCTATTTCCAAAATGGTTCTATTGTGATTGGAGTAAATATCAATATCTGCGGCAATTCTTAATGATTCAGATACAATATCCTTAGCTTTCATGTCAGGAGAATGCTTAACCATTGCTCGTGCAGCGGCTAATGCATAGCTACCGCCGCTACCAATTGTTACAATGTTGTCATCCGGTTCAATAACATCACCCTGACCGGATATAACTAAAGCATAATCGTTATCCATAACGATTAAAAGTGCCTGTAATTTTTGAAGGAATTTGTCCTTTCTCCAATCTTTAGCAAGTTCTACAGCTGCTCGCTGCATATTGCCATTATATTCGTTTAGTTTTTCTTCATAGCGTTCGAATAATGTGAAAGCATCAGCTGTTGATCCCGCAAATCCTGCGAGTACTTTGCCACCGTGTAATTTTCGAACTTTTTTAACGGTGCTTTTCATGACCGTTTTATCCATTGTTGCCTGGCCATCGCTACCAATTGCAGCTTCCCCATTATGAATAATGCCTACAACTGTGGTTGCATGTAAATCAAATACACTCATAAATAAAATTTTTAAGTTATAAGAGTATTGGCAAGAACCAAGCCAAAGCTATCTTCTGTGTTGGTTTTGTTGCCTCTGATTTCCGCGATTACCTGAATTGGCAGAACGACCTGACGATCCGTTACGATTATTGCCACCACCACGATTATTGCCACCTCCGCGGTTGTTTTGTGACTTTTTGGTAATCTCAAGATTACTCCGATCGTGCTGACCGCTATTGATCTCTTCTAATTCCTGACGGTTTAACAGTTCATCGATCGATTCTCCACGCATAACAGCATCGGTAATGTTGATGTCTGATCCGGCGAGAGTTGCATGAAATTCATTGAGTGAAGTATTCTCATCTCCAATGATAGCAATCTTCATCCCGTATTTACTCATCCACTTCCAACGTCGGCTTATAAGTCCTTTAGTGAGGAATGATTTTAAATATGGATTCACATAAAGATCTAATGCGCGATATTTTGTGCTGTGCTTAAATTTGTTGATCCAGCTTTCGATATCTGTAAGGATAGTGTTTTGACTTACAACACTACCAGATCCACCACACATTGGGCAAATTTTAGAAACAGAGTTAACTACACTTGGTCGAATTCTTTGACGTGTAATTTGAATAAGTCCGAAATCGCTCATGCCAATAACATTTGTTTTAGCAGGATCTTTACGGAACTCTTTTTTCAGTTCGTCATAAATCTTCTTTCTGTTCTTTTCATCTTTCAGGTCGATGAAATCAACTACAATAATTCCACCAATGTCACGAAGGCGCAATTGTTTTGCGATTTCTCTTGCAGCTTCAAGATTCGTTTTTAAAGAATTGTCTTCTTGTTTTTCCTTTGCGGCATATGGTCCCGAGTTTACATCTACAACATACATAGCCTCGGTTTGTTCAAAAATCAGATAACCACCCATTTTTAATCGGACACGAGGGGAGAAGATTGAATTTACATCCTCCGAAATCTTCATGAAGTCAAAGATGTGTTCCTTACGCTTATACAGCTCCACATTTGGAACCATATGTGGTGCAATCTGACTAACATATCCTTTTATCTGACGATACATTTTAGGATCATCAATAAGAACCCTGTCATAATTCTTAGCAAAAAGATCTCTGATTAAACTTTCTGTCATATCAAGATCTTTGTAAAGCAAAGATGGTGGTTTTGCGGAATCAACACGATCGACGATTAATTCCCACTTTCTGAGCACATTTCGTAAATCATCCTCAATAGCCTGAGAATCCTGCTTTTGTGCAACCGTACGAACAATTACCCCAAAGCCATCCGGTAGCATCTTGTTTAAGATACTTTTCAAACGACGGCGTTCTTTATAATTACTGATTCGTTTTGATACCGCGATGTAATCGCCCATTGGTATTAAAACCAAAAATCGACCAGCTATAGTGATATCTGTAGAAACACGTGGTCCTTTTGAACCAATTGGTTCTTTAACAATTTGAACCAGCATTTTCTGTCCATTTTTTAGGATTTTGCCGGCGAGTTGTTGTTTTTGGACATTCGTGAGATTCTCTTTATTACTCAGTTCTTTATCCATATTCGAGGGAATGGCATTATTTCCATTCAACATTCGAATGTATTCGTCTAGATGATCTCCTGCATCTGAAAAGTGAAGAAATGCGTCTTTTGGAGTACCCATATCGATGAATGCGGCACGAATACCGCTCATCACTTTATGAACTCGGGCTACATAAATATTTCCAACAGTTCGTTGGTTCTCTTCTGATTCTATAAATAATTGCGCTAATTCTCCTTTCTCGATTAGCGCGATCCGGTTCTGATTGCCGGATGAATGAATGATAATTTGATTTTTCATCTAGATAAACTTTTTCAAGGCGCTCATCCCCGGTCACAACTTGCCATCGAAGTAATTTTTTTACAGTTCCGGTTACCTTCCAAGCAGAATATTGTGCGATAGAAGGTATTTGATGCGTATGGCCGAAATCTTCGGCGCCTTTTAATTCTTTTGAAATTGATTGGGATTCCTCAGAGGAATCAAGAGATAGCTTTTGCTTCAGAACAATTAGAAGTAAAGTGCAAAAGCCAAAGAAATTGGTGCAGAAGCGATCTATTTTATTGATTAGGTGATCGTCTGCTATTTTAAATTGATATGTAAATTGTGCGTATTGCAACGTAAAAATGTAGTGTAAAAACTCTTGTAGATACTTTATCTAACATTACAATATAGCGTGAGAATTGGATTAATGTAAACGCTTTCTTGTATTCAGTTTTACAGTGAACAGATTTCCAATTATCAAATATATTTTCACTGACCACTGACCACTGACCACTGACCACTGACCACTGACCACTGACCACTGACCACTGACCACTGACCACTGACCACTGACCACTGACCACTGACCACTGACCACTGACCACTGTCAACGGTCAACTGTCTTCCACTCTGGTAATCTTTGCACCAACAGGGTTTAGCTTATTTTCCAGGGATTCATAACCACGATCAAGATGATACACTCGCAACACTTCAGAAGTATTTTCTGATACCATTGCAGCAAGTACCAAACTTACACTGGCACGAAGATCTGTACTCATTACTGAGGCACCGTGTAGAGGAGTTTTTCCTTTTATAGTCACAGTATTTTGATCTACATGCATATCAGCCCCAAGGCGAACAAGTTCCGGAACATAACTGAATCGATCAAAATATACGGTATCAGTTACGGTTGACTCACCATTTGCCTGCGTAAGCATAGTTGCCCATTGTGCTTGAAGATCGGTTGGGAAACCCGGATATATAGCCGTTTCTATTGAAATCGGTTTTAAATTTGCAGTAGCTTTAATTCTAATTTCAGTTCCGTTAATCGTGACTTCCGTTCCTGTTTGTCTAAGTAGCTCAGGGAAATTTCCAAGTTGGTCGGGATTACATCCAGTGAGAAGAATTTCAGAATCAGGATGCATTGCCCCAGCAATCATATAAGTTCCAAGTTCAATTCGATCAGGATCATTATGTATTTCGATTCCTTTAAGTGAGTCAACTTTTCGAATCGTTAATTCACTCGTACCAATTCCACTGATATTGGCTCCCATATCAACAAGAAAATTACACAGCTGGACTACATCAGGTTCTTTTGCAGCATTTTGAATGGTAAACTCTTCTGATCTTAATACGGATGCCAACAATAGATTAACGGTGGCTCCAACACTACTTGGATTTAATATAAAACTACTTTTTGGGAGTGTTTTATCTGCTCTGGCAACTACATACCCTTTATCCAAAGAAATATCTATTCCCATTGCTTCCATACCTTTTAAGTGCAGATCAACGGGGCGAGGACCCCATGCGCAACCGCCCGGTAGAGAAACTTTTGCATATCCATGTTTACCGACTAAGGCACCAAGCATATAAAAGGAAGCACGCATTTTTCGAACTAAGTCATAAGGCGCTTCTAAATACGAAACATGAGTTGGATCGATTTGTACCGAATTTGAATCTTCTTTGAAATCAACTTTCGCTCCAACTACTCGAAGTACATTATTAAAGGTGTAGATATCTTGTAAGCGAGGAATGTTGTTGATGGTTACTGGTGAATCTGCGAGAAGTGCACCAGCTATAACCGGTAAAGCAGCATTTTTTGAACCGCTAATATTTAAAGAACCTTTTAAAGGGCCTCCACCTTCAATAATAAATTTATCCAAGTGCTTCTATTTCTAGGATTGGGGTTTTCTTTTCTACAGATTGACCTACTTCAGCTTCAATCTTTTTGATTACTCCGTCTATAGGTGATTTAAGCTCGTTCTCCATTTTCATAGCTTCAAGTATTGCAACAGGTTGTCCCTTGGTAACCTCATCACCTTCATTTACCATAATATCAAGGATTTTACCGGGCATTGGTGATGCCAGATTTCCTTCACCACCACCGGCACTTGTTTTAAATCCTAATTTATCCAACAAAAGTTGTTGTTCATCTTTAACAGTTGCTTTATACCATGAACCATCGATGGAAAACTCTATTGTAGAATCTTCTACTTTCACATTATCTAAACGATAGAGTTTTGTTCCCTTTCTTAATAAATATCGGCCATTTTCCTGAACGAATTCAAATTCAGTAGTGTCAGTGCCGGAATTGAAAGTTGATGTTTCTTTATCAACATCGATTTCCATGGATTTGTCGTCGAATTCAACCTGAAACTTCATGCTAGTTCTCTAATTTGTTTTAGCCCCGTTTTTGTTGCCCGAAAAGAAAAATCATTGAGATTATCAGCGTCATAAAATGAAGTTGAATCTTCTCCGCTTTGTTCGAAATTAACCACCTCAATCAATCGATAATTAATGAGATTTATAAGGTCATCACGCAAAGCACCAGCCGGGAGTCCAGTTTCCTCAAGTAAAACGTCATAAGGTTCTGGAAAAATTAATCTTGCCAAGACTTTTTTCTCAGACGGGAATAGTTTTCTCATGGCTTGAAGATAGAATCAGTTTCTACCTAAAACAACATTATTGAATCAATATATCGCCGTATGTTATTAAGCGCTGATTTCCATCGAAAAGTAACAATCTGTGAATACCACCAGCTTGCTCAAGGGTATTTCCAAATTGTGATGTGTTAATGAGAAATGTGAGTAATTCAAAGTCGCTGGTTACATCCTGAAGTTGTAATGGAATCCAGTTATTTGTTTCGTTTAAGTAGCCAAGTTCAACGAAAGAACTTACTGGGGCACCTGTAATTTCAACTTCAAGCCTTAAAATCGATCCGAATTGTACCGGATTTGGGAAAGCAGGCTGAACATCAGCTAGACCTATATATAGCGGTGATATTCTCCAATCATCACTATCAATACGAACAATATCACCCTGAAAATTCGTCTCGGTAAAGTTTGCTGCTTCACCATATGCCTGTGCCTCAAATTCAGTTTGAGCATCATCATTAGAACAATTAACTGCAAACAGTGCAGCAATGATAATGAGGATATTAAAGAGAGGAATTCTTTTCATTTGATATTCAACAGGTATTTACAGGATCAACTCGTATCTTTCGCAAAATACGAAACTATTCATACTAATAACGCAATGGTTCACATAATTGGCATTCCTAATTGCAATAAGATTCGAGACACCAAAAAATGGTTAGATACACATGGTATCGACTATGAACTAATAAATGTTAAAAAGGAACCTTTGACCAGAGATGAGCTTAAAGATTTGGAATTCAAAGTTGGTCTGGATGTTTTAGTGAATTCAAAAGGGACAACATATCGCAACTTAAAGATCAAAGATCTTGACTTGACCGATGAACAACTTTTTGATGTATTAATTGAAAATCAGTCTATGATAAAACGACCTGTGATAGCTTATGAAGATGCAATAATGGTAGGCTATGACGAAGAAGCATTCGAAGCTTTTGTCAAAGAGAATGAATTACTAGAAGATTGATTTTGACCAGGCTCACAAAATCAATTTTTGTCATTTTCTTACTTTTAGGTGGTTTGAATTCACTTCATGCTCAACCTTCTCCTGAAGACTTATTCAAATACAAAGAGACTTTCAAATTTGAGGTCAAGTATGGTTTTTTTAAGCTTGGATGGGTTACAGTTGAGATGTTACCTGATTCACTATATAAAGGTAGACTTCACAAATATTTAAAGACCACTATTAGATCAAACTCTAGGGTTCCATTAATCGGTAAAGAAATTGATGAATTTCATTCACTTTTTTATGTGAATGAAGAAGGAATACCCGTCACATCTAAATATTGGAAAAATAATGTGGATGAAGACAAATTCGAGGAAATATTTTATGAATTTGATCGTGATAACGACCTTGTTTACTACAAAGAAGAAGATGGAACAGTAGGGGAAATAGATTTAGAAGAGCCCGCTACTGCCGGACATATAATTTTTGTTTTTTCAAGGCTCTTTGCCGGTTCTGACCAAGAATCAAAACAAGTAGTTTATATTTCTAAAGACGTCGGTTATCTACACTTTGAAAATTTTTCGTCAACTGAAAAAAGAAACTATAAACCATTCGATGAATCTGTGGATGCTGTATTAACCAGAGGAAGAACGGAGGATTTGGAAGGGCCATTTGGCTTTACAGGGAAATTCAGAGCCTGGTATTTAAATGACGACCTCAGAGTTCCACTAGAAGCACGGGTTAAAGTGTTTCTAGGAAATGCTATTATCCGACTAATAGAATATGAACGAACTGAATTATGACAGAAATTCAATTTAAGCAACTCGATCACGCAAAAGATTTACCACTTCCTAGTTATGAATCCAGTTCAGCAGCGGGGATGGATGTGAGAGCTGCATTAGTTGAGCCTATTGTCCTAAAACCGGGAGAGAGAATCCTAATTCCAACAGGTCTCCAAATGGCACTACCTCATGGTTATGAAGCTCAGGTTCGCCCCAGAAGTGGATTGGCAATCCGAAATGGTATTACCATGTTGAACAGTCCTGGCACAATCGATGCTGATTATCGGGGAGAAGTCAAAGTTATAGCCATCAACCATGGAAGCGAAGAGTTTACTGTTAATCATGGAGATAGAATCGCACAAATGGTTATTGCACCGGTCGTTCAGTTATCTATTAAAGCAGTAGATGAACTCGATGAAACTGATCGGGGAGAAGGAGGGTTTGGTTCTACAGGAATCAATTAAGAATTCTACAATTAAGAATTACGAATTATTGATTCCAAGTAACTGGGTCATCCTGAACTTGTTTCAGGATCTTATACTTTCCGAGTAACATTTGGCTAATTCATTTTCACCTTACATAAATCTTTTAAAGAATAACCATAATTATCGACGATTATGGGCAGCACAAGCTATTTCTAACTTCGGTGATTGGTTTGGGTTATTGGCTTTATATGCTTTAATAGCCAAATACTCCGATTCTGAATTTCTTCTTGGACTAATCATTGTAGTAAAGATGTTGAGTCTGGCACTATTCTCTCCAATTGCTGGATATATAACTGATAGATTTAATCGTCGGAAATTAATGATTTGGTGTGATGTACTTCGAACACTCACAATTCTTGGAATTCTGTTTGTCCAGTCCGAATCTACACTATGGTTGGCTTATGTTCTCACCTCTGCTCAAATGATGGTTTCAGCTGTTTTTGAACCAGCGAAAACTGCGTCTATTCCAAATGTGGTAGCAAAAGAAGATTTAGTAAATGCGAACATTATATCTACTGCATCCTGGAGTATTATTTTCACATCAGGGATGGCAATTGGTGGTTTCGCAACTGAATTACTCGGAATTCAGACCGTTTTGATACTTGATGCTTTCACCTATTTATTCTCAGGATGGTTTATTTATAAAGCAGTAATTCCTCAAACAGAAATGTCAACACAAGAGAAAGAGAAAACGAAAAATCCATTGGATGGCATTATAGAAGGGGCAAAATATTTAGTTGGAAATCCTCACATTTTAAGACCAAGTATCGCAAAGGGAACTTCCAGTGCATTTTTAGGAGGACTGGTATATATGTTGATCATCATCAGTGAAGAAATTTTGATGATGGGTAGTATTGGTTTAGGTTTACTCTATGCAGCAAGAGGATTTGGCACAGGTATTGGTCCAATTTTAGGAAGACGATTATTTACCGACGAAAAAGACTGGGTTATGGTGATGGGTGGAGCGATTTTCACTGCAGGAATGATGTATCTGATCGTTGGTTTTTCGAATTCAATTTGGTTGATGATATTCTTTGTATTGCTAGCTCATACTGCATCAGGTGCTAATTGGGTTAAGAGTACGGTTCTTCTTCAAAAACGCACGATAGATACCTTTAGAGGACGTGTATTCTCAACGGAATGGTTACTCTTCACAATAATGAATTCTATTTCAGTAATGATCGCAGCTCTGATTCTTGAATATCAGTTAGTAGAAATCAAGAACCTGATGATGATTTACGGTGTATTAATGGGGATCGCGGGAATTACCTGGAGTTTGACAATCACAAAAAAAGAGAAAGTTTATCAGCAAAACCTAAAGCTTGTCTAATCAAAAATAAGCGCTGAGTCCAAAGAGTACACCGGTATTGTTGAAGAACACAGTATGGCGCTTAGTTTCAAATTTTTGTCTGATTAGGCTAAATGGCTGGTTGTTTTGATATTGTTCATTTTTGTCATCAACAGTATCGTTGGTGAACGTGTAACTTAGTTCAACACCGGTTTGAGCTACCAGACTTATATTCTTAGAAATAAAATACTCTACACCAAAAGCAAGGTTTGCACCGAGTTCCGGTGCGAAATTAGTCCTGCTATCTCGAACAACATCTTCAATTATTCTGGTATTCAAATTAGTACCGTCTTCAATTGTTGAGTTTCTTTCATTAAAGATGAGCCCAACAAAACCACCATAACTTAAAAAGGGTAGAACATCGCTGTTGGTTTCCATGTAAGAAAGAGTTCCAGTGTATATTCTGAAGTTGTTTGTATAAAGCTCTTCATCGTACTCATAGAAGTCCCGATCAGCAACAACATCCTGAACTGTTTGAGTATTCTCAGATTCATCGCTTCTAACTCTTAATTGATTGATGAAAAAACCTCGAATGTAGTTCGCTTTCTTGTCATTTCGGAATTTCACAAAACTGAAGCTGGCATCGCCAAATGAAGTAAGAGTAAAATTACTACCAATACCGAACTGTACAGCTCGAAATCCTTTTTCAAAGCCATCACGAGCTTCCATTTTTTCTTGAGCAAATAAAGTTGAGGCACCAACAATAAACATGATGGCTGCAGCAGAGAGCGCACGATAAATTTTCATAAATAATAATTATGTGTGAAGCTGATCAATAATAGTTAATAGAACACTGATAGCTTTATAATAGTATGTCGTGAGATAGTTTAATCATTTTCTGGAAGATTAAAATTAATATTCGAGCGATAGTCTCCTAATAAATGCTCTGCAAAATAATACCACATCATACGCTCAAAATAGAGTCTTGAAACTCCATCAAAACCATGGTCCTGACTTGGTAACATCATCAAATCGAATCTTTTTCCTTCCTTAATTAATTCTTCGACCAATCGAAGGGTGTTAGCCGGGTGAACATTGTTGTCAACACTTCCGTGAACAAGCAGTAATTTACCTTCAAGATTTTTAGCGAGTGAAATATTCGTTTCGATTGGACCATCAAAAGTAATTTCTTCTCGAGTTACTTCCACACTGTCTTCGTTCATCTCAGTTATAGTTTTAACCGATTCTTCAACGCCATTGTGCGTTTCGCTCCACCATCGGTTATAGACATTATTGTCGTGGTTTCCAGCGGAAGAGACGGCAACATCATAAAAGTCCGGATGGGTAAGCAATGCAGCTGTGCTCATAAATCCACCACCTGAATGGCCATAAATACCTACATTTTCGCCATCGATATAATCATGTCTGGCAATTAGTTGTTCCAGGCCATAACGGTTATCCGCTAATGGGTAATCTCTTAAATCTCCATATCCGTAAGTGTGATAATAACGATCACGATAAGGGCTTCCGCCTCGGTTACCGAATGCAACAACTACAAATCCTAGTTGAGCAAGTGTCTGATGCCTGGATCTCCCAAAACGAATAGGGAATGGCTCAACTTGAGGGCCGGGATACACATATGATATAATTGGATATTGTTTTGTTGAATCAAAATCGAATGGTTTCCACATCACACCATATAAATCGGTAACACCATCTGCTGCTTTAACAACAATGTGTTCCGGCACTTTCCAACCTTGTTCAGTTGCACGATCAATATTCACTTCCTGTAGTTCAATGATAATTCGCCCGGTTCCATCACGAACGACTGCTTTGGTCGGCATATTCACTTGCGACATGTTATCTACAAAGTAATTGCCTTCCCTTGATGCAAAAATTCGATGATTAGCATCTTCAGGAGTCAGATGATTCATTCTACTTCCATCAAAACGAACCGAATAGAGATGCTCGAAATATGGATTTTCACCTTCTTCGCGACCATATCCCTGGAAGTATATAGTTTGAGCGGCAGTATCAATTTTTACTGTAAATCCGGCAACAAAATTACCGTCTGTTATTTGATTGATTAAATTTCCTTCAGCATCATAACGATAGAATTGTCCCCAACCATCACGTTCGCTCCACCAGATGAATTCTTCACCATCATTTATAACGTCAGCATCCTGAAAACGCCAGTTCCAATATGGTTCTGATCTCTCAGAAATGATTACCTCAACTTCACCTGTCGATGTATTTCCTTTCAATAATTCAAACTCGCTAGCCGCACGATTTAGTCTTTCAATATAAATCACATCCGAAGAACGACCATTTAAATCACCGGTAGCGACATCACTAAAATCAACGGACAGGTTCTGATCTTCCCATTTGTCGGTTTGCATGATCACCCGTTCTTTACTGGAAACATCAAAGACTTCTATATAGTCGATCCCAACTTCTTCTTCACCCGGCATTCCATATTTATAGGTTTGCAAAGAAGGACGAGTCCCCAAGTTATTAATCACCCAAAGTTCGTCCACTTTTCGATTATCACTTCTTTGGACATAGAATTTCTTTTCATCATCAAACCACCAAACACGCGCTCTCATTTTTTCGCCACTTGTTCTATCACCCTGACTCCACTGATAGCTAAACCATCGCTCTCCATCTGTGGTTAATTGATGTTCTGTGGTATCGGAAGTATCAGAACTCATTAGATACAAATTGTGCTCTTTCGCAAAAACAATCCATGTACTATCTGGTGAATATGTTGCCCATGGCTCTCTTTTAACTGCTTCTAAACTATCACCTTTAAATAAGCGATTAGTATTAATTGACCACTCAAATTCAATGCTATCAACATGAAAAGTGAAGAGGTTTTTATCAGTATCATATTGGAAGCCTTTTAAATCCAAGTCAGTGGCATTAAACGGACGTTTAAATTCTTCGCTCAAAAGTCCGGCTAGTTCCTGTCTATCAAATAACTCTCTTTGGTTTCGTCTTTCGATATCTACATAAAACCAGTTTTTACCACGCGCATCTTCCCACTGGTACCAAAAGTCATCGGAATCATCGATCCATCTTGGAATTACATCGGTTGAACCCATTAATTTTTCCATTTTCTGGGTTGTAAATCTTTCTGCTAATTCGAAGTTTGCATTTTGTGCAATAAGTGAAGTTGGTGCTAACAATAAGCTGCCCAAACAGATAAATAACAGGTAGTGTAGTTTTTTTAATTGCATTCTAATTCCTTTGATTTTGAAACCGCAAGAGGTTACAAAAATCAATTGTAACGAATTGCAATAATTATTGAGGTAGATTCGATTTTTTATTCTAGATATTGGGTTTTTCGTATATTCGCAGTCAATTTGAAACTCAAGTCCGGAATAGTTGAAAATCTGGAAATACATCGTCGCAGGCTGGCTTACTTTAGTAATTATCGGTGGATTCCTTATCCAGATACCTAACATTCCAATATTGGAACAAACATCAAGAAATCTCTTTTTTCATGTTCCAATGTGGATGGCCATGTATGCCATGTTCTTAACCAGTTGTGTGTACAGTATTCGCTATTTGAATTCTCCGGATATGAAGTTTGATATCAAGGCAGAAGCCTCAGCACGAGTAGGGATGATGTTTGGTATATGTGGACTTCTAACAGGTTCACTTTGGGCTCGATTTACGTGGGGCACCTGGTGGACATTCGCAGAGCCAAAAATGAACTTGGCTGCGCTCGCTCTCATGATCTATGTAGCTTACTTAGTATTGAGATCGGCTTTTGATGATGAGGATAAACGAGCAAAAATCGCAGCTGTTTATAACGTGTTTGCTGTTACCACTATTCCATTTTTACTTTATGTGGTACCAAGGCAGTTAACAAGCTTGCACCCGGGAGCTGATGGAAATCCTGCTTTCTCTGAAATTACTGCTGCCGAATTACGTTACATATTATATCCGGCGATGATTGGTTTTATAGCACTATCATTTTGGGTTTATGACATCATGCACCGCTATATTTCAGTGCGATATAATTTAGATATAGAACAAGAATCTTAATTCATGCAAAACGACTCAACAGTTGTAGATACACTTACTCAAGCCTACTCAGATATTTGGGCTGGTACAGAAACCGTTGAATCAACTAATGCTTTTATTGCTTTTATGTATTCAAACGATTTGATTTATGTGGTGCTGGGTGTAACCCTCATCATTTGGTCAGTACTATTATTTTTCATGGTTCGGGTAGATCGCAAAGTAGCATCACTCGAAGAAAAAATTAATTCAGAAGAAAAATGAAACCTAAGTTAATTCTAGGCATCGTAGCCATTGTTGCCTTTACTTCATTATTGATGATCAACTTTGGAAACAGCATCAGTACATACACTGATTTTGAAAAAGCTGCTCAAATGGGTTCTGCGCATGTTCCCGGATCATGGGACAGCACTCAGGATTATGGTTTTTCAAGGGAAACCATGCAGTTTACTTTTTACATGACCGATGATTCCGGTGAAACGAAAAAAGTGATCTATCCAAGACCAAAACCAAATAATTTCGAAGAAGCAGATCGATTAGTGGTAATTGGCGAAATGCGAAATGACGTTTTTTATGCTAACGAAATGTTGATGAAATGCCCATCTAAATACAATGATGCGGATCCGGGTGAATTTGTTAAAGCATCAGAAAGCTAATATATGGCAGAATTAAGCCCCATTTTTGGGATGATAGGAAAGCTAACCATCACGCTTTCCTTTTTGTTTTGTATAGTTTCGATGGCGTACTATTTCAGGGCAGCAAACCTTGACGATGAGCGCTTCCTGAAAGTTGGAAACCTGATGTTCATGCTGAAAGGATTCTTTATGCTCTTTGGATCAGGTATTCTCATCTACCTGATCATGACGCATCAATTCCAATACTACTATGTGTTTAACTACACGAGTTTAGATTTACAGCCCAAATACCTTTTCTCCGCATTTTATGGTGGGCAGGAAGGCAGTTTTATGCTCTGGATTCTCTTCTCCTGGATAAGTGGAGTTGGTCTAATGAAATGGACACGTGCACCATACCGTGCTCCTGTGATGTTTTTCATGGCATTAACACAATTGTTTTTAATCTCCATGATTTTAGGTTGGAAGTTTGGTGATACTATGCTTGGAGCATCACCATTCAGAACACTAGCAGAAGAGATGCCTGATGCGCCATTCATACAGGCTAATCCTGATTTTGTGCCGGCTGATGGATCTGGTTTAAATGATTTATTGAAGAGTCCATGGATGATGATTCATCCACCACTCCTTTTTGTTGGTTTTGCAATGATGACAATTCCTTATTGTTTTGCAATGGCGGCACTTTGGAAGCGAAAGTATAACGAGTGGGTAAGTCCGGCACTTCCTTGGACACTCGGTTCAAACCTTGCCTTACTTACTGCAATTTTCTTAGGTGGATATTGGGCTTATGTTACACTTTCATTTGGTGGATTTTGGGCTTGGGATCCGGTGGAAAATGCTTCTCTAGTTCCATGGTTAATCGGAACTGCCGGTATACATACGATGATCATTCAACGTAAAAGTTCGATTGCTCAAAAGTCATCCTTACTTTTTGCAATCCTGGCTTATATGCTGATTGTTTATGAGACTTTCCTTACCAGGTCAGGTGTTTTAGCAGATTCTTCCGTTCATAGTTTTGTGGATCTTGGTTTATATAATCAGCTACTTCTTTTCATGCTGGTGATTTCCATTCTTGGCTTGGGAATGTTTTTCTGGAGATATAAAGAACTACCATCCCCACAAAAAGAATCGAAAATTCTGAGTCGTGAATTCATGACTTTTTCAGGTGCAGTTCTGCTTTTGGTTTTGGGAATTGTAATTATACTGGGGACAAGCTCACCCATTATTGGATTGCTATTCAATGAGAATCCAACTCCACCAGAAATCAGTTTCTACAACGACTGGAGCATGCCAATTGCTATTATAATGGCTCTCCTAACTGTGGTTGGTCAGTATTTATTCTGGAAGAAATACAGTCTTGAATCTCTAGCCAACGCATTACTTTATCCTACACTAGCAACTTCAGTAGTTACACTCTTATCTGTAATAATCTTTGGTGTTCGCGATCCATACTACATGCTGTATTTCTTTGCCGGATTCTTTGCAATTATCGGTAATGGTTGGGTGATGGTTCGACTTGCGAAACAGAAACCAAAATTAATAGGTGGAGCACTAACTCATGTCGGTTTTGGTGTATTACTTGTAGGGGTTCTAGCCTCGTCAGTTTACAATCGTGCACTTCTTGATGATAACACCCAAAACTACAATGCAGCTGTTTTAGCAGGTGAGGTTGTAGATGAAAGAGGGTTCCCAGTAACTCAAACTGTAGAAATGCTCGAACTGAATTTGAATGAGCCTAAGGTTATCAACAATCAATATCTCGTTACTTACGAAGGGTATGAGTTGGATAATCAAAACAGACCGGGACAGCAAACCTATCGATTCAAATTTGAGTCACTAGAAGGAGGTAAACCATTCTATCTCTATCCTGAGGTTTACCCAATGTTAGCAACTGCAAGTCCAGGTAATGTAAACTGGTCGGTTGATCCTGATGTTCGAACAGGTTGGGCAAGCGATATTTATTTATATGTAGCAGGTAGCTCATACATCGAAAGAAGAAATAATCAAATTGAAGAAAGTGCATCGATGCGACCTGTTGCAGATACCGGAGAAATGGAAGCTGCACCAGACTCAAGCCAAAGCATTGAATTTAAACGCGGTCAATCTATTGAAGTAGGCGGTTTTGATTTCACCTTTGTAAACTTCATTCAGGCTGATACCACAAATTTACCACCAAATACTTCGATTGGAATTCGAGCTCAAATTGAAGTAAATCATCAGGCGTCCGGTCAGGAATATTTAATTGAGCCATTATTCGCTGTCTTCTCCGAGGAAGGACAAAGCTTTGTAATGTCGCCACCCGTTAATTTGCCGGTTCATGATTTGAGTTTCCAATTCTCAAAAGTAAATCCACAAACTGATTCCATCGAACTAACAATAACCGGGTTAGATGAAACGTATGATGAAGAGTGGGTGCTGATTGTTGCAGAAAAGAAACCACTTATTTCTGTGGTTTGGGCAGGCACCTTTTTACTCATGGGTGGATTCACCATTTCAATTTTGCGACATTGGGGTCGCGAAAAGAAAAAGAACGCAGATAAAGATTACGAAGAAGACGATGAAATTTGACCAAAGACACGTTAATTCAAAATTTAAAATTTTAAATTTTAAATTAATGTTGATCTTTGTTTTAGTTCCAGTTTTTGTGAATGCACAAGAGGCCAATTTTGAGCTAGATAGATCATCCCCAAGAGGAGCTTTTCTCCGATCTTTAGTATTACCCGGTTGGGGTCATCATTATCTGGACAAAACAGATTGGAGACGGGGTCAATATCACATGGCAGCTGATGCCGTTATGATTCTAAGCTATGTTGGAATTAGAGTTCGTAATAACCAGTTGGAGAACGATCTAGAAACATTTGCTCGAGCTTATGCAGGTATCGATCTTAGTGGTAGAAATCGTGAACTTTTCTTAGCAGTTGCTAACTTCGACAATCTAGATGAATACAATGATTTCCAACTGATCTCTCGAAATTGGGATAACTTGATAACCGATAATGCTGATAACCGATGGAATTGGATTGACGATGATGATCGTTTTAGATTTCAGGATAAAAGAGAACGAATAGATAATAATAAAAATCAGTTGCCGGCTTTGGTCACTCTAATGGTTGCAAATAGAATAATTAGTGGAATTAGTGCTTTTGTGAATACCAGAAATCAAAATCAACTAATACCAGAAGCACGACTATCGTATTTGAATGAGTTTGGTGAGCCCGGAATAACAGCTTCTCTTCGATTCGGATTTTAACTTTCCTGCCATGAAAAGGTATCTCATTGAGATAGAATATAATGGGGCCAATTATTCCGGTTGGCAGATTCAGCCTAATGCGAAAACAATCGAAGGTGAAATAGAAGAAGCATTCAGTAGAATACTTCAAACACCAATTGATGTGGTAGGGCAGGGCAGGACAGATGCTGGAGTACATGCATCAGGTCAAACCGCTCATCTTGATTTACCGGATGATTTGGACATTTATAAGCTAATTCATGGGGTAAATGGTCTGGTTGGTGATAATATTCACATCAAACATATCGAACCGGTTGGAGAGGAATTTCATGCTAGATTTGATGCACTTACAAGAAAATATCGATACACCGTTCTTGATTACCCAAGTCCATTATTGATTGATCAAGGTTGGTATTCAGGTAATACAATAAAGCTGGCTGAATTGAATGCTTGTGCTGAAATGCTAAAAGGGGAACATGATTTCAACGGATTCTCAAAATTCAATGAAGAAAACTTCACAACCATTTGTATTGTCTATGATGCTAAATGGGTAAATCAACCTAATTGTGTGTATTTCGAAATTGAAGCAAACCGGTTTCTCAGAAATATGGTCCGGCGCCTTGTCGGTACGATGATGGAGGTATCAAGAGGGAAGATTAGTAAAGACGAATTCTCTAAGATATTGAATAACGAAATGGAAGCACCATCGACTTACACTGCCCCCGCAAAAGGATTGGTACTGAGTGAAGTTTTCTACAAAAAAAAGTGAATCTTTTATTGACTGTCGAACGGGAATGTTTTTATATTTGAAGCTCGTTCACAATTGAACAACATCATCTGCAGCTCGGTGGCAGAGCAATGGAGGTGTTATACCGACTGCAGTCGGGACGTTGGTTCACCAACAAATTTATTGAAAAGTCACAAACATCTTCCTCGGTAGCTCAGTGGCAGAGCAATCGGCTGTTAACCGATCGGTCGTTGGTTCGAATCCAACCCGGGGAGCCAAAAAAGTACAAGGACTAATTAGCAATGCTGGTTAGTCCTTTTTTTATACCGATGAATTACTATCTCTACATATTGCAATCCGAGAAAAAGGAAACGTTTTATATAGGAAGCTCTGAAGATCCTGAACGGCGATTACTTTACCATAATTCTGAGTCAAAAGGGTACACCCAAAACAATAGACCATGGAAATTGGTTTATGCATTTAGGTTTGATTCAAAGAATGAAGTTGGTTCAGCCGAACGAAAAGTGAAGAGTTGGAGAAGTAAGAAAATGATTAGACTTCTGATAGAAGGAGAAATCAAAATAAGAGATTACTTATAATGAACAATTGGCTGTTACCCCGACAGCAGTCGGGGCGTTGTCGATCAAACCCGGGGAGCCAAAAAAGTACAAGGACTAATTAGCAATGCTGGTTAGTCCTTTTTTTGTGCCAATGAATTACTATCTCTACATATTGCAATCTGAGAAAAAGGAAACGTTTTATATAGGAAGCTCTGAAGAACCTGAACGGCGATTACTCTACCATAATTCTGAATCAAAAGGGTATACCCAAAACAATAGACCATGGAAATTGGTTTACGCTTGTAGGTTTGATTCAAAGAACGATGCTTATTCAGCCGAACGAAAAGTGAAGAGTTGGAAAAGCAAGAAAATGATTAGACTTCTGATAGATGGAGAAATCAAAATAAGAGAATACTTGTAATGAACCATCGGCTGTTACCCCGACAGCAGTCGGGGCGTTGTCGATCCAACCCGGGGAGCACAAATATATAAGGACTAATAAGCA
Source organism: Balneolaceae bacterium (assembly GCA_965601825.1). Classification (GTDB taxonomy): domain Bacteria; phylum Bacteroidota; class Rhodothermia; order Balneolales; family Balneolaceae; genus HXMU1420-13. The sequence continues at coordinate 2,992,273 of OZ271839.1, read as the reverse complement.
ATGCTGGTTAGTCTTTTTTTTATAATCCTTAATAGCGGGTCAATACTACTCTCCCGTGTAGATTTGTAGGATCTTCTTTGCAGCTTCATTTTCAGGATTAGACTGGAGATATGACGATACTTCATAAATTATATAATTATGAATATCCTCGTTGAAGATTTCTTTGATAAGTAACCCCAATTTCGCAGCTTCTTCAGGATCATCTAAAATCATTGCATAATTAAGACCAGCAAATGTCATCGGATTAAAATTGTAATTATTTGGTTCTTCTTGATACAATCTATTCCATAGAGCAACCGCCTGTTCCAACCCTGAATTATTATACATTTCTGTGACAGGGATATAAGCAGGGATTTTTCCCGTACTTTGTTCCATATCAAAAATAGTTCTAAGCAACATATATGTGAGTGCGTTCAAATTTGCATCGCTAATATTTGTCATCATAACGATTCCAATATCCTCTTCTGGAACCAATACTAAATTCGTGGTAAATCCTAAGTCGCTTCCACTATGACTTTGGAGTGTCTTTCCGGCAAATTCACTTTTAAACCAGCTTAGTCCCATGTAATTATCAGGATCAATTTGCTCCCATTCTGTCCATAAAAGATTATGTGAATCCTCACTGAATATTCTTATACCTGCTAATTCTCCTTTGTTTAGATTAACTATCATCCAATTCGCCATATCGTTAACACTTGAATGCAGTGTTGAGCTTGGTGCATGCCTGCGATTATATGGATACACCAATGATGTTTTATTTTGGGTGAGCCTAACATGCGGAGCTGCCCAGTTTTCCGGTAGCACATCAGACTTTAAGAAGCTGCTATTACTCATCGAAAGTGGTTCTAAGATAAATTGAGCTTGGTAATCTTCAAAAGACAACCCGGACACCTTCGCAATAAGGTCTCCCAGAATTTCAAATGCCATATTACTATATGCGAAAGACGTTCCTGGATCATTTATTAATGATTGATCCTTTAAACTTTTTACATAATCCTCCAAGGCAGTTTCATCATATCTTGGATTTTCCCATTCATAATCTGAAACATCAGGCATTCCAGAAACATGACTCAACATTTCCTGGATAGTAATTTCTTTATGTCTTTCATCTGCCATTTCGAAATACGGCAAATGCTTAATTACAGGATCTTCTAAATTCAATAAACCTTGCTCGTGAAGCTGAATTACAGCCGTAGCAACAAATAGTTTAGAAATGGAAGCCATATGGAAAACAGAGTTTAAATTTAATTCCTCTTCACTTTCGACAGCAATTTTTCCTAATGCCTTTCCATATATGATTTCATCTCCTTTCACTACTCCGATTGCAATACCAGGTATCTGATAATCATCTAAAGCCTTCAATAAAAGTGGGGTATAAACAGAATCAATTTTCACCCCAAGTTCACTTTCAATAATGTTATTAGTAGGCTTTTGAGAGGAATTACATGCAGAACTAAATATTATAACAACGATAAGTGTACACGAAAGAAGCTTAAGAGAATTCACCATGAATATTAGATAAAGGGGTTATTTTTGGAAATCTGAATGATTGTTACTGTATTTCAGAAATAGATTGAAGACTTGTTCTAACGTAAATTTTGGAAGCTAGAATGTTTCCAAACCCACCTTCATGTTTTAAGTACTCCGAATGTTGATGTATTGGCCAAAAAATTATTAATAGAACAAATGCTGATTAATCTACCTGTTAAAAATCTTTGAAAAGTAGTTGTTTACAGGTGGTGATTCATATGTTAAATCTTGCTTCTTTTATAAAATTATCCATACTGCGACTTTTTCTGAGTTTGTTCTGTCTGATTAGGGTAAACGCGTTAACAACTAATTTCAGCAGATTTACAAATGAGATATTTTGCAGTCTTGTTAGTTCTACTATCATCAACTCCATCGGCGCAAGAATTTAACTTTGATATTGACAGAAAGTATCTCAGCCAATTTGGTCTTGAATCTGATCTGGTAAGTTTTATTCCATTATTTAAGTTAACAGACGATCAAATCCACAACAAAAAAGGTAGCTATGAGTGGGTGGCTTTACCCGATAATTTCGACGCTTCGAAAGCAGCTTATGGCTTTGTTTTATTTTCAGGACTAGAAAGTCCGGTTATTGAAAATGAAATTACCATACTGGTTGAAGATGCGACTCAAGCAGAGTTAACAATTTTCATCGATAGAAATGGAAATTTAGATTTTAGTGATGATGGAGAGCCTATTCTAATATCAACTAAAGAAGTTTTGTCTTTAGAAAATGAAGATTATAAAGCAGCATTCTATAATTATGAATTAGGGAGAAGTTGGGTTACTGAACAAAATGAGGCAAGGCTTAGACAGAGATATCAGTCGCAAAATCCAAATGGAGTAATTCTATCTGCAAACAATTGGTTAACTAGTATGAGATTACACCTTCGAGTTAGTTATGAAATGATCTACAATGAGGAAATAACAATAATGATTGCTGATAATAACATTGATGGAGTCTATACATTTCAAACAGATATGTATGGTGACAAAATCTTAATCCTTGAAGGGCACATCAATCTGGATAGAGATTTAACATCAGTAATGAGACAAGCGGAGCCGATTGACCATAATGCTGTTTTCGAACTATTCGGTATTAACTATTTCATTAAAAACATGGGTATTGATGGAAATCAACTAACTATTTCGGAGACAAGTAAAGAAACGAAAATCGTGTTTTCCGATGGTATGGATATATCTTCCTTTACCTTTGATTTAATTAACGGAGGTTCTAAATCAGTAACACAGCTATTAAAAGATCGAGAGTTTCTGCTTATTGATGTTGGTGGAACATGGTGTCGTGGTTGTATAAAACAAGGCCCAACTATTCAGCGCTTATATAATGAGTACAATATCGAGGTTATGGGAGTTTTTGACTTTGATACCATTGAATCTGTCAATAAATATGTTAGAAGCCATTCCATAAAATGGCCAGTTGCATTAGCCGATGATTCATTTAGAGAGTTATTTAGAGTAAGCTCTTTCCCCACATATATCATTGTTTCGAAAGATGGTACTATAATTCAAGGGGATTCGGATGCAGATAAAATTGAAGAATTCCTCGAAAACAACACGTAGGCGACACTCTCATTTTTTCTGCGGGTTTCAAATAATGGCTTCTTTTCGACTTAGGTGATTGAAAAAATACACCACTTATCGATTATTTGAACAACTCATCGCTTAGCAGTAGGCAATTGGAACTATGCAATGATCTCATGAATTGTATGTACAATATCAACTATAAAATTGATTCTTAGACAAGACAAATAAATTTCTTAGATCATAAAGGCGTATAGAGACGTGGAAAGAAATACACAAAGACTTCATAATAATCTAGATTGGGAAGAAGATTTTAGAAAAGGGGAAGAAGATGAATTTTCTAATTCACCAAAGAATGAAAACAATTTCAAAAATAAGATTTTAGCTTTTACTCTGATAGTGTTGTCGCTAACATTCATGAATGACTTTGATTTTATTCGTACTGCTAATCAACTTATCTCAGTTGCAGACAAATTAACCAAAACTACTCAAGTTGAAGAAGGAAATGACATCATTGAAACTTCTAATTCAGAGATATCTGTTAGTTCAGTCGACCTGATCATAGATAGTGAATTAGGATCATTTGAAGACTATTTAATGAATCTTCAGGAGGCTGGCGTCTACTACGATTTCGCTGCCTGGGAAAGAAAAGCTGTTTTTGATGGTAATATCTCCATTGAATATCTCAAGGAACTAAAATCTATAGGAGCTTTAGACAAATTATTCGGATACGAAATTGTGAATCTTACCAAGGCAGGTATAACCACAGAGAAATTGGAGAAATGGATAAAATCAGGGTATGTAGATAAATTGCAAGATTATGAGATTATCGCATTCGAAAACAGTGGAATAGATTTCGATTCAATCATAGAATATGATAAAAAAGGCTGGCTTGGTAAATATGAGCCATACGAAATAGAAATGATGGTGAACGGTTATACATCTGGTCTTTAAATCCACTATCTGAAATTCTCAGATTTAACCAATTCCGTACTTATAATGAGATTTCTTTTAGCAGTTGATATTTGGCTCTACTGACAGCAAGTTTTTCACCAGACTTTAAAGACACCCAGTTTCTCCGGTTTACGGTATAGATTAAATCGATTGAATTTATATTTACAATGGTAGACCGGTGTACTCTAAAAAATATATGATCGGGTAATTGTTCCTCCCAGTAACCAATACCATTGTTACAAACATATGTATCGGTAGCGGTAATCATCTTAACATAATCACCATAGGCCGTTACATATTTAATCTCATTAGTGCTTAATTGAATAATACCTTTAGTGGTGGTGATAAAAACAGAATCTACTTCTTTTGAAATATTCTGTGTGCTAGGTGAAATTTCAATCCTGGATAAGGCGTCGTTAAAACGTTTCTTAGTATATGGCTTTAATAGATAGTCAATAGCATGTAACTCAAATGCATTAATTGCATATTTATCATAGGCAGTAGAGAAAATTACCTTTGGCTTGCAGGTAAGTTCTTTCACTACTTCAATTCCGTTTAAAACAGGCATTTGAATATCTAGAAAAACCAAATCCGGTGTTTCTTTATTAATTAGTGAAACCGCATCTCTACCATTATTTGCAGTACCAACTACATGGATGTGTTCATATTCTTCTAAGTACTGATTAATTAACTCGATTCCGGATGTTTCATCATCCACAATAACCGCTCGTATCATTTTGTAAGTTTTGCCAATGGTATTCTAAATGAAATAATCACGCCGTTGGGAGTGTTATTTTCAATATGTAAGGTCTCTTTATACATTTTTTTCAATCTAAGTTCAGTATTTGCTAAACCTATACCATTATTTGTCTGTTGATCATAATTTTTAAATCCTGGACCATTATCTGTGATTTGAAATCTAATGTGATTTTCATCTGAAAAACACTTGAGCTGAATGGATCCTTTATCCAAGAGTTTTGATGTGCCGTGCTTTATTGAATTTTCCACCAACGGCTGTAAAAGCATGGGAGGGATTAAATAGTCCTCAAGTCCCTGTTCGACTTCTATTGAGTAATCTAATTTATCCTGAAATCTCTCTTTTTCGAGTTCCAGATATATAGTGATGAGTTCAATTTCAGTTTTAATTTCGACGAAGTCCTTTGATGAAAGAGATAACTGTATTCGAAAAAGATCTGATAATTTGGCGATGAGTTCTCTGGTATGTTCATTTTCACTAGGAACAGATGCGCTGATTGCATTAAAAGTATTGTATAAAAAATGAGGATTAAGCTGCGCTTTTAAAGCACTCAATTCATTTTTAATGGCCAGGGTATTTAGCTCAATGTTGTCTTTAATCTTTTGCTCATGGAGTTTAAAAAGTTCGTATCCATGAAAGAAGCTAAATTGGATTATATAAAAAAGCGCGCAAATGTATACATCCCAATAAATTGCATTACCACTAAGTCTGGAGTAGTCAAACACATCACTAAGAAAATAATAGGTTCTATTAGTAGCGAATACCCAGAGTGGTAAAAATAGAATATGAGACAAGAGCTTGTATTTAAATTCAGTTCTTTCAAAATAAATAAACAATGTCCACCAAACAGGTATGGTATACGTGAACATAATTAGATGATAAAGACCCGAAGCTCTAAAGAAGCAATTAAAGCATAAAAAAGACTCAAGAGTGTTTGGTTCAAGGTCCACAAACCAAATGGTAAAGTAATAATTCACCATAAAGAGCAGGTAAATTCTAATTACCCAGGAGATATATTTTTTACTGCGATACACACTCATTTGCATGTAAAAGTATATGGTTATTCAGTTTTCAATGGTATTCAATTTAAGTACAGTTCATCGATTTTTTTCACAGCTCATCGATTTATAAAATCAAAACTGTAACGCAGAATGTAGTTTCTGGTATCATATTATCAAAAATATCTACAGATGCTTCATATTCGTACTGAACAAATGATTCTTATAACAGCGACGATAATAATCGCTTCCTTATCAACAATACAAACCTTTGCAGAACAATCTATAGAATTAAAAGGGGCATACATTTATCAAGAATCCGGTGAATTCAAACAAGAAACACTATATATCATTGATGGTTTAATCACTTATAGTAAGCCGGCTATAATAGATACATCAATCAATATCGAGGCAGCATATATTATTCCTCCATTTGGTGATGCTCATACCCATAACCTTGATCGTTCTTTTCAGATACCGGGAGTAGCTGATAGGTATATGAGTGAAGGAACACATTATGTCCAGAATTTGACCAGTAAGGCTGACGAGGCAAATAAATACAGATCCTATTTTGAATCGGATAGTACGGTTGATGTGCTCTATTCTATGGCGGGATTGACTTCGACTCTTGGACATCCTTTTGGAGCTTATGAACCCTTTTTGACTGGTATACCTTATCCGGAATGGAGAGATCGTAATGATGAAATTATTAATAGTAGAATTGATGAGAATAACTCGTACATATTTATAGATAGTGTACATCAAGTCTCATCAAAACTATCAATTTATTATAACCAGAAACCTGATATTGCTAAGATATTTATACTTCATTCAAACAAGCACAATACCAACATAGCAAATGATAAAATGGGTGATACCGGATTATCAAGAGAGGTTACCTTTGAGGTAGTAAAAGACTTGAAAAAAAATGGGTTAAAGGTCTATGCTCACATCGAAAATACCATTGATTTCAGATTAGCAGTAGACGCCGGCGTTGATGCTTTAGCTCATATGCCTGGTTATGGTTATGTAATTGGTGATCATGCCATTGAAGATTATTACATCGATGATGATTTAATGAAGTATGCAATTTCTGAGGATTTAAAAATCATTCCCACGCTGCAATGGGGATTAAGACTTATCACCCAGGAAAGTGAGGCTGATAGTTTGGTTAAAATCGACTACATAAAGGATATTATCACCCGCTATAAAGACCATGGAGGTCAGTTCATAATCGGCTCAGATGTATTCTTTACAACCTTAGCTCCCGAAATAAATGCCTTTTATGACATAGGTGCATTTTCCCATCATGAAATCTTGGAAATTGTTTCTGTCATAACTCCTCAATTTATGTTCCCGGATAGAAAAATTGGTGCCTTATCAGAAGGATATGAGGCGAATCTTCTGGTATTAAATAAAAATCCACTTTTGCACAGACTAACCGATTCTGAAATATTATTAAACATAAAAGCCGGTTCTATCATCAAGTAGAGCTTTTAAATTAAAGGTGAAACAGATTTTTAAGGAATAATTCGTTTAATAATCCTATTTATTGCATTGTTAGAATACACGAGTCATTCAATAGAAATTGGGTACACTATTAGAAATTACAGCATTTAGCGGGATCGCATTTTCGTTCTTTTTGATGCTACTCCTTGCATTAAAAGAAAATAAATCGCGTGCAGACATTATCCTTATTGGGTGGTTTCTGGGAATTGCAACCCATTGTTTTTATTTCTATCTCGTAGTTACTGATGCTGTAAATGAAAATACTATTATTCAAAGTTTGGGTAGTGCATTTCCTGTACTTCATATCCCAATTATTTTCTTGTATACAACAGAATTGGTAGAAAGAAGCTCATTAAAACATTGGATTGCAGGAATAAGTCCATATTTGTTCTATTCGATGTTGTTTTACTTCACGTTAACTAATGACTTCTTAAACTTCAGAAATTTCGAAGTTTTTATATCAGATATAGCACCAATCTGGATTCGAATTTTATCTCCATCGATGGTTGCAATTGCATTGTTGTTCCTCTGGTTGATTCGATTAAATATCAAAAGACAAGAAGTATTGCTGCATCAGAACTTTTCTAATGAGCAAAAGCGCACACTCTCTTGGCTCAATTATTGGCTGATGACAATTGGGATTGGAGGTTTCATTATTGTGATCAGTATTTTTTTAGCAGATACCGGGCTTTATTCATATTCCATTTCATATACGATCACGTTTCTATTCATAAATATCCAACTGCTTCTTGTTGGCATATATGGATTGAAACAAACTCCGATTTTTGTGGATCAACATATCGGTCATTTGGTTCTGGATGCATCAAAAACGAAATATGAAAAATCTCTTCTCAATGAAAAGGAACTTGAAGATATTTCGAAAAAGTTGATCCAAATAATGGAAGTGGAGAGGTTATATTTGAATCCTGATTTATCCATCTCCGACTTAAGTGAACGTATTGATCAAACGAACGTTCAAGTCTCGCAAACACTCAATCAGAAACAAGAAGAGAATTTTTTCGATTTTGTTAATCAATATCGGGTTGAAGAAGTGAAGAGAAAACTGGCCGATCCGAATAATGATCACTTAAGCATTTTAGGAATTGCATTAGACTCTGGTTTCACATCAAAATCAACCTTTAATAAATGCTTCAAGAGATTTACAGGATTAACACCTTCAGTCTTCAAAAAAGAGTTGCAAAATAAGTCCATACAAATTGGAATAGACGATTAACACGCAGTAGAAGGCCATTTTACTTGAAATCTTAAATTGAATCAGGTAAATGGTCATTATTAAATATGCCGGTTTAATCGGTACTTTCCTTTTTTGGTTGATGGTGATAATTAATGGATTTATCTATCCGAATTATTCACACACAAGCCAGTTTATAAGCGAGCTAGGAGCAATTGGAGCTCCATCAGCATTCATTATTAACTTCTTTGGAATTATCCCTTTTGGGGTTGGAATTCTTTTTCATTCCATGCATATCTTTCAAAAGGGTCCCTCAAATAAAAGTCGATATTTCACTATTGGTTTTTTGGCACTCAGTGGATCTTTGTTTGTAGTAGCAGGCCTTTATAACTGCGATGTCAGATGCAGTTTCATAGATATTTCAAGAGAAGGACTCGTTCATAATATCGCTGCAATGTTCGCTTTTCTATTTGCAGTGTTAGGAATGATTTCAATGGGTATTGGATCAATAGTTGAAAGCTGGAAGCGCAATACGAAAATCATTTTCAATTCTCTTTCATTGCTTGGAGTAATCCTATTTTTGGTGATAGCATTTGAAGGAATTGATTCGCCATTTCGAGGGGTATATCAACGTGTATTCCTGATCAACTTCTCTATCTGGATAGGATGGACTACCTTCAAACGAGATTAATTATATGCCGTATGAAACAATCATGAAGCAAAAAAGCCTCTGATCTATAATCTGAGGCTTTCATATCATCCAATAACGTTGATTACCACATTTCCTTTTTTGTGACCTTTTTCTACGTATCTATGAGCTTCAGGTATTTGTGGAAATTGATAGAATCGATCAATTACAGGGGTTAGAACTTTATTCTCCATCAATTTCTTCAACATTGAGAATTCTTTAGCTTTGATTTCTTTGTCTCGTAACCCGGTAGCCGAAAAAATGGCTTTCTTAGATGAAAACAATGATGAGATAGCAACATCTAATAAGTTTCTGAAGGTTAAAACCGGAGTTAAAAAGACACCATTCTCTTCAAGAACTGCTTTACTCTCGTTAAAACTTGATTTTCCAACTGTATCGAAGATGACATCATACTTCTTATCGCCTTTGGTAAAATCTTCTTTTGAATAATCAATTACATGATCAACTCCGATAGACTTTACCATTGATACATTTACGGAGCTGCAAACACCGGTTACTTCTGCACCAAAATATTTTGCTAATTGTACAGCTGCAGTTCCAATACTCCCTGATGCACCATTAATTAAGATCTTCTGTCCGGGTTGTAAATCAATACTTTGCTTAAGGAAAGCATAAGCAGTTGCGGCACCATCTATTATAGCGGTAGCCTGAGCATGAGAATAATTATCTGGTTTTAAAGCAAATACTTCATTTTCCGGTAAAGTGAGAAATTCTGCATAACCACCGCCATGTAAGTCTGTTGATCCAAACACTAAATCACCAACCTGGTATTTTTTTACGTCAGAACCTTTCGCCACAATTTCACCGGAAAAATCTGTACCCGATATCTGCATTTTAGGCTTAGTTAGCCCCAGGAATAATCTACCGAATAATGGATAACCGGTTCTAATTGCGGTGTGTGCATTTGTTACGGAGGTTGCATGAACCTGAATCAATACTTCATCAGCTTTAGGAGTAGGTTTATCAACTTGCTGGAATTTTAATACATCAGCAGATCCATAAGCTGTTGATACGATAGCATTCATTTTTTGAGTAGTCATAATTCAAGTATTTATTTGTTTCGATTTAATCTGAAACAAACCTACTCAGCTTGAAACCTATAAACGTTCGGGTTTCGAAATGCGAACTTATTTAGAAAGTACCGATTTCAAATATGCATTCGGCGTCATTCCCTCAGATCGCTTAAAGAAAGTGTTAAAGGCTGTCTTGGAGTTAAACCCGCTTTCGTAAGCCAGTGCGAGGATGGTGAAATTTTGCTTATCAGGATTTTGGAGGAGCTCTTTAAAATGTTTGATTCTATAAGTGTTAATAAACTCTGAGAAGTTCTGATTGAATCCAGCATTTAGTACTTGTGATAACTGATTTGCCTGTATTCCGATTAGTTCTGCGAGCTCTGAAAGCGTTAGATGTGGATTTAAAAAAGGTTTTTCAGTAGCAATGATTTCCTTTAACTCAATTCTATATTGTACTAAATGCTCTTGATCAACAAGTGATTTTTTGTATTGTTGATCTATCTCAGGAATTGGTTTGTTTGACGAATAAAGTGAATCAAACAGCTGCTTGAATTCAGCAAGGTCATGAAGAGGTTTTATGATTGGGTCAATCTTTAAATAGACTAGCATCGGCAAACGATATTCAAAAGCCTGTTTAACATAAGCCATGGCTCTGTCAAAGTTCTTTAGAGCACATTCAACAATAATAAGCTGGTATAAGGCTTTCTCCATAGACTCACTTTGGAGGGCATCTTCAAGTACTTTAATCTCTTTTTTTGCCAGTTCATTTTTACCCTGAAAAGCATGAACCAGTGCAATACCACCTTGTTTAACTAAAGGTGTTTTTTCTGATGACAATCCTTCGAAAAAGGCTAGGGCTTCGTCATGTTTACCAATTAGTAATAAAGATTGACCCAGCTCAGAAAATGAAACTGCAGAATCAGGCTTTAGTTCTAGAGACTTTCTATAGTATTCAATTGCCTCTTTATATCGATGCTGCACATAATTGACAAAGCCTTTCAAATGATGAGTGATATCTGAAAGAGGGTCCAGTTGAAGAGCGATATCAATGTAATGATCAGCAGCTTTGAAATTGCGCTCAACCACCACAACTGAAGCCATCGTTTGGTAATAATCAACAATAGGTCGCTCGGTGTGGACTTTACTTAAATGAGCATAGGTCTTATCCAAATCCCATTCCTGAAGGAAGCTTATCCATGAAAGCTGCAAATTACACTCCGGTAAAGAATCATCGAGTTCAATGGCTTTTTCCAGAAAAGTATGGCCCTTTGGAAATGCCTCTGACGCCGGCATAAAACCTAAACTGCCAAGCATGGTGTAACCCATATGTACACCTAAATATCCATACGCATAATTCGGAGAATCATTCACTAATTGTTCAAGTAATGAGAGTCCCAACCGTATATCAGAGTCGGTCATTTTCAGGATATGATACCGACCTTTTAAATAGGTGTTATAGCCGTCGATTGAAATATCCTGTTCAGGAACTAAATTTCGATCAATTATCAAATGTCCCAAATGTTCACGGAGACGTTCTGCGATGGTCAGACTTATTTCATCTTGAACGGCAAAAATATCATCCAAAGATCGATCGAAGTTATTCGACCAGTATACATAATCTTCCTCAACATCAATAAGTTGAACAGTAATTCTGATCGTAGAACCTGCCAGTCGAATACTGCCATGAACAATAGTCGAAACACCTAGTTGATTACCAATCTCAGCGGTAGAAACTTGTTGACCTTTAAAATGGAAGGATGAAGTTCGAGAAGTGACTTTCAGTTCCCTGATTTTGGTAAGAGCATTTATCAGTTCTTCGGTCATACCATCACAAAAATACTCCTGATCTTCTGAATGACTCAGGTTCTCGAAGGGTAGGACTACTACTGATTTTTTTTGTTCAGATTTATGTTGTTCAGTAACTATATCTGTGACTAACCAGGATTCATCAACTGCAAATACCTCAACCGGATCTGTAACATTTTTAAAAGTGAATGTCCCGAGACTTTTAGTTGTAATGCCTTTGTGATTTTGTAATTCAGCATTAACTCTGTCTGAAATTAGAACTGCTCCGGATTGACTAATGGATTCAATTCTTGCAGCCAGATTTACACCATGACCATAAATTTCAGTTCCATCGAAAAAGACGTCGCCAATATGTAATCCCATTCTAACAGGAATTTCAATTTCACTTTCTTTAAATAATTTTTGAATGGAAATGGCACATTTAACGGCCTCAACGGCACTGTCGAACATACTAAGGGTCCCATCACCAAAGTATTGAATGATTTTCCCCTGGAACTTCAAATGTTCATTTTTAAAAACCTCTCGATGCTTTTTCCTTAAAGCAGCGGCTTTGATTTCACTTTCCTGCATAAGGGCGGTGTAACCAACTATATCAGTAAAAAGAATGGCTGCTAATTTTCGCACTGCTGATAATTTAGTCTAGTAGGGAAGAGGATATTAATTTTTACGACATAATCACGAATAATTATGTCAGAATTAGATAATCAGCGATTATTAATTATTTAGTATAAACCTATCAGACTAAATAGGGTAAATAGAAAAAAGCCTCCAAGTAGGATTGAAGGCTTTATAGTTTGGAACTCTAACTTCCTAAACTTTCCTGAAATTCTTCATCAAAACCGTTTATTACCTGTTCAATAACTCCATCTTCATTGATTAAATAGAATAAAGGGTAGGAGAGAACTCCATATTGCTGGGCAATTTCACCAGTGTTATCTACAACTATCGGAAAAGGGACATAATATTGATCATTAAAAGCAGACATGTCTTGTTTTGAATCAAGTGGATTGATGTACAATGCAAATATATCTTCAGATAGTTGATAACCCTCTTGATTGAAATGCTTTAGTGATTGTAGGCAGTATCCACAGTTAATAATCGAAAAGTCTAACAATACTTTTTGACCACGATAATCAGAGAGATTGAACACATTATTCTGTTCATCAACAGTAGTGAATTCTGGAGCAGTTTGCCCAACTTTTAAATTGTTCGCATAAGGAGAAACACCAAGTAGAGCGGTGTTATATCCTTCTGGGAATGTGTAAGTAAGCTCTTCGTCATTTCTATAGAACGCATAATCTTGATATTCATAAATCACAACTTGTGAAAGTGCTCCGTTAAAATGATTTCTACGTTCAAATCTTTCGATTAAATAGTTTGAGGAATTAATGAAGATATGCTGCTCAGTTAGAATCTTATCACCATTATCATTAACCCTATCACCTTCGATTCGCATGTAATTAGCATAAGATTGGTTATCTAAGAGTGTATCACTAACTAATTGCCAATCTTCTAATTCTAAATAGCGAAGAGGTGAATAGTTAATTGCGAGGTCATTCTTAATGGAATACTCTTCTTGTTCATAATCTGAAGACGGATAGAATTGAACAAGTTTATCAGAATGTTGAACAAATCTATAATCACCGTTTAGATTTACAATGTCTGAATTTTGATATTTACCCCTGTTTTTTGCGATGTAATCATATCCGATTAAGCTCGAGTCATTTTTATTAAAGGATATTGATATAGAAGTAGTGTCGTAAATACCCATTGGATTTGGATACATTGCAAGTGCTGTATACTCAAAACCTTCAAATTCTTGAAGTTTATCATTAGCCTTGCTTATAACTGTTTCATGATCACTAATGCTGGTACATGAGGTTATGATGATGAATGTACTCAGGATGAATAGGGTGTAGTTTCTCATTTATCTATTAACGTATAATTTTGATTGTAGCCGCTTTAAGCCCTTATAAAAGTCACCATTGACGAATACTAATTGAAGTTAGTTTCAAAAAAGAATTTTGAATATTTACTAACTGAACAGCTAGATAAAAAAAACCTCAAAGAGGCGGTTAATTTCTCTAAAATACTTTCAACTTCTATTGAACTTCTATTTACCAAAAAGCATCTCCAAAAATGATTCTCTGGTTTCAGGACTTGTATCACGGTAGGAATCAAATGCTACATGTTGACTTGTTTTAGTAGTATCGATGGTTATTCCCCAAAGTGGTGAAACTGTAGTTGGTAACATAGAATATCGGCCGTCACCAATTACTTCTGGATGATTTGGATGTCGCACCAAATAACCATCTGATAATTCGGAAAACCTTCGAATATCATCATACAATATAGTTTCGCTGAATGACTCATACTCAGTCTCCCAATCTAAAAGTGACTTACATTCACCGAGATAAATTTTAGATTCAGAAAAAATGCCGGATCTGACTCCCATGCTGCATAGTTCATCTTCCTTCATAAATCGAACACTCCATAACAGTTGGTTTCCAATCGTTGGTTTCATGATAAGTTTTGTTTCGGATTGACTTGCTTCTGGTATTGCAGATAAAGCAGCATGTTCTACTCTGGATTGTTGTAACATTGCAAAGCTTAGATATAGAAATAGCCATGCTATAGTGGCAATACTCAGCTTTTTCTTTTTCTGATAGATAGCAAAACTAAAAAGTATTAGTACTCCAAGTGTGAGTAGCGGATCAAAGACCGATACAATACTTAAAGAAAAACGATCGTCAAGCACAGGCCAGAATAAATACACTCCATAACTGGTAATGTAATCCATCAAACCAGCCGTTGCGTAACCCGCTAAACTGAATAAGTAAGTCGCTTTAAATGAGAGCTTCTTTCTCACAAACCACCAAAGTAGTCCGGATACAATTAATGCTCCAATTGGAGTAAACAGAACCGAATGTGTGAAGTGGCGGTGTAGTTCAATGGTCGATAACGGATCTAAGTCTGATCCTAAAAAAACATCTAAATCAGGAGCTAATGCTGATATAAAACCAATAACAGATGCAGTTCTAATAGTTTCCTTATCAGAAAAAAACTGAGAGCAAGTAGCGCCAACTATACCATGTGTAACGGGATCCATTTATAACCTGACTGCTACTGATTCATCTTTCGAAATTTTGATGGTGTGACACCGGTATTCGCCTTAAATGCAGTATTAAATACTGATTTTGAACTAAAACCTGAATCATACATAATCTGTTCAATGGTATTATTATTGAACTCCGCATTAATTAGTCTGAGCTTAGACTCCTCTATTCTATATTCATTCAGAAATTGGTTAAAATTCTTCCGGATCACTTTATTCAAATAATTTGATACATCTGATTGTGGAATATTAATAGCGGTAGCAAGTTTTGAGATTGTTAATTCAGGATCCAGATACAATTTCTCTGTCAACATTACTTTTTTGAGATTGGCTTCGATTATCTCTTCCACTCGTTTAGGAAAAAGATTTGAAGAATCTTCATATAAAAGAATTTTTGGCGAGGTGATGGCTTTGATTAAATAAAATGTAATACCAACTACAAAAATTAGTTCTGCAAAAACGAAGATAAACCAGGGTAAGGATTCAAATATCAATCCTAATTGTCGACCAAGTAGTACTTGGGATAACCATAACAAATTCCATGTCAATGCAAAGATGCTGAAAACCTTAAGGTTTTTTTCTTCTACCAAAACGATAAGAGAATAACCGAGTAGACTAATCCACGATAACCGGACTAGAATAAAAATGATATTCACCGATTCACCTGATTCATCCACTATCAAATAATTGATCGGGATTAACAATAAAGACAAGGTTACATATAAGGCGCCTTGTTTTAAAGTGGTCTCAATTCCGTTTAATGCTTTAGCATAGAAAAATAAACTGATTAGCATACTTAGTTCTATGGTAGCCATAGAAATGAAATAGAACTTCATTAAAGGAGTAGCTATCAATGAGGAAATCCAATCTGTAAAATTAACAACCCCGTGGATATCACCAATAATTTTTATGTAAAAGAAGGTGGATAACCAGATCAGTGAATTCGATTTTCGGCTGTATTTAATCTGAATATAGATCAAGAAGAGTACAGAAAGGAATAACTGTACAATTTCTGTAAAGCTTTTAAGCCAGAAGAAGTCGACCATCTAGTTTTTATTTCGTTCTGATTTTTTTTTCAGAACCTTAATGCGTTTGTATATGAATATGTTTTGAGTGAATTCGAAAGTTAATCTCATATAAACTATGAATTATACTCGTCATATTTTAAGCCTGAGTGACAAACACAGTCAAGCTTTTTATTTCGCAGGGATAACATCAATTGTATTAATAATCATTGGGGTTTTCGAGGAAAGTTTAGCCAAAGTATTCGTGTATCTAGGTACTATGGTTGGTTGCTTTCTGATCTCCGAGTGGATTTACTTCACAAGAAATGCCCAGTACGAGCCATGGAAAATGAAAGAACCGAGAAATGAATTATGGGTGATTATCGCCACGCAGGTTATTGTAGCTATATTGCTGATTGTTGCGTTTCTGATTGTTGATCAGCAGCAAGCGAGTCCAATTTTTAGAATTATAACATTGATTCTAAGACTACTTTTCGTTTTTCCTGTTTTTTTCCTGATTTACTTCATTGGGTTAAAAAAATATGGTCTAAGAGAATTGGGTTTTACATCGTTGAAAAACTGGTTCGTAGCTTTACCACTTATTGTTATGATTGGTGGTATTAGTTATCTCATCTTCCCTGAAGGTTTTCTATTTAAAAGTGCACTAGAAGATCATGGTTTTATGTCTTTTATAACGTTCGGCTTTCTTACCGCTGCTATTCCGGAGGAAATAACGCGAACATTATTCCAATCGAGACTAGGTAGTGTACTAAAGAGTAAAAGTATTGCCTGGTTTTTGGTCTCTTTAATCTGGGCTCTGTTACATATTCCGATTTTTGTATTCAGAATAGGCGATTTCAACTCAGCATTTATAGGAGCAATTGGAATACTGCCTATTGGATTGCTTTGGGGATATTTAAATGAGCGGTATCGATCTATCATACCTGCAGTACTCATCCACGGGACAAATTTATGGGGTATCAGCAATGTATTCTAAGGCCCTAAATGAGTATGAAGTTTAACACATCAGAATAAATCAGTTCATGAAAAGAAAAGTCCTTGCAATACTAGTCTCAGGAATAACAATCTTTATTTGGAATGCCGTATCCTGGATGGTTCTGCCATTCCACAGTTCAATGTTACATACAATTCCGGATTCAGCGGTTGAAGTAATTTTAAATGAAGGACTTCCTTCTGATAGAGGCGTTTATCATTATCCGGGATTAGATGATCCAAATCTAACTCAAAAAATTGAAGTAGGTCCAAGAATACCACTGATGGTATACTATCCCGAGGGCACATCTGCTTTTAATCCAATTGATTTTATAAAGAGTTTATTATTCAATTTGCTCAGTGCAACACTACTCTTTCTTCTATTAAGTAAAATGTCAGATATCAGTACTTCAGGCATACTTAAAGTATCTGTTGTGTTGAGTCTTCTAATTGGTACTATGAGTGAACTCCCTCAAACTTCATGGTATCTGTTTCCGATTGAGTTTGCGGTCGTAAATATGTTGGATTATCTGATTAGTCTAATTCTTGCCGGGCTACTGATCAAGAAGATCGGGCTTACAATTTCAACGTGAAATGGAGATAAAAAAGCGTAAATACCAGTTAATGGGATTTTCCCAATTATTATGGTGTGTAACTTTAATAAGTATGAATCAATTTAATGACTGTGCAATTGAGGTGATTGAACTTCAAAACGGCAACAAAATAGAGTATCAGGTTTGTTTTAATAATCATGAAGAAACCATTGTATTCATACATGCAGGAGGTCTGAATCTTCATATGTGGGAAGATCAGGTCGATGATCTAAAAACCGAGTACAATATCATCACATACAGCATTCGAGGACATGGCGGTTCTTCATTTAGTGAAAACTCTGAATATGATATTCTTGATCTGATCGAAGTTTTAAACCAAATCAATGAGGTCGATCAGTTCCATCTTGTTGGTTGTTCTCTGGGTTCAATGTTAGCGCTTGATTTCACAATCAATTACCCGGAAAAGATTAAAAAACTAGTTCTGATTTCACCCGGATTGATAGGGCTACAGGAAAAGAATCCACTCTTTTTATCTCAAATGGGTGAATATGTAAATTCTATTCAACTTGGTGATGAGGAAGAAATGTTGCGACAATTGAAATCCTTAAATGCGATAGGAAAAGGTGATAGACAACTTCCTGACACTATAGATAAATATGTGACGGAATCATTGGGTTCATTTATTTCAACGCGGTCATTTATGCGAGCTACTACTCTAAAAACAGCAAACCCAATTAATTTTATCACTCAAATAGAAGTGGAAACATTAATCATAGTAGGTGAATTGGATCATAGTTATATACATGAGAATGCTAAGTACTTTGAAGAAAATCTTTTATATGCCAAGGTCAAACAAATCGGCAATGCAGGGCATTTACCAAATATGGAGCAGCCAGAACGTACTAATCAAATATTGTCTGATTTTTTTAACTCCAACAAATAAAATGTAATTCTTACTACAATTATTAGCTTTGTAAAAACCAAGATGAGCGAGGGTAAAGATTCTAATATGGATCCCAACTGTTAACCAATTACTACTTGTAATAACCAAGTAGTATTCCAATCAGCAATAAAAGGATGAAATTATGTAGATGTTTTAGAATGGATAACCATTCAGAAGGTTTACTAACCACTTAAAAAGTAGATTTCAGGCTATTTGCAAAATCTTCTTACTCTCAGAATAAACGTGGTATGGAAACTCAGCAAATTACTCGTAATGAATTACTTACAAAGGGTTTGCTAAGACTGCAATTTAATTTTCTAAGTGCTATTCCATTGTATTTCATCTTAAGCAAGATTCTTGATATCGGCTGAATTAAACTGATAGAAGTATCAATTTCAATGGTATTTCTCGTTAGTACAATGAGTGAGCTCCTCAAACCTTCTAGTATTTGTTTCCCATTGATTTTGTAATCGTAAATATGATGGACTATCAGTACAGCCTTACTCTTTCATGGCTTCTGATTAAGAAAATTGCACCAACTAATCTTGAATATGAAACCGAGTGAATTTTATAACTATAACTTCAATCAAAAATCAATATTTACATCATGAAATCGAGAGTTTTCATACACACCCTATTATTACTATTCATGTTTACGAATGCATATAGTCAATCTGAAATAGAATTTGAAACAGCAGTTACCGTTGAATCCATTGAACAATTATCTTTTATGATAGGAGATTGGGAAGGGGATGGCTGGATCATGAGAGGTCAGGAAAGGGAAGAGTTTTCACAAACTGAATCCATCAAACCGAAAGTAAATAATCAGGTTTTGGTTATTGAAGGACTTGGACTAGCAAAAGAAGAAACCGGAATTACAGATCGAGTAGTTCATGATGCCTTTGGTTTCATTTCCCGAGATATGGAATCAGGCAGCATTTTGATGACTACTTTTGCTACAACAGGAGGTAAAACTGAATCAACTATTTATTTGATTGGTGAAAATAAGATACAATGGCAATTTAAAGCTGATAATGGTGGCACAGTTCGATTTACTGAAGATTTTTCAAAAACTAACGAGTGGCATGCTGTAGGTGAATTTTCATTCTCAAATGATAATTGGTTTCAATTTTTTGAAATGAACCTGAGCAAGAATTAAAGCTTAATGAACGTAGTAGTGCTCATGGTCAATAATTCTTAATAACCTGATCGATTAGCATCCCAAAAGTCACATTTAAGATTGAAAAAGAGATAGAGAATTTATCAGGTAGAGTATATTGCTTTTATAATTTGCTTTGGGATTATTATATGATAATTTAGTCTTAAATAATTGATTAGTAGTAATGTATAAAATTATCCCATTCATACTCCTCGTCTGTATATCCTGCACAAAACAGGAATTAAGAGTAGATTCATCAGACATTATACACCCATATGATAATGAGTTACTTAACTATGCCCAATTAGATGCTATTGTATCAATAGATACTGCAAGTAACATAGACTCCGATGATATTTTTGACATTGAGTTAATTAAGGAAATAGGTAAAGCTAGTGGTCAGCCTTATGAAACGTTTGTAAAGGTTAAACAAGTCAAAATTTATAACAATGAACAAATTGTTCTATTGGATGATAAATTTAATCAAGTCCATATCTATGATATGTCAGGCACTTATGTCACCTCTATGGCAAATTCTGGGATTGAACATAGTGAATTAAATGACCCAACCTTCTTCGAAATCATTGGTGATGATTTAATAATCGGCGATAGTTATTTCAAGCTTGAGGTTTTTGACTTGAAATCATTCCAACATAAAGCATCAATTGTTCTTGGCTTTCCACCACAGGATATATGCAACATTGGTGATATTTTATATGTTCATGGTATCTATAGAGAAGATCCTAGCGGAGGAGAGAAGCTTATTCACGCATATAATTATAAAAACGGTGAATTGGAATATTTAAGTTCTTTTGGTGAATTATATCCTTCCAATGACCCATGGATTCAGAAAAGGTTATCAAGTGGGAGCCTTGTTTGTAGCTCAATTAACAGTGAAATTGTATACTTAAACAATAGATTTCCATTGTTAACGAAATTTGATTTGAATGGAAATAATCTTTGGACCAAAAAAATAGCCGACTTAAAACCTACAAAAGTTATACAGCAGTGGAATGATGATCGACATGGGCTCACCTTTTCAAATAACGAGGAATCAGATTATCTGGTTAGCTTTAAAGAAGACTCAAATGGAGATTTATACATCCAATACTTAAGGTCACCAGGAGACGATAAAAATGTAGGTTTTGAAAGGCTTTTTAATAAAAGTAGACAGATTACAGTTATTGTTCATAATGAAGGAAACAAAACTGATGCTTTTATATCTAAACCATTTCCTCTTGTAGATATACATGAAGACTATATCGTTTCACTACGCCCTGATTTTACCGGCATGATGAACAAATTGGCTATTTACAATAGATAGAAGTCTTTTCTACCATTTACTTGGAATGTTTGTATTAAGCTATTTCAAGTCATTGTCTAGATATTCTTAATAACCTGATCGATTAGCATCCCAAAAGTCACGTACCATGGTGAGAAATTGTCGACAGCGAAAGCATGAAGTTGTTCGATTTCATCCCGGTCAAATAAAATACTTTCAAAATAAATGTATTCAGGCTTCTTTAAGCTCTCCAGATTCTTAAGTGGATTTTCGTTAGAAACGATGAAATTAGCGTTAAGGTCAGGGGCAATTATTCCCGGAAAAGATGCATCATCAATAAGTTTTGCAGCATTATAGGTGCCCGATAAAAGTATATCCTGATTACTAATCCCAATATCAGATAATAGTTTCATTTCTCGGTGAATGCTCCATCCATGAACAGTCAAATTGGGACCTGTATCCGTGCCAAGTAAAGTAGGTGAGTCGTTTTCATATAATTTCCTTACCAACTCTTCCATAAATGCATACTTCTTTAAAGTCCAATCATATGTTCTCTGAGAAGTTTCAACCCAACCTGATAAACTTTTAGTACCAATAAACCTGAGTACAGGATTTACTTCTTCAATGGGAAGTGTATTCAAAAAACCATGCCCATCTTTCACTGTTTCGTAAATATGATTATAGGCCGAAAGCGTAATACAAATTGGAATGTCATTGGATTTCAAATTATAGATGATGCTGTCAGCTTTGAGACTATCATATTTAAATTTCAGCATTCCCTGAAAGAGTTCTTCTACATGTTCAAGAGAGGAGTAATTCAAGGCATAGATGGATTCATTTGAAATAGATCTTGGTGGGTGACCCGCATATTCAACATTTAGCGAATCTGCTATTTCAATAATTCGATATAGTGATGTCGAGTCAATTCCATCATATAACTTAAGGAAGTCATAACCTTGATCTATGTAAGTCAATACAGCATTTTCTGCATGTTCAATACTTTCAATTTTTACATGCATTGGCCCGGCACCATTAACACCATTCATGGTAGGAGAAGCAGTTTGCATTATACTCCCTGTTAATAATCCACTATTAACCTCATCTCTCCATGTTAGATGATGTGGATTTCCCATCATATTCCTAACAAAAGTAACTCCATAGGACAGATTTAGCATCAAGTCCGATCTGTCAAAAACATGTGTGTGCATGTCAGCAAGACTATGCATTAGATATATCCCCTTTAGGTCAATTACCGGAATATTCTCAGGTATATTTGGGATATCATCTGAAATGGAATAAATGATCCCGTCACGTATTTCTACTGTTTGATTTTCAAATACCTCATTATTGACTATATCAACCACATTGGCATTTATGAAGTAAAGTTCTTTACTCTGGGTTCCGAATTGCTCTAAATCAGGGGAGTAACCTCTCGAATAGATTATTACACTGGTTAGAAAAACTATAAGCACTAATAGGATACTTCCAATTCCTATTAAAAATAGCCTGAGTATTTTTTTGATCATGGGCTCTTTAGTTGATTTGATATTAATTCCGTCTCATCGACTCAAGCCATTGTCGATATGGTTCTACTAAACGATCTGATATAAATAGTACTTCGTGAGGTTCTGTACGAAGTGCAGTCTTCTGGTCGATGTAGAACCATGCACCTGGAACAATGTGAGAAGGTTCACCGAAATCCTTTTGCATACGAGTTTTGATAAATTCTTCCTCTTCGGCTTCTGTTAGAATCCACATCATATCTAAAATTCCATCTGCGAAGATCAGTTCAACAAAACGTTCTTTACCACCGAAAATAATTCCTTCTACATCTAATTGGATTTGAGATTCTCTCGCTGTAGGCAGTTCAATGGGAGTGATGTTCCTTTCGGTTACCTGATAACCTTTATCAATTAAGATAGCTTTGAGTTCATTTATATCACTTCCAAATACAAGAAATTCTGGTTTCTCCCACGATATCGTGACGATTTTAAATTCCTGTGCATGTAAAATTTCAAAATTGAATGTCAGAAGTATTAAAAGCACTAAATGTTGTGTTAGTTTTCTCATATTGAGTACGTTCCTCTCGAATTCTTTAACGTTTTCGTCTAGATAATGCTCACATTCAGACGTATTTTCGTCCGTATTCATGGATTCGAACTAATTAATTTCACATTTGTCAATCTCAATAGAGTTACTTCTTCAAATTCTGATTGTTTTCCAGTGTTTTGTCTTCGGGCTATTTCTTTGGATCACAAAGAAGGGTAAAAGGCGAGCGAATAGATTTTTAGCTCTGTTAGTTGGATTGCTATTTATTCAATTTGTATCCAATGTAATTGAGGCAGTTACAGGATTTTTCCATAGTAATTATCTGATCTCGGTTAGGCTTCTCTATGGCCCGACGATTTTCTTTTATACAAAAGAAATGATTTACTCAGAACTGAATTATTCAAAGAGTGATTTATGGCACTTGGCTTTACCGATCCTGTTTATTTTTTATTCTCCATTTTTTTCTTTTGATGATCAACAATGGATTGTCGGAACTATCATTATTACCATATTAGCATATATTGGCGGTTCTTTATTTCTAATACATCAATATCAAAAGGGGATCAGACAAATCAGATCTGATGTTGAAAAGGTATCACTTAACTGGATTCGTCAACTGATAATCTCTTTTCTTGTAGTTTTAGCTTTGGATATCACCTACCAGATATTTGGTAGAAATTTAACTGCACTCGGCGAAGATCTCATTTACATCATTCAGCTAGTTATGGTGCTATTTTTAATCACAATGATGGTGATGAAAGCACTCGCCCAACCTCAAATATTTAATGGGTTTACCGTTGATCGTTTAATGGAGTTGAATACTCCTAAACAGAAATACTCTAGTTCCAGCTTAAAGGAAATTGATCTAATTCGGTTTGAGGAGAACATTAAAATTCATCTTGAAACGCAAAAGAGTTATCTGAATCCACAATATTCACTTGCTATGTTAGCAGATGAAATTGGGATCACTCAAAGAGATCTTTCATTTGTTATTAATGATCGTTTTAAAAAGAATTTTTTTGAGTTTATAAATGCATACCGAATAGAATATGCAAAAGAGCTACTTATCAAATCGAAGGATAAAAAGCTGACTATACTGGAAATCATTTATGAAACTGGATTCAATTCAAAGTCGAGTTTCTATACAGCTTTTCGGAGTCATACAAATATGACGCCGAAGGAATTTAAATCTTCTTTTAAGTGAATTCCTGAATAAGTATTTCTAATTAAAATCTGTCTATTTGCCTCTCATTACGAACAGAAAAGTCTAAAATAGCTTACAGAAAAGGCACGTTTTTTTATTGGTACTAACGAATTCTACTGCTTCTTATAAATCATCATTAGGGATAAAGCAATGAATATTAATTGGATCAACTGTTAGATAAAAGCAGTCTGAACTCAAAATGTTGAAGTAAAAAAACATCAAAAGTTATGAGTAATTGACTTAAGTAAACCTTAAAGCTCTTCGATAATCCATCAGCAGAAACCTCAATTAATCACTAAATAATGAGAAATTTTAAAATAGGTATAGTAGTGGTTGTGGTAACGATGGTGATCGGAGCTACAGCAACTAATTCAGCTAAGGCACAGGATAATTTAAGAGTTTATGGCTATTCATCACTTTATTTTGAGAAAGTTGGTCCATTAAGTAATGCACCATCCGGTACAAAAGGAAGCCCGGGAGAGTTTGATTATGCAAACTTGAATATTATGATGCAGAGCAATTTATCTGATAATGTTCGAGGTTTTGTAAACCTCGGAGGTACAGGTGATATCGAAGTAGTAAATTACTGGGGCGAGTATATCGTTAGTGATCAGCTAAAAATCAGATCTGGTAAGATCTATCGCAAGTTTGGTCAGTTCAATGAACTACTTGATGCAGTTCCAACATATTTAGGTATGGAGCCACCAGAGTTGTACGACGGTGATCATTTAATGCTTCCAAGAACAGGAAAATTGATGATCCATGGTGGTACTTTCCTTGGTGATAACTTCTTCAATTATTCTTACATGCTTGATTCGGATGAAAATCTTTTAGGTGGTAATAATGATGAATTGACACTATCTCATACATACGACTTCAATATTACGCTTTTTGATTACAGACTTACTGTTGGTCATTCAGGATTCTTCGCTAATGAAGCAAATGGTCCTAGTGTAGGAGTTGGTGAAGGTCCACCGGCAGCAGGTGTTTTACCATGGATGGATAGCGACAAATACAATGTATTTAGTGCATACTTTACTGCACTTCTTGATCGCTGGACAATTAAAGGGGCATATTTTACATCTAATCATGATGCAAGACGTAACCAGGCAGCTGTTGCAACAGTTCAGGCTAACGCAGCATTGAATGCAAATCAGATCGAAAACTTCTATGGAGCGAACTATGCTGGTGATTTCAGAGCTTCTGATGTAATTGTAAATGCTGATTACACAGTGAGCGCATACTACTTACGTCTTGGTTATAGAATTCCAAAGGCAAGTGTGCCGGGTAAATTTGCGGATGTAACTCCATATTTACTACTTGATGGATACTCAAATCCTGAGACAATCGCATCTAAAACTTGGGGCGGTGACAACGAAGCAGGTATTGCTGATGATGGTAAGTTCTTCAAGCCAACATTCGGTTTTGCTTTCCAGTTATCTCCACAGGTAGTATTTAAAATCGATGCTAGCTCTCACTTCCAGAAAATCAATGGTAGTACTGAAAGCTACAATGAAATTCGCATGGATTTCTCATTCATGTTTTAATTCTTAGGAGGTAATACCAATGAAAAAAATAGCATTAAATATTGTGGCTCTTATGTTCCTTTTCGCTGGAACAGTATATGCCCAGGACTATGTAGTAATCGTTAACTCATCAAACTCTGAAACAAGTATTTCTAAATCAGATTTATCAAAAATCTTTTCTAAGAGAATGTCGAGTTTCAGCAATGGTGTAGATGCAAAACCGGTTGATCAAACAACAGATTCATCAGTTAGAGCCAGCTTCAGTGATGATGTACTTAACAGAAGCGTTTCAGCAATGAAAAATTTCTGGAGCCAGCAGTTATTCTCTGGTGCAGGTGTACCACCGGAAGAATTAGCAAGTGATGCAGCTGTAGTAAGTTATGTAGCATCAAACCCGGGTGGTATTGGCTATGTTTCAGCCGGAGCTGATGTATCTAGCGTAAAAGTACTTTCAGTAGAATAACGCTTAGTTAACATCCTATTATTTTGAAGCCCGTCCAATGACGGGCTTTTTTTGTTTATGTAATTTTGTAATTAGCTGATTTAAAATCACAGTTTTGACTATTGATGACTATTCTTCCTCGTCAATTTACTTCAACTTGATATGATTACTTCGTTCTTTATCTTAGTTAAATGATAAGAGATGCCATCGACATAAATGATTTCATCATTCTAACCGAGGTTGCCGATGTTCAGGAAACCATCATCGATTCCTGTAAGTTTGAGGAACCTGTTGTTGCAGTTGCCTTTTACGGTTCAGGAAATGTCGATCTCTCTATTAAATATGGCAACAAAGTTCAAAACCATAATAATACAAATGGTTTGGCTTTGTCTTTTTATGCGGATGAGAACGTTGAGTTTGAACATACCGTGAGCCCCGAACATCCCCTTCGCTGTCTCTTACTTGTTTCAGCATTGCAAAACCTGGAGAATCATCCGAATCAGGAGGGAGAACTTTTTGAAGAAATGCTAAATCAACTAGTGAATCCCAAGGATCATTACGTGGAAGGTCCAAGGTTTTATATGCCGTCCAATATGCAGGTTTTGGTCGACCAGTTTTTTTCTGTGCCATATTCAGGGAAGGCAAAAATGCTATTTTTTAAAAGTCATATTGCAGCATTGTTGTCTCATTATTTTGGTCAGGTTGCGATGACGCCAACTTCAAACATCCCGGAAGAAGAGCGTAAAAAACTTCAATTAGCAAAATCCATTCTTTCAGATAATCTAGAAACCCCGCCGTCTTTAGCAGAACTTGCCCGGCAAATTGGGTTGAACACCTTCAAATTAAAAAAGAACTTTAAAGAAGTATTTGGAGTACCAGTTTTTAAATACCTCCAACAAATGAGACTCGAAAAAGCTCATGAGCTCATCAAAAACAAAGATCTGTCCATTCAGGAAGTTGCCTGGGATGTTGGCTACGATAGCATTAGTTCCTTTTCTAATGCGTTTGCAAAGAAATATGGCTACCGACCCAGCGAATTAATGAGATAATACTTTTCGAACAAATCTTACTCCTTTCGGAACAACAGGGTTTTTAGGATAGCCTGTAAGTTTGATTCAGAAACTAACAACGGTGATACACTTCACCACAAAACTGAATCAACATGGAATTTTCAACTACAAATATCACAATCTTTGCTTCAATCATTTTAACCGGATTGTCAGCCGGATTTTTCTACGCATGGCAAGTATCCGTAATTCAGGGAACGCTAAAAGTTTCGGATGCCCACTATCTCTTCACGATGCAATCCATCAATAAAGAGATTTTAAATCCGTCATTCTTCCTCGTCTTTTTCGGAAGTTTGATAGCAATGATCAACGCAAGCTTCATGACTTATGGAAGCGGATCAACATTCTGGTTTACCTTTGCAGCATTAGCGGTGTATTTCTTTGGAACCTTTGTAGTCACCGCAGCGGGTAATGTGCCTTTAAACAATAAGCTAGAGGCTCTAAATCTTACTGAATTAACTACAACTCAAATGGCTGAATTTCGAACAATGTACGAAGTGAAGTGGAACAGACTGCATGTTATAAGAACAGCTTTTTCAATGATCTCTTTCATCCTCATTCTTTTGGCTGTACATCCTTTCAAAGGATAAACCAACTTAATTTTTTTTCAACAATTCAAACTCAAAACAAACAGAACCATGGAAAAGAACTATCTAGTAATCGGTGGAACAGGAAAAACCGGACGCAGAGTCGTCGAAAAACTTCAAAATAAAGGGAAGAATGTGCGGGTAGCTTCGCGATCATCCAACCCAAAATTCGACTGGGACAATTATGAAACATTTGAACCAGTACTACAAGGCGCAGATAATGTCTACATCGTTTTCTACCCGGATTTGGCAGTACCCGGCGCTTTCGAAGCCATCACAAAATTGACTGAAGTAGCAAAGAAGACGGGAGTAGAAAAGCTGGTCTTACTTTCCGGAAAAGGTGAGGTTGAAGCAGAAAAAGCAGAACAGGTTATTGCTAATTCAGGAATGGATTTTACCATTGTAAGAGCTTCCTGGTTCAACCAGAATTTCAGTGAAAGCTTTTTTCTCGAACCTGTATTAAATGGAGTGGTAGCTACACCAATGCCTGATGCTGAAATTCCCTTTGTGGATGCCGATGATATCGCTGAAGTAGCCACCGAAGCCTTAATCAATGATGATTTAAACGGAAAAACTTTGGCTGTTACAGGTCCTGAGCTTCTGCGTATGAAAGATGTTGTGAAAATTATTGCTGATATCACTGATCGCGACATTCAATATATCCCGGTAAACATCGAGCAATATACTTCTCAAATGCGATCAGCAGGTCTGCCTGAAACGTATATTTGGTTGTTTGAATATTTGTTTACACATGTACTTACCAATCCGTCAAATCAGGAAATCAGCAACGATGTTGAGATAGTTCTTGGCCGTAAAGCTAAGACGTTCAGACAATTTGCTGAAAAAGTCGCTGAAACCGGCATTTGGTCGGTTGTAGAGCCTATAGGTTCTTGAAATGTAAAAGCCTCAGATCATATTTCTGAGGCTATTTTTTTATCATTCAATTCGTAAGGCTTTGATAGGATTTTCTGATGCAGCTCTTAGCGTATGAATACTAATAGTTAGAATGGCAACAAGAAGTGATAATAGTAGTGCTCCAAAAAATGGAGTGATACCCAACTCGGTTCGATATTCAAAATTGGATAACCATTCTTTCAGTAGATACCATGATATTGGCAGCCCAATTATGTTTGATATGAAGATCCATTTCAGAAAATCTCTCCCCAATAAAACACTAATTGATTGAGTGGTAGAACCAAGAACCTTTCGAATTCCGATTTCTTTTCTCCTTTGTTGAACTGTGAATACTGATAGCATAAATAATCCAATTAAAGCGATGGATAGTGCAAGGACGGAAAAATGAGCAATGATTTTGGATAATGTCCGCTCACTTTCATATAACTGAGCAAAAGAATCATCTAAAAAGGAGTATTCAAAGGGTACACTTGGTATTAATTCCTGCCAGGTTGATTGTATTCCTTCAATTGTCGCTTGTAGATTTGCTTTCTCAACTTTAACAGAAATTACCGGAAGAGCACGGTTATAAAACAGAATTATCGGTTCTACTTTATGACGGATTGTTGTGTAATGAAAGTCCGAAACTACCCCAACAACTTCCATTTCAACCGGACTGTCTGTTGTTGCTCCAAATGTAACAGTTTTACCAATGCCTACATCCCAGCCCAGAGTTTCAAGAAAGGCTTCATTTACTAGAACGGATCTGCCGGAATCTGAAAATGCCTCTGAAAAATTACGGCCTTCGGCTAAATCAATTTGCATGGCATCGAGATAGTGTTCATTTATAGAAGTTACATTAACAATCACATTGTCTTCGGAACTATACCCTTCCGGGACTACAGCAGATCTTCCATAGCCGGCACCAATTTGCTGGGAAGACGCTGCAACTGCTTTTACTCCCGGTATTCTTTCTAACTCTTCATATAGCGTGAATTGAATATTTCGATCTTGCGCTTGCCCGGTTCTCATACTGATTATTTGATCTCGATTGTAACCCAAATCACTTTCGAAAATGAAATTCATTTGTTGATAGACAACAAAAGTGCTCGAGATTAATGCGACGGTAATTATGAACTGGAAAATTACCAGTCCGTTGCGAAGCATTATTCCTTGCGATCCTGTATTGAAATTTCCTTTAAGAACGGCTGTCGTATTGAAAGAGGAGAGAACCATTGATGGATAAAATCCAGAGAGTAATCCAACAATGAGTACGGAAAGAATACAAATTAGAACGAATGCCGGATTAAATAACCAGCTTAGATCCACATTTCTTCCATACAGGTCGTTAAAGACTGGAACAGATATGTAAACGATCACAATTGAGAGTATAAAAGCGAGTGCAACCTGAAATGTCGATTCTGACAGATGCTGAACAATCAATTGAGGACGGGTTCCGCCGGATACTTTGCGAATACCAATTTCTTTGGATCGTTTTACTGATTGTGCAATCATCAGATTTACGAAATTAAAACATGCCAAAATCAAAATAAGTAAGCCGATCGCTGACATGATGTATACGTTATTGATGTCTGATTTTCGATTGTTTATCTCAAAAAGAACATCAGATGAATTTAGGTGGACATCCGCTAAATTCTGGAAAACAGGGTAGAAGGCTTCATAACCACCTCTTTCCATTGCAAATTCATATAGCGTCTCGTCATAATCAGCAACTTCAATAGGCTCATTTAAAAGAACATATGTTTGAACACTAATTCTATTCCATGCTTGTAGAAAGTTTATAAAGCCCTGGTTATCCGGAGTAGGAACCATAGCTTGCAATACATCAAATTCGAAGTGTGAACTTTTTGGCGGATCTTCCATCACTCCAACAATCTCATATTCAGTTCCAACTTGATTAGAAATTGTCTCTCCAAGCGCAGATTTATCACCAAATACTAGATTTGCATAACTCTGTGTGATAACTACGGTAGAAGGTTGTGTAAGAACTTCATCATAGGTGCCTTCAATTAATTCAAAATCAAAAATCTTGAATAATGAGTTTTCAGTAATGTAAATCCCATCAATGTGATAAAATTCATTGTCATAACGGAAAGCATTTATATTAGACTCCATTATTCTGGCTGATTCTATCACTTCGGGCATATCCTCAACCAATGCCGGACCAATTGCGGGATATGAAACTCCTACATACTGTGAGGAAATTCCTGTTGATTTATCGATGGTTAAAACCCGTGCAATTCTTTCGAACTTGGAGTTGAATTTGTTGAAGCTGAGATCTTCCCAAACATAAAGTGCAAGCAGCGTACACGCTGAAATTCCAAGTATTAAACCGGCAAGATTTATGGTTGTAAAACCCGGTTGTTTCCTGAGATTTCTCCAGGAAGTTCTTATATAATTTTTGATCATCAATAGTGCCATAGATAGTATCCCGAATCGATTTTATCGTTCTATGACTTTAGCTATTTATAGCTTGATTTATATGTCAAAGATTGCTGAAAATACATGCGTTATAAAGGTTTTACACGAATAAGCTAGTACTCAGTATTAATACGATTCTATATTTCTTGACATGTGAAGATTATACTACTACCTTAATAGTACTAATTACATCATATAGAAGAGAAATGCGAAAATTACTATACTTTATTGTGCTATTTTTGGTGCAATCTGCCTATAGTCAGGAATGGCAAAATCATGTATCAATTAATGGAGTTGAGTTCAGGCTTACTGAACATGATATCATTAAAAAGAAAGGGGATATTTTCTTTATCCTTAAAGAGGATAGTCTTCAAAGACTATATTTTAGAGAAGCCAGCTTCCCTGGTCGGTTGAAATACATGGCTTTTACACTTGATAGTCTAGAGAATCCTGAATATGTGCAAACCTATCAGGACCTTCCACCTGCAGCAAAAGCACAACTTGAGGCATTAATGAAAGACTCAACAGTAAGGAAATTAAATGAGTATTCACCAAGCAAACCCTATCAGTTGTATACCAATCCTGAAACGATGTTCACACATAAGTATTACGATATAAAAATCACACCTGATGGGAGGCTGATTTCAGAAAGAGAATTCCAAAGTTATAAAGGAAATTTCACATTCATTAAAATGATTAGGGGGGGAGATTTTGCAATGGATACCAGCATAATAATTCCACCTACAAAAAAAGATCTACAGCAGAAAGAACAGACCTATGATGACTTTCACAATCAAATAGGAAAACAAATCCCAAATTTTGAAGTCCAAGACATCGATGGAAATACTTATTCGTCAGATGAACTTGAAGGGAAGATTCTAGTGCTGAATTTCTGGTTTATTGGATGCCCACCTTGTATAAGAGAGATGCCTCAGTTAAATGAACTTGAAGAATTTTATTCAACAAATGAGGATGTAGTCTTTATTGGCTTTACAACAGATACAGAATATCGGTTAAGACTTTTCGAAGAAAGTGGCTACTCATTCAATTATATAAACATTCCAGAATCAATTGAGATTAGCACTTCATTTAACGTCCCTGTATATCCGGCTCATTTAGTTGTAGATAAACAGGGAATCATTCAGTTTACCTTCCTCGGTGATAATGAAGAAATCGCAAAGAAATTAAGTTCAGAAATTGATAAGCTAATAAATCTATGAAGGGATTTAGTTTTCAAAATTAACGGTTCTCAGTTGCTTGCTAAGCATCATTTCTAATTGTTTAGATGAAGGATTCTCTGTTGAATTCCCATAAGGCATTAGTGCTTTTGCCTGAATTTCTTCTCCAAATTCAACAATTAGCGAATAAGAGACTCCTCCGATTAGAATTTTTCTTCCATTTGGAAGAGGATGGTAGAAACCGGCATGAATTGCTCCCATTTCACCAAGACCCAGGTTCGATGGATACATATTCCCATTAAAATTGATAAGGTGTATATCACCCCAACTTAAGCTTAAATCAGCATAAGTATCGTTGAACCGGTAGACAGTTTCTTTGAATGCATTCTTTGCTTCAAAAGAAAGTGTATTTGGTGTATCCATAGGAGCTCCAGGATTCCATGGATTAACAAATATATCTTGCTGATTCATAAACCACTCGGAAAACAATGCTGAACCAACGCTATTGTGATCCATAGTTTTATCCCAATTTTTAAGTATTGAGATAGCAACATTTATCAGTGAATCAGTACTGCTATTGTAAAACTCAATTAGATCATCAATTACAAGGTCAGCCAAATAATTGTGTGTCGATGCTTGTAACCTTTCTATATCATCAAATGATATTTTTGGTTTTGAGGATAGTAATTTTAGGCTGTTCTGTGCCCTTAAATCCATGTAGGGTGGGGCTAGATAAAATGGATATTGTCCTAATTGTATTTCGAATGGAAAAGTAGAAGTACGAGGCGAATTGTTTGCATTAGCAATAAACCCGGAAGTTGGATTTGCAAACTTTGGAAGTTCAGAATACTCAAAGTACTCCTGCACTAAATTATTAGGATCGGATCCATCCAGTATTTGATTCCAGTAACCATAATTGTCAATAGAACGCTTTGGAACTATGCCATTATATACATAAAGTATCTCCCCAGCTTTATCTGCATAAACTATATTCTGAAGTGGTAATTGTAATGATGTTAATGCCTCTTCAAACTGCTGACGATTTTCAGATTTCATCATATTAAAGAATTGATCAGCCATAAATGGACGATCCAGACCGGATAACCTAAGAATCAGTGCAGTCTCTTGTGTTTCCTCAATCACATAGCCATGGATTGATTTCTTGATAAACCCTTCCTCAATTCTAGTTCCAGATTCATCATTTGTGGTAAATTGATAAGGAGTAGAATCAAACTTCAGTATTTCACCATCAAATAAATAACCATCTTCTTTTTTCTCGACTTCAATAAGGTCATGTGCATCTACTTGATTGAAAGTAAGTCCCCAGCCTAAGTGTTCATTGAAGCCCATTGCGATAGTAGGTTGTCCAACTGTTGCAATTCCATAAACATTGAATTCAGGATGTGTCAGATGAAATTCAGTAAATCGGTATTCATCCAACCATGGTGGATGCGGTTGCATCATGAGCATAGAATTACCAGAAGCTGACTTTTCCGGGCTAATAGCCCAGGCATTTGATCCGGCGCTTTTCCAGTTTTCCAAATTAGATTGAAGATTGAATGCACCTACATTTAGATGGTAGGAAGTTTGTAGAAATGAAAAAATATCTTCAACCTTAACAGGTAAAACTTGTTTCATTTCAGAATTAATCCTATCAGGATTCACTGATGCAAAATGATTTATACCATCAACAAATGCATTTATTGTTCTTTTATTTTCATCCGATTGTAGATCATACCATTCAGAGGCACGATAAGGTATATTCAATTTCCAAATTAGATGATCTTTTCCATTATGTTCACTTCCCCAATATTCCGATGCTTTACCTCGTGATTGTCCATAATTTTTTAAGATCAGATTTGCATGTAATTCCATTTGTGCGAATCCGAGATGGAAATACAGTGAATCAACATTATCGGAAGTAATGTGAGGAACTTGCCATTCGTCCCATGTAATTGAAGTCTGCGCATTGGAAGCTAAACTAAATGTAATTAGGACGAAAAAAAGCGAGCTGATTTTGAATGAAATAAGTTTATTCATTTGATCCCTTGAAAAAGTAGTTTGTAGTAATAGACTAATCTTCTGTTGACGATGATTTGAGTAAATAAAAGGCCTCTTGTCAGATACAAAAGAATTAAAAACTCTATATGTCAACTATTGCTAAACGCTATTCAATATTGCTTTTAAAGACTGAATTGGAGGTTTGTTAACCAGTCTTTTTTACTTTTAAATCAGAAGGAGAATATCCTAGCACTGATTTAAATTGTTTACTAAAGGTTGCTGAATCAGGATACCCAAAAGTATGGGCTAAATTCTCTATAGAATCTTCGCAATTATTCTTTAAATAGTATTCTTTTGCTGCTTTAACTTTCGCATTTATAAAATACTTATGCGGAGTAGTATCAAAAACTTCTTTAAAAATTCTGATTAAATGAAATTTTGAGATACATGATACTCTGGATAATTCATCCAAATTAAAGCTCCTGGATAGATTACTTCTCATAAAGTCCCTGGCAATTTCAATTCGCCTATATAATTCTTTTCTGGTAGCAAGTTTTGTAGCACTCAATCGATTTATTTTAGAAAACATTGAATTATGTATAGTCAGTAATTCGAGTGCAAACTCGTAATAGAAATCTATAGTTATAACGGGATTGGATTCACCAAGAACTACATCAACAAGTTTATTCAGTTTAGGTGACTTAATTTTTGAGGGGCTATCATACAGGCGAATTACTTCAGGATTATCCTCAAATGGATACTCAATTGCTCTCTCTTCATTTTCCAAGACGCGATGAATATCGTATATGATTGAAGGATCAATAAAAATGCTTATGGCTTTTCCATCTTCATAGAGAAAGGTTGTGTCAGTTTTATCATTAATTGTCAGTGATTCTCCATCAGTAATGGCAATTTCCTGATCATCGATAACGAATTTCTCTTCCCCACAAATCATATGCTTAAAAGAGAAATTAGAAATGTATTCGAAACCACTGTAATTATCAGGAGTCTTTCCCTTCGAAGTGAACAGATTATTAGTAAACATCGGAGGGAATGCATCATCTAGTTTACTATTGTCTAGATAAATTATTGAGTCGTTGAAGTCTGACATAAGAAAAAGCTTTTCATAATATGACTGAATTTGACCTAAATAGTTTTAAACAATTACAATCTTTATGATTTATTAAAGGTTTAACTAAATGAACCTAAATAGCTTATTTTATCTATCATGTTGTTTCAATTTAATTAAGCTGTTTATTGCATTTGATTGATTTGGGTTTATCTCCAGAACCTTTTCATAAAAGATGATAGCCTCTTCCGGTCTTTGTGTTTCTTCAAATATTGTTGCTTTAAATAGGTAAGGGAAAGTCCACTCTGGCGTAGTTTCAATTAAGTAATCCATAGTTAGCATCGCTCGATCGTACTCTTTTGCATCTATGTAACCACGACCAATTAAGTAAATATCATTTGCAGTAGGGGTACGAAATCTGTTCAAATCTTTTGTTTGCTCTACGAATTTGATGGCCTCCTGAACGCCATTATCAAATAAGACATCAAAAAACTGTTCATAATTATCTGGCTTAGCTAATTGTTCGTCTGAAAATCCAAGCAAAGTATTTGTGATTTTATTTGAGATTTCATTCGCATAGGCTGGCAATTTATTGCTCAATATTATTATCAGAAGTTCATGTTCTTTGAGGATAGACATTTTTGATTCGAATCCGGGACTTCCTCCAGAATGGTGAATATTTGCACCAGTGTTGGAATCTGTAACTGGATACCAAACATATTCCCCGACAAACCAACCGTAGCTGTATCGACCTGCTTGATACTCGAATAATCTTTCTTTTGATTTCTCTGAAAAAAGTGATCCATTTATGATTTCTTGTCCCCAGATATGAAGATCGCTGGATGTCGAATAGATTGATCCTCCTCCAATAACATAGGATTTGTCTTCATACCTAGCGCCCCGAACACCGTTTGGGAAACTTACATGTCCATTTGCACTGTCAGTGATATCAAATCTTGAATCTTCATGACCGGAATTGATCATACCAAGAGGGGAGAAAATGATTTCATTCAAAACGGTTCCATAATCTTTTTCTGATACTTCTTCGATTACAGCTGCAGCAACGGTATATCCTAAATTCGAATAAGCCCAAGATTCACCTGGCTCGAAAATGAGTTCAGAAACAGCTATTAAATTGATTAATGAATCCAAAGCGACGAAAGACTGACTAAGTTCATCAAAACTGATAGATTCAATATCACGACCCAAACCGCTTGAGTGGGATAATAAATGGTGAATTGTGATTTTCTTAAAAAGCTCGGATTCAACAGAATTTAGATAATTGTTTATAGGAGTATCAAAATCGACAACTCCATTTTGTTCAAGAATCAGCAAGGCTGCTGCTGTAAACTGCTTAGATAATGAGGCTAATCGGAATTTTGTATCCGAGTGATTGGGAATTGCATTCTTATAATCCTGAAATCCACTATCTATACTGAATAATACGGTATCAGATTTTGCTACTAAAATACTCCCTGAAAATCTAAGACTATCAACATATGAGTTTGTGATTTCTTCAGCTTTCTGAACATTGCTGATTTTGAATTCTTTAGAACAATTTGTGGAAAATGTGTAGAGAACGATTCCTAAAAATAATGGAATATACCACGATTTATATCTTTGCATTTAAAGCCAAATTATGATTAGATGTACCCGAATTATGATCATACAGGTTTTTAGTTTTTAAGATTCAGTTGGTATATCTATCAATTCAGATTTAGCAATATCTTGCAAATGGACACCTTTCCACTAACCGGTTCATATATCTGATAACTCAGAAGTCTATTTTATTACATGAAACCTGGAAAAAATATTTAAATAATTGATATTAAATGTATTTAGATATTTGAAAAATTCAATCGGTTGATATCAGAATTGAATTTCTCCAATTCAAAAATTGATCTTCTTTTTTAGAATAGTTCCTCAGAATACCTATAAAAAATATATACAAGAGCCTTACAGCGGTGATATTTTTAAAAAAAATAAACCACATAAATATGGTTTAATAGGTTGCTATTCATTGTTTTAAGGTCAGAAAAGCGGTTTCATGGTGCGTATATATACAATTTAAATCTTGAATTTGTGCTCTCTCACACATATTCTCTTCACAATATCTAACTATCTAGTTGGAGCTTATTTATAAACGTTGCTATTCATGCAAACGAACTAACCAACCTAACATGAGAAAAATTACTTCGTTTTTTATAATTCTTCTTGCCTTCTCTCTATCTCTTCAAGTTCAAGCACAAGAACAAGTTACGGTAGAGAAAGACCAAGACGGATGGAAACTATTTGTTGATGGTGAACCATTTATGGTTAACGGTATGAACTGGGATTACTTTCCTAGAGGAACAAACTATTCATATAGTCTTTGGAATCAATCACCAGACTTTATCAAGAATGCACTAGACTATGAAATGGGTTTACTCCAGAATATGGGGGTTAATGTAATTCGTGTATACTCAGGTATTCAACCTGAATGGATTACATATATATATGAGAACTACGGTATCTACACAATGTTAAACCACTCTTTTGGTCGTTATGGATTAACAATAGATGGTACGTGGGTAGCTGTAACCGAGTATGACGACCCAAGAACAATGGAACTGTTACTTGATGAAGTTACTGAAGAGGCTCGTAGATACAAGGGTGTTAAAGGTCTGCTTCTTTACCTACTAGGTAACGAAAATAACTATGGTCTTTTCTGGGCAGGTGCCGAAACAGAAGATTTCCCGGATGCTGATGAAGAAAGAGCATACGTAGGTGAAACTCGTGGACGTCCTATGTATAAATTGATGAATGATGCAGCTATTGCAATGAAGGCAATTGATCCAACAAGACCAGTTGCATTATGTAATGGTGATGTGTTATTTCTGGAGCATATTGTTGAGTTAGCTCCTGATGTAGACATTTTTGGGGTTAATACATACCGTGGTGAGACATTCACTGATATGTTCGATGTAATTGCCAGAGACTATGATAAGCCTGTTTTATTAACAGAATTTGGTGTTGATGCATTTAATGCAAGAACATTAACAGAAGCACAATCTGAGCAGGCTTATGTACAGAAAAGAAACTGGTTAGACGTTTATGAAAATGCCGCCGGTATGGGAAGAGCAAATAACTCTATTGGTGGATTTACTTTCCAGTTTAGTGATGGTTGGTGGAAATATGGACAGACTGACAATCTAGATGTTCATGATATCAATGCATCATGGGCAAATGGTGGTTATCAGTATGATTTTGCTGATGGCGAGAATAACATGAATGAAGAGTGGTTTGGGATTACTGCAAAAGGCCCAACTAATCCACTCGGATATTATGAACTATTCCCGCGTGCAGCTTACTACGTTCTTCAGGAAGCTCACCAATATGATATTTACGGAGAAAATGCATCTCTAAGTGATATGAGAATGTATTTTGATGCAATATCTGTTGAGGGTGCAGCATTACGAGCGAGAGGCGACAAAGCAGCCTTACAAGGATCATCAGCTGATATTATCAAATTAAGTCAGTTTACAGCTGATTTCAGAACCTATAATACTGGTGGTACTAGAATCACTACACCTGAAGATGTAGATGCAAATGCCGATGAGTATCCAAATCAATTAGGATTTGATCACTTTGAATCATTTTATATAGGTTTAGAAGCGAATCCTGCTCCAAACATCAGAGGTAATATTGTTGCTAATATTTTAGGTACTGTGCCTGGCAACCCTATTGATGAGTTATTCTATGAAAATCGTGGTAGAGCACTCGCCCTTGAAGGTCAGCGAGAAGATGTAACACTTAATTCTGCAAACAGAGTTGCGATTTATAGTGCTGAATATCAGTGGACAAATAAGTATTTCCAACTAGAAGGTTTCTACAGAACAGGACATTACCACTGGGGTTACGAGGGTGACTTCTTCGGCCTTTATCCAGAAGCAAATTACGGTCCAAATATTGATATCTACAATGGTACTGCACCATTTGGATTTGAGATAGAAGGTCGTAGACAGTATAAAAACTGGACAGCAGCTTTTGGGCCTGAATTATGGTGGGGAGCTAACCCGGCTGTACTTTTAAAGTATGACAACAACTTTATGAACTTCGATGTTACTGCAATTTATCATGAAGATATTGAGCAACAAGGTAACGCAGAGAGTTCTTTTGCCATCCCTCAACCTAAAACGAGACGTGTATCTTTATATGCCGAGCGCGAATACGGTAAATTAGGGGTACATATTGGTGGTCTTTGGGCTGGTGAGCCTTTAGTCGGTCGTGAATTCCAGCTTGCCAGAGAGCGTTCTGATGGAACTTATGACGTAAGAGTTGATGAAATTAAAGCTTCAGATAACTGGGGTGGAAAGCTAAAGTTGACTTATGAGGGTGGTAAGTTTAACTGGTACGCACAAGGTTCAGTAATGGGCTTAGTTGCAAACGGTGGTTACGACCAAACAATAACTTTCACCGGTTGGAGACTAAAAGACAGTGGTAGTGGAAACCAGTACAATGTTCTTTCAGGTTTAACATACACTATCGGTGATATTCAAATTGCTCCAAACTTCTTATGGCAAAAGCCAATCGAAGGACCAATTCCATCAGGTTTAACTGGTGGTGCAAGACCTAGAAATATTATTGATGATCCTTTTGCTGTTCGAGGTAATCGGGAGCAAGTAGCAGGTGAATTAGTGCTTACATGGGATCCAACACCAGGTACCTGGATGTATAACTGGGATAGCGATCGATCTGAAGATGCTCGCCTAGCCATAAGTTTAGGTGTCGTTTATAGACACTTACCAACTGAAATGGATGCTGCAATTGGTATCTTCCCTGATGGTAGAACTACTTTCGCATTCGATGGCTCTGTACCTGCAGAAGATCTACTTGAAGTAAATGCACGTGTAGTTTCTAAACTAAGCCGTGACTTTGGTTTTGTTGCCAACATTTATGGTGGTGATGCTCAGGCTAACGGTAACGATCCGAGAAAAATCTCGAGATTTGGTACAGATGTTCGCATGATCTACAAGAATGTTAAACTGAATACTTTCTTCAAATTGAACGACTTTGGTCCTTTCGATTATCATCGTGACTTCAATCAAACCTATCCAATGCAAGCAATGCTTGATTTCTCAACTACACTTGGAAAGCCAGACTGGTTTGATATGCCAACCACTCGTTTAGGTATCCGTGGTACTTATAGAACCTTGGATCAATATTCTCCGAGATACTCGCAAGTAACTGTTGATCAGGCAACTGGTCAAGTAACTCCAATTCCAGGAGTAACTTCACTAACTGATGGTTCTGAGTGGGAATTCAGAACATACATCCAAATCGACATTAGAAATTAAGCGAGATAAGTAAATG
The DNA here is from genome assembly GCA_965601825.1 of Balneolaceae bacterium. Taxonomy (GTDB): domain Bacteria; phylum Bacteroidota; class Rhodothermia; order Balneolales; family Balneolaceae; genus HXMU1420-13. Next base: position 2,951,405 of record OZ271839.1, on the reverse strand, counting down.
AAAAACTTTTATTTAAATAATATGAAGCAGATTTTTACTGCGAGTTTAGTTGCACTTTTTGTCTTTGCAGGGTGTGAACGATCTTTAGACGGGCTTGAAGAGCCTACATTATCCCAGGATCCGGTAGTATTTTCTGAAGGATTTAATGGGATGGGTAGTGATTTTTACTTTCCATTTCTAGGCGCTCGTCCTGATGTCTTCTCAGTTGATGAGAACGTAGGTTTTGAAAGTAATTCGTCGATTCGTTTCGATGTACCAAATTCTAATGACCCAGCTGGTAATTTTGCTGGTGCAATCTTTAGAATAGACGGTTCAGGAAGAGACTTATCAGGTTATGATGCCCTTACTTTCTATGCCCGTTCATCTCAAGGCGTGAATATTGGAGAGTTCGGTTTTGGACAAGACTTCGAAGAAAATGAATTTCTTGTAACCAGAACAGCTGTTACTTTGGGTACGAACTGGGAAAAGGTTGTAATTCCTATCCCGGATCCATCTCAGCTTACTGATGAAAGAGGTGTATTCTGGTTTTCTGCCGGTACTCAAGAAACTGGTGGATTCGGCTATTCTTTCTGGATAGATGATCTTCAGTTTGAAAGATTAGGTTCTTTCGGTCAGGTACGACCAACTATATTAGGTGCTGCTCAAAGCAATCTTACTTCGTTTGTTGGATCTAGTACCACACTTACTGGTCTAAATTATACAGTTAATTATGTGCCTGAAGGTGAAGCTCCTGCGCAAGACATTACTGTGGTTGCAGCGCCAAGTTACTTTGATTTCACTTCTTCAGATGCTTCAGTTGCAACAGTTAGTGATCTTGGGGTAGTATCTGTTGTAGGATCTGGTTCTGCAACAATAACTGCTACTTTGAGTGGCAATGCTGCCGTTGGTTCACTGGAAGTAACTTCATTAGGTGAGCTTGCAGCATCTCCGGATCCAGCACAAAATGCAGCTGACGTAAAGTCTATCTTTAGTGATGCTTACACTGATGAAACCGGTAGTAACTTTAATCCAGCATTTGGTGGATCAACGACTCAAACAGATGTCTTAACTACAAGTAATGGTACAGTTTTGAATTATACCAATAATAACTTCACTGGTATTATCTTTAACAGTACTGTTGATGCAACAGATCTTTCATTTATGCATGTTGATGTTTATGTGCAAGATCCGGGTGTTTCAGTAGGAATTCAGATTCGTGATATTGGCGATAATGGTGTAATAAATACCAACATTTTCAACGGTAACCCAGAAGTTGATGATGCGGATTATCGTCAAACATTGTCAGGTTTAACGGTAGGGCAGTGGACACAATTTGAAATTCCACTAGCCGGAAATATTACTAATCAGAAAGATAATTTAGGAGCAATAATCATAACTGGTGGTCCTAACTTTATCTTAGATAATATCTACTTCTACTAATAATTGGTTGAAGTATAATTAGAGATTTCAGGTGCCATAATCTAAATGGCACCTGTTTTTAGATTATTAAATTGGTTTAAACGACTATTGATGAAAGCATTTCTTAGAAATTATCTACCTGTATTATTAATGTTTTTGTTTATCAGCGGATGTTCTGATGATAACAGTGAACAGACAACTGAATTTACAACCCTTGTTTGGTCTGATGAATTTGATGTAGATGGTGCTCCGGATAGTGAAAAATGGATATACGATATTGGAACAGGTGTTGAAATATTCGGTCAACCTGGTTGGGGTAACAACGAACTCCAATATTATACTAGCCGTGATGAGAACATAAGAGTGGCGAATGGTATGCTCGAAATCACTACACGAGCAGAAAATTATCAGGGCTCAAACTATACTTCCGCGAAAATTCTCACCAGAGGTTTATTTGAAAGAACTTTTGGTAGATACGAAGCAAGAATTCAATTGCCATTTGGGCAAGGAATTTGGCCGGCATTTTGGTTACTGGGTGATGACTCAGATGGAAGTGAAATTTGGCCACAAGTTGGCGAGATAGATATCATGGAATATCGAGGTCAGGATCCTGTTTCTATACATGGTACCATTCATGGTCCTGGTTATTCTGGTGGACAAGGAGTAACGGATGAGTATACTCTGTCATCAGGTCGATTCGATTCAGATTTTCACGTATTCGCAATCGAGTGGGGACCAGATTTTATTGATTTTTATGTGGATGATACCAGATATAATCGAATCACACCTGGTGATGCAAATGGCCAGTGGGTATTCAACGATAACCAGTTTTATATAATCATTAATGTAGCTGTAGGTGGTTGGTTTGCAGGAAATCCTAACAGCGGTACACCATTTCCACAGACAATGTATGTGGATTATGTTAGAGTTTACGGAATAGACTAGTAGTTTAATACTAAACAAAATAAATTCGATCAAAAATCAGGGTACATCAAAAACAATGATTAAGACCTGAATAAGTAATCAACATTATCAAAAAGTTTTTCTGTGATTAATAATTCTACCGTCACCGACGAATTAATGAACACCAATAAAGCCACACAGTTGGAGTCTGTAAGCCTAAACGGTGAAACCTATTTTAAGATATCTGATTTCGATTCAATCAGACCATTCTTCATGAGTGTTGTAAGCGATTCTAATCACTGGATGTTCATTTCCAGTAACGGAGGAGTTTCAGCCGGTCGAAAAAATGCCGAGTTCTCTCTATTCCCTTACTATACAGATGATAAAATAACTGAATTGGCTCATACCACTGGAAGCAAAACCATCTTTCAGGTAAAGGATTCTGACGAAGTTAAAATTTGGGAACCATTTTGCGATCCGGATGCAATACAATTTTCCATTACCAGAAATTTATACAAGAATCTTTATGGTAATAAGATTCTTTTCGAAGAAATTAATCATGATCTAAATGTGATATTTAGTTATGAGTGGAATTCTAGTGATGTCTTTGGTTTTATTAAAAAAGGTAAGCTGGTTAATCACTCAGATTCTAGTGTGGATTTGCGACTGTTAGATGGAATGCAAAATATTTTGCCTGCAAGTGTTGTGAGTGATCTTCAGACACGTTCAAGCAATTTATTGGACGCTTATAAAAGAAGTGAATTAGTAAAAGAAACGGGTCTTGGAATTTTTGCATTGAGTGCGATCCCGGTTGATAAAGCAGAACCAAGTGAAGCATTGAAAGCGAATGTGTCATGGTCACTAGGGATTGAAAATGCTTCTTATTTATTATCATCGCTACAGCTAGACAAGTTCAGAGCAGGTGAGCAGGTTAACGAAGAATATGACGTTAAAGGTGAGAAAGGGGCCTATTTTGTTATTTCAGATATTACACTTGAAGGCAATTCTGAAAAAGATTGGACTACTGTAGCCAACGTTAATTTAGATCATGAGCAAGTAGTTGGACTAAATCACTCAATAAAAACTAATTCTGCTCTTATTTCTGAAATTGAAGCAGATATCGACGCAGGTACAGAACGACTTAAAGGATTGATTGCATCTTCAGATGGATTTCAGTTTACAGCAGATGAATTGAAGGATGCTCGTCACTATTCAAATGTTCTTTTTAACATAATGCGTGGTGGTATTTTCGATGACGGTTATGGGATAGATCTTGATGATTTTAGTAAGTATCTAAAAAATGCCAATAATGAAGTATTTGATAGAAATACGGCACTCTTAGAAAGTCTTCCGGAAACATTTTCTAAACTGGATTTAGATGCAAAAATTGAGGGTAGTGAAGACACAGATTTAGTTCGTCTGGCAAAAGAATACCTTCCATTAAAATTTAGTCGTCGTCATGGTGATCCAAGTCGACCTTGGAATAAATTCTCCATTAATACAAAAAATGAACTGGATGGTTCCAAAGTACTTGACTACGAAGGTAATTGGAGAGACATCTTCCAGAATTGGGAGGCTTTAGTTCATTCTTACCCAGCATTCATTGAGGGAATGATTTACAAATTCCTAAATGCTTCAACTTTCGATGGATATAACCCATACCGGGTTACAAAAGGTGGATTTGACTGGGAAATTATTGAACCGGATGATCCATGGTCTTACATCGGTTATTGGGGTGATCACCAAATTATCTATCTCTTAAAATTTTTAGAATTTTTCAGAGATCATCAACCGGAAGCAATGGCAGATTTATTTGATAAAGATACTTTTGTATATGCGAATGTGCCTTATCAAATCAAGCCTTACGCTGACATTGTTGAAAATCCTAAAGACACGATTGACTTTGATTTACCACTCGATGAATCCATTCGGGAAAGTGTGGAAAAATTGGGTGCTGACGGAGCAGTTTTAATTAATCAAGCAGGAAGTATTCACAGAGTAAATTTCCTCGAAAAGATTCTAGCCACTGTTCTTTCCAAAGTATCAAATTTCATTCCTGAAGCAGGTATTTGGATGAATACTCAACGCCCCGAATGGAATGATGCGAATAATGCATTGGTGGGCAATGGTGTTTCAATGGTTACGCTGTATTACCTCCGCAGATTTTTACGATTTTTCGAACCAATTCTTTCAGAAAATGCCGAAGCTGAAGTTTCGATTTCTAAAGAGATGTCAGAGTTTTTTGAAAAAGTCTCAACCGTTCTCTCGGATAACCATGACTTGCTGAATGCTCCAATTGATGATGCTTCCCGAAAAGTCATTACAGACGGTCTTGGAATGGCCGGTAGTGATTTCAGAACCAGCATTTATAAGAGTGGATTTAGCGGTGAAAAGGTATCCGTTTCAGTTAAATCGATTTTTGATGTGTTTGAAACTGCATCCAAATTTATGGAGCATTCAATCACACAAAATAAGCGTGATGATGATTTATATCATGCTTATAACATTATGACTTATTCAGATTCCGGTATTTCAGTTTCATATCTGGATGAAATGCTGGAAGGTCAGGTAGCAGTATTAAGTTCAGGTTATTTGGATGCTGAATCATCAGTTGATGTTTTAAATGGACTTCGTAACAGCAGCCTATATCGCAAAGACCAAAACAGCTACATCTTATATCCAAATAAAGAACTGAAAGGATTCCTGCAAAGAAATTCAATTCCAAAAGAGCTCGTTGGAAAGTCTAAGTTACTAACTCAACTGTTAGATCAAGGGGATCGAAGAATCATCAGTAAAGACATTGAAGGTGGTTTACACTTCAACGGTGATTTCAAAAACGCTGATTACTTAGCAGAAGGTTTAGATAATCTGAATGATCCGGAGCTTAAAGATTTGGTGGCAGCTGAAAAAGACTTGATACTTCAAATCTTTGAAGATGTATTCAACCACAAAGCTTTTACCGGTAGATCCGGTACTTTTTATGGCTATGAAGGTCTAGGTTCAATTTACTGGCACATGGTTTCTAAACTCTATCTGGCTGCTTATGAAGTTTTTGCTCAAGCCGCAAATGATGGAGCAAGCGAAAGTACATTGAACGAATTAGCTAATCATTTTTATGAAATAGGAGAGGGAATAGGAATACATAAGTCGCCGGAATTATATGGTGCTTATCCAACCGATCCTTATTCACATACACCATATCACCGGGGCGCACAACAACCGGGTATGACTGGTCAGGTTAAAGAAGATATTCTCGCACGTTATGGTGAATTAGGATTAACAGTTGTTGGCGGTCAGCTAACTTTCAATCCAATTCTACTTAGAGAAACAGAATTTGTAAATGAAGCAACTGAGATTGAATTACTAACATTGGATACAAAATCGAATGTTACAATTCCTGCAAATAGCATTGGATTTACGCTGTGCCAGGTACCTATCACGTACCAGATTGCGGAATCAAATCAAATCAGTATTCAATTCTCTGATGGTTCTGAAACTAAAACATCAGGACTAACAATGGATAAGGAAAGCTCAGAACTACTTTTCAAAAGATCTGGTAAAATTTCCGGTATCAATGTCTCACTTACTAAAGAACTTTTAAGATAAACAGGGTTAATGAAAATCAACGGAACATGAAAAAAACTTGGTCTTTTTTACTAGCAATACTAGTAGTAGGAACTTTAAGCAATTGTGAAAATCGATCTGAAAATACAATGAACTCTAAAAGCAGTATTACAGCTGAGGATATTCTAGGAAACCCTGAATATCAGGCAATTTCATATGGCGGTTATCGCGAGATAACCAGAGAAATTCAGCCAACAGTAGCACAGTTAAAAGAGGATATGCTAATTCTTAACGCAATGGGCGTTAAGCTTCTGAGAACTTATAATGTACATCTCGATCATGCCTCAAATGTGTTAGCAGCGATCCGAGAACTAAAGGATGAAGATCCTGAATTTGAAATGTATGTTATGCTTGGTGCATGGATTGATGCTAAAAATGCATGGACTGATGAGCCAGATCGATTTCGTGATCAGGATGGTGAAAGAAATGTGCCTGAAATCGCTCGGGCTGTAGAGTTAACCAATATGTATCCTGACATTGTGAAAATCATTGCTGTTGGAAACGAAGCAATGGTTAACTGGGCATGGGAATATTATGTTGAGCCATCCATTATTCTGAAATGGGTGAATCACCTTCAGGATTTAAAAAAGCAAGGAGAGTTACCTGCTGACCTTTGGATTACAAGCTCCGACAATTTTGCATCCTGGGGTGGTGGTGATGAATCCTATCATGTGGAAGATTTAGAACAGTTAATCGCTGCGGTTGACTTCTTATCTGTTCACACTTATCCAATGCATGACACTCACTACAATCCAGCTTTCTGGGGTGTTAGAGATCATGAGTTAGGATTAAGTGATATGGAAAAGATTGATCTGGCCATGGAAAGAGCCTTACAATATTCTATCTCTCAATTCAATAGTGTAAAAGACTATATGAACAGCCTTGGAATTGATAAGCCAATGCATATTGGTGAAACCGGTTGGGCAACTATTTCAAATGAGTTTTACGGTGCTGAAGGTGCAAAAGCAATTGATGAGTATAAGTCCGCTGCATACTATAATGCAATTCGCGAATGGTCGAACGAAAACAACATTTCTGTATTCTATTTTGAAGCTTTCGATGAAAAGTGGAAGGATTCACAAAACCAGTTAGGTTCTGAAAATCACTTTGGACTAATAAACCTACAGGGTGAAGCCAAATATGCTCTTTGGGATCTGGTTGATGATGGCACCTTTGATGGTTTGACCAGAGATGGTATGCCGATCACTAAAACCTTCGATGGTGATTATGATGCAATGATGGAAACGGTACTCGTCCCACCTTCGAATGCTGAAATAATGGCTAACTAGTTTTAACTCAGAGACTCAATGCAACTTCAAAAATCAAACCTTCTAATTTTTTTTCTAATTATGGGAGTGATGGGTTGTACTGCAAATGAGTCTCTGGAAGTTGAGGTTTTTGAAACCTCTGCTGATGGAAATCAATTAACACAAATCACAAGTTTTCCTGAAGCTGAAAAAGTGGTTGAAATCACTTTAAATCCTAAAGAGAAATTTCAAAAAATAACAGGATTCGGAGGCTCTTTCACCGAATCTTCTGCTTACCTACTCAACCAATTGAGTGATGAAAACCGAGCTAAAGTCATAGAAGCTTATTTTGGTGAATCAGGAGCACGTTATTCTCTTACCCGAACGCATATCAATTCCAGCGACTTTTCTCTAGGTAACTATTCTTATGCACCCATTGCTGGAGATATAAATCTTGAGAATTTCTCCATCGAGGAAGACATGGATGACATCATCCCGATGATCAAAGATGCGATGGAAGTTTCTGAAGAAGGGTTTAGAATAATTTCTTCTCCCTGGACAGCACCAATCTGGATGAAAGACAATAAAACCTGGAAAGGTGGAAAATTACTGCCGGAATACTATGATACCTGGGCCTTATTTTTCTCAAAATATCTTGAAGCATACGCTGAAGAAGGAATTGATATTTGGGGCATCACCGTTGAAAACGAACCACTTGGAAATGGTGAAAACTGGGAAAGTATGCACTATACTCCCGAGGAGATGAATGAGTTTGTGAAAAACCATCTTGGGCCAAAACTTGAGGAAGATGGTCATGATGTAGTTCTTCTTGGATACGACCAAAACAGAGATCATTTAGAAGAGTGGGTTGATGTAATGTTTGGTGATGAAGAAGCTGCAAAATACTTTGATGGAACAGCAATTCACTGGTATGCCAGTACTTACGATATTTTCGAAGATGCACTTCAATATGCTCATAATGCTGCACCGGAAAAGTATTTAATCCAGACAGAGGCTACTGCTGATGCCGATGTGCCAAGATGGAAAGATGACGACTGGTACTGGCAAAAAGAGGCCACAGATTGGGGCTGGGACTGGGCGCCTGATAGCTTGAAGTATCTGCATCCTAAATATGTACCGGTTTATCGCTATGCCCGTGATATGATCGGAACCCTGAATAATTGGGTAGATGGATGGGTTGATTGGAATATGGTTCTGGATAGACAAGGTGGACCAAACTGGGCGAATAATTGGTGTTTAGCACCAGTTATTGTTGATCCGGAAGCCGATGAAGTGTATTTCACACCATTATATTATACTATGGCTCACTTCAGTCGTTTTATCAGACCTGATGCATATCGTATTGGTCACAATCATAATGATGAAGAACTTTTAGTTACTGCTGCTGAAAATCCGGATGGTTCAATAACTGTTGTTGTATTGAATCAAATGGAAGAAGCAAGGCAAATAAATTTAACTTTAAATGGGAGTACAACATCCTTTGGAATTCAAGGGAAAGCGTTACAAACAATAAATATTCCTGCAAAGGGATAGGGTCACAATCAAATTAACTAACACGATCGCGGAGGAACAATGTCGACACACGTAACGGAGGCAAAACATCGGGTACCAATACTTCAAAAGGTATCCTTCGGAACTGGGCATTTTGTACTAAACTTACTACCTGGGGCACTCGGAATTTTCATGTTCTTTTTGCTTACTGCATTTGGCATGGATCCATTTTTAGCTGGTTTGTTAGGTGGTTTACCAAGAATTTTTGATGCCATCACTGACCCGATAATGGGTTTCATTTCGGATAATACTAACACAAGATGGGGTAGACGACGACCATATATCTTCATTGGGGCCATTCTAAGTGGGATTTTCTTCATTATGCTTTGGCAGCTTGATGAAAACGCATCTCAGATGTACAACTTCTGGTACTTCCTCATTATGTCGATGGTGTTTTTAATTGGTAATACCATGTTTGCAACACCACTTATTGGTCTTGGTTATGAGATGACTTCAGATTACAATGAACGAACCAGACTGATGGGTTTTTCACAGATTCTTGGTCAGGTTGCCTGGATGATTGTTCCATGGTTCTGGGTACTTATTGCAAGTCCGGATCTTTTTGAAAGTCAGGCAATTGGTGTTCGTCAATTATCATTCATAGTTGGTGGATTGTGTCTCTTACTTGGACTCTTACCTGCAATATTCTGTCGTGGCCTTGATTCTTCTGCAATTGAGAATCGAAAAGAGATCAATTTTAAAAGCTTATTTTCAAATCTAACCGATCTATTCAAAGGGATAGTTGAGGTATCAAAAAACAAGCCTTTCGTTAAACTTTGTGGTGCCACATTCTTAGTATTTAACGGATTTCAGCTTGTAGCTTCATTTAGCTATTTCATCATCGTGTTCTACATGTTTAACGGTGATTATGGCGCAGCTGGGAATTGGCCCGCATGGTTCTCTACCATAACAGCTATTGCTACTGCTTTCATGGTAATTCCAATCATCACCATGATGGCAAACAAAGTTGGAAAGAAGAAAGCGTTTATCATTTCAACCGGTATTTCAATTATTGGTTATGGTTTGAAATGGTGGGGATTCAGTCCTGGAAATCCATGGCTACTATTTATGCCGATTCCATTTATGGCATTTGGTTTAGGTGGTCTATTTACGTTGATGATGAGTATGACTGCTGATGTTTGTGACCTTGATGAATTAGACAATGGTATGCCTAGAAAAGAAGGTACCTTCGGCGCTATTTACTGGTGGATGGTAAAACTAGGTCAGGCTTTAGCACTTGTACTAGGTGGTTTAGTTCTTAAACTGGTTGGATTTGATCAGTCAGCAGCTACACAAACTGCAGAAACCATTATGAATTTGAGAATTGCTGATATTGTAATTCCTGCAGTAACAGCTGGATTAGCCATTTGGGTGATGAATAGCTACGATTTAACCGAGGATAGAGCTATTGAAATCCAGAAAGAATTAGTCGAAAGACGCGGCGAGCTTTAATTAATACAAATAACTACTAATAGTATACAATAAAGAGTATGTCTTACAGAGAAGAAACCTTCATGAAGTTCAAACGATCTGAGTTAATCTCAAAACTCAGTTATATCGATGAACTTTCAAATGAAGAAATAAAAAACCTGTTTTATGAAGTTTTAAATGGTGGTATTCATGGTTTTTGCTTTAGCCTTTATGAAGAAGGTCAGCAGCCAGGTGATATCATTCCACGAGAGCAAATCGAGCGAAGAATGAAAATTCTTAGCAAGCACTCAAAGTGGATCAGAACGTTCTCTTGTACCGAAGGAAATGAATTAATTCCTGAAGTAGCCAAAGAAATGGGCATGAAGACCATGGTTGGAGCATGGATCGGTGGAGATTTAGAAAAGAATGAAATTGAGATTCAAAATCTTATCGATGTTGCCAAAAAAGGATATGCAGATATCATCGCTGTTGGTAACGAGGTTCTCTACAGAAATGACGTTAGCAAAGAACAATTAATCGATTATATTAATCGGGTAAAAGCAGAATTGCCGGATGCAACCGTTGGCTACGTTGATGCTTATTATGAGTTTTCTGTGCATCCAGATTTAACAGCAATTTGTGATGTCGTTCTTTGTAATTGTTATCCATATTGGGAAGGAACTCATTTCAATGATTCACTACAGCATATGCGCCAAATGTATTATCAGGCAAAAGCTGCTGGTAATGGCAAAAAAGTGATCATTACTGAAACTGGTTGGCCAAGCCAAGGTGAAGGTCTAGGAGGTGCACAGCCTTCAAATGACAATGCTATGAAGTATTTCATTAATACTAACCTTTGGGCAGAAGATGAAGATGTTGAAGTCATGTATTTCTCCTCTTTCGATGAATCCTGGAAAGTTGGATCTGAAGGTGATGTAGGCGCTTATTGGGGCGTTTGGGATGCCAACAATGAACTGAAATTTTAAACTAAAACACTAACCGCTAAATCTTAGAATTATAACTCTTAGCTACAATCTTAAAAATTCAAATATTATGAAAAATATTCTATCAATCTTTGTGCTGCTTGCGTTCTCGACAGCCGCTTTTGCACAAACTAACCTTTTAACCAACGGGGACTTTGAGGCAGCTACATCCGGAAATTGGTTTGTTAATTTTGGAGGCGGTACTGTCCCAACTCAATCTGCTGGTGGTAACACCTTCTTTTTTGCGGATATTCAGTCAACAGGAGCTGCTGCAAGCGATGTTAATCTGAGCCAGGTTGTTCCTATCACTCAAGGCGCGGATTATTTACTCACTTTTGAAGCTTCCACTGACGCAACAACAGGTTCAAGAACAATTGTTGCTGGTATTGGTTTAAATATTAGCCCGTGGTCTGCAGCTACTGAAACAATTACTATAACTAGTACAACTCAAACTTATACTGTTCCATTAACAGCGAGTGGTTTCGGTGGCGCTGATAGCCGTGTATTGTTCGATCTTGCTGGAGCATTAGGGATAGTTGTAATTGATAATGTTACTCTAGTTGCCGCACCTGCTGCTGCTCCTACAGTAGTTGAAAATTTTGATGCTGCTACTTCTGTTGATGGATGGACACAAGCAGCTAATGCTACAACTAGCCCAAGTGAAGTTACATTTAATCACGATGCAACTGCTGGTGTAGGCGGTTCTGGTGCAATGCGTTGGGGTGGTACAAACTCTGAAGCAGTTGGAAAAGCATACATTGTTGAGAAAGTATTTGGTGGACAAGATTTTGGTGGTGCAACTGATGTTACCGTTTCTGTTTCTGTTAAATCTGAAGGATTAACAGCAGCAAATGTTTCAATGCTAACCGAAGTTGGCCCCGGAAATACGCAAAATAAAGCTTCTATCAATGCTGATATCAATGACTCTGGTTTTTCTACTCTAACTTTTGAGCATACCGCTGTTGATGGAGCTGCTAATTTCGTAAAGCTACAAGTTGTAGTATCTCCAGGTGCAAATATTGGGGATGGTGGAACAGTCTTAATTGACGATCTAACATTCACTGCTTCTGGAAGTGGTGGTGGAGGAGGAGGTATGGTAGTGCCTCCTACAACTGCAGCACCAACTCCACCAGCTAGAAATGCTGAAGATGTTTTCTCTATTTATAGCGATGCTTACACTAATTTTGCCGTTAATAACATCGATGCTGGATGGTGTGGCGGAGCCGCAGTTACTCCAATCCAAATTGGAAGTGATAATGTTTGGCAAAAGAATCCAGGCATTGACTGTCATGGAATCGATTTCAGTGGTAATAAACAAGATTTATCTGCATTTACTCATATTCATTTCGATTTTTATACTAATGATACCGACTTGACAGGTGATGTTTTCAATGTAAAATTAGTTGATTTTGGTGGTGGAAGTGCTGAAGCATCTGCTCTAGAGGTTAATATTAATGGTGGATCTACTCCTGCATTAGTAGCAGATGCTTGGGTATCAGTTGATGTTGATATTACCGCATTAGTTGCTCCGGTTGCTAATTCTTTGACTAGAAGTGACGTTGCACAAATTGGTATTACAACAGCCAATGTGACGAACGTTTGGTATGACAATATTTATCTATATAAAGATCCTGCAACTAGCAACGAAATCACTGAAATCCCAGAAGGATTTAAGCTAGATCAAAACTATCCTAATCCTTTCAACCCAACTACAAACATTTCTTATTCTATCCCAGCTGCTGCGGATGTGACTCTTGAAGTGTATAACCTACAGGGTCAGAAAGTGATGACTTTAGTTGATGGATTCCAATCAGCTGGTGCGCACAATGCAACTCTTGATGCTTCTAATCTTGCATCAGGTGTGTACATGTACAAACTAGTTTCTGGAAATAACATCCAGGTGAAGAAAATGATGCTTATTAAGTAATCTCTTTTCACATAACTTTTTTACAAAAGCCGGTTCAATTGAGTCGGCTTTTGTTTTATTATTAGGCTGAGTCTCATAAGTTTAAGACCATTGATACGTTTTGGCTCAATTAATGTCATCCAACAAAATAAATGGATCAGCCCTTTTATAGCATAAGTAGCGAATTTAGTATTCTGCTTTTCGTTTTATTGATTCTTAGTCTCGCTTTCTCAGTTTACCTGATAATTTCTATTCTAAGGTTGAGAAAAGAACAATTAGGTCATATCAGTGAGCTCAAAAATTCAGTTAACCAATCTAATTCATTAGATCCAGCACCTACATCAAAAGAGAAAGAAATCAGCGATAAAAAGATTCAAGATTTAAATGATCAGCTGAAATCTAAAACTATTGAGCTAGCCAAAATTGCGAAAGAGCATGAAGAACAAACGCAGCTTTTGACAACGCTAAAAGCTAAATGCAATGAAATGCTCAAGAATCCGGCAACTATAAGTAGGCTATCAAATGAAATACATGGAATGCTGGAAACCATTGAATATTCTCAAGACAGTACATTTGAAATTCAGTTGGATGAACTTCATGAAGACTTTGCCAAAAATCTGATAGAAAGATTTCCAGAGTTAACAACACACGACATCCGCTTAGCTACTTACATAAGAATCGGACTCAATTCTAAAGAGATATCTGAATTACTGAATATCAAGCCTTCAAGTGTTTACATCAGTAGATCACGCCTTCGTAAAAAAATTGATCTGGATACTGATACCGATTTGCATAGCTTTTTGAATACCATCTAGTTCATTCATTTTAATCATCTGGATTGTTCTGAAACGATGTGCAAATGAAGACATCTTATCAATCAGTGACGTATATTTGGTTGCTCTGAAACTCAATGGATTGGTCATCAAAAAGCTTCTACTCATTTTATTCTTCTTTGCAATTTCGGCTATCGAATTATTTGCATTTCAGTCTTCTAGAGAAGCGGAAGTCCGAGAATTATTAATTGAACAGCGTTCTAAGTTTTATGCCGAAAAGGATGAGCAAGAGATTTCAACTGACGCTGATACAGCTCAAACAAATTTTTGGACTAAATCCTGGATATTAAATATCACGGGTAATCAAGCCAGTTATAGAAATTGGAGTCAGGGTGGGGTGAATACAATTGCTATCACCGGTTCTACACTAGGAAGACTTCGTTACACAGGAAAATATTTATCCAACTCAATTCGTGTGAATCTTCAACTTGGCCAAACCTGGTTAGATGGAGACGATTCCCGAAAGACTGCCGATTTAATTAATATCAGAAACAAAGTAGATTATTTTCTTGGAACCGATAAAGTAAGTGCCTTCGTCGAATTGGATTTGAGAACACAATTTGTGAAAGGTTTTGATGACAACAACGAAGAAGTGGTATCTGCTTTTTGGGCACCGGGCTATTTAACAGAATCGATAGGCTTTTCTTATCAACCGGAAGACTGGGCATCCGGACAGGTAGGTTTGGGTTTGCGACAAACCTTTGTTCGTGTCGATTCCTTAGATCAATTTTATGGCCTAGATGAAGACGAAGATATTCGCTCGGAGGGAGGTTTAACAGTGGCGATTAATTTGGATAAAGATTTCGCAGAAACCTTCAACTATTCAGCAGAAATAACCACATTTACGAATTTATTTCTACCCATTCGTAGAACGGATTTAATTTTCAGAAATGAGCTTACCGGAAAATTGAATAGTTTTCTCTCAACAATTATTCAATTCGAGATAATGTATGATGACGATGTAAGTAATAAGCTCCAAATGCGACAAGCTATATCAGTAGGTTTAAATATCGAACTCCTCTAATTTTCATTTATTTAATATTCTCCAATCACTATTTTAGTTAACCAGACGACTAAGGAAATCCTCTCAAATTATTTAAATGCACAAGCGGATCGTGGTTTTATATTTGTTGGGCATTGCATTGATTTTATCTGCGTGCTCATCAGATACTCGGTTTACAAAAATGTTGGTTTCTCACACCGGAATTGATTTCGAAAATACACTGGTGGAAGACACTACTTTCAACTTTTTGAATTATCTCTATTTCTACAATGGTGGGGGAGTTGCTGCTGGTGATGTAAACAATGACGGGCTTGACGATCTCTTTTTCACCTCCAATCAAAATGAGAATAAACTCTATCTAAATCAGGGTGATTTTAGATTTGAAGATGTAACTCAATCTTCAGGTATTATTCATCAAGATGGAAGTTGGTCTACTGGCGTAGCCATGGTTGATTTAAATGGCGATGGTTGGTTGGATATTTTTGTTAGTAATGTGAACTACCTAACTCGAACAGGAAAGAATCAATTTTTTGAAAATAACCAGGACGGAACATTCACTGAGAAAGCTAAAGATTATGGATTGGATTTAGAGGCCTATTCTGTCCAAGCAGCTTTTTTAGATTTTGATAAAGATGGAGATCTGGATCTTTTTCAATTAAATCATTCTGTCCATTCCATTTATTCATATGCACCGGTTCAAACCCGGGAAAGAGTGGATCCAAAGTCCGGTGATCGTCTATTCAGAAATGATGGTGATGTATTTACAGATGTAAGTGAAGAAGCAGGGATTTTCAGTAGTGCATTAGGGTTTGGTCTTGGAGTAACTATTAGTGACGTTAACGAAGATGGTTGGCCGGATATATATGTAGCCAATGATTTTCATGAGGATGATTATCTCTACATCAATCAAAAAAATGGAACCTTTAAAGAATCAATTCGAGAAAGTGTTCAGCATATAAGTCAGTTTACCATGAGTGTAGATATTGGTGATATCAACAATGATGGTAAAAATGAAATTGTGACTACCGATATGCTTCCATTCGATGAGCAAATACTGAAAAAGTCAGGCGGTGGAGATACCTATCAAATAGCTCGCATAAAAGAGAATTACGGATATTATCCTCAATACGCCAGAAACATGCTTCAATTAAATGTTGGGACGAACAGCAATGGAAATCCAATTTATAGTGAAATAGGATATTTGGCAGGTATAGAAGCTACTGATTGGAGTTGGAGTGGGCTTCTTGCAGATTTAGATAATGATGGATATCGAGATTTTTATATAGCAAATGGAATCTATCGAAGACCAAACGATCTCGATTACATCAAGTTTATTTCAAGTTCTGATGTACAAGCTTCGTTAGAGATCGGTATCGATCCGGAAAACTTGAAACTGGTTCAAAAAATGCCACAGCTGCAAATTCCTAATGCAGTATTTCGAAATAATGGAGACCTTACTTTTACTGATTTGTCCGGTGATTGGGGGTTAGGTGAAGATAGTTATTCGAATGGGGCAGCTTATTCAGATTTGGATAATGATGGTGATTTAGATTTAATCGTGAATAATGTGAATCAGCCTGCATTTATATATAAGAATAACTCGATCAATGAATCTAAAGTGGATGGTAATTATCTTCAGTTCCATTTGATGGGTGAGGGGAAAAATACGGCAGGAATTAGTGCAAAGATTTATGTTTATGCAGGGGAGAATCAGAAGATAATAGAACAGTCTCCGGTAAAGGGATTTCAATCAACGGTATCGCCAGTTATGCATATCGGACTCGGTAGAATTCAAGTGGTTGATTCAGTGCGCATCATTTGGCCTGATGATAGAACTCAAATTCAAACCAATCCTGGTTTAAACAAGCTTGTACATTTTAGTCAATCACTCGCGGTAGAAAAATTTATTTATGCCAATCCTACAACCGATGAGAGATTTTTTGTTGATGTTACTGATCAAACAGGAATCAATTTCAATCACTCTGAAAATGATTTTATCGATTTCGATTTCGAACGCCTGATTCCACATTATCAATCAACACTTGGTGGACCTGTAGCTGTTGCTGATGTTAATGGTGATGGCCTGGAAGATGTTTTTGTAGGTAACGCAAATGGGAACTCAGGTGAAATCTGGATACAAAATCAAAATTCGAGATTTACTAAACTATCGAATCCAGGTTTAGAGGCTGATTTCAATTCAGAAGACACCGATGCAGTGTTCTTTGATGCAAATAATGATGAGTATCCCGATTTATTTATAACCAGTGGAGGAGGGGTTCACATTGGTAGAAATACTGAATTAGTAGATCGACTTTACATAAATAATGGAACAGGCGTTTTTACGAAGTCTGAAACCTTCCCAATTACTTATTCAAATTCTTCCACGGTTTCAGTTGGGGATTTTGATAATGATGGCGATCAGGATTTATTTGTTGGAAGCAGTTCAATCCCGGGTTCATATGGGGAAAATCCAAGAAGCTATTTATTCCAAAATGATGGACAAGGAAATTTCGAAGAAGTCACAGAACCTAAATCTCCAATCCTAGCCAATATTGGTATGGTTACAGATTCAGATTGGAAAGACATCGATTCTGACGGTGATTTGGATTTGATAATAGCGGGTGAATGGATGCCAATTACCATCATCGAAAATCAATCCCTTAATGACGGCGGTAATACTAGTTCGTATTTTTCATTATTAGAAAATGATGTTTTAAGAACGACAAGTGGATGGTGGAATACTATTGAGCTTGTAGATATTGATCAGGATGGAGATCAAGATATCGTGGGTGGAAACCTAGGATTGAATTCATATTTATCTGCTTCTTTAGAATCTCCGTTAAGATTATATGTTAATGATTTCGATTCAAACAGAAGAGGGGATGCGATTATAACACGAGAAATGAATGGGAAAGAATATCCTATTGCAATGGTCGATGAATTATTCGAACAAATGAATTCAATGAAGAGGGAGTTCATAGATTATACTGGCTTTGTTCAAAAGGATTTCAACACTCTATTCGATTCAGAATTGATTAATACATCACTTCAGAAAGAAGCCACAATGTTTGAATCTGTTGTCATCGAAAATCTTGGAAACAGTGAATTTGAAATTCATCAACTTCCAAAAGAAGCACAGTTTTCTCCTATATACGATTTCCATATTACTGATTTAAATAATGATGGAAGTCAGGATGTATTTGCAAACGGTAATTTCTCCGGTGTGAGACCTTTCTTTGGAAAGTATGACTCAAATTTTGGGACCGTATTATTGAACAATGGCGATTTTGAATTTGAGGGATATAGCAGCTACGAACATGAAAGGCTTGTTGGAGCTGAAATTCGCAATAGCAAAGAAATATTATTTGCGAATGGCGATTCTGGATTAATTATCCAGCAAAATGATGGAGAACTAATTATACTTAAAAACAATCAACAGAATTAAAGAATCACACTAAGGATATGAAGCTAAATCGATCAGCTTTTGGTGCACTTTTACTAGTATCAATTTTTTTGTTTTCCGGATGTCAGGAGCCAAAAACCCCGGAAGAAGCTGGAGTTACTGATCCGGAACTCTTACATAACGCAGTCCATCGTGTAACTAACATAATGGTTCATGATATCTTTTCACCGCCGGTGGCTAGTAGAGTTTACGGATATGCAGCTATAGCTGCTTATGAGGCTATTGCCTTAAATGATCCAATGTACACACCACTTGGAGGCCAGTTAAATGAATTCACTGCTGGACCAATTATAAATGATCCAAATGTTGTTGCTGAATTTGCCGGCTTACATGCATTTTTAGAAGTAAGTGAAGCGCTGATCTTTTCAACTGATATGCTGGAAGAGTATAGAGACTCAGTATATCAATCATTAAGAGATGCAGGTTTTTCTAGAACAGAATTCGAAGCATCAAAAAACTATGGAAGTCAAATTGCTCAGCATGTGATGGAATGGGCTAAAACCGATTTCTATAATGAAACACGTGGAACGGAGAAATATACTGTAACTGATGAGCCCGGTAGATGGATCCCAACGCCGCCATCTTATATGGATGCCATTGAACCAAGTTGGAATAAACTTCGACCGTTCGTGATGGATGCTGCTGATCAATTCAAGCCTGAACCACCGGTTCCATTCTCAATGGAAGAGGGAAGCGAATTCTTTAAACAAACTATGGAAGTTTATGAAATAGGGAATAACCTAACAGAGGAAGAAATTGCAATTGCAGAGTTTTGGGATTGTAACCCATTTGCAATGCAATTAAGAGGTCATTTCATGTTCTCTATTAAAAAGCTAACCCCTGGAGGTCATTGGATGGGGATTGCGGGGATTGCAGCCCGATCAACTAATTCAGATTTTGCACGAACTTCTGAAGCATATGCAATTACATCAGTTGCTTTATTTGATGCATTTATTAGCTCATGGGATGAAAAGTACCGTAGTAATTTGATTAGACCCGAAACAGTAATCAATCAACACATCGATCCAGATTGGATGCCTCTTTTACAAACACCTCCATTCCCGGAATACACGAGTGGTCATAGTGTGATCTCAAGAGCAGCAGCAGAAGTACTCACAAATATGTTTGGTGAGAACTTTTATTTCGAAGATACAACTGAAATGGAATACGGTTTACCTATGAGGCCTTTTAGTTCATTTTTTGAAGCTTCTGATGAGGCTGCAGTAAGCAGACTATATGGTGGAATTCATTATCGAATGGCTGCAGACAATGGAGTAACTCAGGGTGCGGGTGTCGGTCAATTAGCGGTTGAACGACTATCATTAGGTGGTGAACCAATCGCAGCACAGGACTAAATCAATAATTTCATTCTTAAAAAATGATGTATTCAAATACATTTAAAATTTGAATACATGTAATAACAATACTTATTACACATAAAATAAATATGGTAATAAAGAAGGAGTACCTAATAAATCTATTTTAGAGTCTCAAATAGATTTAAGAATAAAAGTATTGTGAATTGAATAATGATTTATTGAGAAATTTTCTACAAAGAAATTGCAAACGTATTATTCAAAAAACAGTTAATAATTTAGGTTTGCAATTTTAATATAGTATCAGCAAATTTCGAACTGGAGTCAGGAACCTAATACAATGGTCATCTTTGTAATCACTCACAACACAACTATGGCAGCGCTACCATTATAATTTGAAAGCGGTTACATCCATAGGTACCCTGTCCAACTCTCAAACTAACCAAAAAATCAAAACCATAAGTTATGCTCAAAAATTGGATCCCATCCAACTTGCTGGCAAGGTTTGCTAAGGCATCCCTATGCTTAACATTGGGAGTATTCCTAGTTTTAATGGCTATGGATACAAGTTCAGCACAATCAAGACGTACAATTACTGGTACTGTAACTGACGCAGCTGATGGAACTGGCATTCCTGCAGTTAACATCGTTGTACAGGGAACATTAATTGGTACATCCACAAGTGTAGACGGTACATACTCACTATCAATTCCAACCGATGCTGAAGTTCTAGTATTCTCATCTATCGGTTACATTGCTGTTACAGAACAAATTGATGGTAGAAGTACTATTGATGTGGTAATGACACAAGATGTTCAATTCCTGGATGACGTTGTCGTTGTTGGATACGGCTCTCAGGAAGAAAAAGAGATCACATCTTCTGTTACCTCGGTAAGTGAAGAAGACTTCAACCTAGGTAACGTTAATGCACCAACTCAGTTAATCCAGGGTAAGGTTCCTGGTCTTAGTATTTACAACAGAGGTGGTGACCCTAACTCATCTCCAACTATCCGTTTAAGAGGTATTTCTACAGTAGGGGCGAATACAGAGCCTTTAGTTGTTATTGACGGTGTAATTGGTGGTTCACTTGATAACTTAGATCCAAGTGATATTGCTTCAATGAGTGTACTTAAAGATGGTTCTGCAGCAGCGATCTACGGTTCTCGTGGTTCTTCTGGTGTAATCATTGTTACAACTAAGAAAGGTAGTGATGTTGCTGGCGCAATTATGGGTGATAGTAGAGCAGAAGTTGCCTACAATTCCTTTATTTCTGTTAGTAATGTTCTTGAAACTATCGATGTATTATCAGCTTCAGAGTTTGTAGCTGCTGGAAGTAATGATTTAGGTTCTAGCAATGATTGGTTAGATAGAGTTACAAGAGACGCTGTTTCTAATGTTCAGAACTTAGCAGTATCTGGTGGTAACGCAACTACTAATTACCGTGTATCATTTAACTACAGAGATATTGAAGGTATTTTGGAAGATTCAGGTTTCGAACAATACAACGCGCGTATTAACCTGACTCACAGAACTTTAAATGATAAGTTGAATTTAGATTTCAACTACTCATTAACTAATAGAGAGTCTAACTACTCTTTCACTGATGCACTTCGTTATGCTGTTTTATTTAATCCAACAGCTCCAATTTTAGGTGCGGATGCAAATATTGGTAATGCGGCGTTTTACGCTCCATCAGGTGGTTATTTCCACCCGTTTGGTCTATTTGATAGTTTCAATCCTGTTGCACTATTAGACCTAAACACCAATATCGGTGAATCAAAAGATCTTTTATTCAGCGCCAAAGCTGATTATGACATCATGGACAACTGGTCTGCTTCTGTGATTTATTCACGTCAGTCTGGTGACCTTTTAAATGCAGAATACTATTCAGTATTTGACCAATGGCGTGGTGTAAGTACTGGTGGTCCTGGTATCGCTCGAAGATACACTCAAAACGACCAGAACACTCTCCTAGAAGCATATTCAACATATGCGCAAACACTTTCTAAGATTGATATGACATTAACTGGTGGATACAGCTTCCAGCAGAATAATTTTGAAGACTTCTTCATTCAGGCTGGTGATTTTGCAAATGATGATCTCCTTTATAATGCATTTGAAAACTCTGGTAACTTAAATCAGTCTGGTCTTGTTCAGTTAAGTAGTAGTGCAAGTCCTGATGAAAGAATCGTTGCTGGTTTCTTACGTGGTAACTTCACATGGGATAACTCAATTTTCTTCAATGCTTCTATTCGCCGTGAAGGTTCTACTAAGCTTGGTGAAGACAATCAATGGGGCTGGTTCCCAGCTTTCGGTATAGGTACTGATGTAACCAATTGGGTAGAAATTGGACCACTCGAGCAGTTAAAAGTTAGAGTAGGTTACGGTGTAACTGGTTCATTACCTGGTCAATCTGGTTTAGCTCAGGATTTATATACAATTGATTCTAATGGAAACTCTAGCTTTGTAAGAGCTGCTAACGAAGATCTAAAATGGGAAGAAAAAGCCGAGCTTAACATTGGTCTAGATTTCAGTGGCGAGAAATTTGGCGGTTCTATTGAAGTATATAACCGTGATATCAACGACTTTATCCTCGAGAGAAATGTTGATCCTGCCGTATTCGGTGCAGGTAGAAGATGGGAAAATGCAGGTAAGTTGAATACTAAAGGTTTTGAATTAGCGTTTGATTATGACGTGCTTCAGAGCAATGATATGTATTACAACACGGGCATTACATTCTCTACTTATGAAACTATTCTCGAAGAATATATTATCGATGAAGAAATGCAGGCTAACTTAGGTGCACCTGGTCAGAATTCAACGAATATGATTCGTGTAGCTGTAGGCGAAGAAGTTGGTCAAATCTGGGGGCCTGTTTACTCTGGAGAAGTTGATGCAAACGGCGTTCCAATTATGGTTGACCTCAATAATGACGGTGAGATTGTTTCTGCACAAGATGCCGCGTTACTAGAAAATGGTGATTTCAAAGCACTAGGTAACGGTTTCCCTGATTTTGAAATTGGTTGGACTAACCAGTTCTCATACAAAAACTGGGATCTAAATGCATTCTTTAGAGGTGCGTTCGGTCACAGCTTAGTAAATACGTACCGTGCTTTCTACGAGCCACGCATTCCATCTCAAGGTTCTTATAACTTAGTTAATACTAAGTACGCTGATGACGACATTAAGTCGGCTCAATTCAGTTCACTATATGTTGAGAAAGCAGATTTCTTTAAGCTTGATAACCTAACAATAGGTTATAACTTTGATGTTGGATCTCTTGATTTCTTACAAAGCGCAAGACTATACTTTAGTGGACAAAATCTATTTGTACTTACTGACTACACAGGTGTAGACCCAGAGCCACAATTACAAGATTTTGGTCCTACAGATAATGGTAACAGGCCAGCTACATCTCCAAATGTACTTGCACCTGGAATTGACAGACGATATAACTATTTCTCGTCTCGAACATTTACTTTAGGTATTAATTTAAAATTCTAAGTATTTGATAATGAATAACAAAACAAAACTATTCTTATTCTTAATCCCTGCTTTACTATTCGTTGGATGTGATATCGATGAAAATTTAGTAGGTGACTTTAGTGAACGTCCAGAAGACGAAACTCAGTTTGGTACTGGTCCTGATCCATGTGCAGCTGGTACTGTGGATGGCCAGGATGGTATCCAACACCTTTGGTTAGGTAGTGCGTATTCCACATTATTTAATGCTGGTACTGCAAACCACGATAACTACTGGTCAGTACAGGCTGTATCATCTGATGAGATGGCCATCCCTGCAAAAGGTGGTGACTGGTTCGACGGTGGTATCTGGGTAGACATGCATCGACATGATTATGCTGCTACAAGTGGGCCATTAAATAATGCATTTGGTACTCAGTATGATCAAATTGCAGAGATCAATGACCTTTTGTCAACAGAAACTAATGATCAGTATATAGCCGAACTAAGAGTTCTACGTGCCTTCTATTATTATAAACTAATGGATGCTTTCGGTAGAGTTAAAATCGTAACGACTCTTGGTGTGGATGCACCTCAATCTTCTAGAGCAGATGTATATACATTTGTTGTAGATGAATTAAATGCTGCACTAAATAGTGGAAACTTACTAGATGCTGCACCAAACAATGCTATGATTACAAGCCATGCTACTAGAGGCTTATTAGCACGTGTATATCTAAATGCTGAAGTGTATGCTGGTACTGCAGAGTATGATGAAGTAATTACTCTTACTGATGCAATCATTAACTCTGGTAATTATAACTTAGCAGCAGATTATGCTGACCTATTTGCTCCAGATAATTCACAGAATACATCAAATACAGAGAATATTTGGGTAGTTCCTTACGATCAGACTACTGGTCCAAATATGAACTTCGCTCAGATGACTTTACATTATGGTAGCCAGTTAACATTTAACCTAGCTGAACAACCATGGAATGGATATGCTGCATTAGAAGAATTCTACAACAGCTATGACAATTCTGATGAAAGAAAAGCAAATAACTTCTTAGTAGGTCCACAAACTGATACTGATGGTAACCCAGTTATTGATTTCGCTTCAGAAACAACGGATCCTGACATTCAGTTGAACTACAGACCTGCTATTAACGAAGTATTCCCTAATGCTAACCGTGATGGTGGAGCTCGTTTATTCAAGTTTAACTTTGCCCAATGCCAAAGACCAAACATGAACAACGATTATCCTCTAATGAGATATGCTGATGTTTTATTAATGAAAGCTGAAGCTGAAGCACGTGAGGCTGGTGACTGGAACAATGCGACTGCTCGTGGATTAGTTAACCAAATCAGAGCCAGAGCTGGATTAACTGATCTTGCGACTTTAACAGAAGCTGAATTTTTAGCTGAGCGTGGACGTGAAATGTTCATGGAATCTACTCGCCGTTCAGACCTAATTAGATTTGGTCAGTGGGGTGCAGCTTGGTGGGAGAAAGATGCACATACAGATGCTAACTTAAATATCTTTCCGATTCCTTTGGATCAAATTAATGCCTCTCAGTCAGCTCAATTTCAGTTGACTCAGAATCCTGGGTATTAATAGATAACTTTCTATTTCAAGGGTTGCTATATTTACCTATAGCAACCCTTTTTTTTATGTATGAAATACTTGCTTAAAAGCATTTTTGCGGTACTTATCTTTGCATCTTGCTCGCTCAATGAAGAGCAAATATTTGAAGAAATTTCAGATCAGTCAGGAATCAATTTCGATAACCAATTAGAATTATCGTACGACTTAAACCCTTACAGTTATCGAAATTTTTATAATGGTGCCGGTGTCGCCTTAGGTGATATCAACAATGATGGACTAATTGATATATTTTTTGTTGGAAATCAGGTTGATAATAAATTGTATTTAAATGAAGGGGATTTACAATTTAGAGACATCACGGAATCTGCTGGTGTAGCTTCTCCTAATGTTTGGTCGACGGGCGTAAGTTTTGCAGATGTTAATAGTGATGGGTTTTTAGATATCTATGTCTCCAAATCTGGTACTCCTAGTGGAAGTAATCGGAACAATGAATTATTCATTAATAATGGTGACCTCACTTTTTCAGAACAAGCAGAAAGCTATGGTATAAATGATTTAGGTCTTTCAAATCATTCTGTATTCTTTGATTATGATAAGGATGGAGATGTTGATCTGTATCTACTCAACAATTCATTTTCTCCTGTTGGTGGTTTCGATATGGTGGATGGAATGCGTGAACAGCGTGATCCTGAAGGAGGAAATAAATTATATCGAAATGATGGTGAGTACTTCAGGGATGTAAGTGAAGAGGCGGGTATCTATGGAAGTAGAATTGGTTTCGGACTTGGAGTCAGTATTGGCGACTTAAATAATGACAGATGGCTAGATATATACGTATCCAACGATTTCTTTGAACGAGATTATTTATACATCAATAATCAGGATGGAACTTTCGAAGAAGTTGTAGAAGAAAAAACGCAATCGATTTCGTTGAATTCCATGGGTGCAGATATTGCAGATATTAACCATGATGGATTACCTGAAGTTTTTGTTACAGATATGTTACCGGAACCTGAAGATCGTTTTAAAACAAAAACAGCTTTTGATACCTGGGACCGATATAAACAGAAAATCGATAATGGCTACCATCAACAGTATACCAGAAATGCACTGCAGCTGAATATTGGTAACGGTGAATTTTCTGAAATTGGCCGAATGCTGGATGTAGAAGCCACGGATTGGAGTTGGGCTGCTTTAATCGCTGATTTTGATCTTAGTGGTTCAAATGATTTATTTGTGGCAAATGGTATTTATCAAGATCTCACAGATATGGATTATGTGAACTACTATTCTGATCCTGATTTATTTCAGGAAGTAGTTAATCGTGAGTTACCCATTGATGAGTTGTTTAAAGACATTCCTTCAGTAGCTGTACCCAACTACATGTTTTCTGGGGAGGGAGATTTGAGGTTTACGAACCGAGCGGTGGAGTGGGGGCTTGGGGAGCCTAGCTTTTCAAATGGTTCGGCCTATGGAGATTTGGACAACGACGGGGATTTGGACCTGGTGGTGAGTAATGTGAATATGCCATCGTTTGTGTACCGCAATACGGCCTCAGACCGCGGTTTGGGCAGCTGGTTGATGGTCGAGCTGAAAGGTCAGGGCGGCAATACCCAAGCCATTGGCGCTCAGCTCAGCGTATGGGCCGGCGGGAAGCTCTTCTGGCGCGAGCAGGTCCTGCAGCGCGGCTTCCAGAGCACCGTGGATGCTCGTTTACACGTTGGGTTGGGACAAGCCAGCCAGATTGATTCTTTGGAAGTGTTGTGGCCGGATGGGCGCCTCACGCGCATGCAAGGCGTAGAGGTGAATCAGCTGCTTAGCCTGGATCAAGCTGAAGCTGTAGTTCCAACGACAGCTCCGGCGATCCAAGAGAACGAACCGCTATTTACTCAAACCGAAGCCGAGTTGGATTGGCGCCACACCGAGAACCAGTTTGTGGACTTTGACCGCGACCGTTTGGTCTTCCATATGCGCTCGACCGAAGGACCGGCAGCCTGTACTAGTAGCGCTGGAGACTGGATGTACCTTGGAGGAGCCAAGGATCAAGCAGGTACGATTTTCCAAGGGACTGCCCGAGGCTGGCAGGAAGCCTTCACCACCGAGGCGCTGCCCGAGGATACCGACTGCGTGTTCTTTGATGCCGATGGGGATGGCGATGAGGATGTGTATGTAGCCAGTGGGGGCAATGAATTTAGTTCGAGCTCGTCGGGACTGCTGGACCGGCTGTATCTGCAAAACCGGGGAGGATGGGAGCTCTCAGGGGGCTTAAACGCTGTGAACGGCTTTACCTCTACCGGTACGGTAAGCGCTGCAGACTGGGACGGGGATGGAGACATGGATGTATTTACCGCAGAACGCCTGCGCCCATTTGCTCTGGGTAGACCCGTTAGTGGGCGCCTGCTGCAAAACGACGGATCAGGCAGCTTTTCCGAGGTCACGCAGACCGCAGCGCCGAGCCTGCTAAACTCAGGGATGTTTACCGGCAGTGACTTTGCCGATATTGACGGCGATGGGGATTTGGATTTGATCACAGCCGGAGAATGGGCGCCGATCCGAATCTTTACCAACCAGCTGGCTCAGACCGGCGAAGCACAGTTTAACGAAACCACCGAGCAGGCCGGACTGGGAGCTTCGAACGGCTGGTGGAACGAAGTACTTATTACCGACTGGGACGAAGACGGGAATCTGGACCTGATCGGACTCAATCATGGGCTGAACTCCCGGTTCTGGGCAAGCGCCGAGCAGCCGGCCAGTCTGTGGGTGGGAGACTTTGATGGCAATGGCTCGACCGAACAGATACTGACTACCTATAATGGAGAGGAAGCCTACCCAATGGTGCTGCGCCACAACCTGGTGGATCAGCTGCCGGGACTCAAGCGCAAGTACCTGAAGTATGAGGCGTATAAGGAGCAGACGATTGAAGATATTTTTACCCCCGAGGAGCTGGAGCGAGCTACGGAGCTAACGGCGTATACCCTTGCGAGTACGGTATGGTGGGGAGGTGGTGACGGCACCTTTACCGCCCAGGAGTTACCGATGGCGGGTCAACTATCGCCGATGTATGCAGGGCTCTTGACTCAAATGGATGATCAGGGCACCAAAGAGCTACTGATTGGAGGCAACCTGTATGGAGTGAAGCCGGAGGCAGGCAGGTACGATGCCTCCTTTGGAGAGGTCTTCCGACTGGGGCCAAACCGCGAGATCCAGGCAATCCCTGCGGCTGAAACCGGCATCAAAATCCACGGACAAATACGACAATTTCTGTCTATCTCAGATACAGAAATACTCATTTTAAGAAGTAATAAAGAAGTACAAAAACTTATCAAGCATATCAATGAATAGATTATTATCTGCTCTAATATTTATAGGGCTTTTTACTTTTATATCATGCAATAACCAATCAAGGGACAATTCTAAAGGAGGATCAGAAGATTTAGGAGCACAGAATACTGATTCGTTAATTCATGGCTATAAATTTGGTATGACACGTGAAGAATTTTTAGACTATTCGTGGGAATTGAATCGATCTGAAGTTGTTACGAATGGTTCGGGTGCAGAAATAGCAGAAGATGTAGAATGGTTAAAAGTCCCTGCACAAAGATTTTTTTATCCCATATTCTTGGATGAAAAGATTGTCCAAATGCCAGTTTCATATTCTTATACCGGATGGGCTCCTTGGAATCGAAGTCTATTTCCTGATAGTTTAATGCTGGATTTATTGCCGGTGTTTACTGAGGAATATGGAGCTCGTTTTGATACTTTAAGAACCAATGATGGGGGAAAAGTATATGTGGGGATTTATGGAGATACGCAAATCTATGTTGAGAGACAGACGCATATGAAAGTCATGGTGACTTTCACCGACTTAACAAAAGTAGAAAACCTGAATAATTAAGTTACGCAAATGCTTTTTCGAAAAGGGACAATTAATCTTTATTTAGTAGTAGTATTCTTTTCATTTGGTTGTATTCCAAGTGATAATGGCGTTCAGGTCTATGAAAAACTATCAGGGTCTGAAACGGGGATAGTATTCAATAATCCACTCGATTTTGATCAGGACTTCAATATCTATAAATACCGCAATTTTTATAATGGCGGAGGTGTTGCTGTTGGTGATGTAAACAATGATGGTTTACTGGATATATATTTCACTGCCAATATGCGCGACAATCGATTATTCATTAATCAGGGTAATTTTCTATTTGAAGATGTCACAGAATCTGCTGGTGTAGCGGGTACAAGGTCATGGAGTACAGGCGTTAGTATGGTTGATATTAACGCCGATGGACTTATCGATATATATGTATCGAATTCAGGAGACGTTGAAGGTGATAACAAACAAAATGAGTTGTTCATTAACAATGGTGATTTAACATTTACAGAATCTGCTGAAGAGTATGGATTAGCAGATCGCGGCTTTTCGACGCAAGCTAGTTTTTTTGATTATGATAAAGATGGAGACCTTGATTTGTATCTCCTTAATAACTCGTATAGAGCTATTGGTAGTTTTAATCTTCAAATTAATGAACGAGAATCAAGAGATCAGGTTGGTGGCGATAAATTGTATCGAAACGATGGTGATACCTTCACAGATGTTAGTGCTGAGGCAGGT
The DNA here is from genome assembly GCA_965601825.1 of Balneolaceae bacterium. Classification (GTDB taxonomy): domain Bacteria; phylum Bacteroidota; class Rhodothermia; order Balneolales; family Balneolaceae; genus HXMU1420-13. The sequence goes on along the minus strand of OZ271839.1, from coordinate 2,922,064 downwards.
ATTTATGGAAGTGTAATCGGTTTTGGCTTGGGTGTTACTATTCTTGATGTCGATAGAGATGGCTGGCTGGATTTGTATGTATCCAACGATTTCTTTGAACGGGATTATTTATACATCAATAATCAGGATGGAACCTTTGATGAAGTACTTGAAGAATCCATAAAGAGCATTAGTGGAGCATCTATGGGTGCGGATGCTGCCGATATTAATAATGATGGTTATCCTGAAATCTTTGTCACAGAAATGTTACCTGAACCTGAAGAACGAGTTAAAACGGTTACCACTTTTGAAAGCTGGGACAAATATCAATTTGCACTTGAGAACGGTTACTATCACCAGTTTACTCGAAATATGTTTCAACTGAACAACTCAGATGGTTCTTTTAGTGAAGTTGGAAGACTCACAGGTGTAGAAGCCACGGATTGGAGTTGGGCCGCATTAATGAATGACTTTGATCACAATGGTCATACTGATCTTTTTGTAGCTAATGGAATCTACCAGGACTTGACGGATCAGGATTATATCCAATATGTATCAAGTAATGAGATTATTCAGACCATTACTGGTGGCGACCAGGTAGATTTTAAGCAGCTTATCGATTTAATACCTTCAAGACCAATACCCAACTACATGTTTTCTGGGGAGGGAGATTTGAGGTTTACGAACCGAGCGGTGGAGTGGGGGCTTGGGGAGCCTAGCTTTTCAAATGGTTCGGCCTATGGAGATTTGGACAACGACGGGGATTTGGACCTGGTGGTGAGTAATGTGAATATGCCATCGTTTGTGTACCGCAATACGGCCTCAGACCGCGGTTTGGGCAGCTGGTTGATGGTCGAGCTGAAAGGTCAGGGCGGCAATACCCAAGCCATTGGCGCTCAGCTCAGCGTATGGGCCGGCGGGAAGCTCTTCTGGCGCGAGCAGGTCCTGCAGCGCGGTTTCCAGAGCACCGTGGATGCTCGTTTACACGTTGGGTTGGGACAAGCCAGCCAGATTGATTCTTTGGAAGTGTTGTGGCCGGATGGACGCCTCACGCGCATGCAAGGCGTAGGGGTGAATCAGCTGCTTAGCCTGGATCAAGCAGAAGCTGTAGTTCCAACGACGGCTCCGGCGATCCAAGAGAACGAACCGCTATTTACTCAAACCGACGCCGAGTTGGACTGGCGCCACACCGAGAACCAGTTTGTGGACTTTGACCGCGACCGTTTGGTCTTCCATATGCGCTCGACCGAAGGACCGGCAGCCTGTACTAGTAGCGCTGGAGACTGGATGTATCTGGGTGGGGCAAAGGATCAAGCAGGTACGATTTTCCAAGGGACTGCCCGAGGCTGGCAGGAAGCCTTCACCACCGAGGCGCTGCCCGAGGATACCGACTGTGTGTTCTTTGACGCTGATGGGGATGGCGATGAGGATGTGTATGTAGCCAGTGGGGGCAATGAATTTAGTTCGAGCTCGTCGGGACTGCTGGACCGGCTGTATCTGCAAAACCCGGGAGGATGGGAGCTCTCAGGGGGCTTAAACGCTGTGAACGGCTTTACCTCTACCGGTACGGTAAGCGCTGCAGACTGGGACGGGGATGGAGACATAGATGTATTTACCGCAGAACGCCTGCGCCCATTTGCTCTGGGTAGACCCGTTAGTGGGCGCCTGCTGCAAAACGATGGAACAGGAAGCTTTACGGAGGTCACGCAGACCGCAGCACCGAGCCTGCTGAACTCAGGGATGTTTACCGGCAGTGACTTTGCCGATATTGACGGCGATGGGGATTTGGATTTGATCACAGCCGGAGAATGGGCACCAATCCGAATCTTTACCAACCAGCTGGCTCAGACCGGCGAAGCACAGTTTAACGAAACCACCGAGCAGGCCGGACTGGGAGCTTCGAACGGCTGGTGGAATGAAGTTCTTATTACTGACTGGGACGAAGACGGGAATCTGGACCTGATCGGACTCAATCATGGGCTGAACTCCCGGTTCCGGGCAAGCGCCGAGCAGCCGGCCAGTCTGTGGGTGGGAGACTTTGATGGCAATGGCTCAACCGAACAGATACTGACTACCTATAATGGAGAGGAAGCCTACCCGATGGTGCTGCGCCACAACCTGGTGGATCAGCTGCCGGGACTCAAGCGCAAGTACCTGAAGTATGAGGCGTATAAGGAGCAAACGATTGAAGATATATTTACCCCCGAGGAGTTGGAGCGAGCCACGGAGCTAACGGCGTATACCCTGGCGAGTACGGTATGGTGGGGAGGTGGTGATGGCACCTTTACTGCCCAGGAGTTACCGATGGCGGGGCAATTATCGCCGATGTATGCAGGGCTCGTGACTCAGATGGATGATCAGGGCACCAAAGAGCTGCTGATTGGAGGCAACCTGTATGGAGTGAAGCCGGAGGCGGGCAGGTATGATGCCTCCTTTGGAGAGGTCTTCCGACTGGGATCAAACCGCGAGATCCAGACAATCCCTGCGGCTGAAACCGGCATCAAAATCCACGGACAAATACGACAATTTCTGTCTATCTCAGATACAGAAATACTAATTTTAAGAAGTAATGAATCACTTATTAAATTGAATCAAAATTAGAGAACTTGACCAGTAGAAGTTTATTCTTCTGTAAGCCTGCTTAGAATAGGTTCATTTTCGATTTTGAAAGTACAATCAAGTTTGAAGCCCGCAATTGTTTCAATTGTATGTGTGGCTTCAAGTTGTAATAAAAGGGATTGAATTAGTTTATAACCCAAAGACTCTCCTTGATCTAATAATGATTTGTCAAAGCCAGTTCCTGAATCTGAATATGATAACTGAATTGAGTTATTACCTGAGTTAGTCACATTAATTGAAATAGATCCTGGATCTTCATTTTTAAATGCATGTTTCAAAGAATTTGTGATCAATTCATTTAGAAGCAGCCCAACAGGTACAGCCTGATTAATACTCAAATCAACTTCTTCGATGTTGGAGTTCAATTTTATATCACTGATAAATGAAGGATTGGTTTTAGCAATATTCAGTGTGAGTTTCTCTAAATACTTATCAAGGTTTATAACATTGAAGTTTTCCGTGTTATATAATATCTCATGCACAGTTGCGATGGATTGAATCCTATTAACGGCATCTTCTAATGATAATTGAGCATTTTCGCCTTTCATCAATTGTAATTGTAGTAAACCAGAAATAACTGCAAGGTTATTTTTAACTCGATGATGAATTTCACCTAACAGAGCATTTTTCTCATTTAGGGATTCAACTATGGTTCTCTGTCTCTTAACAGATTCTGTAATATCCTGGAAAAAACCATAAACCCTGACAATTTGATCACCAGCATACTCAGCAGCACCTTTTGCTCTTACCCATTTTAGGTTACCTTTCGCGGTTACAATTTCAAATTGCCCATCTCTTGAATTACCTGTCGTTATAACCTCAGTAAAAAATTCAGTTATTCTATCTCTAGATTCACCTTCTTTATAAAAGTTAATGGCGGTTTGAACATCAGGCTCGAAATCTTCAGGAACTTCATGAATTTGTTTCGTTACATCTGTCCAGGTAAGTTTATTTGCCAGCATATCTAATTCCCAACCACCACTTAACGAAACTTCACTAATTTCTTGGAATAAACGATCGCTCAAAACTTTCTCTGTGATATCAGTTACTATAAAGTCATGAAGGATATCACCGTTTGGAAGTGCAGATGCATTACTGATCAGGTGCATCCATCTAAGTTTGCCGGAATGGGTAATAATTCTAAAATACTGATCTACGGCTTGTTTTGTTCTTTGTACTTCTTCGAAAATTTCATTGATATTCAGTACTTTATCATCTGGATGAAGCAACTTCATTACATTGGTAAAGTCTTCATGAACTTGCTCCTCAGTTAATTCATACATATCAAAGAAACCCTGATTCGCAAATATCACTTCTCTACTTCCATCTACTTTATCCAAGACTCTACAAACGCCGGCTAGAAGGTTATCAGTAACTGATTGAAGGTGTTCTAATGATTCGGAGGCCAGAGCTTCGGCTTTGTACTGTTCTGATATGTCCTGAAGTATCCCATGGACACTAATGAGCCTATTATTTGATATAATCGGAATACCAACAGCTCGTAATATTTTGATGCTTTTAGATCTAGATTTGAACTCTAAATTAATATCAAATTCTTGATTCGAAGTTCTGATTTCCTGAAGCGATTGCTGTAATTTTTTAAAACTAGTTCTTGTTAACTGTTTTCTGAGGTTCCAGTAATTGAAATTTGATATATCATCTAATTCTATAATTTCATGAGCTCGTTCAGACCATGATATTTCTTTTGCATCTGGATAGTACATCCAATCGCACATCTTGCCAATACGCTGGGCATCATTTAGTCTAATAAAACTCTCTGCAAGTTTCTTTTCATTGAGCTTCTTATCGGTTATATCTTCCTGGAAAGAGATATACTTATTTATTCTGCCATCTTTAAAAATTGGTGTGACATTAATCTTTGTCCATAATTTTTCCCCACTCTTTTTGTAGTTGAGGATTTCAACGGAGAAAGGAATCTGCTCTTTTAATTTTTCACTGAAATATCTAATTGTTTCAGGATCAGTTTCCGGACCTTGAAGTATAGCTCCGGGTTTGTTGCCAATCATCTCATCGAGAGTATAACCGGTTAAGTTTTCATGGGCCTGATTAGCCCATAAAGTTATTCCGTTTTCATCAGTGGTAATTACAACGGTCTTGGTATTTTCTGAAATGTCTGAAAGCAATGTGTTTTGCTCACCCAACACTTCAATTTGAGAATACACTAAAGCACCTTTTAACTCTCTGATTATGCTTGAATAAAGTCGTGAGGGTGTTTCAGAGTAACAGATGCTATTAATTTTACCTCTATCTAAGAGATCTAGGGCAATTTCAGCATCTTCGTCATAAGTGAGCCATAGAATGGGAACTTTATTTACAAAAGGGTTTAGCAGATGTTCGCAATTAACAGGTAGAGATGTTGAGTCAACAATTAATAGTGATCTACCAACAGATGCAGATTCTAAATCAAAGTCTTCGAGTTTTTCAACTTCTTGAATTTGGGCTCTTTCAAAATATTGAGTGATCAGCTTAGCATATTTCTTTCTCTTCTCGGATTTGTCCGAAAACAAAAAAACTGAAAAAGGATGCTCCTTAAAACTCAAACTCTTACCGATATATTTAGGTGATTAATATATGCCGTTTATCGTGCAAATCAATTGTAAACATTACCATCCAAACTCACTTTCTTGCATGGCAACTTCAAAATCAGATGGTTCATGTTTTATTTGATTAGCAATCATTTCAAAAGCTGCTTTTCCTTCAGGAAAATCGAAATACATCCATGTATGGAACATGCCTTCAAACTCTCTATAAGTAAATACAACAGGTTGAGAAGCCAACAGCCCTTTAAATTTTTTGCAATCAGCTAGCATAATATCTCTGGTACCAATAAGAATTGTAATTGGTGCTACTCTTCTTAAATCAGCATAAATAGGGCTAACCATTGGATCGTTAGTGTCTAATTCTGCTGCAAACTGATTTCCTAATTTCTGCAGAACTTCAATATCTAAGACGGGATCAGTATCATTTACAATATCAATTTGTGGATTTGTGAGTGACAAGTCTAACCATGGACTTAGTAGTATAAACTCTTTCGGTTGCCCAACTCCAATCTCTTTTAAGCGGTGAGAAGTGTTTAAGGCTATTGTTGCGCCACAGGAATCACCGATAACATAAAGTTGGTCAATAGACTCAATGGAATTGATATGGGAATATACTTCTAGTACGAATGAGTGTACTTCTTTGTAATTAGATTCCGGAATAAGAGGATAGTCAGGTGCATAAATTCTGGCCTTTAACTCTCGAGACAATCTTTGAACGAATTTCCAGTGATATTTTTGAAAATTCTTGGCGAATCCTCCACCATGTAAGAATAAAATTGTTTTCTCAACTTCTACCTCTTTTGGTTCAATAACCCAAAGATTTCTTGACTGGATAGTTTGATTTGAAACGATTGAGTCCTTTAGTATCTCTTTTGGGGGTTGGGAAATTTCAGGGTTTGAATAAAACCAACGTTCCTGATATTTGCTTTTTCGATCTGATGCAATCAGGTATGCATTTATTAACCGACTTTGAAAACTTTGTTTCTTCAATTTTTTTAAACGTTATGTATGGATTCACAAACTTTGTAATACGTTAATAACCACAAAAAATCCTCTGAGGTTCTTGATTAAAATTTTACAATAAATGGATAGATATTTTCTACCTCTTTGAAACTTCAATTCTATATAATCGAAAGTGGTTAGATTAGTAATCAACAGAATTTCAAATCAATAAAAGAATCAACAATCAAAGCGAATTAACATGCGAAAAATAATTCTTCCAATCCTATTACTATTCTTGTCAACAAATTTTATATCTGCACAAGAAACTGATAAAGCTGCTATTGAGGCTGTAATCACAACTATTTTTGACGGTATGAGAGCCGGTGATAGTGCAATGGTTGCATCTCAAGTTTTGAGGGATGCACCAATGAATTCAGTGTATACAAATCAGAATGGAGAAGTAGTAAGAGCAATAGGTTCTTTAAACAGATGGCTTGAATCGATAGGTACTCCTCATGATGAAATTTATGATGAGCAGATTTCATCTATCGATATAAGAATTGATGGTGATTTAGCATCAGTTTGGACACCGTATAAGTTTTACGTCGGAGAGAATTTTTCACACTGTGGTGTAAATAGTATCCAGATGGCGAAAATAGAAGGGGAATGGAAAATTATATACCTGGTTGATACACGAAGAAGAGACAATTGTATCGACTAGAAACAAAAAAGCCCTGCTCTTTCAAAAGAACAGGGCTTCAGAGTTTTTTTGAAAAAGCAGGATTAGCCTTCGTTTTTCTTTGATTGAATTTCAAGACGAATGTCTTGAGCTAATTTCTTTAGATCCTGTAGCCCTTTTCTAGCACGGGTACCCGCAGCTTTGTTTCCTTTATCGTAGAACTTTTCCATCTCAGCTGATACACTGTCAACTAATCCTTTCAAATCGTCTACTCTACTCATTATATAACTCCGTTATGTTTGTGTTTAAGTAAATTTCAAATTTCTGAAACTGTTCAGAAGCTAGAGATTCAAAGCAACTGTGTCAAATTAAAAAGTGCTTTTTTAGCACTTTAAATGAACTTTTTTTTCGAAAAACACCTCAATTGGCATTGATTCTTTAATGTGAAAACACTATAGAAGCTTAAATTACTTCTTTAATTCCTTCGAAGTGAAGCTAAACGGAAGTAAATCAACTATAAAATGTTCTGAATATGTGCCATCTGCGTGAAAGAGTTCGGCTTTAGAAAGTGGTAAATGTTCAAACATTACTTGTCTACAAGCACCACAGGGACTACTAAATTCACCTTTAAGAGTATGTACAGAAATCGATTTAAAATCAGAAATGCCGTCAGCAATTGCTTTAGAAAGAGCAATTCTTTCTGCACAAAGACCTTTAGCCCAATCACTTACCTCAACATTTACACCTGAATAGAATGCTGATTCTGTCTTCAACAAGGCAGATACCGGAAAATGAGAATTTTGTGTAACGGCAGTTTTAAGTAAATCAATTAGTTTTTGCTTCTTATCAATGATTTCAAGTGCTTTGTAATTAGCAATATCAAAATCTTCAGATTGATCACTTATCGCAATTTTGCAGTCAAATTCTTTACTCCAGTATTCAAGTTGAGATTCATTCTCATTTAAAACATGAATTACTTTGGGTGTCTCACCATAGGAAAGACAAATACAACAAGCTGCCTGAACAGCTGTGATCGTAAGTGGAAATGAAATATTTTCAATTCTCACCCCCGAATAAAATCCACCTTCAGAACCTTCAACAATACAAGCATCTGGCTGTAAAGAGTAGGGTACATATGATCTTTCTAGTAATGTCTGCCAGTTCATGGTTGATTTAAAATTGATGAAAAAGCTGCATCAGCAACAGCGGCTCTAATTCTGCTGATACTTCTTCCATAACTTCGATTTGGATAAGTTCTATTAGTTAATAAAATAACAATCATATCTTTTTCACGGTCTATCCATATGCTAGTACCTGTAAAGCCAAGATGACCAAATGTATCTAGGCTTGAAAGTTGTCCTGCAGTTGTAAACCCATTGGCGCTTTTCCTGTCAAAGCCTAATCCACGGCCACTTTTATCTGATTGTTGACTTGTAAATTCACGAACAACTTCTGGAGCTATGTATTCTTTTCCAAGATAGGTCCCTTCATTCAAAATCATAGTTCCGAATTTAGCGAGATCGTCTACCGTTGCGAATAGTCCGGCATGACCAGCAATACCATTCATATACCAGGCGCGTTCATCGTTTACTTCAGCTTCAATTAGTTTATCACGATAAACAGTATCAATTTCAGTGGGTGGAATTCGATTTACATACCATCGACTAACACGTTTTGGATTGAAATATGCCCCATACATTCCCATAGGATAGTAGAAGTATTTCCTCATATAAGAATCGATAGATCTTCCCGAAATTTCAGCAATAATCTCAGCTAAAAGTATCATCCCTAAATCACTATAAACATAAGTGCTTCCAACCGGGTTGATTAGAGGTTCATTTTTTATAGCATTAATGATTTCACTTCGAGTTTGAAGTTCATCAACATAAACACGGAAAGCTGGTAATCCACTTTCGTGAAGTAGTAAATGTCTAATGGTGATGTCTTCTTTATCAGGCGTGTCAAACTCATCAAAATAGTCTTTAACCTTATCGTCAAGGCTAAGGTAACCATCTGTGATCAGTTTCATTGCGGCAGTTGAAGTTGCAGCAATTTTAGTGATTGAAGCCACATCATAAACATCGGTATCACGGACTTTTCGAAGTTTATCATACGTATGATATCCTTCTGCATGTTTATAAACCAAAACACCATCTTTAATTACAGCAGCAACAGCCCCGGGAAACACAGAGTCTAATACAGCATCCCGAAGAATGTCATCGATTTTATAAAGCTCCTGCGATATGATTCCGGCATCCTCAGGACTTCCATATCGAAGAGCTGTTTGATTAAACTCTAAACCATCTCCAACCTCATACATTCCGGGAATTTCGATGGGTAATTTCCCTCGAACATCAGCGGCTCCAAATAATGTTGGAGCTGCAGCTTCCATCTGAATCGTGTGATTTGACCACGCCATAACATGTACATCTGTATAAGCTAATTCGCTTACTAAGTAAGGATTACCGAACATTGTAAGTACAGTCTTTTTGTTAAGACGCTGCAATCTGTTAAGAAAAGAAGCATGTTTTCTTGGTAATTGTATAGATTCACCAAATCGAAGACTAATAAATGATCCAATCACGATGAGATCAGAAGTACGAGCATCGCGCATTATCCTCTGAACATCATCTTCATCTGAACGATCATCAAAAACTCTAAAGGTTACATTTGGATGATAATCTCGCAATGATCTTGCAAAAGCTGATCCTGTATCGCCATGATCGTCATCAGCAATAGAAACCAAAAGAATCTTTTCGTATTTGGTAGGATCTAGAGGTAAAAGATTTCTGTCATCTTTAAGAATTGTGATGGATTCTTGTGCAATTCTATCGGCCTCTGCCTGATGTGCACCGGCATTTAAAACCTGATCTAAATCGTGGATATCAATCTGGTTATCCTGCTCAAATAAACCAGCATTTTGTTTCCATCTGATTATTTTTCGGAAGCTTTCTTCAATACGTTCAACTGAAATTTCGCCTTGTTCAACAGCTGCAATTACCTCGCTTATAGCAGTATGAATATCAGGACTGATAAGCATGATATCAGCACCTGCATGCAAAGCGCGAACTACCGCTCTACCTGGAGAGAATTTTTTGGTTATTCCGCTCATTTCAAGTCCATCTGTGACTACCACTCCTTCAAAATTGAGGGAATCAATCAGAATATCACCTAAAATGTTTTCATCTAAAGTACCGGGAATTTCAGGGTGATCACTTATTTGCGGAAATGAAATATGGGCACTCATGATACTTTCAACACCACTTTCAATGGCTCTTCTAAAAGGAATTAATTCAACTGAATCAAGTCGAGAGTAGTCATGATTTAAAACCGGTAATTCAATATGCGAATCAGTATCAGTATCTCCGTGACCAGGAAAGTGCTTCGCTGTTGCAATTAATCCCTCGCTTTGAACACCTTGCATGAAAGCAATTCCAAATTCTGATACCATTTCTGGATCACCTGAAAATGAACGAACATTAATAACCGGATTATCCGGGTTATTATTTACATCGAGGACTGGTGCAAAAATCTGATGGACTCCCATCGCTTTCGCTTCACGAGCAGTTATTTTACCCATGATGTAAGCATTACGTTTATCGCCAGTTGCTGCAACTCCCATAGCTGGAGTAAAGCGTGTTGAGCCCACAATTCTCATAGCAGCACCATATTCCATATCCTGAGTTATCCAAAGAGGAATTTCGCTTTGAGCCTGAAGCTTGTTGGTTAATACAGCCTGGCCGTAAATATCACCACGCATAAAAATAATTCCACCAATATGGTCGTACTGGATTAAATCGGAAATTTCCTTGAATCGATGATCATCTCGACTTAGAAATCTTCCATTAACCGGAACAAAGAATAATTGCCCAATTTTTTCTTCTAAGGTTGAGATATTTACAAGTGAATCAATAAAAGCTTCATTTGAATCAACTTTCTTGATGGGAATTGGGTCTGTTTCAATTATGTCACTTGAACTTGATAACCCTAATAAAACAAAAATACTTAGTGCAAATAATGCCGAACGTAAGTTCATATAATGATATCTCTTTTAATGCCGCTTTAAAGTAGGTTAACCCATTCTTTGAACCAACAAAAAATAGGTTAAAATAGATTGATAATTGGTGAAGGTGATTTTCTCTAGTTTGTTCCTGATGGAATTAACTTCATAGTTCTTATTCCAGCTCTTTCCGGAACATCATTATTATGATAAAATATTCTGTATTGGCGATTTAACCACATGTTTGATTGGTCGCCATAGTGTTCAGATATAGGATTACCAGATTGACCTGTTGGAAGTATAGAACGGCTTGAACTCAAATTTGAAAGATCAATAATTCTGCGAACGGATGCTCCAAGTGTCATCTCAAATGGTTTATCCCATTTATACTGACCGTTATTAACGCTCATTCCATGTCCTTCTACGGGGAATGGACCTTTACTTAGTACATTATCCACAATTAAAGATAATGCCGCCGGCGAATTCGGGTCTTCAGCTGCTAAGCTAAATAAAGGTGGTTTGAATGTGATGGTATGAAGCTGTTCCCATCGCCACTCAAATGGTTCTGAACCCAATGAGTCACTGAGAAAGAAGATCGCATCCTGCATAGATTTTAAAACTATGTCCTGTCTGTTTTCAATTTCTTCAGTCAAAATATTGTCGAAAAATGATGAACTATCACTCAAAAGTTCAGTCATAGTTCGAACTGGTATCAACTCATGAACAATGAAATTCTGATAAGCAGCCTCACCAAATTCATCTTTTAGTGTATTCTCAGTGATTTTGGTAAATAAAACATCAAAAATAGATGCCGCAGTAGAACTTCTTGTGTATTTGAAATCCCAATTTTCCAGATAAGAAACAGGAAGAGAGAAGTCATACTCATTTTGGTTATTAATGATTTCAAGAATTTGAGGCGTAAGAGTTGCAGCAAATGTTGAATATGAATCATTTTGCAAGCTTACAAAATCATCAATAGTGATAGAGCTATCAGGTGAAAGTTGTTCTACTATGCGTTCAATTCTGGATGAAGGCTCCCAAAAACTGGCAATGTAATAGGGATAGTTTTCTGTGGTCAGTTTGTTATTTGCGTTTGCTATCCAACCTTTTTCAGGATTAATACTATGAGGCATTTCATCTTGAGGAATAAATCCCTGCCAATCATCTTCTGGAACCCAACCTCTGCGTAAGGTTACTTTATTTCCGGATCGAATTGGTAGCCTTGCGGTAGAAAACATGGAAATATTTCCTTCAATGTCACCATACATGAAATTCTGCCCCGGTACCGCAAAATGCTGGAGTGCATCCTTGAAATCCTGAAAATTTTGAGCCCAATTAATCTCATACATCGTGCGAAGTTCGTTGGAAATGGTGTGACCGGTCCATTTCATTGTAATTACTTCATCATCCACAAGATCCTGATTTGGATACATATCCGTAATTACAGGCCCATTTTTAGTAACTCTATACTCGTGAAATACCGGATCTCCATCTTTTACATTGATGATCTCTCGAACTTTTTCAAAATACTCAAATGCAACTTCTCCAACTCGCGCTGAGTCGACTACATATCTGCCTCTGTCTTCAGGATCAACTTTTTCGAGGAAGAAATCAGTGTCGTCCGCCATTATATTTGTGAAAGACCATGCCATATGATCATTTTGTCCCAAAACTATTCCGGGAAGGCCGGCTATGGTCACACCAGATACATTTTGACCACTTCTATTTAAATGAATTTCATACCATTTCCCTGGCATATCCAATCCAAGATGAGGATCACCCGCGAGCATTGGGTAACCTGTAGTTGTTCGTGAGCCATCAACAACCCATGCATTACTTCCTACATGTGAGCCTTCAATTTCAAGAATTTTTCTTCTTTGAAATTCCATTTCAAGCATTGGTAGAAGACTTGCAGTGGATAACCCAATAGATTCATTGTCATCTAATGATGTTGGTAAATCAGTATCCCAGGTCAATAAGAGTTCTTCGAACTGATCTGAAGGGAGTTTATTTTTCAGATAATTGTAAGTGACTTCACTCCACCAACTGAGATTTAATTCCCAACCCATCATTCGAATTATAGCGACAGAGTGTTGAGGTGTCCATTCAATGGGCTCCATTTCAGATAGAGCAAATTGAACCGGAAGACGATTTCGATTATTCTCGACAAAGTTATTTACGCCATCAGCGTAAGATTGCAGAATTGCTATTTCAGATTCAGTGAATTCCTCACTAAGTATTTGCTCTGCGATTCTCCAAAACCCTATAGTTCGTTGATACTTATCAAAATCGACTAATTCTGCTCCAAAAAATTCAGCGAATCGACCTTCGGCAGCAAGCTGGGAAATAGTCATTTGCCATAAACGATCTTGAGCGTGAACATATCCCATTGCATAATAAAGATCGTTTTCATTATCAGAGAAAATGTGAGGGACACCAAATTCATCCCAATAGATATCAACCTCGGCATTTAGACCTTCTAGTTCTACTGATGCTTCATAATTTGGCAGGGGTTTATAAAATGTCCAGTAAAATGCGAGTCCTGCAAAACCGATAAAGAGAATAAAAAAGAAGAGAAGTAGTCGTAATAAAGTATTCATGAAATTAACTCAGAAAATCTAACTAAGAATAGGCACAAAGGGGCAAATGCACAAAGGAATCTAAAACAAACTTTAAGTATCAAATAATTTGAATCTTTTTAACTCAATGTAGGTTGAAAAGCGCTTCCAAAGTCCATACCATTTGGGCAAAATTCATCAATAAGTAAGGAAAGAATGGAAGTTAAAAATGTATCGGTGATTGGTGGTGGAACAATGGGGAATGGAATAGCTCATGTATTTGCTATGAGTGGCTTTTCAGTAACTCTAATTGAGACAAAACAAGAATTTGCTGACAGAGCTTTGGCGACGATCACTAAGAATTTAGACCGAATGGTTAGCAAAGAAAAAATCACTCAGGAGAAAAGAGATGAAAGCCTAGGAAATATTAGCGTATCACTGGATTTAAGCACTGGTGTTGAAAACGCAGATTTAGTGATTGAAGCTGTACCTGAAGATTTAGACATAAAAACTATTGTTTGGAAGGCAGTTGATGAAGCAGCTCCAAGTGATGCAATTTTGGGATCGAATACATCTTCCATTTCCATTACGAAACTTGCTGCTATCACATCGAGGCCAGAGCGATTTATCGGAATGCATTTCTTTAATCCTGTTCCTGTTATGAAATTGGTGGAAATAGTTCGCGGTTTGGAAACCACTGATGAGGTTTATAATACAATTGAAGCTACTTCAAAAGCTCTAAACAAAGTACCTGTACCAGTGAATGATATGCCTGGGTTCGTGAGTAATCGCGTATTAATGCCAATGATTAACGAAGCTATTTTTGCTGTGTATGAAAATGTGGCAACTCCGGAAAATGTAGACGAAGTTATGAAACTTGGTATGGCACATCCAATGGGACCACTTCGATTGGCTGACTTCATTGGATTGGATGTTTGTTTAGATATCCTAAATGTGCTTTATGAAGGTTTTAAAGATCCAAAATACAGACCATGTCCATTACTGGTTAAGATGGTAGACGCAGGGAAATTAGGGAATAAGACAGGACAGGGTTTTTACGCCTACTAATTTATTTATAAGTATCTTCTTTGCTTTGATTTAGCCGTATAATTTACTTACTTGTAAGTCCATTCTTAGGGGTTTAAGTAATGGGTTAAATTAAAATCAAAGTGGAGAAAACAATGGAATATTGGATAGGCCAAATTATTGCCGGAGGATGGAACTATGCTCCCCGGCAGACTACCTTGTGTCATGGGCAATTGTTATCTATCGCTGAATATAGTGCAGTTTTTGCCTTATTAAATACAAACTTTGGCGGTGATGGACGTTCAACTTTCGGGGTTCCTGACCTACGCGGACGTTCACCTGTAGGTACTGGTCATGGAGTTGGATTACAGCCAATTTATCTTGGCGAAAAAGCTGGAACAAACACAGTTTCACTTACTGCAAATAACCTGCCTCCTCACAATCATACTGCAGTCGCAACAACTACAGTTACTCAGACACCTCAAAATGACTGTGTAACGGATGAAGGTGAAAATGACGAAAAAAGTCCTAGTGGAAATGTATTAGCTGCTGTGGAGACAGAAATTTACAGTAGTAGTGATCCTAATGGAATGATGAGAGATACAAATCCTAATCTTTCTGCTCAAACAACAGTAGAAATTGGGATGACTGGTGTTGGCTCACCATTTTATATTCAAGGTCCGGTTTTAGGTATAACTTATGTTATAGTTCTTGATGGTTTATTCCCACCTCGTACTTAAAATTAAAACTATTATGATGATTATATGCGCTGGGTAATAACTCAGCGCTTTTTATTTAAACCACAAATCTATTTGAAATCCTACTGAATGATATTAATTATAGGTTCTTGTGGTTTTGGGCTCACAACCTGATAGTAGAATCCCGGATATTGATTGATTGCATATCCAATTAAAACCTCAGCATCTTTAGGTATTCTCTCTCCCTGGATATGAAAATATGGATGTGTTATTCCGCTTTCGTACTCCTCAAGTTTATGTGCTCCAAATAATGTTATCGTGGTACCAAACATTATTGTATCCAGAGCTTTATCCCGATGGGGGACTTTTAAAGTGATAACATCGACATTCAAACCTTCATTAATATCATAAGTGTTTAAATGATTTTGTAAAACCTTGGCCAGTTCAATGTTGAAGTCCATTACTTTACCAATGTAAATACGATGTTTTTTTGCATCAGATACATGATAAGTCACATTTCCTGATTCTTCATCTTTATCAACGAAGCTTAATTCCACATTTGGGTCAATCATATACGCATCGATACGGATAGATTCAGGTATCATTATACCATAATCAGGCATTTGAGTAGACAAATTAGCACAAATTGGAACCTGAGGTTCTCTAAGTAGAGCTTTATTTAAACACTCAACAATTAGTATGTCTATTGGATAATTACCATTGTGTTTATACAAAACTGCGTCGTTGGTTTCAATTTTGGTAAAGTAAGTTTCAACTCCAAGCTCTTTTGCCAAAACTCGAACAGACGTAGTTGATTCTTCATGTAAATCTAAAATAGTAAATTGAATTTCAGTCGGACTGAATTGTGAAATGATTGAAAAAGCAAAAGGTGCAAATGGCCCACTACCAGCATATAGAATATGTATCGGGCGGTCATTTATATTTTTTTTTAATTGAAGTACTGCCTCATTTAGGGCTCGGATATATTTAACAGTTCGAAAAGTATCTTTTATACATGTACTTGCATTATAAGAAGAAATGGCAAGCCCACTACTTAATAGAGTCTCTCTTTTACTTTTCGTTTTATCGCTAATACCAGCTTTTTCAACTATACCGGATAATAGATTCTCGAATTCTAGAATAGCATCATTTAAAGCTAAAGGACTGCTCTTTGAATTAAGTATAGTTTCAGTCAGTGATTTTAATAGCATGATTCTAAAATTAAGTTGTTCTCGCTTTCAATGTACTAATTCTCAAACAATAAGATATAGATAAATTAATTGCATAAATAACTTATGGAAATGATTATTAATCTCATTGGTTGATGAAAAATTTTTGTTCAAATACATTTAATAAGCATAACTAAATTAATAATAACAGTATTTAACGGGTAAATACTCATATTAACCGAGGCGTAAATGTTAATAAAATGAATACAAAAAGTATTGGTTTAGTTAATGTTTTTATTATTTGAGGGAAAGTATAAGTTAATTAATGATTTAAATAACTTTATATGCTATATTGAAATGGACTTTTTTCGGGACAATTAATTCAAAAAATTAAACAAGGGGGTTATATGAATAATTGTATACGTTTATGTGTTGGAGTACTATTCGTATTGTTATTCTGCACTATTGAAAATGCCGTTGCTCAGGTTCAAGATGGGAATTTAGATGATCCCGGTGATATTGCCTTCATTGCTTACAACAATGCTGATGATGGTTTTTCATTTTTATTGCTCGATGAGATTTCAAATGGTACTTCAATTCGGTTTACGGATGAAGAATGGACGGGAGCAGCATTCAAAGCAGGAACGGGTGAAGGTGATGTTCTTTGGGTTAATGATACCGGAGCTACATTATTGCCGGGACTGATTGTGACCATTGAAAATGCAAATGATGGAGCTGGCGTAGGCGACGGGAATACTATAGCTGCTTCAATTGGTACTGCAACAGAAGATGATCCAGGATTTGGTATGGTGGACGGTGATCAGATTTATGCAATTACCGGAACAAGAGCTTCTCCTGGTTTTTTCCTAGCCTTTATAGGAGAGGATAATAGTATTAATGGGTCTGAATCAGCAGTTTTAACAGGTACGGGTTTAACAGGTGGTGATGAGGCCTTAATAACCAATACGGAAGGACGGTATACTGGTACTACTTCTTGTAGCAGTACCGCTACAGCCTGTACAGGTGTTGTATACAATTCTTCAAATTGGACCTTCTCAACCTTTTCAATGTCATCCGTGGCAGAATATTTCACAGGTAGTCTCTTTGCAGAAACTCCTGGAACAGTAGAAATTACGGGAAATGAAGGCTGGAGATTACTTTCACTTCCAAAAACGGGGGGAGTTGTAACAGACGTTTCTGATGATACCCCGGTTCAGGGTGTTACAGATGGAGAAGATCCATTGGAAACTACTAATTTCATTATTTATGACAATACCGGTTCTTTTGAAGAACCCACAAATGTATCAACAGCGTGGGGCGACGGTTATGGGTTCGGTGTTTATTTCTTTAATAATTCGATTAATGGAAGCTCGTCTCTACCAGTTACTTTAGATGTGTCAGGTTCAGAACCAAGTTCAGATGTTTCGGTAACTCTTTATAATGGTGCTTCTGGTAGATTTACGCTGGTGGGAAATCCTTTTGCAACTAATATAAATGCCAACCTAATTACAGCGACAGGAGTAAGTATTCAGAATAATATTGCTTTCTGGAATGATGGCACAGGTTCTTATTCTACTCAAAACCGAACAACTCCTTATATAATCTCTGAATGGCAGGGTTTTTGGGTAGAAACCTCTGATGCATCAGTTACTGGTATAACTATACCTGTTGCGGCTAAAACATCTACTTCAGCTACTAGTACATTTTTTGGAAAAATTGTACCAAAAAGTACAAACAGAGGTGATATCAATTTTACATTATCCTCAGAAACTACATATGATGAAGCTATTCGAATGTCTTTTAGAGAAAATGCTACCACTGAATTTGATTTAGATGATGCTACAAAGCTAACCCCAATGTTAAATTCGTATGCAACCATGGCATTTGCTACAAATAATATGCTGAAATCGGTTGAGTCACTTCCTTATCACCTTGAAGAAGAAATTACTATTCCTTTGACAATTACAACTGTAGGCATTTCTGGAGAATTTTCTTTTGCATGGTCTGGGTTGGAGACTATTCCTGCTGAATGGCAAATCACACTTCATGATTATGAAATGGAAACCTCCATTAATATGAGAGACTTAAATCAATATGTGTTTAATGAAGACACTGATGTACAGGCTAAGGTCAATCCTTTAAGCATATTAAAAGGACCAGCAGCTATAGCAATGAAAACTAAATCAGGTTCTAGCCGTTTTGCAATAACCATAAGTCCAACTTCTGTTAGTAATGAAATGGAAGAAAGACCGCAAGGTTTTTCATTAAGTCAAAACTATCCGAATCCATTTAACCCAAGTACTACCATTTCTTATTCAATAAAAGAAATGGGTGCGGTTAATATTAGCGTGTATAACCTAATGGGACAGAAAGTAGCCACGTTGGTAAATGAGCAAAAATCAGCTGGCCAGTATATCGTACGATGGGATGCTTCCGGACTATCCTCAGGAATGTATTACTACCGTTTGGACGCAAATGGTCAATCTATCACTCGAAAAATGACTTTCATTAAATAGGGGAGAAACTATGAAAACACGAATATTATTTTCGATGATCTCATTTATTTTATTTTCTGGTGAGCTGATTATGGCTCAGCCAAGTTTGCCATCTACACCAACACAGGCTCCAATTGATGGTGGTTTGAGCCTTCTTGCAGCTGCAGGTGGTGCATATGCAATCAAGAAACTTCGGGATAAGAAGAAAAGTGAAGAAGAAAACTTAGATATCTGAGTCCACTAGATTTCGATGTTATATAAAGTACTTTTAATACTAGATTGTAAATACTAACTAATAAAGCACTAAAGAGTTGTAGATATTCTATATATAGTAGTTTGTTAGGATAGACTAATCAGGTTTATAAGAGCTTTGAAGTTCAGAAATATTGGTCAATTTTTTAAATGGTAGTTGCGGGGAAGTTAGGGAATAAGATTGGAGAGGGTTTTTATACTTACTAGATTAGTATAATAATTATAGCATTATACTAGAATATCAAAGTTATTATTTACTTTAATGCTTAAATATACTTTGATCTATTCCTTGTAATAATTATGTTCTCATTCAAAGGGGAACATAAGTACAAGTATATGAGAGGGGTATCTACAATTCTAGGGGTATGTTTACTATTTAGTGGTACAAGTAATTCACAAACTACATTGTCTGCTGGAGATGTAGCAATTACAACTTTGCAATCAGATGGGAATAAAGATTTCTCATTTGTGTTGTTAACTAGCATTGCTTCAGGGACTGAAATTAAATTCACCGACGATGCATGGCATCCGGTTGGTGATAGTTTAAGAGGTAGTGAAGGTACGGTTACTTGGACAGCAGCATCAGCACTTGAAAAAGGTATTGAGATAACAATATCAGAATCCAATAATACTTCTAATATATCTTCGAATTATGGTAGTGTAACAAGATCAGGAAGTTTTACATTATCAGCTTCAGGTGACCAAATCCACGTTTATCAAGGTTCTGATTCGTCACCCACATTCATTTACTCATTTAACTACGATGCAACTGGTTTTGTACTAACTGACAATGATAACACCGGGGATACAGGTCTGCCAAATGGATTGACGGAGAATACAAACGCTCTTTCAGTTTCTCCTCATCGAGACAATTGGCAGTACAATTGTCCAACGATTACTAATGCTACTTCTGCGATTATTTTAGCGTCTATTGTAAATGGCTCTAATTATAATAGTAGTGACACAAATTTATATGATCCTATAGGTTGTAACTATAGAGATGTAACAATTTCAGGAAATGCAGGTTGGCGATTACTATCATTACCGGTAAGTGGAAGTACAATTGAGGCAATTTCAGATGATACACCAATTCAGGGAATTGCCGGAGGTATTGATGCATCAGCAGATGCTAATTTTTATATCTATGATGATTCAGGAGCCTGGGAAGAACCAACTAACTATTCAACTGCCTGGGGTGATGGATTTGGTTTTGCCCTTTACTTTTATGATAACACTAGCAATGGCAGTAATGAACTTCCGATATCTATTGATGCTACCGGATTAGAACCATCCTCAGACGTAATAATTAACCTGAATAAATCTACAACAACCGGTGGTCTGAATCATTACTTCACTCTAGCTGGTAACCCGTTCGCTTCTAATTACAATCTAAATAGCATTACTCAAAGTGGTACTGGGTTGCAAGATAATGTTCATTTCTGGGATGATGGTGCAGGGTCGTATGATCCTGAAGATCGAACAGCAAACAGTGGGTTAATAGCTGCTACATGGCAAGGATTTTGGGTGGAAATTGCAAATACCGGAACCAGTACAACTATCACAATTCCAACCACGGGTAGAACCTCCAATGACACAACCAAGACCTTTTTCTCAAAAGCAGTTTCAAATCAGGGAGACATTTCGTTCACTTTAACATCACAGAATACGGTAGACAAGGCAATTCGATTAGCCTTCAGAGATTATGCAAGCAAAGATGTTGACCGAGCTGATGCCTCTAAATTGGTTCCTTTAGTTTCTACCTATGCAACCATGGCATTTGCTACAAATAATATGCTGAAATCGGTTGAGTCACTTCCTTATCACCTTGAAGAAGAAATTACTATTCCTTTGACAATTACAACCGTAGGCATTTCTGAAGAATTTTCTTTTGCATGGACAGGATTGGAGACCATCCCTGCTGAATGGCAAATCACACTTCATGATTATGAAATGGAAACCTCCATTAATATGAGAGACTTAAATCAATATGTATTTACTGAAATAGCTGATGTACAGGCGAAAGTAAATCCTTTAAGCACATTAAAAGGCCCTGCAGCTGTATCGATGAAAGCGAAAGCTGAACCACATCGATTTGGTATAACTATTAGTCCAACATCTGTTAGTAATGAATTGGATGAAAACCCAAAAAGCTTTTCCTTAAGTCAAAACTATCCGAATCCTTTTAACCCAACAACAACCATTAACTACACTATTGAAGAAAATGGAGATGTAAATATCAGCATCTATAATTTAATGGGACAGAAAGTAGCCACGTTGGTAAATGAGCAAAAATCAGCTGGCCAGTATAACGTTCGTTGGGATGCTTCCAGACTATCCTCAGGAATGTATTATTACCGATTGGACGCAAACGGTCAATCTATCACTCGAAAAATGACATTAATTAAATAGGGGAGAAACTATGAAGATTCGATTTATATACCTAGTTGCCACATTATTTGTGTTCACTACAGAGTTTTTAACGGCTCAGCCTAGTTTGCCGACTGCACCCACACAGGCTCCAATTGATGGCGGCCTCGGTCTATTGGCTGCTGCGGGTGGAGCATATGCCATCAAGAAACTTCGGGACAGAAGGAAAAATGAAGATGAGAATCTGGATGTGTGATTTTCACTACAATTAATTTTAAGCCCTTATTCCAACGAATAAGGGCTTTTTTATTATCATAAACATTCTGTTATTCCTCTATGATTGAACTCAAGGATGTATCAAAAGCTTTTGGTGAAGAAACAGCAGTACAGAGTATTAGTTTATCAATTGAAGATGGTAAGACTTATTCATTGATTGGTCCTAGCGGTTGTGGTAAGTCTACACTTATTCGACTTATTCTTGGCTTAATTGAGCCTGATTCAGGAAGCATTTCCATTGATGGAAATGAAATCACCAAAGACAACATTCTTGAGAATAGGAAGAAAATAGGCTATGTGATTCAAAATGGAGGTTTATTTCCTCATCTGACTGCTAGAGATAATTGCACTTTAGTAGCCGATTTTCTCGGTTGGACTGAAATTCAAAAAGACATTCGTCTTGAATTTTTGTGCAAGTTGACAAAAATAGACCAGTCTGATTTGAGAAAATTTCCACATGAATTTTCAGGAGGTCAGCGTCAGCGAATCGGACTTATTCGTGCTTTGATGTTAAATCCGGAAATCTTGCTTCTTGACGAACCATTAGGTTCTATCGATCCACTGGTCAGATTCGAATTACAGGAAGACTTAAAAGAGATTTTTAAATCACTCGATAAGACAGTCTTATTAGTTACTCACGATTTAGGTGAAGCAGGATATCTTGGAGATAAAATAATTCTTATGAATAATGGTCAGGTTATCCAAAAAGGGACGGTTACAGAGATCATAAATAAACCTGAAAATTCATTTGTTAAGAAGTTTGTAACAGCCCAAAGGAATCACCTTGAGGAAATAGAATGATGAAGTCTTGGTGGTGCTTAATTTTTTGCAGTTTACTATTTAGTTCAATTTCATTGGCTCAGGATCCAATAAAAGTTGGTAGCAAGCTATTTAATGAGTCAGTTATTTTGGGAGAGATGATCACCCAAATAATAGAATCAGAAGGTGAAGAAGTTACATTCTTTGAACAATTAGGTGGGACCAGAATTCTTTGGAATTCATTAGTTCAGGGTGAATTAGATATCTACCCGGAATATACAGGTACCTTGATTTATGAAATTCTAGGTGAAAGTCGATCTATGTCATATGAAGAATTAAATAATCGGCTGAGTGCTCAAGGAATTCAGATATCTCAGCCTTTAGGATTTAACAATAGCTATGCTTTAGGAATGAAAGCAGAATCAGCTTCTTCAATGGGAATATCTAAGATTTCAGATTTAGAAAATCATCCGAACTTGAAATATGGGTTTAGTAATGAGTTTTTAGATCGTAATGATGGATGGCCGGGTTTAAAATCAGCGTATAACCTGTCTCCACGAGATGTAACCGGACTTGATCACGAACTTGCTTATCGTGGACTTGAATCAGGATCAATCGATGTTATCGATCTATATTCGACAGATGCGGAAATAGATTACTACAATCTGATCGTACTTGAAGATGATCGCTCATTCTTTCCTAGCTATGATGCAATACTGGTTTATCGAAGCGAACTGGATCCTGAAATAATAGAATCTATTAAAAGATTGGAATCGTCAATTTCTGAAGCGGAAATGGTAGCAATGAATGCGTCAGTAAAAATAGAAGGAATTGATGAAGTATTGGTTGCCTCAGGTTTTTTAAATGAAAAACTAAACGTACTAACATCAAGAGAGGAAATTTCGATTTCAGAACGATTATCAAAGAATACAATCGATCACCTAATTTTAGTTCTGGTTTCTTTAGGCTTTGCTATTCTAATAGCATTACCATTTGGGATACTGGCAGCAAAGTCCAGCTTTTTAGCTCAACCAATATTATCCGTTGTTGGGATACTGCAAACCATACCATCACTAGCATTGCTGGTTTTTATGATTCCACTTTTTGGTATAGGTACAATTCCGGCTATGGCAGCATTATTTCTCTACAGTCTATTACCTATTGTGAGAAATACCCATTCTGGTATAACTGAGATCGATCCAATATTAAAGGAATCCGCTAAAGCACTTGGTTTGCCAAGTATTACTATTCTAAAAAAAATCGAATTACCACTTGCAGCACCAACTATTCTGACAGGCATTAAAATATCAGCAGTAATTAATGTGGGAACCGCAACTCTCGGAGCTTTAATCGGAGCTGGTGGATACGGTCAGCCAATTCTAACCGGTATACGGCTTGATGACATTTCATTAATTCTACAAGGAGCAATTCCGGCAGCTCTACTGGCATTATTTGTTCAATGGTGTTTCGATTTTCTAGAAAAACGCCTCAGGTACTATTAATTAGAATAGATTATTGATAAGCCCTTGGGCGAGTTACTTTAAGGTTCCACCTAATTTTCCCGCACAGATTTAATTGATTTAAAAACCAAATTGATTCGAGTTAATTCAATAGGAGTATATATGTCAAATAAAATCAGTAATAAAAATTAAAAACACTGATAATAATGATTTAGTTGTGTCTAATATTGAATATTGGGTGTCTAATTTTCAAAAAAAAATGAAAGAAGCGCTTTCATTAAACTGTTGGAGTTCAGCACGTTACAGTTAAATAAGATTTAATATCTAATTGGTTTCTAGTACTTTATGAAAAAAATGGAACGCAGGTAATTTCGAAACCCGTTTTAGAAGCGACTTTAACACTTAATCAAAATAAACTATCTATGAAGTTAAATTTGCTCTTCGCTTCTCAGATTGAAGCTGGTGATGTTATTGGATTCACCTTCTTCATCGGAACAATGGCTATGTTAGCTGCTACTGTGTTCTTTTTTGCAGAGCGTAACAACGTACCTGAAAAATGGAGACTTTCTCTCACAGTTTCTGGTCTTATCACAGGTATCGCTGCTGTTCACTACTACTACATGCGTGATTACTACCTAACCATGGGAGCTAGCCCAACAGAATTCCGTTACATTGACTGGATTCTAACTGTACCTTTAATGTGTGTGGAGTTTTACTTACTAACTCGCCCATACGGTGCAAAAGGAAAAACTCTTTTCTACTTGATCGCAGCATCGATCGGTATGCTTGTAACTGGTTACATTGGTGAGGCTATTCAGCCAGAATCTACTATTCTTTGGGGTACTATTTCTACAGTATTCTACCTATACATTGTGTACGAAGTATTTGCTGGCGACACTGCTAAATTAGCAAAAGGTTCTGATAACCCGGCGCTAAACCAAGCAATGTTCTTATTAAAGATATTTATTACGCTTGGATGGTCGGTATACCCAATTGGTTACATGACAATGGACGGAAACCTATTAGCAGGAATGGGTAACATCGATGTTATCTACAACCTTGCGGATGCAATTAACAAAATTGGATTTGGATTGGTCATCTATTACGTAGCATCATCTGCTAGTTCTAAGTAAGGGTATCTTACTAAGAGTTTACAGAAATTGCTCTTCAAAGGCGTTCAGGTTACTGGGCGCCTTTTTTTGTTTGTTGATATTGGCACTGATGCACTAAAGCACAAAGTCTTATAATAATGTTTTGGATAAAAGATAAAGCCCAGAAACTTTTCTTAGTCCCTTAGTCCCTTAGTCCCTTAGTCCCTTAGTCCCTTAGTCCCTTTGTCCCTTTGTCCCTTTGTCCCTTTGTCCCTTTTTCAGTAATCAGTAATCAGTATTCAGTGATCAGTGATCAGTGTTCAGTGCTCTGTGGTTTGTGAGGACGTTGTTGATCTTTAATTTTAGATCACAGCTATATCCAGATTATGAAATACCGTTTACTGATAACTGTAAAACTGAATGCTGAAAACTGTCAGGATCTATCCCAACGTGTATAAAGCTTCTCAACAACAAGCATATGAGGCAGAGTTAGTATTGCAATAACGACAAACAAAAGAGATACAAGAAGCTCTTCATTACCAAATGCATTAAGCATGTTATAAACAAAGAGTAGCCCCAGATAGGAAAGCAGGCTGAAGAGGAAAGATTCTTTAAAGAACCATCCAAAATTCACAGAATGCTCTTTTGATGTTAAATAACGAAGCATAACTAATGCATGATTATAGGAATGCCAGATTCCAAAATAGATTGCAAAAGCCCAGACTAGGTCACAATAAATAAATAAAGCGGGTACAATTAAAGCATCAATGAAGTAAACTGTTTTATGTTCTGTTTTCTGCTTAGTTATGAATATCGTTATCAGATAAACAACCGGGTAGAATCCAGCAATTATCCATTTGGTGAGTTCAGGATCAAAAACACCGGCACTCATCTCTTCAACTGAAATATTTGTAACCGCCTCAATGATTGATGATGAATAAACCAAATCACCAAAAACAATAAGCCCAACAACAGTAATACCTCGCCCAATATGTAACGCCCATTTTTCCCATCCGGTAAAATCGAATCGCATTGCATCAGCCTGACCAAAATGATACAGCGTGATCAGGAGGAAAAACATAAAACTGAAGAAGGGGAAAAAGATCCAGAATACAGAATAAATACCCATCAGAATGAAGTACTGGAAGTAAAATCGCTTGTTAAAGGTATAGGGATTCCAATCCTCTAGATTTCCATCAATATGATGATCAAGCGCACCATGGGGCATCCCAATTAAAAGAATGATTAAAGCCAGAATAAAGTATCTGCTATTTTCAGCGAATTCAGGAGCTAATAGATTTAAAGCAATTGCAGCTAAAGCAATAACTGTTTGAACAAGAATGCGTTGGGGTATAGTCATACTTTAAACTATGGTTTTGAAAGCGAAGAATCATTTTTTTGAGACAGCATAAAGTAATGTATTTATACTGAAATGATAATCTAAAGATAAGCGTAGCTTTCTTTTGTGCTTTCACCTTTATCAATTCGATCATAGAGGGAGTAGATATACAATATTATAACTCCAAAAAGGGCGCCTGAGAGAAGTAGTGTTATGTTTGCTAAACCAACCGTTGAAAATGCAATTCTGATTAATACCGTGGTAACCACAAAACCAGTATTTCTGATAATCAAACTATATCGATCAGTATATCTAAAAGAGGCAACAAGGATTAACACATCAACTAGAATAAGTGCCGTGAAAAACTCATTATAAAAGATGTTATTGAAGTCTTTTACTTCAGTTATTTGGTAGTTATTAAGCTGATATACTTCAATTAACCAGGTACCAAAACTATAAATTGATAATGCCAATAGGAGCGGACCAAGTAACAGACACAAAGCTTTTTTATATAAAATAAACCCTTCCATATTTTTGGTTTTAGCATGTGCTCGCTTGTTTATCAAGAGATAGCGGAAAACAAATATCAAAAAGAATAGAATCAAGAAACCGACTATATCATAAACTAAAAACAGATTTTCTGAAGAGAATAAATCTAGATTATCAATATCCAGGTTTGATATATCTTTGAATATCCTTCGAATCAAAATCAGAGAAACAATTTCAAACTGCTTTGCAATAGAAATGGAAAAGGAACGAGGCAAATAATAAACCAGCAGATAAACCTCATAAACAAGGATAAAAGAAAACGGGGTATAAATAGCGGCAATAGGGTTGCCAAGAAATGATTCATATTCAGGATGAGAAGAAAATCCACCAATATTGAAAATAAAGACTAAGAGCAGGTGGATTAAGAATCCGATACTTGCTACATAGATAGTAAGGGTCTCAATACGCTCTTTTAATTGCTCATTGAAAAAAAACTCAAATGCCCTTTCTATACTTTTTTTTCCCATAGTTTCTTTGATAACCAGTACCTTAACTCAAACCCATCGAAAAGGGTTCATTTATCACACTCCAACTAAATGAAAAAAACTGCTTTATCTACATTTTTTACCATTATAGGATTGTACGTAGCCGTATGCATTTATTTCTACTCCATCCAAAATGCGATTTTGTTCAATCCGACTGTTTTGGATCCTGGACATGAATTCAATTATGAGTTCGATTTTGAGGAGCGATGGTTTGAAATAGGGGATGAAGCACGAATTCATGCAATTCACGCCAAAACCGATTCATCCAAAGGATTAGTGATTTATTATCACGGTAATGGTGGAAGCGCTCAAACAAGTCCTGCTAAGTTCACATTATTTTTAGAGAATGGGTACGATGTGCTTTATCCGGATTACCGAGGTTATGGACTTACAGAAGGCAATATGTGGAATGAAGACGACCTGGTAGGAGATATGATGGTCGTTTATGATGAGATGGCTAAAGAATATGGTGAGGATGATATTATTGTATTGGGATATTCATTAGGAAGTGGGGTTGCTGCTCAGGTTGCAGCGGCAAATGATCCACAAGAAATTGTGATTTGGACCCCTTACTACAGCATGTTAGATATGAAAGATGCTGAATATTGGTTTCTGCCGGATTTTCTTGTTCGGTATCCTCTTAGATCAGATTTAGCTTTGCAAGAGATTGAAGAACCTATTACGATTTTTTATGCAGAAGAAGACGAACAATTATCTGTAGATCGAGCTATTAAACTGAATCAGTATCTGGATGAAAATGATGAGTATATAATCATGGAAGGTCAGGGACATAATGGTGTTTTTCACAATACAGTTCTGAAGAATAAAATGGCTGAAATCATGGCGGAGGATTAAACTTGGAATATGGTGTAATAATTATTGGCTTGGGTGGAGGTCTTATTCTTGGTTATCTGATTGCCTATTTCCAGATGAAATCAAAGTCAGCGATGCTTGAAGAGAGGATTATAAACTTTGAAACTCAGAAAAAAGAAGAAACAGAGCGTTCAGTTTTATTATTAAAAGAAGCGGATGATAAATTTGAAAAGATTCAATCTCAAAAAGAAGATGAACTAAGAAATGAAAGAGAGAAATCAGCAAATCTGGATCGCCAGCTTGCCGGACTTAAAGCAGAATACGATGTTTTAAAAACGAAACTCAACGAGCAGAAAAGTGAACTTGTAGAAATGCAGGATCAGCTGAAAGATCAATTCGAGAACCTGGCAAATAAAATTCTGGATGAGAAATCTGAAAAATTCACCAAACAGAACAGAGAAAGTCTTGATCAAATATTGAAACCGCTTGGTGAGAATTTAGAATCGTTCAAAAAGAAAGTAGAAGAAACCTACGAAAAGGGGACTCAAGAGCGCTTCACATTAAAGGAACAAATCCGTCAAATGGCTGAACTCAATCAAAAAATGAGTGATGATGCCAAGAACCTGACCAAAGCTTTAAAAGGAGATTCAAAAGCACAAGGAAATTGGGGTGAAGTGATTTTGGAGAGAATACTAGAACGATCAGGATTGACGAAAGGCCGTGAATATGAGGTTCAGCATTCAGCTACCACCGAAGAAGGAAAAAGACTTCAGCCCGATGTGGTCGTTAATCTGCCGGATGAGAAATTTCTGATTATCGATTCCAAGGTTTCACTGACAGATTACGAGCGATTTTCATCCGCTGATGATGAAGAATCAGCTGAACGAGCTTTAAAATCACATGTTGCTTCACTCCGAGGTCACGTAAAAGGATTGAGCGAGAAGAAATATCAACAGATTCATGGTGATCGAAGTCCGGATTTTGTACTTCTATTCGTTCCAATTGAACCGGCATTTGCAGCGGCACTTCAAGCAGATCCAAATCTTTATTATGAAGCTTTCGATCGTAATATTGTGATTGTGAGTCCATCTACTTTACTAGCTACTCTAGCTACAATAGATTCGGTTTGGAAGCAGGAGTATCAAAACAAGAATGCGCTTGAGATTGCGAATAGAGGTGGCGCACTTTATGACAAATTTGTGCTATTTGTAGAGAGTATGGATCAAATTGGAGATCGCATCAAACAAACTCAACGTAGTTATGATGAGGCAAGAAACCGACTTTCGATTGGCGCCGGGAATCTTGTTCGTCAGGCTGAGATGCTAAAAGATTTAGGTGCTAAAGCGACGAAGAAACTTCCTGAATCGGTTAAGCAGGATGGTGAGGAGGATTCACCGAAGTCATTGTTTGATTAAGTAGGAGCAAGGAGCAAGGAGCAAGGAGAATCCATTTCCTTTCTCCTGTCTCCTTTATGCCTATTCCTAATTTAATATTCCTCATTACTGATTATTTTACCCCATACTCCTGAACGTAGAATCCTTTCATAACAGGTAGCTTCGAGCCAATCGCTGTTACAAAATCAGCTTCCATTGCTGATGCAGTAATTTCGGTTTCCAGTCTTAAATCTAATTCCTCAAGTAGATCAACAAAATCATCTCTGTGAATCTTGAACTTTAGCGTTTCACCAACCATAGAGACTCCGCTTTTGAACACCCATCGATGAAATGAGTTCAATTCATCAATAGAAAAAAAAGTAGTGACTAATCGGTTCTTAGAATTCATTGATTTGATGTCTTCAATGATGTTCTCAGAAGGGATTAAATCCAGATAATCAAAAAATCCTTCGGCTATAAAGATTGTTTTCTTCTTGGGATCGAATGCTTGATGAGCTCTTAATTCTACTCCAATTCTTTGAAGATCTACATCGCATGAAATAAAGTGAAGGTGTTCATTTTCAAACGATTCAGTTTTTACGAAATCCCTTTTTTGATGGATCATGGAATCTCTGTCTATTTCAAAAACCGGAACACCTTTTTGAGATAAGTATGCTCCCTGGTGATCAAATCCGGCGCCTAAATTCACAACTTGCTCAAAGCCTTGATCTAATAATTCTTGAACTTGTTGAGTTACATAATACTTCCGGCAAAGGATGTGCATCAAATCACCTGGAAGGAGTAATTCCTCAGAGAAAATGAAAAACCGTCGCATTAATGGAGATTTTAACGACTTATGATACCATCGGAGATACTTTGGTAAAGAAAGAAGCAGTTGTTCATAAAAGTTGATTATAAACGGATCAAACTTTTCGGCGGCTTTTTTGCTACGAGTGAGTCCATACAATTTTACTGCGATGAAAGCAGCAGTGTGTGAGATACTCATTAAAAATCGAAGTTATCCCAGGGTTGTTGACGAGGTTTTGGAGCATCGAAAGTCGTGATTTCGCCTTTTGTTGGATGTTTGAATTCCAACTTCATTGCTCGTAGTGCCAATTGTTTTCCCGGACCTATTCCTGCTTCTGCATATTTATAATCTCCCCAAATTGGATGACCAATTTTATTCAACTGAACACGAACTTGATGAGGGCGTCCTGTTTTTAAATCAACTTCAACAATGCTATAATGAGCACTTTGCTTAACAGTTTCAAAGCTGAGTTCTGCTTTCTTAGCCCGACCTTTCTTTGAGTTATATGCTTTAACCGTGTTACTTTTTGTGTCCTTTTCCAGATAATGAACTAGGTTTCCGGATTCCGGTGACATTCCATACACCAACGCCCAATAGGTTTTTTTGATAGTATGATTTCGAACTTGTTCAGACAATCTAGATGCAGCTTTTGATGTTTTCGCCAAAACCATCAAGCCGCTAACCGGGCGATCTAAACGATGGACTAATCCAAGCCACACATTACCCGGTTTATTGTATTCTTTTTTGATGTATTTCTTACACAAAGTGAGAACATCCGGATCGTTGGTGTGATCCTCCTGAGACAATACTCCAGCCGGTTTATCAATTACCAACAAATGATTGTCTTCAAATACAATGGGGATATCGGGACGAGTTCGAGTGCTTTTCATATGATGGAAAACTAAGCTTTTTGATACTAATACTCAGTCAAAAATTATTGAGCTTTAAGATAGTTCATTGAAAAGGCACTGAGTAGCAGAGGCACAGAGGCACAAAGTCTGGATAAATAAATTTGGGTAGAAGGATCTTATTGAAAATATTTCTTTGTCCCTTTGTCTTCAAACTTTCTTCATCAAATAATTTATATTGGTAGGCGATTTAGGTTAAATAGAAAAACAGACGGGATGTACGATAAAAAAGGTAGGATCTTTGTTAAGGTCTATGAGAAAGAACTTCAGAAGCTTCAAACTGAGTTAATCAAGCTGCAACATTGGGTAAAAGTAAAAGGACTTCGTGTTGCTGTTATTTTTGAAGGTCGTGATGCAGCCGGAAAGGGCGGGGTAATTAAAAGAATCACTGAAAGTGTCAATCCTAGAATAGTTCGGGTAGTTGCATTGCACCGACCTACAGAAAGAGAACGTACACAATGGTATTTTCAGCGCTATGTTGAGCATTTGCCATCAGCAGGAGAAATAGTCCTATTTGATAGAAGCTGGTACAACCGTGCAGGTGTTGAAAAGGTAATGGGATTTTGTACCGAAGATGAGTATCAGGAGTTTTTAAGATCGTGCCCGGCATTTGAAAATATGCTACTTCGAAGTGGTATCATTTTGCTGAAATATTGGTTTTCGATTTCAGATAAAGAGCAGGATAGACGATTTAAAGCGAGAAACCGTGATCCTCTAAAAAGATGGAAGTTAAGTCCTATGGATGTTGAATCCAGAAGTCGGTGGGTGGATTATTCAAAAGCCAAAGATGAAATGTTCCGTCACACAGATACGCGTCAATGCCCGTGGTTTGTTGTAAATGCAGATATCAAGAAGCATGCAAGATTGAACTGTATTTCTCATTTACTGGATCAGATTCCATACGAAGATATCAGACCTGATCCGGTTGAATTACCGCCAATGGTAAAAGATCCGAACTACGTGAGACCACCCATTGAATCGATGAATTGGGTGCCTGCTAAGTTTGGTAAAAACCCAGAGGATGTCGACCGGATTTAATTCATTGTCAGCTTATCATCAGTAATTTCAATTGAGCAATTAATATTTCTCATAGATTTAATTACTCTAGTTCCTTTAGTACCTTGGGATTGTAGGTGATGGCGCCCTGGATTCGTTGAGAATCTATATTTTGCAATAAATTTGCCCTTAACCTTTTCAATCCTTGGGATATCTAATAACTCTGCATTTTGTAATAAATTGGATTGTGGATTCCAACTGATACTTTCACCCACATAATTAATGATGTTGTCTTCAACGTTTACCCAAACTACTCTCTTAATATTGTCTGTATCATATTTGTTATCATCTTTACAGTTTTGTAGAGCTTTATAAAGTCCATCTTCTAGTACATATGTTTGATTTGCTAGGGTTTCATCATCTGTTGTTTCATTAGAATCTTGTGCGTATAGATTAACACTAATGAAGCAGATTAATAATAATAGGTATTTCATTTGGATATAGGTTAGTTACGAACTTCGTATTAATTTATTAGCATATCACCATAAAACAATAGCATGGAAATGCTATATACACGAAAACTGAAGTGAAAGCAAATAAGAAACAATGGCCAACTAAAGATGCCATGGCTCAGGTTTATAAGAAGAACCTGTGGGGTGGAAAAGACGGAGAGTTCTATTCAGGTTTTGGAGCTCATGATCCAGAGTTGGTTAATCCTTATATCGAAGTTGTATCTGACTTCCTGAGGTCATTCGATGAACCGCTAACTGTTTGTGATTTAGGTTGTGGTGATTTCAATGTGGGAAAGCAATTGATTCCCTTTTCTAGAAAGTATATCGCCATAGATATTGTGGAAGAACTCATTCAGCGAAATAGATCAATATTTCAGGATAAGAAGTTGGAATTTCACTATCTGGATATATCAAAAGATGACTTACCAATTGGCGATGTAGCAATCTTGCGACATGTATTGCAGCATTTATCGAATGCAGAAGTTCAGAGCATTTTAAACAAGCTTTCAGACTTTAAATATGTAATCATCACTGAACATACTCCTGACGGAGAGTTTGAACCCAATAAGGATATTATTTCAGGTCAGGGCACAAGATTGAAAAAGAAAAGTGGATTAGTGATCTCAGAACCACCTTTTGGTTTTACTTATAGAGAAGAAAGAGAATTACAATCGATATCTGATGAGTTTGGAATAATTAGGTCGATTATATACAACATGAACTAAATTTGGACATGTTCATATCCATGAAAACTCAAAAAGAATGATAGGCTGTGATTCTTTTAGTCTAGCCTTTTTATCAATACGCCACCAAAATATAAGACAGATATACTGATTAGCAGGCAGGGAAATAATCCTGATTTAAATCCTAATGGAAATCCATGCATTATCATAACCATCATGAAATAAACAAGATACCCCATACCGAATTTTAACACCCGTTCAAGTCCTGTCATCTTTTTTGTAAAAAACACTATGAAAAAGGGGAGAAAAAAGCTGATCAATAATCCTCCAAATTTACTATTCCAATTAGCATTCGAATCCAATATTAGAAATCCAATAATTCCCATCAGAATAAAATTCAGCATAAAAAGGAAAAATCCATTTATAATGACCGTCCCAATATTTTTTTTGGTGCCTACATTCTTCTCTGAGATAAATTCATTTATGTCTATTTCTAGAACATTACAGATCAGATTTAGAGTCGATTCTCTTGGTGTACTTTCTTCATTTTCAATCCTTTGTATAGTTCTCAGATTTATTTTTGCTTTTTCAGCAAGCTCTTCCTGAGTTAAGCCCTTTAATTTTCGAGTATCACTAATTTTTTTTGCAATTAAATCCATGTAAGTACAACTGTTTTAAACTAAAATTAACTTTTAATTCGAAAAAACATAATGATTTAGAAAGACATTGCTACGACATTTTATTTGTCTCTATATGTCATTTTCTGATTTTAATTGTTAAGTCATAAATTTTTATGAATTCTCCATTGAATGGTTTTCAATTCGTATTTCCTTTCTCTTTTAGTTATGAATTCATGGATGGCCCAGTATTCAACAATAAGCTTTATTCGATAACTATAATCTGTATCGAATCTGATCGATTATTTAAAAAGTGTTCTATATTTGACCCATGCGATCAAAGCTTCTCTTAATCACTCCACCATTTACTCAGCTGAATACCGCCTATCCGGCCAGTTCCTATTTGAAGGGATTTCTGGAAGAGTATGAGGTTACTGTTGCTCATTGCGATCTGAGCATTGAGCTGTTTACCACCATTTTTACAGGTGATTTCTTGAAGCAGATTTTTAAGGAAGCCGAGGATTTGGGGAATAACCATTTTCCGAAGGTGAGGAAGAAGAAGGAGCAATACTGTTCAAGGGTGGATGAAGTAATCAGCTTCCTACAAAAGCAGGATGTAGAAGCTGCCTACAAAATCCTCGAACCTGATTTTTTGCCTGTTGGTCACCGACTGGAAAAGGTGAATACCAATATTCAATGGGAGTCAGGTGAGGAAGGAGTGATCGATAAAGCAAAACATTATTCTACGCTTTATATCGAAGAAATTGGGGATTTCATACAAGCCAATGTGGATGAGTTTTTTGCCTTCACCAAGTATGCCGAACAAATCGGATCGTCAGCCAGCAGTTTTGATCAACTCGATGAATATTTGGGCTACCAGCCGACGCTGATTGAAGATGAGATGTTCAATTTGCTGGAAGAGCAAATCAAAGCTCATACCCCGGACTTAATCGGATTCACGATACCATTTCCGGGTAATTTGTTTGCAGCGCTGAGATGTTCACAATTCATCAAACAGTTTTATCCGGACATCCATGTAGCTTTTGGTGGAGGTTATTGTAACACCGAACTGCGCAGTCTGGAAGATCCCCGAATCTTCGAATTGGTTGATTTCATTTCTTTGGATGATGGGGAAGGTCCGTTGCTGAAAATGCTTCAGTATCTGGATGGGGATGTAGGCATTGATGAGCTGGAGAGAACATTTGTTTTAGAAGATGAAGAGGTGGTGTATAAGAATCATCTTCCGAATACCATTCACCATCACAGCAGTTTGCCGGCGCCGAATTATGTGGGACTCCCTTTCGATAAATATGTGTCGTTTCTGGATGTAGTAAATCCCATGCATCGCATGTGGACGGACAAACGATGGAATAAACTCACGATATCGCATGGGTGTTATTGGCGGCAATGTTCTTTTTGTGATGTGAGCCTGGATTACATTGGTAATTATCAAAACACGACGGCGGATGACCTGGTAAATAAAATCGAGAAGATCGTTCAGGATACGGGCATCACCGGTTTTCATTTTGTGGATGAAGCTGCTCCACCCAGTATGTTAAAGGCACTTTCCAAAAGATTGATTGAACGAGAGGTTTCCATCACTTGGTGGACCAACATCCGATTCGAAAAAACCTTCAACCATGAACTCTGCGACTTAATGGCTAAAGCTGGCTGCATTGCCGTTACCGGCGGACTGGAAGTCGCTTCTGATCGATTATTGGCAAAGATGAAAAAGGGGGTGGATATTGCCCAGGTTAGTCGAGTCACCCATAATTTCTCAAAATGCGGGATTCTGGTTCATGCTTATCTCATGTATGGTTTTCCGACGCAGTCCCAGCAGGAAACTATTGATTCGTTAGAAGTGGTGCGACAATTGTTTGAGAAGAATTGCATTCAATCGGCCTTCTGGCATCAATTTACGACTACGGTTCACAGTCCGGTTGGCAAGAACCCGGATGAATTTGGGATCATCATAACCGGACCGGAATTTGAAGGTTTTGCTCAAAACGATTTATGGCACGAAGATCCGGAAGGGACCGAGCATACTAATTATACCAAGGGCTTAAACGCCGCACTCCATAATTATTTAAACAATACCGGCTACGAAGAAGATGTACAAAGCTGGTTTGATTTCCCCGTGGTTCCAACCAGCCACCCTGAAGGTTTGATTGAGAGGTTTTTAGGGTAGGGGATGCTTCTAAATTATAGTGATTAGGCAAGAGCATTTTTATTGTTCCCAAGCTCTTGCTTGGGAATGTATTTGAAAAGCTCCAGCTTCATAGTCCTAATATTACCCTTGGAAAATTGATATTGGTATTAATCCGGATTTCCCTTGTTAATTACGAGCGGACGAATATCGCCAATGTATAACATCATCAATAAAACCTGCTTTGACAGGATTGTTATGGATATATTCTAAGCATGATATCAATTTTTCAACGCTATCAAGCTGCTTCGGATGACTACCTTCTTGCCAAACTTGATAGGTACTTTGATGTTTGTGTTCTTTTTTGTGGAATCTGAGCTTTTTCAGATAATGTAATCTGTTTCTCTCTTCGAGTGATTCTATAATCTTTTTAGCAGTGTATGATTTAAAACTCTTCAGAACATCTGAATTGTTATCTGATTCCATAATCATATGCATATGGTTTTCCATAAGTACATATCCATATAGATTCACATCTTTGTTTTCCTTTATATATACCAGTGAATCTAATATGATTCTAGCAATTTGAGGATCTGAGAAAAGCGGAATTCCCTCTAATAGGCTACAAGTATTAAAGTAAGGATAGTGACTTTCGTAAAATTGGAATCTTGATCTCCCCATTGGATTGGTCTTTACCCTGTTAGACCGTTGAGAAACCTATTCCTTACAAAAATACTTTAGA
Source organism: Balneolaceae bacterium (assembly GCA_965601825.1). Lineage (GTDB taxonomy): Bacteria > Bacteroidota > Rhodothermia > Balneolales > Balneolaceae > HXMU1420-13. Next base: position 2,885,162 of record OZ271839.1, on the reverse strand, counting down.
AGGCGGACCTTCCTGACTGCATTCCCAACGTGGACGTTGGGAACGAGTTCAAATGTTTCTTTTCGCTTTTGGAGATAGTTTCAACTTAGGTTATCAATGTAAGGTTTGATGTAGCAATTGAAGATCATGATCGATCACATCAAATCCTACTCTGATAGGTATATAACTCATAATACCGACCTTTTGAAGCTATCAATTCATCATGCGTTCCACGTTCTGCAATCTGACCATCTTCAATCACTAAAATCTGATCGGCTTTTTTGATGGTACTTAGCCGGTGAGCAATTACGAAAGTGGTACGATCTTTCATCAAATCATCCAAACTTTTCTGAATGTAGGTTTCACTTTCGGTATCAAGGTTTGATGTTGCCTCATCCAGGATGATGATTTTCGGATCAGCCAGTAGAGCACGAGCAATGGAAATACGTTGTTTTTGTCCGCCGGAAAGTTTTACGCCTCGTTCGCCTATCACCGTTTCCAATCCATCTTCAAAACGATCTGTGAATTCATTCACATACGCACCTTCAATAGCTGCCTGCAATTCGGCTTCAGTAGCATCGGGTCGCGGGAAGAGAATGTTTTCCCGGATGGTACCTTCAAAAAGGAAATCATCTTGGAGTACAACGCCTAAATGCTTTCGATAACTGGAAAGATTCACTTTCGAAATGTCATGACCATCAATGGTTATCAATCCTTTTTTGGCGGTCAAGAAAGTAGCGGCTAAACTGGCGGTGGTTGATTTCCCGGATCCTGAACTTCCAACTAGTGCCGTAACTGATCCCGGAGGTGCTTCAAAAGAAATCCCTTTCAGTACTTCTTTGTCTTCTTCGTAAGCAAAAGAGACATCATCAAATATGATATCACCATGTACTTTTTCAAGGACGACAGGGCGCTGTTCCGTTAAATCTTCCGGATCCATTTTCATGATTTCTTCCGTACGATCCAGACCCGCAAATGCTTCCGTTAGCTGACTCCCAATATTGCTCATCTGAACAATTGGAGCGATCATAAAAGCAAGTAGGGAGATGAAAGAAATCAAATCACCAGCCGTCAATCTATCGTCAATCATGTAATATCCACCCATTGCAAGTATGCCAACACTGGCAAGTCCAATAAGGAATGTTCCGGTACTAGTTACAAAAGCCGTAGCCGTTAAACTTGATTTCACGTTCTCATACAATCGTCGGGCACCAGCTTCAAAGGTATTGTTTTCGGAAACTTCCGCATTAAATCCTTTGATGACCCGAACTCCGTTTAAGGTCTCAGTTAAACGACCGGTTACTTCTGCATTTATTTTTCCTCGCTCTCTGAAAATAGGTCTGATTTTACCGAATGCTTTCAGTGCGATAAAGGCAAAAAGTCCAACCGGGATTAACGTAAAGAATGTCATGGAAGGACTAATTCTTATCAACAGAATTAGTGCCAACACGGATGTCAGAGTCCCACCAATTAACTGAACAAGGCCTGTTCCGACCAAATTTCGAACTCCCTCAACATCACTCATAATCCTGGATACTAAAGCTCCTGATTTGTTGTTATCAAAGAAGTTAATTGGGAGAGAAAGGATTTTTTTCTGAACTCTTACACGCAGTTCTGAAATTAAAAATTGTGCTTCAACACTAAGAATCCTGGTCAATAGAAAAGAGCAGACAGCCTGAACTATGAGTGAGATTATAATGACAATCACAATAAGTTGAAGTAGGGCAAAATCTTTATTAGGGACCGCATCATCCAACAAATATTTAGTTGCTGCAGGTAAAACCAAACCTGCAGGTCTGCTTATAAGGATTAGAAATAGACCAATAAATATGGTTTTTTTTCTTGGCCAGATGATGTTTTTAACAGCCCAGCCAAAGGTGACATTTTTATTTTTACTCATGACACCTGTAAAACGATAATTGTACCTCAATGAGGTACACAGTCAAATAGACAGGTCTTTAAATCACTAGTGAATCCAGAGAATGGATTTCTTAATCATGAAGTTGAATGAGCAAGCGGTTTATTTTGCGATTGCGATTTGAACGAGATAATATGAAATATTTGTATTTCGAGATATGTCTCGAATCAAGCTGACTTATATCAATCATAAATATTCAGTTGAAAGATAGAATATCCGGTTTGATGAATTGAACTCGTTCCCAAGCTCTTGCTTGAACTCGTTCCCAAGCTCTTGCTTGGGAATGCATTCGAGAAGCTCCAGCTTCAAGGTACTATTATTATTACCCCTGGAAAATTGATATTGGTATTAACCCAAATATCCCTTGGTAATTACGAGCAGATGAATATCGCCAATGTATAACATCATCAATAAAACCTGCTTTGACAGGATTGTTATGGATATAATCTAAGCATGACCTCATTTTTTCAACGCTATCAAGTTGCTTAGGATGAGCGCCTTCTTGCCAAACCTGATAGGTACTTTGATGTTTGTGTTCTCTTTTGTGGAATTTGAGCTTTCTCAGATAATGTAATCTGTTTCTCTCTTTCAGTGATTCTAAAATTCTTTTAGCAGTATATGATTTAAAACTCTTCAGAACTTTGGAATTATTTTCTGATTCAATAATCATATGCATATGGTTGTCCATGAGTACATACCCATACAGTTTTACCTCTTTGTTTTCCTGTATAAATACCAGTGAATCTAAAATGATTCTAGCAATTTGAGGATCTGAGAAAAGCGGAATTCCTTCTAATAGGCTACAGGTTATAAAGTAAGGAAAGTGGCTTTCGTGAAATTGGAATCTTGATCTACCCATAGGATTAGTCTTTATCCTGTTAGACCATTGGGAAACCTATTCCTTACAGAAATACTTATTAGAAGCTGCTGGTGCTATTAAAAAAGTGACGAAGCGGGAGCTTCTGGACTGCATTCCGAAGGTGGACCTTCGGAACGAGATAAAATAGACAGGTCTTTAAATCAACTAATGTATCCCGAGAAAAGAATTCTTAATCAGGAAGTAAAAACGGCAAGAGGTTTATCTTCCAAATTCGATGTGAGTTCTTTGTTGATAACCTCAATTTGAATACCTGCTTCTTTCAAATCATCAATCATAGGTCCTTCAAGGAGGCTTTCACCCATCAGATGTAATCCAACTGGTTTTGGAGATAAAGATTCATATTGATTTATTAGACTAATAAGCGGTATTGCTGTCAGTATGTAACCATCATCTGCAATCAGCCTAAGTTCTACTTCTCGAGAAACCCCGTCCTTTAATCCTTTAGCTTCTAGAATTAATTCAACTCGCAGTTTATTCTTTTGATAATTTCTTGAGGCTTTGTACATCATCCAAGCACCAATTCTCTCTGCAACTCTTTTGTTAAACTTACCGATAAGCATAGCGATTGGAAATACCACATAGTCGATGAAAGTTGAAAAGCCTGCCGCATAAACTCCTGCTTCTTGTAAACCAAGACTCAGATTCAGATGCGAGATTTCCTGCATATGGAGCGGATAACAAGTCTTTTTACCAAAGTAAGGGGAGAACTCTGCTTTAAAGGTTTCTTTATAACTAGCTTCATACCAGGTGCCATTTCTCAGAACCGTGGGATTTGTCTCGAACATCTCATAAATCAATTCCTGAACGGCATCCGGTTTCTCGAAGACCGGTTCCATGGCCATTGCTACATTTGCCGAATGATATTCATCAAAATAGGGGGCAAGATATTTTATAAGCGGAGCAATGATTCCGGGATGGAAACCACACTGTGTGAAATAGTAAAGCTGCTTTTCAATTAAAAATAGATCGTATTTTTCTAGTCGGTCAAGTACATCGTTGCGGACAAAAATGTCCATCACATTGGTGTTCGTCTCAATTGCACATTCTGCAATTAATTCGATGTGATCTGGAATCGTAGCAGTTACTATGGCTAGATCTGCTTTTGCGAATGCATTCAATAAGGATTCACGATTGGTTGCATCGAGAACAAAATGAAGATGGTTCTTATTAGGGAATTCATCTTTAAGCTGATCGGAAAAAGCATCTAGTTTAGTTGAGTCTCTTCCCGTCATAATGAGGTGGGCATCTAAATATTTAAGTACAGCTCGAGACAAAGCTCGACCAGCCATACCATATGCACCGATGATGAGTATCGTTTGTGCCATCTCTCTAACTTTTGGGTAAAAGCTAGATCAATAAATTGAAGATTGGATGAAGTGAACCCTACGCAATCAGAGATTTTAGCCTAAAATCTATACCCAATTCCAACTGAAGGCCATAATAATAGTGTTCCATCATCTCTCTCTGGATAAGCGTATAACCGAAATAAAAATCTATCAACTTCATGCCTGAATCCAATCATAGTTCGGATACTGTAATCATAAGACCATGGGTCATTAGAATCTATACCAAGATACCCATCTCTTTCAGCTCTTACGTATCTCTGTAGGCCGATTTCAAATCTGTTATCATTATCTATTAATATTCCGGTATGGAGACCCATTGTGTAGAACCTTTCTTGATATCTAACATCAAGTCCATCGCCATTGTCACCAATTCCAAATCTGACATTCGTTGAAATGAAGTAATCGACTCTGCCATCACTTTTCGACTGTGCTAATAAATAATCATAAGTGATACTCTTAATTACATATTGCTCAATGAATCCTGTTTCCAGATACACTGAATTTCTTCCTTGTGCTAGATTATCATTAGTTATGAAAAGAGTTGCCAGTATTGAAATAACAAGTAAGTGTTTGCGATAAAATTTATGCATCTCAAAAGTGATCAAATCTTCCAGATTTCATACTTAACAACAATATGTTAGAGTGAGTTATCATCAGAAATTTATTCCAAACCCAATAGCCGGCCAAAAAAATCGTTTATATTCATATTGTTCATAGCGTTGACTACTGAATCTTATTTCTTTGCGTCTATCTAGATAAGCAAAAGTGCGAAATAGGAAGCGTTTGTAATTAAATCTATACCCAATAAAACCTCTCGCACTATTACTGTATTCCCAGGAATCGTCTTCAGTAATTGATAGATAGCCTTCTTTCTCTGCGATTAAATGTTGCTGAATTCCTACTTCAATTATGTGATTTTGAAATAAACTGAGTCCGGTATTAAATCCGAAATTACCCAATCGTTGTATTTCTACTATATCATTACCCTGACGTTCACCATACCGAAGCCCAAGATTTACTGACAAAAATAGACTAGAAATGCGACCCGATTTGGGTTGTACGATCATGAAATCGTAGGTTGGACCAATTGAATAAACAGAATTATACTTACCTGCCTCAAAATAAACAGAGTGTCTTCCCTGTGCTTCAACAAGTTGTGAACTGGAAGAAATCAACAGCACGGCTAGCAACAGCTTAACTTTACCCCAAAAGAACATTTGAATGTGTCTTACTTATATAATTAGAAAAATCTGTTAGATAAGATTAGTCAAAAACGTGAAAAGAATGTGAAGTATTGCTGATTAAATCACTTGAAAATGAGCCCAACGAATCACATTGAATTCATCTCTTTCAAAGCTACTTGAATCTGTTTTATTAAAAATGAGCTCAATGGTTTGTTGATCTCGTTCATACATTACTAACCAGTTTGAACAGATGGAGTCCGTTATTTGGATGGACTCATGAATCTGATTTTCTGAATCCAGAAAAGAACCTTCTAGCACAATACGGTAAGAATTAGGAAACTTATCATACTTCTCAAGATGGAAATTGTGAACATTCGGAAGATGATCTACTAATAAAGCAGCCAGTTTCTCGGCTTTTTGAATCCTATTTTGATTCTCTGTGACAATACCAATGCTATAATTCTTAGGAGATTCCATTTCAATATTTGATATAGCGCTTTATTCGACTTTCATCTTCAGGTTCAGTTGCGAGACTAACACTAATTAGCAGGATCAAATTAACAAGCAACCCATAGATACCTTCATGCATGGGGAAAGGTTTAAAATCCGGATTGTACAAGAAAAAGAGCGTAACGAGTATACCACCGATCATTCCTGATAATGCACCTTTCCCATTGGCTCGTGGCCAGTAAAACATGGCAAACATCAATGGAAAGAGTTGTGCGATTCCACCATAGGCGCCAAGTAAAAGCGAAACAATATCAATCTTGGAAAAAACAGCAAAGTAATAGGCGATTAGTGAGATGACGACTACAGCAATTCGTATCAGCAATCTTTCATGATCACCAGATTTCAACCATCGATCTACAGTCGGAATTTTTGTAAGTCCATCCCGAACACCAACCGAAGCCGCTGCGTGAACTATTGCATCACCTGAACTCATAGATGCTGCCAAGGTCCCGGCACAGACTAAACCGATGAGTACAACAGGCAAATCCATATTGAGAAGAACATGAGGCAGAATGGAATCAGCCGGTTCAACACCGGGAAATGAAAGCACTGCTGAAAACCCAATAATGAGAATCGGAACCAGGAATATTTGAAACGTCGGGTATAGAACGACCGTTAATTTGATGGTTCGGTCACTTTTTGCAGCAAAGGCTTTCATGAAGAAGTGAGGCCACATCGAAAATCCAATTGCTGAGATGATTACAGAGGAACTAAAACCCCACCAATCCCATGATTCTCCTGCTGCGGTTCTCCCCGGTGCGGTAAGAGCGTCGGCAAACTCAGACTGTAATATTTCAGAAAACATGGAACCAATACCTCCATACATTTCTTGTGGTAGATAAATCCCTAAAAACCATGCGATGATAAGCATGAAAATGCCTTGAAAAGTATTTGTCCATCCAACACCCATCACACCACTAAAAAACACATACACAAGAACTACCAGGTAAGCGATAGCTGCACCCATCCAAATAGGGATTGTACCTTCACTAATGGTGTTTAATACAATTCCTGCACCTTTCATTTGTAGTGTGAGATAGGGAATCAAAACTACTACGGTTAAAACGGCTAGAATCCCGGATAGTAACTTAGAGTTATATCGATCTTCAAGTAGTTCGGCTTGTGTTACAAATCCATACTTCTCACCTAATGCTCTGGCTTTTGGACCAAAAAAGTAGAAAGGAACCATTCCAACTGCTCCATAAGCTATGATATACAAAGCAGCAACCCCACGTGAATAGGCCCAGCCTGGTCCACCTAGAAATGCAAAGCTGGAGAAAATGGAGGCTCCCAAAACGAAGTAGAGAATGAACACATTCATTGAGCGATCACCAGCCACATAACCAGTGGTACTATGACTCACTTTTAGTCCCGGGATAATTCCCATTACTAGTGTGATGAGCAAATACAATCCGCAAATCCCGAGAATGATTACCCAGCTTTCCATTTAAACTTCTCCTGATTTGTCTTCATATAGAAAAAACCAAAGCATGGTACTAAACGAGCAGACCACCATTAAAATGACCCAGGCAAAGGAAAGCGGGAATCCAAATATGAGGGGTGTTGAAGAACTAAAAAGGGGGTAGATCGGCCAGATTAAACAAATCTGAACCAGTATCAAGATTGAAACAACAATGAATATCTTCTTTCTTCTCTTTGGATATTCTTCAGAGAAGACTAATCGATTGGGGATTTTTTCAGGTGAACTCATGACGGCTGCAAATCTAACGATTCACAACCTAAGGCAAAATCTATTTATTGATTCGAGTAAAAACCTTGCTCACGATTTTCCATTCGCCTTCGATGTCAAGAAGTGTCATGAAATCTACAAACATGAAAGTATCATACTCGATTTCAATTCTAGCACTGGCTGCATTTTTTGATATATCAATTGATATGTTCCTCGTCTCTCGATTTTGTGGAGGTCTGGGTCTCATTCCATTTTTAAAAAACTCGACAGCATTAACATTTTGAGTGGCATCGGTCATCCATATCATTCTGGCATCAGGATGAAAAGCCTTTTCTAGTGTTTCAAAATCATTGTTTGTACCACCATCTAAATAGTAATTCAGCGCTTTTTCAATAGCTGCAGCTTCCGGTGGTGTTTCCATCATATCTTGAGCAAAAGCCGTAAACGACAGAGAAATAAATAGGAGTGTAAGAGATAGTTTTTTCATCATGTTTTTGAGTTAGAATACTTCCCCATCACATATTGGTTGGGTACTTTCTGCAAATGATGCTCTTACGTAGATAAAAATCCGGTTGAATTCGACCAGTGACAAAATTAGAAGTGTACCATTTCCGGTATAATTCGATCTGGGCTTTAAAATGCGATGATGTCTGTTAATCATCGGTGTGTTTTATCACAACTTCAGATTTTACAACCTGTCCTAAATCACGTAGGTTTTTTCCATTGATGAGTACCGTTTCATGATTTCTTCTAATAATTGACCACTCGTCCTGAATATCAGAAAATGTATTCCTGGTAAAATATTCAACGGCTACAATGAAATCCCAACCTCTTGAAGTATCACTATTCGTGTTTTCAATTAAGTAATAATCGTTGAATAGTCCTTGTTGTACAGCAATACTATCCATTACAAACCAATTTTTTTCTAGAAACAACCGTAGATCATCCTTTTGTTCATTATGAGCAATTAAATATGTATATGTCCATGTTTTTTGATCTGTAAGTCCATGAATATTCTCTTGAGCCGATACATTAAATGATAAAGTGAGTAAGAGAAGTGATATAGTTATAACCTTCATAGATCTCGATGAAATTGAATACTAGAATAAAATCAATGTTCTAAATTAATTCCTCAGCTAAGCTATTTCAAAATATATCAAATAGGTTGGATTGATTATCAAATCCCAAGTTCATCGAATAACTCGATTAGAGTTGGATTTGATGGTCGTGGCGCATCTGGAGATACGATATTTCCCTCAGGATCAATAAGAACATAGCGTGGGATGAATTCAATTTTGTAGTCCTTTATAAATTCAGAATCAAAATTATGATCGGAAAATAATTGAACTCCACCCAATTCGCGTTCTTGAACAAATGTTCTCCATGCAGCTCGTGCTTCATCGGGATCGTTTCCATGATCTTGAGGAGCTTCTAATGAAATGTACACGAACTCAATATTTCTGCCTGCATACTCAGTTTCCAGTTCTTTCAAGGTTGGGAATTCCTTTAAACAAGGTCCACACCAGGTAGTCCAAAAATCGATATATACATATTTACCTCTGAAGTCTGATAGTGAACTAAATCCACCTGCAAGATTCTCATAATTCACAAAAGTAGGAGAAGGAGTTCCTGGTTTAAGTTCCTCAGAAACATTAACTCTGCTTTCGATTTTTATCTTGAATCTGGAAATAAAATCATCCACTTCAGCTATTAGATTAGCTACTTGTGCAGAATCCGAAATGCCGTTCTCATTTAAAATTGAATTGAAATCTAGCTTGTAGTCTTCAGAGGCAGATCCAAAATATTCCAGAGTGGGATTATCGATGATTTGATCTGAGTACTTAGCTTCTAATTCATCAAATTCATCTTCAAGTTGAAAGATATCTTCGCCATCACCTTTCAGAGTGGCTGTTTCATAGAAATCATCGTAATCAGCATTAAATCGTGATTTGAAACCATTCTTCACGTAAATCCGCATGAACTTTGATCCATGAACAATGAAGGCTAATCCTTCTTTCACTTCAAATGAATCATCGAAAGAACCTTTAGAGTCTATGGTGAATTCATGAAGTAAAGTTGTTCCTCTATAAATCTTTACTGACATACTTTCATCAGGATTCTCAATTTTCCCTGAAAGTTGCATGCGATCAGAAGGAGTGCTTGAGCAGCCTATAAGTAGGATCAGAAATAATGGGAGAATGAAAATCCTCATGATTGATATAAAGACTTATCTAGACGGTTCACAAGAGAAATTAAGCGTCAAAATATAACTGAAAGTAATGATTCAGCTTAGAGATGCAATTCCATAAGTAAATCATCATAGAATCTGTCATTGAAATAGAATTCCTTCTCTTGATTTCCAACTACCTTGAAACCGTGTTTCTCATATAATTTGACAGCTGCTGTCTGTTCAGTATTCACTGAAAGTTTAATCTTAACTACCTGATCATTTTTGCTGAGTTCTTTAATCGCTTGTTCAATGAGTCTACTGCCAATACCTAATTCACGATGTGATTTCTTGACATACACACCGAAGATATTAGCGATATGTTTGGTCATTGGGTTGTCTTGTATAATCATCACGATCATTCCAACCGGTTCATCATTGATAAATACATACAAAGCATTTCTATTTCGGATAATCCATTCGCTTTCGGTCAGTTCAACTTCTTCTTCAAAGGTGCTACTGTATGCCTGAGGCTCTTTTTCTAAAGCTTCCAAACGAAGATCACGTCCTTCATTCCATCGGGAATCTGATAATCGATTAACAACTATCTTACTTATCCTCATTCTCTGACCTTAATACTCCAAGTAAAAGTGAATTCGGCTACTTTATCGTCTGCTTCATCCGTACCGATGCTACTCAACTCAAATACCTGAGGTGTATTTGTATCTATAGCTTTTTGGATTTTCTGATCAATGATATCTCCCTGATTACAGGTAAAAATGATTTTCCCTGTCGCTTTTTTATGAAAGGTGCTTTTGCTTTCGATGACCAGATAAGAGATGCTTTTTCCTGAAGATTTAATCTTATAATTTAGCATCATTCCGCCGGCAAATTCAGCAGCCATTCCCTGAACCGCCCAAAACATACTGCCAAATGGATTTTGATTTAGGAAGTCGTGCTCTACACAAATCTTGCAAACATCATTTTCATAACTCTCTAATCGAACACCGGCGATCCAGGCGATAGGTATTTGAGATCTTAAGATATGTTCGAAGGTTTCTTGATTCATTTAATTAATTCGATATGGCTTGACTTAAATATTTTGTTTTAACCAGTTATCTACCCTCATCTGCATTCTGTCTTCAAGGAACTGTGGACAATTTTGATTAGACTTATAATACCAATCAATAATAGAATTTATTTCTTCCTTCCTATTTAAAACATAGCATAAATCAATAAGTCTTGGTGCTGCTATTCTTTGTTCCTTTGAAACATAAAAGTTTCTTATGCTGTCAAACTCAGACATCATTCGAAAGAAAGGGTATCCAACTTCTCTAATATTTCTTACTAAGTTTTCAATCAATTCGAAATTGTCATACTTAGCGAAGTCAAGATCTTCGAGGAAGTAGGCTTCAGAATCATCAGTTGAAAAAATTTTCTTTTCCCAATGTTGTTTTCCATATGTTGATGAAATTTGCCCATTACCAGTAATCAGTTTTTCATGTGTTTTTAAATATTTTCTGTACTCCTTATTTCTAACAGTAAAATGAGGATTGTAAAGACACACTGTATTTCCAGAATTCCATTTACTAGCAAAAAAATCAACTATCCATTCAAAATTACCTTCTTCTTTTTTTAATGAAGGGCCACTCTTAAGAAGTTTAAAACCATCACTTTCAAATTCAGGTAAAACATACAATTCCAAAATCTTGAGTACCCTCATTTTTGGTGCAAGATCAGCAAATAGGAATTTCTTTGATCTTATTATTTTCATTATTGAATCTTCTTGTAAGCTTTGAGAGTTTTGAGTTTTCCTATAGCAAGATGTCCTTTCCATTCCTTTTCTGCAATCTTCCAGTTGATTGGATCATCCACTTCCCAGGACCAATCCAAGGCCCAGGTCCCATCGGGCAATTGAGATTCAATATCAAGGTCAAGATTCGATTGAATTAACTTTGGATCAATAAAAGATGCCATTGGTGCATCCGGACTTTGCGCCATATTCAATGGGGAGACGCTCATCATCGTCCATGATTCAGGATTACTGGAAATCTGTTTTGGAATTACCTGACTCAACCTATCCTTCAATTTCTTTTTGTGATGTTCGGGTAATCCTTTGGTATTCATCAAACCCAAATAACTCCATAGATTAAAAATCCATCCGAGTTGATCGATTGTAATGGATCTGAAAGCTTTCATTGCTTCATGAGTGATCTTTTTTGCTAAACCATCTGGGACTAGTTTCTTGTAATGCCAAAAATGTCCGGCTAAACCGGCGCGCATGTTGATGATGAAGTCGTCGAATTCATTTTCAATAATATCATCCCAATGACCGGCATGAGGTGCATCTAAAGCCTCTCGTGGGATAATCGGCCAAATAGATTTCACTTCATTATAATTGTCGAGTAAATACTGCATGGCTTTTTGAACAATTGGCTGTTCAGAAGTCGCTCCAACATCCCGTAGTATAAAGAGTCCTTGTGAAGTTGTATAAACGGTTGAAAGGGGAGATCGCAAATCAGGTTCCAACGCCTGACCAAATCCACCATCTTCATTTTGATACGTTAATAAAGTCTCAATAACTGATTCTTTACTAACTTCCTCAAAATGGAATTCAAATAATCGTTGGTCTAATTCCCGACCATGTTCAAAGATGAAGGTCTTGACTTTTTGGAAGGTAGATTGGGATAGCTTTTTCATAACTATTCTAATATAGAAATGTGAGGGTAGTGAATTATCAATTCTTTGTATCTTCGTCTCAATGAGTAATCCTGAGTCACCCACAATTCCTTTAACCGAAAAAGTAGCCAATCTTCCGCTTTCTCCCGGTGTGTATATCTATCGAGATAAGGGCGGGAGTGTACTCTATGTGGGCAAGGCCAAAAAGCTTCGAAATAGGGTAAGATCCTACTTTCAGGAATCCCGACCGGTGGATGGTCGGATCAAAACCATGGTTTCTAAAATCGATGATTTGGAAGTAGTGGTAACTGATTCTGAAGCCGAAGCTCTCATCCTAGAAAACAACTTCATTAAGCAATATCAGCCACGATATAACATTCTGTATAGGGATGATAAATCATATCCATACATATGTATTACCAAGGACACAAAGCCAAGAGTGTATCCCACACGGACCATCATCAAAGATGGCAGTAAATATTATGGGCCCTATGATTCTGTTGTGACCATGAAGCGAATGTTGGAGACCATCCGAAAAGCATTCGGATTGTGTACATGTGCGGTTGGAATCAAGAATATTGACAAGACACGAGGTCTTCCAAAATGGCATTCATGTTTTGAGGATTATTTGGGAAACTGTTCGGCTGATTGGGATGATGAACGCTATCAGGTGGTCATAAAAAAAGTAGAGCGTTTGGTTAATGGCCAAAACGAAGTGTTACTTCGTGAACTTAAAGAAGAAATGAAGATTGCATCAGATGCAATGGCATTTGAGGATGCTGCAAAACTTCGGGATAGCTACCAGGCGGTTGAGCGGTACAGCCACAAAATGAAAATGGTGGCTGATAAGAAAGTAGATCGTGATGTGTTTGCAATCAGCATTGATGAAGAAATTCAAGAAGGATGTGGGGTTCTGTTTAAAGTCCGCGAAGGCAAATTGATTGGAAAATTCCATCGCTTTTTAAAAAACATTGATGGATTGACGGTAAATGATCTTATTCAATCGTTTGTGGAGGATTATTATACAGGACAATACACAGCTGCAATTCCTGATGAGGTTTATATAAGTCAGGCTATTACCGATGATGAACCATTGGTTGAGTATTTATTTCAGGAAAAAGGGAAGAAAGTCCCGGTTCATGTGCCTGAACGTGGTGAGAAAGCCGGTCTGATCAAAATGGCGACAGCAAATGCGAGATTGCATTTGAACGAACGAAGATTGGAGAAAGAGAAATCGGAACGTGATCGAATTCCTCATGCTGTGAAAGAATTGAAAGAACATCTTAAACTTCAGCGATTGCCTAGAAGAATCGAATGTTTTGATAACTCCAATTTCCAGGGGACGGATGCTGTGGCATCCATGGTTAGTTTTGTGGATGCCAAACCACGAAAAAGTGAATACAAGAGGTTTAATATCAAAACGGTAGAAGGTCCTGATGATTTTGCATCGATGAAAGAAATATTGACTCGTCGTTATACCGCAGTTATGAAAGACGGTCTTCAAATCCCCGACTTAATTGTTGTGGATGGAGGTAAAGGTCAGCTTTCTTCAGCGGTAGAAGCATTGAAGGAGATTGGTTTTTACGGAGAATGTGAGATTATTGGACTTGCTAAGCGACTGGAAGAAGTTTTTGTGCCGGGAAGATCAGAACCTTACATGATTCCAAAGAAATCAACAGCCCTTAAATTGCTGCAACAAGCAAGAGATGAGGCTCATCGGTTCGCTATTACTTTTCATCGACAAAAAAGAGCGAAAAGAACGCTCACAACTGAATTGACAGAGATTGAAGGTGTGGGAGAGAAGAAAGCACAATTGATGCTCAAAGAGTTTGGATCGGTAAAGAAAATTAAGAATGCCGATCAGGAATCGTTAAAGAATGTAATAGGAGAGAAACTTGCAGAAAAAGTTTACAACTACTTTAGGTAGTTGCTCGTCTTGGCGTGTAATAATGATGTGAGATGTGATGCGGCGTCTAACATCATCATGTGATTTGTAGCTTGATCATGGGATGTTAAACTGCTATCAGTCGAAAAAGCATTGCTCTTCACAACTAATAACTAGCATGTTGATTTGGCTGTAGTAGCCGATCGCTTAATTGCGAGAGGAAAATTTAAACCCAAAAAGGGTGACTATTATGGATTTAGTAAAAAGAAATACAGGAAATAAGAGATATACTGATTACAAAGACCAGGAATTAGTAAAACTATTCAGAAGAAAAGCAGACGAGAGCGCATTTAACGAATTACTAAATCGACACCAAGCCAAAGTCTATTCTTATATATATAGCATGATTAATAATCCCGAAACTGCTAACGACATATTTCAAGAGACCTTCACAAAAGTTGTTAGCAAAATGGATGATACCTACAATGAGCAAGGAAAATGGATCGCCTGGGTGATGCGTATTGCTCATAATGCAACTATTGATCATATTAGAAAACAAAAGCGCTACATTGACGTTAACTCATGGAATGATGAGGAAGACGCAAGGTCGGACTACTTTGACAGATTAGAAGATGAAAGCATTGTGGATGCGGATAACCAAATGGTTGAAAAGGAAACAAACACAAGTTTGATGCTTCATATCACAAAATTGCCCGAAGAACAGCGTACGGTGGTACTTTTAAGGCACTATTATGAAATGCCATTTAAAGAAATTGCCGAATTAACAAATGTTTCAATAAATACGGCACTAGGACGTATGAGATATGCGTTAATAAACCTCAGAAAATACTTTGATGAGGAACGACAACAAGAGCTTAAACATGCTAAACAGTGACGAAGGTTGTATTCGATATCTGATGCGGGAGATGGATCCCGCTGAGGAGATCGAATTTGAGCGGGAAATGTTGAAAAATGAAAACCTGCTCATTGAGGTTGAAAGCCTCAGACGGACATATCAAAAACTCGGGAAGCTACCTTTAAAGAATCCACCGCATTCTGTGGTTGATTCGGTAAAAGAGAATGCCATTGAGCAACAACGTAAGCGTACCGAACGCTCAAAAATTCTATTTATCAATTTTGCTAAAGCAGTTGCTTCGGTTGCTGCCGCATTAATGATAGTATCAACAGCTATTTACTTTTATGGTGGATTAGAGGAACAAGGTTTAGATAATTCAACTACACTACAGCCTATACAATCTGCTGAAATACAACCTTGGGTTGATAGAAATGAAGTGATTCAATTTGTAGGGACTACAAACCAACCAGTTGAACCTTCTGCATTAGATCAAGATGTAGAACAAAGTTTCGATAAGTTGAAGCTTGTTAACAGTGAAACAGGTTTTTCACCACCAAATCGGAAAGTGATACTTACTAGCACAAGTCAGTAACTATAAGGCAGCCAATAGGTTGCCTTTTTAATGTGGATAACTTTTCGATAATGTGTTAATAAGTAATTTTGTATGCGAGTAAGTCGCGTTTTATATTGAATTTTAGAAAGTAAACGAATTTAAGAGTAGGATTTTTTAATGGGCAAAGTAATTTCTATTGCCAATCAAAAAGGTGGTGTTGGTAAAACTACCACAGCAATTAATTTAGCAGCGAGTCTGGCTGCGATTGAGCACCCAACACTAATAATAGATATCGATCCGCAGAGTAATTCAACGAGTGGATTAGGGATAGATTCGAAAACAGTCACTAATTCCATTTATGAAATCATGATTGGAAGTGCCGATTTGAATGAATCGATCAGGCAAACAGAACTTGATTTCCTTGACCTGGTTCCGGCGCATATAAATCTTGTTGGTGCTGAAATCGAAATGATTGATCGGGAAGAAAGAGAACGAATTTTAAAGAAAGCTGTTGCCGACGCACGCGAACGCTACGATTTTGTGATCATTGATTGTCCACCTTCATTGGGATTGTTGACTATAAATGCATTAACCGCTTCTGACTCGATTGTTATTCCGGTGCAGTGTGAGTATTTCGCTTTAGAAGGATTGGGACAGCTTTTGAATACAATCAAAATTGTACGTCAGCATCTTAATCCGGAACTTGATATCGAAGGCGTACTATTAACTATGTATGATACAAGAACCAGATTATCCAATCAGGTTGCGGAAGAGGTTAAACGGTATTTCGATGATCGAGTTTTTAAATCGGTGATTTCAAGAAATGTTCGTTTAGCAGAAGCACCAAGTTTTGGTAAACCTGCATTATTGTATGATTCAATGAGTGTAGGTGCAAAGAACTACTTATCGTTGGCAAGAGAAATCATTAAAAAGAATCGTAAGCTGTTCAAAAACAGCCCGGTACTTTCGAGCTAAGATCACTAAATGGCTACAAAAAAAGTATTAGGAAGAGGATTAGGAGCTTTTTTCCCGGAGTATGATTCCGATGGATCTTCAAATAATGAAGCGGCTAAGGTTGAAAAAAAGGCCATTGAAAAAACTATATCTGATCCCGTTGAAAGAGTAAACGTTGTTCTTAATGTTCCGGTAGAACATATTCGTGCGAATCCTAACCAACCTCGGCAGGAATTCGATGAAGAGCGACTGGAAGAATTAGCTGATTCACTCAAAACTCATGGGTTAATTCAACCTATTACGGTTCGATATATTGGGGAAAAAAGATTTGAACTTATCAGCGGTGAGCGAAGATTACGTGCAGCGAAGCTAGCCGGTATTCCTGAAATTCCTGCATATATTCGTGAGGCCAACGATGAGCAATCCATGGCTTTTGCTTTGATAGAGAATATTCAACGTGAGGACTTAAATCCCCTGGAAGTTGCAATGGCCTATAAACGTTTAGTCGTGGAATTCGAATATACACAAGCTGAAGTGGCCAATCGTGTGGGTAAGAATCGTACTACCGTTACCAATATGATGCGCCTTCTGCACCTGCCGGATTTCATTCAAACAGCTTTGATCGGAAACGAAATAACAATAGGTCATGCTCGTGCTCTTATCACCATAGAAGACAAGAAAGCCCAAGCTTCACTTCTTGATAAGATCATTAAAAATGGTTGGACTGTCCGTCAGGTTGAAGATGCTGTTCGTGACTTAGCTTCACCCGTAAAAAAGAAGCCTTCAAAAAAGAAGGAAATGACGGATCCATTTTATGAAGAAATATCTGGTCGATTAAGGCGTACGTTTAGTACTAAAGTAAATGTTAAGCCAAAGGCGAAAGGTGGAGAAATCAGTATTGAATACTATTCTGAAGAAGACCTGGAACGAATTCTATCGATTTTTGACTCGCTGTAGTTTTCTGATATTCGTCTTTATTCTGACAAATCAGAGTATCTCTGAAGCACAAAACTTCAGCATAAATAAGAATGACTTCATAAGATCGTATTCAATTGCTGGACAAATAGAAGCTGAAGAATTTCCTAATCCAAAAGCAGTAATGCGCCGCTCTATGATCATTCCAGGGTGGGGACAAGTGACCAACAAGCAAATCTGGAAAGTGCCAATTGTTTATGGTTTACTAGGTGGATTGACTTACTACAGCGTTTCTCTTACTAAAGATTATCATGATTATCGGGCAGCATACTACAATTCATTTCCAGAAAATACAGATTTGAAATTTGGTGCCACGCCGAATTATCTAGTTGGAGCTAATACTGCAGCGATACTCGACCAACGTAACTTTTTAAGAAATCGAAGAGATTTTATATACGTTACAATTGCCTTGGCATACATATTGAATTTTGTGGATGCATACGTATTTGCTCATTTACGACCGTTTGATGTTTCGGATGATTTATCCTTAAATAGGACTTGGGAACCTACTAGCATTGAACATGCTTTATTAGGAGACATACCCTCTGTATCACTAACTATTCCACTAACACGCTGATATAATGGATTTCAAATTTAGAGATGAAAATGGCACTCCCAACAAATACCGATCAGGATATGATGGAGATATTTGGAGTGTTTTTAAAATTATGGGCGAATTTGTTGAGGGATATGACAAATTATTTAGAGTAGGTCCATGCGTTTCAATATTTGGATCCGCTCGTACTCAACCGGAAAACAAATACTACAAAGAGGCCACAGAGTTTGCTTCTTTGCTTACAGATCGTGGATTTGGAGTAATTACCGGTGGTGGACCGGGTATCATGGAAGCTGCTAACAAAGGCGCTTTTCACGCAGAAGGAAAATCGGTTGGTGTTGGCATAGAGTTACCCAAGGAACAGGGGCTAAATGATTTTGTGCACAGAGATTATTCCATCAACTTTAATTACTTCTTTGTAAGAAAAGTAATGTTTGTTAAGTATTCCCAAGCACTAGTTGTTTTTCCGGGAGGATTTGGTACACTAGATGAACTCTTTGAAAGTCTCACTTTAGTTCAAACGAATAAAATCTCGAAAATTCCAATCATACTTTATGGGAGTAGATATTGGGAAGGATTGGTGGATTGGATCAATTCAACCATGAAAGAATGGGGAACCATTTCTGATCATGATACAGATTTATTCCATGTTACAGACAGTTGTGAAGAGGGAGTTCAAATAATTACAGACTTTTATTCACACGAAGACCCAAAACCAAATTTCTATTTTTAGTTTAGATTTTTAACTAAAGCATAAATTCTAACAATAAAATGAAATTTAAGTGAGTTTAAGACTTTAAAAGGAGGGAGATTTTTGGTTAAATTGCCCACTTGTCTGATTAGAACCAACAAATAAAATCACATGAAGGTAATTAAGAGTATACTACTAACAGCAATGATTGCAATGGCGTCTATTTTTGCTTACGCACAAGAAGAAGCCGACGCTATTAATGCATACAACGAAGCGCTTGGCTTAGCTCAAAGTAAAGATTTTCAGGCTGCAATTGACAAATTCATCGAGGCAATTGACTTAGCTGAAGCGGTTGAAAACACAGATATTGTTACACGCTCACGCGATTACATTCCTAAAATGTATATCCAAAAAGCTATGTTAGCTTATCAGGCTTTCAGAGGATCACCAAATATCGCAAATATTGATGCCGCAATAGCTGAATTTACAGAATCACAAGCTATGGGAGCTGAATATGAGGATAGCGAAGTAGCGAACAGATCAAGAGGTGTATTAGCACAATTAAATTTCCAGAAAGCTACTTTACAACTTAGACAAGAGGATTTTTCTGGAGCAGATGCATCCCTTAATGAAGCAATTAGAATCAATGCGAATTACGCAAAGGCTTATTATCAGAAAGGATTAGTTGCAAAGAATCTAAATGGTGACGATTTAGACGGTATGATTGGCTGGTTTGATAGAGCTATTGCTGTGGGTGAACAAGTTGGTGATAACGAAGTTGTAAGACTTGCTACAAATAAAGCACATTCAGAATTACTGTTTAATGGTGCAAAATCAATTGAGCAAAACCAATTAAGCAATGCCATTGATTTACTTCAAAACTCATTGAATTACAATGCAGAATCTGCTGATTCTTACTACAGACTAGCTGAAGCTTCAAATAAACTAA
The DNA here is from genome assembly GCA_965601825.1 of Balneolaceae bacterium. Classification (GTDB taxonomy): domain Bacteria; phylum Bacteroidota; class Rhodothermia; order Balneolales; family Balneolaceae; genus HXMU1420-13. Next base: position 2,865,390 of record OZ271839.1, on the reverse strand, counting down.
ACCGTTTTGATGACGCTATTCGTTATGGTACACAGGCTGTTGATTTTGAGCAGGGTGGTAGTACTGACAAAGCAAAGATTTACTTTGAAATTGGATTTGCACACCAAATGAAAGAAAATAAAGCTGAAGCTTGCTCAGCATTTGAAAATGCTGCATTCGGTTCTTTTAGAGCACCATCAGAGCATAAAATGGAATTTGAACTAAAGTGTGAAAGCACATTCTAATTCTTAGCTTCAAAATTTTTAAAGCCTTGTGAACGATAGTTTTCAAGGCTTTTTTTATGCCCAAGTTTTCCACATTCATTTAATGTAAACTGAACATTCCCTATCTTCGCGCCAGCAATTTTCTCTTACCTAACTAACTTACTTCATGGCCAACCAATCTATCGATAAACTGTGCGCGGATACGATCAGAACACTTTCTATGGATGCTGTTCAAAAAGCAAATTCAGGGCATCCAGGCATGCCAATGGGAATGGCTGATGTAGCCTTTGTTTTATGGACAAAATACCTGAAACATAACCCATCAAATCCTGATTGGGCTGATAGAGATCGATTCATTTTATCTGCTGGTCACGGTTCAATGCTCATTTATAGTTTGTTACATCTCACAGGGTACGATGTAAGCTTAGAAGACATTAAAGATTTTCGACAGTTGGATAGTAATACAGCAGGACATCCTGAATATGGAATAACACCGGGCGTTGAAATGACAACAGGTCCTTTAGGTCAAGGTTTTGCAACTGGAATTGGAATGGCAATGGCGGAAAGATTCCTTGCTTCTAAGTTTAATAAGGAAGGTCACGAATTGGTTGATCACTTCACTTACGCAATTGTTAGCGATGGTGATTTGATGGAAGGAATATCACATGAAGCAGCATCATTAGCCGGCCATCTTAAATTGAATAAATTGATTTATCTCTACGATGCTAATTCGATCTCTATAGATGGATCTACAGATCTGGCATTCACTGAAGATGTTGCAAAGCGATTTGATTCATATGGATGGGATGTCCAGGAAATTGATGGTCATGATCATACCCAAATTGCTGGAGCAATAGAAAATGCACAAAGTTCAGATCTACCCTCAATCGTAATTTGTAGAACAAAAATTGGTTTTGGAAGTCCGAATAAAGAAGGAAAAGCTAGTTCACATGGATCACCATTAGGTGATGACGAAATTAGAGCTACAAAAGAGGGTTATGGTTGGGATCCTGAAAAGCAGTTTTTTATTCCAGAAGAAGCACTCACTGAATTTAGAAAGCAAGTTGAAGAGGGTCGGAAAAAGGAAGATGACTGGAATTCAGATTTTGAAGCCTATGCTATAAAATACAATGACGAAGCCATAAAGTATGTGAAGTGGCTTAGTCGAGATTTACCGGAAGATTTAGAAGAACTTCTACCGGTTTTCGAAGCTGATGAAAAAGGAATGGCAACAAGAGCCACTTCCGGAAAAGTATTGAATGCATTGAAAGAGGCAGTTCCAAATATGTTAGGTGGTTCAGCAGATTTAGAAGGTAGTGTGAAGACGAATTTAGCTGATGAAGGAGTTTTCAATGCTATCAATTATGGTGGTAGAAATACTCACTATGGTGTTCGAGAGCATGCAATGGCAGCAGCTATGAATGGAATGGCATTGCATGATGGAGTAATTCCTTTTGGTGGTACATTCTTTGTTTTCACGGACTACTGCCGCCCATCTATTCGCTTAGCAGCATTAATGAAAGTGCCGTCAATTTTTGTGATGACACACGACAGTATTGGTCTTGGCGAAGATGGGCCAACGCATCAACCGGTTGAACATCTTGCAAGTTTAAGAGCAATGCCAAACGTTTTAGTTCTTCGGCCGGGCGATGCAAATGAAGTTTCTTTTGCTTGGAAAATGGCACTAGAAAATGCAGAAGGTCCAACAGTGTTGGTTCTTACACGTCAAAATATTCCTACTTTAGAACGTACACCGGATAATCCGGCTAGTCTTACGGAAAAAGGTGGATACATTTATTCAGATTCCGATAAAGCAACACCAGATGCAATTTTAATTGGCACTGGTTCAGAGCTGCATTTAGCTGTAGATGCCCAGAAAGAGTTAAAGTCTAAGGGAATAGACGCTCGTGTAGTTAGCATGCCTAGTTGGGAATTCTTTGCACAGCAATCAGACGATTACAAAAGATCGGTGTTACCGGCATCAGTGACTAATCGAGTAGCTGTAGAAGCGGGCTCAACTTTTGGTTGGGAGCGATTCGTTGGTTCAGAAGGTAAAGTAATTGGTATAGATACTTTCGGTGAATCAGCTCCTTATCAAGAACTATATGAGCATTTTGGTATCACTGTAGAGAAAGTAGTTGAAGCTGCTTTAAGCTAAACTCTATTTTTCTGCTTTAATAGCTTTAGGTGCGCTGATTTTTTTAATATTAGCGCGCTCTGGTCGATGAATACATGTAAAGGTAACATCATCAGCAGGTGGGACTGTGCCAATGAATGCTTCTAAAGATGATTGAATCTTATTGATGATGGTTTTGGCATGAAGTGAGCCATAAATCTCCATCAACTGCTCAATACGTTCTTCACCATATTCTTCACCGCGTTCATTTCTGGATTCGTTTAGGCCATCTGTATAAAGTAAAACAGAATCACCGGGTTTAAAGTGGAATCGTTTTACTTCTAAATGTTGACTCAACATTTCTGTAGAAGTCATACCCAATGCAAAACCATTAGCACGTAGGTTGAAGGTGGTATCTCTTTCGCGGCTGTAATAAACAGGAATATTGTGTCCAGCCCGTACATACTCAAACTCTTCTTTATCAGCAGGGAAATAAGCCACACAACCGGTTACAAAAGTTTTATCCTTCGAATTACTTTTCACAAAGTCATTTAACTGCAGGAATAAATCTTTAGGTGTTGGCTGTTCTTTATGTACCAGTAAATTCACTAGAGCCTGCATACGTACCATGTAAAGTGCGGCTGAAAGTCCTTTACCACTTACATCAGCAATAACAACATAAGTGCCTTTTTCCGTATCAATTACATCCAGATAATCACCACCAACTTCTTTAGCAGTATGGGCAAATGAATAGACTTCTAGATTATCTTTATTTAGCGATGTTCCGGGGAGAAGGCTCAATTGAATATCACGTGCAAGATCAATTTCCTTTTGCACATCCGATTTCTCAAGTAACTCTACTAGAAGCAGTAAGAACATCGATACGAATCCAAAAGGAAGAAATAATCCAGAAAATGGAATAAAAGTAATATCAAGCAGCGCTAACAGATAATGAGATACGAATCCAACACTTCCTAATCCGAATGCTAAACGACGAGTAGGATTTAATCTTTGAGTAAGATTCGAAAATAAACGAAGAAACTTTACATGACCTGGAAGCTGCGCACCTTGTTGACGCTCCATGTCTTCAACAGCTTCCTTATACAGTAATTTGAGTCGGTCGGTGTCTGCAGTTAGTTCTTTCGAAAAGCGGTCCCGACTCATTCCAGAGACATACTCTTTGTAGAACTTCTTAGTTCCAAAACCTTTTTGTGCTTCGTTCTTTAAACTCAAATGAATTTCTTTGGTTTAGTTGCCGGGGCGTGTTCGTAATTATTGGCAAAAAGTTTAGCTTCCACCGAATAATCGTGGAAAATAAGAATTCATGTCAAAGAAACTGCTTTTTTTATTGGATGGAATGGCACTGGCTTACAGAGCACATTTTGCATTCATAAATGCAAACCTAAGAAATAGTAAAGGTATAGCAACAGGACCCATTTTAGGTTTTGCTAATACTCTGGAAAAAATGCTTGCTGAAGAGAAACCATCGCACATTGCAGTTGCATGGGATACACATGCCCCAACTTTCCGACATGTTGCTGACGAATCTTACAAAGCGCAGCGACCACCTCAACCCGAAGAGTTAAAAGTTGGGATTCCAATTATCAAGCAAATGTTGGATGCCTGGGGAATAAAAAATATCGAACAAGATGGTTTCGAAGCAGATGATATCATCGGAACCATTGCTACACAGGCAAATGCGGAAGATGTTGATGTGATGTTGGTTACTCCGGATAAAGATTTCATGCAATTAGTGCACGATCATATCAAAATGATGAAACCAAATAATAAAACCGGTGGATTTGATATCGTAGATCGCGAGGGAGTGTTAGAATATTTCGGAGTGTACCCTGAACAAGTGATTGATGTACTGGCCATTCTAGGTGATACTGTTGACAATATTCCCGGAGTACCAGGAATTGGAAAGAAAGGTGCCCCTAAATTGATTGAGAAATTCGGATCACTCGAAGAAACCATTGCAAAAGCTGGTACGATCACTGCGAAAAGACAGCGTGAATCTCTAATCGAATTTGGGGATCAGGCGATGCATGCCAAATTCATGGTTACTATTAAAACGGATGTTCCCGATACCATTGAATGGGAGCATCTCGAATGGAAATTTAGTGATACAAAAGAATTAGGTCTCTTCTTCAAAGGGATGGAATTCCGCACGCTAACTAGAAAGTATTTAGGTGAAGAAGCACCAGTTGCAGAAAATTCAGGTGATCAGGTGGATCTATTCGGCTCGATTGCGGAGCCAACCGAAATGAAAAAACTGGATGCTGAAAACTGCGATTATGAACTAGTTACTTCAATAGAAAGAGTTAAGGAAATGGTTACTGAATATCAAAAAGCTGATGTTCTGTGTTTTGATACTGAGACTGATGCACCTAATCCAATCAATGCTGGACTTGTAGGATTTTCATTTTCAGTTGAACCGAAAAATGCATCATATATTCCGGTGAATGTGGAAGGCGGACTGTATGAGAAGGAAGTTTGTGAAGCATTAAAACCACTTTTTGAAAATGAATCATCAACTAAGGTAGCTCACAACTTTAAATTCGATTATACCATGTTGATGAGGCATGGCATCGAGCTAAAAGGAAAGCACTTCGATACCATGGTTGCTGCTTATTTGGTGGATGCAAATCAGAAAATCAAAATGGATGAGCTTTCCAAGAAGTACTTAGGTTATGAACCGGTTCCTATCACGGATTTAATTGGTTCTGGAAAAGCACAAAAATCCATGGCTGATTTGAGTCCGCAAGAAGTCTATCAATATGCCTGTGAAGATGCCGACGTTACGCTTCAGCTTTATCATATCCTAAAGGAACAAATGGAAAAGGATGAGCTAATGGAAGTCGCTGAGACCTGTGATTTTCCTTTAATGCAGGTTCTGGGTGATATTGAATATCAAGGCGTTCGATTAGATTCTGAGATGCTGGGTGGATTTTCTGTTGAATTGGAAAATGATCTAAGAGAACTGCAAATTCAGATTTTTGAGAAAGCAGGAGAAGAGTTCAATATCAATTCTCCCGCGCAATTGTGTGTAATACTGTTTGAAAAACTCGGACTCCCGGCAGGTAAAAAAACCAAGACTGGAAAATGGTCAACCAATGAAGCAGAACTAACCCGACTTGCTGTAAAACATGAAGTTCCAAGGCTGATTCTTGATTTCCGTCAATTATCGAAATTGAAGTCCACCTATATTGATGCCCTCCCTTCCATGGTGAATGAACGAACGGGACGGATTCACACGGATTTCAATCAAAGTGTTGCTGCTACCGGTCGACTTGCGTCCTCTAATCCAAATCTTCAGAACATTCCAATTAGAACAGAACGTGGTCGTGAAACTCGAAAAGCATTTATTGCCGAAGATGGATTCAAGATCATGTCTGCTGATTATTCTCAAGTTGAACTTCGGGTTATCGCACACATCGCCAAAGATAAAGCGATGATTGAAGCATTTAAAGCTGGTGAAGATATTCATGCAAGAACGGCAAAAGAGATTTTCCATCTTGATTCTCTGGATGAGGTAACCGCAGATCATCGCCGTAAAGCCAAGGAAGTGAATTTTGGGATTCCATATGGTTTAAGTGCTTATGGATTAGCTCAAAACCTGGGCATCGAGAACAGCGAAGGAAAACAAATGATCGAGGAGTATTTCAATAGATTCCCGAATATCCAGACCTACATTTCAGAAACGCAGGCATTCGCAAAAGAAAATGGATTCGTGAAAACGTTACTTGGTCGTCGGCGCTACATTCCGGATATCACATCAAGTAACTGGAGTAGACGTGGCTTCGCTGAACGTGTTGCCATAAATATGCCGATACAGGGAACAGCTGCTGATGTTATTAAACTAGCCATGATTCATATTCACAATTGGCTTACATCCAACCAAAAGAAAAGCAGAATGCTATTGCAGGTTCATGATGAATTGATCTTCGAAATCCACGAAAGCGAAATGGATGATGTTCCATCGAAAATCGTCGAACTCATGGAAAATGCCTTCCCTATGGATGTTCCATTGAAGGTAGAGTCAGGGATTGGCGATAATTGGTTAGAAGCGCATTGATAAATTAGGAATAAAGAATATTCAATTAGGAATAGCACTTTAATTTAAACTTGGTAGGTTTACATTATTCCTAATTCCTAATTCAATTGCTGGGAATGTCTGATTAGTCTGAAATGTTATTTGCGCATGACTATCAATCAAGACTACGACGCTATTATCATTGGTTCGGGGATGGGAGGAATGAGCACCGCAGCGCTCCTCGCCAACGACGGATACAAAGTACTGATTTTAGAGGCAGCGCTACATCCCGGAGGATGTTCCTCTTCCTATCCGAGAAAAGGATATGTGTTTGAAAGCGGCGCAACGACGCTAATCGGTTTTGATGAAAACCAACCACTCAGATTTTTGGAAGAAAAGACAGGAATTCAGATTCCTAGAGTTGAACTAAATCCTTCGATGAAAGTGTGGCTAGATGGTCAGGAGATTACTCGGTATAAAGAACGAACCGAATGGATTGAAGAAGCAGTACGTGTTTTTGGAAATCGAAAGGGACAAAAGAAATTCTGGAAACTCGCTTTTGGAATTTCTGATATTGTTTGGAAGGTGAGTTTGAAGAACACATTTTTCCCGCCTCGAAAGATCTCAGAATGGGTAAAATTATTTACCTCAAATTCTCCCGCTGATGTATGGGTGCTGCCATATGCACTAAAATCAGTGAAACAAGTAGCGGATAAGTGTGGGGTTGCAACACCTAAGTTTTTAAGATTTCTTGATGAGCAACTTATGATAACTGCTCAGGCAAAAACAGAAGATGTACCATTCCTTTTTGGAGCAGCAGGAGTTACCTATACTAATTACTCCAATTTCTATGTGCCGGGGGGACTGCTTCAAATGATTTATACTATCCGTGATTTTGTTGAAGAAAGAAGAGGGAAATTAGCTACTAAAGAAGCAGTAACTCACATCGAAAAGTCCGGTAAAGATTTTGTGATAAGTACCAAGAAAGGGAATAAGTATCAGAGTCCAATTGTAGTTTCGAATGCGCCAATTTGGAATATGGGTTTGCTGGTTGATGACTCAATGAGTGATTATTTCGAGAATGAGTCTAAAGATTTCGAGAAAGCCTGGGGAGCTTTAACGATGGGTATCGCAACTACTGACACTTATCATGAAAACCTAGGAATCCATCATCAAATCCACTTAGATGGTAGGAAAGTACCGTTTACTGATTCAGAATCGATTTTCATTTCAATGAGTCAAAGAGGGGATTTGGAGCGAGCACCCGAAGGAGAACGAACGTTGAATGTGTCCTGTCATGCGAGCCCGGAACTTTGGTTTGATATGAATGGTACTTATGACCAGAATAAGGACGAGGCCAAGGAATTCATCATAAAAACATTAAAAGATAAGCTCCCGGGATTTGCAAGTGCTGAAATAAAATTAGCTGATCTGGCTACACCTGTAACCTGGCAGAATTGGGTGTACCGTAAAAAAGGCAGAGTGGGTGGAATCCCTCAAAGTATGGCACGCAGCTTGCTAAAATGGACACCAACAGAGACGCCATTTGAAGGACTTTATTTAGTTGGAGATACAACCTATCCGGGGCAAGGAATTCCCGGCGTAACTTTAGGCGGCATCAACGTATATTCCCGAGTTAAAAAAAATCACGCAAACCCTATTTCGCATTGAACCAATTTCAACCAAATACATCATTTTCATTATTTCCACCAGGTGTTAAAAACCTGCTTTTTATAAATGGAATTATCTTTCTGGTTACTAAAAGTATGTTTACCGGTGCATGGACTTCAATGGGGGCTTTATTTGCGCCATTTCTTGCATTATGGCCAATAGGAAGTGGATTATTTTATCCATGGCAATTGGTTTCGTATATGTTCTTGCATGCAGATTTAAGTCATATTTTCTTCAATTTATTTGCATTGTGGATTTTTGGTCAGGCCATTGAAAATTTATGGGGTACTAGAAGATTCTACTTGTATTATTTTCTAACCGGTATTGGTGCAGCACTGATCCATATGATAATTGGAGGCGCACAAGGCTATACCATTGGTGCTTCAGGTGCAGTTTTTGGAATTCTGCTAGCTTTCGGGATGATGTTTCCAAATCAATACATCTTCTTGATGTTTCCACCTATCCCAATCAAGGCTAAGTATTTTGTTGCCATCTATGGGATAATTGAACTGTTTTCTGGACTATCTCGACCAGACAGTGGAGTTGCACACTTTGCTCACCTAGGAGGATTGGTAGTTGGATTTGCTCTTATTAAATTGTGGAAGATTAAAAGACCTGAAGTGTATGCATAGGTTAAGTAAGGAATTTGGCAAGTGAGGAATAATATGGCATATGATTCATTCGGAAATACGGCAAAGAGAGGATTTATGAGAATGCCTATAGCAATCAGAACAATCATCATGATAAATGCTATGATGTTTGTAATTCAATTGCTGTTTGCCGGGGTAACAGGGATCAGTTTATCTGTTTATTTAGGCTTTGTGCCTGATCTTTGGACGGCTATAACCAATCCATGGAGAATAATTACTTATATGTTTCTCCACTCAATTTCTAATCCATTCCATTTCATTTTTAATATGTTGTGGCTATGGTGGATGGGTAGACCTGTTGAAGAAACAATTGGCGCACGCAGTTTTTTAACAGTCTATTTTGGTGCCGGATTAGCAGGCGCTTTGATTGATATTGTAGTTAGTTTAGCAGGAACTCCGGTACCTGTTATTGGCGCATCTGGTGCAGTTTATGGTGTGATGGTCGCTTTTGCGATGCTATTTCCAAGAACACCGATCATGTTGCTACTATTACCACCAATTGAAGCGAGGTATGTTGTTGGTGGATTGATTGCTATTGATGTCTTACTACTTAACAATTCAGACAATGTTGCTCGTTTTGTTCATTTAGGTGGTGCATTAGGCGGTTACTTATTAATGCGAGCTAGAGCACAAGGAGTAGACCTAAGTTTTGTTCCACGATATTTGGAATATTTATTCATGAAAGTGAAGCCAAAGACTACTTCATCAACTAAAGCGAAACCAAAGAATAAGAAAATGAGCATCGTAAGTGATGCCGAGATCATCGAAGAAGTGGAGCAAACCGAGTTGGACGATATTCTCGAAAAAATATCAAGAAATGGATATGACTCACTCACCAAAGAAGAAAAACGTAAACTTTTCGAATTAAGTAAAAAGAATTAGCACAGGGCATTATGGCGGTTATTGAAAGAAAGAAAACCATTCAGGTTATGGTTGGTGATGTTCCGGTAGGTGGAGGAGCTCCTATTGTAGTCCAATCGATGACCAACACCGATACTGCAGATATCGATGAAACAGTTGATCAAATTGATCACTTAAATCAGGCCGGTTCTGAACTTGTTCGAATAACCGTAAATAATGATGCTGCCGCTAAAGCCGTCCCATTTATAAAAGATAAACTTATTAATCGAGGGGTTACGGTTCCTATAATTGGTGATTTCCATTACAATGGTCATGTCTTGTTGACCAAATATCCAGATATGGCTGAATCTCTAGCTAATTTCAGAATCAATCCGGGAAATACAGGGACAAAGACAAGAGATAAGAATTTTAGTACCATTGTTGAGCAAGCCATTCATTATGATAAATCAGTTCGTATTGGAGTTAACTGGGGATCATTAGACCAGCAACTATTAGCTGAAAAGATGGATCAGAATAATCAGCTTTCTGTACCAAAATCAGCTAAAGAAGTTATGTTTGATACCATGATCGAGAGCGCAAGAAGGTCTTCAGAGATTGCACAGGATGTTGGATTAGGTGAGGACAAGATTATTGTTAGCTGTAAAATGTCTCATGTTCAGGATGTAATCGAAGTGTATACAAGATTATCTGATGTAGTCGATCACCCGCTTCATGTAGGACTTACAGAAGCCGGAATGGGAATGAAGGGGATGGTAGCTAGCTCGGCAGCATTATCAGTGATTTTACAACGAGGAATAGGGGATACTATTCGTGTATCTCTCACACCACAACCAGGTGCTGACCGAGCCCTTGAAGTACAAGTTGCACAACAGATTCTACAGTCTTTAAATATTCGCAGTTTTATTCCTCAAGTAACCGCTTGTCCAGGTTGTGGCAGAACAAAAAGTACTTACTTCCAGGAATTAGCTGAGGAGATTCAGGATTACATTAAAGAGTCGATGCCTGTTTGGAAAGATATCTACCCGGGTGTTGAAGAAATGGATGTTGCAGTGATGGGTTGTGTAGTGAATGGTCCCGGAGAGTCTAAAGCTGCAAATATTGGGATTTCATTACCAGGTACTTTTGAAGAACCAAAAGCTCCGGTTTATATCGATGGTGAGCATTCAATGACTTTAAAAGGGGATAACATTGGTAATGAATTCAAGAAAATCCTGAACGATTATATAGTTGATAACTACGCTCTATAGTTTCAGATATTCACTCTCGCTCAAGTCTTGATGGTTTCCATAAATGTAAGCACTTACATTTTAGTTTAACCTCTAACTTTTAATTATTGTAAAAGTCGTTTTAATCTCTTTAAACAGCTTTGAGGTGGGCTAGGGAGCTATTATACAGTAGCTTCCTCATTAAATAATAAATATCAATAACAAATTGATTAGATGTGATGTGCTAATATTGACTCAAAAAGACTAATATTTTTTTGAAATAATGTAAGCGCTTACATATTTTGTTTCAGGCTACTAACCAAAACGGGGAATCGTGTCTGTAATATTCAAAGCCTTTCTGTTTGTACTTGTACTTTCAATCAACGTAAATGCACAGTATGGTAAAATTCGGGGAGTGATTACTGATGCTCAAACAGGCGAGACCATTATTGGTGCAACAGTAATTATTGAAGGTACCACAAAAGGTGCAGCAACAAATATTGACGGGGAGTATATAATTCTTGCTGTTCGTCCAGGATCTGTGAATTTGTTGGTTTCATATCTTGGCTACAATGATACTAGAATTGAAGATGTACGTGTTAATATTGACTTAACTACTGAAATAAATGTTGAGCTTTCCGCTGAGACCATAGAAGGTGAAGAAATTGTAGTTGTCGCTCAGCGTGAATTGGTCAGAAAAGATGTCACTGCAAGTCTTTCTTCCATTGGTGCAAAAGAAATTGAAGCAATCCCAATTGAAAATTTCAGTGAAGTTGTGGAATTACAGGCTGGTGTTGTTGATGGTCACTTCAGGGGTGGTCGAACAGGGGAGGTTGGTTATTGGGTTGATGGTGTTCCTGTAACCGATGTATATGATGGAAGTCTCTCTGCTGGTGTTGAGAATTCATCTATTCAGGAAGTTCAGGTGGTAACCGGAGCTTTTAATGCAGAATATGGCCAGGCGATGAGTGGTATTGTTAACATTGTAACAAAAGACGGAGGTGACAGATACTCGGGTAGCGTAAATATGTTTACCGGGGACTATTTCTCAACTCGTGATGATCTTTTTGCAAACATTGATGACGTTAATCCTACTTCTGTTCGAAACCTTGAATTAAGTCTTGGTGGACCAATCATTAAAGAAAAGTTATCTTTCTTCGGTAGCGTTAGATATTTCAATAATGACGGTTGGTTTTACGGTCAGAATATATATGAGTCCACAGATGTAGGTGTAAATAACCTTGGGCAAATAGCACTTCTGGATACCTTAGGTAGTGGGGATGGATCTTTTGTTGGAATGAATCCTTTTGAAAAGCTTAATGGTCAATTAAAGTTAACCTGGAATGTTGCTAGGGGCATAAAACTAACTGCAAATGGAATTCTTGGTGGTGAAGATTCCAAGTCTGGTTATGATCATTCAAGTCGATTTATACCTACTTTCCAAAGAGATCAATTCAGCAATAACCGAAGTTATTATGTTAAACTCACCCACTTATTATCTGATAGAACATTCTATGATTTAAGCTTCTCGAATAACTACAAAAAGTTTGAATCCTATGTTTTTGAAGATCCATTTGATTCTAGATACCTCCCAAATGACTATGCAGGAATAAGGGCAAACAATGTAGTTTCAAACTTTAGAATTGGCGGTACTGATAACGGAAGATTTAGAAGAGAAACTGACACATATATCGCAAAGTTTGATATCACAAGTCAGGTTAACAATGAAAATCAGGTTAAATTTGGACTCGAGTATCGTCAACATTCCCTATTCCAGGAAGATTTGACCTCCATCGTAATTGATGAAACTTCTGGTGTCGTATTCCTTTTTGATAACGGTTCTTATGATGTAAGCCCAATCGAATTTTCTGGTTACATTCAGGATAAAATTGAGATTGGTAGTCTAATTATTAATGCAGGCGTTCGTTTCGATTATTTTGATGCAAAATTTGATGTTTTCACTGATCCTACAAATCCTCAGGTAGTATTTCCTGAACAGCGTCCAAATCCTGATGACAGAAGTACATTTTTTAAAGATTCTGATGTAAGCGCACAATTAAGCCCAAGGCTGGGAATTGCATTTCCAATATCAGAGACCGGAGTAGTACACTTTTCTTATGGGCATTTCTTCCAAATACCGAATTTCTCACTACTATATCAAAACCCGTACTTCAGATTGAATAGTGGTGGTTCTGGACTTATTGGTCTATTAGGTAATGCGAATCTAAAACCACAAAAAACAGTGAATGGTGAACTTGGATACAAGCAGGAGCTTGGATCAAATTCTGCGATTGAAATCACTGCATTCTTCCGTGACATTAGAAACCTGGCCGGTACGTCAACAGATCCAATTGCTATCGATGGTACTTCAGCCAGGTATGGAATTATCAGGAACTCTGATTTTGGATTCATTCGAGGTATTGTATTGGCTTTTGATCAGCGATTTGGAGATAACTTTTTCTTAACTGCCGATTACACCTATCAAATTGCAAAAGGAAATGCTTCTGATCCGAATCAAGCATTTAATGCAGCTGCAGCGAAAACTGAACTTGAAAAAGTAATTGTTCCATTAAATTGGGATCAGCTGCATACAATAAATCTTACAGGTTCTTATAGAACTACAACAGGCTGGGGAATGGGAGCTGTATTTAATGCAGGATCAGGGTTCCCATATACGCGTGATTTCTCAAGTATAGCGACTAGCATAACACCACCCTCAGAAATACCATTAAATAGTGCACGTCGTCCTATGATTTATAATTTGGACTTAAACGTCACAAAAGATTTTGAATTACCTGGTTCACAAACCATGCAAATCTATGCTAAGATTGACAATGTATTGGATCAGGGAAATGAACGAGGAGTTTTTGGCGACACTGGTCGTGCAACTTATTCCTTATATAAGAATGAAGATGCCAAAACCTTCTTCGGTGATCAATTCTTCTTGGATCAAAATTACATCCGACCGGATTTTTATAACGAACCTAGACGCTTAGTGCTGGGATTGAGATATAACTTTTGAAATTTTTTGAATAACAAACATGAGATTTAGATTATTAGTTAGTATCGGGGTCACTTTTCTTTTAAGCAGTGCTGTCGTTGCTCAGACAACAATACCTCAATTTTTAAAAGATGCTCAATATCGCTCCAATCGTACTTTCGAGAAGAATTCAACATCATCAGGTAACCGAGTAAACATTACTTTTTTCAATACAGGCTTGTTAGGTGGTGTTGGTGAAGTTCGCGGTGAATGGCCAAGAGGTTCTGATGTGAATTACATTGGTGATGTTTCCCCGGTTATTTCATTGGAAATTCCGGTTGATCTGAATAATGATGGGATTGCTGACACGCTAGTTCAACACGCGCTTACTAATAGAGGACCAAGAGCAGGTCAAGGTCCAAGACCAGGCCAAACTGAATTTTGGGGTTTTGAACCTATGGCAGGATTCGCAAATAATGATGGTGAAAATGACCGTCCTGCAATAAGTACTGACCCAAGTACTTGGCCTGATAGATGGCCGGATCAACCGGATTGGATAGATCCAACGGGCGATCCCGAATGGAATGGGTTTTTTGGGCGTGACATTTTCAATGCTGATTTCGAAACATACTTTTGGACAGATGATCATAATGATCGTTTTATGCAGGATCGCTACGATTTCCTTCCTGATTCCACAGACTTGACCAGAAATGGACAAGGCTTGGCAATGAGTGTAAGAGGATTGCAATGGAGTCAATTCCTTGCTCAGGATGCTATGTTCTATATCTATGAATTAACGAACACAAGCACGACTACTTACCCAAGAGTTTCTGTTGGTTTGGTTGTTGGTACTGCAGCGGGGGAAAGTGGAGTAAGTGGTAGTGGTGATACTCAAGATGATCTTGCTTTCTTCGATCAGGCAAACCGAATTGTATACTCCTGGGATTCAGATGCAACAAATGCTGATGGTAATGATGTAGGCTATGTTGGATATGCATTTATGGAAAGCCCCGGAGATGCAAATGATGGAATAGATAACGACGGTGATGGTGATCCCTTAATTACAAATATTGATGGTTTTCCATATGTGGCCCCAAGTTTAGCCGGTACAGATAACATTTTTGCCAGTTCTGATTTTAGTCCCAGAATAATCAATACTGGTGATCCTATAATATTAATTGATCAACAAACAGGTGAAAGATCATCAATCATAATGGGTAATGACCCTATAACAGTAGTTTCGCAGGGAATTTCCTATGATTTAACTCCTGGGATTCAGCTCAGTGAAAATACCAAAACTATTCAAGGTCAGATTGATAATATTACGGTTACAGAAAAGAATCTAATAGACGAAGACCTCGATGGTATTATTGATGAAGATATCTTTTTGCACTTCGAAAGAAGACAGCAGTCTATAACAGGACAAGTTATAACACTACCGGCACTTCGGTTCATGAATTATGTTGGCCTTGCTGCAGCAGTTGGAAATGGAACTCCAACTCGAGCTGACTCCATTACTTATGGATTATTAAATAATATGATTGATGAAGCAGGTGATGATGGAATAGATAACGACAACGATTGGAATTTCCTTACTGATGATGTTGGTGCTGATGGACGATCCGGAACCGGGGATGCCGGTGAAGGGGATGGTGTGCCAACTCTTGGTGAACCAAATTTTGATGCTTTAGATAAAGATGAAACCGATCAGGTTGGGCTTTCAAGCTTCTACTACTTTACTCCACCTAATGCTGTTCAATTGAATAACGATGTTCAGGTTTGGGATGCAATGGCCCCGGGTTTCTTTACAACTAACAATGAATTAGCTCAGCAGCAACAGAATGGAGGTATTGATGGTGATTTCATTTTTAGTTCCGGGTATTTCAGATTAGAACCGGGTCAAACCTTAAGATTCTCCTTGGCGCTTGTTTTTGGTGAAGATTTGGCAAACATCACCAACAATGTGAAAACCATACAAGAGATATACGATAGGAACTATAACTTCGCTCGACCTCCTGAAAAACCTACGCTAAAGGCAGCAGTAAATGATGAAAGCATCACCTTGTACTGGAATAGTATTTCAGAGGAAAGTGTAGACCCGGTTTTAGGGCAGGACTTTGAAGGCTATAAACTTTTTAAAAGTACAGATCCTAACTTTCTGGATCCTGATCGAATTACAGATGCATTTGGTAACGACGCTTTGTTAAAACCTTTAGCGCAGTTTGACCTTGATAATGGAATTAGAGGATTATGGCAAGCTGCCGAGGATACTTCTACTGGACAGAATGATCCTGTTTATGTGTTCAATCCCGATTTAGCTGAACGAGTTCGTGGTGTTCCTTTCAACCTCGGTGATGATACAGGGCTTGCTCATTCTTATGTTGATACCAACGTTGTAAATGGTCAAAAATACTATTACGCATTGGTTAGTTATGACCGGGGAAGCATTGACTTCTTTCCCGCAGAAAACAATTTCTCTGTTACTGTAAGAGAAGATGGATCCGTTCTCACTGATATCAATGTTGTGGAAGTTGAGCCAAATACAAATGTGCTTGGTTATTTCCCTGGCAGTGTTGCAGGTGATGTTGCTCAAATAGCAGGTAATTCTACTGGTGAAGTATTTGTAGAAGTACTAGATCCACTTTTCCTTAGTGAGAATGGTGAATATGAAATCCTCTTTCTCGGTGATGATGATCTAAATTCAGATAAATTCAGCGTTCGAGTAGATGGTGATCTTATTGTAAGTGATGAAGACCTTGAATCATCAGAATCTGTCATATTTGATGGCATGCGGCTGGCTTTTCAGAATGATGTGAGTCGATACAATCCAGATGTATCATCCTGGAATAACCCGGAAGGAATGATCGAAGTACGAGTGAGGGAAGGGACTTTAAGCAACAGCCCTTTCTGGCAATTCAGTGGAATTCGAGCACCATATGACTATGAAATTTCATTTTCAGATCAAATCGTAGCAACTTCATTGGATACTGTAAATGGAACCGGACTCTTTGCAAGAAATACACCCGCTGTTCCGACATTTTTTAATGTGAGAAATGCAACAACTGGTGAGGATGTTCCTTTTGCCTTTGATGAAACCCAAGGTACTGCTGATGGAATCTTGGATGATAATGAATTCATCTACATCTATGATTCTTTTGGTGATTCATTAAATACTACCTATGAAGTTAGTCTCAGATACGAAAATGTAATTGGAGTCGGACGTGAGCCAACAGGTGATTTACCGGTTGCGGGAGATGTGTTTACACTTCGAACCTATAAATCTTTCAGAGAAAATGACACTTATAGGTTTGTGACTAGTGCCTCTGGTATTGATAGCGATGCAGCATCAGACATGCTGGATGAAATACGAGTTGTACCTAACCCTTATGTTGTTGCTGAAAGTTGGGAAGGAAAGCTTCCACCGACCATCACTAGTGGAAGAGGTGAACGAAAAATTCAATTCCAAATGGTTCCGGCGAATTCTGTTATCAAAATATTTAACGTTCGTGGTGATTTAGTTCGGGAATTGAGACATGAAAGTTCAATGGATCGTGGCTTTGTGAACTGGGATTTACGAACCAGAGAAAACCTGGAAGTGGCTTACGGAATATACTATTACCATCTGGAAGCACCGGGTGTAGGTACTAAAACAGGGAAAATTGCACTTATAAAATAGACTAGAATGATCTCAAAAATGTTAAAACGGATTTTAGTTCTTGCAGTAATTGCTCAATTCCCTATTGAACTTATTGCGCAGGACAAAGTGGGAAGTACAGCAGCACAGTTTTTAGGTATAACGGCGGGAGCAAGGCCATCAGCAATGGGTGGAGCCTATGTAGCACTAAGTGATGATGCAAATGGTATGTATTGGAATCCGGCAGGTATTGCACGTGTCTCCAAAAACACGCTTTCATTCTCTAATATGGATTGGTTTGTTGATACTCAAATTCAAGATGGATCGGTGGTAGTAAACGGAGACGATCTTGGTAATTTTGCCCTCTCTGTCAGATCTATTAATTATGGTGAAATTGCGGTAACAACGCCTGAACGTCCAACTGGTACCGGCGAGTTGTTTACACCGACAGATTTATCCATTGCCTTAACTTATTCAAAATTTATAACTGATAAGTTTTCTATTGGTGCATCCACCAGATTCGTTCAGCAAAAGATTTGGAATGTCTCTTCAAATGGGTTTGCGGTTGATTTAGGAATGATCTATCAAACTGATTTCAGAAATATGAGAATTGGTATGTCAATTTTGAACTTCGGTACCGACATGAAATTAGAAGGGGATGATTTACGCAGGCCAATCGATATTGACGAAAGTATTGAAAGTAACAACGACAGAATTGAAGCTTTCCTTGGTGTAGATGAATGGCCCATGCCATTAGTTTTCCGTGTTGGGATTGCTCTCGATCTCATTCAATTGGAAGATCATTCTGTTCTATTCGCACTGGATGCAAAACATCCTAATGATAATTCAGAAAGTTTAGATGTTGGGGTTGAATATGGATTTAAAAATTTGCTCTATTTAAGAGGCGGGTACAGGAGTCTTTTTTCATCTCAATCAGAAGATCAAAGTGCTACCATGGGCTTTGGGCTTAATTACGAATTTAATGGGGTAAATACAGAATTTGGGGCTGCTTATATGACCCACGAGTATTTAAATAATCCACTGATGTGGACCATCGCAATCAATTTTTAAAAAAAAACAACTGCATGCAGTTTAAAACACAAACAAAAACAGGAGTAAACATGAATAAGGTTACAACCTTACTTTGTGCGTTCTTAGTTGTTCTTATCGGGGTAGCTAATTCAAATGCACAAGGTGTTTTCATCTCTGAGTACATCGAAGGCTCAAGTCAGAATAAGGCTATAGAGATTTTCAATGGTACAGATGGAGATGTAAATTTATCCAACTATATCATGATGCGCGCTAATAATGGTGCAACTAGTTGGCAAGATACATTGCGCTTCACTGGTACATTAGCAAAAGGTGAAGTTTATGTAATTGGAAATCCAAGCAGTTCAGGTGTTGACCCAGCAATTATTGCGGCAGCAGATACTCTCGACGACATGACATTTGTCAACGGAGACGATGCTATTGGTCTATTCAGTATATCCGGTACAGATACAACACTAATTGATCTTTTTGGGGCACTTGGTGTAGATCCAGGTAGTGCTTGGGATGTAGGTTCAACTGCTGGTGGAACAAGTAATCAAACACTAGTAAGAAAACCTACGATTTATTCTGGAAACCCAGATTCAGTAGCTTCATTTGGTACAGATGATATGACATCAGAATGGATAGTTTCTGCTCAGAATGATTTCTCAGATTTAGGTTCACATACAGTGAGCTTATTTGATGTAACTTTCCAAGCAGATATGCGAGATATTATTGATTCGGCTGCATTTATCCCAGGAACTGATTTTGTATCGATATCTGGAGCAATAAATGGTTGGAGTACAAGTGCTGATACATTAACTGATGTTGATAGTGATGGTATTTATGCAATTACAGTTCCAGAAGTCAGGGTAGGGTCCTATGATTATAAGCTTTATCTGCATACTTCAAGAATTTCTGGAGGATATGAGCTAGATGGTCAACCAAATCGGAATGTAACTGTTACGGATGCAGATGTAACTGTTACTCCTGTAGAACCAGTTGTACCATATACAGACTTGAATAATGCAGTATTTGGGAATGTACAATTATACTTCCAGGTTGATATGAATGTTCAAATTCTGAATGGTACTTTTGATCCGAGTAATGCCAACCAATCGTTACAAGTTGCCGGTGATTTCAATGGCTGGAATACAACGGCAAATACCCTTTCTGAAGGGCAAACATCTGGTGTATATGAAACTACCGTAAATATGGGAACAAATGTTATTCCTTCGAATTGGGTGCATAAATTTGTAATCAGAACTGATGGTAATGATGCATATGAAGATGGTAGTAACAAACCAATTGGAGTAACAGCAAATAGTCTTGTTGGTAGTGATTATATCGGAATTAACCATACCGGCACGATTCCATTCTTCAACAATGTTACCCTCGATGATATTTTTGCTTCAGATGCTTCAGTAATTTTTGAAGTAGACATGAGACCTGCTTTCTATTTTGCTGAGGATTCAACAGATCTCCCTGATGATTTTAGCACAGGTGCAGCCTCTGGTACTAGTGTAAACTCAGTGTTTATTAATGGATCGCTAGTTAATAAAGTTGGTGGAGGCTGGGAAGATTGGGGGAATAATCTCTCCCTAAGAACCGATCTACAACTTTCTGATGATGGATCGACTGGTGGTGATCTGGTTGCAGGTGACTCAGTATATACTATAACTATTGACTACGTTGCCGGAGAAAATCGTCGAGGTGCATTCAAATTTAGCGCGAATGGCTTTGATAATGAAAATGGCTTTGGTAATGACCATGTTTTAAAAGTAGATGGTGGCGAGCGTTATAGCCTAATCTTTGGTGCGGTAAGCAGAGCTGATAGTGTACATGATGAAGTGTATGATGAATACATTCTTGTAACCGAATCAGGTGCTGAAGTTGTACGAAGAGGAGGAAAAGGTGATAATGGTATCACTGTTTCAAACGAAGATGAATTTGCAAGACCAAGTCAATTCGTATTGGAGCAAAACTATCCGAATCCGTTTAACCCTTCTACAAAAATTCAATTCACACTACCAGCTGCTAGCAATGTAAATCTAACGGTTTATAACATGCTGGGTCAGCGAGTAGCCTCTCTTGTAGATGGCAATAGAATGAGTCAAGGAACTCATACCATTAACTTCAATGCAAGTAACCTGTCTTCAGGTATGTATATCTACCGCATTGAAGCTGGTGAATTTGTAAGCACTAAGAAAATGATGCTTATTAAATAAAAAGATATTCTATAAGTCTTCTCGCAGGTACTTTGAAAGGTACCTGCGTATTTAAAACATTCTAGATGGCATCAACCATTTACGACATAGCAAAACAAGCTGGGGTCAGCATAGCTACAGTTTCTCGGGTATTTAATCAGAGTAGTAGTGTATCCGAATCCACAAAAAAGAAGGTATTAGAGGTAGCCGATGCGGTTGGGTATCATCCTCAAGCCTATGCTCAGGGTCTAGCAAGTAAAAAAAGTAATACAATCATGGCTGTTGTACCTGTGATTTCGAATTACTTTTTCATGGAAATATTAGGTGGTATCCAGGATAAATTAACGGAACTTGGATATGAGCTTACCATTTTCAATGTGACAGCTGGGAAGAGTCTATTTGAAGAAGTAGAACATGTATTAAAAAGAAGATGGGCAGAAGGTTATTTATTCATTTCTATTCATCTGGAAGATGAACAATGGGAAAAGCTCAGACGTTTTGATCTTCCTATAACACTTATTGACGAAAATCATGATGGTTTCGATTCAGTAGCCGTCGATAATATTCAAGGAGCTTATCGTGCTACACAAAGTTTGGTCGATAAGGGATTCCAAAAAATTGCAATGTTATCTGCCTTGCAAACATCAAAACCAATAAGGGATAGATTAGTTGGATTCAAAAAAGCTCTCGAAGAGAATGGAGTGCCTTTTTGTGAAAAATATGTAGTTGCTGGAGATACCACCTATCGAGATGGTTTTACCGAAAAGGGTGGTTACGAGGCAATGGCTAAAATGCTGAATATGGTTGAACCACCGGAAGCTTGTTTTTGTGCATCTGATATTCAGGCGGTTGGCGCACTGAAAGCCATGAAAGATCTTGGTAAAAAAATACCAATCATCGGCTATGATGATATAGAACTTGCTGAATACATCGGTTTATCTACCGTTAGACAGCCGATGCGGGATATGGGATATTTTGCTACGCAAAGCCTAGTTGACCGATTGCAAAACGAGAATAAGGCTATTTCACAAACCATCTACTCTCCCGAATTAATATTAAGATCATCGACTGAGAAATAAATGAAGAGAATAACTGTAATCACTGCATTTTTAGTAGTAAGTATAAGTTCCGGTTTACCACTTTTTGCTCAAGAAACTGTAAGTGTAACTTTTCGCTATGAAGCTAATGAGACCGCTCAACGTGTATTTGTGCCAGGTGAGTTTAATAACTGGGGTAATAATACTAATGGTCGAATAAGCACTACCGATGGCTCATTAATGACCAATGATGCAGCTAACGGATTCTGGTATAAAACAATATCTCTCCAAATTGGCGGGGGTAATGCCACACATAATGGAAAATCAGGTTATGCTTATAAATTTCATGAGCAATTTAATGCCAGTGGTTCAGAATGGAATTGGATTACAGATCCATTTAATAGCATATCTATAGGTAATAACAATGATTCCTTTCTTGAAGTAACATCTCCGCTCATTTTTCAAATGGGACCTGAAAATGGGATTGCAGATAGTGATCAGGAATTATGGGTAACTGTTGCGGCAAAAGCTTCAGATCCTATTGATGTTACTGAGTCTGAATTTTATATCAACGATGTACTCGCTGGTACATTTGAGAATCAGTATGATTTTCCACGACAAATGTTTTACCTCGAAGATATTACAAACTATAATTTCATAACCGGATTGAATGAATTTAAGATTGTAGCAGTGACGCAATCCGGTGCTACAGTTTCTGATTCTTTACAGTTTACCTATGTGGGAGAACCTCAAGATGTGGACTTACCAAGACCGGTAGGTTTAAAAGATGGAATCACTTATGGAGAAAATGGAACATCAGCAACATTATCTCTTTTTGCACCTTACAAAAAGGATGTTTTTCTGATTGGTGATTTCACGAACTGGGCCGTTGATCTCAATTATAAAATGAATCGTGATTCTGCGAATGCAGATAGTATCTGGTTTTGGTATGAAATAACAGGGCTTACTCCTGGTCAGGAATATGGTTTTCAATATTTAGTTGATGGTGAAGTCAGAATTGCAGACCCATATTCTGAACTGGTGTTGGACGAAAATAATGATCAATTTATTCCTTCTTCTGTTTATCCAAATCTGAAAGCTTATCCTTCAGGTGAAACTTTTGGTTTAGTTAGTGTACTCCGACCCGGTAAACCAGAATTCAATTGGACGGATGACAATTACGTAAGACCGGATAAAGAGAATATGGTTATTTATGAGTTATTAATGCGTGATTTTTTTGAAACACCAAGCTACACGGCATTAATCGATACTCTGGATTACTTAGAAAGACTTGGAATAAATGCCATTGAACTAATGCCAATTAACGAGTTTAATGGAAACTTAAGTTGGGGATACAATCCTACATCGCATTATGCAATTGATAAGTATTACGGTACACCAGAAGCTTTTAAAGCTTTTGTAAATGAGGCTCATAATAGAGGAATTGCAGTTATTGTGGATATAGTACTTAATCATGCTGATAATCCTCATACTCTAAATAGTCTTTATAATTTAAGTTCTAATCCTTATTTCAATACATCTCCTCGTCATTCTTATAATGTATTTACTGATTTCAATCATCAGTATTCTGGCACTCAACATTATGTTAAACAAGTTGTTCAACATTGGATTACGGAATACAAAATTGATGGCTTTCGATGGGATCTAACCAAGGGGTTTACTCAAAATTGTAGTGGTAGTAATGAATCATGTACTAATAGCTATCAACAGGATAGAGTCGATATTTTAAAACAATATGCCGACTACCAATGGGAAGTTGACCCAGATTTTATTGTGATTTTTGAGCATTTAGGAACTAGTCAGGAAGAACGCGAATGGGCAGATTACCGAGTTGATGAAGGCAAAGGAATTCTATTCTGGGGTAAAATGACTGGTCCATACAACGAAGCTACCATGGGCTACAATGAAAACAATAAATCCAATTTGAATGGAGTATTGTCCTCTTCCAAAGGTTTTGCTAAGAAGCATTTAGTCGGATATATGGAAAGTCATGATGAGCAATGGCTGATGTTTAAAAATCGAAGTTTTGGAGCTTGTTCAAATCATCCTCGAGGAGGTAATGGGTGTGAAACTGACCCCGGTTCTTATAACGTGCGAGATTTGGATAATGCACTTACTCGTCAAAAACTAGCTGGAGCATTTTTCTTCACTTTACCCGGCCCAAAGATGCTATGGCAATTCGGTGAAGTAGGCTATGGATATGGCAACAATGGAGAACAATGTCTGAAACCGGGTGGTTCTAGTGGTGATTGCGCACCTTCAGTTCCCGGAAGAACAGATGCAAAACCAATTAGATGGGATTATTGGAATTCTCCAGATACAGAGCAGCGAAGGAATCTATATAAAACATGGGCAGCATTATTAAAACTTAGAAATAGTAGTGAAGCATTTACTAATCCAACATCTGCAGATTATAGTTTATCTGATTCCGTTAAAACTATTATCTATGAGCATCCGGATACAGATGTTTTAATAGTTGGTAATTTTAGTGTCTTCCCGGTTGATGCTGATGTATTGTTCCCGACCTCAACAACTTGGTACGATTATTTTGATGGAACTGAATACCTGGTTACAAATCCTGACAGATCGATTCCATTAGAACCCGGAACATTTAAACTGTACACTACACGACAGTTTGAAACACCTGAAGCTAACATTTCAGTATCGAATGAAGATATGGATTACGAGAAACCAACTGCATTCAATATGTATCCGAATTATCCAAATCCATTTAATCCAAGCACGAATATCAACTACGATGTAGCTTCTGCCGGACCTGTTACATTGGAGATTTTCAATATGCTTGGCCAAAAGGTGGCAACTCTGGTCAATGAAACACAATCAGTTGGTTCGTACACGGTTCGATTTGATGCATCCGGTCTGAGTAGCGGGGTTTATCTTGCAAGATTCACAGCTGGAAATACAGTGAATACCCAAAAAATGCTTTTAGTGAAATAAAATAATCATCTAAATACGACAATTGATGAAGTCATATAAAATCTGGGCTCTTGGTTTATTACTTGTAATTGTTGCTTGTTCACCTACTCCGGAAGTTGCTCCTGTAAGTAATGTTGTGCATCCTGAATGGAGTAAGAATGCTAGTATTTATGAAGTAAATATTAGGCAATACACACCTGAAGGAACCTTTAATGCATTTAAAGAAGATTTGCCCAGATTGAAAGCGATGGGCGTAGATATTCTTTGGTTGATGCCCATTCATCCCATAGGTGAGGAGAACAGAAAAGGAACTTTAGGCAGCTATTATGCAGTAAAGGATTTCAAGGCTGTAAATCCTGAGTTTGGTACCGAAGAAGATTTCCGCGCTTTAGTTGAAGCAGCTCATGAATTGGATATGAAAGTTCTAATTGACTGGGTAGCAAATCACTCTTCCTGGGATAATGTTTGGACGGTAAACAAAGATTGGTATAACCTCGATAATGATGGGAATTTTATGCCGCCAGTACCAGACTGGGATGATGTAATTGATTTCAATTACAATAACGAGGACATGCGTGAAGCAATGATGGATGCGCTTGAATATTGGGTGCGGGAATTCAATATCGATGGATATCGCTGTGATGTTGCAGGATATGTACCCACTGATTTCTGGGTGGAAGCCATTGCAAGATTAGATGAGGTCAAAGATGTATTCATGCTAGCAGAAGATGGCGATCCAGAGCTTCTAATCGATGCATTCGATATGAACTATGCTTGGGAATATGCTCACATCACAAGGGGGATTGCAGCTGGCGAGAAAACCTTCAAGGATTTGGATGACCTCTTTGCTAGAGATGCGGAAAGATTTCCTCGAAATAGTTATCGCATGTATTTCACTACAAATCATGATGAAAATTCATGGAATGGAAGTGATGTAGAACTGTGGGGACCTAATTTTGAAAGTTTTGCAGTTCTTTCAGCTACTGTAGCAGGAATGCCACTTATCTACACAGGACAAGAATCAATTCTTGATAAGCGTATTGAGTTCTTCGAGAAAGATGCTGTTGATTGGAAAGACTACGCCTATGAAGATTTCTTTCGAATGTTATTGACTATTCAGGAAGAGAATATGGCCTTATGGAATGGAGCATTTGGAGGAGAAAGAACTCGGATTGAGTCGCCGGAAGGAACCTATGCATTTGTCAGAAAGAAAAATGAAAATGAAGTGATTGTTGCTATTAATATCACCGGAGAGACACAACAACTTTCAGTTCCATCATGGTCTTCATCAACCTATACAAAATATGGTGTCACAGAAGGAGTTATGGATGAGGAAAATGGCACATATGAGTTTGATCTTCCGCCACATCAATGGTTTATTCTAGCAACCAATTAAATACTAACCTAACCAACTAATCCATGTCACAAGCAATGACAAAAAAGCCAAGGCTTAACTTTTTCCAGATTTGGAATATGAGTTTCGGTTTTTTGGGAATCCAAATGGGTTTTGCACTCCAAAATGCAAATACTAGTAGGATTTTTGAAACTCTGGGTGCAGATGCATCCAGTCTCGCTATTTACTGGCTGGCAGCACCAGTAACCGGACTTATTGTTCAACCTATAATTGGTTATTACTCCGATAGAACTTGGCTTCCAAAATGGGGAAGGAGGAGACCATATTTTGCTATTGGGGCTATAACAGGTGCCATTGCGTTAGTCATGATGCCAAATTCAGCTGCTTTATGGATGGCAGTTGGTGTACTTTGGATTATGGATGCTTCTATTAATGTAACCATGGAGCCATTCAGAGCTTTTGTTGGTGATTTATTGCCGGATGAACAGCGAACAGCAGGTTTCGCTATGCAGAGTTTCTTTATCGGAATTGGTGCATTGGTTGCTTCATTTCTACCTTGGATTTTTGCGAATTGGTTGAATATTCCCAATACAGCACCTGAAGGAGTTATTCCACCTTCAGTAAAATATTCTTTCTATATCGGTGCAACAATGTACTTCATTACCGTCATGTGGACGGTTTTCTCCACCAAAGAATATCCACCTGAAGAAGATGAAGATCATGATCACCCTGCAATGGAAGATTCAGAAAAAGACTTTTTCATTCAAAAATTCAATAAGCTGGGATTAGGTGGAATTGTTATTGGGGGTATTTTTTCAACCATTGTGGCTGTTACGGGTATAGATCCACAATTACATGTATTAGGTGGTGGTCTGATCTTCTTTGGCTTGGTTCACTTAATTGGCGCATCCCTAACCAAAAAGGGGAATACAAAGGCCGCTCTTGTTCATATTGTCAAGGATTTCAATTCAATGCCTAGAACAATGGTTCAATTGGCTTTTGTTCAGTTTTTTACCTGGTTTGCACTGTTCTCTATGTGGATTTATGCAACATCTGCAGTAACATCTCACATTTACGGAACCTCAGATACTACCTCTTTGCTGTATAATCAAGGTGCGGATATGGTAAGTAATCTTTTTGGTGGATATAATGGTATCGCCGCCATTGCTGCAATTTTTATTCCATGGGTGGCAAGAAAGACTAAGCGAACCGTAACTCACATGTTAGCCTTGTTCTGCGGCGCGGCCGGTTTGATTTCTATGTATTTCATCCAAAATCCAAGTATGCTTTGGTTCAGTATGATTGGAGTTGGGATAGCTTGGGCAAGTATTCTATCCATGCCTTATGCAATTTTATCCGGTTCTATTCCTGCAGATAAAATGGGATACTATATGGGCGTATTTAATTTCTTTATTGTAATCCCTCAGATAATGGCTGCCTCTGTGTTAGGTTTTATTCTTACTACTTTCTTTGGTGGTGAAACCATTATGATTCTTGTAACAGGTGGTATTTCGATGATAATTGCCGGACTCTATTGTTTGAGAGTTGAAGATGTTGGTGAACAAGCTATTGAAAGCACTTAAATTTTTTGATTCAAAAATTTTAAATCAATTTTCATGAAAGTTATTTCTACAAAAGCACTTGCGGTATCGCTGGTGCTTTTTTTATACCAAATCCCGGTTCTAGGGTCAGTGAATCCTGAAACAAAAACGCTGGAAATTGTCTCCGCGTTTATTACTTCGCAAAATCAAATTGAAGTAGTAATTAGTCAGGAAGTTGATCCGGGTGATATTGCATATATCGATGATGGTCGTATAATTAGTTCAAGTTTGGTACTTCCTGGTGGTGGAAATTCCTACAAAATCATCACGAATACCCAACTGGATTTCACTAAGAGATATCAGGTTAAAGTGGGTACAAAAACCAAGGATCTACAAGTTCATTGGAAAGCAATAGACGAGCTTTATACCTACAACGGAAAGTTAGGGATTTCATATTCGGAAGAATCAACCATTTTCAAACTTTGGGCACCTTTAGCCAGTGAAGTTTCAGTTTTAATCTTCGAAGATGGACTTAATGAAGATAACTTCGTTGAAGAATTTTTAAATAGAGGAGAAAAAGGCGTTTGGTCACTCGAAATTGGAGGTGATCACTTTGGAAAATTCTATCAATACTCAGTTACTAATTATGGGGAAACCAAGCGAGTTTTAGATCCATATGCCTTTTCAAAAGGAATAGACAATTCACCCGGAGTGATTGTTGGGAAAGCTGCAATTCTTGATCCATCTCAAATTGGTCCGGAGCTGGAGTATGCTAATATAAATGGGTTTGAAAAACGCGAAGATGCAATTATTTATGAAGTTCACGTTCGCGATTTTACTTCCGATCCGGACATTCAAACAGGTGCTCGATTTGGTACCTATGATGCATTTACCGAACGAATTGAGTACATCAAAAACCTTGGGGTTACTCACGTTCAGTTATTACCAGTTATGAGTTATGCTCATGGTGATGAATCCATTGCTTCGATCAGAGAAAGTGAATATGCAACCGGTGCTAACTATAACTGGGGATATGATCCACATGGATATTTTGCACCAGATGGTATGTATTCAATGGATCCAACTGATCCGGCACTAAGAATCTTAGAATTAAAAAACCTGATAAATGACGTTCATTCATACGGATTGGGACTTACACTGGACGTGGTCTACAACCACACTGCGTCTTTGGGTATTTTGGAAGACATAGTACCGGGGTATTATCATTTTATGGATTCGATAGGTGAAGCAAAGCAAAGCTACGGTGGTGGTCGAGTTGGAACCACCCATGCAATGGCAAGAAAGCTGGTTATCGACTCCATTTTATTCTGGCTGACAGAATATAAAGTGGATGGATTTCGATTTGATTTAATGGGTGATTTAGATGCTGAAACTGTTCAATTACTTTGGGATGAAGCCATTAAAATAAATCCTAATGTTCATATGGTTGGAGAATGCTGGAGAACTTTTGCTGGTGATGATGGCGAAAATGTAACTCCTGCCGATCAGGATTGGATGAATCAAACAAATAGTATTGCATGTTTTTCTGATGAGATGCGAAACGAGTTAAAATCAGGGTATGGTTCAGAAGGAGAAGCACGATTCATTACAGGCGGTGCACGATCAACGGTAACTATATTCAATAATATTATCGCGAAGCCAAGTAATACTACTGAAGATGATCCGGGAGATATCCTTCAATATATCGCTGCTCATGATAATTTAACTCTTCATGATGTAATTGCACATTCTGCTCATTTGGACCCATCAACAGAACAGGAAGAAATTCAAAAACGAATACGTTTAGGAAATGCAATTATACTAACAAGTCAGGGAGTTGCATTTATTCATGCCGGTCAGGAATATGGTCGAACAAAACAATGGAAGTCAGAAATACCACCAACTTCAGATTACACTATTTCAGAAGGATTTGAGTATCCGTATTTCATAGAGAACTCCTATGATGCATCTGATGCTGTAAATATGTTTGATTGGGACAAAGTGACCGAGCCCGGAATACACAAAACAACGATGGAATTTACCCGTGGTTTAATAGAATTGCGTAAATCATCGGATGCTTTTCGTTTTTCAACAGAAGAAGAAGTTGCTGCGAATGTACGTCGTATTGAAAGTCCTGACATTGCAGAAACAGATTTAGTCATTGCTTATTCAGCAACTGCTAGTAATGGGGAAGAATTCTGGATTTTTGTGAATGCTGATAATCAAGATCGAAGCATTCGATCTGGTTTAGATCTGCAATCAGCAACTGTTATTGTTGATTCCGACGAAGCAGGAACTCAGGAAGTGAAAAATCGAAATGGATTCGAAATCAAAGACAATGCAATTATCATTGATCCATTAACAGTTGTGATGTTTAAAAAGTAGTATTCACCTTCTACACTAAGATTCGTACTTTTGAGTATGAAGCTAAAACAAAAATATTTTGCTCCGTTTATTGGTATTGGTGCTATAATAACGATGATTTTCATTGTATATGCATCATTCAATTTTAAAACGGAGCAAGAAGAGAATTTTCGGACGAATACGAGCGATTATGAAAATCTGTTGACTGATCCTCATCCATATATTCAGCATAGTGATAGTCTTAGATTCGCAGAACTGGCAGGTGCAAGAGTCATAGTTTTATTTTGGTCGTCATGGTCGGAACGTTCAGCTGAAATTATGAATGAGTTTGATATTTTTGCTGCTAATGAGGGGTATCAAGTTGTTGGAGCTGTAGTAAAAGATGCAGCAGAAACAGCTGAAATACTCATCCCGAACCACGATTTCATTTACATCGACGGAACCAAACTATACAATGATCTAAAAGTACCGGGTATACCAAGTTATTTCGTTTTAGATGAACGTGGGGAATTTGTAGAGTCATTTGTTGGATATCGAGAAGGTGCTGCTCAAAAGATCACCGAACTATTTTAAGATGAGCGAAATCGTTTGTTTTAATGGTGATTTAAAGCCACTAGATGAAGTAAGAGTTTCACCAATCAACAGAGGAATGATGTATGGTGATGGATGCTTTGAAACTTTGAAATCCTATTCCGGCAAATTCCTTGCTTTCGAAGATCATTTCAATCGGCTCAAAGAAGCATCAGCCTATCTAAACTTCGATTTTGATCTCACTGCTGATTATCTCAAAAAGCAAATACTTCTACTTATTAATGCGAATAATCTATGTGATACTGTAAGCATGATTCGTTTTCAAAGCTGGCGTAAAGGAGAAAGGGGATATAAAACAAACACTAGAGAATTCGATTGGATTATTACAGCTCAACCTTTGAATCCGAATATTTTTCCTCCATTAAAGTTAATTACTGCTAAAACTCCCGTTATCCCATCAATAGCATTGAATCGTAATTTTAAATTATCAAATGGACTCAATTACATAATTGCGGCGCAGGAAGCACAAGATCAAAAGGCAGACGATGCTTTGATGTTAACGTTAGATGGTATCGTGAGCGAAACAACGATATCGAATATTTTTTGGGGTAAAGAGAATTCGGTTTATACACCTGACATTAAACATGATTTGCTACCTGGAGTAACTCGAGGGTTGGTTATAGAAATGCTTCAAAAAACAGAATATGAGCTTATTGAGGCAGCATTTACATTGTCTGATATTAAATCAGCGGATTATGCATTCACGACCAATTCAGTTTCAGAAATTCGAAGTGTTGACCAGTTAGATGGCGTCCACTTTGATTCAAAGCATGCCGAATTGATCAGGATAAAATCAATGTTTGAAGCTTTAAAAAATGAGAGAATATCCTGATGCGAGCTTTCATTCAGATTGATGATGTGTGGAATTACCTTGATCAAATCCCCATGTTCTCAAAAGTTGGGGCTTCAGCTTCGAATTTTGGATTAGATAACATTCGCGATTTTTGTTCATCGATTGTTAATCCTCAGGATCAATTTAAATCCATTCATGTTTCCGGAACCAACGGTAAAGGGACTGTAACCTTACTGTTAGAATCGATATACAGGTGCGCCGGTTTTAAAACTGGAGCATTTACTTCTCCACATTTGTTGAAATACAACGAACGTGTTAAGATTGATGGAGAAGACATTTCGGATGACAAAATCCTTGAATTCTTTCAGCGGTATTCGAATCAATTAGAAGAGATCCAGTTAACCTATTTCGAAATAAGTACAGCACTTGCCTTTTGGGCTTTTAAGGATGCAAAAGTTGATATCGCTTTAATAGAAGCGGGGCTTGGCGGTCGATTGGACTCCACCAATATCATTGATCCTGAATGTTCAGTTATAACAAGTATAGGATTAGATCATCAGGCAATACTTGGCGATACGAAAATTGAAATAGCCAGAGAAAAAGCAGGAATTATTAAACCTGGCAAACCTGTGATCATAGGAAATATTGAAGGTGACGAACTAAATGAGATTTTGAAAAAAGCAGAATCAGAACAATCCGAGGCTGTTTTATCCGGTTTATTAGATCCAAAGTTTGATAACACAGAAATCCAATTAAACTCTTTAAGCAAACCTATTAAAACGAATTTCATTGAATCTATTAATGCCCATAATGTAGCTACAGTTAAATCAGTTGTTGATACTCTGCAAAATGATTTTCCAATTGATGAAGCAACATTTATTGAAAGCATTGAACTATTTCCGGGAATTCCTGCCAGATTTGAAAAGCTGCATAAGGAATATGATTGGTATTTTTCAGGAGCACATAATCCTGATGCCATTCAATCTCTTTTTGATGGGTTGAATAGATTTAATGACCGAAAAGTGATATTTATATTATCAGCATTGAAAGA
Organism: Balneolaceae bacterium; assembly: GCA_965601825.1. Classification (GTDB taxonomy): domain Bacteria; phylum Bacteroidota; class Rhodothermia; order Balneolales; family Balneolaceae; genus HXMU1420-13. The sequence goes on along the minus strand of OZ271839.1, from coordinate 2,833,109 downwards.
CAAAGTATCATCTAAACTGTTAAGTCCTTTTGAGGAGTTTGAGAATCTCTTTTTCTATGAGCAGGAAGGAGAAAGGGCTGCGAAAGTAGAGCAAATCCGCGAATATCTTTCTGTTGAATCCATTGATGAATCAAATTTTAAAAGAATATTGAATGATTTGAAGCATGAAGTAGTAATTTTTGCTGGAAGTTTTTACTTTTATCCAATCGTAAGACGGTGGTTAACTCATTTGAACTAATCAGGCTAATCCACCTCAAATCCTTACCTGATAGAGTGCTAAGAAAAATAGAGAACAGCGCTCACCCCAAATTCAGTAAGATCATTTTTTGCAATAGCAACCATATTTATGTCAGATAATCAGAACGCGGGTATTTCTGCAACAAAGCTAGAATCCCTTGAGTCGAAGAAATTAGGCGAACTTCAAGTAATCGCGAAGTCGGTTGGAATAAAACGTGTAACCGGAGTTCGTAAGAATGATTTAATAGAGCAGATTAGAGAGACTGGTAGCTCAGGTGTACAAGTTACAATGCCTATTGAAGAATCAGAGAACGAAATTAAAGCTCGACCAAAGAAAAGGACGAGAAAAAAAGCTCAGAAGGTTAATATAGAAGAGGAAGCTGAAAAGGTTGTAGAAGAAGAAGTTGTTGAAGAAATTGAGAAGACTTCTCAAAAAGAAGACGAGTTGACAACCTATGGTGGATCATCTCATATAGTTTCGTATAAGAAAGAGGAGCCAAAAGAAGAGAAAAAACAGCCGCAAAAAGGGAGAGATCAGAGACAAAAAGGCAAACAAGGGAAGCGTCAAGGTCAAAGAAAACGAAATCATGAACACGACCAGCTACCGGTTTCTGACAAACCAACGCTTCAAGAGCGTTTAGACGAACTGATACCACAACTAGGTCCATATTTGGTAAATGAAGGGACTTTAGAAATTTTGCCGGATGGTTATGGATTCCTTCGATCAGTGAATTACAGTTATAAAGCATCTCCTGATGATATTTATGTTTCACCTTCACAAATCAAGCGTTTTCGTCTTCGCCAGGGTGACTGTGTAATTGGTATTATTCGTCCACCAAAAGTTGGTGAACGCTACTTCGCATTACTTAGAGTTGAGGGCGTAAACGGCCGAATTCCAACTGACATGGACAATCGTGGTAACTTTGATGAATTACTACCAATCCACCCAGATGATCGCTATAAACTGGAATATACAGCGAGTGAATACACTACTCGTTTTATTGATATGTTTGCTCCGGTTGGAAAGGGTCAGCGACAATTAATTGTTGCTCAGCCAAAGACCGGTAAAACTACCATTCTCAGAAACATTGCGAATGCAGTTTCAACGAATCATCCGGAAGCAAAAATCCTGATTGTTTTGGTGGATGAACGCCCTGAAGAAGTAACTGAAATGGAGCGTACCGTCGAGGGTGCTGAAGTTGTAGCTTCTACTTTTGATGAAAAACCGGAAAACCACATTGGATTGGCTGAAATCGTTTTCGAAAAAGCGAAGCGATTAGTTGAAAGTGGTCATGATGTATTGCTTCTACTAGATTCTATCACCCGCCTTGCACGTGCATACAACGTTTGTGCTGGGAATAAAGGTCGAACAATGACAGGTGGTGTGGATTCAGAAGCTTTGAAGGTACCACGCCAACAATTTAGTTCTGCACGTAATATCGAAGGTGGTGGCTCTCTTACAATTATTGCCACTGCACTCGTTGATACCGGTTCTCGAATGGATGATGTGATTTTCGAGGAATTCAAAGGTACGGGTAATAGTGAAATAGTTTTAGACCGTCGAATTTCTGATCGTCGTATTTATCCTGCTATCGATGTATTTAGAAGTGGTACTCGCCGTGAAGAACTTCTTGTTAGCGATGCTGAACGTGAGAAAGTTGTACTTCTTCGTCGTTATATGACTAATATGAATTCGTTCGAAGCAGCTGAATTCCTTCTTGAGAAAATCAAAGGAACCAGGAATAACGAAGAGTTCTTAGTTTCAATGAATAAGTAATTTTTCGGAATTACTGCATTTATAATTTTTGGATATAGATTCTTACATATCTAAATCATTTAAGCCCGAAGAGCCAATGTTTAGCGAAGAACAAATCAATAATTTAACTGCTCTATTTAAAGAAGCGGGCAAGGCGCACCACGATGCTTTTATCGATGTTGATGGTGACGATCCGGAATGGCCAATGTGGTATGCAGAATTCGTCCATGACAAAGCAATGGACATTATGAATTTGGAGATCACAAAATCTGAGTTGACCTATCTTTTCGTTGCTGCAGATTTGGAGCATCGAGATGAAGCTTCAGATCAACCCTGGGCCAACTATTATGCTAACTTCTTTTCTGAATCATTAGCATAATTTTCTCCCTTTCTCATAGGCTGAAATTCTACATATGTTAAAGAGCGCCAAATCCACTCAAGTGGCCCAAATTTAAAATTATCAAGCCATGGCTTCGACCAACCAAATTGAAGAAGCCAAATGCCTAGTATGATTGCAGCTTGCTCAATTCGTTCAAATTGGCTGAATAAGCCAAATCCAATACCATAAAAAATTAATATGCTGATTACTGATTGAGCTATATAATTTGTAAGTGCCATTTGTCCAATAGATGCGAAACGTTCTTTGATAAAGTTCAATCCATCTGATTTGGCAAAAAGCATGATGGCACAAATGTAGGCAAAACTAACACCTAAGCTTCCGTAATAGTTAAACTGTGATCCTAGAAACATGGAATATTCTAAACTCCAGTTGACTTCAAAATTCTTATAAACGCCCCAAATAATAACTGGTAGTCCTATGAGAAAACCTAGAATCATTCCTTTTTTGTAGAATGATGAATCTCTTGCAGCTGTTAAAATTCCCCATTTATATAAGGCCATTCCAACCAGCATTAGCCCTCCGGCTCGCCACATCATTAACATTAAAAAAACGGTTGTTTCCATCTCAAGAGCAGATTGAGAATTATAACTAATTTGATCAGATAGTGAACCGGTCACTGCCATCACTTCAAAATAAGTAGCATCTATTCCCGGTTTCCATATCTCGTTTTCTAACTCTAAAAGAGCTTCAGTCGGCATAAATTGTAGGCTGAAACCAATGAAGGCATATATTAATGTGTGTATTGATATTGTGATTAGTCCAATGATCAATAGTTTCTTTGGATTCATTTTTCGAAAAAGAAATACTATGAATGCACAAACTGCATAGGCTACAAGAATGTCTCCATACCAAATGAGGTGTGCATGGATTAGTCCAATTATTAATAACCAGAAGGTTCTTTTGTAATGGAATCCTGCTGATTTACCTGTTTTCTGCTCTGTTTTTTGCGTGACTAAAACAACACCGGCGCCGAATAGAATTGAGAAAATAGTCATGAATTTTTGATCTGCGAAAATATGGCTCAAAACCCATACCCAGAAATTCACGCCTTCCAGGTCACCAAATGCAGTTGGATTCAGATAAGCGGCTCCCGGCATAGAGAAGCTTTGAATATTCATGATCAAAATTCCCAGTATAGCTATACCACGAAGTATATCTAGCGATTGAAATCGTTCTTTACCCAATGTTGGATGAAGAGAGGTGGACATGATTGTACCCGATTAATTTACCCTTGAACTACTAATTGAGAAGATACTATTTGGATACAAACAGTTAAACTGAAATTAACTCAATCTGAACAAGTTGAGTCAATGGTCATTAATATTTTGTTCAATTATTCAAAGAAAGGTAATAAGACTGGTATCTGATCGATATCAATAGAATAAATATCTGCGCTTCCACGTCGATCACTATTGAAGTAGAATTTTTTATTGATTGGATCAATCCAAGGTCCATACTCATAGGCAAAAGTATTAACTGATTTCCCCAGATTCTCTGGTTCCGACCAACCTGAAGTACTGTTTACAGTGATATAAATATCATCAGCGCCGAAAGTGTCTTCTCTTGATGTTGAAATGAATAATAAAAATCGTTCTTCCGGATCAATATAAACGTCAGCTTCACTGAATTCGGTATTGATAGTAGGACCTAAGTTTTCAACTAAATACTCAGAGTTTGATTCTATTGCTTTATAAAGATCGGACCGACCGAAACCACCATCTCGATTATATGAAACGAAATAGAGAGAATTATTGGCCGATATTGCTGCGTGGTAATCACCGAGTGAATCGATATTTATTGGTTCAGGATAAATTTTTGGTTCTGCCCAGTTTCCTTCAGTATCCCGATTTACACTCCAAACATTATTTCGAGTTGTTTCGCCAGATTCTTCCAATGGGCGATTACTGGTAAAAACTAATGTATTTCCATCATCAGAAAGATAAGGAGCTGAGTAATTATACGTGTTTGAAAAGGGTAGAAGTACCGGTTCAGACCAACTTTGATCCATCTTAACTGATGAATAGATTCCACTACTTCGAGTGAAGTATAATTCTTTTCTTACAGGATCAAATGAAGGAAATGTTTCTTGTGCTGAAGTTGAAATTATCCCCCAAGAAATTGGCTTCACCTTTGTAATTCTTTCAAATTCTGATTCCCGATAATTGTCGAGATCGCCGTTAATATTTGCTATAATATCTCCATTCAAGCCAAAATATTTAAACTCTCCAATCCAGTTAGTGTCTCGTCTTGCAATGCGTAAGTATCCTCCACCTGCGAGGTAAAATGACATGGAATCAGCTGATAGAAATTCCATTCCAACAGAATATTCCCTGTTTCTTGAACCGGTAAAAGTCAATCGGCCAAAATAATCATCGTTCTCACCACCAATTTCTAACATCCCAGAATCGATGGATCGTATTCCCTGAACTTCTAAGTGGTAAGTTCCTACTGGATTGAGCTCATCAGGTTCATCAGAGCAGTTAGATAGTATTAGAAGGAGTAGAATTAATGTTATTCGCATGGAATTGGAAGATTTTCAGTTGAGATCATATAAATATCAGAACCAGGATCAAAGACTCCTGTTGCTGGTCGATTACTTGAAAAAAATAGCCAGTTACCATCAGCTGTTATAAATGGCCCACCATCTGACGACTTTGAATTTACAAGTGGTAAAAGCTTGGCTTCTTCCCAGTCACCGTTTTCATCTTTGCATGAGTAAAATATGCCAGTATCTCTTCTATTTGGATGTCTACCTTCCATAACTGCTGTATTTCCATCATTTGAAAAGCTGATGTAAGATGCAAAGGTATTTGCTGAAGGGTCAGGTATATTATCTACTGGCACTACGTCTTTAAAATCTGATTCCGATGTTGCGGTAAATCGTTTTCCAGGTCGATAAGGTTGCCTGAAAGAATAGAAATATAAATTTCCATCAGCATCTAATGCAGGTCCATATTCATCAACCCCGGCATCAGGTTCATTAGCTTCATTAAAACTTGCATTCAATATTATTTCAGGATCGGACCAACTTTCGTCAGTTCGGTTGGTTTTCCAGATGTTGATGGAACCAGTTGCTACTTCCGGATGTGGCCTTCTTGAATCAAAATAGAGTGTGTTTCCATCCATGGAAATGTAAGGCGCGTCATCTCGATATTTACCGGAGAATGAAACTATTCTTGGTTCAGACCAACCTGATTCACTTTTAAACGAAGAATATATGGTATAGAAAAATGATCCCGGATTTCTTCTCATGAAAAACAGTTCCTGATTAACAACATCGAAGCTAGGACTGTATTCATCTAAATCTGAAGATATTAAATCAGGGGCAACTTTTTGTGGCTCATGAATTTGATAGCCTTTACTTAATTCAGCATGTAAAGTAGAAAGACCGATAGTTAATATTGAAATTAGTAAATACTTCATGATTCAATATTCCTCTATGTCTTTAGCTAAACGAAATCCCGGTTTTTTGAATTCAGGCAAGACCCAATTTCTACCGGCTATTCTTGTGTGCCAGGGATCAGATGCATAGCTAGCACCACGACCAACCTTGTGGGTTCCATTTTCAGGTCCAGTTGGATCAATCTGATCTTCCTCTGGATAATCATCGTACCAGTCGCTTACCCATTCCCAGATGTTTCCATTGATGTCATGCACGCCAAATGCATTTGGATGATATGAACCTACCGGAGAAGTGAAAGTATTGCCATCATCATAATTGTCCCAAACATTGCGAGTAGTTTCAGATCGGAATGATTCATCCCCGATATTCTCATTAATTGTATTGTACGAAGTCCAGCTATATGTAGCACCACTTTTACCTTCACGCATTACATACTCAAACTCTGCTTCAGTTGGTAATCGATAATTTTCTTTAAGTGAATCATTAAGCCAATCAACATACGCTACAGCATCAAACCATGAAGTATTCATGATAGGGTGATTATTAATCCAACCCCATTCAGGTTCATCTGGCATTGATCTATTAGTTGCTTCTGCAAATAGTCGATATTCGGCTACTGTGACTTCGTATTTACCGATGTAGAAACCTGAAATTGTTACTCTTCTGGTCGGTTTTTCATCACCTTCTCCGTCTTCTGTTCCCATGATAAAAACTCCACCTTCAATTAATGCTAAATCAGGCAATGATTGACTATAAACGTGAGTACTAAGCAATGCTAAAGTAGCTACCAATAAAAAGAAAGATTGAATTCGCATTCGATTTTATTTGAGTTATCATCAATTACGAAAATAATTCAATCTTTGGATTTTATTGCGCCAAAATAACTTAGGCGACTTCTGATATTATTAATCGTTAATAACAGAAAAGATTATTAAACAAAAGAAATTAAATCTTAGTCCAAAATTATCTTTTGACCAGACTTGGCACTTCTCATTGCGGCATCAAGAATCTCCATGACGATCATATTGTTTTCTAAGGATGATAAGCTCATTGGTTCTTCTTCAATATCGCCTCGAATGATTGCTGCAAAATATGAAAAAGGATCATCGTATGGTTTTTGTAAGCCCGGTAGCAGTTCTTTCATTTCACCAGATTCTTCGCTAAATCTATAACGTACAATTTGGGAGTTATCAGCATGTGCATAACCGGTTCTTCCATATAATTCCATGTCTTTTCTGGAAAAAGGCCAATTCCAACTTGCCTGAATTATTCCCTGAGCCTCCGGGTATTCTAAAATGATGGTCGCCTCATCATCAACATTTGTATAGAGTTCCGGTTTAAACGTTTGAGTTAGTGCAAAAACAGAAGTAGGGCGTTCGCCACCATTTAACCAGGTGATTAGGTTTGCACCATAACAGCCAAAGTCTGTAAGTGCACCGGCACCATTTTGAGCAGGATCAGTTAGCCAGTCTAAAAATTCTGAGTTGATTCCAATTTCAGCTGGACCTTGGTGGCCATCATGAACTACAACTTTTCTGATTGGACCAATTTTTTCATCATCAAGTATTCTTTTTACTTCATGGTTAGAAGAGTACCATGTTGTTTCATAATTGGTGAGTAGTTCAATGCCATGTTCCTCAGCAAGTGCCTTCATTTGATTCGCATGATCCAGACTCACAGCTAAAGGTTTCTCAACCATAACATGAATCCCTCTAGGTGCACTTTTCTGAACTACTTCCAAGTGTTCGTAGATTGTTCCGAATGCAGTTACAGCTTCCGGGTTTGTGGCTTCGAACATTGCCTCCATGGTATCAAATACAATATCCATTGAATAACCATGCTGATCAGAATAACGCTGAGCTAAATCTCTATTCGGTTCAACGATACCTACAATTTCGATATCACCTCTATCTTCTCGCCCTAAAATCCAGTGAACATGAGTATGTGTGAGCCCAACAACTCCAATTTTTACAGGTTCATTTTGTGCAATTGATAAATCAGTGAACAATATTATTACTATCAGGATTAATGTCAGAAATTTCATACTAATCTATTTTTTTTGGGATATACCATAAGTCTTTTTCAATATCAATACCGCCGTGTAAATGCTCTTGAATAACACGATCAGTAATCAAAATTCCTTTTAAAGCCATATTGTTAAAGTCATCAAATCCATCGTTTGAAAAACCTTGACGTGTTCTATGAATATTGAATACATTAGAAAATTCTCTGTCAAATGCAGCTTCGACTCCATCTTCACCAAGTATAAATCCCAGCATTCCTCCCCAGGTTGCCGTTGGATTATCAGAATCCCATCCAGTTAGTGAACCTATTTTGATGGTCTCGATTAAATCACCTTCCCCATAAAACAAACTTATCAGACTTGCACCAAAATTGATCCCAGCAGCAAAACAACCATTGCAATATAGATTTCGAGAAGTGATGTCATAACCATCCATCTGGTTGACCTGATAACGTTCATAGAGATTATCACGGGTTTCTTCCCAGGTATTTCCTTGCTCATATTGTTGCTTAACAAAATCAAACATGGCTGCAGGATATTTACCTTCCGTGAGATGCTGTCTTGCAATCTCAGCTATACTAAACACTTGGTCTGAAATGAAAGAGTCAGGGTTAACTCCCGCAGCAAGGGAATACATAATCACATAGAATTCAGCAATTTCCTGAGCTTCTTCTCTTGCCGTATTTTGGATTGGTATTTTTGACATTTTGAGTGCGAAATCCGGTCTCATAGGCGAGAAGAGTCCGAAAATTTCAGTGGTTAGTTGAGCATCAATCATTTCGAAATCCGGATTATTTTCAGGATCTCCCGTAGCAGGTGGAACCATTCCATTTTGCATCAGATCAAATGCTGTTTGATTCGAAACCCATAAATAATTCTCTTCTTCTGCTTTGATATGTTTTAACCAACCATCTCTAATCTGTTCGCCTGAAAGCAAGGTAGTCTGATTTTCATACATCAAATGTTGATAGATATATTCGATATCTGTGTCATCATCAGCTCCCCAAACTCTTAGGGAATCTTCGAAAACAAAATCGATGGTAGCCGATAATTCACTTGGAACTCCTTCACCCCAAATACTAGGTTGATCCGGTTTACCCCAATCGTCTCGAGTGTAAAAATCTCCGGTCTGGATATCTCCAATATTTCCAATTTTATCCATCTCGGTAACAAGTCCGGTCCAATTAGCGATACATTGACCGAGCCAAAATCCATGTAGTTTATTTTGATAATCAGCTCTTGATATTATTGTTTCATTACCAGTTGGTTCATAGTTCTTATAAACTTGTAAGCTGAAAGTATTTGGCTCTTCTTTTAGGCATGCTGAAACCATAAGCATAATGCTTAGAAATAAGGACGTCTTCACATATTTAATATTCATCTCATCCAAATTATTTTCATTGAAAAAGTATCTAATAACGATAAAGACTTAAACTTTATAATCTGGATTAAACCTTAAGAATTGAGCAACTCCGGCGTTTAGTTCAAAATCAAAATCAGATATGAAGCTGTCTACTTGAATTTGATTCTTTGCAAACCATGCAACTATTTCTCCGAGATTCTGAAAATGATCACGAACTTGCATATCTGCAGCATCAAAATTATGCTGAGTACACCAGACCAAATAATCCTCAGCAAAGTCATAACTCTCTAGTGCACGAAGAGCTATACAAACAGAAAGTGGATTTGAATTCACTTTAAGGTCATCAAATTCGTCGTCTACAAATAGATTAAACTGTTTATCCAATATAGAAAAATGGATTTCTGGGAATGAAGTATCCTCTGCTAAGAAACGGTCTTTCAGCCTGACAACTGATGCTTGATATTTCAAACAAAAATCCGATAATTGTTTAAGTTCTTTATAATCCATTTAAAGATAAGAAGATGGAATGGCTTGTGATTTTAGCTGATTCCTAAAGTAGTAAAGAAAGGGTACATACAGAAAGCAAATGATTAAGAAGCTAGAGCTCCTTCCAGATTCAGAAATAGTATATGCTAAATGGGTTGGGCCTATCGATGCAGAAAAAAGACATCATCTTAGAAAAGAGATAATGAATAAGTGCATTGAACATTCATCCAGCAAGTTTATCGTCGATTTACGAGAACAAATACATGTAGTTGATGCAAAAGAGAGTTATGAATTTGGCCGTACTTTTAGAAGGGAAATGCAAGGATTTAAATTGGCAGTAATTATTAATAATCTTACAAAGTCTGAGTTTATTATTTCTGAGACTATTAATAGGGGTGATGTTGAGATGAAAACGTTTAACGATTTTGAAAAAGCCTATGAATGGATTTCCAATCAATAGCCGGATTTAATTTCTGTAAGCTGGTATTGATTATCGGGGTCCAAAATTATTGTACCGGCCTTTGCGTGAATAGAATGATAAAAAAACAAAGTAGCCTCTTCTTTAAGAGCCTGTCTCAGTATTAAAGTTTTGGCTTTTTTTGCCTCAACCGAATGTGTATCAAAATCATCCATAAAGTATTGATTCAAGTGTAATTCACTTGGAACCAGGTCGCCAAGGTAATATCCATATTTATTATCTGACTGAAGTTTTACAATCTGATGTCCGGGTGTATGGCCGCCTGTTCGAATTAAGGTGATTCCCGGAAGCAACTCAAAAAATGAATCGGTAATAAGCACAAGGCGGTTTTCCGCATGTAACTTATATAATTCATCCATGTGATATTCAGCATGTGAAGTACCTGAGGCTGTCATTGATTGTTCAATGGCATAATACCATTCCAATTTCTGAACGAAATAATGAGCATTGGGAAGTGTAGCTCTAGTCTTAGAACCCGAGTCCACAAAAGTACTTCCTGCTGCATGATCAAAGTGAAGATGACTTAGAACAACATGGGTGATATCCCCTGGTTTCAAACCAAATATGTCAAGATTGGTTACGAGGTTAGAAGTTTCTGTATATGTACTGCCATGATCTAATCCCCAACCTAACCCAGTATCCAGAAGAATACATTGCTTTTTGGTTTTTATTAAAATGGGGTCAATACCAATTGTAATCGAATCACTGTAAGAATCTGATTCTGTTGGTCGAGCAGTAATATCCTTTGCGTCAATTTTTCGAAATACGCCGTCATCGAATACTTCAAAGATGCCTTCACTAAGTTGCTCAATCTCGAATTGACCTAGTTTCATATTGGATTGAATGGCTTTGGATGATTTCTGGTTGCCTGTGCTATTAACTTAATAAATCTTCGCTTTCATCCAATTCATTTTATCTTTCGGTTATGGAAAATTTTGATGCAATTATCATAGGTTCGGGTCACAATGGTTTAACTACCGGTTGTTACCTGGCAAAAAATGGATACAAGGTTTTAGCTCTTGAACGCAGAGATACCATTGGAGGCGCAGTATGTACCGAAACAATGTTTCAATCGGATGAAAATCCAAATGGTTTTAGAATGGATGTTGGTTCCTCTGTTCATGTTATGATTCATCAAACGGGGATTATTGAGGAACTCGAACTTGAAAAATATGGACTCGAGTATATAGACATGGATCCTATCATGTCATATCCTGTGCCAACTGGAAAAGGAGTGATTCATTTCTGGAAGGATGTTGAGCGAACTTTGGAATCAATTTCTAAAGTGGCTCCTGAAGATGTTAAGAACTATAAAGAGTTTATCAAGTTTTGGGGTAAGATTAACAAAGGTGTGCTAAAAACATTTATGAGTTCACCAACAGGAGGGAACATTATCTCGACTATGGCCAAACAGCAAATGAAAGAAGGTTCCATGTTCAACAAAGGTGAACATATGGATGGCCTTCAAAGGATTTTATCCAGTTATGGCAAAGTTGTAGATGATGCTTTTGAAAGTCCATACATGAAGGCAGCAATTTTATGGTTTGCTGCTCAATCCGGACCTTTACCTGATCAATCGGCAACAGGAGATTTTGCAGGTTGGCAATCAATGTTGCATGAATCAGGGGCGAAGCACCCTCGTGGTGGAAGTGGAATGCTCACACAGGCCATGAAGAATTTAATTGAAGCACATGGTGGTGAAGTACGAGCAGATTCTCCGGTATCTAAAATCTTAGTTGAAAATGGCCAAGCTATTGGAGTTCAAACTGAAAGTGGTGAGGAATTTCGGGCACCGATTATCATCTCAAATGCGCATGTTCAAACTACGATGTTAAAGATGGTTGGCAGGGAACATCTTGAAGATTCAATGGTAACGAAAGTGAAGAATATTCACGTTGGGAATGGCTTTGGTATGGTGATTCGCTGCGCAGTTGATGAATTACCACAGTACACTGCAGCTCCTGATGATCCACATATCCATAACGGAATTCAATTGATGGCACCTTCCGTGCAGTATATGAACAATGCTATTGGCGATTATATGCAGAAACGACCACCGGAAAAACCGGCTGTTCTTGCTATGACGTTCTCAAAAATTGATCCCGATGTAGCAAAAGATGGAAAGCATACTATGTTTGTTTGGGCACAATGGCATCCTTATGAGTTAGCCAATGGCATGAAATGGGATGACATAAGAGAAAGAGAAGCCCAAAAAATCTATGATGTTGTTGTTGATTATGCACCTAACATGAAAGACAAACTTATTGATTGGTATATACAATCGCCGTTAGATATTGAACGTAAGCATGGATTATTGAGAGGTAATGTAATGCACGTAGAAATGAGCTTTGATCAAATGTTTATGTTTCGCCCAATTCCTGAGATGAGTAATTACGAAACACCGATTAAAAACCTGTATCTTTCAAGCGCATCCTGCCATCCCGGTGGTGGTGTTTTCGGAGCAGCAGGGTACAATGCGGCTCAGGTAATTCTCAAACAACACAATAAGACGAAGTGGTTTAGTTGAACTCAACAGTTTTTATCCACAAAGAACATTTACTAAATAATCTAAGAGCAATAAAGGCTCGTTTAAATCCTGGTGTAAAAACCATGTCTGTTATTAAAGATAACGCCTATGGACATGGGTTTGATGAAGTAGCTTTAAGTATAAAAGATCAAACAGATTGGTTTTGTGTTGCCAGAGCTGAAGAGGGTATAAGACTTAGAGAAATTGGGATTCAGAATCCGATACTGGTTTTTGAGATTCCTAATTCTAATACCGCCTCACTTTATCCAAAATTCAAACTTACAGCAACAGTTGCAGATTTAGATAGTTTTGATCTCCTGGAAGCAGGTACTGAATATCATGTAAATCTGGATACAGGTATGCGTCGTTTAGGTATTTTACCAAATGAAGTACCTTATCTGCTAGATAAAATTAGATTACGAGATGATATTTCATTAACCGGTATCTATACTCATTTTGCTAAGGCCGATGATCCCGGAAATTCAGAAGTTCGTCAACAATTAGAACTGTTCATTTCACTTCGACCACAGTTTGATCCAAATCTAATGACTCATACTGCTAACACAGGTGCAATCTTCCATTATCCTGATTTAGATGTGCAATTTGATGCTGTTAGACCGGGTGTTTCCTTGTTTGGATATGGGGCTGGAAAACATGCCATTGAAGCACTAAAACCAGTAATTGAATGGAAGACGTTTCTGATGCAGGTAAAACAGGTGAAAAAAGGAGAACCTGTTAGTTACGGTGGAAGATGGATTGCACCCAGTGATGGATTTATTGGTGTGGTACCCGTTGGCTACAGCTCAGGAGTTCTTAGAATACTCAGCAGCCAAATAGAATATGAGATAGATGGCAAAATCTATTCACAAGTTGGTACCATCAGCATGGATTACTCCATTGTGTTTTTAAAGTCTGATGAGGTTGTAGTGGGGACAGAAGTAACTCTATTAAATACAGGAACGTTGAACGCAATGCCATGGGCTGAAAAAGCTAAAACTATTCCTTATGAAGTCACAACCGGAATTAATCCCACAATTCCAAGAGTTCTGGCCTAGTGATTTTAGATCACTCTAGAATTTCAGCCAGATCTAAATCAACAATTATTGTATCTGAGTATGTACTAATGTTGGGTGGGATAACAAGAACTCTTTTCTCACCTTCTTTCATGCCGAGAATACCTTCAACAAATCCTACACCACGATTATTAGCAGTAGTACCAACTTCTTGAAAAGTAGAAGGGGTAGTAATACCATTTATATAAGAGCTTTCGAATACATCATCATTTGATTCAGCACGCATAGTGTAATAAATGCTTATATCATCTCTAATACCTACTTCTAGAGGCCCTTCACCTTCTTCCAATTGATAAATTATCAAACCAGATTCAGTAGTTGTTGGGGTTATCCCTGTTGTATCAAACAAAAGTGCTTCTGCTAATGAATAATCAACTCTGAATAAATCGTTGTCTTCGGTACAACTTGAAAGTGTAAATGAAATAAGAGCTACAACTAAAATGCTAATAGATCTGAAAGATGTCATCTGTTAATAAAGAATTCTTTGTTCGTTGAGTAAACCACTATTCAAGCGATTTATTTTCCAGCTCATAAAGATAAGGGTTGACCAATCAAATTTCTCTCTAAATAATTAGTCTGATTATTGATCAGTGCCTGTAATAGCTCTTTCCAAATCTCTGGCTCTTCGTCTTACACCAATAGCGCTGATCCAAATTGAAAACTCATATAAAACAGCTAATGGCATTGCTATTAGGATCTGAGAAACAGGATCAGGTGGAGTTAAAAATGCTGCCATGACTAAACAACCAACCAGGGCATGTCTGCGATAGGTGCGCAGAAACTGAGGTGTTAAAATACCGATCTTGGAAAGCGCATAACTAATTACTGGTATTTGAAAAATGATACCACATGAAACAACCCATGTAGCGAGAGAACTGAAGTAAGCATTTATATCAAAATCATTTCGAACTAATCCGGAATCTGAAATATTAAATGAGGCAAAAAACTGCAATGCAAATGGAACCAAGATCAAATATCCAAAAGCTACACCAAGTAAAAAACAAAACGTGATTATAAGTGCACTTACGATTGTTTTCCATTTCTCTTTGGTCTCTAGTGCAGGTTCAATAAAAGCCCAAAGTTGATAGATGAATATTGGTGAACCCATTACAAAACCAGCAACAAATAGCATACCCCAGTAAGTAAAAAACTGACCCGGTAGCTTTCTGCTTTGAAGAGTTAAGTCAATAGAATCAACACGTATGATGTCATACATGAAGAAGTTGGCTTTGGTTGGACCAAGAAGAATAGTATCAATTACAAAATCAGAAAAAACTGCAGCTACAATTACACCAACAACAATTCCAATAAAACCTTTGATAAGTCTCCATCGCAATTCCTCAAGATGCTCTAGAAAAGACATCTGATCGGTTCTATCAGGTGCAGGTACTGCTTTGGGAGGTTCAGCTCCCATTACTTTCCGTTTTTGTTTTAATGCCATTTTATGCGTTTACAAAATCATAAAGAGGAAATCGCTCACATAACGCTACAACTTCATTTCGAACCTGACGGTGAACATCTTCATTTGATGGATTTTGAATTACTTTATCGATTAAAACAGCAATGTACTCGAATTCTTCTTCACCAAGTCCACGAGTTGTCATTGCAGGGGCGCCAATTCTAATACCAGAAGTTACAAAAGGACTTTCTGTATCGAATGGAACCATGTTTTTATTAACAGTAATTGCTGCTTCTCCAAGTGCTTCTTCAGCTAACTTCCCAGTTACACCTTTATTTCGAAGATCAATCAGAATAAGGTGATTATCAGTACCACCACTAACGATGTTATAACCAAGTTCGATGAATTTTGCTGCAAGAGCTTTTGCATTTTTCTGAACTTGAGTTTGATAGGCTTTAAAAGAAGGATCAAGCGCTTCGCCATATGCAACAGCCTTAGCTGCAACAACATGCATTAAAGGACCGCCCTGTGTTCCAGGGAATACCGCTGAATCAAAAACTTCGCTCCAGTTTTTAACTCGACCTGACTTTCTTGCAATTGCACCTACAGTATTTTCACCATCTTTACCGACCAAGATCATTCCACCACGAGGCCCACGTAAAGTTTTATGTGTAGTAGTTGTTACTACATGAGCATGAGGTAAAGGATTACTCAGGTTTCCGGTTGCAATTAAGCCTGCTGTATGTGCCATATCCATCCAAAGAAGGGCACCAACTTCATCAGCAATACTTCTGAAAGTTTCATAATCGAAGTCACGTGAATAAGCAGAAGCACCAATTGAAATCATTTTTGGTTTTACTGCTTTTGCTTTCTCGCGAATCTTGTTGTAATCCAGTAGACCTGTGTCTTCTTCAACTCCATAAAATTCAGGTTTAAAGAAAATCCCAGAGAAGTTCACCGGAGAACCATGCGTTAAATGACCACCATGAGCTAAATCGAAACCAAGTAGTGTCTCGCCCGGTTTCATTAAAGCCAGGTAAACTGCAGCATTTGCAGTTGCACCTGAATGCGGTTGAACATTTACCCAATCAGCTCCAAAAAGCTCTTTAGCTCTGTCACGAGCAATATCTTCTAACACATCCGCATACTCACAACCACCATAGTATCTCTTGCCTGGGTAACCTTCGGCGTATTTATTGGTGAGATTGCTTCCATTAGCCTGCATTACAGCTCGACTTACAAAATTCTCAGATGCGATTAGTTCTAATCCAAAGTTTTGGCGCTCTGTTTCCTTTTCAAGAAGTTCAAATACTTTTGGATCTTGTTCTTGGATGGATTTCATTCGTTGGATGCGTTTGAGGTCAATGTTTCAATTTTTTCGATACGACGATTATGACGTCCGCCTTCAAAATCTGTATTCAGCCAATTGGTAACAATGGCTTCAATTTCTTTTTCTTTTGTTTCCAATTCGCGACCGGGTAGGCAAATTATGTTAGCATTATTATGCAGTTTAGTCATGGAGGCAACATCACGATTATAAACTAACGCAGCTCTAACTTTTGGATATTTATTTGCAGTCATGCAAACACCCTGACCACTTCCGCAAATGATAATACCTGCTTCATGTTCACCTGAATTAATCAGTTCCGAAACCTGGATGGCAAAATCGGGATAATCGACAGAGTCTTCTGTGTGTGTTCCGAAGTCAACTGGAGTGTGTCCTAGTTTTTCAAGGATATTTTTTGTGATTGTTTTGGCCTTAAAACCTGCGTGATCGCTCGCAATTGGGATGATCATCAACGATTAAATTAGTTGTGATGAGTTTTGCTAAATATCCCGATAATATACTTCAATTTAAACAACGGTTATCCACAAATCGGATTATTTATACACGATTATTATTTCCGAAATAATCCAATAATTGAATTAAAGATTAAAAATAGATGATAACGAATGCTAACTTCTGATAACCTTAGATTTTGATGATTTGATTTTGAATTACAGACAAGAACTAGAAATAGCTAAGCTAGCTGCAAATGAAGCAGCAAAGATTATCAGAGAATATCGATCTAATAGATCATTTGAGATTGAATTAAAAGGGAAAAATGATCTGGTTACAGACGCAGACTTAGCTTCAGAAAAAAGAATAATCGAAGTTATAAAAACAGCATTTCCTGACGATCACTTTCTGGCTGAGGAATCTAATACATATACTAAACTTCCTTCCGGTCGAATTTGGATCATCGATCCGATAGATGGTACTACAAACTTCTCACATGGGTTTGCACCTTATTGTGTTTCAATAGCATTTTGGGAGGATGGGAAGTCGAAAGTAGGAGTTGTTTTAGAGGTCGCAAATAATGAGCTCTTTAGTGCACTTGAAGGAGAGGGAGCGTGGTTAAATGATCAAAGAGTTGAGATATCTGAAATTAATGATCCCTCAAAGAGTTTGATTGCTACAGGATTCCCTTATACACAATTTGATTTGGTGGATCCATATTTAGCAGTGTTAAAAAACCTGATGCATAAAACTCATGGGATACGAAGGGCAGGAGCGGCATCGTATGATTTATGTTGTGTTGCTGCAGGACGATTTGAGGGTTTTTATGAATATGGTTTAAGTCCATGGGATGTTGCTGCCGGATCACTCATTATCAAAGAAGCTGGAGGGACTATCACAGACTGGAAAGGTGGTCAAAACTGGCTTTTTGGTAAAAGAATTATTGCGGGTAATAAAATGATTGTGAAGTTTTTGGAAGAGGAGATTCAGGGTGTGTTTCCGAAGAAGAATCTAGAATTATGAATATTGAGAATGAAGTAAACATCGCCCTCGTTCAAATGACTTGCTCTTCAAATTCTGAAGAGAATATGCAAAAGGTTATTCAAGAAATTGAAAAGGCTGCCAATAGAGGAGCACATATTATTTGTTTGCAAGAACTCTTTAGATCATTGTATTTCTGTGATGTTGAGGATTATGATAATTTCGAGTTAGCTGAATCAGTTCCGGGTCCAACTACTGAAATTCTATCCAAAAAAGCAGAAGAACTTGGTGTTGTTATAATTGCTTCACTATTTGAAAAGAGAACTGCCGGAATCTATCATAATACAACTGCTGTAATAGATGCAGATGGTACATACCTTGGGAAATATCGAAAGATGCATATTCCTGATGATCCGGGCTATTTCGAGAAGTTTTACTTTACTCCCGGTGATTTGGGCTACCGGGTTTTTGACACTAAATTTGCTAAAATTGGTGTGTTAATTTGTTGGGATCAGTGGTATCCTGAGGCAGCTAGAATAACTGCTATGAAAGGGGCTGAGATTTTGTTTTATCCAACGGCAATTGGTTGGCATGAATCGCAAGACGATGAAACGAATGCTGAACAGTTGGATGCATGGAAAACCATTCAAAAATCGCATTCGGTGGCAAATGGAATTCCTGTTGTTTCTGTAAATCGAGTTGGAAAGGAAGGAGAAATGCACTTTTGGGGAAATTCTTTTATTACAAACAGTTTCGGAAAAGTAATTCATACCGCTGGTTCCGATCTAGATGAAACGGCTGTGGTATCAATCAATTTGAAAGAATCGGACGAAAAACGTACTCATTGGCCATTTTTTAGAGATCGTAGAATCGATAGTTATTCGGGTATCAATGAACGCTTTTTAGATCACGATGAATCTGATTGAAACACCTCCATTTTATGGGCTGGATGAATTTGAAGGTGATCCTGCAAGTTCAGGCTATTTCTTTCCTGCTGAATGGGAGCCTCATAAAGCAACCTGGTTAAGCTGGCCACACAATACAGATACCTGGCCAGGTCGATTTAAGCACATATTCCCATCTTATTGTGAATTCATCAGGATTTTATCCTTAAGCGAACGTGTTAATATTAATGTTGGGAGTGTTGAACTAGCTAAATCCGCCTTCACAAGAATCGCCCAATATGGCGCTGAATTGAAAAATATCTACTTTTATCTGAACTCTACCAATGATGCTTGGTGTAGAGATCATGGTCCTGCATTTCTTATAAATAAGGATAGATCAAAACCAAAAATCATTGTTGATTGGGAATACAATGCTTGGGGAGGGAAATATCCTCCTTTTGATTTCGATAATGAGATCCCTGCTAAAGTGGCTACACAACTAGGATTGCAATTAGCAAGACCAGGGATTGTAATGGAAGGTGGTTCTGTCGATTTCAATGGAGCCGGGTCACTGATCACCTCAGAATCATGTTTATTAAATCCAAATAGAAACCCCGACTTGTCGAAATCAGAAATCGAACAAGTATTAAAAGACTATTATGGAGTTGATCAAATAATTTGGGTAAAAGGAGGGATTGAAGGAGATGATACCGATGGTCATATCGATGATACAGTTCGATTTGTCTCTTCACATACAGTGATTTGTATGGTTGAGAAAGAAACTTCTGATGTTAATCATACACCATTGAATGAAAACAGGTATTTATTAAAAGAAGAGACAATCAATGATGATCAACTGGAGATTATAGATCTTCAGATGCCGGAGCCTATCCGATTTAATAATCAACGATTACCCGCATCATATGCTAATTTTTATATATCCAATACTCATGTGATTGTGCCAATTTTTGGATCGAAATATGATGATCAGGCACTGGGAATAATTGGTGAATGCTTTTCGGGAAGAGAGGTTGTTGGAATTGATTCTAAAGAATTGATAAGAGGCCTTGGAAGCTTTCATTGTTTAAGTCAGCAGGAGCCTGCTTAAGATAAATCAATTTGTTAAGCTGTTGTCATAATCGAATAATCTTACTTTTTTAAAGCGATGATTCGATACAGTATTTATATCATTATTTGTGCTGTTGCATTAGCATATCTTTATTCCTGGCAAGCATACCAAGGGTATTTCTTTCACATGGTTTTGGTGTTATTCGTTCTCATTATTCTAATGATAGTTGGAGAACTTTTCAGGCCAAAGGGTAGAACGGATAACATGCATATTTTAATCGGTGGTATTATCGTTGCGTTATCTACTTTTTTTCTGGGTCATAACTTTGCCTATCAAAAAACAGTGTCTGAAATAGCTGAATGGCAGAAAACTGAAGCTGATTCATCTGCCACTTTAGATTATTCAGGGTTATCTGATCTGCAAATATTCCACGAGTTTACTAGAAATATCCTAAACGATGATCAAGTTTCGGGTAGAACAGCATATCGCAAATATTTAACTCATGTTGGGTTTTATGAGAGATTATATCATGGGGTTTATCGTCATGTAAAAGATGGCTGGATGTATGTTACTTGGTTGTTTCAAATGATGATGTTGGGCTTCGGTGTTTATGCTGTACATTACTCAATCGATCCTAAATATGAGCTTATTAAAGAAAGACAGAAAGAGGTAAAAAAGGCTAATCCATCTGTAGTAAAAAAGGTCCAAAAGCCAAAACAAGACTCTTCCGGATCACCAAAATATTCAAGCATCGAACTACTACACTTTTACATAAAGGATGCGAAAACAGAATGGAAAGACTCGCAAGGTGAGATCATTCCTAAAACTGATATTCTGGATTCTAAGTCTTTGGGGGATGTATATGAAATCGGCTTAAATGGACAATCTAGGGATAAAGAAGGTCGAGCACTTTTCGATTGCTTACTACTTGATCGTAGAAGTGTAGATCTCATTATCGATCTGATTAAGTATGAAAAAAAGCGTCTAAAATCGCGATATGTAGATGTTTATGGGAAGAAGCTTCATTTACTCGCAGAGGTGTTTGAACCAATTAGATCATGGGGACTTTATACCTATTTCGATGAGCGATATCCGCCATATTACACTAAGGCCGAATATGAAAGATTAAGCCTTATCGCTTTTGATTTGATCAAACTTGGTGCTGATATCAATATGAAGAATGAGAGAGGTATTACGCCTTTTATGATCTATTCGAAAAGCCCAATTAGTAAGAAATTTTATAAATGGTTGATTAAAACAGAGGCGAAAGTTCAGGGAACTGATAAATATGGGAAATCAGCTTTATTTTATGCTTTAGAACAAAAAGGAAATGAATTAGAAAGAATAGAATTACTAATCAAAGTTGGAGTTGATGTCTTAGAAAGAGACAAACAAAAAAAGACAGTACTTCATTATGCGGCCAGTTATGGAAAAGAGGACTTATTCTGGCGATTATTTGAAGAAGTTCCAGAAGCTAATAAAGGATTAATCCTTACAGAATGTTTGGCAGAAGTCACTCGATCAACTGATAAAGAATTCTTACGAAGAGTTACTGAAGAAGAAAGACGATTATCCAAAAAAGTTGGATATCCTGAAACAGAAAATGGCCATTTACTTTGGAATAGAGATATTTATAATGCTCTCTGGGTACGTGACAATGAGTCTCTTGAACAGATATTGAAAGAGGGTGGTAGTTATCATTTGAATGATGCAGGAAAAGCAATTAATACAGCGGTAGCATTTAATAATGCAGAAGGATTGAAAATTCTAATTAATCATGGAGCAAAGGTAATTGAATTCCATGATCATTTTACTCCGTACATGCGAATCGCATTTAATAGGCCGAACCCAAGATATACACTACAAATTCTTCAGCTTCTTGAACCTTTAAATATATCAGTTGATGCCATTGATGATTACGATCATACAGCATTAGATCATCTTTCGGGAGTTAATAATTACACAAACATTCGTGAAGATGAAATTACAGTTGAATTCGGGAAATATCTTCTTGCTAAAGGAGCGAATCCATTAAGAGTTTGCTCTACAGATGGGTTAAATCCACTTCAAAGAGCCAGAAAAAAGAATCTACATCAACTCACTTCAGTTCTTGCAAAGAAGGCGAATGAGATAAATAGTAAATAAGCGCAGTTTAAGGTTAATACGTCTAGTATAAAATGTTTGAATCAAACCATTGCTGAATAATTTAAAAACATTGTTTCATAATATCTAATAAGTTGATTTAGATTACACCGTTTCTACTAATTTATTAGACTCTTCAATCTCTAGATAGTATAAATAGATAAAAACGATATAAATGATTCCACCAATTGACTCTAGGGAATTAAAAAAGTAGTGAAGTACGGATGAGCCAAAATCTGGACCTGCCAGACTTATTAATAAAAATGAAATTTCAAGAAGAAGTGAAGCAACTAAAATTCTAAAAAATAGTGGCTTTGAATTTTTAAAGCTGTAAATCATAGCTTGCTTCATTTCCATTTTCTTAAAGATGAAAACAATAGGAAAGATACTTAAGAATACTGATGCTACTAATCCCGGTATTACGAGTAAAATGGTTCCAATTGCAATAATGAAGTATTGAGCTAATACAGCTAAAACGAATGGCTTAAAGATTATCTTTGCTCTTTGAATTACTTCTTTTAGGTCGGTTTTTATTTCAAATGCCGCCGCCTCAGCTAGATATAAAGCACAAAGTTTGATGAAAGCAAAAATTAAAAACTTAATTACACGTACTGCAAAATTGTAAACGCCGTAGTAGTGATAATCAATTAATGGTGATATAAATTCATTGATAATTATATAAATGGCTTGTTCAACCACCAATAATGGTATAAGTGAAAGTACCAGAATTCTATAATTTCGAATAACAAAGGCAAATACTCTTAATAAATCATAAATGCACTGTTCAAGAAACTTCATTTATCTAAACTTAATGTTCTAATACGTTTAAGAGTATGAAATATTGAATTATAAATAAGCCCTAGGATCTTCACCTTTAACCGGCCCAACTATTTCATCAGTAATCCAGCCACCATAAAATCCGCCCGGCTGTGGACGAACTCTTTCACCATCTATATAACATTCCAAATGAGCAGGGTAGAAGGATAAATAGCCTGCAATTTCATTAAAGTCTTCAAAGGGTTCAGGATACGACCAACCTACTTTTTGTAGATGTTTTGAAGAAGTGATTACATCCCAGTAGTCAGCTGTTCCTTTCCACTCACATCTTGAGGAGCCATTGGTTTTCTTTACCAGATCAAAATTAATATCCGATGGTGGAATGTAAATTGTTGGTGGACTGGCAGTTTCAAGAATTCGTTTTGCCTTGGTTGATTCGGATACAATCAATTCATCAAGTTTAACGATGATGAGTCTTGAATCTGACTCAATTTTTGGAGGTCTTGGATAATCCCAAACGGACTCTTGTCCTTTTTTAGGGGATATTGCAAAAGAAGGGCGCTTTTGCCCATTGTACTCCCATTGTGATCTCCCATGTTTAGCCCAGTTTGGTAGTTTTACCATAGTTAAGCAGTTACTCTAATAACCAATTTAAAGCATCATTTTCATTATCAAAAACACGCACATTAATCCCTCGATTAAAGGAAAAATTATCTGAAAAAATAGCTGTAATATCACGAAGAGCTGTTTCAGAGAATATTACAGCATGTTTTACATAATGTGGAAATACTTCGGGAACACGACTGATTATTTGAACTGATTCGGTAACAGAAAATTCATTTTCAATTTCAGCAATGTTTACAAGAATTCTCTCGAGCTTATCATTTTTGATGAATTGCAGAGCTTCATTTTGTGAGCCGCTTGCATCTTCAAAACCATATTTTCCATAGGCCTTTATGTAAACGTAATTCTGAATTTTTTCTACTTTATACGGCATGTTTAAACTATTAATAATTAATAGTATTGATCCTAATGAGGCGTCACTTTTTCCTGATAAGGATAGTTGCTAATACTCTTTTAGAAAATCATTATTGATCTAAGTTGCTTCTGTTTTGCATGTTTTGATTCCAAATATGGTATAAAGTGGACAAAAGCTAACCGCACTTGTTAGAATAAAAACACCACCTAACACCGCTAAAACAATTGCTACAGTACCACTAATAACGTTTGTGAAGTATAAAACCGCCACTACAACCGCGATTAATGTTCTAATTATGCGATCGGTAGTTCCCATATTTTTTTTCATTTGTAAAGTATTTAATTAGTGAAATATTGTACCAAAAGAACAATTCCATAAACAGTACCAACGCAAAGAATGCAAACAAGAACTAATTTCGGAATATCCTTTTTCTTCATTATAGCTCGATATTAATATGCATTTCTAATTAATTCAATTCAGTTTTCGAACTACTTGATCATATACTCAATATTCAGTTTTGAGTAATTAGTTGTCTTGTAATTCAATCAGTGTTTCGGAGTAATATTGTCTTCCTAACCATGAATTGTGGGTTTCATCCCAAGTGGAATAATGCCCAAAATCAGAAACACCGGAAATGGTTGCGCCCCATGTAGCCACACTCACCTGATATTCATCAGGGAATACATTCATAGGCATACTATTTGAATGATACTCTATGTATTCAAATAATCGATAAGGTTTCTTTTCTGTTAAAACCAATTTGACAAGCTCTGCTGTACTTATATGATCAGAATGATCGTCAGGATTAATTTCAGAATCAGTTTCAGCAATATGTACGCTTAATGGATTTAGCTCATTAGGTGTTGGTATAATTCTATTAATTGTTGAAATAAGATCATCAAGTGTATAAGTATTAATCCCATCTATGGTATTGATAGTCAGCTTTTCACCGGAAACAATTTTTTTGATGCTTTCCTGATTATGTCGCTCATAACCACTTCCATCATAATTCCCATCCGGTAATCGCAAGAAATACGCCTTTATGTTATGATAGGAGAAGGTTTCTATTTTGAAATCATTTATTATTTCAACCGTATCAGTTATGGTCTGATCAAAATTCTCTCTTGGAAAAGCGGCCTTTAAAAGAAACCTTAGTGCTCGCTTACTTCCTTCTTCTCTAGCACGCGTAAAATCATTGTATTCCATTCCATGACCTGCATCCCCGGAAGTAAGATGAAGGAATATCACATGTTGATTTGAATCAGATACTGCATGATATGCATTGGGATTCATGAAGAGTTGCCAATCATCCGGATGAGGAGTTACAAATACGGAAGTAGGTTGCGAGTAAACTCCAATAGTAAGTAAAGAAAGAAAGACAGTTAAAAGAATCCTATTCATCATAAACAATTAATTCATCTGAATGTATTTGATAACGATCAAATATAAAATTGAATATAGATCTCAGAATCTTACAAGAATTGACTTCAAAATTTTGCAGAAAAGCGCTACCATTAACCTATTAAAGTTGAGAGAAAACCTATTCTAACATCAATTTAGACCGAATGGAATCACATTTTGAATTGAATGAAGTAACGCGAAAGCTTCCACAGCATCTTCATAAATTTATTGTTCGCCAGCCCTACGAAGATTATACACCTCAAAATCAGGCTGTTTGGCGATATGTGATGCGCATGAATGTTGATTATTTAAGTAAAGTAGCTCACGGGTCTTATCAAGATGGATTAACAAAAACTGGTATTTTTGTGGATCACATTCCTCGGATGGAAGGTATGAACCGCATCTTAAAAGAAATTGGTTGGGCAGCAGTCTCTGTTGATGGCTTTATTCCTCCAAATGCTTTTATGGAGTTCCAGGCATATAATGTTTTGGTGATCGCTTCAGAGATGAGAACCATTGATCATATCGAATACACGCCTGCGCCCGATATTATCCATGAAGCAGCAGGTCATGCACCAATCATTTCAAATCCTGAATATGCAGAGTATCTCCGTCGTTTCGGTGAAATAGGTAGTAAAGCAATTTCATCTTCTAAAGATTATGAGATGTATGAAGCCATTCGTTTGCTTTCGATACTAAAAGAGGATCCAAATTCGCCTGAAAAAGAGATTGCCGAAGCCCAGGAGAGAGTTGAGTATTTGCAAGAAAATATGGGTGAACTTTCAGAAATGGCGATGATCAGAAACCTTCACTGGTGGACAGTAGAATACGGTTTGATTGGTGATATGGACGACCCAAAGATTTATGGAGCCGGATTGCTTTCTTCTATTGGAGAAAGTAAGTGGTGTATGGAATCGGGTGTATCAAAGGTACCTTATTCTTTAGCAGCTGCAAATCAGAACTTTGACATCACAAAACCACAACCTCAATTATTTGTTACACCGGATTTTGCCTACCTCAGTTTGGTTCTGGAGGAATTTGCAAATACGATGGCTCTTAGAACCGGAGGATTGGAAGGAGTGAACAAGCTGGTTGATTCCGGAAATCTAGGAACCATTGAATTAAGTACCGGAATTCAAGTTTCAGGGATATTTTCGAATGTTATTGAAGATGCTAAAGGCAGAGTTGCTTATGTGCAAACCTATGGGCCAACAGCTTTATCAAGTCGTGATAAGGAATTAATTGGTCATGGCACCAATGTACATGCTGATGGTTTTGGAAGCCCGGTAGGTCACTTGAAAGGAATTAATCTTCCAATCGAAGATATGGCTCCTCGCGACCTTGATGCGTACGGCATTTATGAAGGGAAAACTATTAAGCTCGAATTTGATAGTGGCGTTATCGTTGAAGGTAGAGTTATCACAGGGACACGTGACCTTCAGGGTAAAATTTTACTGATTACTTTTGAAGATTGTACGGTTACCTATTTTGATCAGGTTCTTTTTAAACCTGAATGGGGCGTTTACGATATGGCAATTGGTAAAGAAATTGTCTCAGCTTTTGCAGGACCTGCAGATGTAGAATCCTTTGAAGAAATCGGGAAAGTATCAGAAACAAAAACCCATAAAATTGTTTATTCAGAGGATGATCAGAAGCTCTTTGAACTATATATAAAAGTTCGAGAAATGCGTGAATCTGGTCAATTTAGTTCTCAGTCTATTGAAGAGGTATTATCAAGACTCAAATCAGAATTTCCAAATGATTGGTTGCTTGTACTTGAATTATATGAGCTAGCTCATGCTGCACAATTTGAAATCCAAGATGATTTACTCAACTATATAGAAAAACTAAAAGAGAAGGAATCATTTAAGAAGTTGATTGATAATGGGCTTGAGTTGATCCGAAAAAGTGAATTGCAGGGGATTTAGTAATTTAACAATTCCTAATTGAATTACACTCTTTGCACAAGATAGAACCGCTTCTTTGTTATCTAAAGGCTTCCAACCTAAGAGTGTTTTAGCTTTAGTGTTGTCTACTTTTCGTTCTTTTCCAAGATCGATCAATATTGGTTTTATAGTGGTGTCAAAATTTGCGATAAACCTTGTCATGAAATTGGGAAGAATCGCTTTTGGAATTTTCATATTGGGGTATTCTACTCGCAAAATATCTGCAACCTTAGCAAAGCTTAGAAATCCATTCGCCCCAATGAACCTTTGATTTGCAGCTTCCGGTTTTTCCATTGCCAAAATCAATAAATCGGCAACGGATCGAACATCAACACAATCAAATCCAATTTTTGGTATCGCCGGATTACTACCGTCAATCATTTTTATTACGATATTGGCACTTGTACCAAAGTCTTTTTCCAAAACGGGACCTAAAATTGCACCCGGGCAAACCACACTTAATTCAAGTCCGGATTTATCACTCTCGATAAATTCCCATGCGGCTTTTTCCGCATAAGTTTTACTTCTGAAATAGGGGGTAGTATCCTTAAGATTTTCCGGGTCAGTCCAATCAGTTTCAGAATAGGTTTTACTTTCCGCACCTTTTTCCTTCCCATAAGTGATGGCCCCTGTGGAAGAAGTTAAAACGACTCTACTAACTCTATTCATTTTTGCCGCTTTTAAGACAGCTAACGTTCCTTCCTTTGCCGGTTCGATTAATTCAGCTGGATTTTTCGGAAGTACTCTTGGAAAGGGAGATGCAATATGTTGAACGTAATCGACATCCTTAATGATCTGATCCCAGATTTCTATATTCAATAAGTTGGCAACGACAATATCTAGATTTGAAATATCTGCATACTCATCAATTACGCTCTTTATTGATTCAATTCTTGATTCATCTCGCAATGTGCCAATAACTTTGTAGCCTTTGTTTAAAAGTTGAATGGCAGTATGTGAGCCAAGAAATCCTGTTATACCTGTAAGAAGAACTGTTTTCATAAAATCGTTTTTCTCCAATTTCGGTATTCATTGATAGGATAACGAACCGTTTGTCTTAAAATCGATACCATTTATCTCTTAGAAGAACTACTTGATCAGAAATGGGTGCGATTCTGTGCAGCAAATTGAATCAACAAAGTTCAATTTTCTAATTAATTGAAACTGAATGCTTTTGATAAGGACCAGAATTATTATTTGCAGGAAAAAAGAAAGTGAGCTCAAATTTTCCAATGGTTTCATAAGAATAGTTAGCTTCAATCTGGTCGAACAGTGAATGAATTAATTGAAAACCAAGACTCTCTTTTGTCGCAGAATTAATATCTGTAATTCCAATTCCATTGTCTTGATAATTCACTACAACATTTTTTCCCTGTTCCTTTACAGAAATGGATATCAAATTATCTTCAGAATTGACGAACCCATATTTGATTGAATTGGTAATGAGTTCATTAAAAATGATGCCAAGTGGTACACCAAGATTTAGATTCATTGATTCGATTTCTATGTCAAAATCAAAATTAATGACCTTATCCTCTTTGTTTATACTCCTTGTGACAATTTTTGCTAACTCTTCAATGTATGAGTTAAATGGGATGTTACTGTAATCTGAAGATTCATAGAGCATTTCGTGAACTTTTGCGATGCTCATAATTCGATTCGTGCTTTTTGATAAAATGTATCGCAATTCAGAATTATCAATTTGAAATGACTGTAATTCTAGTAGGCCCGAAACAACAGCAAGGTTATTTTTAACTCTATGATGAATCTCCTGGATCATTATCTCTTTTTCTTGCAAAGAAGTTTCGAGTAATTGATCTCTATAGAATAACTCTTCATTTCTATGTTCCAAATCAGAAATAAAGCTTTCTGACTTGGTATTGTAGATGTAAACAAAAACTGATAAAACAGTAGCTACTAATGTTATTGTAGTGATAGAATTTATCCACGAAGGAATGGTATTCCATGCCGGGTTTAAGGTCTCTGAAATAAGTATTCCGTTTAAGAAACAGTATCCAACAATTGCATAAGCAATTAACACCCCAATAAAGATTGCTATTGTAGTTCGGATTCTAAAAACTAAAACAGATAAGAATGGGATAAATACAATCAAAACCTGATCGGTTGAGCCAACACCATTATCGATCAAATCACTGAGAAATAGCATAAAAACAAAACCAATAACCAGAATGGTTTTGAGGTAAACATAGATTCTATTACGAAATAGATATACAGCTAACAAAGAGAAAAGCGCGATTAGGTCACTATAAAAATCGAAATTGACCTCTAAATTTGATAAAGGAAATGAGGATATAATAAAAACTAAGAAGCCTGCAAATGTTCCAAACAAAAGGAACTTATCAATCAAAGTGTTTTTTATTTCTTCTATTGGACTATCAAATGCTTTCCCTGAAAAATCTGACCGCTTAAATACCACAACTTTACCCTCAGAGCGACTTAAAATACCTAAACCTCTTTACTACAAACCACAAATATAAGAAGAATAACGCTTCAGATTCGCCCTATTTACTGATTCGTAATCAACTCATCAACTCAAATGGGTTGGCTAGTTCATCTGTAGAAAAGCTGAACGTTAAACTAAATCTTTCTTTAGTATCATATTCATATTCAGCTTCAATTTGATGCAAAAGGGATTGTATAAGTGTAAACCCTAAACTATTCGTCTTTGCAGTTTTAAAGTCTTCGATTCCTATACCATTATCCTCATAGAGTACCACATATTTGTCATCTTTTTGGTAAACAGATATTTGGATTTTATTGTCGGTAGGAGATGCAAATCCATATTTAACAGAATTAGTAATTAATTCATTGAAGATGATTCCTAATGGCACCCCATGATTGATACTGATGTATTTGACCCTGATATCGGTTTTAATATCAATCAATTTGCCATCATGATTCATGCTGTCCAGAATTATATTTGCCAGCTCATTGATGTATCTATTAAAAGGAATTCTGTTAAAATTCTGGGATTCATAGAGCATCTCATGAACTTTGGCAATACTCATAATTCTGTTCGTACTCTTTTCAAGGATGAACTTACTTCTGGGATCACTAATATTGAGTGATTGTAAAGATAGGAGACCAGATACCACAGCAAGATTATTCTTTACTCTATGATGGATTTCTTGAAGTAAAACATTCTTTTCATGAAGGTTTTCCTCAATCAGATGGTTGGTTTCAACTATTTCAGTAACGTTTTCAACTACAGATAAGAAGGTGTTAATTTCTCCATTCTTATCCGGTAAAGGCATTGTTTTATATAATTGATATTGATCGCCTAGTTTTATTTGAAAAATCTGACCTTGACCACTTAGAGTTTTTTTGTATGCTTCAATAATCGTATTCAGAGGTTCCTCTCCAAATGGCTCATACACATCAATCACTGATTTACCATTGAATTGGTTTGGGTCGAGTCCTTGTGCACTAAATTCACTGCCACCGGTCATTTTGATAATGAAGTCAGAGTCAATAACACTCATATACGAACGAGGAAAATTATCAGTGATGGTAGTTAGTAGAAATTCGCGTTCCGAAAGGAATTCATTTTTTGTTTGCAGATCCTTAAATAATGAGAAGATTTTTTTATCGAAACGATATAAGAATAAAGTGATGATGAAGATTACCACCGTGCTCATTAACGCAGTTTCAACCCAACGTAAATAGTTGACATCAGAGTAATCATAAATAGCAGAAATGATGATTCCATCTTTGAAAAGTAATCCTACAATTAGAACACTTGACATACATACTGCATAGAGTATAATAGTGACCCTTAGATTATAAACGAGTATAGAAAGGAAGGGGATAATCACAACTAAGATGAGATCTTGTGTATAAAGACCTGACTCAATCAAATCCGACAAAAAGATGATATAGGCCATTAAGATGACCACATTTGCTTTGAAGTGAACAGAAAGTTTTTTCCTAAAAAAGTAAGTTAGAAATAAAGTACTTACGGCTGTTAAATCGAAACCGAAATCCTTATTAATCAAATCAGGATGAAAAGGGATCATGGATATGACAAACACCAACACACCTAATGTTGTGCCTGTTATTATGATAATATCTACCAAGGAATCTTTGAGTTCCTTTAAGCTATGCTCATTATCAATTTCTCCCATCCTGAAATACTAATCACTCTAAATATTTTATGTCCCTTTAGCCATTACTGTTATCGTCCATTATCATAATCCTGATAATGAAATTCCCCCGTAACGCACAAGTGAGATAAGCAATTAAGACCTAAATGACCATTAATTTTTCAGTATTCTGATAATCAAGCATAATGCAGCGAATTTGCTGATAAGAAAGTGTGATTTTGAATCAACCTAATTTGATGGAATTGCTTCGAAACTATCTGCAGAGAAACTGAAACTAAGCTCAAATTTATTCTTTGTGTTGTATTCAAATTCCGCATCAATTTGATGCAATAAAGACTCAACTAAGGTAAACCCAAGGCTTTTTGATGCAGCAGTTTCAAAATCTTCAATTCCAACTCCATTATCTTTGTAATTAACTGAAATCCGTTCATCAACTTGAGAGACCTCAATTTTTATGGTGTTATTTAAACTTCCATTGAAGCCGTATTTCACTGAGTTGGTAATTAATTCATTGAAGATTATTCCCAGCGGTACGCCGTGATTAATACTTATGTAGTCAACCTGTATATCTGTATCAAATTTTATGGTCTTTCCATCACTGTTCATACTATCAAGAATAATCTGCGATAATTCATTGATGTATTGATTAAATGGAATGCGATTAAAATTCTTTGATTCGTAAAGCATCTCATGAACCTTCGCGATACTCATGATACGATTCGTGCTTTTTTCGAAAATGAACTTACTTTTTTGGTCTTCGATGGTACTTGATTGCAAAGTGAGTAAGCCGGAAACAACAGCAAGATTATTTTTTACTCTATGATGAATTTCCTGCAAAAGGACATTCTTTTCATTGAGATTTTCTTCAATCAGGTTCTCTTTTTCTACGGTTTCTGTGATATTTTCTACCACCGATAAAAACGATTTTATATCCCCATTTTTGTCCGGTAAAGGCATGGTTTTATAAACCTGATATTGATCGGCTAATTGAATTTGAAAAACCTGACCTTTTCCATTAAGTGTTTCCTTATAGGCATCTAAAATGGTGTTTGTTATTTCATCCCCGTAAGCTGAATACACATCTTTTACTCTCTTCCCATTAAATAGCTTTGGGTCTAAACCTTGATTTTTAAACTCGCCGCCACCCGTCATCATGATTCTGTAATTAGAATCAATTACACTCATATAAGAGCGAGGAAAATTATCGGTAATTGTTGATAGAAGATGTTCACGTTCAGTTAGATCATCATTTTTTATCTGCAGATCGAGAAATAGAGAGTATATTTTCTTTTCAAACTGATACAGAAAAAGTGTAATTACAAAGATTACAACGGTTACTACTAATGCATTTTCAAGCCAATTGATGAATAATACTTCAGTGTAATCATATGGTACTTCAATTAGTCCGATTGTTGTTAAATATCCTGCAAGTAGGTAAGTACCAATACTAAAAATGTATACTGAAACTGTTGCCCAATAAGGATAAAACAACACAGACATGAAGGGAATGAGCATAAAGAACAGTATATCATTGCTGTATATCCCTTCAATAAATAATTCAGAGGTGAAAATTAAGTACAACAAAAGTATGATTACACCGGCTTTGTACTCAACGGGAATTCTTTTTTTGAAAACGAATGTGCCCAACAATATTATTACTGCAGTACAACTAATTAAGAAATCGTAGTTTAGAATAACCGATTCAAAAGGGTAGAGGGATAAAGCGAAGGCAGCCAGACCAATAGGTGTCCCAGCCATCAATACTGCATCAATTAGCCGGGTTTTTAAATCCCGTAAATCTTTAAACGTACTCGTTCCATTCATGAGTCAACTTGCCCGCAATGTCCAACCTTAAGCTATAATCGTTTAATATAAAGCTATTCTATGTGCAATCACGCTTTTTTCAACAAATCCTAATCAAAGGATTAAATAGTCGTTTCAAAATTATCAGCTGGGAAGCTAAAACTCAGTTTAAATTTATTTTGAGTGTCGTACTTGTAATCAGCTTCTATCTGATGCATTAAAGATTCAACAAGGGTAAAACCAAGACTTTTTGAAGCTGCTGTTTTAAAATCAACAATACCGACTCCATTATCTTCATAGTTAACTTCTATTCGGTCATCTTTTTGGGTCACAGAAATCATGATAGTATTATCAGCACTGCCGTTGAAACCGTATTTAACCGAATTAGTAATCAATTCATTAAATATTATACCGAGCGGTACACCATGATTAATGCTGATATATTCAACTTTTATGTTGGTATCAAAAGTTATTTGCTTTCCATCATGGTTCATGCTGTCTAGAATAATTGTAGATAGCTCACTGATATATTGATTGAAAGGAATGCGATTAAAATTCTTAGACTCATAAAGCATCTCATGAACTTTGGCGATACTCATGATTCTATTGGTACTTTTTTCAAGAATGAATTTGCTGCGAACATCATCAATCTTGTAGGATTGTAAAGACAACAAACCGGAAACCACAGCCAAGTTATTCTTCACTCTATGGTGAATTTCCTGTAGTAATACATTCTTCTCATTTAGATTATCATCAATTAGTTTTTGAGTGGCTACCTGCTCAGTAATATTCTCAGTTACAACAAGTATTCGGTTTATCTCATCATCTTCATTGGGGAGAGGTAATATCTTGTACATCAGAATATCATCCTCAAATTGCAGTTCAACGGTATCCGGATTTCCATTGAAAGCACTCTCATAAGCTTCTTTCATTCTGGTTACTTTTTCGTCACCAAATACTTGTAGTGTGTCAAGTGCATTTAATCCGATAAAAGAATTCGGATCCATTCCCCATTTTTTATAATCAATGCCATCTGTGAACTGGATAACTAAGTCTCGATCCAGAACAGTTAGAATAGTTCTTGGGATATTTTTTGTAATTACAGACAATAGAGACTCACGATCTGCAATCTTCTTTTGAGTTTCTTTGTATTCAGATATGTTTTCACAAACAACAAGAAATGAATGAACGTTATTCTCAGCATCGAAAAGAGGTACAGTTTTGTACAAATAGAAAAGTCCTTCCATTTCTAGCTCAAAAGATTGGCTACTTCCTTCTATTGTTTTTTGATAAACATCCAGCACTATCTCATAAGCGTTCCCAAATGGCTTAAAAGTATCAGGACCATAGACTCCAATGAATTGGGTTGGATCAAGATTCATGTTTCTGAACTCGCTGCCATCGGCATATTTAACAATGAAATCTCTATCCAGGACAGATAAATAAGTACGAGGGATATTCTTTGTTATTATCGACATCATAGCCTCTCGATCGGCTAGTTCATTCTTTTGAACTTCCAGATTGCCGATCAGCTTATAGATTGTTGAATTGAATTGATGAACAAATAGAGTAATTACTACAGTAACAACCGAAAATACCAGAGCAATCTCAACCCACAGCCTGTAAGAATGATCAGGCGTTATATAGTTTGGAGAGGTGATCATTCCGTTATGAAACAAAAATCCTATTGCTAAAAAAACAACTATTCCAAACAAATAAAGGCTTATTGATGTCCTGAAATCGTAAATCAGGATTGAAAGAAAAGGTACAAGAACAATGATGACAGTATTAGGACTATCAAGCCCATTTTCAATCACATCAGAAATAATAATCAGGAATAGCATCGCTATGATGACATTCGTTTTAAATACAAAACTAAGTTTATTTCTGAGAAAGAAAGTTAGATATAGAATGCTAAATGCGAAAATATCGAGATAAAAATCAGCATTAATATTCAAATCCTGAATCGGAAAAAGAGATACAATAAACTTAGTAAATGCTATAGTGGTACCAACAAGTAGTATGGTATCAACTAGTCTGTTTTTAATAGAATCGACATGCTTTATCGTAATCGATTTTTCCATAAATATTTGTCACTCAATATTGTGCTGATGCCCTTATTCATTCAATTGCCATCCCGCCTTTAGATAGGATTATTGGCTATTAAATAAAAATCTTAAGTCAAAGGATTTTAGATCAAATCACTCAATGATTTAACTCCGATTATCCCATTGATTTTTTTGAAAGGTTCGCCCATTTCGAAACCTGCCAAATGCCCAAAATATCTTGCCCGCGATTCAATTTGCTGAAAATATTTTGTAGATGAAATATAAGTTTCAGGCTCACTACCGCGCTCTGAAACATTGAATTGAGAATCGAACGCTAAAATTGCCTCTTTTTTCTTTTGCCAGAATTCAGTGATATCAAACATAAAATCTGGCTCAAAAGGTCGATCTTGCATGTATTGAAACACTACTTTTGGTCGCCATGATGTCTGTCTTTCTCCATCCCATGTGGTTTCCAGTTTCCTCAATCCGGAATAAAAAATGGAATCAATAGACAACTGGGCTGCTTTCCCATGATCCGGGTGCCTATCGTAAGAAGCACCAATTAAACAAGTTTCAGGCTGTGTTAATCGAATTTGTTCAATAAGCTTGATCTGATTAACTCTGGAATTAGTTAAAATGGAATCCCCTAAATCTAAATTGATACGATATTGAATTCCAAGAATTTCTGAGGCTTTTTCAACTTCCTTTTGTCTGGATTCGGGTGTACCACGAGTTCCCATTTCACCCATTGTTAAATCAACAATTCCAACTTTTTTCCCCTCAGCAACTAATGCGGCAATCGTACCGCCGGCATTCAGTTCGGCATCATCTGGGTGCGCGGCAAAAACAAGAGTATCTAATTTCATGGCAAAACTTAACGACATCTTTTAAATGTGGATGTAAAAAAAGACAACATTCTAAACTAAAGTAGATTATTTTGGTGAAATTGAAACGATTTAATGTTTAAAGCGTATTCGTGTCATTGTTTATAATCGGTTATAAAGTATGAGATTTTTATTCAGCATTGTCGAGGGTTTAAAAGTTGCTCTTAAAGCGCTCTCAATTAATAAAATACGATCAATATTAACAGCGCTTTGTATCATTATTGGGATTACAATGGTGACTGTTGTAGATGCCGTTACTACCGGCATGGATGAGAGTTTTGAGAATAGCATGGCAATGTTGGGTCGTAATGTAATTTACATTCAAAAATGGCCGTGGGATGGAGACCAGGAATGGTGGGAGATTATTGGTAGAAAAGAAATGGAAGTTGACTACGCTGATTTCCTAGAGGAAAGAAGTCAACTCGCATCAGTCGTTGCGGCATATACTGAAAGAGCAGTGTCAGTCCGTTATGAAGAGAAACTGATTGAAAATGTTGGAATAAACGGTGCTTCATCAAATTACCTTAACATACAGGGTTTGGATATAATCGCCGGAAGAATGTTCACAGAAAATGAAGTTCGCTCAGCAAATAAAGTCGCAATTATTGGAATATCTGTTAGAGATGAATTTTTTGAAGAATCAGATCCTCTGGGGAAACAAATAAGAATTGGTGGTCAAAAATTTACTGTAATAGGGGTACTTGAAAAGCAGGGTAACTTCCTCGGACTTGGAGATGCGGATAATCGAGTAATTGTTCCAATCAATGCTTATGGCCAAATTTATGGACTCAGGTTTGGAGTGAATATTGGTGTAAAATTCCCAACTGAAGAAGCTATGATAGATGGGGAATATGAAATCGAAGGTCTGATGCGTCAGGTAAGAAACCTGGATGCTACTGAGGAAAATGATTTTGCGATTAATAAGCCTCAGGCTTTCGAGGAACAGCTCGCCGCTTTTAAAAGTGGCTTGTATTTTGGTGGTTTCGTTTTGGTTGGATTGAGTCTACTAATAGGTGGGATCGGAATTATGAACATTATGTTTGTATCTGTTCGAGAGCGCACTAAAGAAATTGGAATAAGAAAAGCAGTTGGGGCAAAATCCTGGGAAATTCTCACTCAGTTCCTCATTGAAGCAGTTATGATCTGTATTGTAGGAGGCATTGTCGGTATTATTCTGGCCGGTGCAGCAACCATGGGCATCGATCAGGTATTCACAGCAAAAATGAATGCCAGTGTTGTAGCTGTAGCTTTTCTGATTTGTACTTTTGTTGGTGTTGTATTTGGTTTTATCCCGGCATACAAGGCTGCTAAATCCGATCCAATTGAATCCTTAAGATTTGAATAATGCAATTCACAGAAACTTTTAGTCAGGCAGCTGATTCCTTATTGGCAAATAAGCTCCGTTCATTCTTAACATTATTAGCGCTAATTATTGGCGTTTTCTCTGTGATAGTATCAACAACGGCTGTTGCTGTTCTGGATAATTTCTTCACAACAACAATGAGTATTCTGGGAAGTGATGTAGTTACCGTTCAAAAGAACCCGGCTGTACAAATGGGACCTCGTGATTCCAGCTTAAGAAACCGTAAGGATATTACTTTTGAAGATGCAGAACGTTTAGATGAATTACTAAGAATTGGGGAAGGAGTCGGTTCTATCAATTCATTTAATTTCACTAGTATTTCATATGGTAATGAAAAAACAGATCCTAATATTGTAATCAGGGGTGGCAATTCTGAATTTATTGAGAATAATGCATTTACTCTGGAAGATGGAAGAAATATTAATGCTGAAGATGTTCAATTCAAACGGAATGTGGTTGTACTTGGAAAAGATGTGCAGCAAGACTTATTCAAAACTGAATATCCTCTAGGGAAAACAGTTCGAATTGATGGACAACCTTATTTGGTTATCGGTTTATTAGAAAAGAAAGGGCAAATTTTAGGCAGTTCGTTCGATAACCTTGCAATTATCCCATATACAACAGGAATTAAGAATTATGGTGGTAATCGTGGTATTGCTATTCAATTACGAGCACCAGAGATCTCCAGACTAGAAGAAACCATTGAAGAGGTGACCGGAATCATGCGTGTGATTCGTGATGTTGGTCCAATCGATGAAAATGATTTTGAGATTACAACTAACGACTCTCTAGCCGGTACATTTGATGGGTTTACTGCAATTCTATATGGACTTGGTTTTGTAGTTGGTTTTATTACACTCGCAGGAGCTGGAATTGGTGTTATGAACATAATGCTGGTTTCTGTAACTGAAAGAACGCGAGAAATTGGAGTTAGAAAATCAGTTGGTGCCACTAAAAAAGCCATTATTAATCAGTTCTTAATGGAGGCCGTGTTTATTTGCCAGTTGGGAGGACTAATTGGAATGTTATTAGGTGTCTTAGGTGGTAATATGGTTGCTGTTTGGATCGATACTGAAATTGTAATTCCATTTGGTTGGGTGATTGGTAGTTTCTTTGGGATGACATTTATTGGGTTGCTATTTGGTGTATATCCGGCTTATAAAGCTGCCCAACTTGATCCGATAGAAAGTTTGCGATACGAATAAGAAATTGGTGGGGAACAAGTTATGTTCCCTTATATTTATTTAAATAAATAGGGCAGAATCATGAATGAAGAAATCATCCAGAACTTAAACGAGCGTTTAGATCGAACCATTGATAGAGGAAGAGATATTCTTGCGGACGAACAGCTTCAACAACAGGTTGAAGAATTAAAGAACAAAGCAGAAGCAACCATTAGAAAACATCCAATAAAAAGTGTTCTAGCTGGTTTAGCTGTAGGTATATTATTTGGAGCAATCATCGGATCAGACGATTAATATGGATCAGCTCAATTCCAGAATTAAACAAATTACATCTGAGCTCAAAGAGTATGTTGAAACACGTCTCGACTTAGTAGTTCTAAATGTAGGGGAGCAGGTCACTAAATGGTTGGGTGAATCTATTCAAAAACTGATTGGCTTTACCGTTTTAGGAGTTGGTTTATTTTTTGGGATGATTGCACTCGCAATTTATGTAGGTGAATTAATTGGCAACGAAGCTCTTGGATATTTGATAGTTGCGGCTCCACTTATTCTAATTGGGTTGATACTTGCGTCTGCAAAACCTAAAGGAGTAGCAAAGAGTATTCAAAACCAATTTATGGATGGCATCCTAAAATCAATTGAGAAAAAAGAACAGAAAGCAATAAAAAAACTACCTGAATCCAACCAAAAAGTTTTAGCACAGGGCGATGAGCAAAAAGATTGATCGGATAGAAGCAAAGAAACAAGAGCTGGAAGCTAATCTGGAGCGATTACAATCTGGTTTGGAATCTAATCTGGTAAATGTAAAATCTGATGTAACTCAGAGTATTAGCCCCGTTGAAGTTGTAAAAAAATATCCACTTCCTGTTGTTGGCGCTGCTGTAATTGCAGGTTTTTTGCTCACCAGAATTGGATCAGGAAAAACCACAAAAAAACAGTCTAACAATAATGTAATCACCGATTCAATTACATCATCTTTAAAGAAGAGACTAGCAAAAAAAGCTACGGATATGGCCTTAGACTACATAGAAGACCGTATTAATTCAACAAAACCGTCATCGAACGGGTCAGACAGCTAATCGGTTGTAAAAGCTTTTGAATAGCAATTCATTACAAACAATACCGTAACAAAACTCAGCCAGCTTCGTGCAAGGCTACCATCAACAAAAATCTAATTACAGACATGAAGAAAACGATTCTTGCTGTACTATCCACAGTACTACTGACAAGCGGAACAATTTTAGGGCAAAACGCACAAACCATAACTTTAGAGCAAGCAATTCAAATTTCATTAGAAAATAATTTTCTTTTAAAACAAGCAGAAAACAATCTCGAATTAGCTGACTTACGTATTACTAGTGAGCAGGCAGATTTTTTGCCAAGTATCTCCTCGAGTTTAAGCTATAGCAGAACAGGTGGACAGCAGTTCGTCGCTGATATCCTTTCATTCGATAACGTTACTTCTGAAAATGTATCTGGGCGTGTAGATGCTAATATCACCATCTTTGACGGGTTTGAAAATATATTGAGCCTTAGACAAAGCCAATACGACAAGAAATCATCCGAGGAAAACCTTGCTAGGGCTAAAGAAAATGTAATTTTCAATACAGCAACGGCCTATCTAACGGTGTTGGTTAATATGGAGCTATTGGAAATTGCACAAGAGAACCTGGAATCATCTAATGTTCAGTTAAATCAAACTCAGGCCCAAGTAGAAGTAGGAGCCAGAGCAGCTGTAGATTTATTTAACCAAGAGTCTACTGTAGCAACAAATGAACTTACTGTTATTCAGAGAGAAAATGATCTTAGAATAAGCGAAGTACAGCTGATTAATCGACTTCAAATAGACCCTAGAAGAGAATATGAGTTTGTTATTCCGGAAATTTCAGATGCTTTTGAATTAGCTGGACAAGCAGATTATTCATTAACAGCACTTATAGATGAAGCGTTAATGACTCGTAGTGATATCAAGAGTGAAGAAGCTAGCATTGAGTCTCAAAAACTTGGATTGGATATATCCAGAGGATCACTCTTGCCTACACTAACTGCCGGTGCTTCGATCTCAACAAGATATAGTGATCCATACTTTATTCCAGGTGCAACTTTCAGTGATCAGTTTTTTGATCAACAGGTTAACAAAGGTGTTGGTGTAACTTTAAGTTTGCCAATTTTTCAGAACTGGAATCGCATGTACAATATAGAGCTGAATAAAGTACAACTAAAGAACGCTCAGTTAGATCTAGAAAACACGAAACTTACTGTTATTCAGGAAGTAACTCAGGCATACAATGATTTTATTGCATTCACGAAACAACTTGAATCAGCAGAGAAGGCCTTAATTGCATCTGAAAAAGCATTGGAGACACAACAAGAACGTTATAATGTTGGTGCTAGTACACTTATTGAATTAAGTCAGGCTCAGGCAACTTTTGTTTCCTCCAGATCTGACTTCACACAAGCACAATACAATCTGATATTTCAAAATAAATTACTGGATTTCTACTTAGGAAAACTTAGTGGAGCTAATATCCAATTTTAAACTATAATCTTTGGGGAGCAATAATGGCTAAGAAAAAGTCATCAACAAATAAATTATTCATATGGATTACTGTCGTGCTGATAGTAATGCTAGCTGGTGGATTTGGACTAAGAAAAGCAGGTGTGATTGGCGGTGGTCTACAAGGCGTAGCCGTTGAGACAGACACTGCTAAACTAAAAACAATCACACAGGTTGTTTCAGCTTCAGGAAATATTCAGCCTGAAGTAGAAGTAATCATTCGCCCTGATGTTTCAGGTGAAATCATTGAGCTTGCTGTTAAAGAAGGTGATTTTGTTCGTCGTGGAGATTTGTTGCTTAGGATTAAGCAAGATATTTATCAGGCAACAATTGATAACTTGAACGCAGCACTTCTTACTCAAAAAGCACGCTTAGAACAGACTAGAGCAAGTTTAATCCAATCAGAAGCAGCATATATCAAGAATAAAGAGCTTTATGATAGAGATGTGATTTCAGAGCTTGATTTTATCCAGACAAAATCAGCATATGATGCAGAGCAAGCCAATCTTAAGGCAGCTCAGTATCAAATTGAAGCCGCAGAAGCTCAATTAAGACGAGCTCAAGAAGAACTTGAACAAACTGTGATAAGAGCACCGCAGGATGGAACAGTTACCGGACTTGCTGTAGAAGAAGGCGAGCGCGTACTTGGAAACTCGCAAATGGCAGGTACGGAAATGATGCGAGTTTCTCTACTAGATCGTATGGAAGTACTGGTTGCTGTTAACGAAAACGATATTGTGAATGTATCTTTAGAAGATACCACCAGAATCGAAGTTGATGCATACCCTGAGCGCCTATTTAATGGCATTGTTACTGAAATTGCAAACTCAGCCCAGGTTACAGGAGCCGGCTCTGCAGAGCAAGTAACTAATTATCAGGTTAAAGTTAGAATTGTAACTCCTCACAACTTAGATTCGCGAGGGGATCAGTTAGTTGTTAGCAGATTACCGGAAAATCCGGGTGAAGCTTTTGTACCTAATTTTAAACCGGGAATGTCTGCAACAGTGGATATAGAGACAGAAACTGCCATAAACGTGGTTTCAGTACCAATTCAATCTGTAACAGTCCGAGACTTTGCGAAAGATGCACCTGAAAGTGAATCAAAAGAGAGTGATTCTGAAGAGGCTCAGGTTCAAACCGTAGCTGATTCAAATGATGATATCTTAGTGCAAAGAGAGGATATTCGAAAAGTAGTATTCAAGGTTGTTGATGGTGTTGCAGAAAGAATTGAAGTTGAAACCGGAATATCTGATAACTCTCATATTCAAATTACTAGTGGAATATCAGCTGGTGATGAAATTGTGATTGGTGGCTATAGAGTTTTATCTCGTTCACTTACAGATGGTGATGCATTAAATATTACAAACAAACAAAGTGACGAGGTAGAATAATGAGTCAACCGGTAATTCAAATCACTGACTTAACTCGTTTCTACCAGATGGGTGACACAACGGTTAAAGCTCTAAATGGTGTTACCTTTGATGTAAGCAGAAATGAATACATCGCGATCATGGGGCCTTCCGGTTCAGGTAAATCGACATTAATGAATATGATCGGTTGCTTAGATACACCCACATCAGGCGAATATATATTGAATAACAATCGAGTGTCTGAAATGAATGATGCTGAACTTGCTGAAGTTCGAAATCGTGAGATTGGATTCGTATTCCAAACATTTAACCTACTTCCAAGGACCACTTGTTTAGCTAATGTTGAACTTCCTTTGATTTATTCAGGGATGAAATCAGCTGAACGCAAAGAGAGAGCGAATGAAGTGTTAACTAAAGTCGGATTAGGTGATCGAGTTGATCACAAACCGAATGAATTATCCGGTGGTCAGCGTCAACGTGTTGCGATTGCAAGAGCTTTGGTAAATAATCCTTCGATTTTACTTGCTGATGAGCCGACCGGTAACCTCG
Organism: Balneolaceae bacterium; assembly: GCA_965601825.1. Lineage (GTDB taxonomy): Bacteria > Bacteroidota > Rhodothermia > Balneolales > Balneolaceae > HXMU1420-13. The sequence goes on along the minus strand of OZ271839.1, from coordinate 2,790,123 downwards.
ACTCTAAAACAGGGGAAGAGATTATGTTACTATTTGAAGAGCTCTACAGACAAGGCAATACTATAATTCTCGTAACCCATGAGAATGAAATTGCCGATCACTCACGGAGAATTGTTCGACTCCGAGATGGTGTCATAGAATCCGACACTGTAGTCGAAAATCCAACTCTGGAAGGAGTAGAAAGCTTATAAACAAAAAAAGACGCTCTAAGGCGTCTTTTTTTATATCAATAAATCAAGCGGATTAATTTCTTAACCCAATTCCAACACCGGCATTATAGGTAACATATTCTGCTGCTGTTGCCTCAGCAAATACGCGTAGGAAAGCAATCTTAAACTGAACACCAGCTAAAGCTTGAATAGCTGCATCAGAGTCTTGTGTGTAATTTATTGGATCTGTTAAGAGTCCACCTTCTTCAAGATTTAATTCAAACGAACCGGACTGGAAACCGATTCCTGCATATGCTGAAATAAATGGTAGACTTTTACCCACCAATGCATTTAGTACAAATGCATCTGTTGTAGTTTCCACAGCTTGATTTGCACTTAAATCAGCATTTAGGCTTAATGTTGTATAAGCAGCCATAACAGATATATCAACCGGTAATAGTTTGCCACCTGGTAGCCATTGGTTTAAACCATGCTTAATACCTACACCTGAAAGTGAAATGGTACCAAAGTCCCCTAAATCAGTTTCCGGGATGTATCTAACAGTAACATCTGTTCCTTTTATTAACCCTACATTACCCTGTAACATCGCGATTGGAACATATTCGAAACCTGTACCTTGAGGCATGGTAAAAACCGGATTTCCTAACAAACTAAGTGTTTGGCCAGAGTCATCAGCACCGTTAATAGTACTCGAAGAATTACCACTAACTGTATATCCTCCTTCAAGTCCTAAATCGTTCACATCAAAGCTTAAATCCTTTGAAGGTACAGCTGCAGCTGCCACACGCACTTGTAAACTGAATCCAAGAGTTTTAGTAGGAGCGGCTTTTGTCGCCCATCCGGAGTTAAGAGTTGTACTTAATCCAGTACCAAAAGGCTTTAGATAAGCTTGTGTTAGTTTTTCAACATCTGCAGTACTGGCACTAAAAAAATCATCGATAGAATCTAATTGTGCGGTTGCAGGAATTGAGGTACTAATCATAACCACCACAAAAGCTATTGCGGTACAAAGGTTTGAAAATCGTCTATTCATATACTTCTCCTTAATTAAAATAGAATATTGACCAATATTAGGAATATTATCGTGAAAATATATAGCCTAATTCTTTGATTATAGTTGTTTAATCTTCTAAAGATTCCAACATATTTATATAGGATTGGTAACGACCGGCATCGATTTCCCCATTCTCAAAAGCCTCGATAACCCCACATCCGGGTTCATGTATATGAGTACAATTGTTGAATTTGCACTTCTTGCGTGCTTCAAGCATTTCAGGGAAGTATAGTGATAGCTCCCATGGTTCTATATTAAATAGCCCAAATTCACGAATTCCAGGTGTGTCAACAATGTAACCACCGTTCTCTATTTCTATTAACTTTGCGAATGTTGTGGTGTGTTTACCTTTGTTTGAATAACTGGAAACTTCTCCGACTTTTTCTGAATAATTTGGATCAATTGAATTGAGGAGACTTGTTTTTCCAACTCCGGATGGACCAATAAAAGCGGTGGTTTTTCCTTCAATTTGATCGATTAGTTCAGTAAGTGAGCCCGGATCGTGAGCGTTGGTTGCAAATACTTTATAACCTAACGATTCATACAACTCAGTTACCTGTTGAACATAGCTCTCAGCTTTCTTGTTCGCTAAATCCATTTTATTGATGATGATATTACCTTCCACATCATAAGCTTCGCAAGTGACTAAAAACCGATCCACAAATCCTTCTTTCATACGTGGTTTTAGGATAGATTGGACAACAAATGCGACATCTAAATTAGATACTAAAATATGCTCTCCACGGCGTCCGTGTGTGGCTTGTCGAGTGATATAATTCGCTCTTTCATGGATATTTTCAATGGTCCCGGTTCCATCTTCATTAATTGAAAGATCAACATAGTCGCCAACTGCAATGGGATTTGTAACCTCTTTACCGTCCAGACGAAATCTACCCGGTAATCTACTTTCAATTAACTCAGCTTCGGTCTGGACTTTATACCAGCTACCGGTTGATTGGATGACTCTTCCTTTTTGCATCACAGAAAATACGCAAGTGCACAGATTTGGCAAGCATTTAAATCACTACTTACTATCTTCTTCAAAAAAAAATATGAGAGTTTTAGTCTTTTCTTTATTTCTAATTTCAAATGCAATCGCTCAAACTCCTGTAGCGGAAATAACCCAATTTTGGATTGAAGCAGAACGACAGGTGAAGGAGGGAGATTTTGAAGCATATGCAGCATCATTTCATGAAGAGGCTGTTTTAGTAAATGGGATTTCAGGAAGTAGTGTACCTATTCAAGTTGCTTTGGATGGTTGGAAAGAGGGGTTTGATAATACAAAGGAAGGATTAATGACTGCCTCTGTCGAATTTCGATTCTCAGAAAATGCTATAGGCGAATCAACAGCTCATCAAACCGGAATCTTTAAGTATGCATGGCAAAACCAAGGGGAAGAGTATCAGGAAGTTTATATCGTATTTGAGGCATTGTTAACAAAATCTACGGGCAAATGGACCATGCTCATGGAGTATCAAAAATCAATAACTAATGTAGAAGAATGGAAAAAACTAGAGTAATAAAATGATCACTCCACTAATTATATAAATCAACTAATTCCTTATTTCTGATTCGATGAAAGCAGCATTTTATACACAACAAGGGAAAGCAAACGATGTATTGACGGTTAAAGAAATTGAAGACATTCTGCCAAAAAAGGGTGAAATACAGATTGAAATTCATTATTCAGGCGTGAATCCAGGTGAAGTAAAGAAAAGAGCCGATACGTTTGGAATGGGAATGCCATATGATATGATCATTCCACATAGTGATGGAGCAGGATTTGTTACCAACGTAGGAGAGGGCGTTGATGAAAATTGGATTGGAAAGAAAGTTCTTTGTTTTGGAGCTCAATCATACCGTCAATTTGGGACTGCTGCTGAATTCTGTTGTGTACCAGAAAATAATGTGATTGAAATTTCAGATAATGTTGATCTGAAACAGGCTGCACAAATGGGGATTCCCGGAATAACTGCTCATCGCGCTGTTAATGTCGGAAATAATTCTTATAGATTTAATCGTGCAGGACAAGTGGTTCTCATACAAGGAGGAAGTGGGGCTGTTGGGCAATGTGCTGTTGCAATGGCTAAGAAATCAGGAGCTGAAGTTTTAGCTACTGTCATGAAAGAAGATGATATTGAAATAGCTAAAAAGGCAGGAGCAGATAAAGTCTACTTAGTAAATGATTCACTTAAGGAACATATTAAAAATGATTATCCCGATGGAGTAAACCATATTGTTGAAGTAGCTTTTGCAGCCAATATTGATGTTGATGTAGCTATTCTTAAACAAGGTGGTTCTATCGCTACTTATGCAACGAACCAAAATCCGGCCAGCATCCCTTTTTGGCCTCTGGTTTTCTCAAATATCACTGTCTACTTTTTAGGAAGTGATGATTTTAGTTTAGAGGCAAAAAGAACAGCCGCAAGTGATTTGGCCGAAGCACTTTCAGATGGATGGGAAGGATTATCAATTGGCAATATTTATACATTAGAAGAGATTGCTTCTGCTCATCTTCATATCGAAAACAGGCGAAAAGGCAGGACTTTATTACAAGTAAAGTAATTCAATTATTGGTTTCAGTACGCTTATGTATTAGTTCTGAAATGAAAGGGACATCTTTATTTGATATTCATTTTAGAGCTTTAAACTATTTAAAAGCGGATAAAAAGTACCCGAGTCTTAGTTTTAACCTAGCCTAACCATCTCGGTTTAAAACTTACACACATCGGAATACACTGATGTAAATCATCGGATCTTTTTTATTCATGAATGGCAACCAATAAATATTCCAAAGATGAAGAAAAATAGAGTCCTCATCATGGGAGCTGCCGGTCGTGATTTTCACAACTTCAATACAGTCTATCGGGATAATCCTAACTACGAGGTAGTAGCTTTTACGGCAGCACAAATTCCCAATATTCTAGATCGTAAATATCCGGCTTCTTTAGCAGGTGAATTGTATCCAAATGGAATTCCTATTTACGATGAGAAAGATCTTGAAAACCTGATAACAGAATTAAAAATTGATGATGTAGCTTTCTCATATTCGGATGTATCCTACGATTATCTGATGCATAAAAGCGCCATTGTTAATAAAGCCGGAGCGAATTTTGTGCTACTTGGTACAAAAGATACATCCATTAAAAGCACCAAACCTTTAATTAGTATCTGTGCAACTCGAACCGGTTGTGGGAAAAGCCAAACATCTCGACATCTAATAGAAATCTTGATGAAAAAGGGGCTAAAAGTTGTCGCTATTCGACATCCAATGCCTTATGGAGATTTAGAAGCACAGGCGGTACAGCGCTTTGCTTCACTTGAAGATTTAGAGAAACACGAGTGTACGATCGAGGAAATGGAAGAGTATGAACCTCATATTGTTCGAGGGAACGTGATATACGCGGGTGTTGATTACGAAAAAATTGTTCGTGCAGCAGAGAATGATCCGGACGGATGTGACATTATCGTTTGGGATGGTGGTAACAATGATTTTCCGTTCTACCAATCAGATCTCTTTATCACCGTTACAGATCCTCACAGAGCGGAACATGGGATGCAATACTATCCCGGTGAAGTGAACATGCGATTATCTGATGTAGTGATAATTAATAAGATTGATAGTGGACGACCTGAAGACATTGCACTCATCAGAAAAACCATTGCAGAAGTAGTACCGGAAGCAATAGTAGTTGATGCAGCATCACCTATACGCGTTGAAGATCCATCAGTAATTCGTAATAAAAAAGTTCTGGTTATAGAAGATGGTCCAACCGTTACACACGGTGGAATGAAAACCGGAGCCGGAACACTTGCCGCTGAGAAGTTTGGTGCATCGGAGAAAATTGACCCACGTCCATTCCTGGTTGGTCAATTAAAAGGAACATTCCAGTCCTATCCTGAAATCGGGACACTGTTACCGGCAATGGGTTATGGAGAAGCACAACTCCGCGATCTTGAAGCAACTATTAATAGCTGCGATTGTGAAGGAGTAATAATTGGCACTCCAATAGATTTGAATCGTGTGATTGATATCAAGAAGCCAAATACACGTGTATTCTATGATTTACAGTCAATTGGTTCACCTAGCCTGGAAGATGTACTGAAAGAATTCCTTACTAAAAATGAAATTGTAGCAGAGGAAGAGTTGAGTTTACATGGTTAGTGTAGTCATTCCGGACATGATCCGGAATCTGTAGAGACTATAACGCTTATCAATTGTGATATTAAACAAAGTAATATGCATTACAGATGCTGAATCAAGTTCAGCATGACAACTGGATATTGTTTACCAATCACCATTAAAGGCACCTCTTAGAAAGGTGCCTTTTCCTTTTACGAGTATTTCACAGTTCGGATATTTGGCGGAATATTTAATAAGGAAATCGTATGAAAAGTTATCATTCCATACTTGTATAGATAGAAACGTTAATTTTGTTGAATCGAGATTATTAAGACCATTCTGATCGATGTTGGTATCATGGATTTGCAGATCAACCAGGTTCTCCATGTTATTAAAATGCTGCACTGAGTAATTGGAGATATAGTCACATTCTTTAAGCCTTAAAATATTCAGGCTCTTTAGTTGCACCAGATATGCAATTCCAATATCAGTTATTTCAGTACATTGCAGGTTAATATTCTGGATTGATTGGCTCTCTGAAATGTATTTCAAGCCCTTATCATCAATGTTACTGCTGCCTAATCCCAGATAAGTAAGATTTTTAAACTCTTTAAGTCTCTTTAATTCATTTGGATCAAGGATATAATATAACTTGAGTGAATCAATACTTATGTCAAATTCTTGATCGGATATATTAATTGTATTACTCAAAAATCACTTGCTTAATTAGATTTGATACTGTTAAAAGTATGGGTACAGATTGATGTTCTAATTGAAGAGTTTTGAAGATAATATCATACCGGTTAAATGTTCCGCTTGAAAGATATATATGTCTTATTAAGAATCTCACAGTAAAATAATAGAGCAATATTGATTAAGATTAACTTAGATACATATTATTTTATATTTTAATACGTATTACATTATACTATGATACCTATCATATATATAGAAGATCTGGGAGATCTAAAAATAGTGTTATTATCATGTCAATAAAGTATACCGTTGTATCAAAAAAACCTCGTGGAATGGCGGGGGATAAACCCGTTAAATACTATCCCATTCTTACAGGAAGGGATACAATAAATCTTGATGCAGTTTGTGCAGAAATTTCTAAACGTTCGTCACTTAGTAAAGCTGATGTTGTAGGTGTGGTTTACTCTTTTATAGAAGTAATTCCGCAATTTCTTCTTGAAGGCAATAATGTGAGATTGGATGGCTTTGGAACTTACAGTTTACACGCCTCAGGGAATGGGAAAGAACATGCTGATAAAGTCACAGCCAACGACATTACTAAACTAAGAATGGCCTTTCTACCTGATAAGAAGATCAAGCAACAACTCAATAATGCTAAGTTTGAAAAGAGTAAGATAAGGTGATTGTTCTTATTCGAAACTGACCTAAATTTGGGTTTTCAGTTGACGGGAGTAATCTTTACCTGCCCTTTGCATCATACTTAATTTGTAGCTCTTCCCAGCTTTCTTTTTGTATTTCCTGCATCAATCCAACATTAATTTGATCGTAATAAGGATGGTTTTTGGGTAGCATAAAGCTCTGATAATCTTCTTTCAAAGTCAGAGGCAGTAATTGAACTTTATCATCTAAGGAAAGTCGGTTGATGTAGTATTGTAATATGGTATGATCGAAAAGTAGCAGATCGTTGTCTTTTTTTGCCAGCGCTCTAAGGGCAAGGATAGGGGAAGCATAAGCTTTGGATATTGGAATGTCTTCTTGCAATAAGTAAGCTTCACCGGCACTTGCACCAACAACCGATATGCTTTCTGCCAATCTGATGTCTTCTTCGTTCTCTATATCAGTTTGTAATCCTGTAATTGTAAGCGTTGAGGCTATGCTGGCTGTAAAACTGGAGATAATAATCACCGCTGTGAACATCCATACTATGGCAATTCCTTTACCTGCATTTGATTTGGGAGCTTTATCTCCATAACCCACAGTAGTCATCGTAACGGCCGACCACCATAATCCATCAAACAAACCTAACAAACCCGGCCGAAATTGAATCTTATTATGTTTTCTCTCAACCAGCCATAAAAAGAAGCCAAAGACAAATATCACAAGCATTAGGTATACGATAATCTCCAGGAATGCTAGTGAAAAGATGGTATTCAAAAAGCTTGTGAAAGGGGATCGATTTAAAGTCGGAATTGCAACACCAATACTGGAGATAAAATAGGGTTGAGTCATATCAAACTTTCGGACACGAACATCATTTACTTCCATTGGATTGATAGTTAGATCAACTTCTTTATACTCCAAACTTTTTAGAATGCCAATGACATCAGAGTAGAGTTCATAGCGATAATTTAGTTCTGCTGATTCTGCAATACTTTCCCATAATTCAATACTCAACCCTTCGAAATCACCTTCTTCAGTTTGTATAACAAAAGGTGGATTGTTGTAAATACCAACGACAAGCGTATCGCTTACAGTAGAAGCCTGTAAGTGACCTGCTCCAATCAGACATAAGAAAAATATTTGAAATACTATCCTCTTCATTTTTTTTTCTTTAGCCCCTTGTTGATGGTTAATTTTATAAATCGCGCCAGAACTCTGAACATCACCAGATCATTGTGATCAAAATGATTTTTATGGATGCTATACGCACATAAAGCAACGGGTTGATCATTTTTCAAGGTAAACGGAATAAAGAGTAAAGAGCTGAAGCGGTAAGCATCCTTTTTTTGAATATACATGGCGTGCTCTTTATCAAAATCGTTGATAATTACTTCCTGATTATTGCTCATAGCCCAGCAGGTTAAACTGGTTAGCATATCAAAGGGTTTACTTCGATAGGTAAAACCTCCTTTTTCAAGATCTGAGTATCCCTTATGTACTATTTCATTCTGATCCATAAAGGCAATTTCGAAGGCATCAATATCATCTCCCTGATTAACTGCTGCACCCATCGCCGTTACGATATCGTTCCATGATGCATTTGGGGGAATAGACTTAACAAATAATTCCAGTGTATGAATATTCGCTGTTGCATTATCCAGTTCTTCCCGCTGCGATTCAAATTCTCTATTCTTTTGATCCAGGAGCGCTTCCTTTTCCATCAATCGTTGATTGGAGTATTTCAATACATCTTGCAACCTGTTAAAGCGCTGTTTCACATATAAACGGGAATAATAGGATATGACGATTAGTAACAGACCTATTGAACTAAAAAGGAACCAGCTTTGTGAATACCAGGGAAGAAATACATTTAACTGAATCTCCAAAGGTGTGCTCCATTGGTAACCCCCGGTTTGGCGAGCTCTTAATTCGAGATAATAATTACCGGGATCGATTCCACTCAGAGCCAGCGTATTGTTGGTTCCATTGGATTCCCAAACCTGTTCCTCCAACGTAACCAGCCGGTCTTCTTCAGACAGTAATAGGTACTGATATTCAACATTACCGGCTGGAAAAGATAGGTTTGAATAATTAATGGCCAGTTCTTCATTTTGTTTTAAATCCAGGCTTTGCCAATTGCTGCCAGTTACTTCGTCCTGACCAATAAATATGTTTCTAATTGTTGGGGTTTTCGAATATGGAAGATTAGCTGCCGATATGCGCGAATAAACAAGTCCTTCGGCAGTTCCAACCCAAAGTCGTCCCTGAGAATCCACTTCTAAGCAACGATAGGCTGTTATTATAGCGGGCATACCTTCAATTTCACCTAAGGTTGTAGAACCATGTTCCTGATGAAATACGAGTCCTTTTGTCGCCGTAGCGATCCAAATGTTATTATTGGAATAATGCGCAACACCTCTTACTTCTTCCTGACCTAAGACATCATTTTGAATAAGGGAGATATTTTCGCCATCATAGCGAAGTAGTCCATCTGTAGTAGCTAACCAAACAATGCCACGTTCATCGATAGTTAAATCATGCGCTTCAAAATTCAAAATTGGTTTAAATGGGAGGGGAGGGCTGATATTCACGAACAGATCGTTTACCGAATCAAAACGGTATAAGTAACTTTTCTCTCCAATTCCTACAGCGTATATCTCACCTCTGGAACTTTCCTTTATTGCCAAAGCTCTACTTGAAAACCCTTTGGTTTCATCATAAAAGATGATTTCTCCATTTGGGTTAAGCTTTCCAATCCCAATAAGTGGTTTAGTGGTGGGTGATTGGTTAAACCAAATATTGCTTTTACTGTCTGAATAAAGATTGAAGATCCCTTCATCTCTATCTTTGAAATCATCGAATCGATTAATTAGTTGGTCCCCATCATATTTTAGAATGGCAACATCCGGATCGGATGTAGATACCCAGGTAAATCCTTCAACATCATGATCTACAGCACTAACTTGTGTGTTTTTATGGAAAGGTTCAGCGTTAAATTCATCTTCGTCAGGAGAAATTTCATATAAATAGTTAATTGGTACCCAAGCCTTTCCCTCATCACTTACTGCAATTGCAATGGGATTAACCAGAGGTAAATTATTAACCGTTTTAAAGAAACGTTCTTTCAGCAACCAAAGTCCGGTTTCTGAAGCCACCCATAATCTGTCATTATTACTTTCTTTATCTGTTACTACAAGAATTTCAATAATGCTGCCAAAATCGAGTTCCTCAACTCTATGGGCTTCATTTCCTCCATATATTGCTTGTGGTTGGCTATCAATAGTATCAAGGGTAAATAGTCTGCCATTTCTAGTCCCAATGAAATATTGATCTTTATTATCAACATACATGGTTGTGATCAGATCATCATCAAAATCAATATTCCGAATAAACTGAATTTGATTTCCATCGATGGAATAAATGTGCAGGTCATCTTTCCCGATTAGCAAATGGCCATTATGAATTAATAAAGCAGTACCATTTTTGCTATCAAGTATATTGACGAAAGAGTTTGAAGCTTTATCAAAATAGAATAACCCGTCAAGTGGACTTAATGCCCAAAGGGTTCCGTTAGCGTCTGATCGAAGTACAATTTTTTGAGCATTTTCTGAATCTGAAAAGTGAAAAGTGTCGAACTGATCGTTTTGAAACCTTCCAATACTGTGATTGGATTGAGACAGCCAAACTGTTTCATCTTCGTCAACAACGAAATCATTAGGATAGAAAGGGAGGCTATCTATTTCATTGATAGTAGCCTCAAGTAATGGTCTTACCGATGGTTGAGATTGTAAGTCATCAATTCGGTAAAGACCTTCATCGTTTACAAAGAGCAGGTGATCTTCAGCAGCATATAGCTGATGAATAAACTGACTTTTCGTATTGATGCTATGAATATCAAAGTGTATTCCATCAAATCGGTACAAGCCGTTGTGGCTACCTATCCAAATATAGCCGGATGAATCCTGAAGAACGGTAGAGACGTTGTCGAAAGGGGCACCGGATTCATTATTGTATTGAACATATCCATATTGCTGAGCATTAATACCTAAGGGTACACAACACAAGCAAACTATTAGAATTACCTTGTTCAATTTTCCAACAATTAATGATTAAAATATAAAATTTTAGATGAATATCAGCATGTTCTTGATGGGCATTTTGAAGCCATTAAGAACAGAATCTTCTGATCAGAAGAATAACCTAAAACACTATTCGAATTTTGAATGCAATTAGTAATGTGCTGATAATAATGGAAGAATTAATCGAAGCTCTGACAATCCACGGAAATTTCGAATAATCGATTTTAACTATATCAGTTAGAATTACACATAATCCTATAAGGAAAAACCAGGGAGCGATAAGAAATTCAAAATTCTTCTTTATTAAAATCACAAATACATCATGCAATAAGCCTGAAACTATGAAGGTAATTAACACTGAAATTGAACCAGGGAGGAAAGTCTTCAGAGGTCTGAAAATGTATTTACCCAAATAGTAGCCCCATACCGGGTTCCAATAATTCCAAAAGACTGAAAATCTTCCGGCGCCAAGAGAACGAGAAAGCATATTGATGATTGAACCTTTAGCGCCTAAAGGAACTCCATTGCGCTTCCTTACATATTGGGATAAATTCAAAGTTGGATTTGTGTTAATGTATTCTCAAATAACTAATAATTCGAAAAGAAAACTCCTGCATGATGCATAAAAGTGCTGTCTTTTCGATTGAGATCTAGTTTTCCGCCTTCAAAATTCGTGGCACGTAAACCCAATTCCTGAAAGATGCATGCTGTTGCTGCAAAATCCCAAATACTTCCACCGCCTACTTCTTTCTTAGCAAATTTGATCATGCATGCCGGACCATTTTCGAGAACTCGAATGCCATTCATAACAGAAGCACCACCGGACATTTCTTTATATCCGCTTAAAGCTAATTCTTCGACTTTTCTCTGTAGCAGACTTTCCATTTCAGGTAAACGGGGAGTATCCTTTAATTTCTTATCTGTTACATAGGTAAGATAATTATTAGTGTTTACGATTTCCCAAGTCTTGCCGTTCTTGAAGACACCATTTCCTCTTGTAGCTGAGTATAAGGTATCGGTAGTAGGATCATAGACTACTCCAATATGTGGCGTAGCATCTTTAGCAACTAACGCTATGGATACAGAAAAACCGGGTTCTTTATTCACAAAATTCAACGTTCCGTCAATTGGGTCGATACACCAGAAGAAATCTTTTTCGAATCTACTGCCATCATCTTCAGTTTCTTCTGTTAACATGGCGATATCGAATTCTTCACACGTTGGGAGCAAATGTGAAAGGATAATATCTTCAGCTTCTTTATCAACTTTGGTGACCACCTGTGAAGCATAATTCACCCCACCATTTATTTTCTCTTCGACCATGATATCATCATTCATGTACTTCTTGATGACTTCACTAGCTGATAGAGCAGCTTTAATTGCTATATCTGTTAGATGATTTAAATCCATTTAGAGAGTATTAATTACTTCTTCGGTTACTCGTTCACTATAAGTGTTAATTTTCCAATGTCCCGGACTCCAACCTTCAAGAAAGCGATGAAAATCTGCCCATGCCACTCTATACATGGATCGCCATTCTGTTTCGAGTTCTTCATTTCTTTCGTCTAGCTGGTTTTGCAAATGATCGAAATACGAATCGAGAATTTGAGCTTCCATACGTTCACTTTCTGATTCGTTTAGCACACTTCCAATAAAGTAGGCCACGTCTTTCATACCGCATCCACCTCCGATATACTGGAAGTCTACTGCCGCGACATGTCCATCATCCCCAAAGCAGAAATTGGCAAGTTTGGCATCACCATGAACAAAGGTCTTGTATTTACATGAGTTCAGTTTTTCATCTATCTGTGAAGCAGCCTTTTTTAAACGCTTATTTTTTAGTTCCTCGAGTTCATGTGGGCGAGTATCTAAATGCCAGTAGGTTCCAATTTCCCAAAGTCCATCAGGTGCTTTCCCAAGAAAGCTCGCATGAAATTGAGCCAACCAATGAAGACAGGCATCTATTTCTTCCCAATGTAAAGACCATTTTCTTTTTGGGAAACCTACAGCATCCAAATCTTCAAGAACCATAAATACTTCATCTTCATGATGCTCAACTGCTAAACAATGGGGGAGACGCGCCTTACTTTGGTCACTGTAATTCTCATACCAATTGGTTTCCACATGATAGGATTTAACTTTCCTTTGATGCCCAATATCCGTGTTCCAACCCCGAGGATGATTATTTGGTGATTGTAGTTGAACATGCTTCACAATCACACTTTCAATATCAGCGCCTTTTAAACTAACTCGTTTGATTTCTCCATATCCACTCCACAATTCCTGAATCATCTCTTCACTGATGATCGAAGACGCGCCTGTACTCTTTAGAATAATTGAATTGAAGTGGTTGTTCATGCGGCTGCGAAGATAAGAAAAAGAAGAAGTTTGGTGATTAGCTAACTTTTAAAATTGATCTATTTGGAATTAATTAATTCAAATAGATCATACTGTCTTCTTATTTAATTCAAAGTACTGATCAAAATACTCTGTTTTAAACAGTAGGTATAAGATGGAAGAGTAGGCAATTAACTCAGCTAGCAGTGCGATATATCTTGAGCTGTTTGTCATAAACCAAAAGGTTTCGATAATACAAAGAATGGTTAATAGGCCGTAACCAAGAATCATAAAATTGGGTGTTTGAACCCATTTAGTGAAATATCCATATAGAAATCCAGTTGATGCAAATAGCAATATCCCAAAGTGAAAGGGAAGTAGCCACATCGGAAAATCAGGATTGAAAAGGGTAGACCAAGGCACATTGCGAAAAATCAATTCGATAGCACCACCGATTCCCCAGAGAAAAAGTATGATGTGAATTCCGACTAGTAGATAGGCTACAAATCTCATTTGTTCTTACTTAAGATCCTTGTCTTCTCAGAATTTTAAAAATGCGAGCAATGGAGATTTGGGATAGGTTCCATTCATATCCTTCAAAATCAGTGGTATTGATAAACTGAACGACAACTGCATCTAAGTCTTCATCGTATTCTGCCAGACTCTGATAACCAACTACCAATCCACCATGATCATAGACGTAAGGGTAAAGTTCCTGTTCACCTTCTTCAAATACCGAACCATCGTTTAGTGCTCGCAAGAAAATGCCTACATCTTCTGCGGTAGCTAACATACCGTACTCTCTTGGTTTAAAGTCTTCTTCATAGCCAACATAATACCCGCTCATTACATCATCTAAATCTACTTCTGTGATCGAAAAGTAGGTATTGTTCAAATCGAGTGGGATCAATATTTCTTCCTTGATAAACTGTTGGTGGCTATATCCTAATACATCGTCCATGATCCTGCGAAGCAACAAATAATTCGTATTAGAATATTCATATCCCTGATCAGGATCAAAACTAGCCGGTAAATCGAGAGCAAACTCAAGGGCATTTTGACCATTTGCCTGCTCATTTTCCCAGAAAGCCGGATTATCAGTAAAATTGGGAATGCCGGATCGATGTTGAATCATCATATTCAATGTGATTTCTTCTGCATTTTCAATTCTACCAACAAGTTCCGGGAAGTAATCTGCTACTGTTTCATCAAAAGACAAACTATCGTCTTTGACCAGTTTTGTGACAGCAACAGCAGCAAATAACTTGTCGATACTGGCAATTTTGAATAATGAATTTGGGTCAGCTGGTATTTGATTATCTCGATCTTTCCAGCCACCGGAATAAAACGCTGGTGGTTTTCCTGCTTCATCCACATATACAATCATACCATCGAATCCATGACTAATTGCTTGATCTACTTGCTCCTGAACGGAATCAGGAAGTGGGAGTATCCATGCTTTCACTAAAATCCATGGAACAAAGAATAGGGATATAGCTGTACCTACTAGTAAGACTACTCTGAATATTTGCTTGCCCCGATTTTTACTCAATGGTTCTGCCGATTTATTGCCCTTTTTTAGATAAGAAAAAAGAATTTCTTCAAATGTGTGAACTAGTACTGATGAAACAAAAAAAGGATTCACTTTTGTGAATCCAATCTTCAACGCCCAGATATGGCGCTGTGGCCTCCGAGCTTTATTAATTGCAATAAAAGTAGCTTATCTGCCGGTGTTCACAAAGTATCAGAGTAGCACTGCGCCATACAGATCAAAAACTCCCACGAACAGAAGATAGTAGAAAGCACCAAAGTCTCTTGGCGGCAGATAAGCGGGATGTTTAGCAGGCGCTTGGCAGGTGACTAAGTAAGGCCATGCGCTATATCGATTGTTATGTGGCTTAAATCATTACCCAGCCAGCTTTCAAAAAAGTTAGCTTGGCGTTCTCGATGAATTCCGCTAAAGTTTCTTCGCCTTCCACGTTCTCGTTTTCAAGTTCAAAGAGATAAACTTGGGGGTTTGCAAGTTTCGTGTCAAGAACCGTTCGATCAAAATGAGTTAAACGAAATCTCCTAATTGAAGGGTCGTTCGATAAAAGAGTTAGTTCTTCCAAGTCTCCAATTTGTAGGTTGTCCAAACCAAAGAGGTTCGGGTGAATAAGCCCTTTCTTGAAGATCAGTCCAAGGTCTGAGTTCCGAGCTGAATATTCGATATACTGATCTCCAAACAGAATTCGATGTGATGTCACTATGATCGTTCCCTCATAGGCAGGGTATTCCGACTTTTCATATTCCTTCTTGAAAAACTCTTGCGCCCAGTAGTTCTCCTGTTCACCTTGGTTGGCAAAAGGAGGTTGAAGTTCAGTTGTTGGTTGGAGTTGTTGACTGCAACTAAAAATCACTAGAGTCAGAAGAGTTAGCAGAAAAAGTTTCATAGTGCGCTTATGCCACATAACAACAGAGCAAAATGAACTGAGTTCATTTTATCCCTATTTCATCTTTAAGAGTTATTCGTTTTATTCTATGATAATCTAGGGGTAAAGTGAATAAAAACCAGTTAATATCAAAGTATGAAGCTAAGCTTATTCTAAAAAACTATAGTACCAGAACAGTACAGGTTTATATAAGCGGACTACAAATTTTTATCAGATATATCCAGGAGAATGAAGTTGATGATGTAACACCTCAAGTCTTGGACGACTTTTTTAAGTTCTCAGCCACTGAAATAGGATATGGCTATTCAATGATGAAACAATTGTTGGCTTCTGTGAAATTCTTATACCATGAAGTTCTCAATAAATCCATCGATTTTGATTTCAATATCAAAATGAAAAAGCCTTCTACTATTCCCGAAGTGCTATCGATTGAAGAAGTACAAAGATTCTTAAACACATTTAAAAACCTGAAACACAAAGCCATATTTACGCTTTGTTATTCAGCAGGATTGCGTTTGAGTGAAATTTTAAACCTCAGAATAAGTGATATTGATTCTGAAAGAATGCAGATTCGAATTTCAAATGCAAAAGGAAAGAAAGACCGGTATACACTTTTAGCACCTAATGTGTTGGATTTGCTACGTATCTATGTGAAGGAGTACAAACCCAAGGAATATTTATTTGAGGGACAAAATGGTGGCAAATACTCTTCTGCATCTGTACAAAATCTGATGAGAAAACATCGTAAACTGGCAAAAATTAAAAAGAAAGCCACTCCACATACGCTACGGCACTCTTTTGCAACTCATTTATTGGATAGTGGTACGGACATCAGATTCATTCAGGAACTATTGGGCCATGCTCATATATCTACAACTCAAATTTACACTCATGTTTCTACTAGAAATTTGAAAGACGTTAAAAGTCCTATTGAACAGATTAGTATCTAAACAAAAAAAGGATTCACTTTTGTGAATCCTTTTAAAATTAAACTTCTGCTGTAACCGGCTTTTTCTTTTCGGGTTCTTTGAAATATTCGAATGGATCTCGAACCGCTTCTTTTTCAAGAATTAGATCAAGAAGAGGAGCCATGCGGTCGAGGTAATCAAGCTTGAGATCACCGATTACATCGGTTTCGATCTCAGCAACATCTTTCTCATTTTTCTTTGGTAGAAGCACTTTTTTGATACCGGCTCGTTTCGCAGCCAATACCTTTTCTTTAATTCCTCCTACAGGTAATACCAATCCACGAAGAGTAATTTCACCTGTCAATGCAATGGTGCCATTTACTTTTCTTTGTGTGAAAATAGAAGCAATTGCAGATAGGAGAGACACCCCGGCAGACGGACCATCTTTTGGAACTGCACCGGCAGGGACGTGAATGTGTAAATCGAAATGCTTAAAGGCAGCTTCAGGTATCCCAATTTCATCGGAATGGGCTTTCAAATAAGAAATTGCCAACATTGCCGACTCTTTCATCACTTCACCAAGCTGACCCGTAATATTGAGTTTTCCGGTTCCTTTAGAGACACTAGCTTCAATGAAAAGGATATCTCCACCAAATGGGGTCCATGCTAATCCCGTTGCTACACCCGGAACAGTAGTTCTTTCAGCTACATCACTAAAGAATTTTTGCTTACCAAGTAGATCTTCGATGTCATCAGCGGAAACCTCAAAGGATTCTATCTCACCCGATGCAACTTTTGCTGCAACTCCTCGAGATACCGATCCAATTTGACGATCCAGATTACGAACGCCAGATTCACGAGTGTATTCATCGATCACTTTAACAACTGCTTCGTCTTTGATCATGATTTGATCTTCGGTCAAACCATTTTCTTTGGTCTGCTTTGGAATCAGATAATTCTTCGCAATCTCTGTTTTCTCTTCCAGCGTATATCCGCTGATATTGATGATCTCCATACGATCACGAAGTGGGGCAGGTATAGTCTCTAATGAATTTGCTGTTGCAATGAATAGAACTTTTGAAAGATCATATTCCAGCTCTAGGTAATTATCACTGAATGTATCGTTTTGTTCGGGATCGAGAACTTCGAGAAGGGCAGAAGTCGGATCACCACGGTAATCGGCGCCAACCTTGTCAATCTCGTCCAACATGATAACCGGATTGCCTTTTCCTGCTTTTTTCATAGAACGAATAATTCGTCCTGGAAGAGCTCCGATATAAGTTCTTCTATGACCACGAATCTCTGCTTCATCACGAATTCCACCTAAGCTGAAGCGTTCAAATTCGCGATTTAAAGCTCTTGCAATAGATTTTCCTAAACTTGTTTTACCTACACCCGGAGGACCGTAAAAACAAAGAATAGGAGCCTTCATATCCTTTTTTAGCTTCAGTACTGCTAAATATTCGATGATGCGCTTTTTCACCTTTTCAAGTCCGTAATGGTCTTCATCCAATACTTTCTTAGCAAAAGCTAAATCAAGTTTATCTTCCGAATATTCGTCCCAAGGAAGGTCCAGAATCCATTCCACATAACTATGAATGATGCCATAATTCGGAGAAGCATTTGGAGTCATTTCCAGTCTGCCTAATTCCTTTTCCGCAACATCTCTGGCATGATCAGGTAACTTCTTAGAGTTTAATTTCTCTCGGAGTTTGTCAACTTCTTGTTGTTCTGCATCTTCGCCAAGTTCTTCCTGAATAGCTTTCATTTGTTGGCGCAAATAAAACTCACGCTGCTGATCATCGATATCGGATTTTACCTTCGTCCGAATCTTCTCGCTCATATCCAGCACCTGAAGTTCCTGCTCCAGAAACTCCATGATCTTATCCAGATTCTCAGAGAACTTCTGAGTTTCTAGTAAATCCTGCTTGTCTTCATTCTCGACATTTAAATTCGATGCTATGAAGTTCAGTAGAAATATTGGGCTATTGATATTATTAACAGCAATAGCCGCCTCAGAAGGGATATTTGGTGATTTGTTGATGATATCAACGGCAGTCTCTTTGATGTTTCGTACAGATGCACTTAGCTCCAATCCTTGCAAATCCATCTCACGTGCATAAGCTTTCGTCTTAGCACGGAAATAAGGCTGATCCTGTGTGAATTCTTCGACTTCAAAAACAGATTTCCCCTGGATAACAATACTTCTACTGCCATCCGGCATTTTGATAAGCTTTAAAATCTGGGCAACAGTACCAATCTTATGGAGGTCGTCATATTGTGGTTCTTCAACATCTTCGTCTTTTTGGGTGACCACACCAATAATTTTGTCACCTGCATAAGCCTCTTTAACTAATGCCAAAGAACGATCTCTACCAACGGTAATTGGAACAACTACACCCGGAAATAAAACGGTATTTTTTAATGGTAATATCGGGAGTGATTCAGGTACGACTGATTCTGTCAGCTCTCTTTCTTCTTCTTCTGACATGAGCGGGATTGCCTGCTCAAAATCATCGAATACCTCATCGCTAAGTCCTAGTTGATCTTCTAAATAAAAACGTGATTTCATTAATAATACTTCCTTAAACATTTTTATGCCTTATCGGCAAATACAAAGCCAACATTTACTATCAACCAAGATAGCATTTAAAATGTCGCAACTGTCATGCCTGACGGGCAATCTGACATGGTCAGAAACTTTGCTCGATTTCTCATTCGATTTATTCACCTCCTCTGCCTGCGGACCGAACTGCCCTTCGGCGACAGGTCTGACTGCCCTCTAAAAAAGGGGAGAATTCTCTGATAAATATTTAAGCAAGTTAGAAAGCTCCCTCCCTTTGTTTAAAGGGAGGGACGGGGTGGGATAAAATTTTATAAGTGAAACTGAAGTGCAGCAACCGTGACACCGGAAAGGGTAGGATTTTCACTAAATGTTCTGGAAACAAATTGGGTGGCAATGGATAGATCCCAAATCTTAGTTTCTATGGCAGTGCCAAAACTGAAGTAACTAGGTAATTCTGTAGCTAATTGAGTGCCGGCTCTAAGTGGCAGGAATTTAAGTGGTCGAATTTCAACTCCAACAGAGGCAATTAATTTGGTAGAATTGAATGCTGTATTCGTCAATCCAATACTCAAATCACCCATTAATTTAATTCGATTGAGTTCAAGTAAAATACCGGCATGCATCGCTGTTGGCAATAAAACAGTATTGGATTCATTTGATTGAACCGCATTTAGGAATGGGTTATTCACGGAAAATTGGTCAGTGAAATCAAGAAATTGACCGGGTGCTCCTACAAATGCATCGCTTGATAGATCATTGGTAGTTAATGCACCAGCTGCTGTTGTATCACTTTCTATGATAAGCCGTGAGGTATTATCATAATTGATGAAGCCAATATCAGTTATGGAAAAAGAGATACGAAGTGATTTTTGTGTACGCTGATCTATTTCCTCAATAGTTGAAAAATCACTACCCAGCGTGATTAAATAAGTGAATCCTAAATCCATGCCCACACCAAATCCCTCAGGATCAAATAACTCATCAGTAATATTTTGAGTCAATGCAGTTTGAGCATTTGTACCACCAAGATATGCACTGGTTGCATCGGTAAAATTCCCGGAAGATCTGTACTTGAAGTCTTGTACTTGCTGAAAGGAGCCATTTAATTGCTGGAATTCATTGTTCCATACTGCCTCTTGATAGGCACCACCGATCACGAGTTTTGGAGCAATTCCAATGGAAAACTCATCAAGTCTAGGTGTCATATCCGCGAAGAACTGGAAGGAATCAGCAAAGCCCAAAGAGACTTCATAAAGTGATTGATAGCGATGAATCAATGTTCGATCAACAATATTGCTTCCACTTTTCTCTTGTAAGTCGGTTGAATACCAACCCCGGCCAACTTCAAAACTGGATGCAATTCTGTTGCGTATTGCAAAGGAGATAGCTCTTTTACTATTCCTGATTTTAAAACCAATTAATGTGGCTTCTAATCGAGTTTGATGGAGGGAAGATGAGCGGTTTCGGATGTAGTTTTCTTCCAGAATCTCAGCACGATCAGCCTCTGTAATTGCGTAAGAACCTGGATTAAATGCATACAGATAATCTTCAAGGTTTGAGCGCTGTTCATTTAAATCCGTGAAGTTCTGAACACCATTGAAGTAAGTTCCAGTAATAGCCAGACCTAAATCAAAATTTCTGATACGATCTGATATAAATAGATTAGCGGGATTGTAGA
This sequence comes from Balneolaceae bacterium, assembly GCA_965601825.1. Lineage (GTDB taxonomy): Bacteria > Bacteroidota > Rhodothermia > Balneolales > Balneolaceae > HXMU1420-13. Next base: position 2,769,420 of record OZ271839.1, on the reverse strand, counting down.
AATTTGCGTTGTAATCAGTAATGTAGGTACTGCCACCACCTCCAAGCGCTACGTTCTGTGGCGTTAGTACGGGCTGTGCAATGAGTGGAAAAATATTGAACAGCACCATCACCCATAAAAGTGATGATTTTCTCAACATAACTGTAATAAACGTCTATTCGATGATTTGGAGGGGTGCTGCCCTCAGCATTAATTTCTTTTGTCCTCGATTCTTGAAAAATACGACAACTTTTGCATCCAAACCTAATCCGCTGCGACTAATGATTTTCCCGGGACCAAATTTAGCATGCATGACTTCAGCTCCTACTACAAAAGGATCTTCACCGGACTCGTATTCGTAATGAATTGCACCCATTGAACTAGAGCCTGTTTTCTTTGTAACCGGCTTCTGCCAGTCATACTCAACATGGGTTGAAGTGCCGGAAGTGGAGTTTGTTCCCTGGTTTGAAAATCTATCCGACTTTTGTCGAATCGTTGCACCGGACTCGGTCCGAACAACGCCGGGATCTACTTCATCTAAGAATCTAGATCGAAGTTGAATTTGCTCTTCACCAAATTTAAATCGCGATTTACAGTGGCTGAAATAGAGTCTTTCTTCGGCGCGGGTAATAGCTACATAGAATAATCGTCGTTCTTCTTCGATATCGGCATCAAAACCATCACGTGCACCGACCGGGAAGAGATTTTCTTCTAAGCCAACCACAAATACAATTGGGAACTCAAGACCTTTTGAACCGTGAACGGTCATCAACGTGATTGCAGGTTTATTTTCATCAAACTTATCGCCATCAGTTATCAAACTGATTTCCTGAAGAAAAGCACTTAGAGATGGATTTGAATTTCCTTTCTCGTAATACGAAATGGCATTCTGGAATTCCAAGATATTCTCTCTGCGCATCATAGAGTCATGAGAATTCTCTTCAACCAGCGCTTTCATATACCCTGATTGTTCAAGAATTGATCGCGTAGTTTCCGTTAAACTAAGTCCGCTTTCAAGTTCATATCTCAATCGATTCATCATATCAACAAACTCACGAATACGAACTTTTGCCGGTTTATAGACAGATGAATCCTCAACATGTTCAAGAATTTCCCACATGGTTTTACCGGATTCTCTTGCCTTAATCCTTAAATCGTTAATCGATTTATTACCAATTCCTCGCGAAGGTTCATTGATGATTCGAACCAAATTGGTTTCATCATGTTTATTAACCAACAATGTGAGATAAGCGAGCACGTCTTTAATCTCTTTACGCTGATAAAAAGAGAGTCCACCAATTAGCTGATAAGCTAAATCATGTCGACGAAGGGCTTCTTCAAAAACTCTAGACTGGTAATTAGTTCGATACAAAATGGCCATATCATTGTTCTGATAACCATGTCGCATCTTCAAATCAATGACATGTTGAGCAACCCGATTTGCCTCATCCCGTTCATCATAATTCTGAAGCAATGTAATAGGTTCGCCGTAGGCTTTCTCAGTCCATAGTGTTTTGTCCAGCTGATTATCATTTTTCTTTATGATAGAATCTGCAGCCTGCAAAATGGAGCGAGTCGACCTATAGTTTTGCTCCAACGGCACTTGCTTGGCATCTTCATAATCCTCCTTGAAGTTGAGGATATTCGAAATATCTGCTCCTCGGAAAGAGTAAATACTCTGGGCATCATCACCAACAACACAAATGTTTTGATACTTCTCCGCCAGTAACTTGGTCACTTTATACTGTGCATGATTGGTATCTTGATACTCATCAATCAGAATGTATTTAAAACGATCCTGATAACGCTCTAACAATTCAGGATTTTCTTCAAATAGGTCAATAGGCTTGACTAATAGATCATCAAAATCCATGGCATTTGATTGCTTCAATCGGGTTTGATAGATCTTGAAAACGCGAGAAGTGATGTCATCCAGAGTTGAACTCACAAATCGATTTTGATAATCCTCTGGTGTAATGAGTTGATTCTTAGCATCACTGATTTTGTTCCGAATCGTTTTTGGTTTGATCTCTTTCGGATCAAAATTCAATTCCTGAAGAATCTGTTTGATGACCGTCTCTGAATCTGAGGTATCGTATATCGTAAAGTCTTTTCCATAGCCAAGTTTCTCGGCTTCAAAGCGAAGGATTTTCGAAAAGATAGAGTGGAAGGTACCCATCCATAATTTCAAGGCTTTATCACCAATAAGTTTGGTGATTCGTTCTTTCATTTCACGAGCTGCTTTATTCGTGAAGGTTAAAGCCAGAATCTCATTTGGAGCGGCTTTGAATTGTTGAAGGAGATAGGCAATTCTGAAAGTTAGTACTCTCGTTTTTCCTGATCCTGCTCCGGCAACAATCAAAAGAGGGCCTTGTGTTGTCGTAACCGCTTCATGCTGCTGTTTATTTAATCCTTTAAGGAAATCAGCAGGTTGCCTTGGCTCTTGAGGTTGTAAGGAAAATGTTTTCATTTTTATGTTAGCAAAGTCAAACACACCCCTCAATCCCCTCTCAAGAGGGGACTTTAAGAGAAAATATCGTTGCGAACTCTGCGCCTTAGCGGTTAATATCTATACAAAATCGCTGAGTTGTTCTTGAAGTTTTGCAAGATTTGCTTCACCATCGCGCTTTTTGTTTCGCTCATTTTCAACAACAGCATCCGGTGCATTATTCACGAAATTGGCATTATTCAGCTTGCCATTTACGCCTTTGAGGAAGCCTTCAACTCGACTAATCTCTTTCTGAATGCGCTCAACTTCTTTATCAACATCAATAAAACCTGCTAGCGGGATATACAATTCATTCCCGGAAATAAGTGATGAGGCCGAGGCTTTCGGTTTTTCTACATCAGACCCAATATTGAATTCTTTTATTGTCTGAAGTTGAGTCAATATCCATGCATCTGAATTCAGAAAGTCTGCGGTTTCGCCATTCTTCGTTTTTATTTGGATATCCAATTCCGCTTTAGGCGATAATTGCATTTCTGCACGGATATTACGGATCGAAGAAACAATGGATTTAAATAATTCAAAGTGATCTACATCTTCAGCATTGTAAGCTGAGCCGTCATACGTTGGCCATTCTGATATACACAGTGCTTCATCTGATGTACGAACATCGATGTATTGCCAGATTTCTTCAGAAATGAATGGCATGAATGGATGGAGTAATTTCATCAATACTTCAAAGAAGCCTAGGGCAACATTCATTTTTTTGTGATCAAAAGGCTGACCATATTCTGGTTTTGCCAATTCGATGTACCAATCACAAAAATCATCCCAGATAAGTGAATAAACTCTTTTTAAAGCATCATTTAACCGGTAATCGGCAAAATCCTGGTCAACAGCTTTGATAGTTTGCTGAATTCGAGCCATCATCCAACGATCAGCTAGATTCTCTCTATCATAATCCAATGTTGGAGTGTATTCAACACCATCTTCCATGTTGATAGTCAGGAATCTGAAGGCATTCCAAACTTTATTGGAAAACTTTTTGCCTTGCTCACAAATCATTGGATCGAAGGGGAGATCGTTACCTGCTGGAGTTGAGAAAAGCATTCCCATTCGAACACCATCAGCTCCATAGGTTGAGATCAATTCAAGTGGCTCGGGAGAATTTCCGAGACTCTTACTCATTTTCCGACCTTTCTTGTCACGAACAATCCCATTGTAATACACATTTTTAAAAGGCATATCACCACGATATTCATATCCTGCGATAATCATTCGAGCCACCCAGAAAAACATGATTTCCGGAGCTGTTACTAAATCATTGGTAGGGTAGTAGTAGTCAACTTCCTCTTCATTATAAAAACCATCAAAAACAGAAATTGGCCAAAGCCAGGAACTAAACCAGGTATCTAAAACATCTTCTTCCTGGCGTAAGTCACCGAACATTAGTTCCTGATCATTAGACTTCTCTCGTGCAAGCTCCAAGGCTTCTTCTTCATCTTTGGCTACCACAAAATCATCGTCACCCTCACCATAGTAGTATGCAGGAATTCTATGTCCCCACCAAAGCTGACGACTCACACACCAATCTTTCACATTCTCCATCCAGTGGCGATAGGTATTTTTGAATTTCGGCGGATGAAACTGAATGTTGTCATTCATCACATTTTCAAGAGCAGGTTGGGCCAGCTCTTTCATGGATAACCACCATTGAAGTGATAATCTAGGCTCGATAACCACATCCGTTCTTTCAGAACAACCAACTTTATTCTGATAATCTTCAATGGAAACCATGAAGCCGGCTTCATCCAAATCTATGGCAATTTGCTTACGAACCTTGAAGCGATCCATTCCAATATAAAGTTCACCGTCTTCGCTGATGGTACCGTCCGGATTCATCATGTTGATGACTTCAAGACTGTGTTTCTCTCCAAGCTCATTATCATTCACATCATGAGCGGGAGTTACTTTCAAACAGCCCGTTCCAAACTCCATATCCACATAATCATCTAAAATGATAGGAATCTCTCGATTCACCAATGGAACAATGGCTTTTTTCCCATGAAGATGTGTGTATCGCTCATCATTTGGATTAATACAAATGGCTGTATCACCAAGGATTGTTTCAGGTCTCGTAGTTGCGATAGTCACAAATTCATCAGAATCGACGACTTTATATCTGATGTGGTAAAGCTTCGAATTTACTTCCTTGTAAATTACTTCTTCGTCACTAAGGGCCGTTTTCGCTGATGGATCCCAGTTAATCATTCGGGCGCCGCGATAGATTTTTCCTTTGTTGTATAAATCAACAAATGTATCGATTACACTTTCCGAATATTTCGGATCCATGGTAAAAGCAGTACGATTCCAGTCACAACTTGCACCTAATTTCTTTAGCTGTTCAAGGATGATACCTCCATGCTTATGGGTCCATTCCCACGCATGTTCCATAAACTCATCTCGAGATAAATCACCTTTCTTGATGCCTTCTTCACGTAACTTTCGTACAACTTTCGCTTCTGTTGCAATAGAAGCATGATCGGTACCCGGAACCCAACAGGCGTTAAAACCCATCATTCGTGCTCTTCGAACCAATACATCCTGAATGGTATTGTTTAGCATATGCCCCATATGAAGAACACCAGTAACATTCGGTGGGGGAATTACTATCGTATATGGTTCCTTAGAGTGATCAACTTCTGAATGAAAGTGTCCATGCTCAAGCCAATAGCTATACCACTTATCTTCAACTTGAGTCGGATCATATTTGGATGGAATATTTGATTGTGCAGTTGTCATAATCAATTTAGAAACTATAAACTTTGTACAACTAAAGTTAGAATGGACAAAGGCACTAAGGCACAGAGTTCTTTGTGCCTTTGTAGCTATGTCACTTTGTGCTTTATTATTTTACTCTTTCTAATAGAACACCAAAATGCCCGTCACATCCATGTTTGTGAGGGAAAGTCTGATATGCTAAGCCATCCTCAGCTAATACTTCTTCCGGAACATAATCTTCAAGAGGTTGTAACTCGAAATTGTCGTACTTCTCTAAGAATTTCTTGATTTGTTCCATGTTCTCTTCCGGTTCGATGGAGCAAGTGCTGTATACAAGTCTGCCACCACGCTTAACCATATTAGCAGCTTCCTCCAGTAACTGCTCTTGGAGATCAACAGCTTTCTTTAATCCTTCTTCGTCGCGTCTCCAACGTAAATCAGCACGTTTGCTTAGAACACCTGTTCCGGTGCAAGGTGCATCTAGAAGTACAGCATCTGCGAGTGGAAGTGAAAGTTCTAATACATCCCCACGGCGGATTTTGATATTCTCGGCTCCATGACTAATTGCACTTTCAGCAAGTTTTTCAAGTCGATCTGCTGATATATCAACAGCAAGAATATCACTTTCAGCATCTGTTAAATCAGCAATCATGATTGACTTAGTTCCCGGTGCAGCACAAAGATCATAAATCTTATCTTCCGGTTGCGGATCTAGTACAAACGGTGCTAGACCGGCAGCAATATCCTGCACCTGGCAAAGACCTTTTGCTAATAAACCTTTTTCAATAAAAGGTTGAACGCTATCTACTTTATAAAATCCGGGTAGCCAGTCGCTTTCTTCAAATTCTACACCCATTTTGTCCATGCGAAGCTCAAAATTTTCGGGCTTCGTTCGAAGTGTATTTACTCGAACATAATAGTTTGGTCTCGTGTTGTTAGCTTGCATTAATTGGAAAGCTTCACGTTCACCAAAACGCTTACTCCAACGGGCAACCATCCACTCAGGGTGAGAGAAAGTTGTTGCTACTAATTTTGTACGATCCGGATATGTTGGTTTAGGTAGATTCTCGATATCACGCTGAAGATTTCGCATGATTGCATTTACGAGATCACCTGTTTTTGAACCCAACATTGCCTTCGCAATTTCCACTGCTTCATTTATAGCAGCATAATCCGGAGTACTATCCATGAATAGTAGATCATAAATCCCAAGACGAAGAATATTCTTGAGCTCAGACTTCATTTCATCTACACCAATGCTGGAGTAATGGTCGATAAGAAAATCTAGATAACTTCTTTTACGAAAGATATTCTGTACATATTCCCGTACCTGAGCTCTTTCACGAGGTTCTAGATCATCCGCATAGGAGTAATCCAAGACATGATTTTGGTCAAATTCGATGAGAATATCGATACTGGCGCTGCGCTCTGAAAATTCTGTTTCCAATGGTTCGGGATTTAAAAAGTGTAAGGTTCTTGCTACGAAAAAAGGTGATTTTTTGGGTCACCTTTAATCTAAATTTCATCAAAAAAACGAGCCGATTGGTTAAATCGGCTCGAATCTTAAAGATAGAATTTTGTGCGCTGATTATCCAGCCAAAGAATAACTAAAACTATGCGGCAATAGCTTCAGTAGTTTCAACCTGATTCTGGTGAATGGATAACGATTTATCATTCTTTATTACCATGTATCCCCAGAATATCAGGAGGATTCCAAGCAATTCTGTGACATATAAAATGTAGGTGTAACCAAATTTTGTCGCGGTTCCACCAATACCAGGTAATAAGGCACCAATCGCTATAAACAGATTGCCCCAAAACCGACCTTTAAAGTCCTGAACTTTAAAATATTTCCAGGCTGAATAAAATGCACCGCCGACAAGGAAAATGAGTGCATAAATATTGATGAATGGGGTAATGGCTCTAATCCAAGACCATTCTAATACATTACCATTTAGTTTTTCTGTCACTTTAGAAGCATCAAGGGGGGATATAACTACAAGAACAGCAGAAATGATGAGTATGATTACTAAACCAACTGTCATTCGGTTTGCAGTTTTTCGTTTGATCAGTAAATAGATGGTTCCCTGGGCAAGTGGAACTCCACCTAAAAATGCACCGGCAATGTACCAGGCTTTAAAAACAAATGGACTCCAACCGTAAATAGTATGGATGCTTTCTACTAAGGTTCCAATTCCGTAACAAACAACACCAATCGTCCACCAAAGGAGGTAAAGTGCATCTGGTTTTTCGCGCCAGTGTTTATAGATAATCGTAAAAAAGTAAACTGAGAATAGAGTGGTTGCAATGGGTATATAGGCTACCAGTGGCATAATGTGATGAATAGTTTTTGCTGTGATCGTAAAAGGCGAAAAGAAAAACTACTTTTATGAAGATTATGTGAAGATCGTTGTATTGAAAGAGCATCTATAATGAAACTTCAATCAACGTCTGTTTGAAAGGGAATTCAAATATTTGTTCGCCGATCGGAAGAGTAACAACAATAATTTCTGCTTTTTTTGTCCACTCCATAAATATTTCACCTTGTATATAATGTTCAGGTAATAGTGAGGTTTTTCTTATTGGGCCATTCTCCCAGTAAACTTGATTGGAAAGTACACGATCTTTTTCTAAATCAATTTCCATTAACTCTACAGTTGTGTTTTGAAGGGTTGTATTCTCATAATCAGAATCTTCATCTGCAATGTCTGCTGCAAGCTCTATAGCACCAAAAAACAAACCTTGACCAATTTTTCTTTGTCTTTCAGCATCTAATCTTGATGCTGTGATTTCAGCATTTAAAATCATTTTCTCCGGATCAGTCGCGTTTACTTGTATTAGTGTGTCATCACGAGTGGTTATTGGTTTGTATGAAAATAGAGTAGGATCAATTAGTATCGTCTCATTGCTTTGATTTGTAATTAAAACGTCAAATGAATAGAGCAAACCATCCCTCTTTAAAAATCCAATTTCAACACTTAGCTGATCCTGAGTCTGAGTAATTACTTCAGTTCCATTTAACCAGTAGGTTTCAGTAGGTTGATAAGGTTCTAATTTTGAAATAGGAAGAGGTGTTGCACATGAAGCTATTAAAGAAATGTAAAGGATGGCGGCTAGTAGGTTTGCAAAACACATATTTTTTTGCTCTAAGATGACGCTGACTTATTTTTTTAGCTATTGCATGAAAATGCGAGAAGTGCAGAAAAACACTGTTTAAAACGTTGCCTATCGTTAGTTATCTCGCTATCTTTACCAGCCTTTGCAGTAGTGCAAATTATACATTCATTTTGAGACTCAAATTTTAAATCTAATCGCAAGTTAGTACATGAATAAAGGAACTGTAGCACAGGTAATCGGACCTGTAGTTGATGTTGATTTTTCAGAAGGAACAACACCCTCTATCCTTAACGCCCTAACCATTAAAAACCCAACCGACGGATCTACCTTATTTCTTGAAGTAGCACAGCATTTAGGTGAAGATCGTGTACGAACAATTGCGATGGACTCCACCGATGGTCTTGTTCGCGGTATGGAAGTATTAGATACCGGTCAAGCTATTGCAATGCCAGTTGGTGATGACATTAGAGGAAGACTTTTTAACGTTGTAGGAGAATCTATTGATGGTATTCCACAACCTTCAGGTAAGCAAAGTTACCCAATTCACAGACCTGCACCTCACTTTGATGAGTTAGCAACTTCAGCGGAAATGCTGGAAACAGGTATCAAAGTAGTAGATTTGCTTTGCCCGTATGCGAAAGGTGGTAAGATTGGGTTATTCGGTGGTGCCGGTGTAGGTAAAACAGTATTGATCCAGGAGCTTATTAACAATATTGCGAAGCAACACGGTGGACTTTCAGTATTTGCCGGTGTTGGTGAGCGTACTCGTGAAGGAAATGACCTCCTTCGTGAATTCATCGAGTCTGGTGTAATCAACTATGGCGATGAGTTCAAAGAAAGCATGGAAGCCGGTGAGTGGGATCTTTCAAAAGTGGATGAAGCTAAATTGAAAGAATCTCAGGCTACATTAGTATTCGGTCAGATGAATGAGCCTCCGGGTGCACGTGCTCGTGTAGCTCTTTCAGGACTAACCGTTGCTGAATACTTCCGTGATGAAGTATCTCGTGATATCCTTTTGTTCATTGATAACATTTTCCGTTTCACTCAGGCAGGTTCTGAAGTATCTGCACTTCTAGGTCGTATGCCTTCTGCGGTAGGTTATCAGCCTACACTAGCAACTGAGATGGGCGCGATGCAGGAAAGAATTACATCTACCAAAAAAGGATCTATTACATCGGTACAGGCTGTTTATGTACCTGCTGATGACTTGACGGATCCGGCACCTGCAACAACCTTTACTCACTTAGATGCAACAACGGTACTTTCACGTGCACTAACTCAGATTGGTATTTACCCAGCGGTAGATCCACTAGATTCTACTTCTAGAATCATTGATCCTAAAGTTGTAGGGGAAGAGCATTATAATACTGCACGTAGAACTACTACCCTTCTTCAGAACTACAAAGACCTTCAGGATATCATCGCGATTCTAGGTATGGATGAACTTTCTGATGAAGATAAATTAGTTGTAAGCCGTGCACGTCGTGTTCAGCGTTTCTTATCTCAGCCTTTCTTCGTAGCTGAGCAGTTTACCGGTGCTCCTGGTAAATATGTGAAGATCGAAGACACTGTAAAAGGTGTGAAAGCAATCATTGATGGTGAATATGACCATTTACCAGAAGGTGCATTCTACATGGTAGGCGACATCAACGAGGCGATTGCTAAAGGTGAGAAAATGCTAGCTGAATCTGCTGAAGCTTAAGGAGAAGAAGCATGGCAGGTTTCCAAGCACAGATTTTAACTCCAAACGGATCCCTTTTTGAAGGTGAAGTTACAGGTGTACAAATGCCGGGAGTGATGGGAAGCTTTGAAGTAAAAGCGAATCACGCTCCAATTGTGTCTGCACTTGAAAAAGGGAACGTATTAGTCCGCAAAGAAGATGGTGATATGAATTACACTATTTCCGGTGGATTTGTTGAAGTAGCAAGAAATAAACTTACTCTTTTAGCTGAGTCAGTAATCGAAGAGTAAAACAACCGCGAAGAACGAAGCGGTCTCAGCTTTAATACTCGAGATTGCTTCAACCGATAAGGCGGGATCGCAAATGCTAATGATTTTCAAAGCCGATGTTTACGCATCGGCTTTTTTTGTTTAGTTATTGATTCGTTCATTTATCTGACACAAATATTACTCTAATCGATGTAATTCGTATACCGCAATACTCTTGTCTACCTTGCCTGAATAAGCTGCACCAACCGATAATTCTGCCCAGCGTTCTGCCATATAATAGAAATAGGCGAAGGTAACATTGTAATTTTTTCCTTCTATAAGTTGATTAACTACAAAGGAGATTTCCTTAAAACGAATTCCCTCAACAAGGCACCAAAATACCCGCAGTAAATCTTCCCTTTTGTCAGTCCATTCTATGGTGAGATTAATTATCCGTGAGATGGAGTTTTGTAAGTTTTCCAGACTCACCGATTCCTGACAAACAGCATCAATTTGTTCGTAGCTACCGATTTGATAGTATGCATCCCCAAAAGGGATTTTATTAGAATCAGGAATATCAAAGCTTGCTTTAATCAACGAATCATACGCTTCACCTTCATAAGCGAAATTTTGACCTTCAATAGTAAAGCCGTAGACATAGTAAAACTCAAGGTTAACTATCAGTGTTAGTTTCTTTCCATTTGAAGAGATATTTAGGTAGGCATATTGATCACTATCCAGAAAAACAGAAGGATAGTTATTTCCCTTATATTCGAAATTCTGAGAAGTGGCTTCTCTGAATGTGGTATAATCCCCTAAGAATTGATCTTGTTTCAAGTTTAGGTCATAGGATTTGAAAGTAGTCATGTTTTTCCCCCTTTTTGATTGATAATAGATCTCCTATAAGGTGAGTAAAAGCCTATTTAGATCAAAGAAAAAATATGCACTTAGTCATAGACGATGTTAATCAATCTTGATTCGTGTCGTTATTATCCAGGAATGTCGGTATCAAGACATTATTCATTATAGCGAAGGCTAATTTGTCCTCTTCGGAGTTATAATAACCTCCTGTGAATATGCCAACCATGTCTAATTCTGGAATGACCATTATATATTGACCGCCATTTCCGGTTGCTGTTATTGAATTAATGATTCTTTCATTGACCTTAAATGGAATCATCCACCATAGATAGCCATATGGAGTACCGGAAATTGTTGTTTTTTTTGAAGTAGCAACTTCAATCCACTCAGGGGATACAATCTGATTTCCGTTCCAAATTCCTTTATTTAGTATTAGCTGTCCGATTTTTGCCGCATCTCTTGGTTTTAAGTAAAGTCTATTCGCTGATGAGATAACGTCTTTATTTGAGGTATGACCCCACATCACATCAGCTATTTCTAAAGGGGAGAAGAGGTGTTGCTCTGCGAATTCAATCAGGCTTAATCCTGAGGCCTGACTAATAATTTCAGCCATAATGATTACACCCATTGAACAATACGTTGAGATTTCACCGGGATTATTAATCATAGGGAGGTCAAGGGTATATTGTATCCAGTCATCTTTTTTATAAACCCGATCCTCTTGTCCTTTTGATTTTCTATCCCAGTCATTACAATCCCAACCGGTCGACATGGTTATAAGATGACGGATTGTTATTTCATCTTTTCTATCATCTAAACTTTTTTCAGGCTCATGACTTTTCAAGTATTTCGATATTGGATCATTAATATTATCAATTATGCCATTGTCAATGGCGATTCCAAGAAGAATCGATTTAATACTCTTAGTTACTGAGCGGAGGTCATGAAGTGCATTTACATCATAGCCGTTGAAGTATTCTTCAATAATTAACTGATCATCTTTAATAAGAAGGACGCTATTTAGTTTATGATCTACCTGCATCATCTGATTGAAAAATGAATATAATCGGCTCGTATCAACTGCGGTCGAGTGCAAGTTGCTCGTTTTCCATCCGTCTTCAAGTTCCATTGGCTGTGTGTAAGAATATCCACTCTGAGCCCTACAAAGTTGGTTTGTAGCTGATAAAAGAATGAGCAGTGTAAGCGTGAATTTCATAAGAAAAGACAATCCGAACTTTATTTATTAGTATACAAGTTCATCGAAAAAATATTCAAAATGCTTTTACGCTGGAGATTTACCATTATTTTAGGAGGAATATTTGTGAGGCATCAATCATCAAAAAATCTAAACAGACTTAATAATTGATCGCTCGAATTAATATGATGACTATAGTTAATGCGAAGAATGTGAAAATCATAGATTTGGCAACCCAATTAAGTTCCCGCTTTGGTGACTTCTTTTTTGAAAGCTCATGGCTAGTTATTAATCTATATCCAACATTTCTGATTGTTTCAATCTCGATCTCATTGATCCCTTTATCTTTCAAGAATTTTCGTAAGTCGAATATGCCCTTTGTAAGATTCTCTTCATTCACCTGAACATCATTCCATACATGTTCAATTATTTGCTCTCTCTTTACGATGGAGTTAGCATTCTCTACGAGATAACTCAAAAGCCGGTTAAGTCTTTTATCCAGAAATTCTTCATTTCCGCTATGATCAATAAATCGACCGAAATCTGACTCGTACTCCCATTTCCCAACTTCAGTTTCTGTTTTAGTTTTTCGATATCCCGATTTCATGAAGCTTTCATTTAGTTTTCATCCACTTTTCAGGTACAGAGACCCTGATATTTCGATTCTCCGCTTATTCTAAATAAATCAAATAATGTTACGATGACCAAAAGAAAGCGGCTTATTCTCTGGATACTAAGAATCTTATTATCAATTGGTTTCTTATTTGCCAGCAGCGGTAAGTTAACTCAAAATGAATATGTAATTATCATGTTTAGAGACTGGGGTTATTCTGACGGATTTTATATGATCATCGGGATTCTAGAGCTTGTTTTGGCGATAATGATCTTAATCCCCAAATCTAGTCTTTATGCAGCCATTGGGCTAATGTTCATTATGATAGGAGCGATGATCACCCATATGATCCATGACCCGTTATTAGAAATCATCCGACCACTTGTTTTCATGATATTACTCGGATTCAGTATTTACTTGCAGGTCTATTCTATAAAAAAGATTGTCGATAAGAGCGAATGAAGGTTCAAATGGAGTAGAGGCTAGGCTAGATTTCTAGCTACTAACTCTTTTTTCAGTGCCTCATATTGTTTAGGCTTTTTTAAGAATAGATATATCAAAAAAAGAGGAATTAAGGTGATAAAGCCTAAAGCATTTGCAGCGAAACCATAAATGATGATCCCGACTAAAAATCCAATGAAGAATGCATCAAGAAGGGGAGATGGCTTGATATTTTTTGCATGTTCAAGTAGTTCTTCGTCGGTTAATTGAGAAAGTTGTTCCTGTTTCATTTACTTGTTATCAAATTAAATTATATCTAGTAATACTCTTTATTTCAGATGAAAATTATTGCTTCGTTGGAAGATCTACCTTTTTCAATAACAGCTAAACCAGAGCTGTTTTTACCCGAACTGTGTCAACACCTTCTTTAACTTCATGGAGTAACATTTTTTTGGCTTGGCTGTCATTAAAAACTTCTTCCATGTTTTTCACAATGCCGTAGGGTATATTTCTTTGTTCGAAATGGGTAATCCAATATTCTGATGTTTCCTTAGCAATATGATCACTTATTTGTTGGTTTAAAACTTCTCTTTTAGCAACCCGTTGTACATTTATTTTAAACTCACCAACCGCAATTCCAAAAAGCATACATAAGTTTTCAAATTGCTTGTCAGATCCAATGGCTAGAACCAGCAGTTTATCATCTCTTGTAGAATACATATCTCCATAGGGTGCAATGTTAGGATGTTGCGTGCCCATAGGTTGTGGAATATGCCCTTCCATAAGCCAGTTAGTTGCCTGATTTGCTAATGAAGCCAATGCACTATCAAATAGTGAAACAGTGATATGTTTACCTTTGCCTGTAGTTAACTTGATAATAAGCGCATGTAAGATGGCTTCTTTTAAGTGATGAGCGGCGAGTATATCAATTAAGGCAACCGGCATTTTTACCGGTTTACCATTGGGTTCACCATTCATGAACATAAACCCGGTTTCAGCCTGCAAAACGACATCAAATGCAGGTCTTGATTCGTTATCACCAAATCCTGTTAGTTCTGCATAAATTAGTGATGGATTGTACGGTATCAAATCATCATAACTGACTTTAAGTTTTCTCGAAGTAGCAGGTTTATAGTTTGTTATTACAATGTCAGCTTCTTTTATATGATCAATTAAAACAGCATAATCCGAGCTGTCAGCGATATTCAGAAGTAGGTTCTCTTTTCCAAAATTGGCAGCACTATAATATGCGGAGATAGGTTTCTCTTTGGATTCAGTAGGGAGTTTCCAAGTTCTTGTTACATCACCATTAGTAAGTTTATTTTCAATTTTAATCACTTTGGCACCTAGTTCTGCAAAGAAGGTGCCCGCAAGAGGGCCCGCCAAGACGCTTGCCAGCTCAACAACTTTCAATTTTTTAAACATAGAATGATTTCTCAAAGATAATTACTTAAATCCATATAAAACCCCAATCAAAGAGAGGCTAATATGGGGATGATATAAAAGCTTTCGAATATTAGAATATTACTCTTTCAAAAAGGAGACTATTCAGTTGCTATCATTAATCACTTCAATAGCTTTTTCGAGCACTTCATCTCTGCCATCTTTGATGCCTTGGATAGTTGGTTTGACTTCAATATCAGGTACAATTCCAATTCTTTGGGTTTCTGTACCATCGGGATAATACACGCCGATTCCACTAATCATAGAATATATTCCGCCAGGTAGATAGAATGGAGAGATGTTCCCATCCGCAGCAGAAGTTGTGGATCCAACCACTATAGAATTAGGATGAGCACAATAAGCCATTGCATGATATTCAGATGAGCTTTGGGTTACTTCATTTACCAGAATAACAACCTCACCCTTATAATAGTCCGAATTTTCTGTTCCTGTATTGTTAGGTTCAGTAAAAGTGAACAGTCCGGGAGTTTCCAGGCTACCATTGGTGAATTTCACAAAGGGAGTACTTTCAGGCAGTAGATAGTTACTTAATTCATTCAAAGGGAAATTGAAAGGATAGTTTCGATTATCAATGATCAATCCCTTGGTATTTTCAACTTGATCCCAAATTATTGGTAGATCTTCTGCTTTCAGCGTACCATTATTTATATATGCTATTTCGTTATTGATCATTCTAAAGCTGGTATCAGTAGATGAGAAGCGGTAGGTGATCGTAAGATCCTCAGTAGTAAACGTGTTTACCGTGGTTTGCTGTGCTTCTTGATCTCTAACATAGTTTACAGTTAATGTAGAATCGTTTGTTCTGAATAACGTTAAAGCAAGATCTCGCAACTTGGTGGGGTAGTTTGAAGCGGGAGTATATTTTAGTCTCTGATCTAGTATTTCCTCAATTGTTTGATCATTTATAGACGTTATTACATCTCCAATAATCAAACCTGTTTCATTCCCTAACACTTCATCGAAATAACTCACGACAACGGGTTGTTCTTCCACAAACATGAGTTCAATCGGAGCATATCGGTTTCCTTTGAAGTTGGTTAACACCTCGTTACCACCCCAAATATTTGCATGTGTATCATGAATTCGGCCGATCGCTTCAAGTGCTGCCAGTGTATATTCCGTTTCATTATTAGCTTCAAGGAATTTTGGAATGAACTCTTCTAACACATCATCCCAATCTTCTTCAATAAGATGTTTGTATGGGAAGTAGTACTCGATCATGTTCCAAAACCTGTAGATTGACAACAGACGAAATCCTTCATCAGGGTATTTCATGGATGAATATTGGTCCTCATTTTTGAATACCGGATTACCAATATCCGGGGCTATATCAACATAAAAGTGTTGCCATGGCCGATCAGCTTTTTGAATGTCTGATAACAGAGCAGATAACTCTTCCGAAAAATTAGAATTGGTTATCCAGTCTAAGTCCGGTTGTAGCTTTATTTCTGATGGTTCAAAATTGACGAACTCACCCTCTGTAAACTCACCAAGATTTTGAATCCAACTAACGAGTAATTGATCACGACTAGAGTTGTCTTCAGCTTCTAGATATTCAGGAAGTATTCTAAATAGTTCATAGTCCCAGTTATATTCACCCTCTGCGATGGCAGGATGATGATATTTCAGAAATCCCCATACAAGCCCAAGAGTTTTTAAATCATCCACGCTTTTTTTATCGGTTGGAATCTCAGTAATTCCTGACCCGGCATCAAAAGCAGAATCTAATTCAGCCGGGAGTAATTCTCTTTCTTTCTTCGTTAAATCAACACCTTCTTTATCGATGGTAATGGTGAGGTTATCCAGCCACATTTTTCCTTTACCCACTAATAAACCACCAACCAATATTTGCTCTGTTTCTTCCGGTTGTAATGCTAATGAGATTTCATATTTGGTCCAATCCGTTGTTCCGGTAACACCGTTATCATTCATATTGTTGATGGCAAGAAACGGATCGATTCTCATTAATAGACCTGCAAATCCATCGGTCACATTCTCCGTTTTGATATAACCGGATAGGGTAATCGTTTCTCCTTCATAATCATCAGGAAGCACATAAGAGTATGCATGGTAGTCGGGTTTTCCATCAGTATACTCAATAGAAACGGAGTAATCTCCATTTTGCACTACCGTGGAATCAAGACCAAGTTGATAATTTGAAGCTCCGAAATTTTCCCAGTTACTAATCTCACCATTTTCGGTGACCTCGAAATCCAGGTTTGGATCCTCAACATGGTAATAGGTGGTAATAAGTAGAAATATAGTCGAGTAAAGAAATAATGGTTTAATCATTGTTTTGAGTGAGTAATACTGATGGAATGACGGGAACTAGTGTTAGAAGTAATACCACAGAAGAAACAACCGGCAACTTGATTAAGCAAATAAATTGACCGCTTAGTAAGAAAATAAATAAGGGCAAGATTCTATAGGACTAGAAAAGCTAATTGAATCATTAATTAGGTGAGGGGGAAAGGAGTCTGTAATGAAACACAATGGTAATCAAAAAGGAGACATACTAGTTTATCTAAAAAATGGCTTTTAGTTATAGAGATGTTAGCAAAATAGATATTCCCGATAAATCACGTAATCTATGCCTTGTACTACCTATTAAATGTGAAAGAAAAATTTTTGATACTCATCATCTCCTGGAAGACCTGAAAAATTCTGTTTCCTAAACTCATCTACTGCTTTAGAATAAACATCAATAAATCTATCCTTAATTACGTTTACATTCTGCCAATCGTCTAGTAGATCAAAATTTGAAAGAGTTAAGCTGTTGTTAAATTCTTCAAGATCATCAGGAATTTTCTGCTCTTTATTATAAACAAAATAGCCACAGTACAATTGAAGAGAACTAAACTCTTCGCCATGCATAGCGTATTTCATGCCAGCCTCTGAAATAGAGCAAATATGTACTCCTTGAGCTACATCTTGGTTGTAATCTGGATTAACAACAAACTGATCTGACTCTGAAGTAAAGTTGTTTACATCAATTTGGCGAAATGGTTCTTTTCGATCAACCATGTGTAAAAAACATAAGTCCAACGGAGACGTCTTGTCTTCATCTTCAAAAGTGTTATAAACGCTGATTTTATTTTGCTCTAAAAATTCAACAGAATATTTGTCTTTATCATACAGAATAAACCACCGATCGCCCCAATATCTGTTAACACCAGTAAAGTGTACCATAGCAAACAGACTAATACCCGGATTTTGAATACTCAATTTTCTCAAAGCTAGATAATATTAAATCATTTATTTATAACGATATGAATTGTTAACGCCAAGCTAGCAGGAGTGCGCATCGAGCTTTGCAAGTTCTGATGAAACTAATGAATCTACCGGTACTGCCAAAGTTTGTAGAAAACACTGCGATCAAATGGTGAAAGAATCCTTCGAGATGCACTGAGCAACAAGCACTGCCATTTCCAAGCCTGGTTTTTTAGTTTATTTGATGCAGATACCTTCATAATGTTCATATAAACAAACTCATCAACATTACAACGGAAAAACCGGTGACGGATAGAATTGTCGTAGCTACCGACCAACTTTGAAAGGTTTGTTTTTCGTCCAGACCTAGATATTTACTCACTAACCAGAATCCACTGTCATTAACATGTGAAAGGATTGTAGCACCTGCTGCAATTGCTACTACTATGAGTGAAGCTTCCATCACGGTTACATCTAATAAAAGTGGTGCAGTTAATCCGGCAGCAGTAATCATTGCAACGGTGGCAGAACCCTGAAGCACCCGAATCAGGACTGCAGCAAAATAAGCAAAGATCAGAATGCCGAATCCTTTATCAGCAAAGAAAGTTGCCAGCATTTCACCAGTTCCAGTATTGACCAATGTTTGCTTGAAAACGCCACCTGCACCGGTTAACAGGATAATTATCCCGGCGGGTGCCATCGATTTGGTCATAATATCTAAAAGTTCATCCTTGGTTTTACCACGTTTCAGTCCTAATAAAACCCAGGCAATCAAATTGGCTATAATTAAAGCTGTAAATGGATGCCCGATTAGCTCAAATACATTACTTATTGATCGAGGAATGAAGTCATCAGGTAAAACCGGTCCGTTAATAATGGTGTTGGCCACAATTAAAACAATGGGAGTACCAATGATGGAAACAATCATACCAAGTGACGGCAACTCATCATGCTCAACAATTTCATCATCAATTTCGGGTGCTTCGATGTGAAGCTTTTTGGAAAGATATCTTGCGAATATAGGACCAGCTACAATTGCTGCAGGAATACCGGCTATAGAACCAAGAATAATAACCCATCCTAAATCAGCATTTAAAATATCTGCCACTGCAACGGGACCCGGAGTAGGAGGGATAAACACATGTGCAGCTCCAAGTCCGGCAATTAGTGGGATGGCATAGAAGAGTAGCGAGCGCCCTGATTTTCTTTGTAAGGCATAAACTATAGGGACGAGAATTATAACAGCAACATCAAAGAAAACAGGAATAGCCACAAGGATTCCGGTAAAAGTTAAAGCCCATGGAGCCTTTTCATCTCCAAATCTTTTGATGAGAGATTTTGCCAGAGCTTCTGCACCACCAGAGTATTCTAGAATTGCACCGAACATGGCACCAAGCCCAACAACAGTTGCTACAAAGCCCAAAGTACTGCCCATTCCTTCCTGAATAGTGTCAATAATTTCAGAAGGAGGGAGCCCCGCCAATAATCCAACGGTTATGCTTGAAATAAGGAGTGAAATAAATGCCTGAATTCTGAATTTCAGAATTAGAACAAGCAATAAAATGATTCCGATTAGTACAGCTCCTAGTAATCCCCAATCCAGCATTATTCCTCCCAGTTTGTGTGATAAAATGCCCCGGTTGAATCATCAATTCTTTGATATGTGTGAGCTCCAAAGAAATCTCGTTGAGCCTGAATCAAATTAGCCGGTCCGTTTTCAGTTGTCAATCCGATCCAGTAATTCCATGCTGCACTAAAAGCAGGTATTGAAACTCTTGAATCAGCTGCGATTTTAATGATATTGGATAAAGAACTCTCGTGTTTACTTAGGTCTCCGATAAATGAAGCATCATCAAAAAGTGAATCTGTAGATTTAAATCGTTCTTTCAGATTTTCCATTAATGCTGATCGGATAATGCAACCGTTGGTCCATATTCGAGCAATTTCACTAAAATTTAGCTTCCAATTGAATTCAAGAGAAGCTAAACGCATCAGCTCAAAACCTTGAAGATGGTTTATTTTTCGGGCTGCATCATAAGCTGATCGTAATGATGTAATATCTAACTCTGATGTTTCCGATTTAGTCGTTGATGAACTAATTTTGTTTCTTGTATCTTTCATTGATGAAAGATATCTGCCAAATACGGCGGCGCTCATCATTGAGTTTTCTGATCCCAGCTCTAATGCGGCAATGGTTCCCCAACTCCCGGTACCTTTGTTACCGGCTTTATCCAAGATCTGATCAAGAAGATAATCTTCACCTTCTTTTTTAAGTAAGATTTTGGATGAAATCTCTAACAAATAACTTTTTAAAGGACCAGAATTCCAATCTGTCAACAACGAAGATATTTCGTCATAAGAATACTGCTTTCTGAGTAGCTGATAAATTTCAGCTAAAAGCTGCATTTCGACGTATTCAATACCATTGTGCACCATTTTGACGAAATGTCCGGCTCCTTCTGGACCGATATAAGTCATACAAGGCTGTTCGTTATCATCCTTCGCAGATATTGCATTCAGATAAGATTCAACTTCTTTAAATGCCTCAATTTTTCCACCCGGCATTATCGATGGCCCAAATCGTGCACCTTGTTCACCACCTGAAACTCCCACACCAAGAAATTGAATTCCATTATTCTCACAAACTTTAATCCTTTTTGCTGATTTCAGGTAATTAGAATTGCCGGTATCTAATATGATATCATCCTCTTCAAGAATCGGGAGTAGAGTCTCAATTACTGTATCTACAGCTGAAGCTGAAACCATCACAATAATCTTTCGAGGACGTCGAATGGATTTTATAAAAGACTCTAAATCAATAAATCCAGTTAGATTAGATAGATGAGAGTTTGCTGAAATAAATCGATCAACCGTTCCAACCTCATTTCCTTCATTTCGATTATATACAGAGATCTTGAAATCGTGAACTGATAAGTTGAGGGCAAGGGCTGATCCCATTACTCCAAGCCCGAAAACCCCAATATCTGATAATGCTTCAGTCAATGATGTGATCTAGAATTTGTTGAACAATTTGAGAGGGAGAATAATCAATTGAAACCTCAATTCCATACTCTGGAATTTCTAGTGTTTCGAACTGACTTTTTAAGAGACTTGGGCTCATAAAATGATCTTTTCTTTCAGCCATTCTGGATGCGATTTGATCAAAATCACCATTTAATAAAACCCAATGGATATCCTTTAAGTCATTATTGAGAATGGTACGATAGGATTCCTTCAACGCTGAACAGGCCAGTACCCATCCGTCATTTTGTGAGTTTTTTAGACGTTCATTGATACTAAACAACCATGGGAGTCGATCCTTATCTGTCAAAGGAATTCCAGAATTCATTTTTTCAATGTTCTCATTGGAATGAAATTGGTCGGCATCTAAAAATGGAACGTTGAGCTTTTGCGCTAATAATTTTCCAATTGTGGATTTACCACTTCCACTTACCCCAAATATGATAACACGTGGTAGAGTCACCATTTTTAACTATCTATTCGAAATAGATCTTCTTCCTTTACCACAACAAGAACATAATAAACGCCATCTCTCATTTGCCTTCCAAGTACTCCAATATTATTGAAAATGTGCTTTGAAGTGACATAATGCACGGAAGATAAATCATTATCATAGGTTCGTTGAAGAGATTGAACCGATGTGTTTAAGTATTCTGATAAATTCTGCAGCGCATTTTGTTTTGCTTTTGTCCAACCTCGATCCGGATTAAATCTGGTTTGTTCGTGCAAGCCTGAAGCAATCCAATATCCATTAATTTTTCTTGGTTCGAATAATTCCTGATCCCAGCTTAATCCTGAAATTGAATTAGTTAATGATGAAGGAAACTGGGTTGTGTTATTTACATCCTTGATAAAGAAAATGGCCCATTCATCTACTTGCAGAGAATCCACAATGGCAATTTGACTTGTAAGTAAACTATCAGAGATACCAAACTCAGATTTCAGTCGACTTGGTGTGTCATCTGTGCCATAATATTCTAAATACACACTGGTTAGAATAGAAGCTTCCAGGTCTGTGATGGCATTTTCTTTCGCCTCTTGAAAAGATCTGGATGGATTGAAATTTGATAATCGAGCAAAACCGGCTCCATGAACTATAGAAGGGGATGTAACTGAGGTGATCGGCTTTTCACTTAACGAGTTTGAGATCGTTTCTTCGTTAGTTTCCAGGCTTGCACTTTGAGAAACACAGGATAAAAGTCCGAAAGAGATTAAAGTGATATAGAATAAAGCTAAGCGCATTAAAAAATTTCCATATAGCCAATATGGAAGACTTCATCCTCTGGTGTTACTCGTTTTGGTTGCCAGGTTCTAACATGAATCAGTGGTTTTTCAGGATCTTCAAAATCAATCAGTAAAAATAAATATCCTTCATCCGAATAGGTTGTTGAACTGTAATATTGAGTTAATGAAACTCCATAAATGTCAGGATGTTTCGGATGTCTAATAATTCCAATATCCTCATAGCCAACATTTATCCATTCGTTCCTGGCAAATAATCGAGTCAATCGTTCGATGTATTCTCCCTTGGTAAACTGAAGGTACTCAACTTGTTGTTGATAGGCTGATTCTTCGCCGGTGTTTTCAATCACTCTTCCAACGATAATTAAAGCCTGATCGCTAAATACAGTGTTGATGTAATCAATATCCTTTTTGTTATAAGCGGTTCTGAAGTTCTCGACAAAATTTAGGATGGTTTCTCTATTAGCATTGTCAATTTCGTCTTCACCATCATTCATAATTTCCTGAAAACGATGAGCAGCTAAACCAATTCGAAATTCGCTAATTAATCCTGAAGGAGTGAATTGAATCACGGCTTCTTCATAGTGTTCTTCGCCATCCGGATCAACGAAATATGCCGGTATATTTCTCATTTCATACCGACCGGTTGCTAATCTATTTACCGATTCAATAATAGTTGATTCCGGGATGTAGAAAGGAGTGTTCATCCATAAATCACCAAATTCTGATTTGTAAGCATTCAAAAAGAATTCAGAATTAGGAAGGCTATCAACTTGATCTGAAAATGAAGTATTTATGGTACTTAAAAAGTTAGAAGCATTTGTTTCTATGGTTGCTCGAAGTGCATCATCATTGAAATCTGCGACATAAACTTCAACTTCATCCTGTGCAAACCCGGCACTAATGAAAACAAGATTAATGATGAATAGCTTAATAAAATGAGAATGGAATTTCATAGTGTTTTATAGAATCCGTTGGAGAAATCTAGATTAATTAAATTGGAACCAAACTGATCCAAATCCTCTGAATTTTTCTGATAATTCTGAGTCTGCAATTCTTTCATTTGTCAATAGGTTGAATCTGATTCCTTTGTCGATTGGGCTTAAAATAGCAACAACCGTTCGATTTTGTGGGTTTACAATAGCTAAATAACTACTGTTTGGATCATTGATATCACTTTTACGCCCTAATTCTAACACACCTTCTGATCTTAATCGACTGAGGTAAATGGTTAAGCTTTCACCGCTATTCTGTCTAATAACATTATCAATGTATGTTTTTTGGCGATATGGAACAGCGAAACGGATTTCTGCATCATCAGATTCAACCACTTCAGTCTCATTAGATTCAACGGTAGAAGGTGGTGTGTCGGTCTGAGAATCGGTTAAAGTGTTATCAAGTCTACCGCTTGAATTAAGTCTTTTCTTTGTTGTTAAATCAGCTGAACCATTAATAATTAGTGATATAATCGACCCGGTAAAATCATTTTCAAATTCATGGGTTGGTGCAGTTTCTGTTGATGTTTCACCGTCACCAAAATCCCATTCTAAGCTGTAAACACTTAAATCTTTTATTTCCGGTTCAAAAGTAAATTCATTCTGACCAATTTTTTCAACATTGAAGTCTATATCAATAACATCAGAAAAGTCGATATCGAGTGTGATTCCTCGTTCCGGTAGTAATCCTCGTAATATTGCTGTCTTTTCAGCATCCATCGAATTAGGAATAATAGGATTTAGAGTAAACGAAAACTGACGAACTAATTCTTCGGGAGCTAAATCATAAAAAATACTAGTTCTACCATTGCGAATAGGATGGGAGGCATATCCGGGTCTATTCATTGATATTTCTAAATGCGAGGTTGATATTCCGTTGAATTTGAAACCTAAATCGAAATAGTATTCTGAGTTTTGGGCAGTGGAAAGACTTCTTACTCTATTCACTGTAATATCAAGAGTATTAACCCAGTTGCGAATTCTGTTTGATAAGAATGATCTTAACTCAGCCTCACTTCCATGATCTTCTTGATTTAAGTAAAAGGGAACAGGTGAATAGAACGTTGATGCCCATATTTCCATGTATTGAGGAATTGCTGCATCGAGACGAGACTCAGATTCATCTTTTAAAGCAATTGTTAATGCCGAGAGTAATCTTTCTTCTTCAAGCGACATTGACGCATCAAAATCTTCTTTTGATACATATGCAATGGCTTCCCAGCTACCGTCTCGTCTTTCTTTAGCAGGTAAATAGTTTAATCCACGAAGTTCCATTCTACTCATGGTATTCGTGGTGGTCTCAAGTGAAATACTATACTCTTCGTCTGTATCCCGTTCTGTGAAATTTGCTTCAGATTCTATTCGAACTATCATTCGTTCTATTAAATCTCTTTTAGCATTATTTACAGCAGTCTGACGATCTTCACCAAATCCTTCTCCCCAAAAATAATTACCACTTAATTTTACAGTTCGCTCATCAACTTGTGCATGCACATGAACATTGAGTGCTAAAAGAATTAAAGCAAATAATGTCAGTATTCGTGATATGCTAAAGCTAGATGAGTCCATCACGACGAATTAAGGAAATACGGTAAAGGTATGAGTTACATCTTGCGACTCAAATCTTCCATCATAAGTGAATGTAATCCTCATCTCTATCGTAATTGATGCAGTTGTCGATAAAGCCGGATTAGTGTCTATCCAGGTTGTTCCCAGGTATACTTCATTTGATTGATTACAAAAGAAACACCAATATCTATCAGGGACTGCACTATTAAATGAATCAATATCACCGAAACTAAGCACTTGTGTATTATACTCAGGAACAAGAGAATTGTCATCAATATCGGTAATAATCAGTCTGACATCTGTAGCGGTTTCTTCAAGTCTGTTAGAAATTCGAGTATCGAAATAAATTCGTTCACTCCAGTTAGCAATCCCATTTTCACTTCTGCTGGCATTCTGAGTATTGTTGATATCTGTTCGAAATGTAAATGACAAGTCTAGTTCAGGTGCGTCCCCATCTCGTTCAACTTCATCAAATAATGCACCTTGAATACTCTCAGGATTATCTTCACAGGAGATGGCAAATAAACCGGCAACAACGATCAGTAAAATTGTTTTTAAACTTTTCATATGCACTCCCTTTAAAAAGACAAAATTAAACTGTACTTGAGTTGCGACCACTCGTTATACACATCAGCTATTCCAACATCCATGCTTGATCTGTTATCAATCATAAAACCTAAACTCCAGTCGTCAGGTTTAAATGTTATTTGAAATGAGGTGAATGCGTCATAGGTGTAGTGATAGGAGAGTGCATCAGGATCTTCATATTGAGTGAAATCAACACCTACACCATATCCAATTAAAAAAGGACCAATTGGTAAAGTTGGTACGAATGCACCGGCAATATTATATGATACAATTTCATCAGGCAGATTTGAGTCGTTAACTAATGTGTAGCTGTTATAGATGAAGTCAAGGTTTGTTGTTTTGAAATTCTTGTATTTAAAGAATCCTAAACCTCCACCAATTTTTTCATCTACATTGGTACTAAATGAGGATCCGGTTAATTCAAATTGGTTGTAATGAAAATACATTCCATTGAATGAAGGTCGGCGGAAAAATGAACGACGCTTTTCTCTTGCTGCATCACGTCGTCTACGTTCATCCTCTAATTCTTGATTTCTGCGTCTTTCTTCAGCAAGTTGTTGTTGTCTTCTTTGTTCAGCAAGTTCTGCTTCTGAAATCGAGGTCATATTTGCGTTAACCGTTGTAGTCTCATTTTCGCGTATACTAAAATTCTGAGAATATGGCTCATAACCCTGATTATTGGCTCGTATAGCATAATTACCTATAGGTAGAGCAGGTATATATCTGCCACCTTGCCACTGTTGAATGATGTTTCCAGAATTATCCAGTAATGAAATGCCTGCCGTTATTGGATTCACAGATAACTGTAAGCTCCCAACGATTTGATTTAGAGAAATTGATCGTGTAACAACTTGATCTTCGGTTATTACAAGTGGCTCTGAATAAGATTCATAGCCATTCGCTTGAATTAAAAGGGTATAAGTACCGGGAAGAACTTTGGCCGAACCATTTATTAGGTTTATTGGCTGGTTATTTAGCGATACTCTGGCATTTGATGGAGTCAAATCTAGAATTAATACTCCTCCGAATTCTTCTAATTGATAATTAAATGAATTTTGCTGGTTTTCTAGAACGGTTATAGTCTCTTGAATGGATTTATATCCGGCCTTTGAAATGCGAACAAAATACTCGCCAGGAAATTCAAAAAATTGGATATCAGTATTTCCTCTGACAGAGTTATTAATCTCAATAATTGCATCAGTAGGTGTTGATGTTATCGTAATCAGTTGTGGTTGGAGTTGTTCAAGTGTATATGATCGAATTGCTGTTTGATCAGCGGATACATCTAGTACTTCACTTATAGTCCGGTATCCTTGCTTTTCTATCCTTAGTTGATGGGTTCCGGGGGATAAATTAACAGCCCGACTAATATCAACAGCCTGTCCATCTATATAAACGTCTGCGTCCATAGCTTGAGGTGGCGATAATGCAAATACAGTAGGAATCAATTCCTCTTCGTCTTCCAAAGGCTCAATAGTGTAGAATAATACTTCTCTGGCTTGTGAAACCGGGACTGTGAATCGTAGTTGCTTATAACCGTTAGCCTGAACAGAAATAGTTTGGCGAAATGGACGAATGATGATACGATATTCTCCGGCAGCCGGATCACTTTTGTCATCAATAACTTCCACATTTGAATCGAAACGAAGATTAGTTAACGACGATGATACAATAATTGCTGCATCATCTGGGTAATCTATAAATACTGGGATAGTATTAAATGGATTCTCAATCGGGGTAACTACTAAGTCACGTAATTGCTGTGCGTTAACATTGATAAATAGTAAAGACGAGAGAAATATAAGTACAAATTTTGGGACTAATCTAGAATAATTGGTACCCGGTAAAACCGTATTCAGAAGCATTCGATAGTTAATTGTTGATCTAACCAATAGTCCAGAATTTAGTATTTATTTTTGACGTCATAAAGACAAAAGTATCATTCAATGATCAACACCATATATGAATTTTATGATCAGAATTGATGTCGATTGAAGTGAATAGCTATTTATTGGTATAACTCTTGCATCAATTCGATTATGACCACCCCGATGTAAACAAAAACAGGAGCTATATGCTCCTGTTTAATTAATTTCAAAAGAGATTACTGGTCTAAGCCAAGTCTTTGAAGATTTTGTTGTAATTCTTCAAAAGCTCTCGATTCTTTGAATCTTATATAAAGCTCTTCATCTTGTGATAATGCATTATCTATGATTTCGCGAGCATCACCGATTGGTAATTTCATCAAAATATATGAAGTAAATTGACCTGTAGCAGTTGGAACAAAAGCTTGTTCTTCAACAGATGCAGCACGTAAGTCTTGCGAAATTACATTCTGATTTGCAGCCGTAAATGCAGCACTATAAATAGATTCATTACCATTGGTAACTTCCTCTTCGAATAATTTCTGAAGTGCTTCTATTTTAACTCCAAGTTTGGCGCCTAAAGCAGTTCTTCCTTGTATGATCGCAGATTGACGTGCAGAACTTCTTCTACTCATTGTGATTTCAGCGATTTCATAAAGAAACTCTTCATTATCATCTGGTGGGTTTAAATACCAGCTAGGCATTTTATCAATTTCTCTTTGAGCAGCAGCTTCAGCTTCTGTCATTTGAGGTCCTGAAGAACCACAGCCAATTGCAGAAACTAGAACTAGCATTGCTAGAGCGATAAATAGTGAATTTGTGTTTGTAGCTTTCCCCAAGGTCATAATGTACCCATGTTAGGTTATAGATTGATTGTTTGTTAGAAGTTTAAAAAAACTGATCCAAAATAAAATCATTTTTTCATAAACATTGATCTGTAAGCTTATAGTCTGTTCAAGAAATAAAGTTCCTACCAACCAATTCTTCCACGTTCATTATCCTGTAACATCTCATTTCTTTGCTCTTCAGGATCCTCTGGCATAATAAATCCTGGAGGAGGTGAAAATGCATCATATCCCCAATAAGCATCATTATCAGCAGTAACCATATTTATGAATGTTCCAACAATTGGAAGAGCTGTTCTTGCGCCCTGACCAATACTATAACTTAAATCGGTTGGGAAGCGGATTCTTCTGTCCTCTCCGCCAACCCATGCTCCCATTACGATATGAGGTGTCATAGCTACAAACCAGTTATCTGCCGAATTTTGAGTGGTTCCGGTTTTACCTGCAATATCCTGTCTCACACCATATACATTTCGTAATCGTACACCTGTTCCATTGTAACCTTCACCACCACGAACAACTCCACGCATCATATCAGTTAATATATAGGCTGTTTCCGGGCTTATTACTTCCTGTCTGTACTCAGGATGATACTCAACCAAAACATTACCTTCTCTATCTTCAATTCTTGTAATTGCGATGGGATCTATATGAACTCCCTGATTTGCGAAAGTTGTATATGCACTGGTTAATTCTAATAGTGAAACTTCCGCTGTTCCTAATGCAAGAGAAGGGTAAGCCGGAGTATTACTCATATCGATCCCCAAATTATCAGCCATCTCTTTAATTTTTCTTGCTGCAGGATCGAGCCTCCAAAGTTCGTTAGTATCAGGAGCACCGGCTATTTCAGGTAAAAGTCGAACAGTAACATTGTTCATACTTCGTGCAAGTGCTTCTCTCAAAGAAACCATTATTGGACCTTCCGCAACAGTCTGGTCTTTTGGAGCCCACACATTACCATTTCGGTCGTAGAATTTTGTCGGGTATTTCGAAAATTTGTGATATGGCTTGTAGCCATTATCAATTGCAACCCCATATACAAAAGGTTTAAATGTTGATCCAGCCTGTCGACGAGACTGATACACATGATCGAACTGAACATTGCCGTAGTTTGAGCCGCCAATCCAAGCTAGAACGTTTCCGTTTATCGGATCGATAGCTACAAATCCGGCTTCTAATCTAGTTCTTGATTTCAGGACAGAATCAACAAACATAGAGTCTGCTTTTAAGCTGTCCAGAACAACTTTTCGGATATTAGTCTCCCAGGTTTGATACCCGTTTTTGTATTCGTCAGTATCCTCAAGGAAGCTATCTTTGAACGTTGGATATTGCTCCCATAGTCGGTCCATATAAACTTCCGATCCACGGGAAGTCCATTCTCTTTCAAATATATTCTGCAAAGAATCGAGCTTTGTTCTCAATGCTTTCTCTGCGTGCTTCTGTAAACGCGAATCGATAGTCGTGTGAATAACTAAACCATCGGTATATATATCATATCCATTTTCTTCTGCCCATTCAGAAACATTCTGGCGTACATATTCACCAAAATATCGAGAGACGCGACCTGCTCTGCTTGGCGGCTGATAATCAAGTTGAATTGGAACCGATTTTAATTGATCAGTAGTATTTGGATCAATAAATCCGTTGCGATTCATTAAGGTCAGAACTATATCGCGACGTTGTTTTGATCGTTCAGGGAATAGACGAGGATTATATGCATAAACAGCATTTACGCTTCCAACAAGTGTTGCTGCTTCCGATATGTTTAGTTCTGATGCAGGTTTATTAAAGTGAGTTCTTGACGCTGCTTCAATTCCAAATGCACTGTTACTATACTCAACAGTATTCAGATACATTTCAATAATTTCACGCTTTGTGTAATTTTTTTCGATCTGAACAGCTGTAATCATTTCTCGGAATTTCCGAGATACAGAAAAAGCCTGACCAATTTCTTTATATAGGTTCCTAGCCAACTGTTGACTAATTGTGGAACCGCCTTGTCTACGTCCCATTGCTAAATGGTAGGGGATGGCAAGTGTGCGAACCATATCCATTCCCCAGTGATTGAAAAACCGATGATCTTCAGTTGCAACTAAAGCATCAACTACATGTGGGGAAATATCATCAATTCGAACCCATGTTCGGTTTTCAGTAAAGTATTTATCCAGAACAACACCATCTCTACTACGAACTTCGGTAGCAATTGCTGTTTCAGGATTTTCCAGTTGTTCTATACTTGGTAAGCCTTGAAAGAGAAAGTAAATGTATCCGCCTGCAATGAGAGCTGATGCAAAAAGGAAGATGCCAGTAAATGCAAAAATTTTCTGAGTAAGGTCAAGAGGCTGCTTAGCGCCTTTCTTCGACTTTGAGGCTTCTTCACGTTCCTTGAGTATCTTTTTTCGATACTCGGGATCATTAAAATATCGGTGCTGATCGATTGGATCGCGTTTCGAAGAATCCATTAAGTGTTTGATTTAAAATCGTTAAACGTTTGATTTTGTGCATCCCATTGCACTAAAGAGAGAACTCCATTAATACCTCTAACTAACGTGCGATGTTGGAAAAAGGTACCCAGATTTATATACAATCCTGAATTAAATGTTTCCAAACGCGGAATATGGTCATGGCCTGTAATAACAATCTCTGCTGTTCCGGAATCAAGAATGTATTCCGCATTTGTATTTAAAGGAATTGGATTGCGATGATTGAGCTTTCTAGTAGTATCAGAAAATTGTTTCATCACACTAAGAGCAATACTATTTGGTAGAAGATTACGATATAGTTTTAAAAAAAAAGGATTTCTTAGTACTCGATGCATAAATGGCCGATTTAGTTTCTCATTTGATTTAAAATGCCCATCACCATGCATTAAGAATAGCTTTTTACCGAAGAGTTCAATTGATCTGTACTCAGATTCGACATCGAATCCTATTTTTGTGAAATATCCGAGTGTCCAATTATCGTGATTGCCAGTAATAAAAAGACTTGATTCAACATTCTCATGATAGTTTTTAAAACTATCCAGAGTTTTTAAACCAATAGTAGGCCTTACACTTGAATTTTGAAATTCCATCCAATAATCAAAAAGATCACCTAAAATATAAAGTCGAGCTTTTTTTCTTTTGGCATATTCAATCAAGGCAACTAAATCACTCTCAATTTCTTGTTCCTTTTCCGGATCAAAAGCTCCAAGGTGTACATCAGAAATAAATAGATGCTCTTCAGTCAATCTACTTTTTCCGTGTTATTACAAAATGAATTAAATCAACAAATGCTTCTTTATTTGGTGATTCGGGTAGTTCTTCAAGAAGGGAAATTGCTTTATTGGCGTATTCATACATTGAGTTTTTGGCATAATCCATTCCACCACTTTGATGCACAAAATCAACAATCTTATCAACCTCAGAGGATCGTTTTTTCCTCTTTCTCATCAAAGCTCTAATCTTTGAAGCTTCTTTCTTACTTCCATGTTCAAGTGCTTTGATCAATGGTAAGGTAACTTTTCGTTCCTGAATGTCATTTCGAGTTGGTTTACCTATGTCATAAACACCGTAGTCAAATAAGTCATCTCGAATTTGAAATGCGATACCTATGCACAAGCCAATCTCTCTCATTAATTCTTGGTGAGCTTCATTATCCGTAGCTGAAACAGCCCCAACCTCGCAACATGTTGAAATTAAACTTGCTGTTTTTTCCGAGATTATCTGGAAATACCGTTCTTCAGTCATATTGAACAAACCGGCGGTTTTCAATTGCCTTAACTCACCCTCGCTCATCAGTTGAACAGCTTTAGACTGAATTTCGAGCATTCTGTACTCTTTATACTCAAGCGCTATTTGTAATCCTTTAGCAAGAAGAAAATCACCTAAGAGTACACCTGCTTTGTTTTTCCAAATTTTGTTAATACTCACAAAACCGCGGCGAGAGTTAGCTTCATCAACTACGTCGTCATGAATTAGGGTGGCTGTATGAAGCAATTCCACCATTGTAGCTGCTACATGACTCTTCTGATTTACACCACCAAATAGATTAGCCGACATGAAAACAAGGGTAGGGCGAAGTTCTTTCCCTTTCTGTTTTAATAAATACTGAATAATTGAATCAAGGAGCAGTACATCCGATTTGATCGTGTCTTTAAAAAAGCGCCTAAATTCAAGTAGATGAGGCTTAACCGGTGCAGTAATTTCTTCTAGAGATTTGCGCGACACAGTTTCTGTATTAATTCTTTCTAGTTCTGCACTATCGATCATTAAATGTGTTTAAATTTTCTTAAACTTGGCTTCCTTTAAATTTAGGTATTATTCCTAACAAAATTTTTAGGCGTTTTTCTCACTCAATATCTCAAATTGTAGTCTTATGATTGAACCTGTTTCTGATGTAAAATCAATTGCCGTTCTAACCAGTGGTGGAGATTCACCGGGTATGAATGCCGCAGTTCGTGCGGTTGTACGAAGTGCCGCAACTGCAAATATTAAAGTTTATGCTGTATATCGAGGGTATCAAGGTTTAATAGATGGTGATTTTAAAGAATTTGGAACACATGATGTGTCTAATATCATACAGCGTGGTGGTACCATTCTAAAATCTGCCAGATCAAAAGAATTCCGAACAGAGGAAGGGCGCGCAAAAGCTGCGGCTAACCTCAAAGAGAAAGGAATAGATGCTCTGGTGGTAATTGGTGGTGATGGTACTTTTACCGGTGGAAATTTTATCGCCAAAGAACACGGTATTAATGTAGTTGGGATTCCTGCTACTATTGATAATGACATTATTGGTACAGATGAAACTATCGGGTACGATACTGCATTAAATACTGCTATTGACGCAATTGATAAAATCCGTGACACAGCTGATGCACACGAGCGCATGTTCTTAGTTGAAGTTATGGGTCGTGATGCAGGTTTTATTGCCCTCGAAACTTCTATTGCAACCGGAGCTGAATTAGCATTATTACCTGAAGAACTTACTAACATCGGAGAAGTGAAATCACTTCTTAAGCAAATGCTTCAAGAGCAACAACGAAGTAGTTTGGTTGTAGTGGCAGAAGGGGATGAAACAGGTGGCGCACTTCACTTAGCAGAGAATATACATGATGATTTCTCACAATATGATGTTCGTGTTTGTATTCTTGGTCACATTCAAAGAGGTGGTTCACCAACTGCTCGTGATAGAGTTCTTGCCAGTCGATTAGGCGCAGCTGCTGTTCGTGTGTTAACGGAAGGTCATAGTGAGATCATGGTAGGTGTTGTGAATAACGCATTAAAAATCACACCAATTAGAGTGGCAGTCTCGAAAAAGAAAAACCTTGACTACACTCTTGTTCAACTCGCTCAACTTCTTAGATAAATTATGATTAATTGTGACGTTAGGATCGCCAGATCCTTTTTAGATGACGAGGCCTATATTGCTGCTCGCAGTAAAACTGATTTAGGCTACAAACAACTGTTAGATAAATCAGGACCAGGTTCAGAATGGCTTGGTTGGAGAGATATACTTGCTTCACCAAATGATGCGATACTCGAAGAGATTGATACCTTAGCATCTTCAATACGCAAAGAAGCTGATATATTTATTGTTTGCGGAATTGGGGGTTCATACTTAGGTGCAAAAGCAGTAATTGATGCATTATCTCCACATTTCAATTCAGGTGGACCTGAAATTCTGTATGCAGGTCACCATATGGGAGGGAAGTATCTTCAAGAGCTCATAGATTATATCCAAAGCCCAAATTCAGATGGCGCTCAAAAGTCAGTATATCTGAATGTTATTTCAAAATCCGGTTCCACACTTGAAACTGCACTTGCATTTAGAGCAATTCGAGATACGCTGGAAAGCATGTACGGTGAAGCTGCAAATGATCGAATCATTTGTACAACAAGTGCTGAAGGCGGGATATTAAATCAGCTTATTGAAAAGAAAGGCTATAAAAAATTTATCATTCCAAATGATATTGGTGGCCGATTTTCTGTTCTAACTCCTGTAGGTTTGATACCGATTGCAATTGCCGGATTAGATATCAAATCTCTTTTTTATGGTGCAGTAGCTGCTTATAACCAATATGATGACGATTGTGAAGGTATTCTTGAATACACTGCGCTACGGAATGCATTACATAAATCTGGTAAAACTATTGATGTGATTTCATGCTTTGAGCCGGAATTATCATCTTTCGGTGCCTGGATTCAGCAGCTTTATGGTGAAAGTGAAGGAAAAGAAGGGAAAGGAATTTTCCCAACAGTTGCGGGATTTTCAACTGATTTGCACAGCATTGGGCAATTTATTCAGCAAGGTAAAAGATCATTGATGGAAACATTTCTGATTGTAAACCAATCCTTTTCCAATATTGAAGTTCAGGAGCTGGATGGAGATGATGATAAACTCAATTACCTGGCGGGAAAAAGCTTCCATGAAATTAACACAAAAGCCCGTTTAGGAACTACGGAAGCACATCAAGATGGTAATGTTCCGATTGTAAATATTATGATTGATGCTCTCAATGAAGAGAATATTGGAGCATTAATTTATTTCTTTGAGCTTTCAACGGGAGTTTTTGTATATAGCCTGGGAGTAAATCCATTTAACCAACCTGGTGTCGAAGATTACAAAAAAGCCATGTATCGTCTACTTGGCAAAGATTAAAAAACGAATAACGTGCAGGATCAGCGAAAATCACAATATATAGCAGTAGCAGGGAATATTGGAGCAGGTAAATCATCATTAACTGGTTTGCTTTCTAAACATTTCAATTGGCAGGCATTTTATGAATCTGTTGATGATAATCCCTATCTGGCAGATTTCTACGAAGATATGCTTCGATGGAGTTTCAATCTTCAAATCTATTTTCTTTCAAGTCGATTTCGTCATCAAAAAGAAATGCTGGAACAAGAAATTAGCCTGATTCAAGATCGAACTATCTATGAAGATGTTGAGATTTTTGCCAAAAACCTGCACGAAATGAATCTCATGAGCGATCGCGACTTCAATAATTATGAGGCCTTGTTTCGTGAGATGAGTCATTACCTAAGACCACCGGATCTTTTAATTTACTTGAGAGCCCAGGTGCCTACATTGGTTCGACAGATACAACAGAGAGGAAGAGACTACGAAAATACCATTCGTATTGATTATCTCGAGCGACTTAATCGCTTGTACGAAGATTGGATTGATCGTTATCCTTATGAGAAGCTGATTATTGATACTGATGATCTTGATTTTGTAAATAATCCAGAGGACTTAGGTAAGATTATTGAACTGATTGAACAAAGAATTTACGGACTATTTAACTGATTGTAAGGCAGCAGTAAGTTCCTTATCTTTGTTGGCTGTAAAGGAGATGAAAATGTTTACCTTTAAGATCTTTGAATTACCTGATGGAAAAAGCAATCGACAGATTGAACTCGACGAGAATTCTCTGGATTTAGGAGAGGTGTCAATCAATAGTGGCAAACTAGATATTGAATTTGAGAAAACTGCTCATTTCATACGTGTTTTGCTGGATATTGATGTTGATGTCGAGCTGATTTGTGATCGTAGTCTTGATTCATTTAGCTATCAAGTTGAACAAACATATGAAGTATTGTTCAAAAACGATGCTGAAGAGGAGATAGGTGAGAACGGTTCTATCAGAAAAATTGACGCTCAAAGAAATGAGATAAACATTGCTCAGGATGTTCTTGATAGCATCTTGGTTCATTTACCTGCAAAGAAATTACACCCGCGGTTTTTGGATGAAAACGGGAAAGCCAAAGAATTTGAAACAAAATCATTCGGCAAGCCTGAGGTTGAAGAAGAAACCATGGATCCAAGATGGGCGGCACTTAAGGAATTAAAGAAAAAATAGTTATTACATAGACCATGGCACATCCTAAACGAAAAATTTCAAAAGCCAGAAGAAATAAAAGACGATCTCATCATGCAATCGCTGATATCACTCTAGCTAAATGCTCAAACTGCGGTGAGCTTCACAGATATCACTATGCTTGCCCAGCTTGTGGTTACTATCGCGGGCGACAGGTTATTAGTGTAGCTAACTAAAGCATCATGATTATTGCTGTTGATGCTGTCGGCGGTGACTTCTATCCAAAGAATCCGGTCGAAGGTGCATTGCTAGCGCTTGCTGAGAATCCTTCTCTCAAAATTCAGTTTGTCGGTCCTAAAGATCTCATTGAAAATGAGCTTCAAAATCACTCTTTCAGTGAAGATAGGGTCACAATACTTGATGCTCCAGAAATCATCACGATGGAGGATTCTGCATCTGCAGCAATTAAAACCAAAAGAAATTCATCAATTTCAATTGGACTAAAAGAACATAAAGCTGGTAATTGCCAGGGATTTGTTAGTGCAGGCAATACAGGAGCATTACTAGCTGCTTCAACTCTTATTCTTGGTAAACTTCAAGGTGTGCTGAGACCAACAATTGCTGCTTTCTATCCAACTTTAAAAGGATTTAGGTTATTGGTTGATGCCGGGGCTAACTTAGAAATCAAACCGGAAATGGCGCTCCAGTTTGCCATGATGTCTCAGGTTTATGCCCGTCATATCATGAACATCAGCGATCCAAAAGTGGGTTTGCTTAATGTTGGTGAAGAAGAAGAGAAAGGAACTGAAAATCTAAAGGCCATTCACGATCATCTAAGA
This sequence comes from Balneolaceae bacterium, assembly GCA_965601825.1. Lineage (GTDB taxonomy): Bacteria > Bacteroidota > Rhodothermia > Balneolales > Balneolaceae > HXMU1420-13. The sequence goes on along the minus strand of OZ271839.1, from coordinate 2,732,622 downwards.
CAACTTGATGGGTTTATTGGTAATATAGAGGGTAGAGACGTTTTACCTGCGAAAGCCGATATTTTTATTTCAGATGGTTTAGTAGGAAATATCCTTTTAAAATTTGGGGAATCTATACCACATGCTTTAAAGCATATGGTTAAAAATTCTACTAATAAAGGTATAATGTCGAAACTTGAGCTGTGGGCTGCACAAAAAGTATTGAGATCTTCTTTAGCTCCATTCAATTATGAACTCGTTGGAGGTTTACCTTTTTTGGGTGTAAATGGAGTTAGCATTGTTGGCCATGGAGGTAGTTCAGCCCTAGCAATAAAAAACATGATTAAATCTGCTGTTAATTGCATAGAAAGTGATATTAACGGTAAGATTGTCGCATCTTTAAATTGATCACAAACCAAGTATGGAAGTAAAAAGAGCAAAGATATCATCAGTAGGGCACTACTTACCTGAATATCGGTTAACCAATTTCGAGCTCGAGAAATTGGTTGATACTAATGATGAGTGGATCAGAACAAGAACCGGTATCAGCGAAAGAAGAATTCTAAAGGATCCCGATAAGGCAAGTGCTTTTATGGGTGCCGAAGCTTCTAAAGAAGCTATTGCTGAGGCTGGTGTTGATGCATCAGAAATCGATTTAATTATTGTTGCTACGGTTACCCCTGATTATTTATTCCCCGCAACAGCGTGTTTGGTTCAAGATATGATTGGGGCAAAAAAAGCTTTCGCATTTGATATCTCTGCTGCTTGTTCAGGTTTTATTTATGCACTTACAACGGGCGCATCATTTATTGAAGCAGGAAATGCTAAAAAAGTACTTGTAATAGGTTCAGATAAAATGAGTTCAATTCTGGATTATACAGATCGAACTACATGTATTCTATTTGGTGATGGAGCCGGCGCCGTACTACTTGAAGAATCTGATGATGAGACTGGTATTATTAATAGTATCCACTATACTGAAGGCGATACTAATTGCAGTTTATATCAGCATGCGGGCGGATCGTTAAATCCTGCAACTGCTGAAACCGTAGCTGCTCGTCAGCATTTTATCACCCAAGATGGACGTGCAGTATTTAAAAAAGCAACGATGGGAATGGCTGATGTTTCTCTAGAAATTATGGAGAAGAATAACCTCTCTGCCGATGATGTTGCATGGTTAGTTCCGCATCAGGCAAATCTTCGAATTATTGATGCTACTGCAAACCGCATGGGGATTTCATCAGAAAAAGTGATGATAAATATCGGTAAGTATGGGAATACAACAGCAGGAACCATTCCTCTTTGTTTGTATGATTGGAAAAATCAATTGAATAAAGGTGATAACTTAATTTTAGCAGCCTTCGGTGGTGGATTTACCTGGGGCGCTGTTTATGTGAAGTGGAGTAAATAATGAACACAGCATTTCTTTTTCCGGGGCAAGGTTCACAGTTCGTGGGTATGGCTAGTGAACATTATCAGAACAATAAAGAGGTTAAAGCTCGATTCGATTCAGCTAATGAGATACTAGGTATTGATATAACCTCCATCATGTTTGAAGGTCCAGAAGAGTCTTTAAGACAAACTGAATTCACTCAACCAGCAATATTTCTACATTCTGTTGCACTTTTCGAGACGTTAGATGCGAAACCAGATATGGTAGCGGGCCATAGTTTAGGTGAATTTAGCGCTCTTGTTGCATGTGGAGCTGTTGCATTCGAAGATGCTTTAAAAATTGTTCGTAAGCGTGGTCAACTGATGCAACAGGCAGGAACCGATAATCCTGGTACTATGGCTGCGATTATTGGAATGGATGACGACGCAGTTGAACAAGTTTGTTCCGAGGCATCAGAAGCTGTCGGTAAAGAAGTAGTAGCTGCGAATTATAATTGTCCGGGTCAATTAGTAATTTCAGGTTATGTTGAAGCAGTTGAAAAAGCTGTAGAAATTGCCACTGAAAAAGGTGCAAGAATGGCTAAATTGCTTCCGGTAAGTGGTGCATTTCATTCGAGTTTGATGCAACCGGCACTGGATGGTCTGAGATCAGAATTAGAAAATCTGGATATCAAAACACCAGTTTGCCCCATTTACAGTAATTATACAGCAAGGCCAACGACTGACATTGAAGAAATTCGCAATAATTTGCTAAATCAATTATTGAATCCGGTTCGCTGGACTCAGACATTACTCAATATGATGGAGAATGGAGCAACTTCATTCGTTGAAGTCGGCCCGGGAAAAGTTCTTCAAGGATTAGTAAAGAGAACGAATAGAAAAGCAGAAATTTCAGGACATCAATAAAACTATCATGGGATTATCATTAGAAGGAAAAACCTGTTTGGTTACAGGTGGAAGTAGAGGAATTGGAAAAGCAATTGCACTTACGTTAGCAAAATTTGGTGCTGATGTAGCCATCACATACGCCCGCTCAGCAGATTCTGCAAATGAGGTTAAAGCTGAAATTGAGTCAATGGGAAGAAATGCCAAAGCTTTACAAGCAGATGCTGTTGACTTTGACGGTGCAACAAAAGTGATTGATGAAATTGTTGCTGACTGGGGGAAGTTGGACGTACTTATCAATAATGCTGGGATCACAAGAGATAATCTAATACTAAGAATGGGTGAAAGTGAGTGGGATGATGTTATCACCACAAACCTAAAAAGCATATTTAATTATTCTAAAGCCTGCGCTCGCCCAATGATGAAAAACCGTGGCGGATCTATTATTAATATCAGTTCCGTAGTAGGAATTAGTGGAAATGCAGGTCAATCAAATTACTCAGCTTCTAAAGCTGGTATTATTGGATTTACAAAATCCTATGCAAAAGAATTAGCTTCACGTAATATTCGCGCGAATGTAATTGCACCGGGTTATATCACTACGGATATGACTGAGACCTTAGGTGATAAGGTTCTTGATGGTATTAAAGCAGCTACACCGCTTGGTAGAGCAGGCGAAGCGCAAGAGGTTGCAGATGCTGTTGTTTTTCTGGCATCTGATATGAGTACCTACATTACGGGAGAAGTAATTCGGGTGGATGGCGGAATGGCCATGTAAATGGTTGCGCATCCAATACCGAATGTTTAATTTTCGCGAGTTTTACACCAAAAAATTACCAATAACAATATAATAGGACACATTATGTCACAAGATGTTGAATCAAAAGTAAAAGCCATTATCGTTGACAAGTTAGGAGTTGATGATTCTGAAGTAACAGCTGATGCTAACTTCACAAATGATCTTGGTGCAGATTCATTAGATACCGTTGAGCTTATCATGGAATTCGAAAAAGAATTCGACCTAAGCATCCCAGATGAAGATGCTGAGAATATCGCAACTGTAGGTGATGCAGTAACTTACCTATCAGGTAAATTATCATAATAAATTAGTTTCTCTCTCACTATGAGTGAACGTAGAGTCGTTATTACGGGAATAGGCGCTTTTACCCCAATTGGTAAAAGCGCGCCCGATTTTTGGAACGGATTAGTATCGGGAAAAAGTGGTGCTAGAACCATTGATCATTTCGATACTTCCGATCTACACACAAAATTTGCTGCTCAAATTGAAGACTATAATTCTCAAAATTATTTTGAAAGGAAAGATGGTCGGCGACTCGATTTAGTAGCACAATATGCAATTATTGCAGCTCAAGAAGCATTGGAAGATTCCGGCGTTGATCTGGAAGTTATTAATAAAGATCGAGTTGCTGTAATTGTTGGGACTGGTATCGGTGGAATGAAAACATTCTATGATCAATCAGTTTCACTTCATGAGAGGGGATCACGTGGAGTTTCTCCTTTCTTCATTCCAATGCTCATTCCAGATCTTGTTTCTGGTCAAATTTCCATTAGAAACGGTTTTAGAGGTCCAAATTTCTGTGCTGTTTCCGCATGTGCTACAGGTTCTCATAACATTGGTACAGCATATGATCTCATTAAGTATGGTAAATCCGAATACGCAGTAACAGGAGGAACTGAAGCTCCAATTACTCGAATTGGCATTGCCGGCTTTAATGCGATGAAAGCTATGTCGACTCGAAACGACGAGCCCGAAGCCGCTTCCAGACCTTTTGATAAAGATAGAGATGGATTTGTGCTAGGTGAAGGTTCAGGTATTTTCTTTTTGGAAGAACTTGAATCTGCAAAAAGCCGTGGTGCACGAATTTACGGTGAAATCGTTGGATATGGTTATTCCGCTGATGCATTTCATATAACAGCGCCAGATCCTGATGGAGGTGGAGTACTCCTTGCTATGAACGCTGCACTTGATTCTGCTGGAATTAAGCCTGAGGATGTTGACCATATCAACATGCACGGCACGTCCACACCACTGGGAGATATAGCTGAGACCAATTCAATCAAAAAAGTATTTGGCGATCACGCATATAACATCAATTTGAATTCGACTAAGTCGATGATCGGTCACACACTAGGTGCTGCCGGAGCTATTGAATCTGTTGCTTCATTACTTGCTATCTATCATGGAACGGTTCCACCGACAATTAATGTGGAAAATCAAGATCCTGAATGTGATTTAAATTACACTGCAAATGATGCTGTTGTTCGAGATGTTAAATATGCGATGAATAACGCATTTGGATTTGGTGGTCATAATTCAACTCTAGTATTTAAGAAATACGAGGTATAAAATGAGGTCAATTCTCCGGTCGATATTTCCCATCTTTGGGAAAAACAATGCCGGTAAGAGCGACCGACTTTTAGAATTAGAAACAATTATCGGTACAACTATCGATGATCCATCCTTGTTCCAGCGAGCTTTGCGTCATAGATCGATGTTATCTCAGGATCAATACGCGAAGTACGATAGTTATGAAAGATTAGAATTTCTTGGGGATGCAGTTCTTGACCTTATTGCTGCAGAAATCCTTTTTAATAGGTATCCCCAAAAGGACGAAGGGTTTTTAACAAAAATTCGAGCAAAATTAGTCAGGGGAGAAACGCTCGCCGATCTTTCAAAGAAAATGGGTTTTGAAGAGTTGATGGAAATTGGTGAAAACAATTCTGCCGTCAAAGTATCAAAAAGTATTCTTGCAGATGTTTTCGAATCCGTTGTTGCTGCTATTTATATCACAAAGGGGTATCCAATTGCATTTACTTTTGTTGAAAAGGTTTACACCAAATTCATCAATTATGAAGATCTGGTGAATACAGTAGATAACCACAAAAGTGCATTATTAGAATACACACAGGCAGAAAGACTTCCTCTACCTCAATATCGATTAATAAATGAATCAGGTCCCGGTCATAATCGAACCTTTGAAGTAAAGGTTCTAATTGGTGACGACGAATTGGGAACAGGAATTGGAAAAAGTAAAAAAAAGGCGGAACAGTTAGCTGCAGAAGTCGCTCTTCAGTCACTAGGACAAAACTAAACTATTACATTTAGCTAACTTGTTTTTTGAATGATTAAGCCCGATTCTTAGCCGGTGCTGATCATCCCTATAAACTCATCACAGGCTGCAGAAAAATGTTAGTTCAGCTTATAAAACCGGAATTTCAAGAGCTTATTGAAGCCAAAAATTGGGTGGCTCTGAAAGAGGTGTTAGCTGATGTTCCTCCTGCTGATATCGCAGAATTACTGGTTGAACTTGAAGGTGATATTGCAGTTGTAGTTTTCAGATTATTAAAAAAAGCAGCTGCAGCCGATGTTTTTGCGGAGTTACCATCCGGAAAAGGGGTAGAACTGATAGAACTCTTCACCAAGCAGCAATTAACCGACGTAATGGGCAATCTGGAACCAGATGAGCAGGTTGCTTTACTTGAAGAATTACCGGGTAATCTCACACAAATTGTGATGAATACCATGAGGCCTGAAGATCAGAAACAGGTCAAAAAATTACTTGGTTATCCCGAAGACAGTGTTGGTCGTTTAATGACACCTCGATATGTGCGGGTGAAGTCAGAGTGGACGGTAGCAAGGAGCATGGAGCATATTAGAAAATATGCAAATGTTGCTGAGACCTTGAATGTAATTTATGTAGTTGATGACAAAGAGCGACTAATCGATGATCTTGTTATTACTCAGTTAATCGTATCAGAGTTTGATACTACCATCGAGGAGTTGATGGACGAATCATTCAACGCACTCCATGTTTCTGACGATCAGGAAGAGGCGGTTAAAATGTTTGCCAAATATGATCGAATCGCATTACCGGTTATCGATTCAGATCGAGTATTAGTAGGTATAGTCACGGTTGATGATGTCATAGATGTTGCAGAAGAAGAGACTACCGAGGATATGCAGAAAATGGCTGCGATGGATGCTCTGGATGATTATTACTCTCAGACATCGATCGGCGAAATGGTTAAAAAAAGACTTGGGTGGTTAGTTGTTCTTTTTGTCGGACAAATTCTAACAGCATTAACTATGGGGCAATATGAGGAGTTGCTCAGTAAGATTGTATTTTTATCCTTTTTCGTCCCTTTAATAATTTCTAGTGGAGGTAATTCCGGTGCTCAAGCGGCAACGTTAGTAATTCGTGCACTAGCTACTGATGATATTAAATTTGACGATTGGCGATCAGTTTTTGCACGAGAGTTTACCTCTGGATTAATGCTTGGTGGATTAATCGGTCTACTTGGATTTGGGACTCTAATCGCATGGGATTTAATAGCCGGAAATGCCATCGGATATGAAACACTCATGACCGCATTAGTAATTGGATTGAGTTTACTTTCAATTGTACTTTTTGGAAATTTTGTAGGTGCTATGTTACCATTCATTTTGTCGAAAATGGGTTTGGATCCTGCAGTGTCATCAGCACCTTTTGTTGCAACTATAGTGGATGTAAGCGGGATCATTATTTATTTTTCCATTGCACTTTTATTTTTAAGCGAACTATTACTCTAAATATCATTAGCCTATGAAAGTCTACCACGACCTTGTAAGAAACGTCCTTGAAAACGGGGTTAAAAAAGAAAATAGAACCGGTACTGATACCATCTCAAATTTTGCAGAATTCTATAAGGTAGATTTGTCAGAAGGATTCCCACTTTTAACTACAAAAAAAGTCTTTTTCCGATCAGTAGTACTTGAATTGCTTTGGTATTTACGTGGAGAGGATCATATTCGCTGGTTACGAGATGAAAAAGATTGCCATATCTGGGATGCATGGGCTGATGAAGATGGTCATGTGGGCCCTATTTACCCGGTATTATGGAGAAGATTTCCATATTTAGAGCAATCTGAAGAAGGAGAGTGGGTTCGTAAAGAATTTGATCAGGTTCAACGAGCCATCAAAATGCTAAAGGAGAATCCGAATAGTAGACGAATTGTTGTTAGTACCTGGCATCCTGGGTTGCTTCCTCAAATGGCATTACCACCATGCCATATCATGTACATTTTCAATGTTCAGAATGGCAAACTGAATTGTCATTTAACTCAACGTTCAGGTGATATTGCACTTGGAATTCCTTTTAATCTTGCATGCTATTCGGCTCTAACTATGGCCATCGCACAAGAAGTTGGTTTAGAGCCAGGTACTTTCGCTCATACTATCGTTGATGCTCACATCTATGTTAATCACGTGGACGGATTGAAGGAGCAATTAACTCGTACGCCAAGAGCTTTACCAACTTTGAAAATTGCCAATAAACCAGTTGATGAGCTTACTTTTGATGACTTTGTTTTGGAAAATTATGATCCAGATCCGGTTATTCGATTTGAGGTTGCAGTATGACCTTAACGTTAATTGCTGCTCATGATCCCAATCTGGTGATTGGGAAAGACGGAGAACTCCCATGGCGATATCCTGAGGATCTTAAGCATTTTAAGAAGCATACTATTGGACAGGTTATTGTAATGGGCAGGGGTGTGTATGAAGAATTAGGAGAGAAACCACTCCCGGGAAGAAAAAATCTTGTACTGTCCCGCTCCAAAACTTATGACAATGTTGATACTTACACTTCTCTAAAAGAGGCCTTAAAAGATATTGATGTCGAAGAAGTTTTTATAATTGGTGGAGGAGTTTTATATCGAGAAACATTATCGCAAGCAGACCGATTAATCATTACTGAAATAAAAAAAGAATATTCAGGTGACACTTTTTTTCCGGAGTATCGAGACCAAATTGGTGATATTTGGGAAGTTGCTTCGATAGATGAGCATGATGACTTAAAATTTATCGAGTATAAACGGATTCAGAATTAAGAAAAGCTAACCGCTTTCTGCCAATACTTTATGTAATTTCTGTGAGGAATTACAGAATACAGCATTGGATTACTTCACGCTTTTATTACTCGGGTTGCCTGATGTAATCGTTTTATTTCTAGCAGTTTTAACTATTACATTAGCTGGTGGTATCTACTGGGTCGTAACCCGCAGGTATAATACCGATCTGCAACAATTTTATATTGATACTCTTGTCAACGAGCATGACCAAGCTATTGCTTTGCTCAGTGAAGATGATCGTATTGTTTTAACCAATAAGGGATTTGATGAGCTAATTGGTCTACAACCGGATCTAATCAAAGGGAAAAAACTTCAACAGCTGTCTTTAAAACAAGATCTAATTGATGCTCTCTCTAAAAGTGATGACAAAATTAAAAAGGATGGAGCTTCTCAAGTAAGCTATAATCAACGCATTACTCGCTTTAAAACCATTGTTTGGTTAAATATCCAGAAAAGAAGGATATATGATAAGGCGAAAGAACGCAGATTTATTCTTCTTCTGATAACAGATATCACTGAGAAAAAGAAAGTTGAAGAACGACTATTCAATACACAAATTGAATATCAACAATTGGTTGAATCTGCAAATGATATAATCTATCGGACAGATATTGCCGGTAATATGATCTATACGAATGCAGCAATAACAAATATCCTTGGCTATGATGCCGACTATCTTAGAAAAATCAATATAAAGGATATTGTTGTCGAAGAGGATCTTGATCTATTAGTTAATTTCTTTACTCAAAAATTGAATGAAGTAAATGGGGAAGACTACATCGAATTTAGAGCGCAAGCACTTGATGGTTCGCATTTTTGGTTAGGTCAAAAAACAACTTTAATAACTTCCGGTGATGAAGTTATTGGCTTACAGTCAGTTGCCAGGGATATAACAGCAAGAATAGAAGCTGAACAAGAATTATTGAGAGCGAAAGAGATTGCCGAGAATGCAAGTGATGCAAAGTCCAATTTTATCTCCAGTTTATCTCATGAGTTTAGAACTCCGTTAAATGCAATTCTAGGATATTCTCAAATTCTTGAACGGAATAATGCCATTCTTCCAGATGAGAAAGGTCACATCTCTGAAATAAAAGACGCTGGTGAAAAATTACTCAGCATGGTGGATGACATTCTCGAGCTTTCCAATTTGGAAGCACGCCATACAAAGGCACACGAGGAGAGAATGTTGCTTCGACCTTTTATGGATAATTACGCTCATAGGTTCACAGAATTAGCTAAATCTAAAGGATTAGCATTCGAGTATAAACCACATGCAAAAGCTCCTGATTATGTAGTTACCGATTTTACCAGACTTTCTTTGGTTCTTAAGAATGTTCTGGATAACGCAGTTAAGTTTACTACCGATGGTAGTATTTACTTTAACTATGAAGTTGTTAGCGGTGAAAATAATCCTAATCTAATAATTACAATTACAGATTCAGGAATTGGGATACCAGAGAAACAGATTGCTGAAATTTATCAACCGTTCTGGCAAAGTGATCCACTAAAGAATACCGGGACAGGTTTAGGACTTACCTTATCTGAAAGAATCGTTGGTTTTCTCGGGGGAGAAATCACTGTACAGAATAATGAAAAAGAGGGAGTTACTGTTTCTATCACTATTCCAATAGAAGTTGCGGTGCCTTCTAAACGACATGAGTTAATCATAAACGGTACCTCTGATCAGAAGATTGAGATTAACAGAACCGGTGAAATTCGTGTTTTAATTGTTGATGATCTACTTCCAAACAGAACCATCACTCGAATTATCTTACATGAGAACGGCTTTAGTTATAAAGAGGCTGAGGATGGACTTGAAGCGCTGTCTATGATTGAAGAATATGATCCTGATGTGATTCTTATGGATATCAATATGCCGGTTATGGATGGCATTGAGGCTATGCTTAAGATTCGATCAACGGATTGGAAGTACCAAAATATGCCAATTATCGCAGTTACTGCAGGGGCAATGGGAGGAAGAACTGAGCTTCTTGAAAAAGGCTTTTCTGATTTCTTACAAAAGCCCTATAAAGAGGATGAATTACTGACTGCTATTGAACAACAGTTGGACGAAAACATAGCTTCCTTCTTTAAAGAAATCGATGATCAACCCGAAGAAGAACATGAGTTAAGTGCAACGGAAGTTGCTGATTTCATTCACAATCTAGAAAGCACAACGTGCAAATCGATTCATAACATTATCGAAAAGCAATACTTTGAGAAGTTAACCGAGTCTTATTTTCTAGAGAGGTACCCAACAATCGCATTTACCGGTGCTATTCAGAAGTTGATCGTTAGTGCTCAGGATTATGATTACCTATTCCTTGCAAATGTGGTGAAAAGATTAAAAGAATACGCTGATATTAAACCTTAATAGATTTAAGGTGCACCACATAATGCCGAACTAACGGCTTGGTAAGAGCAATAATACTTTTCGTATCGGCAGCTTTTGAAAATTCGATGGCTTCATTGTCATCTAAAATCCAAATACTCTCATTTCTGTATTTGTAGGCTTCTGTTTTATTTGTTTCGAACTTATAGTAATAGTTAACAGCATTGTCAGTGATGGGGAGCTTCAATCTTTTCAGCTCTTCTTCAGTTTTTTGATGAACTTCATCTATTAATTCCTGATTCGGTTCTTGCTCAAGAAAAGTAGTTCTGAATAAATCACGATTTAAAAATCGCGTACATAAATCGGACAAGATTTTGTCATCAGAAAATTGCCAATCTTTGATATTCTGAAAGACATCATAATCATCCAAAGCTGCATATAAATCAATGGCTTTTTTTGAGATACTTTTCTTTGCGGATGGCTTCTCTTTTATGAAATACTCCAATTTTGGGGAAGCAAAATGAAGAGGATAATCCTGTTCGAGAAGATCGCTAACACGATGGAAAATACTTCGAAGTAAAGTATCAGCACTTAATACGGTTTTATGCAGATAAACCTGCATATACATCAATCGGCGAGCAATGATGTAATTCTCGAGGGCATAAATGCCTTTTTTCTCAATCACAATGTTGTTGTTGAAAACACGCATCGTTTTTAGAATTCGATTGATTCCCACAGTTCCTTCCGAAACACCAGTAAAGAAACTATCGCGACGCAAATAATCGAGTCGGTCAAGGTCTAATTGAGATGAAACCAATTGATATAAAAACTTCTTCGGATACTGATTGGTAAAAATCTGGATCGCCGTATCAAGAGCACCATCAAATTGCTTATTCAGCTCTTTCATGATGGCTAGACTCATCATTTCATGAGTGAAATTCTTGATGAGCGTATGTTCCAGTGTATGAGAAAGAGGGCCGTGACCCACATCATGCAAAAGCAAAGCGATTAAAGTACCTTCAAACTCTTTTTCGCTAATGGTTGTGTCTTTCTCCCGCAAGTTTTGAAGTACTCGTTGACCTAATTCCAAAGCTCCGAGAGCGTGAGAAAACCGAGAATGTTCAGCTCCAGGAAAAACGAGGTATCCAAGACCAAGTTGACGGATTCTACGCAATCGTTGAACATAGGGATGATCGATCAAGCGTAAGATAATACCTTTAGGAACCGTGATAAATCCCTGAACCGGATCATTAAAAATCTTGTAGCGAGTACTTTTATCCATCTAAATGTACTTTCATTTTTTCGATTCCATCAATATCTGGAAGCCTGGTTGGACGTTGAGTTTTTATATCGAACCATACTCCTCTAATCAATGCTGTAGCATGAAGTTTTTTTGTCTCTTCATCATATAGAGCCTGGAATCCTTCAACACTAGAATTTCCAAGATTTAAAAATCCGGTTCCAATCAGTAATGTTTTTGGATATAAAACCGGTCGAAGATATTCAATAGTGCATTTCGCTAAGACAAAAGATTTCCCTTCTTCAAAACTACTTCTTAGTTCTGGTATGCTCTCAACCAAATGAATTCTTGCTTCTTCGAAGTATGAATTAAAAACAGCATTGTTTACGTGATTCAAAGGATCTAAATCACGAAAACGAGTTTTGATTTTATGCCAATGGAAGAATAAATCAGGATCGTATTTAGGGCGGGACATGTAGAAATTTTTGGCAGGAAAATGCGAAGCACACAAACCAATTCAAAGAGACATTCTTAAATTGAAAATAGCCGCATTTAAACAAGGTAGATTGTTCCTGATTCAATATCTTCAAGCCAACATTTAATCACATCGAGTCATGACTAACGAATCAAAAGCATTTCTGGAAGATCTATTAATTACACCGAGTCCAACAGGTTGGGAAAAAGCCGGGGTTCAGGTTTGGAAAAACTATGTTGAGAATTTCAGTGATGAAGTGGTGACAGATGCTTATGGTTCATGTGCAGCTAAAATTTCAACCAATCCTGATGTTGCAACTGTAATGCTGGAAGCTCATTGTGATGAGATCGGGATGGTAGTGCAACATATTACTGATCAGGGATTTGTTTACATCAACAAATTAGGTGGAAGTGACTCGACGATTGCAAGAGCTAAGAAAGTAATCATTCATAACAAGCAGGGTAGAGTGGTTGGCGTGACAGGGAATACTGCCATTCATTTGCAGACAAAGAAAAATGGTGGTGGTACACAACCTGCCTGGAAAGATATTTATGTTGATATCGGAGTGAGTTCGAAAGAAGAAGCATTGGAACTTATTCAAATTGGTGATCCAATCACTTTTGCATCCGATTTAGAGTTTTTAAACGACGAAATTCTTACGGCACGTGCCATAGATAACCGAATGGGTGGTTTTATTATCGCTGAAGCCATGAAAAGGCTCTCAGAACGCAAGAAAGACCTGAAGGTGAATGTTTTAGCACTTAACTCCATTCAAGAGGAGGTAGGCGGATTTGGAGCCCGTATGATGAGTTATAGATTCATGCCGGATGTGGCATTGGTGACCGATGTAACGCATGCCACTGATTCACCGGGCATTGATCAAAAACAACATGGTACCGTACTGCTTGGTGGTGGACCAACGATACAGCACGGTGGAGCTAATCACCCTAAAGTGGTCGATTTCCTGGAGGAAGTTTGTGAGAAAGCTGATATCACGGTTCAGCATGAAGCGACCAGTGTTCGAACCGGTACAGATACAGATAGTATTTTCTATCAAAGAACAGGTATTCCGAGTGCGCTGATTTCACTTCCATTGCGATACATGCATTCACCGGTTGAAATGTGCTCTTTGGAAGATGTTGAAGAACTCATTCAGATTATGGTCGAAGCGGTATTAGCTATGCGACCGGATCAGACTTTCAGTGTTTTCGAATAACGGTTTAGTCTTGAACAATAGATTGAATTTCTATTCTTCAAAGAATCACCTTTCTAATAGTTAGACTTTTCGAGTTTTTAAAACTCTAATAATTCAATGTCCGGTATCTGTCTCAGATACTTTTCAATGAACGATTTATGAGAGGCTCCAATAATTACTAGTACTCTCTTTTCAGGATTTGAGGCAATTACACGTAAGATGTTAGCAGATATAGATAGATTCCTCATTTCCCAGAGTGAATATCTGCTTCTATCTGTTTTCGATTCGAAATCTGTCTTAAACCATAATCCCCATTGAGCATCAAAATCATTGCTCATGTATTCACTAGAGTTAAAGAATTTATATAGCGGATATAGATCATTATTAGAGACAGCTTCATTTTGAAGAGAATCAATCTTTTGATAAATATTGGATTGATTGAGAAGCTCACTAATTGAGTTTGCATTATTCTGGTAGTCAGTAATGAATTCAGGAAACTCATTTAGTAAAATAGTTTCGTCTTGAAGATTATCAATGTAATGTATCTGATGTAATTCTTCTGAAATTGCTAGCTCTATTGCAATGTTGTTCACTTCATCCAAAGAAGTTGATAAGTCGTCTAATAGTTCAATGACCTCTTCAGATAATCCAGATTTGTCCGAAAGTTGTTTATAGTGAAGAACTGCTGACCAAATATCATAAGTGCAGATGTATGAATGTATATAATCTATTCTGTCACTATCAGAGAGTTCAGTTTTCCGATGTAAGTCTATTAATTTATTCTCAGCCTGATCAAAGCTAATATCCAATCTTTCCTGATGTGATTGGCCAAATTCGATGAATTTGCTGAATACTTGATACAATTCCTGCCAATACTCTTTATCTCTTTTTTTTATATCTAAAAGTAATTCAGCCGGCATTTGTTCAATAGCAATAACATCAAAATCTCTGGATTCTAAACTTTTCAAAACAGTCTTTAAATGGGATGACTCAAAATTGTCTATTTGTTTTAAATGAGGCGTACCTAGAATAAGAACTTCGGTCTTTTTCAAGGATTGCGAGAAAGAAATAGCAGGAATAAGAAGGAATAAAAAAGTTAGAATAGATCTTTTCATTTCAAATTTTTTGACCCAAAGACGATGTAATGCAATTAAAGGTTTCAGAAAATGATCAGGCTATTTTGGAGATGCGACCGGATCAGACTTTTAGTGTGTTTGGAGATTGAGAAATCTGGAAGGAGTGTTGGCTATGATTCTGCTCGTTTGTAGGCAAATTCGATTAGCTGATTGATTTTAACATACTTTAGTGCTTCTTCGGCACAGGCTTCTAAAATGACCATAGGCGCTTTGCCATGATCGTAGGCTTCTTTCCAACGTAAGGCACAAAGACACCATTGGTCGCCGGCTTTTAAACCTGGAAAAGTATACTCAGGTCTTGGAGTGCTGAGATCATTTCCAGCCTCTTTTGAAAATTCGAGGAATTCATCAGTCATGATGGCACAAACCACATGAGAACCACGATCGGATTCATCGGTTCTACAAAATCCATCTCTAAAGTACCCGGTTAGTGGGGCATAACAACAGGGGATGAGTTCTTCTCCAAATACGTTTTTAGGCATGGTATAATTGTGATTGAAACTAACGTTCTGTGTATGGTGCGTATCCCTTAGGGTATGCACAATACACCTTGTTGTGCTTAGTAGTTTATTTTAGTATTTCTCCCTCAACTCCATTCCAAACGAGTTTTTTCGAGTTCAATTGGGCAAATTCTCGAAACAATTGTCCAAGTCGATTTATTCCCGCTGGTTCACAAGGAATGCAGAAATCAGACATTTCCCTAAAAGGGCCATCCTCATTATTGTTGAAACGAATTTGGATAGCACTTGTCCAACCTTCTGTCATGTGATTAAATACTCGAAAAAGGAAATAGAAAGCAAAGCGGTCTTCAGGTTTTTCTGATCCCAATTCCCACTTAAATTCATCTTGAATTTCTTTGGGGAAATCTTCGAGTCCTGAGGCAATGTCATACAATTTTTTTGCATTGTCATAAATCTCCAGATGTCCTTTTGATTTTCCATTTGAAGCAGATACCAAAAGGTTAATGTGATACGGCTCCTCGTATGGGACTCTTTCTATTTCAATCAGTTTTTCCATTTTCTATTAAGTACAACATTGGCATAACACGCACTGAGTTCATGTTATCCCTATTTCATCTTTAAGTATTATTGTTGATATCCCTATTTATAATAGGAATAAACGGAAGAAATGCCTTTTACAGGTAAAGCACAAACATCGTCTTATCCTTAATTCAAAGACATAAAAAAAGCCTGTCGGGGTACGGACAGGCTTTCGTATCAAAACGGATCAGATCTTAGTTTTGATAGCTTGGGGGTAACAACACTCCATCAATAAGGTGGATAACACCGTTGGTTCCCTCAATATCCACGGTAACTACACTTGTAGCGCCGTTGAAAGTCACATTTCCTTCACCGTCAATGGCAACGGTAATATCTTCGCCCTGGAAGGTGGTGATCGTTTGTCCATCAGAAAGATCCGTTGACAAAGCTTTTGATGTCACAACATGGTAGCTCAATACTTCGGTAACCTGCTGTGAAGTTAAAGTGCCAAGTAAATTAGATGCTGCATCAAATCCAGCGTTGATTGGTGCAAATAATGTGAACGGACCATCACCCTCAAGAGTAGGTACCAGACCTTGGTCGGATACTAAGCCCACTAGGGTTGATAGGTCGTAATTTTTAGAAGCAATTTGTACGATGTTTAAGAACTCATTTGGAAGAAGTACTTCGTTAATGGCTTGAATTACTCCATTGCTTACATCAACATCTTCTACAATAACAGTGGAACTTCCGTTAACTTTTACTTCAGCATTGTCTTTAGTGATGTAAAGAGTTTCACCAGAAAGCGCCGTCTCAGTTAATTCATCAGTTAGTTCCGTTATATCAGAAATGAAGAATTCACTTCCAAGAACATGGTATGTAAGGATATTTGTTAACTGCTCTGTAGTTAAGCTTGCAAGAAGTCCGGCCGGAAGAGCATTGAAAGCAGCATCAGTTGGAGCAAATACGGTGTAATCACCAGAATATTTTAGTGTTGATGTTAAACCGGCATCATCAACAGCATCCACTAAAGTTGTGAAGATTTGTAGTTCGTTAGCCTTGTCGATGATGTTAGCATCTCTGTAGCCTTCCGGTAGAAGAACTTCATCAATAACATGAATCACACCATTATTTGTAAGTACATCAGTAGCGGTGATATTAGCAAATCCATTAATTACTGCGCTTTCACCAACTTCGATTAATAACTCTTCACCATTTAGTGTAGTCACTTCCTGACTTGCCGTAAGCATACCAGCCATAACCTGAGTTTCAAGAACATGGTACGTTAAAATGTTTACCAGATCCTGAGTAGTTAAACTATTTACAACACTAGCCGGTAATTTTGCGAAAGCTTCGTTGGTTGGCGCAAAAACAGTATACGTTTTAGTAGGATCAGCTAGAGTTGTTGCCAACTGTGCATCAGTTACAAATTGTACTAAGGTGCTGAATACAAATCTTTTCGCAGCAGCATCAACAACTGAACCATAAACATCCGGAAGTAGCACTTTATCGATTGCATGAATTACGCCGTTGCTTACGTCAACATCTGCAGTAGCTACATTAGCGCTAGTATTAACAGTTACACTACCTTCATTCGCACTTAAGTAAATGTTTCCACCTTCTAAAGTAGTTGCAATTGTTTCTGCTTCGATTGCACTTGAGAATGTCTCTCCATCTAATACATGATAAAGAAGGATGTCTGTTAATTGCTCAACAGTTAGTGAAGCAAGCAATCCTTGTGGTAATGCAGCGAATGCATTATCAGTAGGAGCAAATACTGTAAAGTCGCCTTTGTAAGAAAGGGTAGATGCGAGTCCGGCATCAGTAGCAGCTGATAAAAGAGTTGTAAATGTGCCTAAGTCAGCTGCCTGGTCTACGATGTTAGCATCACGAATTCCAGCAGGCAATAGAACTTCGTCAATACGATGGATAATACCGTTAGAAGCAGCGAAATCAGCATTAACAACGGTTGAGTTATTATTAATAACTACATTTGAACCAGCTTCAACCAGGATGTTTTGTCCTAATAACGTAGTTACATCTTGAGTTGCATTAAGTTGATCAGAAGCAATAGCCCCATCTACAACGTGATATCTAAGAATCTGAGAAAGTTGTTCTGTAGTTAAGCTTTCTAGTGTTCCTTCAGGAAGTTTATTGAACGCAGCATCGGTTGGTGCAAACACAGTAAAAGGACCGGCGCCTTCGAAAGTTTCAAGTAAGCCAGTGCTTTCCAGCGCTCCGTTTAATACAGAGTATACGTCCACAATTTCAGTGATCTCTGCAATGGTTTGTTCACCTTCAACAAGTGGGCTAGTTGAGGAAGAATCAGAATCTTCGCAAGCTGTAAATAGAAACACAGCAGCGAATACAGTAGTTAGAAGTTTTGATAGTTTATTTTTCATTTTTCTCTTTTGATGAATAGTTGTTGCTGCTAATACACATCAAAACGAGGGGTGACTAGATCTTAATTGTAAACGAATTTAAAAATCTAGTTGAAGGGATAAGAAAGGGATGAATCCAGCTAGTTTGCGAGCGGTTCTTGTATAGCTAATTTCTTGTTGCGCATTCCTTTGAGGGATTAGGATATACGAGACTTCATTTTCCCGATTGGTCACATTTTGCAGACTTAAGTTGATCAGCAACGAAGTATTTGAAATTACAATTCTTGAATTGATGCCCAAATCAAGACTAAAGAATGCAGATAATTGATCGTCATCGGGAGAGTTTAATGAGAACTCACCAAAACTTGTTTCGTTATGTGTGGTAAGAAAATCGTAGTAAGCTCGGGTGAATGCCCAATATCGTTTTGGAATCCATTTTGTTTGTAATTGAATGGACAAAGGATTGCTGACAATCCATTTAAGAGTGCCATTGGTTGAATAAGGTTCACTCCAACCGGTTTGAATGCGTTCATTATTAAATCGCTCATCAAATCGAATGGTTGAAATGTTTGTCTGTTGAGAAAGTGTGAGCTGTAATGCGGGATCCTTGAATTCTTTTTCAAGTGTGATCGAAGCACCATAAGCAATAGTAGATGTTCTCTCTAAAAATTCAGATTGATCTGTAAAAGAGATATTCGAACCCGCTAGTAATCTTGAATAATCAAGCATATAGCTTTTTGGCTCATTTCGATAATAGCTGCCCAAACTAATTTTAGTATCCTCAGAATATTGAATGTTCCATTCGAATTTTGTTTGAAATGAGAGAGGTGCAGAGATACTACCATCGATTGGTATATCTATACGATTGAAAGGTTGGATGGCACTTGGACCTACATTTGCAATATCAAACTGTTGGATAAACTGGCGATATAACCCAGAACTAAACTGTAGTGTATGATATCCTAATCGTGTTTTCTTCGAATCAAAAGTGACAGAAAACTGTGGTTGAACATAAAAGACTTCTTGTCTCGAGGTAATGGAACCTTTTAATCCATACTGGAATCGAAATTGTTCTGATAGATTGAATTTCTGTTCTACAAAAAGATCGCCTCGATAATTTTCTTCATTATTTGATAACGGAAGATAAAAGCTATCATTCAATACAAAGGAATGATCGATTCGATTGCTATTAAAGCCAATTATCAAAGTATTTCGAGCTGATACATATCTCGTTAATTGACCGGAAAGAGAAATCTCATTTACGTTTTGTTTATCAAATGATGGAGTTATTTCCCTTAAGTCGGCCTGTAGAATCGAGTAATTTTCATCGCTAGTTCTGGAATGAGAAATCAATTCATCATTTTGAATCATGGAGTACTCATAATTGTATGAGCTCGCTGAGTATGAAGCTTTTAAAAACAAATCTGTTTGGGCATTAACTACTCTGAAATGCTCGACATTAAACATGCCATTTTGTGTAGTAAGATCTTCTTCATTATATACTAAAAATGGCTGGCTACTACCTAAACTTGATTTCTCAGATAATAGAGAAGCCTCCTGAATACGTGATCCGAAATAACCAGAGAATTTTGTACTTGTAAAATTTGATGAGTACTGGCCAATAAAATGCAGATCGTTGTAGCCTAGCTCAGTCTCTTGAACACCTGCTTTATAATGTGCGATATCACCATTTCCTCCCATGATGAAATTTTGCAATAATGGATCGAACTGATTCCATTGACGATACACATTTTCATATCCCCATGGAGTGTCTGAGAAATTTGAGTTAGACCTACCGGAGACTGCGAATGTAGTTTTACCTATCTGAAATTCAGATCTGGCATTAACTTCATCTGGATTTATTTTCATTACAAGCGAAGTCTCATCAGAGCGGTCAATTATATCTTGCTGGAAGTTCAATATTCCACTTAAGCTGCCTTTGTTGGTAATTGATCCAGCAGCTTTACTGGTTCCAATTTTATCAATAGCTAATGGACTGAACATTCCCAAAGCATCACCTATTCGAACGGTGTTGTACATTCGAACACCATCGAGCAGGATAGTCATTGTGCTTGGATTGCTTCCATAAATACTGAGAGAGTTAGAACCGAAATCCTTGGAAAAACCAGGAGTATTAACAACAGATCCTAAAGAAGGGGAAGTACTTAATTCTGAAATAGAATTTTCAACGCTGATATTTTCATTGGCCCATTTATTCATACCCAGTGAGATCGCATCAGCTTGAACAATAACCGGGTCTGAGGTGAACATCTTAGGTGTCAAACGAATGATGCTTAATCCGGAAGATTCTTCAACATTTACATCTTTGGATAACGGATTATAGCCTACTGAGCTTACAATTACAGGGTAAGTACCTGAAAGAAGCGGAGAAACTGAGAAAAATCCCTGGTTATTTGTCGTCGTGCTGTTCGATGCATCAGCAAAGTAAATAGTGGCATCCGCAAGAGGCTCACCAGTTTCGTCATCGTAGACATAGCCAAAGAATTCACCGTATTCTTCAACAACATTACTTCTTTCAATAAGGACATAAGTTCCGGTTGATAGAATGATAAAATCGAGATTGATATCCGCAATGATTTCAGTAAGAACTAAACCCGGTTGATTTGTGGTGATATCTACAAAAGATTCCTGGGCTAGTTCTAATTCAGGGTCGTAGACTAAATTTGTATTGAACTGTACTACCCATTTATTGAGTGCCTCTTCAATACTTTCTCCTCTAGTTATAAAACGAATCTCACCAGACGATTGTGCCATTAGCCAATCAGACGAAATACAAACTATTAAGAGAAGAAGTAGTTTTTTCATTCTATCGAATAACGAAGCCGTTATTAGTCATTTGATATTCTAAATCTTTGATCATACTGATATCACTTATAATCTGATCAAGTCGGGTACCAAGTCGATAACTCCCACTTACTTTTTCATCATCGCTTATACTACTTTCAATCTGAATATTAGTATCGAATTGGAATGAAAGTCGCTCAAAGAATTGAGATAAAGGTATATTTGTAAATGTCACTCTTGAGTCAGTCCAATTGATTACATGATCCGACTTCATATCAATGCTTTGGATTTCAACAAGCGATTCTTCAATCAGTTGAGTTTTTTGATCCTGATTTAAGGTTACTATTGATTCATTATTTTTTACCTCAACTTTTCCTTCATGAACATAGACTGAAGGAGATGTTGTCTTAGCGTCATTCCAGTCTTCTATTTCAAAAATGGTTCCTAAGACTGTAGTCGTTAGGTTCGGTGATGTTATCTGAAAAGCAATTTCTTCATTGCGCTCCACATCAAATCTTGCCTGACCATTTAATTTGATTTCACGATTTGTAAAACCAAAGAGCAATGAATATTCAATACTTGAATTGCCATTCAAAATCACTTCGCTACCATCCGGTAAGGTAATTTCTGTTAACTCACCTGCAGGACTAATTTTTTGGACAGAATAGAAACTCAAAAAACTGGAGAGTGCTGTAATAACAATAGCAGCTGCAATACCAATAGGTATAAAGCTGAACTTCTTTGAAGGTGTTTCATAATCAACTTTAGCCCAAATATTCTTTAGAGCTGTTTCTGTCTCTCTCTCAGTTACAACATTTTCTCTCTTTAGTTTGCCTGCTTCTTGCCAAACTGAGTTAAGATCATCCGGTATCGAATTAATGTGTGCGTTATTTGGTGTATTTTTTCTCATCGACTTGCCGCCTTTCTCTGAAATTTTTGTAATTGGTCCCGAAGTGTTTTTAAAGCTGTCACTATATGATTGTTTACTGTACGAGCGGATACATCCATAACTTCAGCAATTTCATCATGCTGTAATCCTTCAAATCGACTAAGTTCAAATGCTTCTCTCTGTCGATCTGGAAGTTCATTGATGTACTTGTTAAGCTCGTTTAAAAGTGGAGAATCTTGATGTTCAGTTTGCAAATCATCATCCGGAATTTCTTCAGTTAGCTGTTCTGTCTTTGAAGAATGATCTCTTAAAAAGTTCAGAGATCGATTCCTAATTGATGCATACAAATATGCTAGCAGTGATCTGTCAGGGTCTAGATTCTCTCTTTTATTCCATAGTTTTATAAATACCTCCTGGACAATATCCATTGCATCATCCTTATCGTGGACAAACTGCATGGAATAACGCACCATTTGGTCATGGTGGTTTCTGAAGAAATCCGAGAACGCTAATCGATTTCCCAATCGAATCTCTTTAGCATATGTCTCTGTTTGGAATTGATTCATTAAACTAATTTCCAGTAATACACCTGAATTGTGTTTGATGACTAGTCTTTTTTTGATTTTTTTTCTTGTAGGAAAAAAGTCGATGACTGTAATAAAACTCTCATGCTTACTGAATAGTTCAGAAGAGGCATTAAATGAATTGTGAATTAATCAGAAATGAGTGAATCGATTGACAATTGATTGCTAATCGTAAATGTGAAGGAAGAGAAATACAAATTATCCAGAATTAAAATCCAATGGCTTTAGAGATTCGATTATTTAGCGCTGAATATAGTGGATGGTTAACGTCTAAATGTTCGATGGCGATTTCTTCATAGCCTTCCAAATCAGCTTGTCGAAATCGGTCGTAGAGTTCGCTGGCTAATTGGTTTAAGTTACTATTATAACTGATGACATTGTTTATGTCAGACGACGTTTTCTGAAGTAGATATAATACATGTGCCTTATCCGTCAATTCATCGTTAATAAACCAACGTACATTAGCTTTTGGTTTGTAATGAGAATATTTCTGACCCGGACTTTTTGGATTTTTAAGGTGATGAAAGAAGGATTCTTCAACAAAGCCGTCTATCACTTCTTCAATCTGTTTTCTACTAATTGAGCCCGGCCTAAGTATTGCGGTGAATGTATCTGTAAGATCAACCACAGTTGATTCCAATCCGATTTCTGTTGCTTTGCCATCCAGAATTGGAAGTTGATCACCAAAATCTTCTAGAACATGTTCAGCCTTAGTAGGAGAGGGTTTTCCTGAATGATTTGCACTTGGAGCAACAAGAGGGCCTGTTTTATTTATGAACTCGAGCGCAATTGGATGATTTGGCATTCGCAAAGCAACCGTATTTAGTCCTGCAGTTACAGCATCTAAAACTTCTGGTCTTTTTTTTAGAACCAGTGTAAGTGGACCCGGCCAGAAAGCTTCAATAAGCTGGTGTGCTTTTTCAGGAATATCAACAGCGAAATCATGAATGTCTTCTTCTCTACAAACATGCACAATTAGAGGGTTATCAGAAGGGCGTCCTTTTAATTCAAATACTTTCTTAATAGCAGAAGCATTCCAGGCATCAGCTGCAAGTCCGTATACCGTTTCTGTAGGAAATGCAACTACACCACCATCTTGAATTATTTCTGATGCCTTCTCAATGTTCATGAAGGAATGTACATTACTTGGAGGAGAGTTTCTTCAGGAAGCTAAATGCTGCTTCATAATCAGGAATATCCTGGATTGCGAAACGTACTACATCATTTTTTTGGATGATCTGAAATTTGTCTTTTTTGAGTTTTTCTAACTTATCCAGCGTTTCTTGAAAAAGCTTATTCTTAAAGTAGTATTCCCCGATTTCAGATCCGGTTTTTGGACAAATTACCCACATTCTACCAGAACGAATGGTGGCTTTTGTGAAGAAAGATTTTGAAGCAAAAAGTTTGATTTTAGTAACTAAAAGCAATGTTTCGGTCTCTTTTGGCATCTTGCCAAAACGATCAACAACTTCATTTCCCCATTCATCAATTTCTTTTTCTGATTTAGCCTGTGAGAGCTTTCTATACAAATTCAATCGCTCTACATTATCTAAGACATACTCTGTAGGGAGTAGAGCGGTATCGTCAATTTCCACCAGTGTTTCAGGATATTCAATGTGTGAACCAACTTCGTCAAATAATTCTGAGAATTCACTTTCTTTTAGCTCTCGTACCGCATCATTTAAGATCTTTGTATAAAGATCAAAACCAATATCATTTATAAATCCACTTTGTTCACCACCAAGGATATCACCGGCGCCTCGAATATCAAGATCCCTCATTGCAATATTAAAACCTGAACCTAAATCAGAGAATTCTTCGAGGGCCAGTAATCGTTTTCTCGCTTCTGTTGTAAGCGTCTCAATTGGTCGAGTGATTAAATAACAAAACGCTTTTCGGTTAGAACGACCAACTCTACCTCTAAGCTGATGCAATTCAGCTAATCCAAAGTTATCTGCGTTGTTAATAAGAATGGTATTTGCATTGGCGATATCAATTCCGTTCTCTACAATATTTGTCGAGACTAAGACATCGAATTTATGGGTATAGAAGTCTTCAATAATTTTCTCGAGTTGACTGGCAGACATTTGACCGTGACCAAATCGAACACGAATATCCGGCACTAGTCTTCGAATCATTTCGGCGACTTCTTCGATATTTTTCACTCTATTGTGGATGAAAAAAACCTGTCCACCTCGGCTCATTTCCTGAAGAATTGCATCCCGAATTAGTTCTTCATTAAAGGAGTGAATCTCTGTGTAAACCGGCTGACGATTCGGTGGAGGTGTATTTATTACACTAAGATCACGAGCACCCATCAGTGAGAACTGAAGCGTTCGGGGAATTGGAGTGGCTGTTAAGGTTAAAACATCAACAGTTGCTCTGAATTCTTTTAACTTTTCTTTTGCAGAAACCCCAAAACGTTGTTCTTCATCAACTACAATCAATCCAAGTTCTTTAAATTGAACATCTTTTGAAAGTATTCTATGTGTACCAATTACAATATCAACATTTCCTTCTTTCAACTCTTTGATGACCTTCGTTTGTTCGGCTTTAGTGCGAAATCTGCTAAGTACCTCAATCCGAACAGGAAAGTTCTTCATCCTTTTCTTGAAAGTCTTAGCATGCTGTTCAGCCAAAATGGTAGTTGGTACCAATACTCCCACTTGTTTATGATCCATAACTGCTTTGAAAGCAGCTCGAACGGCAACTTCGGTTTTACCAAAACCAACATCACCACAAACTAATCGGTCCATTGGTTGTTTGGTTTCCATATCCTGCTTAACTGCTAATATCGCATCATTCTGATCTGGGGTTTCTTCATACTCAAACCGAGCTTCCATTTCTATTTGCCAGCCGGAATCACCTGAAAAAGCGTGGGCTTTTTGAAGTTTTCTTTTCGCATAAAGTCGAATGAGCTCACGGGCAATGTCTTTTACCTTTTTCTTGGTTTGAGCTTTCTTTCTAGCCCATTCACCAGAACCAAGTTTAGTAATTCTTGGAGCGGTACCTTCTTTACCGGAATATTTCTGCAGTTTATGAAGGGATGAGACATTTACATACAACAGAGAATCTTGTTGATAGGTAAGGACCACCACTTCTTGTTCAGTATTTTTTACCTGAATCTTTTTAAAACCAGAAAACTTGCCTATTCCATAATCTACATGAACAACAAAATCTCCAATTGAGAGATCTTTCAGTTCTTTAAAAGAAATTCCTCCTGAATACTTTCGCTTTTTTATTTTTGGGCGGTAGTATCGATTGAAAATCTGATGGTCTGTATATAAAGCTAAATTTTGCTCCGGTAGTATAAATCCCTGATGAATAGATTCTACCCTTAATTCATAATTAAAGTGTGGTTCAGGTTCACCTAATAATTCTTCAAATCTTTTTTCCTGTCCATCATTATCACAAAAAATGACGGTCTTGATTCCTTTTTCAGAATTGGACTCAATGTTCTGCTTCAAAAGGTCAAAGTTACCATGGAAATCTGGCTGTGGTTTACTTTCTATCTTAATTTCCTTGAGTCCTGAATCGGAAACTGAGCCCAAATACATACAATGATTAAAATCAGAAATCAGATCTTTGTAGGATTCTTTTGATAGAAAAAGTGAATCCGGATCAGGTTCTTCTGCTTCTAATTCTTCAAATACTTCAGATGCTTTTTCAAATCGTGAATGAAGTTGATCTTCAACTAACACAGCATCTTTAATAATTATTTGTGTGTTATGATCAAAGTAGGAGAGAAGACTGTCTTTTTTTACATCCGGTAAATTGGTTAAATCTGGAACAATCTTAACATCGTTCAAAAATGAGATCGAGCGCTGCGAGCTGGCATCAAATTCTCGAATTGAATCTACTTCATCACCAAAGAATTCTAGTCTGATTGGATATTCACCTGAAAATGGAAATATGTCGATGATTCCACCACGGACTGCAAATTCACCAGGCTGATCCACAAAACGAACAGGTTGATAAGACTGATCGACAAGTTCTTCACGCAGTTTTTCTGGATCGATTTCCTGACCTCGTTTAATGGCAATACTAACACCATCAATCTGTGAAGGTGGAGCAACTTTATCAAATAAAGCCTCAGCTGAAGCAACTACAGTGGACTTTTTATCTGATAAGATTTTTTGTATTGCCTCTGATCTTTGAACTAATAATGATGAATCCAGAATTTGATCAGTATCATAAGGTTTATGATTCGTTGCCGGGAAATACTGAATCTCGGTGTCGGAAATTATCGATAGATCAGACTTAAGAATTCTGGCATTCTCATCCGTATCTGTAATAATTAATTGTGCAGAATTTGGATCTTTTAAACCGTCAATTAGAAATGAGGAAAAAGAACCAACAACTCCTTTTAGATATAGCTTACCACTGGTTTTTAAACCTTCTTGTATAGTTTTTGGTAAATCAGAGTTTGCAATCGCAGACCTAAAGTCGACTACAGACATAGAATCATTTTCGGAAATTTCAAAAGATAGAAGATACAGATTTGTATGCTGCGTTCTGAATTAAAGCACTAAAAAATTAGCGCTCTGTGAGACCTCTTAACCAAATTTTATCAGACAAGAATCCAATGAGAAGTAAGGAAAATGCATATCCTAAATAAATAACATATTTATCTTCGTAATCAGTATAAATAACTTCCTCAACTTTAGAGCGTTCAAGCTGATCAATCTCATCGTAAATACTTGCAAGTTGATCTGAATTTGTAGCTCTGTAGTATTTTCCTCCCGTTAAATTGGCGACAGAAGTAAGCATTTCTTCATCAATATTAACCTGTATGTTCTGGTAACGTCTACCAAAAATTGGATCTTGAACAGGATAGGGGGCGGTACCTCGTGTTCCGGCACCGATGGTGTAAATTTTGATTCCATAGGTTAGTGCAAGATCGGCGGCTGTAACCGGATCAATTTCTCCTGCATTATTCTGTCCATCCGTTAATAGAATGATCACTTTGCTGGTAGCCTCACTGTCTTTTAGTCTGTTAATGGCCGTTGCAATCCCCATTCCAATAGCTGTTCCATCTTCGATTACACCCATGCTAACTTCGTCAATTAGGTCTTTCAGTAAACGATAATCCAGAGTGGGAGGGCATACGGTGAACGATTTCATTGCAAAAGTAACCAGTCCTATTCGATCAGAGATACGCTTGTCGACGAATTCTTTAGCAACTTCTCGAGCAGCTTCAAATCGATTTGGTTTTAAATCCTCCGCTTTCATGCTAGAACTCATGTCAAGTACCATTACAATATCAATACCTTCGGCATTTCGCTCAATCGTGGTAAGCTTATCTTGTGGACGTGCTAGTGCTAGAATTAGAAATGTGAGTCC
This sequence comes from Balneolaceae bacterium, assembly GCA_965601825.1. GTDB lineage: Bacteria > Bacteroidota > Rhodothermia > Balneolales > Balneolaceae > HXMU1420-13. The sequence continues at coordinate 2,705,095 of OZ271839.1, read as the reverse complement.
GCCAAGAACGAGAGCTTTATTAAGCCAATGTAGATATGATCTCCAATTACCATCTAAGCCTTCGAAAAATTGAACTGATGAGAATGTTAATGCTGCATGTTTTTTCGCAAAATGCCTATATAAATAGAAACCAAGAATTACCGGGATAGTAATAAGTGCGAATAACCATTCAGGATTTGCCCATTCCATTATGCATCCTCCTTTATAGTTTCCGTTAATTCTTCATTCAGCTCAGATTCAGGCTCTGGTTCTTCCCATTGACGTTCATGATTGGCTTTCTTTCTGGCAATTCTGGATGCATCAATCAATTTTGCTCGTTCTACAAAATCAATTGCTTCAGCATAACAAATCCAAGCTTTATCTAACGTTGGTTCATATTTCGCAAATTTCACCATATCAGATTTATTCAAAACTGCTCGAGTACTTTGAATCATTTCATGGTCTACTCCGAAGGCATCTAAGTATCTTAAAACCTCCCGGGTTGTAGATTCCAAAGCGGGTATTTCATAGAGTTCTTCATAATACCCTCGCATCGAGTCGCTGATAGTACTGTAGAAATATTTAAAATCTTTTGTATTCGCCAAATTATAGTCCGACTTGAGCGAAATAAGCTCTTTCTCCAGGTTCTGTAACGGATTTGTAAACGGAATTGGTTGTATTATTTGGACTATTTCCGGTGTTTCTTCCTTTTTAGTGTAGGTTAAATATGCCCAAATTAAAGCGGCTATTATTACTAAAGAAATAAATAGTAAAGCCCATGGAAACGATTCAAAAGGTAAAATGGGCTTAATTGGTTTTAGTTCTTCTTCCGGAGATGCCAATATGGTTTTAAAAGGAATTGTAAGTGAATTACTAAAAACCATTGATGTATCTGTTGCGCTAACCAATCCAATTGGAAAGGATGGAATAAATACATCTTGATTCGCAAAATATTGAACACGATAACTAAGACTGTCAGAAAAATCAGTCAATTTAAATTGCTGAACATCCAGAAAAGTTAGTTCAGGAGGGAACATGGCAGAATCGGGATATATCAACTCATCAACTTGTTGTGTAAGTTGAATCTTGATATTCAACTGAATGATATCACCTACCGAAACAGAATCAGTGGAACTTGAGAGAACAACAGTTTGTGCATTGATCCCATTTGGAAAGATCAGTGCCAACAAAATTAAAATATACAATCGTCTGAGAATGCTGCCGGATTTCATGAATTAGTATTCGATTAGAATCAAAATAGCAGTATCAAAAATATAAATGCATAGTGAAGGCATTGAATTTTGTAAAAATCATGAAATATGAAAAAAATCAGGAATTTTGTATCATCTGCGCCATCATCTACTAAAGTTTAAAATTTTGAGTTGGGTTAAAAAAAGCAGTCTATTATTAGTTTGGGTACTGATTCTAACCAATTGTACTTGGTTTGAAAAAAATGAGCTTTCTTTCGAAAGTGAACCATCTATTACTCTGGCAAATTTTGAAGAAATCAAAGAAGAGATTGTTCTCGATGAATATGGATTTAAAAAAAGGACATTGGTATTTGATGGTAGTATCAAAAGAAACGAGAGTATTTACACTATACTAAGTGCATATGATGTAAGTCCACAGACAATTCGCTTATTAGATAGAGAAGGGCGAGGAGTTTTCAGAAGCAATTCACTAAGACCAGGTCAAAGATACCTTATTTACAGAAATCCAATAACAGACGAGGTTGATCGACTCATTCTTCATCTTGACAAAATTAATTATGTTGTTTTCGATTGGGGTGATAAAGTTTGGGTTGATAAGGGATCTAAGCCAATAGAAAATGTTCAAATGGTCACGCAAGGGGTGATAACATCTTCTCTCTATCATGCACTTAAAGAAAATAATGATAACACTATACTTGGCAGTAAGTTAAGTGATATTTTTGGATGGCAGATTGATTTCTTCAGTTTACAGCCAAATGACAGTTATACGATAGTGTATGAACAACCTTTTGTTGACGGTGAGCCATATGGTGTTGGAAATATTTTGGCAGCAACATTTGAGCACAAAGGGAAAAAACACAATGCTTTCTATTACGAAACCGAGGATCGGGCCGGTTATTTCGATTCAAATGGAGAAGGCCTTCAAAAAGCACTTCTAAAGGCACCTTTTAGATATTCACAAAGAGTCAGTTCTGGGTTTTCACATAATAGATTTCATCCAGTATTAAAAAGAAATATGCCACATTATGGTGTAGATTACGCTGCTCCGTTAGGAACACCGGTAATTTCAGTAGGTGATGGGGAAGTGATCGAAGCTCGGTATCGGGGAGCGAATGGGAATATTGTTAAAATTAAACATAGCAGCATCTACACTACTGCATATTTACATTTAAATGGGTTTGCGCCGGGAATTAAACCAGGAACAAAAGTAAAACAAGGTCAAATTATTGGTTATGTTGGGCGTACAGGTAGAGTAACGGGCGTACATTTAGACTATAGAATCTACAAGAATAATCAGCCTGTCAATCCGCTCAATATGGATTTACCACCAACTAAGGCACTTGAAAGCAGTGATTTAGAGGATTTCAGACTTTACATTGAACGATATCGCCATTTAATGCGTACGGCGGATTTGCAATTCTTAGCTTTAAAGAATTGATATTAATATCTACTCAGTCTTCGTTTAAAGAAATTCATTAAAGGGCGAACATAAGATTCATTTGTCGTTACATTTACCGAATCTACTTTCATTTTTAGTAAAGAATCTTCAAGATTTTTTTTGTGAATAAATCTTCTTTTTCGGTAAGTATCTCTGACTCTCTGATTAGAGGTGTCAATCAAAATTTCTCTATTGGTCTCAGCATCTCGAAAGGGAACCATCCCAATTTCAGGTAACTCATCTTCGAAAGGATCATGAATAACTATGCTAACCAAGTCATGTTTTTGATTGGTAATTTTCAGCTGCTTTTCAAAATTATCATCCTGGAAATCAGAAGCTAAAACTACAATCGCTCGACGATCCAAAAGTCGATTTACATAGCTTAAGGCATCAGCAATTGTGGTTCCTGTGCCTGTCGGTTTTGTTGTGTATAACTCTCTGATCAATCTCAACACATGTGTTCGACCCTTCTTTGGTGGTACAACTTTCTCAATTTTGTCTGAGAACAAAACAAGCCCAACTTTGTCCCCATTATTAATAGCAGAAAAGGCTAAAACGGCACTAATTTCGATGGCTATATCCATCTTCCTTTGGTGGTTACTACCGAATACTCCACTTGCAGAAATATCTACACAAAGCATTAGAGTTTGCTCTCGTTCTTCCTCAAATATTTTGATGTATGGGTCTCCGGTTCGGGCAGTTACGTTCCAGTCAATTTGCCTTATATCATCCCCATAATTATAGGCTCTAACCTCCGAAAAGGCCATTCCACGCCCTTTAAACGCCGATTGATACTCACCACCAAATAAGGTGTTAACCAGGCCCTTAGTCTGTATCTCGAGTTTCTTAATTTTTTTTAATACTTCTTTGGAAATCATGCTATCAATTTTGACCAATATACTTAGCACTCTTGAAAGATAAAGTAAAAAATAATAAAGTGACTAAATTATATAATAAAACATATAATAATAAGTGATAAAATTTATACTGAAAAATTACAGGTAAGCGCTTACAGTTTGGGTTTTTTAATAAGAGAGAAAAATTAAAAAACAAGCTTTAAACGTTAAAAAAGGTCTATAAACATTAGAAATCATTAAGAAAACACCTTATTTGTAACACTTCATTCTTAAGGCACTCTAACGGCGTTTTCAGCGTCTGAGCGGTATTTTTGTATATACCATTAATGGGTTCAATTTATAAACAAAGAGTGCTATGAAAAACAAATGTACATTTATAACAATTTTGCTTCTGGGTTTTACAGCAAATGTATTTGCTCAGGATGGACAGGGGGTAGCCCAAATTCTTGAGGCGTACCGAATAACCATTGACGACAATGGTAACGAAATTCAAACTCTTATTACCGAAGAGAATTCTGGAGTAACGCCGGGTGATGTGATTGAATACCGGCAAATTCTAACAAACAATTTGGATAACGGCATAACATTGCTTCGTCCAATGCTTCCAATCCCAATCGGGATGGAATATCAGCTTGAGTCAGCAAGTCCAAGCGCAGAGGGCGCCAGCCTCTCAAGTACTGGCAACAACTTCCAAAACCTTCCCTTAACTCGCACAGTGCGACAACCTGACGGAACTACCACACAAGAATTGGTTCCGGGCCGTGAATATCGGCGATTACGTTGGTTGGTTCCGTCACTAGAGGCGGGGGATCAAGTCATTCTTGTCGCTCGAGTTAAGGTGATTGACAACTAGGAAATTGGAAAAACAAACAAACAAAACAATGAAATATCTAAACCTAAACAGGATAGAAACCATGAAAACAAACAAAACACGTACAATCGGAAACAAGGTATCACGCCTTGTAGGGTTGTTCTTGGTTTTTGGCGTTTTACTAGGCGTATCGTCATCTGACGTGTTCGCACAGGTGCCACCTGCCAATACTCAAATTGGTAACCAAGCAAGTGCAACCTATGTTGATAATGGTGGAAACACACAATCCATCACGTCGAACACGGTTCAAACGATCGTGCAGCAAGTAGCTGGTGTTGATATAAATAACGGGATTACACTTACAGTAAGCCCTGGTGGACAGGTAACATTTCCGCATACCATTACAAACACTGGTAACGGAGTTGATTTCTTCAATCTAACAGCTATTGAAGGTTCAGGGGATTTTAACTTTGAACCCGGGAGCATTGTGATTTATCCGGATGCCAACGAAGATGGGGTGCCTGATAACTTCACACCGATAACATTTACTCCAAATATTGATCCTCCAGGATCTCCAAATGGGAATACCTACGGGATTGTTATTGTAGCAGATGTTCCAATTTCTGCTGGAGAAGGTGATTCAGAAACAATCACAGTTACTGCGACTAGTAACGAAGACAGCAATGTTTCTGATAATGCAACTAACACAACCAATGTTGATGAAGATGCAGTAATCAATGTTCAGAAAAATCGCGACAAGCAATTCGTTGCTGTTGGTGATACAGTTACCTACACCTTCACTTACTCTGAACAAGGTGGATCTTCAAATGCAGCTAATCTCGTTATTAGAGATCCGCTACCAGCTGGTGTTACCTATGTTGAAGATTCAGGGGTATGGTCTGGTGCAGCTGGAATCCCATTAACTGATTCTGATGCAGGTGAGACCGCAACTGGTATTACCTACAAAAGAACAGCGACTAGTCCTGATTCTGTTGTAATTGAAATTGCAAGTATTAATGCTGGTGCTTCTGGTACAGTAAGTTTCAAAGTAACAGTTGATGCTGGAACAGAGGGAAATACCATCATCAACAGTGGTACATTTAGCCATGATGATGCTCCAACACCGGTAAGTACTAACAATGCAAGTATCCAGGTTGATGAGAATTATATCATTAACCGAGTAGGAGCAGATACAGTACTAGTGAACTCCGCAGAACAAGGTTCTATTGTGAATTTCTTGAACCTTTTCGAGAACGTTGGTACGGCTACAGATACCTACAACATCACATTGTCAGGTTCAAACTATCCGGCAGGTACAACCTTCACTTTCTTCAAGGTTGACGGAAGTAATAATCCTACTTCGCCTTACACTGATACCAATAACGATGGTATTGCTGATACAGGACCGATAGCAGTTGGTGACACTGCAAAAGTAGTCTTACAGGTAAACTTACCATCTGGTGAAAGTGGTGGACCATATGCGGTTGTAAAAACACTTACATCGATCAACGATCCTTCTGCAAATGCGACACATACTGATGCTTTAGGTGAAATAACTACTCCTACTGTAGATCTTACAAACAATGCTGAAATTGGTGGCGTAGGTGTTACAGGTGTCGGTGAAGGTCCGGAAGCAAGTCCGGTAACAACAATTCCTGCTAATCCAGGAACAACGGTTAACTTTACCTTATTCGTCAATAATACTTCAAGTATTGATGATGAATATCAATTAGCATTTGCGACTGATACAACTTCAGGTGGTGAACTGCAAAATGTTGGTTCTCTTCCGACAGGGTGGACAGCTTCATTTAGGGATCCAAACAATGGTGATGCCGTTCTTACATCAGTTGACGTAACAGCTGGTAATTTCAGAGAAATTACCCTGCGGATTAATATCCCAGCAGGTTTTGCTCCTGGTGACGTGGATATATTTGCTCGTGTTTTATCACAAACAACGGGTGCAAAAGACATCAAGTTTGAGCGAGTCAGCGTAAGTACAATTCGTTCAATGAGTCTTGTAGCTGGTCAATCTGCTCAGGTATCACCAGGTGGTTCTGTGGATTACATTCACACCTTAACCATCAATTCTAACGTTGATGAAAACGTTGGTGGTGGTGGTACTGAGTCTGATCTGCAAGTATTTTTAGATAACTCTGTTCCTACAGGTTGGACGGCTCGAGTATATTGGGATACCAATGATGATGGACAAGTAACAGCTGCTGATTCCCTCTTAACCAGTGCGGCATCAACGGCAATAGTTGATTTACCATCAACAGTAGGGTCATTGCAATTCGGTGACCAACTGAAATTCATTGTTCAGGTTACTGCTTCTACCGGTCTAGATGACGGAGCCACGGTAACAACAACCTTAGAGATTTCAGATTCAAACCCAACACCTCAGTTAGCTACCGTTTCAAACGATGACCAAACTGAGGTACAAGCTGGTCGACTGTCCATTGATAAATTCCAGGCACCTGCTGTCAATGGTTCAGCAGGTACATTCACCAAATCAGACTTCAATGTCCTTCCTGGTGACACTGTCTACTATCAAATCACCATTGTGAATGATGGTTCTGAGCCTGTTACATCAGTAGTTGTAAATGATGCGATTCCTTCATTTACCACAGTACTGGAAATCGGTGCTTTCAATGTAGACATCGGTACAGTCCCTGGTGTAACACTATCCAGTAACCCAGCTGTGGGTCAAACTGGAACAATCACTTTAGACATTCCTCAACTCGATCCAACCGAGCAGGTGACACTCACCTTTGCTGTCAAGGTCGACAGTTGATGATGCGATCTAATTCTTAACCCAGACATGAGGGTGAGGTTGATCGCCTTGCCCTCCTCTTAAACCAAATATTTGAGATACATTTTCCGACATATAACCTTATTCACCTTGCTGGTAATCGCAGGTATGGGGAAAGTGTATGCTCAAAACTCTCCACCTGAAGGACAAGAAATAATTAACCAGGCTTCAATAACCTATTCAGAGTCTAATGGCCTGGAAAGAGAGCAATTCACTAATCAAGTAAAGGTGATTGTTGAAACCAATCCTGATTTTAGGTTCTGGCCGAATAATTCACTTACAGAGTTCAGAGGAACACAGGTTGAAATAACCCATTTCTTATTGAACGAAGGAAATGCAGCATCCACATTTAGAATTCGTGGTTACAATTCTTCTGATGATGATTATGATCTTGAGAACCTGAGTTGGAATACTCAAACTACTCTATCTCGAAAAATTATCACATTTGCTACTTCTGATACACTTGAAACTGAAATAACGCTTCAGGCTGGTGAGCAATTCGAGGTTTCCTATTTCGGTACAATCAGTGTTGATGAGCCAAGAGATACGTTAACAGCTCTTATGATCTTTGAAGCTACAGATCTAAATACCGGTGTTACCAAAATCAATGTGGATGAAATTGGAATCAGGATCGGTGCAATCGTTGAAATTGAAAAAAGTCAAAGTGGAGCTGATGATTTAAGTCCAGGTGATATTTTTACTTACAATATTTCTGGTGAGAATGTTGGTGATATGACAGCTCTGCCTAGAAGCATTACCATTGATGGAATTACCGAGGATAAAGTAATCCTTACCGATTCACTTCCAGCCAATCTAACATTAGTTCAGTTTGTAGAATTAACAAAAGGAACTCCACTTTATCATTTTGCCGGAGCTGATAAATACGAATTCATAACAACGCAACCTGCAAATGCAGATACGATTGATGTCATTGGTGTAGCTTTTGATTCACTTCAAGTTGGCGAAACATTCTCTGTTGATTTCGATGTTCGTGTGATTCCAGGAGCATCAGGGTTAATCACCAATGTTGCAGAACTAACGTATGTAGATCCTGAAGGAACTGTTACAACAGCTGCAGCTTCGAATGAAGTTGTGACTGATTTAGGTACAGCCACTGCTGAAATTGATTATTTCACTACAGAAGAATTTGAAGAAAAAACAGCAACATCCAGTATTGGGCAACCTCTACACATTCAGGCAACAGCATCAGCATGTAACGAAGACCGAACAGCTATTGAAATTGTTGATATTAATATTTCTTCTGCGCTAACAGGAGATGAAGAAATATTCGTTGGTGTAGAAACAGGAATTAACACGGGTATTTTCCAAATCGAAGAAGAAGTTCCAACTCGCGACGGTTTCGAATTTCCGACAGTAGAGTTCAACGAAATTCTTGAAACTGCGGAAGAGGATGTAATTACCGCTGTTCTGGATTGTCAGGGAATTCGTGGTGGTAGTGGAATTCCATTCGGAACTATCGATGCGGCTGTTCTTGTAGATCCGTTTGGGATTGTGTTCGATAGTGAAACAAATGAAGAGATACTTGGTGCAGAAGTCAGAATAATCGATGTAACCGGCGCAAATAATGGTGGTGATGCCGGTGGACTAGCTACTGTTCTTGCGGCGAATGGAATTGATCCATCAAACAATATTCAAAATAGTGATGGTGAGGGTAGATACAAGTTCCCATTCTTAAGACCGGGTAGATATCGGTTAGAAGTAATTGCGCCACCCGGTTATGAAAATGTGTCTAGTGTTCATATTGATAGTTTACCACCAAATCGAAATGTAGATAGTTTAGCTTCCTATGGTGCAGAATTCGAAATTACGGACGCGCCAATAGGACTTGATTTTGATATTCCATTAGATCCATTAGCTAATGGAGTACTATTCGCCCAAAAGACGGTAGATCGGAAAGTGGCTGATATCGGTGATTTCGTGAATTATCAAATCGAGATTACAAGTCAGGCAATCAATACAGTTCAAAATTTACAGGTGTTTGATGAGCTACCATTTGGTTTCGAGTTTGTTGAGGGAACAGCCAGAATAGATGGTGACACATTAGCAAATCCTGATGGAGGTGTTGGCCCAAGTCTCAGATTTTTAGTTGGTGATATTGAACCAGGAGGCAAAAAGATTCTGACCTATCGCGTCTATATAGGACCTGGTGCAGATAGGGGTGATGGTATTAATACGGCTTTAGTTCAAAGCGACGAGTTAGTTATCAAAACAAGTAATGAAGCTAAAGTTGAAATTGAAGTACGTGGTGGTGTTTTCAGTGATGAAGCTTTGATTGTTGGTAAAGTATTTCTGGATTGCAATGAAGATAACATGCAAGATCCATCCGAACTTGGAATCCCGGGTGTTCGACTGTATCTCGAAAATGGTAATTATGTAGTAACTGATGCTGAAGGGAAGTATTCATTCTATGCAATTAAACCGAATAAGCATGTCATCAAACTAGATAACTATTCATTACCTGAAGGCAGCAAATTGAAAGTATTGGATAATCGCCATGCTTTTGATCCTTCTAGTAGATTTGCAGATGTGAAAAAAGGAGAATTGCATAGAGCTGACTTTGCAGTTTGTGAATGTACAGCGGAAGTTTATCAAGAAATTCAACGTCGTGCGAATCTTCTAAGTTCTGATACTGATGTGATAAGCAGTTCATTAATGCAATCATTCAGTGTAAATGAAAGCTCTAATCGAGGATCAGGTCGTTTTGATCAGGCAAGCGGTACAGTTGGGAATATAAAAGCACCTGATTTCACTTCTAATGAAGTTTCAAACATTGAACCAGAAATCTCAGCTTCACCAGATCAATCAACAATTGAGGGCATAGAACTAGCGAATATCCTTGATATCGAGTTCATGCTACAGAATGCAGAACCAGGTGTGGAAATCCTGAATGTTGTAGATGGTGATACTCTTAACACAGATAAATTAACCGTTCTCACAAAAGGTACTAATGGTGCACTCTTTGACCTTTATGTAAATAGAGAAATTGTTTCGGCTGATCGAATAGGTCAACGATCAGCATCTGCAACGAATGGTCTTCAAATTTGGGAATTCGTAAGTATTGATTTACGACCTGGTAAGAATACAATTCTTCTAAATGAAGGAGATCCATTTGGAAATGTTCGTGGCAGTGATACTAAAACTGTATTTGTACCAGGTGCTTTATCCGAAATCCAATTAAATGTAATTCAAAACAACGTTGCAGCAGATGGTGCATCCACAGCGCAAGTTGAAGCTTTCTTTTTAGATGAAGATGGAATTCAAGTTGGATCCAGAATTCCTGTAACCTTAGATACAGAACTAGGGACCTGGTTAGTAAATGATAACAATGCACAGGAGCCAGGAACGCAAACATTTGTTGAAGGAGGTAAGGCGACATTTGAACTATTGGCTCCAATTCAGCCAGCTTCATCAACAATTAGAGTTTCGACAGGAACTATTTTCGATGAAGCTACCATTGAGTTTGTACCAGACTTACGACCTTTAATTGCTGCCGGTATTATTGAGGGCTCTATTCGACTGAGAGAACCATTGAATATCGCAAACGTCGATAACGATGGTTTTGAAAGAGAGCTAAAAGAACTTTCCTATTCAATTGGAAACTTCACCGGTGATGCAAGATTTGCATTCTTCCTAAAAGGTAAAGTATCAGGACGAACCTTATTAACTGCAGGTTATGATTCTGAAAAGGAAGAAGAAGAAAGACTATTCCGCGATATCCGTCCTGAGGAATATTATCCGGTTTATGGTGAAGCTGCTATTCGGGGTTATGATGCACAATCATCCGGTAGACTTTATATCAGACTAGATCGGGGTAAAACGTATGTTCTTTACGGTGACTTTGTAACTCAACAGAATGATCCTGATATCCAACTTGGTGCATATAATAGATCGCAAAATGGTTTAAAAACTCGCTTTGAAGAAGGAGCTCTCGAAGTCGATGCATTTGGTGTGAGTTCTGTAAGTTCTCGAAGAATTAGAGAGTTCAGAGCTCAAGGTATTTCGCGGTATGATCTGCCGGATAATGGATTAATTGATAATTCAGAGATAATCGAGATTATTACATACGATCGTGAACAAGTAGTTGGGCTAGATACAACAGGTGTTCCAAATGATCCGAGTTTGATTCTGAGAAGAGAAAGACTTACTCGATTTACAGATTATGTTGTTGATCCATTTACCGGGGTAATCACTTTTAAATCTCCAATTTCCAGTGTCGACGCTGAGTTTAATCCTGTATTTATTCGTGCGACGTACGAAGTAGATAATGATGACGAGAGATATCTAATTGGGGGTGTTGGAGCTAATCTTGAATTATCAGAAGGTTTAAATATTGGAGCTGGGTTGGTTCAGGATAATAATCCTGAAAATGAATTCACCCTGGCAACTGGTAATGTTAATCTAAAATTCAGCGATAAAACGAAAGTAGTTGCCGAAGTTGCCTACACAAATTCTGATGATCAAGGAAATGGTGCCGCAGGTAGAATTGAGTTACAACATAGAGGTGATAAACTTGATATCCTTACTTCCGTTGGTAAATCATCTGAAAATTTTGAAAATCAGGGTGCAACTTTAGGTCAATCCAGAACAGAAGCCAGAACAAGAGCCAGAATTAATGTAGCGAAATCAACAAAAGTAGCAGCGGAGTTCCTGCTATCCAGAAATGATACAACCGGTGATCAAACACTAGGTGGACTCCTAAGTCTACAACAAAGACTGGGAACTGGTGTAAATGCTGAAGTTGGTGTTCGTTATTCTGAGAGATCCTCGAGAGACGCTGCTAACGTTACAAACACAAACCTTAGAAGCAAGGTAACTGCAGACCTTCCATTTATATCTGGTGCTTCAACATTTGGAGAATACGAACAAGACTTAAATGCTTCGGATCGTCGATTAATCGCTGTTGGTGGTGAATATAAGATTAAGAGTTTTGCAAAGGCATTTGCCCGACACGAATTTGCTTCGACGGCTGGAGGTAGATATACATTAAATAGTAATGCTCAGAGGAACAGTACCGTATTTGGCTTGAATGCCAATTACCTCAAAAATGGACAGATATTTAGTGAATATAGAATGAGTGATGCGATTGAAGGTCGATCCGGTCAGGCTTCCCTTGGTTTAAGAAATAGATTCTTACTTCGCGAAAGCTTAGGAATGAATGCAGGATTTGAGCGAGTATTCACTGTTCAGGGACCAAATAGAAATGACGGAACATCAATATCTACAGCTATCGATTATACCGGAAGTGCAAACTGGAAAGGTACCGCTAGAGCAGAAACCAGATTTGGTCAAAACGCTGATACTTATCTGAATAGTCTTGGTTATGGGGTTAAACTAACAAATGATTGGACGATGTTAGCCAGAAATATCATTTCAATCAGTAGCAATAGAAGTTTAGCAGGTATCCAGAGAATTCAACAGCGATTGCAGTTGGGTGCAGCCTATCGAGATAGTAATACTAATATGTTTGATGCTCTATTCAGATATGAATTTAAATTTGAAAAAGATGATAACATCGCCCCGGATTTCTCAAGACAGGCTCACGTTTTCTCAACTCACGCAAATTACAAACCACAATCAAATTTGGTTTTAAGCGGAAGATTAGCTGCTAAATACACAGAATCATCTGATGATCTACAAACAAACTCAAGCTTCCTTGAATTGGTATCAGGTCGTGTTCTGTATGATTTGAATGAGAAGTGGGATGCCGGAATCAATGCAAGTTTACTTGCTAACAGTGATTTCTCGACAAAAGACTATGGGCTCGGCATCGAAATGGGATATCTGGTTGCAAAAAATCTCCGACTTGCAGGTGGATTCAATTTCTTTGGATATGACGATCAGGATCTTGTTGCTAACAACTACACTCAGGCAGGAACTTATCTAGGATTTAGCTACAAATTTGATGAGCAAGTATTCCTAAGCTTAGTACCTGAAAGAGCCGCCGGATTTATTGATGAATCAATGTATGAGAAGTGTATTCCTTGCCGAATGCCTGAGATCAAAACGATGCCAATCGACAGGCTAGAACATTCACTTGAACCAGTAATTCTTACAAGAGAAGTGTTTGATTTCAAACCTCTGGCAACACTAGTTATTCTTCCAAGGCAAATTCATTTCGACAACGATATGTCTTATATCAACAGGGCTTCGGCTCAAATGTTGGATAAACTCGCTAAGTATCTTCAAGATATGGATGAATATCTCATCGATCTAAATGGCTTTACGGATACAAAAGCTTCAGCTGAATACAATGCAGCATTATCTGAAAGACGATCATTGGCAGTTCGTGCTTATTTAGTGGCTGCTGGTATTGATAAACGCAGATTACTGATTGAAGGATTTGGTGAGCTAGATGCTACCGGGAAAAACGCCGTTGAAATGGCTCTTGAACGTAGAGTGGAATTTGATCTAAATGAGCTGAATGAACGAGTAACCTTTGTTGATCAGGTTGAAGATTTACAAGTGCAACAAAAAGCTCAAAACATTGGAGGTTGGGATTATATCTTCACTTTCGAGCATAATGCTGTTCCAACTAATATAAATTTACAGCAGGGGTCGTCAGAATTAAATTATCTGAATCGATACATGATCGAGCGAATTTCGATTGCAATGGAAAAATATCCTGAAATCGGAGTTCGAATTTCTCTACCTGCAGATAATAGATTCATTGATCTTCAACAACAGATTCTTGAAGACCTTGAAACTGCAGGAGCAGATATTAACAGATACATGTTTGCTCGCGGAGTACAAGGCAATCAAAATACAATTCAGATCTCATACCAAAGAGATCAATTGCTTCAACTTTTTGAGCAGCAAGATGACGTGAAATTCCTGAATAATTCAGAAGTGCCTGAACTTATTGAAAGCTTGCTGAGGATTCTCAAATCGAGAGAAGACTATGAGTTGATCCAAGATCTATCTCAAAGTTATATAGTACCGGATCGAGTGAACTTTACAGAAATTGGATATTTGTTAGATAACGAATCGCAGGCTGTTGTATCGAGAATTGGTTCTTATCTAAGAAATAATACTGGAGTGTATGTAGCACTTCATGGTGATGGATCTCAAAGAGATCAAAGTCGCATGGAAGAAATGCGTCGCTATTTAGAAGAATGGGGAATCGACGGAGATCGTGTAGTTATTAGTGAAAAAACCGTCAATACAGAAGGAACTGCAATCAGGGTTGAGTATATGAATGCAGATTCTATCAATTTATTAAACGTAAAATCTCTGAACCTTAGACCAGGCTCAGGAACGTCGGGTAGATGAAAATGAAAGTTTGGGAATTACATAGCACACAAAAAAGATCATCACTGGCCGGGAGGCTGGTGGTGCTTTTTGTGACTTTATTTATCGTCGCTGGAAATCTACAAGCGCAAACAGTTATAGTAAATGAAACAACACTAATTAGCGGAACTTATACTGTCACGCAAGATGGTATTGTTGAAATTAGCATCGTGGGTGCAGATGGAGGAAATGGAGATAATACAAATGGTGGTACTGGTGCAATGGTAACCGCAACTTTTGCAGTTAAAGCAAATGATGTAATTCGTTATATAGTTGGGCAATCTGGTGCTGAAAATAATGGAACAAGTGCTGGTGGTGGTGGATCAACAGGTGTTTTAATTAATGATACTATTGTTATGGTTGCCGGTGCTGGTGCTGGGGGGGATAACTCTGCAGGTCCAGCTGCGAATGGTCTTGGTGGTTCTGATTCTATAAATGGATTGTCAGGAAATGGAGGTGGACCTGGTATTGGTGGTTTTAATGGAAATGGCGGTGGTGCCACAACCAATACGGCTGCAGCAGGTGGAGGTGGTGGTATTAATAGTGCTGGAGGTTCCGGTGATGCAGGAGGTGGAGAGCAATCCGACCAAACTGTTTCCGATTTAGGTCAATTGCTTAGTATCGCACAAGGTGGTGCAGGAAATAGTTCGGGATCTGCTGGTGGTGACGGATTTACAGGTGGAGGGGGAGCTGATGAATTCTACTCTGGCGGTGGAGGTGGTTATTCCGGTGGTGGAGGTGCTGGCTCAAATGGTGGTGCAGGCGGTGGTGGTTCATTTGTTTCTGGAACTGCAGTAATATCTTCAATAACTGCCGGTACTGATGCTGCAAGTACACAGTCTGATGGTTCAATTCAGATAACTTATACTCAGGATTCAACAGCACCGAGCGCCCCCCAAAATGTAAGCGCTGTTGCTATACAAGATACTTTAGCGATTTCATTTGATGATGTTAACGAGTCAGGTTCAGGTGTATTCTCATATTCTATTAAAAGGTCAACAATTCTGGGCGGACCTTATACTCAAATTAGTACAATAACTGATGACGAAAGTCTTAACTATACTTTCAACGATATCGCTGTTACAGAGGGAACACAATACTATTATATAGTAACAGCAATAGATGCTGCCTCAAATGAAAGTTTAAATTCTGCTGAAGTTTCTGCAATTCCGGATGCTACAGCACCAATACTTATCACTGCGGCAGTAACTGATTCCATACTGGTTTTAGATTATAATGAGTTGCTTGATCCAAGTTCAGTTCCTAATGCTAGTGATTTTACCGTATTAGTGAATAGCATAATTCGATCTATCGAAAGTGTTAGTATAACCAGTGACTCTGTTGTAATAGAACTTAATCCAACAGTAGACGAAGGTGATACTATTGAGCTCTCTTATACAGCAGGATCAAACCCTATTCTTGATGTTGCTGGTAATCAAGCGTCAGACTATACAGGTCAACCAGTTACAAATTTCACTGTAGCTACCACTCCGTCACCACCAAGTACTCTTAGTGCAACAGCCATAGTTGGTGGAGATATCGAAATTGTATTTGAAGATGTTGATGCAACTGCGACCATTACTGAATATTCAATTCAAAGGAGTACTAGTCAGGGAGGCCCATATGCTGAAATAGCTACGGTACCTGACAATGACAATGCTACTTATACATTTACTGACACAAATACGATAGATGGAACCACCTATTATTATGTAATCACATCAAGAAATGTAAACTCTGAAGAGAGTGCTAACTCGGAAGAATTAATTGCAATTGCCGATGCTACTTTACCAAGTGTGAGTTTGATTTCAGTAAATGATGATGTTCTCGCAATCGATTACGATGAGTTATTGGATTTCAATTCAATACCAGCAACGGGAGATTTCACTGTATTGGTTAACTCAAACCCTGTTACAATTTCAAGTATTGAGATAAGTGGACCAAGAGTAATTCTGGATTTAAATACTGCTGTTATTGCCGGCGATGTTGTTGATGTTGATTACACAAGCGGTGGAAACCCGATTAGAGATCTAGCTCAAAATTTAGCTTCTAGTTATTCAAATAACCCAGCTACCAACAATACGTCTGGGGCGGGAATTTTTGGTCCAGACCCATGCCCGATAACGAATGATCAAGATGTTGCATGGGCTTGTTTTAATGGGATATTTGATGGAACCTCGATGACTGCGAATGTTGGTGGTCTAGATATAGCGACCGTAACTGCGGCTTCTGGTTCAGCAACAACATTTGCTCCAAATGCTCTTCAAGAGTGGTCAGCTGGGGCTTTTAACGGTGATGAATTTAATGGTCCACAAGCAAACCCAAGTGGAACAACCGGAGATGCAACTTCATTAGATATAAATATCCCTGGTTCAATTCCTTCGGATGCATTAATACTTTCACTAAACAGGTTACGTCCAATAACTGGTGCAGGGACATCCTACACACTAGAAGCATACGATGGAAGTAATAATCTTCTCACTATCGATGACTGGCTAACTGGTCAGGGAATTGATGGGGGTGTATGTACTAATAATGTGGTACTGAACTACACTAATGGAAATACAAGAATTGAGTTTCAGCCAACTATTTCAGGCAATCCTTCATGTGCTTCTTCCTCAACACCAATTTGGTTTAGAATTACCGATGACAATGTAGAGCGAATTGAAGTGCGTAAAATTGCCTCAGATCCGGATAACATCCACATTGGATTAGGTATAGTTGCTGACTTTGGTGATGCCCCAGCTACCTATGGAACAGCATATGCCGGAAATGGTACACCTCCGGCTTTCCATTTACTAAATAATTCTGCACCAAACCTTGTCTATTTAGGTGCCGGTGTCGATGGTGACGGAAATGGTGCTCCAAGCGTAACCAATAATGGTGATGATACTGAGTCGACAGGATTAAGTAATGGTGATGATGAAGATGCAATTTCTCTTTTAGCTGATATCAATACGTCTCAAACTAATTACCAGACAACACTTATCTGTACGAATGGTGGGTTTGTTTCCGGTTGGATTGATTTTGATCAGTCAGGATCCTTTGACCCGAATGAATTTGCGAATTCAATCTGTACTTCTGGAAGTGTTACACTTGACTGGGCAGGAATCTCAGGCATCGTAACTGGTACTACTTCCGCTAGATTTAGAATTGCAAGTGATCAGTCACAGGTAGCTAACCCAGTTGGTGCTGCCTTTGATGGAGAAGTAGAAGATTACTCTATTAATATAGTTCCACCACCATTGCCAGATTTAGCAATTACAAAAACAGTTAATAATTCAAGTCCAGTAATTGGTGAGACGATCACATATGCTATTAATGTGACAAATCCTGGTGATTTTGAAGCTACCGGAGTAAGGGTTACAGATCAGTTACCATCCGAACTAAGCTTCATTTCAGCGATTCCGTCTCAGGGTGTATTTAATTCAGCGTCGGGTGTCTGGAATATTGGTACACTTGCTGAAGGTGATACAACAACGGTTACTTTGACGATTAATGCACTTGTTAATCCTGGTACGCTTGATAGTACAGTCATCAATACTGCAATAATTACCGATCTTAATGAAACAGATCCTGAATTGAATAATAATTCAGCTTCTGCAGGTATTACTGTAATCCCAGAATCTGCTGATATTGGAATTACTAAAGTTGTGGACGATGCAACACCATTAGAAGGGCAGGAGATTAATTTTACAGTTACAGTTACTAATAATGGACCAAAGACAGCTACTAACTTAAAAATCATCGATCAACTGCCAACTGGATTAACCTATGTTTCATCAACACCGAGTATTGGAACTTATAATAACACAACCGGAATATGGGATATAGGTGTTCTTAATAATTCTGGAGTAGCTACACTTGGTTTGAAAGTACTTGTAAATGGGGGTACGGAAGGCTCAACCATTACAAACGCAGCTGATATTTTCGAAGTAAATCAAACCGACCCGGAGAGCAATAATAATACCGGTTCTGTTGATATAACGGTTGATACCGCCATATTCCCGGGCACATGTTCAGAAATACCTACTTTAAATTTTAGCACCGGATCATTAATTGCTGGAACTAATGGTGAAGTGGGCGCTATTTATGAATTTACTTCAGTTGCAACTGGCATTAATGCCATTGTAGAAATTGTTACAAAACTCAATGCTAATCTTGCCAATATTGACCAATCAACATCTGGTGCTGCAGATAATTTCCAGCCTCAAATTGGGGTAGTAGATGAAAATGCTGGTGAAGGTTATTTCGATTTTGAAATTCGATTCGTAGACGCAACTACCGGATTCCCAAGGTTTTTATCATTTACTGCGACTGCTGTTGATGTGGATGGAGATAACAATTCAACCAGAGAGTTTGTTGGTTTCCAGAGGTTAAACTCGTTTACAGTGGAAGGAACTACAAATCTTGATGTTGGAAGTTCAAGTATTTATACAACCTTTGAATCGGCTACAACACTTGAAATTGGAGGTATTGATCTAAATAATACCAATAATATTGCTTACACCACTTACACCAATGAGCCTCAATTCAGAATTAGGGCAGGAATAAAGGATCCAACTAATACTACTGCTCGATTATTTGCTATAGACTTCGATCCATGTGCAATAGATTTATTTAACAACCCTACAGATACCGAAATCATCGAAGTTGGTCTTACTAATACAATTGATACCAATAATGCTAATGTTGGGGATACAATCACCTATACGGTTACCGCATCAAACAATCAGGGTAATACAGTAAATAATGTTGCAGTATCTATAAATGTTGAAGAAGATGAGAATCAACAACCTACCGGGTTAACATTTTTCTCTGCCACTCCAGGTCAGGGTACTACCTATGATAATTCAACTGGTGTTTGGGCTATAGGTACTCTAAGTGGATTTCAAACTGTGACCCTCACTATTACTGCAACAGTTGATAACGGGCAAGAAGGGCAAACAATAGCTAATACAGCCATTTTAACCGGCTTCGATGGTACAGATAGTAATCTAAACAACAACCAGTCAACAGCTAATCTGTATGTTATTGACCCTCAAAGTACCTCTTGTAATGAGTTACCACTGTTTAGTTTTACAAATCCGGTACTGGAACAAGGTGTCCCATTACAAGTTAGTTCCATTTATCGATTTCCAAATATAGCATCTGGCCTTGATGGAATTGTTAAAGTGTTAAGTATCAATAATGCCACATTAGATGATATTGATGCAGATGGAATAGCAAATGATGCCGCAAATTTTAGTCCATTCTTTACAGCAGGATCCGGAAGTGGAGGTGGATTTATTGATTTTGAGATTCAATTAGTACAGGCAGGTACACTAACTCCGGTAAAACGTAATTTTGCTCTAACCGGATTAGATATTGATGGTACAACTAACGGACAGGGTAGCGGTACACTTCGCGATTATTTAGGTTTCTCACAAAATCAAGGTTATATAGTTCAAACTGGAAATGATCTCCAAGAAACAACAGCCGGACCATTCCAAATTTTTGAATCTGCTGTTTCTACGGACGCTAGCGGTACGTTTGATATCGATCATATGGCCTACATACTTTATAATTACACGTCCATCTTCGAGCTAAGAATTGGTAGTGCAACGACAAATACTTTATCTGATGACCGTCTTGTAGATATCGATTTTACGCAATGTAGAAATGATGATTTCACTGATGTTACAGAAGTTTTTCGAAATGCAGATATAGCTGTTGCTAAAACTGTAGACGAGCTGAATCCATTAGAAAATGGAACGGTTAATTTCACGATTACAGCAACTAATATTGGTTCTGAAGATGTAACCGAACTTGATATAAATGAAGAAATACCGGCAGGATTAACACTAGTACAATCAACTCCAAGTCAGGGTTCTTATAATCAATTAAACAACCTCTGGAGTGTTGGAAGTATAACCAGCGGGAATTCCGCAACTCTTCAAATTGAGGCTACTGTAAACTCCGGGATAACTGCTGATTCATTAATAAATAAAGTATTTATTCAGGGATTGAATCAAGTGGATATTAATTCTGCAAATGATACTTCTCAGGTAGTATTGAAAATTGGCGTTGAGTTAAAAGGTGTTGTATTTGAGGACATTACAGGCGATGGATTTATTGAAGATCAGGTCTTTAATGATGCAGCTGGAGACCAGCAGGCTTTGGAGAATGTTGAAGTGCATTTATTTAAAGATGGAGGTGATCAATTACCAGATGGAGCTGACGATACACTCATAGAAACTACATTTACGAATAACCTTGGTGAATACACCTTTAATATTGGTGAAGATGCTGATTTCTGGGTAGTCGTAGATTCTAAAACCGGGGAATTATTCGATGGAAATTTCTGGGGTGAACAAACCTATGGTCCAATAGGTGGGTACTGTGTAGATGGTTCGGAAAATACAGTTGTTAAAACATCTGCCGGTCATTGTTTTGGTGGTAGAAGAGGAAATCAATCTGATAATATCACTGCAACACCAGTTCCTACAGATTTAGCAAATGCTGAACATTTAGCTGCAATAACTATCTCAGGTACAGGTGTAAATAACATCGATTTTGGATTCAGTTTTAATGTGGTTACCAATACGAATGACGCATCAAATATTCAGGGTTCTCTTCGCCAGTTTATCACGAATGCAAATGAGATTACCGGCGCTAATTCCATGCGTTTTGTCCCATCAGTATCATCTAATAATTCAGGTGGTGGAGGTAATTGGTGGACCACAACTCTAGCATCTGAGCTGCCTGCAATTATTGATGGATTGACCACAATTTCCGGTGTTGCCTATCAGAATGATAATCCTACTATAATTCGGAATGATAATTCAAATTCAGTTGGTACAGGAGGATCTGTAGGAATTGATGAACATTCGTCCGCAACCTTCACAAGAAAAGAGTTTGAAATCGATTTAAATGATATTGGAAGTAATGCACTCTTAATTAATTCAAGTGGTGCTTATACTATTCGTGAGATCGCAATTTTTAACAATGTCAATGCTATCAGGTTACAAAATGGTTCAAGTGGACTTATTGAGAAAAACCTTATTGGTACAAAAGCGGATGGTACAGATCCAGAGGGTTCCTCAAGAGCTGGAATTGGTATAAATATTGATGGAGCATCTTCCGTCGATCCTTTGATACAAGAAAATTACATAGCGTTCCTGGCTGGTTCAGGTATTAAATCGAATAATCAATCAGCAGATATTGAAATATTCAATAACGAAATCTATAGAACTGGTCTACTAGACGCTCCTGCGGATGGTATTGAAGGGTTAGGAACATGGACCATACAGGTGAATAGAATCCATGAAAATGGGTATAGTTCTAGTTCTGCTGTAAATGGTGGAAATGGTATTGAGATTGGTGGAGCATCTGGTCCATCATCCGGAAATACTATAAGGAACAATACTATATATAATAATGCCGTATCTGGAATTAGCGTACTGAACGATGTAACAGCGTCCGTACTTGATCTAAATGTCATCTATCAAAATGGAACCAACTACATCTCTAGTAACCTTAAATTAGGTGCAGGTGTTAAGCTTGCAAATCCAAGCGGTTCCTCGCAAAATGGAATTCGTATTGCTCGTAATAGATTCTATGATAATTACGGAATTTCTATTGATCTAATATCTAACAATTCGGGTCAGGACGTAGGAGTTAATCCTAATGACGGACAGTTAGATGCATCAACAGTTACTCCTAATGGAGGTCAGGATTATCCGGTATTTACATTATCAACTCTGGAAAATGGTGTTTTAACTGTTGAAGGTTATGTAGGAACAACTACAACAAAATTAACCGGAACATTTACCATTCAGGTTTATAAAGCTGATGATGATGGTGATAGTGATGGATTAATTGAAGTGGGTGGAACTTTAACCAGACCACATGGTGAAGGAAGGGAGCTAATTGGTGTTATCTCAACAAATCCTGATGGAACATTCAATGCAGATATTCCAGTGCCTGGTACTGTTTCGTTAGCTTTTAATGATAGAATTACTGCAATTGCTATCAGTAGTGTAAATAATACTTCAGAGTTTAGTGCTAACTCTCGTGTTATACCAACCGGTGTTACGATTAGTGGGACTGTTTATCACGATTTGAATCACAATCAGATTTTAGATGGTGGAGAAGTTGGACTTCCTAATGTAACCATCACATTATATAATACTCAGGAGAATAATTGTAAGAGTGTTTTAACGGATGCAAATGGTGTATATCAATTTACTAATGTGTTAAATGGAACTTATGATTTAATCGAATCTTTTGGTCAAAGTGTACCAACCCCAGATATATGTACACCTGCTGAGAATGATCCGGTAGATTTTATATCAACAACACCAAACTTAAGATCCATAACAGTAAATAATTTACCAGCTATTCAGGATTTTGGTGATTTCGAAGGTTCTAAAATATCAGGTACAGTATTTAATGATAACGGTATAGGTGATGGAACAGCTAATGATGGCATTCAAAATGGTACTGAAGGTGGTATTTCAACCCAATTAGTAGAAGCATTTACTGGATCAGATGTTCTAATAGATCAAGTGACTTCTGCCGCTGATGGCTCTTATGAGTTATTTGTACCTAAATCTATAGTTGGGACAGGTGGTACAGTAAAGATTGTCGAGACTAATGGAACTGTGTATTTATCAACAGGTGGAGATGCCGGAACAACATCTGGAAATTACACAATTGCGACTGATGTAACTGAATTCACGAATACAGTTGGGATAGAATATGAATCAGTTGATTTTGCTGATGTTGCAGTTTCAATTTTATTAACAGACGGAACGCAGTCAACACAACCAGGTGGAGTTGCAACTTTCACTCATTTATTTACTGCACAAACAGCTGGAACTGTAACATTTACAACTTCTTCAGTTAACAATCCAAATATCAATTTCCCGACCATATTAAATAATGATTTGAACTGTGATGGAGATGCTGATCCGGGCGAACCTGCTCTTAGTCCATTAACAAGTCTTAATGTAACGTCAGGTCAGGATATATGTCTTGTTGTTAGGGTTACAGTACCGAATGGGGTAAATGATGGAGCAACAAGTACTACCACAGTTACAGCCACACTCGATTACAGTAATAGCCCTACAAATATTCAACAAATACTCACCAGATCCGACATAATAACAGTTAGCACAGTGGATGGTGGGTTTGTAATAGTAAAAGCAGTGGATAAGGCACAGGCATTACCGGGCGATACGTTGACTTACTCAATTAACTACGAAAATCTAGGTGATGAACCTATTACCCAGGTTGAAGTAATTGATGAAGTACCAGTCTTTACTACATATCAATCAAGTGTATGTGGTGCGCTACCACCAGGATTTACAAATTGTACAATAACAACCCCAACTGTGGGTACAAGAGGCACCATAATTTGGGTATTTACCGGAGTTTTACAACCGGGAGAAAGTGGGACAGTAAGTTACAAGGTATTAATAGATAATTAAGTCAATGACTAAAGCAATAAAAAAAGATAGACCGTTGGTTTTTATCGTAGAGGATAACGAAGCATATCGAATTCTTCTTGGTAAGGTATTAGAAAGACGTGGGTTTTTGGTAATGATGTTTGAACATGGTAGAAAAGCTGTAGATATGCTTCAATATGTTCAACCTGAACTCATTTTATCAGATATATCCATGCCTTGTATGGATGGATTTGAGCTTCATAATTATGTGATAGAGAAATTTGGAAGACTTAAAATTCCATTTGTCTATTTATCGTCCAATACAACAGGAGAATATGCAAGGAAGGCGACTCAGCTAGGTGCAAGTCGAATGTTAGGAAAGCCAATTGAGCCCGATGCTCTAGCAGATACCCTTGATTTAGTATTAAGCGAAGCTGTATAAAAAACGAAGAGACCCTTTCATTTGGTGATCATGCAAACTATGTTCTGATATGATCACTCACACAACAGCAATTATCTTAAAAAGTGTTGATTACCAGGAATCTAGTAAGATTCTTACAGTTCTGACTAAAGAACATGGTAAGATCGCATTAATTGCTAGAGGTGCGAAAAAACCAAAAAGCAAATTATCAGGATTGATTGAAATCGGAAATGTGGTGGATGTAGTCTATTATTATAAACCAACACGTTCTGTTCAAAGCTTAACTGAAGCTTCAATTAACTTTTCAAGTCTCAATTTTAGGAGACATTTTGAACGAGCATCCATCTTATTTGCATCGCTAGAGTTAGTAAATCAGATTATTCACGATCAGGAAGTCAATCAAGAGGTATTCAATTTTCTTACCAATTTTATTAGTTGGTTAGCTGAATATGAACATGTAAATCCTTCCATTTTTTGTTATGTACAAATAAGATGTTCAGAATTAATTGGATTTAATCTTGCCTTTGAGGCGGACGATACTTTTAATGAATGTTATTTCGATGTAACTCATGGTACAATCACCAATTCATTACAATCGGAACTTTCATATAAATTAACCGTCTTACAAACCCGGTTCTTGCATCAAGCTCTTTCATCAAAGAGTGAAAAAATATTCAGAACTGGATTAGAAGGTGGGGAACTAAAGCAATTAATACATCATTTAGATGTTTACTTTAAATACCATATTGAAGGTTATCAGGATCGAAAATCAGATTCGATCTTCGATCAGATGCTAAAAGTGTAAAGGATGAGAAAAAGAGAACTATATTTGACGGCCGTTTTATTGATTCTGATAGGTGTTTCTTTAGGGACTATTATCGCATTATACAGTATCAATCCAGAGTTTGCGCCGCTTAGCGATGTAAACATAACCGAAGTAAAGAGAGCAGAAGTACCGTTTTTTGAAGACGATGATCTTGTTGAATACGATGCGCGATTTGTATTCAAGCGAATTGCTGAAGAAGTAACTCCGACTGTCGTTTATATAGAAACGATTATTCCAGTAAATGTGCCGGAAGATGAGACTCATAACTTCAGTGATGAACTATGGGATCGATTAGTACCACAGCGAGCGAGAACAGTTGGCTCCGGAGTAATTATAACGGAAGATGGATATATCCTTACCAATTACCATGTAATTGAAGGAGCAGTTAGAAATGGTCTTAATGTAATTCTGAATGATAAAAGAGAGTATCCGGCTAGATTAGTTGGTCAGGATCCAAGTACAGATTTGGCTGTTATCAAAATTAATGCTGAAAACCTTCCTGCGATAGTAGTTGGAAATTCAGAAACAGTTGACGTTGGAGAATGGGTATTGGCAATTGGAAATCCGTTTAGACTGCGTTCTACAGTTACTGCCGGTATTGTTAGTGCTCTAAGTCGTGATGTTCAAATCATTAATGATCGACTTCGTATCGAAAGCTTTATTCAAACAGATGCTGCTATAAATAAAGGGAATAGTGGTGGTGCCTTGGTTAATACTGCCGGTGAATTGATTGGAGTAAACACAGCAATTGCTTCACAAAGCGGATCATATCAGGGATATGGATTTGCTGTTCCTAGTAATCTGGCTTTAAAAGTAGCCACTGATATCATTCAATATGGTGAAGTAAGACGAGCACTGTTAGGTGTAAATATTGCAGCTGTTGACTATGATCGAGCTCAACAAATTGGAATGGAAAATGTTCAGGGTGTTGAAATAATCGGAGTAACCGAAAATGGTGCTGCAGATCGTTCAGACATTCGTTCCGGTGACATTATTCTCAAAGTTAATGGTCAAACTGTAAATGAATCGAACGAATTACAGGAAAAAGTTGCAGTAATGCGCCCGGGTGATCAAGTAGATTTAACCATTTGGAGAAGAGGGAATGAACTTCTCAAATCCGTTGAACTCATGATGTTACAACCTCAACCTGTTGAAGAATTAGCCTTTGAAGAGGAGCCAATTCTCCGTGATTCTGATCCGGAAGGTGGTAATTATGGCGTTGATTTTCATGAGTTTGATTTTGGCTTCAGAGTTATGGCTTTAGCTAAACCGGAAAACAGTAATTCTTACGATCTTCTTGTGTCTCATGTATATAAGTATTCGGAGGCCTGGAATCGCGGTTTAAGAGAGGGGCAAAAAATATTGTCGATAAACGAAGAAATGGTTGAAGATATCCAAACTTTAAAAGACCTTGTATCCGAACAAATTAATAACACAGGTTCGGTGTCCCTTAAAGTTGAGAATGAAGAAAATGCTATTGGGTTCATCGAGTTAGAACGCAATTAAATGACTCTTCGACTTACTCTTCTAGCCTTAGTATCTACTTTCTTTATTTATGCATGCTCTTCCAGTAGTGGAACAGTGGGTGATACAACATCAGGTGGAATATTCCCGGGATGGTATTTAAGTTCCGGCTTCCAAGCAGATTCTTCCACGTTTTCAGGTTTTGGCAATGCCATTGCCGCGGATTCAACTAGAGCAATTGAACGAGCCACCGCTGATGCCAAAACTCAGCTTGACTTAGCGATTGGTAAAATGGCTGAAGATGTTCGTAAGAGTCTGGTTAATGATGGAGTGGCATCTGCATCAAATACTGATTTTATTCTAATTCTAAGAAACGCTCATGCTGATGCTATAAATGCTTCGTTGGTTTCTAATACCAATGTGATCAAAGACGGAAACACTTTTCGTTCTTTTGCTGAAGTAACAATCACAAGATCTGAGCTGGTAAGCCAACTAGAAAAAGGATTTACCGGTCATCCAAGATATTGGGGCGCTTTCTCAGACAATCCAACCTTTCGAGCTTCCTTTTCTGAGTAAGAAACAAATTCACAGGAAGTAACTCTAAGCACTTTTAGCAACGACAAAATTAATCGCATGCTTTCTGCGATTAATTTCTTTTATTGTGCACTATTTCATTAAGTAACTATTTGACATTAAATAGTTACTTAGCAGTTAACACAGTAAAAAACTTATCAGAGGTTTATATGATTAAGGTTTTTTCCAGGGGTATACTTACTCTATTCTTAGCGATATTTATCAGCATTCCTAATTCGCTGGCACAGATTCAAACAACTTCCTACAACAATCAAACCATCAAAGAAAATAGTATTGTTGTGAAGTATGACAACAATGTGATTTCTGTAAATGGTAAAGCCATTGCGCCACAAGCGTTAGTATCAGATGTTAGGACTCAATTCAGTGCTTCGATTAATCAAAGAATTGATAAACAAAATATTGAAGAGTGGAAGATTACCGGAAATATGGATCAAATCTTATCACGTTTAAACAGTCTTCCCGGTGTTAAAGCTTTCCCAAATTATATAATTACGCGAGAAGAATTAGATACAAAGCCTGTTGAGATCGTTGGTAATAACCGAATCAAATCAAAACCAATAAGGCGATTAATTGAATCTTCAAAAGCAAGTGCAAATAGATCTGTAAATAAAACTGCTCGAAATATCGATTTAAATATTTCACCACTTGCTTTAGATGATCCCTTGAATGAAAGACCAGCGATCACTATTTCAAATGTAAATGATATTACAGTTCCTATTTATAGTGATGACTTAAATGATGCTACTCGTGTAGAAGATTCATGGAGACAAGTTGAATTTAGCGGGAATGGGATTGACACGTGGAGACTAATAGAAGATACCCCGGGTGACTCCATTTTCTATTCTGGCCCACCTGAGAATCCGACTTATCAACCAAATGCAAATACAGTAGCTTATTCGCCATTTTTGAATCTATCATTAATTGATACGACGAAGGATTATAAACTTGTTTTCGAGCATGCAGACGATTTAGAAGGAGTCGTCTTTGATAATTTAATTCTATATCTAGGAGTGGGTTCAGCTCCCTCGCTTGAAAATTTTGATATAACTAAAAGTGATGGAATTCTATATACATCAGAGCTTGATATTTCAAACTATGCCGGTTTAGATTCTGTATGGTTTGCCTTTCAAATGACTAGCGATGGTGATATACAACAAGGTTTTGGAGCATTGTTCGATGATATTGAGATTTATGAAACAACGCCGCCGGTAACCAACGATTTTCTATTATCGGAACAATATGCCCTACAAAATTTAGGCACCTTTGATATTGGTTATTCTGTTCCTGATGCTGATATGGATGTATTTGAGGCATGGGAAATTACAACGGGTTCTGATGATGTAATTATGGTCGTTTTTGATGACGGTGTGGATATTAATCACCCTGATCTAGCTGATAATATTTGGGTAAACCCGGGTGAAGATTTAAATAATGATGGGATCATAACTGAAAATGAAATAGATGGAATCGATAACGATATGAATGGTTATGTTGACGATTTCTATGGTTGGAGTCCTGTGAATGATGATAATTCATTCTTTAATGAAGGTGCTAATCATGGTACCTATGTTGCAGGTATTTTAGGTGCACAAGGAGACAATGGAATAGGAATTTCTGGTGTTTCCCAAGATGTAAGTATTATTTCAGTTATGCTTTTTGATGAATTTGGTACTACCGATTTTCTAAGCCTAATGAAAGGTTATCAATACATAAGTGATTTACTGTCTAATGGAGTTGATATTACCGGTGTTAATCAATCCTTTGGCGGATTTGGATTCTTCGATTACGAATCTCATCAACAAGCAATAGAGGTAATCACCGATTATGCATTAGAGCATTCTGGTTATGGAACTGCATGGATTGTTGCAGCAGGAAATAATGGTAGCGACCTGGATGAACTACCTTATTACACCTATCCAGGTAACATTCAATCACCAAATATTATCACTGTAGCAAGTTCTGATGACGCAGATCAAAAATCAGAATTCAGTGATTATGGTGTTTTCACGGTTGATGTTACAGCACCGGGTGAATTTATTGTTACAACACAACCATCAAATTTAGACTTTGAATATACATATGTAAGTGGTACGTCGATGGCAGCACCCCAGGTATCAGGGATAATTGCTTTACTTAAATCACATTTCCCGAATGAAACAGGTGTAGATTTAATGACACGAGTTTTAGTTGGAAATGAAGATGTTGCTGCTCTGGATGGTTTTACTGGCGAGGGAGGAAGAGTAAATGCGTTAGGTGCGTTCGATCCTACAACCGTTGGTAATGTAACGGATCTTGCTTCTGTAGAACGGGTTCACTTTCATAAAACCTTTCTGGATGGAGATGCACTCGAAACGATTGGGTTTGTCAATACGACACAAAATAATCTTACGATTTCATCTGCGAATTTAGTGGGGCTACAAGCACCTTATTTTATTGAGTTTTTTCCTACTCCAATCAATCAGGTTCTTGCTCCTGGTGAGTTATATACATTTGAGCTTGGCTTCAATAATGGGATTACAAATCTTTCGCAAGATGTTGCAGCAACGCTTGTAGTTAATACACTAGAAAACACAGCTTTGAACATCGATGTAAGAGGTCGATTACAATCATTCCCAAGTCCTTCCATTGATCCGGAAATCGCTGAATTAGGTTCAGTGCCATACGGCGATGAAATAACAGCTTCGTTTACATTAACTAACAATGGGAATGGAACTCTTGATTACTTCTTAATCAAGACACTGTTTTTGTTTGATTATGAGTTCTCTCGTTACACAAAAACACTGGACAATTTTGTACCAACTTTCACTCAATCAGAAAAAGAGCAGCCACTAGATCAAATAGCCAAAATGGAGATGTTAACATCTCAGGTTATGCTGAGTAGAGGGGACAGAACGATACCTAAAATTAAGTATGAGCCGGAAATTCAGCAATTTGGTGAACTTGAAGGACCAACTGATCTGTTTTTTGATGATTTAAATAACGCAGATTCAGTAGCTCAAAACTGGGAGTTATTGTCATTCGGTTTCGAAGAAAAATATTGGTCTTTAGAGGATATCAGTAATGTAGAGGGTGATACAAATAATGTATTTCTATTTGGGGATTTTGAAGTAGGATATGCTAATAACGCTAATTCTGTGGCTATACCACCTGCATTTGATTTTTCTGAATTAGATCCGAATAGGGGGCCAGCGTATCTGGAGTTTGATGTCGAAGTTGCCCTGGAAGACGTTTATGATAACTTCTTTGTGAATGTTGTTTCTGATGGAGAAAGATTGGTGACTTTAGCAGATACTTATAATGGATCAATTCCAAATTATGGTGGCTATGTTACCATTCGAGTAGATATCTCTCAATTTGCCGGTCTGGATGATATCGAGTTTTGGTTTGTTACAAATACTGACTTCTCTGAGGTCGGGGGTTTCGGTGTTCTGTTTGACAATGTTCGAGTTGTCGTTAACGACCTTCTGTTTTACACTTCTATCAGCGATGGTGAAGTATTACCACTTGCCAGTCAAGACATTGATGTCACTATTCTAACCGAATATTTAATACCAGGTGACTACGAATTATATACACAGGTATACACCAATGGATTCGAATCGTTTTATGGTAGTAATGTTTTGACTCACATTACCGAATTCTCGGCTCGTAATGTCGCACTTGAAATAGATAATCCAACTTTAGAGCTTGGTGAGCTTGCTAGAGATCAAAACCAACAATTTTCATTTGATGCTACAAATGTTGGGGCAGTTGATGTCGATTATCTGGCCAATGTATTCATTGTATCAAATGAGACGGAAGAGTTTATTGATGATGAATTTATTGCCGGTAAAGTCGCAGCTTCTGCAAGATTTAAAGATTCAGATAAAGCAGATTTACCTACTTTCAATGTTTCGCATCATGAAAATCTGATATTGGAGAAATTCAATTCTATTGATGGGATAGCACTTCAAAATTCATCTGTAGAGCATAAAGCAAAAAGCCTTACTGAAGATGAAACTGAAATCTATTTCGAAGATTTCGAGGGTTATACCAATAACGAGTTGGGATCACCTTGGCAAGTTCTTGATGAAAGTTTTGGATTAGGCGATATATTCAATTTATACGACTATGGAACTGAAGAAGAACCTGATTATTGGTTGAATGTTGGTGATGAGAATGAAAATGGATTTTTGATTCTTGATAATACTAATACAACAGCTTTGTCAGAATCTATTGATCTCTCAGGTGTACCAACAGACTCTTCTGTTATAATTGAATTCACATACAGCTTCTTATTGGAACCGGGAGCGGATGTTGGTTCGTTTTGGATTGGTTATGAGACACAGTCCGAGCCGGAATTACTATTTATTGGTTCAACGGAAGATTTACTAATCAATGATGGTCAGTTTTATAGAGTCACTCTGGATATATCAGCACTGAGAGGTCAGTCAAGTGTCTTTTTAGCATTTGTTGTAGAAACAGATGATTTCATTCAATCGGCTTGGGCCGGAATCAATGATATCAGTATTTATACTGAAGAAGCTTTTGGTTTCATTAGTCCGAACAATGGTCAAATTGATTCCTCATTAACTCAAACTTTCGATGTTACTATTCTAGCTACTGATCTTGCTCCTGGAAGTTATACAGCAATTTCAGTAATAGATCATTACAGTAATAAAGATGGTTTATTTATTAATCGAGTGGCCGATCAGTTCACAACATTTGAATTAGCAAATCAAAAACCAATAGCTCTAAATGATACCATTCCCTTGTTAGCAGGGGAAGTTGTTGACTTAGACGAATTATTTGATTTTGCATTTGAAAACGATGTCGATCCGGATTTCCCGGAAGAATCAGTTGAGATATATGATTTCTCTGATCCTATTTATGGTGAGATGAAATACACAATAGATGGTCCAATTTATGTTGCTCCATTAAATTTTGACGGATGGGATTATATCGAATACATAATTTCAGATGGCGACATGACAGATACAGCTACCGTGAGCTTATCAATAGCAAATCAACCTCATTTTCCGGTTGGTAGCGATCAGCAATTTGTATTTCTGGAAGATGAACAACTTACACTTAGCACAATTCGAATGGCATCAGGAGTTGGGGGACAGGATCCAGATGTATTTGTTTGGGCAAGTCCTCTGGATCAAAATGTAACCATCGCTGAAGATGCAGTTGAGCACACATTAACACTATCTGCAACAAGTGATTTCTTCGGTCAAACGGATGCAAAATTCTATGTAGGTAATGAGTCCGGTCCAACTGACTCAATGATGGTTTCAATTATTGTCTCACCGGTTAATGATGCTCCGGAAGCGGTATTTACATCCAGTATCGATGGATCATTAGTAACATTTACGGACCTATCATCCGATGCACTAGATATGAATGCTGGCGGTATAGTTGCTTGGGAATGGAATTTTGGTGATGGAAATATGAGCAATGATTCGAGCCCTGTTTATGATTTCTTAGCTACAGGTGATTTTACAGTTACACTAACAGTTACTGATAATGGTGGGCTTACAGATACATTTACAGAGAACATTACAATACTCAATGTATCAAATGAAGAGTTAGGCGGAATACCAACCAAGTTTAGCATTGAGCAAAACTACCCGAATCCATTCAACCCTTCAACGAACATAAATTATAGTATACCGGAAGCTTCAAAGGTTTCAATCGTAGTTTATGACATGCTTGGACAGAAAGTTGCTGAGTTGGTTAATGCGGAACAATCGGCAGGAAATCATGCAGTGTTATTCGATGCGTCGAATCTTTCGTCGGGAGTTTACATTTATCAGCTTCGAGCCGGTTCATTTACCCAGACGCGAAAAATGACACTTATTAAGTAAATTCATTTTCAAACTTTATAGTAAAACCCCGCTTCATTTGGAGTGGGGTTTTTTATTTTAGAACCGTTATCATCTAATGGAATAAAAAGTAGCTCAGTTGAAAGAATTTATAAGAATTGCATCAGGTCAGGGTTTTTGGGGTGATTTACCAAACGCACCTGTAAATCAGGTAAAACAAGGTCCAATCGATTATTTAGTTATGGATTATCTCGCAGAGGTAACCATGTCCATAATGCAAAAGCAACGCATGCGAAATCCGGATTGGGGCTACGCCAGAGATTTTGTTGGAGTGATTGACGCGATCATGCCCGAAATTGTACATGACGGTATCAAGGTGATCAGTAATGCCGGTGGGGTAAACCCATTAGCTTGTAAGGATGAGATTCTCAAAATCGCAAAAGAAAAAGGCTTTGGTGGACTAAAAGTAGCCGTTGTTGATGGAGATAATATTCTGGATGATATCGATGAGTTAATTCAAAATGATCATCCACTTAAAAACATGGAAACCGGTGATCCAATTACAACGGTAAAGGATCAGTTGTTAAGTGCGAATGTATATTTTGGATGTCGAACTGTAGTTGAAGCATTGGAACAAGGCGCAGATGTAGTTATCACAGGAAGAGTAACTGATACAGGATTAACACTGGCTCCAATGATCTATGAATTCGGCTGGTCTTATGATGATTTTGATAAAATGGCGATTGGAACAATTGCCGGACATATCATTGAATGTGGAGCCCAGGTATCAGGTGGTAATTATACCGATTGGGAAGAGGTAGATGATTTTGTAAACATCGGATTTCCAATAATAGAAGCTTTTCCAGATGGGACATTTTACGTGACTAAACATGAAGGAACAGGTGGGTTGGTAAATTTGAAAACGGTTAAAGAGCAGTTGCTCTATGAGATTGGAGATCCATCCGAATATATTACGCCAGACGTAATAGCTGATTTCACTACAATTAAATTGGAAGATGCCGGGAAAGACAAAGTAAAGGTGACCGGAATTAAAGGTAAACCGGATACTCCTACCTATAAAATATCAGCTAGTTATAATGATGGATATAAGCTATCAGCAACTTTAGTTTATTCATGGCCTGATGCTTTAAAAAAGGCAGAAAAGGGTGCAGAGATTTTAGAAAATAGAGCAAAAGAGCTTGGATTGGCTATTGAAGAATTTCACTCAGAGTTTGTTGGTTACAATGGTGTAACTGAAAAACCGATTTCTGAAAATGATGCAGATGAATTTGATGAAATTCAAATGAGGATATCTATCTCAGGGCATAACAAGATTGATATAAATCGATTTGGAATGGAAATCGCGCCATTAATATTGACAGGACCAAGTAGTGTAACAGGATTTGCTGGAGGAAGACCAAAAGCGAGTGAAATCGTTGCATATTGGCCTGCATTATTAGATAAAACAGCTGTATCACCTAGAGTACAAGTATTCACCGTTTAGAAAACGATTCTTTGGAAGCCATTAAAGACCTGAATAAATTTCTTAAAAAGTATAAAGTCAGTTTTATACTGGGTGCAATCTTTCTTACCTGTGCTAATTTCTTTCTGGTCTGGATTCCGGTGTTAATCCGGCAAACCATTGATGAAGTTGAGAATCTTTCAGGTGGTGATTTCAAGGTTCCGGAGACTTTGATTGATACTCTATTTGTTAGCGAAGTTGGTAAAATTCTGGCATTAAATTCAGCCATTTTATTAGGTGCTGTAATCCTTTATGGTTTCTTCCTTTTTCTGACTCGCCAAACTTTAATTGTCTCTTCTCGAAAGGTAGAATTCGATATGCGGAATGCTGTGATTGAGAAATTGATGCAGCTACCCCAAAGTTTTTATGCAAAATATTCTGATGGTGAAGTTTATGTTCGTGCTTCTGAAGACATCAATAAAGTAAGAGAATATTACGGACCGGTAATTATGTACAGTATTAATACTGTTACTAGAGCGGGTTTTGTAATTACCATGATGTATATAGTGAATTATGAATTAATGCTTTGGGCATTGTTACCATTACCGCTGCTATCCATTTTTGCATATTGGATTACAGGCTTCATCCACAAACATTCTATTATCATACAAGAACAGTATTCTAAACTTGCAGGTCAGGCTAAAGAATCATTTTCCAGCATTCGGTTAATCAAAGCTTACAATCGATTAGACAATGAACAAGAAAAGTTTGAAGCACTGAGTGAGGATTATCGAAAGAAGAAGCTTCGATTGGATATGATTGAGTCTCTTTTTCATCCCGGTTTAAATTTCCTGATTGGGATTTCTCTGATCATTGTTATTTGGCAGGGTGGAAATATGATAATAGAAGGAACGCTTACTGTCGGTAATATTGCAGAATTCTTGATATATGTTGCCTATTTAATTTGGCCTGTAGCAGCGCTTGGATATACTATGAATAGATTTCAAAAATCTTTGGCATCTTGGTATCGAATTAAAGAAGTGTTGGATTTTCCGGTAGAAATCGATTCACTCCATGACTCTAAATCAACAGATATTAAAGGTGAGATTGAATTCAAGGATGTTTGGTTTAAGTATCCTGATTCTGATGAGTACGTAATTAAGAATCTGAATCTGAAAATAGCAGCAGGTGATAATGTTGCAATTGTCGGAAGAACCGGATCTGGGAAGTCTACTTTAGTTCAATTGATTCCACGATTATTTGAGGTTAGTGAGGGAGAAGTCTTGGTAGATGGAAACAACTTGAAAGAGATGAGTTTATCTCATCTAAGGAGAGTCATTGGATTTGTTCCGCAGGGAACGTTTTTATTCTCAGATACGATTGGTGATAACATAGCGTTTGGTTTAGAAGAGGCAACTGAAGAACAAATTGAAAATGCAGCCGGATTAGCAATGGTTAAAGAGAATATTTTGGATTTTGAGAAAAAATTTAAGACTATGCTCGGTGAACGGGGAATTACATTATCCGGTGGACAAAAACAGAGGACTGCAATTGCCCGGGCGCTTATTAAGAAGCCCAAGATTTTAATATTTGATGATTCTTTAAGTGCAGTTGATACGAAAACAGAAGACGCAATACTAAGAAATTTAGAACAGGAGCTGGGCGATACAACAACAATAACTATCAGCCACAGAATATCGACCATAAAAGACGCGGACAGAATATACTATCTTGAGAATGGTCAGATTATTGAAGAAGGAACTCATGAAGAGCTTTTAGAATACGACGGTCACTATAAGGCTATGTATAAAAAACAAATACTTGAACAAGAACTAGCACAAATCTAACTAAATAAAACAAAACCATACGTGTACGTTGTTGACCGCGGCGTACCAACGGTAATTGGGAGAAAATAAAATGATTGTAGTACCATTAGGCATCGCATCTGCCACACCAACAGCTATACGACATCTACCTTCGGTAGCACTTTGGAGAGAAGGAAGTGTATTTTTATTCGATTGCGGAGAAAATGCACAAATGAGAATGCTTCAGGCTGGGTTAAAGAGATCCAAAATCGATAGTATTTTCATCTCACATTTTGATGTTGATCACTATTCAGGATTAATGGGACTTTTATCCACCCTACAGCTTCAACGTCGTGAGAAGGAATTAAATGTAGTTGGCCCAAAAGGTATTAAAGAATATGTAGAATGGAATCTCAACTTCTCTGGAGTTGAACTGAGTTTCGATATCGACTTCGTTGAGATTGAAGAAGATATTGAAGAACAAAGAGTAATTGAGACAGACGAATATTATGTGGAAGCGAGACCTCTTAAGCATAAGAAATTTTGCGTGGGTTATAGGTTCCAGGAGAAAGATAAATCCGGTAAAGTTGACGCTGACAAAGCTGCATCATTTGGTATTACTGAAGATGAGCAGTTTAAAGAGTTAAAGGCTGGTAACAGCGTAACTCTGGAAGACGGCAGTGTGATTGAGGCTTATGAAATTGTTGGTCATCCAAGACCTGGTGATAGCTTTGCCTATGTAACAGACACTGAATATTGCCCGAATGCGGTTAAACTGGCCATGAACACTAATATTCTGTTCCATGAAGCCACATTTAGTTCTCAACTTGCAGATAAAGCTCGTGAAACCGGGCACTCAACTGCATTAGACGCAGCTAGAGTAGCTAATGAAGCTCAAACTAAGCTGTTAGTTATCGGACACTTCTCAGCTAGATATACAAATCTTCATGTGCTTCTTAAGGAAGCAAGAGATGCTTTTTATCCGACTTGGTTAGCAAACGAACTTCGACCAATTTTCACGGACCCAACTCATGAAAGAGGAATTGTTGATCCAAAAGTTGAACTCAAAGATCTAACCAAGAAACCTGATACTGGTTTTGGAAGAGGTGGTGGAAGAGATCATCGAGGTGGTGGACGAGATCACCGTGGTGGAGGAAGAGATCATCGCGGAGGTGGTGGTAGAAACTTCAGGCCTCGCAAGCAACATGGCGGCGGCGGCCGGTACGACAATGATCGTGGCGGCGGAGGCTATAGAAGCGGTGGCAGTGGAGGTTACCGTAGTGGAGGTGGCGGCGGAGGTTACCGTGGTGGCGGTGGCGGACGCTATGATAATGATCGCAGTGGCGGAGGTTACCGAGGCGGCGGTGATAGAAACTATGGCAGCCAGGGTCAGGATCGTAATAGAGGTGGCGGTGATCGTAGATATGGTAGCAGTAGCTACAATCGTGATGATAAGTCAGGCGAACAAATGCCAAAACGATCAAATAGTCCAAGAACATCTTACGACGATTTCGATCGATTCTAAACCGATTAAATGAGTAAAGATTCAAAGTATAAAGCCGTTGACAGAGCTCTGATCAAACGGCTTTATTTTTTTATTAAACCATATCGCTGGTTCGTACTACTTGCTGTTGTTTTAACACTGTTTGCTTCCTTTCTGGGAACCATCCGGCCAAAACTAACACAAATGGCCATCGATGATCATATAGCTATCGGCGATTTTGATGGTTTAATGAATATCATATTACTCTTATTCGCTGCTTTAATTGGTGAATTTGTTCTCTTAATGACGAACACTTATCTAACAAGATGGTTTGGTCAGGGAACACTCTACTCTTTACGAAATGCAATATTCGAAAAAATTAAATCACTACATGTTCAATTTTTCGATAAGAATCCCATCGGTAGATTAATTACCAGAACAACTAGCGATGTTGAGGCATTAAGTGAATTATTGTCTGATGGTGTGGTCGCCATCATCGGCGATATGTTCAGAATTATTTTCATTCTGTATTTCATGTTCAGCATGAACTGGGAATTGAGTTTAGTTACAATTGCTGTACTACCGATTTTATTCTACGCTACTTTTTGGTTCAAGGAAAAAGTTAGAGTGGCATTTCTAAATGTTAGAGATCAGATTTCGAATCTGAATTCATTTGTTCAGGAGCACATTAATGGAATGGATGTGGTTCAACTTTTCAATCGGGAGAAAAAGCAGCAGGAAAAGTTTAAGAAGATAAATGCAAACCATCGTGAGGCTCACATTGAAACAATCTTCTATTTTTCCATTTTCTGGCCACTAGTCGAAGTCTTTTCAAGCTTTGCAATGGCTTTGATTGTGTGGTATGGTGGCGGTAGAGCAATGATGGGCGGTGTTACATTTGGTGTACTCTTAGCATTTATTCAATATGCTCGACAGTTCTTTATGCCAATTCGTGGATTGTCTGAAAAATTTAATACGCTTCAATCTGCATTGGCTTCATCAGAACGAATATTTAGTGTGATGGATACCGAGACAGAGGTTATCGAAGTTGAGCAACCTAAAAGAATTCAGCATCCAAAAGGTGAAATAACCTTTGAAAATGTTTGGTTTAAATACAATGAAAATGAGGATTGGGTACTTCGCAACGTTTCATTTACCGCTAAACCAGGAGAGAATATTGCAATAGTGGGTGCTACAGGAGCAGGAAAAACTACTATTATTAACTTGCTACTTCGGTTTTACGAAATCCAAAAAGGCTCTATAAAACTTGATGGTGTTGATATAAAAGATTTAGCGTTATCGGATCTTCGCTATTATTTCAGTTTGGTATTACAAGATCATACTCTATTTACAGGATCGATAATCGATAATATCACTTTAGGGGAAGAAGGTATTTCCAGAGAGCAAGTAATTGAGGCAGCCCATCAAGTTGAAGCTCATCGATTCATTGAAAAACTCCCGGGAAAATACGATTACATGTTAAAGGAACAGGGTAAATCACTTTCAATGGGGCAGAAGCAACTGATTTGTTTTGTTCGGGCGATGGTATTTGATCCTAAAATATTGGTTTTAGATGAGGCAACGTCTAGTGTAGATTCTGAAACGGAAGCGTTAGTAAATGAAGCCAGTACTAAAATGATGGACGGAAGAACCTCTATTGTAATCGCTCATCGACTTTCCACCATTCAGCATGCGGAT
This sequence comes from Balneolaceae bacterium, assembly GCA_965601825.1. Lineage (GTDB taxonomy): Bacteria > Bacteroidota > Rhodothermia > Balneolales > Balneolaceae > HXMU1420-13. The sequence continues at coordinate 2,665,691 of OZ271839.1, read as the reverse complement.
ACCATTTTAGTAATGCATAAAGGGGAGATAAGAGAGAAAGGTCCACATAAAAAATTAGTTAAGGTCGAAGAAGGTATCTATAGACGCCTCTATGAATTGCAGTATAAAGAGCAATCTGTTGTCTAAGTTTGTTGTGAATTAAGTAAACGATTACACTTCTTCTAAACTTTTAGTCAGCTAATCTTAATACCACATATACATGTAGTTAATGAGTTCAGATTAGAAACTATGTTTGGTTTGAGGTTAACAACTTAAACTAAATGGGTATTAAAATGACTTTAAGAAAACTAACACTTTTTTCACTTTTCCTACTTTTAGGTACTACAGCATTTGCACAGAATTATAGTCCACAGACTGCTGATGATGATGGCTGTTATTTTCCACCTAGCAGTTATTCGGATGCAATAAGTTCTACTGCAGTTTGGAGCGAATACACTGAAGATAAACTAACAGTGAAGCATTCAAATATTTCAAATGGAAGGGTTTATGCTCGCTTTTGTAATCAAAGGAGTAATGGTACATGGGACTGTGGTGCTAGTGGAATAAGTGCTAATCGCACTCACAATTGGACTACTTATAACGCAACTGGCAGATACAAAATCAGGTGGATAGGTTCTAATAATCCTAGTAAAGATTGGGTTTGTGCCGGAAAAGTTTCTAATTGGAATGATGATTAAACTGACAATAATTTCTTTATAAGGATTCTATTCAATAAGAGTAGAATCCTTTTTTTATTTTAGTATTTGAATTAGTAAAGCATGGCTTAGATCATATATGCCTGGTGATGTCCTTTCACTTGGTCCACCAATACTTAGGGTTTTGATTTCATTTGTTAAAACCCAGCTTTTAATCTGACTGATTTTAACATCTGCAAGTAAATCAACAATCAAAAAAGGTCTCTTAAGTTTTTTTGCGGTCTCAATCGCTAACTCTGTGCCTCTGTCGCTTTGTAGCTTTGGATGTGTTATGATTAATATCCCGTCAGCATCACGAACATTCCAAATTGTACGCTGAGATCTTGGAATATTCATCGCAGTAGAATCTCGTTCCACTGGTGTTTCTGATAGATGAAAATAGCTTGGTATAACTCCGGTTTCACAAATTCTACCTGGAGGGCACCATCCACCATGTTCTACATCACAATCAATAGCTGCCTGTAGAGCTGCCTGATCAACACCAGTTTGACCGCCTGAAATTATTATAAGCTCTGTTAACAAAATAATAGTAAGGAATACTGCATAACCATGTAGTGCAACAAGAAAAGAAACAGAATAGCTTGGTTGAAACACTATTCAATGAAAATTGAATTAAATAATAATTAACCAAACTAATATGAAAGTTCAAAGCTACTTAATAGCAATAGCTCTTTTACTATTTGTTAGTTCTTGTAATAAAGATAGTGGTGGTGTAACTGAAGTTGATCCTTCAGATCCTGATGATGTTAGTAGAGTTCTAATCATTCCAGGTGCAAATTCTGTTGATGGACAACCACCCTCACCATCTTCTACTCCTGGTACACCAACTATCAGTAACAATCAAACCAGTGCTTCAGTTGTATCTGGAAATACTCTCTATTTACCATTTAATTTTAATAGCTCTAATGATGGAACAGGTGGGTATGCAGGTTGTTATGTGCAGGTAGATGGTGCATCGAGTTATTTTGATATTCCTGAAGATAATCCAACCTCATCGGATGGTTTAGTTGTACTTCCTGTTGGAATCCCAGATAATATCACAGAAGGAGAATTTTGTTTATCGTATTGTATTTATGATGCAGATAACAGAGTTAGTAATGTGTTATCAACATGTATAACGATTGGCTCTCTTCAAGAATGCCCTGCTTTTAATTCTGGCAGTAGTGGTCTTACTATTGCATCCTATGACTTAGGAGATGAAGCAGGGATCGTAGAGATTGAATACGACACATATTTCATTCCAGATAGAATAGATGTTTTCTATGATAATGAGTGGGTTGGTGGATCAGGTTCAGCAATTTCAATCTCTGATATACCTCCGGTAAGTCAATGCAATGATGGTGTAGATGGCTATGTTGGTGAGAGAGGTGAAATTACCTTCAATTACGACCCAGAAGTTTCAAGAACAGTGACAATTTATATGAGTGGATGTCTAGGTAATTCAACAGCTTGGGATTTGGCTGTAAGCTGTCCAACACAAAACAAAATTGATCCAACTAAAACTAAAATATTAACCAGCAGAATTGATCCTGAAAACCTTAATAACTAAAAAAATGAATAAACTACTTAAACAGATATCTCTTGCAATACTTGTACTATTAACTTTTCAAACCATCAGTTTCGCTCAGGAAACTGAATCAAATAATCAAATTTTAATAGGTGCGGGACTAGTTTTCGGCTCTGGTGCATTAGACGATGGTGGCGATTTAGATAATGACCTGGGTCTAAAAGTTGATGGATATTATTCCATCAATGAAAATTTAAGAGCAGGCGCGAGTTTTACTTTCTATTTACCTAAAACTGAAGACAGTTTTGGTGGGGAACTTACAGCTACGGTCATCGAATTTGATGTTAATGGCCAGTATATTTTTCTCCATCAAGACGATTTAACAGCTTATGGACTAGCTGGTTTGAATTTTACCAGTGTGAGTGTTGATTTCGAAGGTGCCTCAGACAGTGAGTCTGAAACAGGACTTAATTTAGGTGTTGGCGGCGAATATGCTCTTGATTTTGGCAAACTGTTTTCTGAGCTAAAATTAGCTGGCATAGGAGGAGATGCAGATCAATTTGTAATAAGTGCAGGATTACGAATAGGTTTATAAGACGTTTTAATGCTGAGAAATCCTAGTATTTCTCAGCATTTATTTCCAATAAATTCAATATTAATATATAATATTATAGAAATTGAATTATTTAATAAAATTGATTTTAAAATAAATTCAATAATCATTTTTTATATCAAATTTAGAATGTTATACTCGAACACAATCTTAAACTTGATCAGTACAAAATGAGTAAATATCTAATATTATTAGTTTTTCTTTTCATTCCAGGACTTGTGTTTGCGCAAGTTGATGATGCTACAGAAAATATGGATGCTGAGACCCTTAGACTTAATCAATTAAATACTGGTAAATCTGTTCTTGGCATATTCAACTATGATATTTCAAATTCAGATTTAGAAAGTGAACCTGGAATTGGGATATTTGATGCAATATCGATCGCGCATATGATACCAATGGCTGGCTCTGATATTGACGAGGATGTAAATGCATCTCACGGTATTGTTATAAATGGAGCATTTAAATATACAACAATAAGTGGCTCAGGTTTTCCCACCAATGATACCTATGCAGTTAATTTAGGTGTTGGATATGGTTATAATTATGGTACTTCATTAAGATTGTATAGCACATTAAATACTACTGCTTGGTTTCAGAATGTTATTAGGCCACTTGGTGGAGGTGAGGATCAAAAGACTTCAGATACGTTCCCTGAAGACTCTGGATTTTTAAGAATAGCTGCAAACTGGACTCCTTTTGGAAAAGATCAAAGATGGGGTTTCCATGTCGGATTAGACTCACCTTTTGCTGATGGTGCCGAAAATGCATTTTTCATTGGTTTTAATATCAGGGATTCAAAATAAATCCTGTTGATTCTATATCAATTATTTATTTGATTATTGAAGAGTATGACAAATGTTATACTCTTTTTTTATTTAATAAATCTTACCAATTCTTTCCATAAAAAATCATATAAGTATACAATCCAAAATAGCCCTTTTTGATCTTGTTAAATTCAATATCAAAATGCCCATCTAATTTATTGAAGAGATTATTATCAAAATGGACATGATTTTTCTTCATCCATTTAGAAAACCATTTTGATTGAGTTGAATGGAAATCAACAATCAAAAGCATTCCATTACTCTTTAAGTGATATAAAATATTCTCAATTTTTTCATCGATTTCGTTCATCATTGATAGTGAGTAGGAGCAAAGTATTAAATCGAATGCCTCTGGTTCGAATGAAGACTGTGAGTAATCCTCATTTCGAAGCATAATTGATCTATCATCAACCTTTACCAACATGTCAGCAGATAAATCTAAACCGGTAATTTCAGCTAGAGGATACTTTTCTCTAAGATGAGACAGATGAATTCCGGTTCCACAACCAAGATCCAAAATATGTGCATCAACAGGTAGTTCAGGTAGGAAATCCATTACTTCATATCGACCAAATAAAAATGCCCATCTCGTCAAATCATAGAATTTCGAATGTAATTGATAATATGATTGGAGGTCTTTTGGAATCATTTTTTTCTTGAGGTATAGGTGCCCGTATATGTTCCAACCCGATCATGAGCATTGAGCCATTCTTTATCAACTTGCTCAAATTCAAAATACTTGAAAGCATTATCAGGTAGAAAGCTTAAATCAGCAAAGGCTGTTCTGAATAAAATGATTGTGTCTGATTTTGTTTTCTGCTCCAGCAAATTCCATAAACGGGTTAACTCATATTCCTGTCTTCCAACCATCCAATCCATGTGATCTAATAGTGAACAATGAGAATATCGTTCTTCGGTTAGATCTAGAAAATCATTCAAACTTGAAGTTCGATACTCCAGGCGATTGATCTGAATATGAAGCTGATCGAAGTTCTGATAATGTAGATAGCTATCAGATTGAGGTTCAACTCCAGATATTTTCAAATATCGGCCCCAGTAAGGGTTTTTTACTACTGGCTCATGAACGAACACATACCGTACAACATCCTTCATAAACCTATTCATATCACCAATTGCAAGTTGTTGGGACTTTGGGATTCCGGCAAGACTTAAAACAGCATTACTGGGCCAGATTTTCTTATCTAATCCACTCCAAAGTTGGTCTTCTATCTCATTAAATAGAATTGACCTTGTAGCTTTATCCGACTCATTAGCCAAAAGTTCTATCTTCGATCTAAGTCCTTTGCGGTTTATTATGCGATTTAAAAATCGAGCGAAATAACCTGATCCACCTTGAAATAAAAGCCCTTCATTTTTAGGATCGAAGTAATGCAAATGATCATTCCAAAAAGCTCTGCTATCTTTAGCTAAATTAGATTTTATTGCATCATAGTAAGCTGCAATTTCATCAGATTTTCCATTCCAAAAACACTCATAAAATAAGTCTTGAAGACCATTATTAATCATCGAAACTTTTAAATCCAGTAAGGCTGTTTGACGTGGATTAATATCAACAGAATGGACTAGTTGTGGCGAATCTAGTAGATAAGTCAAAGCATTGCACCCTGCGCTGCTTATGGTAAGAACTTTGCTGTCAGAATTGAGCTTTAATAAGCTTCGATCCACCTCTACATCTTCCCAGCACATGTTATAAATCAGAAAATTCTGATGAATAAACTTAAACCATAAATGTGCAAAACTTAGATTCATTTTTAGATCATAAAGATGATTTCAAAAGCGTTAAACATACAAACAATTTGATAGCGAATTTGTATTTTCAAGGTACACAAACGGAGACTTATCATGGCTGAAACAAAGAAGATCGAAGAAGTCCAAAAGAAAATTGGCAGAGCTGTTGAAGAGACCAGCGAAGTTATTCAGGAGAAAGTTGAAAAAACTTACGACGATTTAATCGATCGCGTCAGAGATGAGCGTGATTGGATTGAACGTGAACTCAAACATGAATACAGAAATGCTCGTCATTACGTACGGGCAAACCCGGAACGAGGACTGGGAATTGCACTTGCTGCCGGCATTGTGATAGGTATTTTATTAGGTAGATCAACGAAATAAAAAATATACATGGCGATTAATAAAGATCATTTACAGGCAAACTACGAGCGTTTGGATGCGCTAAGGGGGTATCTTTGACTATGAAAAGCGAAAAGTTCGGGTTATTGAATTAACAGAACGAACTCAAAATCCGGAGTTTTGGAATGATCCCACGAATGCTCGTGTGGTTATGCAAGAACTGGATAATGAGAAGAGTCTGGTTAAAGGATGGGATGATCTGAATGATGTTCGAGAGAGCATCAATGTATTTCTAGAATTCCAGGAAATGGGCGAAGAAGTTGATGAAGAACTTGATGCAGAGTATGAAAAGCTGCTCAAAGGATTGGATTCTTTAGAACTTAGGAATATGCTAAAAGGAGCAGATGATCATCGAGATGCTGTTGTGACATTTAACCCGGGAGCTGGTGGAACCGAAAGTCAGGACTGGGGACAAATGCTTTATCGAATGTACATTCGTTGGGCAGAACGCAGTGGGTTCAAAGTTTCTGTAATTGATTACCAGGATGGCGACGTAGCCGGTATTAAAAGTGCAACGCTGGAAATCCAGGGAAATAATGCCTATGGATTCCTAAAAGCAGAATCTGGCGTTCATAGACTTGTTCGAGTTTCTCCTTTTGATAGTAATGCTCGTCGTCATACGTCATTTTGTTCGGTTTTTGTTTCTCCTTTGATTGATGATACTATCGAAATCGACATCAATGAAAGTGATGTAGAACTGCAGCGTTTTCACTCGAGTGGTGCTGGTGGACAGAACGTGAATAAGGTAGAAACAGGGGTTCGCTTGATTTGGACCGGAAAGCTTTCGGATGGTACAGAGCAACGAGTAGTAGCAGAGTGCCAACAGGAGCGTTCTCAGCTTCAAAATCGTGAAAAAGCAATGATACTATTGAAGTCACGGATATATGAGCTTGAAATTGAAATTCAGGAAGCTGAGAAAGCACGGCTTGAAGGATCGAAAGGAAAAAATGAATGGGGATCACAGATTCGAAGTTATGTTTTTGATGATCAGCGAGTGAAAGATCACCGAACAAATCACGAAACATCAAATGTAAATGCTGTAATGGATGGGGATTTGGATGCCTTTATTAAAGCATTCTTGCTTATGATCTCAACACAGGAACAAGCTTAAAACCACTGATTTGAATCTGAATTTCGATTTTCTTGTAATTGGTAGCGGATTAGCTGGACTCTCATTTGCTTTAAAAGCAGCAGAATTTGGTACTGTGGCTATTGTTACAAAAAGAGAGATCAACGAGGCTAATACCAGCTATGCCCAGGGTGGTATTTCCGGTGTAATGAATTTAGGAACTGATTCCTTTGAAAAGCACGTGAACGATACACTTGAGGCCGGAGCCGGATTAAATGATCGAAAAGCAGTAGAAGCCATGGTTAAAGAGGGGCCACGTTTAATCAAAGAACTGATTAATCTTGGTGTCAATTTTACAAAAGAGAATGGACAGCTTCATTTAGGAAGAGAAGGTGGCCATTCAGAAAACCGCGTTGTGCACGCTGCAGATGCTACCGGTTGGGAAGTAGAAAATGTGATGGTAAAAAATGTTCGGAATCATCCGAATATTTCAGTTTTTGAACATCATTTTGCCATGGAGTTGTTAACAGAGCATCATCTTGGTAAGAAAGTGAAGTATCTGAAAAAGATTCACTGCTTTGGAGCCTATGTTTTAGATGAAGCAACTGAAACTGTACATAGAATGCTTGCTAAAACAACTGTTCTTGCAAGTGGTGGTGCTGGAGCAGTTTATGCTAAAACAACTAATCCGGATATTGCTACAGGCGATGGTATTGCAATGGCTTACCGAGCAAAAGCCAAAATCAGTAATATGGAATTTGTTCAATTCCATCCAACAGCACTGAATGTACCTGAGTCGGATAATTTCTTGATTTCTGAAGCACTTCGTGGTCATGGAGCCATTCTCCGTAACTCGGACGGTGAAGCATTTATGGACTTGTATGATTCCAGAAAAGATTTAGCTCCTCGTGATATTGTTGCTAGAGCAATTGACGATCAGCTTAAAAAGAGAGGAGATAAATCTGTTTATCTTGATATCACACATAAAGAAAAAGGAGATATAATCTCCTCATTTCCGAATATTTATGAGACGTGTTTAAAGTTTGGAATTGATATCACAAAAGATTGGATTCCGGTAGTTCCGGCTGCTCATTATTTCTGCGGTGGCGTTGAAACTGATCTAAATGGTAAAACTTCTATTGAAAGATTGTATGCTTGTGGGGAAGTGGCAAGCACCGGTGTTCACGGGGCAAACCGATTGGCATCCAATAGTTTACTTGAAGCACTTTTCTTTGCTGATCAGGCGATGAAAGCAGCTGCATCAAAAATAGATTCATTCACATTTAATACTTCGATTCCGGAATGGGACGAGAGCGGAACCTTCAATAATAAAGAGTGGGTTTTGATCTCACATAATCGTGAAGAGCTTCAAAAAATCATGAGTGATTATGTAGGAATTGTACGAAGTGATTTGAGACTTGAACGCGCTTTACGTCGACAAACACTTCTTTATGAAGAGGTAGAAGATTTTTACTTAAGAACCAGAGTTAGTATTCCACTTTTTGAACTCAGAAATCTTATTAGCATTGCTTATCTGATAATCACAGCAGCAATGAATCGTAAAGAGAGTCTTGGTCTGCATTACAATTTAGATTTTGAAGATTACGCCCAATAATATGATTCGAGTAGGAGTAACAGGGGGAATCGGTTCTGGAAAAACTACATTCTGTAAAGTTTGGGAAGAACTGGGAGCATTTGTGATCTATGCAGATGATTATGCAAAAGAATTGATGGCTCAAGACCAAGAGTTGGTAAGAAGAGTTAAGAATGTATTTGGAGATGAAACATATCTTGAGGACGGAAGTTTAAACCGATCATTTCTTGCAACGGAGGCTTTTGCTAAAGGTAGAGTTGAAGAATTAAATCAAATTGTTCATCCGATATTATGGTCAAGGTTAGATAAATTAGCTGATGAGAAGGAGAAAATGGGAACTTCTATTTTTGTTAAAGAAGCAGCCATACTTCTTAAAAATGGAAGACCGAGAGATTTGGATTATGTAGTCTTGCTTCAAACAAACAAAAAGAAAAGAATAGGGCGAGTAGTAAAGAGAGATAATACCCAGGAAGAATTGATTCTTGATCGAATCAGTAAACAGCAAAACTTTGAAGAACTTACTCATTTGGCTGATTTTATTATCAATAATGATAATTCGGAAGAAGAGCTGAGAACTAAGGCAAAAGAGTTATTTCATAAGCTGATCTTAGAAAATTAAAATTTCATTTGGGTCTAGTTTCTGATTTAGAAACATTGTTATATTTATCAGAAAAGCGCTTCCAAACTAGATTTTTATGCAAACTACTTTTGAAGATCGATTGGTTACTCTTGAAGAGTATATAATTCAGTCACAAAATAGATTTCCGGGTGCAACAGGGGAATTATCACAGCTACTAAGAGATATCGGACTTGCGGCCAAGATTATCTCACGTGAAGTTAACAAAGCAGGTATTACAAATATTCTCGGGGTGGATGGATCTAAAAATGTACACGGAGAAGAAGTAAAAAAATTAGATGTGTTTGCGGATCAGCAGCTCATATCTGCACTCGAGCGATCTCAAATCACATGCATGGTTATCTCCGAAGAAAATGATGGGATTGTCCGTCTTAGAAGTTCTGGGGGTAAATATATCGTATATCTTGATCCGCTTGATGGTTCTTCAAACATCGATGTTAATGTATCAGTTGGTTCAATTTTCTCAATCTATATGAGAGAAGCCAGATTTGATCCTAGTGTAAATGAATCTGATGCTCTACAACCCGGTACTCGCCAGGTCGCAGCTGGTTATGTTCTATATGGATCAAGTACTACACTTGCATACACAACAGGATTAGGAGTTTCACTCTTTACATTAGATCCGAGCATTGGCGAGTTCATTTTATGCAATCGGAATATTCGAATTCCCCAATTCGGAACCATATATAGTATAAATGAGGGAAGCTACAATACCTGGGATTTAGGTTTAAAAAAGTATATAAAATACTGCCAGGAAGACGATCCAGAATCTCAACGACCATATACAACTCGATATATTGGTTCTATGGTTGCGGATGTTCATCGAACACTCATCAAAGGTGGAATTTTTATTTATCCCCATAGTGCAAAATATCCAGAGGGTAAACTCCGCTTAATGTACGAATGTAATCCGCTCAGCATGATCATGGAGCAGGCAGGAGGTATGGCTTCAAATGGTGATAAACGTATTCTTGAAATTCAGCCAACTGCAATCCATCAACGATCCCCAATTTATATGGGATCACCTGAAAATGTTCTTAAAGTGATGGATTTTCTGGTTGAATATGCCCAGGAAGGAATAACAAATTAGATTTTAGAATCTAATCCTCATTCCTTCTTGAATACCATTTGCAAGTGCATACCCTGCATTGGTTTCTACTACATATTTTGAAGGATAACCTGACGGTAGTGTTGCTTCTGAAAATGGAGTAGTGTCTGGATAGATTCTTACAATGGTCGAATCAGCACTTACATACATAATATCTAGTGATAGTGGAGTATTTGCCATCCAGAAACTTTGTGGCTGCTCATTATCAAAAATAAACAGCATGCCTTCGTTCTGACCCATTTGTCTAACATCCATCAAGCCTTGACTCCTCTCCATTTGATCATCTGCTATAGCTATATCAAGAGTCGTTAATTCATTTCCATCATTGTCAAGAAAAGTCAATTCACTTTCTATTGTAATGGTTCTGCCTTTTGGCTGATCAGATGAGTTATTTGATTCAGAGTTTGAGCAAGCTAATCCAATACTCAGAATTGCAAGAATAATTAGTTTATCTAACTTCAAATGTGACATCGTGCGATGCTCTTCCTGTTTTAAAAGTTAATGTATAGGTTCCTCTTTGAAGGAATTCGAAATCATCTTCAGTTTCTTCAATAACTAAATCCCACTCATATGTATTGAATCCATGGTTACCACGTGTATTGATTTCAGTTATTGTTTCCCCATCTTCATTTTTTACTTCGATTGAAACTCGTTGATTATCATCTTCATCACTTAAGAAGTAAATTAAATGAACTTCAGGCATATTTGGCTCTCTATATTGAGCTGATGCATTTCCCCAGTTGTTGGAATAACGAATATCTTTAGGTGTTGTTCCTGTGATTCTTTCTTCCAATCGGTCAGCAACTTCATGCAGTGGTTCGATATCCATAACGAATATTGAGCGACCATGTGTTGCCATCACCAAATCCATATCTCTGTGCTGAATTACCATATCATAGGAAGCAACATTTGGCTTCGGTGATAGGTAATGCCAATTTGTACCGTCATCAAAACTCACGTAAGAACCATGATCAAGACCGGTATACAATATTGATGGATTAACTGGGTCTTGTACTATGATATTAACTACATCTTCTGGGAGATTACCATTTAAAGATGTCCATGTTTGACCATAATCGGTAGTCTTGTAGATATAGGTTTTAAATTCATCATTTCTATATCCATTTAGAGATACAAATGCCGTTGCTTCATCATAAATTGAAGCGTGAACTTCACTGATCCACCTACCTTGAGGAAGGAAGTCTGAAACTTTTGTCCAGGATGCACCGCCATCTCTAGTTAATTGAATATTTCCATCATCCGTACCAATCCAAATAACACTGAAGTTTAATGGTGATTCAGCAATGGTTGTGATAGTTGAATAGGGGACATCACCATTTGGTAAATCATTGGATAAATCCGGGCTAATTGCGGTCCAGGTTCTTCCTTCATCCATACTTCGATTTAGACGCTGTGAACCGAAATATATGATTTCTGGATTATGATGGCTGATATTAACCGGTGTATTCCAATTATACCTGTAACGTGGTTCTCCTACATCATGGCGTGGAGAAATACGATTGAAAGACTGAGTAGATAAATCAGCTCTAAAATAATTTCCATATTGGAAACCTACATAAACGATATCCGCGTTACCCGGTTTAGCGGCAACATGCATTCCGTCACCGCCAAATAAACGTGTCCAAGGTCTTTCTCTATTTCCTGTTGATGTGGATGGTCCTTTAAAGGTTCCATTATCTTGAAGTCCGCCATAGATATTGTAAGGCTCTTCATTATCTACGTTTACAGTATAGAATTGTCCAACAGGTGCGACATTATGATGGATGAAATTCTCCCCACCATCATGGCTTTCATACAAACCACCATCATTTCCATTTAAAATGTGTTGCGAGTCATTAGGATTAATCCACATTGCCTGATGGTCAGCATGTACATTTTGATTATTTGCAATCAACTTGTAAGTCTTTCCACCATCCGTTGATTTAATTAAACGAACACCTAGCACATAAATAGTTTCCGGGTCATTTGGGTCAATTCTGACTTCACCGAAATAGTATCCATATGTGAAATAAATACCATCCAATGGATATTCATTTACTTTGACCCATGATTCACCACCATCTTCCGATCTATATACTTCGGCACCAATAATTTCAGTATCAAATAACGCCGAATTTGCATCACCTAGAAATTCAGCAAGGGCAATTGGTTCATATTTTCCTTCTGCAACATCCGCTTTTACTTTTGCTGCATCATACTCACTTGGAAACCCACCTCTTCGCAGATACTGATTCAGTTTCTCATTATCGATATTTTGAAAATCAGCTTCAGTTATATTCACGAAGGTATTTTGACTTATTACGTCAGGATCAATTTCACGTTCTGTTCGGGTTTCTTCCTGGTTATCGATAAGCATATACATTATTTCAGGGTTGGAAAGAGAAATGTCAATTCCCATTCTTCCTACAAATTCGCCATCGGGTAGTCCATTAGTGATCTTTGACCAAGATTCACCACCATCAGTACTTTTATAAAATCCACTTCCTACACCACCTTCTTTAAAATTCCATGCTTTTCGATCTCGCTCCCATGTAGTTGCCCAAAGTATACTCGGATCTTCAGGATGAATTAATAAATCAATAACACCAGTCGAATCGTTTATGAAAAGAGTCTTTGACCAAGTCTCACCACCGTCAATGGTTTTGTAAACACCTCGCTCTTCATTGTTTGTGTAGAGTGCGCCCATGCTTGCAACCCAGGCTGTATTTTCGTCGGTAGGATGGGTAACAATTCTACCAATATGTTGTGAATTTCTTAAGCCCACATGCTCCCATGTTTCCCCGGCATCCATTGATTTATAAATTCCGGTACCTGCATAAGTAGAACGTGAACTATTGTTCTCACCGGTTCCAACCCAGATTATGTCTGGGTTTGCTCTTGAAAGAGCCATATCACCAATACCCAGAGCTCCACCTGCATGATCAAAGATTGGGTACATTGTATTTCCACTGTTTTCAGTCTTGAAGATACCTGCTGAGCCAAATGCTGTGTAAAAAACTTTAGGATCGTCTGGATGAACTGCGATATCAGAAACTCTACCGCTCATTACAACGGGACCAACATTTCGTATTGGGTAATCTTTAAAAATCGAGTTTTGAAAATGTTGAGTTCGAAGCTCAATGGAGGCTTCTAATTCATCAACTGTTGTTGGTTGAATTTGAGCGGAAATAGATGATGGTGTAAACGCCCAGAATAGAAGTGCAAGTAAAAGCAGTCGCATGATTATATATAGGTTTAATTTGCTCTGCAATGATATAAAATTGCTGCTTATAAATTCTTTAAAAAAAGTTGTGGTCTATAATCAAACAAAAGGTGGGTAATTCATTGAATTTCACACCAAATAAGCCTACCTTTGTTGAGCGGTGAGCGTCGTAAGGCACTCACTTTTTTTTGTTTCTGGATTTTGGCTATGACACCCGACATTATTGAACAAATTAAGGAACTCGCGGCTCCCTTAGCAGAGGAGCGTGGGTTATTTGTGGTTGACATCGAACATAAGACAGGTTCGGGCAATGAATTATGGGTGTATCTGGATGGTGAAGACAGAGGCGTTAATCTAGATGAATGCGCCGAATTAAGCCGTGAGTTAGGTTTTTTAATTGAAGCACATGAGCTTTTAGAGTCTAAATATCGCTTAAATGTATCATCTCCGGGTTTAAGTAGACCATTATCTGATTTCCGTCAATATCCAAAAAATGCTGGACGAGTAATTAAGCTGAGATATAAGGATGGTGAAGAAACAAAGAAAGTGAAAGGTAAACTTGAAAACGCTACGCAAGAGAAATTAATAGTGATAGAAACTGAGGGAAAAAAATCGATCGAACACATCATTCCGCTTGAAATGGTGCTTGAGGCGAAGATTGTGCCCCAAATCTAACTTAACATACATGCAGAACGACCTATCAAAACAAATTATATCATCATTTGCAGAGATTGCGAAAGAGAAGGGAATTGACCGTGATTTACTGCTTTCTATCTTGGAAGATGTGTTTCGTACAATGATTCGTAAAAAGTATGAGACTGATGATGCATTTTCAGTTATTCTTAATGCTGATCGTGGTGAAATCCAGATTCTGCATGTTCAGGAAGTAGTACCGGCTGAGGAATTATCTGATCCTGTTGCAGAGATAACGCTTGAAAATGCGCAAAAAATCGACCCTGATATTGAGCTTTATGATGAATTGGCTCAGGAAGTTCAGATAGTTGACTTTGGTAGACGTGCTGTAATGATGGCACGTCAACAGCTAGCACAGCGCATTCGCGAAATTGAAAAAGACAATATTTACGAAGATTACACCGATCGTGTAGGTGAAATCATTTTAGGTGATGTTTACCAGGTTCGCCATAACAAGGATATTCTTGTAAATCACAATGGAGTGGAGCTCCTGCTTCCAAAAAATGAGCAGATTTACAAAGATCGATACCGCAAAGGAGATACCATTCGAGCGGTTGTAATTGGTGTACATATGCGAAATGGTAATCCAACGGTTATTATTTCAAGAACTTCAGAATTATTCCTAGAGCGACTATTTGAAAATGAAATTCCAGAAGTATTTGATGGAATCATCGAGTTGGTAAAAATTGCTCGCGCACCAGGTGATCGTTCTAAAGTAGCTGTTTTATCACATGATGAGCGAGTTGATCCGGTTGGAGCTTGCGTTGGTATGAAAGGTATCCGAATTCACGCAATCGTTCGTGAGCTTCAAAATGAGAATATCGATGTAATCAACTACACAAAAGACAAAGTAGAGTTCATTAAGCGTGCATTGCAGCCAGCTGAAGTTATGAAAGTGGAGTTGAGCGAAGATGGAGAAAAAGCGAATGTGCTTGTACCTGCCGATGAAGTATCAAAAGCGATTGGTAAAGGTGGTGTTAATATTCGTCTCGCATCAAAATTAACCGAATGTGAAATCGATGTTTACCGAGAAGTAGAAGAAGAAGATGACATCGATATCAACGAGTTTGAAGAAGACTTTGGCGCAGAAATCATCAAAATGTTACACGACATAGGGTGTGATACTGCTCGATCAGTGATGGATCTTGATAAAGAAGAAATAGTTCGAAGAACGAATGGTGATATTTCTGAAGATCAGGCAGCCAAAATAATCGAAGTAATCGCTTATGAGTTTGACGATTAAGTAATTACACATTAAATCAATTTTCTTTAGTTTAGACAAGAATTAAAAAGCTAATATGCCCATAAACAGACCTAAACCGTTATTTAAAGTAGCATCGGAATTCAACGTTTCTACACAATCCATCGTGGATACACTGGCGGATAACGGAATGACTGCAGCTAATCGACCAAACTTCAAAATCACACCAGAGATGTATGAAGTTTTGGATAATGTTTATGGGGAGGATAAAACCCGTAATCTGGAGCACGAGCGCTCAAAGGAAGAATACGAGAGTCGTCGTAGTCATATGATGAATCAGCGTAACGAGAGTGTTACGTTGGATAACATGTTGGAGCCACTTGATGAATTGACGCCAATCGATCCGGCTCCTACATCTATTGAAGATGATTTGATTGGTGGACTTGAGCCAATATCTGAACCTGAAGCTGAACTAGAACCAGTTGAAGAACCGGTTCTTGAGCCAATTGAGGAGCTAGAGCCAGTTGATGAAGTTCAGGAGGAAGTTGAGCCTGAGCCAGTTGCTGAAGTTGAAGTTACAGAGGTTATCGAAGAGGTTGTTGAAGAAGAAACTCCGATTGAAGAACCTGTTGAAGAAATTGCAGAGTTAGAGGAAGTTGAAGAAATCGAAGAAGTAGAAGTCGAAGAAGTAGAAGTTGAAGATGAGGACTTTGAGACAGAAGACGAAGAAACTGAAGTAACAGACGAAGAGGCTGCACCAAAACCTGGTCAACCTATTATCAGGGGTAGAGCTGATAAACTAAAAGGAACAAAAGTTCTTGGTAAAACAGCATTTACGAATGATCTTACCTCAGATTCAAAAGTTCGGAAGAAACGAAAAAGAAGAAAAGACCGACCTTCAGAATCTGAACTTCAAACGCAAAAAGGTGCAAAGCCTGAATCACAAGAAAAGAAAAGTGGACAGGAAACTCAGCGACCAAAGAAGCAAAGTAATAAAAAGCCAAAGCCTAAAAAGGAAAAAGCTGAAGTTGATGCAATCGATGTAGATAAGATGATGCGCGAGACCCTTAAGAAAATGCAGGGTAACTCAACTGTTGGTAGCAAGCGTGGAAAACGACGTCGCCAACGTAAAGAAGAGCGCGAAGAGGAAATGATGCATCAACAGGAGCTCAGTGAACTGGAGAGTGAAACCATTGAGGTTACTGAGTTCATCACAGCTAACGACCTTGCTGAAGAGCTGGGAGTTGGTGTAAATGATATTATTAGTGCTTGCATGAGCATCGGATTGATGATCACTATCAATCAGCGTTTAGATGCTGGTACCATAGAACTAGTTGCCGGTGAATTTGATAAGGAAGTTAAATTTATTGATGCTGAAGAATTAGTTATTGAGTTAGAAGAAGAAGAGGATGCCGATGAAGATCTAAAGCCACGTGCACCGATTATTACAGTTATGGGTCACGTAGATCACGGTAAAACTTCTCTTCTTGATTACATACGCGAAGCACGAGTAGCTGAAGGCGAAGCTGGTGGTATTACCCAGCATGTTGGTGCATATGAAGTTCTACATGATGATAGAAAGATTACTTTCCTGGATACTCCGGGTCACGAAGCATTTACGGCAATGCGTTCTCGTGGTGCTCAGGCTACAGATATTGTAATTCTTGTGGTTGCTGCTGACGATTCTGTTATGCCTCAAACCATTGAAGCAATCAATCACGCGAAAGCAGCTGGTGTACCAATGGTTGTTGCCATCAACAAAATGGATAAGGATGGTGCAACACCGGATCGAATTAAACAACAGCTTACTGATTATGATGTACTTGTAGAAGATTGGGGCGGTACCGTACAGTATGCACTGGTATCTGCTAAAACAGGTATGGGTATCGACGATTTATTAGAAAAAGTTCTGATCGAAGCTGAATTACTAGAATTGAAAGCGAATCCTGATCGTCGTGCTGATGGTGTAGTTCTTGAAGCTCGTTTGGATAAAGGAAAAGGTATTGTTGCTAACATCTTAGTACAAAATGGTACAATGAATGTTGGTGATCCTTTTGTAGCAGGACCTTGTTACGGACGTGTTCGAGCAATGGAAAATGATCGCGGAAAACGTGTTCAAATTGCTGGACCTGCAACACCGCTACAGCTAACCGGTTTTGATGATATGCCACAAGCAGGTGACAAAATTGTTGTAGCTGCAGATGAAAAAACTGCGAAAGAAGTTGCAAATCAACGCCAGCAGATACGACGTGAACAAGCACTCCGTAAGACTAAGCATATGACGCTTGACGATCTTTCTCGTCGTCTTGCACTTGGTGAAGTTTCAGAATTGAATATCATCATCAAAGCGGATGTGGATGGATCGATTGAGGCACTTTCAGGATCTCTTCAAAAGATTAGTACAGATGAAGTTGCGGTAAATATCATACACACAGGCGCAGGTGCGATTTCTGAGTCGGATGTATTGTTAGCATCTGCTTCTGATGCAATTATTATTGGTTTCCAGGTTCGTCCAACTGCTCAAGCAAGAAAGCTTGCTGAGACAGAAGAAATCGATATCCGATTGTTCTCTGTAATCTATGATGCTATCGACGAAGTTAAAGATGCTCTCGAAGGACTTCTAAGCCCAGAATTGAAAGAACAAATGATGGGAATCGTTGAAGTACGTGAGACCTTCAAAGTTTCCAAAGTTGGAACCATTGCCGGTTGCTATGTTACTGAAGGTAAAATAGACAGAAACAATCCAATTCGAATTATTCGCGAAGGTGTTGTAATCTATGACGGTGCTATTGGTGCTCTGAAACGCTTTAAGGATGATGTAAAAGAAGTAGCCTCCGGTTATGAGTGTGGAATTAGCATCCAGGGATACAATGACATCAAAGTTGGTGATATGTTCGAGAGCTACAAAATCACTGAAGAGAAACGTACACTCGAAGACGCTAATTAACCTCAATATCGATTTCTATGAGTTTCAGAGTAGAACGACTAGGGGAATTACTCAAGAGAGATTTGGGCGAAATTATTCAACGGGAATTTCAGCCTGATGGGACTTTTGTGACAGTAACTCAAGTACGAGTTACTCCAGATCTTTCCATTGCAAAAGTGTATTTAAGTGTATTTGCGCCAGGTCGTGATAATGAAGTTGTTTTTGAATACATCGATGAGAAAGTACCTCAGATCAGACATAAATTAGCTGGTAGAATTCGTAACCAGGTAAGGAAAATTCCTGAGCTTCACTTTTATGCAGATGACACCGCAGAGTATGTAAACAAAATGGAAGGGTTGTTCAAAAAAGTAGATGAGCAACCAAAAGCTCCGACCGACGAAGACGAATAATGGCCAAAGCTCCAGAATTGGCCAGTTTACCTGTTTTTGGTGAAAGTAATCCTCCATCACCGGAATATGATTTTCAATCCGGATCCATTCTTTTAGTTAATAAACCCCAAGGTTGGACTAGCTTTGATGCTGTTAAATACCTGCGCGGAAGAGTACAATGCAAGAAAGTAGGTCATGCAGGTACACTGGATCCTATGGCAACAGGTTTACTCATCCTTTGCACAGGTAAAGCCACAAAAACCATTGATCAGATTCAGGGTCAAGAGAAAACGTATATAGCTGAAATTACTTTTGGCGGTTCAACCCCAAGTTATGATGCAGAATCTGAAATTGAAGAAGTAGCTAAATTTAACCACATCACAATTGAAAGCATCCAAAAGGTTTTAGAAGATCAGTTTTCTGGTGAGATATTGCAGGTTCCTCCAATGTATTCAGCGCTTAAAAGAGATGGAAAGAAATTATATGAACTTGCCAGAAGAGGAAAAACGATTGAACTAGAGCCAAGGCCTATTACAATCTACAGTTCTAAAATATTGAGTTTTGAATCTCCAAAGCTTAGGCTAGAAATAACCTGTAGTAAAGGAACGTACATTCGATCAATAGCGCATGATTTAGGGAAAGCGTTGAAATCTCTCGGATATTTAAGCGAATTGGAACGAACTAAGATCGGAAATTTTTCGAATGCTAAGGCTCTGACTCCACATCAATACAACGAAATTCTTCGACCGAATGGCTAAACTGACCCCAATTAATGAAGTTAAACGAGTACCTAATTCTGTTGTAACAGTTGGAACTTTTGATGGAGTTCATGAAGGCCATCGTGCATTGATGGATACTCTAGTTCGTCAGGCAAGAGCGAAAAATGCACGTAGTGTTGTAGTTACTTTCGATCCGCATCCAAGAAGTATTATTCATTCGAAATCAGATGGAATCAAATTATTAACTACTCTTAGAGAAAGGGCAGAAGTTCTGGAATCTATTGGTGTTGATGAATTAGTAGTGATTCCTTTTACACGAGATTTCTCTCTTTTGAGTAGTCAGCAATTCGTTCGAGATGTGATTTTTGATAAAATCGGAATTAGTGAATTTGTAATTGGTTATGATCATCACTTTGGTAAAGATCGATCAGGAACTATTGAAACCCTACAAAAATTGAGACCGGAATTAAGATTCGATGTTTCAGTAGTATCAAAAAAAGAGATGGGAGAGACAACAGTTAGCAGTACTGTTATTCGAAGAGAGATTATAGAAAATGGAGATATGAACAGGGCTGCAGAATTATTGGGTCGTCCTTACATGTTAAACGCATTGGTTATTCACGGGGACGAAAGAGGCCGAACTATTGGTTTTCCAACTGCTAATTTACAGCCTGAACATCCCGATAAAGCTAAACCAAAGAATGGGATTTATGCTGTTAAAATCAGAGTAGATGATATTTGGTATAATGGCATGATGAATATTGGAGTCCGGCCAACTTTCGATGGACAAGCTAAATCATTGGAAGTAAATATTTTCGACTTCGATCAGATGATCTATGGTAAAACCGTTCAAATCCGCTTTTTTGATCGAATTCGAGACGAACAAAAATTTGAAGGCTTAGAAGGTTTAAAAAACCAATTAAAAACGGATAAAGAAGCGGCTAGGCTCATTTTATCTTGAATTCAATGGTAAGTTGAATATGGTTTTATCAGAAGTGAATTAATGGTCCATTTCTGAGAAAATCTTATTGATTCGTGGTTGTAGAATCCAAATCCCAATTGGATAAAACCAAATCAAAAAGAACTCTGCGAAATAGTCTGAGAAATGGGCATTTCTTTCCAGTTCAATGGATTTTATAGTTCGAGCAATGAATGCCATGCAGTAAAAAATGCAACCCATTGAAACCAGATGTAGTGGAATAATAATCAAAGTAGCTTTTAGTTCAAGGTCGCTACCTTCCTCTAATGTAATGTTGAATACAAGAATTAGAGCTAAAATCAGATATATAAACGGTGCTATCAAAAGCAGTTTGAACACGTTTTTATTCAAGTTGGCATTTGTTGGTGTTTTCTGATTTAATCCAATCCCAACGGACCAAAACCATGCAAAGAATACTCCTGCAAATAGGATTATTAAGAATGGAAAAAATGCAAAATAATCCCCGATAAACGCCATGTCAGGGCCTTCATTTAAAAACAGACTCATGAACAACATGACGGTAAATGCGATCTGTAAGATTAAAGGAATGCCAAAAGTAAAAAGGAATAATTGCCAGTGTTTTGCTCTTAGAAAGTATTCGATCATGCTTATTAATTCTGATTCTGCAGATTCACTTTTTGATGTGAATCTGACTTACAATATACGATTAGCTCAAT
Source organism: Balneolaceae bacterium (assembly GCA_965601825.1). Lineage (GTDB taxonomy): Bacteria > Bacteroidota > Rhodothermia > Balneolales > Balneolaceae > HXMU1420-13. The sequence goes on along the minus strand of OZ271839.1, from coordinate 2,644,683 downwards.
AATAATTATCGAACTAACTAACAGAATTTATAATACTTATTTGAATAATCGTGAGTACTAACTAGCTGTATCAGCTTTTTTTTCTGATTTTTCCGGAATAAAACATTGACTAATCAGAAAAATTGAGATGATTGTCCAAAATAATCGAAATACCCAAATGTTGATTTCCATGAATAAATATTCAACAGTCGGAGAGTCATCAAAAATCAGACTCCAAATGACATAAACAAATGCAAAGTAAATCCCTAAAACCAGATTAAGCTTTTTCATTTCCTCTATTAGTAAATTAAGTTGAATTAACTGAGTATAGTTGACCTAATCATATACATAGGTTAACCGTTTCAATTATTAGCTAAATGAGGAAATTACCAGCTAATAAATAACTTATACTCAATACGTTCTTTTTCACTTCGTTTCGCGAAATCGTAATCGCTCATATAACCAAAGTAATGTAGTCTCTCATTAACAGTCATTTCTTTGACTAATTGCTTTATTGTATCTCTAAAATTTAGAAATGATTTTTCAAATTCTTCTTCAATTTTAGTCTCAGGAAATGACCATCCTATCGCGCGTGATTCGGATTCTAAGTATTCAATCAGCAAACGCATTATTGAAGGTGCTTCCTTAGTTAGCTCATTGCATACCTTGAACGAAAATTTTAGATGTTTATTAAACCTCTCAGTTGGTTCATATTGACTAGTTAAATCTTGAAGATGAGCAATATGACCTTCAAAGTAAGATTTGATTAAAGAAAAATGACTTGAGTTGCTCATCCTGTAATGTTCAACTGACCTTTCATTCAGCCCAATAATCCACAACCAGCACATCCTCCAAATGTGGACCCACAATCTCGGTAAAAGCCACATGATCGGGATGAGGGAGATAAATTGATCGACCTTCTTCATCTGCAAAGGTGATCAAATAGCAATGGGTGAATCCTTTTTCCAAACCTTCAGGTGAATTGTTTAAACCCCATTCGAAACCAATGATCTCTGGGATTTTGGAAGGTAGTGCTGAAAAAGCATCTTCAATTTCTTTAATGTCAGCTTCTGAGGCAGATTCATTGAATTTAAAAAGTACAACATGCCTAAGTACTTTTTCTTCTTTGAGGAATTCAGTGACGGGTTCAGAGTTAGTATTTCCCATAAAGAAACCGGTTGTGAATAACAGGATTGAGAATGCAGGGAGTAGAAGTTTCATGATCTTATAAGTTTAGTTATTCCCAGAAATCAGAGGCGATTTCAATTAGATTTCCATCCGGATCAGCTATTAAAGCAGAACGAAGTTTCCAGGGCTCATCCCTCGGAGAGTAAATAGCCGTTGCTCCACCTTCAATCATTTTTGCAAAGGTTAAATCCACATTGGCTGGTTCACCAACGTTTAATGCAAGTTCAAAGGAACCGTTTATACCGGTTGGAAGGGAAGGAGTTTGTCCCAGTAATCCAGGAAGTTGCTTCCGTTCAAACATCGAAAATCGTATTCCTTCATGTTTGAATTCTGCATATGGACCGTTTCCATCCCAATCGATTTCAAGCCCGACTACATCTCTGTAAAACTCAACCATTCGCGGGAGATCGGATACAAACAATCCGATCATATCAAATTTGATGCTCAATTTATGCCTCCGATCTTCTTGCGGTTAATTCAACCTTAATGTTTTCAACTTGCTCATCACTTAAATCATAAAAGAACAATAGTCCTGCCGTTGCCAAATAAAGTGCGCCAGGAATCACTGAAAATGAAAGTTTGATAGATAAAATAGCTTCTGAAGTTTGCTGGATGGCAGCTCCATCATAATTCGCAATTGTCAATAACCAACCAGCTAATCCAACAGCAATTCCACCTCCAATTTTCTGAGCAAATGTTGTTGCGGAAAAGAAGAGACCGGTTGCCCGACGATTATTCTTCCATTCTGAGAAATCAGCAGTATCTGCAATCATCGCCCATAGTAAGGGAATAGTTGGGGCGATAGCTAGTTTTGAAGCGACATTGATGGTGTGAAGTAAAATGGTATCCTCAGGACCGGGGAGATATAAAGCCATAGTTAGCAGCCCCGAAATGGCAGAACAGGCCAAATACACTGTTCTTTTTTCAAATCGTTTAGTAAGTGGAGTTGCAAGTAGAACACCGGCAATTAATGAAACCGTAGTCAATGTATATAATAAGGTCGCATCATTTTCTCGACCTACATAATATTTAAAGTATTGATTGATTACAGCACCTTGAATATTGATCAATACAAAAGTGATTACACCAAGTATGAAAAGAATTAACCAGGCTCTAACACCAAATACATTCTTTACATCTTCAATTAGATTAGACTCCTGACTTGCCGGTGGCTGAATACGTTCTTTTGTTGAATAAAAAGAATACACTAAAAGAATTGTACCCAAAACAGCCATCTGAATAGCAATAAGCTGAAAAGCTTTCCTTTCTTCGGCAACAATCACATTGGCGAGTTCACCGGTGGTATCAAGTAGTCGTGCTTCACCCCAATTATATGCTTGAATGTACTCCAAGGCTTGAGCTGGAAGATTGGATTCCTGAGCAAACGCAAGAACAGGATCAACAATCAACAGGTTCTTGAATAGCATGGTAAAACTCACAATGAACATCCCGATAAAACCAAGGAAAAAACGGAATTGATTCAATTGAGTTCTTTCTGCTGAGTCGTCCGTCATTACACCGGAAAGTGCAGAAAATGGAAGGTTTACAGCTGTATACATAGTACTGAGCAACAAATACATGCTAGCTGCCCAAATTATTTTTGCAGTTTCTTCCCAATCCGGAGTTGTGAATAGCAAAACTAAAGAAGCACCTAAAGGAAGGGCAAACCAAATCATATATGGTCTGAATTTCCCATGTTTAGTATTGGTACGATCAGAGATGATGCCGATCATTGGATCAGAAATAGCATCCCACACTCTGGCTACAAGCATGATGGTTCCGGCCATGGCCGCTGTAATTCCATATACATCAGTTAAAAAGAAAAAGAGGAACATTCCTGCCATATCCCAAGCGAAGTGACAGGCGGTATCTCCAAGTCCATAACCAAATTTTTCACGGAATGAGAGTTTAGGGGTAGTAGCTTTCATCTAGATGAACTTTAAATTTTATTGTACCAATTAACCTCTGAATTATGCATCAAAGTGCTGGAATGTAGGAAAACCAAATCAAAATGATAAAGCGCTTTTCTGGTATTTATGAGGCTCATAAATACAATCAATGTTTAAATGAATGATTGTTCTGTTAATTTTGATTTGTAAGTCATAAATCAACAATCAAAAGGGAAGAACATGAGTGAAAATATGTCGGGCGATATTAGCCAATGCCCATTCCATAATGGAGCAATGAGACAATCAGCAGGTGGTGGAACCAAGAATAGAGAATGGTGGCCAAATAAATTGAATTTGAACATTCTTAGGCAACATTCGAGTCTTTCAAATCCAATGGGTGAAGGATTTGATTACGCTGCTGAATTCGAATCACTGGATCTTGAGGCAGTAAAAAAAGACTTAACAGAATTAATGACGGATTCACAGGACTGGTGGCCGGCCGACTTTGGTCATTATGGTCCTCTTATGATTCGTATGGCTTGGCATAGTGCCGGAACTTACCGTGTTACTGATGGACGCGGAGGTGGAGGAGCCGGAACACAACGTTTTGCTCCGTTAAATAGCTGGCCTGATAACGTGAACTTAGATAAAGCACGCTTGCTGCTATGGCCAGTTAAACAAAAGTATGGGAGAAAACTCTCTTGGGCTGATTTAATGATTTTAGCCGGAAATGTTGCTCTTGAATCAATGGGATTCAAAACATTTGGATTTGCCGGCGGTAGAGCAGATGTTTGGGAGCCTGAAGAAGATATTTACTGGGGATCTGAAGGCGAATGGTTAGGTTCAAAACGTCATACTGACGAAGGAGAGCTGGAAGCTCCATTAGGTGCGGATCATATGGGATTGATTTATGTAAATCCTGAGGGACCAATGGGTGAGCCGGATCCGGCTAAATCTGCACATTATATTCGTCAGACTTTCGCTCGAATGGCAATGAATGATGAAGAAACGGTTGCTTTGATTGCCGGTGGTCATACTTTTGGTAAGTCACACGGTGCAGCTTTAGAGTCAAATTTAGGTGCAGACCCGGAAGCAGCTGATATCACACAAATGAGTCAGGGATGGGCAAGCGCTCATGGAACCGGCCATAGTAACGATACCATAACTTCTGGACTAGAAGGTACATGGACTCAAAAACCAACTGAGTGGACGAACTTATACTTTGAAAATCTATTTGGATTCGAGTGGGAATTAGAGAAAAGTCCTGCTGGTGCATGGCAGTGGAAGCCTGTAAATGGTGGTGGGGCAGGAACAGTTCCTGATGCTCATGACCCTGAGGTGAAACACCAACCTTTCATGCTTACAACTGATTTAGCACTTAGAGTTGATCCTGATTACGAAAAGATTTCTCGTAAATTCCTTGAAAATCCTGATCAGTTTGCCGATGCTTTTGCTCGAGCATGGTTTAAGTTGACCCATCGTGATATGGGACCAAGAGAATTATATTTAGGATCAGATGTCCCTGAAGAAGTACTAATCTGGCAAGATCCAATTCCAGCAGTTGATCATGAGTTAGTAAATGATGCTGATATTACTGCTTTGAAAGAGCAAATTTTTGCATCGGGACTTTCTGTGTCTGATTTAGTTTCAGCGGCATGGGCATCTGCCTCAACTTATCGTGGTTCTGATAAAAGAGGTGGTGCAAATGGTGGACGAGTTCGTCTATCACCTCAGAAAGATTGGGAAGTGAACAATCCCGAACAGTTAGCAAAAGTGTTGAACACACTTGAGGTAATTCAGCAAGGATTCAATGAGGCTAATGGTTCTAAAAAAGTATCAATTGCAGATTTGATTGTCCTTGGCGGAACTGCCGCTGTTGAAAAAGCTGCCAAGGATGCCGGAGCTGAAGTTTCAGTTCCCTTTACTGCTGGTAGAACAGATGCTTCACAGGATCAGACAGAAATTGAGTCATTTGGATGGCTTGAACCAGAAGCTGACGGCTTTAGAAATTATTTCAATGCAAAACACAACACAACGGCAGAAGAAATGTTGGTGGATAAAGCACAACTGATGGGGCTTTCAGTTCCTGAAATGACCGTACTTGTTGGTGGAATGCGAGTATTGGGTACCAATTACAATGGTTCAAAGCATGGTGTGTTTACAAATACTCCTGGTGTATTATCAAATGACTTCTTTAAGAATGTCCTTGATCTTACTACTACATGGGTAGCTACAACAGATAAACAGGATGTGTTTGTTGGTAGTGATAGAAGAACAGGAGATATCAAATGGTCCGGTACACGCGCAGATTTGATTTTCGGATCAAATTCTGAATTACGTGCAATTGCAGAAGTTTACGCTGGAAATGATGCACATGAAAAAATGGTGCATGATTTTGCAGCAGCTTTTACCAAGGTTATGAACGCCGATCGTTTCGACCTTAAGTAAAACAATGAAACTGAATTTGAAGGGTGGTCATTTGATCACCCTTTTCTATTTCAGGTTTATTAACTGATTCTAACTTACTTAAATAGCATAATGACCGATAATTAGAGAAATAATTATCACAAGATTAGGATAAATAAATGTACGCTATGTTGATTGTTGCTTTACATAGAAACACGTATCTTTGGCGTCCTATAAATCGATTAAAAATTAGTTATAACTAGACATTGTAATGAGTATTACAGCAGAAGAAAAAAAGGATCTCTTTAAAAAATTTGGCGGAGCTGAGGAGAACACTGGCACAACTGAAGGCCAGATTGCATTATTTACCCACAGAATCAATCACCTTACAGAGCATCTAAAAACCAATCAAAAAGACCACGCTTCTCGTCGTGGTTTGTTAAAGTTGGTAGGTAAGCGACGTCGTTTACTTAACTACTTGATGAAAAAAGACATTCAGAAGTACAGAGAGCTTATTAAAGAACTCGGTATCAGAAAATAACTTAGAGGCTCCGGTCAACACGGAGCCTTTTTCAATTCTCTCCCGGCTACAATTTGCTAGCTATATTTCATTCCTATCCAAACCTTCAGCCGGGATAAAGCAACAAATAAAGAAATAAAATAAATGAAAGAAGATTTTAGAAGTGTAGAACTTGCACCAGGCAAAGTGATATCTGTAGAAACAGGAAGAATTGCCAAACAAGCAGACGGTGCAGTAGTTGTAAGAATGGGCGATACAATGGTACTTTGTACTGCAGTAAGTGCCAAAGAGCCAAAGCCAGGTCAAGATTTTTTCCCGTTAACTGTAGATCATAAAGAAAGCTTTTCTGCAGCCGGACGTTTTCCTGGTGGTTTCATGAAGCGTGAGGGGCGCTCAAATGAGAAAGAAATTTTATCAAGTCGACTAATCGACAGAACATTAAGACCTTTATTCCCTAAAGGATATTACTGCGATACCCAAATTATAACATCTGTGATCTCATCTGATGATGAGCATGATGGTGATGTTCTTGGTGGTATCGGTGCTTCATTAGCTCTTCACTTATCAGATGTTCCATTTGATGGCCCTATGGGTGAAGTGAGAGTAGGTCGTGTGAATGGCGAATTCATCATCAACCCAACTGTAAGTGAGCTTAAAGAAAGCGACATGGATATGGTTGTTGGTGGTTCAGCTGATTCTATCTTAATGATGGAAGGTGAAATGGACGAGATTTCTGAAAAAGATATGCTCGATGCAATTAAAGCTGCACATGAAGCGATTAAAAAGCTTTGTGATTTCCAAAATGAACTTCGCGAAGAAATGGGTAAGCCAAAGCGCGAATTTGTACCTGCTGAAGTTGATGCAGACCTTGAAGCAAAAGTAAAAGGACTAGCTGAAGCAAAAATCAACGAGATCGTAAACATTGGACTTGGAAAAGAAGAGTACAATGACAAAATCCGTGATGCTAAAAAAGAAGCCGTGGAAGCTTTGGAAGCTGAATTTGCAGAAGATGAAGACGGGGCAGAAAAACTAAGCGAAGCAAAGAAGATTCTTGGATCTATTGAAAAGAACGAGCTTCGTAATATGATTTTAGAAAAAGGTCGTCGTATCGATGGTCGTACTCCGGTTGATATCCGCGATATCTGGACTCAAGTAGGATATATTCCACGAACTCATGGTTCTGCGATTTTCACCAGAGGAGAAACTCAATCATTAGTTTCTGCAACTCTTGGTACTAAGCGTGATGAGCAATCTGTAGACACTTTGTTCAATCAAGAAGCAAAGCAGTTTATGCTACATTACAACTTCCCACCATATTCTGTAGGTGAAGCCGGATTCATGCGTGGTCCGGGACGTCGTGAAATTGGACATGGTCACTTAGCTGAACGAGCTTTAAAAATGATGATGCCAACTTTTGATGAATTTGGTTATGTAGTTCGTGTGATTTCTGATATTACTGAATCAAATGGTTCGTCATCTATGGCTTCAGTTTGTGGTGGTTCAATGGCATTAATGGATGCTGGTGTACCTCTAAGAAAGCCGGTTGCAGGTATTGCAATGGGTATGATCGTAGGTGAAGAAAACACAGTTGTACTTTCTGATATCCGTGGAGAAGAGGATTTCATGGGAGACATGGACTTCAAAACTGCAGGCTCTACTGAAGGTATTACTGCCTGCCAGATGGATATGAAAGTTCAGGGCATTAGTTTTGAAATCATTGAGCAGGCACTTGAACAAGCTCATACAGGTCGACTTCACATTCTTGGTGAGATGGCTAAGACAATCACATCAGCTAGAGAAAATATCTCTCAGTATGCTCCACAATTCCTTAAAATGGAAATCGATGGCAGTGATATTGGGGCGGTAATCGGACCTGGTGGTAAAGTAATTCAAACGCTTCAGAAAGAAACCGGAACTGAAATCATTATCGAAGAAGATTCAAATGGTAAAGGTCAGGTTACAATTTCTGCGAATGATCTAAGCAAAGCTGAAGAAGCTAAGAAGCGAATTAAAATGATCGTTGGTCATTTAGATGAAGGTGCTACTTACAAAGGAATCGTTAAGTCGATTAAAGATTTTGGAGCATTCATCGAAATCGCGCCTGGTAAAGATGGTCTTCTTCATATCTCTGAAATCGATCATAAGCGTGTTGAGAAAGTAACGGATTACCTTCAATTAGGTGATGAAATCGAAGTTAAACTGCTAAAAGTTGAACATGGTGGTAAACTTCGTCTTTCAAGAAAAGCACTCATCGAACGCCCAGAGCGAAGAGAAGAAGATTAACTTTTTCTACAAATTTTTAAAGGCGCTGTCTGTATAGATATGCGCCTTTTTTTTATTATCAGAAATGAATTTAAGCGTTTTTAAAACATGGAAAATTTGAAAGAAATTGATAGCGTAACTAAATCGACTTTGCCGAATGGTTTACGCATCGTTACAGAGAGAATTGACAGTGTTAAGAGTATCTCGATTGGGATTTGGGTAAAAACAGGATCTAGAAATGAGAAGAAAGAGTTAGCAGGTGTTACTCATTTTTTAGAGCATATGTTGTTCAAAGGAACTGAGAAAAGATCAGCCTTTGAAATTGCCCAAAGCATGGAATCAGTTGGTGGCTATTTGAATGCTTTCACTTCAAGCGAGTACACCTGTTATTACGCTCGTTGTGTAGATGAACAACTTGGTCGTGCTTTAGATGTTCTTTCTGATATGGTTTTAAATCCGGCATTTCCAGAAGAGGAAATTGAAAAAGAAAAGAAAGTGGTAATCGAGGAGATGAAAATGTATCGCGATTCACCTGACGATTACTTGTTCGAAGCTTTCACAACTAAAATGTTTGAAGACCATGCATTAGGACGACCAGTTTTGGGATTTGAGGATACTGTTTCTGCTTTTACACGTCAGGATTTATATGATTACATGAGCGATCGTTATCGTCCTGATAACTTACTTGTTGCTGTTGCTGGTAATGTGGATCATGATGAAGTTGTGAAGTTGGTTTCGTCTTACTTTGAAGATCGTTCAGCAGAAAAAACAAGAAATGGAGCTCAGCCTTTAGATGAATTCCATCCCGAAAAACTGGCTCTAACAAAACCAATCGAGCAAACTCATTATATTTTAGGTCGTCGTGGAATGCACTTCGATCATGAAGATAAATATCTACTTCTGTTGGCAAATACAGTTCTAGGTGGTGGAATGAGTTCTCGTTTGCACCAAAATGTTCGTGAGAAATACGGCTACTGCTATTCTATTCAGACGTTCAATCAATCTTATTCTGATTCAGGTATTTGGGGCGTTTATGTTGGAACGGATAAGGACTACGTGGAGCATGTTCACGAATTAGTAGTGGCAGAACTAGACAAAATCAGAACAGAAATTATTCCTGAAAAAGAATTTTCTGAGGCTAAATCACAATTGAAGGGAAAGCTTCTACTCAGCCAGGAAAATACAAGCAATCGAATGATGAGACTTGCAAAGAGTGAGCTTTATTTCGAGCGATTTGTAACTCTAGATGAGCTAGAAGAAAACATCGACAAAGTTACAGCTGAAGATGTGCTTGAATTCTCGAAAGACTTCTTCGACCAAAAATACTTTATGGAAGCCGTTTTAACGCCAGAAGAGAATTAGAAATTAAAAATTAAGGATTATGAATTATGAATTGGATCATGCCATTCATAATTCATAATTCAACATTCATAATTATTTGAATTAAATGATCTACATCAACCAATTAGCAAATCACGTTGACACTCAAATCACCTTAAAAGGATGGGTGTATAATTACCGAAGTAGTGGAAGTTTAGTATTCATCGAGTTACGTGATGGTACAGGAATTACTCAATGTGTGGTTGCTAAAGATGAGGTATCTGAATCAGCCTGGGAGGGAGCATCATCCCTAAAACAGGAAAGCTCTGTCATAATCACGGGAACTGTTAAAGCTGATGAACGAAGTGTTGGTGGACATGAAATGCATGTGTCTGATGTAGAAGTAATCCAGATTGCCGAAGAATATCCAATTACTCCAAAAGATCATGGAGTTGAATTCCTGATGAACAACCGTCACTTATGGTTGAGAAGTCAACGGCAATGGGCTGCAATGCGAGTTCGAAACGAAATCATTTTTGCTATTCACACTTTTTTCCAGAACAGAAACTTTGTTCAGATGGATTCACCAATCTTTACCGGAAATGCAGCTGAAGGAAGTACTACTCTTTTTGAGACGGATTATTTCGATGAGAAAGCTTATCTAGCTCAAACCGGACAATTGTATGGTGAGGCAATGGCAATGGCGCATGGTCTTATTTACACCTTCGGACCAACGTTTAGAGCGGAAAAGTCAAAGACGCGTCGTCACCTTACTGAATTCTGGATGATGGAACCAGAAATGGCATTTTATGACCTTGAAATGAACATGGATCTGGCTGAAGACATGATCCGTTTCATCGTTAAAACGGTTCTGGAAAAAAAAGGAAAGGAATTAGAAATTTTAGGTCGTGATACTTCAAAACTTCAGCCAATTGTTGATAAGGCTTTCCATCGAATGAAGTATACGGAAGCAGTTGATATACTTAAGAGTGAAGAAACTGCAACAATGCTCGATGATATGTTTGCTTCGCGTAAAGAAGAAGAGAAGTCTTTAAAAGAAGAAAGAGAAGCGATTAAAAAAGAGCATGGATCGGCTAAGAAGTGGAGAAAGAAACAGATTGAAGCCCGTCAAGTTGATATTACAGCTCGTTTAGATCAGATTGAAGAAGACTACAGGAATATCCCTCAATGGAAAGAATCAGCTCAAAATTTTGAATGGGGGAACGACTTTGGCGGATCAGATGAAACGGTATTAATGATGCAATACGATGTGCCGTTGATTGTGACTCATTGGCCGGCTGAAATCAAAGCATTTTACATGAAACGAGATGAAACCAATACACTTGCTTTAGGAATGGACGTTCTCGCCCCTGAAGGATATGGTGAAATTATTGGGGGCTCTCAGCGTGAAGATGATCTCGAATTAATGCATGAGAGAATCGAAGAAGAAGGATTAGACAAAGAAGTCTTTGAATGGTACCTGGATCTTCGAAAGTTTGGGACGGTTCCTCATTCCGGTTATGGACTCGGTTTGGAAAGAACAGTTGCCTGGATTTGCGGTTTATCTCATGTTCGTGAGACGATTCCTTTCCCGCGAATGATGGGGAGATTGAAGCCTTAATTCGAAAGAGAGAGGTTATCTTAGATAATCTTTGATCTTAGTGATCTTAAGATTTCGATCTATAGAATAGGTTCTATCATCATGTTCTATTAACTCAAACAGCTTTAGGCTGTGTTTGAAATAAGTGAGACTTTGGTCATGAGTCTTCGGGTTATCAAATCCTGAATCAGCCAATTCAAAAAGTATATCAGCTAGTATCTCCAAATGATCATTGATGAAGCCCGTTTCTTTTATTAGTGATTCAATTCCTTTCTCTTTCAGAATGTTCAATAGTTCGTCAATACTGAACCCAAATTCCCCTTTCAATACCTCATTGGTATAGGTTAAAGCATCTGATTGATTCTGCTCCTGCTTCAGTTTTATAACCCGAGAAAGAATAGTATTCAGCACTTGAAAGAACTGCTGAATTTGACGCATGATATAATCTTGACTAAGCATAAAATGTGTTTGTAGAATTAGTTCTACTTGGACAATTATAGAGCCAGAAATTGTATTAAGTCAGAATGGCGGAGTAGCTGAAGTAGTCAAGACAATCTTCGAGAATGAGAGTCTCATAGATTAATGTCATTCATCAAGTGACATTTTAATAATCTCATTCGGGATTAATTGTCTTAGGAGATTTAATTGATCAAGCTCTATAGCTACAAATTTAAATCCTCCATCTTCAATGAGTGCACATACTTTTTTTACAGAATAGATCTTAAATCCAGTATTTGCCTCATTTCTAGCTACATTCTCTTTACCAAAATCAGAAGCCAAACCAATCTCAGCCATACCTAAAATTGCATTTACACTTGAATCCTGAGGTAGATCATTAAATTCCATATTCATTGTAGATGCATAGGTGATGATATAGTATGGAGCTCCTTCAATTTCAATTTTATCAGTTATATCAAGTATAGATGGGTCACTCAAATAAATCTTCATATCAGGATTATTAAATACTTGATTCATCGCAGTAACCATTAAATCTCGTGGAACAATTTCAAATAATTTAGATGGGGCATAATCAAAAGCAGTTTCAAAATCATTTGCCAGAATCAATTCTAAATAGCTATTAAAGCTCGTCTCTAGTTCAGATTTTGCTTGCGCTTGTACATTTGTTGTGGTTAGTAAAAGGAAAGAAATGAATAGTATTACTCGCATTGTAAGTTTAAATGAATTGGTATTGATTTTTGATTTAAATGGTTTAACTCATCAAAAATATTTCTTGAACTCTTTGTTTGAAGATATCCATGTTAACTCCATCAATTGCTTCTTGATGTACTTCGATATTTGAAATGAAAAGATCGAAATAAGAACTTTTATCGAATTCTGTAATCACTGAACATTCAAAGTCATCACCTACGGGTTGGATGAATTCTTCAAGCGAAATGAACATTGAGTCCAAAACAGATTCTTTAAGAGCTTCTGAAACGGTAATAATGAACTCCTCTGATTTATTTGACAATCCATCTTCTTCAGCTATGTATTTCGAAAGCTGTCCGGCTCTTTCATCAATTTGAAGATAAACTTCATTCTTAGATTGTACACGAGCCACTCTACAGATAAGATTGGGATTTTCACCTAAATGCTTCGCTTTTCCATAGAAGTGAGTTTTTGATTCTTCCGGCAATTCAAGTTCAACATATACCGGATCAGGCATAACACAGCAAATCGGTTTGATACAATTACTAACAAGAGGAATCATTAATATTAAAATCAGAATAGTTTTAAACTTAAAAGCTGATTTCATAGTTATTTCTGCGATGATTTTCGATGGTTCATTTTATTCAGTTATAAAAGCAATCCTAACCACAAAATACCGACACTTATTCCGGCAAGAATTAGTATCAATGGCCAAATGAATTTCAGCCAGGAATCGTAATTCAGATTTACCATTGCCAAAGAAGGAAGGATTAAATTAGCAGGAGTAAGGAAGAGCATCATTCCCATTCCAAACTGATAAGCATTTACTATTTCTTCAGTTGGTACTCCAATAATTTGTCCAAGGGAACTCATAATCGGCATGGTTAGAACTGCTAATCCTGATGTGCTTGAAATGAAAAATCCCATCACAAAAAAGACCAAGAGAAGTAGGGGAAGAAACAAGAAACCGGATGTACCTTCAACCAATTGAACGGATTGATAAAGTATTGTATCAGATACTTTACCTTCTGTAAGAATAATCGCTACACCCCGCGCAATTCCAATAATCAAGGAAACCCCCAATAAGTCTTTAGCACCCTCGACAAATCGTGTGACAAAAGTCTTTTCAGGAATTCGCATTAAAAATCCCATCAAAATGGATGAAATGAGAAATAGAACCGTCATTTCTTCAAGCCACCAGTGCAGGAATGCAACACCGATGATCATCACCACAAATGATCCACCAAAAAGAAGAAGTAAAAATAGAGTGCGAAGTTCTAGTTTATGAGTTTCTGAAGTAGTTAAAGCTTTAATCGGAGATTCTATATTAAGACCGAATAAAACTGATTTTTTTGGATCTGCTTTAGCTTTATTTGCATATCTGACTATATAAGCAATACATGCTGTGGTTCCTAAAATCAGCATAGCTAATCGGCTTGAAAAACCAACTGTCCAATTGATACCGGCTGCATCTGAAGCAATAATGGTCGCAAATGGATTTATGGTGCTCGCCATTGTACCCATACAAGATCCAATAAAAATGACAGCTACCGGAACCATCAAGTCATATCCGGCTGCCAGAAAGATTGGAACTAAAATAGGGTAGAAGGCCAGTGTTTCTTCCGCCATACCAAAGGTGGTACCTCCAATAGCAATAAGACTTGTCACGATAATGATGAGTAAACTTTCTCTGCCTTTGAGCTTCGTTGCTAAAAAAGATACACCTTCATCAAGAGCCCCTGTGCTATTAAAAACTCCAATAAACCCACCAATTATTAAAACCAGCATGATGATATCAATCACATCATAAGTACCTTTAATTGGTGCAAGAAATATTGCCAATAGACCTTGGGGATTCTTTTCTACCGTCTGATAAGTACCGGGAACAGAGATTGGACGAGATAAATCTCCATTTTCGAATTTCTCAAATTCAACAAGGATTCCCAGTTCATCGAGTGTTGATTGAGATCCTTCAAGAATTTCAACTCCTGAACTTGAACTGACTTCAAAACTAGAAGAATCCTGATTGAAAAGAATGGTTGAATATTCACCAGAAGGGAGGATCCAAGTGGCTGCTGCTGCAATTACAATAACTCCCATCAACACAGTGTAGGGAGTTGGAAAATTGAATTTCATATAAAGTAGTTACCCGAAAAGTTTAAGTAACTACAAGATAGTTTAATTACACTGAATTTCTATTAACCGGCTTTCTTTTGAAGATGAACTTCTTTGACGATTTGATCAGTGAGTATTTTAACTTCTTTGCCTGTTCTAATCATCCCGTTTATAACTGCGCCTTGCTCAGTTATTAGGTGCTTCGCAAAGATATTACCCATTACTTTGGCTTTTGCATGCAGTTTGAGTGTTTCAGTAACTCTTAAATCACCTTCAATTGTACCTGAAATCATTGCTGTTTTAGCAACTGTATTACCCGTTATTTTACCGGTATCATTTAGTATTAGGTGATTTTTTGTGATGATTTCCCCATCTGCAATTCCTGAGATGTGAACATTTCCTTCGCTAGTTAGATCGGCTTTTATAGTTGTGCCTTCTGCTATAAATGTGGCGTTGTTTGTAGTTGTTTCTTTCATATCTCTAAGAGGAATCTTGACCTTATTTCGTTACGAACAATTTGTTCAATTATTTCAATTTTCAGTAATCAACACTTATACTGTTGAATGCAAGAAAAGAAGATTGTTCTCGATCCACCTAAAACCAACGTGTTTCCCATACTGCTTGTTAATTTTATCGGAGCACTTGGGTACAGCTTAATTCTTCCTTTTTTAATTGTGTTGGTGATCAAATTCGGTGGTAATGAATTGATCTATGGAATTCTTGGAGCAACCTATTCTTTTTTCCAGTTAATTGGAGCGCCAATACTTGGAAGATGGTCGGATTCTTTCGGACGAAAGAGGATATTATTGTTAAGTCAAATTGGGACATTCGCAGCATGGTTACTATTCTTAATTGCTTTGGTGATTCCAAATAATCCATTATTAGATGTTGAGAATGCATATTTAGGCGCATTCATATTGTCTCTACCTTTACTAATGTTATTTGCAGCTCGAGCATTGGATGGAATAACGGGTGGGAATATCTCTGTTGCCAATGCTTATCTAAGTGATATTAGTGATGATGACAATCGAAAGTCCAACTTTGGGAAGATGGCCGCTTCAGCAAATCTTGGATTTATCATTGGTCCTGCATTAGCAGGTGTACTAGGTGGCACTGTATTGGGTGAAATTCTACCTGTATTTGCAACAATGCTAATCTCACTCATTGCCATAGCAATCATTCAGTTTTACTTAAAAGAGACAAATCCATGTGCTATGAAAGACATGGTACAAACAGGACAGTTCAAAAAGGTCTTAAATTCGGAACAAAAAGACTGTTATCAGAAAACAGATAAAGAAAAAGTAGGATTGATTCAGGTTTTTCAATTACCAAATGTTGGATTCACATTAATTATGTACTTCCTCATTTTTCTGGCATTCAATTTCTTCTATGTGTCATTTCCGGTCCATGCCGTTCAGGCTCTAGAGTGGGATTTATTTAAGCTTGGGATCTACTTTTCACTTATGGGTACAGTTATGGTAATTGTACAAGGACCAGTTTTGGCTCGCCTGGCGAAACACTTTAGTGAAACAAGTTTAATTGTAATAGGCAGTATTCTGTTGGCTATAGGCTTTACGTTGTATACTCAAACTAATATGGCTATACTTATTGTAGCTATTGTGCTATTTGCCGGCGGAAATGGAATTATGTGGCCGTCTTTTCTATCCATACTTGCAAAAATAGCCGGTGAAAAACATCAAGGAGCAATTCAGGGATATGCAAGTAGTACCGGAAGTCTAGCTTCTATAATTGGACTAATATCAGGTGGATTTATCTATAGTTTTTTTGGAACAATAATCTTTGTGATACCTGCGATTTTAATGGTTTTAATAAGTGTTTTATCACTTCGATATGCACAACTTAATTAAGTGGTACGACTCTAAATATGAATCCATATGTAGTAAATCAAAAATGAATCTCTTAAACTCCAGTAGCTTAAAAGAATTTCAGAGTACATGAGTCGAAATACTTCAATTGCTTATTCATTCTTCGCGTTAATCTTTGTCTTATTGAATTTTATTCCTGACTTACGCGTGCATTGGATGTTCAAAATCTTTCCAATTATTCTTCTACTTGTTGAGGTTTCAGAAAATGTGAACTTTAAACAGAGAAGATTGCTTTTGGGGGCATTGGTAGCTTCAATTACTGGTGACATTCTACTCCACTTAGATTTCTTTGTGCCGGGATTAGCTGCATTTCTGGTTGCTCAAATCCAATTTGCCATCATTTTCTTTCAATATAAAAACACGGAAAAAGGTCGAACCGGTCTAACGTTATTTTTAGCGATTTATCTAATCGGGATGTCTGTGTTATTGTATCTAAATCTTTATGATATGATGATCCCTGTATTTGCTTACTTGATTGTTATATCAGTGATGGGTTTTTTAGCCGTAGGATCAACTCTTCCTTTAAAATGGGCAGTTTACGGTGCGCTGATTTTTGTTATTTCAGATTCATTAATTGCGATAAACAAGTTTGTTTATGAATTACCTTTTGAACGTGTTTTTGTGATGAGTACTTATTATGCGGCTCAATGGATGCTGGTTACAGGTTTTTTAAAAAGTTCGATGATTTCAGACGATTTAGAACCAGTAAATTGATATTTTCTGCCAATGGCAAAAAGGGCAACAAGCGCAGATCATTATCAAACTATTTTATCTCATCTTCAGACAGGAGCCCTAAAACCTGTCTATTATCTCTATGGGGAAGAAGAGTTTTATCTCGATCAGCTTGTTGAGAAGTTTTCAAATCTTTTGCCTGCTCATGAAAAGGATTTCAATTTTGATCTATTATATGGTCAAGATGTAACTCCTGCGAAAGTGTTAGCCATTGCACGTAGTTTCCCAATGATGGCTGAACGAAGAGTTTTGATTGTTCGTAATTTTCTTCAGACTGCAAAGGGGGCGTCTGGAGAAGGAGAGTTGAATGACTTCATCCATTATTTCGAGCAACCAAATCCTTCTTGTCTGGTTGTTTTTTTTGATACCGGTAAACCAGCCGGAAATACCAAAATTGGAAAATCGATTTCGAAAAATCCCAATGTTGGATTTTTCCATTTCGAACCAATGCCTGATTATATGATTCCTGATTGGATCATTAGTTGGGTTGATTCCCATCATCATAAGAGAATTCAACCGGGCGCGGCTCAGTTATTAGGTCAATTTGTTGGGAATAACCTCCAGCTATTGTCTAGTGAAATAGACAAAGTGTGCACTTTTGTGGACACTAAACAAGAGGTGACCGAAGCTGATGTAAAAGAAATAATCGGTACTTATCGCGAATATTCGGCCATTGAGCTGAAAGAAGCCATAATTCGACGCGATTTGGAACAGGCGCTATATATATCGGAACAAATATTGCAACACAGTAAATCAGACACGGGGGAGTTAATTCGGCTCGTGGGATTCTTTTACAGTGTGTTTGTAAATATTTGGCAGATTAGACGTCTTGCTGAAAAAGGAATGGGAAAAGCCCAGGTTCAGGCTCAAATGGGAATGAATGCCTGGTACTTCGATCGCCTTTGGAAAGATGCCGCCAATTTCCAGTATGCAGATATGCCTCGAGTGTTTGAAGCACTTCTGGATGCTGATAAATCCATCAAAGGATTCTCCACACTTGATACCACGTCCATTTTATTCCTTCTGGTCAAGCGATTAATCGGCTGATAACTGATTGATCCAGAAACTAGAACTGGAACTAAATTGGGAAAACATCAAGATGACTGCGTTCAAGCATTCGGCAGTAGCCACGTACAGCGACGAAGATTTAATGGAATTCGTTCAAGCAGGGAGAGAATCGGCATTTACAGAATTGGTACTTCGTTATAATGATCGACTTCATAATTTTTTATACCGATACACGCAGAATCATCAGGATTGTGAGGATTTGGTTCAAGAGACTTTCTTGAGAGTTCATAAGAGTAGACACAGTTATGAGCGTATTGCAAAATTCAGTACCTGGATGTATACAATTGCAATCAATCTGGCTAAAAGCTTATACAAGAGAAAAAAGAAAATGCAGCTGGTTTCCATTCATAAAGATGAAAGTGATCCTGATGCATTCGAAATGATACTCGAGGATTCGGCTATTCTTCAAGATGAGGAGTTACATCTGAATTTAAGCCTACAAAAGCTGGAGGAAGCCTTAGCAAGTTTACAGGATGAATTCAGAAATGTGGTGATCTTGAGAGATATCGAACAGCTAAGTTATGAAGAGATATCAGAAAAACTGAATGTACCTATGGGCACAGTAAAGTCAAGAATAAACAGAGGGAGAGCACAAATCAGTAAAAAGATAGGAGAGTATGTGGACCTGGGAACATCTTTCTAAGAGTTAGCTAAAAGAGGGAAAGGAAGCTAACTAACCCCCTGAGTATGGATTTTATGGAGAAAGAATACCATCCCGTAATTGAAGAGTACGTGGTCGATTATGTGGATGAGAAACTAACGGCGACAGAGAGAGACGCTTTCGAGGAGGTGCTGGTTTCCGATGATGATCTCCGGGAACTGGCGCACTCCGCGAAAGATGGCCGTCGTTTAATTGAAATGCTTAGAGTGTTGAGAAAATTAGAGTTCACGTCATCCTGAAGATACTCCGAAGGATCTTGCGGAATTATCAATTAAGAATACTGAATAACCAATGTTCAATAAGGAATGAGAAATGACATTTGCGAGGAGTTATGCAACGAAGGAATCTCTGATATAAGTCTTTTATAATAAATCACTTTACCCGACTAAAGTCGGGTTCGTGAATGGTTTATTTCTAATTTTATATTCCTAATTCCTAATTAAGTGAGTGTTAATTCAAGTCCAACTAGCTCAGTTTTTAATCGCTGTAATTCTTCTTTAGCCTTTTCAGCAATTTCACCTAGTTGAGTTGAAGCTTCCTCGAATAACTCTTCATAATAGTTGATCCCATCTTCAAGGTTACTGATAAATTTTTGAATGTATTTATCCTTTTTAGCCGATTGTTCCTTGATGTTCTCCTGTATTCTATTTTTGATGTAATCAACGTATAAATCCAGTTCTTTCATGAACATATTTGGTCGATGTTTTAAAGCAACCAAATCAACACGGCCGTAAATGTGATCAACCATTTCTTTCAGACTCACTACTTTATTGAAATAAGCGGTATTAGGTCCGGGACAAATTGCTACACCCTGAGTTCCCTTGTTTACTGTTTCACCTTTATCCATCAGCGCACCGTTTGCAAGACCCACACATAAACATACCTTTTCAACGATCTTCTTGAACTCAGTTTTCATCTCATCATATGGTAGCTCCTTCGTAAGAAGCTCATCGATTTTTGTTTTTTGATATTTAGATGAAGCCGTACATAGTAAGTCATCGCTTATCTCATTATTAAAAGCCAAATGCTTTTTCACACAAGGAGCACCGGGCTTTCCTAAATCAATGCGAGCTTCTCGCTCTTGCTCTGCGGAATTACCTTTTACCGTATTAAATGAAACTCCAAGAGGAGAGACTTCACTTAAATAATAATCTTCTTCTTTAGCTTCTGTCAGTAGGTTCAGAGTATCATTATCAATGGTAACTGCTTCAGGAACCAATAAGAACGGAGAGCCCCATCCAATAGAGTCAGCATGTTCATGATCCATCAAGAAGTCATGTTCTTTTGCAGTACCTACACCACCCTGAACGGTTAGTAATACATTAAGTTGATCAAGAACAACTGGTCGTTGTTCTGATTTTAATGCTTCAGAAATCAAAGGAAGCAAAGTTTCTTGCAATGCGGTTTTATTCTCATTGAATTCCTTAAGAATTGGCCCCATTAGATAACCGTCGGTTGCAAAAGCGTGACCTCCACAATTCAAGCCTGACTCAATTCTATATTCGGAAACCCAAATACCTTTCTTAGCCAGAAACTTACCTTGAATTAGAGCAGAACGATAATCGCTTACCTTTAAAACGATTTTCTTCTTAATAAAACCATTATCGTCAGGGAAGAAGTCATCAAATTGAGATATATATCCATACAATCGAGGATTTAATCCCGCAGAAAATACAACAGATGATTTTAGATCACTTTTGGCAAATCCACGAAGAGCTGCATGGGCATCGTTAAACTCTACTGTATCTTCATCTTTAATTCGCTTAATGCCTCCTCCGTCTAATTTTGTCATGATGTTTACATCAATTGAACCCGGCGAAATCATATCCCTTAAAGCAATTTGAGCATTTTTCTTTTCATATCCGGAAGAATTCAACATCGAAATGTACTTCTGCTTTAGAACAGAGCTCTCAGGAAGCATTTCAAAGTATTTCGTGATTTCAGAATCTTCTTCAAAAGGAGATTCTTTAAGAGCTTGAAAGTTGATTTCTACAATTTCCTTAACAAGATTCAGGTAGGCTGTAATTCTACGAGCTCTACAATCAGACTCTGTCTCTTTGATAGGAGAAAAGACGAATTTATATTTCTTTGCGTAGAACTCGCGCATCTTTTCAATCAAACGATGATCGATAATGGAAATCACTGATGAAATTCCATAGTGCGCTACTTTAATTGGTGTATCGATGGTGTACCCGGTTCCCATTACAGGAATGTGAAAAGTGTGGGGGCGAGAGTAAGTCATTGTACCTCTATGAGTTAATTATAGCTAGCAAAATAACTTACTCGACTTATATGTAGATAAGATGAAGGGTTCTTAAGAATGCCCTTTGACCACAATCCGCATGATTTTGAAATTCAATTGCCAGAACTTGTAGAACTGATAAAAGAAATTTCTTCTCCAGAATTTAGTAGCTCCTGTTGGAACAGGAGGGTAGAATTCATCTTTATATGCACGTATTTCAGTTTTCTTTTCCATTCTAAATCTCCATTAGATTATTCCGGTAACAGCCACCAAAAAGGATAGCCTTTTGCTTTATGAATGAACATATAGTGAAGGAAAAGCTTAATCCAATGACCAGCTAATCCCATTTCGCCTACAGTGGCTTTAATATCACGTCCCCATTCAGGGTACTTTTTCCAGTCGGGTACAATAGGAGAGACCGTCATTGTAGCTCCTTGGCCTTTAGTCATACTATAGCCGGCAGATACGATACATGCAGCTCCCATTTTCCCCATGTTTGCTCTATGCTTATGTTCTTTTGCTCCTTTTTTGATGAAATTGGCAATGTTTTGAGCAACGATTTTTCCAATCACACCGGAAGGCATCCCTGTTCTGGGTGGTGCAGGGAAAATCGGAGTTCCATTTGAACTTTTCATTGGTTTTGAAATTGAATGAGGAGGTGCAAATGCAATTCCTGTAGCATACATATTTGTGTAGTTAGGATTTTGATAGGTCTGTGGCCAGTCCTCAGTACTCCAGTCTTCAAAGTCTTTCGGAGTATAATCAGCATCAACTTTCATAAATCCATTAGGGGCAAAAATCTTTTCAGAAATATCTTCTCCATTTTTGCCATAGGCTTGTAATCCCTGACCAGTGAACGCCGGAATCAACATCGCAAAATCGAATTCAACCTTGTCATATTTACCATCAAGTGTTTCATAATGTGCAACACCTTCTTCCACTTTATAGATGCCGGCTCGTTTAATCCAACGGATATTATACTCGCTCAAAACCGATTCAGTAAACACTTTAGTCGGCGTTACATATCCTCCACGTTCTATGTAAGCACCTCCCATCCCAAAATCACCCACTTCATATTCATTGGTAATCCAAATGATTTCGGCCATGTGGGTTAAATTTCTTTCTTTGATTTCAAAAGCAATATTTAAAGCGTATTCAAAAGCAGCGCCCTGGCAAGTTGCAGTGGAATGTCCGGTTCCAATTAGAAATCGTTGCTTTTTACCCTGTTTCATCAACTCCATTTTCTGCTCCAGTTCCTTCCATGTATGAATAGCATGATCGGTGGTGCAAACTGATAAAGTATGACCATCAGGGCCTAATCCTTCTGTTTTGTCGAATCTTAGTTTAGGTCCTGTTGCATTAACGAGGTAATCATACACAACTTTTTCTTTTTCACCTTCTTTTCCTTCTTTGGTGTATTCAATACTCACAAAAGGGGAATCTAATTCCTGATCACCTTCAGGATTTATTGACACAGCTTTTGCTTGTTTAAAATCGATACCCCATTTCTTGTATACTTTATCAAGCTTAAAGCGTACTTGTTTTTCCGTCATTTTTCCAATACCAACCCAGATATTAGAAGGAATCCATTGATACCATTTACTTGGTGAAACAACAATCACTTCATGCTTCTTACCAAGTAATCTTTTTAAATGTGCTGATGCGGTATGTCCGGATATTCCGGCTCCAAGGACTACTACTCGAGCCATATTGTACCTCCAAATTGTTGATTAGACTAGTACAGTATGAACTCGGTATGTGAAGGATTTATGAAGCCATTGTTATGACAAGTATTAATACAGGTAATAATCGCTCATACAAGAGTTAATTTTTAGTGTA
Source organism: Balneolaceae bacterium (assembly GCA_965601825.1). GTDB lineage: Bacteria > Bacteroidota > Rhodothermia > Balneolales > Balneolaceae > HXMU1420-13. The sequence goes on along the minus strand of OZ271839.1, from coordinate 2,621,827 downwards.
TTTATTGTGATAAGCATAAAACTTAATCGAGTACTTCATTTGGACTTACTAAATCAAATTCGGGATTGTCACTAAGTAGTTGATTCAAATAATGAATATGACCTTGACCAAAAATTATGAGAATTCGATCATCAGTCTCGACATTCTCAATAATGTTTCTGTAGATGAATAAATTTCGTTTATACCATTCAGTTACCAAATCAACGCCGATATTGTTAAAATCAAAGGATCTCATTAGATAAGGAAGACCATCAATTTCAGCTTCAGTTTCTTGATAAGTGAACATTATCTCAGCTGTATCTTTAACTTTTATTGCAACATTATTGTAATAGTCATGATTACCGGCAATTGACTTGGGATCATTTATATAAATCAGATTCTCTCTAATCGAATTTTCTAAAAATCTATTCTGTCGTTCTTCGATTTCAACTGTTCTATTTGCCTGTTTTTCATTATAAAAATCCAGCGATAAAGTATCAGCAATAAAGTCTGCATATGGTCCCAGCCAATTTCCTGGGTGATCTACAGCTACTATCTCGATTCCATCTAATCTTTTTCCTAGCCTAAATCCAATTTGATATACTTCATTTCTGGCACCATTAATATACTCAAGAGTAATTTTATCTTCTAAATACATATAGTATAAACTATCTAACATGGGTTGGATGTCTGGTGTAAACTCAATAAATATTTTTGTTGGATTGTATTCTTGCAATAGCTCTACTACTTCTTTAATCTCGTTTTGTCGACTTTCGGATAGATAATCATCAAGTTCCATATTATGAGTATCCATTCCAGGGTTGTCGAAGTGATAAACACCCAACAGCATAGCTGATTTTATTTGCTGATTATTTGTAGCCGACTGTCGAACCCTTTTTTCCTGGCACCCTATCAAGAGGATTATTATAAGAGAAGTGATTAATGAATTTCGATATCTCATAGTTGTATTTAATTCCCTAAAGTTCATGTATTACAGTGAGTAACATGATTCATCTCATATCCAATACAAAGAAAAGGGGAGAGTGCAATGCAAGCATTGTTCAATCCCCTTTAACCATAGATGACTCAGTCAGCTCAAACATTCTTGCTTTATTCTTTATCCTCCCGATAAAATATTTTAGCGGTAATTTTCCACGAATCTTCAATTTTTATGAGTTGCATATAATCGTGGAAATAGAAAGTCTCATATTCGATCAAAAGCCGGGCATGAGCAACATTACCTGATATCTCAATGGAAACAATTTCAGTTCTTCTATTTTGCGGTGGTCCGGGATTCATTCCTTCTCTAAAGAAATCAACCGCATTAACTTCTCTGTAGTCTGAACCGGAGATGAATTTCATTGTAGCATTTTGGTGGAAGGCTTTTTCTAACGTCTCAAAATCATTATTTGTGCCGCCTTCTAAATAATAGTTTAGTGTTTCAGCTATTTCTTCAAAATTAGCTGCATTTGATTGAGCATTTAAATCAAAAGAATTGAACGTTATTAGACTGGCAAACAGTAAAGTTGAAAGTATAAATCTCATGGTTAATTATATATGTTGCGTATTTGTTGGATGAAGGTCTTCATTTCATTTTCAGTGCCGATCGTAACCCTGGCAAGTACATCTTGATTATAGGTCAACTGACCAATTCGAATACCTAAATCGTTGAGTTTTGATTGTAAATCATCATTATTTGGTGTTTTGAAAAGAATGAAGCTTGTACTTGATGGAAGAGGGGTTATTCCAAGCTTATTTAGTTCTTCCACAACTTCATTTCTGATTCGCTTGTTGGCATCAATACTATACTGAACGAATTGGCGATCTTTAAGAGCTGCCTCAGCGGCTACATATCCCAGTGAATTCAGACTATGATTATCCCAAATGGAGAATTCATTTAATTGGAGTATCACATCAGGATGTGCCACGATGTATCCAACCCTTAAACCAGCAAGTCCATAAATTTTGGAAAAAGTACGAAGAACAATTATTCGACTATTTTCAGCTATCATATCAATAACTGATTCACTTTCATTCTCATATTCAATGTAAGCTTCATCAATAATCAGGTAAGATCTTGACGACGCATTTGAACAGAATTTCCTCAGTGTACTTTCAGGTATTTTAACACCGGTTGGATTATTTGGATTAACTATATAGCATATTCCCCTATGAGAACTAGTTGCACTTTTAAGTCTATCAAGTGGATATTCAAAGCTATTAGTTAGAGGTATTTTTTGGGTCAATCCTCCTAAATCTCGAACCAAATCGGGGTAGATATTGAAGCTAGGTTCACAATAAGTAACACCCAATTGTTCATGAAAACTCCAATAAGCCAGTATCTCCAGTAATTGTGAACTTCCGGCGCCAAGTAAAAAGTAATCAGACGGAAGGTTATGATATTCTCCCAGGGTTTCTTTAAGGTCTTGTGATAGCGAGAAAGGGTAGCGCCCAGTATTTGAGGAATGCTCTGCTATTGCATTTAAGACATTCTCAGAGGGGCCATAAGGGTTTTCATTACTACTTAATCGTATGATGTTCTTTTGATCAACGTAACTTGTAAGTTGATTTGCATACCTAATGATATTGTTTGAAAAAGCCCCGCCTGCGATCAGCAGCGATACCTTTGTAAGCCATTCTTTCCGATTTATTTGCCGTGTTTCCATATCTCGATTTTTTCCGAGAGTAGGAATCTTTAGCTAATAGCCTGAAATCTAGTTTTTAATTGGTTCAAATTTCTTCTGAATGGTTATCCAATCGAAATCATCTCCATGATTTCATCTTTACGTCTTCTACTGATAGGGATTTCTATTCCGGATTGTAGTTTTACCCCATAATGATTTTGACGAATTCTAACTAGAGCATCAATTAATGTGATATCCACTGCAAACGATCGATGGATTCGTTTAAAATTTGAAGGGGCGATCTGGAGGAAATTCTTTAGAGGCTTATCGTAAAGATACTTTTCTCCTTTAACCGTATATATTTTTGAATAAATCGAATCTGCTTCTATATGCGATATGTCATCTAGCGGTATAAAAAGAATCTGATCATTTTTTCTAACCCTTAGATTTTTTATCTGTTTTCTATTTTCTTGATTTTTAGAATCCAAATATCTGGATATCGTTTTCTCTATTCGTTCTATGGTAAATGGTTTCGGAATAAAGTCTAGTACTCCAAATTCAAAAGCTTGTATAGCTTTATCAGTGTATGCTGACACAACAACCGTTTCAAAAGACTTGTCGAGATAGCTTCTTAATACATCAAAGCCATCTGCTCCATCTAAATTCAAGTCCAGAAAGAGAAGATCGATTTCATGCTTTTTTAGATAGCTATTCGCCGAATGCAATGACTTTTCTAATTGAATATCTGAATCATGAATAATTACTTCCTCTAAGAAGCGTACCAACCTCTTTGCAACTAAATGTTCATCCTCAACAACCAGAATTCTCATTAGTCATAAATTAAGATAGATGTTTCAAACCCGGATTTAGAAGTATTAATCAGTAGATCAAAATTCTCTAAATAACTCTCTTTCAACCTTGATCGAACAAATTGTAATCCTATGCCTTCCTCAATTTCTTCTGGCGTAGAACCATTATTTGAGATTCGATAAATGATCCCATTATCATGTATTTCTTTTCTTATAGAGAAATCACCGATAGATTGATCACTAAACCCATGAGTAATGCCATTCTCTACCAACGTTAGGAATATTCCCGGTGGTATTAGATCGGTATCAACCAGATTTTCTGTCGACAATGAAAAAGACTTATTCTGCCGGGTAGACATTATGTTTAGAAATGAATGTACTAACTCTAATTCCTTCTCTATAGGAATTAGTTTTTGGTCGCTGGATTTTGAAAAGAATTGAAATAAAGCCGAGAGATTTTGAATAAACTCTGATCCTTTTTCCGGTTCATGTTCAATTAGTTCTTGGAGTGAGGTAAGAGAATTCAATATGAAATGTGGACGAATAGTACTTTTTAATAATTGATTCTCTAATTGAGCAGCTAAGAGAGTAGCTGCATTCAACTCTTTAGTTTGCTTGGCTAGATTTTTACTCGAAGCAATCATCATCAAAGCTACAAGAATAATAGTTCCAATAAAGTAACCGAAAGGTACAATTCCGGTAACCCCAAAATAACTCAATATCAGTAAAAGGATTAAACCGGTTGTGTGAATAGATAAGTTTGAACTGCTTCGTAATGAATAAATACACTGAGCAATTGCCAGTGAGACACTCGTGTAAATGAATACATTTTCAGAGAATAAAATATAGGCTGCAATAAAAATAGGAGCGAGGATTAAGGCATAGAGGACTTTATTCCGATAGTCTATGAGATAAAAGAAGAACACATTTAAAGAATAAAGTCCGAATACCACTGATAAATAGACAAGGTCATTTACTGTAAGCGATAGCAAAGGAATGAGTAATGCTTCTTCAGGAAATGTTTTTAACCAAACTTTGAAGACATGAAAAACGCAATAAAGCGAAAAGAACAGATATTCTGATTTTCGATGATACCCGAAATACAAAGCGATATTGAATAGCGCAGCAGTTCCAAAAATAGAACTCAATACAAGAAAGATCTCATTAATGGTCATGCAAAGGCTATTTATTTTTCATGAGTAATCTAATTCTGGTACATCAATACCAAACCCAACGCAGCAAGGAGCGAGATAATATTGCCAATTAAAAAATAATCATTCGAAATTTTATGTTCTGTGTCATTGATACGCGTTCCAATTTTCAACGCAGCAAAAGCGGTAATTACGTGTGGATAGCCATTTAACAGGCCAATAATCAACAAAGCTCGTTCAAGTATTCCTTTGATAACATCTCGGGTTTTCAAGCCGCGATCTTCATCATCATTTGAAGAAAAAACTCGGGTATTGAGAAAATGGAAGATCATATTCACAATGAATTCCATTACAACCCACAGAATTAGCAATGTTCCTGTCATGAAGGTTTTTTGATTAGATCTTTAATGACTTCTTGTATGGTTCGGTAGTGCTCAACCTGTAGGGTTTTACGTCGCTTCCAGATTTGAGCTCGTGTTTTCTGATGTTGATCGGCAACAATTTGATTATTTGGCTCGGTTAACATATTAAGAATTAAAGGAAAATCTGAGACTTTCCACGATTCAGAAATTCCATCAAGTACAGAAAATAACCTATTTATTTGTATAGATATAAACTCATCTTCAAGCCTGATCTCAAAACGATTTCGATCTCTTTTCTTTGAGGATAATAACTCTCTCGCTTTCGAAAGTCCTGATCCCAGCATCCCATATGCTGTTTCAGTATTGATTTCTGTATCAATTGCACCTTCAAGCAGAACATAGTGCAATCGATAGGGGATTTGATGCTTCAGGCGATATTCTTCGAGTTCCAGTAGAAGATCTATTCCATGTTCAGTACTTGAGGTAATTCCCTGGAATTCATCACCAAGTGTAATCGTAAGAGGTGAAAGAATAGAAGGTTTTTGTTCATTGTTGATATTCTCAACTAATTCACCCAATGAATGCTGAACAAATCCCGATTCCAGACCGGAACTTCCTTCTACATCACCCATCAATATGGTTTGGATTGTTGACATGGTTAATTGTATCAAAAAAAATGATACAAGTCAATATGTATCATAAAAAATGAAACAAATAGAATTGTATCAAACTAGCTGATACTTCAAGTAAGCAATGAATAGATTAATAATGCCAGGAAAGGGATCATAAAAACACCAGATAAGGTATCAATAACCTCTTTTGTACTAAGTTTATCCAAATTCGCTAATTGATATCGATCCTTAAAGACACTTAGAATAATGGTGAAAAGCATTAAAGCTGGAAAATAGAAACTATTAGCTTGAATGAATTCATCGACAATTGCTGAGATACCTGAACTAAGAAAACTGCTTTCTAGAGATAGAAAGGCAACTGCCACTATGAAAATCCAAATTGGAACGAGGTGTAAATTGGCAATTAAAGTTCGAAGGGTAGAATTGCGTACTTCATTCCATTTAAGAATCTGTAATTCAGTTTTACCAGATTCGATAAAATTAAAAATTACTTGAAAAGTAAAATCGTCAGAAAGCCCATGGAGAATAGATTTGTATTCCATGTTCTTGTATTTATCTAAATAAAAAAGCTTAAAACCATACTCAACTTCTGAATAGTCAAAATGAATAAATAAACGAATCCTATTATCTTCAATAACTAATACTTCAGGATTCTCGCGATTAAATAGAAGAGAGTGAAAATCCTCATCAGAAATTTGCCTGAATTCATGAGGTGAGTAACCTTGAATCTTAAAAGAAACATCGGGTCTCTTTCTATATTTTAGAAATGAAGAAAACTTCATCTTGCTTGAGATGGTAGCTACTTTTATAGATCCATCATCAAAATTATCTACACTACGTTCAAAATCTCGGTTTTTAATCTCGGTCTCGATGAATTTGTATCTCACTGGGAATACTTTTTTATCCATCTTCATCAATGCATTGACTAAGTCTTCATCAGAATACTCAAGATATTTAGCAGATTCTTTTCTCTCATCCATTATGAATTCAGCTACCTTGTAAGCTTCTTTAACGATTCCCTCGGGGTGATCAAGCATGTATTGAAGCTCAGAATTGTTTCTCTCGATAAGTCTGTAGAAATATGTGGTTTCTGTCGGGTGCATTTCTTTAATAAAATCAATGCTGAATATCGAAGGCAAGCAAATTAATATCCAGTAGAATATGATTTTTACAAAGCGGATGTTTCACTTCATAAAAGGTTCATAGTATGCCCGTATCTATGCAACGAATTCGAAATACTCCATATAGAAAGGTTAATAGGAGGAAATGAAATGAAGAATCGGTGGTTAATAGCGGCATCAGCAGTTGGGGTTCATATTTCAATTGGATCGGTGTACGCCTATAGCGCATGGAAAATGCCCCTCGAAAATATGCTTGGTTGGACGGCCACAAACACTTCTATGGCTTTCAGTATAGCCATCTTTGTGCTTGGACTTTCAGCTGCGATTCTTGGGCGTGTTATTGAGCGTTATGGACCATCAAGAGGAGGGCTTTTATCAGCCACTTTCTTCTCCATCGGACTTTTTGGTTCAGCTCTGGCTGTTTATTTAGAAAGCCTTTGGTTGTTCTTTCTATTTTTTGGTTTGATAAGTGGGATTGGCCTAGGGCTAGGTTACATCTCACCGGTATCTACCTTGGTAAAATGGTTTCCGGATAGACGCGGATTGGCAACAGGATTAGCCATAATGGGCTTCGGATTTGGTGGACTTGTTTGTGCACATTTAATCGATGTATTCAATCCGCCATCGGACGAATTGGTTTTACCAAATGAGATCTCTGCTAAAGAATATGTAGATCTGACTATCAATAATCCAAATGAAGCAAATGCCCTGATTGCTGAACTTCCACTGCTTGAAGAATTCAAAGACTTAGAGTCTCAACTCATGGAATTGCAACGAAACGGGGAAGAAGAGAGTGTTGAATTTGAAACTTTACAAGCCTCAATATCACCATACAAAACCGTAGTTCTGTATGAGAAATCTAAAATTGTTACTGCATTCGTAGCGTTAGGCATCATTTATTTATTGGTGATGTTGCCAAGTGCCTTATACATCGCTCCACCGCCTGCAGGATATATCGAGCAATTCGATTTGAATGGAAATGGTAATGGACGGCGTAAAATGATTAATGTTCCTGATGTCACAGCATTTGAAGCGCTAAAAACTCCTGGTTTTTACGGCCTATGGATCATGCTATTCATAAATGTGTCTTGCGGTATTGCCGTAATTGCTACGGCAAAGAAGATGGGCTATGAAATGGTACGACTTTCAGTAGAGATGTCGACGCTGCTTGTGATGGGAATTTCACTTTTTAATGGTTTTGGACGCATTCTATGGGCTTCATTTTCGGATTATATTGGAAGAACAAATACTTATGTGGCTTTCTTTGCAATCCAGATGATCGCATTTCCATTATTGGCGAATCTTACTACGAGCCCGATTTTATTCATGGTGGTAACTTTCATTATCCTGACTTGCTATGGTGGTGGTTTTGCAAGTATTCCGGCCTACATCAGCGATTTATTTGGACTCAAAGAAATGCCCACCATTCACGGTTTTATATTAACGGCTTGGTCATTAGCCGGAATTGTGGGGCCTTTACTTAATTCCTATGTGTATGAACAAACAAAAAGCTATCAACAGAGTCTGTACATTTTCGGGGGAGCATTTGTTATTGCATTGATTGTTTCATTATTGATGAAAATCGAGATGAAAAGAGTGCTTGCAAAAGCAGGATAGTAATAAACAATATCCAATAATCAATTTTCTAAATTCAATGTATTCATTGAATATTCCTTGTTGGATATTGGACATTAATCGCGGAAGCGCTTCCAAAGTTAAGTTATTATAAAAACATTACTTCAAGAGTTCGATTTTGCTCAAATCTTTATAGGGTCTTCACAATTCAGGAGTAGTTTTTGGTGAAATAAAAAAAAGAGGACAACAAATCATCTGCAATGTCCAACTCATCAATTAATCAGCTTTAAAAACTACGACAATGAAAGCGATCAACAATAACACATTCTTGCCATTTCTTGAGGACGATACACCAATTGAGTACAGAGGTTTTATTTCAGGATTATGGGAATCAGAAATTGATGTACGAGATTTTATTCAAAAGAATTACACACCTTACGAAGGTGATGCTTCTTTTTTAACTGATTCAACGGATAATACAAAGCTACTTTGGCAACAAGTGTTGAATCTAATGGTTAAAGAACAGAAAGAAGGGGTTCTAGATGCTGATTCAGAAACTGTTTCTTCCATCATTTCACATGCGCCCGGTTACATTGACGAAGAACTGGAAAGAGTTGTTGGGCTGCAAACAGATGCTCCTTTAAAACGGTCTATGATGCCATTTGGTGGTGTTCGAATGGCTCAAAAAGCATTGGAAAGTAACGGATTCACTTTCTCTGAAAAAACAAAACTAGCTTTCGCAGAGATTCGAAAAACACATAATGATGGTGTGTTTGATGCTTACACTCAGGAAATCAGGAAAGCACGTAAATCAGGGATCGTAACCGGTTTACCGGATGCATATGCACGTGGTAGAATAATTGGTGATTATAGACGTGTTGCTTTGTATGGAATGGATCGGTTGATTGAAGACAAAATTGAGCAACTTGATTCTCTTGAAATTCACAACCTGGACGAAGAAACTATTCGACTTAGAGAAGAACTCAATGAACAAATTCGCTCTCTGAGAGAATTAAAATTGATGGCAAGTAGCTACGGATTTGATATTTCAAATCCGGCTACTAATGCCACTGAAGCCGTTCAGTGGACCTATTTCGGATATCTTGCAGCTGTTAAGGAGCAAAATGGTGCAGCAATGTCTTTCGGTCGTGTTTCTACCTTCCTGGATATTTATATCCAACGTGACTTGGACGAAGGAGCCTTAACCGAGGATACAGCACAGGAGTTGATCGACCAGTTAGTAATGAAACTTCGCATGGTTCGATTCATGCGTCCACCTGAGTATGACGCATTATTCTCCGGTGATCCAACCTGGGTAACAGAAGTAATCGGTGGTATGGGCATCGATGGCCGTACCATGGTGACTAAAAACTCATTCCGATTCCTTCAAACTCTGCACAATCTAGGACCTGCACCTGAACCAAATCTCACGATTCTTTGGTCACAAAATCTTCCTAATGGATTCAAAGACTTCTGTGCGGTGACATCCATAAAGACATCATCTCTGCAGTACGAAAATGATGATATGATGCGTGGTTACTGGGGTGATGATTATGGAATCGCATGCTGTGTTTCTGCCATGAAGATTGGGAAGCAAATGCAATTCTTTGGCGCACGGGCAAACCTCGCAAAAACCTTGTTATATGCCATTAATGGTGGTAAAGATGAGATTTCAGGTGAGCAAGTTGGACCAGAATTCGCTCCGATCACAAGCGATTTTCTAAAGTTCGACGAGTTAATGCCAAAATTCGATGCGATGATGGATTGGTTGGCAGCAACCTATATGAACGCATTGAATATTATTCACTTCATGCACGATAAATACTACTATGAGCGACTTGAAATGGCGCTGCATGATCGAGATGTATTCAGAACTATGGCATGTGGAATCGCTGGTTTATCAGTAGTTGCTGATTCACTTAGCGCGGTGAAATACGCAAATGTTCGAATAGTAAGAGATGAAAACGGTTTAGCAACTGATTTCGAAACCATAGGTAATTTCCCGGAATTCGGTAATGATGATGATCGTGTTGACAACATTGCACGTGATTTGGTTAAAACATTCATGAATAAACTGAAAAAACAACCAACCTATCGAAATTCAGTTCCTACTCAATCAATTCTTACGATTACATCGAATGTAGTTTACGGCATGAAAACAGGTAATACACCAGATGGACGTAAGAAAGGCGAGCCATTTGGTCCGGGAGCAAATCCAATGCACCGTCGTGACAAAAATGGAGCAGTTGCTAGTATGCGATCTGTAGCAAAATTGCCTTATGAGTATGCTCAGGATGGTATTTCATATACATTCTCCATTGTACCTGGTGCTTTAGGCAGAAGAGAAGACGATCGCAAAGTAAACATGATCAACTTACTGGATGGATATTTTGAGGAAGGTGGACACCACATCAACGTAAATGTATTTTCTCGCGAAACTCTATTGGATGCCATGGATCATCCGGAAAAATACCCACAACTTACAGTTCGAGTATCCGGATATGCAGTAAACTTCAATAAGTTGACCAAAGAGCAACAAATGGATGTTATAACTAGAACTTTCCATGAAAGAAACTAGCAATAAAAGAAGATGATGAAACAGAAATGGGGGCAGGGGCTTCGGCAGTGCTCCTGTTTCTCTTAGAGGTAGAACAATGAAAAATGAAATCGGATATTTACACTCAATTGAATCTGCAGGTATGCAAGATGGACCTGGAATCCGTAGAGTTTTATTTTTGAATGGATGTCCGTTGAATTGCGTCTATTGCCATAACCCAGATACACGCAAATGCAAAGGTGGAATCAGAACTGATTCTTACACTGAGTTGAAAGCCATACATAAGCAACAACATTTGCTTCAATCATGGGACGGTGGTGTTACTATTTCCGGAGGTGAACCACTCATCCAACCTAAGTTTGTAAAGTCAATTTTTGAAGGTTGTAAACTGATGGGATTGCATACCGCTTTGGATACTTCAGGCTTTGTGGGGCATCTAGCAGATGATGAATTGCTTGAGTATACCGATCTCGTTTTATTAGATATTAAACATCTTGATCCGGAAGGCTACAAACGAGTTACAGGTGTTAACTTACAACCGACATTAGATTTTGCTGAACGACTTGCAGCCATGAATAAACCAGTTTGGTTACGATTCGTTTTAGTTCCTGGCTATACCGATGACATGAATGCCGTAAGCAAGATGGCGGCGTATGCAAGAAAGCTTGGCAACGTTGAAAGAGTAGAGGTTTTACCATTCCATAAGATGGGCGAATATAAATGGGAAGCTCTGGATATGAATTACGGTTTATATGAAACACCTGAACCAGATGCAGAACTAGTAGCGATAACTAAAGCACAATTCGCCGAAGAAGGCTTGGAGGTTTATTAACAATTAAGCCATCCAGATCCCGACAGCGGTCGGAGAAGAATCTGCAAATCTACGAACAAGTAAAAAGAATGTGCAGACTCCTCGGTTCCTCGGAGTGACTAAAAAAGAAGAATACTAGTCATCCAGAGCACAACGAAGGATCTGTGCAGCTATGAAATAGCCGATAATCGGTTGTTCAGATTCCTCAATTCTTCTGTGTGACGAGAACTAAGATTAGTACAAACCCACTGTTTACAAAACTTGGCTTTTTAAACTATCCGAAATTGGTATACTTCGTCCTGAAATTTATCCCAACCCAATGAAATTGAATTCAATTAAAGCTCTTCTATTCGCAGTATTAATAGCGCTACCAATCCAATCATTTGCGCAAGGTATTTTAACCTTCGAGGATGTAATGAAATTCGAAGATATCACCACTCCACGAATCTCCGACCAGGGAAACTGGTTGATTTATGGTGTTTGGCCGGATCGTGGTGATGGTTATGCAGTTGCCAACCAGGTAAACGGTGAAACTGAATACCAAATCGAATTAGGAATGAATCCCATCATCTCATCTAATGAGCTCTGGGTTGCAGCAAAAAGAGAAGTGCCTCTAGCGGTAAAATTAAAAGAAGGACGTAAAGCTCCTAAATCGGGTATGAGTTTATTATCACTTGCTGATGGCACGATTGCTCAGTTTGACAGTGTATCAGCTTTCGGATTCTCGAATAGTGGAGAATGGTTAGTCTATAAAAACCTTCAAACCAAAGCTATTGAGGACTTAAAGTCAGACAATAAGAAATTAGGAACAGAATTAGTCCTTCGGGAATTGGGAACAGAAGAAGAGTTTTCATTTCAGTTCGTAACAGCTTTCGAATTTGATAGTCTATCTAATTATTTGGCGTATTCGGTAATTGATACTTCCAGCATGGAAAACGGTCTTTATGTGTTCGATTTAGGCTCAAAAGAAGTTATCACCGTGCAGAATACTGAGTCAGGTATTTTCACAAACCTTACCTGGGAGCCAAAAAAGTCGAATCTCGCATTTACCTCATCAACCTATGACACTTCTTTTGTAGAAAGTGATGCCGACCTAAAACTTTGGACTTCCAGAAATCAAAGACTCGAATCCTTGGTTTCTTCGAATGAAATCGGATCAGAATATGCGTTAACCTCAAGAAATAGATTGATATTCACTCATGATGAAGGTCGACTTTTCTTTGGTTTAAGAGATCGAGAAATGGTGAACTTAGATCGCCAGGAAGATGAAGAAGAAGGGGGAATAGATATTTATGACATTGATTCAATCATCGGAGACCGTGGACTAGATATCTGGCATGGCGATGATCCATTCATCAAAACGCATGAGATTCAAACCTGGAACAGCCGAAAAAATCATTTGTATACCGCAGTGTATCATTTTGGAAGACGAGCAAAATGGGTTCAACTAGGTGATAAGACCGTTCCAGATGTTCAGATTCGTCACAACAAAAATGTTGTGTTGGGGTACAGTAATATTCCTTATGCACGTGAAAGAACCTGGGATGGCACCTTTCGTGATTGGTATACCATCGATCTGGATTCAGGCGAGAAAACCCAATTCCTGACTCGAAGCAGATATTCACCACAACTTTCATCGGGCGGTAAGTTTGCTGCTTATTATTCGGATAAGCATTGGAACTTGTATGATGTGGATAGAAATAGTTCCAGAAATCTAACCGCTGATCTGAATATACCTTTCTACAACGAAGATCATGATTATCCTTATCCGGTGCCGGGATATGGCGTAGCCGGCTGGACATCCAAAGACGCTCATGTATTGATTTACGACAAATTCGATATCTGGACCTTTGATACTAGAAATGGAAATGCTAACAATATCACCGGTGGAGAAGGACGAGCTGAAAACCGGATCTTCCGTATCGAACGAATTGAAAACAATTGGGATGCCTTTGAAACCGATGAAAACTTGTTGCTAACTTCTTACCACGATTTAGATAAGAATTTCGGATTCTACTCAACCGGAATTACAGATTCTGAAGTGAGCGTGCTGCTGGAAGAGGACAAGAAATTCACTTTCATTGCCAAAGCAGAAGGTTCGGATGCAGTTCTTTACAAACGAGAAGCTTATGATGAATTCCCGAATCTATGGGTAGCGGATTCCTGGATGTTTGAAGAAACTGCGAAGCAAACAAGCTTGAATGAAAACCTTAGTGAGAAATGGAACTGGGGGAAAGCGGAGTTGGTAGATTGGTACAGCACGGATGGTACTTATATGCAGGGAGTGGTCATAAAGCCGGATAATTATGATCCGAATAAAAGATACCCAATAATGACTTACTACTATCGATTCTTCACTAATCGATTGCATGATTTCAATGAGCCACGAACCAATCACCGACCTGTGTTTGCTCAGTATGTGAGCGATGGATATGTAGTCTTCCTTCCGGATGTGCGTTTTGAAATTGGTCGACCGGGCTTTGCTGCAACCAAAAGTGTGGTGCCGGGTGTTCAGAAATTAGTGGAATTGGGCATTGCTGATCCTGATAAATTAGGACTTCATGGTCATTCCTGGAGTGGTTATCAAACGGCTTTTATTGTAACTCAGACTGATATTTTTGATGCGGCTGTTTCCGGTGCTCCGGTTAGTAATATGACCAGTGCCTACAGTGGAATTCGCTGGGCTTCGGGACTTGCACGACAATTCCAGTATGAACAAACTCAAAGTCGAATTGGAAAGACTTTAATGGAAGCTCCTTTGGTTTACATAGAAAACTCCCCGGTCTTTTATGCAGATAAAATCACCACACCAATGTTGATCCAGCACGGTGATGATGATGGGGCTGTGCCTTGGTATCAAAGTATCGAGATGTATCTCGCCATGCGCCGCTATAATAAAGATGTCATTTTCCTGCAGTATCATGGGGAACCGCATCACTTACAGAAATTCGAGAACAAGCTGGATTACGCAATCCGTATGAAAGAGTATTTCGATTATTACCTGAAAGACGAAGGTGAACCAGAGTGGATTATCTCAGGGGAGAAGTTTCAGGGAAGATAATCGAAAATTGAATATCCAACATTCAATGTTCAAAAGTCATTCTGAGTCCCGACAGCTGTCGGGGCGAAAGGTTTTATTGGGTGAAGATTAATATCTGGTTTTTCATTTCAGTCATCCTGAGGATACTTCCGAAGGATCTAATCGAATAATAGGCTAATTCTTCAATTTAGCTTTCAATAACACTCAAAGTTCAAATCCATCTTCATCCACTAATTCGATAAGTTTCTTCGCTATCGCTCAGAATGACTTTAATTGTCATCCCGCACTTGTTGCGGGATCTATGCTGAGCGAATCATTGATAAAGGGCTCGACTTATTGGAAAGCAACTCACTACAGATGCTGAATCAAGTTCAGCATGACAACTGTTTGAAAGAGGTTATTATAGTTTTTAACCACGTAGCGTTGGATATAAATCAACTAAATCAGGATTCAGTTTCTTAATCAAATCCCATTTCCATTTTCTTTTCCATTGCTTTAGCTGTTTTTCTCTTTCAATAGCATCTGAAATGGTTCCATGCTCTTCAGCATATATTAGAATAGTCAGTTTATATTTTCTTGTGAACTCAGAACCTTCGCCATTTTTATGCTGCCAAATTCGCTGATTTAATTGACTAGTTACGCCAATGTATAGCGTGGTTCTCTCAATGTTTGTAAGGATGTAGACAAATGCACACTTCATAGTGGTATGACCTTATGTAGATTAGTTCCTTACGAAAATCCTAAATAACCACTCCGTCGTCATTCCGGACTTGATCCGGAATCTGTGCGAAAGTGATTCGTTGACGAAAGGCTCGTATTAATTATAAGTCACGCTCAACAGATGCTGAATGCTGAACTTGATTCAGCATTCAGCATGACAACATATAACACATAAAAGTTATCACTCCACAACCTCAGTAAAGATATCACTCACGTCTTGGATGGCTTCATTGGTACCAACGAAGATCACGTGATCATCAGCCAGAATTTCGGTTTTACCGCGAGGAACAACGAATTTCTTGTCCCGCACTAAAGCAGCCACCACACATTCTGACGGTATATTGATATCTTCAATAACCTGTCCAACAACCTTTGCTTTTGGCGGTACTTTCATATCAATCAAGCTGGCAACACCGCTTTCAATGGAGAAAAGATCTGCTACTCCCGGGCGATCAAGATAATTTTCAACCATCGAAGCAGTCGCCAATGGCGTACTGATACACACAATGCCATTGTCTTCTAACAACGAGATATAGGAGGGATCGCGAGCAATGGCAATTACCCGTTTTACGCCCAATCTTTTTGCTTGAAGTGCCATGATAGAATTACGTTCATCATCATTCGTTGCAGCAATAGCAACGTCCATCTTTTTTGGTTCCACTTGTTCCAGTAACTCTTGCTTGGTACCGTCACCGGTAAATACAGGAACACTAAATCGCTTACCCAGTTCTTCACTTCGATCTTTGTCTTTTTCGATAAACGTTATCTGATATACCGCAGAGCGGAAAATCATGCGGAATTCATCCTGCTTCATCAGGCGATCAGCAATGCTGCCTCCCAGGTTTCCGCCGCCAATAATTAACACGTTCATACGTGGCCTCCAATAAGATTGAATTTTAATTTTTATCCGATTTATGTATTCCGGTATATGATCTAATGCCTCGCGATTATTGGGTAATAGAAAATATAGTATTACGCCGACCAGAGTGAGTCCAATTCCAAGAATCAGACTTTGCGGATCAAGCATAGGTACAAAGAACCAACAAGAGATGATTCCCAGAACCGGAACAGTGGGGTATAAAATGATTCGATAAGGTCGCCTAAGATTAGGCATATTTTTATGCAGTGCGATTACGGTATAATTCACAATTCCGATCGCAATTAAATATCCGAAGCTACTGGCTGATGCTAATACGCGAACTACCCCGGATGCACCAAGCACCGCAACCAACACAGCACATGCAAATAATGCGATATGTGGGGTTTTAAACTTGCTATGTAACTTGGCAAATACTGCCGGAAAATGACCATCACGCCCTAATGCAAACAACACACGAGAGCTTGCTCCAAGCGTTACACTAAAAGCGGACAAGCTGGCCATGATGGTAGCTATAATACCAGCCCAGCGACCCCAGGTACCAAACAATAAATCCGCGACATAAATAAATGGCGTGCTGGTTTGAGCCAATTCTGTGTAATTGACAACGCCCATCATCACCCAGAGTAACAGCACATAAATAACAATCCCCACCCATAGCGTGATCATAATAGCACGGGGAATATT
This sequence comes from Balneolaceae bacterium, assembly GCA_965601825.1. Classification (GTDB taxonomy): domain Bacteria; phylum Bacteroidota; class Rhodothermia; order Balneolales; family Balneolaceae; genus HXMU1420-13. Next base: position 2,604,882 of record OZ271839.1, on the reverse strand, counting down.
TTTGGCTGGATCTACAATTTCTTCGGCGGCAACAGTGATGAGATCAAATCCCACATAGGAGATGTAAATGAGTCCCATGGTTGGGATAAGCGGCTCCAAACCAAACGGAGTGAATGGTTCCAGATTTGCGGGTTCAACATAAAAGGCACCTAGAATACCGACTCCAATTAAAACAGCCAGTTCAATGATATTCATGATGGTAATCACCAAAAGCGCCTCGGCTTGACCGCGAAGATTGGTGAGGGTGAAGAACAGGGTAGTGGCCAACACGATCATTAATACGCTTACATCCGGAAAGAAATAGTTCTTAATGGTGAAAGCAAAAATCACTACATACAAGGAGCAGGCTAAGGTATTACCAATCCAGAAGAACCAGCCGGTTAGGAATGCAACAGGTCGGGGGAGAGCGCGACTTGTAAATGAATACCCACCACCCGCAATGGGAAGGGCAGCACCCAATTCGCTGTAGGTTAAAGCCGTGAACAGGGTAAGTAAGCCCATGGCTAAATAGGCAATGATACCTAATGGCCCGGCAGACTCAGCCACAATACTTGGAAGTGCGAAAATACCGGGTCCCATCATAGCACCGATCCCTATCATCACCGCCATGAATAGTCCAATATTTCGTTTAAAACCCGATTGTTCCGCCATCTATCAGAATCAAAAATTTCAATAGAAAGGAAGATATCCGTTGGCTAAAGTGCAAGGCTAAATCCTGATAAAGTTTGAGTCCAATCTCGTTCCGTAGCTCTGCTGCGGAATGAGAATTAGAGGCTCCGCCTCAATTATTAGCTACGTGGTAAATTTATCAATCTGAATCAGAATCTCTAATTCGAGATAATTCCTCGCTGATGACATCCTCCAATATTCCTTAGCGTCCACAAATCCAGCTTTAACAGGATTATAATGAATGTACTCAATCTTTTGATTCATCACCTCAGTACTGGATATCTGCTTGGGATGAAATCCCTCCTGCCAGACCTGATACTCACTATCTTTATGATGATCATGCTTCAGATGTTTGAGTTTACTCAATAACCGTTTCCGACCTCTATCTTTTAAAGAATCGATAATGCTTCGGGCTGTAAAAGATTTTAGTTTTCTGATATGAGCGGATAATTCTTGGCCTTCTACGATCAGATGTACATGATTATGCATCACTACAAAGGCAAACACTTGTATTCCTTTATCTCGTATGAATTTGATGGATTCTAGTATGATACCTGAGATTATTGGATCATCAAATAATGAGATTCCATCCACTACACTCAAGGTGATGAAATAGGGATAGTGTTCTTCTTTGATTTTGTATCTACTTCTAGTCATGGTCTTAGTTGGTTAGACCACAGCCGGAGTAATTCCTTACACTTGGTAGGTATTTTTATTGGGTATGTGAGGCAGAGCCTCGGAGTTGGTTCCGCAGCTGAGCTACGGAACTAGGGGAAAAAGAAAGAAAAAGATCACTCAATTGATTCTTTTAAATAGTCTTGATGCCTTAATGCAAGTTGCAGTGCAGCATGACCAGCAGCTAATAAACCTTCTTCTAGGCGCTGATTAATTTCCTCTTCAGTAAATGGTATTCCCCATTTATCCGCTTCAGTAATAATTATTCCTTCATCATTTTTTGTGAAAGGGATAGTTCCAAAAAGTTTATTAAAAGTTTCTTCTTTAAGAATACTTAATGTAACTATTTCGGCTTGCAAACTTAGAGGGTCTAAACCAAAACCAAGGAAGAAATTCTTGATATTTCCTTTCTTCTCTTCTTCAACGTATTTATTAAATGGTGAGATTTTTTGATAATCAAAGATTTTACCTTCTTCTCCTTTAAATTCTTCAAGATTGCCCAATTCTTCTGCAAATTCCCTCATTATATTATTCCATAAGGGTAAATCTTTATTAAAGTTATCTCCTTTGCTCAACGGTTGGTATTCTCCTGCAGGAATCACATGACGAATATTAGCTGCATATCCTTGTCCAGAACCTCTTTCATGTAAGAGAAATCGAAATGAGTCTCCATCGTGTATTAATGTTAATGTCGATATACCACCAAGTACAACAGTATGATTAAATGTGCCTGTGTTTTTGAAACCATTAAGTATTTTTTTTCTAAATGGAAGAGACTTGATCTTAGAAAGTTTGTCGAATGAAAAGATTTCATCATGAATATCAACACCGTTAATGTTTAGAAGATTAGTTATTAACTCATGTTGCACACCTTTTCCGTAGTTTATTTTATAGAAATAGCTGTATGGTTGTTTGGAAATATTGAATTTATAAGTCGAGCCATCAGTTATTAAGCCTAAAAAACGATACTGGCGATTGTCTTCAAATATTTTTGGCTTTAGTAGGTCCTGAATTGCACTTGTATAATTTGGAAATCTGTGCTTTTCATCTGAATAAGGCAGAATAAGTTTTGTAGGATTAAATTCAGGTTAGACTTCATCTATTAATGAAGATGTAACGTTTTCAAGTTTAATTGGAGTCTTAGGTATCCATTTATCAAAACTTAAAAGAGGTAGCTCTTCTGATGGGAGTAAATTTTCATCATTCAGATAATCTAAATTAATCTTATGAGCCAATTTAGAGACATAAGTTCGATTAAGCCCGCCAAACTTTTTATTTATAATTTTAAACTCATCCTGACTTCCTTTTATGTTGACTGGCTTACTTCTTCTTTCCTTTGCAGATTTGATAATCCATGCTACAAGTCCAAATATGGGTGCTGCAATACCAAGTAAGATTGCAAGTGCTTGAAGTACTGGATTTTCGATTATTATTTGAAGGAAATCACTAACCAAACTCAATCCTTTAATTTGTTTTCATAATATTTGAATTAAAAGGATTAATTAGTTAGCTCAAAGTCGTATTTCTTTTATTAAAGAATATTGGCAAATCAATACCCCAACATCTTCTCAATCTGTGCTTTTAATCCATCCAAATTCAGATAACCTGCTTCCAGTTTTTTATTGAAGGGAATAGGGGTGTCGATTGGGGCGGCACGAAGGACGGGAGCATCCAGGTATTGGAAGCAATGCTCATTAATGAGGGCAGAGACTTCGCTCATCGGTCCCATAGTAATGGAAGGTTCCTGGAGGAGCAGCACGCGGTTCGTTTTACGAACCGTTTGGTAAATGGCTTCTTTATCCAGCGGAGCTAGTGTTCGGAGATCAAGGATTTCAAGCGAAACACCTTGTTTCTCATATTCATCAGCCAATTCAAAAGCCCATTGCACGCCATATCCATAAGTGATGATAGAAGCATCTGTACCTTCTCGCTGTATTTTGGCTTTACCGAGGGGTTCATACACGGCATGATCACGTGTGGTTGCTCGTAAACTGCGATAGAGCTTTTTATGCTCGAAGAATAGCACAGGATTTGGATCAAAAAGGGAAGAGTACATGAGGTTCTGGGCATCTTCCACAGTTCCCGGAACCACGATTTTGAGTCCGGTATGGGGCATAAACCAACCTTCCGGCGATTGGGAGTGAAACGGTCCGGCACCAACACCGGCTCCATGTGGCATTCGAATAGTAATATTCAACCCCGGCGACCATCGGTACTTCGATTTCGCAATATTCTGGATGATCTGATTCATTCCACAGGTCACGAAATCAGAAAACTGCATTTCTACCACTGGTTTAAATCCTTCTAAGGCTAACCCAACAGCGGCTCCAAGTACACCAGATTCAATTATCGGCGTATTTCGAATGCGATCTGCACCAAAACGATCCATAAATCCTTCCGTGATTTTGAATACTCCGCCATATCCGGCAATATCCTGACCCATAATCATGAAAGACTCATCTTCTGCAAAAGCCTGCCGAAGGGAAGACTGGATTACATCCACAAAGCGTTTCTCGGATTTACTCCCGTTGGTTCGGGTTACTTTTGGGATCTGAGGCTCTTCAAGCGAATAAACGGCGTCTAGTTCGGTTTGGAGGTCGAATGTCGGCTCAGGAGCAATTAAGGCGCTTTTGAGATCATCTTCGAACATAGCATCCACTTCTTCGCGAATCTCGTCGAAGTCTTCCTGAGAATGCATATGATGCGTTTCCATGTATTTTTCGAAGCGCATGATCGGGTCTTTCTTCGACCATTCGTCGAACATATCCTCTGGAACATAAGCGGTACCTGAAGCTTCTTCATGTCCACGCATTCGAAAGGTTTTGGCTTCAATGAGTACCGGTTCGCCTTGTAATGCACGTTTTCGGGCATCTTTCATCGTGTCGATTACATCCAACACATTATTCCCATCGATGTAATAGCCATGAATTCCATAGCCTTTTGCCCGATCCGATAAATGATCGCAGGCATATTGCTCTTTGGTAGGAGTGGAGAGTCCGTATCCATTATTCTCAATGATGAAAACAATCGGGAGCTTCCAAACAGCTGCTAGGTTTATGGCTTCGTGGAAATCACCTTCGGAAGAAGCGCCATCTCCCACGAAGGAAAATGCTACAGCTTCTTCGCCTTTTAATTTCTTTGCAAGGGCTAGTCCATCTGCCACAGGCATCATAGCTGCAAGATGGGAGATCATTCCCACGATATTATGATCCAGAGAACCGAAGTGAAAAGAGCGTTCTCGTCCTTTGGTGATGCCATCAGCCTTTCCAAATAGCTGACAAAACAGCTCATAAAACGGAACCTCTCGAGTGGTAAATACTCCAAGATTTCGGTGCATCGGAAGGATGTAATCTTGTTGATAGGCGGCGAGCGCAACTCCAACGGCCACAGCTTCTTGACCAATCCCAGAAAACCACTTAGAGATCTTGTTTTGTCGCAATAATTTGAGCATTCGCTCTTCTATGCGACGTGGAAGTAATAGGGATTTGTAGATGGTCAGCGCTCGGGTGCGCTTTATTTTTCGTTTTGGGACGATCACGTGATCTAAATTATTAAGTCATTCTGATCCCGACAATTGTCGGGAGAAGAATCTGCAATTCTAATCAGTTGCATCCATTTAGATTTGCTGATCCTTCGGGAGTACCCTCAGGATGACACCGAGGTTGATAATCGATGAAGTGTAGATAGGCAAATTTGTATCCATCAACAATAGGGAATTGTATCAGAAAACCGCTTTTCTTTTACAGTTATCAGTGATCAGGTCACAGTGATCATTGATAACTGAACACTGGTCACTTTAAACTGAAATCACCAATTCAGTAAGTATGCAAAGATAAGCGGAGCAACGATAGTGGCATCAGACTCGATAATGAACTTAGGAGTGTCGATTCCGAGCTTTCCCCAGGTGATCTTTTCGTTGGGTACCGCACCGGAGTAGGAGCCATAACTGGTCGTAGAGTCCGAAATCTGGCAGAAATAGCTCCATAAAGGCGCATCGATCCCTAAATCCTGATCCAGCATTGGAACCACACAAATTGGGAAGTCACCAGCGATTCCTCCTCCAATCTGGAAGAATCCAATTCCATTCTCTGAGTTATTTTGATACCAATCTGCCAAAAACATCATGTATTCAATACCGGATTTCATCGCGTTTGGCGTAGTTCGACCTTCAATACAGTGGGAAGCAAAGAAGTTGCCACAGGTAGAATCCTCCCAGCCGGGTACGATGATAGGGAGGTTTTTCTCAGCCGCAGCTAATAACCAGGAGTTTTTAGGGTCAATCTGATAAGAGTCCTCTAAATCTGATGATAGCAGGATATCATAGAAATATTCATGCGGAAAATAGCGCTCTCCAGACTCTGAAGCCTTGGCCCAGCGTTTTACCAGATGTTCTTCAATAGCTCGCATGGCTTCTTCTTCGGGGATACAAGTATCGGTCACTCGGTTAAAGTGATTGTCCAGTAATTCCTGTTCATCTTCCGGACTCAAATCCCGATAATTTGGAATACGTTTATAATGATTATGTGCTACCAAATTAAAGACATCTTCTTCCAAGTTAGCACCTGTACAAGTAATGATATGCACCTTATCCTTACGAATCATTTCAGCTAGGGAGAGTCCTAATTCAGCCGTACTCATAGCGCCGGCCAGAGTTATCATCATATTTGAATTATTTTTTAGCTGATCCTCGTAAGCTATTGCAGCATCAACTAATGAAGCAGCATTAAAATGCCTATAATGATGTGTGATAAAATTCGAAACAGGTCCTTTTTCAGTCATTGTATCCTAAAATATCTAACATGGTTTGTACGCTTTGTTCATCGCGATAGAGGTACTCGGTTTGATTGCCATTTTCATCTACATCTACCACAATTTGTTTTGGGGAAGGAATCAGACAGTGCTTTATTCCGCCATAGCCACTCAATGAATCCTGGTAAGCTCCCGTGTGGAAGAATCCAATATATAATGGCTCAGAATCATCCTTTGGGAAGGTGGGAAGTACCATTTGTTGGTTCAAACCTTCTGAATTGTAATAATCGTATTGGTCACAGCTGATTCCACCAATATTGATGCGCTTGTATTCATTTTGCCATTTATTGATTGGCAGAACAATAAACTTCTCGTTGATCGTCCAGGCATCCGGGATCGTATTCATCAGGCTATTATTGATGATATACCACAATTCGGCATCGTTTTGCGGCTTTTGAGTCAAAACTTCGAAAATGACGGCCCCGCTTTCACCAACCGTATATTTCCCAAACTCTGTGTAGATGTTCGGCTCCTCGATGTTCTCCTGTTCACAGGTTGATTTGATAGATTCAATAATCAAATCTGCAATTTTTTGATAATCAAAGTCGAAGCCAAGGCTATTTCGGATGGGGAATCCACCACCAATATTCAAAGCAGTGAGTTCCGGAGTGATTCGCTTCAGTTCCACATACAAATCGAGAGCTTTCTTGAATTCTCCCCAGTAGTACAACGAATCGGAAATGCCTGAATCCACAAAGAAATGCAGCATTTTGAGGTCATATCGAGGATTATTGGCGATTCTGGTTTTTACCAGCTCAAGGATTTCCTTGGTATTCAACCCCATTCGAGAAGTGTAATAATCCGCCGAAGGACCTTGCTCCACCGATAACCTAATCCCAATCTTCAGCGGGATTTTTACATCCAATTGATCCAGTTTATCCAATTCTTCCAGATCATCAATGATGGTCACTGAGTGATGGAAACCCAGATTGATCAATCGCTCGATCTTTTTCAGATAATCGGGGGTTTTATAGCCATTATGTACGATATAGCGGTCTTCATCTATGCGATGATTCTCAAACAATCGTTCGATAAGGTCCAGATCAAAAGAAGAAGATGTCTCCAGACTCACATTCTCCTTCATGGCTGTTCGCACTACATGACTAAAATGACAGCATTTTGTACAATAACAGAATTCGTATCGACCGGAATAATTGTGTTTCTCAATTGCTGCATTGAAAATATCCCGAGCTTTCACAATTTGAGATCGAATTTTCGGGAGGTAAGTCAGCCTGAATGGAGTTCCATATTTTTTTATAAGTTTCGACAGATCAACATCGTTGAACTCCAAACTTCCATCCACCAAATCAAAACCCTCTTGGGGGAAATTGTACGATTGCTCGATAAGCTCTTTATAGGAATTATTCATTCAGGGTCTGGAATTAGAATTCGGGCTGCAAATGTATCCAGAATCGGCATGAGATGGAATAGAATCGCTTTGTTCGGTCTGTTTTTTTTGATGTTTTCCATTTCTGTTCAAGCTCAGATTGAGATCATCGATTCAGATGAGAATCCAATTACAATTTCTTCTGACCTACAATTAAAGTTGAATTCAGAAGACCCTGAAAACGCAATAATCAGCCGGTTTGCAGGTCTGGGATATCTAAATGTTATGGTTGATCAACAAAATGAAAACCTATTCAAAATTGATCAAGGCTGTAAATTTGAAGCAAGATTAGAAGGTTTGAGTGAAATTAAGTCGTTCGATTACGGCGAAATTCAGTTAGAAGAAGTACTAGAATCTGAACTGGAAGATCAGGTTCAATCAGGTAGATACTTTTCAACCATTGAAATTCAATCATTCAACCCAATTTCGGATCAGTGTATTGTAGAAATTGAAGTTGAATTATCATCCAATGAAGAGGTTTTTGTACGTGATCTGAGATTTACTGGAAATCGATTAAACAGCGATTCATACCTTTTAAAGAGAAGCTATTTCACCGATTCACTTTTAGCCAGTTCTGAAAATCTGGATCAAATGTTATCAAGAATACGACAAACCGAGTTGTTTGAATCAATTAGTGATCCACAAATTCTGATTCAAGATGGAGCTCCAATTATCACTTTTGAAGTTCAGGAACGCACTTTGAATCAGTTTGACGGGGTTTTAGGATATGTTCCGGATGCTTCAGGAAATGGTCATATAGTAGGGGACATATCACTATCATTATGGAGTGTCTTGGCAGATGGAAATGGCTTAGACCTTGATTATCGAAGGCTGGAACCGGAAGTAAGTAGATTGAACTTAAATGTATCTCAACATTGGTTTGGATCCATTCCGCTCGGACTGTCAATTGGATTTAACTTCTTTCAAAACGACACTACCTATCAAACCAGAGATTTGAATTTGCAAGGATATTATGAATTAGGGGATGGAATTGAATTAACAAGCAAAGTTGGTTTTGAATCCGTGACCAGCTCAATTGGAACCACAAATTTGATCGAGCCGGGAGGCAGTCGACAAAGAGCAAGTTTCGGATTTAACTATTCATCACTTATCGGACTGGAAGTCCCAAGAGAAGGATTTAGGTTTGATATTGAATTTGGAGTAGCTAGTAAATCAACGGATATAGATTCATTATCAGCTTTTAGTCAACAATATCTGAATGCTCATATTGAATCCTATTTTCCACTAGGAAACCAAAGTGTATTTGCATCAAAAATTCGATCACACTTTGTATTGAGTGAGGACTTCACTGATATCGATTTAATTCGATTTGGTGGAGCTAATTCCCTACGTGGTTTTAATGAAGAGCAGTTTCAGGCATCTCAACTCATTTGGGGTGATGTGGAATATCGTTTTCTTACTAATGCTTCCTCTTATTTATTTGGATTTGCAGCGGCAGGTTGGTTTCATCGACCAAAGCTATTGACAGAACTAAATAATCAGTTTCAAAAAAGTGATTTTATCAACTCTTTTGGCTTTGGATTAAGCTATAAAGCACGAGTAGGGCGGTTAACTTTCACTTACGCACTTTCGCCAGAAGAATCTTTATCAAATGCAAAAGTGCATATTGGGGTGGTAACACGTCTTTAATCCGTTTTTAGCCAATATTTTATAGGAAAAATCATAACTATTTCCTGTGTTTTCTTTATAAGATTTCCTGTATTTCTGTGCATTTTGTTGTTTGAATTATTTGTACTAGATTCATCGCCGTTCACGGCAAGTCTTAAAAATTTTTAGGTTAATAGATGATCAGGTACTTCGCATTTCTTCTCATTTTTGGGATCGGTACGTCCAGCTCATTCGGACAAACATTTTCAAAAGTATTTTTTATCAACGATAGTGAAGATAATTCTGCACTTGTTGGGGCCACAGTCTCTGTTATAGATACATTAAATCAAGAAACGTTGGCTTCTGGAGTTACTAATGCAATCGGATTTGTTACTCTTGGTTGGACCATTGTAAGCAACGAGGATCGACCAGAAATACCAAATGAAATGCAGGTCTCTAATGTATTTCCGAATCCTGTGATAAGTCGTGCAACGGTTGATTTTACAGTTGGAAAAAATGAACAAATTAATGTAGAAATTTTTGATTTATTGGGTCGTCGAGTTGGGTCTTATGATCAATCTTTAAATGCAGGTGGCTATAAGTTATTGTTTCAAGTAAATGGATTGGCTAAAGGCGTTTATTTTGCACGAATTTCTTACGGAGATCAGGTTGAAATTCGGAAGTTCTCATACATAGGTGATGGTCAGGGTGGACTTACCTTTACCGGACTGACACGATCAGGATTTAGTAATATCGGAAAAGAAGTAGCTACTAGTAATTCAGAAGGTCTGGTTATCCGAGTTGAATATGATGGCTATCAACAGGTTGAAGCTCCATTAGATTTTGAATCATCCGGAGTTCAATCCATTCCAATGAATCGTTTAGCAATATTAACCGGAGATTTCGATTCCGAAACCACAAATTTTGTACCTGGAGATATTCAAATAATCAATGTTGATGGTCCGGGACTACCAGAAAATGGTGTATATAATGGATTTCTTGCGGATGATACTCCGGTAACACTTCGCACTAATCCTGCAAACACCAATCAGGTAGTATTTGCCGTTCCGGTAGCAACTGCCGGTGATCAAACAATCACCTTTAATGTAGACCAACAAACTGTTTCGCTTCCCTTTGTAATTGATGAATACGAGCAAGCAGAAGATCCTACTGCATATGTGAATGAAGTGCTGGATTCCCTAACTACACGTTACGATAGTATTATCGAGGAATTAGAAGAAGGATCATTTAAGGATCAGGTAGCTACCACCTTGCAAAACTTGTCACAGGTTCAAACTACGCTCGGAACACTCAGTACCGGAGAGTTGGAATTATTATCCAGAATTATTCCTCGATTTGTTATTGATGGTGAGCGTGATTTCAACAGAAAAGTATTCATAACAAATCAAAACACAGCTGAATGTGTTTCACCTGAGGATATTATAAATGGTGATTTGAACTATGTATTGGGGTATCAGAGCCAGATCAGTTTAAGTCCGGAAATCACAGAATTAGGTTGGGGAACCAACATCGCAACAGTGATGAATGATATAGGTCTGAGTCTGCAGATTATGCTCATTGAAGACGCTAAGAATAAGATGGAATATTTCTTTTCGGCTTGTTTAGCTCTAGATCAGTCACCTGGTTCTATGGGGATCGCTGATGAAGACTTTAATCTCTATTCTTTTGATAACAGATTCAGAATACGTGAAAATGTTACATACACATACTATCTAGCAAATCGATACAATACTCCATACACATTACTTCAGAAATTGAATCAGTTGGATAGTTTTTTAGAAGGGGAAGGAGTGTTGCTGCCAGAGTCGTGGAAAGAGATTTTATTCCCGGGTAATGGGTTTGTATTTGTTACAAGAGATCTTGAACATGTGATTATTGAAGAAAATAATTTCCAGTTCGATGTGGATATAGTAAAAGGAGATTCATCGTTTACGGTTACTTTTGACCATACTCATGACTTCTTCAAATTTGATTCCGAGCAGACAGTTTCATTCTCTGTTAGAGACACATTAACGGGTAGGTTCACATCTGCAACTTCCTACATCAAACCTGGGTTAACAGCGAAGTTTCGAAACGATTCTTCAGCTTTTATTCCCGGTGAAGTTCAGCCTATTGATATAAGTGGCATAATTTCAGAAATAGATACACTTGATGCTTTCTATGCAATTGAATTAGAACAGGGAATAAATGCTTCGATATTTATTTCTGATATCGATACGACATTATTATTTGGTGTACCTGAAATAGAAACTGGACAGCATATATTGTCTTTTGAGATTAATGGACAGCCTATATCACTGGATTATGAAATCGGAACCTATGAACCAATTACGAATCCAGAAGAGTATATCACTACATCTATGTCAGATATTAGGACAACGTTCGAATCAGTTCTTGTTGGTTCCACTGACTCTGAAGAAATAGAATTCATCAATTCAGTACTCAGTAATATCAGTAGTCTTGAGAATCAATTAAGTCAATTTAGTGAGTCTGATCTGGCTATTATTGCCAGGTTTTTCAAAACCAATTCAGTTGTAGATACAAATAATCTAATCCTCTCAGTTATTCAAACCAACAGAACGAAAACGTTTTTAAATGGATGTGATGAGATAGCGGCTAGAATAAAAAAGGAAACCTTGCGAATGGTTTTTGGAACTGTAGGTGTTGCCGGTATTTTAGGCGGGGGTGGATATTTGCTTTTAGTTGGCACAAATCCATATGCATGGGGAGCTCTAATTTTGGGTGGAGCTTTATTCTATAAAACTAGAACTACGGTCATCAATTCACTTGGTGAGTTAATAGATTGTTTTAGTCCTGATGGTCAAGAAATTACCGGTGATGTTCAAAAGAGTAATCCTGTTAGAAGTAAATCACTTAATGAGGATACTATTTACGATCTAGAACACATTGAAGAATTAAATCTTCGAATAATAACTAAGTACATAGCACCAGAGTCAGTTCGATCTGTATTCAAGGAATTGCAAAAAGCTATTGATAATTCAAGTGTTAAATTCCCTAAGTCTTGGTTCTCTTTTCTTGATAGAACCGTCGAATTCCGAACAGAATCACCAAATAACATCTATATAAAAACCTCCGACCCAAAAATTGAAGGAACTGCTACAATATCTGACACCTTAATAACAGTTTCCTTTGCTTATACAGATTCAACATCAAGACTTAATGATATACAGGCTAGAAGTTTTTCTTTTACCCTTTCAGATTCATCTGATGTATTTGAAACAGAGACAATCAATGTTAGTGCAGAAGCAACACTTGAATACCCATTACCAATAGCAGAAGACCAAAGTATATTTATTGCTGATAAAGGAGAAAGAATAGAAGCTTTTCTGAATTCCTATTTCTCGACAACACTAAACTTGACTTCTGACGTTGAACATGGTACGCTTGACATCGTAAGTAGCTATGGTGGAAGATTCTTTTACACTCCAAATGATGATTTCACTGGTGTTGATCAGTTTAAGTATACCCTAACCAATTATAGAGGGGAATCTGATACCGCAACAGTAACAATCAGTGTAGCTGATTCAATTGGATTCTATGAAAATGCCGTACTTGGTGAGTGGACGGTGTATGGAAAAGACGACAATACCGGTGAATGGGATTATTCTGCGCCAAGATATTACACTGTTTTGCCAAATGGTGTTAGTGAATACAGAAGTGGAGAATTTGTTGGTACATACACTTGGGAAATAAGAAAGGAAAACGGAAAATATTTTTTCTGGGATGGAGGTTTTTGGCATCCTGTTTATAGAGAACAGAGGCGATTAGTAGATCGACCAGAAAGTTCTCTAACAATTCCTGTTACTAGATTTATTACCTACTTGGAGAGTTATTCAACAGCTGAAATTTATGAAGCATTATTGTATGTAAAGAACTAAAGCGTAGAGAGTAGTTTTGCTACTCTATTTTTGTTTCTATGTGATTTATTAGAATCCTGCAGATACCTGATTTTACCTTCCTAAGTGTTTATTTTCTGAACAATGCGTTCAAGGTCTGGGATTTTATTAAGTGCTCTTCTTTTATTGGTAAACATTGGTGTTTATTCAATTGAATCTCATGCCCATAGTTTTTCTTCTAATTACCAATCCCAATCGGATAGTGTTGTTGTTGACCAGTTGTTGGATAATGTTCGCCAGTTTCGTTTTTCCGATCCTGTGTTAGCCAGATCGTTTGCGGATTCTGCTTTGGGTATTGCCAGAGAAATGAATCTGAAATCCCGCGAAGCTGAAGTGTTAAATCAAATCGGGATTATTGCCAGTGTACAAGGGGATGCAGGTACCGCTCTGGAATATTTTCTGATGGTGTTAGAAGTTCGAGAAGAAATTGAAGATGTACCCGGGATGGCCAGAATCCAAAATAATTTGGGCATTCTATACAAAAACCTGAATGATTTAGAGCGCTCCCTGGAATTTCATTCGAAGTCACTCGAAACAAAAAGAATACTAGGTGATGATCTTGGAATTGCTCGAAGTCTCAATAACATTGGTGAGATATATCTGATTAATGGTGAAAGAGAGGTAGCAAAGGTAAATTTCGAGGAGTCGCTGGAACTAATGTTAGCTCTAAATTTTAGAGAAGGTTTGGCTGCAGTTTATAACAATCTGGGTGAAGTTTATAAACAACAAGATGACATTGAACGAGCAATCCAATTTCATCAGCTTTCCATCGAAATCGAAAAAGAACTTGGCAACCCTGTTGGAGTTGGTTTCAGTTATCTGAATATCGCTTCTTTATTTTTGCTTATCGATCAGCCCATCATTGCAATCGCAAATTATCAAGAAGCAATCACCGTATTTGAGTTAACTAATAACCTGTTAGGACTTCAGAGTGCATACAACAACATAGCCACTACGTATGCTGAGATTGAAGAGTTTGAAAAGTCTCTTGAGTATTTTCAGTTATACAGTTCGGTGAAAGACAGCATCGTAAATGTTGAGAGTAATCAGCGAATCGCAGAATTGCAGACGCAATTCGAAACGGAAAAGCAAAAGCAAGAAATCGCTTTGTTAAATGAGAAGGCGCTTGTTCAGGAAGAAAAACTAGCAGAAGAAGTTCGGAATCGAAATCTACTACTCATTATCCTAATGCTTCTCATATCCATCGGTGTGATTTTGGTTCTTAACATCCAGGCTAAGAGAAAAGCAAATGAACTATTAATTGAACAAGGAAAAAAAATTGAAGAAGCTGCCATGCTTAAAACTCAGTTTCTTTCAATGATGAGTCATGAGATTCGCACTCCAATGAATGCAGTAGTTGGAATGACGAATATGTTGATGAATGAAAGTCCTCGAGAAGATCAGATCAAATATTTAGAAACACTTTCATTCTCTTCAAACAATCTGCTATCTATTGTGAATGATGTGTTGGATTATTCCAAAGTGGAAGCCGGTAAAATTGAGTTGGAACACATCGATTTTCAACTATTGTATCTTTTATCCAATATTCATCAATCGTTTTATAATCAGTCAATCCAAAAAGAAGTATATCTGAAATTTGAGCATGATGAAAAGATTCCTGATGTGATTAATGGAGATCCAACTCGATTGACTCAAATCCTGAATAATCTGATATCCAACGCCCTTAAATTCACAGAAAAAGGTTCAGTTTCCGTTCAGGTTTCTTTGGAAGATCAAACCGAAAATGATGCTTTAGTGAATTTTAAGGTGACTGATACCGGAATTGGAATCCCGGATGATAAAATGGAATCCATCTTCGAAACTTTTACTCAAGCTGATGCAGAAGTAAGTAGAAAGTATGGTGGAACCGGACTTGGACTCCCGATTACAAAAAAACTGGTTGAACTGTATGGAAGTGAAATCAAAGTGGTAAGTACAGTTGGAAAAGGGACAACGTTTTCGTTCACTATCCGCTTTGAAAAAGGTGATCAGAATCGATTCCTAGTCAACAATCAAGTTGAACTCACTACTGATAATCCACTTGACAACAAAAAAGTGTTGGTTGTAGAGGACAATCAGGTGAATATTCAGGTCATTAAATTATTTCTGAATAAATGGGGTATTGAACCAATCATTTCAACCAATGGGGAATATGCACTGGAGACTTATAACAACCAGGATATTGATGTCATTCTCATGGATTTACATATGCCTGTGATGGACGGGTACAAAACCACGAAGAAGATTCGAGAACTGGAAAAAGAGTCGCAAAAGAAGACACCCATTCTCGCTTTAACGGCATCAAATGTATTCGAAGAACATGAAAAAGCGATCGAAGCAGGAGTGGATGAAATAATCCCAAAGCCATTTAACCCATCACAGCTTTACAATTCGATGGTTCGGGTATTGTCTTAAATTTTATTCGCTTTCTAAACAATTCTTAGAATAGGATTCAGGTAATTCATCAATCGATAAACCAAGATTTATTGCTGTAGTAAAATCATTACAAGCTTCTTCTGATTTTTCTGTCATTAAATAAGCCGTTGCTCTTTCTGAAAAGATATATGGATCATTAGGATATATTTCTAATGATTTAGAATAGTCCTGGATTGCACCTTCAAAATCTTGGAGTTTGACCTTTGTTCTTGCTCTATAGTCAAAAACTTCGGCATTGGTTTGATCTGCATTAAGTAGATCAGTAAGGTTTAGAAGGGCCTCATTGTACTGGTCTAAATAATAGTAACTAAGTCCAAGGTAGAAAGGAATCCTTAAATCATACTTATTAACTCTCGTAGCTCTTTTGAAAGAATCTACCGACTCTTGGTATGCCCCTGATTCATAATAGGAAACTCCAACATTTGCTATGTAATCAAATTCACTACTATCCATTTCAAATGCTTTTTTGAATTCAACTACTGCTTTATCGAATTCTCCGGCAGAGTGATAAACAATTCCCTTACGGTTTACAATATTGTGATCTTCTGGAACCATTACTAAATATTCATCATAGTATTGAATTGCCTGATCATACAACTGAATATTCTCATAGCTAAAGCCAAGATTCTGATATGCGGTCGAATAACTACTGTCTAGCTCAATTACTTTATGGAAATCAATAATCGCTTTTTCATATTGTTCCATTCTTACATATGAGTATCCTCGATTATTGAATGCAGCAACATTTGTTGAGTCACCTTGTATCGCTCTATTTACATGCGATATTGCCTCCTCATATCTACCTTGATCAGCGTAATTAAGAGCTAGATTACTATTAGCAATTGAGTTCGTTGAATCTAATTCAAGTGCTTCGATGAAGTTTACTTCTGAACCTTTTAAATCACCTAAATAAAGTTTTGCTAAACCTAGATTAGAATAAAAATTACTAACGGTTGTATCCAATCTTATTGCAAACTGGAAATCGGAAATTGCACCATAATAATCTTCCATTTTAAGTTTAGACATACCGCGAATATTGTATGCACCCCCAGTCTCTTGAATTGTTAATGCTTGGTCAATTTTATTTATGGTTTCATCGTATTGTTCATTTTCATAATCAATTTCTGCTTCTTCAACTAATTCAAGAAATGATTCTTCTTGCTTAGCCTGTTCTTCGCTCGCTGCTTGCATCATAATTGTAATCATGCTTGGACATTGACTGATCATCTCAGTCATAAATATTGGCATTAATTGCTCTTCAAAATATGCTTCGTTTTGTTCTTCAGTTAAGGTAGAGTCAACAAAAAGATTAGCGAATGCAAGAGAGTCGACACCAGCTTTATCAAGGAAGCAGTCTTCCATTAATTCATCATCAAAATTATCTAAATCATTTTCATTTAAACAATCACAAAGTATACCAATAGCATCGCTTACCCTTTGTTTTGTAGTTGAATCTACTTCAGAAGTACTAAATGTTTGGCCCAGAATTGTAGATGTATTTAATACCAGTAATACTAGGTATAAAATTGATTTTCTCATCATAAACAGTCACTTAAAGATATGCTCGATTATAAGAACTTTGCTATTTTAAAACAGTTATTTGTTAATCTCATTTTGGCTATATTCATCACTGTTTAATGCTTATTAAGAAAGACTGAGGGAATGGGCCCTGAGACGTCTTGGCAACCTGCCCGCTTAAAATGGGAGTAAGGTGCCAAATCCCACACCTCATATAAGTTATGTGCGGTGGTAAATAAGTGAGATTTTCCTTCACTCTTTGTTAATAAGCCAATCATTTACAGAGTGAAAATATCAGAGCTTTTAAAAGAACGAGTATTGGTGTTGGATGGAGCTATGGGCACCATGATCCAGCGTTATACACTCACGGAAGACGATTTTAGAGGTAATCGTTTTACACATTCAGGTGTTGAGCTAAAAGGTAATAATGATATCCTAAGTTTAACTCGACCGGATATCATCCAGGAAATTCATGAAGAATACCTTGAGGCAGGAGCAGATATAATTGAGACGAACACTTTTAGTGGTACCTGGATTGCTCAAGCTGATTATGAACTTGAGGACATCGTCTATGAGCTAAATTATGAGTCAGCTCGAATTGCAAAAGAATCCTGCACTAAATACACTAAACAAAATCTATCGAAACCGAGATTTGTTGCCGGAGCAATTGGTCCAACTAACAAAACAGCTTCACTTTCGCCGGATGTAAATCGTCCGGAATATCGAGCAATTACCTTTGACCAACTTGCAGAAGCATACAAGGAACAAGCAAGAGGTTTGATTGATGGTGGTGTGGATGCCTTACTGATTGAAACCATTTTTGATACACTGAATGCGAAAGCTGCACTTTTTGGTATATCTGAATTGTTTGATGAAATTGGGAAAGAGGTTCCATTAATGATTTCAGGTACGATCACGGATAAGAGTGGGAGGACGTTATCTGGTCAAACATTGGAAGCCTTTTTAATTTCACTGTCCCATATGCCACTTCTATCAATCGGTCTGAATTGTTCGTTTGGGGCAAGAGATCTCAAGCCATATTTACAGAATATTGCCAGTAAATCACCATTCTTCATTAGTGCTTATCCGAATGCAGGACTACCCAATGAATTTGGGGAATACGATCAGGATGCAGAAACAATGGGAGAAGAAGTAAGAGCTTATCTGGATGAAAACCTTATAAATATTATTGGAGGTTGTTGTGGTACCGGTCCTTCCCATATTAAAAGAATGACTGAAATAGTGAAGGATTATAAACCTCGTTTTATTGAAAGGGAGTACGTTAACTTATGAAACCTAATCCAATAGTTTTAGCTGGTTTAGAACCATTGGTGATTACACCAGACTCCAACTTTGTGAATGTGGGTGAGCGGACTAATGTAACAGGTTCAAAACGTTTTCTGAATCTGATTAAATCTGAAGATTATGAGACGGCCTTGGAAGTCGCTCGTGATCAGGTGGAAGGTGGAGCCCAAATACTTGATGTGAATATGGATGAAGGGATGCTGGATTCGGCTCTGGAAATGACCACATTCCTTAATCTTATTGCTTCAGAACCTGATATTGCTCGTATTCCAATTATGATTGATTCTTCCAAATGGGAAGTAATTGAAGCAGGATTAAAATGTATTCAGGGGAAAGGAGTTGTGAATTCCATCAGTTTGAAAGATGGTGAAGAGGAATTCATCCGCAGAGCTAAAATCATTCGTCGTTTTGGCGCTGCAGTAATTGCTATGGCCTTTGATGAAGATGGGCAGGCAGATACACTAGACCGAAGAATCGAAATTTCCGGTCGGTCATATAAGATTTTAGTCGAGGATGTTGGATTTGATCCTTCAGATATCATTATAGATCCGAATATATTCCCGGTTGCAACAGGAATGGAAGAACATCGCCGAAATGCACTGGATTACTTCCTAACTGCTAAATGGATTCGAGAAAACCTACTCGGAGCACATGTGATTGGTGGAGTGAGTAATGTGTCTTTCTCTTTCCGTGGAAACAATCCTGTTCGCGAAGCCATGCATTCAGCTTTTCTATATCATGCCATTCAGCATGGGATGGATATGGGTATTGTAAATCCTACTCAGCTGGAAGTGTATGATGAAATTCCGAAAGAATTATTGGAAAGAGTGGAAGATGTTCTACTCGATAGAAGAGACGATGCTACAGAACGACTTCTTGATATTGCTGACAAATACAAGGGTACCGGTGAAACTAAAGAGAAAGAAACTCAGGAATGGCGAAATGGAGCGGTAGAAGAACGATTGAGTCATTCATTGGTAAAAGGAATCACCGAATTTATCGAATCGGATACAGAAGAAGCCAGACAGAAAATTGGAAGTCCACTAGAAGTGATTGAAGGTCCATTAATGGACGGAATGAACATAGTAGGTGATCTCTTCGGAGAAGGAAAGATGTTTCTGCCACAGGTTGTTAAGAGTGCACGTGTGATGAAGCAAGCCGTAGCTTATTTGACTCCGTTTTTGGAAGAAGAGAAAGCTAAAAATCAGGATTCAAGTGAGCGCTCTAAAGTTCTACTAGCCACGGTAAAAGGAGATGTTCATGATATTGGAAAGAATATTGTTGGAGTGGTTCTGGCTTGCAACAACTTTGATATTGTAGATCTCGGAGTGATGGTTCCAACAGATAAAATCCTGGATGAAGCACAGAAAGTGAACGCCGATGTAATCGGATTAAGTGGTTTGATTACGCCCTCCTTAGATGAAATGGTTGGTGTGGCAACTGAAATGGAGAAAAGAGGAATGAATACTCCATTATTGATTGGTGGAGCTACTACTTCCAGAATTCACACTGCCGTAAAAATTGATCCGAACTACACATCACCGGTAGTGCATGTAAACGACGCATCTCGTTCCGTAGCCATTTGTAGTGAATTATTGAGTGAAAAGGCCGATCAGTTCGTTGAAAGTGTGAAATCTGAATATGAGAAGATGCGGGTTGATCATTCTAATCGATCTGTGAAAAAGTCTTTTCTAAGTTTTGATCAGGCGAAAGAAAATAGACATCAGGTTAATTGGGATGAGCATGTATCTACTAAACCAAAAAAACTAGGAATTGAAGTTTTAGAAGATGTGGACCTGAACGAACTTCGACAGTTCATAGATTGGTCTCCGTTTTTTAGAACCTGGATGTTAACGGGTAGATATCCGGCCATTCTAGAGGACAAAACAGTAGGAGAGCATGCTACTGAGCTTTTCAATGATGCGAATCGCATGTTAGATGATATCATCTCCAACAAAAAGCTTACGGCAAAATCGGTATATGGACTTTTTCCAGCTCACGCAATTGGAGAAGATGTTTCCATATTTGAAGATGATTCGAAAGGCAAGGAATTAGCAACTTTCCATTTTCTACGGCAACAAGTTGAAAAGAGATCCAATCAACCCAATTCCAGTTTAGCTGATTTTGTTGCTCCAAATGAGTCTGGAAAAGCTGATTATTTAGGTTTATTCGCTGTTACTGCAGGGCTCGGTATCGAGTCTATGCTCGAAGAATTTGAAGCGAACCATGATGATTATAGCTCTATCATGGTAAAAGCACTAGCGGATCGTTTGGCGGAAGCACATGCTGAATATTTGCATTATAAAATCCGAACAGAGTTCTGGGGATATGCAGAAGAAGCATTCGATAACGAAGCTTTTATTGCAGAAAAATATCAGGGAATCCGACCAGCACCCGGTTACCCGGCTTGTCCGGATCACACAGAAAAAAAGACACTTTTCAAGGTATTGGATGTTGAAAATAAGATTGGGATTTCATTAACAGAGTCTTGTGCCATGTACCCGGCAAGTTCAGTTAGTGGGTTCTACTTCTCAAATCCGGAATCAAGGTATTTCAACGTTGGGAAACTAAACAAAGATCAAATTTTCAACTATGCAGAACGGAAAGGGAAGTCGGTCAAAGAAACTGAAAAGTGGCTTGCTCCAAATTTGTCGTATGAACCATAAACTATGAAATATTAGTCATTCAGAGCTTAAGCAAAGAATCTTGCCGAATAATCGATTAGATCCTTCGCCACGACAGCTGTCAAGATCAGGATGACAAACAAGGAAAGTTTATCAAATAAAAATGAATCATTTAAGAATTAAGCAAAGGATTTACCTATGTAGTCAACCCGGACTTGATCCGGGATCTGTGAGGATTGATCCTTTGATTGAACTTGATTCCATTAATGTAAACTATTCTCTACAGATCCTGATACGAGTTCAGGATGACAACAATGATTTGTATTAAGAATGAAAGTAACTGACTATTTCAAAGAAGCGAACGGTGAAACACTTTTCACTTTTGAGGTTTTGCCACCACTCAAGGGACAGAATATTTCCACTTTATTTGATCACATCGATCCATTAATGGAATTTAAACCACCATTTATTGATGTAACCTATCATAGGGAGGAATATTCATACAAAAAACATTCAAGCGGGCTACTGGAAAGAAAAACAGTTCGAAAGCGACCTGGAACAGTAGGAATGTGTGCGGCAATTCAAAATCATTATAAGGTGGATGCTGTGCCACATATTATTTGTGGAGGTTTCAATAAAGAAGAAACTGAAAACGCACTCATCGATCTTAATTTCCTAGGGATCGATAATGTTCTTGTTCTTCAGGGTGATGTTCGAAAACCAGATCGGGATTTTATTCCGGAAGAAGGCGGTCATGCCTATGCATCCGAGTTGTTAGGTCAGGTGGTTGACATGAATAATGGGATTTATCTGGATGAAGAAATCGAAAATGCAATGTCCTCAGATTTCTGTATTGGAGTTGCCGGTTATCCTGAAAAGCATGTCACTGCCCCAAATATGGAAACGGATCTTCGTTATCTAAAAAACAAAGTGGAAGGAGGGGCTGATTATATCGTAACCCAAATGTTCTTTGATAATCAGAAGTATTTCGATTTTGTGAAAGCATGCCGTGATATAGGAATTGATATTCCGATTGTACCTGGATTAAAACCAATCACCACTAAAAAACAGGTTACTTTACTTCCCCAATTGTTTCATATCGATATACCTGAGTCGTTGAGTATAGAACTGGAATATTGTAAGGATGATGCAGCAGCCAGACAGATTGGCATCGAATGGGCGATTAAGCAATCCAAGGAGTTGATTGACTTTGGAGTCCCCACCTTGCATTATTACTCAATGGGGAAATCAGTTTCTGTCTTTGAAGTGGCTAAAGAAGTTTTTTAGATAAAAACGATCAAAAACAAAGCAACTCCAATAATCAGAATGAAATTAATCTTATCTGTTGATTGATATGAATTTAGCAGTCGCGATGTAATAGGAAAATAAGTCATAATTCAATTTTCCTATAATACACCTGTGGTGCAAGATACCCCTAATCAAAACAGATTCTTAGAATACTCCTCTACAATTTTCATTGAGAGAAACCACGATTTGATCAACCAGAGTAGCGCCTTCAGGTATTTCTACTTCTTCAAGACCAGGGAATTCTAGATTCGCTTTCCATTCTTCGATTGTTGCCGTAAAGAAAGCGGATGCAGCAGCATCTGTTTCATATACCATGATATCGTAAGATTCTTCCAGGTCACCACCAAATCGAGTGATTACCTGCCACTCTCCATTTCTTTTGAATGAAGTATTTGTATGATCAGATTGTGGGTAGTAACGATCATCAGTAGGATGGAGCAACACCCAAATATCCTTGTCATGTCCGGTAGGATAGACACCCATAGTAAGGGTTCGGCACTCTACTGCATCACCTTGAACCGGTGAAATAACCTGTACACTTTCGATTGGATAAACAACTTCTTTAACAGTAGCAATTTCTACTTGCTCAATTTGACCTTGCAAATTAATTGCACCGTAAGAGTAACCGCCATAGATAACGAGAATAATTCCAAGCATTCCAATAGGAATTCTTACTTTTGCACTCATAAAATCAAAGATTGCTACGACTGTTAATACTGCACCGATAATGATGATGATTAATTCTGCTGACATGAGATTAAGTCTTTATTTGTTGTTACCCGTCAATATTCAATAAGGGAATGTACTAATAAGATCCTGAATTAATTGATCGAATTACCCTTTTATTTTCCTCCTTAGAATAACTTATTTATTACATAAAAAGGCAATCTAGAGTACAAAACTTTTGTGTTTGTTTTATGAACAGAATCAAACCGTTTCAATCTTATGTTCCAGACAATCTTCAAAGAATCTATGAATTCTGGTAAGTTGCCGATGTCCAAACCTTTGGCCAAAATATGCGACAAGATATAAGCTTAGAAATAACAATATTAAACCCGGTACAACCCAAAGTATCTTTGCAGGCAAATCTAAAGTCCAATAGGATAAGCCGATCATAGAAACAATTATTGTCGCAAATCCAATTATCGAATAGAAGAATACGAACATGGTCCATACAGCTGGTCTTGGGCCATATAAACCTCTAACTAAGGTTTTTTCTTCCTTTTCTTCGAGCGTAATAGTTAACTGTGGAGACCAATAATGTTGATCTTCCGGTGGAGGATAGATAGTAGCAAAGTGGGCTGTAACCTGACCTTTGCAAGGACAAACGCCTTCTCTGAGTTTAGTTTTGATTCTATTTGTGATTTCTTCAGATGAGAATTCACTTTCAAATCGAATTCGAGGTCTTACTCTTTTAAAATGAATATGATCTTCATCCATTATTCTGTACCTCCGATCCACACTTTGTATTGCGGGAAATTATGATAAGTATAATCACCATTTTTAATTATCCGGTGTGGCTGTTTCATTTTTTTGTTATACCATCTACTGGCATCATAGAATTCTTCCATTGAATACCATTCATAAGGATCAGCTACATAGTTTTGTTCAAGGGAAAGTTCTTCGATTGAGTAGGTCCAAGTTAATTTTTTTGCTCTTTCACTGTGATTCCCAAATATGGTAGAATCCAATTTTTTATTCTCATATCCATCCGGTTTATAAAAGGTTATATCATACCAGTTAACCATTTCCCGAATTGCACACACCACCTGAGATTTAGCCACATTTTCGGGGTAAAACCAAATTTTTAAATAATAGTGCTCCTCTAACTTATCTAATTCTTGCTTCCAGCTGTCATATATATCAAACAGTGAACCAATAATTGCATTTCGAACTTTTCCTTTCGGAATGGGAATTTTTGAACCACCTATATCAAGGTTACTGAATGGAGAAACATACACCTTCATATATTCACGATTTCTGGACATTACTTCATCCATATCTAATTGAATCGAAAAGTTTCTCCAATGTTCAATTCTATCAAGAATGCGTTTTTGTCCTCTGATTTTTCGTGTCCTGATCATGTGTCTGATCTAAATGTTACAACAATTACTTTTGAATACATGGTCAGCTATTATGGGAAGAATAATCTGCAAAATCAAAGAAGGGTAAATACTAGATCTAAGCGATTTTCTGTTAAGTAAAAATTGATAAACAGTAATCCTGATTTAAAAAATCAGTATCATCGCACACTTTATTTGAAAATCATCATTCAACCAATTTAATAATGAAATCAATTTTACTATCGGCCTTATTAGTTCTTGGTTTAAGCACTTTTACTTCAGGGCAAGAGCTGAAAATTGGCTACACTAATGTAGAATATATATTTATTTACTGGCCAGAAGCACAAAGTGCAGCTACTGAACTCAAGGAATATGAGACACAACTACAGGTTAGGCTTCAAGCTAAGGTTAGAACATTTCAACAAGAGCTTGCAAATTATAATGATGGTGTTGAAATGATGCTACCAGAGGCTCGAACCAAAAAAGAAGAAGAACTGCAGAAGTTACAGGTAGATATCCAACAATTTGAAGTAGATGCTCAGCAAAGTATTGCTACCAAAAATGCGCAATTACAAGAGCCATTGTATGAGAAACTACAAACTGTTATCGATGAGGTAGCTACAGAAAACGGATTTTCACTGATAATGACCTCAGAGTCGTTGCTCTTTATCGATGAAAATCTAATTACTGATGTAAGTAATTTACTATTTGCAAAATTGGGCGTGGAACCGCCATCTATTGACTAAAGATTCAATTTAAGGCATTTGCAAAAGAAGATTTTCTCTTTCCAGGATTTCTTCACGCATTTCAGCAGTCGCATCCATTTTTGATTTACGAAGATCAATTACCACCGTGCCGGCTATTTTATCATGAATAGCCTGGCGGTTTGGATCCCAAAACATTTGGAAGAAACCAATCAAACCGGTTGCAAACCCGGCAGCATATCCCCCGAATCTTTCGAATGAAAAAAACAATCCAATTGGTTTATTATTTAATCGGATTACTCTGATTTTTAGCAATCGTTTTCCTAAAGTCTGTCCTTTGAAATACGCGATGGTTGCTATGAAATAAATTCCAATCCATCCAAGTGAAAGCCCTAACATGCGCGATGACTTTTTAAGTGATTGATATAAACTTGGATTCTCGATTTGGTCAGTTAAATCAGCATTTTCTTCACTTAATACATCAACTTGATCTTCTAAAAGATCAACCTCATCATCTAATGCATTGATCTCATTTGATGCAATAATTTTTGCCAGTTCACTTCTAAGTGTTTCAACGGAAAGGGAATCGTTTTCCTCGATTGACTTATTGAAATCAACTAATTTTGAGCTGAAGTTCTCATCAATTTGAGACAGAAAAGGAGTGAAGTCAGTGTTATTGGTTTCAAAATCAAATTGTTCAACAATTTTCTCTAAACCTTCTTCAATGGCATCTGGGTCACTATAATCCATTGTTGCCATCTGGGAACCGAATTCGCCCCAATCTATAGTTTCAGTTCCGTCTATTGCTGTTATTCCATCGGGGACATCTGTTGACGAGCTTGGTTCAAATGTTTCAAGAACAGCAAGTGAAATCACAAATACAAAAATACTGGCAAATGCTGCCCCCGCATAACGAAGTAGGTTCTTAAAAGTATTATCACTTCGTGTTCTAACTGCTACCCAGAAAATCATGATGGTTACAGCAATGGCAAGAATAAAATTGCCCAGACTTGTTAGAATAGAGGCGATTAATAAATCAACTAAAAGAGCTGCTAAACGTCGTTTTGGGGTAGCTAATGGTAGACCAAGAACATCCGGATTAACCGAAAATGCAAAAGGAGTAATTATTTGTTTTGGATCTTTTTTCATTACTCAAGGTTTTGAAAGTCCGCACAAAAGAACGTTGATTTATCTCGATCGCCGGTTAATATATTTGGTTCTTTCATCAATATAAACACAAACCAATCTGCATATTCCGGATAATCTGTACACAAAGATTGAAAAAGCCTCATATGAGCATGAACAGATGGATAATATGAAACCCCAAGCTCCAGATTTGTCCAATTTGTAGCATCAAGTAGAAAGTCTATTGATCTTCTGTCGGGTATAACTTCGCTAGGTAAAAGTGGAAGCATTTCATCCGGAATAATAATTTCTGATCGCACCTTATTTGAACTGTACAAAGAAGCCGATAGATTTTTTGGCCAGATATTGAAGAAAGTTAAAACGGGAAGTAAACTGAATAATAGAACTAAGCTAATTTTGTTTAATGAACTGATATTGGAAAAGAAAAAAGGGACATAGTTTAAATCTGATCGTATAAAGATCATTATTAAAAGAGCTGAAAAGCCAATGTTCCATGGCCAGACTGTATGATTTGTATTATGTCCCGTTGGTCCTATCACAAATAGGATGAATAAGTGCATACCTAAAAGAAGAATGGCACTTAATTTTCTGAAACGATGAGTTATTAAACCAATTCCTGCAATTGTTTCTATAAGAGCAGCAATCCAAAAAGAGCTTTGAATTACTTCGGTCAAGAAAGCACTTAAGTCTTCAGTAACTGGTTCAACTAACCAAGGGAAGGATTCGAATGCAAAAGTGTAATTGAATTTTTGTATGCCACTATAAAAATATACACAAGCTAAAATGAAACTAATGGCTACTAATAGTTCAAACTCACCTTTAATTATCCTGAGATTGATTATCAAAATGAGTGCCAGAAAGTAGAATACCCACGGCTGTAATCGATTATAATCTCCTAGAAGAAATACAAGAATTATTAAGATTGAAAATCCACTAACAAGCTTATTTTTTGTTGTTATAACTACAATAAAAGCAACAAAGAAAAGAATACTTGGAATATATAAGACTTGGAGCCCTTCGAGATTAAAGAGATTAAATACCGGAACCGTAGGGAAAATAGTTGTCGAAGGAATCCAGATTTTCCATGAAAAGAGTATGCATACAAATATTCCAACTGCAGAAATCAATTTTAGTTGATTCAATTTTGTTTCTGCTACTTGTAGATGTTCAAAGACTCCTTTCACATCGCAAAAATAAAAAAAGCCAATAGAATTTCTATTGGCTTTAAGTACCCCAAACAAGCCCCTAGTTTAGGTTGTAGATGGATGCTATCTGTTCATAGTCGTCATAGTTAACACCTTTTGTCTTAAATAACTGAGATGGCGGAATGGCAATCACTCTTACAACATCGCCGTCAAAAATTCCTTCATTCATTTCATTATTATTTGCAATCTCTCCCTCAATTATCAGATCGAAATTATCGATATCAAATCCGTATCGGAGCACAACTACATCATCTTCAAATGGAGTTGATAAAGGAAGAGATTTCCATGAGGTAGTTCCGCTAAATTGGATATAAGCTAAAACAAGACCCTCATCTACCGTAGCTACATCCAATATATCCCATTCATATGATGCAACTGATACGAAATCATCAATTACACCAAAATCGTTGTTCGAATTAATAGTGAATGTGCCGTTATAGATTTCTACTTCACCATCTCGACCGTCTCTGCCCGCCGGACCTTCAGGGCCTACGCTAACTTCGCATGATGCAATAATAAATCCCAATAAACCGATGATAATTATTTTTTGAGCTCTCATAATTTACTCCATTATTGTTAAGTGCTTGGTAGAATCTACTTTTGAAATTTTGATTTCTATATCACATGATGGGGTTAGGCAATTCATGCGATATGTGATCTGAATTATGAACCGATAAGGAGCGTTGAGAGGTTTAACACTTGTTTTATTTTCCATAACTTAATAGGATAGAATTCACTCGCATTCAGCAAAAGGAAATTGTTTTGAGCAAAGTACTAATGGATATTTTAGGATTGTCAACCAGCCCAAGTAGTGGTGGCGCCTATGCTTTAATACTTACAGAAGTAAAAGGGACAAGAAGGCTTCCAATTATTATTGGGTCTTTTGAAGCTCAGGCAATAGCCCTAGAACTAGAGAATATTAAACCACCACGCCCGATGACTCATGATTTACTAAAGAATCTGGTTCAGGGGTTTGATGCGGTTGTAAAGCACGTGGTGATTAGTGATTTATCAGAAGGTACATTTTATTCCAAAATCGTTCTCGAACGAGGAGATGAGTTGTTTGAAGTTGATGCCAGACCTAGCGACGCAATTGCATTAGCTGTTCGATTTGGCTCTCAGATATTTGTAAATGAACGGATTTTAAAAGAAGCAGGAATTCGCACTGATCAGGAGGTCACAGATTCTGACTCTCCAGAAAAGGGAGAGCAGCAGCCAGAGGAGGCTACCGTGGAAAAAGAGCTTTCAAAATTGGAGCAGTTAGAAATAGAGTTACATACAGCGATAGAAACTGAAAACTATGAAAAGGCTGCTAAGTTGAGAGATCAAATTTCAAAGATGAAGGGATAATTCGTGGAAAAAAATCAATGTTCTTTTAAACAGCTCCCTTTCTCAAACCTCTTTTCAACTTATATTCACGATTATTCTAAGCTAAAAGACTTTTTCTCAGCAAATCCCTTCGACGATTCCGAAGTACTAAAGCGAATTGAAAGAATACCGGATTACCCGAATCGAAATTCAGTAGTTGAAGCACTTTCAGAGTACCACTCAGAACTTGGAATAACAGACAGCCAAAAAGATCAATTGGCTAAATTTTCGAATCAGGAAACTCTTGTTGTTGTTACTGGTCAACAACTGGGGATGTATGGTGGTCCACTTTTCACCGTTTATAAAACAGTTACAACCATATTGTTAGCAGAAGAGTGGGAAAGAAAGTTAAATCGGCCTGTTGTTCCCGTATTCTGGTTGGCTGATGAAGATCACGATTTTGCAGAAATTGCCGCTATCGGATTTCCTTCTAATGAAGGCAAACAATCAGTGACTTTAAACGAAGTTGGTAACGGAATTCCAGTATCCGAAGAAATTTTAAATAGTTCTCTTGATTCTTTTAACCAAGAGTTGAACGACATTCTTCATGAAACAGATTTTACTGAAGAACTCTGGCATCAACTCGAAAATTGCTATAAAGTCGGAGAAAATCACGCTTCAGCTTTTGCAAAACTAATGTGTACTTGGTTTGCTAAGTATGGATTATTAGTAGTTGGGAGTAATCATAAATCAGTTAAAAAATTACTGGCAAAAACCTTTTTTCAATCAGTTGATCAAGCTGAAAATATTCATCAAGCATTAGAGAATCAGAGTTCAGAACTTGAGAAAACATTCCATAGACAAGTTGTAGTTGGGGATTCTAACCTTTTTCTACTTGGTGATAACGGGCGTTCAAAGTTCCAAAGGGAGGGTGAGAATTGGAAAGTTGATGATTCTACATTTACCAAGGATGAGATAATTGCACTAATTGAAAAGTCGCCACAAGATTTTTCACCAAATGTATTTTTGCGACCCATCATCCAAGACGTTTTACTACCAACAGTAGGATATGTGGCTGGTCCCGGAGAACTTGCATATTACGCACAAATGAAAACCTATTACCGGCAATTCGATATGGAGATGCCAGTAATCTTCCCCAGAATTAGCGCCACTTTACTTGAGTCGGGTATAGATCGAATTATGGAAAAGCTGCCATTTGAAATGTGCAGTTACAATCAAAGGATAGAAGATTTAGAATCACGATTTATTGAATTGAACAGTTCAACTGATATTGATGAGCTATTTTCAACCTGGATCTCAGAATTAAAAACCATTTCAAAATCTCCTATAGAACAAATTCAAAATATCGATCCAACACTGAAAGGCGCTTCTGGTAAGTTAATATCCGGTGTAGAAAATGATCTTAATAAATTAAAAGGGCGAGTAATTCGCGCGATCAAACAACAAGAAGAAACACAGTTAAAAAGAATCGCACGAATTAAAAGTCAATTGTTCCCGGATGGGCTTCAGGAACGGTCGGTTAATCCTACCTATTTTATGAATAAGTATGGATTAGATGTATGGGATAAGCTTCTGGAAGATTTCAGGCAAGAGCCATTAGATTTGCAAAATCATCATATCATAAAACTATGATACCTGATGTAGTTGAAAGGAAGCAGAAAATTCGATCACTTATTATTGAAGTGAGAAATCGATTAAGTGATGGTTCTTGTCGCGAAAACAATGCAAGGATAAGACAGCATATTCTAGAATTTGATGCTGTAAAAGACGCAAATGTAATTCATACATTTGTTTCAATGGATGAAAGGCATGAAGTGAATACAAGACAAATTATTCAGGACTTACTTGAAATGGGTAAAAAAGTCGTTGTGCCAATTATGAACGGCGAAGATCTCAGACACAGTGAATTAGGGTCATTAGATGATTTGTATGAAAATAAATGGGGAGTTCCTGAGCCTTCTACATTTATAGAATTTGATATCGAAAATTTAGAAATCATATTTGTTCCATTATTAAGTGTTGATAAAATGGGAAACAGAATTGGATATGGGAAAGGCTATTATGACCGATTTCTAACGAACACAAATGCATTAAAGATTGGATTAGTATTTGAAGATTTTGTTTTAGATGAAATTCCATTTGAAAAACATGATGTAAAATTAGATGGATTTATTAGTGAAAAGGGAGTAAGATTGATGTAACACCACTCCATCAATTTCGTAGCAGGCATTCGGAGGAAATAAAATGGCACAAAAGACAAGAACAAGAAGCTCTTCAAAAACAGGTACTGCATCATTAGAATTTGATGATTTTGAACTTCATTCAACGATGCAGGACTTCTTAGACGAAGAAGAACAGAAAAAAGAATCGGGCAAAGGGATTTGGAATTTCTCTACAATAGCCGGTATGAGTATGCTTTTTATCGGAATGATGTTTGTTCTACAATGGATCGGTCTACCATTTGGTGGATTATCTGATTTCGCACAAGATGCAATCACCGCATTGCCATTTATCGGTGGGGCATTAGTTACACTAGTAGGTTTTGGGTTCTTAGTAGGTGATAGAAGAAGAGTAAAAGCATTTGAACGAAAGATTCGCAGAGAGTTTAAATCAAAACAGAGAGCCGCTAAAAAATCCAGACCTGCACGCTCAACAAGCACTTCTTCACGAAAAAGAATGGATGATGTTCATGGTTCTGAAGATGTTTTCGGATCGTCATTTAGTACCTTGAGAAATGATTTAGATTCTGATTCTAAAAAATCTAAATCGTCAAGCTATTCCAGTTTTGATTCCTTTGCCTCAACCAGTTATGGGTACAAGCAATCCAAAAAATTGATGAAATCTCGTTCTGATAAAAAATGGGCTGGGGTCTGTGGCGGACTAGCTAAATATTTTGGCATCAGCTCTACAGTTGCCCGCCTGTTATTTGTGATCGCTTTTTTCATGACATCAGGTACAAGCTTACTAATTTATCTTGGATTAGCACTTGCAATGCCAAAAGAGCCTGTCGAACTTATGGACGATTTTGATTTCTAATAATCGTCTAAAGAAAATATGCTAATTAGTTTCGAAGGGATTGATGGGAGTGGTAAATCCACTCAAATCCAATTATTGAAAGAATATCTAGAAGAGAAAGGCAGATCAGTTTCGGTTTATCGTGAACCAGGTGGTGTTGTAATCTCAGAAAATATTCGAGAATTATTACTCAATTCTAAAATGGATATTCATCCGGTCTCTGAGATGTTATTATTCTCAGCAGCTCGTGCACAATTAGTAGCTGAAAAAGTAGTACCAGATTTAAATGCAGGTAAGACAGTTATTTTGGATCGATTTTATGATTCTACAACGGCTTATCAGGGTTTTGGAAGAGACATTTTGGAACTTTCGTTAATCGAACAAATAAATTCTATAGCCTCACTTAATAATGAACCGGATCTAACTTTTTATTTGAGATTAAGTTGGGAAGAATCCAAACGAAGAACGGCACATTTACAGGAAGATAGAATGGAAAAAGCTGGTGAAGAGTTTTTTAATCGTGTAATTAAAGGTTTTGACTATTTAGCCGAAAACGAGGATCGATTCGTACAAATTAACGCGAATTCATCTGTTGATGAGATACATGAGAAAATTATAAAAAAAGTGAATTCTTTTTTATAAGTAAACGCTCTAAAGGACTTAAGCCTCTATTAAAACATAAATCGAGGCGTAGACTGCTGAAAATTTAGGATTTTTTGTTCTGAAGATAATTGAGGCTTAATCATATTATCCGTATTTTTAGAACAATATGGATGAATCCTACCTGTTTCATCGAAATCCGGTTCATCGCAGATAAAAACCCAAGACTAATACTTCCAAGATATCTATTATGGCGCACGAAAGAATCGAAATTGATTTGCCACTTGCTAAAGTTTATGAATTATTAAGTAACCCAGTTGATTTCCCAAAGTTTATGCAGCGCGTTGACGTTGTAAACAGAATCAACTCTCAAACTTTCGAATATCGTACTACAATCGGTAACGAAGAGTTTGTATGGACTACTAACTTAATTGATAACCTTCGCAATACTCGATTCGCGTGGATTACAATTAATGGTAACCTAAACCAAACTGGTACTATTCGTTTTACTCCGCTCGATAACGGAACCCGTACTCGTGTTGAATTTTCTTTGGACTATCGTACATTCTTTGGCGATCCTTCAGAAGAATTAGCATCATTCATCGAAGAGTCTCCAGCACAATTAGTAAAAGATTTAGAAAAATTTAAGCAATTGGCTGAATCAGACACTTTTAAAGAAGCTCAACTTGAGCCAAAAGAAGAAGTGACTGCCTAAGAGGCATTTTTGATTATTATTACACTATTAGAATGCGCATCAGCTTTGATGCGCATTTTTTTTGTCTAAATTTCAGATATGACATTCAAAGACTTTTTAGAATCTGAGTTCTCTTCAAGAAATCACTATCTATTATTAGGGTATCCCGTTTCTCATAGTGTTTCTCCCTTAATGCATAATACTGCACTAAGACATCATGATATTGATGCTCAGTATTTTGCGGTAGCTGTAACCGAGAATGACTTTCAAAGATTAGCCAGTCATTTCAACTCTCCATATTTTTTGGGAGCTAATATTACAATCCCTCATAAAACATCTTTGATGCATTATGTGGATGAGTTATCCAACTCAGCCAATGAAATTGGAGCCATTAATACCATTATTAAAAAAGAAAATAGTCTATTAGGAGATAACACAGATGCCTATGGCTTTTTAAAGCCGCTTAAAGAACTATCAGAAGAAATTGAAACAGAAAGGGCAATAATTTTTGGATCAGGAGGGGCTACTAAAGCAATTTCTTTTGCATTGAATGATTTTGGTTTCAATGAGGTTTGTATCGTATCGAGGAGACCAGAAGCGCTTCGTGAAGAAACCGGTTTGATCGTTTGCTCTTATGATGACTGGAATCATTACGCGGAGGATGCTTCATTAATTGTAAACGCCACGCCCTTAGGCATGGTACCAAATGTTGAAGCTTCACCTGTTAAGGAAGATGAAATTGGGTTATTAGCAGGTAAAATTTGCTACGATATAGTTTACAATCCGAGAGAAACAAAATTTATTAAACAAGCTAACAAAGCAGACGGCTTAGCGATTGGAGGATTAGATATGTTAATTCATCAAGGAGATGCGTCCTTTAATAAATGGACAGCAAAAAGATTTCCAATTGGCTTGGTCAAGATGAAATTAGATGAGCACTTTGCAAATTGATTTTATTCGTCCTGAAGGATTAAATAACTCACGAGTGATGTCGTGGTTTAGTTATCGTAATATTGATTTTAAATCAGATGGCGCCTTGATTGATGGGCTCAATATGGGATTTAGTTCGAAAGAGAACCAACATATTGTTCTTAAACACATTCATGATTTTTGTAAGACAATTGGAATTAGTCATAGAGACTTAGCATTAGCAAACCAAATTCACAGTACAAACATCATTGAGGTTACTAAAGGTGGTGTTTATCCGAATGTTGATGCCTTTGTAAGTAAAACACCGGGTGTAGCATTAGGAATTCAAGTAGCTGATTGTGGTGCAGTACTTTTTGGTGATTTCGATAATAAAGTGATTGGGGCTGCACATGCAGGTTGGAGAGGAGCTGTAGATGGAATTATTCCTGCTACCATTAATAAAATGATAGAGTTGGGAGCTGATCCTCATTCAATTAAAGTATTTATTAGTCCTTGTATTGCGCTGCATAATTTTGAAGTAGGAGCGGAAGTATCCGATAAATTTCCACCACATCTGGTTAATGATACTGACTTTGAAAAAGACCATGTTGATTTAACGGGCCTTATTAGGGAGCAATTAATAGATGCTGAAATATTAAGCAATAATATAGAATTGGACGGTCGATGTACTATTGACCATGAGGATTTATTCTATTCTTATCGAAGAGATGCAGAAAGCAGCGGAAGAATGATGGGAATTGTGAAACTCAATAAACTATAGGCATAAAAAAAGTACCCGGGATATCTTCCTCATAAATCTTTCGGTTTGAAAGGGTTTTAATCGGATGAGACGCGGGATTTGTCGTCTCTGATATCATCATCACCGTAGTGACTCTGATTTCTTAATCCACAAGTAAGTAACTGCGTTTTGAGGCCTATTCCAAGAAAAAAAACAGCTACTTTCCCACAACTTTCCAACAGCTTTTCCACCTAGTTTTCCACAAAAGTGCGTTTAAACCATCAATAAGGCCGCTGTAACTTGATATGATTGCAATTCTTCAGAGAATTCAATTTTCTTTGTGCGCGCAGCAATTATAATCCGCGAATCTCATGGCTAAATGTGATAAGTGATCTTGAATGAGTAGAGGAGAAAACAAATCAAAAAAAACTGAAGGGCATAAAAAAAGTACCCGGGATATCTTCCTCATAAATCTTTCGGTTTGAAAGGGTTTTATTCGGATGAGACGCGGGATTTGTCGTCTCTGATATCATCATCACCGTAGTGACTCTGATTTCTTAATCCACAAGTAAGTAACTGCGTTTCGAGGCCTATTCCAAGAAAAAAAACAGTTACTTTCCCACAACTTTCCAACAGCTTTTCCACCTAGTTTTCCACAAAAGTGCGTTTAAGCTATCAAAAAGGGCATTACTTTAACAGTCTGATTAATTGATGGTAAAAATGGCTTGTGCGCAAATACATTCTGCTCTTTTTTTATTGATACTTTTAACAAAGATCAGAAGGAATTTTCTATGTGAAAATTCAATTTGTGTGTATACTCTCACAAACTAAATTCATTCATTGGAAAAAAAGCGAATTGCAATTCTGGGATCGACAGGATCTATTGGTACTCAAACACTTGAGATCATACGCCAGCATCCTGATAAATTTGATGTAATTCTACTCTCCGCAAATTCGAATGTTGAAACTCTAGCATCACAGGTAAGAGAATTTAATCCAGTTCATGCAGTTATCTGCAATGATGAAAAGTTCGATGAGTTAAAATCAGCATCGCGATCATCTACATCAATCCATTCTGGTACATCGATTTTGAATGAACTAGTTATGATTGATGAAATTGATATTGTTTTGAACAGCCTTGTTGGATTTGCCGGATTTCAACCTACCTATTGTGCTTTAAAGGCTGGAAAAAAAGTTGCTTTAGCAAATAAAGAGTCTTTAGTAGTAGGTGGAAAGATTATTACAGCATTTACTGACAATTCTAACGCTGCATTAATCCCAATAGATTCAGAACATTCAGCAATGCTGCAATGCATTGTAGGTGAGAAAAGTGAAAATATTGAGAAAATTATAATTACTGCCAGTGGCGGACCTTTTCGAAATTACTCGATTGATCAAATGCAATCAATTACTGTTGAACAAGCTTTAAACCACCCAAATTGGGATATGGGAGCTAAGGTAACCATTGATTCATCAACAATGATGAATAAAGGTTTAGAAATTATTGAAGCCCATTGGTTGTTTAGTCTTGGAGTTGATAAGATTGAACCTGTTATTCATCCACAAAGTATTATACACTCCATAGTAACTTTTGTTGATGGAAGTAGTAAGGCGCAGCTTGGTCCACCAGATATGAAAGTTCCGATCATATATGCCTTAACTTATCCTGATAGATTACCATTAGAAACACCAAGAATGGATTGGTCTGTAACTCAAGATTTAAACTTCTATCCGGTCGATTTCGAGAAGTTTCCATGTGTAAAACTTGCGATGGATGTGATAGATAGCGAAGATTTAGCACCAGCTATATTAAATGCTGCAAATGAGGTAGCAGTGCAGCGCTTTTTGAACAAAGAAATTGATTATATTTCAATACCAAAAATTGTACAAAAGAGTTTAGAGAAATTAACAGACAGCACAGAGATTAGTCTAGATAATCTGCTCATAATAGATAAAGAAACAAGGGAATTCGCCTCCCTCATTAATTGATTACATGGAATTTTTAGAGATACTTCAAACCATCGGTATTTTCATAGGTGCGCTTATGATTCTCGTGTTTATTCACGAGTTAGGTCACTTTTTAGCTGCTAAAGCTTTTGGTATGCGTGTAGAACGCTTTTCTGTTGGTTTTCCACCTAGAATTTGGGGTTTCCAGTACAAAGAAACCGATTATTGCATTGGTGCAACACCACTTGGCGGATATGTGAAAATTTCAGGAATGGTTGATGAAAGCATGGATACTGAGTTTTTGAATAAAGAACCTGAACCATGGGAATACCGTAGTAAACCTGTTTGGCAACGTATGATTGTGATAACTGCCGGTGTCATTTTCAACATGATTCTAGCGTTCTTTATTTTCACTGGAATGACTATGACCAGTGGTAAATTGACTCTGCCGCTAGAAAATGTACAGGGAATGTATATCCCGGAAACAAGTCTGATGTATGAAATTGGATTTAGAACAGATGATCAAATTGTTGGTGTAAATGGCGAAGCTGTTTCTGCTTTCGAAGATCTTGTTGCACCTTCTGTGATTACCTCAGCAAACCTGACTTATCAGGTAATGAGAAATGGGCAGGAAATCGACATACGAGTAACACCAAATTATTTAGACAGCCTTCAAACTAGAGACTTTATCAATCCAATATTTGCCTTTCCTAGTACAATATCGAGTGTATCTTTAGGCACGCCTGCATATGATGCGGGATTAGAAGCTGGTGACACATTCTTAACTGCGGATAGTGTTGAAATCAAATACTGGATCCAATTGACAGAAATTATTCGCGCAGCAGATGCTCCTATTAACTTCACAATTCAGCGTGATGATTCTATCTTCACTGCTGAAATCATGCCTGAAAACCAGGCTATTGGTATTGCATCACCTAATTTGGCTATGGCAGGTGGAGAAAGAGTTGAATTAGGATTTATTGCTTCTATTGGTGATGGCTGGGATCAAACGATAGAACAAACAACAGGTATAATTGGTGGGTTCGCTCGAATGATTTCTGGTGATATCTCAGTTCGTCAAAATTTAGGTGGACCTATAGCCATTGCAAATATTACTAAACAAGCTACTGAGCAATCAGGCTGGGATGGCTTTTGGACGATTACAGCTTTACTAAGTATAACTCTCGCAATTATGAATATACTTCCAATTCCTGCTTTAGATGGTGGTCATTTAATGTTTTTGATTTACGAAGGAATTGCTCGTAGAGAACCATCGGAAAAAGTAAAAATTGTAGCTCAGAATATTGGGTTTGTATTGTTATTAACTTTGATGGTATTTGTGATTTTCAACGACGTACTTAAGTATTTCTAAATGTTCGCAAAAGACGGTTATCCTACAATGGCCCTGGCAACGATTGTCACGGCCATCGTTTTTTATATATCTATTTCTTTTATCAATCATTGGATTGCGTATTTAATCATGGGCACATTTTTAGTGCTATGGGGAATCGTGATTTACTTCTTTAGAGATCCTGAAAGAACCCCACCTGAAGGAGAGAATCTCATAATTTCACCAGCTGATGGTAAAGTTGTATTGATTAAAGAAATCAATGAAGATGTTTATCTTAATAGCCCGGCAACCCAAATAAGTATTTTTTTATCACCACTTAATGTTCATGTGAATAGAAATCCAATTTCCGGTAAACTAGAATATCTAAAATATCACCCAGGCAAGTATTTAATGGCATGGGATGAAAATGCATCAGAGGAAAATGAGCGTGCTGATTTTGGTGTTCTCCATCCCAGCGGTTCCAAGTTATTTTTTAAGCAAATAACAGGATTTCTTGCTCGTAGAATAGTTTATAGAATCAAAGAGGGAGACGTTTTAAGTGTCGGCGATCGATTCGGAATGATGAAATTTGGCAGCAGAATGGATGTGATTGTCCCAAAAAATGTAGACATTCATGTAAAAGAAGGCGATCGCACTTGGGCCGGTCAGTCCATTTTGGGTGAAATAAAATGACATGAAATATCCCATTCAAAAACAGTATCAGAATTTTAAGAAAAGGAGGGAGACTCTTAGAGCGAGTAAACCACCTGTAAATCCACGTATTGCCGTTCCTAGTTTCTTTACTTTGATGAATCTGTTTGCGGGTTTTCTAGCCATTATATCTATTGCAGAAGGTGATTTAACCCGTGGTGCCTGGTTAATACTGGCTGCAGGAATGTTTGATGTGTTTGATGGAATGATGGCTCGATTAGCAAATGCTCATTCTGAATTTGGAATCGAACTAGATTCATTAAGCGATATGGTTTCTTTTGGCGTCGCTCCAGGTTTCTTGATTTACAATTTCTCTTTGTCCGAGCTGAATATGCTTGGAATACTCGTGAGTGCAGTTCCTCCACTTTGCGGTGCTGTAAGACTAGCCCGATTCAACGTACATGCAAGGCTTGAACCAAAATCAGATGTATTTTCGGGACTACCAATACCATCGGTAGCGATTATAATAATTGCATTCTATCTGGTATTTAAAGATGATCTTCACATTTTTGATTTCTTCAATAATGGGGTTAATAGCGTATTAGTACCAATGGTTGTGCTTGTATCATTTTTAATGGTTAGCTCCATTGAATTTGAAAAAATACCACGATTTGATAGAGAATCTATAAGAGATAGAAAATGGACCTTTGCTCTATTTTTCTTCTACTTGCTATTGATAATCATTAAGCCTGATTACGGGTTAATGGCTGTAATACTCATCTACATTTCAAAGGCGATGATTCAAAGCGCAATTCGCTTTTTTAGTGATGACTATGGAGATGAAGAAGAAGTATATGAGAACTTTAGCTGATTGAATTGTAAGCGTCTAGTGTCTTCTCAGTAACTTTTTCCCATGTGTACTTATCACTGATTTGTTTTTTTAAGCTATTATCGGATTCATCATTAAACCCAGCTTTTAAAGCTTTTACTATTTCTTGTAATGAATCAGGATCAATATAGATTGCGTTATCCTCAAAGTATTCTTTTGTACCACCATTCTTTGTAATCACAATTTTTGAACCTGTTAATGCTGCTTCCAAAGCAGCAATCCCCGGAGTTTCATATTTAGAAGGTAAGCAGAATAGTTTACTTGCAGCATGCGCACTTTCAAGTAGAGGATCATTATGATCTAAGGATTCAATCAAAAGTACATTCGATGAAGATTTAGCAAGATCAAGGCATTCTTTGCTGTATTCGTTGTAATAAAAACTCCCAATTATCACAAACTGTTCATCAATTTGTTTAGAAGCTTTAAGCAATTGGATTACATTTTTTCTTGGTGCACCAGCCTGACCAACAAACAGTATAAAATTATCAACTCCATATGTTTGTTTAAAAAGATCAGGAGTTGCTTTTTCAAATCTTGATTCAACACCGTTTGGTATCACTTGAATCTTATCATCATTTACCTTTAGACCGTCTCTTACTAATTCTAACTCTGCTTTAGTATTCGGCAGAATAAGATCAGCCCAATTGCAGATTTCAGATTTTATCCCAAATTCAGATCGGAAACCGGAACCAAGTCCTGCTAAGGATTTCTCAACTTTCAAGCTAGCATTTATTGTAGATGCAGATCTATTTGAATAGAAAACAGGGGATACAACTAATTGAATTTCATTTTCAATTGTTTGTCTTGCAATTCCAACAGTTTCAGGGCTTGCTACAAATACATGAACAATGTCGTAATCGAAATGGGATTGATCAAAATGAATAAACTCAACATCAACACCCAAAGCTTTAAGATGCTTGAAAGTCTGATTTACTTGTGTTCGTACACCACCATTTACAGCGGCTAAACTAAGAGGGGCAGCGATGCCAACTTTCATAAATTCCTTCTGTTTTTCCAATCTAATATAGATGTTTTCAATAATTGGAATTTGTTAGCGCTTAATTCTTTCTTCTCGTAGTCTGACTGCTTTCTTACTGTTGTAGTTTCTTGCACTTCAAATGAGGTAAGTGGTTTATTGATTTGGCTTGCTTCAATTAGATAATATTCATTCGAATTCAGTGAAACATTTAGTAATAGTTCAGGTGAATCACTATTACAATATAAAGTCAAAGCATCTGGATCATAAGATGCTTCAATATTTGCATAAACACGGTTTTTCCAGAATTCAGCTATTTCAGAAAAGGTTAATGATTGAAGCCCTTCAGCCTTAACTTTTTTAAAAATCACCTCCCATACTTCAATTCCAATTTGCATTGGATGATGATAGAATATCACATTTTCATTTTGACTCATTTTTTGAGCTATAA
Source organism: Balneolaceae bacterium (assembly GCA_965601825.1). GTDB lineage: Bacteria > Bacteroidota > Rhodothermia > Balneolales > Balneolaceae > HXMU1420-13. Next base: position 2,563,957 of record OZ271839.1, on the reverse strand, counting down.
CTTTCTCGAAATATTCTATCATTTCATCTGGAGAAGCTTTTTTCCTATTTAAACTACCGGTACAGATAGGATGGATCGGAATTTGTAAAGTCTGATGAAGTTCACTTTGATGAACCGGGTAAAAAGGATCAGTATCATAGCCCAATGTAAATTCAGAACTGTAGTCAAAATCAAAAGTCGTTAGTACATCTCCTAGAGTATCGGTCCATATAGAGTAGGGCACACAGAATCCATTTGGTGCTAATCCAGCATCAATCATTTTCTGTTTACCTCTTTCGATATTGTTGATTATATGCTCATAGCTATTCGAAGTACCATGTTCATATCCATGTAAGGCAATTTCCTGATTTTTGAATGATTGGAAATAATCAAGCCATTCTTCATGTGCCTGAACATGTAAAAACCAGGTCATTCTAATATTAAACTCCTGTGCCAGATTATATAAACTGGAAATAGATTTCTTGTTACCGAAATCAGTATCAACCCGAAATGCAAAAAAAGGATTCTTAGTTGGTGAATGCCATTTATAGATAAAAGGTAATTTCCGGTGATAATGAAGCTCTTTTAACTGAATTAAAAGAGTATGTGACAATGCATGTCTATTTATTTTAGAGACTAGTTCATCCGGGTGATAGTCTTTTTTAAAAGGGAATCGTTTTCTTTTGTAATTATTAGATGACCATTCTTCATCAGGATTAGCATCCATTGTGAAGACTAACCCACTTCCCAAATAGAATGATTTAACACTGCTTTCATATTCGTCAGGAAATTCAATTCTATGATTTGATGCTGTTCTTTCTCTTGAAAAAGTGTGTTTAACAGGTTTTGTGAAAATGCATCCACCACCTGTTTTATTTAAAAAGCGATAAATCTTTGCTAAATCCTCTTCAGCGTGCTCAGAATTGATGATTAAAGAAGAGTAGCTATTCTCTAATGATTTCGAGAAATCTATTGGTTCTACTTCAATACCAAGTTGTTGGAAAATACTTTGCCAACCTGGAGTTAATTCTGATATTCCAACGATCAATCGAATCATTTTATGAGAACTGCTTTTGTCCAATTAATGTCACTAAATCTCAGAACTCTGGCGGCTAATAATAATCCTAAAAGAATTATCGCTGACAAAAAAGCCTGATATACCGGAGAAATCTCAATTAAGGAAACTGAAAAGTATGTTATAAGACCTGCAATTAGGGTCCTAATTAAAGGCGATATATAGTTAAATGACAGGCTCTGTTTGAACCAAAAGTAGCACATCGCGCCAATTACAAATTCACCCGTAGCAATGGCTAATCCTACTATTATTGAATTGAAGTAATAAGAGGCACCAATTATTAGCAGGATCGAAAAAGTACCCCCAAATGCTGTTGCTTTAAAGAATTGTGTATCCTTTCCTATGGAAACCAGCCCATGAGAAAACAGGCTATTTTGGAATGTGAAAAATAAGAAAAGACTTAGTGCAACAGCGATTGTTGCAGCCTCTGCAAACTCAGATCCAAAAAGCCAAATTGAAAAGTCCTCCGCACCAGAAGCAATAAAAACTGATACTAATGCGCCTACAGAAAGTAATACTCTTGATGTATGTTCAATATTTATCTTGGCTCGCTCTTTGTCCTCACTCCATTGTTTCGCAAGATTTGGGATTAGTAATTGAACAAAAAGTCTGTCTATAAGCATGCCAATAATTATTAATCGAATGGCTGCTCCATATAAACCGGCATCGGCAGTTGATAAGAATAATCCAATAACAATAGGCGGCAATAATTGAATGATTTGAGCAAATAATAAACCTGAACCAACAGATGAAGAGGCTTTAATCAATTTTGGGAAAACAGTTGCTCTGACACTAAAATCAAAAGCATTATCTCGAATTGCTAGAATCAATAACATTATGATTGGTATGAAGAAACCGGCAATAAATATCAAAGGTAAATGCTGTATATCACCTATAGTTTTTACCAACAAAAATGCACCAAAAGTATAAATACCGGTAGTGATAGATTTCGAAATAGCACTTATTGAGTATTTCTGTATACCTGTGAAATACCACTCTAATAGGAATCCATGAGCGAAAACGGCAAATAAAAAGCTTTTTGTAATTCGTAGCTGAAGTGCATCAGAAATGAAACTAGGTAATAAGAACCAAAAAAGTATAAATACGATTGAAGCCATTGAAATTCGAGCCAATAATATTTCAAAAGGAGAGAAGATTCTTTTCCCTTTTGATTTAGCTACTTCACGACTACCAATTGTCCCCAATCCGAAATCACTAAAGAAAACTGCATATCCTAGGTAAGACAAAGCGATAGTAATCATACCAAAACCTTCTGTCCCCAGCACTCTTGTTAAGTATATAGTAGCAAGGAAGGCAAAACCTTTACTAACAACATCACCACTGATGATATGTGTTATTTTTGTAGTGAGATTAGCCAAAATTCTTGTCGATTGATTTTAAGATAGATTGGAGTTTATTCAGAGAATGAAATAATTGAACTTGGTTGTCATCAATAAAGTCGATTAATGTTCCTTTTGCCGGTGCAATAATCTTTCTTTTATATGATAAAGCCATTTCAACACCGCCGGATGTGCTTATTTCAGAAAAATTGAATACTGCATAATCAAATGCACTCATTAGGTAAGGAATATCTTCCTCAGAAATGAAAGTTGGTCGGTAGATAAACCAATCATGTTTTTGCGCAAAATCAGATAAGGATTTATGGAGCTTCACCTGACCTTTTTTTACATATCCGAAAAGCAGGTATTTACCTTTAAAATCCATCTGATCTAACAACTCTACTAATTCATGTAGACCTTTGTAAGAACTAATTGCGCCAAATGAACCAATTATTAGATCATTAGAACTTAGGTTTGTACCATACTTCGAATTTAGATGTTCAATAGCATTTTCTCTATCAATAATAGTGGCTGGAAATTCAGGATGCTTGACCACATAAATTTTATCTGATTTGGCTGAATAATAGTCTATAACTTCAGGGATTATCGTTTTGCTATGTACCAAAATTGCATCGGCTTTATCAGCCATCCAAATATGCATTTTCTGATGTAATCCAAGCCATTTTTTATCATGTGGAATTATGTTATGTATGGTCCAAATCAGTTTTCCGCCAAGTAACTTATAGAAGAAAATCATCTTTAGTTTATAGATTATCCCAATCAATGATTTAAGATCCTGAAACTCTAACCAGTGATAATGAAGGATTGGTTTTTTGCCGAGTAACTGGGCGACTAAAAATCGAAAATGACCAATTGCGGAAATACTGTGAATTCGTATTAAAGATTCTTTCATTAAAAATGATGAATACAAAAGGTACAAGTAATCTGTTGCAGGAAAAGCAAATCTGATTTTTGGTACAACGTATACATCTTTATAGGATGATAGTACCCGCGAATAAATAGCATGAAGTGAATGATCTGTCATTCAGATTATCGTACCTACAATTGGTATTGAAGTCCGATGGAATGTACTGTTCCAAAACCTGTATTAAAAGGAATAAATGCGTAGCTGAATTTCACTTTTTCAGCAATAAAACCAAGTCCGAAAGAAGTAGGACGTGAATTGTCTTGAGTTTTATAACCAGCTCTGATCTCAACTACATTCGAAACGAGTAAATTCATACCAATATTGAAGTATGAATCTGAAGGATTAAAGTCTTGATTGTCTGTTTCGATTTCTTCAATAGGTTGAACAAAGTCTAACATAACGGAAGCTAAAATAGGTAAGTCTGGACTTTTCCCATGTACAAATTCCAATACATCCACAGATAAACCTAAATTAAAGCTACTTGGTAAATCTGTTGCAACCTGATCTAGTTTTTCCATTTCACCAATATTTAAAAGAGAAGCTCCAACTCTGAGTTTGTCATCAAATAGCTCGGAGGCAAGACCAACATTAATTGCATATCCATTTGCTCGAAATGGATATACTTCTTCATTTAAATAATGAGCGGTAATTCCGGCATTAAACCATTTAAAGTTTCGGGCATAAGCTACTGATATGGAAACATATTGAATGGAGAATTCTCCATTTGATTCCCCGGGATTATTTCGCTGTTCGAATCCAGAAATACCCGAAGTGTAGAAAGAAAAAGCAAATGCTCTAGTTCCATTTGATAAGTTGATACCACCAAAGAGATTATTAGTGTCAGCAATCCAGTTAGTATATCCGAGACTTATGCTAGGTCGTTCTTCAAATGCTAAAAGTGCCGGATTTGTAAACAGGGAAGCTGATCCATTTGGCGTTGCTACGGCTGCTTCTGAAACTGAAAGTTCTAATGCAGTAGGTCCGACCTCAAGAAGTTGAAGACCGCTGGATTGTGCATTAACTAATACAACTACGGATAAACTCAATAATAAGCTTAATAATACTCTCATAAGTTCAAACGTAGGGCAAAAACATGAATGTTTGAAATTCCATAGGGTTCACTTACAAATGCATAATCAATGGATGGTGATAGAACATCGAAAGGAAGGTGAACTGAAAAACCGGTACTAAATGATCCGCTTCCATTTTCCTTAGTATCGGAAATACGATAACCCGCTCGTAAAGTAAAACGCTCATGTGCAATCCAAGAACCACCTAATTTAAAATTCCCACTACTGGTGTTAATTGAATTGATACCAGAAATAGATACTGGGTTACCATTTGATTCTAGAAATACCTCGCTGGTAGTAACCTCACTTTCAAATATTTGAAGCTCATATTCCGCTTGAATCGCATATAAGTCTTTCTCATAAGAAAAACCCCATTTAATCCGAGTAGGGAAGTTATTTACTACGTTTCTTGACTGACTTTGACCATAAAGATCACCCGAATTCCACGTGTAATTGGCAAATAAGTCTTGAACGGACATTGCGAAATTAAGATCATTCTTGAACTGGTATAGAATTCCGATGTCTAGTCCAACCGCAGTTGCCGGAGTTAATTCCTGATGATAGTTCGCATAGTTGAACTTAATCCCGACTCCACCAAAGAACTTATCACTAAAACGTATTCCAAAATTAGTAATCAACTGATACTCAGAAATATCAAATGTTCCATTCGGATACCCACTTAATGAACGTTCATCGATATCATTCACGCCACTACGTATTATTCCAATTGCAATTCCAGCATTCGGAGGTAGTTGAAATGATGCACTGGATGTCTGATAAACTCTATCAAAATCAAGAGCCGAAATAGATAAATCAACCTGATTTCCATTCATTTGGAAAGCAGCAAGTGCAGGATTGTAATAGGGATAAATTCCATCAAATGTAGATGCAGACATAGCATTTGATACGGCCATTCCACGAGGACCAAAGCCTAAGCTCAAAGCGTTTCCTGCAAAGCCTCCATTTTGAGCAAATGAATCTTGAGCAAATAAAACAGTAAATAATATAACTGCAGATATGTAGTGCTTAAACTTCATTCAACTAGTAAGATTTTACCGTCTAAAGTTTCATTTGCAGTCTCGATTATGTAGAAATAGGGGCCATTTGCGACATTTCTTCCATAATCATCGATACCATTCCAAATTGCTTCATAAGATCCTGCATCGTAGAAATCATCTTCAACTTCTCGTACCAGATTCATTCCAAAATCAAAGATTCGGACTTTCACATTTCCTGCAGATTCAACGTCAAATCGAATCCTAACTATATCATGCTGATTTGGAGAAAATGGATTTGGATAAGCATATGAGTCGACCGACCTAGCATTATTATCGTATGTGTTTCCTCCCTGAAGTGGAAAATTAACTCGATTTATCTCCCAGGTTGACCCATAATCATCAGTTGAAATCAGTCCATCAGTTGTGCCAATCCAAACTCGATCATTTGAAGCTACAGCAGATTGAAATTCTGTTGATGGTTTCAAGATTGCATTTGCTGATCGTATTTGAGGTGACTCGATCCAGCTATCGCCGCCATCAGAAGAGATATATAGACCATTTTCTCCGGCAGCAAAAACATATCCATCTTTGAAAGCGATATCTAGAATTTTCTTACCAACAAGACGCTGTTTAAAAGTATTGCCTCCGTCCTCAGTATAAACCAACCCAAACTGATCAAGGCCCTGGAAAATGGATCCTGAGCCTTCGGCTAACCAATTAGTCATCCAAATTCGGCCATTCGAAGTGTCTTCATTGATTTCAATAATCCAACGTGCAAGTAAACCGTTTGAAGAGTTATCAAAACCGACATTTCTCCAGCTTATGCTATCTATAGAAGCTGAAAGTGCATTCTCGGAAATATTAATACCACCTGCACTACCGTACCAAACCCGATCTTGAGAGTCAATAAAAACAGAGAAACCCTTTAAGTTGTCGTCCTGAACACTGTTATAAACATTTGCAAATGCTGTGCAAACACCACTTTCAAATTGAATACAATCACTCCAGAAATAATCATCTCTATCAGGAGTAAGTTCATCAACTCCGAAAGGAGGGAGTACTACACGTTCCCAACTTTGACCAAGGTTTGTACTTCTTAGTAATCCGGAGGCCCAGTTTGCAGAAAAAACTACATCATTTCTAAACACCACATTGTATGGAGGTGATTGTTCTGCAACTATAATTCTTTTACGGTTATATGTGACTCCACCATAAACAAATGTGGTATCACCTTCGATAAATCTATCTAACAGAAAATCGCTGAATTCCCAGGTATCGCCACCATCAATTGAAACATAATATCCAAAACCGGCAGGCTGGGGACCGGCAGGAGTGTCAGATGTAAATCCAAGTCCGGCAATTACCGTATCTCGATTTGCATCAATAGAGAAAACTCGGGCTTCACTATTATCGATAAAATCGATTCCTGTTGGACGAAACCATTCAATTTCATTTTCAATATTGCGGTTTAAAGCAGGACTAACCCAAATGGTATCACCGGTTGAGGCGATACTTGATATTCCGTTTTGTCGAAAACTATTAAACTCAGAGTTGATCGGACCAATAACCTGAGCAGTAGCTGAAGCTTGAAAAAGTAAGAGTAAAAGTATGATTAGCTTTCTCACTGGTTATTGGTAATCGTAAAGTTTGTTCTGGTTGTGTCGCTATATATACCGCCTTGATCTATAGCGAAGTATTCAATTGAGAAGTTCTGTGTATCCTGGTTTTCGCTTGATGCTATCGGGAAAGTGATCGAGTAAACAGAATCATTTACTGCGATATCATTATATGTGACCCCATCGTCAAACATTTGAAAAGGACTATCCGGTACCTCAACATCTGAATCGTCGAGTATTCTTACTAAAACACGATCAATAGTTTGTTGACCATCAGCATCGGTAACTTTAGCTGTGAATTGTGTTAAGAACTGACCGGTTGCCGGTCGATTTACTTCAGCAGGATTATTCACCTCAAGAATAACCGGTCTTGCATTTGAGAAACCTCTAAACTCAATGTATTTCTCTGCCGTATTTATATTTCCATTGTCATCAAAAACGAAAACCTGAACTACGAAATTAGAAAAAGCTGTAGTTGAAGTTTCAATATCAAAGCTAGCTGAATAAATGGTTCCGTTTAATGAAGCCATTAGACCAGAATTGATTACCTCATCAGTCGATAAATTTCGAACATTAAATCCGGGTAAGGATTGTGAATTAGCCAGATTAATTTCAGAACTTAATTGAACAGTTATTGTGGTATCTCGATAACCATCTTGAGCTAAAGTGAAGTCGATATTTGATGGAACCGTACTTATTGATAAGATAGATGGTCTTTCAGTTAGTCCACTTTCTACACTATTCGTGCTATCGCAAGAAAGTAAAAATAAAGAGATAAGTATTGTAAGCGATGAATAGAAACTGAAGGATTTCAAGGTAATCTGCTTCAAGATTTAGTGGCATCAATGTTAAGGATATGGTTTCCTCAAATCCACTACGATATTATGAATGATAAATTGTTTACAATATTGCATTGCATTTAGAAAAAGGCAGGTTTATATTCGTCGCGTTATGCAAAAACACGTTCAAAATATTACTACTTGGTGGTGGCCTACTGTTAAAAATACAGCGGGTTCTTTGCGTTAAATTGCATTTAAAAATTTTTGATGACATACCCGCTGTTCCAATGGAAGAGTGGGTTTTTTTTTGAGATTCACTCCCGGAACAGTGAATTCAAATATTAGATAAGAATTGGATAAACAAACATTTCTATCACTTGCTAAAACACATACTGCAGTTCCAGTCTATAAAAGACTGCTGGCAGATGTTTTAACTCCTGTTTCCTTGTTTCTGAACATTCGAGAAGGTGCTACATATCCATTCCTGCTTGAATCAGTGGAGGGTGGAGAACAATTGGCCAGATACTCATTTATTGGTCGTGATCCATATCAGGTACTGAAATTTGATGGAGAACGAACTCAGCTCGATAAAAATGGAAATTCTGAATTACTGGACGATAACTATTTCAATGAGTTAAAGAGATTAACTACTGCATATTCAGAACCTTTTGTTCCCGATTTGCCAAAACTAACTGGTGGAGCTGTTGGGTTTTCAGCCTATGATACATTTCGTTTGGTTGAGCATTTGCCAAATACACCTCCAGATGATTTGAATATTCCGGAAGCCATTTGGTCCTTTTATGACGAAATCTTCGCATTCGATCATGTCAAACATCAGGTAGTACTTATCAAAACGGTATTCATTGATGACGAAACAGATCTTGAATCTGCTTATCAAGATGCAGAGAATGCTCTTTTGAAAATGGAAGCTTCAGCTACGAATGGCACATTTGAAAAAAGGTCGTTCCAGATTCATCCGGAATCATTATCGAGTAATATGGAAAAACCATATTTCGAGGATATTGTTAAAAAGGGGAAAGATTACATATATGAAGGGGATATCTTTCAGGTAGTTCTTTCGCAGCGTTTTCAGGCTGATATGGAAGGCGATTCATTTATGCTATATCGTGCTCTACGAATGGTGAATCCTTCTCCTTATTTATTCTTTTTAGATTTTGATGGTTTTCAGATTGTTGGTTCTTCTCCGGAAGTTTTAGTAAGCGTACAGGATCGAAAAGTTACTGTTCTCCCTATCGCCGGTACTCGACCACGTGGCAAAACTCATGATGAGGATCTTGCCTATGAAAATGATTTATTAGCAGATCCAAAAGAACTTGCTGAGCATGTTATGCTAGTTGATTTGGGAAGAAATGATTTATCCAGAGTATGCGAAGCAGGAACAGTTAAAGTGGTTCGAGATCATGTGATTGAGCGGTATTCTCACGTGATGCACATAGTTAGTGAAGTAAATGGTGTATTAGATGAAGCAAACACTTCAGTTGATGCGTTAATGCAATGTTTTCCTGCCGGAACAGTAAGTGGCGCTCCCAAAATAAGAGCAATGGAAATCATTGATGAATTCGAGCCAACCAAACGTGGCATTTACGCGGGAGCTGTAGGTTATTTCGATTTTTCCGGTAATATGGATACTTGTATCGCCATTCGAACTATGGTTGTAACCGACAACATAGTGTATATTCAGGCCGGAGCCGGAATTGTTGCTGATAGCGATCCTCACAAAGAATTTGAAGAAACTCAAAACAAAGCCGGGGCACTTGTTCAGGCGCTTAGTATTGCATTAGACATTCAATGAGTAAACAAAAGACTATTTTATCAGGTATACAGCCTTCTGGGAAATTGCATATTGGTAATTATTTCGGAGCAATCCGGCAACATATAGCTATGCAAGATGAAGGTGATGCGTTCTACTTTATCGCAAATTATCACTCGTTAACCACGTTGAAAGACGGAAAGGAGTTATATCAAAATACCATCGATGTAACTCTTGATTATCTTGCATTAGGTCTAGATCCAGATAAGGCCACTTTCTTTGCTCAATCTGATGTTCCACAAGTTGTTGAATTAGCCTGGATACTTGGAACATTAACTCCGGTTAGTTTGATGGAAAAAGGAGTTTCCTATAAAGACAAAATTGCAGCAGGATTAAGTCCTAACATCGGATTATTTACTTATCCAGTTCTACAAGCTGCTGATATATTGATTTATCACTCTGATGTTGTACCAGTTGGTGAGGATCAAAAACAGAACATTGAAATTTGTCGTGATTTAGCGGGGAAATTTAATCGTGCTTACGATGGTGATTATTTAGTTATACCGGAAGATCATATCGTTAAATCCGTAGCAATTGTACCTGGTACTGATGGGCGAAAGATGAGTAAAAGCTATGGTAATACGATTCCAATTTTTGGTGAGGGTAAGCCATTGAAGAAAATCATCATGTCAATTCAAACAGACTCTACACCGCTTGAAGACCCTAAAGATCCAGATACTGATAATGTTTTTGCATTGATAAAGCTGTTTGCATCAAGTGATGAGCAAAATGAAATTGCTGAAAAGTATAGAGCTGGTGGTTATGGATACGGTCATGCAAAGAATGAGCTTCTTGGATTCTTAAAAGAATACTTTGGTAATGCACTTGAAAAAAGAAAACAATTGGAACAAGATCTTGATTATGTGAAAGATGTTCTGGCTGATGGTGGAAGAAAAGCTAGAATTCGCGCAGAACAAGTGATGGAACCAATACGTGAAGTAACAGGAATCGTAAGGAGCTTTAAATGATACTTATTATAGATAACTACGATTCATTCACTTACAATTTAGTGCATCTGGTTGCTGCTGAAACGGATGATTATAAAGTAATAAGAAACGATGCATTGACCGTTTCTGAGATAAAAGCACTTTATCCATCAAAAATATTGATTTCCCCTGGTCCAGGTCGACCTCATGAAGCTGGTGTTACGGAAGAAGTTATTCGTGAGCTTGGAAAAGAAATTCCTGTTTTAGGTGTGTGTTTGGGTCATCAGGCTATTGGGGAAGTCTATGGGGCAGAAGTAGTTTATGCGCCTACCTTAATGCATGGTAAGGTCTCGAATGTAGCTCATGATGGTAAATCAATTTTCGAAAATGTAGACGATAATTTTGTGGCTACACGTTACCATTCCTTAGTCCTTGACCCGGAATCAATTCCTGATGTTCTGGAGGTTACTGCAAAAACAGATAACGTTGTAATGGGAGTCAGACATCGTGAATTTCCCATTGAAGGAATTCAGTTTCACCCGGAAAGTATTCTAACTACCGAAGGACCAAAAATGATCTCAAACTGGTTACGACAATAATGGAATTCAAAGAGATATTAGAAAGACTTTCTTTTTCTGAAGATTTGATGCCGATTGATGCAGAATCTGCCATGCAACAAATCATGAATGGTGATATTTCAAACGAGCAAGTTGCCGGTTTTTTAACTGCAATGCGAATGAAAGGAGAAACGCATCAAGAATTGACGGCTTTTGTAAAAGTGATGCGCGAAAAATCTGTGAAAGTAAATGTTGACGTTAAAGGCGCAGTAGATTTAGTCGGTACCGGTGGTGACAAATCCGGAACATTTAATATCTCTACCATTTCTTCATTTGTTGTTGCCGGTGCCGGTGTACCGGTTATTAAGCACAATAATAGAAGTGCTTCAAGTAAATGCGGTAGTGCAGACGTTTTGGAACAGTTGAATGTGAATATCGAACTAGATGCTAAGCAAGTAGAGCAACTTTATAAGGATGTTGGGATTGCTTTCATGTACGCGCCAATGTTCCATCCTGCTATGAAGTACGTAATGCCTGCAAGAAGAGCGCTAGGATTTAGAACCTTCTTCAATATTCTTGGACCAATGTGTAATCCTGCAGGAGTTCAACGATATGTAATCGGTGCTTTTAGTAAGTCGGTTGCTGAGAAAATGGCTCATATACTCGCTAATCTGGAAACAGAGTTTGCATACACTTTTAATTCTCACGATGGCCTTGATGAATTTAGTTTGACTTCCAGAGCAGATGTATTTGAACTAAAAGATAGTATACTTTCCATGCCGATTCTTTTTGATCCGGTCTCATTAGACTTTGAATATCGAGCGATGGCCGACATTGTAGGGGGAGATGCAGAAGAGAATGCGGTAATCTTCGATAATATTTTAGATAATAACTCAACGGAAGCTCAAAGAGATATCATTTTATTAAATGCAGCATTCGGCATTCAGGCATCAGGTAAAGTTGTTAGTCTTGGAGAAGCAAAAATGTTAGCAGAAGATAGTCTAGAATCAGGTAGAGCTAGAGATATCTTCGATAATTATGTGGAGGCGAGTAGAAACGTTTAAAAATGGCCACGATCCTCGATAAAATAGTAGCACAGACTTCAGAAGATCTCAAAAAGAGAATGGGAATTGTTGGTTTCAATGATCTACAATCTTTCGAAGGATTTGAGAAGAAACGTATTCCATTTAAGTCTGCACTAAAAGAAGACGGAGTTTCGGTAATTGCCGAAGTTAAAAAAGCATCTCCATCTAAAGGAATTATTCGAGAGGATTTTAATCCAGTTGATATTGCTTTAAGGTATCAAGATGGAGGTGCGTCAGCGATTTCAGTATTAACGGATCAACCATTTTTCAAAGGTGATTTGGAGTTTTTGTTAGCGATTTCAAGAGAAGTTGAATTACCATTACTGCGGAAGGATTTTATCATCGACCCCTACCAAATCAAAGAAGCGCGAGCTTTTGGTGCTGATGCATTCCTGATCATAATGGCAATTGTTTCAGATGCACAACTCGATGAACTTTTAGCAGCTGGAAGAGAATTCGGTCTTGATGCATTAGTAGAATGCTACGATCAGGATGATTTTAATCGAGTTCCATTTAATCGAGTAGATATTTTAGGAGTTAATAATCGAGATCTAAAGTATTTTGAAGTAGATGTGCATCGTGGTAATGCTATCTTAAAACAAGCTCCTAAAGAGACTGTACTTGTCTCAGAAAGTGGAATTTCAAGTGGTTCAGATATGGCACTACTTCATCAAGAAAACATAGATGCTGTTTTAATTGGTGAGCACTTTATGCGTCAAACTGATCCGGGAAAAGCAGTCTCTGGTTTGATTGAAGCCGGGCAGGAAGAATTTGAACGGAGTTTGGCAAATGGATAATCAAACTAAGGTTAAAATATGTGGAATTACGAACCTAGAAGACGCACGCTTTGCATCGGGAGCTTTGGTAGATTATTTGGGATTCATCTTCACCGAAAAAAGTAAAAGATACATCGATCCTGAAAAAGCAGGAGCGATAGTTAATTGGGTAGAAGGACCAGAGAAAGTCGGTGTATTCATGAATCAGCCTTTAGATGATGTTAATTTGCTTGCCAAATTTTCAGGTGTTGATTATGTACAGCTTCACGGTCAGGAAACAGTGGAATATTGCCAACTTGTTGAAAAGCCTATCATCAAAGTTATTCATGTAAGTAAAACGTCAACTAAGGAAGAGTTGGAAACAAAAGTAGCTTTGTATTCTGAAGTAGCTGAATTCATTCTTTTTGATACTCAAAATAATGGTGAATATGGTGGAACGGGAAAAACGTTTGATTGGTCTTTGTTGAGGAATATCGCAGGTGATAAGCCCTTCTTTTTAGCAGGAGGATTGACACCAGATAATGTATCAGAAGCAATTGATTTAGTTCAACCTTTCGCTGTTGATGTAAATAGTGGTGTAGAGGAAGAGCCCGGACTTAAAGATTTTGAAAAAATTGAACGATTGATGTCAAACCTGAAATCGTATAAGATTTAATGAAATAAATAGTCATCCTGAGGCTACTGCCGAAGGATCTTATCGAATAATCGACAAGATCCTTCTCCCAACAAGTCGGGATCAGAAAGACAACAATGCATATGCAAGTAGAAGAAATTAAAAAAACTTACAATCAACCAAATGAACGTGGTTACTTCGGTGACTACGGCGGTAAATTCGTACCTGAGATTCTAATTCCGGCTATTACAGCATTAGAAGAGGAGTACAAAAGAGCTCAGAACGACCCTGAATTCCTTCGTGAATACCATGAATTACTCGAGGAATATGTAGGTCGACCAACTAAGCTTACCTTCGCTGATAAATTAACTGAGCATTACGGTAAAGCTAAGATTTATCTAAAGCGTGAAGATCTTTGTCATACCGGAGCGCATAAAATCAATAATGCAATTGGTCAGATTTTACTAGCTCGAAGAATGGGTAAAACCCGCATCATTGCAGAAACAGGAGCAGGTCAACACGGAGTTGCAACGGCGACTGCATGTGCGAAGTTTGGCATGAAATGCATCGTGTATATGGGTGCTGAAGATACGGTTCGTCAAAAGCTTAATGTAGATCGAATGGAATTAATGGGGGCTGAAGTTCGTGAAGTAACAAGCGGCTCTCAAACTCTAAAAGATGCGACTAATGAAGCAATTCGAGATTGGGTGACCAATGTAGAAGATACATTCTATATCATCGGTTCGGTTGTTGGCCCGCATCCTTATCCAATGATGGTTAGAAACTTTCATCGTGTGATTGGTGATGAAACAAAAAGACAGATTTTAGACAAAGAAGGTCGTCTTCCTGATTACTTGATAGCTTGCGTCGGCGGTGGATCAAATGCCTTAGGAATGTTTTATCCATTTATGGATGATGATGTTGAAATCATCGGCGTTGAAGCTGCCGGTTATGGTGTTGATTCCGGTCAGACTGCAGCTACTATTACAAAAGGAACCCCCGGAATTCTGCATGGATCATTGAGTTATTTACTTCATGATCAAAATGGGCAAATTGAATTAGCACACTCTATTTCAGCCGGACTAGATTACCCAGGAATTGGGCCTGAGCACTCTTATTTACATGATTCAGGTCGCGTTCAATACCATGCTGTTACTGACGATGAAGCTATGGATGCGGTTAAACTCTTATCTCAAAAAGAAGGAATCATACCAGCACTCGAAACAGCACATGCCTTTGCATGGTTAGAAAAGCTGATGCCAGAAACTACCGAAGATCAGATCGTAATATTGAACTGCTCCGGTCGTGGTGATAAAGACATGAAGACTATTTCAGAGAATTTATAATGAATGAAACTTTTATAAGCTCAAAATCTGCAATTAGAAAAGGATTCCTAATTGTTAATTTACCTTTGCTCATAATTATCATAGGTATCCCAATAGCCTTATCTTATTTGATCGTCGGTAATTTTGGAGATGGTGGTATTATTGGCAAATCAATTGTTCCCTGTATAATTCTTGGGTGGCTTTGGTGGTCTTATACATTGCCAAAATGGAGATTATGGGCTGTTAAAAATGTTGAAGATATTTACCAGCTATTTGAAGATGGAATTTCAGCTGGTTTAATGTGGCCTGTAGGACATTTTTTTCAAAAAACTGAAATAAATCCACCCAATCAGAAAAGTGAGTTAAGGCAGATACTTGAATCAAGACTTGACTTAACTGATGAATATGATGTTCAGTTTATAAATGACTTGACTAAATAATGAACCGAATAACAAAGAAATTTCAAGAAAAAGGTGCTGATGAAAAGCTCATGAGCTTATTCATCACGGCCGGTTACCCGGATTTAGAATCTACTGTGGATTTAATCGTAGGATTCGAAAAAAACGGAGCTGATATGATTGAACTTGGAATGCCTTTCAGCGATCCGTTAGCTGATGGTCCAACTATTCAATATTCCAGTGATGTAGCTATCGAAAAAGGAATCTCCATTGACAAAATCATGGAAATGGTAGCTGAAATCAGAAAACAGTCGGAGATCCCGATTATCCTGATGGGATACATGAATCCGGTATTGAGATACGGAGTGGCCAAATTTTGTGAAAGAGCAAAAGAAGTTGGTGTGGATGGCTTCATTTTACCGGACATTCCTGTTGAGGAAGGTGGATTAGTCGAAAACGAAGCTTCAAAATTTGATATCCCAATTATATACCTGGTTGCTCCAAACACTACCGACGATCGTATGGAATTGGCTGATGAAAAATCCGATGGCTTTGTGTATTGCGTATCGGTGACAGGTGTTACGGGAGCCAGAAGTGGAGAAGAGGTTTCAAAATCAGTGAATAGATTCATTCAGAGAGTTCGAACAAAAGTGACAGATAATCCGGTTATGATCGGTTTTGGAATTAAATCCTACGAAGACGCACAAACAATTTCGGAAAATGCAGATGGATTTATTGTTGGTAGTGCTCTGATTAACCAAATTAAACACCACTATCCAAAACAAAACTGGAAGAAGAACGTCTTTGAATTCGTACATTCACTAAAATTTGGGCAAAATTAGAGCGATCACAAATATGCGGCATTTAAAAAGTTTTCTATTCATCATACTTATTGCAACAACTTTGGCTTGCGAAGGTGATTTTCGGGAACGTGCACAAGGTAGTCCACGTGAATTTGTTGTAGTCATGGATTCAACACAATGGGAAAGCGCTACAGCTAATGCCATTCGTGATACCTTTGGAAAATATATTTACACCTTGCCTAATCCCGAACCAAATTATGATCTCACCTTTATGCCGATTCGTTCTCGTCAGCAGTTAGATCGAATTAGAAAAACCAAAAATGTAATTTTTGCCGGTAGTTTAGATGAAGACACAAATGTTGGGCGTCAAATACAGGCTTTCTTAGATGATGGAGTGGAAGCAAGAGTCCGTTCAGGTGAAAGCTTTGCTTTTCCAATTGAAGATCAATGGTATAAAGATCAATACGTGATGATCTTAACAAGTACTTCTGATTCATTACTAGCCGAAAAGATCATAAACTCTGATAATGCATTAGTTTCTAGCGCGATTGAAAAAGAGCTTTGGCGTTGGCACTACGAAGTGTATGACAAGAAGGAACAAACTCAGTTTTCAGATTCATTATGGGAAAACAACGGTTTTATGGTTCGTTTTCAGCATGATTATGTTCAGGGTGTTGATACCACAGATTTTAAAACCTATCGAAGAATGCTGCCTGATAATGAACGTAGGATCTGGATTTGGTGGAAAGATGATGTGAACGACATCAGTTTTATTGATAATGATTGGATCAATGCAACTCGTGATAGCCTAATGCAAGAATATTTTAAAGGCAGTCGTGATGATCAGTATGTGTCTACTGAATACCGCCGACCGGTTGAAACAACCACTTTCCAGAAAGGTCGTCTCTTTGGATATGAAACACTTGGTACCTGGCAATTAATAAACGGTGCCATGGGTGGACCATTTGTTAATTTCACTTATTACGATCCTGATACTCGACGTCTATTCATGGTTGAATACAACCAATTTGCACCGGCAGTTCGAAAAAAATTAGCTTTTGTGCGACAATTCCGTGCAATGGGCCGTACCTTTGAAAGTGATTCAACCTGGACTTCTTCTTTAAACTAATTGGAATTGAAGGAAAGTAAATCAAAGTATTCCTTCATTCAATCTGCGTTAGATCAACGTAAAAAAGAAAACCGATTTAGATCGCTAGTTACAATTAATCCGAGTCTGGAAGGTCCTGAGATTGAAAATGAAGGCAAGACCCTGATTAATTTCTGTTCCAATGATTATTTAGGTTTAGCGAGTCATCCTACAGTAATTGGACGTTCTCGAGACTTTTTGAACAAATATGGGGCAGGATCATCTTCTTCCAGGCTAATTTCAGGTACATTCTCTATTCATTCCGATCTTGAGCAAAAGCTAGCCAATATATTTGATTTTGAATCTGCTTTAATATTCAACTCAGGATTTCAGGGCAACACAGCAATTCTCTCAGCAATTGCAGATCGAAACTCGTTGATCTTACTTGATAAGAAATGCCATAACAGTTTGGTTCAGGGTGCGATTTTGAGTAGAGCAACAATCAAACGATTTAATCATAACGATTCTGAGCATCTAGAAACCATTCTCAAGAATTCTGAAACAACCGATTATAATCGAAAGATCATTGTTACGGAAACAGTGTTTAGTATGGATGGTGATCTAAATCATTTAGAAGATATGATTTCGATCTCAAATCGATTTAATGCCTTGTTATACTCTGATGATGCTCATGCAATTGGAGTATTAGGAGAGAAGGGCTTAGGACTGAATTATGGAGCTGAAGGAATTGATTTAAACGTTGGAACCTTTGGCAAATCTTTTGGTGGCTTTGGTGCTTTTGTTGGGTGCTCGAATGAAATGAAAGACTACCTTATTAATTTCGCTTCGGGTTTCATTTATTCAACTGCATTGCCTCCCTCAGTTATTGGTGGAATAGATGCTGCTTTAGATGTAATTCCAACAATGGATGCAGAAAGAAATCATCTTTTTGAAATGATTGATTATTTGAAGGCTGAATTAAAAGATGATTTTGAAATTGCAGATTCAAATTCACAAATAATACCTGTGATAATTGGTGATGAAAACGAGACAATAGAGTTGTCTAATCAATTGAAAGAAAGTGGATTGTGGGTTTCAGCTATTAGGCCTCCTACAGTTGAAAACGGAGCATCTCGATTAAGAATAACACTGACGGTAAATCATACAAAAGCGCATCTGAAGCAATTAATTAAAGCATTGAAAAAAGCGAAACATGGTTGAGATTCATGCTTATCATGGTTGGGGATTTAATGGAACTTTCTGGGATAAAATAAAATCAGAAGTACCAAATAATATACTTTTTAAAGCCGCCGATAGGGGCTACTTTGGAGGCACTTTTGAGCCTGAATTTTCAGATTCAGCATCAATGAAAATTCTATTTACGCATTCTTATGGGTTACACTGGTGTCCAACAGAAAAGTTAATGAATGTAGATTTGCTAGTTGTTTTCAATGGTTTTAATGACTTCTTGCCATCAGAATTTTTTGAGCGCAGAAAAGAAGTTAAAATCCTAAAAAGAATGCACGATCAATTCAAGAAAACACCCGAAGATGTTCTAAATGCATTCTATTCTAACTGTTTTTATCCTCATGAACCAGAATTTTCGGCTCCTAAATGGATCAATGAATCATTGTTAGCAAAAGATTTGATTGCTTTGCGCAAGACTAAAATTGAAGTGAAGAACCTAAATCTGAAGGTGGTGTTGATTGCTGATAAAAAGGATAGAATAGTACCAAATGATCGTGTTGATGAGCATATAACACAATTTGGATCACCTGAATACAAAATCTATAATGAATTTGGACATGCATTACCGATTGTAAATTCTTCAGGTTGTTGGTCGTATCTGAACGAGGTACTTCCTATTTTTGGAGAGTATGCAGACAAAAATGGATTTAAGTAAAAGTATCGCCGATTCATTCGGTAGATCAGCACAAAATTATCATCAAGAAGCAGTAATTCAGCGAAAAGTAGCCGAAGGATTGGTTGCATCAATAGTTCCATGGAAAGGGATTTTGCCAGAAGGTCCCATTCTTGAGGTAGGTTGTGGAACGGGTTTTTTAACCGGATTGATGATTAATGAATTTCCTGATCGCAGTTTTGTGATTTCTGACGCTTCAAATGAGATGGTTGATTTTGCTAAAGAACAGTTAGGCGAAACTGAAAAGCGATCATTTCAAACTTTAAATGTTGATCATATTATTAATCCAGAGCCAAAATATGCCTGTATAGTTAGCAATTTTGCAGCACAATGGTTTTCTGATCCGGCTATTGGATTAGAGAAGTTGGGGCAATTATTATTGCCTGGAGGATTATTATTAGTTGCTTTTCCAGGGAATCATAGTTTTAATCAATGGTATGAAAAGTGTCTCGAACTTGGTCTGCCATATACTGCTAATCCATTGCCGGATGTAGAAGAGGTAGTTATTAAACTTTCCGTTGGGCCTTATCAAATTGATTATTATGAAAATGATCTACACCAAAATTTTGATAGATCAATCGATTTTTTTAAACACATTAAAGACATTGGGGCTGGTTTTTCAAAATCCGGTAAATCATTGTCGCAAAAACAATTGAGATTATTAACTAATCATTGGGATAATGTAGTTGATCAAGTATCAGTTAAATGGCATGTAGTTTATCTCGCAGCCAAAAAGGATATGATATGATTGAAATTCCAAAACAGTTTTTTATTGCCGGTACAGATACCGATATAGGAAAAACGGTTGTTTCGGCTATGATGATGTCGTGTTTGGATGCAACCTATTGGAAGCCTATTCAATCTGGTTTATTGGATGAGACTGATACTGAGTTTGTGCAACGCATTTCCGAAGTCGATGATACGAGAATTATACCTGAGCGATGGAAGTTGATGACGCCGATGAGTCCGCATGCCTCTGCTGATATAGATGGTGTTTCTATCAATTTGGATGATTTTCAACTACCTAAGTATTCTTCACGACATTTAATTGTTGAAGGTGCCGGTGGTTTAATTGTTCCCATAAATTGGGAGCACACCGTACTGGATATGATTGAAAAATTGAAGTTACCGGTTTTATTGGTTGCAAAAAGTGGATTAGGAACACTAAATCATACTTTATTATCTCTCAAGGCACTCAGAGACAGAGGGATTTATGTTTTTGCGGTGATATTGAGTGGACCTTATCACAATAGTAATAGAGAAACTCTACGTCATTTTGGTGATTTATCGATTTATGAGATTGGAGAGTTGCCAAAAATTGATAAAAAGTCACTTCAAACGGCATTTTCACAATTAGTAAGTCTGGAATCATAGATTATGCATAAGAATATCTGGCAACCATTTACCATTTTAAAAGGTAGCCCCGATCCGGTAAAAGTCGAATCAGGCGATGGGGCATATTTAAATCTAGAAGATGGAAGAAAGGTTCTTGATTGCATTTCGAGCTGGTGGGTGAATTTGCATGGTCACGGCAATCCAATAATTGCGAAAGCTATTTATGAGCAGGCTCAAAAGCTCGAACATGTAATTTTCGCGGGATTTACTCATGATCCGGCAGAACATTTAGCTGAAAAAATCACTTCTAAGCTTCCAAAAAATTTAAATCGCCTATTCTATTCAGATAATGGCTCTACGGCCGTAGAAGTGGCTTTAAAGGTTGCTTATCAATATTGGCAGAATGTAGGTGAAGATAGAACAACATTTATTTGTTTTGATGGCGCTTATCATGGCGATACTCTTGGTGCCATGTCTGTAGGAGAGCGTGGAAACTTCTTTGCAGACACCTTTAATGATTTGATGTTCGATGTTGAAGTACTGCCATTTCCGGAAACCTGGATAGGTGATCCTAATAGAGCCTCAAAAGAAGATGCTGTTATTGAACAGTTGGAAGAGCTTTTGGATGAAAATCCGGGGAAATATGCCGGCATAATCATGGAGCCGCTCATTCAGGGAGCAGGAGGAATGAGAATGTGCAGTGAGGAATTTTTGCAGAAAGTGCACTGGGTGAACCGTCAGTTTAATGTGTTACTGATGTTTGATGAAGTAATGACGGGATTCGGAAGAACCGGAGATTATTTTGCTTGCCTGAAAGCCCAAGTAGAACCTGATATCATTTGCTTAAGTAAAGGAATAACAGGCGGATTTACTCCATTAGCTGCAACGGTTTGCAGTGATGATATCTATGAAACATTTAATACTGATGATCCCTTAAAAACTTTTTGGCATGCTCATAGTTACACAGGAAATCCGATTGGGTGTGCCGCGGGTGTCGCTTCTTGGGACTTACTTAATGAAAATGAATCCACGTTTAAAAATATTGAAGCAATTCATTTAAAAAATGTAGAGAAGATTAAAGATCACCCTAGATTGAAAAACTTTAGAGTGAAAGGAACTATATCCGCTCTTGATATCATCAATGATGAAGCAGATGGATATTATAATTCCATTGCAAATGATATTAAAAAGAACTGTCTTGACTTAGGATATCTGTTTCGGCCATTGGGAAATGCATTTTATTTAATGCCACCATATTGCGTTACGGAAGCTGAAATTGATGGTATGTATGATGCACTCTTAAAGCTTGTTGGCTAATTCCCAAATCAAGCTTCATTTTGACTTTCTGGCTTACCAATTATGCCTAGATGTGTATGATTGAATGAATCCAAATATTTTAGGCCGTATCCAACAGACCTATCCAATGAAGCATGGCCAAAAATGACAATTCCTGATAGTACAATTTGATCAATCTGAAGGTATATGCCGATTCCGGCAATAATCAAACCCAAACCTTTGAAATGAAAGATATTGTATAGAACTGCTCCAAACTTTGAATTGATCAAATAACCGACCATACTAATATCAGGCCCTAGGAATAGTATAGGGTACCACCACCAATCTGCTTCAAATGCAGTTAATAATCCTATCGAGATTATAAATTGAATAAGTTCCTCAAGTCGTAGTAAGCCTTTCATTTACGCTAGTTCTCCATATGCTTTTAAGATTTTATCCATCATTGTATTTGTCTCATCACGAATTATCATTCTATTAGGATTTGCTTCAAACCATGCCAATGTTTCTTTTATGCCCTCCGAGAATGGAATAGTTGCGGTATAATCCGGCACAAGATTTTTAATCTTCGAATTGTCAAATATACCGCAGTGAGCTTTGTCTCCCCATAATCCGTCTTTTTCACCGGGAGCAATTTTATCAATAAAATCCGTGGCAATATGAATGGCGTTTAGATCTACGCCAACTGCATCAGCAACAAACTGATATATCTGATTCCATGTTAACCATTCATCACTCGTAATGTGAAAAGAATGACCTATTGATTGAGGATTTCCAAGTAAGCCGTTAAATCCTTTTGCAAAGTCTTTGGAATGCGTAATGGTCCATAAACTTGTTCCATCGCCCTGAATAATTACTTTTTTTCCTTTTTTCATCCGATCAACCACTGTGTATTCAGTCCAGCCACCTATTGTTACCGGTATTACGGTGTCATATGTATGGGATGGCCGTACAATGGTAACTGGAAAATCTAGATCACGATATGCTTTCATTAATGCGTCTTCGCATGCAATTTTATCTCGCGAGTATTTCCAGAAAGGATTATACAGAGGAGTTGATTCGGTGATAATTGGAGTAGTCGGTGGTTTTTGGTAAGCAGAAGCGGTACTAATAAAGATGTATTGTTTCGTTTTACCTTTAAAAAGCTCAAGATCATTTTTAATGTCGTCTGGAGTGAAAGCAATCCAGTTTACAACTACATCCCAGTCATGATTCTTAAGAACAGCTTTCATGTTCTCTAGATCATGTATGTCACCTAAAATAGTATTTGCCCCCGGAATCTGAACGCCTGTAGTGCCTCTGTTCAATAGATAAAGATCGATTCCTTGTTCAACCGCTCTAATGGAGCTTTGTTTGCTGATATTCCCGGTTCCGCCTATATATAATACTTTCACTAAACTGTACCATTATTTAGATAAAGATTAGCATCTAAGCCTAGTTTAGCGGAGCAACTTATAATTACTTCTTCTTTGTAAGGCAGTAGGTTACCGGTATTACCTTGCACTAAATCTTTAATAAGGCGGTTATTAAGAATAATTGTTTTCGCATATTCCCCATATTTATCAACTAAGCACTTTTGAATAGGCTTGAAGAATGTCTGCTTAGCATATTTAACTTTCATTTCTGTTGCTTTCCATTGCTCATATTCTTCTTTACTAGGTTTAGTTGTCGCACGTTTCTTGGTTGATAAACCCAGCTCTTTTGCCTCATCTAATGCCATTTTGATAGTATCAGATAGTGATTTAATAAATTCGGGATTTTTTGTTGTTCGATGGTTTGACGAAATCTTCATCCAGTTTGATTGCAATTCAGGATTTCGTGCTATTTGGGTTAACGTATTACGTTCACTTACATGGAATGGAGGTCGATTTATCTTTTCAGCATGACCTTCACGCAGATACATCAATTTCGATAATACATGCCATTCTACCTGATTTAGGTTAGACTTATATTTCTCTTTCAGAATCTCGTTCTGAGTGGCATCCTCATGATTATTTGATTCGAAATGTTTCATCTCCTGGTCTATCCAATCACTAATACCTTTTGTTTCAGAATTTTGGATAAATAAATCAAAAATATCCTGAAGATAAATCACATCCTGAACAGCATAATCTAATTGTTCACTACTCAAAGGGCGTTGGAACCAGTTACTTTGTTGCGAATTCTTCGAAATTTGAAAATCAAGCACTTGTTCAATCAAACTAGCAAGGGAAGAAGGAGGGAAGTTCAGTAATCCGCTGGCAATCTGGAGATCATATAATCCTTTTGGAAAGCAACCTAATGAATGTAATAATCGAAGATCTTCACCAAATGAAAACACAATTTTTGTGATATCTGGATTTTCAAAGACTTCAAAAATTGATGATAAATCGACTTCTTTGGCTAATGGATCAATCAAAAATGTTTGTTGACCATCATAAATTTGAATTAAGCAAAGATTAAAACCATACCGAAATCGGTTTTTATCAAATTCCAGATCTACTGAAAGGTGAGAGCTTTTTGTGATAGACTCTAGACACTCATTTACAAGTGCATTATGATCTACATAAATATATTCCGCGGTGTTTTTATAACTACTCATTCGCGATGAGTATAGTTGATTTCAAAAGAAGGAAAAAGTGATTTTTTATTACCTATGATTCGAATAGTAATTTATTGGAAGTATTTCCCGAATATGATTAGATAAATTTAGGGATTGAGCTCCATTTCTTGTATCAAGAATCGAATGCAGTTGCTGTTGATTTCGAATTCCTAATACCGCACTGGCAACTGCTGGCTTATTCAAAACAAACTGTATAGCTGTGTTTATTGGGTAATCAAATTTTTCTAATGCAATCTGTAATGTTTTGATTTCTGATTCTGAATAATCCAGATAATTTTTAGGAGGTTTACCGGCAAGTAAGCCTTTGGCAATTGTGCCACGAGTTACAACAGAAATATTATTCTTATAAAGTAAGTCTAAGACTTCTTCCTCTGGTCGGCGATCCAGTAAGCTATATTGCATCATAACTGAAGCCATATTGGATTTTTTTACCCATTCTCGAATTACATTTGGTCTAATTGATGAGATACCATACTCCCTGATTTTTCCCTCCTTTTTCAGCTTTTCAAATGCCTCAATAGTTTCATCAATAGGGTCTTCAATGGTACCGCCATGTAATTGGTATAAGTCGATATAATCAGTTTGAAGTCGAACTAGAGAATCTTCCACTGCTTTTAAGATGTATTCTTTTGTAGGATTCCAATCCCAGCCGGAACTATCTTTAAACCATTGATTGCCAACTTTGGTGGCTATGATTACATCTTTTCGAAGTGATTTAAGTGCATTTCCAACTAATTTTTCATTTTCACCTCGGTCATATAAATCAGCTGTATCAAAGAAATTAATTCCGTTTTCGAAAGCATCTCTTAAGAGTTTAATGGATGATTTGGAATGAACATCGAGCGACATACACCCAAAGCTGATTTCGGAGACTTCAAGATTAGAATTGCCAAGTTTTCTGATGTCCATTTTATATAGAGGAGTTTTTTAACTACAATAAATTAATTAATACAAACAATTTATGACTGCGAAAATAATTCTAATTCTATCATTTGTATTACTTTGTGCGGGGTGCTCCGGAACTAAAGTATATATAGATAGCTCTTCTGAATCTTCAATAGAAAAGCTTAATCAAGAGATTCAAACGTTTAAAACGAGTGTTTATCTAAATGATGGAACCGAATTAAGAGACGGTACTTTTGAGCTAAATGCAGATTCTATAACTCATATAATTGAATCAGATACGATTAAGTACGCAATTTCTGATATAGAAATGATCAAAACCGTAGGTGATCACAAAGATACTTCTGTTATTGGAATAGGATTGATAGGGGGTGCTTTTATTTTATATACATCCTTTACCAAAGATGATGACAATGATGAATTCAGTAACTCAGGTTTTGTATCAAGAGATTTTAATGGAATTGAAGGCACCCTATATGGATCTATACTTGGTGTGGTAGGTATCGTAATTCTAGCTACAGGAATAGCAAAAGCGACTACTAAGTATTATTTCTAGTTATTTATCATGCTTGGCGATTACCCATACTGCATGAATAATTCCTGGCAAGTAGCCTAAAATTGTTAATAAGATATTTAACCAGAAAGCTCCTCTTAAACCTACAGTTAGAAAAACACCAACAGGTGGAAGAAAAATTGCGAATAGTATTCTTAAAATGCTCATGACCAATTATTTATTATTAGTTTCTCGGGAAAGTACGATCTGAATTAGTTTTTGATTCAGAATTATTTATCTAATTCTAAAGCTTCAAAGAGATAGAATCGAACTACTTCAGGATTGATCCCTTCAGAGACACTGAATGAAATAGTACTGATATGCCTTCGAGTTTCTCTCTCTAGTATATTAAATGGATCCGGAATTTGATGTCCGTTTGAGAAACCCAGTACGACATGATTTTCTTTAACATTTCCCCAGGGGATTGAAGCCGGCCAAATAAAACAAATTGTCTTTTTCCTGGCGTAAAATGGGACGTTGTAAGAAAGTTTTTCATTGATATCAGGTATGCAATCGAATACTAAATTTCTTAGTTCATCAACAATTTTCAATTCTTCATCAGGAATGTAATCCAAAAACTCATCAATACTTTTGAAAGAGATTTTTTGAATTTTATTCATCTGAATTCAGCTCTATTTCTGAATTGTATGATTTAAAGAATTCATCAACTACAGCAAACTCATTAAAGAACTTGGGAATTACCTCAACGGCATAGTTGGTATTGGAGTGAAATAAAATACTGATCCCGATTTGATTCTCTTTATCAAATGCGATTTCACTTCTATAACCATTAACATATCCGCCATGATAAACAATGGTTTGTTCTCCATTATATAAAGTTCGCCAACCCATTGCATAATGTGATTCATTAACTCCATCCCAAAATCTGCTAAATCTTTTATTTGGGATAGTTGAAGTAGGTTCAAAAATTTGATCTAAAGTTTCATCCTTTATCAAATCAGGTCTGTTACCGGTTAAGAGTAGTAGCCATTGCCCCATGTCTGAAATCGACGCGTTAATACCTCCGGCAGAGACTGCATTGTAATAATTGTTTTTGATAGGAACTGATACTCTTTCTCTTGCAGCACGACTGTAAAAATGAGGTAGAGCCTTGTTCGTATTCTCTTTCAAGGCACCGTAAGTGGATGAAGCAGATTCCATTCCTATAGTTTGAAAGATCTCTTCATCAAGAAGGGTATTGAAATCTGTATTGGTTCGTCGCTCGAGTACTTTTTCAATAATTGCATAGGCAGCATTCGTATATGCTTGTTGTTCACCTTCGGTACTAATCAAAGGAACATCTTCAAATTTTGGAATTATTCGTTCAAGAGATAATCCATCTTCAACAAGATTAGTGTATGCATGTCTTGGTAGCCCGGTTGTATGCGATAAAAGATGCTGCACTTCAATTCTTTCGGTCTGATCAGCGTCACTTAATCTAAAATTTGGAACAATTTTATAGACAGAAGCATCGAAAGTCAGTAATCCCTGATCTACCATCATTCCCGTTAAAATAGATGCAAATCCTTTTGAGACACTACCCAAACGAAAGACTGTGTGTTCATCAACAGGAAGAGGTACGCCTGCTTCTCTTGTTCCAAAACCTTTGGCAATTAAAACCTCATCTTTATACGTGATTACAAATGCACCACCGGGTAATCCTTTATTTTCTGCCCCTTTAATTAAGTCAGCTTCAAAATCATTGAGAAAACTCTGAAGTGAATCCTGCGCTGGATTATAAATAGGCTCCTGAGTTAGTATAACCTCAGGTTTATCAGAATATAAACTGGAAACGCCTAAGACAACTAGTAGAAATAGAACGGAAAATAAGACCTTGGACACGTTGATTTTAGTGATATACAAATTTCTAAATTACTGAATTAATCGTTGGTTTTTCGATAATGATTCAACTCGGATGAAATTTTAATCTTTGTAATTCTTATGACCCTGAATTAGCCAGAATATTCCCTGAAGTTTCTCATGTACAGTTTTATTTAAAGTAGTGTGTGAAATTAGTTCATTGATATCTCTTGAAATATGGGTTGCCAATAGTGAAGTCAATGGATTAGCTAATCTGATAATTATGGATGGAGATAATCCCGGCTTAACGAACTTATCCATGATTGTGAATTTTCCACCTTGTTTTAAAACACGTTCAGTCTCTTTTAAGCAATTAATCGGGTTCGGTATAACAGCAATTATCAAATGGAGAATAACGGCATCAAATGTATTGCTATCAAAATTCAGATTACTGCCATCCATCACTTCCGTTTTAACCGATATATCTAGTGTTTTAGCACGTCTTTCAAGTTTAGATAACATGGAAGGAGTAATGTCGATTGCAGTAATATTTTCATGCCCAACTAAAAACTCTAAATCTAAACCGGTACCTGCTCCAATTATGAGGATTTTGTCATCTTGGTTCAGATTTAATGATTGAATAGATCGAGATCTAAAATTTCGGAAGTAATTTGCAATCAGATCATAAAATGGTTGATAGATTGAATATCTGATTTTATTCCAGGTATTCGAATTCACCATCAATTTTGTGGTAAATATTGACCAATTATTTGTTTCCAAATTTCATAGCCGGCATCATTCATATGAAGATCATCCTCGATAAAAAGATCAGTTCGAACTTCATTATTTTCATCCATCATTGGTGTCCAAACATCGATGAAATAAGTAGAATAATGGTTTTTAGAAATTTGGTTTAATAACAAGTTAACGGTGAGGTATTGATCTCTAAGCTCCCATCTGGAGATACTTGGTTTTGGAGATATCATAAAAATCTTAGTTCGAGGAAGTCTGTTTTTAATCTCCAGAATCAAATTATTGGCTTCTTCGGCAATTTCAACCGGACTTTTCCCACTGTTTACATCGTTATCACCTTCATAAATAAAGAGGTAGTCAGGTTGATAACTGAAAATTAATTCTTCTTTATAGCGAATAAGGTCAGAGAATTCTGAACCGCCAAATCCACGATTTATAACCTGAAAACCGGGAAATGAAGATTCTAAATCTTCCCACATTCTAATACTGGAACTTCCTGTAAAAACAGCAAGGGGTAGTTCACTATCCCGTTCAAAATCAAGGTTAGCTAAACTATCAACCTCAGAAGCAAATCGGGGTTCTTCTTGTGATAAAGCACTTATTGGTACCAAACAAAGCACTAAAAGTAGATAGGAAAATGATCGGGTGAGTTGAATCATGAATTAAATTAATGCTTTGGAATGATGATTGTAACGGTAGATCCTGCATCTTCACCTGATACAATTTCCATGCTTCCTTTTTGTCTTTTTAAATAAGAGAGGCTAGCTCGTAAACCGAAACCTACGCCGAACTCATCTTCAGTGCCTACAGTAGATGCATAAGATCGAAGCGAAAGGATATCATCGATTTTCTCATCTGACATTCCTATGCCATTATCTTTAATAACGGTTTTCACATTTCCATCTATTTGTTCCACATTAATTTCAATAGTTCCACCTTTTGGTGTAAACTTAATAGCATTTTGTAGAACATTTCGAATTATAAAGGAGTAGCTCCCTTTATCAACCAACATATACCCTGAAATAGAATCCAATTTTAAGTTCAGTTCTTTCATGGTGATTATTCTGGAATATAGAAGAACAGTGCTCTCTATTATCGGTTTAGTTTCGATTAATTCCGGCTTAAGAGGCTTCTTATCAATTTGCCGTTTACTCCAAACAAGAAGTTCATCCAGGAAACTAATTAGATGTTCAATATTAAGTGATAATTCATTAAAAAGATTATCGGCATCCTTTTGATTCAAACTGTCCGTTCGTACTAACTCTAACAGTAATGTGATTCCTGTTAGTGGACTCCTAATATCATGTGAAATAGTAGAAAAGAGTTCTTGATTGAGTAGATTCAGGCGTTCAAGCTCTTCATTTTGTTGTTCTATTCCAGCCATCATTTTGGCAACATAATTGGTTGCGATAAAAGCAATGGAGCCTGAGATAACAGCAGTAAATAAAATCCAGAAAACCAAGATTGTATAACCTGAAAGGTAAGCCGCAATAATGTATGCTGTTACCGAGATACTCACGGATATCAACATCATTACATACGGATTTTGCACTTTTCTTAGCCCACTCAAATCCATCTTTTACCTGTAGATCTATTTAGTTTTTGATGGCGGAACAATTAACGGATTAATCGAAGAAAAGAACAATCGAGAATTAACCAAGCAGGTACTTTTTTAAGTCTTCAAATTCTTTACTGAATGGAATACTTTTTTTCTCAAGCTTTGTAAGCTCTATATGATCAGGCATTGGTAATTCGCGCAGAATTTGTTCTTCTACAGTTTTTTGAAATTTGATTGGGTGAGCCGTCTCAAGTACAACGCCTACACCGGAATTGTTGATGTAATAATCCATCAACCCTAAATAACCAACTGCTCCATGTGGATCTAAAATATAGCCGGTCAATCCATACGTTTTCTGGATGGTATCTCGTGTACTTTCGTCGGTATATGCATAGCCGGTAATTTCTTTAATCATGTTTTGATGAGAACCATCAAACATATCTAACATTCTGGCAAAATTACTGGGATTGCCAACGTCCATCGCATTTGAAATAGTAGAAACACTTGGTTTTGGTTCAAATTTCGCATTCCATAAATACATTGGAACAGTATCATTCACATTCGAACAAGCCAGAAAATGTTTAACAGGAAGCCCCATTTTTTGAGCAATTAATCCGGCTGATAAATTTCCATAATTACCACTTGGCACTGAGAATACAACGTCATTTTTCTCATCTGCTGATAATCTTGACCAAGCATAAAAGTAATAAATACTTTGTGGAATGAGACGTGCCATGTTAATGGAGTTAGCAGAAGTAAGATTTTTTCCTGCTCTTAGTTCTTCATCCAGAAACGCTTGCTTCACCATATGTTGGCAATCGTCAAATGTACCATCAACTTCTAGCGCAATAATGTTTCCACCGAGTGTTGTCATTTGTTGTTCCTGGAAGCCACTCACTTTTCCGGTTGGGTAGAGTATTACAACTTCAACTCCCGGAACATTGTAAAATCCATTTGCAACAGCACTGCCTGTATCACCTGAAGTTGCTACTAAAACGGTTAACTCTTTATGGTTTTTATTCGTGAAGTAGCCTAAACATCTTGCAAGAAATCTCGCACCTACATCTTTGAAGGCAAGTGTTGGTCCATGGAATAATTCCAGAGCATAAACTCCATTCTTAATTTTTGCAAGTGGAATATCAAATGAGAATGTGTCCTCTACGAGTGCTTTTAAATCGATATCAGGAATTTCCCCATCTACATAAAGCTTAAGAACTTCATAAGCGATTTCGGGAAGTCTCATTGCATGTAAACTATCAAAAAAAGAAGGAGGGAGAATAGGAATCTCTTCAGGCATAAATAGCCCGTTATCGGCCGGTAAACCTCTAAAAATGGCTTCTTCGAAACTAACAGGCTCTACTTGATGATTGGTACTGTAGTATTTCATTCTACTAGTTCTGTCCCGTTTGGATTTACTTGAGAGATATACACATTTGCCTGAATACCGTTTGACGCATAAACATTGTTAAATGCAATAGCGATACTCTCTGCAATCTTTCTTGAGAAGGATAATGCAAAAATCGAAGGCCCGGATCCTGAGATACTCCCGCCAAGAGCTCCTTCCTTCATTGCAGCCTGTTTAGCTTCTTTAAACAAAGGGATTAACATAGACCTGGCTGGTTCGGCAATCACATCTTGGAGAGATCTTCCGATTAAATCATAATCTGGTTTAGCTAATCCGGCAACGAGGCCACCAACATTTCCCCATTGCGTTATGGCGTCTTTTAGCGCAACCTCTTTCTTTAAAATCTTCTTCGAATCTGCAGTTTTAACTTCAATTTGAGGATGAACCACACTCACATACAACATATCCGGATAATCTAACTCAATGATATCCAGTGGATTATAGCTTCTAACTAATGTAAATCCACCAAGTAAACATGGAGCTACATTATCAGCATGTGCAATACCGGATGCCGCTCGTTCACCTTCCATAGCAAACTCAACTAATTCCTTTTTTGTGAAAGGGGAGCCCAATAAGTGATTTACTCCGTAAACAGCCGCACTTGAACTCGATGAGCTGGATCCTAATCCACTTCCCGGCATTATATTTTTTGAAACCTTAAAATGAAATCCGAAGTCGATTTCTTTACCATAAGCTTTCATCAAAGCTTTTACTGCAACTCCAATCACATTTTCTTTCGGGTCGATGGGAAGACCATCACAGCCTTTACCGTTTTCGATAACCCATTTTTTTGAGGGTATTTTTTTTATGGTAATAGTATCTCCGATATGCTTCATCGCAAAACCCATTACATCGTACCCACATGCAACATTTGCAACCGTAGCCGGAGCAAATACCTTGATTTCTTCCATAATTTAGGCTGAGGTTATTCTCATCACGTCTGCAAAAATACCTGATGCTGTAACTGCAGCACCAGCACCAGCACCTTTTACTACTAAAGGTTGTTCACTATATCGCTTAGTGTAGAATAATACAATGTTATCTTTTCCATCTAACTCATAAAATGGATGGTCTGGACCAAAGCTTTCTAAGCCAGTGGTTGCAATTCTATTTTCAAAGCTGGCAACGTATTTAATTCGTTTTCCCTCTGATTTTGATTCATCCACTAAAGCTTTGAATACATGATCATATTCATCGAGTTTGTCGTAAAATTCTTCGATAGAGTCAGTATTCATACACTCATCAGGTACAAATCCTTTATTTGTGATATCATCCAATTCGAGTTTATAACCGCTTTCTCGAGCAAGTATCAAGATTTTACGCATCACATCAACACCGGAAAGATCAAGACGAGGATCGGGTTCTGTATAACCTTCTGCTTTTGCTTGTTTCACTACATCGCTGAATTTCTGAGAACCATCATAAGTGTTAAACAGAAAGTTTAGCGTACCTGAAAGAACCGCCTGGATTTTAAAAATGCGATCACCACTTTTTAGTAAATCACTTAAAGTTGAAATAATTGGAAGTCCGGCCCCTACATTTGTTTCGAATAGGAATTTTGCCTGAAATTCAGTTGCCGTTTTCTTTAATCCTAAATAGGAATCAAAATCAGAGGAACAGGCTACCTTATTTGGTGTAACGATCGAAATACTTTCTCTCAGAACTTTATCATAGGATTTTGGTATTTCCTCATTACCTGTACAATCGATGAAAATGCTGTTTCGCATGTTTAGTTCAATCATTTCATCAACAAAAGAATCAATGGTCATTGGTGAGCCATTTGACTCTAGTGTTTCTTCCCAGTTATTTAAATCGATTGGGAATTCGCTAAAGATCATTTTTCTTGAATTGGCGAGTCCGGCAACATTAATCTGAACATTAAAAGCATCAGATAAGAATTCATTTTGAGATTGAATCTGATTTAAAAACTCTTTCCCAACATTCCCAACTCCAATCATGAACACATAAAACTTTCGAATGTCAGAGAGGAAGAAGCTCTCATGCAATGAGTTCAACGATTTTCGCAGATGCTTTCGATCTATTACCACTGAGATATTTAATTCTGTTGAACCTTGAGCAATGGCTTTTACATTAATACCATTATGGCCCAAAGTTTCGAATAAGCCGGCACTAACCCCAACTTGTTGCCGCATCCTGGTTCCTACAAGAGCTATAATCGATAAGTCTTTTTCAACGGATAGTGGATTTACTTTTCTTAGTCTGATTTCATTTTCAAACTCAGCTTCAATACTCTTGCGTGCTTTTTCAGCATCTTTGTGATCAATACCCACTGTAATGGTATGCTCGGATGATGCCTGAGTAATCATGATCACATTAACTGATTCTCTACTCAGCGAAGAAAATAATCGGTAAGAGAAATTAGGTACAGCAACCATCCCAGATCCCGAAAGGGTACAAAGGGCAACATCTTCGATGCTGGAAAGACCTTTTATCCAACGCCCATTTGGATCGCCATCCTTTGTAATAAGTGTACCATGATCTTCAGGTGCAAAAGTGTTTTTAACTTCTACAGGAATTGCTTTGTCTAGAACTGGTTGAATGGTTGGTGGATAGATGACTTTTGCGCCGAAATGAGAAAGCTCCATGGCTTCTTCATAACTCAGATGTTTGATAGGATGAGCCAAAGAAACCATTTTCGGATTGGCAGTCATCATACCTGAAACATCGGTCCAGATTTGCAGTTTCTGGGCTTCTAATGCAGCAGCTAAAAGCGAAGCTGTATAATCAGAACCGCCTCTACCTAGTGTAGTGGTAAGATTACCTTCGTTTGAAGAGGCCATAAATCCTGGCACTAATGTTACCTGAGTAGGTTTTTTAAATACCTCTTTTATGTTTTTAGTGGTGAGTTCCTGATCTACAACGGCGTTTCCAAATTGGGCGTCAGTTTTAATTACAGTTCTTGGATCTAGTAATTGGACATCAAGGTTGTTACTTGCCAGGTAATCTGTAATTAACTCAGATGATAGTCGTTCACCGAAACTCAAAATATGATCACTTGAACGAGGGGAGAGTTCCTGAATAAGAAAAACACCGCGACAAATATCTTCAAGATCGTTAAAGAGTAATTTCACTTTTGTAATGGTACCACTTCGAGCTGATACTGGAATCAAAGTATTGCATAACTCAATGTGCCGTTCTTCAATCTCACGTAATAGTGATTCGTAATTTGTGTCGCCAATTTCTGCTAAATGAGCGATCTGAACTAACTGATTCGTAACGCCCCCTAAAGCAGATACTATAATTGTTTGAAGGAATCCATCATCGGCATGCTTCTGAACAATTTGAAGTACATTCCTCAAACTTTCAGCAGTACCTACAGAAGTACCTCCAAATTTTAAAACGATCATGGTGTTTTTAATTCAATAAATGTGAGTGTAATGAGAGCAAAGAAGGTAGTAAACTCTGTAAACGTATGTAAAGCAATTATCACTTCCTTAGCAGATTATAAAGTTGTTTAAGAATCATAAATAGTAAAATAATTTTCCTTTTTACTTTTTGAAGAAATTGGCTTAAATACCAGCTTTAAGTACATCGGGCGTAACTAGAAAACAGAACTCGCTCAGTCGGAATAATTTGTCTGTTAATCCTCAAATCATTGGAGTATGAGTAACGAAAAGAAACCTAATCATGAAAACAGTGATGGTGTCTCACGAAGAAACTTCCTAAAACAAGCAGGGACTTTAGCTGCCGGAATAACCATTGTACCTAGTACAGTTGTTGCTGGTTTAGGGCATAAAGCACCAAGTGATAAATTAAATATTGCCGGTATAGGTGTCGGCGGTATGGGTAGAAGAAATTTAAGAGCCATGAATACTGAGAATATTGTGGCGCTTTGTGATGTAGACTGGAAATACGCTGCACGATGTTTTAATGACTATCCGGGAGCTCAAGTATATAAAGATTATCGCGAGATGCTGGATGAAATGGACGATGAAATTGATGCCGTAATGATTTCAACTCCGGATCATACACATTATGTATCTGCTGCCGACTCAATGCGTGCCGGAAAACACGTATATGTTCAAAAGCCACTAACACACTCTGTTTATGAATCTAGAATGTTAACCCAGATTGCTGAAGAAACAGGTGTTGCAACTCAAATGGGTAATCAAGGAAATTCCGGTGAAGGCATTCGTTTAATTTGCGAGTGGATTTGGAATGATGAAATTGGTGAAGTTAAAGAAGTACACGCATGGACTAATCGGCCAATTTGGCCACAAGGTTTAATGCGACCAATGGAAACTCCTTCATTACCACCAACACTTGACTGGGATAACTTTATTGGACCAGCTCCGTGGAGACCATATCATCCGTCTTATACTCCTTGGAACTGGAGAGCCTGGTGGGATTTTGGTACAGGTGCATTGGGTGATATGGGCTGTCATATCATTGATCCTGTGTTCATGGCTTTGGAATTAGGTCAGCCTACTACACTTGAAGGAAGTTCTACGCAGGTTAATACTGAAAGTGCTCCTATGGCTGAGAAAGTGATTTATCACTTCCCAGAACGACCAAAGAAAAACAAAGTAAATATGCCGGCTGTTAAATTTACCTGGTACGATGGTGGATTGATGCCAGAACGACCAGAAGGTTTACCTGAAGGAAAAATGATGGGCGATGGTGGAGGAGGAGCTATGTTTGTTGGTTCTAAAGGAACACTTATCTGTAGTACTTATGCGCGTGATCCTTACATCATAGGAAGAGAAATGGATCCACCGAGTGTACCTCAAGAATTCCGTCGTGTGACCACTTCACATGAAATGGATTGGGTTCGAGCTTGTAAGGAAAATCGTCGCAGACGAGTTAATCCAAGTGCTCACTTCGGGTACTCAGGTCCATTAAATGAAGTAGTAGTAATGGGTAATCTTGCTGTTCGTCTTCAAGATTTGAAACGACCACTCGAATGGGATGGTGAGAATATGACTATCACAAACATCGACGAAATGGAAGAGATCAGAGTAGTTAGCTCTGACATATTCACTGTAGTTGATGGTGATCCTCAATTCGATACTGAATATGCTACAATTAATGCGGCTGAAGCTGCACGTAATTATATCAAGCGACCATATAGAAATGGTTGGAGCTACTAATCTATACTCAAATAAATAAATGAGACTTAAAACGAACTCTATGTTAAGCCTGCTACTAGTCCTTGGATTGGTAGCATGCGCTCAACCTCAACAAGACACTGGATCTATGGAAGCAGAACCCAATACGCTTACTCAAGCTGAAATTGATGATGGCTGGATGTTACTTTTCGATGGTGAAAGTACCGATGGATGGCATGGTTTCCAGAAAGAAACCTTCCCTAATGCATGGGAAATTTCTGAAGATGGTTCTCTACATATCCAGGGATCAGGTAGAGGTGAACTCGGAAATACGGAAGGTGGCGATATCGTTTACGATCAGGTATTTTCTGATTTCCACTTCAAAGTTGAATGGAAAGTAGCTGAAGCTGCTAATGCCGGAATTTTCTACCGCGGTAGTGAAGATCCGCAATACGATTATATTTGGAAATCTGCACCTGAAATGCAGGTTCTAGATAACATCAACCACCCGGATGCAAACATGGGTAAAAATGGAAATCGTCAGGCAGGTTCATTGTATGATTTAATTCCTGCAAGTCCACAAAATGCAAAACCACACGGTGAGTGGAATTCTGCTGAGGTAATTGCTCGAGGTATGACCGTTCAGCATATCCAGAATGGGGAAGTGGTTGTAGAGTACACCATTGGCTCAGATGAACTCAACGCATTAATCGCTGACTCAAAATGGCCAGGAATCAATGAAAACTGGGGTGATCTCGCCACAGAAGGAATCATTGGTCTTCAAGATCATGGCGATGATGTTTGGTTCAGAAACATCAAGATCAAAGAGCTGTAAAGAGAATTGATCTCCTAAAAAGCCTTCTAGAGTAATCTGAAGGCTTTTTTATTGAATTGACTTTAGCTCATCATCAGCAAATAATAGAGGAATAATAAATCCATCATTAAATCAATCAAATGAAAACTAAATTAAGTTTTTGGCAAATCTGGAATATGAATGTTGGATTCCTTGGGATTCAATATAGTTTTGGATTACAGCAGACAGTTATAAACCCACTTTTCTTATTACTTGGTGCCACTCAGGCAATGCTACCAATATTAAATATAGCAGGACCTGTAACCGGGCTTATAGTCCAACCCATTGTTGGAGCGATTTCAGATAAAACCTGGCATCCTAAATGGGGAAGAAGAAAGCCATTCTTTTTACTTGGTGCTATTTTAGGAAGTATTTGTTTGTTCTTGTATCCATTTAGTCCAACGTTATGGTTTGCTGTTGCATTACTGTGGATTCTTGATGTGGGTAACAACATGGCGATGGAGCCTTATCGAGCTTTTATTGGTGATAAATTACCGGATGAGCAATTAAACCTTGGTTACCTAATGCAAAGCTTGTTCGTTGGTGCAGGTATCTTGTTAGCAAATGGCTCAGTTATATTATTTCAAGATTTATTTGGAGGGGAGGAAGCATCTCAGGCTGTTCCGACATGGCTTTATTATTCATTCTTCATTGGATCATTCTTATCGATCTCTACCATTTTATGGTCGGTATTAAAAACTCCTGAGATTCCACCAACTGCTGAAGAGCTAAAGCAAATTCTTGCTAATAAAACGAAATCAACTTTAGAGAAGATTAAAGCTCCATTTGTTGAGATTGCTGAAGCGGTAAAGGATATGCCGAAATTTATGTGGCAGCTTTCTGCAGTTTATCTGTTTCAGTGGTACGCGCTATTTATCTATTGGCAGTTTATTACTCCTCTATTTGTTCAAACCATGGGATTTGATACTGAAGTGGCATTAGCGCAGGCAAGCAAAATGAACATGACTTACAATATCGTTACTACGGTAGTAGCATTAATATTGGTTCCATTGGCAAACAAATTTGGTGGTAAACGAATCTACATCATGAGTTTATTTGGAACCGGTGTGGCTTTATTCCTAATCCCTAATATCAGTGATCCTCTTTATGTTCTATTTCCAATGTTACTATTTGGTGTAGGTTGGGCTGCAATGATGGGTATCCCATACAGCATGGTTTCCAAAATTGTACCTGAGGAAAGAAGGGGTGTTTACATGGGAATTTTAAATATGATGATTGTAATTCCAATGGGAATTCAAACGCTATCCTTTGGTCCAATTTATAAATTCTTATTGGGTGACAGTGCTACAAATGCCATGTTCTTTGCCGGTACATTCTTCATTATTTCAGCAATTCTTGCATTGAGATTGAGAGTTGCGAAGGATTAAATCAATCCTATTTTATCATTATATAAAAAAGCCTTCTTGGAATAACCATGAAGGTTTTTTTACCAAAGGTGGGACTTCCCGATTCACTTCGTTCATTTCCCTCAGCCGGAAATTTTCGGCATCGGCGGGATTAACTTCTCGTCCCCATCGTTAAATAAAAAAAGCCGAAACGGAATGAATCCATTTCAGCTTTTTTGTACCAAAGGTGGGACTCGAACCCACACTTCCG
Organism: Balneolaceae bacterium; assembly: GCA_965601825.1. Taxonomy (GTDB): domain Bacteria; phylum Bacteroidota; class Rhodothermia; order Balneolales; family Balneolaceae; genus HXMU1420-13. Next base: position 2,525,109 of record OZ271839.1, on the reverse strand, counting down.
AAGAAACACGATTTTGAGTCGTGCGCGTCTACCAGTTCCGCCACTTTGGCCTGTTCGACGTAGCAAATACACGCGTAGTCGAGCTTTTTGGCAAGACTCAAATATACGACAACATTGTGATATTCTTCAAAGATCGATTCATCAATTTTTTTATTTCAATCATTTCTCCTTTCGATTTTTTACAGCCTTTCAAATACAACATTGCTAGATTCTACAAATTTAAAAAATTAAAGATCTGACATGAGTTATCGGGCAACTTTTCTCTTCATTTTTCTTCTAATTCTTAGTGTTCCAGTTCAATCACAACAGCCTTTTCAAAGTTTAGATGTATTTGATCTTCAGTGGGTAGATAATCCGCAGATTTCCCCAAATGGAGAACATATAGTTTATCAGCGTCGGGGAATGGACATAATGACTGATCGACGAACTTCATCACTTTGGTTGATTAATAGTGACGGTTCTGATCATCAAAAACTAACCAGCTTTTCCGGTAATGAATCCAGAGCGGCATGGTCACCTGATGGTAAGCGTATAGCATTTATAACATCAGCAGAAACTCATGGTGCCGAGATATTTATGTATTGGGTTGAAACCGGAAAAGTAGCTCGAATTACCCAACTTGAAAGAGGTCCGGGTGCAATGAGCTGGTCACCGGATGGTAACCACATTGCATATACAATGAAGATTGAAGAAAGAAATCCTGTGTTAGCTCGAGGACCTAAGAAACCTATAGGTGCAAAATGGGCTCCTGCACCAAGAGTTACAGATCGATTTAAATATGAACAAGATGGTGCTGGTTACATAGATCCTGGATTCACTCATATTTTTGTTGTGAATTCAAATGGTGGAGCTATTCGTCAAATCACTTCAGGCGACTTTAATCATGGTGGAACTCCGGTTTGGTCACCAGATGGTTCGAAAATTTATTTCTCCACAAACCGTCATCCTGATTGGGAGAGAGTTCGAAGAAATTCTGAAGTTTATTCGGTGGATGTAGCAAGTGGAGAAATAACACAATTAACAGAAAGATTCGGACCGGATCGAAGTCCGGCAGTTTCTCCAAATGGAAATACCATCGCATATTTGGGTTTTGAGGACAAGATTCAGACTTATCAGGTATCAAAAATCTCTTTAATGGATGCTGATGGTTCAAATAAGCGGAACTTAAACATAGACCTTGATAGGTCAATTGCAAGTATACAATGGTCACCGGATGGAAGAGGTCTATATTTCCAATATGCCGATGAAGGTATTTCAAAAATTGGATATACAGATCTTAGAGGTAGGATGGAGGTCGTTGCTGAGCGAATTGGAGGTAATTCAATTGGGCGACCATATGGTGGTGGATCTTTTTCAATGTCAGATAATGGAATGATTGCTACTAATGTTGCTTCTCCCTATCACCCGGCAGAGTTAGGTGTTGTTAGAAAAGGAGACAATCTTAATCGGATTACTGGTTTAAATGATGATCTTTTCGCTCACCGAACTTTAGGTCAGGTAGAAGATATTTGGTACAGTTCATCGGTTGATGGTAGAGACATCCAGGGCTGGGTTATTTATCCGCCAAATTATGATGAATCGAAAACTTATCCATTATTAGTTGAGGTACATGGTGGACCAATTTCACATTATGGTCCTCATTTTACACCAGAATTCCAGCTTTTTGCAGCTGATGGATATGTTGTCTTTTATCCGAATATGAGAGGAAGTACAAGCTATGGTGAGGAATTTGGAAATCTTTTATATCACAATTATCCGGGTGATGATTACCATGATATTATGGATGGAGTTGATGTATTAATCCAGGAAGGAATCACATCCGAAGACAGCTTATATGTTACTGGTGGTAGTGCAGGCGGTATTATGACAGCCTGGATGATTGGTAAAAACAACCGATTTGAATCAGCAGCGGTTGTTAAACCGGTTATGAACTGGATTAGCAAAACTCTAGTTGCTGATAATTATTATGGCTATGCCGATTATCGTTATCCGGGTCAGCCCTGGGAGAATTTTGAGGAATATTGGAAGTTTTCACCAATTTCATTAGTAGGAAATGTAGAAACGCCTACACTCTTGATGGTTGGAACTGAAGATTTGAGAACGCCTTTATCTGAATCAAAACAATTGTACAATGCACTTCAAATTCGTGAAATTGAAACGGCTCTAGTTGAGATTCCTGGAGCGGCACATTTCATTTCAAATAGACCAAGTCAATTAATCGCGAAAGTGGAACACATTCTAGCGTGGTTTAATCGCAGCCGCTAGAATAAGTAATTGTTCAATTAGGAATTAGGAATATTTAAAAACTCGAGTATTCCTAATTCCAATATTCCTCATTCCTAATTAATCATTATATCCATTAGGATTATTAAACTGCCAGCGCCAAGTATCTTCGCACATTCTGTGGATATCGAATTCAGCTTTCCAACCTAATTCTTTTTCAGCGTAAGAGCAGTCAGCATAACATTCTGCAGCATCACCAGGACGTCTTGGCGCTACCTTAAAAGGAATTTCAACTCCTGAGGCTTTTTTAAATGCTTGAACCATTTCTAGAACACTTGATCCTTTTCCAGTACCAAGATTATAAGTAACAATTCCCGGATTGGTTTGGAGTTTATCCAAAGCAGCTAAGTGACCTTTTGCCAAATCAACTACATGAATATAATCACGGACTCCGGTACCATCTGGAGTTGGATAATCATCACCAAAGACAGATAATTGGTTAAGTTTTCCAACAGCAACTTGTGAGATATAGGGTAGAAGATTGTTTGGTATTCCATTCGGATCTTCTCCTATCATACCGGTATAATGCGCGCCAATTGGGTTAAAATATCGTAGTAGAGCAATATTCCACGAATTATCAGAAGTATGAATATCTTTGAGGATATGTTCGCTCATTAATTTTGTATGACCATAAGGATTTTGAGCTGATGTCGGAAAATCCTCTGTTATTGGCACTGTTTCTGGTTCACCATACACTGTTGCAGAAGAGCTGAAAACCAGATTCTTAACTCCATGTTTTGCCATTACCTCACAAAGTACTAGTGTTGAATTCAAATTATTGTGATAGTACATAATTGGATTAACCACTGATTCACCAACAGCTTTAAATCCTGCAAAGTGGATTACGGCATCAATGTGATGTCGATTAAAAACTTCATCAACCGCTGGTTTATTCAGTAGATTGAATTGATAGAACATAGGTTTTCTGCCGGTGATGTGAGCAACACGGATAAGTGATTGTTCACTGCTATTGGACAGATTGTCTATTACAATAACTCGGTGCCCAGATTCTAATAATTCTAAAACGGTATGTGATCCTATGTACCCTGCACCACCTGTAACTAATATGGTCATAGATGAACTAATTTTATTATGGTTGTGAATCTAAGGCACATGGACAAAAAAAGCCCCATTAACTTTCAGTAATGAGGCTTTGTTAAGACTATAACTTTAGTCTTTTTCGGGGTACATAATGAGTTGTAATATTGATGATAATGTCTCAAAAATCATCACAAAAGAATAAACTAATCTAAATTGAATCCCATCTTAGTGAAGTATTTAACCTGGCTTTTATAAGAGCTGAAATTACCAATAAAGCGACCTATATAGGTATCGGTACTAAAACTAAGTACCATTTCCTTATTACCACCCTCATTGTTAATGGTAAGTGAAAATGAAGTAAACGAATCAGTTTTCATTAATACCACACGTTGGTAGTTACTTCTATTCACATATAAAGCTAAACCATTCTCGTATCGCTGAAAAATTCCTTTTGAGTCCTCCCAGATAAGGACTTCTTCTCCATTTACAGTTCTTAGTTCTTTTATAAAAAAATAGGTTGAACCTTTAACCGTAAACCATTTACCGGGTTCTTTATATGGTTTACCCAGATAGGATATGATCGTATCCTGATCAATCTCACTTTCTTTTAATATCATGAATATTTCAGTGTTTTAGTCTGTGTATGGTAATAGACTAAAACTGAAAGTCGTTCCCTGATTGAGTGCACTTTTTACAGATAATTTTGCACCATGCAATTCAAGAATTTTTTGAGCAATTGATAAACCTAATCCGGCACCACTTCCGGGACTTCGAGACCCATCCACTTGATAGAATCGATCAAATATTCGGGCAATTTGATCTTCAGAAATTCCAACACCTGTATCCGTAATTTGAACTATAACTTTGTCTCCATCATTAACAGGGGATAGCTTTACTAGTCCACCTTTTGGTGTATTTTTGATTGCATTATCGATCAAATTTGAAATTGCACGTTCCATTAAAGCGATATCTGCATTTACCAATCTGAGTGGTTCATCCGGTAACTGCGCTTCAAGTACAATGTCTTTAGACTTAGCTTGAGGTTGGAAACGTAATACGACATCCTGTGCTAATTCAGCAATTGAAACAGGTTCTAAATCAGGTTGAACATTCTTTGCATCAAGCTTTGATAGTTCAAAGAGTTCAGAGATCAGCTTACCAAGCTTTTTTGTATTTCTAAGTACAATATCATAGTACTTTGAGCGATCTTCGTCGCTTAAGCTTTTGTTTTCTTCTTTCAGTTGAATGGTTTCTAGGTAACCTTGTATCGAGGCGAGTGGGCTTCTTAAATCATGAGATACGTTAGCAATTAATTCACGTCTTAAACGATCTACTTGTTTTATTTCATCCATATTCGCAACTAAGGTATCAGCCATCTGATTAAAAGAAGAAGCCAGTTTACCAAGTTCATCATCTGATTGAATTTTTACTCTTTCATCCAATTGGCCGTGCTCAAATGCCACTACAGTGTTAGTGACATTTCTTAATCGATGTGTAAGTAATCTGAAAACCAGTAATCCAAGGAATGCCGTTGTTAGTATTACTATCAATAGTCCAAGCATAGAATTTTTTATGATATAGCTTTCAGCAAGCATTCCGGCTATTTCATCATACTGCTGACTTTCTAAAATCACATAAAGATAGCATCCGTCACTTCCCATAATAGAAATGTGAGCAACAGAGAAAGGTTTTTTAATGTTTGGATTGAGTGGATCCTCACCTAAAATGGGCAGGGTCTCGCCTGCTATAAAAGCATCTAATGGAGCAGTATCAACAGTTGCCATTGCGAGCTCTGGTGGTGCATCTTTACCTAGAAAGGAGCCTTTAATCATTCCGCTGCTACTCAATAAATAAATATCTACCTGAGGATTAATACCTTTTAAGTATCGAATTTTTTCTGTGATGCTATCTGACTCTATGGAATCCATGAGGTAGGGTTGGAATTCCATTGCCATTTCATTTGCAAGCTCAACATTCACCTTTTGAGTTGTTTCTTCAACATACATCAAAGATGATTGAAGAGTGACATATGCTAAGGATCCCCCAATTACTAAAACACATATTAGAAATACGGTTGAAATCTTAGCGTAAAAACTGTTTTTAAAAAAAGTCATGCTTCTAGTTCTTCCAATTCAACAAAACGATACCCAACACCCCAAACGGTTTTTATAAATGTAGGTTCTGAAGGATCATCCTCAATTTTACTGCGCAATCGATTTATATGACTATTTACAGTATGACTATATCCACTGTATTGATAGCCCCAAACGATATCCAATAATTCCTGTCTGCTGTATGCGCGCCCTGGATTATTTGCAAAAAGCATAAGCAGGTCGAATTCCTTTGAAGTTAATGTGAAAGATTCTCCATTCAATTCAATGATTCTTTTATTGGGAAAGATGCTTAATGCGCCAAATTGAATTGACTCATTTATTTGATCAGTATTCCCTGAAGAAACTTGAGAACGTCTAATCAAAGCTTTAACTCTGGCTACTAATTCTTTGATGAAGAATGGTTTAGTTAGATAGTCATCAGCGCCAAATTCGAGGCCCATGATTTTATCTATTTCTTCAGCTTTGGCTGTTAACATCAAAATTGGGGTTTGAGAATCAGTTTTACGGATAGTTCTACATATCTCAAATCCATCTTTTCCGGGTAGCATTACATCTAATATGATCAGGGAATAATTGCCGGACTTGAATTTCGAAATTGCATCATTGCCGTTAAAGCTCTGCTGAATCTCATAATTTTGATCCAAAAGTTGGATTTTTATGAGCTCTGATAAATCTTGATCGTCTTCAACTATTAATATGGGTAGGGTTGGGGCAGACATTTTTAGCCCAAAAATAACTAAGGTGAGCTGGAAAAAGTATCACAAGAACGTAACATTTAAACGCTATCGCTTACTTCTTTTAATTCAACTAGAACGCGATCAATAATTGCACTCATCTTTTGTGAAGAATCACCTAGTTCGGAATTGGGTTTATCATCCCAAATTAGAGTTTTAGCCTCTTCATATTCATCTAGAATCATATTTAAACCAAGCATCTGGGCTACCGGTTTAATCTTATGGCCAGCTTTTCTGAAGTTTACTTCATCTCTGTTAATTAAAAAGAGAGTGTAGTTTTCTTTGAATTCCTCAAATGAAATAACTGCAGCTTGTGCGAATTCTTTAATGTATTTCGCCTCCCCAAACAACATTTCGTTGAGGGTTGTAAAATCAACTATTTTTTCCTGACTGCTCACTGGATACTTATTCGTTAGCTGGTTCGGTTACGTTATGAGGTATCGGTTTGCCATCTGCATCAACATGAACAAAGACAATTCGATCAATTGTAATAATTGTATCTCGTTCAAACTTTGTTCGCACTTCACACTTAACAGTGATTGATGTTCTGCCAAATTTAACAGTTTCCATACCAATCTCAATCACATCTCCTAATTTTGCTGAACTAACAAAATTAATTTCAGACATATATTTAGTTACAATGCGACCTTTGCCTAACTGGCATAGTACAAAAATAGCTGCTTCCTCATCAATCCAGCTTAAAACTGCTCCTCCGAATAATGTGCCATTAGGATTTAAATCCTGAGGTTTTATAATCTTTCTTGAGTAAAATCTCATTTATTGAGGTCTTTTAAGAATGCCAACGTTAAATACTCTGCCAACTAAGTTAAGAAACTATCAAATCGTACGATACTAATAGAAACGATTCTATGATAAATTCATGATTAATTTGTTACAGAATTAATCTAGTTTTCGGACATTTCTATTAGAAAATTAAGTGATTCTAACTACCTTAATCCTGCGGAAAGTGATATTTATTAGAACTCGTGTAACATTCGATAAATTTATCCTCTTTAATACTCCAAATAGATATTAGCACGGCATTTAGCAGTTATGAAGACCATAGCATTTACAAATCAAAAAGGAGGCGTTGGAAAAACAACCTCCACGATTAATGTTGGAGCCGGATTGGCAAAGCTCGGTAAAAAAGTTTTACTAATAGATTTAGATCCACAAGCCAATCTTACATACTCACTAAGACTACATTCACAAAGACTCGAGAAAACCATTTATCAGGCATTAAAAGGTCAGGCCAGAATTGAAGATGTAATAATCAAGCACAGCGGATTTGATTATATAGCATCCTCATTAGAACTCTCGGGTGCTGAGCTGGAATTGGCGAACGAACCTGCCAGAGAAAGCTTATTAAGAGATTTTCTAAAACAATTGAAAGGACATAACTATGATTATGTTTTAATTGATTGTCCGCCAAATCTGGGATTATTAACGCTGAATGCATTCACGGCTGTTCAAGATGTCTTCATTGTTCTTCAATCAGAATACCTCGCTCTTCATGGTTTATCAAAATTACTTGATTTGATTAAGGTTGTTCAGCAAAGACTAAATGGAGACCTGGAAGTAGGTGGGATTATCTGTACTCTTTATGACAGCAGAAAGAATTTGAATAAAGAAGTGGTAGGACACATTAAAGATTACTTTGGTAAGAAAGTGTTTAATACCATAATTAGAGATAACGTAGCTTTAGCAGAAGCACCAAGTCATCACAAGACAATATTTGAATACGATGGTAGCAGTAACGGTGCGAAAGATTATCTTTCTCTCGCTAAGGAGATAAAAAACGGGCACTAGTTCGATGGATAAGAAAAAGGTGATGGGGCATAATCCGCTCGATTTAAATCACCTGGCAAATGCTAAATTTGATTTTATACCTTACACCGAGTCCGGCTCGGCGAACAAGGAGACTACATCCGATAAGCCTAGAAAAAAGAAAAAGGTTGTTAGTTACTATCTTGAAGAAGATTTAATAAAAGCAGTAAAAACAAAAGCAACTGAAAACGAACAATCTTTCTCCACATTTGTTGGAGATGTTCTAAAAAAAGCCATAAGAGAGTAATCAGCTTTATCGATTCATTGAGAATATTCTACTCAGTTTGAGTATTATCCCTCAAATTCTCCAATGAATGATTCACTACCGAAAAGCATCACACCTATCCCAGCTTATATCAGATTTAGCAAACCAGATTGCTAATAAACACTCTACATCAGATCCATTCGAATCAGACTGGATTATTGTTCAAAACAAAGAGACACAGGATTGGATTCACTCCAAAATCAGTGAGGAAAATGGCATTTCAGCTAATGTTGAATTTATTTATCCATCGGAGCTTATTTGGAAGATTTATCGACTTTATAAAAAAGAGGTTCCAATTGAGTTACCAACTGATCGTTCAGCTCTTGAAGTACGGATATTAGATGAACTGGTATCAAATCAGTCTGAATTAGCGCCTCGTGGGCTTCAGGTACCATATGATATGCTGGCTAAAATCAGTTTAGCAGAAAGTATTGCTGATGTTTTTGATCTTTATCTGATGTATCGACCAGATTTGCTAACTAAGTGGGAAAAAGATGTCATTAATAAGCGGGATCAAGAGGAGTGGCAAGCTTATTTGTGGAGGAAAGTAAAGTCAGATATCAGCAAACTATATCCTGATTTACCCGATAGAGTCAATCTAGCCAAACAAGTTCAGAAGTTAGTTGAAAGTGGTACAGTTAGATTACCTAACAAGATTACAATTTTTGGTTTATCTCATTGGTCTAAACCATTTAACGGGTTTATTGAAATACTCTCTGAAATAATGGAGATTTATTGGTTTGATCAGAGTATTGATGAAAATAGATTAGATGATTCGAGAATTCTACAATGGGCCAAACCTAAGTTTGACGTACAGCAGTTATTAGCGAATGAATCTCATCATAAATCCAGTGTTAGTGTAGAGGTAACAGATGGAAATACTTTACCCTCAGTTAGCCTTCATTCATGCCATAATATTGAGAGAGAAATACAAGTACTCAGAAATGAGCTGTTAAATCAGTTTGATAATAGTGTTGACTTATCAGCAGATGATGTGTTAATCATGGTGCCGGATTTTGAAACTTATGCACCTGTTATTGAAAAAGAGTTTACTTCAAATAGTGATTTTCCATCCATACCGGTTTTTATCGGTACAATTCAAAGTGATACAACTGTCCAATCAATACATTCAGTATTTGATTTCTTTCTGAACGGCGAGAAAGTGAACGACTTTATTGAGCTACTTTCACATCAGTTATTATCTAATCGCTTTAAATTCAGTGAAATGGATATCACTTCAATAAGTGAACTTTTTGCTGAAATGAATATTCATCAGGGATTAACAAAGCTTGATTCTAGTTTTAGTATAGAGAAAGGTTTAGATCAGTTATACCTGGGATTTTTGATGGATAAAGGCCAATATGAAACCTATCAGCAGTTAATTCCATTTGATCTTCGTTCAACAATGGATGCTCTTGAATTGATATCAAAATTATCTTCAGTAGTTGAATGGCTTAAACAACTGAAGAGTTTACTTTCTGATCAAAAAACGATTATTGAATGGGCTAGATTTATCTCTGAGTGGATTAAAGAAGTCACACCGGATACAGATCTTGTTAATACAAAAATTGATCGTCTTATCAAGCAAATTGAATACTCAGAAGGTAGAGCTTTAATTTCATTTGAGGTCTTTAGTTATTGGATTAGAAGACATATAGATGATCAAAGTGCTAGTTCAACGAGAAAGGGCACAGGCATCACCGTTAGTTCATATATCCCTTATCGAAATATTCCTTTTAAATCAGTTTTTATTTTAGGACTAAATGAAGGAGTTTTTCCAAGAAATCCATTCCGACCTGATTTTGATTTAATCAATCGATATCCCGAAAAAGGTGATAGAATCACAAAAGAGGATGATAAACTCTTATTCATTGAGCGGTTTTTATCTACAAAGTCACATCTACATTTGAGTTATATCGGTGAAGGAGAACAAGCTAAACTTCCATCCCCACTTGTACTTGAATTATGTGATGCATATCCGGAAATACCTCGTTATCACCACAAGCTGCACGGTTTCTCAACTCTGGAAAACACTGAGCTTCCAATTTATCGGAATAGCGAAACGGAATTAGCAGACTTGATCAATCGTACTAATATTAATCCAGAGAAATCTTTCGAGGGAATAATAGAACACAAGCAAAACTCATCTATTCAACTACATGAGTTTATTGAGTTCTTTGTCCAACCTAGTAAATATCTTTGTACTAGAATTGTTGGTTTAAAGAATGTTTTTGAAGAATCTCAACCCGTTGATCGCGAATCCTTTGTCTTAAACGGATTACAAAGGCACTTTTTAAAAGAAGAAATACTACAATACTCTTTAGATGCAGTCAATTCTGAAAATTTTCAAAACTATGGAAGTATCAAAGGTATTATTCCCAGAGGTATAGCCGGTTTTTCTCAATTCTCTGAAGTAAATGCTGATATACAGCAAATTGTTGATTTAGTAGAAACTCTTACAAATTCAGAGCCTGAAATAATTGACATTGATTACTCAACTTCGAATTTCAATTTAAACGGAATCATTTCTAATATTTATGAAAATGATCGAGTAGTGTGGACAATCAGCAAGGTAAAACCAAAAGACCTTCTATCACTTTGGATTCATCATTTAATAGCAAGTAATGAGTTCCGGGCATTTAATAACTCAACACTAATTGGCTACAACGATAAGCAAGATTTTTGTGAATATAGATTTAAGCAAATTCAGCAACCTGAAATTTATTTAAATCAATTAATTGAACTCTTCACAAAGGAACTGACTACCAGGGATCATTGGTCATGCATTCCTTCATTGTCTAAAGCTGTTGCAGCTTTCCAAAACGATACAATTAAACAACAGAAGGAAATTGAAAAAGCCTGGTTATCAACTGAATACAGTAGAAAAGAAAATGCTGATTTTTATAACAGGTTAATCTGGAGCGACAGTGTTCCATGGGATAATGATTACTTTTCTGATGCTTCAAAACTAATATGGAACCCAATTCTTGATTATTTGGAGGAAACATCCCTATGAGTTCGGTTCTAGATGTATTCAACTTTGAATATAATGGGCATCATTTGGTTGAAGCCGGAGCAGGTACCGGTAAAACCTATAACATAGCCGCATTATATGTTCGTGCCTTAGTTGAGAAAAGGCTATCACCAACTCAAATATTAGTACTTACTTTTACTAATGATGCGACTTCTGAACTAAAAAGTAGACTCAGAGAAAGGGTAAGTGAACTTATAGATTATGTTGAAAACAGTGCAGATGGAGATGATTTTATCAAGAAACTGGCTACGAAAGTTGATAATTCAACCTTAACCCATCTTAAAAATTGCCTTTTTCAGTTTGATGAAGCTGCTATTTCAACTATTCATGGGTTTTGTCAAAAACTGCTTTCAGAAAAAAGTGTAGAGTTTGAAGTTGTATCAAATTTTGAACTTGAATCGAATTATCAGGGAATCATTCAAGATGCTGCCGACATATTTTGGGAAGAAGAGTTCTTTAGAAGTGAAATAAAAAGTGATTTTGAAGAATGGTCTAGAAATCATTTGAATATTGAATACCAGTCACCGGATAAACTACTTGAACTAATTAAACCACTGATTCTGAATCCTGACATCAATGTTGAAATAGGAGATGTTAATACTGATGATTTGGAATCGAATTACACTAGTTGCATAAGTCAATATCAAAAACTTAAAGACAGTTTTAAGAATGATGAAGATGAGATAAAAAGCATATTCAATTCGAAAGCATTAAATGGCTCGAAATATCGAAATAAAGAACAGTTACTTGCTGAATTTGAGTTATGGATTACTCAGGACTTTGAATGTCCAAAAACATATCCAGGTCTAATCAAATTTGGAAGTTATTTACCGGAACAAGGAATCAAAAAAGACTTTGAAAAACCGGATTTAAACATTTTCCGAGACGTTGATAATTATATAGCTGAGTTTGAACAGCTGAATAGAGTAAATACCTGGTTTATTGAAAAAGCAATAACCCGAATTCGTGAAATTGTAAACGCTTTAAAGAGAAAGCGAAGAGTTTTGTGGTATCAGGATCTATTAAGCTCTGTTCGGGAAGGTTTAAACAAATCTGATTCGCTTGCTAAATCCTTGGCCAATCGTTTCCCATTGGCTTTCATCGATGAATTTCAGGACACTGATAATGTTCAATATTCTATTTTCAATTCAATTTATAAGGATCAACATAACTCATGTTTAGTGATGATTGGGGATCCTAAACAAGCTATTTATAGATTTAGAGGTGCCGATATCAAAACGTATCTGGCAGCTAAAAGGGAAACAGATACATCGTCAAGATATTCACTAAGGTATAATTACCGTTCTTCTTCTAAGCTGATTAAAGCTGTTAATTCGTTTTTTGATGGAGTTGAGGATTCATTTCAATTATCTGGGTTGGATTTTCAACCTGCTCTATTCCCAGAGGAGAAAACTGATTCTATGCTAACTGTAAATGGTGAGTCAGTAGCACCTTTAACTTTGATCCGGTTTGATACGGACGAAAAATCAGTCCACCAAATTCGTGAAGAAATCACAAAATCCGTATCAAGTGAAATTGTTAAGATTCTAGAAAATAGAACTGAGGTTAATGGAAAGGCAATACAGCAGAACAATATTTCTGTTTTGGTCGATACGCATAGAAATGCTCAAACTGTTCAGGAGTCTTTATGGAAGTATGGTCTTAGAAGTATCATCAGAAGCAAGGAATCTGTATTTAACACTTTATTAGCTGATCATCTTTACAGGGTTTTAGCTGCTATATTGCATCCATCGAATACAGGGTATATCAAATCTGCATTGCTGACAAAAATGTTAGGATTCAATGCTCAGGATGTTATTGCACTAAATGAGAGTGAGCATCAATGGTCACAGATTCAATCTTCTTTTTTTGAGCTACAATCCAATTGGCAAAAAAAAGGGATCAGTTCGATGTTTTCACTGATGGAAAATCAATTTGATGTTTTGAAACACATTGTTTCAAACAATAATCCAGAAAGGTTTATAACAGATTATAAGCATCTGAAAGAGCTTCTCATTAATGCTGAAAGGAAAGATTCATTGTCTATGTTTGCAGTATTAAGATATTTCAGAAGCAAGCGAGATGAGGATGGGTTTGATACATCAGATGAAGAATTAATTCGACTTGAAAGCGATGATCAGCTAATTCAAATTGTAACATTACACGCAAGTAAAGGCCTGGAATATCCAGTCGTTTTTTGTCCATTTCTTTGGGACTTCAAAATCAAGACTTCAAGAATCCCTGTAGTTTCAGATGGTCATACTCAATCAGGTTATATAAACTCGAATTCAGATCAATTCGACGATGCATTAGAAAAAATCAAATCAGAAGAAGAAGCTGAAAAAATTCGTTTGATATATGTTGCACTAACCCGTGCCAGAGAAATGTGTTTTGTATATCATAAAGCGGGAATAAAGATCAAAAATCATTCTGGCTTTGATGCGATTCATCAACTGATCAAAGAAAATTCACAACTTGAAAATAATGATGAACTAATCCTGCGTAAAGGAATTGAGTTTGGTAATAAGAAAATTAGCTTGCAGAGTTCTGAAAATTATCAGTCAAGCATTACCAAAGACTTAGGACGTGAAGATCTGCACGTTTTTAATCGACAGTATAGTTTTTCGTCAATTGCATCTGGAGCCTCAGCAAGTTCTACCATTGAGAGGTGGGGTTTTGATTTCGATGAGGATCCGAGGATAGATGAGATTGGGCAAATCGTCAGTTTAGACAGATTTAGTTTACCCAAGGGAAAAGAAACAGGGAATTTGTTGCATGCAATCTTTGAAGGAATAAATTTCAGTGATTCAACAACATTTCAACCAACAATTGATTCCATAATAGAAAAAACTGGCTTCGATGAAAAATGGAAGAAATGTATTTACGATTTGATAAATGATTCCGTTTCTCATTCTCTAAGAGATAATGTTTCACTTTCGAGAATTAGCGAAGCTGATAGACTGGTTGAAATGGAGTTTTTCTATCCAATCTCGCATTTAAAAACGGATCAAGTATTCACATTAATTGGATCAACAAAGCCTTCAGAAAAAGTTCACTTATTAGGCTTTATGAAAGGCTTCATTGATTTGATCTTTAGGCTTGATGGTAAGTATTACATCCTGGATTATAAATCAAATCATCTTGGAGATACCTTTGAATCGTATTCAGAAGAAAATCTTAAACAGGAAGTGCAACACTCCAATTATGATCTGCAGTATCATATCTATCTGATTGCATTTTTGAGGTTTATACAATTGAAAGACCCGAATTTTGACTATAAAGAAAATTTTGGGGGAGTATTTTACTTATTTGTTCGTGGAATAAACCCAAACATCCCCGGTTCCGGTGTTTATTTTGATAAACCTGAATATAGCATCATTAAACAACTAGATGACTTAATGAAAGGGGCGCATAATTGATGGTTGCACCTACTTCAATAGTAAATCAATTATATCATAAGCAGGTACTTAATGATCAGGACGTTCAATTTGCTAATTTTTTACTTCGATTAGATCCAAATATCACTTCAAATCAACTAATCATTTTTTTGGCTTTAAATTATTATTCGAAAGAAAGTCATGTGGCAATGGATCAGGATATGCTGGATGATTTTGTGAATAATTACTCTATAAAAGCTAAAATTATAATTGAGGATGAAATCAACACATCTAAATTAGTTGGAGAGCCTGGTAAATTTGTTCCATTTACTATGATTGAAGGGCTTTTATACAATCACAAAAACGCTAAAAATGAAATTGAATTAGCAAATTGGATAATTGAAAGAACATCTCAAGAAGTTGATTTAAAGGAAGAAGAGAGAACGAAAATTGATAGTGAGATTTTTTCAAGTAACACTGATCCACAAGCAACTGCAGTTTATCAATCATTTAAGAGATCTCTTTTATTTATAACAGGCGGACCGGGAACAGGTAAGACCTTTACTGTTAACAAGATTATTGAAGCTCACAGAAAAGTATTTGGTGATTCTTATTCCATTCAAATTGCTGCTCCGACTGGCAAGGCTGCCCAGAGGTTAAACAATTCATTATCTGATAAAGAGTCGTCGATTATAGCGGTAACTCTTCATAAATTACTGGGAGCTACAAACTTTATAAGTAATTTTAAATACCATAGAAAGAATCCAATAACCATTGATTTACTAGTTGTAGACGAAACTTCGATGATGGATTTAAGTCTATGGCATGCAATGATAAATGCTGTTTCAGAAAAGACGAAGATTATCATTGTTGGAGATCCTTTTCAAATTGCCTCAGTAGAATCAGGTTCTGTTCTTGGTGATATTTGTAGTGTTCTGGATACAGATGATTCAAGGTTTGCGGCTCTTTCTGAATCGATAATAAAATTAAAGAAAAGGCATAGATTCTCTTCAGAAAGCGGGATTAATCTACTAGCAGATTCTATCAATTCTATGGATGTAAACAATGCAATTGATATTCTTGAATCTGAAAAATACAAAGATGTTGATTTGATTAATTTAACTGCAGATTCATTGAATCAGGTCTTGGTTAAGTATGCAATTGAGCCTCATTTCAATTCGAAAGATAATTCATTCGGTGACTATCAAATTATTTCTGTCCTTAGAAATGGCAAACTAGGTTGTATCACACTGAACAACTACGTTGAAATAGAATTAAAGAAGCTAATAGGGGTTCCAATTTCTACAGAATGGTTTGATAAACGTGTTGTAATGGCGAATAAAAATATCAATCAGATTGGTGTTCAAAATGGGGAAATGGGTACTTACAAGCTAGCAACAGGGGAAATCCTATTTACAGATGAAAATGTGGTAAAAAAAGATATCTTGAATCATTATGAACCAGGATATTGCATAACCATTCATAAGAGTCAGGGTTCGGAGTTTAATCATGTTGCAATTATACTTTCGGATCAGTTAAATCCGCTTCTAACCAAAGAACTTTTATATACAGCTGTAACAAGAGCGCGTAAAAGTGTTCTTGTAGTTGGAAGTAAACAAATTTTAAACTACTGTATATCTAATAAGACAAAAAGAAAGACTGGACTAGTAAAACAACTAGAAATACTACTGGGTTAATTCGGGAAATCTTCTCTTAAAGACATTTTATAAAAAAAGCTGTAGCAAATTAATGCTACAGCTGGAATCTGTACCCCGAAAAAGCCAACGTATTCAAGGGAGGTTGGTTGGTAGCCAACCTTCTTTCTTTTTTCGAGGCTTCCCTAATATTGCAGTTTTAAACATTAGACACACTTAGAACTTATTAATGAGTGTTAGAGAATATTTAACTTACTGTATCTCTAGTAGTTCTACTTTAAAGATTAATGCATCACCAGGTTGAATAACACCACCAGGTCTAGGATTATCACCATAGCCTAAATTAGCTGGTATATAAAACTCAAATTCAGAACCTACATTCATTAATTGTATGCCTTCAATCCAGCCTCGAATTACCTGATTTAACCTAAAAGTCGCAGGTTCATTACTATCATAACTAGAATCAAATATGGTTCCATCAATTAGGCGGCCTTCATACATAACAACAACTGTATTTTCAGGGGTAGGGGTTTCACCTTCGCCTTCTCTAATTACTTTGTATTGTAATCCACTCTCGGTCTCAATAACACCTTCTTTGGTCAGGTTTTCTGATAGAAATTTTTCTGATTCAAGCTGATTCACAGTTTTCATTCGGTCATTGATATATTCATTAAACCGAACAAACATGGGTTGTAGCTCATTATCCGGAATTTTACTGTTTTCCTGAGCGATACCTGCTAAAAATCCTGCTGCATACTTTTCGAATGCAACATCATCGAATCCTAGAGTTTGCAATCTTGAGCCATTTTGAAATCCAACCACGTAGCTGGCGCTGTCTGCTAGTGATTTAAGATCTAGATCTGTTGAATAATCAACATTTTGTTGATTACAGTTTATTCCAAAACTTATTGTTAAAACAAGAATAGTATTTAAAGTTAAAAGCCTCATGATGATAGTTTAGTTCTTTATAATTAAGTGCAGAAAGATAGAAGAATTGGGATTGCAATACACTTTATAAAGGTTCTGTGTATATTTGGTTTTTGAAGAAATAAAATTACCACAGGTATACATTGACATTTAAAGATTTTGATCTAAAAGATACGCTGCATTTAGGGTTGCAGGACATTGGTTTTAAAGATCCTACCCCAATTCAAGAAAAGAGTATTCCATTAGTTTTAAGAGGTGATGACGTTCTGGGCGCTGCTCAAACCGGTACAGGTAAGACGGGTGCATTTGTAATTCCTATTCTAAATCGCATTCTTGAAGAATCAGCTGAGGGTACAAGTACATTGATATTGTCTCCAACCCGAGAGTTAGCTCAGCAGATTGATGAACAAATATTTGCATTGGGTTATCATACAGGAATCAGCTCTGCTACTATTATTGGAGGGGAGGATTTTGCAAAGCAAGCTGAAGCAATTCGTGCCGGAGTTAATATTATTGTTGCTACTCCCGGTAGACTGATCGATCAAATGAAAGTATTGGATATAGACTTTAGTCATATCAAATTTCTAGTATTAGATGAAGCTGATAGGATGCTGGATATGGGTTTCCTTCCTGATGTAAATCATATTATTGATAAGTTACCTAAAGAGCGCCAGACACTTCTTTTTTCTGCAACTATGCCCAAGGAAATTCAAAAACTCGCAAAAGAGATTATGAATAATCCTAAGCTCATCAAGATTGCGGTTTCAAAACCATCCAATAGCGTTGATCAAAAAGCATATCAAGTAGATGGAAGAGAAAAATTAAAACTAACACAGTATTTACTTGATGAACTGGAATGGTCATCAAGCATCATATTTACGGCAACAAAAAGAGGAACTGATCAACTTGAGCGATTACTAGTTAAAAAAGGCATTTCTGTTGCAAGCATTCACGGAGATCGAGATCAGGCGGAAAGAACAAAAGCACTGAATGACTTTAAGAATGGTAAGGTTCCAATCATTGTAGCAACTGATGTACTTGCAAGAGGAATCGATATTGCGGATGTATCATTAATCATCAATTATGATGTTCCTCAAGCAGTTGAAGACTACATCCACAGAATTGGAAGAACCGGACGGTATGACAAGACCGGTATCGCTGTAACACTTGTAAGCAAAAAAGACTTAAGGTTATTTAAACCTATCCGAGACAAAGTCGGGAAGGATTTAGAGATTATTGATGGGGATGCACTCTTAGAAAATCAACTTGATTCCAACAATACTGCAAAAGAGCCATCAAAGAGAGCAAAAAATCAGCCAAAGAAGAAAAGCTCAGTTAAGGAACAGAAAAACCAACCTATTGAACAAATAACACCTGATTTTAGTAAAACGAAGAATATAAAGGTGGGTAAAGGTGAGGATGGTAAGTTTATCATAGAAATATTAAACAAGCCGGAAAAACCTGTTCAGGAAAAAAAGGAAAAACCTCAGAAGGAATCCAAGCCTCAAAAGAAAGCTCAGAAACAGCAAAAACAACCTCAACAGAAAAAAGCTGTATCGAAAGCTAAGCCAAAAAATCAGCAGAAGAATAAGTCCAAGAGAGAACCTCAAAAACCGCAGGTTGAATTAAAGAAGATTGATAAGGCATCAGAAAGGAAAAAGAAGGCAAGAAAACCATCCAAAGGTATTTGGGGAATGATTAAAAGTATGTTGCCTAGATTCTGAAAATATTAAGTTAATTTAGGAAGGCTAAATTAGTGTAAAACACTAATTCATCATGCGTATAATATTTTCAATTTTTCTGATTTCACTATTTACTCAAACAGTTAGTGGCTTTCAACAATTAGATATTGATAGCCTTACTGTTAAGAATGTAAATCAAAGACCGCTTGAAAGACTTCCATTAGTTGAAGACAGGCCAATCAAAAATGTAATCTTTATTATAGGAGATGGGATTGGAATGGCTCAATTAGCTTCAGCACAGATCAATTTTGCCGGACCAGATGGAGAGCTTCATAGTCAGCGAATGCCAGTAACAGGTTTTTTTAACACGCATGCAGCAAACCGCTTAATTACAGACTCAGCTGCAGCCGGTACGGCCTTATCTTGCGGTATTAAGACAAACAATGGAATGTTAGCTCAATTACCTGATAATAGAGCTTGTAAGACCATATTGGAGTTAGCAGAGGAGAAAGGAAAGAGTACCGGACTGGTTGCAACCTCAACTATTACACATGCAACACCAGCAAGTTATGCATCTCACATAGATAGTAGATATAAACAAGATGAGATAGCGGTTCAATATCTCGATTCTGGTATAGAGGTTTTCCTTGGAGGTGGATTAGAATACTTTATTCCACAATCTAATTCAGTAAGTTCCAGAAGTGACGATCGAAATTTGATTTCTGAATTTGAATCCATTGGTTATGATGTTGTTGAAAATCTTGAAGAATTGAACTCATCAAAGTCTGGACAAATACTGGGTTTATTTTCTGATTCGGGAATGCCTTCAGAAAGCAGGACACCAACGTTAAGAGAAATGTCTGAAAAAGCTATTGAAGTATTAAATACAAATGAAGAAGGTTTTTTCTTAATGATTGAAAGTTCACAAATAGATTGGGCAGGTCATGATAATGACATAGAATACATAATTCGTGAGTTTGCAGATCTTGAAGATGCAGTAGAGTCCGTATTAGATTTTGCAGTTGAAGATGGTGAAACTCTTGTTATTCTTACATCTGATCATGAAACTGGTGGTATGAATATTATATCTGGGAACACCCAAGATAAAATAGCAATTGCATGGGCAACCGGTAACCATTCGGGAGTTCCTGTACCATTATTAGCTTATGGCCCACATGCAATTGAATTCACAGGATGGTGGGATAATACTGAAATAGCGATTAAACTTGCTGATATTGCAGGTTTAGGTAAGCTACCTCAGATCATTGAACAATCTGAGTTATAATTCGAGGGTTTTCTCCGCTGATATCTGTCCAGGCAAGCATTAAACCATCATCTAATCTAGTTATTTGAGGAAATCCTGTTGACCTGGATGGATCAATTTCACTAATGTCGTAGATATGTTTGATTCCAGTATTACTGGATACTTCTGCCAGTTTTAAGATTGCTGAATCATCACTGCGAGTAATCCAGGATACCCATGCAGTTTCTTCGGTTTCTGCCACAACATCTACACGACCAATTGGAACAGCATTATCAATAATTATAGGATCTGCGAATGTGATGCCAGCATCTGATGAGAAGGATAGTTTCACAACTGGCTGATCATTTGCTCCTGTAAACCATGCAATTGCTACTTTATTATTAACTGCATCCATTGATGGACCATTAACAGGGCAAGCAGCAATCTTCCAATTATCATTGTGCACTAAATTAGGCTCTGACCAACTGTTTGTTTGAAATGAATAATTGCTAACATATATGTCTCTTACCTCATTTTGTGTGCGATCACGATAAGCGACTAGCAAACCATCGTTTGTTTTTACTAATGAGGTATTACAACACTCACATAGACTTGGGTCAATCTCTTGATCTACAAGATTCCCACTAAGATCAATTAACGCCCCTCTTAAAGTCATTGCTTTGGATAAATCAGCAAGTTGCTCATCAGAATGATCGTGTCCATGTCCAGAATCCATGTTTCTTCCATCTAACCACACAGCATAAAAAGTTGAATCAGATACTGGAATCATACTTGCAAAACCGTGTTCTGTTGGTGTTTCATCATTATGAGGAGTAATTGGATTAGTGAAATCAGATGATGCAAGTCCTATATTAACATCATAAGAGTAGGTGCCGCCAGGTTTTTTTTGAAGCCAATGTGCTGCTATTGAATTGCCATCAACGCCAATTATTGATGGAAAATCAGCCCAATTAACAAACCAATTATCTGATGCTGAAACCAGTTCAGGATCTGCCCAATTATTATTCTCGAAAGCACTGTAATAGAGTCTGGTTGTATCATTGTGTTCTTCATACCAACTCATAAATACTGTGCCTATGTTATCAGTAAATAGTCTTGGATATTTACCATTATCGCTAGCAGGATTATCTATTTCGAAGGGAGTTATTTGAGTAGAACAACCTGCAATTAGAAAACTAATCAGCAGTAGGAGTGGTCTGAACATTGGTTTTTACTTTGATGAAATAAGCTAAGGCAATTGCTGTGAACTGAATAATGATAATTCCAAATGTGTAGATAAGAGACGATTCATCCATTCCAAAATATTCACTTATTCGCCATAGTAGAAATAATGTGAATAGTGCTATCAAATGCTTAAAAGGGGCAAAATTAGTTATTGTAACTGCCAGCATACTGGCGATCCATGTAGCAGTAAATAAGCCAAGTCCGAGGATAAAAACCCATCCAAATCCGGGTAAACTTGAGATGCCCGAAAAAGTAAACTCTGATTGATGATAAAAAATGATCACAACTCGGATAAAAAGTTCACAGAATAATCCGAAGAAGAAGGTTCCAATAATTGTTACTATACTTTTCATCCAATTGAAAAAGATTTGAAATATTCAAGGAGATAAGATCCCAGATAGTTTCTTATTTTCTCAAAAAAATATAATGCTATGAAATACTTATTGTTTACACTTTTACTATTGTTTTCAGTTAACACATTTGCTCAGGATTCTGACGTAATTCGATTATCAGATCCAATTACTGCCACCGATGAATATGAAATTTTTGGTAGTGAAATGGATTTAGAATTAGCATCTGATGCACAAAGTCTTTCCGATGCAATCAATAAACCAATTGAAGAATCCGAAGTTTTCTTTACAGCAAAGGTGAATAAGGTATGTAAGAAAAAAGGCTGTTTTTTTATTGCAGTAGATGGTGATAACTCCGCTAGAGTAACTTTCAAAGACTACGGTTTCTTCATTCCTACAAATTCTGCTGGGAAAGAAGTGGTGTTTAGAGGTGTTTTGTCTGAAAAAGTTCTTACTGAAGATCAGGCTAAACACTACGCTGAAGATGCAGGTGAAAACGCTGATGAAATTGTTGGTGAACAAAAAGAGTATTCCATCGTTGCCACTAGCATTATGATTCCAAAATCTAAATAAATTTATGCCTGAGAACGATTTTTTAGCTCCAGAAGAGACTATATCATCAGAGAAACAACTTATGGAGTCTCCGGAAATGGAGACAATTTCTGCTAAAGTAATTAAAGATTATAACCTGGAGTTTGGTCCAGCAGAGATCGGCTACTTTCTTGTATATCCACATATTTCAAAACAACGTGCTGCAAAATGCATGAAAGCAACCAGAGAGGTTAAGTATTACTCGGGTAACGATTATCTGATTGAAGTATCCGGCGAACTCTGGGATATGTTGGATTCGAAAACAAAAGAAATGATGATTTATCATCAATTATTACATGTTGATCCAACTTTTAAGTCCAAAACTCAAGAATGGAAGATGAATCTTAGAAAACCGGATTTTGCAGATTTTTATGCAATCAACGATAAGTTTGGTAATGAGTGGTATAAGACTATTCAGGCTACCGCTTCATCATTGTATGATTTAGATCCAAAACAGGAAAGTAAAGTATCTTTATAGTCTCAGACTGTATAACCTTCTTTAATCAGGATATGTGATAATT
Source organism: Balneolaceae bacterium (assembly GCA_965601825.1). Taxonomy (GTDB): domain Bacteria; phylum Bacteroidota; class Rhodothermia; order Balneolales; family Balneolaceae; genus HXMU1420-13. Next base: position 2,502,220 of record OZ271839.1, on the reverse strand, counting down.
TTGTAAGGTGATTGCCCTGAATTTCAATCACCTTACCTTTAATTGTTCCACCAGTTCCTAACTGTGACTTTATTTTTTTTGCCAGACTCTCGATTACCTGAGGATTATGTGTTAATCCTCGAATTACAGTGACTTGTTTACCTCTTCGTCCACCAGATTCTATGGTTACTTTTAACTTCATTTATACCTCTTTTTGTTTCCAATTTCCTCTTCTAAAAACTAAGTAACCGAGTACTGCAAGCAATGTTTCTGCAGCAACAATTGCATAAAATACTCCTTCTTGTTTTAAACCGAACTCCATAGCAAGTAGATAAGCTAACGGAATTTCAACCAGCCAAAAACAAATAAAATTAATTGCAGTTGGAGTCATTGTGTCTCCGGCACCATTAAATGCTTGGATAATAATCATACCAAATGCATAGGAGAGATAGCCATAAGAAATAATCCTAAGGCATTGTGCCCCAATTTCAATGATCTCCTGATCGGAAGTAAATAATCCTACCAGAAAATCAGCAGTGAAATAGAATGTAACGCCAACTAATGCAAGAAATATCATGTTAACTCCGGCAGTAGCCCAAACAGATTTTTCAGCTCTTTCGGGTTTTCCGGCACCTAAATTTTGACCGACAAGTGTTGCTGCTGCATTACTCATTCCCCAAGATGGTAAAATGGAAAAGATGAATATTCTAATTCCAATTGTATATCCGGCAACAGTAATACTTCCGAATTCAGCCAATATTCTCACTAATCCAATCCAACTTGAAGTTGCAATGATGAATTGACCAATACCTCCAAGGGAAACTCGAATTAGTCTTTTCATTACAGTCCATTGAACCTGAAGCTGATCTCTCAGTATTTTGATTCGATGCTTGCCGTTTGTTAGTAGATAGAATTGATATAGTACGCCAACACCTCGACCTGTAACTGTGGCCACTGCGGCGCCTTTAACACCAAGTTCAGGGAAGAAACCGATACCAAATATTAATAGCGGATCTAGAATGATATTTAACCCATTTGCTAACCATAGAACTCGCATTGAAATGGCAGCATCACCAGCACCTCTAAAGATTGCATTAATTACAAAGAGTAGCATGATTACAATATTACCACCAATCATTATGGTGGTATACCCATATAAATTCTCTACAATTTCAGATTCTGCTCCCATTAATTGCAGTAGCTCTTTTGAAAAGAAGATTCCAATTAATGAGATGGGTATTGAAACCAGAATAGCAACTAGAATAGCCTGAATTGCAGATACAGCTGCTCCATCCATATCTTTTTCCCCAACTCGCCTAGCTACTAAGGCAGTGGTTCCCATGGCTAGACCAATCCCAATGGCGTAAATAATAGTGATAAGAGACTCAGTGATACCGACTGTAGCAACAGCTTGTGCTCCAAGGCGTGATACAAAGAAAATATCTACAACAGCGAATATCGATTCCATTGACATTTCCAGAACCATTGGAATCGAAAGCAATAGAATAGCTCTTCCTAATTTACCCTCAGTGAAATCTTGTTCTGTACCGGCTATTGATGCCTTGATATCATCCCACAGAGATGGATGTTTTTTCTCTATTTCCAAATACTGTACCTAATTTGGAATTAAGGTAAGAGAAATTTGGGCGAACTATATAAAAAAAGTGCTGAGTTTTTGGCTCAGCACTTATTAAGAATTAGAATCCTTTTCTTCTAGTTCCCGATATCGGGGTTAGTTGAGTTACATTTCCTGATGGGGAAGTAACCGTTATACTGATTGAAAGATCAGCAGGTTCAGAGGAATCTTCATCGATATCTCTGATTGAGAAAGTGAATTCTGTTGCTCCCGGACCAGGGAATATATAATTACCCAGAATTACAGTACCATCACCTGTAACCTCCATACCTTGACCTGCATCAATGGTTATTGTAGTTCCGGCAGCCATTGGATTTCCATTTAAATCCGTGACAGTGTATGTAAAGGTTTCACCACCATCAGGAGTTAAATCAAATGTTGTGGGACTTGCCGTAATATTTGCACCTGAAGTTGAGAAGACGACATTTACTGATTCTGAAATTAGGTTGTTGTCTTTATCAACTGTAGAAGCTGTAACTGTACTTAATCCCGGTCTTGGGAAAGGAGTACCATCAACAGTTTGTGCATCATTTGGTCTAGGTCCACCAGAAATTAACTGAACACTTACAAAGCCTTGGGTATTAGTGTTACCAGTACCGGAACCTTCAATAATTCCACCTGTACTACTGAAGTAGACCGCTGTACCTGGTTTAACCGGGTTACTAAATTCATCCCCAATTATGGCTGTAATTGCATTCGTATTACCATTTATTGAATAACCTTCGAAATTGTATTTGTTCGGAGCTAAACTAAAATGATCTTGATCAGGGAATCCACCATGGATAGTAACAGCAACTGGTTTTGATCTGATGGTTAGACCAATATCAGCTCGAACAATTTCAGCTTGTACTTGCACAACGCCGGCTCTATTTCCAGAGAATAGGGAAGTAGTAACTCTACCGGAACTATTGGTTAATGCAGAGGCAGGTAATAATCCTTCACCACCGCCTGGTCCAACAAGAATACTAAAATTGACTAGAGTCTGATTGTTCAAATCAAGATTTCTACCAGCACTATCTTGTACCTGGAAAGTAAAAGCTGTGTTTACAATTCCACCTGTACCCTGAATGTTAATTACATCTTCTGATACATTATTCAAGATAATTGTAGCTGCACCTGTAGCAGGGCCAGTGACTCCGCCACCGGAATCTTCGGCTAGAATGCTACCGTTTATTGCATCATATCTTGTAACAACATCTGATGGAGACCTAACTGTTATAACAATATTAACATCCTTAGAGTCGAATCCACGATCTTGAAGTACAAATGTGAAATCAGTTCTTCCATCACCAGTTGTTAGATAATCACCTAATTCAAAGAAGGTATCTCCAGTTAAGGAAACAGCAGCTGGTGTTGAAACGCTAATGAAAGTTCCCGCCGGCATTGGATCACCTTGCTGATTTGTAACAGTGAAATCAAACGTTTGAGATTCTCCTGCATCGATATTGAAATCAGTTGGTGTAGCGGTGATTATAGCATCAGAACTAGAACAAATAAATGGTATTTGAACTGATATCTCGTTTTCATCAGCATCCGCCGTTGTAGCAGTCAAAATACCGTTACCACCTTGATTCGCATCACCGATTCCTTCACAGGTTTGCCTTATTGCACCACCAGGAGTAGAAGGATGAATTGCATATCCGCTTACATTCGTGAAACCGACTGCATCAACGGATCCAAAGGTTGTGCTAAAATAGACGGCAGTCCCTGTTTTCACAGGATTACCAAATCTATCAGTTAATTTGGCTACGACAAGTGAAATATCACTTTGATCGATGTTTGTATTTTCTAATGTAACTTCAAATCCTTCCACAGTAGGGAAGCCACCGTCAATTACTATTGCAACAGGTTTGGACTCAATTACTAAACCTACATCAGATCTATCAATGTAAGCACGAATTTGAACGACACCAGCTGAATCACCACTGTAGAAATTAGTACTTACCAAACCTGACGCATCAGTTAATGCTGTAGCAGGAAGTACACCTTCGCCGCCGCCAGGACCAGTTGCCACTTCAAAGTTAACGCTGATTTGATTATCGAGATCTATGGCTCTACCAGACGAATCGCGTACAACGAAAGTAAGTACAGAATTTGTAATTCCACCCGTCTCAGCTACATTTAGCCTGGTTTGAGATATAGTTTGTAATTCAATAGCAGCAGCTCCAGCAGATGGCCCGGATATCTCTACACCAGAAGTATTGCCGGCAATATTGAAAATAGTCTCTTGTCCGGAAGGAGCGGTAACAATAATCGGTACTATGATATCACCATTATCGGCACCAAAGTATTGCATCACGAAAGAGAATTCTGTTTTCCCTTCACCTGTATCTGTCACGTCAGGAATTGTAACATTAACATTTCCATCTAAATCGTAACTATCATCAATAGTATCAACAACTCGAATTTGGGTGCCTTTTGCCATTGGTCTGCCATCTATATCAGTAACTGTATAGTCGAATCGTTGTGATTCACCTTGTTGAATTGTGAAACTTGATGGACTAACAGTGATTGAGGCATCACTCGCTGAACATACAACCGGAAGGTCTCTTGTGATATTTTCAGCATTTTCTCCCACGGTTCTTGCTGTGATAATGCCACTACCTAAATTTCCATCACACCAGAAAGTAACAGCGACCTCGCCATCTTCATTACTTTGATTACCATTTGAACCTTCAATGGAACCAATGGTCGTACTGAAGTAAACAGCCGTTCCGGGTTTAACAGGATTACTGAATTGGTCAACCATTTTGGCGATAACCGTGCTTTCCTGGGTATTAGAACTTTCTAAGTTTGTTTGATTAGATGTTAAGTAGAATCCAGCTTGAGTTGGAAAGCCACCATTTATTGTAATTGCAACTGGGGTAGAGGTGATTGTCAGACCAACGTCTTGTCGAACAATTTGGGCCTGAATTTGCACTACACCTGCTAAAGTACCGGAATAGAAATTTGATGTGACCTTACCACTAGCGTTTGTTTCCAAACTAGTTGGTAAAATACCTTCTCCACCGTTTGGACCTGAAACTATTGAGAAATCGACCGTTACTGAGTTATTTAAATCAAGATTCCTACCAGCTGAATCCTGAACCTGGAATGTGAAAGAAGTACTCACGAGTCCACCGGTTCCCTGGATATTTAGAACTGAATTCTCAATTGAATCTAGAATTATTGCTGCGGCGCCTTCGGAAGGTCCTGAAACTTCACCACCGGTATCACCGCCACCACCACCGGTATTTATTGCAGTTAACTGAATAGGTTGATCAAGGGTTATCTCTAAACCTGCAGATACAGGAACATTGATAGTACCATCATTGTAGCCCGTTTTTCGAATGGATAATACTAGTGTAGGTGAATCAGTAACTGTTAATTCAGTAAATGTGAATCCACCGTTTGCATCAGTAATTTTTGCAGTACCTGCAAATTCTGCCGGTGATGTTATTTCAACAATTGCTTGCGGAATTGGATCACCTGTTGTGCCGTCTATAACATTTCCTGTAACGGAAACATCATCATTAGAACTGGTTGTTTGACAACCTACATACACCGAAAAAGAAACTAATAGAAGAAAAAAGAATTGAGCTGCTCGTTTCATACTTTTTTTATTTTTAAGAGAAAAGAACTAATGATCAGTTACAAACCGATCAAGTTGGATACTAATCATATCCTAGGTATGAAAGCAATGTAGATTATTCTAATTCTACAATTTTATTTTGAAGCTACTAATTCTGGCTCAGGTACATATTTATAAACTATCACTGCAGTTATGATAATGGTCAATGCACCGAATAGTGTATTTGAAAGATATCCAGCATACTCATAGAGTGGTCCGGCTAATGCACCTGCCATTCCTGCACCAATGTTTCCAATAGCTACTAACAAACTCATTAAGGATCCTCTATTATTAGATTGTACCAATTCGCTTGATAGTGCTTGAAAAGGACTGATTCTCATAGCGATTAACATCATGGCTAACGGAAACATGATAAATGCTACCCAAAACCCGATGATTACATAAGTAGTTAATGCCATGAGCAACGCCAGACCAATGCATGACCATATGATCATTTTTTTTCGACCAACCTGATCTGATAATTTACCAGCTCTTGGTCCAGCAAAAGCATTCATTATTCCACCTGCAAAGAAAACCCATCCGATTTGAGATACAGTAACATTGAACTCAACTGATAGCCAGGCAGGTAGATAGATTATATATATAGACAGGCTGAGAAACATCAGGAAGTAAGAAAATGCCACTGCTTTGATGTCTCTCTTACTTAACAAGTCCCGGTATTGGATAAACGAATTTCGAATGGTGATTTTCTGACTTCTTAAAACTACATCAGGTTGAGGAACCTTAAAAAGAATTAATATAAATGTAATTCCCATAATTATACCGAAGAGCATAAATGGAAATTTGAAACCAAATTCTTCTGCTAAGAATGTTCCAAGAGGAATACCAAGAATTTGTCCCATAGCAATTCCACTCATAATCCAACCATTTGCCCAACCTCTCTTCTCATATGGGAAATAATCACCCACATATGATACAGCAGCGCCACTAAGTACACCTCCGGCCATTCCTGCACATGCTCTAAGTATGAGTAATGAGGTGAAATTATTAGCTACACCGTGCAGAAGCAGAAAAACAGTCATGCCAAGACTACCAAGGAGTAAAATTTTTCTTCGCCCGATTTTATCTGATAATGGCCCAACCATAATGGCACATATACCAAGCATGGTCGCATATACAGTTACTAGATTACCAAGTAGACTTTCAGATGTTTGAAGTTCAGCACCTATTTTTGGTAGGATAGGGGCGATTATCATTACCTGGCTGCTAGCAGCGAAGACAAGGAGCCAAAGGGGAAATATTATAAAATAGGGGTTGCCCTTATCTTTCACTTATAATTGCCGATAAAGTTTTGAAGAGAGTAAAATTTCATAAGAATTGATGTTACTAGAATTTAATATGAATTATTCAGTAATGTTTTATTAGTTTGTAACATCATCTACCGCTAATACTCATAGTGTTAGTGTAATAAAATCGGCTAAGAATATTCTAATTTTCTTTTAAAAGAGTATTTCTGAACTTGGTTTCAAACGTAAAAGTTTAAATAAACAATAAATAAAACCTAGGAGATCATCATGGGTCAACAACAATTACTTCTTGTAATTCTAGTAACAATTATCGTTGGTATCGCTACTGTAGTAGCAATCAACACTTTCTCAAGTGCTGCAGATTCAGCTAACCTTGACGCTGTTCGTCAGGATCTAGCTCAAATCGCTTCTTCATCGCAAGCATATTACATCAAGCCAACTATGCTTGGTGGTGGTGGTAATTCATTCACTGGATTAACATTCAACAACATTACTTTCCCATCTGATAGTGTATATAACAGTGGTCTTTCTGCTGCAAACACTAACGGTGCTTATGTAATGACTTCAGTTGCTGCTGACGAAGTTGAAGTAACTGCTACTCCGTCTAGTGGTGCAGTAGCAAGTATCGTGGCTACAATCGAGCCTAACACTATGAGTCAGACTACTAATCAGTAATTCCTTCTGACTGAATAATTTCTAAAGCTTCTTCATTGTGAAGAAGCTTTTTTTTTAAAATACACTAAGGTGTAGCTATATGGGTCAACAACAATTGATGTTAATGATTATTGTTACCGTAATCGTAGCAATCATGACTGTCGTGGCAATTAATATCTTTAGTGATGCCCGAGATGAGGGCTTCAATGATATTATCAGGCAGGATGTACTTGAAGCTGCCACAGTTGGTCAAATGTATTATAAAAAACCAGCTATGCTAGGTGGCGGCGGTGATTCATTTGTTGGAATTACACTCTTTGATATACAGCTTGATTCATTAAATGCAGTTACAAGATTCGAAATAACTGAGACATCAACTGAATATTTCAAATTAACAGCAAGTCCACTAAGTGGACTTGATCCATTTACTGCAGTAGTTTATGTTAATGAAGTAGTTTGGGAGTAATACTAGTTAGAGATTAGAAATGGCACAATTCCGTCTAAAAGCAGTTTCACAAAAAGGAAAAGTAGTTCAAACTGAATTTGAAGCTTCTAATAAAAAAGATGCTCAAATTAAAGTTGATCGATTAACCAAAACTAATGGATTAAGAATCCAGGCTCTTGATCAAAAATCTACCTTCATATATAAGGTTAAAAAGGGCGGAAAGAAGACTATAACAGGGGAACAGGAAGCTTATAGTAAAGAAGAGCTTGAACGCGCATTAATCAAACTTGGCTACCAGATTGTAAGTATTAACAAGAAGTTATTTAACTTCGCTGGTGGTGTTCCAATGACCGAAGTTGTGTCATTTATAAGTCTATCAGCAGACTTATTGAAACAACAACTTACATTTGATGAAATTTTAAATCTGCTTATCGAAGACACTACTAATAAGCGGATGAAAGAAGTTATCAAGGAAATTCAAAAAGACTTAAAAGAGGGGAAAGAAGGTTCGCAGGTTTACGGAAAACACGAACCAATATTTGGGAAGTTTGCAGCTTATATGTTAAGTGTGGCATCAACATCGGGTAACATGGCACTTGTTTTCGAGAGTACTGCAAAATTTTTGGAGCGAGATGCAGAATTTAAAAAGAACTTAAAACGGTCGCTTATGATGCCGGCTGTAACGGTTTTTGCAGTAATTGGTGTTGTACTATTCTATGTAGGTTATATTTTTCCATCTACAGCCGAGCTTTTTGTTGATATGGGAATCACATTACCACCAATGACGGCTACAACATTAGAAATAAGCTATTGGCTAAGTGATAATTGGATAATGTTGATAATAGCGTTCATAGCACCCATCGTATTTTTTGTCTATTTCGCCAGTACAACAAAAGGAAAGCTCATTATTGATAGGGTAATTATAAAAATTCCTGTAATTGGTGATCTCTTGCATAAAACAAGTATTGAAATCTTCTCAAGAGTATTTTATACACTTTACAGTGGATCTGGACAGAATATCGAAGTGATTAGAGTTGCTTCAGAAGCATGTAGAAATTCCTACATGGAAAAACAGATTAAAGAGGTTGCCATTAAGAAAATGCTTAAAGACGGTGCCGGTTTAATCGAGAGTATTGAAGAAACCGGAGTATTTACTCAAACAGCAATTAGTAGATTTCGTTTAGGTGCCGAATCGGGTGCTTTAAGGGAGAATGCGAAGCAGCTCGCAGAGTATTATGAAATTCAAACCACATATAAGATGCAATCTGTAATTGATACCATAAATTTGTTCATAAATTTATTTATTATGGTCGCACTAATAGGTATCACAGTTGTATCATCGGAATCAGCGGTTATCAAACCAGACGCAGGCATTTAAAAACTCACTCATAAGCTCACGAAATGGGTAAAATCAATATACGTAGACATATTGGCGATATCCTTGTGAGGAAGGGCGTGGTGGCTCCTGAACAATTGGAGCAAGCTCTCCAGATTCTTGAAGAAGAACCTGAAGAGAGTTCACGACGCTTAGGCCAAATTTTATTCCAGGATATTGGACTAAATCGGCATGTTATCATGCGCGAGATATCTAAAGTCTATGCATTCCGTGAGATTCTCCCAGATGTTGAGGTGGTTCCTGATGAAGTTATAGAGACCATCAAAAAAAATGTAGAGCGGCTTCCTGAAGAAACAGTAGATGAATTAGTTCACCATAAAGCACTTCCTTATCAGCAATTAAATGGTTCTCTAACAATTGCCGCAGCTGATCCGTCTGATCCTCAGATTCAATCAATCATAAATAAACTCAGTTTTAAACAGACAGAGCTTGTTTACTGTAATTATGATTTGGTTGAACAAATTCTTGGAAAAGTATACGAACGGAAGAATGAGTTTTTAGATCTCTTAGAAGAGATTGACTATGAAGAAACCAATATTGAAACCGATGAGGAAGAGGTTGATGAGGAAGAGATTGATGCTGAGATCAATCAAAGTATGCTTAACTCATTGGTTGAAGGTATGTTGGTGGAATCAGTTCGGCAAGGTGTATCGGATTTGCATATTATTCCTAGCGGTCCAACTTCTACAGATATTCGATTTAGGATTGATGGTAAGCTTCAATTATGGTATCAACAGAAAAATGTAAAACCTGAAGCAATTTCCGCTGTAATTAAGGATAAAACCAGAAATGTCGACAGGTTTGAGCGCGATTCTTCTCAGGATGGTTTTATTCAAAGAGTCATTGATGGATATAACATCCGATACCGTGTATCGATTATGCCTATTGTAGGTAATCAATATGATCGAAAATTTGAGTCGATTGTAATTCGGATTCTTGATGATAGAAAAGTAATTCGTGACTTAGACCTTTTAGGTCTCCAGAAAGTGGCGAAAGACAATTTTGTGAAATCAATTCAACAACCATCGGGAATTGTAATCATTACAGGTCCAACAGGTAGTGGTAAATCAACTACCTTAGTAGCCGCACTCTATTATGTGATTGATCCTACAAAGAATGTCCTAACTGTTGAGGAACCGGTTGAGTATATCATTGATGGCGCCCGGCAGCTTAAGATTTCAACTGCGATGACCTTTGATCAGAGTATTCGCGGTATTCTTCGTCATGACCCTGATATTGTACTTGTAGGTGAGATTCGAGATTTAAAAACGGCAGAAATTGCAATTAAACTTGCAAATACTGGTCACTTAACGTTTTCAACTCTCCACACGAATGATGCACCAAGTGCCGTATCAAGGCTATTTAAGATGGGAGTAGAGCCGTTTTTGATTGCAAACGCTGTAAATCTTGTTATGGCTCAACGTCTAATTAGAAGACTTTGCAAAGAGTGTAAAGAAGAATTTACTCCTCATCCGGAGACTGCAAAAGGTCTTGGCTTTACAGATGAGGAAATTGAAACTACTACATTTTATAAAGCAGTTGGCTGTGACGTATGTAGTGGTAGTGGATATAAAGGGCGATCAGCTATTCATGAAGCTTTATTTTTTTCAAAAGAAATAAAGCAAATGATATTGGATGCGGGTGGCGATATAGATGAAGGTGCCATTAAGGATATGGCCGTGAGTCAGGGAATGTTGACTCTCCGTGGATCGGGGAGAGAGCGAATTAAAGAAGGTATAACCACAATTGAAGAAATAATTGCTTCAACGATAGATGATTAAGCAACATTTTGGTTTTTTTTATGGTGATTTTAACACATATTCAATAGCTCGTGCTAAACAGTGAGGTTTTATGAGTAACGGTACAGAGCCATCGAAGGAGTGGATGGCTGATTACATAAAGAAATTTCTTAAGGAACCACCTTTGTTATTAAAGAACTTCCATTATGAGGATGTTTTGGAGTTTTTGCAGTTGGGTATCGAAGAAAAATTTCAGGCGGATGATATTATTTTAAATGAATCAGAATACGTAAACTCAGCATATTTGGTCGCAGAAGGTAAAGTTGCAATTTGGAAAGACAATATTCAGTTGGCAACATTATCTGAAGGAAATTTTTTAGGCGAAGCATTTCTATTTAGTAAAAACAGTAGGATGGCTAAAGTAACAGCTGAAGGGGAATGTGTTTTACTTCGTTATGAACGATACGAAGCATTGAATTTTTTCAGAAAAAAACCTGAAAAATTATTCAATATATTTACAAAGAATATCATCGAAATACAGCAGCGAAAAATCAGTAATATGAATATTCAATTATTGAATCTAAAAAAACGATTATTAAATGATTCAAATTGGTAACATCAATGCCAAACTAAAAATTGAATTTTATTTTAGATTTTTCGTAACAATACGTACATAATTTTATCTATTATTTCCCACTAGTTTGTGGGATCAAAAATGGCGGCAATAGATTTAGATAAAATATCGGGGCTTATTCAGCCGATTATAGATCGCATTCCTAAGACTGCGCGTGGGCCAGAATTGCATAAAAGAATCGGCGATTTAATAGAAGATGCCGACATCTCACTACGGGTAGATTTAAAAGAAGTACTCGATTCATTTCTCTTAAACATGATAAGAGTTAATGCTTCAGATATTGATTTAGGTGGACCGGGATGTGCCGGTAAAGTTTGGTACCGAGTGTTTGGTGACAAGAATCCATTGAAGTTGTCAAAGAAATTATCTTATCTGGAAACTAATGTACTTCTTCATAACATATTATTAGCCACACAACGAGAGAACCTATTAAAGAATAAAAATTTAGACTTTTCATATGCCGTGAATATCGGCAAAGACAGAACTCAGCGTTTTCGTGCTGATATGTATTTTGATTTAGACCACCTAGGTCTGAATATGAGAAAGATCGACAACACTATTCGGCCATTTAAGTCTCTTGGTGTTCATGCGGAGGTAGCAAAATCAGTAAGTTTAAAATACCTGAAATATGGACTTACTTTAGTAACAGGTATAACCGGTTCCGGAAAATCATCTACCTTAGATACAATTATAGACGCCAATAATCGAACTGTTGATGCCCATATTGTAATCATTGCATCGCCAGTGGAATTAATTCACGAACCGATTCGCTGCGTAGTTAGGCATAGAGAAATTGGTAGTGATGTTCATTCATTTAAGGATGGAGCTATTCAAGCATTAAGACAAGATCCTGATATTATTGTAATCGGTGAGCTTCGTGATCCGGAGACAATTATGACAGCTTTAGAAATCACTGATTCAGGTCATAAAACTTTTGGAACATTGCATACTTCTTCAGCAATGGAAAGTATCGAACGTATTCTTGGTGAAATGCCTTCTGAAGAACAAAACAGGGTACGGGCTAGACTTGCAGATGTATTAACGTGTGTAATTAGTCAGAAACTCGTACCAAGTTTAGACGGCAAACGTGTACTTGCAAAAGAAGTACTTTTAGCAAATTCCTCGGTGCGTGCTGCAATTAGAAATAATAATATTGGTGAGATTTATCAAATGCTCATGGAAGGTCGAGAACGTGGTATGAATACCATGGAGCAAGATCTTAAGAGGTTATTTGATGAAGGCAAAATTTCTAAAGAGTCCGCACTTAATTACGCAAACAACAAGTCTAAAATGGTTCAACTTCTTAGTGAGGTAAGCTACTAATGGCAGGTAGTAAACTATATACCGGTATTAGTTTAGAGGCTGATAGTCTTAAGTTTGCTGTAATCCGCATAAAGGATAAAAAGGTACAATTAGTTAGAGTAGATAGGATTTCTCTAATCGAAAAACTCGAGAGACAATCTGATGATAATCTAGCTGATGATCTTTTTGCAGATATTGATGATGATGCTGATGTTTTTGATTTAGACTCTGCACTAAATGATTCGGATTCTGATGAATTAAGTATAGAAGATGATATTCTAGGGGAATTAGATGATGATCTTTTAGGTGATATTGGCGATGATCTAGATCTTGAAATTGATGAGCTCGAGTCTGGTGACGAGATTGTAGACGTTGACATGGTTGATGAAACCGATGGCCCGGTTTCAAATGAAATACAGCTATACAACTTCCTAAGTGGCTTAAATGCCAAAAGAGTTGACCTTGGACTTAATATACCAGCCGGTACTGCAATTTTTCAGGTACTTAAAGATGTAGATTTCACTGAAGTAAAGAGTAAAGACCTTAAAGTGATTATTGATGATCGTCTTGAGGCACTATATGGTGAACCCAAAGATGAAGATTATTACTCATATGGTGTAAGGGATGATGGAGCGCTAGTACTCTCAAGTATTGATGAGCAATCTAAATTACTTTCTTTAGTTGATCGAGCTCAAACACTTTACAGGGGCAAAATATTTGTTAGTGAGTTATTGCCTGATGAATCCATCCTATTAGGAATGGTTAAAGCTAACTATGAGCTTGAAGACGAAAAGATCACATGTGTTATACAATTCTCAGAATTGAATTGTCGTGTGATTTTCCTGAAAGGTTCAAGATTGTGGTTGGTTTCACCGATTATTACAGAAGGTGTTCGATCAAGAAAATTTCTAAATACGGTATTCTCAAAAATACTCTTCCAATTAGATACTGGTGAAGTTCCAAACCTAGATCGACTGATAATTTGTAACAATTCATTAGGTGAAGAAGGTATTTCATTCTTCAAAGAGCGATTCCCGGATGTAGAGGTTTCTGAATTTGAATTTTCGGATGATTTATTTGATCCGATGGATAATACCCTTGAATCAATATCAGCGTTTACAACAGCTATAGGTAGTGCATGGGCTGCATCTGGATTTAAGAAAGATGCATTCTCAAAAATTTCATTCTTACCGAAATATGTAATTGAGCGCCAAAAGATATTCAAGCTTCAATGGCATGGTATTCTGCTTCTTTTGCTGATCATGATTTCTTTCCCACTCATTAATGAATACTGGAAAGGTTTCTTTTCACAGATTAATACTCTAGAAAATGAAATTACTATTGTTGATACCCAGCTTGAGTCATATGCTCCAACTGTAAGTAATTACAACAGGGTAAGTAGTCTTTTAAGCCAAATTCAGGATCAACTCTTATTGATGAATACATTAGCAGAGAATTCGATTACTTGGTCTGTAAACCTTGACCTAGTTAATTCAGGTATTGATGAAATTGGTGGTGTCTGGTTAACAGCTATAATTCCCGGTGAAAATCCAAATACCTTGAATATTCAGGGAATTGCGAGAACCCGAGATATGGTATCGTCAGTAGCTGAATTATTTGCTGATGCTACTTTATTAGATGTAACTCGATCTGAAATACGAGAAGTAGAAGTATACAATTTCAGTTACTCAGTAAACAGAATTGTGGAAGATATGCAGGTTTATACTCCACCTAACTTACAGGGATTGGGGGACCTTACTGGCGAATAGTGTCATATGCCATACGAAATACCATCATTTTGCTAGTAACCCTATCAATCATTTTAGGGGCAGGATTCTCATATTCAAAATTCTTTTTGGAATCAAAGATTCAGGATTTAGAAAGTTCATTAGCTTCCAAAGAAAGTGATTTAAATTCAAAACTCGATATTAATTCGCAGTTCACTGAATTAAACGCTCGGTATGAAGCTGCATTAGAAGTGATGGGTAATTATGACAAAATATTGTTCCCAGAAAATAAACCAGACGATGTTTTCGATTTTTTGAATGATGTGAATGCAGAAGGCGGATATCTCATTAATTTCGATTTTATCTACTCAGATTCTGTTCCTAATAATGAATATGGAATTCTACAATCTTCAGTTGCAGGTTTTAGTACGTATGGAGCTTTAACAGATTTTGTAAATAGAATAGAACATAGCCAGCTTTTGAATAAGGTAATTAATCTATCTGTATCACCTGCACGTCAAGAAGAAGACCTAAACATGGTAAATTTTTCATTTGAACTCGAAAGCTACTATGAAAAAGTATCATTATTTGATTCGGTAAGTACCGAATATGCGATTCAACTAAAGGAAGATATCTCTACATACAATCCAATTTACCCGTTAATTCAACCAACGGTAGAAGCAAATTTAGAAGGTTTAACTGATCCCCGTTCATCACGCTTGATCGGTATGACATCTAATCGAATATTTATAAGAAATCAAACCGGACGAATTGTATCTCTGAAAGTTGGAGACCGAGTTTATCTTGGAAATTTAACATCCATTGATTCTGAAAATAAAACTGCTACATTTAATCTAGACATCGGCGGCATAGCAGAAGTAGTTACCCTGGAGGTAGTGCGATGAAAATACATCTACAAATACTAAAACGAATTTCGAAAATTTTACTCTTTGGACTGGCTATATTTATGCTTAGTCCTCAGGTAGTTCAAGCTCAGGATGAATATCCAAGAGAGTTTACTAATCCTGATGAAATTGTCGCATTTGATAGAAGTACATCTTATGTAGAAGCCATAGAAGTGATAAACCAGTTTTATCAGGAGTACAGAAATAAATTCATTGTTGACCAAACAGGAACAGCAGGTGAAATTGGAGTTAGTTTACCGGCAATGCATTGGGAAGATGCATTAGCGTTTATTTTAAGACTTAAAGGACTAACTATTATTGAAGAACAAGACTATGTAGAAATTGTTCCTCTTAGTTCAATCGCCGGCCCCGAAGATGCTTTAGTTGATCCAAATGCTACTTCAGGTGACATAAACCTTGAAACTCGTGAAGTACGAATAAATGCGACATTTTTTGAAGGTAACAGACGAGCTCTACAAGAAATTGGTGTTGACTGGTCAACATTAAGAGGGATTATCCCTGAGGATTTAAACCAGGTTGTAGCGGGTGATGGTGCAACACCGGAACAAGGTGTGCCGAATACAGATTTCACGGATCAATTTGTTGCCATTAATTCCTTTAATGCTGCTTCAGTTTCACAAAACGCATTTAACGCTCTCGTTAACTTAGGTCCATTTGGTGAAGGTGAAAATGCAATTAGTGTTCAGGCTTTGTTCAGTGCTTTTGAAGCAGATAACCTTGGTGAAGTCCTTGCAACGCCATTTACAAAAGTAGTAGATGGTCAGGAAGGTCGTGTTCAGGTCGGTCAGGATTTCAGTATCAAACAGAGAGATATTGCGGGTAATGTTACTGATCAGTTTTTTAGTACTGGTACAATTTTAGTAGTTACACCAACTGTAATTGAAATCAATGATACTTCTTTTATTCATTTGAATATTGAAGTAGAGCGCTCTTCGGCTCAGCCTGACGTTGTAAGTACTATCATCAACAAACAAGAAGCTTCAACTCAAGCCTTATTACTAGATGGTGAAGCAACAGCTATTGCAGGTTTATACCGTACTGAAGAATCAAGTGTGCGAAGAGGTATTCCAATTCTTAAAGATCTACCACCATGGTTTTTTGGATTGCGATATTTATTTGGCTACAACTCGAATGATTTAATTGAAAACGAATTAGTCATTATTGTACAGGCTTCGCTTGAGAAAACACTAGAAGAAAGAGCTGCCGAGCAGTTTAGTACAAAAAGAGAAGTACTTGAAGGCGAAAGAACTGATTTTAGAAACAACTTAGATGCTGTGTTCGAGAATACTTTGTTGACTCGGCCAATGCAACTTGATGAAATTACCCAAGCTGAAGAACCTGATACGATAGATACCTCACTTGATAATGAACCAGAAGAGGTAGAAACGCCTGTTTCAGACGATGAAGCTGATGATATGCCAATAGCTGACATGCAGGATAATATGGAAGAGACACTAGTTGATACTGTACAAGCTCCGGTAGAAGACGAACTTACTCCAGAACAACAACAATTAGCGGATGAATTAAGTCTGCCTGTTGAGAACCCAGAATTGATGGTTGTTGTACCGAGGGCATTTAGTCTGAATGAATATCTCACCAAAAAGGAAAATGGTGATCAAGAACTCGAGTTAGATGAGGAAGTTAATGGTCTAAAATACTTCGTTATTGGAGGCTCTTTCATCGTTAAGAATAATGCAAACAGATTTTTTGATACCCTTACAGGTGAAGGCTATAATACTCAGGTACTTTTTCATCCTGAATCAAGATTCAATTTTGTAGCATACCAGGGTTTTTCTGATTTCGAAACAGCCGTCGATTATTTGATGGATATCCGTTCGGATATTAATCCAGAAGCTTGGTTATTCACTCTGCCAAGAGAGTAAGAGTTGAATAATTAAATTGAATGCCTCTCAATAAAGTCGATAGAAACTTTATTGAATCTACGTGGCTGCTCTACATTACAAACGTGGCCACAGTTTTCAATTACTTCCAGATAGGAATATTGGTGTTGGGATACAATTTGTTGAACAGGAGGGAGAAACATGTAGTCCTCACTACCCATAACATATAGAGTTGGAGTGGGAATCTCTTTTTCTTTGAAGTATTTGAGGAGTGGATTTACAGAGTTAGTGAGCTTAAACCATCGAAGAAATTCCTTTTGATAAAGTTTCTTTGCTTCTCTGATAAACAGATTTCTTGCTTTAGCATGTCGTTTTCTTGGCATTATTATCCATGCAAAAAAGCTATATAACCACATGTACGGGATAAATTTCTTAAATGTATTGCCAATAAATACTAGAAAGCGTGAACGAACATTTAAGCGAGTGATTGCTCCACATAGAATAGCTGATTTGACTCTATCAGGAGCGATTTCACTAAGGTTTCGTATGATGATTGTCCCTAATGATACCCCAACAAAATGTGCTTTTTCTATTTCTAAATGATCGAGTACTTCAATTACGTCCTTACTAATATCATCAAAGGTATATTCTTGCTCATAATAGAGCTGTAATGCATCTTTTGATTTACCATGCCCTCGTAAATCTACTAAAAGTACATTGAATCCAGCCTTGAAAGCTTTTAATTGTTGGAACCAAATAGAGCTACTACCACCTGCACCGTGTACAAAAACTACCCACTCATTCTCAGGATTCTTCTCGTATTTTTTATAATAAAGCACTTATGGCTATTTTTTGCGATTGTTCGTGATGAATTTATATACTCTTAATGCTATGATAATAGAACTCTTTTATCATTCACTAGCGACCTAAAACTAAGCAGAATGAGCATTACCAACAATTATATCTCTTCAACAAAAGTAGAGGAATTATTCATTCCGGGGAAAAAATATTCTGTTAAAATAGCATCAACAAGAGATGAAATTGAAAAAGCACTTCAATTGAGATTTGATGTATTTAATATCGAGTTGGGTGAGGGTTTATCTGAATCTTATCAAACTAAAATGGATGAAGATGAATTTGATGCCCAATGCCATCATTTATTAGTTATCGAGAACCAAACCAAAGAGGTAATTGGGACTTATCGAATGCAGGATAATAAGATGGCAAATGCAGGAAATGGCTTTTATACTGCTCAAGAATTCGATATTTCAAAATTTCCAGACCATGTTCTTGAAAACGTAGTTGAATTGGGAAGAGCTTGTATTCATCGTGATCACAGAAGTGGAAGAGTATTATACCTGCTATGGAGGGGCTTAGCTAAATACCTACAACTCGCTGGTAAAAGATACTTATTTGGTTGTTGCTCCATTACAAGTCAAAATCCGGCAGAAGGTGAAGCTTTTCATAATTATTTATTGGATCATGCTTATATGCATAACAGCATCGAAATAAAAGTTCAAACTGATTTCGAATGCTTATCACTTGCGAAATATCATGAGTTTAATGATCAGGTAAAATTGCCTCAACTCTTTAGACTTTATATGGATATAGGTACTAAAGTTTGTAGTCCTCCCGCCTTAGATAAGATTTTTAAAACAATTGATTTTCTCATCTTATTAGATTTAGAATCCCTTTCTGATCAATCTAAATCATTATTTCTGAAATAGATTTCATACTTTTTAAGTATGTCGAATTTTAGAGCGCTACTAAGGTTGTTCTTATTCTTTGGATCAACCGCATTTTATTATTTTGTGATACTAATTGGCTTGTTTCTTTCCATTTTCGGGGTTGATAAGAAAGGTTGGTCAGCCATGGCAAGAAGTAAATGGGGCCAATCAATTGCATCGATTATTGGAATGAAGATAGTTGTTAAAGGTAATCCACCAAATCCACCGTTTTTTCTGGTTGCTAATCATCTTAGCTACATAGATATATTTGTATTATTCGCGAATTCCAGAGGTACATTTATAGCAAAAAGTGATATCAAGGAATGGCCTATTGCCGGATTTGTATTGGGAACATCTGGTTTAATATTTGTCGACCGGGACAGAAAAACTGATGTATCTAGAGTAAATAAAGAGATTTCTGAGCACTTAACAGAAGCACAAGGCATTTTTCTATTTCCAGAAAGCACAACTTCTGGAGGAGAAGGCCTCTTACCTTTCAAATCATCTCTATTTCAATTTCCTGCGCAAGAAGCCATTGAGGTGACTTCAGCAGCGATTTCTTATACATGCAATGATGAATCAGTAGATGTTTCTACAGAGATTTGTTGGTGGACAGATATTTCATTTCCAAACCATTTCTGGAATGTATTGAAGATCAAAGAATTTGAAGTGACCATTACATTCAGCGATAAAAAACTTGTACATTCGAATAGAAAATTTCTAGCAACAGAAACGCAGGCAATTGTTGAAGAGATTTTTGAACCGATTAAACAACCTCATATTCATGCAGAATAATTTAGCAGCGGTACATTCAAATATTCATTTTATTCAACAAGGGGTTGATTTACTCTCGTCGGTAAGTGACGAACTCTATACAAAGAACAATGGGCCTTTTAATAAAAGTGGGATCGGGAAACACTTTAGGCATATAATTGAGCATTATATAAGTTTGATTGAAAGCAATTACACTGGATTGGTTGACTATGATGCCAGAGCTAGAGATTTGAGATTAGAAACCGATCGAGAGTTTATGATCAACTCATTAAAATCAATTGTAAGCTCATTAACTATTTTAACGGACCAAACAGACCTTCTGGATAATCGGATTCAAATAAGAAGTAATGAAGGTGTTGGAGAGGAGAATTCGCCGGTTAGTGAATCCACCGTTAGACGTGAATTACAATTTTTGATTAGCCATACAGTACATCATTATGCACTAATTGGACTGATACTTGAAACTCTTGGATTTAAACCAGAAGATAGTTTTGGTGTGGCTCCATCAACGTTGAAATACGAGCAACAGCAACAAGCTGTAGATAAAGCTTCTTAAACAATCTCTTTTGGAAGAAGAAAAGATAAAACCATTTTATCTATCTAAATGGGTGATTCTTCCATCTGTTTACTTTCTATTGCTGTTAATATCAAAACTGCTAAGTCCGGATACTGAGATTCGATCAGCGCTTATTGATACAGTTGATTCAATCGAAAAGAATTTAGTCTATATAGCTGATCCGGTACTTTCAGATTCATCAACAATTTCGCTGCTACAAAACAAGTACAATCTTTTTGTTTTTTACGTTGATGAAAGATCATTTAAAGAAAATGCAGTAAGCTTCAATCGGATAGCTGACTCTTTAAATTGGAGTGAAATACATTTGATTGGAGAGGGTATTGGTGGCTCTGTAGCAATACATCTGGCAACGAATGAATCCATTAAATCTCTAACGCTTTTAGACGCAAATGGAGTAGAAGAATTAGAATTACTTGGTGGATATCATTTAAATCATGCTATTTACCAGGCCAAGGTTTATTGGCATTCGATTCTCTTCAACTCAATCCCACATTTTGGATTGCTGAATTCGGAAACGAATAAAATCACAAGATCAAAATCACAGCTAGCATCCAATCAAAATGAACTAAGAGAGTTGCTAACCTCGATAAACATACCGGTTGCAATTATCCATACAGAAAAGGCAAAAATCCCTGAATCTGTTTCTATTGAACATAGTAGGTTGTTACCACAAAGCCGATTACAATTTTTAGATTCTGATCAAACTGCTACAAAAATTATAGAATTTCTCTCCTCGGTTGAAGATGGAAATTCATTAACAAGGGAAACAGCAGATCCAATCAAGCAAGAAGAAGCATTTAAACCATTTGATACTGAAAATAGTGTTCAAGCAGAGGGAAGAGCCCTTATAGTTTTGATGCTCGTGATTATTCTTTCAACATTTATATCAGAAGATCTTACCTGCATTGGAACTGGACTTATGATAGCTCAAGGCTTAATTGGGTTCTTTCCGGGTACGCTAGCATGTTTATTAGGAATATTTATTGGTGATATACTACTTTATTTGTCTGGCAGATGGTTGGCATCGGGTGCACTACATAAAGCACCATTAAAATGGTTTATCTCCGAAAAGGATATTCAATTTTCCTATCAATGGTTTGAAGCAAAAGGACCTAGTATAATTATTGCTAGTAGGTTTATTCCGGGTACAAGATTCCCAACCTATTTTAGTGCCGGAGCAATTGGTGCTAGGTTTGGAATGTTTATGTTCTATTTCGGAATAGCATCAATTATCTGGACACCAATTCTTGTAGGATTAGCAGTTTTGTTAGGACAAGAAATGATTCAGTATTTCTCTGTCTATCAGGATTACGCATTATGGGTTCTGCTGGGTGTTTTAACTATTCTTTTTGTTGTATTTAAAATCATTATCCCATCATTTACATATAAAGGACGCCGTTTATTATATGGTAAATACAAGCGAAGAAGACATTGGGAATTCTGGCCCCCATTTTTCATTTACCTCCCGGTTATTATCTACATATTCTTTGTATGGATTAAATATCGAAGTATTTCACTTGTCACATTAGCTAATCCAGGAATTAAAGACGGTGGTTTTATCAATGAATCAAAAAGTGAAATTCTGGATAATATTGGTAAACGTGAATCCATTGCCAGATATAAATTGATAAAGGTTGAATTGAGCTTTGATGAAAAGAAAGATGCAGTTCGGGATTTTATAGAATCAAATAAGCTTGACTATCCATTAGTATTAAAACCAGACAGAGGTGAGAGAGGAAAAGGGGTTGTTATTCCTAAGAATGAGACTCAGTTTGATATCGAACTAAGAAAAATATCAAGTGATTTTATAGTTCAGGAATATATAGATGGGAAAGAGTATGGAATATTTTATGCAAGATTTCCAAATCAGAAAGAAGGACAAATATACTCTATCACCCAAAAGAAATATATGTGGTTAGAGGGAGATGGAAAAAGAACGTTAGAAGAGCTGATACTAGATGACCCAAGAGCAGTTTGCTTAGCTGAAAAACATTTCGAGCAACATGTGGAGGATTTATTCACAGTTCCAAAAAAGGGAAAGAAAATTCCATTGGTAGAAGTTGGCACACATGCACGTGGTTCTATTTTTTATGATGCCATTAATCTAAACACAGATCATCTTCTAAAACGTATCGATGAGATCAGTAAAAGTATGCCGGGATTTTACTTTGGTCGTTTTGATGTGAAAGTGCCAACAGAGCAGCACCTCAAGGATGGAAACGAATTAAAAATACTGGAATTGAATGGAATTACATCAGAAGCTACTCATATCTATGACCCGAAATACAACTACTTTTATGGAGTGAGGGTCTTAATGAATCAGTGGAGTATGGCTTATAAGATCGCAGCGGAGGTTTTAAAACAAAACCCGAAGCTTAAACCTCCAGGATTAGTACATCTCCTGAATTTAATCTTCTAGAATTTCAATCTTATAGAAGCGAAGAAAGACTTCAGTAAAAACTCTGAGTCTTGTTCCAGTATTCCTTGAATTACTTCTGGTTTATGATTTAAACCATCGTTTTGTAATACATTCAACAAACTACCACAAGCTCCTGCTTTTGGGTCATTGGCTCCAAATACAACTCTACCGATTTTCGACCAAACAAGTGCTCCTGCACACATAGGACACGGCTCAAGAGTAACATAAATAGTACAATCAGTTAGATATTTAGAATCAAGTGTATCGCATGCAGCTGAAATTGCTAACATTTCTGCATGTGCGGTCGGATCATTGAGTTTTTCTACTTGATTATAGCCTTTTCCCACAATCTGATTTTCATGTACTACAATCGCTCCAACCGGTATTTCACCTTCTTCAAATGCTTGCTCAGCTAGCTGTATTGCTTTGGCCATAAATCGTTGATGTATTTGCCAAATGGGTTCTTCTGAAGTATTCATTTCGATTGGTTGATGCGTTCTTTTTTGTATACTTTTGAGGCGAAATTTTAAAGCTCAAGTTTATGCAAAAAGTAGAAGAAAGTATTAAAGAATATCTGTTAGAAAACATCAGAACCATTTCTGACTTTCCAAAACCTGGTATTCAGTTTAAAGATATAACAACCTTATTATCTGATAAGAAAGCACTTCAACTAACTACTTTTTTGTTGACAGAACCCTATTTAGAACAGGAAGTTGATATTGTAGTAGGACTTGAGTCGCGAGGTTTTTTATTCGGAACCAATATCGCACATAATTTAAATGCCGGATTTGTTCCGGTTCGCAAGCCCGGGAAATTACCATCAAAAACAATTGAAGAAGAATATCAGTTGGAATATGGCACCGACATCCTGGAAATTCATTCTGATGCGATTCCTTCAGGTTCCAAAGTGTTAATCCATGACGATTTAATAGCTACCGGCGGTTCTGCAAAAGCAGCTACAAAATTAGTGCAGCGTTTGGGAGGTGAAGTAATTGGCTATTCTTTTCTCATGGAATTAGCCTTTTTAAATGGGAGAGAGGAATTAGAAAAAATAGCCCAGGTTGATTCAATAATTATCATCTAACGGAAACAAAATTCCCTGTAAGAACTTCTACTCAGTGTAAAACTATTCAATACTGAGGAGGAGACATGAGAACTCAAAAAGCTATTATGCTTTATGTTTTAGGGCTATTCAGTATCACAGCTTGTAATAAGGCCATTGTAATTGAAGATGTGAATTATGCCCAATATGTAGAGTCGGTTTTAGAACCAAATGAAGAAGGGATTATCACGGATTATAGAAACAGCATTTCATTTTCTATAAATACTGTTAAACAGGAGGAATTTTCGGATTCATCGGAATATTCGATAGATGAAATTCGACTCATAAGAAATCACCATGGTTATTATTTCCTGACGGCTAATCAGTTTAAAAATGTATATGTATTAGAACCGAAGAGAGGTAAGCTGAAAATTGTTGAAGCAATAGTAGTTTCGGAGGATGGGATTAAAAACCCAGTTTTTAATTGGCGCTCACCATACGTAGAGCTTATATCTGAAAATGCTGAAGGGCAACATCTATTAACTGAAAAAGGAGTTATCAAAGCAATTAATGAGGAGGGAGAATCATGAAAAGAACACTAATTCTATTTCTAGGACTTGTGATTTCAAGTGGGGTAACATTTGCACAGGTCAGTGATTATCAAACTATTGAAGACTTCAAGGCTACTATTGCGAATATTCAACATCAGATCGAAAATAGTATTACTTCAAAACAATTATCAGTTATTGAGCAAGAGTTAGACGAAGTATTTGAGACTTATGAATCAAAAGCGAACTTGATTGATAGAGCTCTATTTCCGGCAACATTTGAAGGCGAAATAGCTGATTTAAAGACCATCCTAATAACGAATGAACATCATTTGTTGTTGATAGAACATCAAAGAGAACAGGTTTTTGAATTAAGTAATCAGGTTACTGCTTATAGATCTGAAATTGATAGACTGTATATTATTTCTGATTCTTTGAAGAATGAAATATTAGCTTCTCAGGCTAGTGAGGCTCAGTTATCAGAAATGATTACCTCATATAGAAAAAGATTGGTAGAGAGAGATAGATTGATTTTCGAAATGATTGATTCATTTATTGTAACACATCAAAACACTGCTTTTGATGAATTGTCTGAAGGTGCAATTACCAATTACTCGATTTCAAATTCACAAAACCCACTCGAATGGATCAGTTCAGTATTAAATGAAAATATTGAATTTACTAAATATCAAAATCGGTTATTAGAAACTGAAGATTACATTCGTATGTATGCACTTCAACAGCATTTTGAGAAGACATGGACCCAAGTCGGTGATGATTTAGTCACTGTTTACGGCGGACAAAACAAGACAGAAATTGCTTTAGATATTGAAAATTCGATTCGTGAATGGAGAATGTCGGCTTCTAACAGAATGTGGGCGTCTATAGATCAATTTTTAGAGTTCTCAAATATTGATTTGGCTGCATTTGATAACACAGAGAGTTTTTTTACTGCACTGGATGCATTTATTCAGAATGGAGAAGCGGTGAGTAAAAACGAATTTCTGACTTCAAATGGATTTGCAGAATATCAAAAATTAGCTGAATTCTGGAGAAATACCTTTAAAAATGAGTGGAACAATGTCTCAGATAATGCCCAATTGCTTGCAAATGATCAGATAAAAATGATTGATGCTGCACTTATCCAATGGGAAGATACATCCAGGCCCATTCACCCGATGCTCATAGCAATTGTCACAATCATGGTTGTTAGTTTACTAGGGTTTCTACTTGTAATGCTTAGATCAAAAGCGACCAGATAGTTTTTCGGAGCCGGTGTTATTGCCGGCTTTTTTTATATTGATCAGAAAATGCGTAAGTCGCTCTTAATTCTGCTAATCCTATTTCAAGGGATTTCAGTATTCGCTTTTCAATCTGAAATAGTCGACGAACCAACTACCATCGTTTTTATTCGACATGCAGAAAGAGCGGAGGATGGAACAAGAAATCCTCCAATTAGCGAAGAAGGTATCAAAAGGTCTGAAAATCTAATTAATAGTTTAAATGAATTAGATATCAAATTGTCAGGGGTTTTTAGTACAGCTTACAAGAGAACTAATATGACAGCAACACCTACAGCAGAGTACTTTGATCTTGAAATTATCGAATATGATTTTAGTAATATCGTAGGTTGGTTGACAGATTTGATTGATGATAATTCAGGTAGCTCTATTTTGATTGTAGGCCACTCAAATACAACACCTATGCTGATAAACATGGTGCTTGGAGAGGAGTTATTAGAACAGCTAGAAGAGGATGAATATGGTGATTTATTTGTCGTTCGGACTTCTAAATACGGAACAGGGGAGTTAGAAACTTACTCATTCTAATTAGGGAAGCGAATAATACTTTCTAAGAACCCACTCTGTACCAAGTAAAAACAGAACCATTATAAACCAAAATACTGAACGTATTGGAAACTGATAATTTTCAACCGTAACAGTGTTACTTTGAAGTAGCCCGGCTTCATCAATGCTATCCCAAAATGAATCAATATTATTAAAAGGGGAATAGCTGCCACCAGTTTCGTTTGCCAATGCATTTAAGAGCTCATCATTCCGAATTATGTTTATTAGCTCATTATTTGAGTCTTGAATTATGAATTCTCCATTTTGCTCATCAATAACACGATTATCTTTTCTTGCAGTGGCTGTAAATGAAAATATACCTGCATTTAATGCATCCAAGGTTAGCGAATAATTGCCACCTCCAAGATTATCCAAATTGAAAATTCGTTCTTCAGAATCGTCAGACTTAATGTGAATTTCGATGGTAGCGTCTGGCTCAGGGGCTCCACTCTCGTTATTTAAACTGGCGTTAATAGTCACTTTTTCAGAAGTATTATAACTAGATCTAGTTGGGCTAATTTTAAGTCTTCGATTATCAGGATTATTAGAAGCCCAGCTTACAATATTAGTAAATAATTGAGAAGTAAAGTTTCTTTCGTCTTCACTTGGACTTTGACTTAAACGGTACCAACCCCAGGCAGAAACATGCGCACGTCGTAAATCTCCACGTTCTGTAATTGCAAGAAGTGGATTTTGAGTATCAATTCCCTGAAATCCGGTATTTAATAACGCAATAGCATCCGCAGAAATAATATTTGTTCTGATTGAGCTAATGATAGGAGCTAAATTTCCATAACTGATGTCATCATAATCCAGGATTGGATGACTTTCAGAGGAAGAATTGGGCAGAATACTCATTTCAAAAGTTTGAGAACCAAGACTGCGCGTTAAAGCAAAAGATTCATTTTGAGAAATATTTCTGCGTGATCCGGGAAGATCGAGATAAAGAGTTGGTGTACGATTAATTGATTGTGATAACTCTGGATTTATTATTTGATTGGGATTTCCATGCAAGATGATTAAATCTAAATCATCAAATTCAATTTGATTTTGCTCAACAAATCGATTATCGCCTAACCATGTTAATGTTTGAAGTTCAATACTTGGATCGGTTGCAAGATTCGTCCTGATAAATTTAACATCAGGATGTACTTCTGTTGCCAGATGTAATATTCTGGTTTTACTATCAAGAACATCAACTGTGAGAGTTCTAGAGTTATTCTCCGTAGACCATTCTCCATTTAATGGTTGTACTTGGAAACGAAAAGGGGTAATACCCTCATCCAATAAATCAATTTCAAACCTTTTGTTTGTTACACTTTCCGAGGCTGTGAATTCGATGGATTCTTCAACAATAAGACTATTTTCAGAATCATAAAGACCGATTAATGTCGAAGTGTTTTCAAATCCATTTTGAGATATTTCAACATCAACAATATGTCGTGTGTTGGTATATCCAGTTTCGTTGGTAACAATATTATTTATGGTGATATCTCTCACCCTTGATGTATCCCCAAGTCCAATCGTATATATCGGAATACTTAAATTTGATGCGGAGATAATTGGATTTCTGCCGAAAGTGATAATACCGTCAGATATTAAAACAGCTGCTGTATAATCATCTTCTAATTCCTGAATCTGATTAATGGCATTTATAAAATTACTTTCTGAAGCCTGATAAGTTAAAGAGTCTAAGCTCTGAATTTGTTTGGTTTGCCCATCCAGTGAAAAGTAATCGATTTCAGCATTCTCTAGATTATCCAACTCTAAACCTTGAATCAGAGTATTAATATCATTGATTCCTGAGTACTCACCTTTCGAAATACTTACACTCTCTGAATTATCAAAAAGGAATAAAAATTTAGGTGGTTGTATTTCCTGTGTTGATGAAAAGAAAAAAGGATTTAAAGCCAGAAAGATGAGAACCAAAAAAGAAATTAACCTCAATGAAGACAGCCCAATTTTGACTGTAGAAGATAGATTCTTCTGATTTCTGTAGGAGTAAAATGAAAGGACTATTAAAGCAAGGACAAGAAGTACTACGAAAAAAGGAGATAATGCACTTTGAAAGCCTTGAAAATCCAAATTATCTACTCATTATTGAAGGTCTTCAATTAGCTTTTCGATCAATTTGATGGTTGTAAAACCTTCTGCTTCAGCCGCATAATTGTTTACGATACGATGTCGTAAAACGGGTATGGCTAAAGCCTTGATATCATCTTCAATTACATTATACCTACCTTGAGATAATGCTCGAGCTTTTCCTCCAAGGATTAAATATTGACTGGCACGCGGACCTGCGCCCCAACTCATATACTTTTTGATATAATCCGGTGCGAGATCAGATGTTGGACGAGTCATTCCAACTAGTCTAACAGCATATTCGAGAACACTATCCGGAACCGGTACCTCACGTACCAATGACTGTAATTCTTTAATCTTTTCTTTATCTAAAGTGGATTCAATTACAGCATCTTTCCCTGAAGTAGTTTGGCTGACTATTTCTTTCTCTTCCTCAAACGTTGGGTAATCAACCCAAATATTAAACATAAATCGATCGAGCTGTGCTTCTGGAAGAGGGTAGGTACCTTCTTGTTCAATAGGGTTTTGTGTTGCCAGAACAAAGAAAGGAGTATCTAAATCATAAGAAGTCCCGGAGGCAGTAACATGATATTCCTGCATTCCTTCCAACAGAGCAGCTTGTGTTTTTGGAGGTGTTCTGTTGATCTCATCAGCCAGTACAATATTTGCAAAAATTGGCCCTTTAATGAATTTAAACTCTTTCGTGCCCTTATCTATGTTTTCTTCAATCACTTCAGTTCCAGTAATATCACCGGGCATCAAATCCGGCGTAAACTGAATACGGTTAAATGTAAGGTTTAGTGAATCTGCTAATGTTCTGATGAGTAATGTTTTAGCTAATCCGGGAACACCCACTAAAACACAATGACCTCTAGAAAAAAGACTAATAAGTAGAAGGTCGATAATATCTTCCTGCCCAATTACAGCGCGATGGATTTCCTTTTTTATTTGGTCGAAGGCGACCTTGAATTCATCAGCTAATTGAACAGGATCTTTGATTTCTGTACTCATCAATTAGCCTCCGAATTAGGCATAGGAATCCGATACTCAATGTAAACTTCATCTCTTAATTCCTGCATCCATTCAGCATAAACTTGCATTTGCTTTCTTTGAAGTGCAATATTTTTCAATCGTTCATAATCCTGGTCCATATTAGCTACATGTTCAGGAATTTGTTGATCGAGTTTTACAATGCGATATGCTTTCCCACCGGTTATTAGGTTAAAAGGCCTAGGATCAGAAATACTGCCTTCTTCATCCATTAATAAAACAATTCGGTATAATGCAGGGTCTAGTCGGTTCAATGGAATTAGACGCTCACCGGTTTGTGGATCTAATATTTTTCCGCCGGATACTTTTGTAACAGGATCTTCACTTCGCCATTTTGCCATTAAGGTAAAATCAATGTCATCATTAGTCATTACAGAATCCTTGATTTCAACTAATCGATTTCTGGCAAATTCATCATCTAATTCGTTTGTATCTACAGAAAGTAGAATGTGTCTAGTTTCAATTTGATCACCAACTCGACGTATCAACTCAATAATGTGAAAGCCAAACTGAGTCTCAACAACTTCAGAGATTTGTCCTGGTTGTAGAGCTGCTGCAGCTGCGGAATATTCACTTACAAGCTCGTTTAATCCCATCATTGGCAATAAACCACCTCTAGGTGCTGAATTATCTTCTCCATGCCTTCGAGCGAGTTCTTCAAGAGACTTACCATGATTGATGATAGAATCTCGCAATGATTGAGCAAATTCGAAAACAGCTGTTTTAGCATCCGCTAATGGAGGAGGGACTATCACAATTTGAGATAATGAAACCTGTTCTGGGATGGTAGGTAGAGAATCCGTCGGAATAGAAT
Source organism: Balneolaceae bacterium (assembly GCA_965601825.1). GTDB lineage: Bacteria > Bacteroidota > Rhodothermia > Balneolales > Balneolaceae > HXMU1420-13. The sequence continues at coordinate 2,472,183 of OZ271839.1, read as the reverse complement.
CAAAAAACTCTTGCACTTCTGGTCGGGTTATTTCAATAGTAGCAAACTTATTCATTCGAACCGTTTCAGTAAGAATTTGTTCTCTAAAATCTTCTCTGAATTCTTCTTTTAATTGAATAATGGATTTACCAAAAGCTCTTTCAAGAGCTTGCTCACTACCTGCCTGACGTATCAATTGCGAAACACGTTGATCCATTTGTCTATTTACACGATCATCAGGAACAACCACAGAATCAATTCGAGCTTTCTCAACAAGAAGCATATTCTCGATAGAAGCATTTAAGAAATCGTACCATAACTGCTCATTAAATGTAACCGGTTGCCCCATACTTTGAGCCTGCCGCATATAAGCTGTTACATCGGCATCTATATCCGATTTTAGAATAACACTGTTATTTACTAAAGCTACAATTTGATCGGTGGGCTGTTGTGCAAACGTATTTGAGATAAGGCCAAAATTAAAGGCGATCAAAAAAGCTAATAAGGTTTTTTTCATTTAGATATTTATATGATAAATGCTGATTGCTAGTCCAGAACGTCGAAAGTCTCTATTTCATTATTCGCTTGGGCCTGAAGATAAAGATTCTTTACATAGGTATTAAAGGCGATACGCTTTTTTTCAAGGATTAACCAGTCTTTAATTTGGTCGATTAACCATTCAAGATCCGGGTGATCACCTTCTGCGCGTTCTTCCAACAATTGAACAAAATGGTATTCTTCACCCACGCGTTCAATTACGGATATTTCCGAAAGACCAATTACTTGTAAATATCGATTTAGTACTCGAATATCATCACCGGCAATTGATTCCGGCCAAAATCGTTCAGATTCTCTGATAGCCAATTCCGGATTGGTTGCGAAATTATCGGTTACTGTCTCCCATGTAATGCCTCTAAGAAGATCTTGTCTTGCATCCCGCGCATCTTGCAGTGTTCTTGCCCTTAAATGTCGATATCGTACATATCTCTCTTCTAGAACAAAGCTATCTTTGTTTTCCTGATAATATGAACGAGCCTCTTCATCTGAAACGGTTAAGTCATTACCAATTTCAGCAATAATATATTCCTGGGCTGCTTTAGCGATAAAATCACTTCTAATCTTATCCAACCGATTAATCACATCATCTTGACGATGAACTCTTAATCTGTATGCTTCCTGTAAAAGAATCTGTTGTTCAATCCAATCTTCTGTATAGCGTTCAAACGCAGCTACGCTATCAAGTTCAAAGAAATTAGTCGGGATGTTTGCTCTAGCTTCAGCTTTTGTTAAATAGGATGATCCAACTTTTGCTAAAACAGGTTCTGAGAATTCAGCTTTCCTGGTACATGACAGAAACATGAATGTAATTATCACAAATATGGAAAGCTTTGTATTCATTTACTGTGAATTCTGTTCAGCTTGATATTGTGTAACTAAAACTTCCGGAAATGAGCGAATATTGTATGTTTTTCGAATTCGTTCTAGCCACTTTTCTTCTCGTATGGGCTGATACTCTGAGGCTAAACGATTGAATGATTCTTCAAAGGTCATTGCGCGAGGTGGTATTATATCAACCAGCAAAAAGTGACCTTTCCTATTGCTGTATTCAAACCGTTCTGAGATTTCTCCAATTTTCATATCTGATAGAAGGGTAAAGGGCTCTCCCTGGAAAACACCTGTAGAATCGGAGATTACTCCAACCAAAAAGCCGTTTGAAAGTACGCTATCAGGAGAGTTTCCATTTTCTATGAATTCGATAGCGCGATCCAGCGAAGTATCACGACTGGAAGTAATCATATAGTAATGATATCGTTCATTGTATTGATAATCATCCAAATTCATTTCATAATTTTGAAAAAGAATCGATGTATCAACAGTAGCTGTACTCCAAACTGAATCTTCATTTATTTGATAAACAACAAGTCCATCTTGATAGCTTTTAACTTGTTGATCAAATTCCGGAAAGGTTTTTAAAGTCAAGGCAGTAAGATTTTCATCAACTTTCGCTTGCTTAAAAGCTTCAAACCAGCGAGGTGAATACTGCATATTGGTTTCTAATGGATAATTGAGAATTATATGAATCAAATATTCCGTTAGTGTGAATCTATACTCATCAAATTCCAGAGAGAGAAGCGTTAATAAATTATCCGGTAATTCGATATCAACAAATGAAAGTGTATCTAAGGTGGCGATGTATTCTGAAAATTTGTCAACATTTCTATCATATGATATGGCACCGAATCTGTCGAGTAAATAATCAACAACAAATCCATTGTTCTCTTGGAATGAGTTCGACTCCTCTAATTGTGTCATTATAAAGGCATCACGAGCCTCTTCATTTTCGAATGCCTGAACAGAATCAATTTTAAAAATATGGTATCCGTAAACTGATTTGACAGGAGTGGAATATTCAAGGCCAGGATCGATTGAATACACAGAATCAATAAAAGCTCCGTCATAACGATCTCCATAGTTTATCCAACCTATATACCCATTATTTCTAATTGAGGGAGTGTCTTCGGTAAACTGAGTAACTACTTCATTCCAGCTAGTTCCAGTACTTAGAGAAGCATATGCATCTTCAATTTTTGTACTATCTGAATTTGCCCGAACAAAGATATGTGACAATTCACGAGAGGGTAGTCTTTCTCGTTTGTCTTCAATGAAAATTAAATGATAACCGAATTGTGTTCTAACCGGCATTGAAATATCATTTACTTCTAAAGAATACAATGCGTCTTCGAATTCCGGTACGGTATTTCCAACTCTAAACCAGGGTAAATCGCCACCCATTGAACGACCATCGCGCACAGACGAAAAGCGAGCATCTAATTCCTGCATGGAAGCACCTGCTAAAAACTCTTCACGTGCTTCCATAATTTTGTTATAGGCAGCTAATGTGTCTTCAGAGGAAGCACTTTGATCAACAGCAATTAAAACATGCCTACTTTTTACGAGGTAATCGAATCTATTTTTGAATTCAGCGAATTTAGTTGGTCTAATTTCACGATCCATCCAATAAGCATAAGACGCTTGTTTTGAATAAAGCTCATATTCATTTTTGATGCGTTCGTCATCATAATAACCGATTGCGCGAGCATCAAGTAGCTTTCCTCTAAAGTCCAGATAGATTGGCAGGAATTCAACTAAGCCTTCTTGAGAATAGTTTTTTTCTATACTTCCTGATATGAAATTGTCTCTCAGTTCATCGTAGGTCACAAATACTTCACCTACAATCCCGACAACATTATCAGGTAAATCTTGAACATTGGAAGTTTCTTTACTTCCTGAACAGCTTAGAAACACAACTCCCAATAACAAAGATGAAATAGAAAGAGCAGTTTTTGTCATTTTTTGATGAATAGTTATTTAAGTATTTAGAATAGCATTCCGGCTATTGTTGCAGTCATTAAGTTTGCCATCGTACCAGCGAAAACAGCCTTTAAACCAAATTTGGCTAAGTCTGACTTTCTTGAAGGTGCTAAACCACCAATTCCACCAATCTGTATAGCTATTGAGGAGAAATTGGCAAATCCACAAAGTGCGAAAGTAGCCATTGCAATAGTTTTGGGACCTATTGAAGCTGCAGTAACTTCTTCTGCCAGTTTGAGATAGGCAACAAATTCATTCAATACAATCTTTGTACCCAGGAGGGAGCCCATATTCGTTGCATCCTCCCATGGAACACCAACAATCCAGGCAATAGGCGCAATTACCCAGCCGAGTAACATTTCGATAGTTAACTTAGAACCGATTACATCTGTTAATCCGGTAAGATCACTAACCCAACCAAATAAACCGTTGAACATTGCTAAGAGTGCAACAAAAGCAAGTAGCATTGCACCAACATTTAATGCTAACGATAAACCTGTTCCAGCTCCACTTGCTGCAGCATCAATTCCATTAGCATCTGTTTTTTCCACAACCATGGTTACGTCACCTGATGTAGCTGATACTTCAGTTTCAGGCTGAAGTATCTTTGCGATGACTAAAGCAGCAGGTGCAGCCATTAAACTAGCTCCAAGAAGTCTTTCTGCAAACAATTGCTGTGCTTCAGCAATCTCTAAACCATTAGCAGCTGCAAAAGAAGAGCCTAGCATTGCAACATAAGCTGCCATTACACCTCCGGCAATTGTTGCCATTCCACCGGTCATTACTGCGAGTAATTCTGATTTAGTCATCTTATCAATAAATGGCTTAATGACTAATGGAGCTTCGGTTTGACCAACGAATATGTTCGAAATTACCGATAGGGTTTCAGCACCTGAAGTACCCAATAATTTTTGCATTCCTTTGGATAAGACTCGAACTACAGCTTGTAATACTCCATAGTGATATAAAATGGAGGTCAGCGAGGCAAAGAAGATGATAGTAGGTAAAATTTGAAAAGCAAATATTACACCTACACTATCTTCGAATTCTGGACCTCTTCCCAGAAATCCAAATAAGAAACCAGCACCTTCAGTAGTATACTGGAGAACAACAACAAAGAAACTAGCTACAACTTCAAAAAACTTCATTGGCCAGCCCAACGGTGACCAAAAAGCGGTTAAAGTTTCTGATTTTAGAATAAATACAGCAAGTATAAATTGAATGGACAGGCCGGTTACCACCAATCGCCAGTTAACACTTTTTCGATCTTTGCTGAGGAGATAAGCAACACCAATTATGGCAGCCATCCCTAGCATACCTCGCAGGACATTTTCCATTAGGAATGAGTTTGATTTTCTGTTGTTGGTTCAGTTTCTGATTCGTCTCCCTTTGGAAGTATGAATGGTCGAATGGGTTTTCCTCTACGTTTATCAATAGAAGGGCGGAAGCAATGGCGCGCTCGTGGTTCATAAGCATCATATTCACCAACAAGTACCGTATTCTCATTTTCAATAACTCGCTGGGAGAAGTTAGCCATAGCGCCACTTTCGCTGCATACAGCATGTAGTTTTGTAACAAACTCAGCAATTGCTAATAAATAAGGCATTGGGCCAAATGGTTTTCCATTGAAGTCCATATCAAGACCGGCAACTATAACTCTTTTCCCATCATTAGCTAAAGAATTTGCAACATCAACAATACGGTCATCAAAGAATTGAGCTTCATCTATACAAACTACATCCGAGTTACCTGTTAAGAGCACAATCTGATCTGCAGTATCAACCAAGATACTTGGTAATGCTGTTTCGTTATGTGATACAACTTCTGTATCGCTGTATCGCTTATCGATTGCGGGTTTAACCACAACAACATTTTGTCCTGCAATATGGGCTCTTTTTGCACGACGAATTAATTCTTCTGTTTTTCCACTGAACATACCGCCACATACAACTTCTATCCAGCCAAATTCTTTAGGTGCTAACGAAGGTTCGTTAATCATTCAATATTTCCTGATAAATGCCTCATAAAAAGCCCAAATATATCGGGCTTAGTAATGAATGGAAAGAAATAATAATTGCGAAATTGATTCAGTAAAAATGGGTTACACATAATTTTTACATATCTGTATGATTTTGTACTTTTTGACATGAAAAAATTCATACTCAAAGCAGACACAGGTCCAGTTAAACCCATTGACTATAGTATCAATTACAGAGAGCTGTTAAATGATCAGCAATATGAAGCTGTGATGTTTAATAAGGGTAATTCGTTAGTTATAGCCGGGGCCGGTACCGGTAAGACCAGAACGCTGGTTTATCGAGTTGCTAGATTAGTTGAATCAGGTGTAAACCCGTCTTCGATACTCTTATTAACGTTTACCAGGCGAGCTGCTTCAGAAATGATTCAAAGAGCTACCACAATTCTTGATGATCGTTGTAAGAGAGTAAAAGGAGGGACTTTTCATTTTTATTGTAGTCAACTGTTACATCGATATGCAAATGAGATTGGTTATCCGAATGATTTTACCATTATCGATACCGGAGATGCTCTAGAAGTATTGCAGCATGTAAGAACCAAGTTAGGATTGCATAAAAAGAGCAAACGATTCCCTAATAAAAGTACAATACTAACTATAATCAGTTCTGCAAAGAACAAGAATCTTGATTTAAGGGTAGCAGTAAGCGATTTATATCCTCAATTCCTGGAACAGATTGATAAGATCAATGAAGTTTGGTATGAGTATGAAGCATATAAGACTCAGAACTTTGTAATGGATTTTGATGACTTACTAGAGAAGAGTGTTAAGCTATTGAGAGACAATGAAAAAGTAAGATTAGCAGTTTCTTCATCTCATGAATACATATTAGTAGATGAATATCAAGACACTAATAAATTACAGGCTGAACTCACAATGCTTTTATCCGCTGTTCATGGTAATGTAATGGCAGTAGGTGATGATGCCCAAAGCATTTATTCTTTCCGAGGTGCTGATCATCAAAATATCATGCAGTTTCCAGATTTATTTGAGAATACAAAATTCATTAAGCTTGAAGAGAACTATCGTTCACAGCCATTGATTTTGAATGCAGCAAATGAAATTCTAAATCAAGCAAATTATAAATTCAACAAAACTCTATTCTCAAGTAAAGAAGCAGGAGAGACTCCAGCCCTGGTTAAAGCATCAACTGATAATGAACAGAGCCAATTTGTTTCCCAGGCTATTCTTCAATTAAGAGAGCAGGGTATACCACTGAATGAAATTGCAATATTATTTAGAAATGGAAGAGATTCATTTGATTTAGAAATCGAGTTAAATAAAAAGAATGTTCCTTTTGTGAAGTTTGGAGGTGTAAAATTCACCGAAGCTGCACATATCAAAGATGTTTTAGCTCATGTCAGGGTTTTAGTGAACCCGATGGATACACTTGCCTGGAATAGAATTCTAATGTTGATTGATGGAATTGGTCCTAAGACCGCACAAGACTTATTTGATTGGATAAGACTGGCGAATAATCCATATGATTTGGATGCATCTGAAGCGGTCAGTAAAGCATATATGAAACAAATTTCAGTTTTAAGTAAAATGCTTATTTCATTGAAAGACAGTGAACTAAGTATATCAGAAATTATGCAGGAAATTGTTAATTACTATAAAGGTTTTTGTGAAAAGAGGTATGATGATTATCCAAAAAGATTGAAAGATTTAGATGTTTTTGTGGGTTTAGTAAGTGGATATTCGAATCTCGCAGAAATGCTAAGAGAGTTCGCATTAGATCCAATTAGTCGAACTGCAGTTGAAACAGAGCAACAACAGCACGATGAACCACCTCTGGTATTAAGTACAATTCATTCGTCAAAGGGTTTAGAGTGGGAGCATGTCTTCATCATACAGTGTCTGGATGGCGTTATTCCATCGTCGTACTCAATTGAAGATGAAGAGCAATTAGACGAAGAATTACGGCTTCTTTATGTCGCATCAACTCGCGCGAAGGAGATGCTATATTATTCTTATCCGGCAATTGCATACTCTAGTTACGGTGACTATTTCACTAAACCGAGTCGCTTTTTAGATAATCTTGATGGTGCAGTATTAGAGCCCTGGATGTTGTCTTACGAAGAATCTAATTTGCTGGAAGGCGATAATAAAATGCTTGAAGAATAGATTAGTTCTTCTTCATAAACATATGCTGCTCAAAGATATCACGGATTAACCAATAGATTGGATATATAGGAATGAATATCGCTACGAAAACTTCCCATTTATTAAATTTTGGCTTTCCACCATCTACGGGAAGTGTTATGCCGGCAATGCCTGCAATCCAGAAAATGAAAAAAACGAATAGAACCAATGACAGGAGTAGGGCTCCAAAAAATCCAAATAATTCATAAAAGCTATTTAGCATTCTATATCGTCTTGAGTTATTTAATCCGTATTATTGGTCAAACTACTAATTCAATTTGATAAATGCTTCCTGTTGTTTCTATAGTTGGCCGACCAAATGTAGGTAAGTCAACAATTTTTAATCGTTTAATAGGTGAAAGACGTGCAATCGTACACGACGAATATGGAGTAACTCGCGATCGTCATTATGGGGAGTCTTATTGGAATGGCACAGATTTTACTGTAATTGATACTGGTGGGTATTTACCCGATGATATGGATGTAATGGTAGTTGGTATCCGTGAACAAGTACATTTAGCCTTGGAAGAATCAGATGTAGTTCTATTTGTAGTTGATACTGAAAAGGGTATTAATACTTTAGACAAGTCGGTTGCAGCGGTACTTAGACAACAGGATAAGCCGGTTATAGTTATTGCTAACAAGTCTGATAATGAAGAAAGACGCCTAAATGCTTCAGAGTTTTATGAGTTAGGTTTTGAAGAAATTTTTCCTATTTCTGCAATTAGTGGATCAGGAACCGGAGAACTATTAGATAGGGTAGTTGAACTACTTCCCGAACCAGAGGCTAATCCTGAAGATGATGCTCCTAAACTAGCTTTTGTAGGGCGCCCTAATGTTGGAAAAAGTAGTCTTGTAAATGCATTGCTAAATGATGAAAGATCCATTGTAACGGATATTGCAGGTACAACCCGAGATACCATAAATAGCAGGCTAAACTTTAATGGAAAAGACTACATACTTGTAGATACTGCCGGATTAAGAAAGCGGGTTAAGGTTAAGGAAAACATTGAGTTTTATAGTACTGTTAGGACTGAAAAAGCTATCAGAGAATGTGATATCGCAGTATTAATACTTGATGCAGTGCGAGGATTTGAAGACCAGGATAAGCGCGTTTTAAGAGAGGCTGAAATATTTAATAAAGGACTGATAATCGTACTCAATAAGTGGGATTTAATAGAAGATAAAGACACAAATACGGTTAAAGAATTTGAGGATTATATCTATGAATCTGTTCCACAATTGAGTTACATCCCGGTAATCACCATATCTGCATTAAATAAAAAAAGAATTCATCGTGTAATAGAAATGGCAGATGTTGTTCTTGAAGAAAGGCAGAAACAAATAAGTACATCTGAATTGAATGATTACCTTGAAGATTTATTGCATAGTAGACCATTGCCAATGAAGCGGGGTAAGCAATTAAAAATAAGTTATATGAGTCAGGTTAAATCGAACCCGCCTGTATTTAAGTTCTTTATGAATAGTCCACAGGATATGCCACCAAATTACCGCAGGTTTTTAGAGAATAAGCTTAGAGAAAGATATAAATTTACTGGAGTACCAATAACAATGACCTTCAGACAGAAATAGTGTAATGATTGATATTAATTGGTTAGATGTAACACTAATTGCCCTTGCAGTTCCATCTTTTATAATACTATTAAGTGTTGCTTATAAGGCAAAATCTCTTTCCAATCTATTTTTTGGTTTAGCAATTCTAAGTTTTCTCATCGGCATTACTCTTGGATACTTTGAACAAATAAATTCAATACTTGCTAGAGAATGGGGGGATTTAATTGCTATTACATTAGTTTTGTGCGGGCTTTTTGTAAAGACCAGGAACTCTAAGCCTGTTTTTGCCCGCTTTCCAATGCCTATGACTATGCTACCATTAGTTGGTATTTTCTTTTATCCAATGATTATTGAAGCGGATGTTGTTAAAGACTTATTAAGAATTACATACCAGGGGGGAGCTATACTAGTTGGTTTATTGGTTATTTCAATCAATCATTTAATGTATAAACATCGATCAGTATTGCTACTGTCGTGTATAGTATTCTTAATCGCATTTATTGGATTTTGGTTTATTGAGCTACCAGATTTCGAACAGATTAAATCAATTTCAATAATCTTGATGGGTGTTGGAATGCTTCTAGGTGCAATTGGCTTTAGAAAGGTGTCTGTATCTAAAATGAATAAAACTACAATATGAGCTTAGTAGGAAAACAAGCGCCTTCAATTCGTTTACAAAACGGCAATTTCGAATTTGTTGATACATCTGAATACAAAGGTAAAAACAACATAGTAGTACTTTTTTATCCTTTAGCGTTCTCCAGTGTTTGTACAGAAGAATTATGCAACACAAGAGATAATATGAAGATCTACAGTTCTCTAAATGCAGAAGTTATCGCGATTAGTATTGATAGCTTATTTGTACAAAAAGCATTTAAACAATCGCAGAATCTAAATTTTGAACTACTAAGTGACTTCAATAAAGAAGTATCTGAATCTTATGGGTGTTTATATAAAGACTACTATGGCATGAAAGGAGTTTCTAAAAGATCTGCATTTGTAATTGACAAAGAGGGAATTGTGAGATATGAAGAGATTCACGATAAGGATGATGTTATGCCTGACTTCGTTAAAATCCAGCAGACTTTGGCTTCAATAGAATAAGAGAGTTGTTCATTGAAACAACACAACTTTACATAATATATATTATAAGAATTATTACTTTCTGTACTGTTTCTCATTTAATAATACATTCAATCTACCGATAAACTTTGGGTATGAAGCATCTCCATCATTTAGATCTAAATTTCAATGAAATACTATCAATTAATTGATGATACAATGAGTTAGTTTCATATAATGTTTTAGTTAAGGATAGCAATTAGTACAACAGTACCGTACCTTCGATTCCGATTGCAAAAATCAATTATTATCGCGACCCAAATATGAATAAAGTTCTTATCGTTGAAGATGATAAAGTGCTCTCTCTACTCCTCATAAAAATGATGGAAAAGATGGATATGCAAGTTGTCGCAACTGTTACTGAAGGTCGTGAAGCAATTAGATGCGCTAAGGAATTAAATCCGGATCTTATTTTGATGGACATCATGCTTGAAGATGATGTTGACGGTATTGATGCTGTAAGTACTCTACAAAACGATCAAATAAATATACCTGTCATTTTCATAACAGGAAATTCAGATGCTTATAACCGAGAAAGAGCTGAAGCAATTGAATTTGTTGACTATCTGGTTAAACCTATTAGTTACAATATACTAAAAGACTCAGTTGATAAGGTTAAAAACTGAGTCTTAAAGCTGATTGATATTTATTGTTCCAGTCTAGTTGTCTTTATCGTAGATTTTAAAAGTAATTGGTAGAGAGTATCTAACTGCAACTGGTCTGCCTCTTTGTAATCCAGGTTGAAACTTAGCTAGTTTAACAGCTCTGATGGCTTCCTCATCACATCCACCTCCGATTCCTCTCATCACAACAGGATTCACAATATTACCGTCCTTGTCTACAATAAACTGCACCACTACTCTACCTTCAATACCAACTTCAAGTGCAAGTTTAGGGTATATAATGTTTTTTTGAACTCCCGCTATTCCACCTATTAGTACTGGAGGTTGCTCTACTACGATGAATATTTCATCTTGGAACTCTTCTTCAGCAGCTTGTTTAGGTGGTGGTGGTGGCATTTCCATTGGACCATCTAAATCAAGTTCAGCATCAAATTCGATGAAATCATCAACTAGTACTTCATCGTTAGGTACTTCAACTGGAACTGGTGGTCTTGGTGGTGGTGGCGGTGTATCTGCTTGTTTTGTCTGAACAATTTCTTCAACATACACCTCTTCCTGAACCTCAACGTAGAAATCTTCAACTTTTTCTTGTGGATAAAAGTCCATTCTAAATATTAGAATAAACAGACTTAAGGTTAGAATAAGACCAATTTCTATGCCAATAAAGTAGTTACGGCTCAGGTCATTAGCTCGATTAATAATCTTAACTGGAACTTTCATAACATACCTCCTATCAAGTTGTTATTTGATGATAGTTGGTATAAATGAAGATTTTATGAAATCGCTTTCATGAAAAAACTCCTTTACTAAAATAGCAAAGGAGTTTCTAGTAAAATCAGTAACCTAGTTACTTAGTATTGAGGGAAAAAGTAATTGGTAAACTATAGCTTACATTTACTGGTCTACCTCTTTGATAACCAGGTTGGAACTTAGCATACTTTAAAGCATTTAAAGCAGCTTCGTCACAACCTCCTCCAATACCACGAACAACTCTTGGGTTTTCAATTTCGCCGGTGCTTGTTACAACAAACTGCACAACAACACGACCTTCAATCCCTGCATTTCTAGCTAATTCCGGATATTTTATTCGTTGCTGAACGCTTGCAATTCCACCAATTAAAACCGGTGGTTGTTCAACTACTATAAATACCTGGTCTTCATCATTTGCATCAGCTGGAGGTGGCGGCGGTGGTAAACTAATTGGACCATCCAGATCAAATTCTAGATCAAGTTGTACAATATCATCTTCTAACAACTCATCATTTGGTACTTCTACAGGAACTAACGGTCTCGGAGGTGCCGGTGGCGTTGTAATCTGTTTAGTTTGAACTACTTCCTCCATAAATATCTCTTCCTGAATATTCAATACCATTGGCTCAGGTGGATCTGAAGTAATAGATAAATTAAATGCTGCTAAGAAGATTGATAAACTTGCAATTAATCCAATTTGGAAGTGTAAGCCGTAGTTTTTTCTGTGATCTTTTAGCCGTTTCATTCTTTTAACGGGTTCTCTCATTTTAACTCCTTAAAGATTTTTGATGACGGGAGCATTATCCGAATTCAACATTAATTTGTTACATCGCTAATGTGAAATAATTGTAAACACAATCAGCTTAGAATTGTTAGGGCTCCCGGTATAACCTTAAAATGAAACTTATTTAATGCTTTATTCACATCTCCATCAGAATGAGAAATGATGGCAGTATCCAATTCAATTTTAGCTTCTGTGAAACTGATTTGATCAAATTTTTTTGGATTTAACCCCCTACCAAATGAAAGTCGAATGAGTTGCGTGAATAAACCCCATTTATTACCGGCAATACTGATAATCATTTCAATTTTTCCGTCACCAATATCAGATATTGGTGAAATTTGAAATCTGCCACCCTCCCATCTACCATTAGATAGTACTACTAAGTGTGTATCAGTAGAAACCTCATGAGTTTCATTGATCCTAATTTTTGCTTTAAAAGGGCGAACCGTTAATAATGCTATGATAGCAGCAATTAAATATTTAATTGCTCCGGGAAGCCAAAATAACCTTCTTGTTATTTGATTGGCGAGACCATCAAAACCGATACCAAAAGTGTTAATGAAATAATCTGAGTTGGATATCCTGACAATATCAATTTTCTTTTTAGTACCATGTTTCAAGATCGATAGAAAATGTTCTAAATCCGGCTTTGCATTTAACAACTTTGAAAAATCATTGCCACTGCCAATCGGCAATATTCCCAAGACTTTTGTTGAGTCAACAAGTTGACTCGCCACCAATTGAATCGTGCCATCTCCACCGCATGCTACAATTACATCGAAATCATCAATTTTGGATTGAATCTCTTGCCTTGCGTCGTCTTTACTATGAGTTAAACATAACTCAAAATCGCTAATGTATCTGGATATCTGATTCTTTAATGCAATAAGTTTTCTATCAGATTTGCATGCATTTGCGTTTACAATAAATAAATAACGTCTAGACAAATTTCCGCTACCTAATCAAAGTGCTTAATTCGAATGTTAAAGCTCCCATTCTTTGATTTCTTTAATTGTATTCGGTCAATGATAGCATCAATAGAAAATTTACCTTGAATGGCTAAGATATCGATGCCTTCCTGAGATTCTTTCTTAATTGGCACATTAAGTCGTAGTGGATCAATTACAAGAAGTAATAATTGATCTGAGTTTTTAAAAATGGTATTTGCAATCTTTTCAGCATTATTCCCTTCAAAACAGCGAATACTCCCATTTTCTGAAAGGTCAGCAGGTTCAAAATATCCTGAGGATGTATCAGATTTCCAGTCCTCTTTATTTATGAGTGTAAATAGTAAATCGTATTCCAATTTCCCTTCTTTTTCAATCAAATATAAATACCAAGATACGATATTCGATCATTCTAAATAGTGTTACATTTTGGCGATTTTGATACTATATGATTGAGTAACTCTAAAAACTATGCAGTACCCATTATTAAGGCTGAATTCTCAGGTTGTGAAGAAGAATATCCAAACCATGGCATTAAAAGCTAGGTCATTGGATGTAGATTTTCGCCCACATTTCAAAACACATCAAAGTCATGAAATTGGAAAGTGGTTTAAGGAATTTGGAGTATCTGGTATAACTGTTTCTTCTCTTGCCATGGCTGAGTTTTTTGCTGAAGATGGTTGGAATGATATATCAGTCGCATTTCCGATTAATATTTTAGATATCGATCGAATTAATATGTTGGCAAATAACATTAAGCTTAAAATACTTGTTTGTGATACTGCTGTAATCAATTATCTGGAAAATAAGCTAATATCACCTCTTTCCGTATATATTGAAATGGATCCAAATTATGGTAGAAGTGGTGTTCGAATTTCAGATTCAAAAACGATAGATGAGCTTATTGATCTAATAAATAAATCTGAAAACCTTGGTTTTGAAGGATTTTATGCTCACGCTGGTCATTCCTATAAGTGTAATGGAAAAGATGATATTTCAGCACTAGCAGAACCAATTTTAAGTGAATTGTCAGCTTTGAAATTAAAATATGGTGGGAAGCTTTGTTGGGGCGACACTCCCTCCTGTTCGATACTAACTGATTTTCAAGCGGCTGATCAGATAAGTCCCGGTAATTTTGTTTTTTATGATTGGATGCAAGCTCAAATTGGATCTTGCAATGCTGATCAAATCGGAGTGTATATGGAATGCCCAATAGTAGCCAAATTTGATGATCGTAAAGAATTACTCATTCACGGAGGTGCCGTTCATTTATCTAAAGAATTCATTTTAAATGAAAGTGGAAATCAGAACTTTGGTCAGGTGATAAATCCAAATGACAAGAATGATTCTAAAAACTATCTAAGATCTATCTCGCAAGAGCATGGAATAATAGCTTGTTCAAAGTCCTTTTTTAATTCGGTTAATATTGGTGATGTCATTCAAATCTACCCAATACATTCCTGTTTAACTGCTGATTTAATGCAGGCCTACATCACTGAGAGTGACGAAGTAATTAATCACTTTGCTTCGGGAGCGCCTTTTAAAGGTTAGAAAAGAACCTGGAACCCTACTGAATTTCCAAAATCTCCTGCTACTCTTATACTATATTCAGCATATAAAAAACCAAAGATCTTAAAAGCTGCAATTCCGACTTCAGCCTGAGTCTTTGCTTTAGAATAAGGTAAAATTGGTTCCAGGCTTTCTTCATTATCAACAGTACCAACCGTGACAAAAGTAGCTAAATGAATTCCACTCTTTTGTATAAATGGAATCGGAGCTTTTCGGGTAATCGAGCTGCCGAATTTATATTTCACTTTTAGAACAGAAACTCGATTACCAATTGGTTCTTTAAATGAAACTGTATTAAAAGGTCGGGCTCGAACATAATCATCTAGTACAAATCCATTGTAAGTAAACAATCGCTGTGGAGGCGTACCGGAATCAGATGCGCCCATAAACAGATCCGTTTGAATGAAGTGTGAGCTAAAAACTGGAACGTTAAATTTAATGCCTATTCTATATCTGTTATAATCGAAATCGCTTCCCCATTCACTAAAACTTGATTCAATTTTCACATCAAACAACCAACCGAAATCACGAATATTATAATCTCTCAAAAATTGAGTTCTTAAGTACTTTCTTGTATCGTGATGGAGATGTAATGAAAGTCCTGTTAATTGACCTTCCTGAGTTGGATTTGAAACACTGTTATTTGGGAATAAACGATCTTCAGGTCCGTCACCAAATAAAGTAAAATCTGTATTTGAGTTTAAAATAGAATGAGTTTCATTTAGAAATAAAATTCGGGCAAAAGACTCAATATCAAAGCGATATCTAAACCCTGCTTTAATTCCATCACGTAAGAAGTAATTATTAATTGGACTGCCACTTATGAGAGCTGCCATACTGTGACGGAATTCAAAGAAATCCAGAGGTGTACGATTGTATTCATAATCTTGATACTGCTGAACTACATCTCTATGAATAACAAATTCTGGAGCAATTGCTGTTTTTGGGATATAATGATATCCACTTAAAGAATAGGTCCATTTTTTACTTGAAAAACCATAGTTCAAGATAGCTCTGAAATCATAATTGGAGTGAACGGGAGTTCTAATTCCAAGACCAAAAGTATGACCTTCTACCCTGTTATAACGATAAATATCACTGATATTTGTGAGGTAAAACCGTTCTAACTGATATGGAAGACGAAAAAAATTACTCATTACACTCATGCCCAGACGTAGCGTTCTATTTTTCTCGTTATACGACTTTGCAGCTTCTAAATATGATAAGTTATCATTTGAAGCTGCTACAGAAACACTATCCCAAAAAGCTGTTCGCTTTCTATTCGAACCGGCTTCCATTACAAATGTATTCAAATTGAGATCTTCCGCTTCAAGATCATTCGGATTTATATCATGATTTCTCCATGACCATTCGTCTAAATAAGTGATTGGCTTTGTTGATGTAAGAAAATCTAGATTTGCCGAAAGTTTCGTGTTATCAGGTAACCAAAAATCACCAATGTTGATATAGGTTTGTTGATATCTTAAATCAGAAATACTGAATAACCCTGTATTTGTAGAGGCATAATCATTCAGTTTAACATCTATTCCAAGAATGGTTGAAGTATTCTCGTTCACCCAAACACTACCTACGAATAATGGCCGATTATTCTGTTTTGGCTTAAAAGTTATTTCTCTTGTACCTGCTGGCCAACTGGTATCGGCTTCAATATCATCAATGATATAAAATCTGCCTGCACGTTTAGAAATTGGACCAATTACTGTGATATCCTCAGATAGGATACTTAAAGGAACTAACTCCTGATTCAGGTTTAAAGGCGGTCCACCTGTTGAAAAAAAATCATATTCGCTAAAGAAGTTTTTACTCGATCTATTAGCGGTAACAGATTCTGAAAATCTTTCCGGTGAAATGATATGCCTTACTTTAGAAACTCTTTCTGAAAAAGCTAACGGTGTGAAAACCGTATCGCTATTTGTGTTGTCTTTACCAAGTATAGCTAGCTTATATATATCGGCAGTATATGATTTAAGCCCTTCATTTCTTTGCTCTCGAAATACAGCAAGTTGTTGAACCATTCTGGTTGATCGATCAGCACTAACTACAATCTCGTCCAGTAATAATCGATCTTCTTTTAATGATAAATCTAGCCTTAAAAACTGATTAGCTAAAACTCTGATTTGAACTAAAGTATCTACATAAGCAAGTGACGAAATATTAAGCTCATGCACTCCTTCATTCAGTCTTAATGTGTATTCCCCAATGTCATTAGTGCTCGTTCCAATTGTGGTTCCAACCTTAATAATATTGACTAATGGAATCGTTTCACCGGTATCATAATCTGTAATAACACCAGTTATTCCCGAGTTTTGAGCTTGAATTTGACCACTAATCCCAATGAATAGGCAAACTCCAACTACAAGTACCCACGTATTTATTCTGTTTTTGATCAATGAATAGTTTTGTAAACGTTTAAACCACGCCAGGTTCTAATATTTCAATAGTTTGTAAGTTGGCGTTTATTTTAGCTTGCACACCTACGGGTATTGTCCAATTTTGTTCCTCATGACTTATCATCGCTCCATAAAAAGCCGGAACATTTAACGGCACTAAATAGTGACTCAGAACCTCTTGTAAAGACAGACTATTTGAATTTTGATTGCACTCAGTACATTTCCCGAATACTAAACCGTTAATCTTCTTCAATATTCCGCTTAAAGCTAATTGAGAAAACATTCGATCAATTCTATAAATATCTTCTCCAATATCCTCTAAAAACAATATTGAGCCATCAAACTCCGGTAAATAATCAGATCCAAGTAGTGACGTTAATACAGTTAAATTCCCACCTAATAGAATACCTTCAGCTGAACCAGTATTAATTGTAAATGAGTCGGATTGATCACCGGGTGTTCGATATAAAGGAGCATTTCCTTCATGTAAGATTGAACTCCAGGAATCAACTGTGAAATCATTCCAATAAGATTTCCCAACCGGACCATGAAAAGTTATTAGCCCAGTTTCTTTATAAATAGCCATATGTAGACTAGTTATATCACTGAAACCAATAAAAGGTTTAGGATTCGCTTTAATTAGTTCAAAATCAATTAAATCTAATATTCGATTACTTCCATAACCTCCTCTGGTACATAAAATTCCGTCAATAGAATTATCTTGAAACATCCTATGTAAATCAGCAACCCTATTCTCATCAGAACCGGCTAAATACCCTTTTCGATCTTCAATATGATCTCCCAAAACTAATTCATAACCAAGGTCAGAAAGGGATCGAATCATTCTATTAAAATCAGATTGAGCATAAATTGGACTGGCGGGTGCTACAAGTCCCAGCTTAGCGCCTTCTGGAAGTCTTTTTGGCTTGATAATAGTCTTCTTGGTATTCGAACTAATTCCTCTTCCTAAAAAAAGAGAACTAAATCCCATGAATGAACTCGTTAGAAAAGATTTTCGCGAAAAAGCCATAAGAGTTAGTTAAAGATATAATTTATTCGTGCGAATATAACTTTCAACCTTTGGATCTACTAGTCTTTCAATGGATTTGTTTCCGGCAATTGCCAACTTTATTTCTGTTGATGAGATTTCAATTGGAGTATGATCAACAAATGTAGCTTTATCTGCTATATCAGTACTAATTTCAGTTTTTTCATTACCTGGTCGTTTAGCTACAAGTAAATCAACTTCTTTTAGAATCAACTCTGGATGTTTCCATGAATCAAAACCGGCTAAACTGTCTTCGCCAATACAATATTTAAACTCTAATTCTGGATAATTAGATCTTAAATGCTGAATGGTTTTATATGTATAAGATGGTTTTGGTAATTCGTTTTCAATGGTCAGGATTTGGACACTTTTAAAGTCACGAAAAGCTAATTTTAGCATTTCAAATCTATGATTATACCCGACCGGTTGATTATGTTTGTGTGGAGAAACCGGAGTTAATAAAATCCAGAGCTCATTTATAAAACCTGATGCTAGAAAAGATTGGGCAATCGAAACGTGACCGGTATGCACAGGATCGAAACTTCCACCATACAACCCGATCGTGCTTTTCATCAATTACTACCTATTGTATCTCCGGCAGATGGTGCTTCAAGATCAGAAAGTTTGTTCATTGCATCAGAATACATAGACTCTGCGCTGCCACGATTTGAGCTTTGAGGAAATAACTGGATAAACTTCTCATAATTATCAATTGCCTTCGTGTATCTCTCTATCTGACGATCACGGATACTATTATCAGCATAGGTAATGTAGGTCTCAATTTGTTTCAGTAAAGACGGTTCTGCCCATTTTGATTCTGGATATTGATCAATTACTTCATCGAAATAAATAGAAGCTGCCAAATATCGGTTTGTTCTCAGATAAAACTCACCAGCCTCAAATGCTTTTCTGGCTAGCTTATTTCTTAATTCGTCAATTCTAGCTGCCGATTCAACTACAAATTCACTATCCGGATACTTGTTATTGAATAGCTGAAATAACTGAATGGCTCTTCGAGTTGGTGATTGATCAAGCCTGTAACGTGGACTTTGTTCGTAATAGCACATTGCCAGCTTGTATTCAACTTCTTCTCTTTTTTCATCCTGAGGATAATAACTGATAAATCGCTCGTATTCAGAAGCTGCAAGGATATACTGCTTATCATTAAAATAGCTTTCTGCTAAGAAAAATTGAGCGTCTTTTGAGTAATTAGTTCCTCTTCCCATTCTGGTAACCATATCGAAACCATATGCAGCATCACCAAACTTCTCTTGTTCGTATAGTGCTACAGATTTATCATATGCAACATTTAAAGCGTCTCCGGGACGAATTAGATCCTTGTTGCGACATGCGCTTGTTAAAATCAGAATTGAAAAAAGCGTAATAAAAATTGAACGCATTGTAGATGATGAATTTTCTTTAGTGATCACGATTCTGTAAGAAGATAAGTAGATTTTGAAGTTCTTGCCTGTATGGAGTTGAATCAAATTGTTCGATGTATGAATAACAATTTTGGTAATGTGTTTGAACGATGTCATTAACATCAGCTATCACATTAAGATCCTTCATGATCTCCAAAACTTCATCTACATCGTTCTGAGACGAATTTGAATCTTCCAGAACTCGCGTAATTGTTTCTTGTTGTTGTTTGTCTGCCCGTTCTAACGCAAGAATAGTCAAATATGTTTTCTTGCCTTCGATAATATCTCCACCGGGACGTTTTCCAAACTTTTCAGGATCGGCAGTCGCATCGAGTAAATCATCTTGTATCTGAAAAGCGATGCCCATTTCCATTCCAAGTTTGTATAATGTTTCAAGCTTTTGATCAGATGCATTGGCCGCAATCCCACCCATTTTTAATGAAGCCGCAATTAACGCACTTGTTTTACCAGAAATCATTTGGATGTACTCATCAAGTTGAACATCACTCCGGTCTACAAATTCCATATCATAAGCCTGACCTTCACATACTGTGATAATGGCTTCATTGAAAGTAGAATGCATATTGAAATAATCAGTTTTTGAAAAGGTATCTGATTCGCCATAGTAATTCAGAAAACGATAAGCGTCCGCAAACATAAGATCACCACTTAGAATCGCAGTATTCTCATCCCATTTTTTAAAAACGCTGGGTTTACCTCGCCTAGTGTATGCAGAATCCATGATATCATCATGAACAAGTGTAAAGTTATGTAGTACTTCAACAGCTAATGCAGCAGCCATAGCATCATGAACATCTCCTCGACTCATTCCACATGAAAGTAAAGTCATTAAAGGGCGGATTCGCTTACCTCCAACCGACATTGCATATCCATAGGGTACATACAATGTATCTGGCTTTTCCGGTAAGTGAATTTCACTTATAGCCTGCTCGATTTGTGATAATAAATCTTTACTTAGGTCTGCTTTATCCAATTCAATCCAACTTTAGACAGCTCAAAAGATACGCAAATAAACAGCAGCTTGAATTTTTATTTTTTAATAAGATGTGAACGATTTAATTGATCTGGAGATGTACAGCCAAGCAGTAATAGGATGGTTTTAAAACTTTTTTGTAGTTCAGAAAAATAGCTTTCTAGTGCCTTAAACCCACCCTTTTTAATTGATTTGATGATAGGTTGGGCGGTAGCAGTAAAAGTTGCTCCTAAACAGATAGACTTGGCAATATCAGAAGCAGTTCTTATTCCACCAGATGACATTAATTCAAAGCTTCTCTCCCATTGTAAAGATGAAATTTGTTTTAGGCACTCAACGGTTGGAATTCCCCATTCATCAAACTCATTTTGAGGATTTACTGTGCTTGAACGCTGATTTTCAACTTTTGCCCAACTTGTGCCTCCAGCCCCGGCTATATCAATTACTTGCACTCCCGCATTTAATAAACGCTTTGCAGAATATGCTGAGATACCAGCACCGGTTTCCTTAGCTATAATTGGAACGCCAGCATCTTTTACCAACTGTTCTATTCCTCTTAAAACGCCCTTGAAATTTCGATCTCCTTCAGGTTGCATCAATTCCTGAAGTGGATTTAGATGAACGATTAACGCATCTGCTTCGATAGAATCAATGAGTAGCTTGGTTTTTTCAGATGCCCAATCCTCAATTAACTGAACACCACCAATATTACCAGCTATAAAAGCATTTGGAGCCTTCTTTCGTGCTATAGAAAAGGATTCAATTTGAGATTCATCAACTAACATTGCACGCTGACTTCCAACTCCAAATGGTAGATTTTCAGCTTCACAAAACTCAGCAATAATCGCATTAACGGGGCCTGCGTCTGAATATCCTCCAGTCATCGAGGAGATAAACAAAGGAAAAGAAACGGATCTACCTAAAAACGATGCAATTGTTGTAATATCATCGAAATTTACTTCAGGTAGAGCATCATGCTGAAAATAATAATCCTCAAAGCCGGTTTTGGTGTGATACTGCGTTTGATCGGTAATCGTTAAATCAACGTGGTCTTTTTTTCTATTGGAGATATCTGACATGTGTTAAAGTTCCAAATTCCTTCTTTCAAACACCACTTTAAATTATAGTCATTCTGACCCCGACAGCGGTCGGGAGAAGAATCTTGTCGATTATTCAATTAGATCCTTCGGAAGTATCCTCAGGATGACTAGAAACTCGTTAAATTAAATACGAACCAGAATTAATATGAAAAGTCTGTCCAGTTGCATGAAGAAGCTTTCCTTCTGCAAGTAGTAAGACCAGATTTGCAATTTCTTCAGGTGGAGCAATATCATTTAAAGCCAATCCCTGAGTTAGATACTCTTTTCCATACACTTCGATTGAGCCAATAGCCATATCTGTTTCAACAAATCCCGGTGCGATGGTATAAGCGGTAATACCTTTCTTACCAAAGCTACGAGCGATGCTTTTGGTTAATCCTATCATTCCGGCTTTTGATGCAGCGTAAGCAGCATATTCGCCTGTATCACCTCTCATCCCGGCCCGACTCGAAATATTGATGATTCTGCCTTTAATTCCTTTCTCAGTCCACGTATTGATCGCCCATTTGCATAATAGTGCAGCTGAACGAAGATTCACTTGCTGGGTGATATCCCAGGTATCCAACCATTCATTATCTGAGATTCCAAATTCGGCATCCTTAAACATTCCGGCATTATTGATAAGGACTTCCGGTGGATTTTCTCCTTTAAAGAGCTCTTTCAGTTTTTGGAGATCCTGTTCTGCGGATAAATCACAAACGATGTGTTGATATTCTTTAGTCGTGTAATCGTTAATCAGTTTGGTTGAAGTGCCAATCACCGAATAACCATTAACGAGTAACGAATTAACTATTGCTTTACCTATTCCTCGTGATGAACCAGTAACAATAACTTCCATTTTTACCCTTTCCAAACCGGCACAAAACTACATGCTTCGCCATACATTATCTTTTTTGCTGTTCCCTGTAATTTATTGGTAGTCAATAAATAAATGGAATCAGGTACATGAATATCTCCACATCCCTTTAGTAGAATAAACTTGTCTTTGTATTCGCTCCAATCATGATCATCTACCCCTCTTCGATAGAGTTCAAAGATCACTTCTTCTTTATTTAAATGAAAAACCTCTTTAGCATATTTAGAGGCATGTGTTGTAATAAGCATCCAGGCCCAAGGAGCTATAATAGCATCAGTTGAACAAAAGACAGATAAATACTGACCTTGATATTGAGACCAATCATAATTTTCAAGATGAGCACGGAAATCTGCCTCTTTCAGAAGTAATCCCATGTGCAAAAAGTCTTTGATATCCAATTCCGCAATTGGAGTATCATCATGGAACATCTTTGCTAAATCAAGAGTCAGTAGCTTTGTGTTCGCTTTTACTTTATTGATGATTGGTTCTGACATGTGTAATAAATAGTCATCCTGAGGCTATTGCCGAAGGATCGTCGATTCTTCGCTCTCGCTCAGAATGACAATTAATTTCTAAACCGAAAAACTTTCTCCGCAAGAACAGGTACGGCTTGCATTCGGATTATGAAAATGGAAACCCTGCCCTTCTAATCCATCGGTATAATCAAGTTCTGTTCCCGCCAGATACAAAAAGCTTCTCATATCAACCAAAACCTTTAGACCAGCTAGTTCAAATACCTGATCTTGATCAGTTGGAACTGCATCAGAAGAAAAATCTAAATTATAGGTTAAACCTGAGCATCCTCCTGACTCTACTCCTACTTTTAGAAATGCATCAGAAGGTACATTTTTATCAGTACGGATTTCCTCAATCCGTTTGTGAGCGCGTTCACTGATGGTAATCTCGCCCATGATAAACTCCTTTAAACTGAGATAACCTGAATTTCCGGATCAATACGCTTAACCATGCTTTCGATTGCATAAAGAGTTCCGGTTGTCGCTGTTGGACATGTTCCGCACGCTCCCTGATAGTGTACTTTCAGGCGATTATCTTCTAGACTTAGAACTTTCAATCCGCCACCATCAGCTAATAAGTATGGACGAACCTGGTCATCCAGCATTTGGTTGATTTCATGGAGACGTGGATCATCAGAATTTGCAGCTTCCTCACTAACATGAACAGCGTCATCAGCCTCAAGATCTAATTGTGGTTCTGCTTCACGAATTGGTGGAGCAAGTTTTCTAAGTAATTCAGACCAAACAGCTTTTCCATCTTGCGTTACAGTGATGTACTTATCTACATAGTACACATTAATTACATTCTCGATATCAAATAATGCTTTAGCAAGCTCATCTTGCTGTGCATCTACACTATTCTCAAATGAACGAGTTACGCCATTTGTGAGCGGTTCTGCAAGTACAAAACGCATTGCATCTGGGTTTGGAGTACGCTCTATCTCTTTAATTTTAGCCATCTTTGTATCCGTTTAAGCGAAAAATTCTTGTGTATACTTAACTGCCTCTACTAGGCGGTCAATATCGTCTTCATTATTGTAAAAAGAAATGGATGCTCGTAAGGTACCCGGAATTGCAAAATATTCCATTACTGGTTGTGCGCAATGGTGACCTGTTCTAACTGCAATTCCCTCTTTATCCATAATGGTACCGGCATCAGTTGGGTGAATTCCATCAATCAAGAATGAAATAACACTCGCCTTTTTTCCAGCAGTACCAATCAATTTGACTCCATCAATTTCTCGAAGTTTTGATGTAGCATAATTAACTAATTCAGCCTCTCTGGCAGCAATGTTATCCATTCCTATTTCATTCAGGAAATCTATTGCTACTCCAAGTCCAATTCCGGCTGCAATAGGTGGAGTTCCGGCTTCGAATTTATGTGGAAGATCGTTATAAGTCGTTTTTTCAAAAGAGACTTTATCGATCATATCCCCACCACCTCGATACGGCGGCATTTTATTCAGGAGTTCTTTTTTTCCATATAGAATTCCAAATCCTGTTGGACCACACATTTTATGTGCTGAGAAAGTATAGAAATCAGAATCTAATGCATGAACATCAACTTTTGAATGAGGTACAGATTGAGCACCGTCAATTAAAACAACGGCACCTGTTCTGTGAGCAGACTCAATTATTTCCTCAACAGGGTTGATAGTTCCTAATGCATTCGATACATGAATAACAGCAACTAATTTGGTTCTATCAGAGAGAAGATCATAGTATTTATCCATGATCAATTCTCCATTTTCATCCATTGGGATTACTTTAAGAACCGCACCTGTCTGTTCGGCAACCATTTGCCATGGAACAATATTTGCGTGATGTTCCATTTGAGAAACAAGGATCTCATCTCCTTCTTTTAGGAAATTCCGACCATAACTTTGAGCTACGAGATTAATCGAGTCTGTTGTGCCAGTTGTAAATATTACTTCTTCCAGAGACTCAGCATTAATTAGTGCCCGTACTTTCTCTCGAGTTGATTCATATTCATCAGTAGCTGACTGACTTAACGAATGAATTCCACGATGAACATTTGAGTGCTCATTACTGTGGTAAGCATTTAAACGATCTATCACCACCTTAGGCATCTGACTTGATGCTCCATTATCAAGGTAGACAAGAGGTTTTCCGTTTACTTCTTGCTGAAGTACAGGAAACTTGGCTCTTATTGCTTCCCAATCGATGGTGGTTGATATGTCAGTATTCGTATCGTTCATCGAAATATTATCATGCTGAACCTTATTCAGCATCTCAGTAAATATCATAATAATTAGACTCAAAGCCCCGGAATTAACTAGGGAGTTCTAAGAGGTTTTAGTCACGTGTTGTGTACTTAATAACTTCGTCTAGTAGTAGCTTTTCTACAGACTCAACTTGCATGCTTTCAACACTTTCTAAAGCAAAAGCATAAACCAGTAACTCACGAGCTTTTTGTTCAGTGAGTCCTCGAGAATGCAAATAGAATACTTCATTATCATCAAGGTATCCTATTGTTGCACCGTGTGAACAACGAACATCATCAGCAAAGATTTCAAGCTGTGGTTTCGTATTCACTTTTCCATCTTCTGACAGTAATAGATTCCTATTTTCCTGGAAAGAATCAATCTTCTGAGCATCTTTTGCTACGAAGATCTTTCCGTTGAATATAGAATGAGCACTGTCATTCACCACTACTTTATGCAATTGATGGCTATTTCCATGTGCAAATCTGTGATCCATAATAGAATGTGTATCAGCTATCTGATCACCATCAATTAAAACAAGTCCATCCACTGTGAAATCAACTTCTGTTGCATTCTGAATTACTCGAGGATCATTTCTAAATAGTTTAGCTCCTAAACAAATAGTGTAAGAATGGTATTCCGCATTACGATCAAGCATCGCAATTGGACGAGATACATGAACTGCTTTTTTAGAATCACGTTGGATTCTTGCATGATGTACATGAGCTCCAGCAAATAATCTAAACTCAGTTACAGGAACATTTAAATACAAATTATCTGCAAGACCAATATGTTCTTCAATAATAGTTGCCTTTGAATACATCTCTCCAACAAATAGTAATCGAGGAGTTGCATAAAAGGCTTTTTCAGCATCAGTGAATAAATTCAGAATATGAATTGGCGCTTCTACTGATGTTTCTTCCGGTAAATAAATGAAAGCTGCATCTTCAAAAGCTGCGTCATTAAAAGGTGCGAATACATCATCTTCAAAATTAGTGATGTTGCCTAGATGCTCTTTAACAGCTTCATGCTCACCGTACTCAGTCATGTTACCTACAATAACATGATGTGGTAATTCACTGATTGATGATAATTCTTCATTATAAACACCATTTACGAATACTAAACGCGTATTCATTGCCTCAGGGAGATAATGCTTAGAAATATCACCTAAGTCAGTGGGCGTAGAAGTTGCTACAGAAGTAAATCGATTCTTCTTGATCGCACTCATGTCGATGAATCTCCAATCCTCATCTTTGCGAGTTGGGAATGGAGTTTCTTCTAATGCAACCTGACCACGTACATTAATTGCGCAAATTGCAACAGTCTTTGCATTACTAACAATTTCACCATCAATAAATGATAGTAAGGTTTCTTTTTGAGCTACTTCACTCATTTTAGGCCTCACCGTTTACGGCTAGTTCTTCCTCTCCATACTGCTCGTATCCATCTGCTTCAAGAGCTTCCGCGAGAGCAATATCTCCAGACTTGATGATTTTACCATCCATCATAATGTGTACAAAATGTGGCTTGATGTAATTCAAGAGTCTTTGGTAATGAGTGATCATAACAATTGCGTTTTCATTGTTAGCAATTTTGTTTACACCATCAGAGACTACTTTTAAAGCATCTATATCCAGTCCTGAATCAGTTTCATCCAAGAAAGAGAGAACCGGGTTTAGTACAGCCATTTGGAAGATTTCATTTTTCTTCTTCTCCCCACCTGAGAAGCCAGTATTGATAGAGCGATTTAAAAACTCATCTTTCATATCAATTACATCCAATTTGCTTTCGATATAGTCTTCAAATTCAATTGGATCTAATTCTTCTCTATCGTTTGCACGAGCGATTGTGTTATATGCTTCACGTAGTAGTGTTCTATTTGTGATACCAGGAACTTCAACCGGATACTGGAATGCTAAGAATAAACCGAGATGAGCACGCTCATCCGCATCCATTTCAGTGATATCTTCGCCATTGAATAGGATCTCGCCTTCTGTTACTTCATATTCAGGGTGACCAGATACAACTTTTGAAAGTGTACTCTTACCACTTCCGTTTGGTCCCATGATCGCATGGATTTCACCAGCATTAACATTTAGGTTAACACCCTTGAGGATTTCGATATCTTCGCCTTCAACTTTGGCATGTAAATTTTTGATTTCTAACACTGTTCTGACTTTTTGATTTTTATAATTTCTTTTTTGTTGATGTGCGAATTAGCCCACGCTCCCTTCAAGCTTCACATCTAAGAGCTTGTTTGCTTCAACCGCAAACTCCAACGGAAGCTCTTTTAATACTTCTTTCACAAATCCATTAATGATCATAGAAATAGCATCTTGTTCGCTAATACCTCTTTGCATCAGGTAAAAGATTTGCTCCTCACCTACACGTGATGTAGTTGCTTCATGCTCAACACTACTACTTGGGTTTTCACTGGAAATGTATGGGAATGTATGTGCACCACACTCCTGACCAATAAGCATTGAATCGCAAACCGAATAGTTTTTCGAGTTGTATGCTTTCTTTCCAATCTTTACTTCACCACGGTAGCTGTTTTGTGATCTACCGGCAGAAATACCTTTTGAAATGATTGTAGAACGGGTATTCTTTCCTAAGTGAATCATTTTAGTGCCGGTATCAGCCTGCTGCTTCTTAGTAGTAACAGCTACTGAATAAAACTCACCAATTGAATTATCACCTTGAAGAATTACTGATGGGTACTTCAATGTAACAGCTGATCCTGTTTCTAGTTGAGTCCAGCTGATTTTTGAATTCTTTCCTTTACAAATTCCACGCTTCGTAACGAAGTTGTAAATACCACCTTTACCTTCTTCATCACCAGAATACCAGTTCTGAATTGTAGAGTATTTAATTTCAGCATTATCTAAAGCAATTAACTCAACAACGGCGGCATGAAGTTGGTTCTCATCGTACATCGGAGCTGTACAACCTTCCAGGTAGCTTACGCTTGATCCTTCTTCTGCAATAATTAACGTTCTTTCAAACTGACCCGACTCCATATTGTTGATTCGGAAGTAAGTACTCAATTCCATCGGACAAACAGTGTCTTTTGGGATGTAGCAAAAAGATCCGTCTGAGAATACAGCAGAGTTCAAAGCTGAGAAATAATTATCTCTTACTGGTACCACAGAAGCCATGTACTTTTTCACTAAATCTGGGTACTCCTGAATTGCTTCCGAAATAGGACAGAAAATTACACCTGCCTCAGCTAATTTTTCTTTGAATGATGTGAAGATGGAAACACTATCGAATACAGCGTCAACAGCTACATTAGCAAGCATTTTCTGCTCTTCTAGAGGGATTCCCAATTTTTCATAGGTTTCTCTAATGTTTGGATCAAGATCATCCAAACTATCTAACTGTGGTTTCTGCTTTGGTGCAGAATAATACAGCAGATTTTCATAATCGATTTTTTCGTAAGTAGCGTTAAACCAGCTTGGCTCTTCCATCTCTCTCCAAGCATGGTAAGCCTTAACACGAAAATCAGTCATCCATTCAGGCTCGTTTTTTCTTGCCGATAATTCGCGAACTATTTCTTCGCTTATACCCTTAGGAAATTCTTCGTATTCAACATCTGTAGAGAAGCCATATTTGTACTCCTCACCGATCATTGATTCTAATGCTTTTACCTCGTCGCTTAATTCTTCACTCATCTATAGAAAAGTTTGATTGTTTATGCCTGCTTAGCCAACCAACAATTTTGGCTCTGCGTTCAAATTATAAACGCTTATTTAGATTCGGTCTGAATATAGTAAAACCCTGTCTCAGAATTGATTGAGAAAACCTATTGGGCGAATAGAAGACTTTAAATCATTTATTTCTGAACGAAACTGCTACACCTGCATGAAAGAAAATTCCGGTCTCATCATTTAGGTTTTTCATAATGCCAATTTCCGGCCTAATACCGGTATTGGAAGCCCACTTTGCCAGACCTAGATTTAAAGCAAGTGCATTGTCTCTTTCTTCTTCAAATGGAATAATTAATTTAAATGATCCATTTAATTCAGCGCCATCTTTCAAAGAAGTTGACATAATTAAGGTAGGATGCCATTCATAGGTTTCTGATGTTTCGATATCATCACCAAATGCAAATCCAATTGGACTATAAAATGAAGCATTATTGTCACCAATCTTGATTTTCGGCCCGAAACCAATTGCAATTACATCTCCAAATGTTTCAAATTCATCTGCTATCATTGGAAGTTCAACTCGACCTCTAAGATCTAAAGTTTCGTTAATTCCATATCCTGCCAAAACACCAATGTTAGTTTGGATATGTTCCTGATCTCCATCATCATAAAAACCAACATATGAAGCTGCGGGTGTGATTTCAGTATTTCCTTCTCCAAGTGTTTCTGCGCTTTGAAATTCAGAAAAAATTGTCACGCAATTAAGAGAAGCAGTAGCTAGAACTAGAATGGAAAAAAACTTGAATGATTTCATTACCCCAGATTTAATTTATAAACCTAATGAAATCAAATATTCGTCATTTTCAAAATTTAGGAAACTCTTACTTCTAGCAATTTTTAATGCTATTCGGATGTATAGTCATACCTAAGAGATTATGAGAATAAGAAATATGAAATGACGCCCAGAAAAATTGTGAATAGAAAAAGCTGGATAAAGAAAACCACAACTGAGATAAAACTTAAAGTTATGCTCTCAATTATTCTTGAATCGGTTTTATAAATGCGGAAATACATGACTGCAATAAGTACATACAATACCGAATGAAAAATGATAGGCACATTATAAATAGGCAGTAACAAGGTAATAAAGAAGGTTGAATGACCGATTATAAAAGCGGAGATTGCTATATGTTCAGCAAAATTCTGTTTGTTGTACAAAAATGCAGATGGCAATGATAAAAACAGTACTGAGATGACCCAGAAAAACTTAATGTACTCTGCCAAAATCTTGCCAGCTTCTACCCCAATTTTTCTTAATGTACTATCCTCCATTCCGGTCGAAACTGTTGATACGTAATCGAATGAAAAGAAGCTGGTCAAAATCACATAAAGACTAATAGCAATAATCAGATATGAAATGGGGTTAAAAATGTTCTTTCTCTTGCCTTTTATATAATCAGTAATAAGTTTTTTTGGGTTAAGAGTTAGCTCTTTTAAATTATATAGAAACCCCTTATCCATATTTATTAGGGTAGAAAAAGCTTCTGTTGCTACTGATCGTAATGTTATGCGCCTAATTTTACCTTTTTCACCACAATTAGGGCAAAATTTCTCACTATGTTCGAATCCGCAAGAAGGACAAATTATTTGGTCAGTATTTTCCATTTAATACTATTTATTTCGACTATCCTTGGTTGGTAACCTTTCAAGGAATCCGCACTTCCAAAAATTTGCTTGGGAAATTTGATGTTAGTTCTAATTTTGAAACCGCATTGGGAATTAAAATCGAGTCTCCAAGTTTATACTCGATCATCCCACCATCAAATTCAATCTCCCCTTCGCCCTCTATACACATTAATATGATACAGGAATCATACGTGGAATAATCACGAGTCATCTCACTTTCAATAATTAGTCGATTTGTAACGAAATATTGGCTTCTACCAATTTCTACTTCTGAGGCAGTTGTATCATAGGTTGTCTTATAGTCTTCATAAAAACCAAAATCAATAGCATCTATCGCTTCTTCGACGTGCAACTCCCTCCCATTTCCATTCGCATCAACACGATCGAAATCATAAATACGATAAGTGATGTCTGAGGTCTGTTGGATTTCCGCAATAAGTAGCCCTTTTCCAATTGTGTGGACTCGACCTGCCGGCAAGTAGAATACATCATCGTCATGAACATCTTCGCGATTCAACAAATCAACCAGTTTACCAGACTCAAAATATTCTAAATATTCTTCTTTTGAGGTTGGTTTATTGAATCCTGATATCAATGTTGCATCTTTATCCGCAGAAACCACATACCACATTTCAGTTTTTCCAAAGGAATTGTGTCTTTTCATTCCCAGATCATCATCCGGATGTACCTGAATGCTTAGATCATCGTTTGCATCTATGAATTTAATTAGTAGAGGAAATTTATCGCCAAACCTTTCGTAAACCTTTTCACCAATAAGCTCACCTTTGAATTCATCTATCAATTCCACTAATGATTTCCCCTTAAATTCACCTTCTGAGACAACAGAAACATTTCCCTCAACACCGGAAATCTCCCACGATTCACCTGCTTCTATTGATTCACCGGTAGGTTTGTTTAAAACCGATGCAAGCTTTGTCCCTCCCCATATTTTGTCTTTAACAATAGGAGTAAATTTTAGCGGGTATAAATTCATTAAGTCTAGATAAAAGGATTTAACTCATTAATGATGCTACACAAGCCGTATTCACTATATCTTCCCAGCTGCAACCTCGGGATAAATCCATCATTGGTTTTGCAAGTCCCTGGATAATTGGACCGGTTGCTGTGGCGCCTGCGAGTCTTTCAGTAATTTTATAACCAATATTTCCGGCATCAAGATTTGGAAAAATAAATACGTTTGCTTTTCCCGCCACATCTGATCTAGGTGCTTTTCGCTGACCAATACTTTCAATTAATGCTGCATCAAATTGAAGTTCACCATCAATAGATAAATCAGGTTCTAAGGATTTAGCAGTATTTAAGGCTTCAGTTACTAATTCAACACGTTCGTGTTTAGCACTTCCTTTTGATGAAAAACTCAACATAGCAACCTTCGGTTCAGTACTAGTCAGTGACAAATGAGTTTTTGCTGAATCTACAGCGATAGAAGCCAATTGTTCGGAAGTAGGATATGGTACTACAGCACAATCACCAAAAGTGAAAACCTTTCCATCCTCAAAACTCATTAAAAAAGTTGAGGAAACAACACTGGATTCTGGTTTTAGACCTATTGTTTGAATTGCTGCCCTTAACACATCTCCTGTAGTAGAAATTGAACCGGCAACACAGCCATCAGCATCACCATGTGCCAACATAGAAGCCCCGAAAAACAAAGGATCTTTTAATACTTCTAATGCCTGTTCTATAGTTACACCTTTATGCTTTCTGCGATTAAAAAAGGATTCAGCATATTCTGAAAGCTTTGGATTGTTTTCTATGTCTATAACTGGCACTGAGGTTTCAAGTGCTGCTTCATTTCTTAATAAAATGGGAATGCACAATTCATTTTTTTGTAAGAACTCAGCAGCCTTAACAACCCTTGGATCTGAAGATCTGGGAAATACAATGATTTTCTGATTCTCAGATGCCTTCTTTCTTATACTCTCGATGATATTCATATCAGATGATTAACAGGATAATTGCCATAACCGCCAGGCCTAATCCCCAAATTTGATTTCTTTTTAATTGATCCTTCCAGTAGAAAACTCCTAATAGAGTTCCTAAAAATACATTAAGCATATTTGTTGCTGAAAAAACTAATGCACCAGAAAGATTTTCGAGCGCTAAAAGTAAGAAAAAGCTTGAGTAAAGATTTACGATTCCAATTAAAAAACCATAAACAATACTTTTCTTATCAAATTTGAATGATCCTTTAGCTATTAAGTATATCGATCCAACTACAAAAGCAGAAAGAAAGATTAGAAAAAGGAAGATGTCTTTCGAAATAATCGAAGCCAATTCGCGATCATAAATTTTGAGCAGTACATCAACCAAACCATTCAAAAAAAATATGAGAATGAGTGAACTTGAAAATTGAAATCCTTCTCCAGTTCTGGAAAATGGGATTAACAAAACCAGCGCAATAAAAACGATTACAACCCCAACATAATTAGCAGGCGCTAAAAACTCATTGTAGAAAAAGAGACTTACAATAACCGGTAATACCAATGAAAGTCTCATTGCACCAATGCTGACTCCAACTCCATTCTTATTTAAAGAATAACTGTACAAGAAGAAGTTGATGATAAACAGACATCCCGTACCAATTGCAAAAAGTAAGATTAAGGGAGATGTTTCTATGAGCTCTGAATGAGAATCAGCCTGTATGATACTAATGGTTGCTGCAACAATATAATTGACAACTAAGACCGGAATTATGGAAAGTTCATGCTTTCTCGCAAGCTTGAGCAAATGTGCAATGCATAGCGAACAAAAAACGCTTAATAGGATGTATATTAGTCCCATCAATCAATGAAACTTAATCCGGAATTACCAAAGAATAGAATGTGCTGAGGTTGGTTATGGAGCCTTCTGGATGTATAATCAACGTTTCTCTGTAAGTGATTTAAAACCTCAGAAACATTTGTTGCCCCATTTTTAATGGCATCTGCCACGAAATAGCTAAAAATACTATGTCTTTTCTGTTCGCCTCCAGAACTTGAATAATCTCTCGAACGCTGTGTCTCCGTAGAACTAACAAATATGGCTGAATTGGGATTATTTGTGAGCACTTGATTAGCCAAAGGTTCGATAATATCAGTCTCTTCGTTTTCAATATTGTCCAAATCAAGCAACAGTATCAGTTCTTCAACTGGTAATCTTGAAATGCCACTAAAAAATGAATTTAGATTAATACTTGAGGATACTGATCCGCCGGTACCTAGTAGCATAATTTGATTGTCGTCACCTCGTTCAACGTAACCGGAAACATATACTACTAATCTTTGTTGGTCTCTTCGGATTTCATTTACAAGTCGATTGTAAGCCAGAACTAATTGCTGTTGGTTCTCAATATTGGTCGAAGTTCTGATGTTGTCATTTCTATAACCAAACGCAGTACTCAAGTAGGTACTGATTAATTGAGCATCTCTCTCTGCGTATACACGTTCTGATAACTCTCCCTGATACTCTCGATTTGCTAATACAAACCCGTAGGAATTTTCTGTTTGTTCTGCATGTGTGGGAATGTTTGATTCAACATCAATATTTCCAAATGGAATATTCGGAACTGTAATAATAGATAGCTGAGAAGCAAATTCTGAAGGCCTCCAAATTAGATAGGCATCCACCTTAGAAATGTAAGTTTCTGAAATGCCATAGAGTACTTTGTACCAGTTATCGGTTTCTTCAACAAATTTAAGCTGACTCCCTTCTGCTAAGTCTGTCAGAATGGTTCTCGAATCTAAAATAGGTTCGTCTCTTAGTGCGGTAATTTCAGATGATACAACCACAAATTGCTCTAGAAATGAAGATACCGGGACCGTGTTCACATAAATATCATTATTAAAGTACAACTCAATATTTACAACATCGTCGTTATCATAATCCGCGGATTCCGGATTAAAACTCTCAAGCAGGTTAATGGTGTACCTATTATTTCTGTATTCCAAATCGTTTCCAATGGCGAGAATATCACCATTGTGGTAAATAGTGTATGAAACATCGGTATTTGAAAGAGGTTGAGCCGATACTGTATCTGTTTCGGTAATCGAACCCGTTTTTCTGAGCAATCGCATTTCACCAGTCGGCGTAGCTTCACCAGTTGGACTCATATTTAAAAATGAAGCCAAAGAAATTAGTCCGGCCGTACCTATAAGAACTTGTTGAGTAGACTTAGATTGATCGACTGTTAAAGCTGCTGTAGTTGCGATACTTGCTCCTCCCACACCCAGTAATACTGATTTGAATGAAGGTCTATACCGCTGGATATACCTGTCCGTTCTTACTCTCTGTGTATACTCAAAGGTGTTTGCAGCTAGGATTTCAAACTGTATAATTGGATTTTCCGGTGATATTTCACCAACTCTTTGGAGGAATTGTTTCGATTCTAATAACTCAAAATCATTTCTGTCTACTTCGTACTGATTTTCAACCACCCATTGTGAACTTGAACATCCTACAAGTGAAATAAAAAATACTATGTACAGTAGCTTTTTTGTCACGCCCAGGGAGTTTGTTTTGAAGCAATTGCAATTTTTGCGGCGTCAATAGCAATTACCAACTCTTCGTTGGTTGGTATAACCATTACATCCACTTTCGAGTCATCAGTTTGAATGAAATAGTCATTATTTAAATCTTCATTAGCAGTTTCATCAACAATAACACCGGCATATTCCATGTCTTTTAATATCAGCGATCGAATTTTGGCTGAATTTTCTCCAATTCCGCCAGTAAATATGATGGCATCAACACCATTCATAGCCGCTATATATGATCCGATATACTTTTTTGCACGATAACAAAATACATCAATAGCTTCCTGACAGCGTCGATCGCCATTTTCTGCTTCCTCAATTAAGTCACGCATATCACCTGCATACCCGCTAAGTCCAAGAAGACCTGAATGCTTGTTTAATAACGCATGAACATTAGAAAGAGATAATTCCTCTTTCTCTATAATATAGAATAAGATAGACGGATCAATATCACCACTTCTAGTACCCATAACCAGACCTTCAAGTGGAGTAAAACCCATACTTGTATCGATAGACAACCCATCTTTTATCGCAGTAATCGAACCACCATTTCCTAAATGACAGGTAATAATTTTAGTTCCGTCTTTTTTAGTCTCTTTGATTTTATAATACTGACGACTAACGTAATAGTGAGAAGTTCCATGAAAACCATATCGTCTGATTTTATATCTACGATAAAGTCTATTTGGAATCCCATATAGGAAGGCATGT
This sequence comes from Balneolaceae bacterium, assembly GCA_965601825.1. Taxonomy (GTDB): domain Bacteria; phylum Bacteroidota; class Rhodothermia; order Balneolales; family Balneolaceae; genus HXMU1420-13. The sequence goes on along the minus strand of OZ271839.1, from coordinate 2,436,127 downwards.
TGAGGAATTGAATGATGAAATGCGGTATCGAAGACAGCTACATGTGGGACATTTGGTAAATGCTGTTTTGCCGCTCTGATTCCTTGCAAATTTGGAGGATTGTGTAAAGGCGCAATGTCAAAAGCAGCTTCTATAGCCTCTTCAACGAATTCATCAATTAAAACAGAATCTTTAAAGGTTTCACCGCCATGCACTACTCTATGACCAACAGCTTCAATTTCGTCGAGGTTTTGAAGATGATCATTATCTGCTGTTATAAGCAGCTCCATGATTGTTTTCAAGGCAGTTGCATGATTATCAATTGCCATTGACTTCTTAATTTCTCTTTCCCCTTTAAACTCCTGTTTTACAATAGAAGTAACAGCCCCTATTCGTTCAACAGTGCCTTTACATAGCGTTTCTTTTTCCTCAGAGTTAATCAATTGATATTTAATTGATGAACTCCCACAGTTGATGACTAGTATTTTCATTACTTAAAAATTAAAAATTGCCCCAATTCCAATAACATTTCGGAATTCAAAATTACTCTCATTACTTAAAGGTGATGACACCCATAAAGGCATATCATATCGGATAAAGATACCGCGATCTTTCCCCAAATAATCAGGAATATTCAGGGAAAATTGAAAACCAAGACCTGCATCCATTATAGTTCCTGTATCTTCAATATTAGGAACTGGCATAGAGGTGAACACATTGTAATAAAATGCTTCATTTATCCCTCCACCAGCATCAAAAAATAAATAGCTATCGAAGTCTATTAAGTCACCAACGATTTGATTATTACTGAATGCATTATTGATTGGATTTGGAAATACCAATTCGAAATTCAATCCATACACAGTTTCATAAAATGTCGTAGCACTTCTGTAATTACCGTCTATTTCATGCTCTACGTATCCTCTAAGATTGGGACCACCACTAAACTGAACGAAATTATTATCAACCCAGGATTCAGGTATCGTTCCATTTGCACGGTTTATACCATTCTGTAGCCAATTAATTGAAGCCCCAGTCCATAAATAGCTAAAATATTCACCATAAGCATTTGCATCCGTATTTTGGACAAATACTCTCGCACGAAATGTTAGAGATTCTGATAGTCTTAATGTGTTTTTTGACTCAAATGAAATTGAATTGAATCCTTGGTCCAATTCTCTAATTAGATTCAAGTTGTTTTCAGTTCTGCTATTTTCAAATGCTCTTGAAAAAGTTATCGAAGAACCAGCAAGGGTTTTCCAGTCTGTATACCATGTTCTAGAATTGAACCGATAATCGAGATCAAAATTCTTTTCATAAGAGCCATATAGCGATAATTCTAGGTAGTTCAATTCTTCGAAACCACCTTGCCAACGTTTATTAAAGTGGACTTGATGCATTGAGTATCCGGTACGACTTGATGATACTGCTTGGATGCTTCCTTCACTCCCAAAATCACTAATTGCTGCAATCGGCTCAGTAAATGAAACATAATATGAAATAGGATTCTCTGGTAATTTTGATCCAACCCAAAGACCGGCATCTAATCTATGTGGGCCATCTTTAAAAGTACCTTCCATTTCACCTAAAACACGGACCCCTAACCGAATTCCATCAACATTGTTATACCATAGGTCGGGATAGGTAGAAAATCGATAGGATTGGCCATAAGAGCTCACTGATGATATCAACAAGACAAACAATAGAAGAAATGCTATTAAAGCTCGATGCGCCACTCTGGAAGAATTTGGTTGTTTCGTACCAACTGATCTGTTAGCTGAATGAGTCGTTTTTGTTCCGGCCATGCTATCATATCATTGATTTCATTAACACCTATCCAACGGTACTCAGTATGCTCTTCGTTTAATATAATTTCATGATCGGAAAGCTCGGCAGCGAAGGCTGGGATTTGATGAATTTGATCGGTTTTAGCTTCATAGAAAGTATTAACAGAAGGTATCACCCAAAAAGAGTCCGGAGAAACTCCAAGTTCTTCCTTTAATTCACGTAGAGCTGCCATCCAATAATCTTCCCCTTCTTGCACTTTTCCACCAACCATACGCCACTGGTTGGCATATATCTTCTTACTTGATCGAAGAAGTAATAAATATTCCGGTTGACCGGAATTCAATCGATACACATATACATCGATTAGCTTCTTCATCGAATGAAATTATATTTCGATATTTTTAATCTCTAATTCTAGTAAGCCGGCAGGGACTTTAACCTCTACAGTTTCACCAATCTCTCTTCCAAGAAGTGATTTTCCAATTGGTGAATCAACAGAAATCTTTCCTTTTGCAAAATCGGCTTCATTCGCAGAAACAAGGGTATATTTCATTTCCTTGTTCATTTTTTTATTTAAGATAGTCACCTTAGTTAGAATGCGAACCTTTGTTAAATCCAAATCTTTTGCATCAATAATTCGTGCGTTAGCCAGTATGTCTTCTAATTTGGTAATGCGGTCTTCCATATGGCCCTGAGCTTCTTTTGCAGCATCATATTCTGCATTTTCACTTAGATCACCCTTAGCTCTCGCTTCAGCGATATCTGCAGCAATCTCTCTCCTGCCTCTGGTTTTCAGGTCTTTTAATTCTGCGTCTAACTTGTCGTAGCCTTCTTGTGATAAATATTGAACCTTGCTCATTTCTGTGTCTTCAATTGCTGATAAAATAAAAAGAAGCATGCCGACCCCGCGGAATGCTTCTTTGAACGAGTCGAAAATACAGCCTTTCAACCTGTTTGTCTAGTAAAATCGGATGTGAGCTAGCTATTAGCTGTACTGAGTTTATTTTTCCTCATTACTAATATCGCCCCAAAGAATGAACCGATACAAATTATTGATCCGGTAATAAATGCTGCACCCGGAATCAGTACTGGCGCTTGCTCTGAAGTAAAAAAACCAAATAAACCTGTCATGATAGGAGGACCAATTATCGCAGTTAAACTAATCAAGCTAGTAAGTGCTCCCTGTAATTCACCTTGCTGATTGTTTTCAACCCCATTTGAAATAATTCCTTGCAATGCAGGACCCGCAAAACCACCTAATGCAAAAGGTGCTATCATTACCAATAAAACCCAGCCAGTTGGTGCCAAAGCAAATCCGAGAAAGCCAAAAGCATAAAAAAGTAATCCTATATAGACCGATTTCTGTTCACCAAATTTCGGTATGACAACTCGAGTTAATCCCCCCTGAACTATTGCTACACATATCCCAACAATACCAAGTGAGATTCCAACCATAGCTTCATCCCAATCGAATTGAAGCATAGTAAAATAGGTCCATGTACTTTGAGTTGCATGATGAGACAGATACAAGAAGAAATAAACGACAACTAATCCTGCAATCGCTGGGAATTTCTTAATCTGAAGCAATGAGCCAATAGGATTGGCTCTTTTCCAATCGAATGGACGTCTGTTTTCTTTTGAAAGTGATTCCGGAAGAATGAAAAAGCCATATAAGCAATTTAATAAGGCAAGTCCCGCTGATACAAAAAAAGGAACCCTAGGCCCAAACTCACCTAATAAGCCACCAATTACCGGCCCAAGAATAAAACCCATACCAAAACCGGCACCAATCAATCCAAAATTCTGTGCTCGTTTCTCAGGTGTGCTGATATCGGCGATATAAGCTGTTGCCGTAGTATGAGATGCACCAAAAATACCAGCAAATATTCTAGCTGCAAATAACCAAATAATAGTTGGAGCAAAACCTACAATTAAGTAATCAATTCCAAATCCAGCAAGTGAAAGCAATAGAACCGGTCTTCTACCGAATCTATCACTTAATCCGCCAATAATCGGTGCGAACAAGAATTGCATGAACGCATACACGAACATTAACCAACCACCGTAAATGGCTGCTTTACCCAATCCTTCGCCTGTTAATTCCATGATTAAAGCCGGAATTACAGGTATGATTATCCCCAAACCTATTGTATCCAATACAACGGTGATGAAAATGAAGGAAAGTGCGGCTTTACGTGGTTCTTTTGTGGCCATCAGAAAAAATGAACGAAGAATGTACCGTGATATTCACCTTATTAAAAAGATTTATTTATCTACTTTACTAGTCATCCCGGACTTGATCAGGGATCTGTGTTTAACAAGAATTCAAGATGCTGATCCCGAATGCTTTCGGGATCAGCATAACCTATTTGCATGACCAGAAAACTTACTACCAGAGAAATACTTGAAGTAAACTTAGCTCAACATCCACCAAAAGGAATGCAACAAGTTAAAGTGATACTTCACAACATTAGAAGCCTGCACAATGTCGGATCAGTATTTCGATCATCAGATGCCTTTGGGATATCAGAATTAATTTTATCCGGTTATACACCTACTCCACCAAGAGATGAAATCACAAAGACAGCAATTGGAGCAGAAAAATATGTAGAATGGAGCTTTGTGAATGACATCAAAACAGAAATTACCAATCTAAAAAATTCTGATTTCAAGATTCTGGGATTAGAACAAACTGATGAAAGCATCTCCATGCTTGACCTTGAACTAACATTAGATCATTCAATATGTTTAATTATGGGTAATGAAGTGTCCGGTATTGATGATGAGATATTGCCGCTTGTAGATGAATTTGTTGCTATTCCCCAATACGGCCACAAACACTCCTTAAATGTTTCAGTTGCTACTGGAGTTACGCTATATGCACTTCTGCAAAAGTTTTACCAAAATGACGATAGACGAATGACAAAAGACGTCTGAAAGCCGTTCGTCATCGGTCGTCGGTCAATCGACGTAAAATTATTCTTGCCAAAAGTTCGAAAGCACTTATTTTTACGCCAACTTTTTAAACCAACCTAACTTATTGATGAGTACAGAAGCTGCTTCTAATTCTTTACTAAACCGATTACTAAACAGCATAGAAAAAGCTGGAAATAAATTACCGGATCCAGCCATTTTGTTTTTCTATTTAATGGTGATCGTTTGGATACTGTCAGCTATTCTGGCTCCTATCGATTTTGGAGAGGTTCATCCAAGAACTGGTGATCCACTAAACGTAAACAATCTTCTTACAGGTGCTGCTTTAGCTAATTTCTTAGCAAGTATGGTAGGAACCTTTACCGGCTTCGCTCCTTTAGGTATTGTATTAGTTGCAATGTTAGGTGTGGGCGTAGCCGAAAATTCAGGTTGGATTGATGCCGGCTTAAAAAAGCTTCTAAATGCTACTCCAAAGATGCTTATTACTCCGATGTTAATTTTAATCGGTATTGTAAGTCACACTGCAGCTGATGCAGGATATGTACTTGTAATTCCACTTGGTGGTGTAATTTTCTATGCAGCTGGCCGACATCCATTAGCGGGTATTGCGGCGGCATTTGCGGGTGTATCAGGAGGCTTCTCTGCCAATTTTATTCCATCAGCAATTGATCCACTTATTATGAGTTTCACTTTGGAAGCGGCTCAAATTCTGGATCCGGGTATCAATTTAAATCCACTCAATAACTTCTATTTCACTGCAATATCTTCTGTTTTGATCATCTTGGTTGGATGGTATGTGACCGATAAAATTGTTGAACCAAGGTTATCAAAAACGGAGATAGATGGCGATGAAGAAGGTATGCCGCATATGGAAAATGTGACTGAAAAAGAAAGTCGTGCTTTCTGGATGGGACTTACTGCAATGGTACTTGGTATCATTGGTCTTATTGTTTGGGCTATACCTGCAGATTCTGCACTACGTGGACCAGGAATGATTGATCCAAATGAACTTAGTCTGACTTCATTTAATGCCCCATTAATGCAGGCAATTGTTCCACTTATCTTTGTACTCCTCTTAATTCCCGGTGTAGTGTACGGTTTTGCATCTGGTAAATACACCAAATCAAAAGACATGATTGATAACATGTCGAAATCGATGCAAAGTATGGGCTATTACATTGTAATGGCTTTTTTCTGTGCTCTTTTTATCGATGCATTTGCTACTTCAAATATTGGGCTTCTTGTGGCACTAAAAGGCGCAAATTTCCTTCAATCATTGGCTCTGCCAGGCCAAATAACCATTGTTGGGATAATTATACTCAGTGCAGGTGTTAACCTTTTGGTTGGTTCTGCCTCTGCAAAATGGGCGCTCATAGCTCCTATCTTTGTTCCGATGTTGATGCAATTAGGCATTTCACCTGATTTAACTCAGGCTGCCTATAGAGTTGGTGATTCAGTTTCCAACATCATTACTCCATTACTCCCATACTTCCCACTAGTAGTTGTATTTTGTCAGCGTTATGTAAAAAATACAGGGATAGGAACCCTCATTTCGATGATGCTCCCTTACTCGATCATATTCGGCATTGCCTGGACGATTTTCTTACTACTTTACTGGTGGATTGGAATTCCATTAAGTTTCGAAGCGAATTATGTGTATCCAGCTATGTAAAAACGACGAAGGACGGTTGATGAACGACCAATGAATTATATGAAATCATTCTGATCCGCCGAATGGCGGAGAAGGATCAACGGTTTTATGATATATATGAAGTTTATATTTGATGATATTTATACGCATAATTTGGGTGGATTTGGGAGTGTTATTTAACTTACAAGTGAGTGAATAACTCATTCAAAATTCAATAATTCATCATTCATATTTAACCCATCCTTTCATTATCTTTTGATGTTAAACTGACTGTATTTTTGTTGTTCTAAAAGTTTCATGCAGGAAAAGAAAAAGATTTTAGTTACGGCGGCTCTTCCCTATGCAAACGGTCCTCTTCATTTGGGTCATTTAGCAGGAGCCTACCTTACCCCCGATTTATATGTGCGCTATAAGCGTTTAAAAGGCGATGACATTGTTTTTATTTGCGGATCAGACGAACATGGTGTTCCAATTACTATCGCTGCCGAAAAAGAAGGTGTTCAACCCCAAGATATCGTGGATCGTTATCATGAGATGAATAAGAAGGTATTCGAAGATTTTGGGATTTCCTTCGATTACTATGGAAGAACTTCGTCACATGTTCATCATCAGACTTCCCAAGAGATATTTACCACACTGAATAACAAAGGGTTCTTTAGAAAGAAAGTTGAAAAACAACTATATGATCCAAAAAAAGATATGTTCTTACCTGATAGGTATGTAAAAGGAACATGTCCAAATTGCGGATATGAAGAAGCGTATGGGGATCAATGTGAAAGCTGTGGAGTTAGCCTTTCACCAACTGAACTAATCAATCCAGTAAGTGCGCTGTCCGGAGAAAAACCCGAAGTAAAAGAAACCGAACATTGGTATATGCCTTTGGGTGAAATCCAGCCAAAGTTAGAGGCATGGTTAAATACTCGAGAAAGCTGGAAACCAAATGTTATGGGTCAGGTAAAGAGTTGGCTTACAGATGGTCTTGCAGATCGTGCCGCTACACGTGATTTAAGCTGGGGCGTACCTGTTCCTTTAGATGAAGCTAAAGGAAAAGTGCTTTACGTTTGGTTTGATGCTCCTATTGGATATATCTCAGCAACAAAAGAATGGGCTCAAGCGCAAGGAAATCCAGATCAATGGAAGGAATATTGGCAAAATCAGGAATGTGAGCTCTATCACTTTATTGGTAAAGACAACATTGTATTCCATTGTATCATGTTCCCAATCATGTTGATGGAACATGGTGATTATGTACTTCCGAAAAACGTACCTGCAAATGAATTCCTAAATCTTGAAGGAAAAAAACTGTCAACATCACGTGGTTGGGCGGTTTGGTTACATGAATATTTGGAAGATTTCACCCCTGATTTACTTAGATATGCTTTGGGTACTACTCTCCCTGAAAGTAAAGATTCAGACTTTTCCTGGAAGGATTTTCAAGCACGTGTTAACAATGAACTAGCTGCCGTTCTTGGTAATTTCGTCTTCAGAGCTCTCTCCTTCACCGCGAAATTTGCTGATAGTAAAGTTCCTGAGCTAGTTGACCCAACTCAAACTGATTTAGATGCTCTTGCTGCAATTTATCAGCAAAAGGAAAAGATTGAAGCCGCATACGAGGCGTTTAAGTTCAAAGAAGCAATACAGGAAAGTATAAACCTTGCCAGAATTGGCAATAAGTATTTCACCGAGACTGAACCATGGAAAACAAGGAAAGAAAATCCGCAAGCTTGCAACAATACGCTGTATGTGAGTAATCAGCTTTGTGCAGCTTTGTCACTGCTCTTAGACCCTGTTTTACCCGACTCAATGAAGCAGCTCAGATCACAACTCTCTCTGTCCGATGAACTTGGATGGAATGATATATCTGATCAAATGATTAAAGCAGGAACCTTCATTGAACAAGGCGAAGTACTATTCATCAAAGTAGAAGACGAACAAATCGAAGCACAAATACAAAGATTGGAAGACCGAGCGGCTGTAAATGAACCCGCCAGCCCTTATCCTACGCTTAAGGAAAACATCAACTTTGATGATTTCATGAAAATCGATTTACGTGCAGGAGAAATTATTTCTTCAGAACGCATACCTAAGTCCGATAAATTACTCAAGCTTCATGTCGATTTAGGCATCGAACAGCGAACGATAGTTTCCGGTATTGCCAAACATGTCGACGAATCTGCGTTGGTAGGACAGAAAGTTTGTGTGGTTGCTAATCTTGCTCCAAAGAAATTGATGGGAGTAGAAAGCAAAGGAATGATTTTGATGGCTGAAGACAGTGAAGGCAACTTAAAATTTGTCGAAACTGAGGCCGAAAATGGAAGTACTATCTCCTGAAATGGCAGCGATTAAACTCAAAGAGAGAAAAACCCGCACCATTAACTTTAATGATTATTCACTAGGATACACTATCCTTAAAGATGGTGTTGTATTCAGGCTTTTTGCCCCACTAGCCGATCGTGTGCAAATCGCTGTTTTCGATGAATACGAACATCTGTATGGCACCTATTTCTCAATGATTCATGGTGCCGATGGTGTTTGGAATTATTTCTGCCCTTCAACAGACTTAGTAGGCAAATGGTATGCATACCGCTTAGAAACAGATGATTATTCTCCGTTTTTCGAACGAACTAATAAATACATCGCTGATCCGTGGAGTAAACACGTAACAAGCCGAAATCATTATTTAGGGTTTTCAAAAACTATTATCACAGAAATTCCGGAATTCGAGTGGGAAGACAAAGATTTTAAAGCACCTTCAGATCCTCGAGATTTAGTTATTTATGAAGCTCATATCAAAGATATGGTAGCTCATCAATCAGCGAGAACTTATGTACAGGGAATTTACAATGACTTTTGGCAAGCTGAGGTGGGCGGCCTAAAGTATCTAAAGAAATTGGGTGTTAATTGTGTAGAATTCCTTCCTCTTCAAAATTTTGCTTATTGGGAACCACCTTTTAATGCCAAGATTTCAAGCGGATTAACAAACACCTGGAACCATCATAGTAAAAATCACTGGGGATATATGACCTCATATTTTATGGCTCCGGAAACGATTTATGCTTCTGATGGCAATATAGATCATGGATCAGTTGTTGGGCGTAACATTAACGCCATTAATGAATTGAAGCAAGTAGTAAACAAGCTACATCAGGAAGATATTACAGTTATAATGGATGTGGTTTACAACCACGCATCACAATATGATTTAAATCCTCTTAGATATACGGCAAAAGATCATTACTTCAGAATAGATGATCATGGAAATTATATTAATGATAGCTGGACCGGGAACGATGTTAATACAAGAAGCGAATTTGCCAGAGAATTAATTGTTGAATCTATCAAATACTGGATGACGGAATTCCACATAGATGGATTCAGATTCGATCTTGCAGGAATTATTGATTGGGATACCGTTGATTTAATTAAAAGAGAAGCAAAGAAGATCAACCCGAATGTGATCCTAATAGCAGAACCTTGGGGTGGTGAATATAAACCTTCAGGTTTTTCTGATCATGGTTGGTCAAGCTGGAATGATAAACTAAGGAATGGTTTTAAAGGATATGATCCTGTTAATGATAAGGGATTACTATTTGGTAGCTGGCATCACGGTTGTAATCGTTTTGCGTTAGAGAATTTCATCAGAGGAACATTAAGAACAGGTGAGCATGGATTATTTAGAAGTTCAGAACATTCTGTAAACTATATTGAAGCTCATGATGGCTATACATTTGGTGACTTTATTAAAATTGCACTCGATAACTCTAAGAGAAATCATCAATATAAAAGTCAAAGTGAAGCAACATCGCTTGATAAGAAAGAGCTTGAAATAGCTAAACTTGGTGCATTGGCATTATTTGTGAGTCAGGGTATTACAATGATCCATGCAGGTCAGGAATGGGCCAGATCAAAGGTAATCGTTGATCATGAAGGAAATGATCCAAATATTGGCAAATTAGATCATGACAGTTATAACAAAGACAATGAAACCAACTGGCTCAATTTCAATGAGATTTCAACCAATCAGGACCTTTTTGACTATTACAAAGGCTTAATCGATTTACGATTAAACTCACCAGCACTTCGTAAAGCTGATCCTAGTGATATAGTGTTCAAAGTCTACAACGATCCTTTACATATCACTTTCTCAATTGATGGTAAAAATAGCGGTGATAAGTATGATTATTTCATCTCACTAAATGGAAATATTAAAACTTCTCATAAAATTGATCTACCAAAAGGAGAATGGGAAATCGTTGCATACTATCTAAAATGTGATCCTAAAGGTGTCAGAAGCATTAAAAATCAATACAGAGTCCCGGCATCATCAGGTGTTATATTAAGACAGTTGCGTAAGAAGTAGTCTTTTGGATATTTTCTCCGCTCATCATCATAACATATTGGAGGAAATCTCTTGGCAGTATCATCATCTACGGAACGTGGATCCTGGAATTCAAAATTAGGCTTTATTTTAGCAGCGGCAGGTTCTGCTGTTGGTCTAGGAAACATTTGGGGATTCCCCACAAAAGTAGCCACTGAAGGTGGTGGTGCCTATTTAATCATATATCTCCTCTGTACCTTTTTGATTGGCTTCCCTGTTATGGTTGCTGAATTATCCATTGGAAGAAAATCGGGTAAAAATCCAGTTGGTGCATTTAAAGCACTCTCCTCAAATAAATTCTTTCCTCTTGTAGGTCTTTGGGGAGTTATCTGCGGTGTCATGATCCTCTCCTTTTATTCAGTAATTGCCGGCTGGGCATTTGGCTTTGCCTTTGAAGAGATTTTCCATTTTCTGGGCTGGAGTGCCGCAGCAGACTGGTTATCAGATACCGGCAATGGATTTAAAAATGCCATTATTGCAGCTGTTTTTATGCTAGCAACCATCAAAATCATCACTGGTGGTGTGAGTGATGGCATCGAGAAAGCTACAAAAACAATGATGCCTCTTTTAATAGGTATCATCATAATTATGATAGTTTATGTACTCACTCAGCCTGGTGCTATGAATGGTGTTCGTGAGTATCTTTTACCGGACTTCAGCAAAATTAATGCTCGATTAATTTTCTCCGCAATGGGACAGGCATTCTTTTCTCTTTCATTAGGGATGGGTGCATTAATCACATATGGTTCTTATCTAAGTAAAAAAGAAAACATTCCACAAGCTGCTGCATTTGTAACTCTGGCTGATGTTGGAATTGCATTTCTAGCTGGTCTCCTTATACTTCCTGCAATGTATGCAGCTCAAGCTGCTGGTATTGAAATTTTTGTTGGTGGTTCACTAGCCTCTAGTACTGACTTAGTATTCCAAATTCTTCCTGCACTATTTCATTCAATTGGTGGATTTGTCGGATTATTAGTGGGTGTTGTCTTTTTCCTCCTTTTGAGCATTGCTGCACTAACATCAACAATTTCTCTACTGGAGGTTCCTGTAGCTTATGTTATTGACGAACATGCTGTACCTCGTAAAAAAGCAGCTTGGAGTGTTGGACTAGGAGTTACAGCGTTATCAATTATTATTGCTTTCTACCCTTCTCTTATTGGTCATTTCGATTATATCTTCAGTAATCTTGGCTTACCAATAGGTGGATTTTTAACCTGTATTTTTGTTGCCTTTGTTTGGAGAACGGATTCTGCTCTAGGTGAAATGGAACATGGATTCGCGGGAGTTAAGGCAAGTTTGTTTTCAAAAGTATGGCCGGTATTTATCTACATAATTTGCCCTGCTGCAATTCTTTACAATATCGTGTCCAATTTCATATAAACAACTTGTTAAACAGCGCTGCACCCCCTATTTTTGCGCAACTATAAACGGAGTTAAAAATTAATGGCAAAAGTTTCTACCGCTGATTTCAGAAACGGTCTTGTTCTGAATTTAGATGGCGAATTGTATTCTATTACAGAATTTCAGCACGTGAAACCCGGAAAGGGTCCTGCCTTTGTGAGAACTAAGTTAAAAGGTATTCTAAACGGAAAAAATATTGATAAAACATGGAGATCAGGTGAGAAAAGTGAATCTATCCGTGTAGAAAATCGAGAGTATCAGTATTTATACAACGATGGATCAATGTTCTATTTCATGAATAATGAGACCTACGAACAGATTCCAATTTCACCTAACCAGGTAGAGCGTCAGGATTATCTTATTGAAGGACAAAACTGTAAGGTGCTCTTTAATGCAGATGATGAGCAAGTTTTATACGCTGAACCACCGGATCATCTTGTCCTAACCATTGCTCAAACAGATCCTGGCGTAAAGGGAGATACAGCTCAAGGTGGCTCGAAACCAGCTACTCTTGATTCAGGCGCAGTTGTTAATGTGCCTCTATTCATTCAAGAAGGAGAAAAAATCCGGGTTGATACCAGAACCGGAACTTACATCGAACGCGCAAAATAATATCTCATGGATTTAAAACTGATAAAGAATATTCTAAACATGATCTCTGATAGTGATGTAAACGAAGTTTCCATCGAAGAAGGAGATTTTAAAATCAAAGTTAAAAAAACAGGCGCTATCGAGCAGGTTACATACACCCAGCCAGTAGCAGCAGCTCCTGCAGTTATTCCTCCTGTTCCTGCAATGGCACCTTCAACTCCGGCAGCACCAACTGAAACACCTGCCGCACCTTCTGCTGCAAAAGGTGATACAATGAAATCTCCTATAGTTGGAACATTCTATCAGGCACCATCTCCAGAGTCTGATGCATTTTGTAAGGTTGGTGATGTTGTTAAGAAGGGACAAACACTTTGCATCATTGAAGCAATGAAGATCATGAATGAAATCGAAGCCGAATTCGGTGGGACCATCCGTGAAATTCTTGTTACAGATGGAACTCCGGTTGAATTTGATCAACCATTATTTATTATCGAAAAAAACTAGACTTACATGTTTAATAAAATTCTGATTGCGAACCGTGGTGAAATCGCACTTCGAATTATTCGAACATGTAAGGAACTTGGCATTAAAACAGTTGCTGTTTACTCAACTGCAGATGCCGATAGTTTACATGTTAAATTCGCAGACGAAGCAGTTTGTATTGGCCCACCAGCTAGTAAAGACAGTTACCTGAAAATTCAAAGTATTCTTGCAGCTGCAGAGATCACAAACGCTGAAGCTATACATCCCGGTTATGGTTTTTTAGCAGAGAATGCTGAATTCTCACGTATTTGTGCTGAACACGATCTTAAATTTATCGGTCCATCACCTGAAGCGATTTCAAAAATGGGTGATAAAGCAGTTGCAAAAGCAACTATGATTGCAAACAAGGTACCAGTTGTACCTGGCAGTGATGGTGTAGTTAAAACCTTCAAAGACGCCGAAAAAGTATGCAAACAAATTGGATACCCGGTCATTATTAAGGCATCTGCCGGTGGAGGCGGGCGCGGAATGCGTGTCGTAGAAGAAGCTTCTGAATTAAAAAAGAACTTTGAAATGTGTTCTAGTGAAGCTGCTAGTGCATTTAACAATCCGGAAGTTTATATCGAGCGATTTGTAAAGAATCCACATCATGTTGAGATTCAGGTATTAGCTGATCAACACGGTAATGCAGTACATCTAGGTGAAAGAGACTGCTCATCACAAAGAAGGCACCAAAAGATTTTAGAGGAAGCTCCTTCTCCTCTTTCAACACCTGAATTACGTGAAGAAATGGGACTTGCAGCTGTGAATGCAGCAAAATCTGTAAACTATGAGGGTGCAGGAACTGTAGAGTTTCTGGTTGATGATGATAGAAATTTCTACTTCATGGAGATGAATACTCGTATTCAGGTTGAACATCCGGTTACAGAAGAAATTACAGGTTATGATTTAATTGAAGAACAAATCAAGATTGCTTCAGGTGAATCAATAGCTGATATGAAAGTCGAATTAGAAGGGCATTCAATTGAATGCAGAATAAATGCTGAAGATCCCGCTCACGGATTTAGACCATCTGCAGGTGAAATCACTGTATTTCATCCTCCCGGAGGTCATGGTGTTCGTTTAGACACTCACGCTTATTCAGGATATAGAATCCCTCCTTTTTATGATTCAATGATAGCAAAGCTGATTGTTACTGCGCCAACCAGAGAACAAGCAATAGTGAAAATGAAGCGAGCTTTGGAAGAGTTTATTATTGAGGGCATTAAAACTACAATTCCATATCATCTTCAATTATTAGATGATCCGAACTTTAATGCAGGATCAATTACAACAAAATACTTAGAAACATCTTTCAACTTTAAACCAGAGGAAAAAGAATGAGCACCCCTTCTGAATTGAAATACACCAAAGAACATGAGTGGATTCGTGATAACGGCGATGGAACAGTAACTATTGGTATTACTGATTTTGCTCAAGGTGAACTTGGTGATATAGTATTTGTTGAGTTAGAAGATGTTGGTTCTGATTTCTCACAGGATGATACCTTTGGTACTGTAGAAGCAGTTAAAACTGTATCAGATCTTTATGCACCTGTTGATGGAGAAGTAATTGAGTTAAACGAAGCATTAGAAGACAATCCTGAAATTGTAAATGACGATCCTTATGGTGAAGGTTGGATGATTAAAATGAAAATCTCAGACCCTTCTCAACTTGAAGGATTATTATCAGCTGACGCTTATTCAGAAATCACTGCATAAAGAGAATATTAAATGAGTCGACATAGCGAATGGATCTTAATTCTTGATTACGGTTCTCAATTCACACAATTAATCGCAAGAAGACTCCGCGAATTTAATATTTATTGTGAGATACACCCTTATAACGTTGATCTGAAAGAGGTTCTTACTCCTCAGCCACGTGGTGTTATCCTTTCTGGCGGACCGATGAGCGTTAACGATGATGGCGCTCCACATCTTCAGCAAGAATTATTGGAATGGGATGTCCCAATTCTTGGCGTCTGTTATGGGCTTCAATTGCTAGCTCATACTGAAATTCCCGGAAGTGTTGATAAGGCTGAAAAACGTGAATATGGTCGTGCCCACCTGATTATTGATAATTCGAGTGATCTTCTAAAGGAGATCGAAGACGGTTCAGTAGTTTGGATGAGTCATGGTGATCATATTCATGAACTACCTTCTTCTTATGAGATTATTGGACACACAGCCAACGCAGATGTTGCTGCTGTTCGTCATATAGAAAAGGCAATTTATGGTGTGCAATTTCATCCTGAAGTAGCACACACGGATTGTGGAAAGCAATTACTCAGGAATTTTGCATTTGAAATATGTGGATTATCTGGAGACTGGACTGCAGCCTCATTTATTGATGAGCAGATAGAAGCAATTCGGGCAAAGGTGGGTTCAGACAAAGTTTTATGCGCCCTATCAGGCGGCGTAGACTCAACAGTTGTTGCAACTCTAATTCACAAGGCGATTGGCGACCAATTAGAATGCGT
Organism: Balneolaceae bacterium; assembly: GCA_965601825.1. GTDB lineage: Bacteria > Bacteroidota > Rhodothermia > Balneolales > Balneolaceae > HXMU1420-13. The sequence continues at coordinate 2,420,404 of OZ271839.1, read as the reverse complement.
GTTTGTTGATAACGGTCTGCTCAGAAAAAATGAATTTGAAGATGTTCTTCATCTGTATACACGTGACTTACATTTACCTGTAAGAGGTGTTAATGCAACTGATTTGTTTATGGAGCGTCTTGATGGAGTTTCTGACCCGGAGACTAAGCGCAAGATCATAGGTGTAACTTTCATTGATGTATTTGAAGAAGAAATTGGTCATGACTCCGATTTCAAATATCTGGCTCAAGGAACTCTCTATCCTGATGTAATAGAAAGTGTTTCTTTTAAAGGACCTTCGGCTACTATTAAATCACATCATAATGTTGGTGGATTACCAGATACAATGAAGTTGGATCTTATTGAGCCGGTTCGTGAGTTATTTAAAGATGAGGTTCGCGAAGTTGGCCGTGCACTTGGAATCCCTGAGCATTTCATTGCCAGACATCCATTCCCAGGACCTGGTTTAGGAATTCGTGTAATTGGAGATTTAAGTAAAGATAAGCTTGATCTTCTTAGAGATGCCGATAAAATCTTTATTGATGAATTAAAAGCTCATCACTTATACAGTGAAGTCTGGCAAGCATTAGTTGTTTTGTTGCCTGTTCAAAGCGTAGGTGTAATGGGCGATGAAAGAACATATGAATTTACAGTCGCTTTACGCGCTGTTACCAGTCTTGATGGTATGACTGCTGATTGGGCGCATCTTCCGTATGAATTCCAGGCACATGTATCTAATCGTATAATTAATGAAATAAAGGGCATTAATCGAGTCGTTTACGATATTAGTTCAAAACCTCCTGCAACAATTGAGTGGGAATAAAGAACATTTCTAAAGAAAATTGGTGTAAGAGAGCAAAAATATCTGCATGAAAAAAATACTTACCACATTATTCCTAGGGCTTGTTTTCATTCAAGCAACATTTGCACAATCAATTGAAATGGGGAAAGACCTTTATGAACAAGGTGATTTCGAACGAGCTATTTTCGTATTTGAACGTGTTGATGGGCAAGAATCACAACTTTTCCTTGGTAAAAGTCATTTTGCAGAACGTAACTATCTAAAAGCAATTAATGTACTTCGTGATTTTGATCTGGCCGAAAACGAAGATTGGTATTTCGATGCGATGTACACAACAGCACTTGCTCAATTTCAACTTAGAAACTTTGCAAACGCATTAGAAGTGTTGCATGAGATAAGTCTAACTAGCCCTCCATCACCAATTAAAAGATCAGCAGAACTAATGTATGGTGATATCATTGGGTTTCTAACACCTAATCAAAGGTTTGAAGTTTTTAAATCTGTTTCTGAAGATGAAATTCGATTAGATATACTGGAGTTTTCCTTAGATAAGGTTGAATTTACAACTGCAACATTATTACTTGATTTGTATGAAGAATCAGCAGTTTCTTCCAATCCACTAAGATTAAATAGAATCAAAACTCAATTATCTGATTCTGTTTCTTATTCGAATCGAGTTCGTGCAAATTATCCATATTCTGCACCACGTGGAATGGCTTATAATATTGGCGTAGTTCTACCTGAGTTTGAATTTGAATCTTTAGAATATGATATCCCTCAACATCTGTATTATGGTATTCAGGTTGCTATTGAACAATTTAATCGAGAAAACGCTGATCAAAAAGCTTTTATAACTTATAGAAGTACAAACACAGGTGTTATATCACCTGAGGCAATCATTTCTGACTTTGTGTTTAAAGAAAATGTAGATGCTATAATTGGTCCAATGTTTTCACAGGTCGCAAAAGACTTCTCAAATCTTGCAGAAGAATATGAAATCCCAATTCTTCTTCCACTTGCAAATGCTGATAGCCTGGATTTGTACAATAACTTTGTTTTCCAATTGAATCCTGCATTTGGTACTCAAGGCAAAATAATGGCACGTGAAGCGATTGCATTAGGATACGATACACTTGGCGTAATTGCTGAGGCCAGATCTTTAGGAGCCCCTGCAGCTAGAGCTTTTCGTCATGAAGCTGAACGTTTGGGTGGATATGTGGAATATTATTTCGAAGAAAATTTTGAAGAACTAGGTTACGATATTCGTGATTACACACAGTTCTTCACAACAGATACACTGGATTCTGTTGCAATGGTAAAAGCTATATATGCACCATTTACAGGGACTATTGCTCAGACTTTAATTGAGAGTCTACTTACAGATTTAGAAGCCATGAGAAGCGATGTTGCCATATTCGGATCGGAAGAGTGGCAAGAAGTTGACATGGAGGTTCGTAGACTCGACTCAACGAATTTATATTTCACCAGAACTTTTGATATTGACACAAGTAGTTCGGAGTCCAGAGAATTTATATCAGAATTTAGGATTCGATTTCAGACTGATCCAAACCAGTTTGCTTATATAGGCTATGATGCTGCAACCATTATGCTTGATCAACTTACACGGGTAAAAAATCCTGCTTTATTAAGAGATAACCTTAAAGATTTATCCGGATTTCAAGGTTTAAGTATTGATGTTAGTTTTAATGGCACTCACGTAAACGAATCAATATCAGTGGATAGCTTAATCCAAAAATTCGAAATTGAAATACCACCAGATTCTCTTCAGGTTGAATTAAATCCGGATTTCAGACGCAGGCGTTAATCAGAGTCTACCTGTTCCTGACTCCTTTTAATTCGATACTGTTCCCGTATCCATTTTCTCCATTTCTCAGAAGCAACCTGATGTTCTTCAAATGTTGTTGAGAACTCATGTCCCCCTTCAGGATTAGCAACCATATATAAATAGTCATGCTCTGCTGGTCGCAAAGTTGCAACTATTGTTGATAAGCTTGGATTTGTGATTGGACCGGGAGGCAGTCCTCTTCTCCTGTATGTGTTGTATGGATGTTCAAATCTATAATCTTCGAATAAAAGCCTTCTTCGCTCCCCTAACGCAAAGTTAACAGTTGGGTCAGCCTCAAGCCTCATCCTTCTTTCAATTCTGTTCCAATACAAACCACTAATAACTGCCTTCTCATCTTCTAATTTAGCTTCCCATTCAACAATAGATGCCATAGTTAAAATCTGTTCAATTGTTTTATCCTGCGAAGCTGCTTCGTCGGAATAGGTTTGAGTAACAAGATCATCAAACTCACGAAGAATTCTTCTAACCACTTCTTTAGGCTTTGATGTCCAATACATTAAGTAGGTCTCTGGCAACATCCTGCCTAGTAACTCTTCTTTTGTAAGATTCTGTTCAGCCAGAAAAACACTATCCTGAAATACACCTGCAATTTCGGTTGAGTCAAATTTTAGTCTGGATGATAAGGTCTCAATGAATCGCTCTTCAGTAATGCCTGGTAGAATAACAACATTTATTGGATCCTGAATACCGAGGGCTAATTTAGATAAAAAAACCTCATATGAATAAGCGCCTGTAAGCCCATAATTACCCGGTTTAAAAATTCTCCAGCCTAACAATCGGGTTGCCCACCTAAGCTCATTTTCATCAAAATCAGCGTCCACTTCAGAAAGTAATTCAATAAGCTGATCAATATTTACGGATTCGCTTAGTTGTATTTCAGTATTGCTCTGAAAATAAAAAGCAATACTAGATCCAAGTCGTAATTGACGAGATCCAAAAACGAGTACGGTTATCAGAATAAACGCGAGAAGCCCGATTAAAAATTCAAATTTTCGTAAAGACAGATAACGAAATAAGTTCATACTGCAAGATATCAAACTTCAGTAAATGGTTGCTATATGTAAAAAGCAAACATCGTTAAAAAAAGTTCGCAACCTTACTTTTACCCTACCGTACCCACGCCGCGAAGAGCAAACGAGCTTTTGGATGCTGCAAAGCACCAAATGCCCTAAAGAAAAACCCGAACTTTGACCGGTTCGGGTTTCTTTATCAAACAGCCTTCATTACTAAAATAGTTACATCATCTTCCTGCGGAGCTCCATTACTCCATTTTTCCTTTAACAGGAATAGTTTTTGAAGTATTACCTCTGATTTTTTTCCGGCATTTTTTGATAAGACTTCAATGACTGCTTCTTCACCTAGTTGTTCTCTTTTTGGATTAAAGAGTTCAACAATTCCATCAGACAAGAAAACTAATACATCCCCTTTTTGCGCATCGATATTGACTTCTTTATATGGAAAATCCACAGGTACACCAAGAGGCATTGCTTTAATAACTATTTCTTCAACCTTATTCTGTGACGCTTTATACCAAAAAGCCTGTGGCATTCCAGCTGATGTAAAATTTAAGTGATGTTTTTTAGCTCTAAAAAGCATCAGCCCCATATAAAGCATTTTTAAGTCAAGGTTTCTGATGCCATCAGAGATCTTTTTAAGTGTTTCAACAAGTGAACTCGTACCAATTGCCGAATAGAAATTACTTTTTACAGTTGCTACAATTATCCCAGATTTCATCCCATGTCCGGTAGCATCCCCAACTGCTCCAATAAATTCTTCATCAGATATTTCATAAAAATCATAGTAATCACCACCTACTTCATAAGCTGTTTCCATTTTCACTGCCATATCCCAATAATTAGAAGATGGAATGGTTGTTGGCAGCATAGAAAGCTGAAGCTTTCTTGCTTCTTCTAATTCTGCTGTTTTGCGTTCATTTTCAGCTTCAAGCAGTTTTTGTTTGAATTCTTTCTCTTTATTTCGCTTTTCCTGATCAATAGATCGTGCAGAGAGATGTTGAACCTCCAGGTATTTGTACTCAAGCTTGGTTTGTGCTTTAGCAAAATCTCTAAGTAAATAGAAAGAAATGGACGCCGTTAGAAAGGCAATTGCTACAGTATTATTTAAAAATGGAAATCCATCAAACCAAAAGTCTAAAAACTCATTTCTATTTAAGAATATCAAAATAATGAAGCCCAATATTCCAATTAACAATAGATCGACGGGCTGCTTTTGAAACTTTTGCATTGCTATAATTCGAAGATATTCAAGCAACACAACCAGTGATACAATAGATCTGATAAGCTCAATGGAGATCTTCGTAAATACTGATAGAATTGTAACCGCTAACGCAACGATCAGGAGAACAAGTAATTGTTTTGGACTACTTTCTTCTAGGAATGAATAGGAAAACTTCAGAATACATAAATAAATAAAGAACCATGCAAGTTCTTTTGCATAAGCCGCGATTATCAATGTATTTGGTGTTTGAAATAAATCCACCGCATAAAGTGATAAGGTAAACACTGAAATTGAGGCGGCAATAAATGTGAAGTAGAAATTCCTTTGTCCAGCCGGATAGAAGATCAATAATAGCAGATGAACTATACCAAGAGAAGCTAGAAATGCAATTATTGTGATTATATGCGTGTTAGTACGGCTCTTTTGGTCTTCAGAATTCAGATAAGATTCATAATCAAATATAGTGAGCTCAAACCCACCTGAAAGATCAATTTTATTGAATCCAGCTATATTGTGATTTGAATATCGAACACTAATAATATGTTCGGTTGTATCGCTGAATTGAATAATCTGAGGGAAATGATCTAATTCTGAAATACTATTTTCTGCAAATCTTGATACTGAACCCAATCTATCTACTAAATTACCATTAATGTATAATTCAGCTGCGCCATAATTCTCGGTGAATTGTACGGCTAGTGGAATTCCGATCAGTGTTTCATCTATGGTTATAGAAGTTTTAAACCATCCAATACCCTCCCAATTATCAAGTGAATTTGGATTTGATACGTTATTCTCAAAACTGAACCAATTATCTGTATCTGTCGAATCGTTCAGCCAACTAAAATCGTCACCAGATATACCTTTCCAATCTTCAATTATTGTACTACCTGCAATTTCAAGTAAACTAGAACTAATAAAATTATTAGAGCTTTGTGCTGAAAGATTGGGAATCGCGCTGAAGCAAATTAATACTGATATTAGCAGTAATTGGTACAACTTACTGTTCATTATAAATGGCTCAATTTATCTGTTCCTGAAAAATTCCAATTAGAAACATGATATGCTCATTTAGTTCCCGGTTAATTAGCTCCGCTCCTTTATATATATCATCTCTTGAGACATTCGCTGCAAAATTTGCAGTTTTTAATTTCTTTGTAACTGATTTTGCTTTCATTCCTTCGAAAGCTGTTGGCCTCATTAACGAAACTGCATGCATGAATCCGGATAGTTCATCACAAGCAAATAGATATCTCTCCATTTCTGTTTCTGGTTCTTTTCCGGTTCTTTCAGGGGCATGAGATTTAATCGCCTCTCTTACTTCACTTGAATAACCCAATTGTGGAAATATCTCGTTGATAGCCTTATTAGGATGTTCATCAGGATACATCTCCCAGTCTAAATCATGTAGTAAACCTGCTGTCCACCATTCTTCTATTACATCTTCTACTTTACCTAATTTTGTTGCATAAGCTTGCATTGCTGTAGCAACCATCTTACAATGGTGAATTAAAGCATCATTTTTAATGTATTGATTCAGAAGTTTTAGAGAATTTTCTCTTGGTATCATAGTTTATTTAAACGTTATTAAATATTAATACACTATTTATACTAAACAGTCATTTTAATAGGGGTTAATCGAAGCCAACAATATGATGAAAAAAATCTATTTACCCATACTGATATTTTCTATATCTGGGTGTTTAAGTAATGTAGAGGATGTAACCGGTGTTGAGCAAACCAATGTAAGTTTTTCAGCTGATGTACAGCCAATCCTAATTAGCAACGGTTGTGTAGGATGCCATTCCTCCGGAAATTTTAATTTAACTGACTATCAATCACTTATAAACAGCAATGGAAGTCAATATGGTACCAATTTAATCGTTATTGGTGATCCCGATAACAGTGGGCTTGTTGATAAAATTGAACCTAGTCCACAATCCGGAAACAGAATGCCAACCGGCGGGCCATTTTTAACTGGTAATGAAATTCAAACTATTCGTGCCTGGATACAAGAAGGCGCACTAAATAACTAACTATGAGACAAATATTATTATTGATTCTAGGTGTTCTTTTAACAAGTACTACTGCAACTGCACAAAGCTTTTATGCTGAAAATGGTGAAGCTGTTTTCTTATCTAAAGTCCCGTTACACGACTTCGAAGGCAGTTCTCAAAGTCTGGTCGGTTTAATTGATCTAGAGGAGAAGATTATCGACTTCTACCTTGATCTTGAAACTCTTGATACCGGAAATGGAAAACGGGATAAAGACATGAGATTAACATTAGAAACGGATGAATACCCATTCGCAGAATTCTATGGATCGTTAACTACTCCTTTCGACCCAGAGAATACAGAACCTCAACTTGCTATCGCCAAAGGCGACTTCAAAATTCATGGGGAAACTAAAGAAGTAGAAATCGAAGGCACATTACAAAAAACCAATGAAGGTCTCCTACTAAAAGCTTCATGGATATTGAATCTAGAGGATTACAAGATTAAGCCACCTAGATTATTGATTATAAAAGTTGATGAAAACCAGGAAATAGATATCGAAATTTTACTTACACCATATGAAGGAGAATAAATGAAAAAACTAATTTTAGGGGTACTTTTTCTGGGCATTACATCTTCGTCTATATTCGCTCAAATGCAACGTCAAAGAACCGTTAAAGACGCACCTGTAGATGAGCTTTTCCTGATTGGATCAATCGCCGGTATGAGTACAGTTACGAATTTGCAAAAAGGCGATCTAAATAGCGTGATAATGCATAATTTTGGTCTGGTAAGCAGCGGGTTAGAAGAATTCTGGGGGCTTGATCAAGGTGCAGCTGTTCGATTAGGATTTGATTATGGAGTAACTGATAAACTGTCGATTGGTATTGGAAGAACTAGTATTGAAGACAATGTTGATCTGCGATTTAAATACACTCTCTTGAGACAAATGAAATCAGATAAAATTCCGGTTGAGGTTGCTATTAAAGGTGATGTTGGAATTAACACTCAAGAGAATACACGACTTGAAGATTTTACCTTCAATGAACGACTCAATTATTTAGGATCAATAATGTTGGCAAGAAAATTCAATGATAAAATTGTTCTTCAGGTTGCTCCAATGATCTCGCATTTTAATACCGTGTTAATAGAGGAACCGGGAATTACCCCCGAAAACACTCATTTCGCCCTTGGTTTAGGCGGAAGATTTAAAATCGATGAGAGAAAATCATTAACATTTGAGTACTTGCCTGTCTTAGGTGACCGAACGGATGGAACCGTAAATCACTTCGCAATAGGTTATGAAATAGAAACAGGTGGTCACGTATTCCAGATGTTTTTTATGTCAGGTCAATGGTTTACAGAACAACATCTGATAGCTAGAACAACTACTGATTTCTTTGAAAGTGATTTCAGGCTAGGATTTAATGTAAACAGAGTCTTTGGACTTTGATTAGATCAATTCTCTTAGTTCTTTCGCAACTTCTCGGTTATACTGGAAGGCAAGTTCTTTATAATTAACCAAATCAACTATTGTACCAATAAGGCATAAACCACCTGTTAGTAGGTATAGAATTCCCATACCTATTTGGTTAAGTAAGAAACGGTGTATACCAGCAAGACTAAAAAAGCCGAGCAAACACGTTAATAATATGGTTTGTGGATCTTTTCGTCGCGCCCTGTATGCATGGGAAAACCTGGTTAGGTGCTCCTGATCCATGCCTTGAGTTAATTTACTAAGGTATAAAGCTTCGTCACCTGTAGCTTCTGGGATAACGTGGATGATATTAGACATGATTTGTACCCAATTTTTGATCTAAGTATGTATTTAAAATGTTTTTCCAAATAATTAGAATCCTAAAGGACAGCACGATTACGGCAATTGGTCCCATAAAGTTCGACTCTAATGAAGAATTAATATTGCCTTGAAACAAATACGCTATAGAATGCCCTAAGCCGTCCCCAAGGCAAAATTCAAATCCTGCCCATTCAAACAAACATAATGAATGACCTGAATTTGGTGTTTCCATATTTGCTAATAGAATAAGTCCACCAAGAAAAACAACCCATTCTAAATGCGTTCGAATAAATTTCATATCAACTTCTGTATAATCTCCAGAGTATGGTTCCGGCTTGAGTGACTAATTTTGAGGTTAACTCAAACTCCATACGTGAAAAAAGCCCGGAACGTTTAATAATAATTACACCAAATAATTTTGAATCATCCGGGACTTTCAATTCACTTTGTAACATCCCTTGCTCAGTAACGGAAAAAATCGGAATAACGACCTCTGCTGCGAGTTTAGCATCTGATGATACATCTTTAAAGAATGAATCATCTTCACTGAAGCTATGATTCGTGAAGTATGATTCTTTTACAGATTTAAGCTTTTTTAGTCCAGCTTCGCCACTTATCTCTAATTTATCAGATCCAAAATCTAGACTACCTTTTTTAGTTACTAACTTCGAGCTTTCATCACCCAGCACCCACATTCCTACAAATTCAGCTCCAAGAAGTGCTCTAAGTTCCGAGCAAAGGACATCAACGGTATCATTAAATAAACCTAGTAACGCACTGTCCATCAAGCTCATAACTAGTTTATTCTTGCTTTCTTCTAAATTAAGTGAGAGCTCATCAATTACAACATTGGTAACCAGCTTCATTCGAACCAGTTCAAGAATTTTATTTTTATCGGATGTAAGTAAATCCTTTTTTATAAAATCTGAAGCACCCAAATCCAACGCCAGCCTTTCTTTTTCAACCGTTGGTAGACTTGTCATAATCAAAACAGGAATCTTTCTTTTGTCCTTGTCTGATTTAATGGACTCTAAAAGCTGTAGCCCACTTAGTCCCGGCATATGAATATCAGAGAGAATTAGATTGATTTCATGTTTACTAAGCTGATCTATGGCTTCTTGAGAGTCTCTGGCATGATGCAGCACATACTCTTTCCCTAACAGATTTTTAATTAGATAATGAATTGGTTCATCATCATCTATAACAAGAATTTTATACTTCATAACTAGTCTTACTTCTCACCTAAAGGAATTTGAATAATAAATTCGGTCCCTTGATTCTCCTTAGAGTTTACTTTTATCGTTCCATTATGGAGGTGAATATAATCTTGTACAACATCAAGTCCCAACCCTCTTCCAATTTCTCCATCAGTTCCTGTCTGCTTCGTTTTTGTAGGATCCGTAAAGATAAAATCTATCATTGTATCGGGAATTCCAATGCCTGTATCAACGACAAGAATTTCTAAATTACTATCCGTTTCCGAAACTAGAATTTTTATCTCTCCACCTTTTGGAGTGAATTTTAGAGAGTTAGAAATAAGATTATTTATTGCGATCTCCAGCTTCACTTCATCAATGAAGTAAACACTACTTTTTATAGCTAAATTTTTGAATAATCGAATGTTTTTTAATACAGATTTAGGCTTGTTAATAGCTATGATTCTCTCAAAAAGATCGTCTAGATTAGAAGGTGCAATATTTATTGTTTCAGTTAATTGAAGTTGATCCTCATTATTCAATAATCTATCCACTAGCAGAATTAACTTTTGTGAGCTATTAATAATAAGCTGATTTAGCTCTGTTATTTCACTACTTGCTTCAGAAGACTGATTTATCATTTCTGCAATCCCATTGATGCTTAATAATGGATTATACATGTCATGACTAACTAGTCGCAGTAATTCAGATTTTTTTTGATCCAGTTCTCTTAACTCAATTTCCTGATTTTTTAGTTGCGTAATTCTTGCATCTCTTTCTTTTACTAATTGCTGTAAATAAAGGTGAGTTTTTATTCTTGCCAATACTTCATCTTTCTGAAATGGCTTTGAAATATGGTCTACCCCTCCTGCTTTAAATGCATTCAACTTATCATCTAACTCTGATAAAGCTGTTATAAAAATAATTGGAATCTCTTCGAGTTCTGAGTTCTCCCGGATTTCAGAAGTTAATTCATATCCGGAGATATCCGGCATTAAAACGTCCATCAATATAAGGTCCGGACTCCTCTGCTCAACAATTTCTTTTGCTTCACCACCATTAAAGGCCACTAAAACCTTATATCCAGCCTCTCTTAAGACAAATGAAAGTAACCGTACACTTGATTCTGAATCATCGACGATAAGAATTGTAAAATTATTTTCAGCAATATGGAACTGATTCATCAATTAAAACATTAAAGGCTCAAAGTTAATTAATAGGGATTAATCTAATAATTGTCGATTTTTATTAAAAAGTGTGAAACTATTTTAAATTTGAATCGTCACAGGGTCACAACACTAATCTTAGGTATGATGAAAACAATGAATAAAAAAACAATCTTCAATATTTCTTTCATACTTGCTACACTCATCCTTACAACAAATCTATTCGCCGCAAATAACGAAGAAGATATTGTCTTCGAAATTACAGATCGTTACAAAGAAGTGAAACTAGGTATTACTGAAACTAGTATTTACATGGTGATAGATGAAAGAATAAGATCCTTAGTAAATCTCGAATTGCAAACGCAATATGAGAAAGATTTAGCTGATTTCATCGATTCTGATGGTGGTATGATCCCTGGAGTTCATACTTATTTGAGCACAAATAGAATTGAAATACCATTCTCTGATCTCCACTCACTCGATTTCCGCAATGGAACATTGAGATTTAATTACTCTAAAAACATCCTCATACCTCTTGAAGATGTAATATCACTTAATGGTAATAAAGCTCTTGATAATTTTTATGTAGAAGATCTTGAGGAATTCTACATGATTCTTAGTGAAGAATCGTAATAAAATCTCTTCTAAAATTTATGTAACAGTTATTAAGGTCGATAACTCCTTATAAGAAAATAGGAGTAGACTATGCTGAAGTATATACTGGTATGTATATTAGCAATGTCGGGTTATTATGCATGGACAATTTATCCCATCACACATGGACCGGGTGTACTTACACCGGACAAACCCGTCTTGAGTTATAATGCTTTTGATAAACCTTTCAATCTGAAAGGTCACACCTTAACACCCATCAAACAATATTCTGGTGAACTTAGGGTCTTACACCATAAAAGATATTTTTTTGAAGACAAAAAAGACTTATCCCCTGTTGATATTGTTGTAGGTTGGGATGAAATGTCTGACGAAAGGAATCTTCAGTTTATACAATTCTCTGTAAATAATAGAAATCTTGAGTTAGACTTTACAAAACCACCAATTTCAGAAAAAGCGATGTATGAACAGATGGAAATTCTACATCTAATACCTTCAACAGCTGAACTGGAAGACAAAATTATTTGGCTTCGCACAGGAAGTATCGTCAGGATTAATGGTAAACTAGTAAATGTAGAATCTGATAATAGCTTCAATTGGAACTCAGAATTGCTGCAAACACAAGAAGAAACAACCAAGAAATTGATATTGTGGGTCGAATCATTAGAAATACTATAAAATATGATCTAATTGCACCCAAACACTTGAATTGAATTAAAATAAGCACTTTATTTTAGTTGGTTTATTTACGGGTCAGAAATAGTAGTAATTATGTCGTCGAAAAAAGTTGGTACTGTTAAGTGGTTCCATAACATTAAAGGTTATGGGTTTATCAATTCTGATACAGAAGAAGAGATATTTGTTCACTACAGCGAGATAAATTCTGATGGTTTCAAGAAATTGAAACGAGGTGAGAAAGTAGAATTTGTTCTTGATACAGGTGATAAGGGATTGTTGGCTAGAGATGTAACATTGTTAGAGGGTGACTCTAACGAAGATTCTGATGTTTTCTAATTAATGCCAAACTGGATAAAAGACGCTCTCCTCGACGTATTAGTTTTAATTGCAATCATCTCCTACTCAATAACTTTAAACAGCGTTTTAGTTATTGTTTTGTGGATTTATACTGCCCTGCTACTTATCTCAAAAGTTTTATTCCTTTCGTCAAATTTTTTCAAGAACAAAGCAAATAAAACACGAGTACCCGATACATTCTATCATATCATTTATTTCTTGAGTATTTGTTTTTTGGTTTACTCTGAAAATTACTACCTATCCACAGCCTGGTTATTGATTTGGGTTCTATCAGCTTATCCTTCATTAAAGAATCGATTAACAAAACAAGATTCTTGAATTACAGTTGATGAAGTTTAAATCAGTATTCTTAGTCGCACTTCTTCTCACTTGTATTCAGCCATCAATCAACGCGCAGATTGATGGATCAACAAACAAAAGATTTGTTCATTTAATTACCGGTTACTCACCTAATTCTATCATTCTATTTGGTAAAACTCCTTCAACAAAAACTTACTATAGTTACATTGGTTTTGGGAAAAGAATAAAAGTATTAGCTAATGAAGCTGAAATCTATGTTACACGAGGAATTATTCCATTTACAGAATACGAGTATCCAAAAAGAGATAATGCCAATATCCCGGATATTGCAACTGGATTTGGTATTTCTCCTTTAGGTTATAAATATCTATTACCGAGAAAAACAGCAGATTTTTATGGGAGTGTTACCGGTGGGATTATGTACATGAACAAAACTTTTCCGACCGACAAAGGTCGCAGATTGAATTACACTTTTGATTTTACTTTTGGTATTAAAAAAGCAATTCTAGAGAATACTTTCATATCTTTAGGGTATCGTTTTCATCATATATCAAATGCTCAAACTGGTCGTGAAAATCCGGGCATTGATTCCAATTTTTTATTCATAAGTATTAAACACTTTACACATGTCGATTAACGCAGCTATTCAAACATCAAAAGGAACAATCAACCTAAATCTATATGGTGATCAAACACCTAAAACAGTGGCTAATTTTGTAAATCTAGCAAAACGAGGTTATTACGATGGATTAAATTTTCATCGAGTTATTAATGATTTTATGGTTCAAGGTGGATGCCCAAATGGTATTGGAAATGGTGGCCCAGGCTACATGTTTGAAGATGAATTCATATCAGATTTGAGACATGATGGACCAGGTATTCTTTCAATGGCAAATGCCGGTCCCGGAACAAATGGTAGTCAGTTTTTTATTACACACCTTGAAACTCCTTGGTTAGACGGTAGACACACTGTATTTGGCAAGGTAGTATCAGATGATGATCAGAAAGTGGTAGACTCTATTGTTCAAGGAGATAAGATTGAATCAGTTATTATTACAGGTGACACGGGAGATCTATTTACTCAAGTGCCTGAAGTTGCAATGTGGAACGAAGCTCTAGATGAAAAATTCGATGGGTTAAAACCTATATAAAATGTTTGGGGTCGGCAATTCTAAACCGGGGAAAGGATGGCGAAAAAGGATTTTCGTCATCATATTTGGCGCCGATACGAAATGGGGCAAGTTATTTGATATAGTACTCATCGCAGCAATTACTGCAAGTGTACTTATTGTGATGCTTGATAGTATTGCGTCTCTTCGAGAGGATTATGGCCAATTTTTTAAAACATCAGAATGGTTTTTCACCATACTATTTACTGTTGAGTACGTACTCAGAATTATCTCGGTAAAGGAACCTAGAAAATACATATTCAGCTTCTTTGGGATAATTGATTTTCTCGCAATTATCCCAACATATATCAGTTTATTGTTGCCCGGTACCGAATACTTAATCGCTATTCGTGTCCTTAGAATACTCAGGGTTTTCCGTGTTTTGAAACTCGTGAAATATTTAAATGAAGCCGAGTATATTAATAAAGCTTTGATTGCTAGCCGGCGAAAGATCCTTGTTTTTCTTTTTGCCGTTTTTATGATCGCCATTTTTGCCGGATCAATAGTCTACGTAGTTGAAGGGCAGGAAAACGGATTCACAAGTATTCCAATGAGCATCTATTGGGCAATTGTAACACTCTCTACCGTTGGATACGGCGACATTATTCCGGTAACTCCGTTAGGACAATTAATCTCAGCTATAATCATGATTATGGGTTATGCAATAATTGCAGTTCCTACAGGAATCGTTAGTTACGAAATGGCTCGAATGCAACGCATTCCCAGAGTTTGTAGTAAATGCAAATTCTCAGATCATGACTTTGATGCTGAATTTTGTAAAATTTGCGGCAATCCTCTTTAAATTCGAAACTTTCTGATTTAACTACGTATCTGGTCAAAATTTGAAAATGATGATCAGAATATGAACCGAATACGGCTTTGGGCATTATTAATTTCTCTCTTCCCGCTACTATCAACAAACATTAACGCTCAAGACTATTACGATGATTTAGAATATCGTAAATGGCGTGTTACTCTCTTCCCACCTTTATCAACGAACGGTGTTAAGGCTGTTAACTACTCTGCTAAAAGATCGATCAACCTTATTGGTGGATATCATGGAGCTTTGGATGGCTGGGAAATTGGATTACTATTCAATGGCACAAAATATTATTCATATGGTTTTCAATTAGCCGGCGGTATAAATTATACCAAAGGTGAAATGGGAGGTTTTAATTTAGCCGGAATAGCAAATAACTCGTTAGACAATATGTCTGGCTTGCAATTCGCCGGACTAGGTAATTTTAGTAAGGCAAATCTAGAAGGATTACAAGCTGCAGTAGGCATCAATAGTGCAAGAGAAAATTTAGAAGGTTTGCAAGCTGCAGGTCTTGCCAATTTAAGTGGCAACAATATGGAAGGTTTACAAGCAGCAGGTTTGTTCAATTCGGCAAATGGCAATCTTGAAGGTTTACAAGCAGCAGGTTTAGTTAATTACGCGAGCAGAAACGTTGAAGGTATGCAGGCTTCAGGACTTTTAAATTTTGCTGGTAATGATATTTCCGGGATGCAAGCAGCCATAGGTGCCAATATTGCTTTTGGGTCTATTTCAGGTTTAATGGCTTCAGGTGCTTTTAATTATTCAAAAGAAGATGCATCTGGGTTACTCTTCTCTGGAGGCATTAATGTTGCGCCTGTGATTTCAGGAATGGCAGTAGCCGGAATTGGTAATTTCTCTCGTAATCTCACAGGTTTTCAGGTTGCTGGCCTTAACATTTCAGAAGTAGCTACCGGTTTTCAAGTTGGTATTCTTAATATCGCCAAAGAATTCGAAGGCGCTCCGATTGGTGTATTAAGTTTATATGGTAATGGACGCTATAATATTGATACTAGATATTCTGATGCTGGTTTTATTGATTTATCATTAACAACAGGAACTCACCGCGTTTATAATATGGCAATGTTTGGATTTAATACGGCCTTAGATCGGGATGTTTATCGAGTCGGTTTTGGTTTTGGGGTTGAAAAAAATATTCAGGATTCATTTCCAAAAATTGAAAGCAATACCTTGTTCGTAAATCAAGAATTTAGTGTTCATCATATATTTGAGGAGGAATGGGATAGAACTCTAAACTTTATTTATTCTTACAAATATATGATTGGTAATCGATTTGGTAATGGATTATCACTTTATGGTGGGCCAAGCATTAATATGCAAGTTACGAGAGTCAATAATGCTAATGATTATAGTTGGTATAGTATATGGTCCCCAAGTAGAAAAGGTCGCGAATATCAATTTTGGGTTGGCTTTACCGTCGGGCTTCGCGTATTCAAGCAAAAAAATCTTCCTTTACTTGAGGATGAATACGATAGATGGAACAGGAATTGGGGCTGGTAAAACTGCCTGCAAAATATTGTTACATAATTGTGATGAATAAAATCTAAGGGATTGGTAATTAGTTTATAAGCGTTACTTAGCAAACTTTAATTACCTATTAGATGAAATCCCTTTTATTTACACTATTTGCAATCGCTGGAATTGGTTCAATTTCAATAATTGATTTTGATAGTGATCATCACAATGACTCACATGATCACTCAAAAGAAATATCTGCGATGCAAACTGATACCATTCCTACTTTCCCCTATCAAAAAACTGAGGCTGAGTGGAAAGAAATTCTAACCTCAACTCAGTACCGAATTCTCAGAAAAAAAGGTACTGAAATACCTTATATCAACGAATACTTCGATTTAACAGAAGATGGTATTTATGTTTGTGGCGGCTGTGGTCAGCATTTGTACGATTCGGAGCATAAATACAAAAGTGGTACAGGATGGCCGAGTTTTTGGAAACCAATCGATGATAGTTTAGTCGTAGAATTGGAAGACCGAAGTTTATTTATGGTCAGAACTGAAATTGTTTGTTCCAGATGTGGTGGTCATTTGGGGCATGTTTTTAATGACGGACCGCGACCAACCGGTCTGCGATATTGTATGAATTCTGCGGCTATGAAGTTTATACCTCGAGATGAAATAGCCAATCATAAATTATCTAATTGATTCTTAGTAATAAGCGTTTTTACTTAGGGCGACTCAAAAGGGTCGCCTTTTTTATTTCAAACAACAAATGTTATGGCTAAACCAGAATTACTCAAAAAAGCTGAATTCAATCCAAGACTCAAAACATATCTAAATTTGTATGGAGTCTTTATGATGACTGTAATGCTCTTTACGATTCCATTTATTCCATTCTGGTTAATCATTGCTCCATATTTTATTAGTAAGTATTTCGAACGATTAGAGTGTGAATTAACCACTCGTTCCCTTCGCTTCAAAAAAGGATTTATCGTTCAGACAGAAAAGACAATTCCACTTGATAAGATTCAGGATCTCACATTTAGAGAAGGTCCTTTATTGAAGAAATTCGGTTTAAGCATCCTTAAAGTGGAAACGGCTGGTAATTCAGGAGCCGGAACTGCAGATCTTAGTTTGATTGGCATTATTGATGCCCATGACTTCAGACAAATGGTTTTTGACCAGCGAGATAAAGTTACTGACAATGTCTCAACCGGTGATTCAAGCTCAGAATCTATGGTCGATATATTAAGTGAAATTCGGGATTCACTTAAGAATATTGAAAAGAAAGTCTCAGAGAATTAATCTTCCGTTTTCTTTGGCAGAAGTCGCTTATTAAAGAACCAAACTATTCCTAAAGCCATCATCCATTGTAAAGCAACGGTTGTAACAGAAAATGGACTAAGTGGATTATACCAGGTATCAGGGGCATATTCAGTGGCAGATAAATACAACCACCAAAGTAATAAGGTAATCACCTGAACAGGAATTATATACTTTAGGATGATATCCCACCATCCTCCTAGTTTGGTTTTACTTTCTTCCGTATTTACCAATTTCAATCGGAAGTCTTTAGCACCAAAACTAATTACTGCATAAGAAATAAAAGCACCGGAAACCATCAAGCCAACTCCCCAAACAAAATCCTGATTAGCAAAGAAGGTTAAGTTCAATGCTGATGGTATTCCGAAAGCGAAACCAATTCCACAAATCCACATTGTAGCTTGTTTACGTGAGACTCCGGTATCCACAAATACTTTAACAGCCAATTCAATCATAGAAATCAAAGAACTGAAGGCTGCGAATGTTAAACCTAAGAAGAAAAGAACTGAAAAAGCGCCTCCTCCTCCCATGCTGGCAAAAAGCTGTGGCATCCAGATAAAGGTTAGACCTGTACTAGCCGGTCCGGAAGTTTTCATTACATCTAAAATCTCTGCATCCGACATCGTGGATCCTAATGTTCCAAAAACAGTACTGAAAATGATGATAGCAGCTAATAATGAGATCGTATTATTACCTATTCCGGTTTGAAATGCACTAATAGTAATATCGTCCTGTTTGCGCATATACGCCCCATAAGTGAGGATTAATCCCCATGCCGCTCCGGTGTCCCATGCATTTTGAGTAAGAGCCTCTAGCCAAATTTGTGGATTGCTTAAAGTTGACCAATCAGGTGTGAATAAATATCTGATGCCTTCCATACTACCTTCAAGAGTTACAGCTCTGAATAATGAAATAATTAAAACTGCTAAAAGTGACGGAATAAGAATTTTATTGATTCTCTCAATGGATGAAATACCTTTAACAACTACAAATCCACCAAAAAGCATAATAATAGCGTGTGTCAAAACAGGAAGACCTGCATTATGGTAGTTTTCCCATAGCAATAATGAAGCTTCGTACGTTTCGGGCAAAGTGGATGTGAGTGATTGAAATAAATAGTATAAACACCAACCGGCCACTACACTGTAATAGAACATAATGGCCGTAGCTACAAAGCCGATGAATCCACCCATCCATCCTTTCTTCTCACCAATCAAATCGGCGAATGAACCTATAATACCTTTACGACCATTTCTACCAATCCCATACTCAGCAATTATCAGTGGGATTGACCAAAGAAACAGAAAACACAACCAGGCCACCAAAAACGCACCTGCACCTGTTTCTCCCCCATTTTGTGCTGCAATTCGAGGAAATCTCCAAATGTTACCAGTCCCAATTGCGATTCCCAATACACTTACGATAAGTCCCAGTTTAGATGAAAAAGTTTCTGTGGTCTTAGCAGCCATGCAAATAATTGTTAATTAAATAATAGGGTTCATTTATGCTCGTTTCGATTGCCAAATGCTCAGTATATTCAAGATCACTTTGATGTGATTAAGGCTATGCATATCATTGCAGGCCAATCATACTGGTTAATAATCGACTATCCAAAACTTTTTATAGCCGAGTACTACATACATGTTTTCAAATCACAAAACGACGAATAAATATCTTGCACTTTTTGCATTTCTAACGTCGCTGATCATCTACACACTTACAATGGCTCCAACGGCTAGTTTCTGGGATGCTGGCGAGTTCATTGCTGTAGCTCATGGATTACAGGTAAATCACCCTCCTGGAGCTCCATTATATTCATTAATGGGTCGTTTGGCTTCTATGTTTATGCCAACTGAATATGTTGCTGTAAGCATAAATTTCTTAAGCGCACTTTCATCCGCATTGACAGTAATGCTACTTTATTTGATTGTAGTTCGTCTGGTTCGAGAATTTAAAGGACATCCGGATGAGATGTCTTTGATTGAAAAAATTGGCATGTATGGAGGCGCACTCGTTGGATCTCTAACTTTTGCTGTTACCGATACATTCTGGTTTAACGCTGTTGAAGCAGAAGTGTATGCAATGTCGATGTTCTTTACCGCTATGGTAGTTTGGTTAGCTTTAAAGTGGTCAGAATTTCATGAAGAAGATTATAGTGAGCGCTGGCTCGTATTAATTGCATACATGTTTGGTCTTGCTATTGGTGTTCATTTATTGAATTTACTTGCAATCTTCTTTGTAGCACTAATTGTCTATTTCAAAAAACGCGATTTCACACTTATCTCTTTTAGTGTGATGGGCGGTATTGCAGTACTCTCGTTCTTCCTTGTTTATCCAATTACTATCCAAAAACTTCCTGATTTCGCCGATAGAATCGGTGATGCTACATATGGCTTAATAGGACCACTTACATATTTACTGATTATCGTAGGTTCTCTTAGTTATGCAATTTATTACACACATAAGAAAAAGTATCGAGTTGCCAACATTGCACTGATTAGCTACGCGATGATCCTAATTGGATATTCCAGTTATGCAGTTATCATGATTCGATCGATTGCTAATCCTCCAATTGATGAGAACGACCCTGAGAATTTCGAAGACTTTGTAAGCTACCTAAAACGCGAGCAGTATGGTGACACTCCTATCATTCAAGGACGTTATTATGATGATGCAACCGGGCAGATATCTCAGGATGAGAAATTATTCCCACGTCGATACTCTAGCGATGGAAGACATCTTCAGTTTTATTCCAGATACGATAGCGATTTAGAATTCTTTATCTCACATCAAATCAATCATATGTATGTGAGATACTTCAACTGGAATTTCATTGGTCGTGAAGCAGATATTCAAGATACTGGTTGGCGATCCGGATTCGAAGAAGAACGTTATCCGGAAAACAAAGCTAGTAACGCATACTTCTTTATACCCTTTCTTCTCGGGTTATTTGGTTTGATCTATCATTTTAATTCCGACTGGAGGCGGGCATTTGCAGTATTAACCCTCTTCATTGTAACAGGGGTCGCAATTATCGTTTTCCTAAATCAAACCCCATTTCAACCCAGGGAACGAGATTATGCTTACGTCGGGTCCTTCTTTGCTTTTGCAATTTGGATAGGTTTGGGCGTTACCGGTCTCGTTGATTTGGTAAAACAATATGGAAAGAGTAATACAGCTGTTGGTTACGGAATTATTGCTTTATGTTTGCTTGCCTCCCCTGTTTGGATGGCCTCTGAGAATTGGGATGATCATGATCGTTCTAACCGATATGTAGCACCAGATTATGCAAAGAATCTTCTCGAATCTTTAGCACCAAACGCGATTGTATTCACCAATGGTGATAATGATACCTTCCCACTTTGGTATGCTCAGGAAGTCGAAGGTGTTCGAACTGATGTTCGAATTGTTTGTTTGAGTCTTTTGAATACAGATTGGTATATACGTCAAATGAAGAATCAGTGGTCGCATGAATCTGCCCCTCTCCCAATTAGTTACACGGATGAGGAAGTTGAAATTCTTACATCTAGAATTGATAGATGGGAACCTCAAGACATTACTATACCTGTTGATAAAGAGTTACTTCGTACTGCATTCTCAGAAGATTTTGAGTACAAAGAAGCTATTGGTGTAAGACCAGATACTTCATTACCAATTCTTCAAACAGGAACTGATTTTGAAATTCCAGTAGACAGCCTGGATAATGAAGTTAGCTGGAGAGTTACGGGGAGATTCTTTGGTAATGATCAGCAAGGTAATGGTGTCTACTACATGCAAGTTCAGGATTTAGTAATTCTGAATATTCTTGAGACCAATGACTGGCTAAGGCCAGTTTATTTTGCAAACACCGTTTCAACTCAAAGTATGCTTGGTTTACAGGATTATTTTAGAACAGAAGGTAAAGCGTATAGAGTTATTCCTAAGAAGTTGGATTCTGAGTACACCGGTTATATTGACACAGATATTCATACTCGCAGATTAAACAACTTTAGTTTCAGAGAATGGAATAACCCTGATGTTTATTTAGATGAAAACATTCGAAGAATGCTGGGTAACTACAGATTTAGTTTCCTTCAATTAGCTGAGACATTCTCTGACCAAAACCAGCCGGATAGCGCTGTTTATTGGTTAAATCGTGCGGAAGAACTAATTCCATTCAGACCGGATGAAGAGAATTATAATCTTCAGGCATTATTTGCTGTGAATTACATTCAGTTAGATCAAATGGAAGATGCTGAACGAGTTATGGAATCAATAAAACCGACAATAGTTGGTGATTTTGAACGCAGCTATGAATCATTTGTCAGATCAGAGGAAGAATTCGCAGAACTTAATACGGAGTTTGAGGCAGCGCGTCGTCAAGGTGATGTTCAATCTCAACGTACATTAAGAGGTCAAATTAACGCTAGTTTCGAACGCAGACAAAGTTATGGAGATCAATTGATGCAAGTTCGTCAGTATTTATCGATTGCAAGCTATGTGTTGTTTAAATCAGGCAATGATGCTGGAGCAAATGAAATTATTGATCTAGTGAATATTTCATTTGAAGGTACTCCATTCCCGACTTTACCAACGACTGTTGAAGAAAGTGAAATTGAAATGCGGAGATACGGTTTATCTGACTAAGCATTTTTATATATTTCGCCACATTTTTTAGGAATTATGATACATCAGTTTACTACAGAAAACATCGAAAACATCGGAAAGGTACTTGGTGCTACACCAAAGCCATTAGGTGATGATGTTTTCAGAATCGAGGTTATAAACGAAGAAGAAAACGCAAAATTAGCGTTAGAAATACATTTAGGGCTTGAGGCAAATGGAAAGCAGATGAATTTAGTATCTGTGTACTCTCACAATACGTTTATTCAGCTTCAAAACTGTACCGCATTTATTGCAAGTGAGATTCTTGAGCAAGTTACCTTCTTTGGGAAATTTGGAGATCGCACTTCAGGACTAATTGTTGACAAAGCTGCAGGTTGCAGTATTTACGCAAATGTTGATGAGTCCATTATTTCAGGTGATTTCACTGCATTACCTGAAGATTTAATGATGTGTGGCATCGCATTATCTCTAACTGAAACAATGGATGATGATCTAGGTCTCTAAGAGACATGGAAAACATACCTCCTATCCAGATTTTTAATACAAGTGGCATCGAGATTCCCATTATTGAATCTGATGCCATTTTTATTTTAGAGCAGATCCAATCGGACCAAAACTGTACATATGAAACAGTTGAATTGGTATATGTAGACGAAGGAGAAATCAATCGAATCAACAAAGAATACCTCGATCATGATTACGTGACCGACATAATCACTTTCCGTTTAGATGATGCTGTTGAAAATTCGGCGATAGAAGGCACTATTTATTGCTGCGCTCAGCGAATAAGTGAACAGGCATCAGAATTCAATCAAACCATGAAAGATGAATTCTTACGTGTGATGATTCACGGTTTGATCCATTTGTTAGGTTACAACGATCAAACCGAAGAAGAAAAAAAGGAAATGACCCGTTTAGAAGATCACTTCCTTAATGTGTATCACAAAATCTAATCCATTTATTTGTCATTCCGGGCTTGACCCGGAATCTGTGACGTTTATTTCTTAGCTACGATCTCAGTCAAAAAAAGAACCAGTCACTACAGATGCTGAAACAAGTTCTGCACAGGCTAGATTCGAGATCAAATATTCTTTGCAGACTATTTATAGCTTTATTGAAGTTGAAAAATAGTTTCGAATAAAGAGTTAATAAAGACTAACAAAAACTGAGGAATTAATAAGAGGGCATGGTAGTTACTTTTTGTATAATACTTTTTCGGAAACTAAAATATCCTTCGAAAATTCATCAATTGAATGGAAAAGGCGCTTAATATATTAATACTCCAAGAGTCTGATACAGATGCATATCTTATAAAGACGATCATAGAGCGTTCATTTTCAGTTACAATTGATCGGGTTAAATCGTCTGAACAATTTTCTGAGGCAACATCTCAAATATTTTATGACATAATTATCATTGATCATGATAATTTAGAAAGCAATTCGATGGAATTGATTTCCTCGAAGAATGATATAGCGAAAAATATTCCATTCATTGTCATATCTAATTCTATCTATCCTGAGTTACAATCTAGGTATTTAGATAAAGGGGTTACTGACATAATTTTAAAATCTAACCTTTCGACTCTTGAATATTCTATTCGAAGAGCTTTATCTCAATATGAAGATCGAAGGCGATTAACTGAAACTCTTGAACACCTCCAAGATTCCCTTAAAGAAAAAGAAATCCTTGTTTCAGAAATTCATCACCGAGTAAAGAATAATCTAGCTGTTGTATCTGGACTTCTTGAATTATCTAAATATCAAAAAAACGTTGGTGATCAAGAACGAAAGAATTATGATGATAATATTCTTCGCATCAAATCAATAGCTATAGTTCATGAGATATTATATCGCGAAAATGATATGACTCATGTAAACTCAACATTCTTGATTGATGAAATACTATCACAGGTCACCAGATTTCATATTTACCCAGATTCTGAAATTACCATTAAGAAGACTTTAGCTGATGAAATACTCAATATCAATCAAGCAGTACCAGTTGGACTAATAGTAACAGAATTAATATCTAATGCATTTAAACATGCGTTTCAGACAAAAGAAACTGGCGAAATATATTTAGAGTTTTCAATATCAAATAATATTGTACATCTAATTATCAAAGATGATGGAATTGGCCTGCCTAAAAATTTTGATTTCCAAAGTCAAAATACTTTTGGAATGATCATAATGCAGCAACTTATAGAACAACTAAATGCCGATCTTTTCATATCCAGTGAACCAGATTCGGGTACTGTATTTAAACTTGAATTTGAACTATCGAATAAAAAAGGATCGAGTAATTCAATCGGTGGATACTGGAATTCGCAAGATCCAAAATTTATTCCTGTTGGAAAAAAATATAAGTGAGTTAAACTTGCGTCTTCGTTGATTTTATTCGTTACTATAGACAATTAAAATAAGAGACTACAAAATTTTCAAGAATGGCTGTTAACAAAGATGAATTAATCGTTGTTGGTATAGGGGCATCTGCAGGTGGATTAGATTCTATTATTACTTTTTTCTCGAATATGCCTGCTGACACAAATATGGCATTTATCATTGTGCAGCATTTATCGCCAGATTATAAGAGTTTGATGCCTGATTTATTGGGCCCTAAAACAAAGTTAAACGTAAAGGTTGCTGAGGATAAAACGGTAATTGAACCGAACACGATTTATTTAAATAACTTTGAAAAAGATCTACATATAAAAGGAAATACGATTTATCTCTTAGATCGAGGGCCAAGAGGAACCCTCTCCTTTCCAATTAACATCCTTTTCAAAACTTTAGGCGAAGAGTTTAAAGAAAATAGTATTGGAATAATCCTATCAGGTACTGGAACAGATGGAACTCAGGGTATAAAAACGATTAAGCAACAAGGAGGATTAGTTTTTGTTCAGGATCCAGAATCTGCCGAGTTCGATGGGATGCCTAATTCTGCAGTGGCAACTGGTTTGGCAGATGGAATTATGACGCCAGAACAATTAGCTAATCATATTGCTAGCTATCCTGTAGCAACAGTGAATTTGATTGATAATTTTTCAGATGATGGATCTGAAATCCATGAAGAAGAAATATTAAATGTATTAAAGCATATTGAAAAGTTTGCTGGTATTGACTTCAAAAATTATAAACGAGGCACATTAAAACGTCGATTAGCCAATCGAATGCTTTTGAATGGAAAAAGCACACTAGCGGAATACACCGAATTACTTAAAGTAGATCAGGAAGAAATCTATAATATTCTAAATGATTTCCTGATCAATGTTACCGATTTTTTCAGAGATCCAGAAGCATTCGATTTAGTAGAACATGTAATTATTCCGCGAATCTTTCAACAAATAGATCACACAAATACGATAAGAATTTGGGTTACAGGCTGTTCTTCTGGAGAAGAGGTTTACACGCTTGCTATGTTATTTGAGAATTACATTGCAGAACATAATCCAGGTGTGAGTTATAAGATTTTCGGGACTGATATTGATACAGATGCCTTAAACTCAGCAAATGCTGGAATATATCCATTGACCATTCAGGATCATATCAGAGAAGATTTTATTCAGAATTATTTTACAAGATATACCGACCATTATAAAATAATCTCTTCTATCCGTTCAAAAATTGTGTTCTCAAAACATAATTTATTGTCAAATCCGCCATTTATGAATATGGATTTGGTGGTCTGTAGGAATCTCTTGATTTATTTTAATATACCAGCTCAAAATGCAGCTTTAGGCAATATGCATTTCGCACTAAAAAATCAGGGATATTTATTTTTAGGGCCAAGTGAATCTTTGAATCGATTTAACAAATATTTTTCAACGCTAGACTCTAAATGGAAATTATTTCAGAATACATCAGAAGTAAAATATTTACCGCGCCAATTTGGGAATACTAGTACAGATTCAAAATTAACTAGATGGGGAACGCACAAGCGAAACTTAGAAAGTTCGATATCCCATGAATCTTCCGGGTCTAAAGTAGAACATTTATATTATCGCTTACTAGCAGAGAAGTTCTCACCTAATTGCATTCTTATAGATAAAGACTTTAATCTGCTTTTCATTATGGGTGATGCAGGTGATAGATTGCTAATGAAATCAGGAGCCTTTGATAGAAATATTCTAAAACTTGTTCCAAACGAATTAGTTGGATTCATCAAGATTCCGGTAAGAAAATTATTATCAAGTGAAGAAAACGTTGTTATTACAAACATAACTACAACGGATAAAGATGAACAACCGATTTCTTTAAATCTATCATTTACAAAACAATCCATAAAAGAAATTAATGACCCTTTTATAATTATTGAATTTGAAGAAGATGAAATTCCTGAAGAAAAGGCAATTGAACTTAGTATGGTAGATACTGAAAGTCTTGCTTCTCAACATATCAAAGACCTTGAATATGAATTAAAAGAGAGTAAAGTTAAACTTCAGAATCTCATTGAAGAACTAGAAACCAGTAATGAAGAATTACATTCATCCAATGAAGAATTAACTACAGCAAACGAAGAACTTCAAAGCACTAATGAAGAATTACAATCTGTTAATGAAGAGTTACTTACAGTAAACAATGAGTTCCAGGTTAAAAATAAAGAGCTCCAAACCTTAAATGACGATGTAAATAATCTACTTGAAATATCGAATATCATCACCTTATTTCTTGACGTCGATTTAAAAATCAGAAAATTTACACCTGGTTTAAAGAGACTTTTTAGTCTGAGTGACAATGATATAGGTAGATCAATTACTGATTTTAGTTCTACCTTTGGTGAAGTTAATACCAATGAAATACTGGCGAAATCAAAGGCAGCACTTGAAAAAGGAGATACAGCTGAGTTTGATATCACTAATTCATCCAGCAGTACCTTTTTGTGTAAAATATTGCCCTTCGAAACATTCACAAAAGATCTGGAAGGAGTAATTATCACCTTTGTTGATATTACCAGACTTAAAACTGCAGAAGAGGAACTATCTCAAAAATCTTACGAGCTCAATAGAGCTCAGGGAATTGCTAATATTGGTAGCTGGTATTTAGATTTTGCAACAAATAAAGTAACCTGGTCAGAAGAGTTGTATCGAATGTATAAAATGGATTCCTCTCTCCCACCACCAGACTACAGTGTTCATAATCAATTATTTACCGATGAATCCTGGCAAGTATTATCAGCTGCTGTTCAAAACACTGCTGAAACTGGCAAACCATATAGACTAGAACTTCGAATGGCAGAAAACGGTGTGCCGATTGGATGGTTATTGGCCATTGGTGAGCAAGTTACAGATGAAGAAGGGAAAGTAGTTGGATTACGTGGTATTGCGCAGGATATCACCGAGATTAAGAAAGTACACGAACAGCTTATTTACGAGCAAAATTTTTCAAAACAAATAGGTGAATCTATTTCAGCTGGTGTTTATGTATATGACCTAGAAGAAGGCACAAATATTTATATGAATAAACACTATGAGCGAATTCTTGGCTACGGGAAAAATGAAATTAATGCCATGAGCCAAGAAGAGTTTATGCAATTATTCCATCCAGATGATATACAATCAATTGTGGATCATATGGGACAAGTAATTGGTGGAGAATATCAGGTTCCAATTGAGTATCGCTTTAAACATAAAAAAGGACATTGGGTATGGTGCTACTCAGTTGACTCTCCTTTTGAGCTTAATGAAGATGGCTCTGTTAAGAGCTTCATCGGTGTTTATTTAGATTTAACTGAACGAAAGAATCTAGAGACTGAACTAAGAAATGAGAAAAACAGAGCTGAATCTGCGAATACGCAGAAGAATAGCTTCTTATCAAATATGAGTCATGAGATACGTACTCCTGTTAATGGTATCATTGGCTTTGCTGAACTTCTTCGTGATAACGGCTTGAGTGAAGATGAAAAAGTTGAGTACCTCCAAATCATTGAGAGTAATTCTGAGCAGTTACTAACTTTAATCGATGATATTTTAGATATCTCCAAAATTGAAGCTAACGAGTTATCAATAAATCCTTCGAAAACTGATCTGGATAAATTACTTACTAGCATTTCAAAAAACTTTAAGAATGCTGTCCAAAAAAGTGGTAAGAAGAAGCTTAAAGTTTCCCTCAAAAAGCCTGACAAAAATAGAGTTCAATACATTCAAACAGATAGCCTACGTCTTCGACAGGTTATTTCAAACTTGCTTTCAAACGCCATTAAATTTTCAGAAAGCGGAACTATTTCATTTGGGTACCAAATAGATAATGATTTCTTGAAGTTCTTTGTCTCTGATGAAGGAATTGGAATGGAAAAAGAAAAACTTGAAGAGATTTTTTCTCGTTTTAAACAAGTTTATAATAAAGATCAGACAGCAAAATTTGGCGGTACTGGTTTAGGCCTATCTATTTCTAAAGGCTTAGTTCACTTATTAGGTGGTGAAATATCTGTGGAATCTGAAGAAGGTAAAGGCACTACTTTTAGTTTTACTATTCCTTATAGCGTTGAATTTGAAAGTGCAAATGGTGAGACTAAATCAATAGACATCGATAAGATTGATATTTCTGGTAAAAAGATTCTTGTTGCAGATGATGAACCGCATGTTCGAAGATATTATGAGTCCGTATTGTCAAAGAAAGGAGTGAATCTACTTATTGCAACAAACGGGAAAGAAGCCGTTCAAATCTACCAGAAAAATGATGATATCGACATTATACTTATGGATGTTCGCATGCCGATCATGGATGGAATTACAGCTATTGATGAAATATTAAAAATTAATCCAGATGCAAAAATCATAGCACAAACAGCCTATACTATGAATAATGAACAACAAAAAGTATTAGATGCTGGATGTGTCGATTATCTTTCTAAACCAGTTCAAAGAACTATTTTGTTACATCATTTAGATTTTTGGATCAATAGAAAGAACTAAATGAGTGCGTTTCCTTTGTGATTTTTATCCAGCTAGAATAAAGTGTGAACTATTATAAGTACTTAATTATCGTGTTCTCCTAACTAGTAGATTTCCAAATTCAACTAGTGCACTTCCCAGTTCAAGTGAATCCAGATTATGTGAAGTAAATCGACTCTTATTTATTTTATCCATCATATAATTGATAGAGCTTAGTCCATCCTTCATGAAATCATCAGCTGCATGCTGATTTAATTCAGCAATCAATTGAGTTTGCTGGGTAAGCGTTGTTACTTCGTTTGTAAATTCTCTGATTATTTCACTCTTCATTATTTAGCACCTAAAAATTGTTAGCTCTTGATGGATTTTTCGGTTCTTGCCAAACTTCATAGAACCAAAATGGTTCTCCTTGACCAGCCACGTAAAAGAGTTATCGAAGATTAGTTCAATTACTTAAGGTGCTAAATCCTAATTTATGGACATGAAGAAACAAATAAACAAAAAAAGGAAATGACCTAGCTAGAAGATCATTTCCTTAGAGAATATCACATGTTCAAACCTTAGTCACCCTGAATACTGAATCAAGTTCTGCACAGGCTCGTTTCAGGGTCTTATGAATTGATTATAAATCAAATCATCACAAAGATGCTGAAACAAGTTCAGCATGACCTATTCTATTTAAATCTATTCAGTCTCAATCAACTGACCAGCAAGTTGTAACAAACCAATTTCCGCCAACTTTGCCTGAATCTTCAAACGAACAATGTTCTGTTGAACTCTAGAGATGTTAAGCTGGGCTTCACGAAACTGCGTATTTGTGATCTGACCCGTCTCAAATAATTGCTCAGATCGTTCAAAATTCAATTCTGCAGTCTCCAAATTAATCATTTCTTTGTCTATCAGGAATAAATTAGTTTGGTAGTCTTCGTAAAGATTCATCACGTCTCGTTTTACTGACTTTTGAGCAAGCAATAAGGATTCTTCATTATTCTTTACAGCGACTTGTGCATTCTGAATCTGCGTTTCACGACGAAATCCATTAAATAAATTCACACTCATCGTAATTCCACCGTTGAATCCAGTTAGTTTTTGAAAAGCGATGAAACCAGCATCAAATTCATTTTCAGTATAACTGTATCCCCCATTCAAACTGATGACAGGAAATCTACCAGCACGAGATTGTTTTAACTGCAACTCTGAACTTTCTGATGCAAGTCTGCTAATTACCAATGAAGCACTATTCTGTGAAGATGAAGCAAGCAAATTATCTGCCTGTAATCCTGTATTGATACTTATTTCGTCATCAATGCTGATTTCATCCGACGGGTTAGCACCCAATTCGATCAATAGATTACGTTTTGCGTTGTTTAAACGAGCTTGTGATTGCAAATAAAGAACGCTATCCGCATTTAAATCAACTTCTGCATTTAATACATCTAATCGAGTAGAACTTCCTAAAGAAAAGCGTTCTTCTACTCTTTGAAGTCGATCCAAGGAACGAGCAATTGATTGTTCTGCAATCAGTACCGATTCTTTTTCAAGTAATACTGCCAAATACTGACTGATGACTTGAATTAGTGTCCCTTCAATCTGGAGCCTCGCGGTAACACCAGATTGTTCTTCAAGCTTCTTTAGATTTTGGAAGGTATAGTAATTACCAAATCCATCAAACAACACATAATTCGCTGTTATAGAACCGGCCAGTGTGTTACTTCCTGCTCCTGTTTCATTTACATCAGGAGGATTTCCTCCCGCAAATTGAATTTCAGTATCCTGTGTAGAACCTGAATATGAACCGCTTGCAGAAACTGTGGGTAATAAACCGGCGTTTCCTAAAGATGCATTATTAGATGCAATCTTGGTCGTTTGATTCGCAATTTTGATGCTATGATTATTCTCTAGAGCAATTGAAATTGCCTCTTCAAGTGTTATTTCTCTACTAGGAATTTCAGCGTCCTGAGCAAGGATTGAGCTGCTTACAAATGTCAGGATACATACTAGTTTTAACTTATTCATTTTCCTTCTCCCAAACTGTTTCGATGTAAGCAGGTTCAACTTCATGCCTTTCAATTTTAAGCTTCTCTCCTTCCCATGCCCAGGTTCTTAACCACTTTACATTCTTACGAATATTATTTGCTATCAGTAGAAATGATGGCAATACAGATAAAAGAAGAAAGGTGCCAACCAGAAGACCATAAGCAATAGTGATGGCCATTGGAATTAAGAATTGTGCCTGGAAACTCTTTTCAAAAATTAATGGAGACAATCCAGCACATGTGGTAGCAGTAGTAAGTACAATTGGCCTAAATCTTGATCTACCAGTTTCAACGATTGCCTCTACTACATCCATGCCACTTCTAATTAATCGATTGTAAGCATTAATGAATACAAGACCATCATTTACAAGAATACCTATCAGAGCTACAAATCCTAAGAATGAAAGAAGACTGATCTGAAATCCATGTATGAAATGTCCTAAAGCCATTCCTACGATTCCAAATGGAACAATACAGTATAAAACTACTGCCTGCATAAAAGAGCGGAATGTGAATGTGACAATCGAGAATAACAATATCAATATAACAGGGAGTACTAACTGGGCTGAATTCGCTGCTTTTTGCGTTTCCCGAACCTGCCCTTCAAATTGATACGTCACATTTGGATGAGACGCTAATACTGGAGGCAGTGCAATATTTTCAACTTTATTTAAAGCATCTGTTCCGGATACTTCAAGGTTTGCAAGTTCAGCTTCCACCCTTATTTCACGTTTTCCATCACGGTGATTGATAGCGACCAGACCGGATCCATATTCAACGTTTGCTAATTCACGAAGAGGATAAGAACCACCACCAGCAGATCGAATACGCATATCTAACAATTGGCTAATATCTCTTCTATCTTCGAGAATGTATCGCGTCCAAACTTTGATTTCTGTTGTACCACGCTGAAGTCGTTGCACTTCATTACCAAAGAATGCATTACGAACCTGAGAAATCACTTCTCTATTGGTAAAACCAAGAGCGTAAGCACGGTCTTTTAATGTGATTTTTAATTCAGGCTGATCCTCGTTGTCTGTATCAGTGATATCACGTAGTACATCTAATTTGTACATTTCTGATATCAGCATTTCCTTTGCGCTTCTGAGTTCTTCAAAGTTGTCGGCAGCAAGAGAAACGGAAACCGGTTTACCAAATGGGTTTTGAGACACAAATGATAGTAAAGTCGCATCAGGAATCGGACCAACCGACTCTTTGATTGCTAGAGATATATCAAAACTTTGGATTTCCCTTTCTTCGGATGGTAACAAATAGAATGTGACCTGTGCACGATTACTACCTGGGCCAATTTTAGCTACAATATTCCTAATGTAGCCAACATCATCACCGGTTAGCTCTTTATAGGATTCATTCAATTGTTCAGCACCACGAATAATCTGGTTAACTCGATCCTGAGTAATCGCCTCGCTTGTACCCTGAGGCATTTCCAGGGTTGCTGTGGCTGCATTTTGCTCAATGTTTGGAAAGAATGTCGTCTGAACATAACCTCCGGCAATAGCTCCCATTGCAATCAGAAGCAATCCAATGGACGAAAGGACAACCAATGTTTTATTCTGAAGAGAAAATTTCAGAAATGGGATGTACATGTGATCTCGTACATAAAATAATCTTCGCTCCATCCATCCCCTTATACTCTTATCCACTTTCTTTGGATCTTGATGTAAATCCTTTGAATGTGCTAGGTGAGCCGGCAGGAAGATGAATACTTCTATCAAGGATACAAGTAGCGCTCCGCCTACAACAAAGGCAATGTCACTAAAGAAATCACCAAGTTGACCATCCACAAAGAAAAAGAAACCAAAGGCTAAACAGGTAGTCAAAATCGCTGATGTGACAGAAGGAACAACTTCCATTGCACCTTCCACAGCAGCCTGAATCGGATGCATCCCTTGTTCATATTTTTGATAAATATTCTCTCCGACAACAATTCCATCATCTACAAGAATACCAATCACAACAATCATCCCAAATAATGAGATGACATTGATTGTGACCCCATAAAAAGAAGCCAGGACTATCATCCCTAAAAAAGATATAGGGATACCAAGTGCTACCCAAAATGCTAATCTGATCCGCAAGAATAAACCTAAAAGAATGAATACCAGCATTACACCAATTAGGCCGTTTTCTGTAAGTAACTCTATCCGCTCGATAAGTGGAACTGTGGCATCATCAACCAAAACTGCTTCCACGATATTATTCTGTAAGTTGAATTCAGCTATGAATTCTTTGATGAATTCTGATGCAGCAAGAATGTCTTCATCGTTTGTAGTAGTCACAAAAATGAAAACCGCAGGTTGACCGTCGAGCGTGCCTTTATTGGTATTTTCATTAAAAGTATCCTCTATAACTGCGACATCTGATAGTCGAACGATGGTTCCATTTGGTTGAGCTTTGACAACAATATCATTAAATCCTTTCGCAAAATAGCTTTGCTCATCAACTCGAATGGTAAACTCTCGTCTCTCACCTCTTAGAATCCCTCCTGTTGTACGAATATTTGAAGCTGAAACTGCCCGACTAATATCAGCAAAGGTAAGCCCGTAAGCTCTAAGCTTATCTTCACTCACACCAATCTGAATCTCCGGCTCAGTAAATCCACTTAATTGAAGTTGAGATAATCCATCAAAGGCAATTAAACCATCTTCAAAAGCATCTAAAGTACTTTTTAGAGTGGTTGGGGTAACATCACCAACTAGCGCAATTTCTCCTACCTGATTAAAAGGCTCTTCTTTAAATACAACAATACGTTCAAGCCCGGTTGGGAATGAACTGATTCTATCAACCGCATTTTTAACTTCCTGGAGTACAACATTCGCATCCTGATTAGGAAGTAATTCAACCGTAACAGTCGCAAAATTCTCCTGGGATACTGAAGTAACTCGATCTACTCCTTTCGTGCCCTCAAGACTCTCTTCAATCTTAAGTACAACACCTTCCTCAATTTCGATGGGTGAAGCACCGGGATAAGTGGCTTCAACAAAAATGAATTGAACGGTACGGTTTGGGAAGAAAGTTGACGTCAAACTCGATGCTGCAATCACCCCAAATAAGATGAATAACAAAATCCCGAGGTTAACTAAGATTACATGTTTAGTAAAAAACTGAATGGCTTTTCTCATGATCAGACTCTCAATTTTTAACCGGAATTACTCGTGTTCCTTCAAAAGAAGCGTCACGAAACTCGTCGATAACTAAATCACCGGTACTTAAACCAGTCACAATAACACTGTCGCGTTCATTCGCAAGAACTTCAATTTGTTTTATGGTTGCCACATTATCATCTGATATAAAAACCATATCATTTCTAACAAGTGATCTTGAAGCAATTTTCTGAGCATTGTTAAAAGTTTCGCCGTCAATATCACCGGTAACATATTGTCCGGCCAATAAACGATTACTTTCAACTTTCAAGTAGACGAGCAGTGTTTGTGTAGATGCATCTATTCTCGCATTAATTCTAGCTATTGTAGCATCATAATCTGCTTGGCGATCATTATCGATATGAATACTTACTTCATCTCCGGTATTTATGAAAAACCGATCAATAGCATTAATAGAGGCTTCTATTTCATAACTACCTACTTGAGTAAACTGACCTAGCATTTGATTTGGACGAACTAGTGTTCCCGGTTCTAACATGGCTTGTGTAATTACACCATCAAATGGAGCTATGATCTGATATTTTGATAGTCTGACTTCTGCTTGTTTGATGTTAAAAAAGCTTGATGGAATATTTCGACCCGATAAGAACAAATTAAATTGACGATCGTCTGATTCCGGTAAATTGCCAATCATTTCATCTACATCCAGATTGTTTAAATAATCACTCCAAGTATCGAATTCATTTGGATAGTCCAGCTTTATATCAGCAAGAGATTGTGTGAGCAAGGATTGAAATTGAGATTTCAGATTCCTTACTAATTGGACTTGCTCACGATCGTCGATCTGAAGGATGATTTCACCTGATTTGAAAGAAGTTCCCTCTTCAAAAGTATTTCCGGATTCACTTAATACACCCTGAACTTCAGAGAATAATTGAATCTCATTTTCCGGTACTACATTACCAGTAAAGTGAATATTTGCTGTAATCGATGTTGGATTAGCAGTGATTATGGGTACCCCTATTCCTTCAATTTGAGCTGCAATTGCTTGTTCACCGTCATCGGGACCAGCTGCAAGAATTCTAAATAGTATAATCGTACCTATAAAAATAACGATACCTAGAACGATTGAAATTTGTCTAAACTTCATGTTTGTTGTTGATTTGATTGATTCATAAATAATTCGATATGCTCCAGTAAACCCTGGAGTTCTTTAGTAATAAATCCTCTTTTTTCACCTAGCGAACTATAGATTTCCTGCTCAGCCGTTAACATCACAGGATAAACCTCCATTATCTTTTCGAGACCGGCTTTCGTAACCTCAAGTACATTTACCCGAGAGTCGCTTTCAGATGATTTTTTTCTTAATAGCCCAGCCTCAACATTTTTCTTGACCATTTTTGATACCAGCATACGATCAATTTTGATTGCGTCAACCAGATCTTGCTGAATAACTTCATCTTTTTTAGTGCTTGTCCAATGAGTGGCTACTAATGTGATAAGCTGAGTGTGAGTCATATCAAATTGACTCATCAATTGATTAACTCTTCTAACCCATTGCATGTTTATCTGCCAAAAAAGATAGCCTAGCTTTTCTTTGGGATCAGGAAATCCACCATTTTCGATGAGATCTTTTATGTTTGTTGTCATGACTACAAATTAGCAACTTAATGTTGCAACGACAACAATAATGTTTAAATCATTCCCGATTTTTTAATCTAGTGCAATTTTTTTTCATACGACAAATCTCTTAACATAAAAGATATAATTGCGTAGTAGTCCGCATGGCAGAAATAGAAGAACAAAATATGATCAAAGAAAACAGCAAAAAATATGCTGGACAACTTTGGGGCTTAATTACCAGTCAGATTGAAAGACAGGCTAATCAGAATGAGACAATTGTAACTCATGTCGCCCCTCCAAAAGAATTACCAAAAAGAAAGTGGTTGATCAAGCTTTTATTCTTGTTTCCACTCTTTTTATTGATTGGGTTTATTACTTCTTTTTGGTGGGATTTCACCGGTGTTAGTATTGAAGTATTTGGTAGTGAGATTATTCTGGAAGGTCTTCTCAAAATTCTAACAATCGGTGGATTAATTGGTTTTATGACCAATTGGGTAGCAATCAAAATGCTTTTCCGACCAACTCACAGACGTCCGATTTTAGGACAAGGTTTAATACCTGCTCAAAAAGAACGAATTGCATATCGTTTAGCTGTTGCAGTTTCTGAGGATCTGATTAATCCGGAGATCATCAAGAAGAAGATCCATGAATCTCAGGCTATTTCTAAGTACAGAGAAAAAGCCACTGTTTACATCAAGAATATAATTGATGATCCTGCATTTAGAAGTGAATTAAAAATTCTTCTAGTCAGCTATGTGGATGAGATGATGACCGAACCTGAAGTAAGAGCATCACTTGCCAAAGGAATTATCGATCAGATAAATAAAACCATCGATGAAAATTCTTTTGAACGTGTAGCACTCAAAGCATATAGCTTCTTCAAAGGCCAGGAAATGCAAGATCTTGTGGAAGACGCATTAACGAAGTTGCCGGGTGGTGTTGAACAAGGTTTGGACAAAATGGATGAATTTCTTGATTCTCTCCCTGATCGAATAGAAAAAAATAGTGACACAATTGAGGATGTAGTTACCAATATTCTTTATCGCCTAATTAATCAATTAGATGTACACGCTCTGGTAGAAGATAATTTGAGACAGTATGATGAGAAGAGAATCGAATTATTGATTAAGAATGCTTCAAATGAACAGTTACGATACATCCAATATTTAGGTGCTGTATTAGGTACCCTTGGCGGCTTCATTATATGGAAACCGATCGCGAGTTTAATTGTGATTTCAAGTATTGTATTACTTGTCTTTGGAATTGATGTTTTATTAATCAAAACGCGTGTTTCTGAGTAAACTTTATCTATATTCAAGCTGACAAAAATTCAAAAACAATCGTCAGCTTTAAGATGAAAATTAGACTATTCTTTCCGGCGCTAACACTTCTATTTATATTAATCTTAAATGGTTGTAGCACAACTTCAAATCTACCCACAGAACCAACAGCTACTGATTCTTCAACTGAGTTAAATACCGATGAAATCACAGTTGAAGAAGAAATATCACCTACTGAAGATTGGCACTTACTAACGCCGAGTGCCAATCCGTTTATAGGTACAGGTGTAGAATTAGCGTATCAAGATTTATTAGCCGGTAAAGAACCAAGAAAAGAGGTAATCGTGGCGATAATAGATTCCGGTACAGATATCAATCACGAAGACTTAGCAGAAAATATCTGGATTAATGAGGATGAAATTACCGGAAATAATATCGATGATGATGGTAATGGATATGTTGATGATGTATACGGCTGGAATTTTATTGGTGGACCGGATGGATCACATGTAATTGATGACACTTATGAGATCACCAGAATTTATGCAGGACTAAGAGACGATTATGAAGGAGTTGACCCTTCTAGACTTAGTGGTGAAGAATTAACCGAATACGAATACTATCAGGAAATTAAGAACGACTACATTGCTGAACGGGCAGAGGTTCAACAAATTCTTGGCAATATTGTAGCCTTCGAACAAGCTGTAAATGGTGCCAAACAAGTTTTCAACGTTACACATATGGATTCCATAGATGTAAATGATTTAGTACCGGATTCATCAGATGCTCCAATGCGTGCTCAGGCTAAGCAGGTTTTTAATTACATGATTGAGATTGGTCTTACTGAAGATGATTTAATTGAAGCGAAAGATCAGTATGAAACATTAGCTGAATTTGGCATGAATCCTGATTTCGATCCAAGATCAATTGTAGGTGATGATTTTTCAGATTTATCGAATCGTTTTTATGGGAATAATGATGTAATGGGACCAAGAAGCGATCATGGTACTCATGTTGCTGGAATTGTTGGCGCTGTCAGAAATAACAGTATTGGAATGAATGGTATTGCAGACGTTAAACTGATGATTCTTCGAACAGTACCAATGGGCGATGAAAGAGATAAAGACGTCGCAAATGCTATTCGTTATGCTGTAGAAAATGGCGCAGATATCATAAATATGAGTTTTGGGAAAGGATATTCACCCAGGAAATTTTATGTAGATGATGCGGTACGATTTGCAGATAGTTCTGGAGTTTTATTGATCCACGGTGCTGGTAATGATGGTACAAATATTGACACTACTTCTAATTTCCCCAACAAAAATTTCGATGATGGTGGTAGTGCTGTTAATTATATGACCATTGGAGCATCTTCATGGGAAGCTAATGAGTCAATACCGGCTGTATTTAGTAATTATGGATCTACTCAGGTAGACTTATTTGCACCTGGTGTTGCAGTGTATTCAACTTATCCTGAAGATGAATACAAAGAAAATGATGGAACAAGTATGGCCGCACCTGTTGTTTCTGGAGTTGCTGCACTCCTTCTCTCCTATTATCCGGATTTAACGGCAACTCAAATCAAGGATATTTTGATGGAATCATCAACAAAACCAACCAATGCATTAGTGAACCGTCCGGGAAGTGGTGAAGAAATGATATTGGTACCTTTTTCGGAATTATCAGTGTCAGGTGGAATTGTAAATGCTTATGAGGCTATAAAAATGGCTGACGAATTAAGTGAATACTAGTCTCTTTTCAGAATTTGCAGAAATATGATGCCATAATAATCGGCTCCGGTCCAAACGGGCTTTCAGCTGCCATTCTGTTAGCCCAACAAGGACTCAAAGTTCATATTATTGAAGCTGAAGACACTATTGGTGGCGGAACCAGAACAAAAGAGTTAACTGAACCAGGTTTTCTTCATGATGTTTGTTCGGCAGTGCATCCTACAGCAGTCGCTTCACCATTTCTCTCTACACTTCCATTAGCAGATTATGGTTTAGAGTGGAAATACCCTGAAATTTCCGTTGCTCATCCTCTGGATAATAGAAAGGCTGTTTTAGGATATCAATCACTTGGACAAACTATCAAGGAATTCGGTGTAGATTCAAATCCTTATAGAAACCTGTTCAAAGGCTTTGTCGATAGATGGGATGATTTAAAACAAGATTTATTTGGATCACTACGAATACCTAATAATCCCCTATTGATGGCTAAATTTGGTTGGTATGGAAAAAAATCAACTAAAGATCTAGCAAAATCACTTTTCAAAACAGAAGAAGTAAAAGCTTTTTTTGCCGGTCATGCCGCTCATAGTATTCTACCATTAGATGCGGCATTCTCCGCATCATTTGGGCTCGTTTTATGTACATCTTTACACTCTGTAGGATGGCCGATAGCTAAAGGCGGTTCTGCAGCAATTACAAATGCGATGGCCGAATACTTCAAATCATTAGGTGGCACAATTGAAACAGGTAATCGAATAGCAGATCATTCAGAAATACCTGATACCAAAGCAATCTTATTCGACTTAACACCACATCAAATAGCTAAAATTACTTCGAATAAACTACCTAATTCGTATCAAAAGCGTTTAGAAGAGTACAAATACGGTCCTGGATCCTTTAAAATTGATATTGCAATATCGGAATCTATACCGTGGGAAAATCAAGACGTCAAAAAAGCGGGTACTGTTCATTTAGGTGGTACATTTGAGGAAATTGCGTTTTCAGAAAGTGAAGTTTGGAAAGGTAATCACCCAGAGAAACCTTACGTTCTTCTTTCCCAACAGAGTGTATTTGATGAAACAAGAGCACCAAAAGGTAAACATACAGTCTGGGCATATTGTCATGTTCCAAATAGCTCAAATCAAGATTGTACTGAAGTGATCTTGAATCAAATTGAACGTTTCGCTCCTGGTTTCCGTGATACCATTATTTCATATAAAACTATGAATGCAATCCAAATGAATGGCTATAATGAAAATTATATTGGCGGAGATATAAATGGTGGTGCTCAGAGTTTTGACCAATTAGTTGGTCGACCCATACTAAAATGGGATCCCTATAAAATTCCTGATAATGAAATGTATATTTGTTCATCCTCGACTCCTCCTGGTGGTGGTGTACATGGAATGTGTGGTTATAACGCAGCGAAATCCGCATTAAAAAATGAATTCGGTATTCATCTATGAAGATTCCATCCATATTTGAAAAACATCGAGATGAATTCAATCAACCAAAGATTGAACAAGCGTTTACCATACCCTCAGATTGGTATCATGACCAAGAAGTTTTCAATTTTGAACGTGAAGTATTGTTTGCCAGAAACTGGCAATATGTATGCCATAAGGACCAATTAAAAAACACTGGTGATGTCGTTCACGCATTAGTGGCCCGAAATCCAATTCTTTTGATCAAAACAAAAGATGAAGGCATTCGTGCTTTTTTCAATGTTTGCAAGCATCGCGGAGGCCCACTTGCAGTTAAAAAAGGAACAACTACGGTTCTGCAATGCCAGTATCATGGTTGGACCTATTTAACGGATGGTAGTTTGCGTGGAGTACCGGATTGGAACCTTGTAGAATTATTTGATGAAAAAGACTTTGGGCTGGAACCTGTAGAACTCTCTTTTTGGGATGGATTGATCTTTGCCAGAATAGAATCCGGAGGCCCAACATTACAAGAAACGATTGAAGGAATTGCTGAAAGAATCGCCCCACTCACTTTGGAAAAGTTACAATTTTATCGTGAAGACGTGTATGAAATTAACTGTAATTGGAAGGTTTATGTAGACAATTATTTGGAAGGGTATCACATTCCAATTGTACATCCAGAATTAGCTAACTTATTGGACTACAAGAATTACGTAACAGAAGCTTATCCAATGTATTCACTACAGTATAGTCCATTTAAAGATGAGGATAATGTATATCAGGTGGATGAGGGTGAGGCATTCTATTACTTCCTCTTCCCTAACATGATGCTCAATATTCTACCTGGTCGACTACAAGTAAACTTAGTAGAACCAGTTTCTACGAATCGCTGCAAAGTTTATTTCTGGTATTTCTATGATGATATCGAAGCCAAAGAAAAAGCTGGTATCATCAAAGATGATATTGAGTATAGCGAAGTCATTCAGCAGGAAGACATAGAGATTTGTGAAGCCGTTCAGAGAGGTTTACAATCCAAAGCTTATGATAAGGGACGTTTTTCAGTAAAACGTGAATTAGGCGTTTACCATTTTCAAAGCTTGATTAAAAGTCAGTTTATTTCTGTAATCAAGTCATTCTGATCCCGACAGTGGTCGGGAGAAGAATCAGCAAATCACTATTCAAGTATAATCCTTTGTTTTCGATGATCCTCCGTCAATAGCCTCAGGATGACAATCGAAATTTCTAATGTAACTACTAGGGTACTTTCAAACTCATGTGTATGTAAGGTAAAGCAGTAACAAACCTACACACACATGGAACAGAATAATTCTCTTCGTTTAATTAAACACGACAAAAAGGAAACCGAATCCAATAAAAACACTTATCCCGGTATTCGATCCTTATTTGAAAAGCCAATTAACTTATATCAACCGCATTCAGAATCTTCAGGTGTTTTCACCAAAAGATATAATATGTTCCGTTACAAATAGATCTATTTGTGATTAATTGGATCTAACCACCTCAAAGTATCCCAGCGATACATTCCTGAATTATGCCCATCAATCCAGGTAATCTGAAGTGCGTGATTCCCGACCGGTTTTAGGGTATTGATATTCATCCTGGGTGGATTTTCCATGAAAAAAGCTTCCGGCTCGAAGTTTTGCATCTGATCATGACCTCCACGGCACATTACACACGGACAATTTTTACGGAGTCCATAAAGTGGATATCTGGAAATTACCCCATCTTCCCATGTAATCTCGAGAACCTGTTCTTCATTAAATACATCAATTCCTACTGCAGTAGTTGACTCGTCCATGTATGATTTTTATCGTTCCAAAATGGAAAATTACGAAATGCTTTGGATAATAGTCGCAGCTTCAGTCACGGGATTGACCAGCTTTTACTATGGTTTTCGAAGGCAACTTTATTTGCATCAGCTAAATGGAAGAAACATAAGCATAAGTGCTTTTATTGGAGCATCAATTTATACCTTGCTTATGTTTTTATATCAGTCTGGAATAATGAGTGAGCAAATTGGAGCGGCAATAATCACTAATATTTATGCTTCTTTAGCCGGATTCTTCGGTGGATCCGCGTTCAATCAATATCAAACAAAGAGAAACTCCGGAGATGTTAGATATGCTCACCGTTCTTTTTTAACTGACCATGCATCCGTGATTATGGCTATAGGTATTATCCTCTTTGGGATTTATCGTACTTCTATATTTACGGATTTAGCAATCACCCCAATACGGGTTACTTCTGGGCTATCCTTTATTGCTTTTGGATTGTGGGGAATGACTCTTCGACTAGTTCCTGAATTTAGACAGGATGGAATCATTTTGCTCGACTACAAAATTGAATGGGAGAATTTTTTGAATTATGAATGGTATCTCGAAGAAGTAATTGAAATCGAATACCAACAAAATGGTTCAATTAAACAATTTAAAACCTCCATCCCACCTGAAGATCAATTAATCGTAGAGGATTTACTGCGCTCCAAAATGATGGAGAAAGTCGAGAATAAATCAATGAAGAATTAAGAATGATTCAATTAAGAATGTGTATTTTCCTAATTGATAATTGAATAATTCTTATTTGAAAATTGAATCATGGCTAGCTTCGATATTGTAAATGAAATCAATGCACAGGAAGTTGATAACGCGATAAACAACACTTTAAAAGAAATCAGTACCCGTTATGACTTTCGCGGGCTACACTCAGAAGTCACATTCCACAAAAAAGAAAATCGTATTCATTTAGTTGCAGCTGAAAGCATGAAAATGCAAGCTATTCGTGAAATGGTGATTCGCAATTTTGTAAAGCGTGGAATTGATTCAAAAGTTCTTGAATTCGGAACCGAAGAAGGAACTTCTCAAGGACATGTTAAGATGGATGTGAAATTGATGGAAGGAATCACAAGAGAACAGGCAAAAAAAATCGTGAAAGAGATCAAAGACATGAAGATGAAGGTTCAACCTCAGATTCAGGATGATAAAGTGCGAGTTACCGGTAAGAAAATTGACGATTTACAGGCCGCAATAGCACATCTCAAATCAAAAGATATGGGAGTTCCGCTGCAGTTTGTGAACTTTAAATAATTAAGAATTTTGGATTATGAATTAAGGATTAGAATTCTATTCACAGAATTCATAATTCTTAATCTTTAATTCTTAATTATAAATGATCCAGCTCTACCATAATGCAGAGGTTTCTTATATAAGGTAACTCTGCTTCTTCGGCTTTGAGTTCTGCTTCATACGAAGTTA
Source organism: Balneolaceae bacterium (assembly GCA_965601825.1). Taxonomy (GTDB): domain Bacteria; phylum Bacteroidota; class Rhodothermia; order Balneolales; family Balneolaceae; genus HXMU1420-13. The sequence continues at coordinate 2,376,639 of OZ271839.1, read as the reverse complement.
CATCTAACTGTGTCCATACAACCGGATTCTGACCTGTTTTAGTTTTCCAATTAGCTACCTCATCAACTACTCCTTCGGTATATCGTTTATTACGAAATACATTCACGATATCGATTTTTATATCTGAAGGTATAGCATCAAGATTTGGATAGCACTTCTCGCCTAGAATATTCGATTCTTTGGGATTTACTGGAATCATCTTGTACCCTCTTTTTTGAAGATACTTTGCGGCATAATTACTTGTTCTATAAGGATCAGGTGAACACCCAATAACAGCCACTGTTTTAGAATCTTTAAGAACTGCTTGTGGGTTTGGTTGAATAAGATTGCTCATTCTTGATGAATATATTGGTTGAAAGGTTCCGTATCTTCCATGCTATTTTAAACTACTCAAATAAAGGAACATTTTGTCTACTATTAAAAACGGTGACACCGTAAAAGTTCATTACACCGGAACATTAGATAACGGTGAAGTATTCGATTCATCATTACAAAGAGATCCACTTCAATTTACATTAGGTCAAGGTCAGTTAATTCCTGGATTTGAAAAAGCAGTAATTGGCTTAGAAGTTGGTGATGTGACTACAGCAAACATCCCTTCCGCTGAAGCTTATGGAGAGCATAATCCACAAATGGAAGTAACCGTTGAAAAAGCCCAATTACCGGAAGGAATGGTACCGGAAATTGGAATGCAGCTTCAATTAAATCAGCCTGATGGTCAGCCAATACCATGCGTGATCACGAAAATCGAAGGTGAAATGGTTACTATTGATGCAAACCATCCGCTTGCCGGTAAAGACCTAACTTTCAACATTGAGATTGTTTCTATCAACTAGCTTTGAGTTATGAGTAGTGAGACTTGAGCATTCCTTACTACTCAAATCTCATTGCCCAAAGCTAATTTATGGCTGATTTTAATCAATCTTCGACCATATCCATTACCTGTCCAAAAGGAATGGTTCCATTTTTAAAAACCGAGCTTGTTTTGCTCGGTTTTGTTGTTCGTAAAACCCGTTTAGCCGGTGTTGAAATCGACGGAACCCTGGAAGATTGTATGTTTTTGAATCTGACATTGAGAACAGCCCATCGTGTTCATTTTCTATTGAAGGATTTTAAAGCAACTAACGCTGATGAATTATCAGATGGGCTTAAATCTGTTGCTTGGGAAGATTACATAGATAAACACGGCTATGTGAGTCTTACCTCGTTCATCAAAAATAAGACGATCAAGAATACACAGTTTGCTAATCTAGCTGCCAAAGACGCCATTGTTGATCGGATTCGAATGAGAAAAGGTTCCAGACCTGATTCAGGACCTAAGTTAAACCGTACCGTAGTTTTCCTTTTCTGGAAAGGTGATCAGGCGACCGTTTATTTAGATACTTCTGGTGAATCTTTGAATAGACGTGGTTATCGCCGTGATAGTCACATGGCACCCATGCAGGAAACATTAGCTTCTGCAATCATACAAGCTGGAAAATGGGAATCTGATTGGCATTTCATCAATCCTATGTGTGGATCCGGTACTTTAGCTATCGAAGCAGCATTAATTGCCACACAACGAGCCCCCGGGCTTCTTCGTCCAAATTTTGGAATCAAGCATATTCTCGGTTTTGATGAATTTGCGTGGAAGAAACTCAGATCTGAATTGAAACAGGCGTCCATTAAAGAGCCTAAAGGTCGAATCATCGCTACCGATATTGATCGTAGAGCCGTCGAAGCTGCAAAACGAAATGCTCAAACTGCAGGTGTTGACCATCTCATTGAATTCAAAGTTTGTGATTTCCGAGATACAGAAATCCCTTATGGCGATGGTGTTGTTGTTTTAAATCCACCATATGGCGAACGACTTGGAGAAGATGATGACTTAATTCCTCTTTATAAAGCCATGGGTGATTTTTTCAAACAAGATTGTTCTGGCAAATGGGGATATATTTTCACAGGTAATTTCGGACTGGCCAAAAAAATCGGACTTCGCTCCTCCCGTCGTATTGAATTGTACAATTCAACCATTGAATGTCGATTGTTAGAGTTTGAGCTTTACTGACCGACCTTTTGCGAGGAGCTCGCGACAAAGCAATCTAGTCCTATCTACATGAGATCACTTCTCCCGATTTAAATCGGGATCGTGAATATCTTTCAATATTTTTTATCGACCCCACCCTAGCCCTCCCCTTAAACAAGGGGAGGGAACTCGTTGTTGGCTATTGACTTGTAAAGATAGTCCTCTCCCCTAGATTTAGGGGAGAGTTAGAGAGGGGTTATTAAAAACTTGATTCCCACCTTCGTGGGAATGACGCCAACCAAAAAAGCTGTTCAGAAAGCCATGAAAACAGTTAATGATATTAATCCAATTGATGTCCATCGAATTATTGAAATGGCGTGGGAAGATCGAACCCCATTCGATGCCATAGAACATCAATTTGGAATTCCGGAGAAAGAGACGATTCGTTTGATGCGATCCAATTTAAAGCCTTCTTCTTTTCGCTTATGGCGCAAAAGAGTAAATGAAGGTGTGAGTCTTAAGCATCGTGAAAAAAGAAATCCCGAGATCAACCGATTTAAAAGCAGAATGCAGAAATGAACTTTCCTACAGATATTGAGTCTATCCTAGAAAGAGCAGAAAATTTTGATCCCATCAAATATGGAAAAACAAGGAATTTTATAGATGGATCTGTTACCTATTTAAGCCCCTACATTTCACGTGGCGTAATCTCCACCAAGCAAGTGTTTGAATCTGTTTTAAAACGAGGTTTCAATCCCTATTCCATCGAAAAATTCATTCAGGAATTAGCATGGAGAGACTATTGGCAGCAAATATGGATTCACAAAGGCGATGAGATCAATACCGATCTGAGACATTCACAAGAGCCTGTGAATCACTATAAGATGATCAAGAGTATTGACGATGCAACCACTGGAATTCGCGCAATTGATGAAGCCATTGAAGAACTCTATGAAACAGGATACATGCATAATCATATCCGAATGTATCTGGCAGCAATTGCGTGCAATGTAGGACGAGCACATTGGTTTAATCCAGCAAAATGGATGTATTACCATTTATTTGATGGTGATTGGGCAAGCAATACATTGAGTTGGCAATGGGTGTCAGGGTCAAATAGCAATAAGAAATATGTTGCGAATCAGGATAACATCAACAAATACACTAAAAAGTATCAAAGAGGTACTTTCATGGATGTTCCCTATGAAGAACTTCCGAATATGAATGTCCCGGGTGTTTTAAAGGAAATTACAGCATTAGATTTAAAAACTAATTTACCAGAGTCCGCTCCTATTGCAATTGATGATTCTAAACCCACTCTGATTTATAATTCCTACAACTTAGACCCGAATTGGAAATCGGATATTGATGCGAATCGAATTCTTCTTTTAGAACCATCCCATTTTGAAGAACATCCTAAATCAGATTCTTTCATAAATTTTATTCTTGGATTGAGCAAAAATATTGATGGCATTCAGGTTTTTGTTGGTTCCTTTGAAGAACTGCTAAACCTAACTGGAAATAGTCAGATATATTTTAAAGAACATCCATTTAGCAGACATTACAAAGGAATTGAAGAACCAAGAGATTGGATGTTCACAGTAACTGGTGATTTCAGATCCTTCTTTGCATTCTGGAAAAAATGCAAGAAAGAGTTAAAGACTAGAAGTCAGCAACCAGAGCTTTTTCAATGAAAAAGCAGCATCTACCCACTAAAATTTGCCCGGTTTGTAGCCTGACATTTACCTGGCGAAAGAAATGGCGAAATAACTGGGAAAATGTGAAATACTGTAGTGAGCGGTGTAGCAGAACGAAAAATAAGAAATCATAGTAACGCCATATTGCCATATGATCCAACAAATATTCCAAATGAAATGAACCTTAGTAAGGGCGTATGGTTATACGCCCTTACTATTCTGAATGATTTTTAAAACATCATAAATGAGCCAAATAAACCTAGTTTTTCCACATCAATTATTTAAAGAGAGTCCACTTCTAGAAAACGGGTTTCCATTTTGTTTGATTGAAGAGGAGCTGTTTTTCAATCAATTCAATTTCCATAAACAAAAGCTCGCCTATCATCGAGCAACGATGAAGTTCTACGAAACCTATCTAGTAGAATCCGGAAAACATGTTGAATATTTTGATGCTATTAAGGGAAGTAATTCAATTTCTGATGTCGTTGCAAAGCTTGCTGAGAAAGGAATAAAGACTATGCATGTTATCAATCCTGTTGATAATTGGCTTGAACGACGATTAGTAAATGCTACTGATGAACTTGGTATTGAGATCATCAACTATGAAACGCCAATGTTCTTGAATACGAATGCAGATCTCGAACGATTCTTTAAGCCCAGCAAGAAGAAATACTTTCAAACAGCATTCTATAAGGATGAAAGAAAACGCTTAGACTTGTTGATTGAAGATGATGGTAGTCCGGCAGGCGGTAAGTGGACCTATGATGCAGATAACCGAAAGAAATATCCAAAGAAAAAGACTCCTCCTGCAATCGTTTTCCCTTCTGATGATGAGCTTATCAGAGAGGCAAAAACATATACTTTAGAACATTTCGGTGAAAATCTCGGTAATCTGGATATGTTTCCTTTGTATCCAAATACCTTTGACTCTGCAGAGATTTGGTTAGATCAGTTTCTGGAAACTCGTTTTCATGAATTTGGTCCGTATGAGGACGCTATTGTTCAAAATGAGCACTTTTTGAACCATTCGATTTTAACCCCAGTGTTGAATGTGGGACTCCTTACTCCTGCTAAGGTGATCCAAACAACCATGGAGTTTGCTGATTCGAATGAGGTACCGTTGAATTCACTGGAAGGATTTATTCGTCAGATCATTGGTTGGCGTGAATTTATGCGTGGCATGTATGAAGTGAAAGGTTCTGAACAACGAACAACCAATTACTGGGGATTCACTCGAAAAATCCCACCTTCCTTTTATGATGGAACAACGGGAATCCCTCCGATAGATATAACCATCAAAAAGACACTAGAAACGGGTTATTGTCATCATATTGAGCGCTTGATGGTGCTAGGGAACTTCATGGTTCTCTGTGAATTCGATCCTGATGAAGTCTATAGATGGTTTATGGAGCTTTTTATTGATGCTTATGATTGGGTGATGGTTCCAAATGTTTATGGAATGAGTCAGTTTGCGGATGGTGGACTTCTATCAACAAAACCTTACATCAGTGGAAGTAACTACCTCATGAAAATGAGTGATTATCAAAAAGGTGAATGGCAGCAAACATGGGACGCTCTCTTCTGGCGATTTATGAATAAACACCGAGACTTCTTCCTCAGCAACCCTCGTCTTGGTATGTTGATCAGAACCTACGATAAGTTTGATGTAGAGAAGAAGGAAGGTTTTGAAAAGCTAAGTGCTGAGTTTTTAGGCAATCTAGATTCTTGACCCCACCCTAGCCCTCCCCTTAATCAAGGGGAGGGAAATCGTTGATTGATATCTAAATGAACTATTGAGTCCTCTCCCCTAGATTTAGGGGAGAGAAAGAGAGGGGTCATTAAATGACTTTCTCCCTAAGAATTAGTTTCTTGCAACAACAACAAATTGAGTTTGCTATGAAAACATATCCAAAAGAAGACATAAAAATTGGCTGGGAACCAGATAAATGTACTCACTCCGGTAATTGTGTTCGTGGGCTGCCAACCGTCTTCGACCCAAAAGGTCGACCCTGGATTACCCCTGAAGGAGCCTCACGAAATGAAATCATCGAGCAGGTTGCTAAATGTCCATCCGGAGCATTAAGTATCATTTATTCGGATGATGAATCCGCTTAAAACTTACTACCTCTAATCCAGGTATCAGATCGCTCCCAACTCGCATCAAATTTAGCTTGTAGTTCAGCATCTTCAATCCCCTGTCCTTCCAAAGCCTGAAGTAATCCGTAATAAGACCATCCGTTATTCGGGTGATCTTCAAGAGACATTAGATATACTTCTTCTGCCATCTCATAATCTTCTATTTCAAGATATGCAGCTCCAAGCCAATGTCTAGCTGCGAAAATTAATGGTTCAGGTTCATCGTAATCGAGTCCGTCTTCAATTTCAACGGCTTGTGTAAAGGCATCAATAGCTGAATCCATATCACCTTCTAACCAGGCAATCTCCCCTTTCAATATTCCAGAAACTGTACCTAACAATACTGAACCTTCATGAAATCTAAATCTTCTATCTGTTGAATCTGCCAGATCAGTTAAGCGTTTTAGGTAAAATTTAGCTGAATCAATTTCCCCTTCTTTAGCCATTGCATATCCCCAGGCAAAATCAAACATCCCGGCGGCCACATCATACTCCTGACGTTCTGTGATTCTGAATACTTCATCATATCGACCAAAACGAATCAGCGTTTGAAATTCAAACATATTGTTGCCGGTCAGTTTAGTGTAATCACGAGCTGCTTGAGTTGAAATCCCACTCTGACCATCCATCGCACCTGCAAATAGTAACATGTGTAAATTGTGACTTGGGTAAATGGCAAAACCTTCACCTACCGCTTCTTTTTGATCAGAATGCCAGGCCATGATATTTGCTGTCACTGCATCTCCCCAACGACCAATTTCATTCCATGTATGTGAAGGCATATGATTGATGTGACTTGCTCCGGGAATGGAGGTCCCTATATATTCTGCACAAGGTTCTGCCTTTTCCGGCATAGTAGTAGACTCTGTAGCATGAATGTATAAATGACAAGCTCCCGGGTGTTTGATATCTTGCTCAAGTACACTTTCTAAAACCTGATGAATTTTCATAACATCTTCATCAATTAGATCGCGGTATCCACGACGAGGTTCGAGGAGAAATAAAGCCTCCCCATAAAAAGTTCCGGCATCTAAATCGGTTGGATATTTTTCATAAAGCCGACCTGCTGCTTCAGCATATAAACTATCTCGAGTTCTTTGTTCATCTTCATCAAAGTCTTCTGCATATCGAACGGCCATTGTTTCGATGAAATCTTTCTCTTTTTCTGTGGCATGACCAGCTTCAGCTAACGCAACAGCTTTTTGAATTGCAGCATATGCTCGAGGTGAATCATCCGCTCTCATTCTGCCATTTAAATAAGAACCCCAAGCCCAAGCTTCGCCCCAATAACATATTGCACATTCTGGATCTAGTTTCCATGCTTCCCTAAATGATCTAGCTGCATCTTCGGTAGTAAATGCATACATCATCTGAAAACCCTGATCGAAATATCTTTGTACTACTTCATCGTCCGTTGAAATTGGATGGGTAAAATCACCTAAAGCTTTTTCATAAATTGGAAATGATTCCTCAAACTCTGGCGGATAAGTGATTTCAGAAGTTTGTGCACAAGCACTTAATGAAACTAAGAGGGATAAACAGAAAATTGAAAGAAGTGATCTATTCATAGAAATGATTAATTTTTGTGGAAACTAGTCGAAACTTTACGAAGCTACAATTCAAAATTTGTATTCATTCCTTTATACTTAAACATGTTCACTGCACAGCTACATATAAAAAATATGGTTTGTGGCCGCTGTATTAAGGCCGTTGATGAGATCTTAGATCAACAGGGATTTACTACAATTTCTCTTGAATTAGGTAAAGCTTATGTAGAATCAGAACATGAGATTGATAGAAAAAAACTAGCTTCTGCCTTAGAAAAAGAAGGGTTCGAACTTATTGATGATGACCAATCCAAACTCATCAATCTTATCAAAACACTGGTAATACAACATGTACATCATGAATCCAGCGAGATTGAACAGATGAATATTTCCGCATTTCTGGAAAAAGATCTGGGAAAAAATTATTCCTATTTAAGCTCACTATTCTCAAAAGTTGAAGGTAGAACCATAGAAAAATATGTAATCTTACAACGCATAGAACGCGTTAAAGAGTTGTTGATCTATGACGAAAAAACAGTTTCTGAAATAGCATTCGAATTAGGTTATAGCAGCTCACAGTACCTATCCAATCAATTTAAAACTGAGACAGGCCTCACCCCTTCCGAATTCAGAAAATTGATGGATAAGCCTCGAAAGGCCATTGACGAACTATAATGTTTATCCTTATTGAGTCGTCATTACGAGGAGCTCAATTCATTCTAAAAGATTGTTTAGAAGTCGACGAAGTAATCTCTGATAAATGAAGAGATCGCCGCGTCGATTAGATCGGAGTATTTTGTTGTAAAATTGCCTCCTCGCGATGACCTTCTTTGTAGTATCCCAATCCAAAAACCTTACACACTTTCTATACAATTCTATACAGGTTTCGATTATGATTCTCACGATGTTATTATTCTAAATTGGATAACTATGGAAAAGACGTATAAAGTAGATGGGATGTCTTGTAACGGCTGCCGTGGTCATGTTGAAGAAATTCTTTCAAAGGTTGATGGAGTTGAAAAAGTAAATGTGCTTTTAGATGATGCCGAAGCGCAGATTTCCGGAAATGTGAATCTCATCGATTTACAGAATTCTCTCAAAAATGATGGTGGTCATTATTCGATTAGAAATGTAAAAGATGCTCCAGTCGAAAAAGAAGTGATACCAGAAGAAGCCAAAACCGGGAAATACTACTGTCCGATGCGCTGTGAAGGAGAGAAAATGTATGATCAACTGATTGATTGTCCCGTTTGCGGAATGGATTTGGTTCCCGAGGTTTCGGATTCATTAGAGGAATCCGAACAGGCTAATTATCAGAGATTGAAAAATAAACTTTGGATCAGTATCGGGTTTACCCTACCGGTTTTTGTGATTGCAATGTCTGAGATGATTCCAAATAATCCTTTATACCAATGGCTTGATGTTGGAATCTGGAACTGGATTCAGTTTGTATTAACACTTCCAGTAGTTTTTTACAGCACAAGAATGTTTTTTGAACGTGCCTGGAGATCACTAAAAACATGGAATCTCAACATGTTTACGTTGATTGGAGTTGGAGCTGGTGTTGCATGGTCATTCAGTGTAATAGCCTTAATTGCTCCGGGCCTCTTCCCAGCAGAATTCAAGAATATGGATGGTCATGTTTTTCTATATTTCGAAACGGCCGTTGTAATCCTAACACTCGTTTTAGTTGGTCAGGTGCTGGAAGCAAAAGCGCATTCACAGACTAACGCTTCTATTAAAGCACTACTTGAGCTTGCACCAAATGATGCCATTCGGATATCAAAAACAGGGTTAATGGAATTTATCACGGTTGATCAAATCAAAGTCGGAGATCAGCTTAGAATTCGCCCAAGTGATAAAGTTCCTGTTGATGGTTGTGTTTACTCTGGAACTGCAAATATTGATGAATCAACCATAACGGGCGAGCCTATTCCTGTGTATAAAACAGTAGGCGATGCAGTTACTTCTGGTACAATCAATACGAATACCAGTTTTGATATGATTGCAGAAAAAATTGGTGATGATACTTTATTAGCTCAAATAATCGATTTAGTTAAGAAAGCTAGCTCAAGCCGAGCTCCGATTCAAAATCTGGCAGATAGAATCTCTGGTTATTTTGTACCAACAGTGATTCTGGTTTCACTAGCTACTTTCTTTCTTTGGTGGATATTTGGCCCTGAACCATCCATTGTCTACGGACTGGTGAATGCAATAGCTGTATTGATCATTGCGTGTCCTTGTGCACTGGGTCTGGCTACTGCAATGTCTGTTATGGTTGGTATGGGTAAAGGGGCTGAAAACGGGGTTTTGATCAAAAATGCCGAGAAGTTAGAGGAACTCTCCTCCATCGACGTTCTTATTGTTGATAAAACAGGAACAGTCACAGTGGGAAAACCCTCCATTGATTCATTTCGAGTTTTTGATGATTCAATTTCTGAGGAATTCGCACTCCAAATTGCTTCGTCTCTTAATTCACATAGTGAACACCCTTTAGCAAATGCATTCCTTGAGTCTTCCAAGTCAAAGGATATTGAGATGCTAGAATCCAAAGATGTTAGAATTGAATCCGGTTTTGGGATTGAAGGATTGGTGAATCAAAAAAAGGTTCGTTTAGGCAGCAATTCTTTTATCAAATCTGATTTCAAAATCGATCCAAAAGATGAAAAGAATACTATTTCATGGCTTGAGATTGATGAAAAAGTAGTAGGATATTTCTCAATATCAGACAAAGTTAAACCAATGGCCACCAATGCAATTAATGATCTACATAACAATTATATTAAAGTAGTTATGCTATCCGGCGATCATGAACAAGCTGTATCTACAGTAGCCAATAAATTGGGCATTGATGAATATAAATCGAAATGCCTCCCAACTGATAAAATTGAGGAAGTTAAACGCTTTCAGAATCATGGATACAAAGTTGCGGTAGCCGGTGATGGCACAAACGATGCACCAGCTCTCGCCCAAGCTAATATCGGAATTGCCATGGACTCAGGTACTGATGTAGCCATTAAATCTGCTGATATCACATTATTAAAAGGCGATATTACCGGAATAACGCGGGCCATTAAACTCAGTAAATCAGTAATGAAGAACATCAAACAGAATCTGTTCTTTGCGTTGATATATAACACAGTAGGTATTCCCATAGCAGCAGGAGTTCTATTCCCTGTTTTTGGCATGCTTCTTTCTCCTATGATTGCAGCTTTAGCTATGAGTTTTAGTTCAGTTTCTGTGATTGGAAACTCCTTACGCTTGAAATCCGTTAGCCTGAATGCTTAAATTCATCCAGTGATTACAAGAAACTATATATCCTCGATCTCCGGACTATTGGCGATTGTTTTAATAGCCAACATTGCTATTCCGGCAATATCAAACTGCCTGATTATGGCTGATTGTGATATGATGGAGGAAATGAATCATAATTCTCATGACGACATGGAATCAATGTCCATGGATATGATGAAGCATAATAGTTCGGAAAAAAATATTGATCACTGTGATATGATGGATAACTCTTCAACATATAAAACAGTGAACCACTCTTTAGCTGAATGTTATTGTGTTGATGCTAAGCTTATGCTTAATAACACAATCCTAGTTAAAGCAAAAACAGCTATTTCTGTGCTTGAAAGAGAAATAGTTGATTTTGAATCGTCAGAATTTAAAAAAGGGTCAATTCACCAAGAGATCATAGACTTTAAACCTGACCCTTCCCCACCTGATCTCTTCATAAACTACAAGGCATTGTTGATTTAGCGAGTCAAATCTTATCACCGACTCTAACATCAACTAATTTAATTTCAAGTTTATAATGAGATATGCACTCATTGCAGTGATAGCTTTCATTTCACTGTCTACTCAAGCTCAAGAATTACAACCTATTATTAAAGGCGACAGCATCATTTACCATTTAACAGTAAGTGAGATTGAGGTAAATATTACCGGAAAAGATCGAAAAGCAATGACTTTTAATGGTCAGCTACCGGGACCTACCCTTCGTTTTCAGGAAGGAAAACATGCGGTTATCAGAGTTAAAAATGATCTTATGATGGAGACGTCTGTTCACTGGCATGGTTTGTTACTACCGAATTATATGGATGGTGTCCCATATTTAACCACTCCACCAATTCGGCCGGGTAAAACCCAGCAATATGATTTCCCACTTATTCAATCCGGAACCTACTGGTATCATTCACATACCGGTTTTCAAGAACAAAAAGGTGTTTATGGCAGCATTATTGTAGACCCAATTCAACAAACCCTAGAATACGATCACGATTTAGTGATTCTATTATCCGATTGGACAGATAAAAATCCAATGCGTGTAATGAGAAACTTAAAACGTCATAACGAATGGTATGGTATTCAACTGGGTAATGCTCCATCAATCATAGACGCATTAAAATCAGGTACTTTAACTTCTCAATTCAATTTATGGAAAATGAAAATGCCCGGAATGCATATTTCGGATATTCCGTACGATGCATTTTTAACTAACGGTCAAAAAGAGATTGAATACACAGATTATGAACCAGGTGACAAAGTTAGGGTTCGGGTAATAAACGCAGGTGCATCCAGCTATTTTTGGCTTCAATTAGCTGATAACCATCTCAATGTAGTTTCCGTTGATGGATTAGATATTGAACCTTTTCATACGGAAAAACTCCTAATTGGGCTCGCAGAAACCTATGATTTCATTGTAACAATTGAAGAAGGTAAATCACTTGAATTTAAGGCAACCGCACAAGATGTAACTGGTTCAACAAGTGCTTTTTTAGGAGCCGGAGAAAGAATTTTAGCACCAAGCATTCCATTTCCAGACTACCAGCAACTAGGAAAAGAAATGGCACAAATGCACTCCATGGATGATCATGACATGAGCATGCAAGCCGAAGAGGTTGGAATTATGTCCGCTAATCCTGATTTCGATCCTCATGCGCATCATCGAATGGAAATGACTCCGATGGATCCTGATCAGGATCATTCTATGATGGATCACTCAACAATGGATCATTCTGAGATCAATCATAGTGAACATGGAAACTCAACTCAAGAAATGGACCATAGTAATCATAGCATGCATTCCATGGATCCATTAGCACCAATGAATATGTGGAATGTTGGCTATGACTTTTCAAATATTCGAGCTAAGGAGTCCACCGTCATTCACTCAGCCGATTCTATTCGTTCGCTCGTATTCAATCTTACAGGTAATATGTGGCGTTATGTTTGGAGTATTAATGGTAAAACACTGTCTGGATCAAAAGAAATTGTAATAAAAAAAGGGGAAATCGTTAGAGTCACCTTAAATAACACAACCATGATGCATCATCCAATGCATTTGCATGGGCATTACTTCAGAGTATTAAACGGGCAGGGTGAATTATCACCATTAATGCATACGGTTGATGTACCTCCTATGAGCCGAGTTACCATTGAATTTGAGGCCAATGAAGAAAAAGATTGGGTATTTCATTGCCACCTTTTATATCACATGATGTCAGGAATGACCAGAGTTTTCAGCTATGAAGGTAGTACCAGGGATGAGCGCTTAGCACCCTACCCTGTTGCAACAATGTATAAGCATGATAAAATGTGGTTTACATGGGGTGATTTGATGGCAGCTAGTCATTTCAATTCTCTAGACTTAGTTCACAGCAATGTTAATTCAGAGATTAATGCATTGATTAAATATGGTATTAATCAAGAATTCGAAGCAGAATTCGATTATTCCTATTTCACTGGCGATTTCTTTAGAGTCTATGTCGGGCTAGAGTTTGAAGGTCACACCGAATCTAATTTTAAGCTGGATGAAAGTCTTGGAGTTGTAGGTTTCAAATATTTGATGTGGTACATCCTCGATCTAGATTTTCAAATAGATCATAAACTTCGTCCACAATTTGGATTCGATTTACACGTACCTATTACCAGGCGCCTGATGCTTAATAGTCATCTAGAAACAAAATTCGGATCTGAGAGTAAAGCACTCTATGATTCATTTGATGAATTCACAATAAGCAATGAATTCGAAATTGGATTTGAATATTTGTTGAATGAATATTTCAGTTTAAAAACATCCTACCATAACCATTTTGGTCTGGGAGGTGGCTTAAACTGGCTATTCTAATTTGGATAAAATAATTTAGAATGATGAAAAAAAATCTCAACCAAACTGACCGAATAACGCGAATTGTATTCTCCGTTTTGGTTGGGATTTTGTTTGTTTCCGGTATTATAAAAGGGCTATTTGGAAACGTATTAATTATTGCTGCACTCTTCTGGGCTCTCTCAAGCTGTTTAAGTCATTGCCCCTTCTACAAATTATTCGGCTTATCAACAGTTAAGAGCACCTCCAAGGACTCATAGCTTTCGAATTAAGGAAACACCATCCCGTATTGGAAGTAGTACAACTTCAAGTCTGGAGTCTTCGCAAACAAAATGATTGAAATCTGCTATAGCCTGCGATTTATGATCTTCTGGATTTAAAACCATTCCGTCCCAAAGCACATTATCTGCTATGATTAATCCATCGGATTTAAGTTTTGGAAGTACTTTTTCAACATATAACTCATAGCGTAGCTTATCTCCATCCAAATACACTAAGTCAAAAACATCGTCAATCTGATCAATCAATTGTTGTGCGTTACCTTTCAATAATTTGATTTTTGATTTTTGAGCAGATACTTCGAAATGTTTTTCCGCCAATTCTTGATACCTAAGATTCATCTCTAGGGTATATATCAAACCATCATCAGGTAATGCCTCAGCCATTTTAATTGCCGAATATCCAGTAAATGTTCCAATTTCAAGAATTTTTTTAGCACAGGATATCTGGATTATTTGTTGTAGAAAGCCTCCAATTATTGATCCACTCAACATATCAATGTATTCAAGAGACTGGTCGCTTGACTCAATTAATGCTTTTAATTCTTCAGAATCTTGCACAGAATGCGCTTCAGCATATTTTTCGATGCGTTGGTCGGATATTGGAATTATCGGCTTTCCTCGGTGTTTTTTCATAATTGAAAGATACAGCGACTAACACTATCATCACTAGAAAAAAAGAAGTGGATTTTATTCCGGCCAACGAATCTCGTTTTCTTGTTAATTTTTTTCATTGGTATACTCGCCTGCTGATGAAGCTGCGTTTTAAAAGTGTAAATGTATATCAGAAGTACAAACCAACACGAGATTCAAGAACCGTTTATTACTTAAATCACAATTATTGGTGGGACGGCTTAATTCCACTTTATCTGGCTGAAAAGCATTTCAATCAGAAAGCCAGAGCCTTAATGGAAGATAAACAGATGATGGAATATCGGTTTTTCTCAAGAATTGGGGCTTTTTCTGTAAACCTGAATGATCCAAGGTCCACCATAACATCTTTACGTTACGCACTGGAATCAATGGAAAGAGACCGAGCATCTTTGTTTGTTTATCCTGAAGGTGAAATTTTCCCGGTTTCAAACAAAACCAATGAGTTTAAAGACGGACTGGCCTGGTTATATCAAAATTCTACCGGTCTGGATTTTGTCCCAATTGCAATCTACATAGATCATTCAAAGTCAAATAGACCTGATTTAAACATATTAGTTGGAGAGTCACTTGATTTTAGCAATTCATTGAGCAGAAAAGAATTAACTAGTCTATTTAAATCAAATTTAGATGATCTTCTGGCTGAATTAAGGACAAGGAATCACCAGGTCCACTCATAAAATATCTTGGATTTTTGAACCCAATGTGCTTTCTCACGCAGATATCTTAATCGCATTCTTACCATCCACCAATACTTTTGCTCTTCTATTCTGCTTGGATTGATGTATTCAGAAATACCGACTTGGGATTCAGAACCGGACACATCTTTGAATATGGCTTCAGATAAGTATCTCTGATAAAATGGTCCGTTATCAATAATCTTATTATTAACGATCGTTAGATTTCCTAATAGACCCGCAAGCTTTATTTCTCTGAATGATTCTAAACCAAGAACATTCTTTTTTTTATTAGTAAGCTCGATTTTATCAAAAAAACCGGCTAATTCCTGATTATCCCGAGATATTAACCAGGCTTGATGCTGTTTGGTTTTATAACCATTCATGATATAATAGACGATGGTATACTTTGGGAAATGAAATCGTCCCCAATACCAATCTTTAAAGCTTTCGCTCATTATCTCATGACCAACATTGTGGTCATGATATCCATCTCCATGAAAGCCAACATGATATGAATCAGTTTTACCTGCAATTTTAAAAGACCCAACCACTTTACTTCTTGGTTGCAGTAAATTCCAGTAATGTCGGTCTCCTTTTTTGGAGCTTGAAATCAAATTATTGGATGTTCGGTCACCTATAAATTTCAATTTACCTACAATAGAATGCCCAGATTCTAACGTTTGATTCAAATTAACTTCATATTCGATTGAATCAGATGATGTCTTTCGGTGAAAAGCACACCCGCCTATAGATAAATGAATATCATCTTCGGCATCATAAAGGAATTGTGATTTAGGAAATTCAAGAAAGCTGTAATACTCTGCTTTCCCGTTTTTGTACACCGAAATACTAAGTGCAGGATATTCCTCAGAACGTTTGGAATATTTTCCTTCTATATAATTGGTAGAAAATGGGTTACCTTGATAAAAAATAATTACAATCGACCAGGATTTGTCCGCAGAAATAGCATCAAAATACCACCACTCATACCCTGTTCTTGGCTTTTTATCATCAAGAAATTCATCTTTAATATTTGTGGAAATGTTCATCCCGGTTTTTTCGGTTATACTGCTGCTCTCAAACCTTGAGAATACTACTTTTCGTTCAATATGATTTACATACTTGGTGCAGCATTACTATTTATGATTTTAACAACGGCCGTCTTGTTACGAAATCGGTTTGAGTTTAAATCAATTGCAGATCAATCACTTTTAAATGTTGCAAATCAACCGAAAGTAAGCATTTGTGTGCCAGCAAGAAATGAAGAAAATGTTATTGAAAAGTGTGTCAAATCATTGATAGATCAAACATATGAAAACAAGGAAATATTAGTCTTAGATGATAATTCAACAGATACTACACCTGACATTTTAAAGCATCTATCATCAAGTTCAGATCAACTTAAAATCATTAATGGAAAACCTAAACCGGAAGATTGGCTTGGAAAACCTTGGGCTTGTCATCAGTTATCACAAAAAGCTAGTGGAGATATTTTAGTATTTATTGATGCTGATGTTTGGTTAGAACCAGATACTATTAGTAAAGCCACTTGCAAACTGTCAAACATTGATGCATTAACGGTTTGGCCTCAACAGAGAGTTCATGGATTCCTGGAAAAATTGATTGTACCAACGATCTATTTCGCCCTTCTTACTCTATTACCTGCTACTTATGTAGAGAGATCTCCTCGATGGATGCCTGGTTTTTTAAAATCTTTCCTAAACCCAAAATTTGTGGCTGCTTGTGGACAGTTTATAGCATTTAATAAATCAGCTTACAACGGAATTAATGGTCATCAGGGAGTCAAAGAGGCAGTTGTGGAAGACATGGAGCTCGCTAGAAATCTAAAGAACAATGGTTTCACTCTTTCTATGATGAACGGAATCAATTCTGTGTATTGCAGAATGTATACATCAGGGTCAGAAATATGGCAGGGCCTGCAGAAAAATTTCTTAGCAGGATTTGGCAGTTCATTTGAATTTATATTTATGGGAATTTTGCATCTCCTATTCTTTGTGTTTCCATTTTTCACATTGGTGATTGGTTACTTAAATAATGATCAAATACTTCTTGGTCTATCAATTCTAATCATACTTCTCTACATCTTTCAAAGATTAATTCTCAACATTTGGTTTAAATGGAATTGGTGGATGGCAATTTTTCACCCCTTTGCAATTATCTGGTATCAATTACTTGGATTAAAATGCATTCTCAATCGCATATTTGGATGGAAATCGAGCTGGAAAGGTCGACCCGTATAATTCATCAAAAACACATAAAGCTTTGTTTCATTTTATGTGACAGTTGAACATATTTCGGCTGATGAAAATGCTGATTGAGAAATATCTACGGTACTTACAGGTAGAACGAAACGCTTCCCCTCATACAATCACGTCTTATAAAAACGATTTAGAGTCTTTCCTCGAATTCTGTTCTCGGCAATTAGAAATAGACACAGATCAAATAGAATTAAACTCGATTAACAGACTAACTATTCGATTATGGTTAGGAGAATTATCTGATGAAGGTTTAGCTAAGAGCTCAATATCCAGAAAAGTAGCTGCTATTCGTTCCTTTTTTAAGTATTCATTTAAACGTGGTTATATTGAGAAAAACCCGGCTCATCTACTTGTTGTACCAAAAAAGGATAAAACATTACCGAAAACTGTTACGTCCGACGACCTAGAACGGCTACTTGAATCCGTCGACATATCAACTGTTAAAGGTTTACAAGATAGAGCAATCCTGGAAGTGTTTTATGGCACAGGAATTCGTGTTAGCGAACTTGTTGGACTAAATATTACAGATGTTGATCTTCGAGCAGGTCAAATTACAGTTACAGGTAAAGGCAACAAACAAAGAGTTATTCCTATCGGAAAAACAGCTGTTAATATTTTAAAAGATTTCATTAAGCAGCGAATCTCATTATATGGACCACGAACAGATTCAGATGCTAGGAAATCATTGTTTTTAGCAGCAAGTGGACAAAGAATTTATGATAGAACCGTTCGATACATGGTCGAACGATACCTGAAAGCACATAGTGAAGTGACACAGAAATCACCGCACGTTTTACGGCATAGTTTTGCAACACATATGCTGGATAATGGTGCTGATATCAGGATAATAAAGGAGTTTTTAGGTCATGCTAATCTTGCGGCAACGCAAGTTTATACTCACACTAGTGTTGAGCGCCTAAAAAATGTATATGAACAAGCACATCCAAGAGCAAAAAACTAAGGAGGAAATCATGACTGTTAATTTTACAGCCCGTCATTTCGAAGCAAGCCAACAATTAAAAGATTATGCTCATGAAGCAGTCGAAAAACTACCTCAATACTTCGATCGAATAGTAAGTTGTACCATTGTTCTTGAACCATCTGCATCAATAAAAAACCCTCAAAAAGCGGAGATTCATTTAAAAATCCCGAACAAAACTTTAAAAGCAGAGGAACGCGCAGAGAAATATGAAAAAGCTATTTCCAAAGCTGTAGATAATCTGGCTCGCCAATTAAAAAGATATAAAGAAAAAAAATTCGCTCATTAATTCATGGCATTTACTTCTCAACCTCCGATCCCTATAAAGGAAAAGATTAGCGTTAAATATATCGTTGAAAGCCTGAGGGATCGGGTAAATATCAATCTTATTGCTTGTGCAGCTGAAGATTGTTGTGCCGATAGATATGTGCGGGAAGCAGATCTACACAGGCCGGGATTAGCATTAGCCGGTTATGTTAAACTGTATACTTATCAAAGGGTTCAGATACTGGGAAATACCGAAAACCAGTTTTTGGAGAACATGTCGAAAGAAAAGCAGATTTCAGCTTTTAGGAATATTCTTCAGTTTCAGCTCCCTGTTATTTTTTTAACCGATGGTAATGTGTTACCTGATTACCTCCTGATTCTTGCCGAAGAAGCAGGAATACCGGTCTATACAACTCCATATGAGACTACCCGTTTCATGCAATTGTTGAGGGATTTTCTGGAAGATCAATTTGCATTACAAACGGTAGTACATGGTGCTATGGTTGACGTATATGGAATCGGAATTTTGATTGTTGGACGCTCCGGAATTGGTAAAAGTGAAGTTGCTTTAGATCTGGTAGAAAGAGGGCATCGTTTAGTTGCAGATGATGTTGTTATGCTTACAAAGAAAAGCAGTGTTTTGATGGGAGCTGCAACTCAAATAAGCAAACATTTCATGGAAATTCGAGGATTAGGGATCGTCGATGTGATGAAAATGTTTGGAATCCGCTCTATAAGATATCAGAAAAGATTAGAAGTTGTAATGGAACTCACTTTGTGGGACGATAATTTGGATATAAATCGAACCGGACTAGACCACGATACGGTTAATCTGCTCGATGTTGAAGTACCATTTATTCAATTGCCAATTACTCCCGGTAAAAACATAACAGTTATTGCAGAAGTAATTGCGATGAATCATTTACTGAAACATTATGGATATGATGCCGCACAAGCGTTTCAGGATCGAATTCAGAATAGCATCGCAGAAAAATCCAAAGGTAATAATGATACTATGAAGCGAGCTATTGAATATTTTGAAGGAGATATTGAGTAACAAGTTCAAGCAATTACTCTCTTTTATTACGAAGTGATTGTCGCTATCTTAACTGCGTTGGAGTACAAACTAAATGTCACTTAAAAACCACTATTATTACGACGAAGATTCATGTGAATTTATACCCATTGAGTATAAACGCAGAGAGCAAATCATCTACAATCTTGCTATTTGGATTTTAAATGGTGTTGTAATTGCAGGTTTAGGCATAATTATCTTATCAACAAAGATTGGAACACCTACAGAGTTAGCCCTTCAAGCGGAAAACAGAGCACTATTTGATCAACTTGAATCTACTCGATCAGCGCTAATTAATCTCGATGAAGAACTTGATGAAATCGCATCTCGTGACAATGAAGTCTATCGTTCTATTTTAGGCTTAGAAACCATTTCTATGGATGAACGTCAGGCGGGTGTTGGCGGTGCTGATATATATGGCGAGTTTGATATTTATGAACAAAACACTGCAGAACTTCTACGATGGACATCGGAACGAGTAGATAACCTTGAGCGTAAAATTGGTATTCAAAATTTGAGTTTTGAAGAACTTAGACACCAGTACAATGAAAACGCTGAAAAGATGCGTCATATACCTGCTATTAAACCAAGTAGTGGAATTTTGTTAAGCGGTTTTGGTATGCGAGATCATCCAATTTTAGGTTATAGAAGACCGCATAATGGACTTGATTTCCGTGCTGATATTGGTGCACCGGTTTATGCGACCGGCGATGGTGTCGTAAAGTTTGCAGGCAGACAAGGAAACCTTGGAAGAATAGTAATAATAGATCATGGTTACGGATATGAAACCTTATATGCTCACCTTTCTGCCTATGAAGATGGTATCCGTCATGGTGTTGAAGTAAAACGTGGACAAAAAATTGCTAAAGCCGGTGATTCCGGTCTAGCTGAAGGCCCTCACTTACATTATGAAATCCGCCTTAATAATCGTCATGTCGACCCTATTTACTATTTATTCGCTGATACATCTCCTGAAGAATACATGATGTTCAAACGCATTTCTGAAACGAATACAAAGTCGCTAGACTAATTACTAACTATCTTTGTCTCTCCATCTTTCTGTCAGGAATTATTTTGGTAGAACTAGCTTATTTTCTTCCAGGTATTTATTTACAAGTTGATCCCCTGCTTTAATCGTCTGTTTAATCCATTGAAATCTAAGCTTTGATTTATAAGCTTCATCAAGTTGCCAATTTTCATCTCTTTCCCGAATCTTCTTCGTAATCTCATACATACAAATTGCTGCACTCACTGAGATATTGAAACTTTCGC
Organism: Balneolaceae bacterium; assembly: GCA_965601825.1. GTDB lineage: Bacteria > Bacteroidota > Rhodothermia > Balneolales > Balneolaceae > HXMU1420-13. The sequence goes on along the minus strand of OZ271839.1, from coordinate 2,355,658 downwards.
TAAAGCCATACATCGGGATTTTAACGAAACCATCCGCTTTTTGAGTTACTTCTTCACTGATTCCCTCTAACTCTGTCCCAAATACAAGTGCAGTTTTTTTACTTATATCAATTTCAGAAACATTCGAATCTCGTTCATGCGGTGTTGTTGCTATAATTTGGTACCCTTTTGATTTTAATTGGTCAAAACAGTCATCTACATTACTTATCTCAGGATTATTATATCGATGAAGTGTGAGCCAATTATGAGCCCCTATTGAAACCGTACTTTCTTTATCGAATTCATTTTTGTTTTCGATGATATGCACATCTTGGATTCCAAATCCATCACAACTTCTTAGAACTGCATTTGCATTGTGAGATTTATGCAAATCCTCTAAAACGATTGTTAAATAATCAGTCCTGTTTTCAAGTACTTCATTTATACGATCAAATCTTTCGTCCGATATGAATTCTTTTAAATACTCCGTAAGGTTTTTATATACTTCCGAATCTTGCATAAATAAAAAAGGCTGCATCGGTAATCGACACAGCCTGAAATTTCAGTGATTGATATTTATCCGCAACGGAAGGTAAACCCTTTCTTACGAATCGTTTCAATGTAATCTACATCAGTATGTTCTCTAATTTTCTTTCTTAGATAGCTGATATAAACATTGATGTAATTTGTCTGTGTATCAAAGTGAATATCCCAAACTTTTTCAGCTAGCTCTTCCTGCGTTATCACTTTGTTTTTATTTCGAATAAAATACACTAAGAGATTGAATTCATTATTTGTTAACTGAACTTTTTCAGTATTAATCATGAATTCACGCTTCAATAAGTCAACTTTCAACTCACCGCAAATTAAAACCTGATCACCTGATGCTTCTGTTCTTCGTTGAATAGCTTCAAGTCTGGCAATTAACTCTTCCGTGTTGAATGGCTTTGTTAAATAATCATCAGCTCCAACTCGCAAGCATTTTACTTTTACATCAGCTTCCTGTTCACCAGATAAAATCAATACTGGTGTCGTTACATTTTTATCTCTGATATTTTTACAAAGTTCGTAACCATCTCCATCAGGTAATCCTAAATCGAGGATTATCATATCGAAGTTCCCCTCTACTGCGGCTTTTTCGCCGGTCATAACAGTATCCTCTGTTGAAACTGTATTGCCGTTATGTTCTAGTACAGCTTTTACCAGTGTTCGTACAGAAGGATCATCTTCAACAACTAATATATTCATGCGAAATTATGTGCTAATGAATTTGAGTAGTGACCATTAATCGTAAGGATTTAAATGATTTCAATCAATACATTAATTAGAAGAATTTAACAAACATTAGAAACCGATCAAAATGACTTATGCCTGAAGAAATTCATCGATTTATGAATTTTAAAAATCAAGACTTTTTAGGTATTGCAATCCAATTTCTACATTTTGAAATGGATTATCTGTTCGCTCGTCCTCAACAAATACATATTGAATACCGGCTTTCTCATTGAGTGCTAAAATGCTCTCAAAATCAACGATTCCGGTACCAATATCCGTTTGATCAAGATCGTTATTTGCATCCTTTATATGATAAGAACAGAAGCGTCCTGGGTATTTATTAATGTAGGCAATGGGATCAACTCCAGCTTTTATGAACCAGTATAAGTCCGCTTGAAAACTCACATACTCTGGATTGGTGTTATTCAGCATAATTTCCTGACCAATCTCACCATTCTCGGTTTCGAAAAATTCAAAATCATGATTATGGTACCCGAAGCCGATTCCTTCTGCCTTGAGTTGCTCACCGATAGCATTTAGGTTCTCCGCAACTGCATAATAATCTGATCTTACTTCTTCACTTATCCATGCAATATTAACCCAATTTGTATTGAGCTTCTTCACGGTTTCAATTATTTGAGGTGTTTCTTCGGCTTGAAAGTAAGAGGAGTGGCATGATGCTATTCTCATACCTGCTGATTCTACTGCTTGTCTATATCCTTCAGCAGTAATATCCCATTCAAATTCACCAGTTGGATTTAAACCATATGCTTCAACGAAATCGAATCCAATTTCACCGATTCGATTAATTGTACCTTGGAAGTCTTGAGATAATGGTTCTCTAACAGACCAAAGTTGAACTCCAACTTCATTTTCTTTTTTTGGTGTAGCTGCACAACCCAGATTAAATAATGGAAGTGTTGTAGCGCCCGCTGCAAGCATTGCAGACTTTTTTAGGAAATCCCGACGTGATTCTTTCAATGTTCTATCCGATTTAGTTAGTGCTGGATATTACTACAAAGCTGGTATTGGAATCAACACATTCGTATTGGGATTTCAAACTAATCGCCTTACTTTCAAAAAAAATTAAGTCATCTAACCAAGCTTTCATGTCTGAAACTATTCGCCACAATTGGACAACAGAGGAAATCTCAGAAATTTACAATACCCCGTTAATGGAGTTGATTTATCGCGCTGCTACAGTGCATCGTGAATACCATGAAACCGGCGAAGTTCAAGTGTGTACACTCCTTTCGATTAAAACAGGTGGTTGCTCTGAGGATTGTGCTTACTGTCCGCAATCAGCGAGATATGACACAGGTATTGAGAGCGAAAAACTGATGCCTAAAGAAATGATTTTAGCAGCAGCTGAGCGTGCAAAAGAAGCAGGAAGTACTCGATTTTGTATGGGAGCTGCATGGAGAAGTGCTCGTAAGAATAAAGACTTTAATGAAGTACTAGATGTTGTTTCCGGAGTAGCAGATTTAGGATTGGAAGTCTGCGCAACATTAGGAATGCTTACTGATGAACAAGCAGCTCAACTAAAAGAAGCTGGATTGTATGCTTACAATCATAATCTCGATTCTAGCGAAGATTTCTACAAAAAGATTATTACAACCAGGACTTATGATGATCGCTTAGATACTATCAAAAAAGTGCAAGACAACAACATGTCCGTTTGTTCAGGTGGAATCATAGGAATGGGCGAAACACATGAAGACAGAATAGGTCTTCTCTACACCTTATCTAATTTAGATCCACACCCGGAATCTGTACCGGTAAATGCTTTGATTGCGGTTGCTGGCACACCAATGGAGAATCAGCCTAAAGTACCAAGCTGGGATATGGCAAGAATGATTGCAACTGCCCGTATATTGATGCCGGAGTCGATGGTTCGCCTTTCTGCAGGACGTGTTCGCATGAGTTTTGAAGAACAGGCACTATGCTTTATGGCTGGTGCGAATTCCATTTTTACTGGGGAGAAACTTCTTACTACTGGAAACAATGAACTCGATGAAGATATGCACATGTTCGAGTTATTTGGCCTAAAACCACGACCTGCTTATAAAGACGCGAAACCGGAGCATGTACCGGAATCTGTTGAAGCTTAGTTGACTCCATCAGCGATATCCCTTTTTTAGTATCACTTATAGTCTTTTATAAGTTGTGATTAAACATTAAGGTTTAGTTCCTCAATTTTTTTTGAGTTAGACTTATAGCATTAACAAAATATGAGTACAAAAAGCCTAGGGTTTTTTATGGAAAAGGCACATATAGTCCTTTTTCCTATCCTAATACTAATAATTACCGGGTGTTCATCTCAATACCTGACTGATAACACCCCAAAAAGTGAATTTGAAAGACCGATACAAAAAGATGCCTTTCCTGATAAAGCATTAGAAATTTTATCTGATGCGTTGCCTGATGTCACTGATTTCAAATATTTTCAGGAATCGGATGGTAGAAATCTTACATACGAGGCAAAACTTACAATTTATGGTAAAGATCTTAGTATTGAATTTGATGCATCGAGTTCTCTCCAAGATGTTGAAGTACTAACAGATTTTGAAAGTCTGACCTCAACAACAAATAATGCTATAAAAGACTATATCGAATCTATCTATCAGTCATACAGGGTTACCAGGGTCCAGTATCAGTATTCTTCTTCAACCAAGTCTGCTATAGAAATTATTCAGCAAGCAGTTAAAGGTAATGCAACTGAAATCGACCTAAGAATCGAAATGGAAATTGAAGGAAAGAATAGACGTCAAATCGGCTTTTTTGAATATTTGTTTGATTCTAATGGTAACCTGATCCAAAGTAGAAGAATCATTAAGCGATCACTTGACAATATCTGGTAATGCTTAGATTTGGTTTTCTATTGATATCGCTTTTTTTAAGTAGTAATGTTCTGGGACAGAATGCAGAACTATTGTGGGAACCTCAATTTTCATATACATGGAAACAAAACGACTTAATAACCTGGAATACTAAGATTAACACTCGTAATTCAGTGAATGAATTTGATAATAGTTCTTTCGTGGAATTCATCCAACCATCAATTTCAATAATCTATGCAGCTAACCCAAGATTAAAACTAGGTATTGGTTATAACTACCGTTATCGACAACCAAGCTTATCTGAGCAACTTTATGAACACAGATTAAGTCAACAATTGGGATTTATTTCCTTTTTTGGTGATAGAAGGATTTCCCATAGAATTCGATTTGAGCAACGTTTTAGGACAGAATCATTTCAGCACAGATACAGATATCGAATTGGTTATGATTTCCCACTAACTGGGTCTCAATTAGACAATAGAGAGCAGTATTTAATCCTAAAGAATGAATTAGTCAATGCAATTACTGATTCTGAATATGATGCCGAAAACCGAATCTCCATCGGAATAGGATGGTATTATAATCCACAGAGAAAATTTGAATTAGGGGCAGAATACCGAACAAAAGGATTAAGTCGGCAGGCAGATATTCAACATGTTTTTATGATTAAAACCACATTTTATCTAAACCGGTAATAATCAAAGCAAAATTTCAATTACTATTTAACTGTCCATGTTTCGTTGCCTCTAAGTAAAGCATCTAAATCGGGTTCACCATGATTTTCTTTTGCTCTTTGAACCTGAGCTGTTACACCAGAATCATAAGTAGGCTTTTCTTCAGCATACAATACACCAAAAGGTCTTGGGAACCTTAGTCCTTCCCCACTTTCATGTTGCTGATCAAAGAATCGGGATAAGATGTAAGCTTTAACCTTATCACTTTCATCGTGCACCCAGAGATCATCTTTGGTGATATTATCTCCCAATTCAACAACCTCGGGAGTAAAGCCATTTAACCTCACCCCTTTGTCTTTTTCTTTTCCAAATACAAGAGGCTGCCCATGTTCTAAATAAATCGCTTCTTGTGGACGAGTTTTCTTATCAGTGAATAATTCGAATGCTCCATCATTGAACACAATGCAATTTTGGTAAATCTCTAACATCGAAGTTCCCTGATGCTTGTGCGAACGAAGTATCATCTCTTTCAGGTGCTTGGGATCACGATCCATAGCACGAGCTACGAAAGTACCATTAGCTCCCATACTTAAAGCCAATGGATTGAAAGGATGATCAATAGAACCAAATGGTGTAGATTTTGTAACAGTTCCTGATGGTGATGCCGGTGAATATTGACCTTTTGTTAATCCATAAATCTCGTTGTTAAACAAGAGTAGGTTCACATTCACATTACGACGCAAAAGTTGTGTAAAGTGATTTGCACCGATTGATAATGCATCTCCATCACCGGTAATAATCCATACCGAAAGATCCGGTCGAGCTACTTTAAGTCCTGTTGCAATGGCTGGCGCTCTACCATGAATGGAATGCATTCCGAAGGTATCCATGTAATAGGGAAAGCGCGAAGAGCATCCGATTCCAGAAATAAAAACGATATCTTTTTTTGCCAAGCCAAGTTCCGGCATAGCATTTTGCACCTGTTTAAGGATGGTATAATCCCCACAACCGGGGCACCAACGCACATCCTGATCAGAAGCAAAGTCTTTACCGCTATAATCAGGAAGTGCGGTTAAATCGGCTTCATGTTCTCTTACAAAATTGTCGATAAGTGTATCTACCATGATTATACCTCTACGCTTCTACTTTTTCTGAAATTCTCTTTTCAATTGATTCCTTTAATTCACTTACTCCAAAAGGCCGACCTTTAACTTTATTAATCGCTATTGCCGGAATATTGTATTCAGAACGAATTAGACGCACCAATTGTCCATCATTGATTTCCGGCACAATAACTCGATCAAATCCTCTTAATAAGTCCTCAAAGTTTTTAGGGAAAGGACAAATGTATTTTACATGTGCATGTGAAATATCATGACCTTCTTTTCTGAGTTGATGCACCACAGTTCGTATCGAACCATAAGTTCCACCCCAACCTAACACTAATGTTTCTCCAGTTTCTGATCCCTGGTCAATAGCTTGTTCAGGGATATTGAATTTGACATTATCACGTTTGTCACGACGAATGTTTGTCATTTTCTGATGATTTTCCGGATCATAAGAAACATTTCCTGTTCCATCTTCTTTTTCAAGTCCACCTACTCGATGTTCGATTCCTTCAGTACCTGGTATTGCCCATTTCCGAACCAATCGCTCATCTCTGTTATAAGGCAGGAAATTACCAGATTCGCCATTTAAACGAGGCCCTTCAAATCGGACTTTGATATCAGCTAAATCTTCAGACTTTGGAAAATTCCAAGGCTCTGAACCATTGGCTATGTATCCATCGGATAAGAATATGACGGGAATCATATGTTCTAGACTTATTCGAACAGCTTCGAAAGCCATCATAAAACAATCGGCAGGTGATTGTGGGGCTAACACAATCAATGGACTTTCCCCATTACGACCATAAACTGCCTGCATCAAATCAGCTTGTTCAGTTTTTGTTGGCATACCGGTTGAAGGTCCTGCTCTTTGAACATTTAAAATAACTAAAGGGAGTTCAAGCATAACAGCTAATCCGATTGCCTCTCCTTTTAGTGCAACTCCGGGTCCTGAAGAACTGGTAACGCCAATACTACCACCAAATGAAGCGCCTATTGTTGAGGCAGCGGCTGCAATTTCATCCTCAGCCTGAAAAGTGGTAATTCCAAATTTCTTATGAGCAGCTAACCCATGTAATACATCAGAGGCAGGCGTAATTGGATAGCTGCCGAAAAATAACGGTAAGTTTGATTTTCTAGCTGCAGCTACCAATCCAAGAACAACAGCTTCATTACCTGTAATGTTTCGATATTCTCCCGGCTTTAACTCCGCTTGTTTTACTGTAACCCTGGCATTGAAAAGCTCAACCGTTTCACCATAAAAATAACCGGCTTTTAGAACTTTGATATTGGCATCCGCGATTTCAGGTTTCTTTGTACCGAACTTCTGGTTTAAGAAATCCTCAGTAGAATCCAACGGACGATTATACATCCAATAAAGCATGCCCAGAACAAACATATTCTTAGATCGCTCAATGTCTTTATATCCAAGATTTGTATCAGAAAGTGCTTCTTTTACTAGTTTTGTAACATCAATCTGAATTACTTCATATTCATTAAGTGATCCATCTTCAAGTGGGTTCACTCCTTCCGGATATTTCGCCAGATTCAGATTTTTCTTATCAAATCCGGCAGTATTAGCAATGATGATTCCACCTTTTTTTAGCAATGAAAGATTGGCTTTTAAAGCAGCAGAATTCATTACAACTAGCGCATCACATTCATCACCTGGAGTTAAAATCTCACGACTACCAAATTGCAGCTGAAAAGATGAAACACCGGGAACAGTGCCCTGGGGTGCCCGTATTTCAGCTGGAAATTCTGGAAGAGTTCTTAAATCGTTACCAAGGAGCGCAGTAGTATTTGTAAAGAGCGATCCTGTTAATTGCATCCCATCGCCGGAATCACCTGCAAATCGAATGGTGACGTCCTCACGAATCTGATCTTTTTTACTCATATGTAGATTGGTGGGGTAATAGAAAAAGCTTTTCTCAAATTTGAATTATTTTAGAATTAAAAGAAAGAGCCATTTTTGTTACAATCTTATCATCTGAGCTAAATGGGTTTACATTTCTACTCAAATTGTACGATAATGTCGATGGTACAGAAAAGACAGGGTAATTGAATCAGGACGTTTTAAAATATCTACTTCCGTTTTTAGAAAACGAATCGTTGGCGTTCTTCGCTTTTGATTATAGTCCACCTATTGATTTGTATCTTCCCAAAGAAGAGAAAGTTGAGCAAATGTATTACAACTCTACATTTGTTCTTTGCAATGAACGCTTTGCCGGATTATATAACACCACTAAAGCTGATCTTATTGGATGTAAGTATGCGGATGTCGTCCCCTTTTCTGATGAAGTAAAAGGGTTTCTTGGCGCCTTTGTTGATAGCAATTTCAATTTCCAAAACCAACAAATTACTGAAATTGATGAACATGGGGTTGATCGTCATTTTCTTAATCACGCTTGGGGCAATATCATAGATGACAAAATTCACGGTGTCTTTGGCACAAATATCGATATAACAAATCAAGTTCAGAGAGAGAAAAAATTTCAGGAAGAAGAGCGAAAACTGAGTAAGATTTTGTCCGTTTTACCTGTGGGAATTTACCAAAATGATGCCGAGGGAAATTTGATTTATGGCAATTCAATGGCTGAACAAATTGTTGGACATGCTCTTGAAGATAGTACCGGTGATGAGTGGGTGAAACAAATGCATCCTGAAGACCGGGATCGGATTTTTGAAGCTTTCCATCAGGCAATAGCCAACAAAACAAGATTCTCAGAAGAGTATAGATTTATCAGAAAAGATGGTAAAACTGTACATGTTTTATCGGAAGCAGAACCTATTTATGGAGCTGAAGATACATTCCAGGGTATGATTGGTTTTCTTTCAGATATTTCACAAAGGATTGAGTATGAGCATAAACTTCAGCAATCCATCATTGAAAGAGAATTACTACTAGCCGAAATTCATCACCGAGTAAAAAACAATCTTGCAATTATTTCCGGATTAATTGACCTGCAACGATACTCAATTGACGATGAAATTCTAGATTATAACTTATTGAATACTCAGAGCAGAATTATGTCGATTGCAAGTGTTCACAAGTTGCTCTATGAATCAAAAAATTTCACAGATATTTCAATCATTAAGCTTGTAAAAAAGCTATGTCATGAAATTCACAATACCTATCACTCAGATCTGCTTCATGTAGAATTTGATATTCAATCGGATGATATCTTTTTGAACGCTAATCAGGCTGTGCCATTTGGTTTAGTACTGAATGAACTAATCACAAACTCATACAAGCATGGATTTGCCGGTCAGGAAAAAGCTACTATTACAATTCGATTCAAGTTGGAAGATGGCATTATTAAATTCAGATATTCTGATTCCGGAAGTGGATTTGAAGGTGATTTCAACCAAGATTCCTTACCGCAAACCTCATTGGGTTTTTTATTGATTTATAATCTTTCTGTTCAGCTTTCAGCAATAAATTTCAGGATATATGCGGATGAAGGTTTCCGCTTTAATATGGATTTTCAGCTCGTCAATAACTCACTTAAAGGCAGTACAATTAACCGAGCTTTTAAAAGTGAATTGAAAGAACTTTTTAAAAGATAGAAGTTCATCAACTTGTGAGAAAAACCTGTAAGAATCTGAGCAATTTGCTTATCATAAATGTTTAAAATTTCATCCGATTCTTTAGCGCTATTTTAATTTGATGTTTACCACCTTCGCAGTATCTCTTCCATTCTTAAATGAAATTGTAGCTCTTTTTTTGGTAAGTGTCTTATTCGCTTACATCTGTTACAAAATTAGATTGGTACCGGTTGTCGGGTTTCTACTGGCGGGCGTAATAATTGGTCCTAATGCCCTTGGTTTAGTTTACGAACAAGAGTTGGTAAACCAACTGGCAGAGATTGGAATCATACTATTACTATTTACCATTGGTATAGAATTCAGCCTGGAAAAACTAGCAAAAATTAAAAGCGCAATTTTCGTGGGTGGTGGTTTGCAAGTGCTATTTACCATTCTGGTTGTAGTTGGCATTCTGCAGTATTTCAATGTTGATATAAAAGTCGCCATTTATACAGGTTGTCTAGTGGCACTGAGTTCGACTGCTATTATTTTAGGGCTCTTAAGTGATCAAGGGAAGACGGATACGCCAACTGGTAGATTATCTTTAGCCGTACTCATATTTCAGGATTTTGCCATCATTGCGATGGTATTAATGGTTCCTATTCTTTCCGGTGAAAATGAATCAGTTCAAGAAGTATTTATCGTTTTAGGTAAAGCAGTTCTTTTAATTGCCATCGTAGTTTTGATGGCTCGAAAAGTGGTTCCATGGATTTTAGAAAAAGTCGCCCATACAAGAAGCAAAGAGCTCTTTCTTCTTACTGTAATGGCCATTTGTTTTGGTACCGCTGCATTAACAAATCTTGCTGACGTTAGTCTAGCACTTGGAGCTTTCTTAGCCGGTCTGGTGGTAAGTGAAAGTCGATATAGTGAACAAGCATTAAGTGAAATTCTACCATTAAAGACTGTTTTCAACGCGGTATTCTTTGTCTCTGTAGGAATGTTATTAGATATGCGATTCGTCTTAGAGTATCCATTGATACTACTTTCGATTGCTGCGGGAATAATTGTTCTAAAGTTTTTACTTAGCTCGCTCAGTTTGCTAATTCTCGGATACCCAATTCGAATAGCAGCCGGTACAGCCATTATACTAGCTCAAATTGGTGAATTCTCTTTTGTACTAGAACGAAGTGGAAATCTTGCAGGACTCTCTCCTGCCGGTTTTGGTGAATTAGGCTCCCAAACATTTATTGCCGTTTCTGTTCTATTGATGATTCTTACACCATTAATGTTAAAAATCAGCCCAAATGTTGGTGATCTTTTTGCAAAAACACCATTAAAGAAGTTAGGTAGTAAAAAGCGAAATAATAGTTCCGAAGAAGAGCATCTTCCATTAGAAGATCATGTAATTTTGATTGGATATGGTCCTGCAGGACGAAGTTTGGCAAGGATTTTTGACGATCTTGGTATCCCATTTATTGTGATTGAGTTAAATCCTTCTTCCGTGAATGAAATGCATAAAAACGGTATGAATGCCATTTTTGGAGATGCATCAAGAACGCACATTTTAGAACACGCTGAAATCAATAAAGCCAAGCTTTGTGTGATAGCTATCAATGATCCGGACATTAATCCCAGAATCATTAATCTTGCAAAATATTTAAATCCAACTGTAGAGGTAATTGTACGAACTCGATATATCTCAGATGCTGATAAACTAAACAAAGCAGGTGCCGATCATGTTGTACCCGAAGAAATGGAAACTACGGTTCAACTTTTTACCTGGGTTCTGAACTCATATTTAATTCCTGAAGAAACAGCTCAGCGATATGTCAAAGAATTACGATCAGAAGACTATCAAATTCTTCGAGGTAGTTTACAAGAAGCCCATTTAATGGTACTGGAAGATTTACATGAAGAAGGCATGCATACCAGGGCCGTTAGAGTACGCGAAGATTCATTTGCAGCAAATAAAACTCTCATGGATCTTAAGTTGAGAAATAATTTCGAGATTACGGTTTTGACCGTTAAACGCAGGAATAAAAGTATTGGAAATCCATCCGGCGATTTTAAACTCGAAGCAGGTGATCGTTTGATGATGGTTGGTTTAGCGGATCGATTCGCAGAAGCTGCAAAAATCTTCCGTGATGAACATCCCCCAGAAGAAATTGAACTTAATTGACGTTATTTAAAGAATTGATTGGAATAACGCTTCGTATCCCCTGTTATTAATTCTTATATTTGCAGAATGAAAAGAGTCGCCTTCGAAACCCTGGGCTGTAAACTCAACTTTTCAGAAACCTCATCCATGAGGCGCGATTTCGAACATGAAGGTTACGAACTTGCCGAGTTTACCGATCCTGCCGATATTTATGTGATTAACACCTGCTCTGTTACTTTGGATGCTAACAGTGCATGTAGAAAGACTGTCCGTCAGGCATTGCGAAGGAATCCGGATGCATTCGTTGCCGTTGTAGGTTGCTATGCCCAGCTTGAGCCGGAAGAAATTGCTCAAATCGAAGGTGTAGATGTTGTTTTGGGTGCTAAAGACAAATTTCACTTATTAGATTTGTTCGATGATTTTGTTAAACAGGAAAAGACCATCATTCATCGAACTGATGTAAACGAAGCAGTAGATTTTCATAACGCTTTTTCATCTGATGACCGAACCCGTGCATTCTTAAAAGTCCAGGATGGCTGTAACTATAAATGCTCTTTTTGCACCATTCCTCTTGCACGTGGAGCATCGAGGTCACCAAAAATTGCTACTGTTGTTAGAAATGCACAGCAATTGATTGAGGAAGGCTTTCATGAAGTGATCATAACCGGTGTGAATTCAGGTGACTTTGGCCATGGTACTAACGAAGATTTTCTTCAATTGCTTCAGGCACTTGACAAAGTGGATGGACTAGAACGACTCAGAGTGTCTTCTATCGAACCAAATCTTTTGAATAACGACATTATTCATTTTGCTTCCGAGTCCAAAAAACTACAGCCACATTTCCATATTCCACTTCAAAGTGGATCGGATGAAATGCTGAAATTAATGCGCCGTCGTTATCGATCGGATTTATATCAGGCTAGAGTTGAATTGATTAAATCATTAATGCCTGATGCTTGTATTGGTGTAGATGTAATAACGGGTCACCCGGGCGAAACCGAAGCTCTTTTTCAGGAATCATTTGATTTCATCGATTCTTTGGATGTCTCCTACTTGCATGTTTTCACCTATTCCGAGCGACCAAATACACATGCATTAACTCTGGAACCGATTGTACCTAAGCAAGAAAGAAAATCCAGAACACATCGATTGAGAAGATTATCAGCAAAAAAACGATTTGATTTTGATTCACAGTTTGAAGGTCAGATTCGTCCCGTATTATTCGAAGAAGAAAATAAAAACGGATTTATGTTCGGCTGGTCTGATAACTATGTAAGAGTTGCTATTCCATTCTCTCCTCGCCTTATTAACACCATTCAAAACATTCAAATCGGAAAGTATTCAATAGACGGTTTCCATTTTGGTAAATTGGACGATAATATCCTTGAAGAAGAAAAAACCATTCAAGAAATACTAGGCTAATGGATTCAGATAACGGTCAGGAGCTGTTTGAAAAAGTTGCGAGATTGCTTAGACAGCAAAAAGAGATATTTGGGGATTTTGATGTTGAGTTTGAAGCAAAAAGCGACAGAGATACAAAGGGACATAGTTCGATTTCTGAGCCTGTTGAAGAATATGAGCCAGAACCAAAGCTTAGCGTTGAAGAACAATTAGAAGCATGTAAAACTCTGGATGAGCTGAGAACCCTTTGTGAAACAGCTGAAGTGTTGAAAACCGACCTCTCTAATACAAATCTTGTTTTTGGGGTAGGTAATCCAGAAGCCGATTTGATGCTTATCGGTGAAGCACCCGGTGAAAACGAGGACCTACAGGGAGAGCCATTTGTTGGGAAAGCGGGTCAGCTTTTAGATAAAATTATGGAAGCTATCAACTTCAAAAGATCCGATATCTATATCGCTAATATTCTAAAACATCGGCCACCAAATAACAGGGACCCTAAGCATGAAGAAAGAGAACGAAGTCTTCCTTACTTATTGAAACAGATAGAGTTAATAAATCCTAAATTAATTCTTTGTGTAGGAAAAGTATCTGCAACTACCTTATTGAATAAAGATCTTACACTTAAAGATATGCGGCAGAAATTCCATGAGTTTCAAGGCCGTGAATTAATGGTTACCTATCACCCGGCAGCACTACTTCGTAATCAACAATGGAAACGCCCAACTTGGGAAGATGTCCAGATGCTCAGAAAGAGATATGACGAGTTAGATGGCAAACCATAATGTTAATAACTTGTGCAAAGCTTGTTGAAAAGAACTCAAAACAAGCATTATTTATTTAATTATTTTCATTCACTCACATCACACTTTAGATAGATTTTGGCGCAAAAAAACGGCTCATCATATAGTAAGGACAACTATTCGAATCAATCGAAAATACTGGAACAGGAAGGTCGAATTCCGCCTCAGGCAGTTGAAGTTGAAGAAGCTGTTTTAGGTGCAATGTTGATTGAACATGGTGCTGCAACTATTGCTTTGCAGATGCTAAAACCAGACGATTTTTATAAGCCTGCTAATCGTCACATTTTCGAAACTCTATCAAATCTTTATGAACGTGATAATCCACTTGATCTTCTTACAGTAGAAAATGAACTTCGTGATAATGGTTTACTCGATGCTGCTGGTGGGACAACTTATTTATCAGATTTAACTCGTTCCGTTAGTTCAGCAGCAAATATCGACTATCACGCTCAGATCATCACTGAAAAGGCCATTAAGCGTCGTTTAATTCTTAGTTGCACGGATGTAATCAAAGAATCATACGATAGCACAACCGATGCCTATGATGTATTGGATGAAGCCGAACAAAAGATCTTTGATCTGGCAAATCAAAAAAGTCGAAGCAGTGCTCAACCCGTTGCAGATGTCCTAAAAGATACGCTCGCTTATCTGGAAGATATGCGCGGTAAGAAATATGGAATCACAGGTATTCCAACAGGATTATCGGTTGATCAGATGACGGCAGGTTGGCAAAATGGCGATTTAGTGATTATCGCAGCTCGACCCTCAATGGGTAAAACTGCATTTGTGTTGACTGCAGCTCGAAATGCAGCTATGCATCCCGATGAAAACCTTAGAACACCGGTTGCAATTTTCTCACTTGAGATGTCAAATCAGTCGTTGGTTCAAAGACTTCTTACTATGGAAGCCAGAGTTCGTGCAGATGAAGCAAGAAAAGGAACATTGAATGATGATAGCTTCAAAGATCTGATTGAAGCTGCAGGAAGACTTTTCTCTGCTAATATTTTCATTGATGACACACCGGCCATTACATTGATGGAATTAAGAACAAAATGTCGTCGATTAAAGAGCGAGCACGATGTTGGCTTAATCATCGTCGATTATCTTCAGTTAATGCAAGGTTCCTCAAAAGACAGTGGGAGTCGAGAACAAGAAATCGCCTCTATTTCACGTGGATTGAAGTCATTGGCAAAAGAATTGGATGTGCCTGTAATCGCACTATCACAGTTATCTCGTGCTGTTGAACAACGTGGTGGTGATAAACGACCTCAGTTGAGTGATTTACGTGAATCAGGATCTATTGAGCAGGATGCTGATATTGTAATGTTCCTTTATCGTCCGGAATACTATGGAATCACAACAACTGCAGAAGGGCAATCAACTGCAGGGCTTGCAGAAGTGATTATCGGTAAACAAAGAAACGGTCCGGTTGGAAGTAAAATGCTATACTTCGTTAAAGATTATGCCCGATTCGAAAATTTAACATCTGCAGAATCTGGCAGTACACCTGGGTTGCCCCCTGTTTCTAATGATATGTTGGAAGCCAACTTCACTCCTTCCGATTCTCCAGTGATGCCACATAATCCGGCACCAGACGAAGACGCTCCTTTCTAGATTGATGCGAGTTCTAAGCCTTTTCTTAATTGTTTCCTTTTTTGGAAATATTAATGCTAGAGCTCAGGATATTGAATATGCCCGAGAGGTAGTCAAAATCTTAACTTCCGACAGTCTTGCCGGAAGAGGATATGTTGAAGATGGAGACAAAAAAGCCGCTGAATTTATACGATCTCAATTTATTGAGTTTGGTTTAACATCTATCACAGATAATTACTATCAATCTTTTGAAATCCCGATAAATACATTTCCCGACTCTATTCATCTCTCCATTGATGGAATAGAACTTACCGTCGGTGACGATTTTCATGTTTTTCCTGGTTCACCTAGTCTAAACGGTGAATTCGATATTGTTTTCGTTGAAAAGGATGAAATTTTTGATTTAACGGCACTTGAAAGGAAATTAGAATTAGCCCGAGGCAAAGTTCTTGTGATTGATGAATATCCCGACTCGCTGATGGATCAATCCACTAGAAACCGACTTAGCCAAATAATTCAGTTTTTAACTCGACATCCAAACAATCCCGCAGCTGCGACGATAATTTTAACTTCGCAGAAATTGACCTGGTATGGTTCTCAAGTTGTAGATGCCAAGACAAGCTTTAGGATGCAAAAGGATTCCTTCAATAAAAATGCTTCAAGAATTAAAATTGAGTTGAATTCTGAATTTATAAACCTTTATGAAACACAAAATGTGATTGGTTTAATTGAAGGTCTTAATCATGATTCAGTTATTGTAGTTATGGCTCACTACGATCATTTCGGTAAAATGGGTCAGGCACTTTTTCCCGGAGCAAATGACAATGCAAGCGGAACTGCTATGCTATTAAGCCTGGCTAAACACTACAGTATCAATCAGCCCGAATATTCTATTCTATTCACCGCTTTTGGAGCTGAAGAGCTAGGTTTAATTGGCTCCAAATACTTTGTAGACAGACCTCCTATCGATCTTAGTAATGTCAAATTTATGCTCAATTTCGATATAGCAGGAACCGGTGATGAAGGAATTCAAGTAGTTAATGGTTCAGTTTATAGAGAAGATTTCGATTTATTAGTAGAGTTGAATCAACTGAATGATCTTTTGCCTAATATTAAAATCAGAGGAGCTGCCTGTATTTCAGATCATTGTAATTTTGATCGTTTAGAAATTCCTGGATTCTATATTTATACCTTAGGTGGGATTCGAGCATATCATGATATTTTTGACAGAGCTGAAACCCTGCCACTCACCGAGTTTGAAGACTACTTCAAATTGATGACACTATTCATTGATTCTATAGATTAAGATTGTTGATTTAATTATCTGTCAATTGAAACCTTCTGAATAGAATTTTATATACGATCTGAAATTTTAACTATTCAAAGAGCTGGGATGATTTTGTTTAAGCGAAAAAATATAATTCTACTTGTACTATTAACGGTATCAATATCATTCTTACAAGGGTGCGAACAGCAAAGAGTAAATAATGACATGGCTTTTGTGTTAAAGCAAAAACTTGACGAATTAGCTAATAATTCAACTGAACCGCTTATTACCGATCATTTTCTCTCTATAAAAGCAGTAATTGATGCTGAGCGAAGAATTTCTACAGAAGAAGCCAAAATATTAGAAGGAATGTATATCGCTTTTCTACAGGATACTTCAACAAGTCCGGCTAATTTTGAAAGTTACCTCAACAGACAACGCACACTAATTCTCGCCTGGGAATCTCCAACAGATAGAAAGACTTCATTTTCCTGGTTGCGTTTACCAAAAGATTGGGACCCTGAAATAGAATACCCATTATACGTTCACTTGCATGGTTCTTGGGATGTAGCTGCTGAAGCGATTAGTTACATGGGTTTTACCTTTGTAGCAGATCCATCAACTACAACTGCTTATGAAGACGGCTATTGGTTATCTCCCTGGGGACGTGGAAATAAATGGTATCAGGGAATTTCAAAGACTGATGTATGGGAAGCTATTGATCATTTCGAAGCTAAAGTTAACATTGATCCTACAAGAAGATACCTGAGTGGTCATTCTATGGGAGGATTTGGTACTTGGTATTTGGCTCAGGAATCGAGTGAAAATTGGGCTGCAATAGGACTTCATTCCGCAGCACTTTTTTATGAAGATGCAGAACTTGTGACTCAGGAATATGCTGAGAAAATGAAAGATGTACCTACTTATTTAGTATGGGGAAACAACGAAGATGAAGGCTACCACGTAACAAATGGAGAATTAATTAGACTACTAAAAGAAGCTGGAAATCAAAATGTAAAAGACACTCTTTTCGTTGGTGGCCATGATTACAATGAACGAGATGTAGAAGCCATGTACGAATGGATGCGAACTTTCAGCAAAGATTAATTTGCAGCAAGTTTCTCAAATAGCCGATCGAACTTTTTATACATCCTGCTCCAATCTAAGTGCTTGTTTATATTTTGGAGTGTAGGTTTAGGAAGCGGCTTAGTTTTCTCCTCAAGTAGATCTTTTAGATAATGAAAAAGCTGATCTTCATCTTCATATAAAACCGGGGCATGAAGTAGCGGGTTGTGCAAGCTTTCAGGTATTAATTCCGGGTAATGAAGTGTATTTGGTACCAATGGATGGCATCCGCAGTAAATGGCTTCCATGATTGAAACGCAGAAAAACTCGTAGGTAGCTGTTGAAACTACTATATCACCTGAATGAAGCAATTTACTATATGCTTCTTTGTCATCTACGTAACCAAAATGTTGAATTTGTGATCCAAAGCGTTTCCATGCTTTAGAAAATTCATCCGGTTTATCGTGTTTGCTATCCCCTGCCAGAATCAGATCAAATTTCAGATCAATATCATTTAATCTATTCAAAACACGGAAAAACATGGCTGGGTTTCGGTCAAACTGCCAACGTTGATTCCAGACGATTACCGGTCGATCATTTTGTTTTCGGGTATCTGCATGTCTGTCGAAATATTTCAAATCTAATCCGGGGTGCATAACCACACTCTTCTCACGAATCTGTTCAACGGTGTGATAATGTTTATCACCGGGATAATTATCCAGAAAATCCGGGAGCGCATTGATCAAATCATCCAACTGAAATTGAGATGGAAATAACAATTTATCAGCTACCAACATACTCACATAATTGATGTAGCAGTAAGTCATATCCCTAGTCTCTCCCTCCGGAATTGGCCGAGTAAACTGATTATCATGCATGTACATGATTTTTGGAGTATGAGCGAACCTTGGATTATTCAGGGCCAAAAAAGCAGGTAGATTCGTCATACTACTTGTCATCAACACATCTATAGGTTCCTCAATCTGTTTGGTTAACTCTGCCAGAGTCACTGAATCACCATGCATACGCCATTTCCACCCCTTATAATTCAGTTTAATAGGGATGATTTTATGGCTAGAGTGCTTTTTTAATCCTTTTAGAAAAGCTTTATGAGAGCCGCTATAATAAGGTTCTATCGCAAGAATATTCATCTATCGAAAACGAGATTGAATTTCGTCGAGCGAAAGATACACGATGGTAGGTTTTTTCAAAGGATCAAGATACGGTTGTTCACATGCAAAGAGTTGATCCACAAGAGCTTCCATTTCTTCGTAATTCAGCTTTCTACCCCGTGGAATGGCAGCACGTGAAGCAAATGCTATTGCTAATCGGTCGCGCGCTTCTAAATTGATTTTCTGACCTAATTCCTGATATTGATGAAGCATAGAAACTAATACCTCTTGTTCATTTCCGATATCAATATCGGCAGGTACTCCATTTATCATTGCCGTATTCCCACTCATCAATTGAACGGAAAATCCCATTCTCTGAACGATTGGATGAAGTTCTTTTAAAAGGGTAAAATCAGATGCTGAGAGCTCCAACGTTTGAGCAAATAGAAGCTGTTGTGTACTTGGAAGTGCTTCTTCCGTTGCGTTCATTGCCTTTTCAAAAATGATGCGCTTATGTGCTAAATGCTGGTCAATCATGCATAAACCTGTTCTAG
Organism: Balneolaceae bacterium; assembly: GCA_965601825.1. Classification (GTDB taxonomy): domain Bacteria; phylum Bacteroidota; class Rhodothermia; order Balneolales; family Balneolaceae; genus HXMU1420-13. The sequence continues at coordinate 2,336,306 of OZ271839.1, read as the reverse complement.
TTTGTGTAATGATATAAGTATTATGAAGTTGCCAGAATGAATTTAGTTCAGGTTTTTCATCTGAAGATTCTTTCCCAAGAATTTCCGGTTGATGAGATGGCGATGAAACCGGCTTTGAATCAGCATATAAGTCACGAGCAAACTCATCACCTCGATTTCGAACATTTGGGATATTAATTCTGGAAGGCACACTAAAACCACCTGAATTTGGTGTCGGAAAATCCTTTGCAGGAGCTTTGAAATTAAAACCTGCATCAAACCCTTTGGCGGATTGATCACTCAAAAAAGGATCATCGTCTGAAGGAATCATTGGAACATTAAAGTGATTGTTCAAAGCTCGATTCACAACAGATTTTGCGAGTTGAATTACACTTCGTTCATCTTCAAATTTGACTTCCATTTTTGCCGGGTGGACATTTACGTCCACTTTTGAAGCATCAATTTCAAAGAAAAGTGCATAAAACGGATATTCATTATTTCGTGTCCATGCATCATATAAACTCAAAATCACATGTGTGAGATATCTATGCTGGAAAGGTCGACCATTAACGAATAGGAATTGCTCTCCCCGACTTTTCTTTGCCAACTTTGGATCTGATGCAAATCCATAAATCTTCAAATAACTTGTCTCTTCCTCAAATTCAATCAAACTGGCGTTATAAGCTGATCCGAAAATGCTGACAATTCGATTTTTCAGAGAATCCTTTGGCAAATTATATACGTGTTCACCATCAGCAACTACCAAGAAAGATATGTACGGAAAAGCTAATGCAGCATACTGAACCGTCCGAAGAATATGACGGAGCTCCGTGACATCCGTTTTCAAAAACTGTCGACGAGCCGGCACATTGAAAAATAGATTCCTTACCGAAATACTAGTTCCATCCTGAGTGGCAACCGGAGTAATAGGTTTTGCTTCTCCCCCATTAATTTCTAATTCCCAGCCATTGGTGTCTTCTGCCCTTTTTGAACGAACAGTAACTTGTGAAACTGAAGCTATTGATGCCATTGCTTCTCCCCGAAAACCCATTGTTTTGATGGAGAATAAATCATCGATTGAATTGATCTTTGACGTAGCGTGACGTTCAAAACATAGTGGCAAATCTTCATCACTCATTCCGCAACCATTGTCAATGATTTGAATAAGTGTTCGACCCGCATTTTCGATGATTATTTTGATATCATCTGCACCGGCATCGATGGCATTATCCAGCAGTTCTTTAACTACTGAAGCAGGACGTTGAATTACCTCACCAGCTGCAATTTTATTGCTGATTTCAGGCGGTAATGGATGAATGATAGAGTTGGTGGCGCGGGTTTCGCTCAAAAAAATCTGTTACTTAGAGAATGCTGATTAAATACACCACTAAAGATAAGAATAGTGCTAGAAATAAAACCCGAATATTCTGTTTTGGTTTAACTCTATTATGAGTTTGAAATTTGATTCTACGACGAGCACGGTTTTTCTCTCGTTCCTCTTTTTCAGGATCGTAATAACGGAGCGGTAAATCGAATTTTTTAGGTTTCGGCCTAAAGCCGAACATCGGTCTGATCATGGCAATGTGGATTGGTTTCACATTTACTTACGTCTTCAATTAATATAAAGTATTAATTAGATAATTATTGATTTGTAAATCCTTTCAATCCACTACAGTTGCTCCCTCTTTTTTCGTAAACTTGAAGCCCTTTTCTAAACACAAAATTCTATTCAAATAATGGCCTCAGATAAAGCTAAAATTATTTATACCTACACCGACGAAGCTCCGGCACTTGCTACTCACTCATTTCTTCCAATTATCGAAGCTTTTACTAAAGCTGCCGGTGTTACTGTCCAAACTCGTGACATCTCACTATCGGGTCGTGTGATCGCCAACTTTGCTGATTATCTGTCTGAAGAGCAACAAATCGGAGATGCACTTGCTGAACTAGGTGAACTAGCAAAAACACCTGAAGCCAATATCATCAAATTACCCAATATTAGTGCTTCTATCCCGCAGTTGACGGCCACAATCAAAGAGCTTCAGGATAAAGGATATGATTTACCAGATTATCCGGAAGAGCCATCAAATCCATTAGAGAAAGAAATCAAAGCTCGCTATGACCGAGTCAAAGGTAGTGCGGTAAACCCGGTTCTTCGTGAAGGTAATTCTGATCGACGTGCACCAAAAGCAGTAAAAGAATATGCTCGCAAAAATCCACACTCAATGGGTGCATGGAGTTCAGATTCTAAGTCTCATGTAGCAACCATGGGGCAAAACGATTTCCGTTCGAATGAGCAGTCAGTTACTGTTTCAGATGCCACAACTGTTTCAATAGTTCATACATCAAATGATGGAACAAAAACTGTTTTGAAAGAAGGTATTGCTTTACAGGCCGCTGAAATCATGGATTCATCATTCATGAGTAAGAAGGCTTTAGTTGATTTTTTAGGAAAGGAAGTTGCTGATGCGAAGGCTCAGGGAGTACTTTTCTCGCTGCATATGAAAGCAACCATGATGAAGGTTTCTGACCCAATTATCTTCGGTCATGGAGTAAAGGTTTTCTTTGCTGATGTCTTCGAAAAGCATTCTGAAACTTTAGAAAAGCTCGGAGTAGACGCTAATAATGGTTTTGGAGATCTATTAGTTAAGATCGAAGAATTACCAGCAGATGAAAAAGCTGCTATCGAAGCTGATATCCAGGCTTGTTATGAAAATGGACCTGACTTAGCAATGGTGAACTCCTACAAAGGAATTACCAATCTTCATGTCCCTTCTGATGTAATTATTGATGCATCAATGCCGGCAATGATCAGAACTTCCGGCTGCATGTGGAATAAGGATGATAAAACTCAAGACACAAAAGCTGTTATCCCGGATAGCAGCTATGCAGGTGTTTATCAGACTACCATCGAGTTCTGTAAAAAGCACGGTGCTTTTGATCCAACAACTATGGGCTCGGTTCCAAATGTAGGCTTGATGGCTCAAAAAGCGGAAGAATATGGATCACATGATAAAACATTTGAGGTTTCTGCAGATGGAACCATGAGTGTGGTTGATGCATATGGAACTGTATTAATGGAGCACAACGTTGAGGCCGGTGATGTATGGAGAGCTTGTCAGGTGAAAGATGCACCTGTTCAAGATTGGGTAAAACTAGCTGTGTCAAGAGCTCGTGATACTGGTTCACCGGCCGTGTTCTGGTTGGATGAAACTCGTGCTCACGATGCTGAACTTATCAAAAAAGTGAATGTGTATCTCAAAGACCACGATACCGATGGATTGGACATTCATATTATGAGTCCGGTTGATGCTACTCAGTTTTCTTTGGATAGAATCATCGAAGGAAAAGACACGATCTCTGTTACGGGTAACGTACTTCGTGATTACCTGACCGACCTGTTCCCAATTCTTGAATTAGGAACATCTGCAAAGATGCTTTCTATTGTTCCTTTGATGAATGGAGGCGGACTTTTCGAAACAGGTGCTGGTGGATCTGCTCCTAAGCACGTTCAACAGTTTGTGAAAGAAAATTACTTAAGATGGGATTCTTTGGGTGAGTTTCTTGCATTAGCCGTTTCTCTTGAACATCTAGGAAAGACCTTTAATAATGATATTGCCAAAATCCTTGGAGAAACACTGGATACAGCTACTTCTAAATTATTAGATGAAAATAAATCTCCAGCTCGAAAACTTGGTCATATTGATAACCGAGGGTCTCATTTCTACATAGCATTGTATTGGGCAGAAGCATTGGCTGCTCAAACTAAAGATGTGGCATTGGCTGAGCGATTTAAACCTGTTTTTGATGCTTTGAGCTCCAATGAAGAATCTATTGCTACTGATTTTATTGATGTTCAGGGAAGTCCTGTTGAAATCAATGGATACTTTAAGCCGGAAGCTGCTTTGGTGGATATGGCGATGAGACCAAGCCAGACATTAAATAAGATTCTTGCGGAAGTTTAGTCGCCTCATAAACTTTTTATCTTGCCTTATTGAACCCAGTACATTATTAATGTGCTGGGTTTTTTATTTCCTTCACACATTCTTCAAATCAATGTGGCAACATGCACCTGATGAACTAAATCTCAGGTGATAGCTATGAAGAAAGCGCTCATAATTTCTTATCTCATTCTCTTCTTTTTCATTCTGGCAACATGTGCTCAAAAAGTGGAAGATCAAATCCCAATTGTTCCGGTTAATTTTCAGGAAGAAGTTGATTTGGTAAAAGCCAAGCAAATAATTGAAACCGTATGTATGGAATGTCATTCAGCAACGGCTAGCATGGAAGACCGATTGGCACCACCACTTGAGGCTGTAAAACGCCATTATTTAAAAGAATATCCTGTACTTGAAGACTTTACTGCGGCAATTGCAACCTTTGTAACTGATCCTACAGAAGAAAAAGCGTTATTACGAGGAGCAGTACGCAGATTTGATTTAATGCCTAAACAGGCTATATCACAGGAAGATATCACAGCAGTTGCTACATATATTTATCAATATGAATTAGATAAGCCTGAGTGGTTCGAGGAGCATTACAGTGAACGACACGGTGAAGGCGGTCATGGCATGCATAGTAAAGGTAAAGGTGGAGATGGCCATGGTATGCATAATCAAGGTGATAACGATCAAAGTGATCATGACAAAGGTGAATGCGGTAACTGTAAACATGGTGAGGGAAGCGACACAGGTAAACACGGTCAAGAAGGTGAAAAAGGTAAAGGCAGTTGCTGTAGCAAAGGGGAAAATGGAAATCAAAACGGTAAAGAGTTTTGTAAAAAGCGAGATCATAGTGATCAAAGCGAAGGTTGATGTTATAACAACTGGATGAATGTTTTACCGTTAGATAGCTTGTCTACAAAAATGCTATGCGATATTTAGGGGTTTTTATAATTGGTTTGTTACTGATTCAATGTGCAAGCCAAGATAAAGTAGTAACACCAACTTATTCTGAAGAAGAACTGATAGTTTATAGAGAATCCGGTTTGGAAACAGCTATGACTACTAAAGCTGCGCTGGGATCGGTTTTAATTCCAACAGTCACCCAAAAAGGTACAGTTGAGGCACTTGAGTTTTGTACTATTAAGGCCATTCCCTTAACAGATAGTGTTTCAATAGCTTCTGATAGAATTGTATACAGAGTATCTGATAAACCCAGAAATCCTGATAATCAAGCCAACGAGCAAGAATTGGATTATATCGCATCTGCAAAAGAAAAAATTATTGCCGGTGAAGTAGTAACTCCTGAAGTATTTGCATTAGGTGATAAAGTGATTGGCTACTACCCTATCATGACCAATCAGTTTTGTTTACAATGTCATGGTAATCCGGGTAATGAAATCACGGAAGAAACCTTTACCGCTATTCAAGAAATATATCCAAGGGATAAGGCAATTGGGTATGCTGATGGTGAAATCCGAGGAATTTTTGTTGTTGAAATGGAAGGAAAACAGGAATAACTATCCTTCTTTCAATTCTTCGTATTCTACTTCAAAATGAAACCAGTCGTTCATTAAATTCTTCAATTCTGTGTATAGTTTATGAACGTCTTCGATCTCTTCTGCATCTAGTTTAACTAATCGGACTCGCTGTTTGTCTTTAAGAATGATTTCTAACGTGAACCATTCTTTGTTTACCAATCCACGTTCAACTAATGCCTGACCGGAATTGAAATTCGAGAATAAAAACTTATCGATGTCATCAAATGAGATTTCTCTTCTCTTAATCCTGAGGTAACTGAATATTCTCAGAAACCGTGTTAGTTTGTAAGTATCTGAATTGAATACATATTCGTGCCTGGTAAATAGCTTGATAAGAAGTGCAACGGCGAAAATCCAAAGAAAGACAGCAAAAAATACACCCAACAGCAAACAGGCAAAGAGTGCCATAAAATCGAGCAATGTGAAACTCTCCTCAACGGACAGTATCACATTCGGTTTCCTGAACTTTATTTTATATCGCATATAATTTACCCAGCGGTGCAAACATAGTTCAAATTTGCTTCAGTTTTTTATAAAATCCAGATATAATCAAAAATCTAATATTTGGGGTCATGAAAATTGGAATTATAGGATCGGGAGTAGTAGCTGAGACCTTAGCTCAGGGCTTTTTAAAGTTCGATTACGAAACGATGATAAGCTCTCGAAGTAAAGAGAAAAGAGCAAAAATGGAAGCTGAAATTGGCAATGGTATTCTAACCGGCGATTTCAATGAAGCGGCCGAATTTGGAGACACTTTAGTACTGGCAGTTAAAGGTACCGTTGCAAAAGATGTGTTGGCATCGATTGATTTAAAGAATCTAAAAGGAAAGATCATTATGGATGCGACTAATCCAATCTCTGATCAGCATCCACCGGAAAACGGAGTTCTGCGTTATTTCACCGGATTGGATCAATCATTGATGGAAGAATTACAAGATGAATTCCCATCAACCAGATTCGTCAAAGCATTTAGTATGATTGGAAGTCTTCATATGGTTAATCCTGATTTTGAAGGCGGTCCGCCAAGCATGTTTATTTGCGGTAATGATGAAGAAGCAAAACACATAGTCACCAATTTACTTATCGAATTTGGATTTGAAGTTGAGGATTTTGGTGGAGCTGAATCCGCAAGAGCTATTGAGCCACTTGCGATGCTATGGTGCATTCCTGGATTTAAAGATGGAAGTTGGAATCACGCGATTAAGCTCATTAAGAAATGAGCAAACGAATCAAAGATGTTGTTCCTCAACAACCAAAACGCCATTCAAGCAAGGTCTTAGTTGAAAAAGTTGATGGAGATCAAAGCTTAATAACCCTAAAACCAGCTGGTTTTTCAGCAGGTACTTTAGGGATTATATTCTTCGCACTTTTCTGGAATGGATTCTTAGTTGTTTGGACGACCATGGCATTAATGGCATCAGTACTTTTTGCCATGTTTTCTATTCCATTTTGGCTGGTCGGACTTGCAATGCTAGCAGGCATTGTAACCAATCTATTTGGTTACCAAGAAATATTGATTCGTAGAAAGAGTATGGTTATTCGAAAGTTTACTATAGGCTTTAAAATTGAACATACAATAGATTACAATTCACTGAACTCCATAGAGTTAGAGAAATTCACTAAGTACAATAATCGCACAAAGAATAGTTTTAAACTAGCTGCTTCTGGGGCTAATGATAATGGATTAAATTCTAAGACTGTAGTCATTTCACATTCCAATAAAGAACTATTTATTGGTGAGCATTTGAAAGAATCAGATAAAGAATGGCTGGTTGACTACCTGAATGAACAAATAGTTCCCCTCCTTCGATTTGTTGGTTAAAACATGACTAATGAATCTTTAGATATGTTTCACATAAATGAGAAAAGTCGATATGAGTTTGATATATCTATCAATCCTTTAGGAGTTAAATCCAGAAGATTTTACCAGGCTCTTGTATTCACCACACTCTGGTTCGGTTTTCTTTCATTTGTCACTTTAGCAGCTCTTCAGGATTTCCAGGAAGAGAACTATGTATTAGTCATTTTTTGGATCGCTGGTTTTTTCCATTTAGGAATATCACTATCCACAGTATTTGCAAGGCACGAAATTCAATTCAGTAGAGATAAAATAAGGTTCAGAAAGAACACTCCATTCAAGTCAAAAGAGTTAAGCTTAGATTTAATTGAAATAACAAAAGTTCACGGTTATCAAGCATTAAGAAAAAACCGATATCGACATAAAAAAACTTTAGATGAACCAAAGAAGATTAGACGTGGTATCATCGTGATGTATGGATCGGGCAGCAATTATGGATTTGGTGAACATCTATCACGAAATGAACAGTTAACACTGGCACGTATTCTAAATGAAAGAATTCTAGAGAGACAGAAGTTTTTAAGATAAAACCCTAAACCTGAATTACACCCGTTTTATACTCTTCAATAGTTGGATTCAAGTTTGCCACTTCAATCGCTTTCGAAATACGTTCTCTGGTTTGCATAGGATGGATTATTCCATCGATCCATAAACGTGCACCGGCATATCGAACATCTGTTTGTTTGTTATAGCGATCAGTGATTTCCTTCTGAAGATTCGCCTGTTCCTCTTCACTTAGTTCCTGACCTTTTTTCTTCAATGCAGCTATTTGAATTTGAGTAAGTGTTTTCCCCGCTGATGCACCACTCATAACCGCAATATTTGCTGTTGGCCAGGCATACATAAATCGAGGATCATATGCCCGACCACACATCGCATAATTTCCTGCTCCATAACTATTACCAATCACGATTGTGATTTTAGGCACTGTCGAATTTGCCATAGCATTAACCATCTTAGCACCATCTTTGATGATTCCACCATGCTCACTTCGCTTTCCAATCATGAATCCGGTTACATCCTGTAGAAAGATCAAAGGAATTTTCTTTTGATTACAGTTCATTATAAACCGAGCAGCTTTGTCAGCCGAGTCACTATAAATCACGCCACCAATCTGCATCTCCCCTGACTTCGTTTTACTGATGGTTCGCTGATTAGCTACAATTCCAACACTCCAACCATCAATGCGAGCATACATAGTAATGATTGTATTTCCATAGCCTTTTTTGAATTCAGTTCCCGAACCTTCATCGATAATACAATCCAATAGTTCGTACATATCATATGGAGAGGTTCTTGATTCCGGCATAATTTGAAAAACATCACTCTCGGGTCGAACAGATTCTTTCGATTCAGCTCGATTGAAACCGGTCGTTTCATAAGGACCCAGCTTATCAACTAAATCTCGAATAGTAGCAATACACTCCTGATCATCTTTCATTTTATAATCAGTTACACCACTGATCTCTGTATGAGTAGTGGCTCCACCAAGAGTTTCGTTATCCACTGATTCACCAATTGCAGCTTTTACCAGGTATGAACCGGCTAAGAATACACTACCTGTTCCATCAACAATCAATGCTTCATCACTCATGATTGGTAAATACGCTCCACCCGCAACACAACTTCCCATAATCGCAGCTATTTGTGGAATTCCCTTTGCTGAAATCACTGCATTGTTTCTGAACATCCTGCCAAAGTGCTCTTTATCCGGGAATATTTGATCCTGCATAGGTAAAAAAACACCCGCAGAATCAACTAAATAGATTAAAGGAATATGATTTTCGATTGCAACTTCCTGGGCTCTCAAATTCTTTTTAGCTGTAATTGGAAACCAGGCACCGGCTTTTACTGTCGCATCATTAGCTACAATCATGCACTTTCTCCCGGAAACAGTTCCAATTCCGGTTATTACTCCACCGGCCGGACAACCACCTTCCTCTTCATACATTTCATAACCGGCCCAAAGTCCTAATTCATAAAAAGCGCTTCCATCATCGGTTAATAAAGAAATACGCTCTCGGGCAGTTAATTTTCCTTTTGCGTGCTCTTTATCGATACGGATCTGACCTCCACCCAATCGAATTTCATCTTCTTGTTCTCTTAGATTTTCGATCAGATTTTGCAACCAATGGGATGATTTAGTTTCCGCACTACTACTCATAGTTTAGATGACAATGTTTTTATATACTAGTTTCCAACAATCTGACGTTCAAAATAGGAATTATAGATCATCAAATTTGTGTGATTTACTATCAAGAGTTAAAAATTTATTTATGCAAAAACGCATTTTATTGTTCTTCGCCTTTAGTCTATTAATTAGTTCACTAAGCTTTGCGCAGCGTCAACGGGTTGATTACATCGATTTAATTAATCGTGTGAGTACCCCACAAATCTTTTTTGATAACATCCTTTTACCTACCGAAGAAGGTAAAACTGAGATGGGAATCATCTTCCGATTTAACAATGATTTTCTTCCTTACAAAAAAATTACTGTTGAATCTGAACTTAATGCCCCAGAAGGAGCTGAATACTTTACGATCGCTCGATTAAACAAAGAAGTCTTCAATGGAACCGCAAAGCGAAATAATAGAAACAGAGATCAGGTCCAGGTTGCCAGTCGAGATATGTGGACCGATACACTTTTCACTAAAACCTTCGAAGAAACAGAATCGAATAAGTTATATGCATCCGGATCTTTATTAACTGAGCTCGAACCAGGTGAATATAATTATGTGCTTCAACTTAGCTTAATCGAAAACACAAACGATCGAAATTCAAGTCAACTCGATTTTAGAATCCCCGATTTAAACACAAAAAAGACCGGTGAAACTTATCTAATCAAAGGATCTGCTAATGAATTGGATGAACTTCCATTAACCAACATCGGGAACAACATTCTATTTGGAGAAGATTTTCAAGCGCTGATAAGAATACCTGATTTTGATTCGGAAACAGACTATACAATAAATGTATTTAGGATGAATGCCGGTCAGAGAGATACAACCAAAGGTGATCAGGTTTTTGAGTTGGATCTTTCTGATGAACAGATCATTCAAGATATGCGACCTGAATTAGTTGCGGGTGCAGATCCATCACTCAAAATGGTAGAAAGCTCTCTTGGATTCGCATATGCCTTAGTTACAATCCCTCATTCTACTTTCCAAAATGCAGGTTATGGAATCGAACTAAACTCAAGTAATACTGATGCTCCGATTGCTAGAAAATTCTTTCGATCATATTGGGATGATATGCCCGCAAGTCTTCTAAATCTCGATATCGCCATCGATCATCTGAAATTTATTCTCGATGAAGAACAAGTAAAGGCATTTAAAAGTGGATCAGCATCAGAAAAAGAAGCAAGATTCAGAGAGTTTTGGGAAAAACGAGATCCAACGAAAGGAACCATCTATAATGAATTAATGGCTGAATACTATCGTAGAATCGATTTCGCGTTTATGGAATTCAGTAATCGAGGCAACTTTGCAGGTCATGAAAGCGATCAGGGTAAAGTGTATATCAATTACGGTCCACCTGATTCAAAAGATCGTCAGTTTCCTACAAATGGAAATGTGATTGAAATCTGGAAATATGGAAACAAAAGCTTTGTTTTTGAGGCTAGTTCTGGATTCGGTGATTTCGTATTGATTGGTACTGAATAAATTCTTCCACTTACAGGATTTTGCCCGTACATTAATGCTAAAAAAGAATGACCCCAAACATAGTTATCAGCATTGGTGATATTAACGGAATTGGACCGGAAGTAGTCCTGAAGTCACTAATTGATCATGATTATTCAGCTTCAGTTCCGGTAATAATCTCTCCTTTTGAAGTTATTGGTTACTATTCCGATACACAGAATATTCCGTTGGATTTCAATTATTGTACAACCTATGATGATATTTCTCTCGGAAGAATTAATGTTGTTTGGGATGATAATTTTGAAGGTGAAATACAGCCCGGTGAGTTAACAGCATCAAGTGGAGCTGTTGCAATGAAATCCATTGAAAAATGCATCAAATTAGTTCAAAATGGCGATGCACATGCCATGGTTACTGCACCTATTTCTAAAGAAGCGGTTAATCTGGCCGGTTATCATATTCCGGGACATACAGAATTTCTGGCAGAAGAATGCGGTATCGACGAAGTTCTAATGATGCTGGTTAATGAAAACCTTCGGGTTGCCCTTGTCACAGCTCATGTTCCAATTTCCGAGGTTGCTTCTACTATCTCAGCCGAATTGATAAATCAAAAAGCTCAGTTACTTAATCACAGTTTAAAATTTGATTTTGGAATTGCTGAACCTAAAATAGCTTTACTTGGACTTAATCCTCACGCAGGAGATGGGGGTATAATTGGTAGCGAAGAAATCGAGATTATTGAACCAGCTATAAATCATGCCCGTGAAATTGGAATTAACTTGGAAGGTCCATTTCCTGCTGATGGTTTCTTTGGTCATCAGCTTCACGGTCAATATGATGCAATTTTAGCAATGTACCACGATCAGGGGTTGGCGCCATTTAAGCTCTTATCATTTGGAAAAGGAGTTAATGTCACTGCCGGACTTCCAATTATTCGCACTAGTCCTGACCACGGCACCGCATTTAATATCGCAGGAAAAAATCAGGCTAATCCCTCTTCATTTATTCAAGCCTATCAATTAGCTATAGATCTTGTTCATCAACGATATGGACTCTGAGTCAGCTCCGATTTATTCAAAGCTTGCTCTGCTTTATGACACATTGATGAGCGATGTTGATTATGAATCTTGGGCAGATTATATCGATGAGATCATGCAAACTCATCATACCGACCCAATCGATGTAATGGAAGTCGCATGTGGTACTGGTTCTGTGATTCTCTCACTCGCCGAGCTCGAATGCTATGAACTCACAGGTACTGATTTGTCACCTGCCATGACTAATGTAGCTAAACAAAAAGCGACTGAGCTGGATGTAAATGTTCATTTTGAACCCGCTTCTTTTTTTGATTTAGACTTCAATAATCAATTCGATTGTGTATATGCAGTTTTTGACAGTATAAACTATCTGCATAAAAGAGAAGAAGTAATTAAAACGTTGAATTCCATCCATAAAACGCTAAAAAACGACGGACTTTTCATTTTTGATTTTTCCACCCCAAAGAATTCTCTTGAATCGGTGGATCACCTAAATGAAGCGGAAGGTGAACAAGGGAATCATCGCTTTTTTAGGAAAAGTTGGTATCAACCGGATGAAAAAGTTCATTACAACGAGTTTGAAATCGAAGAACTTGACCCGAATACAAAACAAGTGATTGGAACCTGGAATGAAATGCATCGACAAAGAGCATATACTTTGTCAGAAATGCTGTCAATTTTGGAACAAACGCCCTATCATCTGGAGGCAAAATACGATGGCTTCGATTTGATTGAAGCAGATGAAAACAGCGCACGTGTAACTATTGTTCTTCGATGTCAGAAAACACAGTAATTGAACTCAGTAATATTTCTCTCAGCTATGAAAACCGGCAGGTATTGTCGGGTGTGAATTTTAAGCTTCGAAATGGTGAGTTTTGTTATTTGATTGGCCCAACAGGAATTGGGAAAAGTTCAATCCTCAAAATGTTGTATCGCGATGTTGTTCCCGATTCTGGTACCGTTCGTGTGACAGATATGCCAGTAAATAAGCTAAGTATGCGTCAAATACCTATGCTTCGCCGAAAATTAGGAATTGTATTTCAGGATTTTCAACTTCTCCCCGATCGCGATGTGTATGATAATGTCGCATTTGCTCTACAGGTAACAGGAGAAAAGCCAAAATTTATTAAACAGCGTGTTTTAGAGGTTCTAAGTTTGGTTGGATTGAGTCATCGTAGAAAAAATATGCCAAGCGATCTATCCGGTGGTGAACAACAGCGTGTAGTAATTGCTCGAGCACTGGCTAACGAACCTCGTATTCTATTAGCCGATGAGCCTACCGGAAATCTAGATCCAAAGGCTACAAAAAATATCATGGAGATTTTAAAGCAAATCAATAACAGAGGGACTGCCGTTCTGATGATCACGCATGATTACTCCATTGTAAAGCGATATCCGTATCGAACTGTAAGAATTCTTGACGGTAAAGTTCAGGACCTAGCCTGGAAAGGTGACAAACTTGTCCCTGTAATGTCTCCCGCATAAAACTTGCTATATTCATCAGGTGATGAATACATCGGCACTTACACAGCAAATTCGGAATTACGCTTTATCCATCGGCTTTGATGCTTGTGGATTTGCTCAAGCTCGCGAACTAAGTGAGGATGCTAGAAGATTGGAACAATGGCTGAAAGAGGATCGACATGGAACCATGGATTGGATGGGTCGAAACTTTGAAAAGAGAATTGATCCAACCGTTTTGGTCCCCGGAGCAAAAACAGTAGTGTCTTTATTGGCGAGTTATCATCATCCCTCCCACAACAATCAAATCGGGATACTCGACAAGCCATTGATTGCAAAATACGCTCAGGGTCGGGATTACCACAAAGTGCTGAAAAAGAAACTTCAGAAGTTATTTAATTATACTGCGGATTTGGTTGGAGGGCTTGAAGGTCGTGTATTTGTGGATTCAGCTCCGGTATTAGACAAAGCCTGGGCTGTTCAAGCAGGACTTGGTTGGGTTGGTAAAAACTCCAACATACTAAATAAAAACATCGGCTCTTGGTTTTTCATCGCTGACATGATCATTGATCTTAAGCTAGAATACGATTCTCCAACCACCGATCACTGCGGAACTTGCACACGATGTATTGAAGCTTGCCCAACAGATGCTATTTACGAGCCATACAAAGTGGATGCAATAAAATGTATCTCATATCTAACTATCGAACATAAAGGCGAAATCGACAAAAAATATCAGACTGACATCCAAAACTGGGTGTTTGGATGTGATATCTGCCAGGATGTGTGCCCTTGGAATAGTAAAGCAAAATTAACTCAGTTAATCGACTTCTACCCTCGCCAAAATGTGTTAGACGCTTCTGAAAATCAATTCAAAGATTTGAATGAAGAATCCTTCAATGAATTATTCGCGGGTTCAGCTGTAAGAAGAACTAAATGGGCAGGTTTTGAGAGGAATTTGGGGATTGTAATGACTAACGACGGATGATTAACGACGGAGGACTAATAAAGAACGACGGTTGACGGAAGATGGACGACCGACGACTGAGTACGAACTACGGACAATAACACTACCTGATATTCATTTGTAGTCATCCTGAGGACACTTCCGAAGGATCTTGTCTGATTAATTCTCCGTCTTCAATACTATAGAAGTACCATTATTTACCCATTCTTCAATTTCATCCCGACCTGAATAAGTTGCTAGAATTGTTTTTGGACCTACCGTTATATCCTTATCTACCGTTATTTCTCTTTCGAATACAAAAATCTGAGGTACCGCATAATCATTGGAATCCTCATTCCAGATTAAATCAATAGAGCCTAAATTCAAGAAGTTTTTCCCAACTATAATTTCATCGAAATAACCGCTCTCTTCAAGAAATTCCAAGCCATCCTCAACAGATAAATCATTAGCAATTCCAATCACCGAGAATTGTTTTCCTGATTCTTTAGCCTTTTGATGTAAATTCGTTTTAGCAACTTCAAGTGCACTTTTTAAGGAAGGTTCTCTACATGGGCTACATGTATAAGCACCAACATAGACAAGAGTTAATTCAGTGACAGTTCCGGCATGCATCCGATAATTGCCTTCAGAGTATGATTTGGTTTCCTGAGCGAAAACAACATTGTTGAACAAAGAAAGAAAACATATAAGTATAAAATAAATAGATAATCGCATGGCTCATTTTATCTTTATAACTGTAATTTAAACAAATTAATTTTACTCATAGGATCAAAAATTATTACGAAGGATAATTTATTATCTTCATTAATGTTTAAGAATCTTCTCCCAACCATTGTCGAGACCCGAATTGTATGAGTTTTGTAGTTCGATGACAGTTTATGATTTGTTCAACATATCATCCTTTAGTCATCCCGCACCCGATGCGGGATCTGTTGGAAGCAAATTTTGATTAAGGGCTAGATATAACTTAGAGGCACGAAGATGCTGAAATAAATTCAGCATGACCTAGTTTCAACCCTAAAACTTATCCTTCTTATCGATAAGGGCCTTATACAGCAGCTCACGAGCTCGGAAGATGTGTGCTTTAACAGTACCAAGGGGAAGATCGAGTTCAACCGCAATTTCATCGTAACTCAATTCTTCCATATGCCGCATTTGGATCACTTTGCGGTATTTATCTGGTAGATTGAGAATTGCATCCTGAACAATGGCTTTTCGCTCACTCTTGATGATAGGTGCATCAGTGGCAAAAGAAGTATCCGGAAGCTGAACTTCCATTTCCCCATCTTTGGTTTTAATCGGGTCGCTGATTGAGAACGTCTGAAGCTTTTTCTTCCTCAAATAATCAATCGTGTGATTAGTAGCGATTCGATACAACCAGGTCGAGAAAGCATATTCATTGCTGTAACTCCCGAGGTTCTTAAATGCTTTGATAAACACTTCTTGAACCAAATCTTCCACCATTTCTACTTCCTTAATCATCTTTCTAATGTGGAAATAAATAGGTCGATCGTATTTGTCAACTAATTTCTTGTAAGAGTCTTCCCTACCACGTAAAGCTTCAGCAACGAGTTTATCGTCTTCAATGCTACTAGGAGAAGCATTCTCTCTGGGTGAGTAATTGGTAGTTGATTCGCTGTTATCCTGCATTAACGGGGAAAAATTAGTCGCCTAAAATACAAAGCTTGGCATTAATGAAAATCTGAATTTTCAATCTTTTTCGCTGATTAAAAGTGCACCATGTCGAATACCTCCGGTTGACACAATAATTTCAGACAGATTATAGTATTTCAAAAATCCTTCCAAAATGAGTAAACCTGCCAAAAAGATATCAGCTCTGCCTTTTAGAACTTCCGGACTTAGTTCCAAAAGCTGATCATGAGTATGTAAACTGAAAATCTCGATACTTTTTGATAGCGAGTCCGTGTCTATTACCATTCCATTAAATAGATCATAATCCGCTTCAGTAACCTGCATATTGATTGCTGCGAGCGAAGTCATGGTACCAGCTACACCAATAGCTTTTAGTTTTCTTGGAAGCTTCAGTTTATTTTTAACAAGCAATTCCTGAACCGCCTCACGACAATGATAAATTTCTTCCTGATAAGGCGGATTATGGATTAAAAAACGCTCGGTAAACCGAACACAGCCCATATCAATCGAAGTAAATGCTTTTAGATCAGCTCCTTTTCCTGAGGCAATTTCGGTGCTTCCACCTCCGATATCTAACACTATAAAAGAATCTTTTTGTGATTCGTCTAAAGTCGCCAATGCCCCTTGATAAGTAAATTCAGCTTCTTCGTCACCAGATAGTAATCGAACTTCAACTCCGATTTCTTTTTTTACTAACTGAAGAAACTCATTTCGATTTTCGGCATCACGAACTGCACTTGTTGCTGTAATAATAATTTGCTCACAATCAGGAAAATCTGATTCAATGATTGATTTATACTCAATCAAAACTTCTAAAACACGCTTAATACTATCAGAGTGTAATTTTCTATTCGCATCCACTCCCTTTCCTAAACGAGGAATTCGATATTCTTCTCTCAGAACTTTTAAGGATTTTTTATTTACCTCTCCGACCAATAACAGCACTGTATTTGTGCCAATGTCTATGGCTGCTTTCATTTCCTCAAAAGCATTGCGATCCACTCTTCTTGCTGACGAGTGGCAACATGATTAAGTAGTTCATGATTAATAACATCCAGCATTTTTGCTTTATCCTCGGCTAAAAGTCCTGAAATAAGCAGTTTTCCGCCCGGTTTAAGGAAGGAATTTAGAGTTGGAATTAATTCGATTAGTGCATTTCGATTAATATTTGCAAGAATTACATCAAACATAGCTCCTTCTGCAACAGTCTCTGTAGAGCCTAACTTCACAACATAGTTTTCAACATTATTCAAAATTGCATTCTCTTGTGCGTTATCTTCGCTCCACTCATCAATATCAAATCCAAATGCAGAAGTGGCACCCAATTTTAAGGCCGCAATTGCAAGGATTCCTGTCCCGGTTCCAGCGTCGAGGACCGTTTCTTCATGTTTGATAATTTCTGGTAGCCATTCAAGAATTAATCGGGTAGTTGCGTGATACCCTGTTCCAAAAGCCATTTTAGGATCTATGATCAATTCAATATGATCTTCATCCTCAAATTTTTCACCCCATGTTGGCCTAACATAGAACTTTCCAATTGTTTGCGGTTTGATAGTCTGTTCCCAGCTCTGATTCCAATTCTCAGGCTGGATTACTTCTTCTGACAGAATTTTAGAATCTCCACCGTAGTGGAATAGAATTCTCTCAATCTCTTCTCTTTTATAATCATCAAATTCCTTTGCAGGAATGGTAGCAATCAGCAAGTCTTCCGATTGTTCTTCAAATCCTTCGAAATTCATATCGAACAATTCTGCAATTAGTAACTCCTGAAATTCATCCGAAATCGATAAGGTTAGGCGTATATAATCCATCACATTCTATTGTAAATTAGTTCTAGTAATACATCTCCAACCGCTTGTAGTGTCTCCTTGCTAATTATTTCCATATTGTCTCGATGTGTGTGCCAATACTCCCCAAATACAATATTTCCATCCTCTCCGCGAGTATGATTAATTATATTAATCATTGCTATGTCTGTGTTTTCATTCACAACCCAATGATCATCTAATACTGCGGCTCCTTGCTCATTTAAAAATAAATCATCGTAACCTTTTTCACTAGCAATTTCCCATAATTCATTTACCAGATTTGGAGCATATCCCATAGATAATTCTTCTTTAGGAAATTGTGCTGTTGATGCACCAACCATATCTAACAGGATTCCAAAACGCGGTGAATAACCGGGTACAGGAGGATTATTTGACCAATAGCGTGATCCCATAAAATACATATCCAGATCGCTTTGAACACCGTAATCTTCACCATCAAATAAAACGATATCTACACCAACCGGAGGAAGATTTTCAGTCATAATTCGACCTAATTCTACCAATACAGCGGTTCCACTTCCACCATCATCAGCACCTAAAATATACTCAGCTGTTCTGGACGTATCCATATCGGCACGGGGACGAGTATCCCAATGTGCTGATAGCATAATTCTATCTTCAGCTAGAGGATTAAATGCAGCGATAATATTTGCCATTCTTAAGGTATCACCTGAATAACTTTCTTCTGTGAACTCCTGAGCAAAAACCATTTGCTGTCCTGCATACTGTCTGAATTTCGACTCGAGATACTTCCTCGTTTCAACATGTCCGTAAGTATTTGGAACACGCGGACCAAAATTAACCTGAGCTTCAATAAATGAATAAGCTGAATCGGAGTTGAACTCAGGAACAGCTCTACCCTGATCTGAAAATTGTAATCCGTCAGATTGTTCGCCGGAACAAGAAATCAGAAATAGAATAATTCCAAGAAGTAGAAATCTAGCTTTCATTACGATGCACCATTTGTGCAGAAGACTGAGCAACCGGCATTACAATTGAATCAAGGATATTTACATGTTCCGGTCGATTAGCTATGAAAAGAACAATCTCAGCAATATCATCTGCGGTTAGAGGATTCATACCTTGATAGACCGAATCAGCACGATCATTATCACCATGAAACCGAACATTACTGAACTCAGTTTCGACTAGTCCAGGTGAGACCATGCTTACACGAACTTTAGTTCCATGCACATCTTTCTTTGTAGATTCAGTGATTGCCTTAACTGCATGCTTACTAGCACTATAGACTGATCCGCCTGGATAAGTTTCATGCCCTGCAGTAGAACCTATGTTTATTATATGACCATTATTTCTTTCTATCATTTTTGGAAGAAATAGACGAGTCATTGCTACTAAACCTTTAACATTTGTATCGATCATTGTATTCCAATCTTCAAAACTCCCTGATTGAATGGGATCAAGACCTCTTGCTAATCCGGCATTATTGATTAAAATATCGATATCGAACTCAGCGTACTTTTTTGAAAATATCTTACAAGCTTCTAGCTCACGAATATCAAACGATTCAATTTCAACTGAGATTTCACTTAATGAAGCCAAAGAGGATTGCAAACTTTGCAATCGATCAAACCTCCTCCCCGTTAAGATCAGATTACACCCCATTTCAGCAAAATGTTCTGCAATGGATTTTCCTATGCCGGATGTAGCTCCCGTAATAAGTGCAGTTTTACCTTTTAATCGATTCATTGATTTGATTTACAGGGTTTGTATTAAGAACTCAAAATTACTTGAGTAACTCAACCAATCTGCCTGCGTTTATAATCTTTTCTTCCTGGAATAAATCGCCTAAGAATTGAATTCCCACCGGCAATCCATTTTCATGGGTACCAGCTGGGACACTTATACCACAGATGCCGGCTAAGTTTGCTGTTATGGTGTATGCGTCATTCAAATACATTTCCAGTGGATCATTTATTTCAGATCCAAGATCAAACGCAGTTGTTGGAGCAGTGGGACATGCAATCACATCAACTTTTTCAAAAGCATCTTTATAATCTTTTTGGATGAGTCGACGTACTTTTTGGGCCTTTCCATAATACGCATCATAGTAACCGGCGCTTAATACATAGGTACCAAGCATGATTCGGCGTTTCACTTCTGGTCCAAATCCTTCTGTTCTGGATTTTTTATACAATCTGGTAAGTGCGGAATCTAGTTGAGCTAATTCTTTTTCAAATGCAGGAAAATCAGATTCATCCGCATTTTTCATTTTTGATTTAATCTCCGCTTCTTCCGCTTTAATCTCATCAAGAACAGTATTTTTATCAGCTCTGTGACCATATCTAATTCCATCAAAACGAGCCAAATTACTCGATGCTTCCGCTGTGGCAAGAATATAATAGGTGGCTAATCCGAATTTTGTATGAGGTAAATGAATTGGAACGATCTCAGCGCCATCCTCTTCCAGTTTTTTAATGGTAGATTCAACAATTTGCTTTACGCCTTCATCCAATCCTTCCCCGAAAAATTCTTCAGGAACACCGATTTTAATATTCTTAGTGGGATTTTCAGCAGCATTGATATAACCAGAAACCTCTACCTGGGCTGAAGTATTATCTCGCTCATCAAATCCTGCAATAACTTCTAACACTGATGCTGCGTCGTGTACTGTGTGTGCTAATGGTCCAATTGAATCGAATGATGAAGCAAAGGCAACTAATCCATACCTGGAAACTCGCCCATATGTGGGCTTAATTCCTACTACACCACAATAAGATGCAGGTTGACGAATAGATCCACCTGTATCTGATCCTAATGTTGTGTTGGCTAGATCACCGGCAACTGCGGCTGCACTTCCACCTGAAGATCCGCCGGTTACTTTAGTGGTATCTACCGGGTTTTTTGCTGCGCCAAAGCGACTGTATTCATTGGTCGATCCCATTGCAAATTCGTCCATATTAAGACGACCAATAAGAATTGCATCCTCAGATTTTAGTCGCTCAATTACAGTCGCATCATAGACACTTTCGAAATCTGCGAGTATTTCTGACGCACACGTGGTTGGTTTTCCACGCTCACAAATAACATCTTTAATACCCATAATTGCACCCAACAATTTTCCATGAGTGCCGGAATCTACTTTTTTCTGAATTGCTTCAGCTTGTTGCAGAGCATCTTCTTTATCGAGATAAACAAAGGCATTTATTTCCGAATTACTGGCAGAAATTTTCTCAAAATAGTGCTCAACCAGATCAACTAAAGAAAGTGTTCCATCCAGAACTTTGGCTCTGGACTCCTGAATAGTTTTTGGAATCAACGGTCTGTTTGTATGTTACTTAGTAGTTTTCTTTTCGTCGGAATTGATAGCGTCTTCGATATCTTTGGAGCTTTCTTCGATCTCTTTTTTGATGTCTTTTGATGCTTGTCTGAACTCTTTTATTCCTTGCCCCAGACCTCTTGCTAACTCAGGAATACGTTTCGCACCAAAGAAAACAAGGATAACTATTGCAATAAGAATTATTTCGGTTGGTCCTAATGCATTGAACATATAATAAAACTGTAGTGAAATTGTTGATGTATTTGTGCTAAGATAGCAATATTTTCGGCACGATTTTTACAAGAAAAAAATTCACCTGATACTTGAATTTTAATTCGTTCAAGTGTTTAATACATCGAGTTATAAAAAATTAGAATACTAGTAAGGTATAAACTATGATTTGGACAGTTGAATTAGCTGCCGCCTTAGACGAAGCGCCATTTCCAGCGAGCCGGGAAGAACTTATTGAATGGGCCGAAAGAAATGGACTACCAACTCAGGTAATTGTTAATCTTGAGGAGCTTGAGGAAATTGATGAGGGGGAAAACACCATTTACGAAAGTATTGAAGATATTTGGCCTGATTACATCCGTAAAGAAGATTTCTTCCATAATGAAGAAGACGAGGGTTTCGATTACGACGACGTATAAGATACCTGAAATCCATTCTCAAACTTTTGAGCAACCCATTTCAATTTTGTTTTCTAAACATCTGCTAAACTGCTTGTTTGGTGTTGTTCTGGCAGTAACACTTAATGTACTCCCCTTTCCTACTAAAGCGTTTGCTCAAACAGCTTCTATAGAGCAAACGCAAACTGATGATGTTGTTCGGAGGGTTAGATTCTCCGGTAACAGATTTGTTAAAGACCGAACGCTCGAAAATCTTATTCGAACAAAGACTAATCGTGAGTTCTTAGGTATCCCGAGATTCACGCCCTGGTATTTCTTTCATAGAGTTAGTAACGGACGTTTTGGTGAATCACCATCACTTTTGGATAGAGAAGTTGTTTCCAATGATATGGAGAGAATTGCGCTGTACTATCAATCACTCGGTTACCGCGACGTAATTGTTGATACCACCATTGTAGAATATCGAACTGACAAAATTGAAGTCTCTTTCATAATTCAAGAAGGTGATCCTTCTATAATTCGAACAGTAGCTTATTCAGGGTTTCCATTTCAAGAGAATCCAGATCGAAGACGACGCTTCTTTATCCAAAGTGAACTTACAGGCCTAGGACTTTCAGATAGCTCTTTTGTTGTAAACCGTCAGTTTAATGCCGAAGAACTAAATAACGAACAGCTTCGAATCATCAATTTCTTACGGAATAATGGATATGCAGCTATTGAACGGGATTCTGTAATTGCATTTGTTCGTCCAGATTCTGCGAATCCAATCAACTTACATGTTCTTTATCAGGTAAATCCCGGAGACACCTATCGATTTGGTGATATTCGTGTTCGTCTTGCAGATCCTAATCCACCGGATGCGTATTCAGTTCGAAGGGAAATCCCGGCAGATTCAACTTTGTCTGATACTCTTAAAATGACACTTGTAAGAGAGCCGGAAACGAATACAAAGCTCAGTCTGCTTAGCGATCAAATTTTATATAACCCGGGCGAAACCTATAATGAAGAACTGTATCTGGAAACTGTTAAGCAGTTCCAGAACCTTGGAAATTTGTATATCAGACGCTTTGGTCAGGCGGAAAATGGAGTACGTCCAGACTATACAAAGCCAACAATCCCTACCTATTTTGATCTCGAAACTCTAACCAAACATAACATTAGTACCGAGTTTTTTGGTATGAGACGATATGGTTTTGGTACAGGTATTGGAATTGATTACACCAACAACAATGTATTTGGAAAAGCAGAACAATTAGTTGTTGGAGCAAATGCCAGTTTCGAATTTGTTAGCTCTTCTACTCTGGAAGAAATTGCTCCTAGCGACACTGTTCAGTCTTCTTTATTCAGAAGTTATGAACTGAGAACTGAATATTCGGTACCAAGAATTGCCTTTCCATTTGCCTTTCTGGATAACAGACGATTTTTCACAAGTGGTATCACAAGGTATAGTTTAGCTTACAGTAGATCAGATCAGTTGTTTTTCGATATCAATTCGGATGTACGATTCAATTTCCGATATGAAGTTCAGCACAGCAATCGACTTTCCTCTTTCCTCGACTTGATTGAATTTGATATCATTGATACGAATCCATCTAGCGAGTTTACACAAAGCTTGATTGAAGATTTTGGTGAGAATTCTTTCGAATACATTAGAATCCTTCAGGATTTCGAGCCTCAGATTTCATCAATAATTCGATATACCCTCCGAAATCAAAATACAAGTCTGGTTAAAAGAGATCGCGGCTATTTCAGTGAATATTCAATTTCCGCCGCTGGGAATATCCCATACGCAATCGATCGATTCATTGTAACTCCGGGAACTGTTGAAGGTGATTTACCAGCATTATTCAAATTGAGTGATAACACATTAACCTACAGTCGTTTCGTAACATTAACCGCTGATTATCGCCGATACTATCCAATCACTAATTCTTCTGTTTTTGCCTGGCGAATATTCGGTGGCCTTGCGCATCCATATGGAAAAAACACCTCCATACCACTGAACAGACGTTTTTTTGCAGGTGGTAGTAATGATATTCGTGGATGGGCCCCCTTTCAGTTAGGACCTGGTTCAATCGCTTCAGATGATGTAACCATCAATGGTGGTGAAATTAAACTTGCCGCCTACACTGAAACTCGCCAGGTGTTTATCAGAAATTTATTAAGCGCAGACTGGATTGGTGCATGGTATGTGGATGCTGGAAATGTATGGTATGGGCCAAGAAATGATTTTAGAAACGAAGCGAATCAGGATCAACTTGAAAGAGGTCGCTTCAAATTCAATGATTTTTATAACCAAATTGCTGTTGGCTCCGGCTTAGGTTTACGTTTAGATTGGGAATATGTAGTGGTAAGATTCGACTTCACTTTCCGTGCCCATGATCTAGAAGAAGGTTGGTTTAACAACAGGAAAGTGTATTTTAGTTTTGGTATCGGACACTCGTTCTAGAAAGACATATTTAGACAATGAAAGACAAATTGAAGCGCTTAAAAAATCAAACGAGCATAGTTTTTAAATCGAAATTCTTGAAGAATTTTACTCCTGCAGAGCGGTATGAATTTCTTCAATTATGTCATCGCCGATCATACAAAGAAGGTGAGTTTGTATTCTATAGAAATGATCCTGGAACAGGAATGTACTTTATTGAAGATGGTGAAGTAGAATTAACATTCCATGTTGGCGAAAAAGAAACTGAACAACATGGTGAATTGATTCTTGAAAGTTCTGATAGCTTTGGTGCTCTCTCTATTGGTTATGATTTACGTCGTAAATCTTCAGCTAAATGCATTAGTGACACTACTCTGCTTGGGTTTTTTAAGCCTGATTTTGAAGTGTTGATGGACAGACATCCTGCAATTGCAGTAAAATTCCTTCAAACTCTCACCAACATCGCTTTACGACAGTTAGAACGTGCCCAAACTAAAATTGAAGAACTAAGCGATCCTTACACTGCTGTAAAAATTGAATTCGATGCCTACTACGAACCTGAAAAAAATGTATGAGTCAAACGCCTAGCTTAAAAAAAGGTGCTGAACTAGTCCTTAATATTGAGGATGCCGCATTTAAAGGAAAAGGAGTTGCTAAGGTTGATGGACTGGCAATTTTCGTCTCTGGAACCATGCCCGGTGATGTAGTTAAAGCAAGAATTTTCAAAAGAAAGAGAAGTTATCGAGAAGCAAAAGTTTTGGAGCTTCTCGAGCCTAGTCCGGATCGAATTACTCCAAAATGCCAACATGCGAATGTTTGTGGAGGATGTAGTTGGCAACATGTTCCATACTCTAAACAACTAGAGTTTAAAACAAAACAAGTTACTGACCATATCCGTCGAATTGGTGGTCTTGAATCACCCGTATTACATGCAATTGGTTCAGAATCAGATTTCTACTATAGAAACAAAATGGAGTATAGCGTTAGTAGTAAGCGCTGGTTGACCGAAGAGGAAATTCGCAGTGAAGATTTTGTTGATGATACTAGCTTTGCAGCAGGTTTACATGCTCCGGGACGATTCGATAAGATTCTGGATTTAAATGAATGTCATCTTCAAAGATCTGAATCTTTTGCAATTCTACAGTTCATAAAAAACTATTGTATTGAAAATGGCATTGAACCTTTTAAGGTATTTGAAAAGGAAGGATATCTACGACATATTATGATCCGAACCTCTCATCATACCGATGATTTCATGGTTAATCTTGTCACTTTCAGAGATGAACCGGATACTATAAAAAAACTTGCTGACACTTTGATTGAGAAATTTCCAGTCATCACAACAGTAGTTAATAATATCAACGACCAACATAACCCAACTGCTATTGGCAGATATGAAAATGTGATTTATGGTCCGGGATTCATCAGAGACAGAATTGGAAAATTTGAGTTTAAAATTCACCCGAATGCTTTTTTCCAAACAAATACCGCTCAGGCTGAAGTTTTGTATGATGTTGCCAGAGAATATGCTGATTTGAATGATGGAGACGTTGTTTACGATCTCTATTGTGGTGTGGGCACACTCAGTTTGTATATGAGCGAAAGCGCCAGCAAAGTCTTAGGTATAGAGTTAGTTGATGTAGCCGTTGAAAACGCAAAATTTAACGCCTCAGAAAATGGGGTCAAAAATGTGTCTTTTGTCCGTGGTGATATGAAAGATGTATTCACTCAAGAAATGGTTGATGAATTTGGTTCACCGGATGTTCTAATTACAGATCCACCAAGAGCGGGTATGCATCCTGATGTCGTGCAACGATTATGTGAGCTCAAAGTCCCCAAAATTGTTTATGTGAGTTGCGACAGCAGTACAATGGCTAGAGATCTCAGTATTCTGAAGGAAGTATATCACATAGAAAAAGTACAACCAGTTGATATGTTCCCTCAAACGTATCATGTGGAAGCAGTTGCAAAATTAGTTCTCAAATAGAGGTAGAACTAGAACAGATTAAGCGAAAAATTTATGTAATTGAGCATTTCGAGCTCGTATCGATTGCTAAATTACTTTATACTCAGTGAATATTTTGTGACGAGACCGTTACACTAAGATCAGAAAAATAAATAACACATTAAGAATGATACTACTACGAAAAACTACCTTTCGTTTGTTTCTTCTTCTTGCCTTCTTAATGGTATCAAATACATCGCATGCACAGAGTGATCCAACAGGTACCTCTGCGGTTACTAATACCTATGCGATCACTAATGCTACCATTATACCTTCCCCTGGTGTAAAAATTGAAGGTGGAACCATCATAATCTCAGATGGCCTTATTACAGAAGTAGGAACAAATGTAAACATCCCCTCTAATGCCGAAGTCATCGATGGAACCGATCATTATATCTATGCTGGTTTTATTGATGGGATGTCGAATACTGGTGCCACACGACCAGATGCATTAGAGAGACCGGATGACATTTTTACTCCTGACCCTCCAAATGACTATGCTGGAATAACTCCTGAAATTAGTGTAGTTGATCAACTTGATGTTGAAGAAAGTAAGATTGCTTCAATGCGAAAAATTGGTTTCACCATTTCACATACAGTTCCTCATGGAAGAATGTTACCAGGTAAAGGTTCATTAATTCTGCTTAGTGACGCAGATCATGCTGATGAAATGTTACTAAAACAAGAAGTTTCTCTACTATCACAATTTCAAGGGGCACCAGGTGCATATCCGGGAAATACATTAGGCATTATGGCAAAGTGGAGAAATATTTATAAGAATGCAGAACTTTCGAAAAGACATTCGGAAATGTATGCTTCGAATCCGGCCGGAATGAGTCGACCAACTCAAGACAGAGTATTACAAGCTTTTTATCCGGTTGTAGACAGATCACAACCGGTTTTTTACAATGCCACTACCCTTCTGGAAGCACAAAGAGCAATCCGTCTTCAAGAAGAAATGGGATTTAGATTAGTACTAGGTAATTTAGAACAAGCCTGGGCTCTAGCACCAGAATTAAATTCT
Source organism: Balneolaceae bacterium (assembly GCA_965601825.1). Classification (GTDB taxonomy): domain Bacteria; phylum Bacteroidota; class Rhodothermia; order Balneolales; family Balneolaceae; genus HXMU1420-13. Next base: position 2,309,033 of record OZ271839.1, on the reverse strand, counting down.
GATATTTCTGTTTTTATGTCCCTTGAAATCCCTGAGGAGCCGGAATCTGCGGAAGGTGAAGATTCTGATGAAGTTCAGGGGTTATCTGATCGCAGACAAGAATTCTATGATCGTCATATGAATCAGTTTGATGAACTAACCAACTCCGGAGTAAACTTTGGTTTCTCAACTATGGGAGTTGCAGGTTCTAGAATCAAGAAGAACATCATGAAGATGCAAGAATTCGGTTTTGATTCTTCGGAAGCTTTAGCAGCATTGACTACAAATGCAGCTGAACTTCTCGGCATCAGCAACATAGCCGGAACCTTAGAACCGGGCAAACTTGGAAATGCTATCGTGACAACCGGTCCTTACTTCTCAGATGGCTCTGATGTTGTTATGGTATTTGTTGATGGCAACAAGTATAGCTATGAAGTAAGTGAAGGCGGTTCGACTGAATTATCTGATGCAATAGCTTCTGATGTAATTGGAACCTGGGAATACAGTGGTATATCTCCTCAAGGTGAAATCTCAGGAACTATTGTATTTACCGATGAGACAGGTGAATTAACCGGTACCATTGGTAGTAATCAAGGTATGTATGCTGATGTTATTCTAACAAATATTACCTATAGAGAGGGAAGCCTATCATTTGATTATTCCATTGATTTTGGTGGTCAAAGCCTGGAATTAGTTTTAACAGGTGAAATCACTGGAAACACATTAGAAGGTGAAATTTCGGTACCTGCATTTAGTACCTCCTTCCCTGTTTCTGCAACTAAACAAGACCCAAATAATTAAGAGGAACATATGAAGAGATTTATTTTAAGTTTATTTATTGGATTGGGTCTTGTATCAATGGGATCGGCTCAAGTTCAAAAAGGTGACGTTTTAATTAAAAACGGAACCGTTATTACCATCACTAATGGTACACTTGAAAACACCGACGTATTAATTCAAGATGGAAAAATCACCAGAATCGGTGAAGGTTTATCAGGACCTGCCGGAGTAGATGTTGTTGATGCAACTGGTAAGTTTGTAATGCCCGGTATCATTGATGCACATTCCCACATTGCAGGTACTTCAATAAATGAAGGTACAAGTCAGGTTACTGCAGAAGTAAGCATGGAAGATGTTGTAAATCCCATGGATGTTGCTATTTACCGAGCACTCGCAGGTGGAGTAACTTCCATTCATTTGATGCATGGCTCTGCAAATGTGATTGGTGGCCAGAACGAAACAATGAAACTACGTTATGGAACTATGAATCCTGACGATCTCCGATTCGAAGGTGCACCTCGAACCATAAAGTTTGCACTAGGTGAAAATCCAACGCGTGGTGGTCGTGCAAGAGGAATTCAACCTCAAACTCGAATGGGAGTTGAAGCTATGATTCGAAATGCATTTAACGATGCAATTGAATATCGAAAGGCCTGGAATGAGTATAACAATGATCGCAGTAGCAGAAAAGTAGCTCCCGAATACGATCTTCGTATGGAAACTGTCGTTGATATTCTTGAAGGCGATATTCTGGTTCATTGCCATTCTTATCGTGCTGATGAAATCTATATGTTGATGAATGTATTTTCAGATTATGGAGTCGAAAATATTATTTTTCAACATGCAAATGAGGCTTACAAAGTTGCTCCTGAATTAGCTGAATTTGGTGCATCTGCATCCATCTTTTCAGACTGGTGGGCATACAAATTAGAAGTGTACTACTCAACAGCGTACAATGCAGCAATTCTTGTTAATAATGGTGTAAATACTTCTATCAATTCTGATTCAGGCGAGTTGATTCGTCATTTATATCATGAAGCTGCAAAGTCACAAAAATATGGTGGACTTTCTGATAATGAAGCACTTGCTTTGATTACACTTAATCCCGCAATGCAATTAGGTATTGAAGATCGAGTAGGCTCCATCGAGCAAGGCAAAGATGGTGATATTGCCATTTTCGAAAATCATCCCCTATCTATTTATGCTATTCCTCAAATGACATATATCGATGGTGTGAAATATTTCGATATCAATGAAGATGTTGCTGATCAGCGAATATTTGTTGATCCGGAATCAACCATCGAAGATGTTGTAATTTGGGATCGTGAAGACCATGACATGTGTATGCATTCCGAGGATATTCTTGATTTCTATGAATTATTAAGTGAGGAGAACTAATGAAGTACTTTAGAATTCTATCCACTTTATTTATAGCCCTTTTAACTGTTGGAAGTGCATTTGCACAAATTTCCAGACAAGCACAATCGGGAAAATTTGCATTAACGAATGCTACAATTTACACAGTTACTGATGGTGTTATTGAGAATGGAACTGTAGTAATAAATAATGGAATCATCGATGCTGTTGGCACTGACGTCAGCATTCCATCTGATGCAATTGTCATAGATTATTCAGGTCAGGAAATTTATCCCGGCATGATCGATTCGGGTACTCAGCTAGGTCTTGTTGAAATCGGTAGTATTGAAGAATCTCGTGATTTCAACGAGTATGGAGATATTACACCTCAAATGGAGGCTCTAAATGTTGTAAATCCAAATTCTGAGGCCATTCCTGTTACGCGTGTTAGTGGAGTAACTACTGTTGTTACCAGACCTTCTGGTGGAGTTTTACCTGGAATTGCTGCTACAATAAATCTATTCGGTTATACTCCAAATCAGATGTATGCAGGCTCTAAAGGTATGGTTATTAATTTCCCAAATAGTGGCCGTAGATGGAGACAAACTCAGGAAGAAGCAGATCGAGCACGTGAAAGAGCACTAAAAATGCTTGATGAAACGTGGGATAAAGCTGAAGTCTATTCTACTGTTTTAGCTTCAGAAGAGTCACGTTATTATCCTGAAATGGAAGCCATTACTCGTGTAATAAACGGTGAGTTAAAAGCATATATCGAAGTGAATGCTGCAAAAGATATTCTTAGCGCTATCGATTGGGTAGAAGAAAGAGAATTAAGCAATGTTGTATTTACAGGTGTAGCAGAAGGTTGGCGTGTAGCTGATGAGATTGCAGATGCCGGAATTCCTGTAATTGCTGGTCCAGTTCTTTCAGTCCCGACCCGTAGCAGTGATTCTTTTGATGCAGCCTATAGAAATCCGGGTATCATGCAGCAAGCAGGAGTTAAAGTTGCTTTAAGAACAAATGACACTGAAAATTCTCGCAACCTTCCCTACAATGCAGGCTTTGCCGCAGCCTATGGAATGGGTCGTGAAGAAGCACTTAAAGCAATTACTATAAATGCTGCTGAAATCATGGGAATTGATAACGAAATTGGTTCCATTGAAGTAGGCAAAAAAGCTAATTTGTTTGTAGCTACAGGAGATCCATTCGAAACAACTACACAAATCTTAGATGTATTTATCGATGGATATCAGGTTCCAATGACAAGCCTTCAAATCGAATTGTATGAGGAATTTCTTAATCGAGTACCGGGATTAAATATGAATCCGGTTACGACTGATAAATAATTGATCCTATCGCAGTTTAAAGGCGAGCCCAAAAAGCTCGCCTTTTTTTGTTTACTGTACTGAACATTAGGATTTCATTGTCATGCAACTATTTAGTTCAGAAAATGATTGAAAAAGCGATAAGTACGAAGTCAAGGGATTAGGGAGCTAGATATTTAATCAATGAATTACGGAAAAAAGCAACACAACTCGATTACTGAGACAGACATATTTGATCTATCATTAATGGATCGAATTTCTGATGGTTTTATAGTTTTAGATTCTGAATGGAACTATCAATTTGTGAATACGGCAGCTTGTAAACTCCTTGGTAGAGATGCAGAATCATTAATTGGAAAATGTATTTGGACTGAGTTTCCTGAAGTTGTTGGTCAACCTTCGTATATAAATTACCACAAAGCTTTTGAAACGCAGGAATATCAATATGTAAGAGAATATTATGCTCCTTGGGATAAATGGTTCGAAAATAGAATTTACCCCACTCCTGAAGGAGTCTCTGTGTTTTTTAGTGATGTTACTACACAAGTAAAAGCTGAAAACCTGACCAAATTTGAGTTGGAGAAATTTCAACTCTACAAACAATTTCTCGACAATAGTACCGATTCATTTCAAGTAGCAAATGAAGATGGGTATTTAGTCTTTGCTAACGAAGTTGCCCGGCAAAGACTGGGGCTTAATTCAAAAGCTCTAAGTGATATTCATGTTGTGGATTTTGAAGATGAATTCGAATCTAAAGATGATTGGAAAAGGCACGTTGAAGAAATGAAACGTGTAAAAACTCTAATTTTTGAAGGGGTAAATACCAATCTAGAAACAGGAATTAAAGTCCCAGTTGAAATAACCGTAGACTACAAGATAATAGACGGTATAGGATATATAATTGCCGTTGCACGTGATATCACAAAACGAGTAGTGACAGAACAAAGGCTTGTTGAAAACAGAGTTTTTACTGAAAAAATCCTGGATTCAATGAATGATGGTTTTGCATTAGTAGACATTGAAGGCACCATTATTTCTGTTAATTCAGCACTCTGTGAAATGACGGAATACAGTGAAGATGAGCTAATCGGAACAGGTGCTCCTCATATCTTTTGGCCCAAAGATCATATTGAAACTAACCTAGAGAAATTCATTGAAGTTCAGAAAGGAGCAAATAGTGATTTAGAACTATTTTTCCAGAGAAAATCCGGTGAAACATTCCCGGTAATCCTAAGCCCTTCTCAGATTTTAGATGATTCCGGCAATACAATTTCTCTAATGGCAACCATTAAAGATGTTAGTGAACTATATAAAGCGCAAAACGAGATAGCGAAAAGTCAGCAGCAAATGGAGGCGGTATTAGAATTTTCAGGGTTAGGGATTTGGGATTATGATCTTGTAACCCAGTCGACTTCCAGAACAATGCAACATGATGCATGTTTCGGTTTAAAATCACTGCATCCTAACTGGACCTATGAAACATTTATCAACTTTGTGCATGAAGATGATCGAGAACAAGTAAATTCTATTTACCCAGAATACCTGGATAAAGGAAAAGCATATAATGTTGATTACCGTGTGAAATGGGATGATGGATCTATTCACTGGTTAAATTCATCAGGAAAAGGGATTTATGATGATGACGGTAACATGGTTAGAGTGATCGGTACGGTTCATGAAATCTCGGATAGAAAAGAAACCGAATTAGCCCTTCAAGAATCAAACAGTGAAAAAGAGACACTTCTTGCAGAAATCCATCATCGCGTAAAAAATAACCTCGCCGTAGTTGCCGGGTTAATGTATTTGCAGACTAAAGACACAAGTGATCCCGAGCTAATTGAACGCCTGACTTTAAATATCAATCGAATTAAAAGCATTGCCAGCATTCATGAGGAATTGTATAAATCGCATAATTACTCAGAGATTTCGTTTGCCACTAATATTCGAAAAGTAATTGAGAACCTTACCTCAGTATCATTTAATGAGGATGAAGTTAATATCGAGTTAGATCTTGATGAAATTTCATTGAATATTACTGATGCCCTTCCGGCTGCGCTCATAGTGAATGAGTTAGTTACAAATGCATTTAAACATGCTTTCAGTGGCATTGATGACCCAACTCTAAAAATCAGCCTAAAGAAAAAAGATGATTTTATTCATCTTACAATTGTAGATAATGGCGTTGGCTTACCTGAGGATTATCAGCCGAATAATTCCCTTTCTATAGGCATAAATCTGGTTAACTCACTGGCTGAACAATTAGATGCTGATCTTAGCTTTGAAAGCTTGGAAGGACTTACTTGCTCGCTGGTATTTAAGAGTCTCCTGTAAGTGCCTTATTTTTTTTAAGCTTCTTGCTTAAAATCGCTTATGTACTGCCGATAAAGTGAAAGTAGGTTCTAAAAATTTTAGAGGTCCTGCTACATATTCGAAAAGGTAGTACAGAATGAATAGAAAAGATGTAATCATATGCATCGATGATGAGTCTATTATACTTACGCTCATCAAAGCACAGCTGAAAAATCATTTCGGTGATAGATACACCTACATGTTTTTTGAAAATGCTGAAGACGCATTTGAAGAGGTTAAGAGACTAAAAGAGAATAAAGAAAATCTGGTGATGACCATAGTTGACCAGATTCTGCCCGGAATGCAAGGCACAGATTTCTTAACTGATGTAAGTAATATTTACCCAAATGTTATAAAGATTCTATTTTCGGGTAAATCTGATTTTTCTGCTGTAATCACAGCAATTAATGAAGCTGAAATATTTCGTTATTTAATCAAGCCGTGGGACGAAGTTGATTTCCTGAATATTGTTGAACGTGGTTTACAGCAATACTATATCAAGGAGAATATTGAGCTTCAATTAGCTGAAATTCATCATCGTGTAAAAAACAATCTTACTATCATCACTTGCCTTCTCGAACTTCAAATTGGTGAATTACACGATAAAGAAAGCAGACAATACTTCCAGCAAAGTATAAATCGAATCAATTCGATTGCCAAAGTCCATGAACTGATATACGCTTCTGAGGATATGGCATCTGTTGATATCAAAGAATATCTGGAAAAAGTGATCCCTGCTATTCAGGTCTCATTAAATGGATTCAATAAGACAGTTGATTTCAGTTTTGATATCCCAAGTCATAAACTAAAAGTAAATCAGGCAATTCCACTTGGATTAATTTTTAATGAGCTGATTACAAACTCGTTTAAATATGCATTCGATGATAATGTTGATAATCATATATCAATTAAGATGAACATCGAAAATAAACGCATTTCTTTCGTTTATGAGGATAATGGTAGTGGCTTTAAATCAGGTGCCAGCTTTAAGAATTCCAGCAATCTTGGTCTTACGCTCATCCAACTTCAGCTCCAACAATTAGAGAGTGTCTATTCTGTTGAATCAAACGGGAAATTTAGACTTGAATTCTCTTTTGATGCAGGGAAAGCAAAGCATTTAAGAGAATCGATTAAAGATCTCTCTCCTATTTCGTTCTGACAATTGCCATAAACAAAAAAAAGCAGGTTTAATGAAGAACCTGCCAGTCTCAATTAACAAAATGGATTGATAATTACTCAGTCAATCTATAAGTGATTTCATAGGTTGCTGTTACAGCTGGGTTTGTTGCAGAAGGTCCATCATAACTAGTCTGTAATAAACCAACTCCAATATTGATTATTGACCATTCCATTTGAGCAACTAATTCATTACCAATATTAGTGATATAAAGGGTTGAGTAATTTTCATTGAAGTTCCAATTACCACGTAATGTATCAGTTTGTGCTGTTGGCAAACCATTAGCATCAATTCCCGGGAAAATATATTCCACATTTGATTCATCAAAAATTGCCTGTATTTGACCAAAACCGGGAACAGTTACCGGATAAACCTGTCCATCAATGGTAGCAAAGCTAACTTGCCATGAACCCTGGATTAATTCTTCTGGCGGGAGTTGTTCTGAGGAACCAACACTATCACACCCTGCAAATAATAAAATTGTACCTATTAAAATCGCACTGTATTTCATCTTTCTCTTGATTTGATTTTAGATTATTTCCGTTATCGTCATTCTGTCTGTATATCATTAGTCACGAATAACAGAATTCAATTAATTCGACAGCCTGTAAATGAATTCATAGGTTGATGTGCTTGAAGTATCTGATATGGCACGTCCAATATAACTTGTGTGAAGTAAGCCAACTCCAATTTCGACTATATCCCAAACTAAGTTTTCGTCATTCGGACTGTAATTTGTAATAAAGATATCAGAGTAATTATCACGAAAGTACCAATCCCCATATAGAGTATCAGTACCAGAAGTTGGTAATCCGTTCACGTCCGGTTCAGGGTAAATATAAATCACCGTACTATCTTCAAATGTAATTTGTATTTGACCTGCTCCTGGATTTGTAACAGGGAAGTTTTGCCCATCAACAATAACATCAAATACTTGCCAGGTACCTAAGATCAGCTCTTCAGGTGGTGGCAATTCTGGTGTTCCAACTACATTGCTACAATTTATCCACAACAAAAATAATCCTACAAAAAGGAATACTCTCTTCATCAACGTCTATTCAGTTTAATCATTCAAACTGTTTATCGGCTAGGCTTAATTTTTGATAAATATTTTCCGATAAACAGGGTAATCAAAACGAGAGAATGTTAGGCGCTAGAAAAGGATTGATTGGTTTATTCGTCTTACTCAGTATTAACCTGAGCTATTATGACTTTACGAATGCTCAGTCGAGCGACGATTTAAATATCTTTGGCTTCTCTCAGGTAATATTAAATGCGCGTCATAGTGATCTTACATTCTATGAATCAGCTTCAATACCTGTTACCATAAATACAAAGTCGAATGCAAACTCTTTTGCATTGCATCAGGTAAATTTGTTTTTCCAGAAACCAATTAGTGACAAGGCTACTTTCTTTTTGAATATGGAAGCTACAGGTTCTTATTCGACAAAAATTCCTAGTGGGAATTTCGAGATCCCTGAAGGTTGGATTTCATTCAAATTGAACGATCAATTAGATTTAAAAACCGGACTACTTCTCCCTCGTTTTAATAATCTTAATGAAATACAAAACCGACTTCCTTTATTTGCTTACATAATTCGACCGATTGTTTATGAAAATTACTTCGCTAATGTTTTTGATCCTGAAGATTATCTACCTGGCAACGCCTACGTTCAATTAAGCGGTTTAACGAATATATCGGATAAACTTAATTTCGATTATGCCCTTTATGTTGGAAACGCCGAGGATTCTTTTTTGTCTTCAGTTCCTGCTGGAACATTAAGTAGTGCCGAAGAAAGCACAGCATTGTATCAAGGTGAGAATTTAAATACACAACTGTTATACGGAGGTCGGCTTGGTATTGAGAACCGATTTAAGACATTCAAATTTGGCACTTCTTTTACTTATGATGAGGACAATAAAACAGCTAACCGTAATGCAACTGTCTTAATACAAGAACTTGCTATTCCGGTTCTTGGGGAGATTCCAAGATTTCGTGTCGGTGTCGATGCCTCATTTACTTATAAAAATTGGGTCTCTGAAACTGAATACATAGGAGTTTTTCATAATCATAAAGACATTCATAAAATTGATGCTTTCAGACAGGTTAATATGAACAAATTCTTTTTCTACTCTAACCTGACTTATAATTTTAATGAGAAGTTGTATATCTATGGATATCAATCCTTTTTAAAGGATAATCAGTCTCTATTTTTAGCACCAAATCCGCCACATAAATATTATGTAAGTTCGTTTGGAGGTGGTTGGAAAATAAATGATTTGACGGTAGTCAAATTACAATCAATGTTTGCCAGAACAGGTATGAACGATTTTCTCGATTTCAAATTACGTTTTCTCACACTTGGAGTAAGTACCATCTTTTGAAATCTGTAATTAGTTATTAAAAGAGATTAATTAGCAATTCCTTCCTCAAGAGCCTTTGAAACACTAAGCATTTACATAGAAATAACTAGCCTATCTGATTTAATTAAAGACAGCTGTAATCCGATAAACAATATGGAATAAGGATGAATAGGCATCCTGGAAATTGATTTAGGTTACAGTATGAGAAATAAGATAGTTGGCTTGGTGATACTATTAGGGCTGCTTTTTAGCTTTACCGATACAACTAAAGCACAAAGTAGTGATGATGATTTATATATTTTTGGATTTTCTCAGGTAATATTCAATCATCGGTATATAGAATCCTTAGTAAAACCTACACTAAGTGTACCGACAGGATATTACACTGAATCCTATGCCAATTCGTTTGCCCTCCACCAGGTAAATCTCTTCTTCCAAAAACCAATTAATGACCGTACAACATTTTTCTTAAATCTTGAGGCATCAGGATCTTATTCAACAAAAACGCCAAGTGGGAACTTTGAAATTCCTGAAGGTTGGATTTCATTTCAAGTCACGGATAATCTGGAAATCAAAACCGGGTTACTGCTCCCAAAATTCAATAACCTTCTAGAAATTAAAAATCGGCTACCCCTTTTCCCATACCTGGTACGACCATTAATGTATGAAACTCTCTTAAGTAATCTTTTTGATTCAGAAGATTACAAACCGAAGAATGCATACTTCCAATTATATGGGTTCAATAATATCTCAGACAATCTCATTCTTGATTATGCATTTTATATAGGCAATGCTGAAGATTCATTTTTGTCCTCTATTCCTGCGGGAGCACTTGGTGCAGAGGAAGAAAGTACAGCCTTATACCAAGGTGAAAACCTTAATACTGCTTTACTTTATGGTGGTAGAATTGGAATCGAGAATGAATTCAGAACCTTCAAGTTTGGAACATCTTTTACTATAGATGAAGATGACCGAACCAAAATAGAAAGTTCCTTCTTTCGATTACCAGAGCTTACAACGCCTGTTATGGGAGAAATTCCTCGCTACCGTTTGGGTTTTGACCTGTCTTTTACATATAAAAAATTCGCTTGGGAAAGTGAATTTATGGGTGCCTTTCATGATCATTCGAAAGTCAGGGAAATCAATGTTTTTAGAAATGCCAACCTAAACAAATACTTTACATATGGTAATTTAACTTACAATATTACCAATGACTTTTATGTATTTGGTTACGCTACATACAACTCTGATAATACGTATGAGTTTGTGGCAAATAATACACCATCAAAAGCTGGAGTACTTGCCTTTTCGGGTGGTGGTGGCTGGCGAATCAATGATGTAACCGTTTTTAAATTCCAGTATTTGCATAGTAGAGCCGGCGAAAATGACTATATCGATTACAACCTACGGTTCTTAACACTAGGTATTAGCACCATTTTCTAATGAGACGAATTGTACTACATATTTTAGCTACCTGGGTGCTAGTTCCGTTATTGATCAATTCGAATATCTCTTTTGCACAAGATTCAGAGATCATAGCTGTAATTGTTCATGAAAGTGTTGATACAAAAAATCTAGATATTAATGACCTGATTAATATCTACACATTGTCGAGACAGAATTGGGAAAATAATGATCGAATTAGAGTTGCGGATTATAAGGGATCCCCATCTTATCGAAGAGACTTCTATGATGCTTTAGATACCACCCCTAACAACATCAAAAGGATTTGGTTACGAGCACAATTCACAGGTAGATCAATTCCACCAAAAATTGTTAACTCAATAGAGGATATGGTTGAACTAGTGATTGAGAACCCGGGTACTATAGGATATGTCCCTCTTTCGCAGGTTCCAGCAAACTCCAAAATAATTATGCAAATCGATGGTTGATTTAAAGCCATCATATGACATCCCGTTAAAACAACAACTAACGGTTCTAATTACTTCTATTGCTGTAATTGCAATTATCATATTTGCATATATCAACAGTGGGATACAAAAAAATCTCGTTTACAAAGAATTTGAAGCAAGTGCCCTCACTCAAGTTGAGGCGGTTCGACTCGGTTTAGAAATTGGTTTACAAGAGGAAAATTTTGAAAGTATAAGTGATGTAATAAATTGGGCAACCCGTAATCCCAACATTGAGTTTATCATCATCTACGATGAATTTGAAGAAGTATTAGCAACCTACCCTGAGAATACTGAGATAGAGTTAACAATTCTTACTCAAATTCCTTCACGAATAACAAGTGAATCCGAACTGTTTGTAAAATCACTTAGTTGGTATTCTAATATATCCGGGAATGGTCGGATTTTCTTAGGTTTTGATACAAAATATATACGAGAAGCTGAACAAGCAGCATTTTGGAATCTATTCTTAATAACCGTTTTAATTGGTTTTGGTACCGCGCTAAGTACATTGGCAATAGCCAGAAATATTACCAAACCAATAGAAGCTCTTAAGGAAATTGCACAGAAGTTTACCATAGATCATCCTGAAATCAGAGCAGATGAATATCAGGGAAGTTTAGAAGTAAAAGTACTGGCAAAGTCATTTAATGGTATGCTGGATACTTTGGTTGAAACTCAAAATCAGCGAATGACAGAGATGGAGACATTCAATCAGTCATTAAGTGAACGAAATAATCGCCTATCCCGAGCTTACGACAAATTAGAGAAGCAAAGTAATCAGCTTGAAATCGAAAAAGAAAAAGCTCATACAGCTTTGGATGATCTGAAAAAAGCTCAGGTGAAACTTGTTCAGTCGGAAAAAATGGCTGCATTAGGTCAACTGGTTGCAAGTGTTGCTCATGAAATCAATACACCTTCCGGAGCAATTAATAGCGCTATTGATGAAATAAATCGCGATTCGGTCGATATCCTGAATGATCTGATTATGGTAGTAGATGCTTTGCCGGATAACAAGAAAATAGTGTTCTTAAATGCCTGTAAACGCATTATTGGAATGGAGAAGACCTTGAGTACTTCTGAAATTAGAAGTAATGCCAGGGAGATCAAAGATGTACCGGTTATAAGTAATCTTGCTGAAGCTTCTTTTTATGCTCGTTTACTTGCACAAATCGGTTTTAGAAAGGAATCAGTTCATGAAATCTCAGACATACTTGATGATAAATACGCTCCTTTGATCATTAATTCATTCCACAATCTCGGAATGTCCCAGATTCACATTCGAGATATTCGAATTGCCATTTCCAGAATAATCCAGCTGGTAAGGGCTTTGAAAACTTATTCTAGAGTGGATAACGAATCAGAGACTTACACAAAAATTAGTGAAGACCTCGAAAACACCTTGATTATTCTGCATAATAAAATTAAGCGTGCAATTACCGTTGAGAAAGATTTCGAAGAGATTCCTATGGTAAAATGTTATCCGGGTAGGTTGAATCAAGTATGGACAAATATCCTTCATAATTCAATCCAGGCAATGAATGGCGAGGGTAAAATTTATCTGCGTTTAAAGAAAGTAGATGATGACTATTTCGCAGTAGAAATAGAAGACAATGGACCTGGAATAGAAGATGATGTATTGCCGAGAATATTTGAACCGTACTTCACCACAAACGCAAAAGGTGAAGGTACCGGATTAGGATTAAGTATTTCTAAAGAAATTGTAGAGTCACATAATGGCTCAATTGATGTAAAAACAAGCAGTAAGGGCACTTGTTTTATTGTTAAGATTCCTATTATCAATAAGGGAAAGTCAACCGATAATAAGAAGAGTTAAGAGACTGATAGTGATGGCTAGGTTGAGTAAAGGTATTAGTGATGAATAAAAAAGACGTAATCCTCTGTATAGATGATGAACAGATTATTCTGAATTCATTGAGTAAACAATTGATTCGCAAATTTGGTACTCGATTTGAATATGAATTTGCAGAAAGTGGCGAAGAAGCGCTGGAATTGATTGACGAACTTGAAGAAGACGGCAGAACTGTAGTAATGGCAATTTCGGATCAAATTATGCCGGGAATGTATGGTGACGAGTTTTTAACCATATTCCATAATAGATATCCAAAAAGTGTAAAGATACTTCTAACGGGTCAAGCAGCACTCGATTCTGCAATGAACGCTATTAACAAAGCAGATCTTTACCGTTATTTGACAAAACCCTGGAATGAAGACGATTTCTTGCTAACGGTAGATCGAGGACTTCAACAGTATTACTTACAAGATAAAGCCTCCATCCTGCTTGCTGAGATTCATCACAGAGTTAAAAACAATCTTACCATCATTTCTTCATTGCTTGAGCTGCAGGCAAATGAGCTAAAAGATCAAGATGTAAAGTTTCCATTTCAGCAATCTATTAATCGTGTTCATTCTATAGCCAAAGTACATGAATTAATGTACGATCATAACGATATGGCCTCCGTCGAGATCAATGAATATTTAAATAGGATTCTACCAACTATACAACATACACTAAGGGGAGATAAAGAAATTGCTCTTGAGATTTCGATTCCAAATTATCGATTGGATATGAATCAATGTATACCATTGGGATTGATGTTTAATGAGTTGCTCACCAATAGTTTTAAATATGCCTTTGAAGGACGTGATGAGGGTACTATTTCCATTTCAATGAACTCATTTGGTAGAGAACTGCATTTCGTCTATGAAGACGATGGAAATGGATTCAATGAACAGCACTCATTCGAAAGTTCTACCAATCTTGGATTAACTTTAATAAAGCTTCAATTGCAACAGCTTGAATGTACGTATGAGGTTGAAACCGAAGGTAAATTTAAACTCGCCTTTAGTTTCACGTCAGATCACGTTCAGTCCGATGTTGAATCTGATTTGATAAAGTAAACAGACTCTTAGCTATCTGGTAAATCCACCTGCTTTCTTGAAAAATACTGTGCCAAATGGAGCCAAAGCACCTCTTAATTCTTCCGGTGCATCCCCATAAACGGTAAAAGAATCAATCGTTAGATAAGTCATGAAGCGCTCAGAGAAATTTTGACCAAAGTTTCCAAGATGAGTCATTACTGCACTAACATCTTCATATTTTTCATAGATGTGGAGTTTACTTCCTTCCTCGTTTATATACATTTCATAAGCTAGAGCACCGGGTTCATCAGCATGTGTTTTTTCAGTCATCTCTGCTATCAAAACTTTCAAGTTCTCAAGTTGACCACTCTTTATCGAAGTTTGAAGATTCCAGGATATTGTACCACTCATATTTTCCCCAACTATTGTTAACAGTTAATTCCCGAATTAACCTCTTTCTAGTTAAACAGTAAAGTTAGAAATCGATGTACGCCATTAACTTATAGGATCACATTTCAAACACACATTCCCTAGTTCTTCGACTTTACAGAAAATTAGAAACTGATCCCCCCCATCCTTCAACTTATATCGCTTTTTAATTTCGTTAGCACTCAACGGATAATTTTTTGAAATCACATTTATAATCCCGTTAGAAACATTTTTTCTGATCATTTTTTTATCAGGCTTAATCATCTCCTGAAGTTTAAAAGTTTTGCCAGGGAAATCATTAAGAAGCGTTTCTGATGAGTACAAGTGTGTATTAGTATCTAGCTTCTCTATTTGAAATTTCTCCCCAATCAGCTTAAAAAAACCTGCTTTTCGAATCGCAGAATTTGGTTCATAGATATATCTCTTAGGTTCACTTATTTCAAACGAAGCTTTATTCTCTTCATCAAAAGTTGCTGTAAATCTTTTTGTTTTCGCATCTAAATTAACTGTTTCAATAATAGGACTTAACCCACCGTTTGCGCCAAGTTCAAAAAGCACCTCTTTCATTTCATTTTTAATGGCTAGACAAATCACTCTTACAGCATGTTGTAATTGTTTGATTGATTGCTTGATATCAATCATTGGAGAAACCTTGACCAGAACTCGATTCGATTTTTTTAAAAGTTCAGGCATCAGTGCAATTACATTCGGCTGATAATCTTCAATCTGCACTAACCGTTGTTTTGTATCACTTCTTCTGGATGGATCTACATATATCAAGTCAAAAGTATCTGAAGTCTCTGATAGAAACGCTTCAGCCGAAGAACAGTATACTTTTATTGATGATTTTAATACATCAAAGTTATGAGTTGCTATCTCGCATAGCTGTTGATCAGGCTCTACATACATGCAATTCTTGAAATTATTAGCTAAATAATAGGCGTCTATACCGGTACCCCCTGTCAAATCAAGTAAAGTGTCTCCCAAATAAATTGACGCTTTAAACTCAGCCGATTCTTGAGATGATGCCTGCTCTAAATTCTCCTTTGGTGGGAAAATCAATCGCTCTCTTTCGAACCATTCAGGTAACTTTTTTCGTCCTTTTTGTCGAGATGCAATTTGTGATGCTATTTCACGAATGGGAAGTTCAGGAAACTTATTAGCTTTTAAAGCAATCTCCGATGGATCCTCATTTAGGTTCTCTTGAATGAATTCAATAACATCGGGGTTAGTAAGCTTCGAAATCATCGTTCAAGATACCAAATCAAATCAAAGACTATAAATGAAGGTTGCCATAATAGGTGCAGGAATTGGCGGACTCGCAACTGCAGGTTTACTATCAGCTGAAGGTCACGAGGTTCATGTTTTTGAAAAGAACGACCGTGTTGGTGGCAAAATGAATATAGTCGAGCAAGAAGGTTTTCGTTTTGATACCGGTCCGAGCCTCTTCACTATGCCATACATTCTGGATAAAATGTATTCAAAAATGGGCACTTCCCTTGAGGATGAATTGAGTCTTAGACCCCTTTCTCCCATTTGTAGATATTTTTATAAAGATGGGACAATTTTTGATTGTGAAGAAGATAACGATAAAACGCTTGCAGAAATACGAAAAATTGCTCCTGAGGATGAAGAAGCCTACAAAGCTTTTCTGAACTACGCTGAGGATATATACAACAAAACAGCAGATGCATTTATCTTTAATCCGCTATTTGAATTACGAGACTTCAAAAATCTGGATCTTTTTTCTTTCTTCGGTATTGATGCGTTTTCAACGGTAAGTGATCGAGTGAACTCAAAGTTTAAATCAGATTATCTAAGAAAATTCTTCAAGCGATTTACTACATATAATGGCTCTTCCCCATTTTTAGCACCAGCTACATTGAATGTGATTCCACATGTCGAGATCAATCAAGGCGGATTTTATATCGATGGAGGTTTGTATAAACTAGCCGAAAATCTTCAAAGTCAGGCCGAAAAAAATGGAGTAAAATTTCACTTCAATGCTGATGTATCACAAATTCGGACTTCTAAGAAAATTGCATCAGGGATAACCGTAAATGGTGAAAATTTTGAATCTGATATTATTGTCTCAAATAGCGATGCCACAGAAACAGTAGTAAAACTATTAGGTGATGATGTCGCTTCTAACTCGAAAAAGAAGAAAGCGGCGAATGTTGAGCCCTCCTGCTCTGGTTTTGTATTGTTACTCGGGATTGAACATCAATATGATCAACTTGTTCATCACAATTTATTTTTCACCTCTGATTATGAAAAGGAATTCCATCAGATTTTTAGTGAGAGAGTGATGCCTGATGACCCAACTATTTACATTGCAAATACGAGTCAGTCTAATCCTGAACATGCTCCAAAAGGCGGATCAAACCTCTTTATTTTGGTAAATGCTCCATACCTAAGCAATGCTTACGATTGGGAGGTAAATTCAGAGGATTATGCACAAAAAGTAATTACAGCGTTGGAAAAGAGAGGTCTGAGTAATCTAAAATCTCACATAAAATATCAGGAAATCATTACTCCACAGGATTTCTATGATAAATACGCTTCAAACAAAGGAAGCATTTACGGAACTTCTTCAAATAACAAGTTCGCCGCTTTTGCCAGACCAAGAAATAAATATCGCGGTGTCGATGGTTTGTATTTAGTGGGAGGTTCCACTCATCCCGGAGGTGGAATTCCTTTGGTGGTTCAGTCAGCTTTGAATGCAGTGGAGTTAATTAACAGATACGAAACCTAGATTGGTGCTTTTCGCATGGTCCCAAGATTGATTACTTCAACATTTTGGATTTTTCCATTATCAATCTCAAAGCGAACTACAGTTCTGTATTCCTGAAATCCTTGTTTTCCGGCTGCTCCGGGGTTGACGTAGAGCATCTTTTCTAAAGACTGATCTCTTGCAATTTTCAAGATGTGGGAATGTCCGCAAATAAATACATCGGGAGTATTCTTTTCGATCTCATCCCGAATTGGAATACAATATCTGCCGGGAATTCCACCAATATGAGTCATCCAAAAGTCAATGCCATTTCTCTCAAATCGTTGATGCAAAGGATATTCATCACGAATATCTTTCCCATCGATATTTCCATATACACCGATAACCGGAGCTATTTTCTCAAGTTCTTTGGCAATTTTGATAGTCCCGAAATCACCGGCATGCCAAATCTCATCACATCCTTCAAAGTAGTCGAAGACCTGAGGATCGAGGTAATTATGGGTATCAGAAATAAGACCTATTTTGATCATACAATTTTGGTATCATCATGCCGAACAAAGTAGCGCGAAATAAACGACTTTTCGTTGATTTCTCCTACATAAATCGACAACGTTCAATCTTCATTTTTCATTTCATTGAAGAGCTTTAGCATTATAATTGTAACCTGGAATGGGCTTCATCACCTCAAGAAATTTCTTCCTTCAGTTGTGAAGACAAACTATCCGGATTTTGAAATAATTATTGCAGATAATAATTCAACAGACGGAACTAAAGAATGGCTTTCAGAAACGTATCCAGAAGTTCGAATTGCAGCTTTTGATGATAATTATGGGTATACAGGTGGAAACAATAAAGCTGCCCCATTTGCAGAAAAAGAAATCCTCCTATTTCTGAATAATGATGTTGAAGTAACTCCCAATTGGCTTAATTCCATTTCCCAAACTTTTGAATCGGATGACAATATTGCCATCGTGCAACCCAAATTACGTAGTTATGAAAACCGTGAATATTTTGAGTATGCCGGAGCTGCAGGTGGTTTTTTAGATACTTTAGGATACCCATTCTGTCAAGGCAGGGTTTTGGATACGGTTGAAAAAGATGTTGGCCAGTTTGATGAAATACGAGAAATAACCTGGGCATCGGGTGCGGCATTTGCAATCAGAAAAGAAGTTTTTGAAAATCTTGCGGGATTTGATGAGGATTTTGAATTCCACATGGAGGAAATTGACCTCTGCTGGCGTTCAATTAATTCAGGTTACAAGGTTTTCTATACTCCCGGAAGTACAGTGTATCATCTGGGAGGCGGATCACTTCCTATGGGTTCAAGCAGAAAGGTGTATTACAATTTTCGAAACAACCTTTTTATGTTATGGAAGAACCTTCCCTCCTCTCAATTGTGGTATAAGATTTTATTAAGGTTGATATTGGATGGGGTTGCAGCTTTCAGATCTTTAATTTCAGGGCGACCAGGTGAACTATTTGCTATTTTAAAAGCACATCTGCATTTCTACAGTAAACTTTCTTTAATGCATAAAAAAAGGAAACTAACTCCAGAAAAATCGAAAGGAATTCTGAGACCTACGTTAATAATCTGGCATTACTTTTTAAGAGGAAAGAAAACATATCGGGATTTGCTTCCTTGAATACTAAACTAGATAGCGAAGCTGTAGTCAGATTTTTAAAAGTTTGGTGGTTTTCTATTCTTTTGATTCTTCCAAGTTGGATAGTTTTTCATCAATTCTATTTGTCACTTGCCAGAAATATTCTTCAGGCTGTCAATTATGATTACCCTGTTTTCTTTGGATTCTTCTTCTTTATACTAGATACTGTTACGCTCTTAATTCATGAGGCAGGTCATACATTTTTTGGTTTCTTTGGCTGGGACTTCTTAACAATTCTTGGTGGAAGCTTACTTCAACTTCTTATTCCCTTTCTTTTATTCGCTTCTGCCTGGTGGAACACTCAAAAAAAAGTCGCTCAATTCTCTCTTTTCTGGTTGGGATTTTCATGGATGGATACTGCTGCATATTGTGCAGACGCTATGTATAGAGATCTTCCTCTAATCGGAAATCTGCCAAAATCAGCCCATGACTACTACAATCTACTAACCATGACTGGCTTGCTAGAACAATATCGAACCATCGCATGGATCCTATTTATCGTCGGCCTGATTTGTTTAATTCTGGGAGTTATCTGGCCCAAATTAATCAAAGAAAAAAACGATAAGGTTGATTTAAGTAGCCAACTCGAAAAAGTCGGCCTTGATACTTAAAACCTGTTAACTGAATACTGTATACTGCTCACTGATCACTGATCACTGAACCCTGATAACTGTAATTCTATCTCCAAAGACCTAGAACCAATCCCATCAGAGTAAAAACAATTACCCAGTAGCCACCATGAATAAGGATTAATTTCCAACTGTGTTGTTCAAATAATCCACTTATTGCAAAGGCCGGAAGAATCCAACCTGCACCAGTCAAAAACCCATAAAAAGTTGCTTTGCCAACGGTTATTTGTGCTGCACCTTCCGGAGTTCCAAAGAAAAACATAGCCAAACAAAAGGCCATAATGATTTGGAAAACAAGTGATAAGCCCATGATCTTTGGCATGTTCCCTTCTTTTATTTTTTCCTCAGTCATTCCGGATTCAGTCATCCAGGTCTTTCCAAAAATTGGTCCATACCAAACAAAACCAACTATAAAGCCGATTAGTGACGCAGCTATTACTGCAAAATAATTTATTGATGCACCTTCCATAATTGTACCTCTGTAAGTTTCTATTAAGCTGACTCTTAATGTTTAAGTATCTCATCAATTATGCAAGAAAATATCTTAGAATAGTTCTAGAGCTACTTTTTATGTGTAAATAACTATTAAGAAAACTCAAAAACCTGCGATAAGAGAATAATCACAGCAAAATATTATTTAAGGTATGACTATCAACAAAAGACTTACACTGGCATTCTCTGTTGTTTTGGCAATCATGGTAGTGATTGGTGGAATGGGTACATATTCAAGCATCAAAAGCGACGAAATCTTATCCAGCTTCGATCAAACCATCATTCCCAGAAAACAGGCTATTTCAACGATCGATGTAGCAATGTCGAACATTACAGGAAATGAGAAGAGCTTATTAAATACAGAACTAAAATTAGAAGACAGGGAAACTATCTACAATGAGTTAGATGGATATTGGCAAGAATTACTAGCCGCTAAAAGTATCGTAGATGAACTAAGTTTAACCGAAACTCAATCTCAGCTTTGGAGCGAATTTGTTACTTCAGCAGAAGCATGGAAAACAGACCATGAGAAATTCATTGAATTATCGAAATCTTATGATTTGGTAATCGACGATTCTTTTGAATACTTCCCAATTCTTATGGAAATGGCGGCATTAACAGCTTCTATGAGTACAGGTAGCTATGATGAGTCGAATACTCAATTGAGTGCCATTGTTGAAGATGGTAAACAATATGCAACTAGCCTTGTAATGGAGGCTTCTAAAAGTAGCAAGAACCGACGTAATGCGAATACTGCCATAGTAATTTTTGGTCTTATTGCCGGCATTGGCTTAGCATTTTTTACTAACCGAACTTTAACCACAAGCATCCAGAAAATTGCGGATCGTTTAAGAGGTGGTTCTGAACAAGTAAATTCAGCATCCACTCAATTGTCAGGTTCAGCACAAGGATTAGCTGAAAGTTCAAGTGAACAAGCAGCTCGCTTAGAAGAAACATCTTCTTCTCTTGAAGAAATGGGATCTCAAATTAAAGCCACCAGTGAAAATTCATCTGTTGCAGAAAATGAAGTAAATGAGACAACAAAACTGGTTACAAATAGTGTTCAGGAAATGGTGAACATGAAATCAGTAATCAACGAGATTCAGGATTCTTCAACAGAGACTTCTAAAATTATCAAGACTATTGATGATATCGCATTCCAAACAAATCTACTGGCATTAAATGCAGCTGTTGAAGCAGCTCGTGCTGGTGAAGCAGGTAAGGGATTTGCAGTTGTGGCAGAGGAAGTTAGGAATCTGGCACAAAGAAGTGCGGAAGCTGCGAAGAATACCTCAGACTTGATTTCTAAATCACAATCAAGTGCCGAAAGAGGAGTTGAAGCAACAAATTCTGTTGCTGAGAGTCTGGATCTTGTAAATGAAAAGATTCATAACATCACCACACTCATTACTGAGATATCTGTTGCATCTCAAGAACAAGCAACCGGTATAGATCAAATGAATAGAGCGATGTCTGATATGGACAGAGTTGTTCAGGGTAATGCTTCATCATCTGAAGAAGCTGCAAGTGCAGCCGAAGAATTGTCTTCTCAGGCTGATGAACTTCTGGACCTTGTTGAAAGTTTATCTCAATTGGTGAATAAGGATAATTCAAATTCTAGTGCCCACAGTGGTGGATACCATCAGGAAAGCTTCTCAGAAAAGCCGGTTAGTCTTCTTGACAGATTTTCATTCAAAAAGAAAGAAAGTAAAGACCAGTTTCCTGAGCATGAGGAATTATTAGAGTACTAATAACTCTTTTAAGAAAGTGACTACAGCTTTAAGCTCATTTTCAAAGCTACATTGATTCAATTCGGTGTAGCTTTTTTTATGCGATCCAATTAAAACTGGTGTAACCCCTTTTCCTTGATATTTCGTACCTTTGTGCCGTCTTTTGTTTAAGACAAATTATAGCATCCTAAGTATAAAAATGAACTATCCTGATTTTTCTGTAACTGTGCCAATTGATCACGTTGCCGTTGAAGAACGTGTGTCTCGTTTAAACAAGCGAAGCATCAAAAAGGAATCAAAAGTGCAGGCTTTAAAACTTGCTTTAAGTATGATGGATCTTACCACTTTGGAGGGTAAAGATTCCGTTGGAAAAGTGATCCAACTATGTCAAAAAGCAAAGCTACCTTATGCTCCTATGCCTGAATTACCCACTGTTGCTGCAGTTTGTGTGTATCCAACAATGGTTAAAGTTGCCAAGGAGAATGTCCGCGGAAGTGGTATTAATGTAGCATCTGTAGCTACTGCTTTCCCAAGTGGAATGGCTCCCTTATCTGTTCGAATTGATGATACCAAGTTTGCAGTGGATGAAGGCGCAGATGAAGTGGATATGGTGATTAGTAGAGGTGCTTTTTTATCCGGTGAATTTCAGAAAGTTTATGACGAGATTGCAGCTATCAAGGATGCCTGTGGTAAAGCTCATTTGAAAGTAATTTTAGAAACTGGTGAACTTCACACTTATGAAAATGTTCGAAAAGCCAGTGATATAGCCATGGAAGCGGGCGCTGACTTCATCAAAACATCAACCGGAAAAATTAGTCCTGCAGCTACACAGCCCGTTACATTGGTAATGTTGGAAGCCATTCGCGACTATTATTACAAAACAGGCAAAATGATTGGGATGAAGCCTGCTGGCGGAATCAGAACAGCAAAACAAGCAATTCAATATTTAGTTCTTGTTAAAGAAACATTAGGAGCTGCCTGGTTAAATAAAGACTATTTCCGATTTGGAGCCAGTTCGTTAGCAAATGATGTACTCATGCAAATCGTAAAACAATCAACCGGCCAATATCAAAGTGCCGATTACTTTTCAGTGGATTAGATTTGGACACTGCTTTTTCATATCGCCGAAAAAACTCTCTTCGATTGAAGGGATATGATTACTCAAATGAAGGAATGTATTTCGTTACTTGCGTTACTCATAATAGAGTTAATTATTTCGGAGAAATTCGTGATTCTGAAGTTATCATGAGTGAAATTGGTACAATAGTATTGGATGAATGGCTTAAGTCAGAGAAAATCCGTGACGAATTAATATTAGGTGAATTCGTCATTATGCCAGATCATTTTCATGCTCTTGTACTAATTGATAACCAAGTAAGGGCGCATAGCCATGCGCCCCAACCGGGAGATACTTATAAAAATAAATTTGGCCCACAATCAAAGAATTTGTCAGCACTAATTCGCTCTTTCAAAGCTAGCTGCACTGCTAGAATTAGAAAACACGTCAATACTAAGTTTGCATGGCAGAGAGGATACTATGATAGAGTTGTTCGTGACCAAAATGAATTGGAACATATCGAAGATTACATTCTTAATAATCCTTTGAACTATACACTCAGTGATTTTACTAAAACAGTTTTGACCGAGGTAAAGAACTAACAATGTCTGAAATAGCTAGAACTACTTATAAACCTACTTCTCCAAATTCAAAATTGGACTTTGCATCTGTTTGGGAGTACGATCCGGCACCGGAAAGCACTTCACATGTTGAGATCAAAGATAAATATGAACTATTTATTGGTGGTAAATTTGTAAAGCCATCTAAAGGCCGATATTTCCCAACTACAAATCCTGCGACTAAAGAAGTTATCACTGAATTCGCAGAAGCAACTCAGGCTGATGTCGATAAAGCAGTAAAAGCTGCTCGGAAAGCTTTTGATGGCGAGTGGAGTAGTATTTCGGGCAAACAAAGAGGTAAATACTTATATCGTATTGCTCGAATGATTCAGGAAAGAGCCCGTGAGTTTTCTGTACTAGAAAGTATGGATGGTGGTAAACCCATTCGCGAATCTCGTGATGTAGATGTTCCACTTGTTGCGGCACATTTTTTCTATTATGCAGGCTGGGCAGATAAACTGGAGTATGCTTTTCCAGGCAAAAAGCCCGAACCAATTGGGGTTTGTGGACAAATCATCCCATGGAATTTCCCTTTACTAATGTTAGCATGGAAAATTGCTCCTGCCCTTGCTTGTGGAAATACCGTAGTTCTAAAACCGGCAGAAACTACATCACTAACTGCACTTAAGTTTGCAGAACTTGTTCAGGATGCCGGACTACCAGCCGGAGTTGTAAATATTGTAACTGGTGCAGGTCAAACTGGTGCTGAGATTGTCAATCACAAAAGAATTGATAAAATTGCATTTACCGGATCAACCGGAGTTGGAAAACTGATTCAGAAATCAATTGCGGGAACTGACAAGAAATTCACTCTTGAACTTGGTGGTAAAGGTGCCATGATTGTTTTTGAAGATGCACCAATTGATCAGGCAGTGGAAGGTATCATCAATGCGATTTTCTTTAATCAAGGACATGTATGTTGTGCTGGTTCACGTTTATTGGTACAGGAAGGTGTTGCAGATTTGGTGATACAAAAACTTCAGGATAGAATGGAAACCCTGATTGTTGGAGATCCACTTGATAAGAACACAGATGTTGGTGCCATCAACTCGGAATCTCAATTCGAGACCATCAATAAGTACCTTCAAATTGGTGTTGAAGAAGGTGCTAATGTATATCAAAGTAAATGCACTATCCCAGAAAATGGATATTTCATTCGCCCTACTCTGTTAACTGACGTAGCTCAATCAAATCGAGTGGTACAGGAAGAAATCTTCGGACCTGTATTAACAGTTCAGACTTTCAGAACTGCGGATGAAGCCATTCAGAAAGCAAATAATACTCCGTATGGTTTAGCTGGTGGAGTTTGGACTGACAAAGGATCAAAAATCTTTAAAGTGGGATCCGGTTTAAGATCAGGTGTTGTTTGGGCAAATACCTACAATAAATTTGATCCAACCTCTCCATTCGGTGGATTCAAGGAAAGTGGTGTTGGTCGCGAAGGCGGACTTCACGGATTAGCAGCATATACAAAATTTTAAATTAACGACGGATGACCAACGGCGACAGACAAATGAGTCTTTCGTCATTCGTCTTTCGTCAATCGTCGATAAAATGAGCCATTTAGAAGTTTTAAAAACCTACAAAATGTATATCGGGGGGCAATTCCCTCGCACCGAATCAGGTCGTTTTTATAAAGTCTTTGATAGTGAAGGTGATTTACTTGCAAATGCGTGTCTGGGCAGTCGCAAAGATGTGAGAAATGCAGTAAAAACCGCACGGGGAGCATTTTCAGGATGGAGTAAAAGAAATGCTTACAATCGTGGACAAATTCTTTACAGAATTGCCGAAATGATGGAAAGTCGACGTGTTGAATTTGAGAAGGAGCTTTCTCGAATTGGCTTTTCTACTGCTGAAGCTGAAGCAGATGTAAATGCGTCTATTGATCGATTGATTTATTACGCTGGCTGGACTGATAAGTACCAACAGGTATTTGGCAGTGTGAACCCGGTTGCGAGCGCCCACTTTAATTTCAGTTTAATGGTTCCAACGGGAGTTGTAGGAATACTTGCTGCTGAAAATAGTCCTCTTCTTGGATTAGTATCCATGATTGCTCCTGTTATTGCAGGTGGCAATACTTGTGTGGTTCTTTCATCTGAATCACATCCCCTTCCATCCATTACATTTGCAGAGGTTTTAAACTCTTCGGACGTACCGGGAGGTGTAGTAAATATCATTACTGGGAAAAAAGAAGAATTAGCGGAACATTTTGCTGGCCATATGGATGTAAATGCATTGTGCTACACTGATACATTAACTCCAGAAATGGCTAAAAAAATCGATGAACTTGCAGCCGAAAACATCAAAAGAATTATTAAAAACCCAATTGATGATTGGTACTCTGATGATGCTGAAAGTCCATATTTCATCACCGATGTTCAGGAAACTAAAACCACCTGGCATCCTGTTGGTTTTTAAAATGCGCTACTTATTAATTTTGCTTTTACTTGTATCTGCATGTTCTTCGACGGAACCAGTTGTCATGGATGATTCTGATCAAACAGAAGATGTTCAACCTCAAGACATAGAAATAGTTGAGCCGACTACCTTCCCAAATACTGAGGAAGAACCTGAAGAAGCTAACGCAGAAGTAAGCTATCCCTATTTGAGTTCACTTTCTGACACCTATTTTAATCGCCAGAATGAAATACCGGAAGCCTATTCAAGAATAAAAATTGAGATTGAAGAGGAAGAAGTAGATTTATTTGAAGGATATCGGGTTCAGATCTATTCAGGACAAGACGTTGCTTTAGCGGATACTGCAGCAAAGCGATTCAGAGCCTGGTCAGCTGAAAATATCGATGGCTATCAAGCAGAAACTTATACATTCTTCAGATCACCTTTTTATAGGGTACATGTTGGCGATTTTCATGACCGAGAAAAAGCCATCGATTTTTCGAATTTACTAAAAAGACGATTTCGTGATTCATGGGTCGTATTCGATAGAGTTAACCCATACAATGTTCCTGCTGATACTGTTATTATTGGCTTAAATTAGACTGTATATTTATCCCTTGAATGATGTTGGATACAAGTCGGTTTTGTTTTTAATTTCGGAACGTATTAAGACTCTTGCAGGTTTTGCATTCGATCAAATCTGATAAATGAAAGCTTTAATAAAATTCGTAGTACTTCTGGGTGCGTTTTTCACCTTCACTCTTGTAGTTTTTAAACTACTTGGAGTATTAAGTGCCGACGATATTAAAGTGTGGTTAGAAGCAGCAATGGAGCTATCTCCTTGGATAGTTGGAAGCATAATTGTTGCTCTAATGCTGATCGACTTATTTATCGCTATTCCTACCCTTTCTTTGACCATTATGTCCGGTTTTTTTCTAGGAGTTGAATTAGGCCTTTTCTATTCCAGTATCGGAATGCTAGGTGCCGGAACTATGGGATATGTAATAAGCCGCTTTCATGGAGAAAAGCTTCTTAACTTCATCACCAAAGATGAAAAACAGAAGCAAGAAATGACTCGTCTTTTTTCAATGTTTGGTCCTTTTAGTTTAATGCTCTGTCGTGCTGCCCCAATGCTGCCTGAAGTGACCAGTTGTTTAGCCGGTGTAACAAAAATGCCATATTGGAAATACCTGCTTTTTTATTCATTAGGCAGTCTACCATACGCAGCTATTGCAGCTTACTCAGGATCTATTTCAACATTCGATGATCCGGGTCCTGCCATTTTTACTTTCATTGCCATATTTGGTGGACTTAGCCTTGTTTGGATTGGATTCTTATATCTAAACAAGCATAAGTTAAAATCCTGATCAGGATTTAATTGCTTATTTAGATTAGCAAATAATCCAATAAGTACTTTTATTAGTCTTTATGAAACTCTATTTAATATTAGAGTGATTTATCTACTTGAGTCGAGTGACAATTATCGGAGTTTGAACATTTGAAATGAAGGAAATAAGGGTAGTTCTTATTGAAGACAATGAGAGCGATTTTGAACTTATTAAAAAGGTTATTGAAAATGGCTACAATAATGCCACTATCGAGCATTTCACTAGTGCAAAATCCTTTGTCTCCGATTGCAACCTTTCACATGCTGATATTATAGTCTCCGATCATCAACTTGAAGATGATACCAGTTTCGAAGTCATTAAATACCTAAATGATGAAGAAGCTGATATACCAATTATTATTCTCACTGGTGATATAACCAATGATGAAATCGCAAGGTTAATAACTGAGTGCAACGTTGATGACATTATCTTAAAGAAAGATATTCATCGTTTAAATCAGACCATTCTTAAAGAGGTAAAAAATAAAGCTGCTCTGATCAATTTGCAGAGAGAGAGCCAAGATCTTAGAATCCTTTCACTAGTTGCAAAACACACAAATAGCGGTGTAATGGTAACGGATGTAAATGAAAGGATTATTTGGGTAAATGAAGCATTTAGCAGCCTATCTAGCTATTCATATGAAGACTCGGTTGGTAATTACCCGTCTAAATTAATGCAGGGTGATAACACAGACCTTGAAACAAGAAAGAGATTAAGAAAATGTATTAATGCAAAGAAGCCTTGCAGCGCTGAAATGCTTAATTACAAAAAAGATGGTTCTGAATACTGGATCAAATTGGATATCAGTCCAATTTTCGAAGATGGTGAACACACAGGGTTTGTAGCAACTCAAGAAGATATTACTGATAAGAAAAATGCTGAGTTATTACTCTCTGCTAACGAAGAATTATTCCGTTCGTTAACTGAAAACCTATCCGGTGTAGTATTGAGATACACCATGGGTGATGAGTTTCCGGGGACTATAGAATACATTAGTGAGCGCTGCGAGGATATTTTCGGCTTGTCACAGAAGGAAATTCTGGAAGACAACAATAAATTGATGGCACTCATCGATGAAAATGATCTTGAAGAATTAGCTATAAGTGTCGAAGAATCGGCAAGAAACCTGACTCCATGGAGTTTTCAATATAGGTTGACTACTCCGCAAGGTAATCACAAATGGTTACGAGCTACAGGTACACCATCTAAGGATGAGAAAACAAATCTAGTAACATGGTCTACAGTTATATTTGAAGTAACCAAAGAAATTGAATCGGAAAAACACCTAATTAGAAGTGAAGAGTTATTCCGTTCGTTAACGGAAAACCTTCCTGGTGTTGTTTTACGATACAGTATGGGAGACGACAACCCTGGAACTATAGAATATATCAGTGAACGTTGTTTTGAAATATTTGAAGAAACCCAAAGAGATATTCTTGAAGACAACATGAAATTATGGAATCTCATAGATCCACAAGACGTGGAAAGAATGATTCCTACAATTATTGAATCAGCTGAGAATCTTACTCTTTGGAATTTTCAATATAAAATGACTACCCCTAGTGGTAAAAGGAAATGGATTCGAACGTCCGGAAAACCAAGATCTAAAAAAGAGAATAATCAAGTAATTTGGGATACAATAGCGGTTGATGTCACCAAAGAAGTTGAGTATGAAAGCGCACTAGTTGAATCTAATGAACGATTAAATAATGCTCAAAAAGCGGGTAAAATTGGTGATTGGCATTTTGATTTAGCCACTCAGATTATCACATGGTCTGACGAGACTTTTGATATCTATGATCGTGATGTTTCAAAAGGACCTTTTAGTTATGAAGAACTAATCTTCAAACATACAATTGAACAAAGTGACAAATTACACGAGTCGATTCAACTTGCTATTTCTGATGGTATCCCCTACGAATTACCCATTCAAGTTATATCAGACAAAGAAAGAATTAAGGATGTAATGGCCGTTGGTATTCCGGTTAAAGATGAAGCTGGAAATGTTATCGCACTTTTTGGTACTGCACAAGATATAACTACTCGGATGGAGGCCCAGAGAGATAGAAAAGAAGTTGAAGAAAGGCTTGAGTCTGCAATAAAAGGTGCTGATTTAGGAGTTTGGGATATGAATTTCTCTACCGGTGTTAATGTAGTTAACGACCGATGGTTTGAAATGATTGGGTATGAACCAGGTGAAATTGAAGCGAATTTTGATACTCTACTACAATTGATTCACCCGGAAGATTTACCAATAATAGGTGAAGGTTTTAAGATTATTGAACAAGGAATCGACGAATTAGACTTTAAGATCCGTTTAAGACATAAAGATAGTTCTTACAGAGTAATTAGAGATCAAGGTAGAGTAATTCAAAGAGATGAAAATGGTGTAGCCTTACGAGCAATTGGAACCCATTTAGATATTACCAGTGAAGTTGAAAGTAAAGAAAGATTAGATTCAGCTATTCATGGTGCTGACTTAGCCGTATGGGACTTAGATTTTGAATCCGGAAAAAACACTGTGAATTCAAGATGGTATACGATGTTAGGTAAAGAAGTAGGCGCACTTGAAACTAACTTCGATGAATTTCTAGCAGTCTTACACCCAGAAGATCATGCCATAATTAATGATACTACTGATAAATTAAATAATGGTAATGATGAGTTTGATATCGTTATAAGAAAAAAGCACCTAAATGGTTCCTATTTGGTAATTAGAAATCGTGGTAGGGTTATTGAGAGAAATGTTGAAGGTAAAGTAAAGCGCCTAATTGGTACAGATCTAGACATTACAAAAGAAGTTGAAAGTAAGACTGCTCTCCAGGCTGCTATTACAAGACTTGAGAATGCGCAAGAAGCCGGAATGATTGGAGATTGGCATTTTGATTTCAGAACAGGTAAAAGTACATGGTCTGATGAAATGTATCGGTTATATGATCGAGACCAAGTTGATGGTATTCCTGATTATGACGAATTAATTTTTGAATTAATAGTTGAGAATAGTGAAATCGTACATGAAAAAATTCAAAATGCTTTCAACAATGGAGAAAAGTATGAAGTGCTTTTCAGAATAAAGACTTATAAAGGAGTTTTAAAAGATATTAGTGCAATAGGTGTTCCTGAAAAAGATGAATCCGGTACTGTAATTGGATTAAGTGGAACGACCCAGGATGTTACATCTCAAATAGACGCTCTGAGAAAAATCAAAGATAGCGAAGACAGACTAGATGCTGCTATTAGAGGGGCCGATCTTGCCGTATGGGATCTTGATTTAGAAACCGGAATAAACACCGTTAATACTCGATGGTACCATATAATGGGATTCGAACCGGGAGAAATTGAAACCGATTCTAATACTTTTATGTCTCGAGTTCATCCTGAAGATCGCTCTATCATTGAAACAGAGTTTATTCGTTTAAACTCTGGTGAAGATGATTTTGAGATTATACTACGCTTACTTCATAAAGAAGGACATTATGTATACGTGAAAGATCAAGGTAGAGTAGTCAAACGTGATGAAGAAGGAATCGCTAAACGAATAATCGGTACAAATCTCGATATCACTACTGAAACCCTCCTAAAAGAAGAGCTAAGTTCGTCATTACATGACAAAATTATCCTTCTACAAGAGATTCATCATCGAGTAAAAAATAATCTCGCAGTAATTATTGGATTACTGCATCTTCAATCACATAATGCTAATAATGAAGATGTTTCATTGTTCTATGATGAAATGAGCAATAGAATTAAAAGTATTGCTGATGTTCATGAACTGTTATACAGTTCCGAGACACTTTCAAAAATCAATTTAAAAACATACATCGATAAGTTATTCAATAATGTGCTTTCTGTTAGTAAAAGCACTTATCCACCAACTCCATTGGTTTTTATTGATCAGCATTTTGAAATGAATATTAATCAGGCAATTCCTCTTGGCTTGCTAGTGAATGAGTTAGTCACTAATTCAGTGAAACACGCTTTTGAAGGTGTGGAAAACCCAACTATTTCCTTCAGCGTATTAGAGGAAGACAATGCTGTTAAAATTGTATACAAGGATAATGGTGTAGGTTTTAAAATAGATGGACACTCATCCCCAAACTCACTGGGCTTTACCTTGATCAATACATTATTAGCCCAGTTGGAATCCGATTATTCCTTCACTAATTCTGTTGGTTTTGGAATTGAGTTCTCCTTCCCTCTTTTGGAGCAGGGTTCACATTCATACTTATAAAAGAGTATTAGCTATGAAAAACATAAGACACATTTTAATAAAGCCTAATTTTATTGATGATAGATGTCTTAGAATTTGATTTAACTAATGAGTATGTGTATTGCCGAATTTTAAGTGAACAATCACTCGATGATCGTTTATCAGACATTCAGACAGTTAAGGAATACTGCGATGGATATAGCACTACCAAACTAATGATTGATCTAAGGTATATTGAATCAGATTTTGGTTTCAAAGACAGCTATGCTTTTTTACGCAAACTTAGACAAACATTTAATGGCTTTGACTTTGCTGTCTATTACAAAAAGGAATTACCGATTTTGAAAATAATTTCAATGCTATCTCTAGAGTCTGGGAAAACGAGAATTAAACTTTTTTATAATTTTGATGAAGCAAAAGACTGGTTAATTGGGTTGAAATAAAAATTATACATTAAATCTGAACAGCATTACATCGCCATCCACAACGACGTACTCTTTACCTTCCTGACGCATTTTTCCAGCTTCCTTGGCCGCTTTCTCACTCTTTAACTCCGAATAATCATGGTAAGCAATAGTTTCAGCGCGAATAAATCCACGTTCGAAGTCTGTATGGATTACACCTGCAGCCTGTGGAGCTTTTGTTCCTTTTTTTACAGTCCATGCTCGAGCCTCTTTTGGTCCAACTGTGAAATAGGTGATTAACCCAAGTTCAGCATATGCAGCATGAATTAAACGATCCAACCCGGCAGATGATACTCCTAACTCTTCAAGAAACATCTCTTTTTCTTCTTCATCCAACTCAGCTATTTCTGCTTCAATCTTAGCGCAGAACATCACTACTTCATCACCAAAGGTAGAAGCAACTTCCTTAACAACATCAACTAGTTCATTTCCGGATTCAAGATCGCTTTCACCTACATTACAAGCATATAAAACCGGCTTCGCTGATAGTAAAAATAAATCTCGGTAGGCCTGTCTTTGGTCGTCCGTCACTTCAAAGGTTCTTGCTGTATTCCCATCTTCTAAATGAACTCTAAGTCGATCCACCACTTCAAGCTGAGCTTTCATAGCTTTGTCGCCGCTTTTTGACTGCTTCTTTAAGTTCTCTACCCTCTTCTCTACACTTTCAAGGTCTTTCAGGATCAATTCGGATTCTATAATGGCAATGTCTCGTTCAGGATCTACATCACCTTCTACATGGATGATATCATCATCCTCGAAACAACGAACAACGTGAATAATCAAATCCACTTCACGAATGTGTGATAGAAAGGCGTTTCCTTTCCCCTTTCCTTCGGCTGCTCCTTTCACTAAACCTGCAATGTCTACAAACTCAATGCTGGTTGGAATTACACTTGCTGATTCAGCTAAACCTGCTAAAGTAGTTAGTCGAGTATCAGGCACTGCAACCTGACCTACATTTGGATCAATGGTACAAAAAGGAAAATTAGCTGATTCTGCCCCGGCGTTACTTAAAGCATTAAACAAGGTTGATTTACCCACATTTGGCAAACCAACAATACCACATCTTAAACTCATTAATTAAATAGATAAATAGTTTTAAAAATCGATTCTCTTTTGTTGAACAAAGTCATTTTCCGGTAATATTACAGCCGTCAACTTCCCGAATTGTTCATATACACATCCAGTATCAATTCCAATCATTTTGTCTTTGAAGATTGGCTGGCGAACCGGAGTGTGACCAAAAACTACGGTTTTTTCCCATTTGTTTTCTTCACTTTCTAAATGATCACGATTCCATAGAAAGCTGCTGTACACATCCTCATCAGATAAAGCTTCTTCAATCGTCATATTTGGAGGTAATCCACCATGAACAAACACCCACTCTTCAGCCTCATGAAATAGTTTTGTCTTTGCCAGAAACTTGAGGTGACTAAATGGAACTTTCTTATCCGGACAAGTGGCATAGTAGGATTCCAGTGTATGCGCACCACCAAAGTTTAAATACTCATAGTACTTGTTGTCCTGATAGTAAGTCATGAACATTTGATCGTGATTTCCGCGAATAAAATGGCAGGTGTGCGTTTTATTGAACTCGATTAAAATATCGATCACTTCTTTCGAAGATGGACCGCGATCCACATAATCGCCTAAAAACACATACTCTCTTGAGGTACCATATTCTTCATCCAGGCGCTCTAATAACATAGTTAGTGTTTGAGCACAACCGTGGATATCACCAATTGCGATGTAACCGTCTCTTTGATTTGTCATTTATTATTTGCCAGACTTGTCGATCAGTCCTCTTCCGGTTTTCTTGATTTTGCCTTCTTTTGCTAATTCATCAAGCGATGCATCAAGAATTCCGTTCACAAATCGACCAGATTTTGCTGTAGAAAATTTCTTTACCAGTTCGATGGCTTCATTTATGGTCACTTTCGTTGGGATATCTTCGAAAAACATGAATTCGCACAGTGCCATTTGAAGTGCCATGCGATCTATCATTGCCAGTCGATCTATTTCCCAGTTTTTAATGTGCTTTGAAATGATTTCATCAAACTGCGATCGATTATCCAATGTTTGGAAAAACAATCGTTCAGCAAACCTTCTGATCTCTTTTTCCGTTCCTGTGGCCTCTTTTAGAATAGTATCTGCAACGTGTTGCACGGTGTCACCACTTTGTTGATAGGCATAAATACTTTGAAGAACGGATTCGCGTACGAGTCTGCGATTAATCATGTCTGGGTATAAAAAATTGGGTGCAAAGATAAACATTTCACAATAAACAATATTCAATAATCAACACTCAATGAACATTGTTTCTTCCTTGTTGGAAATTGGATAATGCGTATCTTTGCACCGATGCGTTCTTAGCTCAGTTGGTTAGAGCGCCACGTTGACATCGTGGAGGTCGGCAGTTCGAATCTGCCAGAACGCACTTAGATATAAGCCTTCTCGAAGCTGAAAATGAAATCGGCTAAAATTGGTTGACAAATAACCCATGTTCGATCCACGTTTTATTAGTAAACATGAAAGGATTCAAGCTGAGATTCTCACAGTCTGCGACAAGCTAGGGATTGAAGCAATTAAAGAGCGAGGTGGTACTGGTTGGCGAGCCGATGTTTATATACCAAATCATGGGAAACCTATTGCGTTTGAAGTTCAAACAAGTCCACAAACACTTAAAAAAACGGAAGAACGCCAGGCAAAATTTCAACGGGACGGTATTACCGGTTGTTGGTTATTTGAAAATCCTGTTCACAAACTCAATGATGAACGACCTGATCTACCTCTCTTTTATGTGGAAGAACAGAATGATTTAAGCCAAGTTGTAAATCTTGGTAATCGGAGAAAAGTTAGCTTATCGAGTTTTATTGAGGATTTCATTCTCAATCATATCCAGTTCAAAAAGATTGCAATCGCAAAAACAGAGCAAACTGTAAAACTTGTGTTCTATGAAATGCCATGCTGGAAATGTGGGATTGTGAATCACTTATATTACGTTGACTCGCCATTTTACTCGGCTTGTAATTGTGCTATTAGGCCGGAAGAAGCAATGTGGGCATCAAATAAAATAGAATACAGACCTGAAATAATTGATCTTGCTCAAAAATTTATTGCATCAAACAATTCACTAGACCTGAAACTCGGTACTATTAAAGAAAGATATAGCCACACGGTAGGTCACTCTTATCTCTCCTTTGGCTGTCACAATTGTGATAGCATATTTGGTGACTGGTTTGTGATGGAGGCACAAATTGATGTTTGGTATGAACAAGACAACCTAACCTATAATGGTGAAATTGAGTTATCCGATGCAATTGAAATGTCAATTTCGCATTGGTGTTATCCAGAGGATCAACAATTCTGTTCTTAATTAAGATTTGATCATTAAAAATAGTTTTTTAATTAGATAGCTGTAAATAAAAAAAAAATTGAATCTGCTAGATCGCACTTAGATATTTACCTTTTAATTCGCCCACCCGATTAACAATACAGTGAATTGTTAAATGAAATAACATTCTAGTTCTAATTTTTTCTAGCACGGTATCACAGTAAAGATATACTCCTAATTGATTTTAATGATAATTATTGACTTAATTATAATCGTCTATATACATCATATGTTAAATGCAATTTAATATATAAATTATCATTGCGAGTAAATATAAATTAGATAATTAGGCACATCAACATCCCGATTACTGATTAGTTCATCAGTTCAAGTGATGTTTGCTATTTTGTAAATGGTAGAATTTTGGTAACCAAATGTTTACTCAGCAACTATTTAGAAACTTAATAGGAGTACATTATGATTTTTCAAAGAGCTTTTTACGCTACACTTCGGTTTCTTAACCGCCCTGCAGTAAGGGAATTTGCTTTACAACTAGGACAGAGATTATTTGATGAATGGATTACAAAAAGAGCACATGACAATGATACACCACCTCCAAGGTTAACAGGTTCAACTAAAAATAGTAATGCTTTTTATGATGCTGATGAAACTGAGCCTATGCAAACAATGAATTCAAGAGAATTAGCTCATCGGGTCGGTTCAGATGCGTATAATATCGAAGGAGGATGGGGAGTCGTTCTGTTCTATGAAATACTGACTGTAAAAGCTGAGTTAACGCTTCGTAGTTATAAAGACTGGGAAGGTGGTTTAGGTGTCTTTTTGCTACCAACTGAATTACATTGTGGAGACATTGGAGTTTATGATAAGAGACAAGGCAAAGGTTTATATGGTGCTTTAGGTGCAATTGCATGGTATCTTACGCCAGAAAAGGACACTATTTTATGTGTCGGTTGGAGAGATTCAGTTAGTGTTGCATATAAAAATAAAGCTTATGTCAAAATTATGTCACTTGATGAATGGGTGGAAACATCATGGGATACTATTAAAAATAATATTGAAAACTCAGACTATGGCTCAAGTTCTGTTTATGAAGGCATTACTGTTAAGGCAAAGATTTCTGAAGGGTTCAATACATTTATGTGGATTTCAGTCTACAGAACAGATCTAGAAGAATATTTTGTACCTTTGGAAGATTCTTTTTTTGAAAAATGGGAATCTGATGATTATCAGAAAGAATTGTAGCTGATCTAAGAATATCGGAATTAATAAGAAAACTGAATCTGCCAGAACGCACTTAGATATACGCCTTCTCAAAGCTGAAAATGAATTCGGCTCCTATTGAATTTTTAATCTCCGTTTCCGCTTTTAATTGTTTGGAGATCGTTCGTATCAACTTCATTCCAAGGGTTGAACCACCTTTCGAGAAGTTCATGGTATCAAGACCGGTTCCATCATCTTTGATGGATAACCTGAGAACTTCTCCGGTTTTCTTAAAACTGATGGTTACTGTTCCAGTTGCCCGATCAACAAAGGCATGTTTATAGGCATTCGTGACCAGCTCGTTGATCAAAAGTCCACAAGGAATAGCCTGAGTAATGATCAAATTAATTGGATCGATATCGTATTCAATATTCACTTGCGTAGCCGTGCTCTTAAAAGAGTTCTGCAGACTTTGCATCATTTCTTTAATGTATGGCTCAACTTGAATATCAGATAGATTCTCATTTTGATAAAGCATCTCATGAACCAAAGCAATAGACTGAATACGTAGTCTGCTATCATTCAATATCATGTTAGCTTTTGGGTCATCATTGGAGATAGCCTGAAGCTCCAATAAACCGCTAATAACAGCTAGATTATTTTTAACTCGGTGATGAACTTCGGCTAGCAAAAGCTCTTTTTCTTTAAGTGATTTCCTAACGGTTTCTTCCGCCCTTTCTCGTTCCGTAACATCAACATATAAACCGAATTTAGCTTCCGGATTTCCTTCAATAATTACAGGAACTGAATAAACAATTACATCCAGCATATCTCCATTTTTAGCTCTACGTACTAATTGTTTTTGGTCAACGCTTAATGAGTTTGTTAATGCAATTGCTTCTTCAATTCCTTCTTCCGGTACAATTAATCGATCTATTTCAAGACCACGAACTTCGTCTAAAGTATATCCGAACAAGTTCTCAAAAGCGTGATTAACGAGCTCTACTTCGTTATGAGCGTTCAATAGAGTTATTGCCAAAGGTGTGGTATTGAATAACTGGCTAAAGAATTCTTCTCTTCGAATTAATTCTTCCTCAGCAAATTTTCGATCCGATATATCTCTTTCAATGATAATCAGAACATCCTGACCAAAATAACTCCCACTATTCACCAGCATTTCAGTCAAAAAGACTTCACCATTTGCCTTTTTAGACCAGACTTCAAGCTTTTGAGACTTCTTTATTGAAGCCATTTTTCGAACATCGTCCATTTGTTTGGACTCGAATTTACCGGGAGCACGCAAGATACTTTGATCACTGGCAATGATTTGCTCCGGATCGTATCCGTATGTAGCCTTTACTCCCTGATTCGCAATCAGGATTTTGTTGTCCCGATCCAATAAATAGATGGCCTCACTCATAGAATCGAACAAATCGCGATAGCTTCGCATACTTTTTTCTGATTCTTTAAAGGCGACTACACGATCTGTTACGTTTGCAACCAATGAATACACCGATACCACTTTTCCATCGTTGTCATACAAAATGGAGTTATACCATTCGCTGTAAACAACTGCTCCGCTTTTAGTTACATTG
This sequence comes from Balneolaceae bacterium, assembly GCA_965601825.1. Lineage (GTDB taxonomy): Bacteria > Bacteroidota > Rhodothermia > Balneolales > Balneolaceae > HXMU1420-13. The sequence goes on along the minus strand of OZ271839.1, from coordinate 2,270,949 downwards.
CGATTAATTAGTGAGAAACTTTCCTGCTGCTCTTTTACCAATTTCCTAAAACTACCCCAAACAAGATCCTGATCTTCTTCATAGACAAAGTTTTGAAGTAGTTTATGATCATTTATTACTTCTTCCTCTTCCCATCCAAATAGTTCAGTCGCCTTGTCCGACCATCTCAAAATTTCACCGGAATACTTCCATTCAATTTCAGCTAGAGGGAATCCTTGAAAACCTATTGGCGAACTTACTAAGTCCGTTTCACTTTCATTGACAATTGGTGTCAGATCATGAGCAATTAGCAATTTCGCAGGCTTGTTCAGATAGGTAATTACATGTGTAGAAAACTGTACGATTTTATCCTCTTCATTCTCTGAACGTAAACTCCAAACTTTATCGAATGTAGAAGATCTTTGATGAGCTTTAATCTGATCTGAAATCTGATCCGGAACATCATCAACTAATTCATGCAATGTTTTCGATTGAGCTTCCGATTTAGGAATTCCCAAATATCGAAGTGCCGCCTCGTTTACATCGAGGATTTTTAGTGTGATCTGGTCACAAACAAACAAACATTGGGAATCAAAGAAGCCTTCGTCGTTCACAAGCATATAAAATTTAGCAATTCATTGCGGGTCGAATATCCGATCTCTACATCTTATTAACCAACAAAAAATGAAAAAATTAAGCACCTTCATTTAAATGTTACTGAATAGCTTTTTTTCTATCTTCTCAGCCCATAAATCAACTTTTAGTTTTCTTTGTTAAATGGCTTCAAATTCCATTGAAATAATATTACCTGACGGATCGCAACGTTCTTATGATAGCGGTATTACCGGAAAGGAAATCGCAGAATCAATTTCATCTGGTCTCGCACGTGTTGCGCTAAGTATTACAGTGAACGGAGAAATTTGGGACTTAAATCGTCCAATTTCTGAAAATGCGACCATTGCCATAAATACATGGGACTCTGAAGATGGTAAATATACGTTCTGGCATTCATCTGCTCACTTACTCGCAGAGGCTGTTCAAAATCTATATCCGCAAGCTAAATTTGGTATTGGCCCTCCTATTGAAACCGGATTCTATTATGATATCGATTTCGGCGATGAACAAATCACACAAGATGATTTAGCAGCTATTGAAAAGAAATTCTTAGAACTAGCCAGAACAAAAGAGACTTTTGAGAGAAAAGAAATTTCTAAAGCTGATGCGCTCAGTTACTACAAAGAAAAAGGCAACGAATACAAAATTGACCTAATTGAAGGCCTTGAAGACGGTGACATCACATTTTATACACAAGGCTCATTTACTGATTTATGTCGAGGACCTCATATTCCAAGTACCGGGATTGTGAAAGCCATCAAGCTTACTAATTTGGCAGGTGCGTATTGGCGTGGTGATATTAACTCCAAACAATTGACTCGTATTTATGGAGTTTCTTTCCCTAAGCAGAAAATGCTGGATGAGCACCTCCATCAAATTGAAGAAGCTAAACGCAGAGATCACAGAAAACTAGGCAAAGAACTAGGTATCTATCTTATCGATCAAATGGTTGGAAGCGGACTTCCTATGTGGTTACCTAAAGGAACTACACTTAGACGTACTTTGGAAGCCTTTTTGCGTGATGAGCAACTTAAGCGTGGATATGAAGAAGTAATTACACCTCACATTGGTAGTTTGGAGCTTTACAGAACGTCGGGGCATTATCCTTATTACCAGGATTCACAGTATGATCCTATTCAGGTTGATGATGAGGAATATATGCTGAAGCCTATGAATTGCCCTCATCACCATAGAATTTACTCTTCAGATCGAAGATCTTATCGTGATCTTCCGATGAGACTCGCAGAATTCGGATCTGTTTATCGATATGAACAATCCGGTGAGTTAAGTGGATTATCACGTGTTCGTGGCTTCACACAGGATGATGCTCATATCTATTGTACTCATGATCAATTAAAAGATGAGATCAAGAATACCATTGAACTCACGCAATTTGTGTTCGACACATTCGGAATGCCTGTTGATATCCGTTTATCGTACCGAGATGAGAATGATGATAAATATGGTGGTGATACGGAATATTGGGATCGAGCGCAGAAAGAAATTCAGGAAGTAGCTGACGAAATGGAGTTAGATTATTTCGTTGCACCCGGTGAAGCCAGTTTTTATGGTCCAAAAATCGATTTCATTATCCGTGATGCTATTGGCAGAAAATGGCAATTGGGCACCGTTCAGGTTGATTATGTCATGCCTGAGCGTTTTGACCTTACCTATATAGGATCAGATAATGATAAGCATCGACCGGTTATTATTCATCGAGCTCCGTTTGGTAGCATGGAACGCTTTACAAGTATTCTTATTGAGCACTTTGCAGGCAATTTCCCACTTTGGCTATCACCGGAACAAATAAGAATACTTCCAATAAGTGATTCGCAGAATGAAAAAGCTCATGAATATGGCGAAATTTTTAAAGAGCATGGAATGCGCATAACTGTTGATGACAGAAGTGAACAGATTGGCGCTAAAATTCGTGATGCTGAAACTGCCAAAATTCCATATATGTTAATAATAGGTGCCAAGGAAATGGAAAATGGCACGGTTTCTGTTAGAAAACATCGTAAGGGAGATATTGGAACTTTCGATTTTTCTGATTTTCTTTCCAAAATTAATAATGAAATTAGTGAGAGATCACTACCTGAAGACTAAATAAACTACGAGGATAACTATCGCAAGAAGAAACTTTCGTCCGCCGGTTAAAGAAGACCGACCAAGATTAAACGAAGAAATTAATGCACCGCAGGTCCGTGTAATTAAACCGGACAATTCACATGAAATCACTACCTCTGAACGTGCCCTTCAAATAGCGGAACAGTTTAATTTAGATTTGGTGGAAATTGCACCTGATGCAAGACCCCCAGTTTGTAAGATTATTGACTACGGAAAATATCTTTACGAAAAGAAAAAGAAAGAGAAAGAAGCTAAGAAAAAACAACACACTGTAACGGTTAAAGAACTACGATTTCGACCAAATACAGATGATCATGATCTTGAATTCAAAACTCGCCATGCTCGTGAGTTTTTATCAAGTGGAGACAAAGTAAAAGCTTCTGTTCAATTCCGTGGTCGCGATATGCTTTACACAGAAAAAGGCGAGCTGGTATTATTGAAACTAGCAAAGGCTTTAGAAGATGTTTCTAAGATTGAATCAAAGCCTAATCTGGAAGGTCGCCGAATGATCATGATTTTATCACCTCTCAAGTGATTTAGGCATTGCTTAAGATGCGTATTTATGCGTATTTTGAAAGTCTGTAAATTTTCACAAAGCAAGTGGAATACTAATGCCAAAAATGAAATCAAATAGTGGTGCTAAAAAGCGCTTTAAACTTACCGGAAGCGGTAAAATTAAGCGTAAAAAAGCTTTTAAGCGTCACATCTTAACAAAGAAAAGCAGCAAAACTAAAAGAAATTTAGGTCAGACTACCCTTGTGGCTAAAGCCGATGAAGCAAGAGTAAAAGAAATGATCTAAGAAATTTTAACCTCAAAATCTTGACAAAATGCCACGTTCACTAAACTTAGTGGCTTCCCGTCGCCGTCGCAAAAAGATTCTAAATCAAGCGAAAGGTTACTGGGGCAAGCGTAAGAATGTTTACACGATTGCGAAAAATGCGGTGGAGAAAGGTCTTCAGTACCAATACCGCGATAGAAAAAATCGTAAGCGTGTATTCCGAAGATTATGGATTGTACGAATTAATGCAGCCGCTCGATTAAACGGAAGCACATATTCTAGATTAATCAGCGCCATGTCGAACAAAAACATGGAAATTAACCGCAAGGTTTTAGCTGATATCGCAGTTCACGATCCGGAAACGTTTGCTGCCATCGTGAAGGAAGCTCACGCATAAGCGAAACTTGCTAATTATATGACAAAGCCGGTAAATCTTATCATAATAGGTTTACCGGTTTTTTTATTTTCGGGACTCTCGATCAGACTTATTTAACTCACTTATGATTGATCAGATAAAAGATCTTACCAATTCCATCGAAAGCTTTTCAATATCTAATAATGAAGAATTAGAAGCTTTTCGCCTGGAATTCCTTTCCAGAAACGGGAAAGTACAATCCATGTTCAAGAACCTGGGTTCTGTTCCAAAAGAAGAACGCGGTGCTGTTGGAAAATTGATGAATGAAGCCAAACAATTGGCTCAGAGTAAATTTGATTCATCAAAAACAGAACTAGAATCTGGTGCAACCACCCAAAAAAGTGCGCTAGATGATATTACCTTAACAGCCCCTGAACCTATAATCGGTTCACTTCATCCACTAACACAGACCTTAGATGAGATGAAGAATATTTTCTATCGACTAGGTTTTACTATTGCAGATGGACCCGAAGTTGAGGATGATTTTCACAATTTCACAGCTCTTAATTTTCCACCAAATCATCCGGCACGTGATGAACAGGATACTTTCTTTGTTCGAAAGAGCGATGATCCTAATATGATGGATTTGGTTTTAAGAACTCACACATCCCCTGTTCAAATTCGATTAATGGAGAATACAAAACCTCCAATTCGATCCATCATGCCGGGACGTGTATATAGAAATGAAGCTGTTTCACCGAAATCATATTTCTTATTCCACCAGGTTGAAGCTCTTTATGTGGATGAAAATGTGAGCGTAGCTGATCTAAAAGAAACATTGATCACATTTGTGAAGCTAATGTATGGTTCGGATGTAAAATACCGACTTCGACCAGGGTTTTTCCCTTTCACTGAACCAAGTTTAGAAATGGATATTTGGTGGGGAAGCGAAAAAGATGGAAAGTGGTTGGAAATTCTTGGCTCCGGAATGGTTGACCCAAATGTATTTATTGCTTCTGGAGTAGATCCTGAGAAATATACAGGCTTTGCCTGGGGAATGGGCGTTGAACGTATTTGTATCCTCAAATATGGAATCGACGATATCCGCACTTTCTACGAAAATGATATTCGTTTTCTCGAACAGTTTAATTAAAAGCCGCATCAGAAATAATGAAGTTATCCTATAATTGGCTTAAAGAATTTATTGATATCCCTCTCAATCCATACGAGACAGCAGAAAAACTAACCTTAATTGGACTTGAGGAAGAAGAAACCTTCGAATTTGGTAGCAAGCTCGAAGACGTATTAGTTGGAGAAGTTCTCGAAACGAAACAGCATCCAAACGCAGATAAACTCACACTTTGCCAAGTAAATCTTGGAGAAGAAACCGTTCAAATTGTTTGTGGAGCACCTAATGTAGCTGCCGGACAAAAAGTGCCCGTTGCAACGGTTGGTTCTACCCTACCAATTAAATTGGATGATCGAAGTTTTCTAACTCTACGAAAAGCCAAACTTCGCGGTGAAGAATCAAATGGTATGATTTGCGCTGAAGACGAACTTGGACTAGGTGATAATCATGATGGAATCATGGTTCTAGATAGTTCTTTAGAAGTTGGAACACCCGTAGCTAGTCTATTCGATATTTATACTGATACCATTATCGATATTGCAATAACACCAAACCGACCTGATGCAACCGGTCATCTTGGAGTGGCACGTGACTTATCAGCAGCATTAAATCTACCACTTAAGAAACCAGAAGTTGAACTTTCAACTCAGGTTACTGCGTGCGATGACATCTCCGTTTCAATTGAGAATGCAGATAAATGTCATCGATTTGTCGGAAAGATGATAAAAGGAGTCGAGATCAAGGAATCTCCAAAGTGGTTGAAAGATAAATTAGAAGCTATTGGTTCGCGTCCAATCAATAATGTTGTTGATGTGACCAATTATGTGATGTTCGAGCTTGGTCAACCACTACATGCCTATGATTATGATGAAATCAACGGAAAGAAAATCATCGTAAAGGATTTTGAACATGAAGTTGAGTTCGAAACGCTTGATCATACTAAAAGAAAATGCGCTCCAGGCACTTTATTTATTTGTGATGGTGATGGTCCGGTTGGTATAGCCGGTGTGATGGGTGGACTTTATAGCGAAGTAAGCAATAAAACGACGAACATCTTTTTAGAAGGTGCTTATTTCGATCCCGGAACAGTTAGAAAAACTGCCAAAGCACAAACCCTTCAAACTGATGCCTCTTATCGATTTGAACGTGGAGTAGATCCCAATAATCAAGCTTATGCAGTAGAACGTGCAGCAAAATTAATTCAGGAAGTTGCAGGTGGAACACTTGCTGATGAGCTATTAGACATCCATCCTACTGTAACAGATAGCAAAGAACTTTCACTTCGAAAAAGCTATCTAAACAGGTTATTAGGCACTGATCTAAGCATTGACGAAGCCATATCAATTGTTGATGGACTTGAATTAGAAGTCATCAGTAAAAATGATGATACCGTTACCTTCAAAGTTCCAACCTTTCGCCCTGACCTTGAACGGGAAGTAGATTTAATTGAAGAAGTTGGTCGCTTATACGATTACAATAAGATTGAGGCTCCAAGTCACGGTATATTTGTTTCAACAGAGAAATTTTCTGAATGGGAAATTCTCATGGAGAAGATCCGAAAAACCGGTGTTGAATTAGGTTTTCGCGAAATCTATACCAATTCTTTGATCTCAGAAAAAGAAGCGGAGCAATTTGGCAGTTTAGACTCAATGGTTGGTACACTGAATCCATTGACGGCTGATATGACCACTCTTCGCCCATCTCTACTTCATGGATTTTTAAAAGCAGCAGCCTACAATTTCAATCGCCAGGCTTCAGGTATTCGATTCTTTGAATGTGGTAATGTGTTCAAAGTTGGTGAAACCTCCTTTCATGATGGAATCAATGAACAAACACACGTTTTATTCGGATTAGCAGGATTTAAATCAAAAGAACATTGGACAGGAAAACCTGAATACTATTCTGTGTTTGATTTAAAACAAGAAGTAGCCGGTTTATTGACAAAACTTGGACTAACTAGCTCCTTCCAAGCGAAGGAAGCTGAAGGGGCACTGGTAATTTCAGTCGCTAAAAAAGAACTTGGTAGAATTGAAATAGTCGATCAAAAACTATTGAAAGTTTATGGAATAGAACTTCCCGTTTTTGTAGCTGAGTTTTCGATCAATGCTATTTCGAATGCATTATCTAAAGTGAAGGAGAAAGGATTTTCATCAATTCCTAAGTACCCACCATTTGAATTCGATTTTGCAGTGATCGTTGACCAACAAGTTTCTGCAGGAAAAATGATGACTGCTATAAACTCAAATGCTGGAAAGACTCTTCAAAATCTAGACATTTTCGACGTTTTTGAAGGTGAATCAGTAGGAAAAGGCAATAAAAGTATTGCCTTCAGGCTAAATTTCATTGATCCTAACAAGACCTTGAATATCAAAGAAGTAGAACCTATTATAAACCGAATAATAAAAACGTTGGAAAAACAATTCGGCGCCAAGTTACGAGGTTAATTCTATGAATCAGCTGTCTCAACAATCAACAAAATTTAAAGCACTTCTTTCTAAAATAGACGATGAAGTAGGAAATTTGAAGCAGCAGATTAAAGATCTAAAAAGAGAAAACGCCAAATTGGTAAATAAGCTTGAAGATTTGAGGGGAAAACAAACCGATATCTTCTCTGCAATTACTGAATCGGAACGCCTTGCAATGCGCCAGCAAGTACAAGGATTGATTTCCAAGATTGATAATCATTTAACGGATCAAGCATGAAATCGATTAAAGTATCTATCTTAGGAAAACAGTATCCACTCAAAGTTGAAGACCATGAAGAGGAAAACATGGTTAGAATCTGCAATTTTGTGGATGAAAGATTTCAAACGTATCGCAATCAATTAACAAAGCAGCCGGAATCTACCGTTATGGTATTAGCTGCACTGAGTATTGCAGAAGAATTATTTGAAGCCAGACAAGACACTTCTGATGCTTTGAAGAATGAGGAAGTTATGATGGAAAGAGTAAATTCAAGTCTTGAACGCTTAATTGAAGACATTAAGAGCTAGAAAACTTCACCTTTAGATCAAGAGAAATTGGCTGAGACTGTAAATATTTTATTCATCGGAGACATTGTTGGGGAAGCTGGTTTATCAATCACTCAAATGGCATTACCCAGCTTGATAAAGAATCATAAAGCTGATTTTGTGATAGCTAATGGAGAGAACTCCCATGAAGGTCATGGTATTAACGAGGAAATTATAAAAAACCTTCATTCCATTGGGGTTCATGTAATTACTGGTGGCGATCATTCTTTTGATAAATGGAAAGTCTTCCAATATATGCGAGACAATAATACCATCCTCCGTCCTCTCAATTACCCAAAAGGTAATGCCGGAGTTGGATTTGGCGTCTATGAAATTCCAGGTACCAAATTCAAAATTGGCGTACTCAACGTACAAGGCCGGACATTCATGAAGCCAATCGATGATCCATTTTCTGCTACTGATTGGGCTATAGATAAAATGCGTGAACAGACAAACATCATCTTTGTTGATTTCCATGCAGAAGCTACCGCCGAAAAAGTATCACTAGCCTGGCATATTGATGGACGAGCTTCAGTCTTTGTTGGTACACATACTCATATTCCAACCGGAGATGCCAGAATTTTCCCAAATGGACTAGGTTACTTAACTGATGCAGGAATGACCGGTTCATTTAATTCCTCTTTAGGTATGGATAAAAAAGTAGCCATAAAGAGATTTATGACGGGTGTACATCAAAAGTATAAAGCAGCAAATGGAGACAACCATATTTGTGGCGTACTTGCTAAAGTTGATACCGAATCCGGAAAATGTGTTCATATCGAATCCGTTATATATCCGGAATTTGTAAACTCGAAAATGGATTCATGAGTAATTCGTCTTCAATTTTAACTGCTATAGATATTCACAAAAGCTATGTTTCTGAGCAGTCTGAACAGCCACTACAGGTCTTAGACGGTGTTTCTGTTGAAATTCCTTCAGCTAAAATCATAAGTATAGTTGGTTCAAGTGGTAGTGGAAAAAGCACGCTCCTACATATATTAGGCGGCCTTGATAAGCCTGATTCTGGAACTGTATTTTGGGGTGATTCTAATTTAGCTAAAATGAATTCCGATGATTTAGCCGATTTCAGGAATAAAAACATCGGTTTCGTATTTCAGTTTCATCATCTATTACCAGAATTTACAGCTCTCGAGAATGTAAGTATGCCCGCTTTGATAGCTGGAATGGATCTTCAACAGGCGAATGAGCAAGCCAATGAGCTTTTAAAACGATTCGGAGTCGCAGATCGTGGATATCACCGACCAACCCAACTATCAGGAGGTGAACAGCAACGCGTTTCAATGGCCAGAGCTATTATGAATCGTCCTTCATTAGTACTTGCTGATGAACCAACCGGTAATCTTGATGATCGAAATACTGAGATTATCCTTGACTTACTGTTTGAACTTAAGGATGAGTATTCAGTGTCGGTATTACTCATAACACACGAAGAAGAAATCGCGCAACGTTCTGATCAGATTCTAGAAATAAAAAATGGTAAACTATCGGCACTTTAAGTTTTGTATAACCCTAAAACAGCCGTATTTTTGGAGTCTGTAAACTAATTTTTGAAAACGCTAATACACCATGTCGAACAAGCTTTCTAAGGAAGAACTACAAACTGATCCGTTACTGGAAAATGTTGCTAAAGCAACGTCTTTCTTTAATGAAAACCGAACTATAATTCTTGCAGTGTTCATTGGTTTAGTTGTAGTGATAGGATCCTTTGTAGGTTATCAATATTACTCTTCTTCACAAGAAAATCAGGCTCAACAATTATTGGCAATCGCTGAAGGATATTACACAAATGGCGACTTCGACCGAGCATTAAATGGAGATAGCTTCGAATTAACTTATGGTTTCCTTGCCATTGCAAATGAATTCTCAGGAACAGAAGCCGGAAATCTGGCAAATTATTACGCCTCTGTTTCAAGCTTCAAATTGGGTAACATCGAAGATGCGCTCGCTCAGTTTGAAAGTTACAATGCTCCGGAAGGAATTTTAGGTGTAGGACCAATTAGCTTCTATGCGAGCTTATTAAAAGAAAATGGAAGTTTAGAAAGAGCTGCAGATACTTACGTCGAAGCAGCTGAGTGGAATGACAATGAATTCACTTCTCCGGACAATCTTTTAAAAGCTGCAGAAACTTATTTTGAATTAGGTGATTTGGAGACTGCACAAGAATTAGCTCAAAGAATTTTAGCTGACTATCCAAATAGTTTAGAAGCAACTGAGTCACTTCGATTAGAAGGAAAAATTTCTGCTTCACTGTAAAATCAGTTTCTTGATCTTTTTGAGGCTCCAATAGGAGCCTTTTTTATTTCAATTAGCGCTTAGTCCCATATTTAAGAATTTGAATTAAAAAACCACTTTATTAGTCATAAATGAATTTATGACTATGAAGATATTAACAGCCCTATTATTAGGTCTTTATATTTGCCCAAATACGTTTGCACAATTTGAATATGAGCCATCTCCTGAGTTTCCATTTGGTCAAGTTAATCCTGATGCACCTTCCCAACTAGCTGATTTTGACCAAATAATTGGTTTATCTCAGTGCACTTCAGAACTTAGAAACCCAGATGGCAGTTGGAGTGAACCAAATACGTTACAATGGAAATGGAAATATATCATGAACGGAATGGGGGTTCAGGACGAAACACTACAGGAAGGAAGATTTAGTGCAGGTAGTATTCGTCAATTTAATTCAGACAGTTCAGCATGGTTTGTTCACTACTATAGTAGTAATGCAGCCGTATCTACCCTACCATCGTGGAAAGGTGGAAAACAAGAAAACGGTGATATTATACTTTATCGGGAACAAACCGCTCCTAATGGTATGCAAGGATATTATAAAATCAATTTTCTTAATATAGATGATGATTCTTTTTACTGGCAGGGAGAATGGGTTAATCCCGATGAAAGTATAATCTATCCTACCTGGAAAATTGATTGCAAGAAAATTGAAGACTAACTAATTCTTCAGAGTTCTATCTAAAAACGAGAGAATAGTTTCTAAAGCTGGAACTGCATGAGTATCAAAACAAGACTGCAAAAACTCATTACACCCACTATCCAGATAGGCATGAGTAAAACCTTCGAAAACTCGGTATTCGACCTCCTGACCTAATTCTTTCAATTTTGTGACATATGCATTTATTGATTCTTCCGGTGTCGTCTGGTCTAAATCTCCTACATGATGATACTGTGGCGGTAACTTATACTCTTCAACTAATGGGATATTATGATAAGGTGAAGCTGATAAATACATTTCAGTATTGTCATCAAAATTAAATTCACTTCCAAACATTCCTCTTGGTGAAGCACCTGACCATTCCCAAAATCCATTTAAAGAGGTTTCAAAGCCATTCATTACTCTCCTCTTCATATCCAACACACCATAGCTAATAACAGCGGTTTGCACTTTTAACTCATCTTCTAAGGCAATTTGCTCAGCTGTTTTCCCTTCCGGTAACCAACTAGGATTATATCCGAAAGAATCACCTGCAAAACCATCCGATTCGAGATTTCTGCCATGAGTTAGTACCATTGAAGCCAAGTGACCACCTGCACTATCTCCTGTAATACCAATCCTTGTGGAATCTCCCCCATAATCGCTGATATTGTATTTTATCCATAATAAACTGCCAAATACATCTTCAACAATCTCATTTAGTTTAACTGAATTATTCTGATCAACTAGAAGTCGGTAATTAACATTACATACCACATATTCACCCTCTGAAGCGATATATGAAGCCATCTCATCCATAATCGTTTCATTATTGATGATCCACCCTCCACCATGCCAAATCACTAAAACAGGATAGTTTTCCTTTCCGGTTTGTGGGGTATATATATCCATAGTAAGATCAAACCCGTCAGGAGAAGCAAACAAGACATTGTCATATTTTTGATATTCAAATGGTTGTGCTTGCGCTAAATTTGAAATTAAGAACAGTGTTAGAAGAATCCTGCAAACTCTAAGCCTCATATTTCCTCCTACTCTTCTCCTCAATCCATTTACTAAGATATTTTGTAGCATGATTGGATTGGTATTTTAATAAACTTGCCAAATAATCTTTTGATCTCATTTCTTGAAAATCTAAGCTTGAGAATGATTCCCAAAATGCATTGCTATAGGTTCTTAAATCGAAGCTTGTTGAAAGATTTGCATCAATATTCGAATTCTTATTTTTCCATTTAGTTTCACTCTGATAAAGTGAAATGCTCTTTTCAATAAATTCAGCATCAGAATCACAAATATAACCAGGCCAGTCCTTTTCACTTTGCATAGCTTCAGCTGCTATTTTACTACAAACTGATGGAAGTCCGGCAATCATTGCATCTAGCAACTTTCCTTTCTGTCCTGCTCCAAATCTAAGAGGTGCGAGCATTACTCTATAATTCTGGAGGGTTTGAAATACATCTTCTGCTCTTCCCTTAATCAGAAAACCTTCCTTATCATCAGATAGCTTCATAATCCTGTCGTCCGGATAAGCGCCAAAGATGTGCAACTCAGCTGTTGGCAACTCTTCACGAATCTTTGGCCAAATATATTCTTTTAAATAATTAACAGAATCTCTGTTGGGTGGATGCAAGAAATTCCCAATTGTTACAAAATGAAATCTTTCATGATATTCGTTAACTGAAACAGGTTTTTTCTGGTCAACTTTATCTACTAACAGTGGCAGATACAAGAACTTCTTTGATGGCAGGTTGAATTCATTTTCAAGTAATTCGATTTCAAATTTTGAAATCATTATCGAAAGATCACATCTAAAAATGCTTGCCAATTCTCGGACCATGATTTCGTTATTCAAAAACGAATTGAATTGGTTCAATGGATTTTGCCCTTCTTTTAAACACTCCTCTCTTGCATGTCGTAAAAAGTGAAGATCTTCAGTATCTAAAATCTGTATTGCATTTGGAGCATTCTGTGTTACTCTCCAACCAAATTGCTCTTCCGTCATATATCGATCATAAAGTACAAAAGCCGGATCAATATTTGAGATGAGCTTATCAAAACTGGAGCTGTTTAATTCAACTTTTCTAGTTTCAATACTGATTGTTTCAAGATCGAATGAGAATTCATTTTTAACAGCTGCACTACAAAAAATGATGTCATATCCTTTCTCTCTAAAAATATTAATGATCTGAAGGATTCTTAAACCTGCAGCAGAAGATTTAGGTTCAGGCCAGACTTTGCCAATTACCAATAATTTAGCAGGAGTACTCAAAAACAAGCCCTAGTTACTCATGTATAAAGAGATGATTTCTGAATAATTCATATCATCAAGCAATTCTCGTTGAGCAAGATCGCGCATAAAGTCGATGGGTACGCCATTGACATATAACCCAATTATGCCGGAATAATTGAGTTCGTCTAAATAATCTAATTGCTCTAATCCTCTTAGATAGTCAGCATCTACACCATTAGCGTATAACCCAATGATGCCGGAGTAATTTACTTCATCCAAATAATCTAATTGATCAAGTAATCTGAGATAATCTGCATCAACCCCATTCGCATATAATCCTATAATCCCTGAATAGTTTACTTCATCAAGATAATCTATGTCTTCCAACAATCGTAAATAATCACCGTCAACTCCATTGGCGTAAAGTCCAATTATACCTGAATAGTTAACTTCATCAAGATAATCCAAGTCCTCAAGTGTTTGCAGGTAATCAGTATCTATTCCATTTGCATGCATTGCAATGATTCCGGAATAGTTCACTTCATCTAAATAGTCTAAATCATCGAGCTTAGTTATGAATTCAATAGGAACGCCATTTTGATACATGGCTTGAATTTCAGTTTGTGAAAATTCGTCGCCATCCTGAAGCGCTCTTATTCCATCTAAGTATTGTATAAATCCAAATTCTGAAGGATCAACATTGCTTGCCTGAGCTTCAACCAGCTCAGTATTATCATCACCACCGAATAGACCAAAGAAAGAATTATCAAACCTAAACATTGGGTCCCAATCAATAACGAAAAACAAGACAAAAGCCACAGCCAAAACTAGTAATGACCGATTTCTTTTTGTGTTTGAAGGCGGCTTTCGATCTTCAGTAAAGAACTCTCTTGGTCTGCCATCCTGATCATATTTATCCTCAATCCTATTCCAGTCAAATTCTCCATCATCTGATGGATCATTATTACTAAGACTGTTTTGTATACCTTCCGAATATTTACTGCGTTGAGAACTCATACATGTACCGTTAACTAAGCTTACTGCTTCAACAACCAAACATAACATTTTTTAGTATATCTCGGCATTAGAACAATGATCTTTTCAAATCTTATTGTATCATCAACGAGGTTAAAGTTAAACGAGTAAATTGATATGGCAAAAATTGAACACGTTGCAATGTGGGTAAAGGATCTCGAAAAGATGAAGACCTTTTATGAGACCTATTTTTCGGCAGATGCAGGTGAAAAATATCACAATGAACGTGCTCATTTTACCTCCTATTTTCTAAGCTTTCGTGACGGATGCAGACTGGAATTAATGCATAAACCGGAAATTATGGATAATCATGATGCACTTCATATTGAGTTTACCGGATATGTACATCTGGCTTTTTCACTGGGTTCAAGCGATTTTGTTGAAGAATTGACTGAAAAACTTAGAGATGATGGATATGAAGTTGTTAGAGAACCGCGAACTACCGGAGATGGATACTATGAAAGCGTGATTTTAGATCCGGAAGGGAACAAAATTGAACTGACAATTTAGATTAAATTCATTTTTGTACTGGCGAAAGGGGTAATCAGATCAATATGATAGAAGAAGTAAAAATTGCAGAAAAAGAGTCATTTCTTGAAATAAATATTAATGGTACAGACTCTTCAAGTCTTAGTCCAAACGATATCAAAGAAACATGGACAAAGGTCGTTAAAGCGTGTCTTGAAGCTCAAAAATTTAAAGTTCTTGTTTATTGGAATTTAATAAACAGAGTTTCAATGAATACAGGTTTCAAAGTCAGTACTGAACCGGTTGAATTATTTGATTGGGATAAGCGTATTCGCATTGCTGTTATTCATAAAGACCAAAGCAAAAATGCTCTGGAACTGTACGCATTAGTTGAAGCACTCGCTGCGAACAGAGGGTACTATTTCAAAAACTTTGCAAGAAAAGAAGGTGCCTTAAATTGGTTACAAATCTGATTTTGAATTAACTCTATCCAAACTCAAAAAATCAATAGGTTGATCGGTAATCCCATTGATAGCTAAATCTTTGAGTATCTCTCCTACTACCGGCACGAACTTAAAACCATGACCACTAAAACCAGTTGCCAAAACTATGTTTTCATTCGAACCTGGCAAATAATCGATAATAAAATCTTCATCGGGTGAATAAGTATACATGCAGCTTGATATCGATTCAATTTCACCCAATTCATCAGGAAGATACTTTCTCATTATCTTTTCCATTTTGCGATTTTCAGTATCTGGATTAAATGCATTTAATTGATCAGGAGCAATCAGTTCTCCTCTTGCATGATGTGCTACTTTTAGCAGTCCATTCCCTCCATTTTCTTTGTTTATGATAGGAAAACCATAAAACACTCCCGGATAAGAATCATCAGTAATCATCCAACATGGAAAATTTTCAATTTGGTACTGTTGATCATTTTTAACTTTAATCCAACCAATTAACTGCCTTGTTACAGATAGATCAACTTCAAACTGTTGAAATAGGTGCTGAAAATATGCTCCAACTGTTACAATAACTTTCTTAGCACTGTAAATCCGTGCCTTAGTATTGATTTCAACTCTTGATGAACGATTGTTTATCTCTAGAACTTTTTCATTAAGAGTAACTTCTGCGCCATATTTCTGAGCTTGAGAAACAAAGGTCTTTATTGATTTATCGCTATAAACGAAACCAGCATCAGGCTCGATTAGAGTCTGAAAATCTGAGGGGATTTGAAAAGGAGTCGTTATAGGCCTCGAATTTTCAATCAGATTTAACTCATATAATTCAGCTGATTCTCGTACACCAGAAAGTATTGGATGATTGGATTTTCCGTAATACTGTAACCCAGTCTTCTCAAATAACACCTCACCACTTTCATCCTGGATTTCATCCCAACCTTTATATGCCTTCACTAGCAAAGGCACATAATCAGGATGTTCGAAATAGGCTTTTCGAACAATGCGAGTATGACCGGAATGCGATCCTAGATCATGGGCAACATTGAATTGTTCAATGCCTAACACCTTCGCACCAGCTTTAGCAAGGTGATACAAGGCTGATGAACCCATCGAACCGAGACCGATTACTATTACGTCATACATATAGGATTATAGCAATCCTTAAAAGCAGAAATCAATTACATATTTCTACGATACTGACCGCCAACATCGTAAAGTGCATGAGAAATCTGACCAAGAGAAGCTACTTTAACCGTTTCCATCAGTTCTTGAAACAGATTCCCATTATTTCTCGCAACCGTTTGTAACCTTTCCAGGGCTTCTTTTGAAGTGGATTCATTTCGTTTCCAAAATGCTTCAAGGTTATCGATTTGCTGCTTTTTCTCTTCTTCTGTTGAACGGATTAATTCAATTGGACCTGATTCTTCTTCATTCGAATCACTTAAAAATGTATTTACACCGATGATTGGTAGTTCACCTGTATGCTTTTTGGACTCATAATAAAGACTCTCATCCTGAATCTTGCCACGTTGATACATACTTTCCATCGCACCAAGAACGCCGCCTCTTTCTGTCAATCGATCGAATTCAGTTAAAATGGCTTCCTCTACCAGATCGGTAAGCTCAGTTAAGAAGTATGAACCCTGATTTATATTCTCATTTTTAGCCGTTCCAAGCTCTCTATTAATGATTAACTGTATAGCTAAAGCTCTACGAACAGACTCCTCAGTTGGAGTGGTAATTGCTTCGTCATAAGCATTGGTGTGCAATGAGTTACAATTATCATAAATAGCTAATAGTGCTTGGAGGGTTGTGCGAATATCATTGAATTGAATCTCTTGAGCATGCAATGATCTTCCACTCGTCTGAATATGATACTTGAGTTTTTGAGATCGATCATTTGCACTGTATTTATTTTTCATAGCAATCGCCCAAATTCTTCGTGCAACACGACCAATCACGGCGTACTCCGGATCTAGTCCATTACTAAAGAAGAAGGATAAATTATGAGCGAAATCATCAATATTTAGTCCACGGGCCAGATAATACTCAACAAAAGTAAATCCATTTGCTAATGTAAAAGCCGCTTGTGTGATTGGATTTGCTCCGGCTTCAGCGATGTGATAACCAGAAATTGAAACTGAATAATAGTTTCGCACATTATTCTCGGTGAAATAGGATTGAATATCACCCATCATCTTAAGAGCAAACTCAGTAGAGAAAATGCATGTATTCTGTGCCTGGTCTTCTTTTAAGATATCCGCTTGCACTGTACCACGGACAGCTGCCAAAGCTCCAGCTTTTATTCTAGAGTAAGTTTCTACATCAACTAATTGATCACCAGTTACACCCAGTAAACCTAAACCAAAGCCATCATTACCTTCCGGCAGACCATTTGCATAGTTTGGATTCTGAACTCCTAGCTGTTTAAATATACCTTTGATTTTTTCAACTGCTTCTTCCCATTTGCCTTCAGTTCTAAGATATCTCTCTACTTCCTGGTCAATAACTGTATTCATAAACATGGCTAAAATCATTGGAGCGGGACCATTGATAGTCATTGATACTGAAGTAGTTGGAGCTGTTAGCTCAAATCCTGAATAAAGCTTTTTCATATCATCAAGCGTACAAATACTCACGCCTGAATTACCGATTTTCCCATAAATATCCGGACGATACCCAGGATCTTCTCCGTACAAAGTAACCGAATCAAAAGCCGTTGATAAACGAGCAGCAGGTAAGCCGGTGCTCACATAGTGAAAACGTTTATTCGTTCTTTCTGGAGTTCCTTCCCCGGCAAACATTCTGGTTGGATCTTCTCCTTCTCTTTTGAATGGAAAAACACCGGCTGTATAAGGGAAATAACCTGGAATATTTTCCTTTAAAGCGAAATTCAATCGCTCTCCAGAGTGCTTAGTCTTTGGAATTGCTACTCTTCGGATTTTGAGCCCACTTAACGATTCGTGATAGAGCTTATTCTTGATGGTTTTATTTCGAATCTGTACTTCCAGCTCATCCTGACCATACTTCCCCGCTAATTTATCCCAACCTTCTATAATGCGTTTCGGCAATAAATCGAGTTGGTCTTCCCATTTTGATTTAAGCTTTGATAACTGCTCGATGGTTTGCTTCTTCCCTTCACCATCCCAATTATTTAATTGCTCAATAGTGCCTTTAACTTCATCCCATTTTGCGGCTATTTCAACCTGTTGATTGGCCCAGGTATGATAGTCTCTAATAGTTTCAGAGATTTCAGATAAGTACCGAACTCTCTTACCGGGGATAATAGCTTGACTTACAATCTCGTCTGAAGGCTCAGAATTTGCAAATAACCGCTTCTCCCAACCTAAATCGTACTTATCATTAATTCTATCGATCAAAGCGCTAAAAAGACGATTTACTCCTTCATCATTAAACTGAGCTGCTATTGTAGGATAAACAGGCATTGTTGAAGGATCATCATGCCAAAGACCTGAGTTTCGCTGAATTTGCTTTCTAATATCGCGCAAAGCATCCAATGAACCTTTCTTTTCGAATTTGTTCAATACAACAATCTCGGCCAAATCCAGCATATTGATCTTTTCTAGCTGTGTAGCTGCTCCATATTCACTGGTCATTACATAAAGTGGAATATCAGTTAAGTCAACTATTTCAGTTCCACTTTGACCAATACCACTAGTTTCAACAATGATCAATCCAAATCCGGCAGCCTTATAAAGTTCAATAACAGCCTCAAGCGCTTCACTAGTAGATCGATTAGTTGCACGAGTAGCTAAACTTCGCATAAATACTCTTGGAGTATCGATACTATTCATTCTAATTCGATCTCCTAATAAAGCTCCACCTGTTTTAAGTCGAGACGGATCTACAGAAATAATTCCAATATTCAGATCTTCAAATTCAGTTAAGAATCGCCGAACAATTTCATCTGTGAGAGAACTTTTACCTGCTCCTCCGGTTCCGGTTATCCCAATTAATGGGATATCATTTTTATTGCTAGGTAATTCTGTTTTTCCGCTGTCTAGTAATAATTTAGAATTCTCATAGTTGAGAAATCCATCACGATGATTTTCTAATGCAGTAATGCTTTGAGCCAGAGAAACCGGATCTCTTTCAATGATTTTTCTCTTATCAAAATTCTTGTGAAGTAAGGTATCATAATCACATTCATTAAGCATGAAATTGATCATGCCTTGTAAGCCCATTTTGCTTCCATCTTCAACCGAAAAGATTCTGGTAACACCTGAATTGTGTAAATCTTCAATTTCTTCCGGTACAATAACACCACCCCCTCCGCCAAATACTTTGATGTGGCTTGCTCCATGTTCTTTGAGTAATTCAATCATGTATTTGAAATACTCAACATGTCCACCTTGATAGGAACTAATAGCAATTCCTTGAACATCTTCCTGGATAGCACAGTTTACAATTTCATGAACCGATCTATTATGCCCTAAATGAATTACTTCTGCCCCACTACTCTGCAGAATTCGACGCATTATGTTAATGGATGCATCGTGCCCATCAAATAAACTTGCAGCTGTAACAAAACGAACTTTATGTTTTGTTTTAATCGGTGTGGATGAA
Source organism: Balneolaceae bacterium (assembly GCA_965601825.1). GTDB lineage: Bacteria > Bacteroidota > Rhodothermia > Balneolales > Balneolaceae > HXMU1420-13. The sequence goes on along the minus strand of OZ271839.1, from coordinate 2,251,199 downwards.
AACAGATCTTGTTCAGTGTATTCTGAGTCAGAAGATTTCTGTGTTGTTTTTTCTTTCGTTGACATCTGTGATGAATTTTTCATGGAAGCGGTTCCAAAGATACGAAAATGATCAACTGAATGCTGTTACTTACTGTTAATATGTATCATTTCCGTACATTTGCTTCATACAGACATAATTTTAAAATCATCGAATGAATTCCCCGCTTATTTCATCCATCAAGAAGTATGGAGAGATTAAATCTTTCCAAAAGAATGATGTAATTATGAATGATCGTTCATATATCCGCTCCATTCCTATTGTTGTTAAAGGTTCTATTAAAGTGATGCAGATTGATGAGGAGCTAAGGGAATTATTTTTGTACTACATAAAACCCGGTGAAACCTGCATAATGTCTTTTTTGGGTGGAATTCATAATCAGCAAAGTCCGATCAAAGCCATTGCAGAAACTGATTGTGAGGTATTATTGATTCCTACCGAAAACGCTACTCAACTAATTCGTGAATTTCCTGAATGGGTAGAATACATCTTTAAAGTATATCATAAACGATTTGAAGAACTACTTGAAGTTGTGAATGAAGTATCCTTTAAAAAGATGGATGAACGTTTAATGCAATTCCTTGAAAGAAAAGCTGATGTTTCGGATAAACGCATACTAAACATTACACACGAGGAAATTGCCAATGAATTAGGGTCCTCAAGAGTTGTCATTTCTCGACTGCTTAAACAACTCGAAAAAGAAGAGTTAATTAAACTGGGTAGAAATAAAATCACCCTTATGTAACATTAGTAACTGAAGATGTTCGTCCGGGCTCTTAATTTTGAAATGAATTAAACAAAGGATGAATACATGCTTCAACTAATAAAACAAATTTTCTCACCGGGAGAACCAGTAGATTTTCAACAGTTATTAAAAGATGGTGCCATTGTACTCGATGTTCGCACACCATCAGAGTATAAAAGCGGGCATATTAAGAAGTCGAAAAACATTCCGCTTCAAGATCTTTCTAAAAAGATTGATTCATTAAATAAACATAAAACCTACATACTATGCTGTGCTTCTGGTGCCAGAAGTGGCTCTGCAAGAAGAATGATGACATCTGCAGGATTTGAAAATGTGCATAATGGTGGAGGATGGATGCAACTGCAAAGAGCATTAAATGGATAGCGATGGAAAAGGCACTGTTAATACTGAGAAGAAATTGGAATAAACGAAGATTATTTGGCTTAGCAATTGGAGTATTTGTTGCTAGTCAAGCAATTGTTTATAAAGATGCATTGCTAGGTGTATTGAGTGCCTTTTTTCTACTTCAAATTGCTACTAATACCGGATGCTTTGGCGCCGGTGCATGTTCAATTCAGTATCCAAATTCAATTAATGACGATTAAGAATATTATCAGTAAATAAGAAATTAAACATATTAACAGAGGGCGTATACATGGATGAAAAACATCTTTATGAAGTCGATTTAGACTGGAGAAACTCAAGAATTGGTGATTTATCTTCACCTGTATTAACGAACAAAATAGAGGTAGCAACACCTCCTGAATTCCCGAAAGGTGTAGAAGGTATTTGGTCACCCGAGCACTTATTCGTTTCAGCTGTTAGTAGTTGTTTAATGACAACTTTCCTAGCCATTGCTGAATTTTCTAAGCTCGATTTCATCAATTTTAGTGTAAATGCGATTGGAACACTCGAAAAAGTGGATGGTAAATTTGTGATAAGTGAAATTGAGTTAAACCCAACTCTGGAAATCTCTGATGAATCAAAAAGAGCAAAAGCATTACGGATAATTGAGAAGTCAGAGGCTGCATGTTTGATATCAAATTCAATTACTTCAACAATCAAACTAAATCCTACTATCAAGCTGGTTGAAGCACAGTTGATCTAATAATAGAGGTAACACAAACCCGTGATTTGATATGGTCCTTTTCACGGGTTTTTTATGTTTAAAAGTCGATAATTACTTCAGCAGTAAAACCGGTTTGAATTCGCACAGATCCACGAATAACGTAGAGTTCAGGAGCTAAAAATGGCTCAACTGTACCACTATCCCACTCTTCATTTCCGTTTTCGTCTTTAAAAACCGTTAAGCGATAAGAAAGTGGTGGTAAATTTTCAATGAGTTGAAAATCATTCATTTGACCTGTATATAGCAACTCATTGGATTCATTTTCTAATCGATAGTAAAAAACACCCAGGCTATCATCAGAATTGATTGATATTTCCAGTTCACCCATTTCACTTGTATTCCAAATCTCAGGGGTATAAAGCGCTCTTCTTTGAGTAATAGGATTCCAAATTAAAAACTGATAGTCTATTCCGTCAATCCATTCATCTTGTGGACCAATAAACAGCCGGTTTCTATCAATTCCGATGACCGGCCAATCATCGAAGGTTACATCCCCTTCTACAACCACAATTGAATCAATTACCATCTGATTTGTGATTTCTGTAGCGTATCTGGCTACAAATGGCTGAGTAGGAAATAATCCTGATTGAGTTTCAATTTCCTGAATTCTTTGTAGCGTTGTATCACTTTGAGCACTGCCGGTGAACATTACATCATTTGCGTTTATAGGATTTCCAGATTCATCAGAAATCCCACTAAATGAAATCTTATAGGTCTCATCTTCACTTAACGCAGAGTCTGATTGTGCGAACAAAATGAACCGTTCATCACTGTCAATGAATAAGGGATATGCTGAATTCTTTATGTTATCCAAAGTATCCATTATCGATATTTCTATAGAGTCATTAAGAGCAATATTCTCATTAAACCTGAGTCTCATTCTCTGTTCTGATAGTAATCCGACAGCCTGCAATTCCGGCGACAATGTATCTGCTGTCTCGATGTATAAATCGCCAATACTTAAGGTATCTGCCTTTCCAAGAACCAGACTATCCACTAAAAATGGTTGTGCTTTTTCTCTTGGTTCATCCCAAATCTTGTTTCGATTTCTATCATCAAAGTAAAATGCTTTATAGAGCCCTTCTTTTAAGTAAGAGAACCGAAAGTTTCCACCAGTATCGCTTTCTGCAGCGTAGTTATAGGGCTGTGTCAGATCAATAGGTTCTCGATATAGAACTACTTTTTGTGTGACTTCCCCTTCACCAGTTTTTGAATTCTTTAGCCGCCCCGTTATTGAACCTTCATCTATTTCATCTCCGGTAGAAAATGCAACAATAGTCGGTGCTCCCATTTGATTATTTCTGGTATCTGAAATTTGTCCACCGAGAGTTAAAATAATGGTTGTTGAATCGGGCAAATCTTCATTAAAACGAATAGTAAGCCTTTTCCTCTTCCATTTTATGTCATAACTGGCACCAAAATCCGGTTCTATGGTAATATTATTAGCAACTCTGCTTCGTTCTACAAACTCATCAAAATAAAAATGTACTTCATCATCCGAAAAGTTTGTAGTTCCACTCTGCGGCTCAGTGAATAAAATAACAGGTCCTGCTTTATCAGGTGGTCCACCTGTTGGACCGACCGGCGTGGCGCAACTGAGAACAAAAATGAAGTAAGAAGCTATAAGTAAAAATAGTATTTTGGAGTTCAATGCGTTTCCAGAGATATTAACCGTTGATACTAAAATCCAATATTGGGAAGCATAAAATGCTGGGTGCAAATATACATATCAAATTGAAATAGACCGCCTAACTTAACGCTTTTATTATGGCAAATATTCGATGGGTTTATTTCTACTTATTAGGCACTTTTTTATTGATTAGTGGCTGCGGTGCTTACATGTTGGATAGTGCACAATCTGAGTTAAGAGCCAGTTTTGCAGCAGGTGATTTTGTTGGTACTGTTGATCTGGTTAATGATTTCCAATCAACAGGCGTATATGAAGGTAAGGATGCAGTTTTGATGAACCTTGAAATGGGTAGCGCAAATCACTTTGCAGGCAATTATCAAGAAAGTAATTATTACTTCGAAGAAGCTGAATATGAAATTGAGGATTTATATACAAAAAGTGTCACCAGAGCAATAAAATCCTTCATTGTTAACGATAATGTTTTGGAGTATGATGGTGAAGATTATGAAGACGTTTATCTGAATGCTTTTAAAGCACTGAATTATATCCACCTTGGTGATCTTGAAGCAGCATTAGTAGAATCTCGAAGAATATCATACAAACTTGGTCAGCTTAACCTCAAATATAACGACCTAATTAGCGCCTTAGCGGAAGCTGATACTTCAGAAATTAATGAAAATAATTGGCGTTCCGGCGAGACCAATATCCAAAATAGTGCGATGGGGCATTATTTGTCTACTATACTATATGCAAAGTCAGGAAAGCCAGACGATGCAAGAATTTCGTTAAATAATTTATTCAAATCATATAATGATCAGCCTTCTTTAGCCAGAGACAATACCCCTTCCCCATCTGAATTATCGAACCTTACTAATCCAGCTTCTTATAATGTTCTTATTAAAGCTTTCTCGGGGAGATCACCATCAAAAATTCAGAATGATATCCGTATTTATGCTGATGAAATAGATACCTATATAAAATTCTCCCTACCTGAACTTGAAATGTATGAATCGATTGTTTCATCCATACAGGTTCAGGTTAACAGCCAGGAACCAAAAGAGCTTTATACCATTGAACATATGGATATTGTAGCCAAAGAAGTCTATCAGGTGAAAGAACCTATTATTTATGCGCGAACAGTCTTAAGGGCCTTATTGAAAACGATAGCGACCAATGCGACAGCCAGCGAGGTTAAAAAAGAAAATGAAGCACTTGGAGAATTGATTGGCTTTATAGGTAAACTAGCTCAAGAAGGAACTGAGAAAGCTGATTTAAGAAGCTGGCAAACTATGCCCGGCAAATCACATGCAACCGTATTAAACTTACCGGAAGGAAATCATTTAATTGAGATTCAATACCTAAGTAGAACAGGACGAATTCTTTATTCAGATGTTCATGAATTAGAAATTGGATCATTTCGGGATTTATCACTGGTAGAATCTATTTATTGGAATTAATATGAAAAGAACAAAACTCATACAAAGAGTTCATATTGCGCCAATTCTCTTATTATTGGTAATTGGTCCACTGTTATCATGTGCAAGTTCACAAAAAAGTACATCTAACAGTTATGAGTCTGATGGAATCCCAAATTGGGTTAACGATCCATCAACTGCATTCAGTGATAGAACTTATTTAATGGCAGTTGGATCGGGAGACAGTTTTAATGATGCCAGAGCTGATGCAATGCTGAGTTTGGCTCAAATATTTCGATCTCAAATTGAAGGAACTCAAAACCTGTATTCAGATTTTGAAGAAACAACCAGAAATAAAACAGATTTCACTTCAAACGAGACCATTCGTTTGATGAATAATATTAGCATTGGTGCAAGTGAAGAACTATTAAATACTGAAGTGCTTCAATCTGAAGTTGGTTCGGATGGCTCCTATTATGTTTTAGCCGGAATGAATCGAAGAGAATCGCAGCGAGTTTACAATCAGGAAATAGTAAATAATTACCAAAAGATTCGAGCTAATCAAACTTCTGTACAACAAACGGAGAGTCAAATTCGCAAGCTTGGCATATTGAATGAAAATATGTTGCTAGCCCGTGTTATTGAAAGCTTAAATGCTCAACTAGATATAATTAGCCCAGGTTCAAGCGATAATCAAACAGCTATTCAGATATTAGATGAAACCCAACAGGAATTTCGGTCAGCACAGGAGCTTTCTATAGTTCAAATATCAATGAGAAGTTATAATCAGGTTATCAGAGATGCTGTCGCTCAAGCTTTTCAAAGAGAAGGTTTTATCATCGGCGATGTAAACCCAATTTTAAAAGTCAGTGTTACTTATGATGCTTCAGAAGCGGATCTTAACCGAGATGACGCAGAATTTGTAATCTGGACTTTATCTATAAGCATCGAAGAAATTGAATCTGCAAAACGATACAATACCTTTTCAACAAGAGGTAGAGATGGAGCAATAAGCCTGGATGATGCTTATAAAAGAGCAGAATTTACAGCCGGCAAAGAAATTGAATCTAAATTCACACGTTTTATCAATGAAGAAGTCTTTTCAAACCAATAGAATTATGAAATTAAGATTATCCACTTTCGCAATTGTACTCCTTTTTCTTGGGGCTTGTGCAGCACCTAAGCAAGTAAACAGAGTTGCTGCTGATACACAAACTGATTTATCCGGCAGATGGAATGAAACAGATGCTCGATTAGTAGCTGAAGAAATGATTGATGATGCTCTATCTGAAAGATGGCTCCGGAACTTCAGGATGGAAAATAACAATGTTCCTGTTGCCATGGTTGGAAGAGTTCGAAACGAAACCATGGAACACATTGATACCGAGATTTTCACCAAAGAGTTAGAACGTGCTTTTGTTAATTCCGGGATGGTTGATGTTGTTGCAGGAATTAATGAAACAGAACAAATCCGAGAAATCAGAGCAGATCAGCAAAGCTTTGCATCATTTGAAACCGCAGCAGCTCTTGGTAAAGAGCTTGGTGCTGACTTCGTAATAATTGGAAATATCTCTTCCATAATGGATGAAAGTGCAAGTGGCCGAGAGGCATCTATTTTCTACACTGTTAATCTTGAAATGGTTGATGTAGAAACAAATCGCAAAGTTTGGATTGGTAATAAAAAGATTAAAAAACTGATCGAACGAAGACGGCTTAGAGGCTAAGATTTAATTACAACACCTACACCGGAAGGCAAAACTTTGACTCGTAATTTCGACTTCTGCGTTATCGGAGCTGGACTTGCAGGAATGCATGTTGTTAAAGAATTAGTCGACCAAAAGCTTTCTGTTTGTCTTATTGATCCAAACGGTATTGCTGGTGGAGCTTCCGGAACTCCGGTTGGACTTGCTAATCCTGCAACAGGCAGATATGCCAGCAGAAGCTGGGAAGCAGAAACCAGCCTTAATTATTTGACCAATTCCCTACTTCAAATTCAATCTACTACTACAGAAAATTTTTTTAAACAAACTGGTGTTCTAAGACCTGCTTTTGATTCTAAGATAGCTTCAAGAATGAAGCAAAACATAGATCAGGATTTGTGGGATGAAGGTAGCATTGAGTGGTTACTAGAAGATGAAATTAAATTACGCCACCCAGGTATTCACTGTTATGAAGGTGGTGTTTGGGTTCCTAAAGGACTAACCGTTCATATTCCAATCTATCTAGAAGCTTTATTTGCAAGCTTTGAAAATACGGTACCCGTTTTTACCGAAGTTGATTATCAAATTGAGCATTCGGATAATTGGATAATAAGATTCCAATCGAATGAAAGTATTGAAGCTAAGCATGTAGTTTTTACTTCGGGTATATGGACAAGTAAATCTGATTTTTGGAGTCATTTGGATATGCATCCGGTTAAAGGCCAAACTTTAATTATTGAAAGCCATCATCCATTTAAATTTGCCCACGCAGTTAGTGCTTTAGGATACTTTTCGAGAATTGATGGCAATAAATACATACTTGGCAGTACTTACGAACACAACTTTGATCATGATCTCCCCGATCAAAAAGGTGAAGATTATATGCTAAATCGATTGGAAAAAGTACTACCGGATTTAGCAGCTACCGCCAAAGTAGTTTCAAAGTGGGCAGGAATTCGTGCTTCTACACCAGATAAAAAACCTTATATAGGAGCTCACCCAACTTCAGAAAATTGCTACGTTTTTACTGGGCTTGGTTCAAAAGGACTGCTTTATTCATCATATGGTGCTCACTTATTAATCGACCATATTCTCAAAAATTCGTACATCCCTGATGAATTAAGTTTGAATAGATTCCAATAAAAAACCCCGATCAGTTGCCTGTCGGGGTTTGAATTCTTAAAAACGGGTTTTAGAATCTAAGAACTAATCCACTCCATGCAAAAGCGAGATCTGTCCCTTCTGTTGCATCCGAGACGGTCATTGCTCCAAATGTAAGATCAATGTTTCGGAAATCGAGGCCTGCTCCGAATGAGTATGCATTTGAAGTTCCTCCATATCTAGTTCCCATTCTGATTGGAATGAAGTTTAAGAATCGATATTCGAGTCCAAGAGTTAGTGAACTGCCTTTAATGTTTCTACCTACTTCATTTGCTGCATAACCATAATCAACGGTAGTTGTTAACTTACCAAGAGTTAAAGCTGCACCGAAATTGTACATAGTAGGTAAATCATATTTGCGCTCATCAGCTAATTGAGAAGTAAACCCGCCATATACATCGTTTTCTAAACTATCTGATATTGCATCTAAATAGTCATCAAACGAATCGTCTCCTACATCAGCATCGAACACAAAAGTATCACTTGCAGTTACAACGCTTGGACGATCATCATAAGTAAGGCTTCCAATATCTGTTGCAGATGCACTTACACGAAGAACTTGCCGCTTACCTAGTATTCCTAGTAGAGGCAATGAAACATCAATTTCAGCAGTAACACCAAGGTCTAATCCAAATCCAGAACCTAATGTACCAATGTCTTCACCTTCATATTTTAGATAATCGTCTAGAACTACGTCCGGGTTTATTTGCCTGGCATCAGCGTATTCACGTAAATCCTCAGATAAATCCCCAAACGAAGTCAGATCGTAGCTAAATGCATGAGTAATTGCCTGATTTGGAGTTCCGGCCGGATCTACAGTTAATGTTGATGTCATATCAACGTCAACGGCTTGCAATCCAACGATATATTTTGGTGCAACACCGGCATATAGTTTCATACCATTTATAAAAGGTAAGCTCTCAATTAAGCCAGCTAATGGCACCGGTAATTCCATCGCATATCCTAGAGAGAATTCTGCATAGGATAATGTGCTGAAGCTGAAATCAACATCACGGCCATTACCGAACTGATCTGAATCCAATCCATACCATGCTAATTCAGCAAATCCGCGATTCATTTCAAAGGTATTTAGAGTTCGAACTCGTGTCGCTAAACTAAATGCTGTTCGTTTGCCTCGGTTTGAAAAACCAAAAGGCACAACATCAACATTAACATCTACAGCATTTGTACCACTTACACTGGTTCCAAACCAATCATCCAGCATGTTCTCACGAGTTACTCCTTCAATAACTAAACCGCTTGTTAGATAATCATCATAAACGGTTTGATTAAATAAAGTACCTCCTGCCTGAACACCAAGTCCTCCTAATATACCGAGCTGGCGTTTGGGCTTGCGACCACTGTTATTGATCATCAAGTTTGCAGGATTCAAAAAGTTAGCATGATATCCATCGATAAATGCCGTTCCACCATTTCCCATACCTAAAGTCTGGGAATTATAATGTCTGCTCTGAGCTACAAGGGAAGCAGCTGTAAGCGTAAAACTGATAGTAAGAAGTATTCTAAGAGTTTTCATCGTTGCTTCCTTAGTCGTTGTTAACAGTTGATTGAATAGTTAGGCTCGCACTAACACTAAGAGTGATCGAGTCTGTATCACGAAACTTAACTGCTTCTGTAGCAAACGTATTTAATGCCGCACTAACTGCTACTGAATCAGTTCTATTGATGTTCCTTAATTGATCCTGCGTTAAAGCAATTACTAAGTTACCATTAGCATCCGTTGTTGCGAATCTTGACGCGACATCTACTGTCGCAGCGTCTAGAGTTATAGGTAGTTCGCTAGGAAGAGGTACAGTTGTAATAACTGCATCTAAGCTGTCCAGAAATTCAATTTCAATATCAAATCCCAAAGGTAGTCCGTTTTGATAGCTTACAATTAGTTGACCTTCGGTTAATTCACTGTCATCATCCTCACCAGGAAGATCTGAAAGTCCACTTCCATCTTCTTTAAAATCAATGCTTGCACCATCAGCACTGAAATAAATTGGTAAGTCGACTAAAATACCTGGATCAAATTCTAACGGTGTAGAAATGGTAGCTTCACCATTTGATTCATTCACGACTGCTTTACCAACAAATCGGATTTCTTTTGGTAGAGCGTTTAAGAAATCATTGACATTTGTATTTGTATCATTGAATTCTACCGCACTTGTGATAGGATTACCATCCGGACTTGGATCTAAGGTAAACTTGATCAGTTGAGATTCAACCAATTGTACTCCATTTGCTCGGATTCCAGCAACAGGATCACCAAATACAACTTCTTTATCTGAACCTGAAAGTCCTGTTAAGTAAAGTTCCTGATCGTCACCATCAATACCTACAATAGCTGCATAGATAGTGGTTGGTACGCCAATATTTGAAGTATAAGTGATAGATAGTGATGCTCCTGCAAATTCAATTCCGTCAATTTCGCTTGATAAGTCTTCAAGCCCATCAATTTCTGTAATTGAAACTTCTGTCTCATTAAACAAATCAACTATGTCTGCGCCATTACTTAAATCATCATCACCAAGTAGTACTACTTGTGATTGTATTTCACCAAATGCTTCTGCAATAGCCAAATTACTGATTTGTACACCTGATGAAATGGCATCTGTTTCTGAAATCACTCTTGTCTGATCACCAGGTGCTGCATTTTGAGTGTTTTCAGTTAACCCTGAGATATTATACTCTATGGTATTATTCAGAGCAAAAATCCTAAAACCAGCCAAATCTTCTTGACGTGCTAAAGTTGTCCCTGATCGTAAAATTTGCGTTGCACCTGAGTAAGAAATCACTAAAGAATCAGCTACACCATATGGAGCACTTCTAATTCCAGGAAATGATATTTCAAGACTTTCAACAGTAAGATCTAATCCATTTACAATTGGATCGATATCGATAATGCCTGATTCAAGCTCCACATAGTGAGATGGATCTGTAAACTGGAATTCTGTTGCGTCAAAAGTCGTTGAGTTTGACGAACTAAAATCTATTGCAGTTACAGCAGCTTCCACTTGAGATGCGATCAAGTTAACACCATTAATGTCTTCTACAACCAGAGCTCCAGGATTTGCCACAGTATTCTGTGCAATCCAAGAGACACTAACATCAACGTTGATATTCGTAAGCACATCCCCATTACTGAATACAATTTGATCAGAAGTCGTTACTCCATGATTAACATTGTTGAGTGTTGTACCTGCAATGAAAGTGCCACCGGAATTTAAATCTATATCAATTGCCGAAATATTGAATCCTAGATTATTCGTAACACCTACTTCGATAGCTCCACTCTTTATAGTTGCACTAACAAAGAAATCGGTATTACCTCCGATATCGATATTTACGGGTGCAGGTGTATTACCTGCTATAATTGGTGTTCCAGCAGGTACGAACGCTGGATCCAAGCCCGTTAACGCCTGAAAATCCGCAGTACCCAAACCACCGGAACCGGATGAAAAACTTCCTAATTCAATTTCGCCAACTTCCGAATCGAAGGTTGCCGGATCTGCACTGATTTCTGGAATAGCGTCGTTCAAATCCCCGAAGTCAAACTCTTCTTCCCGAGAAAGTGTGATCAATCCATCATCAAGACCGCCTTCTGTTACAACAAATAGTGAATCAAAGTCACTTTTTGTTGTATCTAAAAGTGCTTCTGTTTCTCCTTCACCTCCTCCTAAGAATTGAAACGTTTTTTCAAATAAGAGTGGTGCTTCTATTTTATGAGATGTAGTAAAGTTCGGATCTTTAGGTGTGCTGGGTAAATCACAATTTACTATCGTAACCCCCATAATCATCCAAACCATTAACAGCTTAAAATTACGCATCTGTTATGTTTTTATTGATATTAAATATTCTTTTTTAAAACTAATTACTGAACCTAAAAAAAGGTTCACCCTAGACAAAGTTAGAACTGAATAATATTAGTACCACCTTTTATTATAGCCATCGTTCTAGTCACAGTTTGAAAGTAGAGATAATTAGTCAATTTTTTATCATTTCATTCGTGATTTAATGACCTTATAACAAGAAAAGTGAAATATGTTCCCGATTCTAACATTATTGTTTATCGGGCATTTACGAATTTTCGATAGGGTTTGATTAATAGAAATTTTCGTAATTCGATTTTCAATTGAGCGGAGAGAGAGGGATTCGAACCCTCGGTACCCCTGTAGGGGCACACTCGCTTTCCAGGCGAGCCCGTTCGACCGCTCCGGCATCTCTCCATTCTGAAAGGGCGGCTAAGATAGGATTAATTTGGAGTATTTATCAATTCCAAGGACCAACTAAAATTATGTCTTGATAATACGCCCCTATTTTGTCACCATCTTTTTCAGCAGGTCGAAACGTGTATCTATAAGCAGCTTCAATTACATCCTGAAGAATTCCATATTCTAAATCATTAACAACTTTATAGTTATCAGATTGCCCCTCGAATAGACGAATTTCTGCTATAAATGCTTCTTTTACTGTTCCTGTACTTGATACAACAAAATTAACAAATACCATTGCCCTTATTTGTGCATCAGTGGCTTCTTGTGTTAATATCGGAGTTGAGAAATTAACCACTAATGGCTGACGATCCGGATTTCCGGAAATTCTTTCATCATCACCTGTTTGTCCTGTTGTTAAAGATACACTCAATGAATCGAATGAGATTAACTGATCCAGTTCCGGAAATTCAATGAAGTCTTCAATGATCTCATCATTTGGAACAGGAATTGGCATTTGTGGTTTTGGTGGTGCAGCTGGTGTATTAGCTTGTCTGGTAACCAACATTTCTTCAACTACAAAAGCTTCTTTTTCGAAGATTATTGGTAGTTCTACGATGACTTGTTGATCAGGCCAAAAGCGAAAAACACTTATCAAAATGAGTTGAGATACAATAATAGACGCCATGATCCGATGTTGATATCGAAACTTCGAAAGAAAGCGGTCTATTATGTCTTTATTCAAGTCTTTTTTAATTCTTCGTGGGCTTCGATAAGAATTTTTCGGGAATGATCCCGTAGTTCAGTCATCGAATCGTAATCGTTTGGATCAATGCTATCCAATACACGCAGTTTAAAACTAGCGGATGGGTTGAATAGTTTCGATCCTGATGCCAACGCAGAATATGCACCATCTATTACAATAGGCTGAATAATAAATCCATGTTCTTTGGCTAAAAGAAAAGCTCCGTTTTTAAAGGATTTAATTTCTCCATCTAATGAACGCGTTCCTTCAGGGAAAATCATTACAGGAATACGTTCTTTTAAAGGTTGAACTAGCTTGGAAAGCTTTTTTAGTGCTGATTTACTTGAACGATTAATTGTAAGCTGACCTGTGAGTTTAACCATCCAACCCATTACGGGGATATAGGTCATACTATGCTTTACTACCCATTTCATTTTCCATGGTAATTGATAAGCAAAGGGAATATCCATGAAACTCTGATGATTAGAAATAAAAATAGTAGGCTTTGAGTTATCATATTTTTCTATTCCTTCGATGCGCATTTTCCATGTTGGCGAAGGTCGCATCATACACCAGGCCATCATTGAAAGGATTCGGTTACAAATCTTACGGTATTTATCAAATGGGAATGAGAGTACAAATACTACTGCAATAATCAGAAAAAAAGTCAAAAAGAGTATGGAATAGTAAAACCACACATAAATACTAAATAATATTCTTACCATTAATTTTGTTGAATTTATTGTAAGGCACTTCGAATGAAACCTTTATGCTCACGTAATAGCTTTTTAGCTTCAGATTGGGATAAATTTTTTAATCCCATTAGTAAAGCTGTTTTAACATGACCATTCGCTTCATTAAGTAAATCGGTCGATTCTTCGTAGGTTTTCCCGGTAAAGGTAAGAATGATTCTTTTGGCACGCTCAACAAGCTTTTTATTTGTTAACATAAGATCAACCATAACATTTTCGTAGATCTTCCCCTGCCTGATCATTGCTCCTGTGCTGAGCATATTCAGTATCATTTTTTGAGCAGTGGCACTTTTCATTCTGGTGCTACCCATAATTACTTCCGGACCAACCGGTACATCAATAATGATATCTGCTTCAACTGAAAGTTGACTTTCAGGGACAGTTGTCACAAGTATAGTAGGAATATTGTTTTCCTGGGCTTCTTTTAACACCCCTAGCACATAAGGAGTTCGACCACTCGCTGCTAAACCACATACAACATCAAGAGGCGTTACTTTCTGATTCATGATCTCGTCTCTGCCAATTTCTTCTGAATCTTCAGCTCCCTCCTGTGCGACAAACATTGCCTTCTTACCTCCTGCTATAAAACCCTGCACCTGTTCAGGATTCGTCCCGAAAGTGGGCGGACACTCAGCGGCATCGAGAACACCTAACCTACCACTAGTTCCGGCTCCGAAATAAAGTAAACGACCTCCAACTGCAAAAGCCTGGCTGATTAAATCAATTGCTTTTGAAATATCAGCAAGTTTTTTTTGGACTTCGAATGCTACTTTTTGGTCTTCTAGATTAATGATCCTTGCTATCTCATTTGCATCAGCAAGGTCAATTTCCATTGATTCAGGATTACGCTTCTCGGTATCCAGTGATTTCAGTTTGTCAAATAATTGTCTCTCAGCCATTCGCAATTAGCGCCGATGGTTCCACCAATCGGAAGATTCGCCATTTGAAGTTACGACTACCGGTGAAGCAGCTTCTTCTCCCTCACCTATTAATAATGCAGCAGCCAATGCAACTACATCATCATCATGTTTAACAAATAGCTCTTCCGCTTTGTAATGATCAGGCACAAAGTGAGTGTCATATTTTCCGCTGATAAATACATCGTGCTTCAAAGTATATTCACAGAACGGAATGGTTGTTCTGCAACCAACGATTTCATACTCACTTAATGCACGAAGCATTTTCTTTCTGGCGTCTTCTCTATCAGAACCATGAACAGTTAATTTTGAAATCATTGGATCATAGTTGATGCTAACAGCCTGACCTTCCTCAATACCTGCATCAACTCTAACACCTGTACCGGTTGGTACACGATGTTTTACTAATATTCCGGTACTTGGTAAGAAATTGTTTTCTGGATCTTCAGCATAAATCCTGCACTCTATCGCCCAACCATTTTTTTGAACATCTTCTTGCTTGAATGGAAGCTCTTTTCCTTCGGCAACAGCGATTTGTGCAGCAACTAAATCCAAACCTGTAATCATCTCAGTTACAGGATGCTCAACCTGAAGCCGGGTATTCATTTCTAAGAAGTAATAATTGAGGTGTTTATCTACCAAGAATTCAATGGTACCGGCACCTACATAATCACAAGCTTCTGCAGCAGCAATTGCTGTTTTAGCCATTTTAGCACGTAATTCATCTGTCAAAAGTGCACTTGGTGCTTCTTCGATTACTTTTTGATGACGACGTTGAATAGAACATTCACGATCAAAAACATGAACCGTGTTTCCATGAGTATCAGCCATAATCTGAAATTCAATATGGCGAGGTTCTTCAAGATACTTCTCAATATATACTCGATCATCACCAAAGGCATTTCTGGCTTCATTCTTTGCCGCTTTGATACTCGACTCGAATTCATCAGGTGAATAAACAATTCTCATACCTTTTCCACCACCGCCGGCAGATGCTTTAATCAAAATAGGAAATCCTATATCGTCAGCAACTTCACGCGCCTCCTCTATACTCTCCAAAGTGCTTTTTAAACCTGGAGGTGTAGGAATATTATGTTCCGCCATCAACTCACGAGCTGAGGTCTTATCACCCATTAATTGAATTGCTTTAGAGCCCGGTCCAATAAAAATTATTCCTTCTTTTTGGCACAATTCTGCAAATGCTGCATTCTCACTTAAAAATCCATATCCCGGATGAACTGCATCAGCTCCAGTTAGTTTGCATGCATTGATGATTTTTTCCATCACCAAATAACTTTCTGATGAAGCAGCTTCACCAATAAAAACTGATTCATCGGCTAACTGAACATGTGGAGATGTTGCATCGGGACGAGAATAGACAGCAACTGATTTAATCCCTAATTCTTTACATGTATGAATAACTCTTACTGCGATTTCACCACGGTTGGCTACTAATACTTTTTTTATCTCTGGCATATCTAAAAAGCTTTTCCTGAATAGTAGGAAAACGCAAAATAATTAACCACAATTAATCAGCTTGCAGCTCTTAATTCGATAAATATTTTAGGTAAGATTGAGAACTTCTCCATTTTATTGAGATAAGCACGCTGATTGAAAACGTTGTAATCGTTTTCTTCAATTTTATCGAGAATTCTGCTGTAGTTGTATCGGGCTAAATAAACAGGTAAGCGACTGTCACGATCCAGCATTTTAATTCCAATATCAGCTAAAGAATAATACTCTCTGGCTCTTTTAATCTGGAATTTCATGAGTTCGAGGAAGTTATCCGATTTTACCCCATTAAATAAATCAGCTTCAGATACACCGAACCTTTGTAGCTCATCTTGTGGGATATAGATTCTATCTCTGTCTAAATCCTCTCCAATATCTCTGAGGATATTTGTAAGCTGCATTGCGATGCCTAAGTCAACGGCATATTCAAGGGCTTTTTCATCAGAATATCCGAATACACGGCTTGTCATGAGACCAACTACAGATGCTACTTTATATGAATAATCATAAAGCTCTTGAAAATTATTGTACCGATTCTTCACTAAATCAGAACGTACACCTTCCATCAATTCAAAAGGTAACTCAATTGGAATATGATATTTTCTCAGCGTATCTGAAAAAGCCATCAAGATTGGATCATCAGACTCTCTCCCATTGTAAACACCAATTAATTTCTCACTGAAATCTTCTAGTTTCTGATCAACTTCGGAAATGTCGATGTCTTTGTGATGCATGAGATCTACAGTTTCATCCACTAAATCATCTAAGTAGCGGCATAAACCATAAATTGCAAAAATGCTTCTTTGCTTCTCATTTGGAAGAAAACGAGTAGCCATATAGAATGTCTTTGCATAATATCTTGTGATAGATCTGCAATGTGAATAGGCCCATTTCATCTGTTCGTCGGTGATTTCTTCAATCACAGATCGATGAAATGAAGTCCTTTCATAAATCGGACGAATCATTGTATATGGTAGTTTTAGCAAGTCGCTCATGACCTAGAAATCAAGAAAGCTCTTATCAGCGTTCCAATTAAGAAATAATAAATTTTCGAAACAGGTTATTTTATTGAAAAATTGTTGTTTATTATCCGAACTTAACACTATTTACTTCAAATGCATGAAAAGTGCAATGAAGTTCTTGTAGATCGTATTTATGAGTAAAAAAGTAACTATATACGAAGTGGCCAAAAACGCTGGTGTGGCCATTTCAACTGTTTCGAGGGTACTTAATGATTCTCCAAATGTTTCAGACGAAACTAAAGAGAAAGTTCAAAAAGCCATTGATGAGCTAAATTTCCGCCCTCAAGTTAGCGCCAGAAAACTAGCGAGTAAGGAACCGCAAATTCTTGCAGTTGCCGTTCCTTCCTTTACAACACCATTTTTTAACGAGGTATTGAAAGGTGTTAAAGACGAGATTCGTAAAATGGATCTGGACATTATCCTTTACAATACCGGCTCAAAAGATCCGGAAGAAGCAGTCATAAATTTCTTTGATAGAGGCACAGCAGACGCACTAATTCTGCTTTCAATTGATGTGAGTGAAAACGTACATAAGCATTTACAGTCTACTCATATCCCGATTGTCTTAGTGAACACCTCTCATGAAGCCTATAATTACTATATGGTTAATGATTACAAAGGCGGTTACATGGCTGGTGAGCACTTGGTTAAACAAGGCTTCGAAAGAATGGGCATGATTACAACTCCAATTGAAACTCGTTCATCAACAGAACGAGAACGTGGTTTTAAAGATGCTCTTCTTAATTATAAAATGCCTATTGATAAAGATTTATTCATTACCGGTGATACAACGAAACATGCAGGCTTTACAGAAGAAAGTGGTTTCGAAGCTATTTATAAATTCAATGAGATGGGGAAATTCCCTGATGCCTTATTCTGTACTAATGATACTCAAGCATTAGGAGCATATCATGCCCTCTCTAAATTAGGAATGCGCGTACCGGATGATATCGCAATTATGGGATATGATAACATCAAGCTGAGCAAGTACCTGGATTTGACAACGTTAGATCAGCACATGCACAAAATTGGAACACTGGCAACGGCTAGATTGGCTGAAATTATCAAGGATTCAGAGTCACCTTTAGTACAGGAAACACATAGCCCAATTCTTGTTGAACGAGGATCAACCGTAAAAAAGTAATTCATTGAGTTTTTCTTTCGATCCCAAAGAAGCTTTAGATAACTGCATAACTGATACAAAAGCAGAAGGATTTAAACCGCCTTACAAGGGTAAAGTCCGTGAGGTCTATGAACTAAACGTTAATACCCTTGGTATAGTTGTCACTGATCGAATTTCTGCTTTCGATTTCATTATGCGCCAGGCAATTCCTTTCAAAGGCCAGATATTGAACCAATTGGCAAAATTCTCCTTTTATCAGGTTCAGGATATCATGCCAACACACGTTATTAGTGTTCCTCATCCGAATGTTACAATCGCGAAAAAATGTACCCCAATACCAATTGAGATTGTAATTCGGGGTTATTTGACCGGACATGCATGGAGGACCTATAAATCAGGTTTACGAACTCTTTGTGGTGTTGAACTTCCGGAAGGCATGAAAGAACATGATCCTTTCCCAACCCCAATCCTCACCCCTGCTGCAAAAGCTACAGAAGGTCATGACGAAGACATTTCTGAAAAAGAAATTCTAGATCGCGGGATTGTCGGCGAGAGTCTTTGGAATGAGATCAAGGAAAAGGCTTTCAAGTTGTTCGCACGTGGAACTGAAATAGCCAAATCACAGGGTCTTATTCTTGTAGATACAAAGTATGAGATGGGAATTTACGAAGGCGAACTTACTCTGATCGACGAAGTTCATACCACCGATTCATCCCGCTATTTCTATTTAGATGGTTATGAAGAACGACAAGCACAGAATGCCGGTCAAAAACAATTATCGAAAGAATTCTTACGTGAATGGTTGATGACGAATAATTTTCAGGGTTTAGAAGGTCAAATCCTACCTGATTTACCGGATGAATTTCGGTTAGAAGTATTTCAGCGCTATGCCGAATTATTCGAAATGCTTACCGGTAAAGAATTTGAGCCTTCAATTCAGAAAAACATCAATTCTACTTTAGAAGAACTCTTTTCAGGCTATGTATAAAGGTTAAGCGATTGCTTTCTGCTTTCCTTTAGAAACACTTTCAACAATATCCTGACACGATTCCGCTAAGAATTTAGAGCGTATTTCCATTCCAAAATACGAGTGAATCGATGCTCTGTTTTTCGCAAGCGTTTCTTCATCATTAACCGGTATATCTGAAATATTTTCGATCAACTCAAAATCCTCATACGAAAGTGGATTTAGATCCGCATCAGTCAGATAACTCCAGCCTAAATTGGTTATCAACTGGCCTTCTGTAGAAATTGTTTTTCTTAAAATCGCTGGTTTATTCAGATATAATGCCATCAGTAAATTCCCCATTGCCTGTTGTCTATCATGTGCCATTATCATCATATCAGCATCAGCAACAAATTGGAGGTAATTCTCTGGGCTAATGAAGTCGGTATGGAATTCTACCTGTTCACTAAGTCCTAATTCATCGATTTGATGGATTAAATATTTACGATATTCATCGTGAAACCCATACGCAACTGGCAAGATAATCTTGTATTCGGCGATATCTTTTTTCACAGCTAATTGCTGCAAAATTTCAACATGATTGTTCGATTGATCACCGGAATTTCCAATAATAATTCGCTTTGTAGGAGCATTAGGATTCTCAGCATTTATATTCCCATATAATCCCGGATACAAATACCCAAAATCATAGGTAGAAATATCACCATAATGCTTCTTAAACATATTTATGTCTCCTTCTAATGGTGTATGAAGGCTGCTAATCTTATGGCCGGGGAATGCATGCGTTGTTCCATTTTTAATTGGATTATATAGATCTCCGCCCCAAACCATCCAACCAACATGCTTATGCTCACCAATGGCTTCAATAATATTAAACTGCCATGGTCTAAAGATTCCATGCATAAAAATCGCATCGACTTTATCGTTTGTAATTACATTTGTAATCCACTGACTGTCGGTATTTTTGTTAAATAGAAAGGCATCTTTGTATGCTTCTAAATCAACCGAAAAGTGTTTTACTGTTTGCTCTTGTTCAACATATAGAACATGTTGTTGATTGGTGTTTTCATTAGTGAATTTGAGTAAATCAGCTAAAGTTTGAGCATAAACTGAATTGTAACAGAAATGAACAAACGTACCTCCGCTATTTTCATTATCACCTTTCTCGATGAGGGCTAAAATTTTCTTGTATTGCTCTTTACGACTGTAAGGTTTTACCTCCTCAGAACTAAATTTTCTGTCTTCAAGATTATCTTTTTCGATGATAATCTTACTTAAAACATCTTTTACTGACTCCGGCTCAAATACATTAGCAAAATAGCACTTGTCATTATGCTTGCTTGAAAATTCCTGTAGTGAATTTGGATTATCAGGATAGATTAAAAGTAAAGCCAATCCGGAATTTGCATAGTCATATAATTTTCCACCCATGATATAAGGTGTTGCAATTTTATCTGAGTTCACGCTTAAACCAACATCTGCGACTTCTAGGTTAGCCTGCATTACTTCATTTGGAACCGGATCGAAAAATTTAAAGCTGAGTTTAGTGTTAAGCTTTTTTAGGTAATCTATATTCACCTGAATTTTACCTTGTATGATGAGGGCAAAGTTCTTAGCGATTTTAGGATTCTGCTGAAATACATCAAATAGGAAAGTCAGATCCTTATATACTCCTTCGAATTGTTGAACACCTATCAAACTTCCTGTTCCGGCATAATAAATCACAATTCTGCCTTCATCTTTCGATTTCTTTGCAAAAGCTACAACATCATCTTCTGGTTCAACTTTCTCTTGCTCAATAAACCCATTCTCTACGATTTCGAATTTGGCTTCATCAATTTGTTCGTCAAATTCTAAATGTAAATCCCTGGCAATTTTTGTCATCCCTGTTGATACATTCAACACCGCATCGGCATTTTGCATTACTTCTAACTCATATCCTTTTTGCTCTAGATTACCTTCCTCATCTTTACTTCTAGTTAACGGATGGATGTGAATGAAGTCACGGAAATCACTTATCCAGTAGATAGAATCACCTAAACTCTTCTTAATTTTTAGCCCGAATAGACTTGATGTTAATGGAGGCGAGCTGGTCAACAATGTAGGAATTGAATACTTCCTCATGAAATCAGCACAAAAATCCGGAACACTCAATTCATCATTTGTCACTTTCAACTCATGATACAATGGATTAATGATCTGAATATTCGGATGCATGTAAGGCGCTTCTCTATCTGCGATCATTTTCGCAAGAATTACGAGATAAACATCGTACCCATTTTCAGCGAAGAAATTTGCTAAAGTATGGGCTCTAAGACTGTGACCAATTCTTCCCTCATCATAAGGAGGGAAATCTGTGGTTATGAATAAGAGACTTTTTGGTTTTTCCTTTTCCTCATCTTCATTTCTTGAATAAGCTCTAATTTTGTGGATATTCTGGATTGGTGTTGATATTTCAGGATTACCTTCAAGAATATCAATGATTTTTTGTTCTTGCTCACCACTCCAATAAGTAGAATCATTTTGAAGAAGTAACCACGATTCTATACTTCGAACCATTAACCATTTCGAATATTCGGTATTTATTTCAGTTAACTCATGGTTTTTGATGGGTAGCAAAAATGGTAATGGGGCATCCATATTCTTTTGACCAAAAGCAGTCGCATCAATCATTTGTTGCATGATATGAGCAGCCTGATCTCTCTTACCCAAAGCAATTAAGCCTCTTACCAAAGTAAATGTCATAGATATATTAGTTATACCTGAGTTATATAGTCCAATTAGTCGATGAACAGACTCTATTAAATAGCTGGTAATCTTACTTTTCGTTTCAACATTTTGATCTGGTGAATCAACTAATTTTTCGGCTGCTATTAAATAATTTAGTGCTTCAAAATAAGTTTTGTTTTCTGGCATATCTGCCATGTAATCCCAGCCAAACATGAGAGAGTTTGTCCACGGTAAATCTTCAAAAACGCTACTCCATAGTTGAGAATCAGGTACTTCATAAGTCAGTTCTTCATTTAGAACCCAGCCAGTCTCTTTAAGCTCATTAGCTTTAGAATCGGTTAAAGCTATCAAGTTTCTTTTAAAGTTTAATTCAGTTTCTTGAAACGCTGTAAGAATCCCGGAACCCGGCAGATATTCAAACAATCCATACTCTTGTTTGTTCAAAACAGCCTTAATGTCATTCAAATTATTAGGCTCTACTGATATTAAAAGAATTGCATCATTTTCATTTAACAGGCTCGATGCACCTTCTATAACTGTTTGCTCATCTCCATTTATATCTATCTTTATAAAATCAATGGCAGGCTTATCTTCATCCGTCCACCAGGAATCAAGCGTGATAGTCTCAATATTTTCCTGACCGTTGCTTTCGAGCCTACTCAATTCCGGAGATGAACCGCTTAGCCAACTAGCTGCCGCAATCTTATTGGAAACTGCTTTTCGATTTAAACTAAGGTTTTCAAATTTATTTGTTTTGATTGACAACTCGAGGAAATTGCGAGCAAGCAGGTCATTTTCAAATGCGGTTACTTTTCCATTATCACTAACCTTGTTTGCTGCCATAAGTGAATAGACGCCAAAACACGCTCCAACATCCACAAAATGCATATCTGGTTTTATGAATTCTCTTACAAATTGAATTTCAGGTTCGTACCAATCTGATTTTTCGAAAAGCACATAGGGAGTTAACATCGTAAAATCTTTAGGAGTACAGATTACAATGTCATCTTTAGTTCTGATTTCAATTGATTTCAAGGTAGTACCTCACATATAGTTAGTCGACATTTGAACACAGTAGTTGGATGACCCACCGAGTCTTTGATTACTAACTAATCAAAAATGATACCATCGATTATTCAACAGATATTTCAATTGAAATCAACAGTTATATACATGATTTTATTAGTCGATTTAACAGAAGAAGTATGGAGTTAAATAAGTCAAAAGCTGAGGCGAAATATTCCATAATTGAAAATATTTCCTCGACTTTTAAAACTTTACATAGGTTTGGTTTCTCCACCCTGTGGCATCAGAATAATTTCTTCAGCTACACTTCTAGGGCTTAAATTAGATAGGCTTAAAATCAGTTTACCGACATCTTCCGGATCAATTAAACGGTTTGGATCAACATCTACCCCATCCCAAGAGGTACTAAACGTTTGACCAAGATTGATAGCTGAAACTGCAATATTTGAATCATATAGCTCTTGACGTAATGATCTTGAATATCCTAATAGTGCATGCTTACTCATTGTATAAGCTCCACTATGAGCATATCCTTTAAGAGATGCTTGTGAACAGATATTTACTATTAATGCTCTTTCTTGTTTTTTAAAGGCAGGTAGAACTGCATTCGTAGTCAAAAAAGCACTTTGAGTGTTGATTTTAAATTGTTGTTCAAATTCCTGAATACTCGTTTCAGCAAGTGGTTTAAACAAAAAAGAACCAGCATTATTAACCAAAACCCCGGGATTTAACGATTCAAAATCCATCTCTTTCAAAGCATCCGGTTTTGACAAATCAGTTGCTAAAATTTCAACTCCCTTTGCACCTTCTTTAATGCATTCCTGTTTAGCAATTTCTAAATCATCATGACTTCGAGCTATTAAAACAAGTCGCCTATTAGTTTCTCGAGCGAATACTTTTGCGATGGATAATCCGATTCCTTTGCTTCCACCTGTGATTATAACCGATGCATTCTCGAAAGACATTATGGGACATTTAGAAATTTATGTGTTTGTAAACTGATTCCCCATTCTGGATGATCTTTCACATACTCTACAATTAAAGGAATTGATTTTGGGGTATCCCACTCTGGTTGCAGTAATAATTTCACATCTTCTGAGCATTTTGCTGCATTATCTTCTGCCCATTTAAGATCTTTTTTGGTTAATACCACCACTTTTAATTCATCAACAAATGAGAAAATATCATCAATTGGTTCTTTAAAACGTTTTGGTGATAAAGTAACCCAATCAAAAACTCCACTCATTGGAGATGAACCACTCGTTTCGATATGAGTCTGAACTCCTATGTTTTTCAAACAAATTGTGAGTGCATCCAAATTATGTAGCAATGGTTCCCCACCGGTAATAACAACCATTTTCGCTCCAGAATCTTCAACAAACTTGATCAGCTCTCTGACTTTCATTCTTGGATGAGCTTCTTCTTCCCAGCTTTCTTTTACGTCGCACCACCAACATCCTACATCACAACCAGCTGTTCGGATGAAATATGCTGCTTTACCAGAATGAACACCCTCACCTTGAATAGTGTAGAAATGTTCCATGATCGGATATTCCTGATCTAGCAGATGTTCTTCTGAAACTTCTACCGGAACAAAATCTTCTGGATTATACATCTCGGTCGGTATATTCTACCCAGCTAGTTTCTGTCTCCCATACGGTAACAGTCAATTCAATTTCTCCCGGAATTCTCTTTTTCGTCTCTTGGTGGATGAATTCAGCAATTCGTTCAGCGGTAGTATTTATTTCCATAAGTTCGTTTAGAACTCCATGATCGAGACCACCTTTTAATGAATCTTTTGCTGCCCACTTTAACTCTTTGAAATCACACACCATATCATCTGTATCCAAATAAGCTGAAGGGTTTAATTTGTGTGATTTTGCCGACATTTTAACCCGGTATGTATGTCCATGCATTCGACCACATTTTCCGTTATAACCATCAATGAAATGTGCTGCATCAAATTTAAATTCTGTATGTAATGTCCAGGTCGGCATGAATGTTATTTAGAGTCTGCAAAAAAAATCCCCAAACAAATTCATGAATGGGGTCTAACAAAATACGGATTTTCGAATAATATTAGCTAGATCGTTTGATAGTACAACCAACCACATTACTTGTGTTTATTTGAAGCTCATTTCCTGATACCATAGCTTCTATTGCTAATTGTACATAAGCGTTCTGTACACCGTTGGCACTGTTGGCGTTATCATCAATTGCACCTCTATAAAATAACTCTAAATCAGCATTGAAAAGGAATACTTCCGGAGTTCTAGTGGCACCGAATGCATCTGCAATTTTATGATCCTCGTCGAGCAGATATGGGAAATTATAATCGGCTTTATCTGCATGCTTGATCATATCGTCTAAACTGTCACCGCGGTCTCGGTATCCTTCATTCGGATTTATTGCAACCATACCAATATTGTTATCATTGGCAATATTTGCGATATCACGCATTCGGCCTTGCCATCTTCGTACCCATGGACAAGTATTGCTTGTAAAGACCACAAGTAGTCCATTTCCCTCGGCAATGTTATTCAGAGAAAGATTTCTTCCTGTAATTTCTTCCATTCCTTCATCACCCATGGGTAATTGTGATCCAATTGTAATTGGGGACTGGGCATAAGCAATAGTAGATAAGCCCAAGCACACTAATAAAACTGTGAAAGCTTTTTGCATTGGTTTCAAATTCATCCTGCAAAATAAGGGAAATATGGAATATAGTTTATTCATTTAACTCCAAAGATGGATTCCAGAAATGGTTTTTCATATTAACCGTGTATTCTTCAATAAACTCAACACCTTCTTGTTCCAGTCTTTCTCGCATTGTATCACCTTCGAAATAAGCTCTACCTGTTAATTGCCCTAAACGATTTACTACGCGATGTGCAGGAATCTCAAATCCAAGTTTTGAGCTTAAATAATTATTTAAGGCATACCCTACCATTCTTGCACCAGATTCTACGCCAAGATAGCCTGCAACAGCTCCATAATTTGTAACCCTACCAGCGGGAATTTTTGCAACAACTTCATAGACAAGCTGATAGAAATCTGATGTTTCAGGCTTCATTAAATAAACTATTTAAGCTTAATTTTACATCGTCCGATAGTTCTGTGCCTAGCAACCTGACTGTTTCTTTTCCCAATGAATTATATGCTGATTTTAACTCGAGATTAGATTCAAGAATCTCCAAATGTTTTTTAATGGTATCAACGTCAGAACGGATAATTGGACCTGTTAATGCCTCTTGTGGGGTTTGAGAATCCAAATTGTTAATCGCAGATTGAAGCAAAGGAATCAAAGCCTTTTTTAGCTCATTTGAATCAAGATTATCATCTTTAAAAACATCCTGAGCCATTGCTGATAAAGTGATCAAATAGTTTGACGTCAAAACCGCTGCTACATGAAGCTTTGCTTTTTGATCTTCCTCAACTATTAGCATTTCGGCACCTAAATCTTGAATCAATGAAGATATTTGATCAGTAAATTTTTCATCACCACAAACATCAAAAGTGATTCCTTGAAATGAATTTGCTGATTCAGTTATGGCCATTAATGGATGGATACATCCTACTTTTAGTTTCTTTGCTTTTAGACCATTAAACACACCCAATCCCCTCACTCCGGAACAATGTGCAATGGTTTTTCCCTTGAGTTTAAGTCCGGAGCTATTAATCTCGTTTATTACATCAGCTATGTTACCATCCGGTACTGTTATCAGGATTAAATCATTTAAAAGAAGGATTTCATCCTCTTTTCTAAGGATCGAGATATTATCATAGCCTTCTTTTTCCAGAGATTTATGAAAGAGTTTACCCAACCTTCCATATCCAATTATACTTACTGATGTATTCATTCAACTCTCCAGGCTACAGCAAATTGGTGATCTTCCCATTTAAATGATGCTACATGAATTCTACCTTCTTCTAAGTCCACGTAATAGTAATCATCTTTTCTTGTGAGTTTATACTTCTGCAAACTCGTTCGGATTCCCGTACCCAAACATTTCACAACCGCTTCTTTCATTGTCCAAATTGAGAGCTTAGTTTCTGATTCCAATCCCTTCATTTCGCTCTTACTTAAAATTCTTTTGAGTAAAGGCTCACTAATTTTTCGGTCTAATGGTTCACAATCAATTCCAATATCAAGATTCTCACTAATAGCACAGGCTACCCAGTTATTTGAATGACTGAATGAAGTGAATAACATCTTTGAGTTTATTAAAGCATAAGGTTTACCAAGTTCCTGTTTTTTAAGTCGTATTTCGTTCAATGGTAACTTCATTTCATTCAACAAAGCAGTAAATAGCTTTCGTGAAGAGTAATATTCGTTCCTTCTTTTTTCACTTGGATTGCTCTCAATGAACTCTTTGTCAATAAATGGAATGTCGATATCATGGTATTCCTGAAGCTCTTCCCAACCGATTAAAAAATCAGTTGGTAGCGATGGAACTTCATGAGTTGGAATAAGATTCACAGTGCAGTTTTTATGGATTTTGCGATGCCACAATTTTGCGCACAATTCGGTATTTTTGCAACCTTCTAAAAGCACCCAACTTCGTAACAAAAAATTTATATGTCCCAAGAAGATATTTCACTTTCTGAACAAGAAGAAATACGGAGAGAGAAACTTACTCAACTTAATGAAATGGGAGTAAATCCCTACCCCTATTCTTTCGAAGTAACTCATTACAGTACAGATATTAAAGCCGATGATAGTTTGGTAAGAGATGAAGAGTCTAATCCTGATTCTCAATCAGTATCTGTTGCAGGTAGAGTAATGACACGCCGAATAATGGGTAAAGCCGCTTTCTTCAATTTACAAGACTCAGAAGGAACCATTCAGATTTATATTCGCCGAGATGACGTGGGTGTTGATAATTACAATACCGTTTTCAAAAAAATGGTTGATATCGGAGATATTGTTGGGATTAAAGGATTCGTATTTAAAACCAGAACTGGTGAATTAACTGTTCATGCTGAGGAATTTGAGTTTTTAACGAAAACCCTTCGACCTATTCCAATTCCAAAAGAAGTTGAAAACGAAGATGGCGAAAAAGTGATCTACGACGCATTCGCTGATAAGGAATTACGTTACAGACAGCGTTATGTGGATTTGATTGTGAATCCTGAAGTTCGTGATACATTCAGAAAGAGAACTCAGGTTGTTCAAACTATGCGTGAGTTTATGAACACTGAGGGGTATTTAGAAGTTGAGACACCAATCCTTCAGCCTGTTTATGGTGGTGCTGCTGCTCGACCTTTTGTGACTCATCACAATACATTAGACATGGATTTGTATCTACGAATCGCAAATGAATTGTACCTCAAAAGGTTGATTGTTGGAGGATTTGATGGTGTCTATGAGTTCTCAAAAGATTTCAGAAATGAAGGATTATCTAGATTCCACAATCCCGAATTCACTCAGGTTGAGTTGTATGTTGCTTACAAAGACTATAACTGGATGATGGACTTTACCGAGAAAATGATTGAAAAGGTTGCTATCGATCTTCATGGTTCAACTAAAGTTCCTGTTGGCGAACATGAAATTGATTTCAAAGCACCATGGCCTCGAGTTCCTATGTTTGAAGCCATCGAAAAAGAAACTGGACATAATCTTTACGGGAAGTCGCTCGAAGAACTAAAACCAATTGCAAAAGAATTGCGCATCGAGATTGACGAGTCATTCGGTGTAGCCAAAATTATTGACGAAATATTTGGTGAGTATGTGGAACCTAAGCTGATCCAGCCTACATTCATCATCGATTATCCGGTTGAGATGAGTCCGCTTACGAAGAAACATCGATCCAAAGAAGGTTTGGTTGAGCGATTTGAATGTATCTGTAATGGAAAAGAGATTGCTAATGCCTACTCAGAGCTAAACGATCCAATTGATCAGCGAGCCAGATTAGAAGAACAAGCTGCACTTCGCGAAGGTGGCGATTTAGAAGCAATGACCATTGACGAAGATTTTATCCGTGCATTGGAATACGGAATGCCACCAACTGCAGGTATTGGAATTGGAATTGATCGACTAGCGATGATTATGACAGACTCAGACTCGATTAGAGACGTTCTATTCTTTCCACAGATGAAACCGGAATAAAAACATTCAATATTCAACACTCAATGAACAACAGAACAGCCGATGTAGATTGGTTATTTCTTGTTGTTTATTGAATATTGCAAAATGAAGTTCGAATCCTACTTAGCCTACCGATATTTTAAAGGAACCCGTAAGGGTGCTAAGTTTTTGTCGTTTATTAAAACAATGGCAATAACCGGAGTGGCTATTGGATCAGCCGGACTTTTAATTGCTCTTTCCATCGTTCATGGTTTTAAATCAACCATAAATGATAAGATTCTGGGATTCGCGCCACATATCACGGTAACTACTTTTACTGATCAGCCCCTTTTTCGTGCTGATACACTTTATACATTTCTTGATCGATTTGAAGAAATTGAATCAAAGCAAGTGGTAAGTGAAGGTCAGGTAATGATTCAAAATAGAAATGGTATTAGTGGGACTATTTTGAAGGGCATTTCAGATCCAACTATATCCGCTTTTCAAGATTACTTGTCAGATGGTGAATTTGATCTGAGTGTTGATTCAACAGGATTTCCCGGTGTCATTCTTGGAGCTGATCTGGTACAATTGCTGCAGGCTGACATCGGTAGCATAGTTACCATTTATACCATTAAAGGTGTTCCAAGCCTTATTAATTCACCTGAAATCCAACAATTTAGGTTAACCGGTATTTATGAAACCGGAGTCGATTTATTCGATGAACTATATGCAATTGCTGATCGAAGATATGCACAAAAATTGTTCTCACTCGGTGATAAAGAAGCTCATGCGGTTGAACTAAAACTCGTGGATTATGAACAGATTGAGAGTTTTGATGAATATTTAGATGCCCAATTAAGCTTTCCCTACTATCAAGAAACCATCAATGCTCGTTATGGTAATATCTTTGCCTGGGTTGAGCTTCAAGAAAATATGATTCCCCTTGTAATCAGCGTAATGATAATCGTAGCTGCTTTCAATTTGATTGGTGCAGTTTTGATGATGGTTCTTGAACGTACTAAAGACATTGGGATTCTTAAAACTATAGGCGGCAAATCATCTTTAATACGGAAAGTATTCTTACTTGAAGGAGTTTTCGTAGCAGGAATTGGATTAGTAATAGGAATAACTATTTCCCTTCTTTTTGCCTATCTCCAATTAGAATATCAGCTCATTCCGCTTTCAGAAGAAAACTATTATATGAGTCATGCACCGGTTGAGCTCCGATTCTTCGATTTCATCACTACTTCAGTAGTTACTATTACATTATGTGCATTAGCAAGTTGGTTACCAGCAAGAATTGCAGCTAAAACTGATCCTCTCAAAGTGATTGCCTACGGACGATAATTATTCCGGCTCAATCAATCTTTTTAGAATGCCTTTGCTAACCGCTTCTGTTCGAGAATTAACCTGTAGTTTCTGATAAATTTTTCGAATGTGATGTCGAACTCCGTCGACTGATAAAAAGATACTCTTGCCTATTGCTGCATAAGACTTTCCTGTTGCCAGTTCCTGGAGAATTTCCAATTCACGCTCCGTTAAACGTTCATCATCTGGCAGAACAGGCGCATGCATCTTCGCAATTATTTTACGGGCTATATTTGGCGTTATAGGCGATCCACCCTCGTTTGCATCTTTAATTGCAGCCACTAACTCATCTGGAGTCACTTTCTTCATTAGGTAGCCAACGGCGCCGGCTTTAATCGCATCAAAGATATGTTCGTTATCATCATGAACCGTAGCCATTATGATGTGTACATCTGGATGTAAAGCCTTTACTGCTTTAACACCTTCTATTCCGCTCATTCCTGGTAAGCCGATATCCATAATGATTACATCTGCTTTTTTTAGTTCTTTTGATGCCAAGGCATCTTCACAAGAAACAAAACTATCCAGAACCACTAGGTCTTTATCATAATCGATGAAAGTTTGCCATCCTTCACGCATGTATTTGTTGTCTTCGACAATTAAAACTTTAATCAACGCGGTCTCCTTATAAGTTTGAGTCTGGTTTGTTGGATAATCTAAAAGTAGTGTATTCATTGGCTTGAGTAATGTAATGAACTCAAGTTAGTTCAAAAACCTGAGCACCTGTTTTCATCTTCTATGTTCAAAAGTACATTAGAAGAATAGACAATGGTTCGCACCAAGTAACTACACAGCTATGTGGT
Organism: Balneolaceae bacterium; assembly: GCA_965601825.1. Taxonomy (GTDB): domain Bacteria; phylum Bacteroidota; class Rhodothermia; order Balneolales; family Balneolaceae; genus HXMU1420-13. The sequence goes on along the minus strand of OZ271839.1, from coordinate 2,220,128 downwards.
TTATAATTTAAGTTCTAATCTCCAGCGAGTTCCCATTCCAGTCTCAGAATCGAGTTCTAGATGAGCTTTTATATGCTCTGCCCTTTTTCTGATGTTGTTCAATCCATTCCCAAATTTCTTGGAAGAGATATCGAACCCTTCTCCATTATCCTGGATGATCATTTTAAATACCCCTTCTTCAACATCCATGATGACATCCAATCGAGTTGCACCAGAATGACGTACAGCATTGGTTAGAGTCTCTTTAAATATCATCCATAAATGTTGACGAGTATTCATATTCAATTTACCCGGAATGGATTCTGCGATCTTGAGTTCATAGTTCAGATCTTTGCTTTCAAGTAAATCGGAGGCATATCTACGGCATTTTGTTAAGAATAACTCCCAATCGTCATTCTCTGGTGTAATAGACCATACGATATCTGTGATTTTCTCTTTCGCATCCCCGGCACTTTCTGAGATGAGATTCACAAAATGTGTTTTTTTCTGTTGATCCGGGTCGGTCTTAACAGCCTCAGCGAAATAGGTTATACCTGTTAATGTCGCACTCACTTCATCATGTAAATCAGAGGCAATTTTGGTCCGCATTCGTTCTACTTTTAATAATTGATTCACTCTGATCCTATGACTGGAATAAGCCAAACCACTGAATCCAATCAGATAAAGTAAATACGCCCACCATGTACGATACCATGGTGGAAGGACTGAGAAAGAAAAAGGTTCAGAACTATTTATTATTCCATATACATCCCTAGCTTCGACAATAAATTCATAGTCACCTTCACGTATGTTCGTATAGTCTTTGGTTGATTCAGTACTCCATCTACCCCATTCTTCTTCCATACCATCCAGCTTTACTCTAAACTCAGTTCTTTCAGGTGCATCTAAACTTGCTGCTGAAAAAGTAAATCGTATCTCGTTATTATCATATTTAATAACATCAAACTCTTTATTGCTTCCACCATTAATTAAAGAATCAGCATTCACAAGCACCTCATCGATGCTAACATGAAAATTTTGATCCAATTTAAATTGTTGATTTCTATCATATCGAATTAATGATTCATCTACTCCAAGCCATAATATTTCCCTGCTATCTGAATACATGGTTGTAAATTGCCCATCTTCAATAAAGTCAAGCACATCACTTTTTACATGGTATTCATCTTCACCAATTTTTTCAGCAAATTGAAATTCCCCACCGCTACGAATAAACACACTTCCATTCTTACTCTCATCTGCAATAAAATATTGCCTAGACGTATCTGACAATAATTCCCCAAAAGCTAAATCCTGATACATTACTTTTTTTATCTTGTCATAACGTTGAATTCCGGCACCCCATGTAAGAAAAGCTGGCTCAGAATTTATTGAAGTAACATAAACCCTCTTGCTAGAGCCTCTATTTTCTAAATCTGAAAAATATGTTTCTTTTGATGTTATTACATTTCCATCAATAGTTATATCAACTCGTAGTTTAATAAGTCCATTTGCAGTAGTACCAAGCCATATGTTTTGTTCTTGATCAATTATAATTGAGTTGATGTCTTCTTCTACTGCATCAACTGTTGCAAGAACCTCAATTTCATCTTTGTTTATTCTTGCTATGGTTTGGTTTAAGTTATTTCCAATAAAAATAATATCTGGTTCTTTATATAATTCTATTACTGAAAGCGTTAGTCCTGATAAATCAATTTCTGTCAGATTTATGTCATCTATCCTATAAAGTAAACCATCACATATGGTATATAGATTTTTGACTAATATTGATAATTCAGCACAACCAGAACCGGTCTTTATTAGACTAAAAGTAGCTGAATCTTTATCCATAGAGTAAATACCTGTAGATGTATTAGCTACATATAGTCTTCCATCAAATTCAATAATATCATTTATAAACGACTCAATGCCCGCACTATTATCATAAATTTGAAATGGTAGATGAAGATTAAGCTTAGATATACCATTAATTGTTGCTACCCAAACTGCCCCTAACTTATCCTCAAACAATCCATAAACAGTATTGTTTACCAGACCATTTGATTCATCAATTATCTGTATCAAATTCCCATTTTTGTCATAATGGACTATACCACCACTCCAGGTTGCAAATAATATTGTTCCATCAGTTAAACCAATACCCTCATCTATGTCATGTTCTAATAGATAATCCATTGATTCAAAAATAAAATCACTGAGTTTACCATCTTGTAAGGAAAAGCATGCTTCTAAATCACATAGGATAGATATTTCATCAGTATTTAAAGCAGCAATGATTGGATTTTCGGCAAACTTTTCGCCCCAATCAGTTCTGATCAATCCTAAACTGTCAACCTCAAATACACCATCAATAGCACTTCGCACATAAAGTTTATTATCTAATTCAAATAAATAAGAAAACCTTATTTCTGGTTGCCAATATTCGACAGATAGATCTTCAATGTTATAGGCTATTAAATAATTATCTGACCTAAAATAAACCTTATTACCCCTACCAATAACTTCCCAAATAGAACCTATTGAAACCGAATCGCTTATTAATCCACGTAGTGAAAAAAACTCAGCGGAAGCAGATGTTTCACTAGAAGAATTTATTAAATAACCAAATTCATCATTACCACCTACATAAATAACTTCACTATGACTTGTTGTGCTTATCGCTCTATTATTTGTAATTGAAATAGTGTTCCATTTAGTGCCTTTATATTGAAGAACACTCAGCTGATTCGCAATATAAATCAATCCGTTGTCATCTTGAGAAAACCCCCAACTTTGAACAAAACCATTATAATCTTCGACAGTGAAATTTTGAATATGAGGCCTTCCAGCGTTAGGAAAATTAATCTGAGCAAGACATACACTAATTAAGATTATATTTAATAGTAGAATCGAGAAAAGTTTTGGCACAAACATAAAAAATGAGGCTCTATTGATTAGAGCCTCTATCATAAATTGTGTATTGAAATAATAGTTTATCCAAAAGGCCTATTAGGATTAGGATTGCCAACCTGACCATCATCACCACCAGGACCGCTTATTGTTATTTCAAAATGTCCTACTTGTGAGGGATGATTAATATGCTCATTCCAATCAATATGAATTAAAAAAACATATGAATCCTTACCATTGTGATTACTATCAATTGGTTTCACTTGAACAAATTCAAAATGTAAGCGGTTATTATGCTTAAAAGAAAATTGTGTTCCATGAGGTAACAATAGTGCAATTAATTGTTCACTTTCATCACCTATAATTACATCACCAGGTTGATAAGTTTGAAATACAAAGTTAGCTGATAGGTCTAAAAACCCAACTTCTATACCAATTCCAGTTCCTGGAGGATTTTCAATATTATTTTTAATGCTAAATTTCATGTATGACGTATAATTTATTTAATTACTATTTAACCAACACCATCTTTCTAGTTTGCACAAAATTCCCAGCCTGAATTCGGTAGATATAAGTCCCCGATGATAGTCCAGATGCATTGAATTGAATAGTGTGGTTCCCAGCGTTTAGCGTCTCATTTACGAGTGTACCCACTTTCTGCCCAGTTATACTAAATACCTCTAAAATAACCCGTCCATTTTGTGGCAAAGCAAATGAAATACTTGTACTTGGATTAAACGGATTTGGATAGTTTTGTGCAAGTGAAAATTCAACTGGTTTACCGAATTCTTCCTCTGCATTTACAGCAAATTCTCCGAATGCCAGTTTCATGGAATTAACATCTGAACTGGATAACTGAATAGTACCTGATTTGGCATCCAGAGGCTGATTTCCATCAGATTTTAGAGAAATTGGTACTTGATCAAATCCGGTGATATTCCATTGAATAGTGATAGTTCTTTCTGGTCCATCTACCAACAGTGGTATTTCAATTCCATTTAAATCTTCATTATTCAGAGAGTATTGGGAGTAAAGATTACCTAAAACTGTGCTTTCCCCTATTAGTCCTATCCGGTATGCATTTGGAGCCGGTGGTGGTGCAGGTTGAGATGGATTCCCTCCTATTCGAACTTCTAGTAGCTGCTCAGAGTTACCATCGATAACGGTTAATAGCAATCGACTATCCTGTTCAATAGCATTTTGTTTCAGAACGGGAGCTATATCATGAATGGGCAATGTAAGCTCAAGAGAATCCACAGTAACACCTAACCAGTATGAGGAGAAGTATTCCAGTGTGGAAGCCACTTCATAGCCTGATCCATTATATCCTTGTGGTGAGGTAATCAAGAAGTTTGAGACCGCATCAGCAAAGGTGCTGGAGTTTATTCCATCAAATACGGTAATGCTGTCAACCGATACATTTCGGAATAAAGGTGCAGTGGCAATATTCCAGCCCGATCGAACCGTTATTGTTGTATCAGACTCTCCTACTACTCCACTTAGAACGTCCGTCCCGTTTTGATATGCTCCTAACCAGATTCCTTCTCTCGCTGGATAAGAATCGGTAAGCAAATATTCGAAGCTGGCTGTATTCCATCGATATCGAATGGCATCAGTAATAAAAGAGGAAGGATCTATCTCTTCTGCAAAAGGTGAACCTACCATTTGCCATCCCGTCTGATAATCGAGGTTTTGAGTAGGATCAACAATGGTTATCACCTTACTACCAGTTATAGTCGCAGAATTAGTGAAATTTGCGGAAGCACCATCGGTCGCTGATACTCTAAATAAAGTGGCTTCATTCAGAATAATCGATGCGTCAGGAATAAAATTATATCCGGTATTCAGACCTGAATATATTACCGACCAATTGGCTCCACCATCATAACTTACTTCTGTTGTGATATTAGTGATACCAGACGGATCAGTTACGGTCCAGTTCAATGTACGTGAGAAAGTTTTGTCCCAAATTTGTGGGCCATCCATTATGGTGCCTAACTCGATTTCCGGTGGGAAGATATCTCCAATAATGATATCAAAAAGCTGAGTCTGTCCGGCTTGAGTAATGTAATAGACTTCCAAATTACCGGTCATGCTAATGTATTCTGTACCATTTTCGTCAATCACTTTTATTGGTTCTGTAAAGCCATTAGGTCGACTAAAGATCAATGTATCACTACCTGAGAACGTTGAATACATCGTTAATTCCCAACTCGTATTTGAAGTCTCATAATCAGAGAATGCCTTATAATCTGATCGGTAATTGTCACCTAGTGTTCCACCAAACTCAGGATGGCTGAAATACAACTGGATATAATCGCCCGTCGGTGTTGGAGGAAGTGGAATATCAAGTGCTGAGTCGAATCCATCTGTTGAAGTTGGAGTTGTTCCAAATTCCGCAGAAGACGATTTACCATTTACATCTGTAGAGATAACACTGGTCCAAAGACTGGTATTATCAAAAACGGTTGGAACCTGTGAGTTGTATATAGCCTCGACTTCGGCTGCTGATAATGCCTGATCATAGTATAGTACTTCATCCATTTTTCCTCGGAAATCATTTTCTGGACGGCTATTCCCACCTACAGCAAGAGGTGTTGATCCATTGTAGACTACGGTAGCTCCTAAGTCCAGCCCTTCAGTTGGCTGGCCATTCAAATAAGTCTGAAGTCGGTTACCATCGTAAGTAAATGCATAATGCACCCACTCACCCACATTCAGGTATTGACCAAGAAAACCCGCAAGATTATTCCCGTTTCCATTATTGATGTAGGTACCAATCCTTCCATCAGAATTAATGAAGGAGAGAACTCCTGTTGTTTCAAAATTTCGTTGTGTTGAAAGGAATGTTGCTGTTTTATTCGGCAGCGCAAAGGCAAACGGATTGATCCACATAGCATAGGTGAAAGTTTGCGACTCAAACGGTGTGTGTACCGGGGCTTCAAAAAACTCACTTTCCCCATTGAAGAAATATGCTTCATCCACATTTCCACCCAGATCATTAGCAAGATCAGGAGTTCCGATTGGAGTTAAATCATAACCATTACTTGAAACATCATTACTATTTCCGTTAAAAGGATAGGATGCAATCGGTGAGTTTGAAATACTTGTATTCTCAAACAGATACGCACCGGGTCCATCAGACGCAAAACGCTGACCTACTATTACATCAATGTCTCCATCATTGTCATAATCTGCAGCATCAATTGTGTAAGCTCTATCAAGAGTAGTTGGCATTTCAATGGCCTTGGAAAATCTCCCATCCCCAAGATTTTGAAACCAAGCAATGGTTCCATTGTCAAAAGAGGCAGCAATTACATCCTGATCGCCGTCACCATCAAGATCTGCAGCCTTATATTCGGATGGTAGGATAAATGAATCTGTTACGAACCTTCTATCACTAAAGTCACCTGTACCATCATTTCTGAACCATAGAATATTTTCGTCTCCATGAGTTAAAACGTCCATATAGCCATCATTATCAAAGTCTGCAGCTACAACAGTACATACATTTTGCTCACCTGAGATGATGTCGATTTTTTGAGTAAACATACCGTTGCCTTCATTTGGATACCATGAGACGGTCTGATTTGACCCGGTTCCGGAAAGAACATCCATCAATCCGTCATTGTTTAAATCTGCTGCATGAACACATGATACACCAGGTGCATTTGTGGTAACATTTACTGCAATATCAAAATGAGCATTATCATTTCTGTACCAAGTGATTCTGCCATCAACTGATGAAGTTGCTAAAATATCCTCATCTCCATCACCATCAAGATCAACTGGATATATGTCACGAGCCCCATTTAGTAAAGATGAGGTAATAGGGAAAGAAGTAAAGTCGAAATTATAACTTTGATCAACCGCATTATTTCGTATCCATTGAACTCTGTCATCAGTAGAAGTAGGTGTATTTTGTGTGATGAAACTGCTGATAAAATCCTGACGACCATCATCATTGATATCAATTGGATGTACATCATGATTCTCTATCCCAATCGCGATATTTGACTGACTACCAAAAGTTATGGGTGCAATACTTGTATTGAATCGAACCGATACTTCTTGCTGTGCTCCTGAATTGGTCAATAAATCCATGGTACCATCGAGATCGATATCAGCGGAATTAATATTGATCACATCATTCAATGAAAAAAGTAATGACTGCGATTCAAAATTTGCTGCACTTGGAATCAGGAACTGAAAAGCATTTATCAGATCATCAGTAACCCCATCTCTTGATACAGAAACAGTTTTAAGACCGGGAGTTAACTCAGGCACCTCAACAACCAGATAATTATCATAAGCTTCAATTACCGTTGCTGATACTCCACTAATAGTTACCTGTTGATCGGTTGTTGTGGTAGAGAAGTTGGCACCATAAATGTTTACTCGACTTCCGGCAGCTGCAGCTTCCGGAAATATTTGTGAGATTGCAATTGGTCCTAACGCTTCTACAAAGGTGCCCTGCCAAAAATCATTTACTCCAAATACCGGGTATGAGGAACCATAGTTTGCTCTTCCTCCAAACACATATACTGAGTTTTGATCTGCCCACATTGCCGCTGAGTGTCTTGCTCCTGGAGTATTGTTAGGATCTGTAACTCCTAAGCTACCAAAGTTTGGAACCTCTAACCCTGTGTTCGGTCCTGAAATCCAAGTCCAATCCGTTCCATCAAATTTCCAAACATCACTTAGTTCTCTGTAAAATGTGCCTGTAGCATTTTCTACCCCAAAACCAGCAAAAATGATTACATCACCAGACAGTAATTTAGTTACTGAATGATTTACACGTGCTGATGGATTATTTGCTGAATCAGTTATTCCTAGCAATCCATAATTTCCTACAGATGCAAGGGTATCCGCTCCTTTTAACCAGGTCCAGTTTGTTCCATCAAACTTCCATAAATCATTAATTGCTCTCAATGAGCTGGTAGAACCTGTTGCACTCACCTGTCCGTGAGAAATCCCACCAAATAGATATAAATTGCCATTGTCATCGGTCCAACCAGCTGCTCCATATCGGGCACCAGGCGTATTGTTTGATGCTGCTATTCCTTTTGTACCAAATATTCCCTGTTGGAAGTATCCGTTATTACCTGCCATCCAGGTCCAGTTTGTTCCATCAAACTTCCATAAATCATTTAATCGATTAGCATTCCCACCATTTGGAGTTGTACTTGCCCATCCGTCTCCTCCGAAAATCCATATGTTATCCTGATCATCAATCCACATCACATGATCGGTACGTGAGCCTGGAACATTCGCCGGATCAGCAACTCCTTTAGTACCATAAACCGCAAATTGGTTACCAATATTAGAACCAGAAACCCAAGTCCAATTTGTTCCATCAAACTTCCATAAATCATTTAGGTTCTGATTGTTGCTTCCATTTCCGTCTTCTCCTCTACCTCCAAAAAGCCAAATATTCCCCTGACTATCAGCTGCAATTGTACCTGCACTTCTTACAGAAGGTCTATTCACTGGATCAGCAATTCCTTTTGTACCATAAACCGGATCAGGATAAAACCCACTTCCAGTAATGTCTGTTGAGGTACCTGCCATCCAAGCCCATCCTGAACCATCGTATTTCCATAAAACAGATGAACCATTGCCACCACCAAATAACCAGAAGTTTCCAGCTTGGTCTGTTGTATACATATCAGTTTTTCCACCACCTGGAATATTTGCTGGATCAGAAACCCCCTTTGTTCCAAAAGTTGATGTATTGCCGGTATTAGAACCTCCAATCCAAGTCCACTCATAGCCGGTTTGCTGAGCCACTGAACTTCCCCAAACCAGAGACCATATTAATGCCATTAAAAATATTGATTGTAGTTTTTTATGCATGATAACCCATATTGTTCGAATTGTGGGCTCAACATAAAATCAATGCTAACAGCACTCACCACATAAGTATGTGGTTATGTAGTTTCAAATTGCACATACAAAAAAAGCCGACCTCAATGAGATCGGCTTCTGAAATAGACTTATTAGTTCTATTTAGTTTAATACATTTTCAACATCGTCCCATTCAAGTCCAAAGGCATTGGCAACATCAGCATATACAATGGTACCATTTGCAATATTCAGACCCATTTTTAGTTCAGGATCATCAATAATTGCCTGTTTCCAGCCTTTGTTAGCAAGTGCAACTGCATATGGCAGAGTTACGTTGGTTAATCCAAGAGTTGATGTATAAGGAACGGCTCCCGGCATGTTAGCTACACAGTAGTGAAGCACATCATCCACAAAGTAAGTCGGGTCTTGATGTGTTGTTGGCTTTGAAGTTTCAAAACATCCTCCCTGATCTATTGCAACATCAACCAACACGGTTCCAGGACGCATTTCCTTCAACATATCGCGAGTAACCAAATGTGGAGCTTTCGCACCAGGCTTTAAAACTGCACCAATAATTGCATCCACGTGAGGCAACATATCTCTAATATTTGCTTCGGATGAGAAGAAAGTATTAATGTTTTTAGGCATCACATCATCAAGATATCTAAGTCTTGCCATATTGATGTCCATAATGGTTGTATCAGCTCCCATTCCGGCAGCGATCTTTGCTGCGTGAACACCTACTATTCCACCACCAAGTACTAAAACTTTTGCCGGACGAACTCCGGGAATACCACCCATCAGCATACCACGTCCACCTTTTGGCTTTTCTAGGTAAACGGCTGCTTCTTGTGCTGCCATACGACCAGCTACTTCACTCATTGGGATTAGCAGTGGTAAAGAACCATCTGCTTTTTCAACGGTTTCGTAGGCAATTGCAATACATTTTGAATCAACTACTGCTTTGGTTAGTTCTTCATCAGCGGCAAAATGGAAATAAGTAAAAATAATCTGACCTTCTCGCATTCGTGGATATTCAACTGCAATAGGCTCTTTTACTTTCATAATCATTTCTGATCGAAGCCAAAGATCATCTACATCATTAAGAATTTCAGCGCCTGCATCTATGTATTCCTGATTGCTAAAACCGCTGCCAACACCTGCATTATTTTCGACATAAACGGTATGTCCATGCCTCTTAAGCTGCATTACACCGCCTGGTTGTAAGGCCACACGATTCTCTTGTGGCTTAATCTCTTTAGGGACTCCAATAATCATTAATTCGCTCTTTGTTTTAAGAAATTTATTAGCCCCCAAAAGTAGAAAAAATATTAATCAAAGATTCGATTCTAATCGGGCGAATTAGTCACTCTCATATACATTCATGTTATTTGTTGTTAAACACATTTACTATACATATTCATGTTTACGCTTTCCCAGCTGATTCTAATATGCTTTTTGAAACAATCAAAATATCGTTATGAGGAATCCTGATATACACCTAAAAACCAAATTGATTTTGGCTAAAATCTCGCGATCAATACTCTAGCATAATTCTCTCAATATTTAGCACAATTTTATCTCAAAAATCTTGTGCAATAATTGACAAATTATTGGTACAAATTACTTCCACTTCTGCCAACCTAAGTGCTTCCTTTACTTCAGATTAAAAAAAAGAGCTTGAATCGCTTAAGAATCAGAAAATTAAGACGATTCTAATCGTAATTGACTAAGGATAACCACAAATTTGGTTATTCATCTATCTATGTATAAAGACCTAACACTCCGTAATAGAATTTTCCTTATCTCTACCGCGCTCGTGGTCATTGCTTTTATTCTTATGTGGGTGTTCTTAAGACCTGAGTATAAAAAGACCATTATCAATGAACGCACAACCATTGTTTCACAACTACAGGAATATTCACTTAAACGTGCAGATGAAACCATTCGTGATTGGTTAAATGCAACGAGTATTTTATCAGAAGATATTATTCAGAATCCTGGTGGAATTGAGCTAATAGCACGAAGAGCAATCAACTATACACCGGGATTAATAAGGGTTAGTATAAACGAAATAGGGACAACTCAGTCTGTAGAGTTTACTCAAACAATATTCGAGAATCTCACTTTCCCTAGTGACATTACCAGCTGGTATGAATCTCGTCTAGACCCAAGAACTAATACCGCCTGGGTTTTTGACACGACTCAGGATTTCAATTTTCTAATCGCCCAAAGAACTTTACAAATAGATTCATACGCTAATAATGGCGATTCTGATCCTCTGCTGCTCACACTAACCATGTATTTCAATGCCTCAGGTATTGCTACAGAATTAAGAGATATTCCACTTGGGGGTAACTATACTGCAAATATTGTAGCTGAAAACGGCATAAATCTATTTCCAAATCAAACCATCGAGTTCCCGAGGGAATTAATCGGAGATGCAAGTTACTCTGAAGAAACTACAGTGCAATTAGGTGGTGAAAATTGGTTTGTGATGTCATCACGGTTTGAAACAATTCCGTTTTGGCATTTAATCGCTGTTGAAGATGATTTCATTCTTCAACCTGTAAATAACCTCGTTCTATTTTCTGCATTGACAGCATCAGGTATTCTGGCTTTGATGGTAATGTTCAGCTTTTATGTAAGCTTTAGAGTAAATAAACCCATTGAAAACATGCTCAATGATGTGGATTACATAAGTAATCTAGATTTTGATCATGTAGTCCGAGAAGTTGAATTACCCGAATTCAAAAGTATGCGGGAAACACTCGAGAATATCCGAATTACACTCCATCGATATCAAAAAATCAATGTAGAAAAAATTATTCTGGAAGAGTGGAAAAACCGATACATGATGACCTACTCTGAGGATTTGATCGGCATTCTTGATAATTCTGGGAAATTTAGATTCGCCAATAACCACTTTGTAGAGTTCATAGAAGGATTTGGAAAAAATCCGCATGATGTTGAACTGGAAGAGCTTCTATCAAGTACAAAAGTAGAGCTGACAAAATCCAACCAAACTGTCCACTTCCCTAATCCTTATTCTATAAAAATAGACCGGGCTGAACTTGCTCATTTTGTAGATGATGAAACAACCTATTTCTACGATTATCAGTATGTGTCTTTCGAAGATGAAGATCAAAATCCACAAGGTGCATTAGTAATCCTGCACGATAAAACGAAAGATAGATTGGTTGATCTGAAGCGAACAGATATGATCAATATCATTGTTCATGAGCTAAAGAATCCGATTACCGGGGTTGTTGGACTATCAAAACTCATGATCGATAACTCAAGTATGACGGCTGATGAACAGCGAGAACTACTTAAAGAAGTGTATTTAAGTGGTGAACGCATGAACGATCTGGTAAATCGTTTCCTTGACGTTCAAAGACTTGAGTATGGTCGTATCCCGGTTGAATTCCATGATGTGGATCTTTTCCAGGTGGTGAATGATGTTAAATCAGTTTCTAATTCTTTGCTATCTGAAAAAAATCTGAAAATAGATATTTTAGCAAAAGGGACTAACTTTGTAACAGAAGGAAGCAAAGACTTGCTGTTTGATGCCATACAAAATCTGGTTAGCAATGCCATTAAGTATGGTGATAATGACAGAACTATTGAAATTGAATTAAATGAAACTGATACTTCCATCGAAATTAGTGTAACTGATTTTGGTTTTGGTATTAGTTTAGAAGATCAAAAGAAAGTATTTGATAAATTTTATAGGGTAAGAACAAATATTAAAGCTGCTAGAGAAAAAGGTACAGGCTTAGGCCTTGCTTACGTTAAAGAGATTGTAAACAGACATCAGGGGGATGTGCTTTTAGAATCGAACGAAAAAATTGGTAGCAAATTTACGATTGTTCTTCCGCGAAAGGACTCGGAAGTAAATTAATGAAACTCACTTATTCGCTTTTATTACTCATCATAATATCTGGGCAGGTACAGGCTCAGAATAGTGATATAACATTTGCTTCTGCTGATCTACAGGATATAGCATTAAGGTATACAGGTGACACGCTGAATTGGCCGCTAATAGTGTCTTTATCTGATCGAAACATACAAGATAATACCTTCACACTTACTCAATCTGATTTGCAACAATTGAGAACGGTTTCTGATGTTACAGCTACAACAGTGGAACAAAAACAACGTGTTCGTGAACTGATTACAAATGGAGCAACTATTTTTGCAAAAGATCAATTAATTCAAGCCACCCTTTCCATAAATAGATATGATGATGCCGTTAAAAATGGTGATGTGAATCTGGCTATTTCAGAAGGCAACTCAATTGAAACAAAAGTAGATGAAGTCGAATCTGCTTTGATGGAAAACAGAATGGTTGAGATTCAGGCCGAGTTGGAACAGAAAAAAGGGCAAGTTGATAAGCGGTTCGGTTTGTTGGGAAGCTGGGAATTGGCTGATATAGGTGATTTATTTAAAGAATCAGACGGATTGAAAACCGGAGAAGAAAGTTATGCTAACCTGGGTTTTACTGATGGAACTAAGATTATTGTAGATCCAAATACCACAGCTATTATTCGAAAATCTAGAGTAGATCGCCTAAGTGAAACATCAGATACAGAAATTACACTTGAAGAAGGTGGCTTATTAGCCAAACTTTCAGCTGTTGCCGCTGAACGAAGTAATTATATTCTAAATGCAGGTAGTTCTCAATCGGAATTAAAAACAACGAATTTCTACGCAGAGTCGGATGGTGATGAAACCGTGAAACTGACCAATTATGATGGAATTGCCAATGTAAGTGCAAGTGATGTAACCATTACAATCCGACAAAATGAGGGAACTATTGTAAGAGAAGGTCAGGCTCCAACACCACCTGTTCAACTTCTTCCCGGACCTGATTTAGTTTGGGCAACCAATGATACCCTTCTCTACTCAGAACAGGTAATCTTCCCTTTTCAGTTTGTTGATGATGCAGAATTTTATGTAGTTCAACGGTCTACAAGCCCGAATTTTGATACTGAGATTGAAGAGCTCAGAGTAAGCAACAATACAGCATTACTATCCTACTTACCAATTGGTGACACCTACGTAAGAGTGCAATCAGTGGATCGTTTGGGGTTGCGCGGACCTTACTCAGAATCAACTCGCATTATTCGAAATATCGACAATCAACCACCTCCTGCTTTTGTAGATGGATTGAATGGAAATATCCTATTCACAAAAACTAATTCAGCAACGATTACAGGTGCTACACAACCAGATGCTCGATTATTGGTAGGAAACGAAGTAACTGAAGTTGATGCATCAGGAAGATTCACTAAGACTCTAGAAGATCTTCGTGCTGATCAGATGGTCTCAATAATTGCAACTGATAATTCAGGTAATAATACAGTAAGAGGAATTAGGGTTGTTTATTTGACTGAAGAAATTTTATTTAACTTTGCACTCAGCGGTGCATTTGGACGTGATCCAATTCAAGTAAATCAACCAACGGTAACACTTTCATCTCGTGCTTATCCTGGCTTGGAAGTCATTATTAATAATGCAGGTATCGAACGAAAAGTTCAAACAGATTCACAAGGTAGATGGGGTATAACAATGAGTATGCAACAAGGCGAACTTTCCATTACATTTAAGGACATAAGAACTGGTGAAACTTACCTATCAAAATCATTTACAGTAGAAGCTAACTAACTATTTCATGCTCAAAAAAGTCGTACTAGTTGCGGTATTATTAGCCTCTTCGGTCGTCGGGTACGCTCAGGAAATGTATCTCTCGATTTCGGGTTCAAATGTAGCTGTTGCAAGTGGCGATGATCGTCATCAATATGATATCTGGATTAAACCCGAAAGTGCCTCAGTAGATGGAAGTATCCAAATTTTTGATGCGGGATTAGGTGGAGCTGTTGATTTAATTACTCAAAACAGAGCAAATACACGTACAAGATTTTCAGTTTATTCTTTTGATGATTTATATACACAAAATGGTAATTCATTAACCGCAAAAACTAATGATGCATCTGTTATTTCTGAGTTAGAGACTGCAAATGAAGAACGTTTTAAAAACAGATGGGTTCCCTTATCAAATATAAGTTCATCAGGTAACGGTTATATAATTCGAGTTACAACGGATGATGGGGATGACGTAAATAGCTTCAATTTCCGTGTTGTATCATCTACAGGACAAATACTAGGTAGAGATTCCTGGAAAATTATATCTGTTGATTTATCTATTGGTGTTTATGGTTCTACGAGTAATACACTTTTTCAATTATCACCCTATTTCGAAGGAAATGACTACAGTTCACCTTCTCTGATTGTTAGCGGTGAAGAAGATTCTGAAGCAAATAAAATTGATAGTTTCGGTGATATTTATCCTTTAAATGAGACTCAACTACCATTTTCAAAATTTGGACTTGAAAATAAATGGGGACTACAAATATCAGGTTCTTCCCAAAGCCTGAATACATTAACAGTTTTTGGCTCAAATAGCCCGGTTCTCTGGGAGTTTAATCCGATTGCTCTCACCGAAGATTCAACACCAGAACTATCTATAAATGAAATTGAATCAAGAACTGCTTGTACCGATAAGACATTTGAATTATCCGGTAGTTTCTTTTCAAATTCAGATCTTAATCGGTCTCAGTGGATATTAAATAATGCTGAGATTGCCACAGGTGCTAGACCAACAATAACTTTTGAAGATCGTGGTCAGGTTCCGGTCGAGATTTTGATCCCTAATGATCGATCATACTTTCCTGAATACTGGGTTTACCAACAGATCGTATTTGTTAACACTCCTCCCATAGCTTCACTTAATGCACCAAAGAATATCATCTCCCCTTCTGAGGAACTAGTTTTTAGCGCAGCTGATAGCTATGATCTTGAAGGTCAGGAAGTAGATTTTACCTGGTTTGTTAATGGAACACGACGAGGTAATGGCGCTACTTATTCATTTTCAAACACAGTATCAGGTATTTATGATATATCAGTGCAAGTTTCGGATGGCGGAACCTCAGTAAACTGTAGTATTTCTGAACAATCCTTATCAATCAGAGTTAATACTCAACCTTATGCAGAAGTAGTTGTTCCACCTATTTCGGGAACAGATGAATCAATTACTATTTCGGTAGAAAATGCAGTCGATTCAGATAATGACAACCTAACATATTTGTGGGAAGGACTTGGAGTTGAACCAAATTCAACAGGTCCAAGTGTTGTTGTTCAACATCCGCAGCCAGGTGTTTATCCGGTTCGTCTAACAGTAAATGACAATACAGGATCACAAAATGCGACTTTTACAGTTAATCGCGTTTATGAAATTAATGCCGCGCCGGAACCTCGTTTTGACATTACAAATTATATTGCGCCAGGCGATGTAGTTACCTTAAATGCTATCGAGTCTGACGATCCTAACGTAGATGAATTAGCATATACCTGGTTACTTGATGATCAAATTATTTCAAGCTCTGATATTACAACTATCACACTTGATACTCCCGGTAATTACAATGTTACATTACGTGTTGATGACCAAAGAGGAGCATCCAATTCCGTTCAGTCGTTAACTCAGGAAATTCGTGTAAATGCACCTCCTCAACCAATAATTTCAGCAGTTCCAATTACAGCAAGAGCTTCAGTTGACTTTGCCGCATCTCAAAGTTCTGATGTAGAAAACGAAATTCAATCTTATCTGTGGGATTTTGGTGATGGTAATCGTGCTTCCGGTCCAATGGTAAGTCATACCTATCAAAATACAGGTACATATACTGTTCGTCTAACTGTTGATGATGGTGCTAGTCTTGCAAATAGTATTCAGACCAGCGAACACATTCTTGTGGTAAACAGCTACCCGGAGGCATCCTTCTTCTCTCCTGCTGTTGTTGGACCAAATGAGCCATTTACTGTTGATGGATCATCAAGTATGGATGCAGAAGGTATGATTACAAGTTATGAGTGGTTGGTAAATGGTGATGAAGCCGGCACGGGTACACAAACTACCATTACCCTGGAAAATCCTGGTTTACATACAATTGGATTAAGTGTAACTGACGATTCAGGATTTGAAGAAGCAAAAAGTTTTACATCACAACAAATTAGAGTGAATCAATCTCCGATAGCCAGATGGAGAACAGAACCGGTTGCATTAGTTCCAAATACTGAAATCAAATTTATTGCAGATCAATCTTTCGATAATGATGGAAACATTGAGCGCTATATCTGGGAATTTGACGATGGAACAGAGATCAGAGGAGAAACCATTCAACGTTTCTTTGAAGAAGGAGGAATCAAGAGATTTACTCTCACAGTAATTGATAATGATAATGTAGGTAATTCAACTACGCAGATCGAAGGCACGGTAAATGTAAATCATCAACCGTATATCATTACTGAAAAAATGGTGCGTTCTAATTCGGTTGATGTCCGTCTGGATGCATCACAGAGTTATGATCTTGATAATGACGCACTTTCTTTTGAATGGACTCTTCCAGATGGTACAAAACGGCGTGAATCAGCGTTTACATGGAGAGCACCAAGTCCGGGCGTTCATTTTGTAGGCCTAACTGTTTCCGATGGTTTATCACTTGGAAATAGCCGCAATGAAGAATCAATAACTGTAATGGTTAACAGACCTGTTGAAGCTGTTGTTGATTCACTGATCTCTTCTTGTACTGGTCAAACAGTTCTATTTAATAGCAGTCAGAGTTTTGATCCGGATGGAGATGCGTTCAGAGTAGCTTGGGATTTTGGAAATGGAGTAACATCAGAAGATGCGAATCCGACCTACGTATATGAAACACCTGGTGTGTATGAAGCAAAACTAACATTGGATGACGGATTCTCAGGAATGCCTTCGGTTGCAAAAATCCCAGTAATTATTGAAGGCTCACCGGTAGCAAAATTCAATCTTTCTGAAGAAACCGTATGTGTTAACTCAGCCATTATGTTAGACGGATCACAGAGTACAGATCCTTCTGGTGCACTACCCTCTTTCAGTTGGGATTTAGGAGATGGAAATTCGGCTACGGGTTCTCAATATCAGCATGTATTTACTGAGCCAGGCACTTATACTATTACACTAACTGTTGAAGGTTCCGGTTCAGGACAATGTAGTAACACTTCCCAAATATCTAGAGAAATTACTGTAATTGAAGGTCCTGAAGCCTACTTCGAATTACCTGAATGGATTGCTCCAGGAGAACCAATTATTCTTGATGGATCACAAAGCATAGCAGATGGAGGCTTTAAATCAGCAACCTGGATAATTGATACAGAAAATGGTTCTCAGGAATTAAGTGGATTAACTACAACTCACATTTTCGATCAGCCGGGTGAATATTTCGTAACACTTGCTCTCGAGACCAATTCTGAAACTGATTGTAATACAGTAAGTCTTACTAAGATTATCAAAGTAAATGCTGCACCTGTTATAAGCTGGAATCTGGAGGAAAATATTCCAGCAGGTGGAGACCTATTGCTTGATGCTTTCGCAAGTACTGACTCTGATGGGTTTATCAAACAGTTTAAATGGTATTTAGATGATGGGTTTGTGAGTTATAATGCCTCAGAATTAGTTAAAGCAATTACTCCTGGCCGCCACAAAGTTACATTAGAGGTTACTGATAACTCGACTGCTTCTAACAATTTCCAAACTATTGAGAAATTCTTCTTCGCTAATAGTGGTCCGAAACCAACGATTGATGCACCAAATATTGTGTTCCAGAATCAATCTGTAAATCTGAGATCCGGATTATCTCAAGATGCGGATGGTGATATCTTAACTACTCGTTGGAAGCTAGATGGTGAATGGTTACCTACCCCGTCTTTTAATGTTGAAGAAGCCCGAACATATTCTGTATTACTTATTCAGGATGATGGTCGCGGATTATCTAATTCTGTGGATTCAACCTTACTAGAAATAAATCCGGTTACCATTCCAGAGGTCTCTCCATATTATCCAGATCAAATTGCTATTGGTGGTGCTATAGCAATCAGTGATTTAGGTATTGGTGATAACTGGGCATTTGCTAATCAAAACTTCTTTGAGTCTACCTGGAGAGCTACTTCAGCAGGTGAATCAATATTCACTCTAGCCTGGATTCCTCAAGGTCAATCATTAGCGCAGCAAGACTTCACAATAACTGTAGTTGAACCATTACAATTTACTGAACAAGCCACTCCAGTAATTATAGAATGGAATCCAACAAATCCGACAACAATACTCACAGCGCCCTCTTTTAATCGACCTGTTTCAGATGTAAATATCGTTTGGAGCCAAAATGGTGAAGAGATTGGACGTGGTTTACAAATTAGTCCAAAGTTAATTCGTGGACAGAATAGATTCACAATTGAAGTTGAGGACATCAAAGTTTCTCAATCGCGACCTATTCGCGTTGATTTAATTGTTACAACTCAATAAGAACTTAGACTTAGCAACGGTTTTTTATCTTTATTTAGATTAGAAAAGTTGGTAATTTTATATGTTTTGTAATTCACATTTATACAAGTGAAAATTGTAATTATTGGTGCCGGGGAAATTGGGTACGACCTGGCAAGTGTACTATCAAAAGAGAAACACGACGTAACTGTAGTTGATCATCAAAGAGAGTGTCTAGCTAAAGCATCAGATACTATTGATTGCCTTACCTTAGAAGGAAATGCAACATCCGCAAAAGATCTGGTAAACGCAGGTGTCGGAAATGCTGATATCCTCATTTCAGTAACCAGTGTGGATGAGGTAAATATTATCACTGCAATGATGGGCAAAAGATTAGGTGCTAGAATGGTTATCGCCCGTGTTAGAAGTGATGAATTCTCCCAATCAAATGCCCCCCTTTCTCCGAAAGACCTGGATATTGATGTAATGATTCATCCGGAGCTTTCCGCTGCAAAAGAAATTGCTCATTTGCTAAAACGTTCGGCTGCTTCCGATGTAATTAATCTTGCAGAAAACCGAATGCAATTGATCGGAATTCGGCTTGAGAGAAATTCACCATTAAGTGGTAAATCACTCATTGATTATGCCCGTGATTACCCTGATGTCACTTTCCGGGTTGTAGCAATCGGCCGGAGAGGAATGACGATAATCCCAAAAGGGCCGGTTAGATTGCAGGCATTTGATCAGATTTTTGTATTAGCAAAAACTGAAGATATCCCAAAAATCATAGAGACAACCGGGAAAAAAGAACGCAATTTGAGCAGAATCATGATTGCAGGCGGTAGTGATATTGGCGCAATGATTGCGCGGATTCTATGTGGAGATACCAAAAAAAACTGGTCTATTAAACTAATAGAACCTGATTACGAGAAAGCAGAAGAGTTGGCAATCGAATTGAAAAATGCAATGGTACTTCATGGTAATCCAACCGATCCTGACTTATTAGCCACAGAAGGTATTTCTGATATGGATGCTTTTATTGCAGTTACAGATGATGAAGAATCGAACATCATTTCCTGTTTAATGGCTAAACACTTGGATGTAAAGAAAACGGTAGCTCTTGTTTCAAAACCTGATTTCATACCATTAAGTCAAACGATTGGTCTTGATGCTGTTATCAACAAAAAAGTAGCGGCATCGAACGAAATTCATCGGTATGTGATGCAAGGTAATATCATTTCTGTTACTGAACTCAGAGGAATTAAAGCTGAGGTTATTGAGCTTCAGGCCACAGAAAAGTCTAAGGTAGTTGGGAAACCAATTAAGAAGATCAAATTACCGGATGCGTGTTTAATTGGTGGGGTTTTGTGTAATGGATCCGTTGAAATTGCAACGGGTGAAACTGTGATTAAACCCAAAGATCGGGTTATGGTTTTTTGTAAACCACTAGCCATTGATAAAGTAACTCAGCTGTTTAAATAATGCTGAAAAGCCCAATAAATGCTTTAAACCGGCCTAAGATCGACTTCCAAATAGTCTTGGGAATTCTTGGAGCTTTCATCTTCTTCATGGGCTTTGCCTTACTGCTGCCAATGGTTGTGGATTTGATCTACAACGAACACCACTGGGATTCCTGGTTAATTTCGGCTGGAATATCTTTTATTCTTGGAGGTGCGCTTTGGTATTCCTTCCGACCTAAAGAAGAATTGCGAATACGAGAAGGATTTCTTGTTGTAAGTTTAACCTGGTTGATGCTTTCTCTTGTTGGTGCTCTTCCCTTTATCATTGCTGGAATTCTTCCAAGCTATACGGATGCCGTTTTCGAAACGATAAGTGGTTTAACTACTACAGGCTCAACCATAATGGGTGGTGTTACATCAACCGGCTTTACAAATCCGATGATTGAGGAATTACCAAAAAGTTTCCTTTTCTGGCGGTCTCTTGCACATTGGTTAGGTGGAATGGGAATCATTGTTTTATCACTTGCCATTCTTCCACTCTTAGGAATTGGCGGAATGCAGCTTTTTCAAGCGGAATCACCCGGACCAACTACCGATAAATTAACTCCAAGAGTTCAGGAGACTGCAAAATTGCTTTGGGTGGTTTATGTAGCTTTCACTTTTACCGAATTCCTTTTGCTTTGGGTCCACCCTTCCATGGATTGGTTTGATGCCCTTAATCACGCTTTCGCAACCTTAGCAACCGGCGGCTTTTCAACAAAGAATGCAAGTATTGCTGCATTCGACTCTGCATATATTGATATAGTAATCACCTTATTTATGTTTTTAGCAGGTATAAACTTTGCAATGCATTTCAGACTTATTAATGGTGATAGAGAGTCATTTTTTAATAATCGGGAGACTCGTTTTTATACCGTTATCACTATGATTGGAATAATCGGTGTTTCTTTTTCGCTATGGTTTTTTGATGGAAGAGGAATGCTTGAAGCGTTACGTTACGGTGCATTTCAAGTAGTAGCGATTATAACTACTACAGGTTTTGGTACTGATGACTATGAATTATGGTACTCGTTTGGGGCATTTTTCTTATTTCTGCTATTCTTTACAGGAGGTAGTTCCGGATCCACTGGAGGAGGAATTAAAATGATTCGCTGGATGATTTTAATTAGAAATACATTTCGTGAGATCAAACAGATAATACATCCAAAAGCTATTTTACCGGTTCGAATTGGTGAACGTGCTATAGATTCCAACATCCAAAGAACTGTACTTTCATTTTTCATTCTCTACATCTTCATTTTTGGGCTGGGAGCTTTTATAATCTCAATGTTCGGATATGATATGATGAGTTCAATTGGTGCCAGTATTGCTGCTCTAGGTAATATCGGTCCGGGTTGGGGTGATTTTGGCCCGACTGATAGTTTTGCTTCACTTCCATATCTCGGAAAATGGGTACTAATTTCCCTGATGCTTATTGGTAGACTTGAAGTCTTTACCATTCTGATCATCTTCTCTCCTGCATTCTGGAAGCAATAAAACAAAGCCTTACTTTATTTTCAGCCTGTTAATTAACTTTACCGAATGCGAATACTCTATGAGACAGAAACTTTGAAAATAGGACACACCTATGAGTTGGCTTATTTAGTGGATAAAGCTACTGACACCATTCTTTTTGAGGATGATTTTTATGGCGACCCAGAGTGCGGCTTAATTGATCATAATGAAAGATGGCTAATTATAGCCGGTGATCATTTAACACTTTGGAGAAATAATGAGCTAACTAAATTTAGTTCTGCCACTTTTAAAGATATCCATGCAGTTCGACAAATAGATAATGATGAGGTTGAAATTTTAACCGATCCATGGTCTTCCATTTCTGCTATCTGGAAGTTGAATGTCGAAAGTAAAGAACTGATAAGAGTAAAAGACTTTGACAAATACTTTAACCAAGAATACACAGCTGATATAATCTGGTAGATTTAAATCATGTCCTATGAATTAAATTTTTGGACATCTTCTCTCCTACAATCAGGAAGTAAAATTTGATAATACCCTACAATATTTTGCATTAAACTAGGTATCATGATAAAGCTCAGTGTAGTATGAGTAGGAAGTAACTCAACCCCTACAATCATGTATAGATATTTAATCCGCATTATTAAACAATCATATATCTATAGTCTATCTTTAATTTCATTTTCCTTATTGATTTCATGCTCAAATCCCGAAATTATAGAGGTCGAAGAGGAAGTTGAAACTTTTGGTTCATTAGCTGAAGAAATGGTCTCAAGAATAAACACCGATGTTAATCCTGACTTTGTGTATGACTTTGAAAACACAAAGTTCGTCCCACCAGCAGGTAAAACACTTCTCATTATGGGACAAACGCTTGAAGATATCGATGATTACATGGCAAATTTCTCAGAGCAGCCCATTCCCGGTGGTTGGTCGGCTTATTGGGGTGTACCTGCATTTCAAGGAATTACTGACACGCATACAAATCCAAATGGAAGCTCCCACAATCATCAACAGTTAGCTGAACGATTTCCAAATACTGCGATTCAAAGCGGAATGTGGATGGTTGGAAAAGATAATGTAGCTCGAAATACAGCAAACGGAGCTTATGATGATGTGATCATACAATATTCTGATTGGGCTAAATCCGTAAATCACCCCATTTACTTAAGAATTGGATATGAATTTGATGGAGCTCATAATGAACTGGAACCAAGTGTTTATATTCGAGCTTATCGCCGTATTGTTGATCTAATGAGAGCTGAAGGTGTAGATAATGTGGCTTTTGTTTGGCACTCTTATGCAAGCCGACCATACAAAGACTACCCAGTTTCTGAGTGGTATCCTGGTGATGAATATGTAGATTGGGTTGGTATTTCTGTATTCGGTCAGATTTACCAAAGTGCGGATATTCAATTCTTTGGTAATACTGTAATGGAGTTTGCAAAGACCAAGAAGAAACCCGTTATGATTGCAGAATCAAGTCCTATTCTTGGCATAGAGCCCATAAATTTAGATTCTTGGAACAGATGGTTTGTAAACTTCTTCTCATTCAGTTATAGTCATAATATCAAAGCAATCAGTTTTATAAATACGAATTGGGAATCCTATGACTTTTCCGATATCGGGGTAACAACATGGAAAGATGCACGACTTGCTAATAATCAATTCATCTCAAATGCTTGGTTTCTGGAAACAAATCAGGATCGATATTTAAAACAGTCTGAGAATTTATTTGAGATGTTGGGTTACGAGCCGGATGAATAATCATGAACAAAGAGTTAGAACAGTTTGTCTTTGATTTTAACAACGCATGGTTTAATGCTGATTTAAAAAAAGCAGAATCAATGCTTCATGAGAATGTGGTGTTTGTTGCTCCTGACCTTAAAACTTCAATTAATGGAAAAGAAGCCTGTCTTCAATCTCTCAAAGACTATATCACTAACTCTACAACTCACCATTTTGAAATCGAGAATCTAAAAATAAACACATGGGTTGATACCGCAGTTATACTTTTAGAATACTATGTTGAATATGAGTTTGGGAATAAAAATTACCAAGAAATCGGGACTGAAAACTGGGTATTGAAAAGAGAAGAAAAGAGATATTATTTAGTGTGGCGGGCAATATTAAATACTAAACCTAAAGTCTAGTAATTGGACTAATATTCATTGAACAAATACACACAGCCAAAGCCAAGAGACTAAAATCATTGCTTTAGATCAATAGAATAATTCTTCAAATCCGGTTTGATTAATTCATCTTGATAATAAATATTACCGAACGGTTTCGGGTGAACATTAATATGATCGGCACTTTTTGAAGAAGTTTTTATTAGCTGGAATACTACTTTTTCTGGGGCTTTTACTCTTTACCAATCCAACAGCAAAAGAGATTGCCGCAGGTATAGCTATCCTACTTTTTGGGATGATAACTTTGGAAGAAGGATTTAATTCCTTTGCCTCGGGACCGTTACAATCTGCACTTAGAAAATCAACGGACAACTTGTTTAAATCTATCGGTCTTGGTTATGCAAGTACCGCTATACTCCAATCAAGTTCTTTAATATCAATCATAGTAATTACCTTCTTAAGTACTGGTTTAATAACTCTTAAAGCCGGTATTGGAATAATTCTTGGTGCAAATATTGGTACAACGGCTACTGCATGGTTAGTAGCACTCGTTGGGCTGAAAGTCGATATATCAGGACTGGCAATGCCATTATTGGCATTTGGAATAGTATTAGTATTACAAAAATCTAAACGGATAAAAGGTATAGGTCAGGTTTTAGCAGGACTAGGATTTTTCTTTATGGGTGTCTTTTTTATGAAAAACGGATTAGACGCTTACAAAGATACTATTGACCTTGCCGAATTTTCATTACAAGGCGTTTTCGGGCTTTTCCTTTACACATTCATTGGAATTTTGATGACTGTTATCCTGCAATCAAGCAGTGCAACGATGGCATTAATTCTTACCGCTCTTGCTGTAGGTCAAATAACTTATACTAACTCGCTAGCGTTAGCAATTGGCGCCAATGTGGGTACCACAATCACAGCAATAATTGGTTCTATTAGCTCTAATATATCAGGTAAACGCCTAGCCGGTGCTCACCTGATTTTTAATCTGGCAACCGGACTTGTTGCATTGGTTTTCATCAATCAACTTGCACAAACAGTTGATCTTATAGCATCATGGTTGAACATATCCGATGATAATTTCACATTCAAGCTCGCCATATTCCATTCGGTTTTCAATGTCTTGGGGTTATTATTGATGCTCCCCTTTATTCATTCACTTATTAACCTATTACATCGAGTTTTCAAAGAACCTGAAATTGAAGAAAGAATCGAACAACCCAGATTTATCGATGAGAATTCTTTGAAATACCCTCAAACAGCCCTGCATGCCGCCTATAACGAATCAAAGCGTTTATTGGAAAAAGTAGCGTTCGAAATCATTGCACATGGTTTGAATTTGCACCGAACTGACATCAAGAGTGAGAAAAAACTGAAGCATGTTGTCAGAACATCCAGAAGAGAAATTGAAGTAAATATTGATGAACAATATGAATTGAAAGTAAAAACGATTTATGGCAAAATCATACAGTATGCAACTCTTGCACAATCACAATTAAGTCTTTCACCTGAACTCACACAACAATTTTCGAATATCAAAATTGCTAATCGCAATATTGTAGAAGCGATAAAAGCTTTAAATGATATTAGATCAAATATGAATGCCTTTTTGATTTCTCACAATGAACCGATCAGACATGAATATGATCAGCTAAGAAAGAGAATATCAAAAATACTAAGGCTAATACAGTTGGTAAAAAGAGCGCCAAATCCCTCCTCTTATACTGAAAAGCTGACAAGACTTAAAAAATCGGCTAAAGAAGAAGACTCACTCCTCGATGGCACATTAAACAAACTTATACAAGAACGAAAAATTACCAACTCAATGGCCAGTTCACTGGCAAACGATAGTCACAATGTTTCAATCATCATTCAAAAGCTAATAGAAGCAACCGAATTGATTTATATTCACTCTGATACCTTCATTACCAATGGTAATGGAACTGAAGATACCATTGATCAAAAACTTGAAGAGTTCCCTAACTAGACTACCGCATTCATAAACCTCTAATCAATAATTGCTTCTATCCATTCTTAATTACAGACTATCAGGTTAGAAGAATTAATCGAATATTTACAGAAAACTTTCCCAGAATAGACGGCTATCTTATATCTTATCAGCTGTTGATAAGCATAACTGTGACTTCAATTTTGTTATCAAAATAGAGGTATAAAATTTCCCCTTTCCTATGAAGAAAGAACAATTGGATTCCCAAAGTCTTAGTAAGATTAAAGATGATTTTATCTACCTAATCGAAGCCTTTTCAGAAATGTTGGTTTCCGTTGGTGAGCAAAAATTGTCAACCATTATTCCTTGGGTTAATAAAAATCCTTCACTAGCAGATACAAAGGACATCCCCGACCAGAAAATCATTCAGGCACTTAGTATTGCCTTTCAACTTTTAAATTTAGTTGAAGAAAATAATGCCACTCATTATCGACGAAAATCTGAATTCTTTCGAGGACCTGAATCTATTCGCGGCTCATGGGCAGAAACCTTACGCGATCTAAAGCAGAATGGATACACGGAAACTGAGATTGCCGATGTTTTGGCAAAACTGAATGTAATGCCCGTTTTAACGGCACACCCAACTGAAGCTAAAAGAGTAACAGTATTAGAAATTCAACGTGAATTATATCGTTTATTAGTAAAGAGGGAGAATCCAAACTGGTCGCCACAAGAGCACGATGTTCTTCATTATGAAATTCTAGGTTTATTAGAGAGATGGTGGCTTACAGGTGATATTTATCTCGAAAAACCGGATCTGGCTGATGAGCGTAATAATCTTCTCTATTACTTTGCGAATGTTTTCCCTTTAGCTCTTAATATTTCAGACCAAAGACTGAAATTTGCCTGGAATCAAGCCGGTTTTGATCCAAAAAATCTTTCTTTAGCCGAACAATACCCACTCTTAAAACTTGGCAGTTGGGTTGGCGGAGATCGTGACGGTCATCCCTTTGTTACTCCGGAATTCACTGCTGGTACTTTGAGAAAACATCGTGAAGTGGCATTGGATTTACACATGCGTAACCTTAAAAATTTGGCTCGCAAAATAAGTATTTCTTCTCGCTTGACTGATACTCCCGATTGGTTTTTGGAGACGATCCAAGAACGAGCTAACCTATTCGGTGAAGCTGGCCAAATTGCAGTAGAAAGAAATCCAAATGAACCTTGGAGACAGTTCTCCAATCTCTTAGTATTAAAGCTGGAGAACACACTTGATCCTGCAAGTGCTGAAAGTGAAGATCTCTACTATACATCTCCATTAGCACTTTTAAATGATATTAAAGTAATTGAAAGAGCTCTGAAAACAGTTGGCTCTGAATTAATAATCGAGGACCTGATATTCCCAATAGAGCGTCAAATTCTTTGTTTTGGTTTTCATTTAGCAAAACTGGATATCCGCCAAAACAGCTCTTATCACGATAAAGTGATGGAGCAAATGCTTACTGCTGCCGGATTTGAAGACACTGACTTTGCTAATTGGTCTGAAGAAAAGCGTTTAGCGTTTATTAATGCAGAATTGAAAACAAACCGCCCGTTTCTACCGGCTGGTTTCTCATGCGGTCTAGAAGCAGATAACGTTTTAGGTTATTTCAGGGTTGTAAAGGAATTTACCGATCAATTTGGCAAAGAAGGCATTGGCACCATCATCGTAAGTATGACTCGCAGCCTTAGTGATCTTCTGGTGGTATATCTGTTTTTGCGCGAAGTTGGATTAAATACATCTGATTTCCAGGTTGCTCCGCTTCTTGAAACAATCGGGGATTTGGAGTCCGGCGAAGATATTTTAGATGCTTACCTCTCCCATCCAAAAACAAAAGAGCGATTGGATAAAAGTGAGGTTCGTCAACAAGAAATAATGCTGGGTTATAGCGATAGTAACAAAGATGGCGGTATTCTATCCAGCAGGTGGACAATCTATAAAACTGAATCTAAACTAACAGCTACAGCCAAAAACCATGATGTAGAGCTCACCTTCTTCCATGGACGAGGCGGTACAATTAGTCGTGGTGGTGGAAAGATTCATCGTTTCTTAGATAGTATGCCGCCGGGTTCTGTCAGCGGATCTATAAAAATGACAATCCAGGGAGAAACGATCGCTAATCAGTTTGCAAACTTATTAAACGCAACTTATAACATTGAGATGTTCCTTTCAGGGACAGCAAAACAAGCAGCTCAAAAAAGTCTGGACGATGAATTTAGTTCTGTGTTTCCAACATTAGAGGAACTGGTTAAAAAATCGAATAAAACGTATCGATCACTTCTAGATCATTCAGGATTCATTGAGTTTTATAGCCAAGCTACCCCTATCGATGTATTGGAGGAAAGCAAAATTGGCTCCCGACCTGCTCGACGTACAGGTCAGAGGACATTGAACGATTTACGATCTATTCCATGGGTATTTAGCTGGAATCAATCTCGTTTCAATTTAACTGGATGGTTTGGTGTTGGTCATGCTCTAATTGCCATGAAGGAGTCTAATCCTGAAGCATATAAAAACTTTTCGAAGCTAGCTGATGACTGGCCATTCTTTAAATATCTGATAATACAGATTGAAACAAATCTCCTGAACTCGGATCCTTCCATCATGAAAGAATTCGCTGATTACGTTCAGAACGATGATTTAAAAACTGAGATCATGGATCTGATTTTAGGTGATTATGATGCTGCTTTATCAGCAACTGATGATATCATGGGTAGTGAAAAAGCAGTTCGCAGATCTACCAAGCTCAATGATTCTGCAATTCGAAAAGAAGCTCTTGATATGCTTCATGAACTTCAGTTGAAATATTTGACCATGAAGAGATCAGCAAAGCCTGATGATGATCTTTCAAAGCTTTTAAATCATTTACTACTAACCGTTAATGCTTTGTCAGGCGGATTGAAAAGCACTGGTTAATCCGTAACAAATTGAAGGTATGCTAGACAAAAAAGGCGCATTTCGATTTTCCTACTTCACAGACAAATATGATGAGACATTTAGCTTTTATGAAAAGCTTTTAGGTCTGGAGATGACCCATTACTGGGATAGAAATGAGCATGATAAAGGAGCTGTTTTCAGTGCAGGTGCCGGTTTGATTGAAATTCTACATCGCCCGGAAGATGAGAACCATACTTATCCTGGATTAGATTATCGGGTTCCTCAAGGAGCATTTATGTGTATCCAAGTCTGGAATATTGATGAGCTCTTCGAAAACTATAAATCGAAAGGTGTTCCTTTTAAACTTGAAGTCATGGATCAGCCATGGGGACATCGAAGCTTTTATGTTCTAGAGCCAAATGACCTAGTTTTAGCCTTCTTTCAAGAACAGTTTTAATTCATCAATGGGACATGTATAAGCCAACACATTTCAAAGAAAAAGACTTCAACAGAATTCTGGAGTTTATACATAATCACCCTTTTGCGTTCTTAACTGGTAGTTTCAATGATGGCAAACAAGTTGCCACGCAGGTTCCATTTCTACTTGAAACAAGAAATGGTGAACACTTCATCCAGGCTCATTTGATGAGAAATACTGATCATCATAAAGCCTTTTCTGAGAACCCAAATGCTTTAGTAGTTTTTAGTGGTCCGCATACCTACGTCAGTGCAACTTGGTATTCAACTAAAAATGTTGGATCGACATGGAATTATATGAGCGTTCATGTTGAAGGAGAAATTCGATTTATGAGTGATGATGAACTTATTCAGTTTATGAAAAAACTCTCTCTTCGATTTGAGGACAATAATGACAACTCCCCTACTTTTTTTAATAATCTCGATGAGGGATATAAATCCAGAATGATGCCAGCCATTGTTGGTATTGAATTAAAACTGTATAAGGTGGATAACATCTTCAAACTCAGTCAAAACAAAGACGAAGAAAGCTACCGAAAAATCATTTATGAACTGGAAAAACAAGATGGAGATGCAATCAAAATTGCTGAGGAGATGAAGAAGCGATTGGATAGTTTATTTTGATTTGACTCAAATATGAAGCCAGCATATACTTTATTCAAAAAATTAAAACCTATGAAATCTACTATGAAACCCATTCTCATTAGCTTTGTTTTTTTAAGCATATCAATGTCGACTGCCTTTGCCCAGACTAATGATTGGATTACTTTTAAGTCACCCGATAATGACTATACAATTACATTTCCAAGTGAACCTACACCCAATCATCAAGTTGTAGATTCTGACGAAGGAGAACTTTATATAAAGTTCTATTTGTATGAAGCCCCCAACTATGATCTAGAAGATAATCTTGTGTATAGCGTTGCAAGTGTTGAATATCCAGAATCCATGATTGAAGAGGCATCTGAAGATGATTTTAAAGAATTTTTCCGAAATAGTGTAGACGGAGCTGTTCAAAATGTAAATGGTACACTGTTATCAGAAACTGTCATAGAATTTAAAAAATACCCTGGAAGAGATATTAAAATTGATTTTCAAAATGGTTTGGCAATATTGAGAATGAAATCATTTTTAGTTGAAAAGAAACTTTATATGATTCAAACAATGACATTCACAAATAAAGATGATAATCCATTAATTGATCAATTCATGGACTCATTTACATTAACAAACTAAGTTCAAGTTTGAACTTAATGGGTTTATAAGGTCAATGAAGCTAAGTAATGTTCTAATTTTCTGAATGTGACGAACTCTTCTATTTGAATCATGGTTGGCTGATTTATAGCTACAATATTATCAACTATAAATCACTCAAAGTAATGAAAGAATACAAAGTTGAAGCCCTCATCTATTACTCGAAACTGACAACAGATAAGAATCATATTGTGAATGATTCAGAAAAAGATATTCAAGAGAAATTGGATGAATATGCAGCTGAAGGTTATCGATTAGTTTCTACTGATGCTACCGACTTTGGCTTTGCAGTTTATATCTATCTTTATTTTGAAAAGGATGTTTAGTCGAGTATAAATCTTTCCAGCGCTCGAAATACATTTCTCAATCCATCTCGATCAGGAATATTGTTCAAAAACAAGTAGAGTGACCTTTGCTCGTTTGGTAAGCTGATAGTAAATAGCTCAAATCCACGCATAGAGCCGTCCAGATTTACTGATTCGTTCAAGAATCTTTGATTATGATCTACATCTAGAACATTACCAGATCGAATCATTTCATAGAATTTCTGAAGATCACCCAGTGTACTATACATTCCCCCACTTCCTTTAATTAACCAGGATGTTGGTCCCCAGTTTGGTGGTATATTTGGACTTCCAATAAATTCAGGACCACCACCTTCAGCAAATTGATCGAAGGAATACCCTAATGTAGTTCCATATTCTCCTGTTCGAGTCATTCCGGCCGGATCAAATAAGTTCTCTTTTAAAAACTCATAGTATTCCATGCCCGAAACCCTTTCTATAACTGCAGCGAGCAAGCCAAAAGCAGCATGTGAGTGCTGACGATCCGACCCCGGATCAAAAATCAATGGAATATTCAATAGTCGCTCTTCTGCCTCATCTCTTCCAATCCATTGTAAGTCCGGATCCCAATCACCTTCAACATCAAAGAAATCTGGAAATCCACTTTGACCTGTCATTAGATGTTGAAGTGTCATCGATTGTTTGTCATTTGGCACATTATCAAAAAACTGCGTTATTGGGTCGTTGACATCCAATTTACCTTGTTGATCCAAAAGCATAATTCCCGCAATAGTGTAATCAATAGGTCGAGAACCTGTTCCAAAAATTGTATTGATTGAATTATGTATTTCTAGCACTTTATTTGCAAAACCAAAAGGTCTTTCAATGACCCTTTCTCCCCTTTTTTCTGCGTATATCAAGCCAGCATAACCAGCATCTTCCAGGGAATCTAAAATGGATTCAATATTTTGTCCGGTAATCTTCAATGCGCTTTCATTTGCTGAGACTTCCAAACTCATAATTCTAATTCCGCTAATTCCGATTGAAAGTTTGCGTTCTCCTGCAGGGCTCATCAAATAAAAAATTAAACCGGTACTGCTACCCTCTATTCCCAAATCACCTAAAAATGGCTTCAGTTGCTCTCTTATTTCAATGAGACGCTCGATCGTCAATTCATCCGCTGAATTAGCGACCCAAGCCTCTTTGAAGACTTCTGCATCTGAATTTGAATCTGTTTGAAGAAAATCAACAACGGCCGACTCCAATTCCAAAAGTTTAAAATCCTGAGCTTTGGCAGGAATTAGCATCATTAAAATAAATAGTACACTCAGAAATGGTTTCATATCATAAATCTTAATTCACGAATAGATACACACATTAAATGTTAAGTGTGTTAAGAGCTTTGTTAAATCCGCCTATATCTTTTCATGAAAAATTAGTTTGCAACAAAGCTGGCAATCAAACTTATACACTTTTTGTCTCATATCAGACCTAATGAATATTTTTGTTTGATGTAAAGAGAGTTTAGATTCATAAAAATAGGATCGGGGAAAGTGAATCAAGGTACAATAAACAGTTCTAAAAGAATTGAATCTATAGATGCATTAAGGGGCTTTGCATTAGCTGGTATTGTTATAGTTCATATGGTTGAACAATACACTGCTTCAATGATTCCGGAAGCCTGGCAGGCTACAAAAACTGCCGGACTTGCAGACCAGATTATAGAAGGATCAATGTTTATTTTAATTCGAGGCAAATTCTTCGCTCTCTTCTCCCTTCTATTTGGTCTAAGTTTCTTTATTCAGATGGATAACGCAGCAAAAAAAGGTCTCCGATTTGAAGGTCGGTTTATTTGGCGCCTTGTCGTTTTATTTATCATCGGAGCTTTTCATCATATGTTTTATTCAGGTGATATTCTCACCATTTACGCTACTGTTGGTCTTCTAATTATTCCATTTTATCATCTCAAGGATAAGTACATTCTCATTATTGGCTTGATATTCTTGTTCGGCTTCGCCCGATTTTTTGTTTATGCACTTTTTGGTGTAGAAGAACTATTTCCTTTAACTGGCAGAGGTGATGAGGCTTACTGGGAGATTCTGGAAAATGGTTCAATTATTGATGTCTTTCACATCAATATAATTGAAAGGATGCAAGCTAAGGTCAGTTTTCAGTTAGGATATTTTGGAAGAGGTGGACTAACACTTGGGTTTTTCTTGCTTGGACTTTGGATTGGTAAAACTAGAATCATTGAATCATTTGATACTGAGAAGAAAAAACTGAAAAGAATAATGCTTTGGAGTTTGGCTGGGATGGGATTATTTCTGATTGCAACTCCATTGTTATTCATGATTCATGGCCAAAATGATAGTCTGGACAGCTGGATTGCCATGATTGGACTTACATCTTCGGATCAGTTTAATCTCTTTTTCACTTTTGTTATAGCTACAGGATTTATACTTCTATTTCATAAACCATCCTGGCATAAAGTTCTGGTACTATTCGCACCATACGGAAGAATGGCTTTAACAAATTATTTCCTACAATCTGTAATCGGGACTTTTATACTCTTTGGATGGGGATTGGGATATGTAGGAAAGGTTAGCAATACAACGATGTTACTCATCTCTTTTGGAATGATTATCCTACAGGTTGCAATTAGCAAATGGTGGTTAAGTAAGTTTAAATATGGTCCATTAGAATGGTTCTGGCGATCAGCAACATATATGAAATGGCAGCCTTTTATTAAGTAGAAAAAAGTTTTAGGATTCTCTATTCAGACTTTCTTATGTAATCGTCTTTCATCATCTCTGTCAGACTCCCATCTTCATTTCTTTGTGATAGAGTCCAGGTAAATGAATTTTCTGAAGTGAATTCCCAGGTTTCATAGAACTCAATCCCATTCCCCATTGGGCCAAATCCTACTAATTGATTGATCATGTTTCCGTTTTCATTGAAACTGGTTGCATAATCGAAAAATGTGATGGGCATGTTTTGGGCATTGAAATATCCTATGATCTTTTTCTCTCCAGGATGATAAAACCACTCACCTTCTGAAACTTTCACATGCTCACCATTTTGAACAAAAAATGCCTCAGCATTAACTGAGAGTGTTCCGACTCCCCACTCAAAAGTTTGATAACTATCCTCTCCCAACCACCATTCTCCACCAATCAGTTTTTCAAATGGAAGTAGTGGATTTTGTGCCGAAACAAGCGGACTAATAAAAAGTGCTGTTATAATTAGAAAACTTCGCATACTAAAATTTTAAGAAAAGAATGAGTTTCTAGTATCTAATCCAATTACGGTCTTCTAACCATTGAATCAAAGCTGGAAGAAATGTTATGGATGTTAACAAGGTCATGCCGATACCAATTACTGCCATCACACCAATCGATTGGAGTCCGGGATGCGCGGTAAAAATCAATCCCGCAAAACCAAGCATGGTGGTTATACTTCCCATCGTAATATGTTGCCCAGTACTTGATAGTACAGCCCACATACTATTCTTCCCTTCTTCTCTATATCGATGTGCCAGATGTACCCCACTATCGCAACCTATACCTAAAATTGCAGGAAGTACTACGAGATTATAAAAGTTAAACTGCAGACCAAATAACATCATCAAACCAAATAACCACAAAAGACCAACAAGAAGTGGTAACATAGAAATAACTGACCAGCGAAACGATCGGAAGGTGTAAATCATGAAAAGATAGATGATTATAAAGGTCGCACCTACCATATAAGGACTTTCTGTACGCATTAAATCAAGCATAGAAGCTGCTACAATACTTGTACTTGCTGCATGATAGGTTTTTCCATTTTCGATGGTTACAGCACCAACATCGTCCTTAAAAGCAATGGATTTTCTACCATCTGATAATCCAACTGAAGGATAAATGATTACAAATCGACCTACTTCACCATCTTTAGTAACAAATCTTGATTTCAGGTAGTCAGGAATCTGGTCGATGGTTAAAGGCTCTGTACTTTGAGCAGCTCTTCGCAACTTTTCAAGATCTTCGTCTTCTCGATTCACCAAAAACGGATCCTCTAATAGTTCACGTACATAAGCAATATCTTCTAATTTATCCTGCTCTTCTTCAGGTGTCGACGGGAAACGCTCCTGTAATGATTCAACGCTTTCTACAGTTGGTGACGATGTATCTGCCTCTACAATTTCATTTAGTTTGTCGATTAGTTGAGTAACTTCAGCATCTTCTTCTGCAATGATGTAAGCTGGATTTCTTTTTGAGGATTGATTTACCTGACCTGCCACTTCTTTGAATTTCTCATATTCGGGATATGTTGGTTCCAGATTCCCAAAATTGTATTCGAAGCTTAGATTATTTGAGTACCCAATTACAAAAGCTGAAGCTATTAGCCCAAGAACAACAATTGGTCTGGAAATTGGATACCGATGAGGAGCAACATCATGTGCCTGATCATTCTTGCTGAATAAAATAAGATTGTACTTTTCAAATATCACCAATAATGACGGAAGTACATACAACATTGAAAATAGTCCGAGCATAATCCCCGTACCAGATATAAACCCAAATTCAGAGAATCCACGGAAATCCGCGAACATCAACACATAGAGTGCACAGGCAGTGGTAAAGGCACTAACTAATATTGCTTCCCCTGTTTTAGCGTTGGTCGTATGAACAGCTTCTTCAACTGAAAGTCCACTTGATCGCAGTTCAATATACCTGGCGTAATAGTGAATTCCGTAATCGATCCCGAGTCCAAAAAGGATTACTGCAAGAACGGAAGTCATCGTATTCAACATCCCCAGATAGAAATAGGTTAGCCCAAAGGTCCATATCAAACTAAAGCCGAGCGGTATACCAATTATTAATACCGGTATCGGCATTCGAATAAAATGACTCCAAATACTGTAAGTCTGATCTTCGCCATTTCCGTTACGATAATGAATGTACTTTTTAATGAAGAAGTACAACATTACCAGTAAAACCACACTCCCAATTCCAGATGCAAAACTCCCTAAAACGTCATTCATAATGGAAGTAAGCTCTTCTAAGTGACGTTTTAATCGACCACCAAACTGAACTTCCATTTCCGGGTGAAATGAAGCAGGATTTAATGCCGTAATCAGTGAATCATATGTGGCAAACATATCTTCCAGATACCGAATATCACTTTTAGAACCAGTTGGGAAAAACTTAATCACCATTATGGTGCTGTCTTCACTAATTGGATATTCAGATGGGACTATCGTTTCATAGCTCTCTTTAAAACCTTCAGCTAGATCTTCTTCCTCTTCACCTTCATCTTCGAAATCATCTTCAAAATCAACAAAGAATGGATTGGCTTCTTCCTTTGCATAATAAATCTCATCTTCTAACCAGAAAATGATATCCTCTAATTCTTCATCGCTCGCTAAATATAGCGCATTATCCTTGATGAAATCGGTATCCTTGCGGAATTCAGCACGTTTGAAATACAAATCATCATAACGTGGATACCAGAGCTCAAGGCTTTTTGGAATTAGTGCTTCAGCAAATGCTTTATTAGCTTCAAAACTTGGTGACTTAATCGCAACCTGCATTTCAGTCTCACCACCAACAGTAGCTTGTAAATTATCTAAAGCCAGAACATTTGGGTGATCTTTTGGAAGCAAATTCGCAATGTCTGTATCAACTTTAAGCTGAAATGCGAAATAACCACTTGTGATCGCAATCAAAAAACTGACACCAATTACTAAAAACGGATGTGAAATATTTAAGGCTAAAAGAGGTTTTAGCAACCTCAGAATTTGCTTCATGAAATTTGGTGTTCAATTAAGGCTGCAAAAATACAAAAGTTCATTCAATTTGGTGGTTAAATTAAGTACAAAAAATATGTCTACTATATCACCACTTTATAAACTGAATGGTTAGTAAATAATTGCAGTTGAAATGAAGTGATTTCTATTGAAAAATGAACTCATTTAACGCTAAGTTCACAATAGAATCTATGTACTAAATGAAATTTAAAGTAGCTTTAGAACTGATTAATACCAGAATTTTACATCCATTTAGAAGTCTGAACATACGATTCTGATACCTTCAGTAGTTTATTGAGTTAGAACTAATATAAATCAACATTGACACGAACCGATCTATGATCTCAAAACCCAACAAAGTCTTTTTTCTATGGCTGATATTTGCTTTGATCGGTTTGCCTTTGAATGCCCAAATTATTGAGGTGCCGGAGGGTGATTTCAGAGTGACTGAACCCGAAGATTTTTTAGCTAATAATTACTCATCGAAATTTTACAACGAACTCTACACCTATCAAATCCAATTGGATAATGGAGTTCAAGTGGTTTATACCTTTTCTATTAATGATTTTGGTTCATTCAAGAGTAGAGTAACCGGCGGTAAAATGATGGTTCGTTGGTTGGATGGTGAAGATTATGTAGCTAACAAAGAATATCCGGTAGAGAAATTTATTAATGAAGTTGAAAACAATTCAATTATCCTTCACCCGGAGCGCAATTATTGGGCAAAAGGTAGTTTTGAAGATGAGCATGTCATCAATTTTAGAACAACAAAAGAAGGCGTCGCTTACGATATTCAATTGGTTCTTTATGATATTATTCCGGGCTTAATTTGGGATGATGGAGTATTCAAAGTAAAAGGCAATGATTTTGGAATCACACTTCTTATCCCCGATGCAAAAGTTAAAGGCTATGTTTCCATCAATGGAGAGAAAATTGAAGCAAGCGGGAGAGCGATGATGGATCTAACCTACCAAAAGAATCTATCGACTAAATTCTTGCATAAAGGTTATAGAATTAAAAGTGGTGACAGTCAGAATGGATATGTCTTAAACTTTTATACCATCAAGGAAGATGAAGATAGAATTCCATTCGGATATGGAATTAGATTTATTGATGGTGAGCAACAAATTATCACTCCGGAAACCATTGAATTTAAAGACAGTTACAAAACGCATGGGGTGTGGTTGAATACAGAGTTTGGCTTCACGCTTAGCGACGGCAAAAGAATCGATTTTAAATTAACTGAACACTTCAACTCCTACTCAATTTTGGATGAATTAGGCGGGATTAGTAAAACCGTAGCAAAACGGATTTTAAGAGGTGAGGTAATCGAGATAAATGGTGTTGCAAACGTAAATAACCAAGATGGTTATTTTAGCTTTTTAGTTATCAGATAATCAGAGTTCTATCTGATTCCTTTTTTCAATTGTTGCTCAACGTATTCGAACATTTCTGGTGTATCTACATCCTGCCAGAAACCTTCACCAACATCAACGGTATACATTCTTCCACTTTTAGCAAGAAATTGTACACCTTCCGAGATTGATACATCACCATTTTGATCATAGAATGAAATCATAGAGTCGATCAGACTGTGCGTGCAAACAAAAACGCCGGTATCAATACAATTAAAATCTGAAATCTGTTTTCCAATTGAACTGATTTTATCATCAACTGAAAGCACTTTAGTGGCATCATCCATATCAAAAATGGAATCAATTTTGTAATCAACGAGAAGTGCAGCAGATTCTTTTTCTGGTTTATAGTTGCCTGCAATTGTCATTAATTCATCGCCTAGCACATGATCGGCCATAGTCATTACAAAGACATCACTAAGGTGTTCTTTTGCTGAAATTACAGAAACACCATTACTCAGCTCATACTTTGCATTAAAAACGAATTCTATGGGAATATCACCATCATAAGATTCCAAGATGGCAGATTTAATTTCATCATGACCGTAACCTAAAACTAAAACTATTTTATCGCAGTTAGCTTTTGAAAGGCTTTCAATAGTTCTGAAAATAAGTGGAACACCTAAGATTGGAGTAAGCGGTTTAAATGAGGTAACTGCACTTACTCCTTTAAGTCGAGAGCCATAACCGGCTGCTAATATCAATCCCGTTTTTGATGCTGAACTCAAACTATTGAACAGCCTCTTCTTCGAAATTCTCTGATAAGTGTGTTACCGGCTGCTCGCCACCCAGAACACGCAAGGTATTCTTCAAACGGAAATGCTGAATAAAAATATCATGCTCAGGAATATGTCCTTCACCGACTTGAGGGCTCTTGAAGTAGAATGATAACCACTCTTGAATTCCTTTCTTTCCGGCTCTTTTAGCAAGATCAAGGAATAGAGCTAAATCAAGTACAATTGGAGCTGCAAGAATGGAATCACGACATAAGAAATCTACTTTAATTTGCATGTCATAACCCATCCAGCCGAAAATATCGATATTGTCCCAACCTTCTTTCTCGTCTCCTCTTGGTGGGTAGTAATTGATTCTTACTTTATGATAAATATCACCGTATAGATCATCGTAAATCTCAGGTTGAAGAATTGAATCTAAAACTCCGGTTTTACTTACTTCTTTTGATTTGAAACTATCCGGATCATCCAACACTTCACCATCACGGTTTCCTAGAATATTAGTCGAGAACCAACCTCTTATTCCCAACATTCTGGTTTTTAGACCCGGCGCAAGAATGGTTTTCATTAATGTTTGACCAGTCTTAAAATCTTTACCTGCAATCGGTACGCCTTCTCTTTCTGCTAATTCTTCCAGTGCCGGAAAATCTGCTGATAAATTCGGAGCTCCATTTGCATAAGGAACACCTTCCATAATCGCAGCATAAGCATAAAGTTGTGATGGAGCGATTGAATCATCATTATTTTTTAACCCTTCTTCAAAAGCTTCAATACTTTGATGACATGCAGATGGGTGTAAGTGGATTTCAGTTGATCCACACCAAACCATTACCGCTCGTGTAGCACCAGTTTCCTTTATTCTTGTTCTGATATCTTCCCGAAGAGCCTCTGCAAGTTCCATTTTATTGGTTAAATCCTTCACATTCGGACCTTCCAATTTTTTCACATAACTCTGATCAAAGGCTGCAGACATTGGCTCGATTTTCTCAAGCTCGTCTTTTAGTGGATCTAAATCTTGTGGTTTTAGAACACTTGCATTTTTACAAGCTTCATACACATTGTCACTCTTAACATCCCAACCACCGAATTCAATATCCTCTAAAGTAGCTAGATCAAGAAAGTCTTTAATAAGAGGATTTCTATTCTCAGATCTTGCTCCTAATCTGATTGTTTGTAGCTGGGTTAATGACCCATACAGCTTAGTTAGGTTTTTTCTTGCGGACACAACACCAGCAATAAAAGTAGTAGCAACAGCACCCATTCCAGGGGTTAAAACCAACAATTTTCCGTCAGTTGCAGATACGATAGGAGATTTTGACATACAGATTTGAGAATTAAAATTACATCCTTAAAAGATACGCAATTAAAAGTAGTGATGTGAATTATTTCGAGCCTGGTCAATAACTTCAAATGTTAATTCGACTACAGATTTATCACACCAAGTGAATACATAAAGGCTAGTCAAATAGTTCTTATATTTACCAAAATTTGGTTTCTACAGACTTTTGAATAATCACGAAATAATTTCAATAAAAGCACCCGGTGTTTATCTAATCACAGGGAATGACTCCAATATCCCAGAAGCATCTATCTATGGGAATTATTCAGTTTGGCAAGTAGGAAAATTATCATGCAAAACTGAATCTGATGCTTGGGCTCTTCATTTTGATGGAATTCTTTTCAGAGATTATTCAACCGATGTTTCAGATGCTGATTATCTGCTAAACACTTTTACTAACAGATTCGAAATAGATGATCTACTCAGGATTCATGGGTTTTATAATGCAATACTGATACACAAATCAGGTAATAAAGGTTTTCTATTCGGTGATGATCTAGCTGCACGCCCTCAATATCTATATCAACAAAAAGAAAAAATTGGATATGCTCCTACCCCTTTTTCATTTGCAGAAATGAACTTAGAAATGAATTTGAACAGAACAAATCTGTTGGAATTCATCCGCTTCAGGTACAATAGCTATCAGCGTACCATGATTGATGAAGTTGAGCGATGTTTACCTGGTCACTACTATTCATTTGATCAGAATGGCAATCTTGAATCTCATAAGTATTTAAACTTTGATCAGGAAAATAGCACTAATATAACATTAGAATCTGCTGCAGATTGGGTTTATGAAATTTGCAAAAAACCGATGGAAGCAACTTTTGATCATCCGGTCTTAAAAAAGCTTGAGGTTCATCTGCCATTAACCGCAGGTTTAGATTCCAGACATCTTTTAGGACAAGTTCTGGAATCTGATAAAAAACCAGCATCATTAAGACATATAAATATTTCGGAACGTGATCTGGAACCGGTAAAGAAGATATCTAAGGCGTTAGATATCCCTTTGAATGCTCCTTCTATAAAAGAATTAGATTACTCTGATCTGATGAGGCGTTTTCTGGAAAGATCTGGTGGGCTAGCAAATATTCATCAGTTTTATCTGCTTCAGATTAAAGATATGACGCCGGAAAATGGTGCACTTGGCTTTAATGGTCAGCTCATGGACAAGTTTTTGGGACTTGCACCGGTAACTTCACTTAAGTCAGGTTTATCCGTTGCAGATTCTATCTGGAAAAAGAAATTCACCGGAAAATCTATCTTAGATGGACTATTTGTAGATTCAAAAGAAATTATTAAAAACCTGTATCGAATCAGATCGCACGAAATTGATAGTGTTCAAGGTGAAGACTGGTATAAAATAGCCATAGATGAATTTCACCAAAAAAGTCTACACTATACCGGAATTACTGATACCATGGTTAGTGACGATTATTTTAGTTTTTCACCGGGTTCCAGTTATGAATCTTTAGATTTCATCCGGACTGTGCCTTATAAGATTGCGGGTAAGAAAAAAGCTCGATTGGAAGCTTTAAAGAGATACTTCCCTGAAGTAGGTGCATTTCCCGATGATGATGGAATTCCTCTAATAGAAAAACTAGATCGACCCAGAATTTCGAAATCGCCTTTTTCGAAAAATATTTCACCATTATTAAAATGGGTATTTAGTGGATTCTCAGGAGATCCTGCTCCGTCAACTGAACATGAATGGTTAAGAAAAATCCCAACCTTGAAAGCCATACACAGAAAAATGGTCTATGATGGTCATATTTTCAAAGACAATATTTTATCACAAAATGCAGCATTTGCTAGCTGGAGTATACATCAGTTTGGTGGATTTCAAGCCTGGACATTAATGAGTTTGTTAAGTGCAGAAATGGCGTATCAATTGTTATGCAAAAAACACTCACTTGATGATGTAATGAGTTGGTTAAATGACTAGTAAAGAACCATCATTTTCAACACGCGTCATTCGGTCATTCCTCTATTCCGGAATTGGAAATACGATTAGTAGAGTAATAAATGTAGTTGGTCTATTTGTAGTATTAAAACTGATTTCGCCGGATGCATTTGGTATTGCAAGTATTGTAATTGCGATCTTTGCAATTATTCAGGCTGTTACTGAATTAGGTCTTGGCGTAGCAATAGTTCAGGCAGAGAAGCTTTCCAGTAGAGAAAAAAGTAGTTTATTTTGGATTTCTGCTGCATTAACGGGTTTGATATACGCTGTTATTTATTTCGGAGCACCACTCGGAGCCATTTTTTACAATGAAGAAATGTTGACCGACTTAATTCGTGTCCACGGCAGCATTGTTGTCATTTTCACGCTGTATTTCATTCCAAGAAATATGTTGAAGCGTGATTTGAAATTCAAAGAAATCGCGATTATAGACAACTTAGCTCTTTTATCTTCTTCTATCTTTATGGTTGTTTTAGCGTTTTATGGTTTCGGTGCATGGAGTATCATTTTAGCCGAGGTTGCGAATAGATTTGGTCAGTTACTCTTAGCCCAATTTTTCTTCCCATACTGGCCAAAATTTGAATTTGATTGGAAAGAGATAAAACCTCGGGTTGAATTCGGATTGTACGCAACCGGTTCAAGATTATTATACAATCTCTATTCTAATGCTGATTATCTAATTGTTGGAAAGATATTCGGAAGCACTGCAGTCGGTATTTATTCATTGGCTTACCGTGTAGTTACAGACACGGTTAAATTACTCACCAGTAATTTAAATGAAGTCGCCTACCCTGCTTTCTCCAGATTACAAACAGAAGTTGAAAGGCTTCGAAAGTATTTCTTTACACTTTCTAGGGGCAGTCTTCAACTAAATAGTATTGTTCTGATTCTCATTGCACTTTTTATTGAAGATATACTAGTACTCATCAACTTCGATGAATGGCTAGATGCTGTTCCACTAATTCAGTTGATGGTGGCAGCATCTATTCTAAGAACTGTTTCTCCTCTGATACCACAACTACTTAATGCTGTTGGAAAGGCTAAGCTGAATTTCTATTACTCATTGTCAAATGCAATCCTGATGCCTCTAGCCTTTTTAATTGGGGCTCAATTTAGTTTGCTTGGAGTAGGCTGGGCTTGGGTGATTGGCTATCCAATTGTTGTTTCCCTATTGTTTTATTTCGGAAGTAGAATTCTCGAGGTCAGTTTGTTTGAGTTCTTGAAAAAAGCATTCTCAGGCTTTTGGCTACTTCCTACTTTATTTGGACTCGGATATGGACTAAAATGGGGATTGATTCAACTAGTTGGTGCCAATTCGATTGTAATCCCTATTGTAGGTATACCAATAATCTTAGCCACCGGGATTTCAATCATCTATTACAAAGAGAAAGAAACCATTTATGTTCTCAGAGGAAGAGCAAAAGGTTAATCATGCCCAACTAGTTCAACCAGAGCATTCCAGATACGATCACAATTCTTACCATCAGCGCCGAGCATATGGTTTTTTAGATACTCTTCTGATTTTGCTTTACAGGAATGTGGATTATCTAAACCCTCATTAATCTGATCCATCATTTCGTCAAAGTTCATAGCAAGAAAACCACCATTATCTTTAGGAGGATATTTCCAGATAAATTTCACTGAGTCGACTTTCTTTTTCCTGATCCCAATAATAGTCTTCTTTTTCCACATGAAAGATTCATCTTCACTCTTCACAGGATAAATGTGAATGGTAGGTCGACCTGTTGCATAAAATAGATTGGCAATACTACTAAAATTGGTAACCAATACATCAGAAACTTGAAGATCAAGGAAGTTATCCGGGTTAACATCTTTGAACTTCAACATTACATTCGGATACTTTACTTCAAGGTTTTGAAGGAATTCTACATAGTGATGATCAAATCGATACGAATCGTGCAATCTCAAAATTACATTGATATCACGTTCTTGAAGATTCATCAACATTTTATTGAATAAAGTGTCGTCATCACCCCAATGAGCAAACACTTCACCATAATGCCAGGTTGGAGCAATTAAAACAGTTTGCTTATTCACAATATCGAATGGATAGTATTTCTGTAATTCTTCTTTTGATACTTCTTTTCGCAAGTAATCGTGACTGGCGGAGCCTAGAACTAAACAGTTATCAGGATGAAAGCCACTAATAGTTGATCGATGCTTAAAATCCCCTTCCCCAAAACATTGCCACTTAATATTCGAATTTGAGATCTTCATGTCTCCCCAGCTAATCCGAATATTTCG
This sequence comes from Balneolaceae bacterium, assembly GCA_965601825.1. Classification (GTDB taxonomy): domain Bacteria; phylum Bacteroidota; class Rhodothermia; order Balneolales; family Balneolaceae; genus HXMU1420-13. The sequence continues at coordinate 2,175,538 of OZ271839.1, read as the reverse complement.
ATGAATCCATTTGAATTCTTCTTCATCATTTGGGCCTTTCCAACCGTAACCATGCCAAAGAACCAATGCTTTTGAACTTAAAGCTCTGAGAGGAATATTGTTATCCATTATGGTTACATCAGGACTAAACCCATTTATACCTTTAACAATATTTAGTTTATTCGATTCAAAAAGGTCGACTTTCAGATTCCAAAAATCGTAGATGCCTTCTTTTTTAAATTTTTCAGCATCCTTCATTAAAACTTTTACTTCTACACCTTCTTTATCTTGTAGATATCGCGTTAAACTGAGAAGATCCGCTCCTAAAGTTGTAGCATAAATGAGAATTTTCATATTAAAAGCGGATAAATCTAATCCCTAAGAGTATTCTATTGGTTGTTAATTCTAGTATCAGCCGTTTACTGTTTTAAGCCTTTCGTCTGCGAATTTAAGAATTTTTTCTGCTCTTTTTTCCCATGTTAGCAATTTCATTTCTTCTTTTGCCCTATCACCGATTCTTATCCTTAATTCTGCATCACTCAGTAGCGATTTCACAGCTTCAATTTCTTTTTCATCATTATCAGGGTCAACCAGAAAAGCATTTTCCTTGTGAGTTAGGATCTCTTTAATGTCATCCAAGTTTGGCGCCAGAATTGCCTTACCTGATGCTTTATACAAGAAAGTTTTAAGGGGTAATACCGTGTTTTTTGCTTTATCTCGTGCAATACTTGTTGGTGGGATATAAAGAATATCAGAAGCTATTAATAGAGAATAGACTTCTTGCTTTGGAATCCATTTTATAATGTGAATATTATCATAAACCTTAGCTCGATTTTCGATTTCTCCCTCTCCTTCTGATCCGATGATTAAAAAAGCAGCATCTTTAAATTCTTCAGCTAACTTAAATATTCGATCTACTCCTTTATTTACTCGAACGCGACCTGAATATGCGATAATCTTTTTATCCGTTGGGATTTTATGCTTATTCAAGATTTCTTTTTTTGGGATAACCTCATAATCATCCATTGAAAAAGAATTATGAGCAACCATTAATTTCTCTTGGGTGAAACCAACATCTTTAAAACTCTTACCGGCATATTTTGAATGCAATACAACTCCAAGTAATCTTTTTTTAGTAGAAAGTGATTTGAATAGCTTTCTGGATAACAAATTTCGACTTGGCCAGGGTCTATAAGACTCGAATACTACTGGTAGTTTTGTAAATAGAAGAATAGCTAAGAGTACCGGGATATTCCTTGTGTAAGCTAAATCAAAATCAGCGTTCTTTAGTTGACTGCCAATTCTTATAGCATAGCTGATTTTTTCAATTCCACGAATATTCTTAAATGCGTGGTATATAAATTGTAGACCAAACGTAACTTCTTTCTGATAATAGTCCTCTAAGTTCTTTTTCGATGTTTCATTCGATCGGTAAGAGGCAGTAAAAAGAGTAACCTCTGAAATTTTTCCTAATGCTGATAATGAAGAAATAATTTGTTCAGAATCAGCAGATGTTCTTGGAAAAAACTGATCTGAAATAAACGCAATCTTCATTTGGAAAAATGAGCTATCAGCTTCGAGCTGCTCTTCTACGCAAGCTTTCCATTAGAGCATCAAAACCACGTCGAGCAATGATTCGCTGGAACTGTCTATTATATGATTCTGCAGTATAAACATCATCAATGCTCATATCTGTGATTACCCATTCACCGCTTTTCCAAACCATTCTATAATCAACCGGTGTTCTGACTTCATCTAATTCAGCCATGGTTTGAACCAATGCTTCGTCACCTTCAATAGTAATATCATTGTAAGTAACAGTAGCTCTGTATATCTCAAGCTTGGTAAGTGAATTATCCCTTATAATGGTAGAAAATAAATCAACAAATTCTGTACGACTTTCCTCTGTTATCGACTCAAAGGTATCTTCTAAGGCCGTTTTAGACATTGCTTCAAAATCAATAACCCCATTAATAATTGCTTTCAAAGTTTCTCGCTGATCGTCAGAATATTCACTTCCTTCCGGACCAAGTATTGATTTGATTTCCTCATCCCGTTCTTCCAACATCATTCTAATGGAATCTGCACTTTGTTGAGCAAATACATCACCAGTAAACAAAGCGATAAACAGTAGAAAAACGAATGTCTTAATAATTCTCATAAATCCTCTTAATTAATTCTCCATTGATTGATGGGATAACGGAAGACCTGCTGTTTTATTAAGTTTGGCCATTGCTGCATTATATTCAAAGATACTCTGCTTTTCTTCCAAACGTAATTCTAATTCCTGTCGAACAGCATCAATCAAGTCTTTGGATTCACCAAAACCAAGATCATAATCTAATTGTTCGGAACGTAACCATTCTTTCGCAATTTTTAATGCTTCTTGAGTACGGTCAACTTTAGCCTTAGCAATTGCTGCGATTCTGTAAGAATCATTCAATTCTATCATGATCCCATCACGAGCGGCCAATTCCTGAAATTCAAGTTTTTTCACTTCCAAACGACTACGTTCTAATGAAGTCTTAGCTTGAAAGAAGTTCAGATTTTGCCTGATAGTTAAACCAACGGAAGTATTAAATGTATTTTCAGGCGTTCTAATAAAAGGATTCGGTTGTCTTGGTCTAATTGGTGTACTTGCAAATGTTGTTGTGAAACCGAAATAAAGTCCGGGCAAATTTTGAGCACGTAAAGCACTTATATAGGTATCAAGTGCGTCTCTTCCGTATTCAAATGCTCGTAATTCAGCACGATTATTCATCGCTGAATTTTGATAGAAGTCAATTTCAGAAAGATTCTCATAGTTTGGATCTAGAAACCTAACCTCAGGTTCATATATATCACCATCTGCATTTCGAAGAGCGTAATTCCATGATTGTTTAACAAATTCAAGATTACGAGCTACTTCTTCTCGTTGTATACCAAACTGTGCTTTAAATACTTCAAACTTAAAAACATCTGATTCATCTAGCTCAGCAGGATTTTCTTCTTCCTGCTTCTCCATTGCTCGTTCAATCTCACCCATTTTATCTTCAGCATCTCTCAACAGACGCTCAATTTCTAATGCGAGTACATATCCATAATAAAGTTCACTTAGAATCAGCTCAACTTCATTTCTGGTGGCATCAAATTGTTGTTGAACAGCTTTAATTCCTAATTCAGCTGCAGAAACAGCTTTTCCAACAGCTCCCCATGTAAATACAGGCTGAACACCTGAAATTCTTAAACGATTAAAAACTCCTACCTTCGACCAGTCATTGATTGCATCAGGATCTAAATAAATACTTTCTTCAGGGCGTCCATTTGGCGAAGAAACACCCGGAACCAATGCATGTTCTGATCGAAAATTTAAGCTGGGTAGAAATCTTTGATCGACGGCTTGTTGCCTTCTATTTTCAGCAAGTCTGATATCGTTATTAGCAACTTTTAGTTGTCCTGCATTCTCTAATGCTATCCTTAAAAACTCATCAACCCCGATACTGAGAGTGTCCTGACCAAAACTCTTTGAACTAAAGAAAAAGAAAAAAGCCAGTATTAATAATATGCGCATATGTTTACTCTAGATATATTCAGAGGATACAACGTAAGAATATTCTGTTTATTTAAACAGAAATAGCCCCAAATGGGGCTATTTCAATGCGGAGAGTGAGGGATTCGAACCCCCGGAGGCTTGCACCTCAACGGTTTTCAAGACCGCCGCATTCGACCACTCTGCCAACTCTCCAATAAGTTCTATGCGCCAGAAAGTGCTTGAGCTCCTGATACAATCTCAGAAATCTCGGTGGTAATAGCACTTTGTCTAGCCTGGTTGTACTTCAATCGAAGTGTGCGTTCAAGTTCTTTCGCGTTCTCGGTTGCACTATCCATAGCCGACATTCTAGCACCCTGTTCTGCAGCATTTGATTCAAGAACTGCTTTCCATAACTGCATATTTAAATGCAGTGGTAAAAGCTGATCTAAAATCTCTGAAGAATCAGGCTCGAAAATATAGTCAATTGATTCCTTAGAATCATCACCCGCAATAGTCTCAGGATCAATCGGTAAAACCTTATCAATCTTACGATTTTGAGCAATTACGGACTTAAACTCATTGAAAGCGATATAAACTTCATCATAATCTCCGGCTACAAAATGTTCTGTAGCAGTTGACATTATTTCAGAAGTTGCATCGTATTCTAAATGATCAAAGAATCCAGGATATGAGGTAACCACATTATACTTTCTCTTTGTAAAATGAGCAGTAGCCTTCTTTCCAATGGTAATTAAATTTAGAGTACCTTCCTCTCTGTACTCATTCAGTTCAAACTCGATATACTTTTCGATTTCTTTGAATAAGTTATTATTGAAACCGCCACACAAACCGCGATCAGATCCAACAATAACTAAAAGTACATTTTCTACATCGTCAACCGAACGCATCAATTTGTTTGACTCTTCGGCTCCGGAAACTAATCGGCCAACTACATCCTGAATCTTAGCAGCATATGGTCGAGTTTGTACCATACGCTCCTGTGCTTTACGAAGCTTGGCAGCTGCCACCATTTTCATAGCTTTAGTGATCTGCTGCGTATTGTTTACAGAACCTATTCTGTTTCGTATGTCCCGTAAATTAGCCATGTATTAAGCTTCCTCAGTTGCTACTAATTGATCGATTACGTTATTAGCTGCTTCGATTACCTTGTCACCAAACTCATCTGTGAGAATACCGGTAGTTGCTAAATCACTCATTTCAGTTGAGAATTTTGCGCCCACAGTTTCTAAGAACTGATTTTGGAATTCGCTAATACTAGCAACTGGTAATTTGTCTAATAAACCAGCGTCGTTAACTTTTAGAAGTACAATTTCTTGCTCAACCGGAAGTGGTTGATATACATCTTGCTTTAACAACTCAGCAGTACGCTCACCACGACGAAGCTGCGCTTGCGTAGCAGGGTCCAAATCAGACCCAAACTTCGCGAAAGCTTCCAATTCACGGTACTGAGCTAAATCAAGCTTCAACGTACCGGATAATTTCTTCATTGATTTTACCTGTGCAGAACCACCTACACGTGATACTGAGATACCTACGTCAATAGCCGGGCGAATACCAGAGTTGAATAAGTCTGTATCCAAGAAAATCTGACCATCCGTAATCGAAATTACGTTGGTTGGAATATATGCCGATACATCACCAGCTTGCGTTTCGATAACCGGAAGTGCAGTTAAAGAACCACCACCTTTAACTAGTGGCTTTAATTCTTCAGGAATATTGTTCATTGACTGAGCAACTCCGTCATCATCAATAATCTTAGCTGCACGCTCTAATAAACGTGAGTGGAGATAAAATACATCACCAGGATAAGCTTCACGGCCCGGAGGACGCTTTAGTAGTAACGAAAGTTCGCGATATGCAACAGCTTGCTTAGATAAATCATCATAGATTACTAATGCATGTCGGCCGGTATCTCGGAAATATTCGCCTACTGTAGCACCGGTAAATGGTGCAATATACTGCATTGGAGCAGCAGAACTAGCAGGAGCAGTTACGATTACAGTGTATTCAAGTGCACCAGTTTGCTCAAGAACCTGCATAATACCCGCAACAGTTGAAGCTTTCTGTCCAACAGCTACATAGATACAAAAAACAGGATTATCTGAATCTTGAGTTGCTTTCTGATTGATTATAGTATCAATCGCAACAGAAGTTTTTCCAGTTTGACGATCACCAATAATTAACTCACGCTGTCCACGGCCAATTGGAATCAATGAATCGATTGCCTTGATACCTGTTTGAAGCGGCTCAGATACTGGCTCACGATAAATTACACCAGGTGCTTTTCTCTCAAGCGGTAAACGAACAGTATCACCTAATATCGGGCCTTTACCATCCACTGGATTACCGAGAGGATCGATAACACGACCTAGTAGACCATCACCAACATTCATTGATGCGATATCTTTTGTTCTTTTAACGGTCTGCCCTTCTTCTACAGCGTTTGATGATCCAAATAATACAATACCTACATTATCCTCTTCGAGGTTAAGTACCATACCTGTTACTGGATTACCATCTTCATCTTTTGAATCTGGAAGGGTTACAAGCTCACCTGCTTGCACTTGTGAAAGTCCATATACACGTGCAATACCGTCACCTACTTCAAGTACGGTACCCACATCATAAACATCAGCTTCGTTATCGAAACCTGATAATTGCTTACGTAATATGGCTGAAACTTCGTCGGGTCTGACTTGGCTCATTATTGTAGTGTTTACTAAGTCGTTCTAGTTCAATTCAATGGTTGTGTCGAGCAGCTTATCTTCTAATTGCTCTAATTTGTGCTTGATTGTACCGTCAATCACGGTGTCTTCAATTTTAACCAACAATCCACCTTTCAACTCAGCTTGAGTCGTTGTCTCAAGGTTCACTTTTTTAGATGTTGTTTTTTCAAGCACTTTCTGAAGTTCTTTAATCTGTTTGGCTGAAAGTTTCTTAGCAGCTCTCACTTCAACTTCAATAATACCGGCGTATTTATTGTATTCGCTTAGGAATGATGTTGCAATCTGATCAAGGATCGCAGATCGTTCTTTACTTGCTATTAGCGTTACAAACTGAAGTGTAAGTTCACTGATATGTTTTTTGAAAATTTCGTTCAGTGTGTCTTTTTTCAAATTCGGTTTGATAATTGGACTCTTCAGAAATAACTCTAAATCTCTTGAGTCAGCAATTGTTTTATCAATGAACTGAATATCACTAAGCGTTTTTTCAACTATCTTTTTCTCTTTACTTAATTCTAGTAAAGCGATAGCATATCGTCGTGCTGCTTTGGATACTAACATCCGTTGTTAGATTAATTATTTGAAAGGTCGCCGATAAATTTGTCGACCAATTTACTGTTCTTCTTCTCGTCGAGTTCTTCGTCCAAAATCATGGATGCAGATTGAATTGCAAGTCGAGCCACTTCCTCTCTTAATTCAGTAAGAGCAAGTTTCTTTTCTTGTTCAATCGTGTTTTTAGCTTGCTCAATAATTTGAGCGGCTTCATCCTTAGCTTTGTTGATGCGTTCGTTACGAAGCAATTCTGCTTCTTCGAGTGCCTCTTTTCTAATTTGCTGAGCTTTAACTTCAGCCTCGCGCAAAGCTTTCTCATTATCTTTAGAGATTGCTTCTGCTCGTTCCAAAGCTTTTTCAGCAGATTCTAAGGAATCTTTGATTTTAGCTTCACGCTCGTTGAGTGACTTCATTATTGGAGGAACAGCATATTTCATCATCACCAGGATGAAAATGATCATGGAAATCAATATCCATAATGCAAATCCTGGATTGAATGATAAAATTCCGCCTCCGCCAGCTAATAGAAAAGTCATTGGACTGATTCCTAATTATTACTGACCAATTCCAAGAGCAAGAAGGATACAGATAACTGCACCAAGAAGAGCAACACCCTCGATGAAGGCTGCTGTAAGGATCATCGCACCTCTGATGTCGCCAGAAGCTTCTGGTTGACGTGCGATACTTTCTGTAGCTCCTTTACCGATCATTCCGATTCCGATTCCAGCTCCTAAAGCTACGATTCCGGCTCCGATACCAGCTGCTAAAAGTCCCATAGTGTATAAATTTAATTTGTATTAAGGTTTAATTGTGTAATTCGTTTAATGAGCATGCTCTCCGTGATGCTCATGTTCTTCCGCTGCCATCCCAATAAATACTGCAGAAAGAAGCGTGAATATGTAAGCCTGTAGTAAGGCTACAAATACTTTCAGTGCATAAAGCACTACTGTAAGTGTTACCGAAAATAAACTAACACTAACACCTGCCGTTGCTCCAAAGATATCAGCGAAAATGAAAATCAAGCCGAGAATGGCAATGATCATAATTTTTCCAGATAACATGTTTGCAAATAATCGAATTGCAAGAGCAAATGGCTTTGTAAAAATTCCAAGAATCTCAACCGGAGTTAAGATTGCGCGAACCCATGTAGGCACGCCAGGGAACCAGAAAATGTGCCCCCAATAGTCTTTGGTACCGCTAAATTGTGTAATCACAAAGGTCATTATTGCCAATGTAGCGGTTACAGTTAGATCGGCTGTTGCAGTTGCTGCCCACGGAAATAGACCAAATAAATTCATGAAAGCGATGCCCATAAACATCGTAAAGAAATATGGCACGTACTTGTCTGCTTTATTAGCATCGATATTAGATCGAGCTACATCATCGCGTATAAATACAAACAGAACCTCAAATATATTTTGAAGCGCACCTTTTGGCTCTACATCTTTTCCAACACCTGCGTTGTAACGACGCGCCATCATCACCGTCCAGAATACGGCCAGTAACATTCCAGCCCAAAAATAAACAAGGTGTGATGTAATAGAGAGATCTAGAGTGATATTTCCACCGTCAACTGGAGTTAACACGTAATCCACATCTGCAAATATTCCTGATTCAACAGCTTTCTTAGTACTAGAAAACATATTGAATTGTGTTGCACCTTGCGCATCTTCCCAAATAATGATGCGTGGCAGATATATTTTACCGCCATTAATAAAGTTTGGTGCTTTTAAATAATCGTGATCAACCACAGTACCCATAACGTCTAATACGGGCTCATCACCTTCTGTATCAGCGTCAGCAGCGAACAAATGTGAGGTACTAATTGATAAAAAAAGAAGTGTTAGAAACAGGCGACGAATAGTCTGAAACATTATGGTTTGGTACTTCCCTTTTTGAGGATTTTATTGATATAAATCGTTTCTGTTATAGAATGACAAAGATAGGAAATAATGAAACTAACTGTAAAGTAGATTTCGTCAATTTTTGTTACCAAAAGCAAAATTGCAAAGACAGTGAGAACTACAAAAAAGCGAAACGGGATTGATAAAATAAAAGCCTTAAAAAAGGTCTCGTTATCGCTTTTCCAAAACCTTTGAACAATTAGTGTACTACTAATCACAAAAATAAAACTTAGGAAGTACCCTGCTAATACTGCAATAAATTGACTTGATTGTGTAAACAAAAAAAGCGCCAAGAGAATTGGCATAAAGAAAAGCTGTGTTTTTAAAAGCCTGCCAACCATTATTCTTCTCGATTCAAGCGTCGATTAATTCTTAGAATTGTAATGAAGAACACGAAAAGACCCACGAAAACACCAAGTAATATCCCAACCGGAGAGCTATTAAAATATTGATCTATATAATAGCCACTGATCATAGGTATAGTGAGTGATGCAGCAATTTCTGCACCTAAACCTAAATACTCCCTATATTTTCTAGGTAAGATTTCTTTTTTCAACTACCAGATGCTTTCAAGTGAGTACCTTTTTCATACTCAGCATCATTTAATTGTGATAGTTTATTTGAGCGCTCCCCCATGCGGCAGGCCCCATTAATTTCCGCACCTTCTTCTACTATTAACGTCTTTGTGTAAATATTACCATCGATAACAGCGCTTTTTCGAAGAATGAGTTTGTTGGTAACTTTAACTTCTCCTTCAACTTTACCGGCTATATCAGCATCTGATGAAGTAATATTACCATTCACTTTTCCAACGTTAGTGATTATCAGTTTTCCTTTGCTTAGTGCCTCTCCATCTACTGTACCACTAACTCGTATATCTGTGGTTGCGTGAATATTTCCAGTTACTTTTGTGCCTTCGCTTACAATATTTACTGCTGGAGAATTACTGACTGTGTTCACTTTTCTGGGAGTTTTGTTTCTGTTTAACATAGGGAATTACTGAATTAGATATAATGCCGGGTCTTGGGGTATTCCATCTTTCCAAATTTCAAGGTGAAGATGAGGTCCTGTGCTCCTTAATCCGATATCTCCTGTTGTTCCTACAATATCACCTTTTAATACAATTTCGCCAGTTTTTTTTGCGATGGATGAACAATGCTTATAAACACTCAAAATTCCACCAGCGTGTTGTATTGAAATTATATATCCGTCGTTTATAGTCCAGCTTGCATTTACAACTGTACCATCCGCAATACTAGTAATTACTTGATTGTCCGTTGTGGCGATATCAATTCCAAAATGATAGTTTTCTGGTTCGTAGCCACGAGTGTGAATTCCCTGAACAGGATAAGAGGCAGGAAAATCATCTGCAGCATTTAGCATATTGGAAAAAACAATTCCTGAGGGGTTTACACGACTTGCTGTATTTGCAGGAGTATCACCAAAAGTAAATCCATCATCGTAAATATTGCCTGCTTCAAATACGGAAGTAAATCTTTCATCTGTAGTTAGAGTGGTATCAAGGCTTAATCTGATGATATGTTTCATTTCGGAAAGCTGCCTATCTCTAACGATTAAAGAATCCTGCAAATTGATAACACGATCTGAAATTGCTTCAATATCTTTTCTCATCTCGGCATCCTCCTTAGTGTACAAAAGAGCGCCTAATGGAGTGATCATAAAAAGACTTACCATAAAAAGTGAGAGTAAAACACAACAAAAAATAAATAGAGTGATCAGTCTGTTGGGGCGAATTGTGTACGAATTATCCTCCCCTGGCTTACTATCATCCAGTAAAATGATAGTAATATCCTTTAAACGTTGTTCGTAAAGCTTTTTTAGAAATTTGATCATCATGCACTTTGTATCAAAGAAAGATGTAACAATCAGGAAGAAATTACATTAAAAATTTGTGCGAGTTTTTTTGTGAGCTCTATTCTATCAAATCTCGTAAGGAATTCATCATTTGGCACTGGCAATGAATTTGATCTCCAGTCTGTGATGATTTTTCTAAGTTGCTCTATGATCAATTCTTCATCATTTGGTGGAGCCCAATAACCGGCACCGTATTCTTCCAGAACTTTCGATGCTTCTGATTCATGGACGAGGCCTAAAATTGGTTTCTTTGTTCCAATATATTCAAACAACTTTCCGGATTTAATCTGTTTCAATCTTGGATTGAAATTTGATAGCATCCAAAGAACATCAGCTTTCAAAAGGTTTTGCACTGCTGAGGTATGGGGTAAGTACCCGTAGTCTTCAACAATATCAGTCATTCCATATAATTGTAGTAGCGACCCGATCCTTTCATCTAATCCTCCCTGAAAGTGTAAATGTATTTTACTTTTCAGTTCAGGTTCAATTTCAAATAGCTTTTTAAAAGCCAACAGGAAACTATCCGGCTGATTTTGCTCGTAAAATAACCCGCTATATAAAAAATTGATTTTACCTTCCTGATAATTGAATGAATGTTGCACTCCAATTTCTTCAAAATCCTTTGGATCAAATCCATGTGATAGCACTTCTATCCTATCTGTAATCTCGGGATAATCTTCTGAAAATTCATTTTTTATAAATTCATCTAAACAGATGACTTTATCAGCGCTCGCAACAACTTGCCTTTCCTGATTGCGGAGTATTTGTTTTTGCCAGGCCCACATTTCGTCCTGAAAATGATTCTTAGTCCAGGAATCTCGATAGTCAACTATTAATGGAATCCCGGTTTCTTCTTTTAACTTCTTACCTAGTATATGATTACTGAAAGGCGGAGCTGTGCTGAAAATGAGATCAATTTTTTGATGAGAAATGATCTCTTTCGCTTTATTCAATGCCGGTTTTATCCAGCCGCGTTTGTTATCAGGATAGAAAAACAATCTCGATATTCGCCGAAGTCTTTTGGATGTTTTTTCATCTGGTTTAACTTCTTTGATTGATTTGCCAGCTGATGCTTTTTGAAATATATCACCGCCATGTACACGATGGATTTCAAGTTCAATAGCGTCTAGTTCTACCTGAAGTGATGCATCAAATGTGTGATAGATTCCCGGTTCAGGGCATAAGATTATTGGGTTCCACCCAAAATCACGCAGATACTTAGCAAATTTAAGTGGCCTTTGTACCCCACTCCCACCCATTGGTGGAAAATAGTAAACGATAAAGAGTACGTTCTTCATATCGAAACGTACAATTTAAACCGAATAATTTGGAGCTTCTTTTGTAATCTGAACCGTATGTGGATGACTTTCCCGATAAGAGGCTGCTGAAATCTGAACAAATTCAGCATTCTTTAATTCTTCAATGTTAGCAGCTCCACAATAACCCATAGCAGCTCTTAGTCCGCCATTCATTTGGTGAACAACTTCACTTAAAAATCCTTTGAATGGAACACGTCCTTCAATTCCTTCCGGAACCAGTTTCTTTAAATCATCTTCTACATCCTGGAAGTATCGATCCTTTGAGCCTTGTTTCATCGCTCCAATACTACCCATTCCACGGTATGATTTATATTTTCTTGATTCATATATAATAGTCTCGCCCGGACTTTCATCAACACCGGCGAACATTGATCCCATCATTACTACATCGGCACCACCGGCAAGTGCTTTTGGGATATCTCCTGTTTGCTTAATTCCACCATCAGCAACCAAACCAATTCCTTTTGATCGACAGAACACAGACACTTCCATAATGGCACTTAACTGAGGAACTCCAATTCCGGTAACAACTCGAGTTGTGCAAATAGAACCCGGGCCAACCCCCACTTTAACAACATCAGCGCCTGCATCGGCAAGTGCTTCTGCTGCTGCTTTTGTTGCGATGTTACCTCCAATCACATTCAACTCCGGATATTTTTTCTTGATCTCCGAAACTGTATTCAGAACTCCTTGTGAATGCCCATGAGCTGTATCTACAGTAATAATATCGACACCGGCATTAACCAAAGCTTCTACTCGCTCCATAGTATCACCGGTTACACCAACTGCCGCGCCCACTCTCAATCTACCCAAATCGTCTTTACACGCATTCGGGAAGTTCATTTTCTTCTCGATGTCTTTGAAAGTAATTAGTCCGACAAGTTTGTTCTTTCCATCTACAATAGGAAGTTTCTCAACTTTATAGGTTTGAAGAATCTCCTCCGCTTGTTGAAGATTGGTTCCTTCTTTTCCTGTGATCAGATTCTCTTTCGTCATTATATCACCCAACTTTCGGGTTAGCTCAGACTCGAATCGCAAATCTCTGTTAGTAACTATTCCTGTAAGTAATCCTGTTTTATCAACAATTGGAATCCCACCAATTTTATGTTTCCTCATCAAGTTACGGGCATCCTGAACTGTAGCATTTGATTCCAGCGTTACCGGATCTACAATCATGCCACTCTCGCTTCTTTTAACTAAACGAACTTGCTCTGCCTGTTCTTCGATTGTCATATTCTTATGAAGCATAGCAATACCGCCTTCTCGTGCCAATGCAATCGCCAATCTATATTCCGAAACAGTATCCATCGCTGCACTGAGCACAGGAATATTCAATTTCAGAGTTGGTGTTAGATTCACGCTAATATCAACATCACGTGGTAATACATTCGAATAATTGGGCACTAGTAAAACATCGTCGTAAGTTAGCCCTTGTCGTGAGATGCGATTGAAGGGAGAATCGCTCATTTGTTGCATGAAACAGGAAATTTTGCTTGCGGTTTTTCTAAGATACACATATTTGTAAGTAAGTTTAACGCATTAAACTATTTTTTTAATTCCTCGTAGTAAGCCAGAATTAAATCTTGAAGGCATGCGGTCGTTTAATAAAAATGAAATACAAAAAATCTTAGCTAAAGCAGCTGAATTGGAGATGTCAAAATCTCTTGATGATGAAAACGATAGTTTGACCGAACAAGAAATCCTGGATCTGGCGAAGGAATCAGGAATAAGCTCATCAAGTATAAAAGCAGCGCTACATTCAGTTGAAACGCCTCAGTTTGAACAAGCTTTTAACTGGTTAAGAGGCACATCAAAACTTGAACATATAGAATATTTTGATACTGAACTCCAATCGGATCAAATAGCAAAAGTTCTTCGGTTATTACAAACTTCTGAAAATGAATTGGGAGAGGCAGAACTGCAGCCCAAAAAACTGAAATGGACTAATAATCTTGAGTTAGAATTACTGAATGTCTCGTTACAGGAGGAAAATAACCGTACGTCTTTTACCTATTCCAGAAGATGGACCATACTAAAAACTCTACTTACCGTCCTTCCTTTTATGGTAGCATTTTTAACAACATTGATTACGGTTAAGGGAATGGGATATGATAAATTTACTGCAATTGGCTTTGCTCCTTTTGGCGGAATGATTGGATTAGCAGCTGGATGGTTATACCTTAAATCGAAGTTTGAAACTCAAAAAAGTAAACTAAAAGAAATACTAAGTCAGCTTAGAACTGTTTTCGTGAATGATGATGTGGATGAAAATCGCATTCAAATAGATGAAGAGTTAAGTGAAACCACTGATACACAAATCACCAACAATAAAATAAAGTCTTAGGATGTCTAATCAGGTATTTAGTAAACAGGAAATCAGTGACATTCTTAAAAAGGCGTCTGAGATTCAGACACAAAAAGACTTATATGGTGATAAAGAAGGTCTTAGTAAAGAAGAGCTGATTGCCTTAGCAAAAGAAGTAGGAATTGATCAGGAATCACTACTTCAGGCTATTAATCAGAAAGACATTCCGGTAATTGAAAATGAATTTAATTGGGTAAAAGGAACTGTTTCAGTTCAAGACATTCAAGTTTTCGATGGTGAGGTAAATAAAGACAATTGGGACCAGGTTATTCGTGAAATCAGACGAACAACCGGAGGAATTGGTGAGACTAATATCCAGGGAAATACCTTTGAGTGGATGCAAAGATTCAAAGAGATTGGAACCAGGCACATTTCACTGACTTCAGAACATGGAAAAACGAGAGTTCAATATGTTTATAAATGGAATGGGCTAAAATTCATGACCGGATTCTTTGGCGCTATGTTTATGTTCGCTTTTATTTTCATAAGCTTAGATGGCAGTGGATTGTCTGAACGACTTGCAGCATTATTTTCATTTCTAGCTGGTGGATTTGGATGGTATTTAAACCGATTGTTTTTAAAACCTCAATTTGAGCGGAATAAGAAAACAATGAAACGAGTAATAGATGGACTTAAAAAAGAACTTTCAAAGTCATCTTCTCCCTCAATAACCATTGAAGACTCCGATGTGTACTCAACAGGAAAACCATCAGTACAAGAATCGAAGCTATCTTCAAACTCTTAGAGTGTTTTTACTTTTAAAGCTTTTATTGCTGCGTCTTTTGATGCAATTTTATCCAAATAGCTTTGTACCCAGAAGTGTACGGTTTCCCTTCTTCTCTGAACAAAAGGATCACATGAGGAGAAAAGTCCTTTCAACTCTTTTACCATAAAACGGACATCATCATAGATTTCAATTTTTAATTCATCAGGTAATTTAGCCCACCCCATCAGTTCGAAGGCTTCCTGCATTTCAGAATATTCTTCAGCGCTTTCTTTTTTGATTCTCTGAAGAAGTGGTGCAACAAAAAGATTATTAGTTTTTAGTGCTTTTCGAGTAGTAGTTTGTATTTGTGGAGTCATTGATTTGAGTATTTGTTTTTTGATTTACCCAAATATAAACCCCAAGAGTGACAGCATATTGTCACCCTAAATTATACTTCTTGATACACCATAGTTCCATTTACTTCTCTTATACCAAATTTAATTTCAGTTTTAAACTGATCGTGATTTACAATATTCAGCTCCCCTTCAAGCTGAGAGATAAATACATCAATAAGAGTTCTGTCTAAACTACAATTACACGCGTTAATGCGACTACAATCGCACTTCATGTTTAAAGTTAAATGTATATCCTCATCATTTTTCTGGAGTGTTATAGAAAAATGTGGATCCATTTCATTTGATTCAATTAATGAGATGTAATTTATCAAGAGTTCATCTAGTAACAGACCAAATGGTAGTGCCTGATTAGCATTTATAAAAACTTCTTCTGATAAATCTTCTGAAATATCTAAATCCATCTTCTTAGTACTCTGAAGTTCAGTAAGATGATTTTTAGTGAGTGCATGAATCAGCATCGCTAATGATATGTTCCGAAAATCTTCGTTACTATAAATCTGTTCATGAATGGATGCTATAGATTTAATTCTGTTTACTGTACCATTTAACACACGATTTATATTCTCATTTTTTGATTTGAAGACTTCTAATTGAATTAAGCCAGATATCACTGCCAGGTTATTTTTTACTCTATGATGAATCTCTGCCACAAGAATATCTTTTTCCTTCAGTTGCTCTAATATAATTTGTTCCTGAGCTTTTCGGTCTGAAATATCTCGAACTACTACGTGCGTAAAGACATGCCCATTTTCATTGATTTGCGTCAACATTACATCTGTTGGGAATAGATTACCATTCGACTTTTTATGTATCCATTCAAATCGATAGCTTCCTCTCCTATCAAGAAGCTTATTTACTTTATCAAAGTGAGTTACTGATAAAATTCCATCACCTTGTACTTCAGGTGATATTTCTGTCGGAGTTTTACCTATAAGCTGTTCTTTATCGTAATACCCAAAAAGATCAACGGCTGCATCATTTACATCTACAATAAAACCGTCTTTTATAATCATACTCGGATCTGCTGATAGCTCAAATAAATCGCGATATTTTTGTTCTGAGGCTATTAAAGCCTGGTTAGACTCGATTAGTTCTGAAATGTCTCTAAATGTTGAGACTGCCTGAATTACTTCGCCATTTTCATTAAATATTGGCCTTGAACTAATGGAAAGATATTTTCGCTTTTTATAGCCCAGCTGTAAGTTCATAACAAAATTATCAACTTCAATTCCTTCATTAATTGCCCTTACAACAGGAAAAGCTTCATTTTGAATTTGTTTTCCATCTAAAGACAACGCCTTCCAGTGATCATCCCATGGTCCAACACTTTTAATTTTCTGTAAAGACATCTCAAAAATTTCGCATGCCGATTTATTAGCAACGAGTGTTTTGTAATCTCTATCCTGTACTATCAACCCTTCTTTTATGGATGAGAAAATCGAATCTTTAAATCGTTCGTTGTAGCTAATATTTTGCAACATCAATTTCCTGATTGTGATGTCTTCCTTTACGGCTACAAAGCTGGTGATTTCGCCCATATCATCCTTAATAGGTGTGATTGTAGCTGATTCCCAAAATAGATTTCCATTTTTCGATTTATTTTGGAATTCACCTTTCCATGTCTCCCCTTCTGAAATTGTAGTCCACAGATCCTTATAAAATCTATCATCCTGAGTTCCTGATTTTAAAATTCGAGGATTCTTACCTATTACTTCTTCCTGGCTATAACCAGTTAATCGAGTGAAGTATTCATTCACATATTCAATCTTTCCTTCTACATCAGCGATAACTATACTTAGCGGACTTTCTGTTACAGCTCTTACAAAACGCTCATTCTCAATTTCCCTTTGTCGAGCTTTATTAATATTCCAGATTTGATTCATCAACAATTGTAGCTGCTCTAAATCATCTTGTGTATAATCTGTTTCTTTATTCGCGACACCAACAACTGCAACAATTTCGTTATTCTCGTAAATCGGTGCAGTCATAAATCTTGATAGATGTACATGACCTTTTGGATATCCTTTTTTCTTTGGGTGGAATTTTTCAAAATCGTTAATGATAAAGGCTTTTTTTTGCCTTACAGCCTCACCCCAAATTCCTGTACTTTCTAATGAATAACGAGTTTTGGGGTTTACAACACTACATTCATCCATAACCCCTTTCGACCAGGTATTCAGTATAAATTCCTGAGTATCATTATCGAAGAAATAAAAGTAGCCAATTTTACTTTCAGTCAGTTCAATTCCTTGGTTGAGTGCATAATCTAAAAACTCTTGCTCGTTTGCGGCCTGATTTTGAAAGATTTTATTTATTCTTTTAATACGCTCTGTATTTCGCTTCGCATGATCAGAAAGATTCTCATTTTCAGAAATGAGTTGAAGCTTTTGGCGAATAGTAATCCCAATAATTGCAGACACTGCTATAAATAGTCCAATCATCAAGACTATGTAAAGCTGTAATCGAAAAAGATACGTTTCTTTGTTTTCTATTGATTCAGCCAGAAATTGATCTCGCTTAGTATCTGCAAACTCTCCAATCTTTGTTAAGATCGATTTCATAACAACCGCTTCATCGATCATATCCCCATAAAACTCCAACCCGGCAGCATTTCCCTTCAATGCCTCTGTCTTCGAATAATCTAAATCAGTTTTTAAGTGGACTCTACTATTCATCAAATCAATAATATCTTGCTCTGGCCCAAGGTATCTTTCAAAAATAATAGCATTTAAAGAATCAACTTTCGGAAGCTCTGATTCAATATCATTGATTAATTGTAAGATTATTTCTGGTGTAAAATCACCAATTACTACGTTCACATATACAATTTGGTGGAGTTTATTGTATGATTCTTTAGCGGCGTTTGAGACTGAATAAGGGTGATCGATTATGAGGGTAATATTCTCTGTTACTCTATTTACCGTACTAATTGTGGAGTAACTTAATGCTCCTAGTGTAATAAGGAGTGTTACGAAAATACCAACGATATAAAATCTATGTCTCTTCATACTCTAAAATTTCCTCTATACCCCTTGAATTGAATTAACAATTCAAAGAAAGTGTACCTGATTATTATGAAGAAGTGATGTAGTAACATCGTGAATAATATTTACAAAGAGATTGTAGTATTATTATGATATTTATCGGACACATTAATCCATTAATAATCAACATGAAGCGATTTATACTTTCTGCAATCTTCATTTTTGCACCTGTACTATTAGTTGCACAACTACCTGTTTCTCTAACCCTTCCTCAGGTAAGCCCACTAGAGGAAAGAAGCATTACTATCGGATATACAAAAATTTCACTTGAATACAGCTCAGTAGGTATTAAAGACCGAGAAATCTGGGGAGGTCTGGTTCCATACGGACAAATGTGGAGAACCGGGGCCAATTTAAATACCCTGTTTACGGTTTCTGATGATGTGTTGATTAATGGTGAACCTTTAGCAGCCGGAACCTATGGATTCCACACTATTCCGGGAGAAGAGGAATGGATTATCATTTTTTCAACTAATAGCACATCATGGGGCAGCTTTTTCTATGATGAAAGCGAAGATGCACTACGGATAACGGTTCCGGTATCAGAAATGGACAGTAGATATGAATGGATGAAATTCTCGTTTAGTAATTATAGCTCTTCTTCAGTTGATGTTGCCTTAAAATGGGCTTATCGCAGCGTTCCTTTTACCGTTGAGGTGCCAATGGAAGTAACTTTTACTCATATCAAAAATCAATTTAGGACACTACCTGCTTTTTCATGGCAAGGCTGGCAGCAAGGTGCAAACTATTTACTAGCAAACGAATATGAATTAGAAACCGGACTTGAATGGGCTGAGCAAGCTGTTCGTCGGGAGAGTAATCCACAATCAGTAAGTACACTTGGTAAATTGCAGTTCAAAAATGGTTTAGAAACCGAGGCTATGGAAAGTGCCGAACAATTAACTGATTGGAGTGATAATTGGAGAGCCAATATGTGGGCCGGAGAGATTTATGAAATGGCAGGAATGAATGATCAAGCGAAATCAGCATATCAGACAGCGCATGATTTAGCTACAAATGAAAGAATGAAATCCCAGATAAAAAGTAGAATAGACGCTCTAAATTAAGCTTATCCATTTACCAATTATTTTAATAATTAATAGTTGATCACTTGAAATAGAATCAACCCAGCAACTATTCGACATTTTGAGGCGTCTATGTATAGAATTGAAAAATCAATTCTTTAATTACATAACAAAACGCATCAATATGAAGCAAAGTTTATTGTTTGTATTGGTTGTCTTTTGCTGTGCTAATCCAACATCAGCACAGCAATTTACTCCACAATACATAGTTAAAGAAGCTAGAAAAGCCGCAATTAACATTACTGACATCACATACGAGGGTGAACAAATTCAAAGCGGCAATACTTATAGTTATAAGGTCATCCAAAAAAGAAGTGATGTTTCAGAAATTGGGCTTGGTAGAGGGCTTTTAAATGTCAACGGCATTAAAACAGATTCGAATAGTGATGAAACAGCTTTTGGGTTCACATATGATGGTGAAACCTTTAAATTTCTAAATATTAGTAAGAATCAGCTTGAGGTAATTGAAGATCCAAATGCAAAAAAAATCGGCCGAAAACTTGGGTTTGAATTCTTTTCAATTATTAATGCACATTTTTTAAAAGACGATCCTTTTGGACATTTACTAGAAGAAAATATTGAGCTGGTTTATTCGGGTATTGTGGAACTAGAAAATGGGAATGCTCATAAAATACTTGCTCATAGAGCATATAAAAGACCAGATTCAGATACTTTAAGTATTTCTACCAGTGGCTGGTATTTTGATACGAACACCTACTTCCTTTTAAAGTTTGAGACTGCATATCAAACTAATTCCTATTATAACCTAGTAGCCAATTCGAACATTAAGATGGCTGATTTAACAATTGGTGCTTCAAATGGCTTGGAAGAGAAAATCATTACAGGAAATGAAGCGAATATAGAAGGTCTTTTAACGATTGGAAGCCTCGCTCCTGATTTCGAACTCAAAACGCCTAATGGTGAATCTTTTCGCTTAAGTGATCAATCCAATATTACCGTGCTTGATTTTTGGGGAGTTTGGTGTATACCATGCCGAAAAGTAATGCCAGAGTTACAAGAATTGCATGAGACTTATAGCCCATTAGGTGTGAGTGTGATTGGTATTTCAAATTATGATTCTGAAGGTACACCCGAGGATTTCTATAAAAAGAAAGGCTTCAATTATGGGTTATTATTAAATGGAGAAACAATGAATGATCTGTTTAATGTAGAAATGTTCCCAACTATCTATGTGATAGATCAAAATCAAAAGGTTCTGTACGCGGAACAAGGTGCGCGTGAAAATGCCATCCATACTATAGAAACAGTAATAAAAGAAACCATTTCAAAAAGGGGTAATTAATCCGGGTAAATAGACTTTTTAGCAGCCAGCAGGGTATTCTTCATCAACATGGCAACAGTCATAGGTCCTACTCCACCAGGGACAGGAGTTATCCAGCTGGCTTTTTCTTTTACAGCTTCATAATCTACATCACCAACAAGCTTGTACCCTTTTTCAGATGTTTCATCAGCTATTCGGTTGATTCCAACATCAATTACAACCACTCCTTCTTTAACCATTTCTGGTTTTATGAGATGAGGCTGACCTGCAGCCACAATTAATATATCTGCATGAATTGTATGAGCCGTTAAATCGCGGGTAAATTTGTGACAAATAGTTGTCGTAGCTTTTCCCGTGGAATTCTCCCGGGATAGCATCACCGCCATTGGTGAGCCTACAATATCACTGGCACCCACTACCACCGCATGCTTTGACTTAACCTGAATGCTATAATGTTTGAATAATTCCATCACACCTGCCGGAGTGCATGAGCGAAAACAGGGTTGATCAATGGAAAGTCGCCCTACATTCATAGGATGAAATCCATCCACATCTTTTCGATGATCAATACTTTCGATAACATCATATTTTGATAAATGAGATGGAAGTGGCATTTGGACTAAAATTCCATCAACAGAATCGTCTTCGTTAAAGCCCTGAATAGTCTCCTTCAGTTCTCGTGCTGATATTGTGTCTTGCAACACCAAAGTGTTTGTTTCAATGCCTACATCTGCACAAGCTTTCGTTTTGGTACCGGTATAAACTACTGAAGCTGGATCATCTCCAACTAAAATAACCTGCAAGAAAGGTCTTCGATTCCCTTTTGACACCCATTGTTCAACATCATCACGAACGCTGGCGCGCATTAATGCTGCTACTTTTCTACCATCTATAATCTCTGCGGCCATATTATCGCTCGATGTTATATTTCTTCATTTTGTTGTACACATGACTCCGTTGTAATCCAATAGACTCTGCCGTTTTACTGATATTCCAGTCATTCTTTTCTAATTGGCGTTGCAAAAATACACGTTCAGCAGCTTCCTTGAAAAGCTGAAAATCATCTTCTTTATTTGCCAACTCATCAAGTTTATTCTCATTTTTATGATTTGATCGAAGTACTGATTCAACCAAATTACGATCGATTATTCCATCAGAAGACAAAATAGCCAGTCGCTCTACTGCATTTTGCAACTCACGTACATTTCCGTTCCATGTTCTGTTTTGCAATGCATCCAATCCATCTGCTGAAAATTCAACATTTCCGAGACTAATATCTTCATTTTGCAGTTTAACTAACCAGGCTTTTGCAATGGCTGGTATATCTTGCTTGCGATTATTTAATGATGGAATCTCAATTGGGATTACACTGATTCGATGAAATAAATCCTCCCTGAATCGACCTTCGGATATTTCTTCTTCAAGATTTTTATTCGTAGCGGCTAACACGCGAACATCTACTTTTATGGATTCGGATCCACCAACTCGTGTAATTTCCTGCTCCTGGAGTACTCGCAATAATTTAGATTGAGCATCCAGCGGCATATCACCAATTTCATCAAGAAAAAGGGTTCCGCTATCAGCTTGCTCAAACTTTCCTTTCCTTTGCTGATGCGCACCAGTAAAAGCTCCTTTTTCGTGGCCAAACAATTCGCTTTCTATTAATTCCGATGGAATAGCTGCACAATTCACATCTACAAAAGCCTCATTTACTCGTGAGCTTTTCTCATGAATCCAACGGGCAACTAATTCTTTTCCGGTTCCATTAGCGCCGGTTATCAAAACTCTAGATTTTGATGGAGCTACTTTATCGATCATCTGTTTAATTCGCGCAATAGCAACACTTTCTCCGAGAATTAAAGGTAGCTTCGGAAGACGTTTTTTGATCTTGGTAATTTGTTGATTCAAATCCTGCTGTGATAAAGCATTTCTCGTAGCTAGCAATAATCGATTCAAATCCGGTGGTTTTTCAAGGAAATCAAAGGCTCCGTGTTTAGTTGCTTCCACTGCAATCTCAATAGTCCCATGACCGGATATCATGATCACCGGCATTTGGTAGCCCTGAGAACGGATTTCTTTCAAGGTTTCGAGTCCGTCCATCCCCTTCATCTTGATGTCCAAAAGAATCAGATCGATATCATTCTTCTGAACAAAGCTTATGGCCTCAGCCCCACTTTCGGCTGTTAAAACCTGGTAATCTTCAAATTCCAGAATTTCCTTTAGCGTATTTCGGATGGCGCGTTCATCGTCTGTGACTAATATGTGAGCTGATTTAGCCATGCGAGAAGCTAATCAATATTTATCATAGAGATACTGTAAAATCTCTTCGTGGATGGCATCAATAGGTCGGACTTTACCAATGAAATTATTTGCAGCTAAACTTACAATCAGTGTTTCGCCTGAAGCTGTTTCGAAATAACCACTCAACGTTCGAACTCCACCCACATACCCCGACTTTCCATTGAAATTTTTATAAAGTGGGGTTCCTTTCATTCGATGTGCAATTGTGCCATCAATTCCTGCTACAGATAAACTATTGTAGAATACTTCAAATTCTTTATGATTCTGCATCTTCACAAGAAAGTCAGAAAAAATGCTTGTCTTAGTAAAATTTCCACCTGCCATTCCTGATCCATCTTTCATGAATATATTGGTGGTATCTATCTCCATCCTACCGAGAAAGTCTCTTACCTCTGCAATACCATTTTCAAATGTTCCTGGAATCCCTCGTTTCTCTGCTGCCAATGTTTTCATTAACATTTCGGTGTAGAAATTGTCGCTTTCTTTGTTCGTCCACTCAATCAATTTGGAAAGTGGTTCAGACTGGTGATTTGCATATACTGAATATTCCCATTGAACTTGAATATCATCTTTTTGCTGATCTGTAAAACCGCTTGTTAAGATTCCATTATCTCGCAAATATTCATCAAAGCTTTCAATGAAAAAAAGATGAGCTTCTGAAATAGCTAAAGATTCTTCTTCCAGATACCCTTGTGGAAGTGAGCTACCAAGATGAATTTCGTTCTTGCCTAAATACTTCATGTAGTCCTCATCATACTTAGTATTAGCAGGAGCAATGATTTGGCGATTATAAAAAGTTACGTATTCAGTATTGTTTGGGAACCACGATATTTTCGGTGTAGTGCCAATCTCTCCATCTGCATCAACAATTAAATCGACTGCATTGTTATTGAAGGATAATGGACTTATTTCAACGCCATAGTAGAAGCTTAAATCTTCCCAGTCCCATCCTTTCGGAAATATCTGATCATCAAAAAATCCAATGTTAGCGATTATCGCACCACCAATTTTTCTAATGCCAGATTCTTTAAGCTGATTTACCAGCGATCTAAACACATATTCACGATCCTCATCATAAAGAAACCCCGAGATACTTGGGTCACCAACCCCACGAATAATTAAATCACCAAATAATATCGAATCTGAGACTGAACCAGCAGAATATAAACTAGTATTGAATTTATAGTCCGAACCCAATCCATCTAAAATTGCAGCCGTTGTAAATAGTTTCTGATTTGATGCTGGTATGATCAAATGATCAGAGTTAAACTCCTCCAACACATTCCCATCAGTATCGCGAATTGAGGCTGACCAGAACGCCCCTGTTTCATTATCTTTTTCGATGATGGATGCTACATCCTGGGCAGGAAGTGCAAACGCAGCCAATAAAAATATCAGAGTAAAAAAGCTGCGAAGGTGTTTGATCATATAGGTTTAGTGGACGAAATACTTTTCTTCTTCTTCCTGAAACGCCTCAATGATAACTTCTGATGTCTGTGAATTCAAGATTTTTTCGTGGAAACTCGCACTGTTCATCAATCTCGAAATTCTACTAAGTAATTTAATATGCTGAGAGTGATTACTATCCGGTCCAACAAGCAGGAAAATAATTTGCACCGGTTCGCTATCAATGGAATTAAAATCTAGTGGTGACGCAAGTCGTGCAAACGCCGCATAATTCTTATCAACAGCTTTGGTTTTGCAATGTGGAATTGCTAAACCTTTTCCAACTCCGGTAGACATGATGCGCTCTCTTTCAAAAACAGATTCTCTGATCGCCTCTACCGTTTCAGCATCCACTTTCCACCTTAAAGTATCAATCAGCTTGTTTATAACCTGCTCTTTGTTCTCAGCCTCTAGGTTAGGCAATATTGTTTTTTCATCAAGCAGGGTAAATAAATTCATGGATTTATCTGATATCAAATTATGATTAGCAGGGTCAATTTCAGAAATTTTAATATAGTCAGCTGCTACGGAATCAACCAACGTTAATTTATCAACTCTTGAAAATAGTTTCTCTTTTTCTAGTCTCACTGTGTTCACCTAAGTTTTCTCAAAGAACATAGAAATGAGTTTAAACATTTACATCGAATGTAATTTTTTGTTTCCTTCGTCTATTTCAATTTATAGAGTAAGGTAAAGTCTCTCTATGATCTTTCATTAAAACTGTTACTTAGAATTCGTTATCGGCATTTAGCGGCTAATAACTAAATTCAATAATTGTATGGCTTAGTACGATTATCCAGCCGTTTTTTATTCCGATTCTCCGTAAACTCGGATATGGATTGGATTCAAACATCAATTGCTGTTTTTAAAAAAGATTTGCGCATCGAATTTCGTACTCGGTTTGCTATCAATATGGTATTAGCATTTGTGGTGGCCTCTCTCCTATTGATTTTATTTACATTGCGCGCTCAAAGTCTGGACCCAACTCCTAAAAGTGGACTCATCTGGATTATCATCTTATTTGCGGCTTTATCTGCTTTAGGAAGAAGCTTCATCAGCGAAACTGATAAAAATACCTATGATCTGCTTCGGATATATACACCTGGAACAGTCGTTTATTTAGGGAAACTATTTTACAACACTGTTTTTTCACTGTTTATCAACACTGCTACTTTTTTGATTTACATGTTTCTGATGGACATGAGCATTCAATCGTTACCAGCTTTTGTGATTATGCTTGTTTTGGGAACGCTGGGTTTAAGTTCGGTATCAACAATGACTGCTGCTATTGTTTCCCAAGCAGACCGAAAAGGTGCTGTATTTTCTGTTTTATCCATTCCATTATTTATTCCTCTAATTCTATTACTAAGTAGAGTTACCAGAGCCGCCTTTGTTGATGGTAGCTTAGATGCTTTTACTGGCGATGTATTTGCCTTAGTTGGATTTTGTGGTGCAACTATAACAGCCGGAATTCTATTATTTGATTTTGTTTGGGATGAATGATGATTACTGAATTCGGAAATAGAAGGCTTGTTGGGCAATTAAGAGCTAATGAACAGATTTCAAGGATCCTAAACTCAGATCGCATTGGTCATGCGTATCTCCTTTCAGGTTCCAGGGGTAGCGGGAAAACTGCATTTGCACTTGCTCTGGCTGAAGCGGTTAATGAAATTGATCACTTGACTTCCATAGACTCGGCGAATAAATCGAAGTATTCAAGTTGGTTTTCTCATCCCGACATTCATGTATTCATTCCAAAGCCAACTTCCGCTGATATTTCGGAGCTGAGGGAGCGTCTTGAACTGCTTTCTACCGACCCATATGAGATTATCAGTTTTGCTCAGCGACCATCTTTAAATAAAGATACAGGTTCGAAAAATTTACAAGCATTCTACCCTATCGATTACTTTCGCGACGAAATTCGACCTATTGCTCGACTTCGACCAAATGAAGGAAATCGAGTTGTGATCATACTTACACAAGTAGAAACAATGCGAAAAGAGACAGCTAATGCATTTCTGAAGTTATTGGAAGAACCGAGCGATCGTTTAATGTTTATTTTAACTACTTCAAGCTACGAGAGCTTACTTCCAACTATTACATCTCGATGCCAGCACATTCCTTTAGGTACTTTAACTACAAATGATGTTAAAAATGGACTTATTACTATAGATGGTATGAATGATGAAGATGCGACTTACCTGGCTCGAATCTCGAATGGAAATTATGCAGCTACACGATTCTACGATATTGATAGATTAAAATCCGATCGCGAAAGTGTAGTTAACTTTCTCCGATTTTCATTTAGTCAGGATGCACAAGAATTATCAAAAATTACTCAAGAGTGGCAAAGTTCGTTAAATATTGAATCATTGATTTCGTTGACAAATCTAATGGAAATGTATTTGCGTGATTTGATGATTTTCAGAGCCACAGAAAATTCTGCTTTGATTACTAATGTGGATCAAATCGAATCCATTTCTAAGTTTGTACAAGCTTTACAGGAAGCTAGATTAGAAGAAATGATTCATCAATTGGATACTACCCGACCAATGCTCAAACAAAATGTATCACCAAAATTGGTTTTTACTGTTCTTGGATTACGTTTTTCCAGTTTAATGCGTGGTCAGGATCCCTTAATTTCTGCTGAAGAGTCCTGGAAACACTTACCCGCTTTCACACCATGAATTCACTGAGTTTCCATAAAATGCAAGGCGCCGGTAACGATTTTGTTGTTATTGATAATCGAAATATGGGATTATCAAAAGAAGAAATTATTTCTTTGACTCCAAGGCTTTGTGATCGAAAATTTGGTATTGGTGCTGATGGCTTACTGGAATTGGAATTACCTCAAATAGAAGGTGTCGATTTCACTATGATTTATCGCAATGCAGATGGCAGCGATGCAGGAATGTGTGGAAATGGTGCCAGATGCTTAGCCATGTTTGCAGCACATCATGGATTTCAAAATAAGGTTCGATTTAATGTTCATGACGCAATCTATAAAGCAATTGTAGATAAAATTGAACAATCTGTTTCAGTGCATTTCCCAGATGTTGAACCTCCAACATGGATTGATGTTGAAGGCAGACAACTCATACAGGTTTATCCCGGAACTGAGCATATAATTTTTCAGGCTGATTATGAATTGCTTAATAATGAAGAACTTCTTGTCGAAATTGGTAGTCTACTTCGAAATTCTTCGAAACTGAATCCTCCCGGAACCAATGTCAACTTTATGAATGTGAATATGGATTCTTCAATTTCACTTCAAACCTATGAACGTGGTGTGGAGAACCTGACTTTAGCTTGTGGCACCGGTGCAATTGCTTCGGCTGTTTCATCTCACTTTATTGCTAATGAAGGACAAGGTAACTTCTCAAAGAGTGTGAAAGTTAAAGGTGGTGAATTAGAAGTCAGTTTTACCTTCGATACTAAGTCGCAATCATACCGGGAAATAATTTTAAAAGGCCCTGCAGAATTTGTATTTCAAGGCACGATCCACATTTAAAGGAATCTTCTGTATTCTGGTAGTTTTGATTTTTGGGTGCGATTCGAGTCTGCCAATTCTTGAATTACCTGGCACAAAATCTAGTGTTGAGAATTCACTGCTTTTAGTTCCGGGTCAAACGCAATTGCCCGAAAGTATAAAAGGAGTCCAATTTTATAGAAATAGGTATCCGGGCAGTCCTCCAGTTATTCGTTTAGATACCCAGGACCAATTATTACTCAGGTTTGATGAATTAACTTCATTAAGTGGGCAATTCAAAGTCTCCTTTTCACACTACAATCAGGATTGGACTAAATCAGGTTTAGCTGATATTTGGATTTTCGATGGTGTAAACGATCAGGCTATTCTTGGTGGACAATTGAATGTGCAATCTAAACCAAATTATTTTAGCTACGAGTATAAATTCCCCAATAGTGATATCAATTTTCTTGTAAGCGGAAATTATCTGATAACTGTATCTGATTTTAATTCCGGGATTGAGTTATTCAGTTTGCCGTTTTTTGTAACTGAAAACGTTGGTGAACTTGAACCCGGAGTTCAGACATTCTTTAATTCAGGCCCATATTCTTCTGCAATGGATCAGGTAAATGGAGTTTTTTCTTATCCTGATTTTGTTGAATTCCCCCAATTTGATTTAAGCTATCGTATAACTCAGAATCGATTTTGGAGAAATTCGGTGGTGCCAAGTCAAGTCAATTTTGATACTGAAGGTAGAACCTCTTTCAGGCTGACTCGCGATCAGTTTCTTCCAGCTTATGTTGAATTCAACAGTCTTGATTTAAGGTTCTTAAGTCAACAAAATCCTCAGATTTTTGGATATGAACCTGAAAAAATACCAGAGCGAGTAATTCTGCAAAACGACTACTTCAATTTCTCAAGTGATCGACGAAGCATAACAGAGACTGGTTTTGGACGACCACTACTTGATGCAGATGCAAGATATGTGACTACCCTGTTCACTTATGATACACAAGGTGCGCTACCTTCCAATTCTGATATTTATCTCTTAGGTGATTTTAATCAGTGGACCATTAATCGCAGTTACAAACTCAGTTATGATACAGCAGGTGACTTCTTTTCAACTGAGATTCTTGTAAAACAAGGTCTCTACACCTATGCTTATGCAATTATAGAAGATGGTATAATAAACCAGTTAAGAAATATTGAATCTCTCACACAGAAACCGCAGGAATATGGCGGATTTGTGTACTATAAAGATCCTGTGAGAAACTTCGACAGACTTCTTTCAACTAGAATTTTCTTCTCGGAATAACTTAGAAATCAACTCCTAGTGAGATATAATGGATCGGGTCACCAGTAAATCCATCTCTACCGTATGGCCAAGCCATATCCCACCGTAGTGGAAGACCAAATACTATTGTTCTTAGCCCAAAACCACCACCAATAAGAACATCACCATCAAAATAACTGAATTCAAATCCATTATTAGGATCAATAATAGTTACTTCTTCCCCAATTCTGAAGTTTAAGTCTGCATCATTAAGCACTTCGGAACCTTGAATTCCATTTCTGATATCGAATCCCCACGCCATACCTGCATCCACAAAGAATGCACCGGTAACATTATAAAGTGGAAATATTGGCAGCGCACCCGGAATTACAGCAGCAAATAATGGAAACCTGAATTCTGTATTAATCAAAGAATATTTGTTTCCATATAATGCACTGTATTCGAAGCCTCTTAAAGGCATCGCAGGCAATGTGAAGAAAGTATCTGCCAGTCGATCAAATGAAATGCTATTATCAGCCCATCTATAATTTATCCATCCTAGCATACCACCAAGAAAGTATGTTTGAGATTCTGGTCCAACTGAATAGGCTCCGGAAGCTCTAAACGCAATTGTAGAATTTAATCCCAGATTAATGTAATGCCTGAAATCACCTGAAACAGAAGCAAATGTTGGTGAATCCAATCCAACTCCCGGTGAACCTGAAATGCTAAAATTAAACCTTGTACCTCCTCTCGGAGTTATAAAACCAGGTAATGTTGCATCTTTAGTGTATGAAATGCTTGGATAAAGAAATGAGCCTTTTGTTGTACTTGCATCAACATTTCCGGCATTACTAAAAAATGTAGTTACACCATCATAATCACGTACTAAACTGATCCAACTTAAATTGGCATCAACTCTTCTGAATTTATCGAGTGGATACTGAAGTCCCACACCTAATCCCATTGTTCTAAAACGAAGTAATTCGCCTAAGAATGTTTGGTATTGTCGGCTTGTATGGAAATAGGACGCAATAAAATTGGTTCTATTTTTCAAATACCCGTATTGGATTGAATAATCACTATTTCTCAAATCTGTTTGAAAATTTGTTCCTAAAGAGAGCTGATGGTCCCCAAGTAGATCACTAATAATGAATTGAGTGAAAGCGAATGTCCCATACGTAGATGCTACTACTGAAGGGCTATAAGCAATATCTGTACTGAAAGTTAAGCGATATGGTCTAGGTACATATCTGCCATCAGTGGTGACATTATCATCTGGCTCAAATAAAAATTGATCTACAAGTACAAGAGTTGTGTCGTCAAAAATAGCATCAGAAAAAACATAGTTTCTAAAGTCTACTTCACCTTCGCTATCAAATTCATCTTCAACTTCTCCCCTTTCTCTGCGCTCTTCTTCTTCTTTCTTTGCCCTATCTGCACCCGATATTACTCCATCTTCATACATTTCCTGTGCAAATAGCTTTGCAGGAACACGTACTGAAAGTGGTTCTGATGCCCTTCGTAGAGCCCAATAATTAACTTCTAGTTGAGTATCCTTCTTTCTTGAGAATGGAGTTTTTAGTAAAAAGATATCTAGGAAGCCCTCATTAATGGCACTGAATGCTATTCTGCTTCCATCAGCTGAAATTGATAATTGAGAAATACCAGCTTGTAAGTCTGTCAGTGGAATACCTTCTCCAAGTTCGAAATCATGCTCATATACATTCTGAATTCCATTCCTATCAGAATTATAAACCAATCGTCCATCTCTGGTAACCTGCGGTTGATGTTCAGTCCAAAGAGTTGTTGCAGTAATCCTTTGTGCTGTGTCTGCATCAATAGCTACTCTGAATATATCTTTCTGATATATACTTTCATCACTAAGCAATCTGTAATCTAAAGTGTAAGTATGTAGCTCATTTCTCTCTCCTCTCTCTGATACGAAGTAAATATGTTGAGAATCATTATCCCATGAAGGCTCCATATCTGTAAAGAAATCACCTGTAATGTTTGTCAATTCTTCAGTCTCTAAATGATAAACAAAAATGTCCTGATAAGGCCCAATATTAGCACCAAATGCAATTTTCTTTCCATCTGGTGACCATGAAACCGAACCAATAGCATCTAATTCTTGTAGTCGAATTTTCTCGGCTTTTCCAGTTCGATAATCGATTATTGCAAGCTCATCTACACCTTTTGCTTTTGTTGATAGAGCAATTTTCTGGCCATCCGGCGACCACGTTAGGTTTGGATTCAAGATGTTTAACTCTTCAAACTCAGGATTATCCTCACCACGAATTACTGTTTTTAGCTTCTGGCCATTTAAAGCGTTTATTACAATAACATCGAAATAACCTCTCTGATTGGTTATAAATGCAATTTTGTCTCCTTGTGGAGAAATACTTGGACTTGTGTTGTAAGTGCCATAATCTCCTCTGCGAGTCATCAAGGTCGCAATAGATCTTGCAGATTCCCTTTCAGCAACTTCAGGATAATAACGTCGCTTCAGAGATTCTTCCCATCTATCAGATAACTCCTGTGTTGTTAAGCCTAAAGACTGAACAAAACCATATTCAATACTTCTACTTGTTTTGATACGGTTAAGAATTTCAGCAATTTTCTCACGACCATATTCTTCAACAATGTAGTTCCAAACCGACTGACCTCCACGATAGGCATAGTAACCACTTAGTCTTGGGATTGGGGGTAAATACCCGTTAATAACTGCATCACGGATAAACATATCAGTATTTGTATCCCAACCTAATGCAGTGTATTCAGCTAATCCTTCTTCGAACCATAGTGGGAATACCAGTTGAATGTTGTTTCGAATAATTGACTGTACAGAACCTCCGTAAAACATATCATTGAAAACAGCATGTACCAACTCATGGTGTAAGACACGACGGAAATCGTCATAATCACCATCGAAAGGCATCGTAATTCGGTTTTTAAATTTATCTGTAACCCCTCCAATTCCTTCTGCACTTGTTGGAAGTGCTACCACATTGGTCTGAGAGAAATCATTATGAGAATCGTAAATAATAACTGGAATACGATCTACAATTTGATGATCAAAGTCTTGAGAGAGTTGTTTATAGGCTGATTCTAAACTTTGAGCTGAGAATTCAGCTAGTTCATAATTTTTCTCTCCGTAATAATAAATGTCAAAATGTTTTGATTGAATGAACCTCCAATCAAAATCTTCATATTGAACACGATTTTTTCCAAAAGAAACGTATTGTGCATATGAATGAGTAGAAAATAATACTGCAAAAAGAGCAAAAACGGCGATAAAACGGAATTTCATAATACTGTTAGTTATGCAGGAACAAAATCAATCTGTCTTTTTTGGTGGTTAACACTTTCCACCTTAACCTTAATTTCATCTCCCAGACGAAATTTTTTCTTGCTAGAACGTCCAATTAAACTATGACTTCTTGCATCGTAAATAAAGAAATCACCCTTCAAATCTCCAACGCGTATCATGCCTTCGCAATGAATGTCCTTCAGATCAACAAAGATACCTCTTTCGGTAACACCACTAATCACACCAGAAAATTCTTCGCCAATTCGTTCGCTCAAAAATTCGACTTGTTTAAGTTTAATAGAATCACGTTCCGCGTCCACTGCTACACGTTCTCGGGCACTACAATGTTCCCCATGTTTTCGAAGTGAATCGTAATTATAAACCTGGGAGTCATCACCATAACCTTTAAGCAAGCGGTGAACGATTACGTCAGGGTAACGGCGAATCGGACTTGTAAAGTGTGCATAATGTTGAAAACCTAATCCAAAATGACCAATATTATCCGGACCGTATTCTGCTTTTGCCATTGCGCGCAATGTGAGCTCGTTAACAATCAACTCAACTGGAGTCCCTTTGACCTTATCCAATAACTTGTTGATACTCTTTGGACTGACGTGATCACCAAGCTGAAAATCAATACCAATGGGTCTTACATTTTCAGCTACAGTTGCTAGCTTTTTTTCGTCAGGACGATTATGAACTCTATAAAAGAAAGGGAATAAATTTTTTGATTTTCGGCTGCTGGATTTATCCCTTAGCCTGTCAATATGTTGAGCTACAGTTTTATTTGCCATCAACATACATTCTTCGATTAGCCGGTGAGCGAATTTCCTTTTCTTTAAAATTACTTCTATGGGTTTACCAGTTTCATCCAAAACAAAGCGAGGCTCGGGAGTATCAAAATCGATTGCACCTTCTTTAAAGCGTTTATTCATCAAGGCCTTGGCTAATTTCCCTGCTAAATGAACTTTATCCTGCATTGGATGTTCTTTGCCTTCTAAAATCTCCTGTGCCTCTTCGTAAGTAAAGCGTTGTTTTGAATGTATAATCGTTTCTCGTATTGAGTAATCAATAAGGTGCCCATATTCATCAATTTCCATGAAGCAACTATAGCATAGCTTATCTTCATTTGGTCGCAGTGAACAAACGCCATTACTTAATCGCTCTGGTAGCATTGGTATCACTCGATCCACCAAATAGATACTGGTAGCGCGACTGTAAGCTTCCACATCCAGCACTGAGTCCATCGGCATATAAGCAGTTACATCGGCAATATGCACTCCTAGATAATAATTCCCATTCTCGAGATATTTGATACTTAGTGCGTCATCAAAATCTTTTGCATCGTGTGGATCAATAGTAAATATGTTCTCTTCTCGCAGATCCAAGCGACGAGCTATTTCTTCCTGCGATATTTCGAGAGGAATTTCATCAGCAAAAGTTTCAACCTCAGGTGGAAAGTCTGCTTTTAGTTCATTTTCAGCTAGAATCGAAAGAATATTTGCATCGTTACTTCCCTTCTTTCCTAAAATGGATGTAACAACAGCCTCAGGTAATGCTTTTGGGTGCACCCATTTTTTTAACTCAAAAATGACTTTATCATCATTTTCAGCGCCGTTTACATTCTCTGGTTGCACAAAAAAATCGATGTGAGCAGATTTTAAATCCGGTTCTATTAAGAAAGTTTTTACACCTGTTCTTTTTAAAGTGCCAACATAAAAATCCTTTCCTCTTTCCATAACCTCAACAACCTTGCCTTGTGGTTGTCCGGTTCTTTTATTCACACCCTGAATCATCACTTGAACAACATCATCATTTAAAGATGTTGAAACATCACGTTGTGAAACACGCACATCGTCATCAAGTTCATCGACAATAACAAAGCCTGTACCTCGTGGAGTGATTTGAATTCGACCTTCTAGAAGACCACGAAAATTCTTCATGTCTCGGGGTTTCTTTTTCTCACCCGATTTGTTCAGACTTAAGCTATTCCCACTTTTATGGATTAGATTCTTTCCAGCCAGACTATTTATTGCTTTGTCAAAACGTTTGAACTCTCTTTTACTTCCCAATCGTAATAGTTCTTCGAGTTCGTTTTTATGAAATGTTTGCTTTGGATGATTTTTTATGAGATCAAGGATTAGTTCCTCGAGTGTACTGAGCCTTTGATTTCTGCTCATTCTTTCCTTTTCGATTTATGAATTAATCAGAACTTGCAATTTCTGTGTTATCCTCTTTTTTGCCGAATAATCTTCTGAATGGTGATGCCAATTTACGGAAAAACTCCTGCCATGAATTAAAGCTAACTTCTGCTTCAAATCCAACCCCATTTATATCCTGTGCTTGTTGAGATTCTTCCCCACCTGTGATATTGCTAAATGTAGGGTCCTGGCGATGAAATGCCGTTACAGACAGTGTATTATTAATTCGATAAGTAGCACCAATATCACCAATATTTGATTGGGATCCGGTAATCTGACCTTCCCTACTTAATATAATTCGATCGTTGTATAAACGAAGTGCCACTCCAAGATCAACATTATTGTAGGTATTCAAATTAAAATCAATGTCGAGACTACCGATATCACTCCTCAAAAGTGAATTGATCTGATTAGATAATAAAGGACTGATAATCTGGCTGGATAAAAGCGGATTTAATACAGCACCACTCCCAGAAAAGTTCTCTGTCAAAGTATTGGTAGCATCGGTACTCGCAGTTGCAGATGGGATAAAATCACCCATCAAAAGAAAACTGGCGGCCTGAATTAGTTTTTCATCTTCATTTCTGTTTAATGCAGCAATCTGAGTGTTTAGAGTGGAATTCTGTCGGGTTTCGAAATTATTTGGTAAACGGAAGAAGAAATTATTTTCGATCGCAGTTAACGAACCACCTACGTTCAAAACCAATTCTACCGGTACTCGTTGTGAAGACTCAGAGTCAAGATCGGAACGCGTCTGTGATAACGTATTTATATCCGGTCTGGCCTCATAGATAGCATTTAGATCAAGCCTTGCATTCGCAGGTTCACCTTCCCAAATAATAGTACCACCCGGTTCCAGATCAAATCTACGGGTAAAAATCTCACCACTCACAAACTGATAGGTTCCACCATTTATATCAAACTGACCGAACATACTTAGCTGCTCATCTTCAAGTCTAATGCCAAGTCTACCAATACCTTCTGCTTCAATTTGGTCACCTGTTATTGGATCAAATATCAGCTGAACTTCCATCGGGTTTTGTGCTACAAATTGTAAATCAAGTGTAAAGCGCTCTACAAACGTTCGATCAAATGGATCTTCTTCTACTTCAACAATTGGAGTATTTGTACTTGAAATCTGGGTCGGATCAACATTGGGCTGAAAATCAAAATTTTCAACAAATCGAATGAACTTATTGTCTTCATCAAATTCGGTTTCCTCGAGTAATGGAATTCCGATTCTCGAAAAATCTGAGATTAATACCGGTGTTTCAGTGGTTAAAACCGGATTGAGATTGGTGCCTGTCATTCGAATTGTAGAACTACCATAGGCATCACCAAAGAAAGCCACATCCGGATCAAAATTATTATTCAGGAACTGGAACTCATCCATTTCAAGGGTTAAGTCCATTTCATGAATTCTACCAAGATGCCCCAGATCATAGGTACCATTTAAAACTGCGCTACCACCGGAAGGGTCAATAACGAATAAATCATTGAAAATAAGTCCATCTTCTCGATTTAGAGTAATATTCCCTAAACCAAAGTAAAAAGTGTCAAGAAAACGGGGACGGAAGAAAATTGCATCATCTGTTCCGATATCGTAATTCACAGAAAAATCGAAATCTTCAAAATTACCCCAGACAGATCCTCCACCACTTGCCACACCAGACATTTCCGTGAACACTCTTGGTGCTATAAAAGGTAAGATCCACAAATCTATACTTTCAAAATCTAAATCGAAGTAAAAAAGTGAATCTTCATTCGCAAATGTACCATCATCAGGCGCATTCACATACCCGTTAAAAGTGATGTTTTGACCTCGTCTTTCCGTTCTGGTGAAGTAATCGGGATATTTTGCAGAATCAGTGGAAACTGTAACTCGAGTATCGAATCGATTGAAATCTGAATTAAACAAACTAGATACTTCAATATCACCAAGTACGCGTTCATCTATTGAGAATGCGTTTATACCAAGCCCACCTTGAATACTTGGAATTCTGGTTAGAGATTTAGTAGTGAAATCAGCATCCAGGATACCTGAAAAGTCGATTCTGCCATTTATTAAACCTGAGATTCTTGCCAGATCAACATTTCTAATTAAATAATTAACTGAATCAGTAGATTGATCGCTGAAAATTCCTTCAAAACTTAGAGACTCTTCATCATTTCTAAACTCAAAATTATCAAACTCTAAACTTTCGTTTTTGTAGTATGTTAATGCCGGGTTACCAATACTTTGCCACTGATAATTGGCATTCCCCAAAGAAAGACTATCAATAGTTATTTTGATGGTTGAATCGCTCAGTTGAGCAAAACTATCAAGATAAAAATCATTTTCCCCTGCAATTGATCCGATATTCTGCTCTATAAATATGCTATCGTCTCTCATTTGGAGAATGGTATTCAAACTCTCGGTTGAGATAAATTCAGAATTAAATTCAGCAGCATTCGCTTGAATTTGTAGATTAGAAAACGATTTAATCGGTTCATCGTATCTAAAGCTTCCTGTAACCTGAACGGAAACAGAGTCTGCATTATAATTCCCAAAGGTAACCGTACTATCAAGTAGGGTTGCATTAAATAAAATCGATTCACTACTCAGATTAAAATTTGAATTCCCTGCTACATGGGTTTCAAACTGAGGTAAATTTGGCAGATAAGCTCTCAACAAATCAAGGTCTTTTACATTGAAGTCGAGTTCAATTCCAGCAGTTAAACTATCTGCTATCTCAATACCTGAATATGTGCTATCAGAAAACGTTAATTCATTTTGAATTTTACTGTTCAAATTAGAAACCCAAAATTCAGTCAATAAGGTAGCTTCTTCTATATCAAAATCACCACTTACTGAAACATCGATTGGAGTAGATGTAAGCCTGAAACTCTTACTTCCATCAATTTCCGAATTAAAATCAGCATAAATCTGATGTTGCTTTAATGTATCATCTGCGATAACTGTGTTTGGCAAATCAATAGTTAGTTGGCCAAAAGCATCTTCTATAGTGCTGCCATCGATACTTATACTATAATTCATATCGACGAATGCTTTGCTTAGCGATTCAGCTGCAGTTAATCCTTTTAAGTCTAGTTGAGCTGCAGAACCATTTAATTCAACAATGCTTGTACTATCTGACAGTTGAATAATTCCTTCACCATCCAGATAAGCTGAAGGAGCTATGATTTCAAATATGGGTTGAATGTTTCCATTTTCCCAAGTTGATTCAAAATTTAGTGAGTCAAAGTCAAAGGCATTCAATTGTCCTCTAGATAACTGAAGATTGAAATCTCCAAAAGCAGTTCTTGGATCAAATGAATTTGTAGATAAATTTAACGCCCCATTTAAATTTGTATTCTCAATGTTAGATTGAATCAAACTGCCTAAGTTTAACTCTTCAAAATTACTAGAAATGATAATACTTAGTGAATCAGAAATATCAACTTGAGTGGATGTACTAACAAAGCCTCTTTCACTGATAAAATCAAAGTTGCCAATTAACTTATTGAAACTACCTTGGACTTGACCATCAATCTCAAAGTCTGTTAATGCGGCCTTTTGTATATCAGTCAAATCAGGAAACCAACTACCAAGATCTGTTGAATCGATAGACAGACGCTCTAGTCCAAGACTAAAATTCTCATCTTCTATCTCGTCAGAAGGATTAAAACCGCCAAATGCTTCTAATTCGGAATTACCAACTAACAGGTATGCATCACTAACAGTAAGTGAATCTAAAGTGCCGGTAACATCAATTTTTGTATAAATCTGTTGTTCAAAAAACGGGAAATCCGGTACTAGCTTTCTTAAGTGTAAAGGGTATGTAATTAACTCATCAACAATAATATTGTAGGAAGATCTCTCTAATTGTTGTGCTAAAGCTGGTTCCAAAATGTTTATTCCGTCAACTTCAGCACTAAATCTAAGCGCATTATTCTCGGTACTGATATTGAACGCATTGAATTCCAGATATTGATCATCATTAAAAACCTGGCCAAAAACATTTATCTGATCAACCTCGATCTCAGGTAAACTAAAAGTGAATTGCTCTATGTCTATGAATCGTTGAAGTCGGCTGTAATCCAGGAAGCTGTTGATATATAAATCTTTCAGAGTTAATGTGGGAGTTTTAAGCAATTCACTTCCTTCCTCTGTAAGATTTAAAAGTTTTATTTCCCCGCTCTCAACTACAATTTGAGGGATTAAAATTCCAATATCATTCTCACTCGCCTCGTCCTGAGTAGTCGGTTCGTCACCAATTATTAACGATTTCCTAGCGAATAATTCTGTGTAATTGTTATTAAGATCAATTGTTATTTGTGGCTCAAATATTTCTACAGAAGGGAGTATAATTTGATCACTAAACCAACCACGCAAATCGATACTACCGGTTGCTGAATCAATACTTGCCAGCGAAACTGTTCGAGAAGAATCTGTATACAAATTGACATCTGTGACAGAAAAATTAAAAGGTATATGACCTGATAGTTCATCTATTTCAAGGAAAGCCTGACGATCGCTATTAAAAGAATTCTCAATTCGATTTATTAGGTACTCTTTTGTAATGGGTAGCTGAAGAACTCCATAAAAAATACCACCTAATATCACTAAAACAGCTAATAGCAGACCAATGCTGTTCCAAAAATAAACCCAGATTTTATGTAACCATGTTAGGGTCATGTCATGAAAACTCTGTTAGCAAATATGCCCAACTCTTTTTTAAGATTTCAAGATCCTCAACTTGATAAACAAATGGTTCACCTATCGATTTCAATAACACCAATCTGATAGATTGATTCGCAACTTTTTTGTCCTTATACATCCATTTTATCAACTCATCAACACTGTTAAAATCAGCTAAGTCTATTTTGTACAATTCTCTAAAGGCGTTAAGTCTTTCTACTTCAATATTATGACCTAGTTCCGTTGATGCA
This sequence comes from Balneolaceae bacterium, assembly GCA_965601825.1. Taxonomy (GTDB): domain Bacteria; phylum Bacteroidota; class Rhodothermia; order Balneolales; family Balneolaceae; genus HXMU1420-13. The sequence goes on along the minus strand of OZ271839.1, from coordinate 2,135,821 downwards.
GAAATCGCGCCATACATTCCTGCAAAAACTGCTTCTCCATGACTAAATCTCGAATAATTTCCCATTTTTTCGATTACATGGCCGTATGTGTGCCCAAAGTTGAGAAAAGCACGAACTCCACCTTCCAGTACATCACGTTGAACTATCTCAATTTTTATTTCTGCACTTCTTCGAATGATCTCAATCCATTCTTCTGAAGGTGTAAAACTCTTGGATTCAGTTAATTTGGTAAGATCATTCAATAAACCTGAATCTTCAATCATCCCGTATTTAATGATCTCACTTAACCCATTTACCCATTCCTCTGGCGGTAAAGTTTCTAAAAACTGAATATCAGCAAAAACTGCTTTTGGCTGATAGAAATCCCCGATGAGATTTTTACCCGTTTTGTGATTGATCCCTGTTTTCCCACCGATAGAACTATCAACCATAGCTAATAAACTCGTCGGCATGTGTATTAAAGGAATACCTCTCAAAACGCTTGCTGCAACAAATCCGCTTAAGTCGCCGGTTACACCACCACCAATTGCAAGAAGTGGAGTTTTCCTTTCAACCCCACTAGTCAGAACAAAATCTAAAATGCTTGAATACTGTTCAATATTTTTACTTTGTTCGCCAGGCGGAACTACATAAGTATCAATCGTTTGAAATACAGGATTTAGCACTTCCTGAATCGATTGAAAATGAAACTGGTGCACATTCTTATCAATTACTACAATAAGGTTATTCGTGCCGAAATTCTCTTTTATAAAGTCACATGCTTTTTCTAACAATCCAGTACCAACGTGATACAAGTAGTTATCCCTTGTTTCGGTGGATACTGATATGGATTTAAACATATCGCTGTAGTTTTTCTATAAGCCTCGCCGCCTGCTCGTTTTTCGATTCAAAGCCAGTAGATTCTAATATTATTTGCGCCTGATTATATAAATCAATTCGGCTCAAATATAAGCTTTCCAGCTCATTAAATAGAGTTTCTTTGGATTTAATTTCACCTTGATCATTTAACACAATTGGGCGTTTTTTATTTCGCTGAACTCGCTTAACAATTACATCAATTGGAGTTTTTAGAAATATCAGTAAGCCAAAAAGCTTTAGATGATCAACTACTTGTTGATTATGAAGTGCTCCTCCCCCAAGTGCTACCACACCTTTAAAATTCTGTGTTATCTCAAGCAAATATTTCCATTCTCTTTCTCTGAAATAGCCTTCGCCTTTGGTTCTAAATATTTCACTAATGCTGACACCTTCTTTTTCAACTATATAACTATCAAGATCTAAAAACGGTCTTTCCAGCTCATTTGCCAATGCTTTTCCAATGGAACTCTTTCCTGTAGCCATAAATCCCACAAGAAAAAAACTATCCTGAAATTTCTTTAATCGATACAAATTCATTCAAATGGGTTCTTGGGTTCCACAATTACAACTTTCTCTTTTTGTACCAAAACTGCACCTAATGCAGCTCCTTTTTGTTTTCGAATGTATTTTCTTTTTGTGTAGATCACGGGTACCAGATTAGAGCCTCTAGCCTTTGATTGATAGGCAGCAAAACTTGCGATTTCCTCAATTAAAATTAAATCCAGTTCATTTTTAGAATTATTCATCCGAATGATTACATGAGAGCCTGATACTCCTCTGGCATGTAACCATATGTCTTCTTTATGAGATTTTTGGACCAACACATCATTACTTCTGGCGTTTTTCCCAATCCAAATTGGATAACCTTTGTATTCAATTTCAAAAAATGGATTTGATGTCTCTTTAGTTGTGCTGGCTTGCTCGAGTCCACTCAAATAGTCTTTGTTCAACTTCTTCCATTCATTTAGATCACGCATCTGAGTTATTACCTCTATCTCCTCAAGAAGTGTAGAATATAAATCCTTGGTCTTCTCTAACTCCGGAATTCTGTCTAACGCTTCTTCATAAGATTTCAAAGAATTTGAAGATTTAGAATAATACCGCTGTGCATTTTCTGCCAGACTCAAATCCATCTGTATTGGAATCAAGATTGTATTACCTGCATTGTACAAATCGTCGAGTTCAATCACCTTCTTTCTTGAAACTGGCTGATGAGCATTTGCCATCAAAATGTGTCCAAATTTCTCATATTTATCTGCTTTCTCCAGTCCTTTATCAGCCTGATATAGATTTTTTAGTGCTGATTCTGTTCTTTTCAGCTTTCTCTTTATTGATTTGAATAATCCGTTTTTCTGGGATTTCAATCGCTGTTGATGAGCGTAATTTTTAAATCGATGAAGAATTAAATCATTTACACTCCCAACTCTCTGAGCTGAATCATCCGGTAACAGTCTTTCCGGTATCAGCGTCACTTCTCCACTTTCAAGAATTCGAAACTCAGCTTTTTCTCTTATTGAAGTATCTAGATCACGGGCAAATTCCAGTAACTCATTATCACTCATATCAACAAAATGATGAATATCATCCAGTTTATTGATCCATACTTTAGGGAGAATTGGAATCAATTTTTGCAATCTTAATGCGATTTGAACTCCTTCCAAAGATTCAGATTGAAGCAATTTCGGTGACTTAGGAGATGGTTCCTCATCACCAATTGAATCTCGATCTTTAAATGTTTCGATTATAATCCCTTCTCTCGCCAGTAAAGCATTGGCTTTCGAACCAAAGAGTTTAAACCATAATCTACTGCCATCTTCAAAAAGGAAAGAAATCAGCCGTTCATTTTCTTCGAGGATTATTTCACTAATTGGGTTTCCATAAATCGACTCAAAAAATTGCTGAGTATTCGATTTTTTTGCAGGTCGATATGAATCCAAAAACAACGCTGCATTTCCAGGACTAGCATTGAAAATCAACCTGAAACTTTCTTCTCCATTTGTAATAAAAAGCTCGAGTTGATTTTTAAAAGGCGTTACAGCTTGCTCTAACCAACAATTACATAATTTGGTTTTGAACTCTTCTAATAAATATATTAATTCATAGTAGTTCATGAGATTTAACAAGTTGTAAGAGAGTCAAAAAACATTGAGGCTGAATGCATTATCCGATTTTTAATTCCATCGTTAATACTGTAAAAACACAGTTGGGGAAACGAGGAATTCAAAGTAATACCTTTAAAACTTGGAAAGATAATAAAATCCATGCCATTGGGCTTGAAATGGGTATTGGATTATCAAAGAGTTCAAATTTTGTTGATTCGCTGGCAATCAACTTTGATTGGGACAGTTTTCGTGAAACATCCGTTGCCCGGAGAATGGATGGCATGCAAGAGCACCCATTTCTTAGAGTAGAAAAACTAGCTGAAATCGATGTCGCTCCTACCATCGACATCGAAATGACCTGGTTATTTGATATTGATGCCTGCCAACCACAGCAACTTGGAAGAGAAGGCAACTACAGGATAGAGCAAGCAAGTAAATGGATGGAATCTATTAGTAAGCAAATTAATTCTACGCTAAAGAATGAAAACATCATAACAAGGTGGCACATCGAGATCGAGGGAGATGAACAAGGAAAATATCTTAGCGCAATTAATCTTATCTCCTACTTCCAATATGAACTTAGCGCAGCCGAAGATTTAAATGAATTACATAATTATGTGAGTCGGCGCCTACAAGACCTGCTTTTGAAAGGAAATCGAGTTATTTCAATGTGTGACACCATTCTTTCTGAAGCAGTTGCTGCTTAATGTCTAAACTTATCGTTTTAAGATCTTTTGTTAATCCAAGTGATGCTCAATTTGCAAAAGCCCTTCTTGATGATGCTGAGATACCGTGTGTTTTGCATGATGTAAATACATCTGCCATTACAAATCTATCAACTGCTGTTGGTGGTGTAAAACTTATGATCCCCGAAGAATTTGCCGCAGAATCTATTGAGATTCTAAAATCTGAATTCCAATTTGATCAGACTAATGAAGGAATTTTTGGACTACTTGAAGAAAATGAAAAATGCCCAAACTGTGGTTCAAATAGAGTTTTCAGCGAATCAAGGCAATCGATTCTTTCCATCATATTTACCATCTTAGTTTCAATCTCTTTTTTACAGCCAAGAAAAGTGAATAAACACTTATGTAGAGATTGCAGAAGAACCTGGCGTAGCTACTAACAAAAAAGGCCCCGATAAATCGGAGCCTAAAAATTACTTTTTCTTATGTCTGTTTTTTCTCAGACGCTTCTTGCGCTTGTGCTTAGCAATCTTTGCGCGTTTTCTTTTTTTACCGCTTGGCATACAATTTTACCTGATCGTTGAAGTGTTTTATTAGTCAGACTACAAAAATAAGAACTTTATGCGGTTTTCGAAATCAAATTTTTACTGCCATTGAATCATTCACAGCTTCTTTAAAATCTTTAGAGACTTTAAGTACTGGTACAAATTGCTCAGGTACTATTACTTCAATATTTGTTTTAGGATTTCTAGCTACTCTTTGTGCCCTTTTTACAACTTTGAAGCTTCCAAATCCTCGTAATTCGATGTTCTCACCTCTTTTCATCGCATCAATTACAGTTTCCATGAAACCATTAACCACTGCTTCTGTTTCAACTTTTGTTAGTCCTACTGAAGATGAGATGATATCAACAATATCTGCTTTTGTCATTTTAAATAATGTGGGTTATTAGCCTATTAAGTCTTGATTTCATGTCACAACCATTATTGAAATCCAAATCGTTCACTTTTCAAATATCATTTTGATTACACCGTTTCACGTTTCGGCATCATTATTTTATTAAATCTTTTATACTTTGTGCCGGTTTCAAAATCAGAATTAAATAACAATTAGTGCATGGAAACTTTCGAGAATGTAGTTGGTACTCTTAACGACTTGGTTTGGAGTACTCCTTCCTTTTTCCCATTTATGGTTGCTGTTCTCCTCAGCTTCGGGATTTTTATCACCCTTCGACTTGGATTTGTTCAGATCCGCAGATTCAGACATGGGATTTTTTCTGTAATGGGGAAATACGATTCACCGGACGCAGTTGGTGATGTAAATCATTTCCAGGCGCTTACAACCGCATTATCAGCAACTGTGGGTATTGGTAATATTGCAGGTGTTGCAATTGCGATCCACTATGGAGGCCCGGGTGCTCTTTTTTGGATGTGGGTAACAGCATTCTTCGGTATGGCTGTTAAATACACAGAATGTACACTAGCAGTGAAATATCGAGTTCAAAATGCTGATGGATCTGTATCTGGCGGTCCAATGTATTATATCGAGAGAGGTCTTGGTGAAAACTGGAAATGGTTAGCCGTTTTCTTTGCTGCAATGGCTGTTATTTGTTCTTTTTTAACAGGGAATGCCGTTCAGGCAAATACAGTAGCTGATACTTTATCAAGTACCTTTATGGTTCCGGGATGGATTACCGGTCTTGTAACAGCTTCTATAGTTGGTTTTGTAATCATTGGTGGTATTAAGAGAATTGGTAGAGTAACAGCTAGCCTAATGCCTATTATGGCGATTATTTATGTGCTGGGAGCATTAACGATTCTTCTTCTTAACTATGATAAAGTAATTCCTGCATTCGGCACCATTCTCGAATATGCATTCACTCCAAAAGCAGGTGCGTTTGGAGTTGGTTCAGGTTTATTCCTGACAACCTTAGTATGGGGTATTAAAAGAGGACTTTTTTCAAATGAAGCTGGTCAAGGTAGTGCTCCTATCGCGCACGGTGCAGCTAAGACAAAAGAACCTGTACGAGAAGGTGTAGTAGCTTTACTAGAACCATTTATTGATACCCTAGTAGTATGTACAATGACGGGTTTGGTAATTGTAAGTACCGGTGTTTGGGATATGAAGCACGACACGCTGTTTACAACTGCAGCTATAGAAACAGAAATATCAATAGATGGTAATTCTAATACACTTGTACTTCGTAACGGTGAAGCTGAAAATGGTACCATTGAAAGAAATGACCACGGAATGGGTGTTTTCTACCTTGATGAAGAAAGAACGCAGCCATTCAACGGAACAATAGAAGTTGTTGATGGTGGTGTCATTATCACGAGTGAAAATGGAATTGAACTAGATGAATTACATACCAGCATAGTAGAAAATGGAGCACCATTAACTGCTTTAGCATTCGAAAATGGCCTGGCTCCGATCTTCCCTGGCGGAAAGTATATTGTCACAATCTGTGTGATATTATTTGGTGTCTCAACTGCCATTAGCTGGAGTTATTATGGAGATCGTTCTATCCAGTATTTAGCTGGTGATAAATCCATCATTTACTACAAAATGGTTTACCTGGTGATGCATTTCATCGGAGCTGTACTCGCACTTGAAACGGTATGGGCTATCGGTGACATTGCTCTTGGTCTGATGACGTTCCCGAATATAATTGCCCTCTTTGCACTTTCAGGTGTTGTAGCAACTGCCAGTAAAACATACTTTGCAAAAATGGAAGAACAAGGCATTAAATAAATATGGAGAATGTTTCAGTAATCAGTCATCCTGTAGTTGATCGCTATCTAACTTATTTGCGTGATAAAAACACAAATACGGCATTGTTCCGAAGAGCTCTCTCTAATATTGGGATAATTCTGGCCTATCATGCATTGAACGATCTAAAACTGGATGAAACTGAGATTGAAACTCCAATCCAAAAAACCATTGGATATGAGCCTGGTCAAGAAGTCATTGTAATTCCAATCTTAAGAGCCGGCTTAAGCCTGGTTGATGGAATTATCGACTTTATGCCTGAAGCTAAAGTTGGTCATGTTGGTGTGTATCGAGATGAGGAAACACACCAACCCATAAACTACTATGATAATTTACCTTCAGGCTTAGATAAGGCTTTAAACCTGGTTGTTGATCCAATGCTTGCAACTGGTGGTAGCGGATCCCATGCTCTATCTTTCTTAAAAGAAAACGGTGCACAACAAATTCGCTTTGTGAGCTTAATTGCTGCACCGGAGGGTATTGAAAGACTTCACAAAGAACATCCGGATGTTCCAATTATTACGGCAGCAATTGATGAAAAACTCAATGAGAATGCCTTCATCGTGCCGGGACTAGGAGACGCTGGTGATCGATATTTTGGTACGGATTAAGTCTATATCGTTTTTCCTGTTTGCATTCATATTCTTCGCATGCAATGACCTCAATGAGTTTGATTCTAAGCAAGTGGAATTAGCTCTCGGCGATTCTTTATTAAACTCAACTGAAAGTTGGGGCTTCAAAATGAATATGCTTGAAGGTGGTATAAATAGGATTAAAATGTCCGGTTCATATTCTTATAACATTCAACAGGATGGCGAGAATCAAACAACCATTAGTGGACCGGTTCTAATCGAAATCTTTAATGAGTCCGGTGAATTAGAGTCTACAATTACTTGTGATAGTGCATTTTATGAACCTGATAAAGGCAGATTTGAAATGTTCAGAAATGTTGATGTAGTAACTTATGATGGGAAAAATCTACGATCTGAATATCTCCTATGGGAGCGTAACTTTGATAAAGTAAGTACTCCCGAGTTTGTGATTTTTATTTCTCCACCTGATAGTATAGCAGCAAATGGCTTTTATGGGAATTCAGATTTAACAAACTACACTTTGAATGAAGGTGGTGGAAAAGTTGTGATCGAATAAATGATTCGAAAGATATTCTTTATCTATTTATTTCTTCTCACTGGTACTGCTCATACTAGTGCTCAAGATATAGTTGAGTTAATACGATTTGATTCTGCAACACTTACTGAAGTTGAAGGAGAACGCGTTCAGAAGCTAGTTAACGCGAGAATGAGCATGCGCAATGTTACCATGGTGTGTGACAGTGCATTGCGCTTTTTAGATCGGGATGAGATGCGGGCGTTTGGAAATATTCAAATAGACACGGAAACAGAAAATATTTGGGCTGATACACTTTATTATTTCACCAATCGTGATATAAGTCTTTTACGCGGCAGGGTTATTATCGAACAAGACAGTACTACCCTCTTTGGTTCGCAAGTTGATTATAACTTCACTACTAAAGTCGCGATTTTTCCATCAGGAATTCGCCTCGAAGATTCTGAAGGAGTATTAACAGCTCAGAGTGGAACTTATTTTCAGAATCAGGATAGTGCGATATTTAGATTTGATGTACAGCTCGAAGATTCCGCTCAATATGCTGAAGGTGATTCACTTTTCATTAATCGAGAAAAAAATTTCCTTCAATTTTATAGCAATGTGTTTGTATCAGATAGTATAAACAATGCCATATTAACCGGTAATTATCTGGAAGCTGATTCTACAGGAAGAAGATACATTCGTGATCAAGCCTATTTAATGAATGTTGAAGGTGATAGTACAAAAATGGATACTACCCATATTTATGCCGGTGAACTTCTACTTCTAGATCAGGACTCCACATCTACTATTGAAGGACTCGATAGTGTTAAAGTTTGGGCTTCGAAATTTTCCTCGCTTTCAGATACCCTTCTTTACGATTCTGAAACGGAGATCTTTACTTTGAGTGGACTGCCTAAAGCCTGGAATAAAAACTCTCAATTATCCGGTGAATTAATTGTCGTTCAACTTGATAGTTCTGAAATCAAAGAACTGAGAGCTTTCCCGAATGCATTTTCAACTCAACAGGATACCAGCACGTTTCGGTTAAATCAGTTAAAAGGTGATACGCTGGTCGCATATTTTGATGTAGGTGATATATCTCAAATCGACGTATTTCCAAACTCTCAGATTTTATATCACACAAAAAATGAAGAAAATGAACCTGATGGAGCTATGGAATACACGAGTCCAACTACTTCATTAATCTTTGAGAATGGTGAGCTTATTACGGCCAGAATGGGCCAAAATGAAGGGTTATTTTTACCGGAATACACAGATCTGGAAAATAGAACTTTAGATGGATTCAGTTGGAATCCTGAACTTCGACCTCAAAAACCTGATTCTATTTCATCTCCAAGGTTAGACCCTATTCCTGTAAATCGACCTTTCACACTTCCTAGAAGATATCTTCAGTTTGTTGATGCTAAATCTAATCAGGATTAAAAGAAATAATCCTGAACAAAATAGCAGTACACAGAAATAATGATGATGGAAAGAATATTCAGGAATATTCCTGAGCGCGCCATCTCCGCCATTTTAATATGACCACTTGAAAATACAATTGCATTTGGTGGAGTTGAAATTGGAAACATGAATGCACAACTGGCTCCAATTGTAAGAGGAATGGCCAGTTGAAGCTCATCCAAACCAAAGAATTGTGCTATCACAAAAGAAACTGGTATAAATACAGCTACTAAAGCAACATTACTCATTATTTCAGTTAGGAATACTGCAAAAGCACAAACGACCAAAATAATGATTAAAGGAGCGGCGATCGTGTTAGAGCTAATCCAGTTGCCTAAAGCACCGACTATGTCTGTGACCTCTAATCCCTTTGCAAGAGAAATACCACCACCAAATAATAGTAAGATATCCCAAGGTAGTCGCTGTGTATCTTTCCATTCTAATAATGGTTGTTGTTTTTCTCCGGATGGAATCATAAAAAGTGCAATGGAAGCAGCGATTGCAATCCCGGTATCAGAAACAGCGGTAAAAACTTCAATTTTTGTGATTTGAGATCTGAAAATCCAACAAAGCGCAGTAACTAACATCACAACCATCACCCGCTTCTCTCCTTTTTGGAGATTTCCTAACTGCTTTAGTTCATTGGTTATCAATTCACGTATTCCCGGTAATTCTTTAATTCTAACCGGATAAATGAATTTAGTATTGAGGAAATAGACCATCGAAAATAAAATTGTAACTAGCGGTAATGCAAAGAACATCCAGTTAGCAAAACTTAATGGTGTTATACCACCTTCCTCAACTATACCCGCTAAAACAAGATTGGGTGGTGTTCCAATAATTGTTGTTATTCCACCAATATTGGCTGCATATGCTATACCAAGCATTAATGTGAGTGCGAAATTTCTTGATGCGGCTTTATCACTGAATTTATCTTGGAGTAGCATAATTACTGACATGCCAATTGGGAGCATCATAACTGTAGTGGCTGTGTTGCTGATCCACATTGATAACAATGAAGTAGCAAGCATACCACCAAGAATAATGCGTGAAGGTTTTTCACCAGCCAGATTCATGATGTTTAACGCTATTCTTCGATGTAGATTCCATTTTTCTATAGCTAAGCCTAAAACAAATCCCCCAAAAAAAAGATAAATAACTGGGTTTGCATAGTTGACGGTTGTTTCTCGAAGGGAAAGTATATTTAGTATTGGAAATAGAACAATGGGCAATAATGCAGTTACACCAATTGGAATGGCAGCTGTAACCCACCAAACTAACATCCAGGCAGCAATTGCAATCATTCTCACTTGACTTGATTCGGCATCACCAAATAGCAGAATTAACCCAAAAAGAATGGGACCAGTAATTAGTTTTACAGTTCGGCTATCCATCAAATCATCATCTAATTTCCAGGAAATAATTCCTCAATCTTTTCCCAGGGAATTTGAAAATGATGATAATCCGGTTTCATTTCCCAGCACCCTCCCCATTCGGTGAATCCATACTTTGCAAAAATCGGGACAATATCTTCAACCATTCCCTTTCTGAGCACTGAACGATTTACGAACGCCATTCCATCCGAAGGATATACTTTAATGGTTGACTCTGATGTATCAAAATTCAAATACGGATTTTGTGTTGGATTAATATCGATTGCTAATCCATATGCATGACTCGACCACCGATCAGTATTCATAACCTTTCTGCCATTGAATGCAGATGAATTATTGGCTTCCATAGATACAACATCATCTCCTTTATAATGATCTATAAGTGAGAGATTATGAATTGGAAATTGAATCTCATACAGCTCTTCGAAAACAGATTGAACTTGTTCCTTTATTATTTCAGCGACCATTATTTCACCAATCTGAGAAAAACCATCAAAGTTGATATAGGAAATATTTAGTACAGAAAGTTCTGAATGATGGACCGGACATCCTTCATGCCAAATATGATTTTCTATTAAAGACTGTATTTGTACCTCAGTTAAAGCCATGCGAGATATTAGAAAATTGAAGAGCATAAAAAAAGCTCATTCCTTATCAGGGAATGAGCCTCGAAACTACCATGCGATTTCAGATCTGCTAAACTGCCCTTTCAGAATTATCAGTCCGTTTCGCTAACCAATTCTATCTATGTTTAAAAAGAGGTAATAGCCGCTTTTTGATATATTGACCTAACATTCATGTTTGAAAAACTGTCCAGCATCAGCACTAACTTCGAGGCCAAATACCATCTAGTGTTGATGCTGTAACAGTTTTGTTGTTTCATCGGGGTAAAAATTTTTCATTAGTCAGAGTAAACACTTGGCTTCACTCTTGCATTTTGAAGTAAGATTATTGGTTTGCGATTGAAATACTCTTCGTTTCGTAATTCAAATCTATCAAGAATCTTTACCTCTGATTTTAATTCCTCTTCAATCTCCGTTTCTATATCTGAAGCTAACTCACCATTATCGGTAGAGATTTTTACTAAAAGACTTTTGTCAATCTCTATATCATTTGATGCTTCAAAAAAAGTGACGGGAGTCTGAATTTTAACGTATCCAAGCACATTACTCATCTGAGCATTCGCCACATCTGCGAGAACAAATGTCAACAGCGATAATATTGCTACTCTTAAAATTTTCATGGATGGATAGTTTGCTTTTTTAATCTGTTCACAAACTATGAATCCCTTTTAAGACTGTAGATTAAGGGCTGTTAATCTAGAATAGAACTTCATAATAAATCACTGATTTCCTTCTAAAAAAGGCTCTATTCTTAAGATTCTTTAAGGAGAAAGAGGAGATAAAAAAAGCTCAATCAATAAATTGAGCTTTAGAGATGTTCAACTAGTCGTCCTTTACTCTATTAAGTGTAATCTGATCAGTATTACCTTGAAAACTTGCACTTATTAAAAGCTGCTCTCTTAAATAGTATCCGGTATAGAAAACTTTCATCTCACCGTACTCGATAACGTAAGAGATGGTACTGCCATTTACCGAACCATCAGAAATGAGATATGCACCTTGAGGAGTAATTACTGAACCCGTCAGTTTATCACCTTCAGTCTGAAATTGATAGATAATTTCAACCTTACCTTCTATGGTCTGGATATAGGCATTCCAGGTGCCATCAATAACCTGAGCATTTGTCGAAATTGGCGTATTTAATCCAACTAAATAGACAACAACTAGTGCTAACATTTTCATTTTAAATAAGTCACTTCCTAAAGCTTTCTAAATTTACTAACGTATTTGTTTAACGCATATTAGGAGCGATTAATCTTTCATAGAAATGATTAATATTAGCCTGTCACTTAACTGAGTAAATAGCTTTGGACGATAGTTTTTTAAGAGAAGTCTCCTCACAGTTACGAAAACCAAATGGAGATTTTGGTATCGAGGTTGCTGATAAGATGAATGAGAGTAATCAATTGATGAATCTCAAAACCATTGACTTACTTGATATCAAATCAAATGAATCCATTCTTGAAATTGGTATGGCTAATGGAGCTTTTGCTCCAATCATAGTTAACAGTGCAAAAGGTGTAAATTACACTGGCTTAGATTACTCCGCTGATATGGTAGAATTAGCTATAAAGAACAATCGACAATTAGTTGATTCAGGCGAAGTGAATTTTATAACCGGTGATATTCATTCACTGCCATTTCCAAAAGGTATTGTTGATAAGATTTTTACTGTTAATACAATTTATTTCTGGGATGATTTAAAACAAGCACTTGATGAATGTCTTCGAGTTTTGAAAAATAACGGATTACTTGCCATTAGTTTTAGACCAAAATGCTGCCTTCAGAAGTATCCTTCCACTAAATTCAATTTCAATTATTTTGAAATAGAGGACTTAGAGAGAGCTTTTAATAATCATGGTATTGAGTTAATTAAAATCATTCATGAATTGGAACCTAAAACTGAAGTTTTAGATGAAATGATTATCCCCGAGTTCGCCGTAATTGTAGGGAAGAACTCATAATTGTTTGATTAATCATATTTGATTCGATACTCTCACATCATGAAAAATTTCAATCGATCCTTACAACTTCTTATCACAGTCATTTTTCTATTAATCGGTTGTGATAAGCAAAATCAACCATCTAATACTGGCTGGACTACCCTTTTTGATGGAGAGACTTTCAATGGCTGGAAAATGTATGGTTCTGATGCTGATTCCATTTCACAGAAATGGGAAATAGAAAATGGTATGATTATAGTTTCCAGAGAGGGCAATGGTCCCGGAATCAATACCGGTTTCGACGAATCTTTAATGACCGTTGAACAATTCGAAAACTTTGAACTTGAACTCGAGTTTAGGAATAGTGAAGGTGGTAATAGCGGTATAATGTATCACGTGGTGGAAGACTCTAACAGTGCCATGGATTATTTCACTGGTCATGAATTCCAGATTTTAGATGATGATCATTTTTCAAACACAGTTCGTGAATTTCAATTAACAGCCTCTGTATTTGCTCTCTATCCTGCTGGCCCCAAAACTTTGCATCCAGTAGGTGAATGGAACAGGGTTCGCATCAAAGTTGATGATGGAAAAACGGAACACTGGTTAAACGACGAACTAGTTCTAGAATTTGATCGAAATTCAGCAGAATACGATTCCACTTATCAAGCCAGCCAGTGGTTTAATTTCCCAAATTGGGGTAAAACCCAAAAAGGCCATATTAGTCTCCAAGATCACGGTGATATGATTGCTTTCAGGAACATTCGAGTAAAAGAACTTTGAAGATTCTAGTTTTAGGTGCATCGGGAGGAATTGGTCAATGGGTTGTGAAACTGGCTCATCAAAAAGAGTTGGATGTCACTGCAATAATTCGTCAGAGTTCAACCTACAAAGCGCCGGTTGGCGTTGAAATGATCAAAGGTAAAGTAACTGACCCGATATTCGTTGATTCGATCATAAAAGATGATATGACCATTATTTCTTGTGTAGGTATTCGAAGAGCAAATGTAATTCCGTGGTCTAAAATACTTTCACCCTCAAATCTGGTCGAAACAGTAACTGGTAACATTATTAAGGCATCTAAATCGAAAAAAAATATTCGACTGATCTGGATTAGTGCAGCAGGAGTTGGTAAAAGTCGAGAATACTGCACTCCTATCATCAAGAAAATGATTTCATTTGGAAATATTGGAGTAGCCTATCAAGATTTAGAAAAGGCTGAAAGACTGATTGGCGATGCCGAAATTGATTTTATCACCGTTCGTCCAGTCACTTTGATTCCTGGCAAGCCAACAGGGAAAGCCAAATCCTCAAATAAGTACACGCTTTTCTCTACTATTCGAAGAAGTGATGTAGCAGATTGGATGGTTAGAAATCTGGCAAAAAGTAAATCACCAATAATAATCCAATAAAAAAGGCGAGAAAGCTTTCGCCCCTCGCCTAATTCTTAATTGATAATTGATCAATTCTTAATTGACCTATGCTTCTTCCAACTCCAGGTTTTCCTGAATCACTCGTTCCTGAATCTCAAACGGTACAGCTGCATAATGGCTGTATTCGCGCGTATAAGTAGCGCTACCCTGTGTCATCGACTTCAGCCTCGTTGAATAATGATCTAGCTCCTCTAAAGGAACGTGAGCCTTAATCTGCTGAAGTGCACCTTCAGAGTCCATGCCCTGAATCTGACCACGACGAGTTCCAAGATCACTCATCACATCCCCCATGTAATCAGCGGGTACTGTAACCGTGATTTCATATACAGGTTCAAGTAATTGAGGATTCGCATCCAGGAATCCGTTACGGAATGCCATGCGTGCTGCCGTTTTGAATGCAGCTTCATTGGAATCCACAGAGTGCATGGATCCATCATAAACAGATACACGAATATCACGAGCACGGCATCCACTCATCGGACCATTTTCCATTTTTTCCATGATACCCTTAACAATTGCCGGCATAAAGCGATTATCAATCACTCCACCAACTATACAGTTCTGGAATACGAGCTTTCCGCCCCATGGTAGTTCATGCTCTTCTGTTTTTCGAACCTTGATATCATCAGGCATTGCTTTGCCTTCCTGATATGGTTCAATCAACAAGTGAACCTCACCATATTGACCAGCTCCACCGGATTGTTTCTTATGCTTGTATTTCACTCGAACATCACCCGTTATAGTTTCACGATAAGGGATTCGTGGAGTGCCAAATTCAACATCAAGTTTAAAGCGATTCGTTAACGCATGCTCGATTGTATTGAGATGCTCTTCGCCTTGTCCATGAATGATGATTTGCTTCAATTCCTGGCTATGTTCAATGATCGCAGAAGGATCTTCTCGATGAATCTGATGCAAGGCATTACCAAGTTTGTCTTCATCTCCTTCTTTTTTCAGTTTAACCGAAGTTCGGATAACTGTTGATGGGAAATGAATTGGATCAAGAGTTACATCATGTCCTTTTTCATGAAGTGTGTCATTTACTTCACTGTCTTTCAATTTTACAACTGCACCTATATCACCGGTTTTAATTTCCGGTATTTCGATACGCTTGTGACCTTCAGTGAGATATAAATTACCCAATCGAACAGTATTGGAATTCCGTGAATTCTGAAGATCCATTCCGGCTTTCACATCACCACCATATACTTTGAAATAAATCAAATCACCAACATGCGATTCTGAATGTGTTTTGAACAAGAACATGATTGGCTTACCATCAGCATCTAAAACAACATCCTCTCCATCTACAGTTTTTGGTGGACTAACTTCTAATGGATTTGGTGCGACATCATCAATAAAGCCCATGATTCGGCCTGTTCCCATATTGCGAGATGCACATGCACAGAATAATGGATGAATGTTTCCATTAATCAATGATAGATTTAAACCCTTCTGCATTTGTTCCTCATCGAGTTCTCCATGCTCGAAATAAATATCCATCAAGGTTTCATCATTTTCGGCGATTACTTCAACCAACTCTTGATGTAATTGTGCAGCTCTTTCTTTTTCTGAATCAGGAATCGGTAGTTTATCAGGTTTTCCGCCACCTTCAGGGAATTCATACATCGTCATTCGAAGTACATCAATTATTGCGTGGAAGTCTGCACCTTCGCTATATGGATATTGTACAACTGTAACTTCGCGACCGAAATGCTCTTTCGATTCTTCTACCGCTTTCCAGAAGTCGGAACGTTCGTTATCTAATTTATTTACTACAAACATACTTGGGATATCATACTTGCGCAGATATTTCCAAAGTGCATCTGTAGCTACTTCAACCCCGTTTTCAGCATTTAACGTCATGATGGCTGTATCGGCAACTTTTAAAGCTCCTACCACTTCGCCGATATAGTCGGAGGTACCAGGTGTGTCGATTAAATTAATTTTATGGCCTCGCCAATCAAGGTTCATAAACGAAGAAAACACCGACTTCCCTTTCTCTTTTTCTAAATCATGATAGTCTGAAGTGGTGTTTTTGTCTTCAATGGTTCCGCGTCTATTGATAGCTCCGGATTCAAACAACATTGTTTCTGCTAATGTTGTTTTACCGGAGCCTGAATGGCCCAACAGCACAACATTACGAATGCGGGTAGGATTGTATACTTTCATGGTAACCTCCGATTAAGTTAATTGGCGAGTTTTCGAAGTTGTCATTCCGGACTCGATCCGGAATCTGTGATCGTCGAAATATCTGTGGAAGTGCAAACAATTCACTCACTACAGATGCTGAATCAAGTTCAGCATGACAATTACTAAATAACTCTGTGTTTAATAAGTGCGCGATACAAACAGCGCTTTGATTTTTCAAGGAACATGCAGAACATTCGTGAAGCGAATGTGAAGACGTAAGCTAAACATCTGAGACAAAGAAGCAACATGAAAAACATCCTCTTAATACAAACAGGTGGCACCATCGCGATGAGTGCGAAAGGTGATGGTGTAGAACTCGATCCGGGAGCTTGGTCGAACACACTCACAGAACGAGTTCCTCAACTTGGAGAACTGGCTGAAATTCATACCATTCCATTATTTTTTGAAGATTCATCGGATCTAAATCATACCCATTGGATAAAGTTGGCAGAGTGCATAAATGACTATTATGATGAGTATGATGGTTTTGTAATTCTTCATGGAACGGATACAATGGCTTTTACAGCTTCTGCTTTATCATTTGCTCTAAAAAACCTTACAAAGCCAGTCGTATTCACGGGAAGTCAGGTACCGCTTATTGCAATTCGAAGTGATGCTAGAAGAAATCTAATTAATGCCATCGAAATTGCTACATCAGATATCCAGGAAGTTGCAATCTGTTTTAATGATCATGTGTTTCGGGGTAACCGGTCAACGAAACATAGTATAGGAGATTTTGATGCTTTTGGAAGTCCGAATCGTCCGCCTTTGGCAACTATCGGTCTGGAAGTAAAATCAAACTATAAGAAATTTGCATGGGACGATCCCTTCAAAAGTGAAGCTACTTTTTCCAACGAACTGTTAGTATTAACGGTCTTCCCTTCTTTAAATACCGATTACTTAATGAATCTGGATGTTTCAAAACTTCGCGCCATAATCGTTCGAAGTTTTGGGAGTGGAAACATCCCAACAAAAGGAATCTATAGTATCCTTCCATTCCTGGAGCAATGCACAAGAAAGGACGTTATTGTAGCTGTAGTATCTCAAGCTGATCACGACGCAGTGAATCTAAATAAATATCCATCCGGCAGAAAAGTAGCCGAAGCAGGTGCCATTTCCTGTGGTGATATGACCCTGGAAGCATCACTTACTAAAATGATGTGGCTACTTGCTCAATATGATGACAAAGAAATAATTGAAAGAGAATTCCAGAAAAATCTGGCTGGAGAATTGACTATTTAAATATTTGCAGCTTCCAAGCTACTTTTTGGAATCCTCTTATCCATCAGATAAAACCACAAAGGTGGTACAAGAGCAATCAAAATCATCATGGGATATCCAAATGGTAATTCCGGAGCTTCTTCATGATGATCAAGTACCTGATACTTTTTACTTGCGATATAATGATGATCTGAATGACGAGTCAGCTCATACAAAACAATGCGTCCGAATTGATAATTGGCATTCCATGAATGAACAGGCCGAACTCGTTCATACCTCCCATTATCAAGCTTCTTTCGCCTAAGACCATAATGCTCGAGGTAATTGATGGTTTCAAGTAATAAAATGCCCACAAGTCCTGAAATGGAAACTACAAGTAAAACGATCCATGAAGAAAAGTATAAAACAACACTTAAATAGATAATCTGAGCAATTGAAAACTGAAACATCTGATTCTTAAAGCTCCAGAATGGAATTTTGAATTTCTTAAGTCGCTTGATCTCCAATTCCCAGGCGCTCTTATAACTCCCATACAACGATTTTATCCAAAACCAGAATAACCACTCCCCTTTTTTTGCACTTGCTGAATCCTCATCCGTAGCTACAAAGCGATGATGACCTTGATTATGCTCAATAAAGAAATGAGTATATAAAGCAGGTACCAGTAATAATTGACCTAGGATCTGTTCATATCTCGCTTTTCTATGGCCAAGCTCATGTGCCACGTTGATACCGCAAGATCCGATTACAATTCCAACTGACAGAATATTCCCAATCAACTGAGCAGTTGTCATTTCTGTAGTATTTAACTGATAGATAAAGAAACCAACTATTGCATAAACAACAGGCACATTTAAGTACAACAACCAGTCAAAAATTCTTTTACCGAGTAGTTCTGCCCTTTTTTCATCATTTACATTGGATGTATCGATAGGTCCAATCTGATCAACAATTGGAATTAAGACGAAAGAGAAAATTACTGCTCCCCATGCAAGCAATCCGCCATACCAAAGACCTACTGCTACCAGTACCGGATTTATATAGGCTGCAAAATATTTAAGATCCTTCATCTTGATAATGTAAAATACATGAACCCCCAATTCAATAATTCTTAATTCTTAATTGAATAATTCTTAATTGATTCCCTATACTCTTCAAAAACAAGGGCTCATGTTTTTCATTTTCGATTTAGAAACCATTCCCGACATCGAATTTATTCGCACTGTTTTAAAAGATCAGGAATCTGATGAAGAAGTCCTTCTAGAAAAAGCCAGCGAAGAATTAGCTAGAAACAAGTCTGGATTTCTTCCGCCAATGTATCATCGAATGGTTTCCTGGGTTGGTTTATGGATTGAGAATACCGGCGGACCCCGGCAAAAAGTTGCATGGAGTGGAACTGATGAAAAAGCTGGCCTTCAACGAATATTTGAAACCATTGGTACTTATAAGGATTTCGGCCTGATTCATCACAATGGAAAAGGATTTGATATACCGGTTCTCACTTATCGGGCAATGAAACATGGTTTACAAATGCCGGTTCGAATGAGTGATTATGACATCAGATATCGATACAGCCGTCATAACATTGATTTGGTGGATGAATTCAGCAATTATGGCGCCAGTTCTTGGCCGAAATTAAAACATCTGGGTCAGCTTATCGGAATCCCATTCAAACAAACCGGGGAAGGCAATCAGGTGTACGAAATGTTCAAACGCAATGAGCTGGATTTGATTGAGCATTATTGCTACGAAGATGTGATGGCAACATACATCGTTTGGCTGTACATGCAGTTCACTACAGGTCATATTCCTGAAGATCAATTTAATAACCTGAAAGACAGGGCTTTAGGGAAGCTCAATGAAATTCAAGCTGAAAGTAAATGAGATCAAGTTATCTGTTTTTAATACTCTGTTTATTAAAACTTCCATTTAATGCTTGTATGAGTACAAACAAAGCAGTTCAACTGGAGGTATTACAAGAGACAAGTCTAATTGATTTCAATCCTGAGTATAATGATCTAACAATCGTATATATTGGTTCTGAATCATTGAATGATTTATTCAATGCATCCTCAGATTCATCTAAAGTTCTATTTGATCAATTTTGCATAAATAGCTCATCATTTATATTCAATATTGAAGATGAATTAAATGGTGATATATCTCAAATCTTACCAATTAAAACTGATCACTATTTAAAAATCGAGTCTAAACAAGTTAGCTCAGATGATGTAGTCTTCAGAGAAGGTAGGTATCAGTTAGGTCTGACCAATGGTTTTAAATTGTCTCTCAATTCAAAGGATAAAACGGAATATTGGTCTTCAATAATAAGACCATCAAATATGATGGACTCTAATTTCATCGAATTAGGATATAATTTATCAAATCTAATCTTTTTTCGCTTAGCTTCATTTAATTTTTTATACAATAAATGCACCTAATACAAATCAGAAAAGCCCTTCCAATCATTTTTCCTGAATTTATTTAGGTTTTTATCTTTTTTGCCTAATGTTTTTTTGTGAATAAACTTTTACACTTGTCGATCTTTTAATCATCACTTGTCGGAGTATAAATGAAAAAACTACTCGCAACACTGCTCTTCTCAGTGTTTTTCACTCTCACCGCTTTTGCTCAAGAAGCAGAAGCAACCATCAACTCAGGTGATACTGCATGGATGTTAATTGCTACTGCGTTAGTAATGCTTATGACACCTGCTGGTCTCGCTCTTTTTTATGGTGGTTTAACACAAAACAAACACGTACTCAACACCATTGGTATGAGCTACATGGCATTCTGTACAGGAACAATCGTATGGATCGCTGTTGCTTACTCACTCGCTTTTGGCGAAGGAAATGGCTTCATAGGAGGATTTGACCATTTATTCCTATCCGGAATTGGAGTTAATGATGTAAGCGGTACAATACCATCATTGTTGTTTGTGGTATTCCAGGGAACATTTGCGGCAATTGCTGTTGCCATCGTTAGTGGATCCATTATTGAACGTGTAAGATTTTCAACCTGGGGATTGTTTTCAGTTCTTTGGGTTATAGCTGTATATGCACCAATAGCTCATTGGGTTTGGGGTGGCGGTTTCCTAAGCGAATCTGGTGAAATGGATTTTGCCGGTGGTACCGTAATCCATATTAATGCTGGTGTTGCCGGACTTGTACTCTCCTATTTAGTTGGTAAGAGAATGGAACACAGTCTGGAAGAAGTTAGAAAGCCTTCTTCAATCAAATTTATGGTTCTTGGATCTGCCTTACTTTGGTTTGGCTGGTTCGGATTTAACGGTGGAAGTCAGCTTGCCGCTGATGGGATTGCAGCTAATGCATTACTAGTTACTAATGTTGCTGCCTGTGCCGGTG
Source organism: Balneolaceae bacterium (assembly GCA_965601825.1). GTDB lineage: Bacteria > Bacteroidota > Rhodothermia > Balneolales > Balneolaceae > HXMU1420-13. The sequence goes on along the minus strand of OZ271839.1, from coordinate 2,114,660 downwards.
CACTAGTATGGTTAACCATCGAATGGTTCATTGTTAAGAAGCCTACATTAATTGGTATGGCGTCCGGAGCTATTTCTGGTCTTGTTGGTATAACTCCTGCTTCCGGTTTTGTGGATGTTTCAGGTGCACTTGCAATAGGCGTCGTTTCAGGTATTGTTGGTTACTGGGGTGTTGTGCATTTAAAGTCATGGGTTAAACATGATGATACACTTGATGCCTTTGGTATTCACGGTTTAGTTGGTATTGTAGGCGCAATTCTAACAGGTGTATTTGCTAATCCGGAGGTAAACGGAGGCGCCGGACTTCTATATGGTAATGCAGCACAACTTTGGATACAAACCAAAGCTGTTCTCGTAACTATTGCCTACTCTGCCGTAGCTACTGCGATAGTTTATAAAGTAGCTTCTTTGATAACTTCAGGTGGTAGAATTGAAGAAGGTTTAGAGCTTGAAGGAATGGATATTGGTTACCATGGTGAGCAACACTTAGTGGTAGATGACACACATGTTGTAGCCTCTGTTAAGTTTAAAGCTGACGAATAAACTATAATTTTACTTAGATTTATAGCCTCTTTCGGGAGGCTTTTTTTATAAGATAAGTTATTAGAGAAAATTAATATTAATTTTCTCTAATGTTTTTAGTTGTATTGTCGATAAATCTGGAAACAAGAGGAACAGAGAGAGACGGTACACAAAATGTCAAGAGTATTAGCTATTACCGCGTTTGCACTATTTTTAATGAATTGCCAAAGCACACCAATAAGTGAAGCATTGGATGAATCAGATTTAATTGATCAGGTATCTACTAACCAACCTACCAATACCTGTTCATCTAACAACGAATCTGAAGATTGCGAGTTAGTATTAAGTACTATCGCATATGAACTACCAGAAGTTAGCTGTGATCCCTATGAAATGGTTGTGGATGTTTCAACAAACTTCTTTACTCCTGCCGGATTAGAAATGGGCACAACCAGCAGAATCGACTGGGAATTTCTTCCTGAAGGAAATGCGGGTTTCTGGATCGTTGATCTGGAAGATCCATTTGAAGCAAATACAACCGGAAGTATATCCATGGCAGGTTGTTTTTCTTTCGGTGATCAATCTACACTTCGAATAACAAGATCAATTACCGATCATGATGGCAATAAGAGTAATGAATTAGTGATTGATATCGCAGATCCAAATCCTGCTAAAGTAATTGCGGGTGCTAAATCTGAATTTGAGTTTTTAGATAGCTTCGTCGCAATAAATTAACTAGACGATGCGGTCAGGGTCACTATAATCCGGGATTTCACCTTTGAAGCCAAAAATTCGCTTCATCCATTTTACACTTGCCTCACTCTGGTTTTTAATATACCACTGATCGGCAGCTCGACGAGCACCTAACCCCCAGCTTGGATACGGATGGATGGTATCGGCTATATTTCTAAGTGTAACTCCATTTTTCATAGCAACTGCGTATTCTGAAATCAGTTCACCGGCATGAGCTCCAACCACAGATGCACCATAAATCTTCCCAGTTAATTTACTGGCAAAGATTTTTATCAATCCTTCCGTCTCCCCTTCTGTGATGGCCCGATCTATTTTTGAATATGGGAATTTATAAGTTTCAAACTTTTGACCACTTGATTTGAGCTGTTTCTCAGTTGCTCCAATATGAGCAAGCTCCGGCTCAGTGTATGTAGCCCATGGAATATGTTTTTGATCTATAGTCATAGGGATTTTAAGCAATGCTTTTGTAACTGCAACTTTACTCATATGCTCACTCATGTGTGTAAACTGATATCTTCCTGTTACATCACCCATTGCATATATGTGATTCACATTAGTCTTACAAGAGTTATCAACCTGAATACCCTTGTTATTAGTTTTTACACCAGCTGCTTCAAGATTTAGAGATGAATAATTAGCCTTCCGGCCGGTTGCTACTAAAAGATGTGAACCGGAGATAATTTCTTCTTTGCCAGCTTCTTCTATTATGACTTCAATTCCTTTTTTGCCTTTTTGAACTTTCTTTATTGATGAATCTAATTGAAAGTTCACGCCTTGTTTTTCAAGAACACTGTGTAATATTTCAACCAGTTCAGGATCATCATTTTGCATAATCCGATCCCCCATATCAATCACCGTTACATTTGCACCGAGATTCACTAAGGCTTGGCTCATCTCTATTCCGATCGGACCACCACCAATTATAATCAGGTGTTCTGGCAAATCTTCAATTTCAAAAAGTGATTCATTAGTAAGGAAATCAACATCGCTTAATCCAGGAATTGGAGGTACAAATGCCTTTGCCCCGGTTGCTATAAAAATGTGACCAGCAGTTACTGTTTTTGATTCACCATCCGGTAATGAGATATCTAAGGTATGAGAATCCTTGAAGGCTGCTTTTCCAAAAACCACCTCAATTCCCATTTCTTCATAAATCTCAGGCCGATCAGCATCTTCATATACTTCATCTCTGATATCATGTACATGCTTTATAACCTTTTTAAAGTTGATTTCAGGTTCAGAATCCAACAATCCAAATTTACTCGCATTACGTATCTGATGAGCTAATTTTCCAGCTTTTAATATCACTTTAGATGGAACACAACCTGTCCAGGTACAATCACCACCCAGTCTCTCCGATTCAATCATCATAGTTTTTGCACCCACATTTGCAGCAATTCCAGAAGCAGTTAATCCAGCTGCACCTCCCCCAATTACAATGGCGTCAAAATCATATCTAGACATAAAAAATCTCCGGTCTTAGTTTAAGCGAATTTGAATATATCCTTCGCTGTTGATCAACCAAAACCGGAGACTAAAGGTTTACAGATTTGTTATGAATTTACTTCTTCTAGTTTTTGATTCTTGATTACAGATTGTGCAATTGCCAAATGAGCAATTGGAACTCTATATGGAGAACAGCTCACATAATTCATTCCCAATTTATAGCAGAAATCAATACTTGCCGGATCACCACCATGCTCACCACAAATACCAACTTTTAGGTTTTCATTTGCAGCATGCCCTAGTTCAGTTCCCATGTGTATTAATTGTCCAACACCATCAATATCTAAAGTTTGGAAAGGATCATCTTTTAAAATGCCTTCTTCGAGATAAAGTGGAATAAATTTTGCGGCATCATCACGGCTATAACCTAAACTCATTTGAGTTAAGTCATTTGTACCAAATGAGAAGAACTCAGCTTCTTTTGCAATTTGATTTGCAACTAATGCAGCTCTTGGAACCTCAATCATTGTACCAATCTTGAACGTTATGCGGTCTTTGAATTCACCAAATACTTGTTCAGCAGTTTTTTCAATAATTGCTCTTTGATTGATATACTCACGAACATTACCTACTAATGGGATCATTATTTCAGGAACTGCCGTCATTCCTTCCCATTTTAATTCGAGGGCAGCTTCTATGATAGCACGAGTCTGCATTTCTGTAATCTCAGGGTGAGTAATACCTAAACGACAACCTCTATGACCTAGCATAGGATTGAATTCTCTAAGCGCTGTTACTTTTCTTTTAAGTACTTCCGCACTTACACCAAGGTCATCAGCAACTTGTTTGATTTCAGTTTTAGTATGTGGTAAGAATTCATGTAATGGTGGATCTAATAACCGCACTGTCACTGGAAGTCCATCCATTTCTTTGAATATACCTTTGAAGTCTTCTTTCTGGAATGGAAGAAGCTTGTTCAAAGCTCTTGTACGTTCTTCGGTGGTTTCTGCTACGATCATTCTTCGCATTGCAATCACACGATCATCTTTAAAGAACATATGCTCGGTTCTTGCGAGTCCTATTCCTCTTGCGCCAAGATTTCTGGCTAACGATGCGTCCTCTGGAGTTTCTGCATTCGCACGAACTTCCATGCTTTCGAAGCTAGCTACCCAGCGCATAAATGTTTCATACTCTTCACTTAATACAGGTGGATGCATTTCACGCTGTCCTGCCATTAAGATTCCGCGAGTACCATCTATAGAAATCCAATCGCCTTCGTTCACAGTAACTTCACCATTCGTAAACGACTTATTCTTATAGTTAATAACAATATCGCTACATCCGGCTACACATGGTTTACCCCAACCTCTAGCTACTACTGCTGCGTGTGAAGTCATACCGCCACGTGAAGTAAGAATACCTTCAGCTGATGACATACCACCAACATCTTCCGGACTGGTTTCTATACGAACAAGTATTACCATTTCGCCATTTTCAGCGGCTTTTTCAGCTTTCTTACTTGAGAATACTACTCTACCAACAGCTGCACCTGGAGATGCAGGTAAACCTTTTCCAAGTATATCTTTTTCAAGGATTGCATCTGTACTAAACTGTGGGTGTAATAATTGCTCAATATGCTCAGGTTCAACCAATCCACTAATTGCATCTTCTTTGGTGATCACATCCTGGTTAACCAGATCAACGGCAATTTTAACAGCAGCTGTACCTGTACGTTTACCATTTCTGGTTTGAAGGATGTAAAGTTTTCCTTCCTGAATCGTGAATTCGATATCCTGCATGTTTTTGTAGTGAGCTTCCAGCTTACTTGTATATCTGAAAAGCTCATCATAAACCTCAGGCATCTCTTTTTTCATTTTGCTGATTGGAAGAGGAGTTCTGATACCAGCTACAACATCTTCACCTTGAGCATTTATTAAAAACTCACCATATAGCTCATTATCACCGGTAGATGGGTTACGAGTAAAACAAACTCCAGTAGCGCTGTTTTCACCCATATTTCCATAAACCATAGCCTGAACGTTAACACCTGTACCAACTAATCCGTTAATGTGGCTAATTTCTCTGTATTTAATAGCACGACTGCTATTCCATGATGAGAACACTGAGTTAATTGCAAACTTAAGTTGTTCAACCGGATCTTCAGGAAACATATGACCTGTATGCTTACGGTAAATTGCTTTATATCGATCTGTAAGAATCTTTAATTCATCTGCTGACAGATCAATATCATTGGTTACCATTACCTCTTTTTTAAGATGCTCGATTGCATCTTCAAAATGTTCGTGTGCAACACCCATAACTACATCGCCAAACATATCGATAAAACGACGATAGCTATCATAAACAAAACGCTCGTTTCCAGTTTTCTTTATTAATGCATCTACAACTGTATCATTGATACCTAAATTTAATATGGTATCCATCATACCAGGCATAGATACAGCAGCGCCTGAGCGTACAGATATTAATAATGGATTAACCGGATCCCCGAATTTTGCACCGGTTTCTCTTTCAATATGTTCGATACCTTCTAATACCTGATCATACAGCTCTTCCGGCCAAATCATGGCATTATCGATTGTATATTTACAGGCTTCTGTTGAGATTGTAAACCCAGGAGGAACAGGAATACCGATATTGCACATTTCCGCTAAGTTTGCGCCTTTACCACCGATTAATTCCCGCATTGTGCGGTTACCATCGGTTACATTACCAAATCGGTATACATAATTTTCAACTGCCATGATCTTCCTCAATTAATTTGATTGATATTTCCAGGAGTGAGGAGCTGGCGCAACCGGCGTCTGCTCGAAAAACTCAGTTTAAGTATCTCCAAACCTTGTGAAGATAATATGTAGATGAGCTACAGTCGTTTAATCCACTGACTGAGTTATCCTTTCGCGAACAGTTTTAATGGCTTTGAATCCACCATAAATCAACAGAAAGGTAATGATTAGATATACCCACCATGCAACATCTTTACCAAAAATGGCGACATAACTTGCAGGGAGAATGAAAAAGAACAATGTACTTATTATTGGAAGAGCTACCGGTTTTTGTTTTCTGTAATTCCGAGCAATCCAACCCATTGATCCTACATATGGTGGAATAGAAGCTATATATAGAATCCCAAAAACGATTGGATTAACGTTATGTTTAATGCCCAGTTCATTAACATGGAGCCAAACGCTCTCAAAAAATTCAATCATCCGATGAAATATCTGCTTCCTTAATTCTTCCTTTTACCTTATTTATTGTAGAATATGCGCCTGCTACAACCATTGCAACAACTACAGCATATACCCAAATAGGTACATTTCTACCTGCTATGATAAGATAAAGGTAAGCCGAAATAAAAAAGAAGGTGGCCATTAATGCCGGGAATACTATCGATTTTTTCTTTCTATAATTCCTTACAACCCAACCAATTGAAATGGTAAAGAATGGTATTGCACCAACATATATACTACCAAATATAATTGGGTTCACTCCATAGTTTTCACCCAGACCCAAAAACCAGATTTTAATCGTTTCAAATAATTCAGCCATAATATTCAAGTTGGCACATTTCCAACAATATTTTTCAATTTCTTTCGGTTAAATAATCGTATTACTTTTTTATCTTTTGCAAGTAATAGATACTCTTGAAAAAAGGCATCACAAAAATATCACTTTTACTCTGGGTTCTGGCTATCACTGGTTTTGTTAGTTCAACTTTTCATTACCACGGCGATAGCCACCAATGCGAAGAGCACGAAAGTAATAATGAATACACTGACAACGACAATCTATGTCCTGTTTGTGAATTCACACATGTTCAAGCCTCGACGGATTCAACGTCTACTGAAGCTACTATCGTTCAAGAGGATACAATATTTTCTTTTTATAGTCTGATTATCAATAAGTATACAGACGCGTTCAAACCAGAACGTGCCCCACCTGTAATAGCTTAATAATCCGAATAGTTGCATTCTGCAACACATCTTTTTTACACACCAAACAATTAAACTAATATTCATTAAGTCATGAAAAATTCATTGATTAATAAACTATTCCTATTCTCAGTTATGGGACTATTCGTGCTCTCAGCATGCTCTAATTCAACAGGAGCTGATGATGATGATCACGAAGATGCTGAAGGTTTTAGATTAACCTTAAGCGGCCAAACCGTAGTTGAGCAATTACCAGACCAAGATCTAACTGGTGGTTTCACTATCCAGCAGGGTCAAGAAACAGCTTTGATTACCATTTACTTCATCGATCATGATGGCGAAGAATTCCAGCCTGAAGATGATGATGATAGCTTAGGTTACTTATTTAGCGCAGACGGAATTGCTGAATTTGAGCAGCATGAAGAAGATGGAAAATGGTCATTCCATATCCATGCAGAAGCAGTTGGTACAACTAACTTAACTCTTCGCTTAATGCATGATGATCATTCTGATTTTGATTCTCAAGCTATTCCAATAACTGTTACTGCAGCACCAAACTAGTAACTAGCCGAAATCTTGATCAAATTTTTTAGCATTCTTTTGATTTGGATGTGGGGAGGATTCACTCCCCCATCCGGATCATTAACCGGTACTGTAGTCGACAAAGAATCAAGAGAGACTATTCCCTTTGTATATCTTCATGTTGAAGAATTAAATCGTACGACTACCTCTGATGCAAACGGCAATTTCAGTTTTCAAAACCTACCGGTAGGTGAATACCATATTGCGGCTCACAGACTTGGTTTTAAAACCACTCATATCACGATTAATATCACTGAGCCTGACGAAGTCTATGAAATTGAGATTGAACTAACCCCCACATTACTAAGCTCTCAGGCTATAGAAGTAACTGCTGATGAAATACATAGCGGATCTCATCTAATTCATGTTTCTCAAAAATTATTTGGTGATGATCTTCGTCAACAAATGGGCGCTACTTTAGCTCAGACATTATCTAACATGCCGGGAATCAGCCAACGCACAATGGGTAATGCAACCGGCCGTCCAATAATCCGAGGTTTAGGTGATGAAAGGCTATCAATTTTAGAGGATGGAATAAATAGCGGCGATATATCAGATCAATCATCTGATCATGCAGTGACTATTGATGCATCGACAACACAAGAAGTAGAAATTGCTAGAGGCCCTGCTGCACTTGTTTATGGAGCTAATGCAGTAGGCGGAATTATAAATGTGGTTAGCAACAAAATAAATTCTAACATACCACAAAGGATTAATGGTAGATTTTCTTTAAGTGGGGAAACAGTAAGTACTGGTGGGGCATCTTCTTTAACATTAAGTGTACCTTTGAACAAATTCGTTTTAAATACACACTTAAATGGCAGAACATCACTTGATACAAATACACCCTTAGGTACAATTCGGAATACATATACCAATTCCTATTCGTCATCATTAGGGCTCAGCTATGTTCAGGACTGGGGGTATATTGGTGGTTCATTCGCTTACTATGATAATGAGTATGGAATTCCACCTGATCCTGCAGGTCATCCCAATGGTGTTGATATTGATATGCAAAAGCTTCAATACGTGATGAAGGCTGAATATATATTCAAAAACAGCCCTTTTAAGGTATGGGAAACTGATTTTTCAATTAATAATTACAATCATATCGAGTTTGAATCCAGTGGGATAATCGGTACAGAGTTCGGGCTGGTAACTACTAATCTTCGTTCTTTCCTGACTCACGGAAAGCTAGGATTTCTGGATAAAGGGAATTTGGGTATTTCACTTGAAAGAGAAGATTATGCAGTATTTGGTGCCGCAACCCCAAATTCAAACAGTTACAGTTTAGGCGCATTTCTGGTGCAAGAAAAAGATTTTAATGAATTGCATGTAGAAGCAGGTTTGCGATTTGATTACGTTTTGAACACCCCTGAAAGTGACGATCCCAATTCAAGAATCGGAAATATCAGGGCCAGATCGTTTTCAGCACTTTCGTCTTCCATATCAGCAATCTATCCGTTGAGTGAGAATATATTGGCTGGAGCAACAGTTCTCCACTCTTTTAGAGCACCATCTCTTGAAGAGCTTTATTCAGAAGGTCCTCACCTGGCTTCCTATAGCTATGAAATTGGCAATCCCGATCTTGATGCAGAAAGAGGCCTGGCAAAAGAACTTTTTCTTACCTACAACAACCGAAATACTGTTATTGAAGCAGCAATTTATCATAATAGTTTTTCTAACTATCTATACGCTCAAGATACTGGTAGAAGAAACATTCGTTTTCCAAACTTAAACGATTTTCAATTTGTAGGAGTAAAAGCTCAATTATATGGCTTTGAACTTTCTGCCGAACAACAGTTATCTAGTAAGTTAATGTTTAAAGGCTCAGTTAACTATACAATCGGCAGACAGGATGAATCAACAATTAGTTCGAATCAGATTCCATTACCACTCATTCCTCCACTTTCTTTCAAATCATCTGTAAAGTATTCGACTAAAAGCTTTGACATTGGCACCCGAATTTCAGCAAATGCTGATCAAAATGATTTAGGTGATTTTGAAACAAGAACAGATGGTTTTGTACTATTAGATGGATTCGCTTCTTATCGTATTATTTCCGGTAAAGTATTCCACACTTTTTCTTTTAACGTCACTAACATTTTAGACACTACCTATTACAATCATCTTTCTCGAATCAAGGAGCTGAACCCGGAAGCTGGCAGAAATTTTAGCCTACTCTACCGTCTTTATTTCTAAGCATAAAAAAAGCCACGGTTCTTCAGGCCGTGGCTTTAGCTTTAGGTTTCAGCTTAAGGAGTGACTAGTTGACTAACTGTAGGTTAACACAGTAGCCTCTTGACAACTTGAAGAGTCGCAGTAACAAGCTTTGTTACACTTACTTTTTTAAAAAAATCGATTATTTTTTCAGAACTGCTTTTGCGACTATATTAAGGCAGTTTTTTCATTCAATCTTATTCATAAACTTTTGATTTACCAGAGCTATTTATCAACTCCTATCGGCTTCATAAGAATACTTTCGAATGGTGAAGCAATTACTGAAATCAAATTTCAGGACACTGACGGGCCTGAAGATCCTGATATCCACACTGAATCTGTGAGAACGCAATTACAGGAGTATTTTGATGGAAAAAGAAATTCTTTTAACATTAAAGTACAGCCTTATGGAACCAAGTTTGAACATAAAGTTTGGGCTGAGTTGAAAAAGATTCCAATGGGATCAACCACTAGTTATGGTAAAATTGCAGAAAAACTTGGTGATAAAAATTCAGCTCAAGCTGTTGGTGCGGCAAACGGTAAAAATCCGATTGCAATAGTGATACCATGTCATCGCGTAATTGGAGCTAATAACAACCTCACTGGCTATGCTGGTGGAATGCACAGAAAAGAGTGGTTATTGAAACATGAAGGAGCTCTACTACTCTAGCAATCTAATATTCTGTATTTGATACAGATTGTATACCTTTCGCGGCATCTAAAATTTTTGATTCATGAAAAAGTTCGCATCTCTTCTCCTCTTAAGCTTTATCACTGCTTTATCATTTGCACAAATGCCGGATGCACCACCTCGAGCTGAAGGTGAAGGCCCTTTTGATCGATTGATTATCAGAGGAGTTCATATGATAGATGGAACAGGTTCACCAGCTACCGGACCAGTTGATATCGTGGTTGAAGGAAACCGAATTGCTCAAATTCAAACAGTTGGTTATCCCGGGTTACCCATCAACGAGTCTCGCAGACCTCAAGCAGATCAGAATACAAGAGTGATTGATGCAGAGGGAATGTACCTACTTCCTGGCTTTATTGATATGCACGCTCATACAGGCGGTAATGCACAAGGTACGACACCGGAATATGTATATAAGCTTTGGTTGGCTCATGGAATAACGACAATTCGAGAACCCGGTTCTTTTCTCGGGATGGATTGGAATATTCGGCATCGTGAAATGAGCAAGAGAAATGAAATAACTGCTCCCAGGATCGCAGCATGGATTGGATTTGGTCAAGGTTTCGGAAAATTCATTGTTACCCCGGATGAAGCTCGCGATTGGGTAAAAATGATTGATGATAATAACGCAGATGGCATCAAATTTTTTGGCGCTGCACCCGACGTTTATGCAGCTGCAATTGATGAAGCAAATAAACGTGGTTTGGGAACCATGACACATCATGCACAAACTCGAGTTGTTTATAATAATGCTCTAACATCAGCAAGACTTGGCTTAACAAGTATGACGCACTGGTATGGATTACCTGAAGCTCTTTTCGACGATAAAATTATCCAAGATTATCCGCTGGACTACAATTACAATAACGAACAACACCGTTTTGAAGAAGCCGGTCGATTGTGGACTCAAGCTGCAAAACCGGGATCTGAAAAGTGGAATGAAGTTATGGATGAATTGCTCGAGTTGGATTTTACAATAAATCCAACATTCACAATTTATGAAGCAAGTAGAGATCTAATGACTCAACGACGTGCTGAGTGGCACGAAAAATATACGCTTCCATCTCTTTGGAGATTTTTTGCGCCAAGCAGAATCTCGCATGGTTCCTATTGGCTGGATTGGGGAACTGAGCAAGAAATTGCATGGAAGGAAAATTATAGAATCTGGATGCAATTCATCAATGAATACAAAAACAGAGGTGGAAGAGTCACAATTGGATCAGATGCCGGTTATATCTACAAATTATATGGATTTGCTTATATCCAGGAAATGGAATTATTCCGGGAAGCAGGCTTCCATCCTCTTGAGATCTTTCAATCAGCTTCTTTAAAAGCCGCTGAAGTTCTTGGTCGTGATCATGAACTTGGAACTATTGAAGTTGGTAAACTTGCAGACATGGTGATTGTTGATGCTAATCCAATGGCAAATCTTAAAGTACTTTATGGAACAGGTGCCATCATAGTTGACGGAAATAATGAAGTTCAACGTCATGGAGGTGTTGTTTACACCATAAAAGACGGAATAGTATTTGATGCAAAACAACTGCTTAAAGATGTAGAAGAATTAGTAAATGAGGCGAAACAAAAAGAGAATTTTGAAATAACACAGCCAGGACTGGATTACTAGAATCAGTATTTTTTAAATTCAACCAATCTATTCAAACAAACTATCATCATGAGAAAATTATTTCTAGGGGTATTACTCACAATACTTAGTGTAAATGTTAGTGCACAATCTACTTTATCAGTTGGTGCCGACATTCTCACTCCTGCGATTTCTGGTCAATATGAACTATCAGAACGTGCTGTCGTTCGTTTAGATGTCGGTTTCTTCATATCAGATAACTCAACAATCACTTTTAATCCGCAACTACTCTTCCATAAAGGCAATAATTCTTATGAGCTTGAAGACGTTGGATTGATCATGCCTTATCATGGCCCAGGAGTACTAATTGGCATAAACGACTCTGACACAAATACTTCCATTGAATTTGTTTGGGGGTTTGAATTAGATCTTTATGAATTCCCTATTGAAGTGTTTGTTGATGCGGGTCCTTCCTTCCTATTAGACGACCCAAATGCACTTTCTTTAACATCTTCTTTTGGCGTTCGATATAAGTTTTAGCCTATTTTTAGAGGATGAAATGGCACGCCCGTAGAGACACTAGAAAAATCCACAGAATTGGTGCAATCATCATTGCACTACCCTTTTTAATTGTACTTGTAACCGGACTTCTGTTGCAGGTTAAGAAAGATGTATCCTGGGTTCAACCTGCGACACAAGAAGGAATTTCAACGATACCTAGCATCACTTTTGATCAGATTCTGAGTGTTTCAAAATCTGTTCCGGAAGCGGAGATTTCTAGTTGGGATGATATTAATCGACTCGACGTTAGACCGGATAAAGGAATGGTTAAAGTACGTGCCAATAATCACTGGGAAATCCAGATTGACACTGAGTCTGCTGAAATTCTACAAGTCGAATATCGCAGGTCGGATATCATTGAAGCAATGCATGATGGATCTTGGTTTGCAGATGCCGCAAAGTATTGGATCTTCTTACCTACCGGTGTTATCATCTTAGTTCTATGGCTGTCAGGAGTTTACATGTATTTCATTCCTACTTTAAACAAGCGGAGAAATCAAAAAAGAATGGCTAAGATCAAAGAGGTTTCTGTTGAGGAGGAAAGCCCGCTTTAATTGTAGTTTGATCGAGTCAAATTATTCTGTTTCTTTCCAGTAAAATTCGTGCATTGGAGTCACGTTAAGTAGTTTTTATCACTCACCACTAAACATTTATTTAGACTCTACCAGAACTGTATTAAATCACTTCATTTTCATTATGCTAAGAAAAATTCAGTCTACTCTCAGTTTCTCAGTATTCATTTTATTATTCACACTTTTCATTCCTCAACAAAGTGAGGCTCAGTCTGTTTCAGTTGGTGCTGGTAGTTATAGCACAACTCTGCCACCTGGTGGTGTCGCTCCTGATGCATCACCTAAAATTTCCAGCTCTGTAACTCAACCAATTAGAACTAATACTTTCTGGAGTAGTTTAATTTTTCCTTTTAGAGGCAATCCTCATTCCAATAACATTTTTGCGCATCCATTGAGCTTTAAGGCAACCAATGCAGGACTAGAAATGGGTTATACACCAGATTATTATGTAAGTGACAGAGAATACGTATTTCCATATTCAAGTCAGTTAACGGTTGGGGTTTCTGGTTTAAATGCCAGCCAGACATTAACCGATGATTATGGCGAATGGACTGTTACAGCATTGTGGGATGATGGTTCACAATCTATGAAGGCAACCTTTGGACATGGACTACCTTATGCTTTTTTCACGGTTTCCGGCGGAAATGCCATGATTACTACTAGCTCTACTCCAAATATTTGGCGAAATGATGGCGAAGTTTTAGGAATTGAAGTAGATGGCAGGTTTTATGGATTATTTGCTCCAACCGGCTCAACATGGACTGGTAATGATGTAATTGAATCAAGCCTGAATGGTCAGGATTTCTTCTCTGTAGCGCTATTACCTGACTCTACATTGCAAACATTAGAACTTTTCCGCAAACATGCTTATGCATTTGTAATCGACAGCAAAGTTGAATGGGTATATGATGAAGATAATGCTGAGTTAATTAGTACATATTCTTATGAAACAGTTCTGAAGGATAATCAACCTTCAAATCTGAATGAGACCATGACAGCATTATATCGCCATCAATGGATGCATACTACATCTACTTTAACCAACCATACTTATAACTCCCCTCGCGGAATTATGAAACTGCGAGAAGGAAATGAATTTGTTACTTCAATGCGATTTTCAGGAATATTACCTGCCCTTCCTGATGTTGGAAAGTACGATCGAGCACAACTACTTAGCTATGTTCAGGAAGTAGCAACCGAAACTCTACCAGTAGGACCGACCTATGAAAATGGTAAGGCAATGGCTCGCTTTGCACAACTTATTCATATAGCTGATCAAATTGGTGCTATTACTGAAAGAGATCATTTTTTAGCCGAGTTAAAAAACAGATTGGAAGACTGGTTTACCGTCGGTGGTCCTCAGGAATATTCATACAATAGTACCTGGTATACATTAACAGGTTACCCTTCAGGTTTTGGAGCCGATCGAGAGCTAAATGATCACCATTTTCACGCAAGTTACGCCATTCAGTCTGCAGCAACCATTGCACAATTCGATAGTGCCTGGGCATCACAGGAAAACTGGGGTGGAATGGTAAACTTGTTGATTAAAGATTCTAATAACTGGGATGAGGCTGATACTCGTTTCCCAACCTTAAGGAACCATGATTCCTATGCAGGTCATTCTTGGGCTGCCGGTCATGCTGATTTTGAAAGTGGAAATAATCAGGAATCTAGTTCCGAGTCTATGAATTTTTCGACGGGTGTAATTCTCTGGGGCGAAGTAACCAATCAACCGGAAGTAAGAGATTTAGGGATATTTCTATATACGAGTGAAAATGAAGCCATTGACCAATATTGGTTTGATGTTGATGACGAAGTATTTCCACCGGAATACGCCTATACAGCTGTTGGTATGGTTTGGGGAAATAAAGGTTTGCATGACACCTGGTTCGGAAATGCACCAGAATTTATTCATGGAATTAACTTCCTTCCAATGACCAGTGGGTCTTTCTATTTCGGACGTAACCCGGAACATATTATTGAAAACTATAACGCTATTGTTGGAGCTCTCGGTGGTCAACCAACCGTTTGGAAAGATGTAATCTGGCAGTATTTATCACTTTCAGATCCTGAAAAAGCATTGTCATTATACCATGCAGATCCTAATTATGTCCCTTTTGATGGTGAATCCAGGGCGCATACGCTGCATTGGTTGTACAATATGAAAGCAATGGGACAATACAATACTGATGTAACTGCAGATATTCCAACATACACTGTGTTTGTTAGTGAGTACAATGACACCACTTATACTGCTTTTAATGCCGGACACACCGAAAGACTGGTAACATTTAGTGATGGCTATTCGATTTTGGTTCCTGCAAACACAATGATTTCAGAGAGTACCGCAATTACAGAAAATTCAATTCCGGAATCGCCTTCTTCAAGTTACGATCCGAATGCAGTTTTTTCAGTATTTAGTGATCAGTTTGCAAATCGTGTGAGTGCTAATTTCGACATAGTTCAGGGGCAAACAACTGTACCTTCAATTGTAGAAATAAATCGTAACAATACACTGAAATTTGCAACATTAGATCAGCAAACAACCAGTTTATCTTCTTCCATTGATGTTACTTCCAAAGGAGATTTCCACCTCGATTATTACACCATGGATGCAACTGAGCTTTCAGTTTATTTGATAGGTGATGATCAAGTTGAAGAAAAGTACGATTTAACAGTTACAACGAATGCATGGCAAAGTGTAGATATTCCACTTTCAAATTTTTCAATTGTTGATTTAAGAAACGTCTCGAAAATCAAAATTGTCGGAAACGGAACTGTCTATTTCGATAACATTTTCTTTAGTGGTGATCCAATCACTCAGGATTCAAACGGACCATCAACCAATGCTCCAACTCCCTTCCATCCATCAGAAGATGTGATTTCTATATTCAGTGATTCTTATACCAACCCGGTTGGGGTAAATTATTTCCCATTCTGGTTTCAGGAAACCGAAGCTTCATTTGTTGAAGTTGGCCAAAACAACATTCTGAAGTATGCGAATTTAAATTATCAGGGAATTGATATCGGTGCTTCAATTAATGTTTCAGAAATGGATTATGTTCATTTTGATTATTGGACAAGTGATGCAACCTCACTTCAATTATCACTTATTACACCAGGACCTTCAGAAACACCTGTTGATCTAACTGTTGTCCAAAATAGTTGGCAGAGTATCGATATCGCTTTATCAGAATACGAAAGTGTGGTAAATCTCAGTGATATTTTTCAGCTTAAATTTGATGGTAACGGTACGGTCTTTGTCGACAATATCTACTTCTTTAAGACTCCGAATGTAACCGCAGCGCCTTCTCCAACAAGAGATTCAGAAAGTGTAATTTCACTTTTCAGTAATGCTTACGATGATGTAAATGTTGATACCTGGTCAACAGATTGGGATCAGGCTACAGCTCAAGATGTCAGCATTTTCGGAAATAATGCAATAAGGTATACAAACCTTACAGTAGCTGCTATTGAGATGACATCCGAGCCCGTTGATATCACAAATATGACAAATTTCCATTTTGATATGTGGACGGCAGATCCGACAAATGCTCCTGCTGAACTCAAAGTAAAACTTGTAGACTTCGGAGCAAACGGCACATATGATCAAAGTGGTGATGATGTAGAAAGCGAACTAACTTTCACAGCAAGTACAACACCAGCATTATCCAGTAATCAATGGGTTCATTTCGATCTCCCTCTATCCGACTTCACCGGATTAACAACAAAAGAACATCTGGCGCAAATAATACTTAGTGCAAGTAATGAGATTAATACAGTCTTTCTTGATAATGTTTATTTCTATACCACAAACCTAACTAGTAATGAGGACGAGTTAGAAATTCCGAATGAAGTCAAACTCTTTCAGAATTACCCGAATCCATTTAATCCAAGTACAAACATTGAATTCAATATTCCAGAAGCAACACAAGTTAGTTTAACTATTTTCAATTCGATTGGGCAGCAGGTGGCAACTTTGGTTGATTCTCAACTATCACCAGGTAATTATTCACTACTGTGGGATGCTTCCAATGCATCGTCCGGAGTGTATTATTATCAACTCAAAGCCGGTAATATTACAACCACAAAACAAATGCTATTGATTAAATAATCAGACCGCAGTTACTGTAATCATGAAGAAATGGGAATACAAAATCATTGATTCTAGACTTTTACCCGGTGGCGGCACATTCAAGGGTAAAGATAGAGATCTTGTTGATATGTACTTTGCTAAGCTTGGAAGAGAAGGCTGGGAAGTTGTGACTCTTGATTTTAAAGAATTACAAAAAGGATTTGAGTTTACCGGATTAGCTAAAAGAGAATTACAAGAAGATTGATTTAATAACAAATTAGTAAAGCCATTTACTATTCTTGCTGTTTAGAAGTATTATCTCTTAATTCAGCAAAAAAATCATCGGATGAAAGTCTTTGCTATACTGGCATTTGTATTTCTTTTCACATCGTCATCAGATAGTGTTGAATATAATCAGGAGTCAGATTTTCCCATTGAATATCAACGAAATGGCTCTATCGAGGGTATTGTACAATTAGCCACTCGGTCTCGTGGTATACGTTCAGGGGGAGGACTTTATGGTCGTCCCGCAAGAAATGCACAGCAGTCTACATCAACTGATTCGGTATTAGTAGTTTTGACCGGTTCTTCGACAAATGAAAGAGATAATTCCAATCTGGTTTTTCTGAACCAAAAAGACCGTGCTTTTCAACCTAAATTGCTTCCTGTAAAAATGGGACAAACCGTTAGAATTTTGAATTCTGATCCCGTTTACCACAATGTATTCAGCTTAACTAGTCCACATAAATTTGATGTTGGTCGTCGCCCTCAAGGTGATCATTATGATGTTACCTTCGAAAAAGCAGGTGCTGTGGATGTTTTTTGCGATATCCATTCAAATATGCATGCTATCATATATGTAATGCCGGATAATGCTCTAGCCTGGGTTAAACTAGCCTCAGGTGATTCATTTAGTTTTAAAAATATTCCAAATGGTGACTATCAGCTCACATTTATCGCGATGGGCTACAGTGAACATGAAGAAAATGCTCGAGTAATTGAAAGTGGTGTCGCCGATCTTGGAACCGTTACTTTAAATCCATAAGTATGGCATTCAAATTCGAAAGTTTAAGATGGAAGCTGCTTTCAGGGTTTGTTGGCTTGGTACTGATTATTGTATTGAGTCTATTATTCAGTTTAGGGCAATTAGTTGAAAATAGAATTCGAGCTGATGTTGACCAAAATTTTGTAGAAGCTGGTCGTGTGTTTGAAAGAATTCAGGATATCAGATTTAGACAGCTACGTCAGACTGCCATATTGCTTGCAGATATCCCAAGTGTTAAAGCGGCTATAACCACAGGTGACACAGTAACAGTTAATCAAAAGATTCGAGAAGAATTGGTTTGGTTACTCGATTTTAATCCCATCATCCCTGATTCACTAATTCCAGAATCATACTTTACTAATCCTGACTCTTCCGGTTTATTGATGATTTCTGATAGCCAGGGACAACCTTTAGGTAGATTGGCTACATCTGGGCTTCCAACTTTCTCTATCGCTGATCGCCCCGGAGTAACAGAGGCATTAAACGGGTTTATGCCTAATCAACCATTTATATGGGAGGAGAACGGACGTTATTTCAATGTTATCACTCTTCCAATTTTTGCCGGATTTAATCAACTAGGCACTCTGACCTATGGATTACCAATTCGTGAACAAGAAGCAATTCAGCTTTCCAATGATGTCGGTTTAGAAGTGATCTTTTTTGTGGATGATCAAATAATAGCTGAATCTTTCGAGAATTTACCGGAAGCTGATGAACAGATTGTAAGTCGAAGAATGTTTGAAGCTAGCTATGAAGTGTTAAACACAAACGAAGCTTCAACGTCTGAAATCACATTAAACAGTGAAACCTGGTTGATTTACCTTGCTCCAATGTTTCAAAATCGGGCCGGATTCGAAGGTATTAAAGGCTACTATGGAGTAGCAAAATCATTAGATGATGCACTAGGACCATTGAAGAATCTACAACTACTAATTTTTGTAATTGGATTCTTCGCAATTATTGCATCGGTTTTTGTGAGCATATTCTTAACACGAAAAATCGTCCACCCTATCGATCTTCTTGTTGATGGTGTTCAACGAGTGGAAAAAGAAGATTTCAGTGAACCCGTACCTGTGGTTACAAAAGATGAAATTGGAACCCTTACAGGAGCATTCAATCATTTAGTCGAGAATCTTCAGGAACGTCTTCTTATGCTGAAGTTTGTTTCCACTGCAACGCTCGACGCCATCAAAAAAGACCTAACCAGAATAGAACCGGGTGGTGAACGAAGAAATATCACGGTATTCTTCTCGGATATTCGTGGATTTACATCATGGAGCGAAAAGAATACTCCTGAGCAAGTAATCGATATGCTGAATAACCTTCTCAGCTTTCAAGCAGACATTGTTCAAAGTCTAGGTGGAGATGTCGACAAGTTTGTAGGAGATGAATTAGTAGCAGTTTTCCAGGGACCAAAAAAAGATCAGGATGCGGTTCAGGCTGCCATCCAAATACAAAAGAAGTTACCGGAAATGCTTGGTACCGGACAGAAAGACCTTGCAGTTGGAATTGGTATCAATAGCGGTGAGGTAGTCATGGGAGCAATGGGCAGTCAAACAAGAATGGATTATACCGTGCTGGGTAGCTCAGTGAATCTTGGGGCACGACTTTGTTCGGCAGCAGGAAAACATCAGATTTTGATTTCGAATTCAGTATTTATGAATCTTGAACGCAAAATTCGAACTAAGGAACTTGAGCCGATTCAGGTAAAAGGTATTTCTGAGCCGGTGAATATCTATGAAGTCGATTGGAAAGAATGCGACACTAAAACGTTAGAAAAACAGGAAATTTGATATGAAAAAGCTGATTCTTTTATCCTCTTTTATTTTAGGTTTTTCGCTCAATGCAGTAGCTCAGGTTTCAGTGGCAGGTTTAGCTGATTTCGAGTTAAGAATGGGTGGAAAAGATTCGTCGCCTTATATCAATCAAACTCCCGGATCAAAATTATCATTATATACTCCGAATTTACGCCTGTTCTTTCAAAGTGATATTTCAGATCAATGGTTCTTAAATGCCGTCTTGCAGTCTGATCATTATGAAGGAAAAAAACTCGGAGATCCTTTTTTCTCTGTATTTAATATTAATTGGACTCCAAGCCTGGAATCGAATTTATTAGTTACTGCCGGTCGATTTGTTACCCCTTATGGTTCTTACGCAGATCGTTTTCTTTCAATCGATAATCCGTTCGTTCACTTACCTCTCTCCCATGCTTCAGGACTTCCGCTTAGTAAGAAGTTTGGATTCATAGGCGAACTATCAAATGATCCCAGAGACTTACAAGAGATTTATGGGGATGATGAATTTGGGACGACTATGGTGTATCAAAGAATGTATACACAAGGGATACAGTTTTCATATACAGCCGGTGAGAATCAGTGGCTAAATCTTCGATTTGCAGCTACAATGGCACCGGCGTCGAGTCATCAGGATTTTGCGGAAGAAGAATCACCTGCATTAATTGGGCGATTAGAATTACAACCTGTAATCTGGGCAAAATTGGGAGCATCTATCAGTCAGGGTACATTCATGCAATCCGATGCAGCCAGTGATTCTTTATTGATCTATGATTTATCCTCCTATAAACAAGATATTAAAGGTGTTGATCTGTCGCTGAATTATCAATATTACACCTTAAATGTAGAATGGAACCAAAGTTTCTGGAAAGCCCCCTATTACGACTCTGCGACCTCTGGCTCAACTTCACCACGGCAGGGCAAGGTAACTATCGATCATTTTGCCGGAGAATTAATTATTGACCTTCCTTTTATCGTTGGTGCTCACATTGCAGCACGGTATGAAACCATGAACGAAGGTGAAATTGAAATCTATGAACGCGATGCGAATGATGATAAAATCAATCAGACATTTACCGATTGGACTTATGATCGCTCCAGAATTGAATTTGCTGCAGGTTATAAACTTGACCGCAATGTGATTCTAAAAGGATCTTATTTGCTTTCAGATGATGGTGGGCCAGGTTTAGATGATGATGTAATCTCCATCCAGCTATCCGTTCTTTTTTAATACTAATTAAACATTACTCATTACATAATTCTGTTTCTTTAAACATCAGACAACCAAATATATTCAAACTATGTCAGATTCTATTCAAACTATTCAACTTCCAATTGTAATTGAAAACCATACTCAGGATATGAGTGGTAAAATCGTTGCTATCACCGGAACAACTAGCGGTACTGGTTATTACTGTGCCAGAGAAATGGCAAAATTGGGCGCTACCGTATTATTGTTGAATAGAAATAGCGAACGCTCAGCTTCATCAATGGCAAGCCTTCAAAATGAAGTGCCTGGTGCTACTTTTGAAGCTATAGAATGTGATTTACAGGATTTTAAGAGTGTTCGGGGTGCGATTGATACCATCAAATCTAAGTATGATGTACTTGATGTATTATGTAACAATGCGGGTGTTATGGCTATGCCTGATGTTGCAACAAAAGACGGATATGACGTGCAAATGCAAACCAATTGCATATCTCACTTCTTACTCACAAACGGACTATTCCAACTGTTAAAGAAAAGTGCCGAAGCTCGTGTGGTGAATCATTCTTCTATGGCACGTTTAGGACCTCCTCTCGAAGAACAATATTTCGGCAAGAATAGTGGAAATTTAGGTGGCGACGGAACCACTGAGGAGAATTCAAGCTTTACAGGACCTCGTTGGATGAGGTATCATCAAACCAAATTGGCAAATTGTGCTTTTACTTATGGAATGATTGAAAAACTGGAGGCTCATGGCATCGATAATGTGAAAGTGTTGTTGGCTCATCCAGGTCTTGCAGCAACTCAGCTCCAGGTAACCACAGCCAAAGCTGGTGGAATGGATGGAGATAGTGGTTTAATGAGCAATGCGCAATCTGCAGAAGACGGAGCCACGGGTATCATTCGTTGCTGTGCAGACCCTAAAGCACAAACCGGCGACTTCTATGGGCCGGAACAATGGGTTGGATTCCCCGGCAAACTAACTCCTGAAGACTATTTAAGCTCTCCGGAAAACATTCGCATTAACTGGGAAGGTTGTGCAGTTGCAGTCGGAGAGTTTAAGTTCTAGAAAATTAAACGGGAACATTTTATACAGTTCATAGTTGTTCAAATATCTATGAACTGGATTTTTCTATGAAACTGATTAAGAAACTCAACTCCCTCATCTTATCCCCAAAAAGCATTATTGAATCCGCTATTGGTCCTGCTGTGGTCGGCCTGGGATTAATAACAATTCCTTTAGTTGCCATGCAATTCACGAGCGAAGTTGTTTGGGGACTTTTGGATTTTGGCGTGGCATGGACCTTAATATTTGGAGCAGGGTTCACTTTTCAATTGATCAGTAAAAAAACTAGAAATAGTGCTTATCGAATTGCTACCGGACTTGCTGTTTTCGCTTCTCTGTCTCTTTTATGGGTAAATGGAGCTGTGGGTATTATTGGAAATGAAAGTAATCCATTAAATCTGCTCTTTGGTTTAGTATTACTATTTCCTGTTTTTGGAAGCTACATTGCCAAACTTGAGGCAAAAGCAATGTCACGAGTTATGCTTTCCACTGCTGCAACTCAGGTCCTCATCACCATATCAGGAATCATGATTCATTTAGGTCAGAATCCCGGTTATCCTATTTCCGGTGTCTTCAGAATCACCTTGATGTTTACATTCGTCTGGTTGGTATCTGCTCTATTCTACCGAAGAGCAGGGATGTTGGAAGAGGACATTCCGTAAACAATCACTCCCTAAAGATTCCGGATCAAGTCAGGAATGACAACAAAGTGATCTTTAACCCTCTTTCTATAGTTGTCATGCTGAACTTGATTCAGCATCTGTAAGGAGTTGTTCTGAAAAGAGTCTAACGAGTATGAACAACGCATACATCTACGTACTATCGAATATTGAACGAACTACACTTTATATTGGTGTTACAAATAATCTTAACCAAAGAATTTGGGACCACAAGCAAGGTAAAGGTTCTGAATTCAGTACCAAATACAAACTAACTATTCTACTTTATGCTGAAGAACATGGTTGTATTTCTGACGCAATAGAAAGAGAAAAGCAATTGAAGAATTGGCGATCAAGTTGGAAATGGGATTTGATTAGAACATTGAATCCGGATTTAGTTGATCTCTACCCAACTCTTCGATAATAGCCGAACACAGATGCTGAATCAAGTTCAGCATGACAACTGATTTTTTAGGTCATTTTATCGGCATATGAGAACAGAAAAACCCTTCACCTTAGTAATTAATTCTGTTACTTCATCTTCATTTTCGTAAATAGAATTTCCGCTTAAACGCCGGGTCATTTTACCAGCTAAACCATGAATTTCTTTCTAATCACTTTTACTGTTCTGGGTTCAATAATTGTTTGTTCTTTAGTATTAAAATTTTTCTTGGAATCAGACTTTGAAAGAATAGACAAACACTCAATTGATTTACCGAAATGGGCTTATCAAAATATGGCTGATGATAATTTATCAAAAGCTCTACAAAAATCAGGTTTTCCAAAAAGAATGAATAGTATTTACTGGATACAACACACTCGATGATGGAATTTGGTTTTTTGCTACACCGACTTATACAAGAGTATTAATCATAAATCGAGAAACTGAAGAGTTAGTTGAGAATAAATTATTTTTCAAAGATCTGACTAATGCCGAGATTATTGACGATGAATTATATTTCAGATTTGATTGTCCTACTCTATGGGTTTTAGCAACAAACTTCTACAGGTTGGATGAATTAGATTCTGAAATTAATAATCTTGGAAAAACCCCTTTAAACCTTGACTAGCAAGAACCGGTATTACAAGCGTTACAAGCGTATCTAAAACCTTGCCAACTGTTTTCATTAGTTCTTCATATAGCTGAAGTTATTTGGTGTTCAACATAAACGACCGCTATAATTCTTGGTCTCAAGTATTCAATAAGAAAAATTTTAAATCCGATGTATTCAATCAGGTTATTTTCTCGTTCGATTTTAATTCTGCTAGCCTTACTTCTTCTACCGAATGAAACATTCGCTCAAACGGCAGCGGATAGTGTTGGTGCAGATTCTGAATTACTCCAACGTGCTGATTTATCCCGCTCCTATGGTCTAGATCCTTCACTGGCTACCGTTCATGAATTTGCAGATCCGGCTTGTGGGTCCTGTCGCGCTTTTCACATTGAACGCAAAGATTCACTTCAAACACTTCTTGATGGTCAAACCAACTTCGTGTACCGCTTCACTCCTATTCCACGCCTTATGCGTGGTTATCATGGTGCAAAAGCAAGCTTATGCGCTGGTGGTGTTGCTGACCGAACTGGCTTCGAAGGTATGATGGACATCCTTTTCGAAAACATGACAACCTGGAGAGTGTTACGCGATCCTTATCCTGCATTTGAGGGATATGCCAGTGAATTAGGACTTCCAATCGATGAATTTAAAGATTGCTACGAACGTGATGCAGTAGCTCCGCTAATTATGATTGATCTTCGACTTGGTGGTTTTTACGGAGCTCGGGGAACCCCGACTTTTGTATTCATCCCTCCTACTGAAGGAGCAATGCCTGTAGATATTTTCTATGGTAATGAATCTATGAGTCGTTTCGAAGAAGCTCTTTCTAAATTACCTTCTTCCGACTCTGATAATTGATATCTTAGTTAGTTTTCGCACAAATAATCACTGTGAGTCATATTAATAAAGCTGATTTAATTACTTTTTTCTCGGTAGAACCGGAAGATCAAGAATCTGGTGAAAAAGAGTTCTTTGAGGCGCCATTATTTATTAAATCAGTACATGATCTAAAACTCGAATTTTCATATTCTTTCCTTCACAAAGACATAATCGCAGATATATTTATTGAAGGAAATTCTAAGAAACTATCATCCTATTCGCTAAAAGAAATCAATTCGATAAAAATTGAAAGAGATGATACTGGAATAGAATGGCTGACTGCTATATCGGAATCAAAGCAAAAACTTAAATTGTCAGTCAATCCTCACATTTCAATTTCAATGACCAAAGTCTAATTGTTAAACAAAAAAAGCCCTCCGAATGAAGGGCTTTTTAAGTGTTAAGATTCAAGGCAAATATTACTCATCAATCTGTCCAAGAAGTATTTCTACCGCGCGTTTTAGCTGTGGATCTTCACCTTTAGCTTTGCTATCGGGTTCATTATCGATGATTACATCAGGAACAGCCGGACCGTTTTCCATATTCTCACCCGTTGCACTCACATACCAGCCTCTGAATGGCATTCTAACAAATGAACCATCCATCAGGCCAACACCACCTGTTGAGATCACAGCTCCGAATGTCGGCATACCAACTAAGGTTCCAATACCTAAAGTCTTGTATGCATGAGAGAAAATCTCTGCATTGGAATAACTACTTTCATTGGCAAGAGCAACAGAAGGTTTTGTCCACCAAGAAAGCGGTAATCTTTCACTGTATGGATAGTAGTTAGCAAAATCAGAATGATCGCCTTCCAAGTTATCCGTTGCACCTCGAGGAATCGTGTAAGCATGCTGACGAACATTGAGTACCGTCATCAAATAGTCAGTAGTCCATCCTCCACCATTCCAGCGAACATCAATTACAACCCCATCTTTTCCATAACCCTGAGCTGTTAACTCTCGCTCGAATCGCTCGAAACTTGGCATGTTCATACCTTCGATGTGGATGTATCCTAAACGTCCGTTGGAATACTCTGCTGTAAGTTTTTCTCGAGAATCGATCCATTCTTCATAGAGCTCATCACCTAAGCTATTAGTCGGGCGAATAACAACTTCTCGTTCACTACGTCCATTGCGAACCTGAAGGAGTACTTGCTCAGATGCTTCATTTACAAAGTAAGAGTAGAAATTGGTTCCTTCTTCGATCTCCATTCCATCTACATGCGTAATTACATCACCCACATTTAATTTGCTTGCAGTACGATCAGCTGGTGAGTTCTTCACTACATGTGTGATTTCAACTCCATTTCTAACCGGTTTTACAGCTATCCCAAGAAGTCCGGTTCGCTGCGTTTCAGTTTCTTCAGGATTAGAGCCAAATAGTCCCATGTGGCTGGCATTTAGTTGTCCAAGCATCCAATTGAACATATATCTAAAATCCTGAGTAGTGGAAGCTGCCAGTGTCCAAGGGCGATACTTTTCCCGTAGCTCATCGAAATCATCACCGTGGAAATTTGGATCATAGAATCCATCATTTAATGCTCCCCAAGCTTCGTCGAATACTTGTTTATGCTCTTCGGTGTGATTGATTTTCATGCTGAATCGGAATGGCAATGAAGTAAAACTACCGGATTCACTCACTTCAAAAAGTCCAGCTCGTTTTAGAGCAAAGAATTTGCTTCCATCGGGGCTGATTGACATAGCATAAGGATTCTGACCTCCATTTGTAAGTTGATCTAAATCATCTCTATTATACTTAATGCTGAATAGATCACGACCACTTGCTGATGGATTTCCTGCAGTGAAGTAGAATGTCTCACCATCTTTTGAGATAGCCAGACCTCCTTCATCACCCGGCATAGAAGTTAACTGCCATAAACGCTCATGAATATTTTCAAAATCGATTTGAATGGGCTGATCTTCATCCGAATCTCCATCGTCATCTGAATCTGAAGTGAAGTAATATCCTTCTTCACGATCTTCTTCTGTCTTCAACCAATCTTCTTCGGTCAACCAAACAAACCAAATGTCATCATCCCCATTATTTCTTGAGGATACAAACCCAAGTTTTGAACCATCCATACTCCAAACCGGAGAGAAATCACCTTTTGGATGCATGGATACATTCTTTGGCTCACTACTGTTATCCGCAGCATGAATAAATATCTCATAATTGAAGTATAAATCAGGGTAAGCATATGCCAACCATTTACTGTCCGGACTCCAACTCACACCTGATGGAGTAGCCCAACCATCACGTAGAGTTTTGGAATTTCTGAGTCTGCCATTTTCATCAATTTCTGCTGTAATGAGCGTGCCTCTTCCCTGTTGGTATACAATCATTGTACCATCCGGTGATATTTGAGGATTTGATTCGTGCTCGTCTGTATCTGTTAATCTTTCGATCTCAAGCTTCAGGCTTTCAAAAACGCTTGTTCTGTTTTCATCGGTTGATCTTGCCATGTATAGGTCGTATTGACCATTACGATCGGAGACGAAAACTACGGTTGAGTCATTTAACCATACTGGATTTCGATCTCGGAATGAATGATTGGATACATTTACCGTTCTTCGAACATCTTTATCATTTTTCTTGATAGCAATTTCACCTCTGATAGTCATGGCAGTTAACTCACCATTTGGTGAAACAGTATACTCACTAATGTTTGATGTGAAATTTTCGAATCTCTCTGGGTCGAATCGATAGTCAGTAGTCAAGTTAACCGGAATAGTCATAGCTCTTGATTGTCCATCTTGCATTGTATGAACTCCAAGCTGGCGTAGGAACACAATGTTTCCGTTCGAAGCTACATCAAAATGGCGCACACCATCATCGGTATAGTTTGTAACAGCTGTAACTTCCATTGAGCTAATATCCATCGAATAGATATTGTAACGCCCTGTTCTCGCACTAATGAAATAAAGAGTATTATCATCTTTCCAGCGAGGTAAGTAATCGTTTCTGGTGTTATCCGTTAATAATGTGTAGGTCTCTTCTCTAGTATCATACAACCACACATCAAGATCGGCCGGACCATCATATTCTTCTCGAGAGATTCTGCATGACCCACGAACAAATGCAATGTAACGACCATTTGGAGACATCACCGGCATATCACCAAGTGCATCCATCAATCGAACAGGTGTACCTCCAGAAGCAGGTACAGTTTGAAGTTCTGAATCCCATTCAACCTGCGCAAATGTCCGGTTTGATGTAAATAGGAGATCACCGGAATCTGTCCAGTCCGATAACGCATCTCCACCGGAATAAAATGTAATCCTATTTGAAGCTCCACCTTTCGATGGAATGGTAAAAATATCAGAATTCCCGAATCTGCTGCCAGAGAATGCAATATGCTCTCCATCTGGACTCCAAATAGGTGCATTTTCATATCCTTCATGGATCGTTAAGCGTCGCGCTTCACCACCTACAAAAGGAACTGTCCAAATATCACCCTGATAAGAAAAACTGATATGATTTCCATCCGGGCTAATTGAACTATGTCGAACTAAAAGTTCATCTTGAGCAACTAATGTACTGCTTAAGAAGAGTGCAATTGTTGCAATAGTGAATAGTGTTTTTTTCATTTTCCCCAATTATTTGAATTGACTATTAAAATCCTGGAAGAAGCATTACTGCATTTTGTATAAACCTTGCCGGTCCTATCCAAAACATTCGATACTGTGTGTTATCAAGCAGCATTACAACCTGACCTCTTCCCATATCATCTACAACAGCAAATGCATTACCTGCCGCATTTTCTTTGTTCTCTCCGTTTGAATAGCCCGAGGCTAATACTTGGTTAGGATCTTTATGGTAATATCCTACAGTGTGAAATCTTTCATCCGGCACAATTCCATTGCTGCTAAATTTCAATGAGTACAATCGATCAGGCATACCGAATGCTAATGGATGCGAATTATCAATCATCCCTTTAAAAGCTGCACCTGGAATTCTTCGTAATCCTGTTGTATCCTCACGATCTTCGTATCGTGTGTAAGCAACATCAGGTACTTCATCAGAATCATCTTCATCAGTTCTGAATAAGCTAGCGTCTGAAATTCCTGATCTCCCTTCCGTCATCCATGCTGCAGTTCCCTCAGTTCCAATTAAGGTTCCACCATTTCGAACCCAATTTTGCAAACGTTCAATTTGGGAATCATTCATACCACCGTTGCCCCACATTCCAGGCATCAGTATCACATCATAGCTATTCAAATCAATACTATTGAAGTCATTTGCTCGGATTCGTGATATTCCAAGTTCAGTAAACATATCAAACAAATACCAAAGCTGACCTGCTGTATATGGATTGAATGGCGAATCTACCATTAAAGCTACTTTAGGCTCTTCAATTGGTCGCATACTTGGTGATCCAAGGTCACTACCTGTATCCATTCGTCCAGTATTAAAACCAGTAACAACTACATTAGCTTCTGCAGCAATTGTAGCCATATCAGAATGTATATTTTCCGATTTGTGAAGATTTCGTCCAAGCAACACTACGATACTACCTTTAGAGAATTCAACACCATCTTTAGTAAATCCTTTTTCTGCAGCTCGAACTTTATAGTCATGATCCCAAAGTCTTGCTAATGCTTTTGGTGCATGTCGTTGATTCCAATCAATTGCATAAGCATAGCCCGCTTCTCTGTTAATCACTCCTTCCGGGTGTTTAACAGGTTCATAAACTCGCTCGCTATTCACTCGAACATCTGAAGTTGTCCAGCCTGCATCCAAATTGTAAGCCAAAGGAATAGACCATGAAGTCATATCATAGGTAACTGAATCACGAAGTTCTAACTCACGGCGGAACATAGTATTTATGAAAATATGTGCCGGTTGGTCTGTTTTAATGATAAAATCGCCTTCTGAAAATCTTCTGTTTGAGGATGATCCATCCCAGTAGCTATAAGTATTTCTCACGGTGAAATCTTCATTAGCTTGCTCAACTTGAATATTGTGTTTGAGCATCAAATTGATCACATCATAGGTGTAATCATTTGGGTTATTTGGTAGGATATAAGCTTTTGTATTTCCTTTTTGTGCTGATTGTGATCTCGCCTGAACCATATAATCAAGGAGATCCTCACGATTCTCAACAGATGTCCTTACTATAGAAATACCATTCTTATAATGATCGAATACTCGTTGACGAAGAGTAAGTACATATCCATCATTTGTTTCCACTGCTCGACCACCTCTTGAGTGTCCACCTTGTTCAGCCAACATACCAATTCCGCCCATTATACTCGGATATGAAGATCCATAGCCCGGGTAGAAGAAATCAAAACGCTCGCGAGTTTCGAAATTCACTTGAGCTTTATCAAACTCTTCGATGGCTCCGCGACCAAAAATATCAGCCCAGGTTTCATAAGCTTCCGGTAATTCATGATTACGAGGTGTAGTACCAGGCATTGTAAAGTAGTTATTATTGAATCCCTGCTCATGGAAATCAATGTGAACTTGTGGCATCCATTCCTGATACACTTTTATTCTCCCCTCTGATTCTGGGTGAATCAACCAAACCCAGTCACGATTCAGATCAAACCAGTAATGATTACTTCGACCACCAGGCCAAATTTCATCATGCTCCAAATCTTCAGGATTAGTATTTAGGATATTCGCTTGTGAAGATTTATACCAATACACATAGCGATCACGACCGTCAGGATTTAGCATAGGATCGATGATGATTACAGAATTACTCAACCAATTTTGAGTTTCAGTATCTGTGGCAGCAACTAAACGATAAGCAGTTTGCATTGCTGATTCACTTCCCGAAGGCTCATTACCATGAACATTGTAACTCATCCATACTACAACCGGTTCTGATCCTGTTCGAACAGAGCCAGGTGCATTAGCAAATTGAAGGTTCTTCTCTCTAATTTCATCCAATCGAAAATGATTTTCTTCAGAAGTGATAATCATATAGTTCACACTTCTACCTTCATAAGTTCGACCCATTTCGTGGAAAGTAATCTTATCTGATTCTTCTGCTAGAAGTTCAAAATAAGCCATTACCTGGTGGTGAAAAGTATATTCGACACCTAGTTCGTACCCAAGGAACTCTGCCGGTGAAGTAATGGAAGCATCGTAGGGTATATCAGTTTCGAATTGAAAGCGTTCGATTTCTTCCTGAAACTGAGCATTGGCTGTCATCCCAAACAATACCAATGCAAGTAAAATTGATAGTTTTTTCATGTAGCTGTTCGATGTTTAAATTCGCAGCGTACAGTACACAAAAAGCCCGTAAAATGGAGTAAAAAGGTTATTGAACGGTAAAAATTATCAGGTCTTTGTGAAGGATTTGGAATTAAATCCCGTGGCAATCTCAGAATTTATAACTTGAAATTATTCGATCACTTCACCGATTGCATAAACGATTTTTTTACGTGTGACTTCTCCTCGTGAACAAAGGCGAATGCAATGAATTATTATCAAAAGATGAAAGTATGAGTGTATTTCAAGAGAAAAGTTCTGTTTTGCAATCTTGGTACTCTTGGTACTTCAAGTTGATCGCGAACGGTATTTACCTGCTCATTAAATACCAACCAGAAATCACGTCCCTCTGAGAAGTTATATCGGAAACGAAGATTTGCTCCAACTAACTCACTCACATTACTGTATTGAACAAAAGTGCTGGCTGAGAACTTCTTATTTAATGCATATTGCGCTCTAAACTGACCTAAATGAGCTGTATAATCATTTTTCGTTCTATTATTCAATTCCGGGAATTCAAGATGAGTAAGACTGTAACTTCCACCCAGTTCTAAATTAGAATTTACTATCCAGCGTGGATCAAAACTAAATCCATAACTTGTTCCATCATAAAGCCCGCCATATTCTCCGCTAACACCGAATTGAAGTTTTCGTCCTTCATTGGTTCTATAGCTAGTGCTGATTTCATATGTCTTAAATTCACCACCAGGCACATAAATTCGACCAAGAAGATCAAAATCTTCATCGTCAAAAAGGATTTCTCTGTTGTATCTAACATCAAGTTCGAACTGCCCAATTTGTTTGAATCTTATACTGTAACCCGACCAGATTGAGCGGTTTAAGAATTCGTAGGTATTATTCTCACTTTGAGTAAATACTGCCAAATCCAGATTGTGGCGATTTATAATGGAATTTTCCGGTGCAAACCATCCATAAGCAATTCTACCAAATGTATCTGTAGTACCTGCTCTTCTAACAAAACCAATGCCCGGATCAAAAGACTCTCCAGTCCTATTAAAAACAAATCGATAATTAAAGCCAATTGATCTTTGCAGAGTTAATGAAGTTCTAAAGCTCGAATTTTCACTTAAGGCATCCTCTAAGTTGTATTCACCAAAAGTGATATCAGCATCTTGACCATTGTAAACTGTTTGACTGGCAAGGATTTCAGAGAATAAATCACCAGTATCACTTCCTAATAATCGTAATAACCAATTATTGCTCGTAATATTTGTTCTCATATCAATTCCATACACAAAATTGTAATTCCCGTCACGCCCCAACCTGCTCGTAAACATAGTACCGAAAGTTGATAAATCGTTGAAAGTTTGGCGTCTCAGACGAAGTACACCAAAATTTTCAGAGGCAAAATTCTGCGATTCGGCTGTTTGCATGTTTATGAATCCAACATCCCAGCTTCCGACGCGACCAGTCATTCGGGCTCCACCCAAAATTCTAACAGGATTTCCATCATCATCTAAACCAATACGACGGCTATAGAACAATCGGTTTCTGCCATAAGCTACATTGTATAATCCAGCTCTTTCCTGAAAAAATTGACGCTTTTCGGGGAAGAACAAAGAAAAACGAGATAGGTTAAGCTGCTGATCGTCCGCCTCAACCTGTGCAAAGTCAGTATTCAGAGTAACATCAAGCGTTAGGTTACCAGTTAGATTATACTTTACATCAAAACCTAATTCACTGGTTAGATCTGTATCCTCAATGTACTCTGTCTCAGGATCATTTAATGTATTGGTTAGGCTTTGGCCGCCTAATGCATACGGTGTGAAATACAATGGTTTTCTACTGGCAACCCCTTCCAATATTACATCCTGAGCCTGTGAAGGTTTAGCGTTACCCATATTCCAGTTCGGTGGAATCGCCGGGTAAATATGTCTTTCATTCGAAGAAGCGATCCATCGATAAACAATCATCCCCATTTCTGCGACTCCATTGTTATCCTGAAATCCGATACTTGAAAATGGAATTCTCATTTCAGCATACCATCCATTTTCATCTTGTGTAGTAGCAACATCCCAAAAAGTATTCCAGCTGGAATTCATTGCATTAGAGCCGCCTCCAAAATTAGCATCATTGGATACCGCAATGTCTACTCTTACACCGGCTGGTGTGGTAAAAAACCAAAGTCCATTTTCATTGTCATTGAAAGGATCTAATACAATCGCAAAAACATCATCACTGCTGTATTGATCACGGGTTAGTGAATTCTTTACAATTGTATTCGCATCTTCTGTGTAAAGTTGACCTGCTACATAAATGAAGTTCTCATCATACGCTACTCTGAAGACAGTTTCTTCATTCATTTCGCCCATAAAAACAGGTTCGTATTGAACAGGTGTAAGAGTTTCAACCGACTCCCAAACTTGTTCATCAATAACTCCATCCAATGTAATTGGTTGGTCTATTTTTGTTAATGATACTTGTGCTGTTGCAGTACCTACCCAAGAAATAAATATGATTAAAAGTGCAAACGATTTAATATTCAACGCCGTCTCCAAAGATTTCAAAAAAAATATGACTTTTTAGCGGGTGCTTAATTTCCAGTTTTCTAACTTTTACACCCTAAAGTTCAACATTTGTAAAATTGATTCACTCATATCTTTAATATCGACTCCATGATTTCTTCACTCTCAATTCCTTCCTTTTCCGATATCAAGAATGCATATGAGGTAATCAAACCTTTTGCACACAGAACTCCAGTTCTTACTTCAACCGAGGTTAACAAGCGTGCAAATACTGAACTATTTTTTAAGTGCGAAAATTTCCAAAAAGTTGGGGCATTTAAGTTTAGAGGCGGCTGCAACACAGTAATGACGTTAAATGATGAAAATGCCAATCGTGGTGTAGCAACACATTCCTCAGGTAATCATGCCCAAGCCATTGCATTATCGGCGAAAATGCGAGGAATAAAAGCTCATATAGTGATGCCTGAAAACTCACCACGTGTTAAAATTGATGCTGTAAGAAATTATGGGGCTGAAATCACCTTTTGTGAATCCACTTTAGAAGCTAGAGAAACAACACTGAACGAAGTTATTGCAAAAACTGGTGCTACTTTTATTCATCCTTATAATGATGCACGAGTGATTTCTGGTCAAGGTACAGCAGCTTTTGAGCTGCTTAGTGATTTCCCTGATTTAGATATGCTTCTAACTCCAGTTGGTGGAGGTGGTTTATTAAGTGGATGCTCAATTGCTGCTAAATCAATGAAACAGGAGATTGAAGTAATAGGAACTGAACCGGAACTTGCTGATGATGCATATCGATCATTCAAAGCAGGTTCTATTCAGCCTGTATTAAGAACAGATACAATTGCTGATGGATTGAGAACATCACTGGGAGAACTTCCTTTTAAAATTATACAGAAAAACGTTGATGATATAGTTACGGTTTCGGAAGAATCCATCATTGAAGCAATGCGATTTATTTGGGAGAGAATGAAAATGATCATTGAGCCATCATGTGCTGTTCCTGTAGCTGCTATTTTTGAGGGAAAGGTGGATATGGAACATAAGAAAGTGGGTATAGTTATAACCGGTGGAAATGTTGATTTAGACCATCTTCCCTGGCAATAAACTAAGTCGGGTTTCAAATCGTCTTCATCACATACAAATGTGATACACTGTTGATATTCAAACGATTACAATAATGTATCCATCTTAACAAAAAAGAGAGGTACATTATGAAATCGTTTGCTCTACTATTCGCCTTTATTTCGGCTTTTTCTATTCCGATTAATCAAAACCAATCAACTAAACTAGTTGAATTCTCAGGTACTGTGGTTTCAGAAATAGGTGAAGAACTGCCCGGAGTTTCCATTTGGATTGATGAACTGAATATTGGCACTGCCACAAATCTTTCCGGCGAGTTTACCATGCAAGTTAAACCTGGCAGTTATGAAGTTGAATTCTCGTATGTCGGATTTGAGAAATTAGTTCGTGAATTCGAGATCACCGACAAAGGATTAAAGAATCAAATCATCGAGTTAACGGCTAATG
Source organism: Balneolaceae bacterium (assembly GCA_965601825.1). Lineage (GTDB taxonomy): Bacteria > Bacteroidota > Rhodothermia > Balneolales > Balneolaceae > HXMU1420-13. Next base: position 2,079,750 of record OZ271839.1, on the reverse strand, counting down.
AAATAATTCTGGAAAATGTTATAGACACTAGACAAGAGGCAACTCCTCCCCCTCCACCAGAAGTTGGAAATGAAGTAGAAGTGGAAAGTTATATGAATTTACCTCCCCCACGTCCTCGAGAGAGAAGTATCAGTTTCTGGGGCATGCCTTCTCAATCACATCAAATGAATACAGAAGAGTATGATGAGATTGTAGAAAATGGATATCAGGTTGTGCAAATGAATCCCTTATCAACCTTTTCGATTGATGTGGATGGAGCTTCCTATTCCAATGTCCGCCGTATGATTATGGATGGTTATTTACCTCCTGCTGATGCCGTCAGAATTGAAGAGATGATCAATTATTTCAATTATGATTATGAGGGGCCGACTGATGAGCATCCTTTTGCCATCCATACCGAATTGACATCTGCACCATGGAATGATGGGCATCAATTAGTTAGAATTGGAATACAGGGAGAAAAAATTGATGCTGAAAATTTACCAGCCAGCAATCTTGTTTTCTTGTTGGATGTTTCTGGATCCATGGATTATCCTGATAAACTTCCTCTTCTAAAAAAGGGTTTTAGATTACTGGTAAATCAATTAGATGAAGATGATCGAGTTTCGATTGTAGTATATGCGGGAAGTTCAGGTTTGGTACTTCCTCCAACTTCAGGTGATGAAAAAGAAAAAATCCTTGAAGCAATCGATAATCTTCGTGCAGGAGGTTCAACAGCCGGTGCAGCCGGAATTCAACTTGCTTATGAAACCGCGAAAGAGAATTTCAGAGATGATGCAAATAATCGAGTAATTCTTGCTACAGATGGTGATTTCAATGTTGGAATATCTTCTGATAAAGAACTCGTGGATTTCATCGAAAATAAGCGAGATGATGGGATTTTCCTTTCAGTATTAGGCTTTGGTGGCGGTAATCTCAAAGATTCTAAAATGGAGAAAATTGCAAATCATGGAAATGGAAATTATTACTACATAGATAATCTACTTGAAGCTAAAAAAGTCTTGGTTTCTGAAATAGGCGGAACCCTTCATACCATTGCAAAAGATGTTAAGATTCAAGTTGAGTTCAATCCATCACAAGTTCAAGCCTATCGATTAATTGGTTATGAAAACAGAATGCTGGAACATTATGAATTTAATGACGACACAAAAGATGCCGGTGAACTTGGATCAGGTCATACTGTGACAGCATTATATGAAGTTGTACCTGTTGGTGTTGAATTCGATGCTAGCTGGGCAAATGTAGATCAACTCAAATACCAGGAAATGACAGAAACTTCTGCATCTGTCAGCGATGAAATTTTGACCGTTAAATTCAGATATAAAAAACCTGATCAGGATAAAAGCATACTAATTTCCAGAATTGTTAATCACAACAATGCATCAAGCGTTAAATCAGCTGATCTATCCTTTGCTTCTTCAGTGGCTATGTTTGGCTTTATTCTTCGTAATTCTGAATACAAGCAGGATTCTAACTTCGAATTAATAAAACAATATGCCAGAGACGGACTGGTAAATGATGATCGAGGCTATCGTGCTGAATTTCTTCGAATGGTTGAATTAGCTGAGTTACTTTATCAGGGAAATTCATCTCGAGATTAAAAATAAAAGCCTCTAAACTATAGAGGTTTTTTTATGGTATATGTTCAGATTTGATTTAGGCTTTTCTTTCTAATACTCTTACTCAAGAGTGGTTTGAGCTGAATTGAAAAAAGTCAATCTCCATTCAAACAATTAGTTTGAAACAAACTGTCAATTCAATTCGTCTTAGCCTAAAAATTTGCTCATGTCGTCAAGTAATCAACATTTTAGGAAATCCAATAAGCACTCTTCAGATCAAGATTTCGATTTTGATCAGTACTTGGATGAAAAAGGTGAGAAAACTGAATTCACCGAAAATCAAGATCCTGATGCCAGTAAGGAAGGTTCTGCTTTAAAACATGGAATTCTTATTGTCGCCGTGATTCTTTCCGGACTATTATGGTTTTATGAATGGAGTCCAAAATCGGTTTACTTAGCATTCTTCGGCGATGGTACAGAACAAATTGAAACTGTTATGCCAAATGTTTTAGAGATTCCACCACTTGGTGTGAACATCAGAAATGTTGATGTTCAAACAGATATTGCTATTGAAAATCCTGGTTCAATAGTTGAGTATTTACTTGAATTACGAAATCAAGGCTTACTCGATAATAAAATCTCTAGCTTTGAAGCACGTCAAGTATATGATGCCGGAGTTCCAATCTCTTACCTATTAGAATTGGATCAATATGGATTCTTAAATAGATTTTCTTTCGTTGAGATTGGTGAATTCAATAAAAATCAGATTCCTAATGATTACCTATATCAAATGGATCAAAATGGATATCTAGATAGACTATCTTTTGTAGAAGTTGGTGAGTTCTATAAGAACAATGTCTCTTTTGAGTACTTGGACAGATTAGATGAAACCGGTTATTTGGATGAATTATCATTTGTTCATATTTCTGAGTACTACAAAAACGGCGTTACTCCTCAATTTTTAGATGAACTTAAACAATCAGGTTTATACAACGATCTAAGTTTTATCGATGTAGTTGAAATTTATAAATCCCAGAATTGATCCATGGCAAGACAGAAATCAAAACGTAATAGAAATGACTTCGATCTGGATAACTACCTGGAAGAGAAAGGTTATGAAGATGAAAATGATCAATTTCAAAAAGATGAGACGGAAGTAGAAGATCGAAGATATACGAATGCCTTAATTGTAATAGTAGCTATAGCTGGTATGTTTTGGTATTTCGATTGGAATCCAAGAGAGATATATCAAACTTACTTTGGCAGTGCTGAAACTGAACTGGTAGCGGATAACCCGGTCGTGATAGAAGTCCCCACCATCGAAGTACCAGAGGTCGTTGTACCTGATGTTGATATCGATTTAAATATTGATCCTAACCCGGATATTGATGTAGTCGAACCTCAGTTTGATTTTAATAGTAATGAACAGAACCTTGGTCCTATTGTTGAATACTTACAGGAACTGAATAACCTAGGATTACTTGATGATAAAATTTCAGCCTTTTCGGCAAGAGAAGTTTATGAGGCTGGAGTTCCAATCAACTATTTACTTGAACTTGATCAACAAGGACTTCTTGGTGAATTATCATATGTTGCTATCGATGCATTTTATAATAATCAAGTTCCATTCGATTATTTACAACAGGTAAGAGATAGAGGTTATTGGGAAAAACTCTCTTATATCTCAGTTGCAGAGTTTTATGAAAACGGTGTTTCCTTTGACTATTTGGACATTATGGATAATGCCGGTTACCTGGACGAACTCTCATTTGTTCATATTAGTGAATATTACAAAAATGACATCCCTCCTGAATTCTTAGATCAGTTGAAAGAATCAGGAATTTACGAAAGCCTAAGTTTTATCGATGTAGTTGAAATTTATAAATCCCAGAATTGATCTATGACGCGACAAAAATCAAAACAGAAGAAAAATGAATTCGACTTTGACTCCTATTTAGAGGAAAAAGCTGAAGATTCATCTTTCAATGAGGATAATGAAACTGAAAAAGAACAAAATGATGGCTCTTTTGCCAGAAATGTTGTTTTTATCACTGCCATCTCAATCATCAGTTTTTTTTGGTATTTCGATTGGAGCCCTAGAAATGCAGCTCTATTCTTTTTAGGGGAAGATGCTGTTGTTTTAGGTGTTGAAGTCGATGAACCATTAGCTGAATCCTCAGTTACTTCAGAAGAGCAATTTCCAGTATTCGAATTTGGCGATGTAGATTTTGATTTTGATTTCGAAACACCCGGATCAGAATCCAGCTCCCCATCGCCATCACCTTCACCATCTCCTTCCCCCAGTCAGCTTTCAATTTCATTTACAGATTACCTAACAGAGCTGAATAATGCAGGATATCTTGATAATTTCGGAAGTTCCTCATTGGAAACTATGTACAGAAATAATGTTCCTATCGAATATATCACTGCACTCGGTTCGACCGGAGCATTAGACAATTTTGGTGGTTCGTCAATTACAACAATGTTTAATAATCAAGTACCTGTTGAATACATAAATCGACTGCAAGACGCTGGTTTAATCGATAACTTTGGGGGTTCGTCCATAACTACTTTATTTAATAACCAGGTTAGTTTTGAGTATATCAAAGGAATTCAAGATGCGGGGATGCTTGACAATTTTGGAGGATCATCTATAGCCAGTTTGTACGAGAATCAGGTTCCAATTGAATACATCCAACAGTTCGGTTCTAGTGGAATATCTGATGCATTTGGTGGTAGTGGCATTACTCGCTTATATCAGAATAGAGTTCCAGTAGCATATGTAGCTGAATTAAACAATAAAGGTTTATTGGATAACTTCGGAAGTAGTTCTGTTTCAAATCTTTATCAAAACCAGGTTCCTATAAGTTTCATAGAAGACTTAAACAATCGGGGCTTGTTAGAAAATATGAGCTCGTCATCAGTTATAAACGCTTATAGAATTGACGGAGAATAACATGTCAATGAGAAATAAATCATCAAGAAATTCTGACAATTTTGATTTTGATAGTTACTTAGAAGAGAAATCAAATCCTGAAATCGGTCAAGAAAACTCGCAAAATCAGAAATCTAAAAAAAAGCCAACCAACTTTTTCAGGAATTTTAGTTTGATCGTAGCTGTAGCACTCATGACTGTTCTTTGGTACTACGACTGGAATCCAAGAGAAGCCGTTTCGAGTATCTTCGGCAGTTCAGAACCTGAAATTGTTGTTATTGATGCTCCACTAGATGGTAGTGTAATTGTAATACCTGATGAAACAGGAACTGAAGGTGTGGTTGTAATTGAAAATCAGGGTCAGGCACAAACATTAGAAGGACAAATCGCAGGTCTGGAACAGGCCGCTGTCGATTTCGCCACTTCAGAAGAACTTGAACGCCTTACTGAACAATCTATTGCTGTTGCACTACAAGCAGCATTTACGGCTTTAGAGAATTTAGAGACTATTGAATTAGATGGATTAGAAGGGCTTGAAAGTTTAGAAGCGCTTGAAGGACTCGAAGGATTTGAGGGTTTTGAAATAGCTATAAATGAAGCTGCACTTGAAGCGCTTGAGAATATTGATTTTTCAGGATTTGATATACAAGTTGGTTCAACTAATAATGCAAGTTTCGACCAGTACTATAGAGAAATAGGAGAATTGAGAATTACTCAATTTGAGGGAGAATCAATTCGAGAACTACATGAAGCTGGAATTCCTATCAGCTTTTTGTCCAAATTAAATGATGCCGGTTTACTTGACCGATTAGATGCAGAAGAAATAATTGAATTATTTCAGGAAGATTAGTTATGAGCACAAATCAATTCAATAAACGGCGTACTAACCAGAATTTCGATTTTGATAGCTATCTGGAAGAAAAATCGAATGAAGAAATATTTAGTGAGGATTCAAATCAAAATGAACCTGAAGAAAAAGAGAAATCCTACTTTATTAGAAACGCTTCTCTCATAGTGGCAACAGTGTTAGCAAGTGTCTTGTGGTATTATGATTGGAGTCCCCGTGAAGCTGTATCTGGTATATTTGGTAGTACAGAACCCGAAGTTGAAGTTGTAAACTTTCCTTTTGATGAGAGCACAGTCACTATTTCCTCAGCTGAAGATGATGTCACAGAGTCCGTTGTGATTGAAAATCTTGGCACTTCCGGTAATGACGCAGTCTATTATTATGGTTCGGGTAATGATGATGTAATTGTATTAGGCAACTCAACTGATGGAGCTATTACAATCACATCCAATTCAAATTCGGAAGATTTATATAGAGTTAAAAACCCGTACAATGGGGAAGAAGTTGTTTTTCTAAACCAACCAGACCTTGAAAATACATATATCTATGACCCAGAGTCTGGCAACAGCACACGTTTGGCTGAACTTGAACGTATAGGCTTTGAATCAACTGTGAGTGAAGAAATCGCACAAGCGAACAGTGAATCAATTGGTTCTTCACTAGAAGAAGCTTTTGCGGGTCTTGAAGAAGCTTTAGCAGGTTTAGAAGAGATGGGTTTTGTGGGCATTGAAGATTTAGATATATCAACAGGAGATGTAGATGTATCTGTTAGTGATGTAATTATCGATGCCTTAAGTGGTATTTCTTTCTCTGACATTCAAATTGAATCAAGTTCTGGTGATGCCCCTACACTTAACCAGTTTTCAAGAGAGTTAACAGTGATGAATATCAATCAATTTGATTCCGATGCGATTAAAAGTCTGCACGAAGCTGGAATTCCGGCTAATTTTCTATCAAAACTGAATCAAGTTGGACTACTTGAGCGATTGGATGCAGACGAAATTATTGAATTATTTGAGGATAATTAATTATGAGTTCTACACGATTTAAAGAAAGAAATGCAAGAGACGGTTTCGATTTAGATGCTTATTTAGAAGAGAAGGCAGGTGAAGAAACATTTTCTGACCCCTACTCAATAGAAGAAAATGAAAAACCTACTTTTAAAAGGAATGCAATCGCTATTAGTTTAATTGTTGGTGCTTTGGCAATGTGGACCCTAATCGGTGGACCTGCACTATTCTTCACGTTTGGCCCTGATAACGAAGCTGTTGTTACAGGAGTAGAAAACACGATAGTTCCCGTTCCGCCAATTCCGGTTGTTCCTCCGGCACCACCCGCTCCTGCCATCGAATACCGAACATTTGAAGGTGGCTATCTGGATTATTTAGAGGAATTCAATGAGCAAAATCTAAATATGTTCAATGGAACAGCAATTCAGGCTCTATATAATAGTGGCGTACCCATCCAGTATTTAAAAGATCTTGAAGGAGCCGGTCTGATAAATGACTTTAGTTACAGTGCCATAATTGGATTGTATACTAGTGGAGTATCAGTTAGTTATTTAACTGAAATGAATAATGCCGGTTTTCTTAATGATTTCAGTTATTCTGCAATTATTGGGCTCTATAGCTCAAATGTAACCATTGATTACCTTCAGATGATGCAACAAAGCGGATTTTTAGATGACTTTAGCTATTCTGCAATTATTGGACTATACAGTTCTAATGTGTCGATTGATTACCTCCAAATGATGCAACAGAGTGGTTTTTTAGACGACTTTAGTTATTCAGCAATAATTGGACTTTCAAGTTCAAATGTAACTGTCAATTATCTGCAAGATTTAGATCAAAATGGTTTTTTAAACGATTATAGCTATTCAGCAATAATTGGTCTATATAGTGCTAATGTATCCGTTGATTATTTACGACAACTCCGTGATGCAGGATTGGATAATACATATAGTTATTCAGGGATTATTGGCCTTTACAGCAGTAATGTTCCTGTTAGTTTCTTACAGGAACTTAGAAGTCGTGGTTTATTAAATGATATGAGCTATTCTGAGGTAATCGGAGCTTATAACGCAGATAACTAAACAGGATCTAAGTCCCTGAACTGCAACTCATAAAGGTGGCTATACAAACCACCTTTAGCTAATAATTGCTGATGGGTTCCATCCTCAACAATGCTGCCTTTATCCAGCACCAGAATTCGGTCAGCATGCTGAACAGTAGATAATCGATGAGCGATTACAAAAGTTGTTCTCCCTTCCATCAATCGATATAGAGCTTCTTGTACCAGAGATTCAGATTCTGAGTCTAATGATGAGGTTGCTTCATCGAGTAGAAGAATTTCAGGGTTCTTTAAAATTGCACGAGCAATAGCCAAACGTTGTCTCTGACCACCGGAAAGTTTAACTCCCTTTTCCCCTATTAAAGCATCATAGTTATCTGGAGTTTCCATGATGAAATCGTGTGCATTTGCATCTCTAGCTGCTTCAATAATTTCTTCGTCCGTAGCGTCTAATCTTCCATATCGAATGTTATCTTTTATGGATGTTCCAAATAGGTGAACTTCTTGAGGAACAATTGAAATATGATTTCTTAACGATTTAAATTGTACACCCCTGATATCCTGACCATCAACAAGAATCGCTCCTTCTTTTGGATCGTAAAAACGAGGAATCAAATTTAATAAGGTAGTTTTCCCTGCACCACTTGGTCCCACTAGTGCAATTGTTTTACCTGCTTCGACCTCAAAGTTTAAATCATCTAGAATTATTCGACCATTTTCATAAGAAAAGCTCAAGTTTTTAACGCTAATGTTTCCATCAATTTGGTAAAGTTCTTTGGCGTTCTCTTGATCTTTTATCTCAGGAACTTCTTCTAGTAACTCAAAAATACGCTCTGAAGCTCCGGCAGCTGTATTTACTGCTGTATATAACCTGGAAGATTGACTAATCGATCTAGAGATATTTAGTGCATAAATTATAAAAGCGACTAAATCACCTGCTGTAAGTCGATCAGCAAGCACTTCTTTTCCACCATACCAAAAAATGATCACAAGAGTACTTAAAAACATGATTCCGACTCCCGACCAAAACAACTGTGTTAAAACAACTTTTCGTCTGGCTGTTTTAAAAAGTTTCTCAATGGCTGTTGAATAGCGATTTACTTCATATTCTTCTCTAACAAACGCTTTTACTAATCGAACTGCACCAAGAGCATCTTCAGCAACTGCAGTTGAATCTGCTAATTCATCCTGAATATTTCGGGAAAACCTCCTGATCTTTTGACCAAAATATCTAGTTGCAATTGTAACGATTGGAACCGTGGCAAAAATAACGGCACTCAGTCTCCAGTTAAGAACAACCATTAAGGAGATGGAACCTATTAGAGAAAATGAAATTGTTAGAAGTTGCGGTAATGAATCCGTTAGTGCCGTTCTAATTGACCCAACATCATTTGTCAAACGAGAAGTGATCTCTCCTAATCTTCTTTCAGCAAAAAACCGAAACCCAAGTCTGTGTAAGTGCTCATAAACCTTTTTTCGAAGATCGGTGATCACTCTCTCTCCCACCCACTCTAGATGGTAATTTCCGGCAAAAGAGAAACCTGCTTGAATTATAAATAGCAGCATTAATCCAACTGCAAGTAAGTTTAGCAATTGATCATTTCCTTGTTCAAAAACTGCATCCAAGAGCTCTCTTAAGCCTAATGGTACTGTTAACCATATTGCAGATGCTATTAAAACAAGTGCTGTAGCAGAATAAAACCTGGCTCTATAAGGCTTACTTAAGCCAAAAATTTTGACCAAGGTTTCCCATAATGTGGCTAATCCTCTGTTCTCATTATTCTCTTTTTTCGACATATCAACAAATTGGCAAATATAATGCCAAGAAATTGGGTTTTTTAGTGATCCATTTTGTATCTACTATTTCATTATTAAAATTGATTGTAAGCTTATGGACGGTGAACTGCTTACCTGGATTTTCTTAATCGGTGGTATCATCCTAATGGTTCTTGAGGCTGCATTACCTAGCGGTATGGCCTTTATTTTAGGATTTAGTGGATTATTAATTGGTGCACTTAGATTTCTTGGGATGCTGTCTGATCCAACCACTGCAACTTTGGCATGGTTTATAACGTCACTTGTTTTGACAGTTGGCGCTTTACCTTTCATTAAGAAATACTTTGGTGGTGAAACTACTTTCAAAGTAGCTGATGAAGACTATGAAGCGATGGACCAAATTGTGGATGTAGTTGAAGATATCAACGACTTAAATAATGAGGGCAGAATTCGATATCAGGGTATATCCTGGCAAGCCAGAACAATTGAGGGCGATGTTCCGGCAGGTTCTCAAGTTCGGATCAAATACCGGGATAACACAACCTGGATTGTTGAACCAGTAAATCGAATAGAAAAATCAACCGAACGGCAAAGACTAAAAGAATAAATCGGGAGACTATATGTTTTGGACGTATACCTTACTATCCATTCTATTGATGTATTTCATATTCACAAAACTCTTCATCATAGTTGAGTTTCGGGAACAGGTTATACAAGAACGGTTAGGTAAATTTAAAAAGAATCTATCACCGGGATTTCATTTCCTAATACCATTTGTAGACAGGCCAGCCTATCGCAGGGAAATGAGAGAACAAGTACTTGACGTTCCTAGTCAGACTTGTATCACAAAAGACAATATTGAAGTAGCTGTTGATGGACTAGTTTACATCAAAGTGATGGACGCTTATAAAGCCAGTTATGGTATTTCAAATTATCAGGCAGCAGCAGTTAACCTTGCTCAAACTACAATGCGTTCTGAAGTTGGTAAAATCACACTTGATGACACCTTCAGTGAACGTGAACAAATGAATGAGAACATTGTTCGGGAAATTGATAAAGCAGCTGAACCTTGGGGAATTAAAGTTCTCAGATATGAAATCAAGAATATCCGTCCTTCTAACGAAATTGTAGATACAATGGAGAAACAGATGGAAGCCGAACGTGAAAAGCGCGCTGAAATCACTCATTCAGAAGGTTTTCGTCAGGCTAGAATCAATGAATCTGAAGGTGAGCAAACTAGTCAAGTCTTGATCTCAGAAGCAAATCGCCAAAAGCGTATTAATGAAGCTCAAGGTAAAGCTAAAGAAATAGAATTAGTAGCAACCGCCACAGCTCAAGGAATTAAAAGAATTGCTGATGCTATGCAACGTCCGGGAGGTGAATTAGCTGTAAAAACTAAATTAGTAGAACAATACATCGATGAATTCGGGAAAATCATTCAGAATTCGAATGTATCTGTACTTCCAACTGAAACTGCAAATCTTAAAACCTTCTTTGAAGGTGTCAGCAAAGTAAGTGATCACACTAAAGACAAGGGAGGAAAATAAGATGTTTGAAATTATCGAGAATATCAGTTTTGGACTTGTAATGCTCTTTTTCGTTTACCTTCTTTTTAAGGTAATCATGTCGTTTAGACTAGTTCCAAATCAATTTGCGTATATCGTTGAAAGATTAGGAAACTATAAAAAGACACTTGGTCCTGGTTTCCATGCACTTGTACCATTTTTAGATCAAGTTGTTTATAAGCAGGATTTGCGTGAAGAGACAATAGAAGTTGAGCCACAAGAGTGCTTCACAAAAGACAACGTTCGTGTTGAAGTCGATGGCGTCATTTACCTAAGTGTTACCGATCCGGTTAATGCCAGTTACGGAGTCACTAATTATCGATTTGCAGCTATCCAATTAGCTCAAACAACTACACGTTCTGTAATCGGTTTGATGGATCTTGATGAAACCTTCGAAGAACGATCCTTTATGAGTAAAGAAGTAGTTAAAGTTCTAGCTGAAATGGAATTACCGTGGGGAATGAAAGTTCATAGGTATGAGATAAAAAACATTATTCCACCACGAACGGTTCAAAATGCTATGGAACGACAAATGACTGCAGAACGAGATCGTAGAGCAGTTGTAGCTAGATCTGAAGGTGTTAAAGGCTCAAAAGAGAACGATGCTGAAGGTATTCGAGCGGAAATTATCAATATTTCTGAAGCCGAAATGCAGAGCCGTATTAATGAAGCAGAAGGTTTAGCAAAGGAAATTGAGGCTTTAGCTGAAGCAACTGCAGTTTCTATTGAAAAAGTAGCAGATGCACTAACCCAACCAATGGGTGTAGAAGCTATGCGACTCCGTCTTGGTGAAAAATATCTGGGCAAACTTAAAGGTCTAGCAAGGGAAGAAAATGATATCATTCTTCCAAAAGATATTTCTAATTATGATACAGTGATGGAAGGTCTTTCTTTGAAAGAGCTTGAGGTCAAACAAACTAAGAAATAATATTTAATAGGCCGTGTAGCTCTGTCCTTTTTCTGGAGTTACCGGCCCATTTGCTGTAGCAAATTTTATTGGTATAGTTTGGTATTTCCCACCTATCACTGTCTTCTTTACACTGAAATGAAGATGTGGCCCGGTTACAAATCCTGTAGCCCCAGAAAATCCTAGAAACTGACCCACTCTAACCTTATCTCCTACTGATACTCTTGCCCCATTATATCTTAAGTGAGAGTAATCAGCCATCGTACCGTCATCGTGCAATATGGTTACATAATTAGCTTTTTCTAAAAATGATCTTGTAGCACCACCTTCATTAAATCTTTGCTCTACCTCAATTACAACTCCATTTCTTGCTGCATAAATTTGAGTTCCTTCTTCCATAACAAAGTCAACAGAGTAAGCTGCGCTCCCGAAGTGAGAGAAATCACCATGATAAGCTTGTGATACTTCATGTCTGCTTCCAATTCTATAAGGAAATTGATAGGCGAAATCATCCTGATGTTGAGCGTAAACATCTCCTTTGTAGGTGGCAAAACGGGTATCGAAATTCCATCTTCGATTTTTATTGATCGGATCCAGCCTCACAATCTTTCGATTAGAGTTTGGTTTTAGCACTTCTGTTAATGGGATAGATTTATCACTACGTAAATTCTCTAATTCTGCTGATAGCTCAATGGTAACCGGATAGATTTCGGGATTTTTTGCCCATAGCTCCACATATCCGGGCTTATCAACCTGATAAACTTCTATTCTTGGGGCTTCCTGCTGTACTGTTAATAACAACCAAATTAAGGGAAATAGGATCATGACTTAACTTATGAAAACAGAATAAAAAGTGTACGCAAGTTTCAGAATTGCTCCTATATTCGGGCATGCATTTTCTGGCACTTTATCTTCTCATATTACTCGCCTTCAAAAAAGATTCTGATCATGATGATCCGGAACTTCTGATAGCAATAAAATCCGGGGATCATTCAGCTTTTAAACAGTTTTTTAATAAGCATCACTCTTTTTTATATCATTTTCTGCTTAAGAAAGGAATGTCGGAGCAGCAATCTGAAGATTTAGTTCAACAAGCATTTGTAATGATTTGGGAAAAGAGATCAGAAATTGATCCTAATAAATCTCTAAGAGCCTTTCTTTTTCGAATTGCCTATACCAGAATGCTAAATGTGATTCGGGATCATTCAAAATTTGATGATAACGTAGAATCCATCGATAAAAGCGGATCTAAATCAGCAGATTCTGAACTTCAAAATTCTGAGTTAGCGGCTGCTATCGAGGGCGCAATACAATCAATGCCGGAAAAACGGCAAACGGTATTTCGACTCTGTTTCATTCAAGAGTTCACCTATAAAGATGCAGCAGAAGTTTTGGATGTTTCCGTTAAGACCGTTGAAAATCATATGGGTTTAGCGTTGAAGGAGTTGAGAAGCAAACTCGAAGGGTTTCGTTGATTCATGTATCCAATTCTACACATCGATGGTATTCTTCAAAATTATAAATCATTTGTCGTACCTGAAATGAGTCTAAGTTCCTCTAGAGGGAATATGAAAAGACATTCATTTGAGATTCAGCTCAGTTCCCAATCCATAATTGAGTTAATGTCTGAAGAATATCAGCAGTGGGTTAAAGAATCGAAAGAAGACGATAAGCAAATGGGAAGTCCACAAGATGAACTAGCAATTGCAGGCTATCCATCAATTGAAAATTTGTTAGCCAATGAAGGACTTACACAACTGGTTTTTGGTGAATATTTAATTCGTGAACTACTGGAAAAATGTACTTGGGATAAAAAAAGTGAAATAAATTTTTGGTTCGATTCATGCAAAAAAACAGCTTTAAACGGTTCCGAAATTACATTCCATGGAATCTGTTATAGTAAAGACTAAATTTTTTTGAAAAGTGTTTGGGGGTATATTCCAACTGCCGTGTATTAAGGATGAAACACAAAATAAATCCTTAAAAACAAACACGAGGTAACTCAAATGAAAAATCAAAGCAACCTTAACAACCTATCTCTTCTGGCACTTGCCTTATTGGTAACTTTTGGTGCTTGTTCTTCCGTAAACAATGATGTTGAAGCAATCTCTAACGAAGATGTTGATTTAGCCGCACACATTGTTACTTCATCTCTTGCTGATGACGAATCTGGAATGATGAGCAGTTTATACGATGCCCTTTCAGATGTAAGTTCAGAAGGAATTAATTATGGAACTTCTGGTCTAAGACTGAAATCAGACAATGATAATGACGGGCGAGGAAGAGAAAGAAATTTCAGTTATAGCTACGATCCAACTACAGGCACACATAGTTTAGATTATTCACGAAGTGTGCAGAATGGAGCATTCAGTAAATCCATCGAAATTTCTCAGGATATCATTTTTACTGACCTTGAAGGTGAATTCATAGCATTCCCTCGTGCGAATAAACAAGCAATTGAAGCTGTTTCTTATGAAGGCACAAAATCAGGTTCAAAAACTGGTCCATATAGAAGTGGTAGTTTCACAAAAACAGATGATTTTGATATAACAGGTCTACACGCAACTAGCTCAATCCTTGCATTTAGTGGTACTCATACCGGAAATGGTTCAGCAGAAGGCATGACTCGTGATTCGGTTGAAGCTAGTCGTTCTTATGATATAGCTATCACATTTGAGAATGTTGAGATTAACAAAGATACTGTTGCAGCAAATGGATCACTTGAAAACGCCGTAAGTGGAACATTAACCTACAGCATCAACATGAATAAGACTGTGGGTGGTGTTCCTCAAGAAACAATCCTAGAAGGTACTATTGACTTGTTAGAAGATGGAACCGCACTAATGAGATTTAACAGAATTCCACAAGTTATTCGATTCTCTCTAGGAGACGGTGAACGAAGAGATAATAACACTGGCGAATAAAATTAAATAAACTAAGAATGCAGGTCGAATCATCGACCTGCTACTTTATTGATAGAACAATGGCAACTGAAAAGAAACTTCCTACTAACGATCCTGATTTGATTCTTGCACAAAAGATTGGTGCAGCAATCGATTCGGGTTCTTCTTTTTCAGAGATCGAGGACTCCTTGATTGAGCAGCTATTGGACTATAAAGAAAATGAGTTAATCCAGGCATCAGTATCTCCAGATACTAGTTCAACGATCTGGGATAGCATTGAGAAAAAAACTCGAAAACAACCTGCGAAAATTACCCCTCTTTTTGCAAGACCTTCAACTTTTGCCTGGGCTTCTGCCGCCGTGATACTCATAGCCGCTTTCATTGGAATTTATTGGATAACTCTTCAACCACAATTTGAATTGGTTGCTGAAGCAGGTCCGGAAATTGAAATTATAACTTTAGATGATGGATCAACGGTTACACTACGACCAAATTCCAAACTCCTGAAAAAAACTGACGAAGAAAATGTCCGATCATACAGTTTGGAAGGTGAAGCATTCTTTGATGTTATAACAGATCCTAATTCCCCTTTTTCTGTTGATGGAAGTGAAGGGATTATTACAGTTCTTGGAACACGGTTCAATTTCAGTACTTGGGGAGAAAAGGCTGTAGTCTACTTAGAAGAAGGAAGTGTCTCATTCAAATCAAATATTACTGATGAAGAGATAATTTTAATTCCCGGCCAATCATCCCAAGTTATCAGTGGAGAGTTAGAGCTGCTTTCGCAAATCGAAGCTGAACAATTTATTGACTGGCTTTCAAACACCATCGTTTTCAATGGAAATAGCCCTGAAGAAGTAATCTATGAAATCAATCAACATTTCGGAGTTACCATAAACATAGATCAACTTCAAAATAGAACAGGTATTGATGGAAGCTTGATGCTCGATTCTATCACTCAAACATTAGATGATCTAGGACTGGTTCTTGGTGGTACGTTCAAACAAATCTCAGAAACTGAATTTGAGTTTATTTCAATGGAATAGATCATGTCTGCACTAGGTCGGTTTTTGAGAAGTTTCGGGTTGGTTTTAATTTTAGTTGGTGAATTAGTTGGTCAGCAGTTTTCCTACGAAAATACTTCAATACTAACTGTTATTGAGGATATTGAAGAGAAAACTACCTATCGGTTTCTATATCGTGAAGCATTAATAGCAGATATCTTAGTTACTTTTCAAGCAGAAGAAGAAAACATTTTCGATCAATTTGCACTTGCAATTTCAGCAAACCAACTGGGTGTGAAAATAGATGAAAATCGAAACCAGGCACTCATCTATAAATCATCCGAAACTGTTCAACAGAATAAAGTTTCAATTTCAGGATTTATTATCGATGATGAAACCGGTGAACGCTTACCTTTTGCCACACTATCCTGGCGAGAATACGGTTATTTACGAGGTGTAACTTCAAATTCGAATGGACAATTTAGTTTATCACTCACAACTACAGAATCAGAAATCACCATTCTTGCTACCTATGTTGGTTATGAAAACCTTCAAATCAGTTTTGATCTTGCAGAAACATCAGTATGGAAGGATGTCTCAATTAGGCTAAATCCAAAACCATTTAGTGGGAAAGAAATCATTGTACAAGGGATCAATTTCTATACACCAAACGACACCGTTTTAAATGGCTTAATGAAAATAGGAACTTTTAGTCCACTTGGCGAAAGCAATGCAGTTCGTTCACTTCAGATGCTGCCGGCTGTTTCAATGAATGCGGCTGTTAATGATGGAATCAATATTCGAGGCAGTTCTTCAGACGGATTTCAGGTTTTATTAGATGGTCAAACGGTATACAATCAGAGTCATTTATTTGGATTATTGGATGCCATGAATGCTGATGTTTTGAAATCCAGCGGATTCTATTATGATATTACCCCTGCACAATTTCAGGCTCCATTAGGTGGAACTCTATCTCTAATTACGAGAACTGGTTCAATCAATGATGTTCGAGGATCTGTAGGATTAAGTAATACTGCAATAAAATCCACTTTAGAAGGTCCAATTCTAAAAGGTAAGTCCAGTTGGTTAATTTCAGGGCGGTTGTCTTATCTGGATGAAATTGACTGGTTCAACAATTCTAAAATGATCGAATATGGATTGGATGTAAACCGTCCTGTTGATTTATTTGCTGATCCACGATTACAAAATAGATTTGTTCGCGATGTAAGCTTAAATACCATTGATGTTCAGAATACCGATGCATCCTTTTATGATCTGCATGGAAAAGTGTATTTCGAAGGCAAAAATGGATCACAGTTTATCGTCAGTGGATACCTTGGTAGCGATGAGGCTTCACAAGACTATTTAAGAGATGATAATAACTTTCAAAGCTTCAATACTACTTCTAATAAATGGGATAATGGATCCATTACTGCCCAAGTTTTCACTCAATTGGGAAGTATAAGCTCTTCTACAAATGTTGGATTCACTGCCTACTCAAGCAATTACACAAAAGATGATTTTGTATTTCCGGCGAGTAGAAATGCCAATGGAAATGTAGTTGATAGCGTGATAATTCAACCTCTAAGCTTGGATAATGAGATTAACCAATTTGATCTTCGACAATCATTCTCTTTTCAAATTGATGGCGGTAATATGGAAGTCGGAATCTCTTATTCAGATTTCGATGTGCAGTATCTAGAACTTGGTTTAACCAGAGAATCATTTTTAAGTCGTAGAACAAGCCAATTAGTCGACTTCTTTCAACAAATTGATCTCTCCACAAGTGATGAAGGTAATCTTAGTCTGGGAAGTCGAGTTCATTATTTCAGCAATGGGAGATACTTAAGATGGTCACCAAGAATTAAATATTCTTATTCGTTGTCTGATGATATTTCATTTGGCGCCGGTTTTAGTAGAAACTATCAGTTTATAAACCGACTTGAGTTCTATAATATCAATAGTAATGATTTTTGGATTCTAACTAATGAAGATCAGCCTCCCTCTTCAGTTAATTACTATACAACTGGATTGTACTACAACTTAAATCCATCAACATATTTTCAAATCGAAGGATATTATAAACATTTCAATAACCTTCGATTACATGAACTAAACACCGGTTTGGCTTCAGTATCATTTAGAAATAATGAAGTACCCTGGTATTATCAGAATGAAGGGAGATCTCGTGGTTTTGAAACTCTTATAAAAAATCGATTCAGTGACCTAACTCTCACTACAGCATATACATTTTCAATCACAGAATTGAAAAATGAAGTACGAGACAATGGAAGATTTATACTAAATGATGGGGAATATTTTTACGCTTCATGGGATCGAAGACATCAGTTTTCTGCGGCAACTGAGGTTGATTTAAAAGGCGGATTCAACTTAATGTTCTCATGGATTTATGGTACTGGAATACCAAGTAGAGATAATTTTATTGATCCTGAAATGCGAAATGGTCGTTTACCCGATTATTCAAGAGTTGATATCACGTTGAACTTTAAAACTCAGATTAATACTGGTTCACTCGACGCTTCTTTTTCCGTTTACAATGCATTCGATAGAGATAACACGTGGTATTCGGAAAGAAAGCAAGTTACAGTAACTACCATAAATGATGAGATTAGAGGAACTGCATTAACTCATGTATATGATTTAGGAATACAGCCCTCTTTCAGCCTTAAATATAATTTCTAGGCTGGTTGTTTAATCTCTTCGCCAACAAAGTACATGTCCACATCACCTTGACCTTCGATATTAACTTTTCCTCGGTAATCGCAGTGATATTTATCGTGAATGAAGTCGCAGGTTGTAGCTGAGATATTAATTTTTCCAATTTCTCCGACCTCCTCCATTCTACTGGCTAAAATTACTGTAGATCCCCAAATATCGTACGTAAGCTTCTTCTTACCTACAACACCGGCAATAAGACTTCCACTATGAATTCCGATACGCATTTTCCATTTCACAGCTGAAGATTCATTTCTCTTGGTAATGTAATCTTGCATAGCTATTGCAGCCTGAACACTTGCTAATGCATGATCTTCTTTTTCATTTGGCAAACCGGAAACGGCCATATATGCATCACCAATAGTCTTAATTTTCTCAAGACCAAACTTTTCACAGATTAAATCGAACTCTGCAAAGATTTCATTTACTTCTGATACTAACTTCTTAGCCGACATTGTTGCCGCTGTAGAGGTGAAATTCTCGAAATCAGTGAATAGAACGCTAACTTCTTCATAGCGTCGTGGTGAAGCATAACCTTTATCTTTAATTTCATCAGCGATTCCTTTTGGAAGCATGTTATAGAGTAGGTTGTCACTCTTCTCCTTTTCATTTTCCAGAAGAATCGTTCTTTCCTTTACAAGTGCTTCAAGCTCTTCATTATATCGCTGAACTTGTTCTTTTTTCTTACGCTCTTTCCCAATTTGGAAATTGATGAATCCAATTAAAATAGTAGCACCAAGAATTGAATAAATGCTGTAAGCCCACCAGGTTTTCCATGGTGGAGGAAGTACTTTTATGCTGATTGCTTTACCCTCGTAATTCCAGACACCATCCTTATTCGAAGCCTGTACACGGAAGGTATAAGTTTGACCAGGAGTAAGGTTTGTATAAGAAACATAGCGTCTGTTACCTGCTTCCAACCAGTCATTATCAAAACCTTCCATTTTATACCTGTATCGATTCTGTTCAGGTGCGGCAAAGTGTAAAGCTGAAAACTCAAAAGAAAATACTTTGTCTCTCCAGGTGATTTCCATCTCTTCTGTTTCTGAAATAGACTTCTTTAGCGGAGAACCAGAAGATGATATAGGCACATATTCGTTAAAAATCTGGAAGTCGGTGATTACAACAGGTGGGATATATGGATTATCACGGATGCTATCCGGTTTAAAAACTACAATACCATTGATACCACCAAAGTACATAGTTCCGTCTTCGCCTTTATGGAAAGCTCCAAAACGATATTCATTACTAGGTAATCCATCACCTCTATCATAAATACGAACATCACCTGTTTCCGGATCAAAATCGGCAATACCATTATTGGTACTTAACCAAAGATGGTCTCGATAATCAATGATGATTCCATAAATCACATTATTTGGTAAACCATCATTTGTTGTATATCGAGTAAAGGTTTCAGTTTCAGGATTAAATTTATTGAGCCCGTTAATGGTACCAACCCATAAGTTACCTTCTGCATCTTGCCTGATAACATTAACGAAATTATCACTGATACTTGAATCATCATTTGGATCGTAAGTAAATCGTGTAAATACACCTCGAACTCGATCATACCTGTTTAATCCATATCCATGAGTACCTACCCAGAAAACTCCTTGTTGGTCCTCAAACATAGACCAAATCTTATTATGACTGATTGTATTAGGATTTGTGTCAGAGTGCGTAAATCGAGTGAAATTTCCGGTTGCAGGGTCATAGGCATTTAAACCATTATTTAACGTACCGACCCAAATAATTCCCTTACTGTCTTCAAAAATGGTAGTTATGATATTCCCACTGATCGTGTTTACATCATCAGGATCGTGCATAAAATGAGTAAATCTTCTTGATCTTTCGTCATAAAGATTTAGGCCTTCAATTGTACCTACCCAAATTCCACCAAAACTGTCTTCATAGATTGAGTTTATAAAATCATTGCTTATCGAAGATGGATCATTGGGATCATGAACAAAGTTTTCAAATTCTTGTGTTTCCGAATAGAGCTTATTAACACCTCCACCTTGAGTACCAACCCAAACATTTCCTTTAGAATCCTCAAAAATCGCCCAAATATTGTTGTTACTTAAACTGTTAGCATTCGATGGGTCATTTTGATAAACAGTGAAGCTTTCTGATGAAGATCGGATAAATTTATTAAGTGCACCGTTTTGAGTACCTACCCAAAATACGCCCGATCGATCTTCAAAAAGTGAAGTAATGGAGTTATTACTTAGATTCACCGGATAGTTTAATTCCATGAAGTTTGTAAACTCCTCCGTTTCACGATCTAAGATATTTAAACCATTCAATGTTCCTACCCAAAAAGTGCCACGAGAGTCTTCATACATTGAAAGAACCCAGTTATTAGAAATGCTTCTTCGGTCACCCGGAATCGCACGAAAAGCTTTAAATGACCGCTCAACCGGATCAAATCGATTTAGACCACCTGACTGTGTTCCAATCCAAATCATTCGACGCTTATCCTCATAAATTGAAACTATCCAATCATCAGAAATGGAAGATTGATCACCGGGAATGTTTTTATAGTGAATGATTTCAAATGTCTTACGATCAAAACTATATAATCCGTCGTTTGCAGTTCCTATCCATATAAATGAATTAGAATCCAGAAAAAGACTTGTAATATTTGCTGTGCTAAGATTTACGTGATCGTCTACCTCTTTATAAACACTAAACTCATTAGTTCTTGGATTTAGGATATTTAAACCACTTTGTGTACCAACCAGTATTACACCAATAGCGTCTTGAAATAGTGCGGTGATATAATTGTGACTAAGTGATTTATCATCAGCATTATCATGTGTAAATCTGAGGAAGCGATCCTGCTCGCGATCAAACTTGTTTAATCCACCACCTTTCGTTCCCACCCAGATGGCGCCCTCTTTATCTTCTAAAATACTTGATATCTGATTACTAGATATGGAAAACGGATCGTATGGATCATTACGATACACTTTGAACTCATATCCGTCGTAACGGTTCAGCCCGTCTTCGGTAGCAAACCATAGAAATCCTCTACTATCTTGTAGAATATCGTTAATGGTAGATTGCGAAAGTCCGTCTTCTGTGGTGATTTGCTCAAATCGGATAGACATCTCTTGAGCTGAAAGTGTGGACCCGAAAAATAAAAAGAGAATGAAAAATGCTTTAATTGCCTTCAAAATTGTCACTTAGTTTGCTAATTCTAACCCATCGTATTGTAACAAACAGAATAGACAATAAGGGTTAAATTCCTTTATAGTATGATATAATGCCTTAATAAATCGATGATTGTACCATCCAACGTATTCATAATTTATCATGAATACTTTAACATCGAATATAGTCGAGTATACTAAAAATGATGAGCTTATCACATAGAAATGATGATATTTTCTCGACAATCATTAATAAAAAAAGTGGAGATGCGGGGAGTCGAACCCCGGTCCGAAACGGCAAACCTGCAAATATCTACATGCTTAGTTACTACTTAACTTTCGCCTGAAGCCTAGCCTAGTAACCAAGCAACTCCAAACTATTCTGTGAAAGATTCATGCAGCAAAGACAGAAGGCCTTGTTACACTATCCTGTCATGTATGACGCTTCACCAACCTACTAACAGGAAAATAGGAAGGGAAACGGTTCAGCTAGCTTACGCTGCTAAACGGTAAGAGTAATTGTTGTCAATTACATTTATTTCCATAATGGGTGTTTTGCGAGAACCATTGGACATCCTCGGCATGCAACCTGCGGTGTTACTCATCCCGTCAAATCCAGAACATCCCCAGTAAATCAAAGACCGAACTTTAAAGATACGGAAATCCTATCTTTTTGGTGAATAAGATTTATAATTTTCAATCTTTTCGTTCGTCTTAAGAATCAGAAAAAAATAAAATTCACATAAGAACTTTTTTCGATTAAAAGCGTTATAGACGCTGAATTTCGATTTCCATCATCTATGATCAAAAAAACTATTCTGACACTTGGAATATTGTTAGGGGCAATAAATTCTTGGGCACAACAAAGCGTTACAATTACCGGCTATGTAAGTGACGCGAATTCCGGTGAAACGTTAATTAGCGCAAATGTTGCCATTCTTGAATTAAATCGCGGTTCTGCAACAAATACTCAAGGCTATTTCTCCATACCGAATATCGAGCCGGGCACCTATACCCTTGCCTGTTCTTACATTGGTTATGATTTATTTACTCAGGAAATAACACTAGAAGCCGGAGAAAATCTGCGCTTTGATATAGTTCTTGAACCAAATGTTCTTGTTGGAGAAGAAATCGTTGTAGAATCTGAAGCGGAATTACGAGAATTAAAAAGTATTGGTACCGCACAAGTAAAAACTGAGTTGATTAAAGCATTACCAGCAATTTTTGAAGCAGATGTATTTCGTTCAATACAGTATTTACCGGGAGTAAAATCAGCAAGTGATTTTTCCAGCGGACTTTATATCCGAGGAGGCAGCTCGGATCAAACCTTGATAATGCTGGATCAAACAACAGTATATAATCCAAGTCATTTCTTCGGGTTTTTCTCAACTTTTAATCCTGATGCTATTAAAGATGTTCGACTGTATAAAGGCGGCTATCCTGCTGAATATGGTGGTCGACTTGGCTCAGTTTTATCTGTTTACAACAAAGATGGAAATCGAAATAATTACCAGGGCTCAGTTACACTCGGTTTGCTAGCTTCCAGAGTTTCAGTAGAAGGACCGATCAAAAACGGATCTTTTATGTTAGCCGGTCGCCGTTCTACACTAGAGCCCCTTTTGGCCGCTCTTCGTGAAACCAGCGATAATATCCCTTCCCTCTTTTACTTTTATGATTTTAATGGCAAGATAAACTACGATGCCTCACTTAATGATAAATTTCATCTGGCGTTCTACTCAGGCGCTGATAAAGTCCGATTTCCTTTTGCCGATGATGCTGAATTCACACTGAATTATGGTAATCAAACAGTAAGTGGTAACTGGACTCACATATTCAATGAAAAAGTATTTTCAAATTTTGTTATAACCGGATCCCGCTATTTTAACTTCCCGGAATTCGAATTTGGTGGTACGCCGTTTGAGAGGGATAACAACATTTATGATTTCTCTTTGAAATCTGATATTGAGTATATCCCAAATGAAAAACACACTATTTCCAGTGGATTTTGGGGAGGAATCTTCACTTTAAGGTTAAGAGACCGATTTGACAATCAAGATAGTTTCAGTAGTAGAATTCAATCCAGATATGCCAGTGCTTACATCCAGGATACATGGCGACCAACTGAGAAATGGAAAATCCTCGGCGGGCTTAGAATGAATTACTTCTCAGATGGTCAGCATTTACGAGTAGTGCCACGTATTTCCGCCGAATGGTATGCCAATGAGAGAATTACACTTCAAGCGGCATATGGTAGATATAATCAATTCTTAACCTTAGTTACGAATGAGGCATTTTCAGGATTTGATTTATGGCTTACTACTGATGATGGAATCAATCCATCTTATGGTGATCAATTCGTAATTGGAGCAAAGACAATTCCATTTACTGACTATGGTCTGGATATTGAGCTTTACTATCGCTCAATGGAAGATTTATTTGAGTTAGATCCTTTCCTACCTGATGCCGCGGGATTAGCTTACAACGATTTATTCCGTATAGGTGAAGGTTATGCTTATGGAACTGAAGTCATGTTCGAAAAGCGGGTTGGCAGATTGAATGGCTATATCGGTTATACATTTGGATACACATGGAGAAAATGGCCGGGTTTCAACAACTCCATTGATAGTGATAACAGCTCAGGTAGATTTTATCCTCCAAAATATGATCGACGTAATGATGTGAAAATCATTATGAACTACAACCTTTCTTCTAAATGGAAATTTACCGGTGCTTGGGTTTATGCTACCGGGCAAGCTTATACCGAGCCTTCCGGCTCATATACTTTATTTGATGAACCTTATTTAGGAACTGACAATACTTCCAATGGAGTGTTTGTAGTCGAAAAAGTAAATGCCTCTCGACTTCCTGCATATCATAGAATGGATGTGTCATTTTCCAGAACAGGTGGCTTTTTTGGAATCGGTAGTTCAGAACTTCAATTGCAAGTAATCAATGTTTATAATCGTCGAAATGTATGGTTCGTTCAGTACGATTTTGATGAAAATCCGGTTGGAGTTACTGATATAACACTTCTGCCAATATTACCGGCAATCTCTTTCACAGTGAAATTCTAAGTAATCATGAAGAAAACAGTTTTAATTTTTATCCTCTCGATTATCACATTGGCTGCTTGCGAAGATTACTTTAACGATGATTATCAAGAGTACTATGTAGTCGAATCTTATCTCGTAGCAAATAGAGACCTCCCTAAAGTTCGACTTTCAACTACTCTGCCAATTGATCGATTCTATGAATTTGAGGACGTAGCCGTTGAAAATGCGATTGTGAGGGTTCAGTTACTTGATCAAACTGGTTCGAACATAGAAAATGTATTCTTATATCGATCTGATTCAGCCGGGATTTATATCCCGATTGATAATCACATTGTTCAACCTTCACGCACTTATCGACTACAAATAGATTTCCCTACTTCAGATCATGAAATAACAGCTACAGCTATTGTTCCTGATACTTTTAGTGTTGTAAGTGCAGTTTTGGATACATTGGTTTATCAATCAAGCGAGCAGCTAGAGATTACTGTTTCTGAAAGCAGTTACCCCGGAAGACAAAATGTATTCATTTTCAATACAATTGCTGGTCAACCTGTCCCTGAGAATCTGACTCCCGTTTATTTTGATTTTTATGATGAAGAGGAAGAAAACCTGGAAGATTTCAAGAATACCAGCTCTGGATTATTGAACGAAGCTAACTTTACTGTGAATCTGGATGGTTCGGTAACTCTTCGTTATCCATGGATTGCTGTCGCATTCTATGGTCCAAATAAGCTAGTTGCAACAACCGTTGATGATAATGTTTATGATTTAGTGAGATCCGAAACTGTTCAACTTGGTGGATCAACGCTTTCCCCTGGTGAAATTCAGAATGTAATCTATAATATTGATGGTGGAATCGGAATTTTTGGTGCCTTAGCTTCTGACACTATAGAAACATTTATTCAACGAAATTTTGACTTCTAATCACCATATGAAAAGCACGATTTTATTATTACTAATTCTATGTACCAGTGCTGATGTTCATGCACAGAGTGATGGAAGTTTTGAAATAGGAAGAGTGCAATACCGTGGTGGTGGCGACTGGTATAATGATCCTTCATCTTTATCAAATTTGATAAGCTATACCAACGCTCAAGTTCCTATTAGTATAAATCTAGATTATGAAGATGTAGCTCTTGGAAGTACTGAAATTCATGATTTCCCCTTTCTATTTCTTACAGGTCATGGTACGATTACTGCAAACAACTCAGAGGTTGATAATCTCAGAACTTACTTGGAGAATGGAGGTTTTCTTTATGTTGATGACGATTATGGGCTTGATGAACACATTCGTGATCTAATGAGTCGTGTTTTTCCTGATGAAGAGTTCATAGAACTTCCATTCAATCATCCAATCTATCAACAAGTATTTAGGTTTGATGATGGTCTTCCCAAAATTCATGAACATGACAATCAGGCTCCACGGGGATATGGATTATTCCATCAAGGTAAATTAGTAATGTTCTATACATTCGAATCAAATCTTGGTGATGGCTGGGCAGATGTGGAAGTCCATAACAATTCACAGGAAAAGAGAGAACAGGCTCTTCAAATGGGTGTTAACATTTTAGTATATGCTTTGACACGCATTTAGATTTCAACTATACTCTTTCAAATTAAAAAGAGTTGGTTATGGATAATATTTCACCCTATCTATTTTTTCCGGGGAACTGTGAAGAAGCTTTGAATTTTTATAAAAAGGCATTCAATGGGGAAATTGCCGGATTACAGCGTTTTGGGGACGCTAATATGCCAGTAGATGATGACTACAAACAAAAAATAATGCACGCTGAACTCAAAGTAGGCACTCATAGCATAATGTTTTCGGATGGAGCACCACATAGGGAAATCAAACCCGGTGATAATGTCCATTTAAATGTTTCTTTTGATGATGAAACTACATTGAGATTAACCTGGGGGAAGCTATCAGAGGGTGGTAAAATCCATATGGATTTACAGGACACTTTTTGGGGTGCACTCTTCGGGCAATTGGAAGATAAATACGGTATTCGCTGGATGCTTAATTTTCAAAAGAGCAGTTAGCAGTTAGCAGTTAGCAGTTAGCAGTTAGCAGTTAGCAGTTAGCAGTTAGCAGTTAGCAGTTAGCAGTTAGCAGTTAGCAGTTAGCAGTTAGCAGTTAGGGCATAATCTAAAAATTAAAGCGAAAAACTGTCTACTGATAACTGATCACTGTTCAGCGCTCTCCTTTCATTTTATAACTAAATACCTTGTCACTATTCGGTTGATCTTTTATTGCTTTTGGATCAGGATAAAAATCATCTGAATCTAAACGCTCTCGCTGTGTTATCTTAGATTGAATATCAGCCTGGATCTGGATGATTTTTCTTTTTTCATCATCGGAAGCCGTTCTTAATTTTTCTGCTAATTCCTCTCTTTTTCGTTTAAAGAAGCTTAATTCAAGTGTCTTAATAGTACTTTTAGCAGTGCGATAAGGATTTTTATCCTTTTCGTATTTCATTCCAATTTTCTCTTCATGACGTTCACTTGCAGCATGTTGTTCTAATAATACATCTCCGACTAATCGTGGAAATGGATCGCTCAACGCCGAATAAGCATCTATCGAAATCTCTTCATTCCTTTTAAATTTGTCTACAATATCTCGATAAAAGTCAGCAAGCTCTGAATCTTCAAATAATCTATCATTTGTCAGCGAACAAATATACTCGACCATCTCACTGCCATAGGTTATCATTAACCTAATGAGTTCTTTTTCATAAATAGGTTTCTTTGCTACTGGTTTATTTGGATGAACTTCGTCTATAGTATTAGATGATTCCAGTGGATTAATTGGAAAACTATCCGGTAATGGTATTTCATCTTGTGCAAGAGTATTCCTCCGCTCCTCCCTCTGGCGATTTCTTTGCTCTTCCCGTTTCTTTTGTGCCAGAATTCTATCTAATTCTTCAAATAAATCACGGTCTGTTCCTCTACGAAATTTCTGTGTTCGCTGATGCAAATGTTGAACATATACTTGTCTTTGAATAGACTCTGAAATATTTGAAATGGCCCCCAGTATTTCCGAGATAACTTTAGCAAGTTGTACAGGTTGGTTTAGTCGTCCATCTTCATCCGCCTTTAACATCAAGAAATCGACAAAATCTGTAGCCTCTTTTTGTTTTAGTTCGTCGAATGATTCTTTTCCAAATTGTTTAACAAAAGAGTCTGGATCTTCTCCTTCAGGTAGCTCTAATAACTGAACTTCCATTCCTTCAGCAAGTGCAATATCAATTCCTCGTTTCATTGCATTTTGCCCGGCCGAATCTGAATCATAGATCATTACAATCTTTTCCCCATAGCGATGTAAAATTTTCATCTGACCAGGGGTTAATGCAGTCCCGGAACTTGCAACCACATTCTTTATTCCATGCTCATTTAAGGTGATTACATCTGTATAACCCTCGACAAGAATTACTTCTTTATTCTTACGGATGTCATTTTTAGCAAAGTTAACCCCATACACAACCTCACTCTTGTTGTAGACTTTGGTCTGAGCTGAATTGATGTACTTTGCGGTCTTTTCATTACCCAAAACCCTACCTGCAAATGCAATTACTTTGCTAGTTGGGGAAAATATAGGAAACATCAATCGGCCACGAAAGGTGTCGTAATAGCCCTCACCTCTATTACTTGGTTTAATAAGATCAGCTTCAATTAGATATTGAAGGTCTACTCCTGCACCCAATGCTGCATTATATAAATCGCTCCCTGATGCAGATGAATAACCAAGTCCAAATCGTTTAATGATATCGAGATTGTATCCTCGCTTGGTCAAATAATCCATTGCTTTTGCTGCCTCCGGATTCTCAACTAAATTGCGATAATAGAATACACCAGCAAATTTTAAAGCATGGTAAATCCCTTCTTTTAACTGATAACTTTCAGTTTGCTCAACAGTGTTCTCTTCTTCTGGGATAAAAACTCCATATCGTTCTGCGAGTTGTCGAACTGCTTCAGGAAAACTAATTCCCTCCTGATCCATTACAATTTTGAATACGTCTCCTGATTCACCGCAACCAAAACACTTAAAAATACCGAGACTTGGATTTACATTAAATGAAGGCGTTTTCTCATCGTGATAGGGACATAGTCCAATAAATCCACTGCCGGAACGCTTCAACTTTACATAGTCAGAAACGACCTCGACAATATCTGCAGCAGCTTTAACTTCTTCCTTCTTTGCATCGGTGATCATCTTTTGATTATAGTCACAAAGGGGCAAAGGCACAAAGTAGTTATTCATCATTTACATGATATTTTAATCAGATTTAAAGCTTCTGTTTTAGCTACTTATTAAATCAGCCCGTATATTCCCGACCGCAAAAATCACACTTCAAAAAATTTTTAGGATGAGCGTATTAGTTGGAAAGGATACACGCCTTATAGTTCAGGGATTCACGGGTAGCGAAGGAAGCTTCCACGCCGAACAAATGATTGAATATGGTACTAATGTTGTTGGTGGAGTTACACCCGGTAAAGGTGGACAAAAGCACCTTGATAGACCTGTTTTTAATACAGTAGCTGACGCAGTGGAACATGAAGGCGCTAATACCTCTGTAATTTTTGTACCACCGGCATTTGCAGCAGATGCGATTGCTGAAGCCGCTTTTTCAGGTATTAAAGTAATTATTGCTATTACTGAGGGAATTCCTGTAAAAGATATGATTACAGCAAAACAAATTGTGAAAAGCCATGGTGCAACTTTAGTTGGTCCAAACTGCCCGGGTGTTATAACTCCAGGTGAAGCGAAAATTGGAATTATGCCGGGTCATATTTTCACACCGGGTTCTGTAGGTTTAATTTCACGTTCAGGAACTCTGACCTACGAAGCAGTAGATCAGCTTTCTAAAATTGGCTTAGGTCAGTCAACCGCAATTGGAATTGGTGGTGATCCTGTTATCGGAACAACACATTTAGATGCTGTGAAATTATTCCAGGAAGATCCTGAAACCGAATCAATTGTTTTAATTGGTGAAATTGGTGGTTCTGCAGAGGAAGAAGCTGCTGAATACATTAAAGATCATGTAACAAAACCAGTTGTAGCATTTATTGCCGGATCAACTGCTCCTCCGGGCCGTCGTATGGGTCATGCTGGCGCAATTATCGCCGGTGGTAAAGGAACTGCGCAAGAAAAGAAGAAAGCATTAGCGGCGGCTGGTATTACAGTTGTTGAAAGCCCTGCTGACATAGGTGAGACTTTAAAAGGAATCATTGCATAGATTCTGATCTATTTTTTAAAACAAAAAAAGCCTTCTCTCTAATTAGTGAAGGCTTTTTTTTGAGTTAAACTTTTTTGAATTACTGAATGGCTGTACCGTTCGGGATAACTTTTCCTTTTGGAACAATTACAATTCCATCTCTTATATAATGGTATTGATGATCACCATCCGGTAGATGATCGCCACCTACGATGCGGACATCATCACCAATACAAGCATTTTTATCAATGATGCAATTACTAATGAAACATCGCTGACCAATTCCCATTGCCGGTTTTTCAGGAGTTGCATTAGCTATATACTCTTTCGATTGGTATAAATCGTTACCCATAATGATGGAATGTTCTACTGTTGTTCCTTTACCAATTCTGGAGCGAATACCAACCACCGATCTTACTATCCTAGAAGCTTCGACAATTGATCCTTCCGAGATCAATGTATTTTCCATGGTCGATCCCATAATTTTCGATGGCGGTAGTAAACGTGCGCGAGTATAGATTGAATTCTCGTTGTCGTACAAATTGAATGCAGGCACTGTATCTGCAAGCTCTAAATTAGCTTCAAAGAATGACTTGATGGTTCCAATATCCGTCCAATAACCACCGTATTCATAGCTGCTTACTTTAAATCCTTCTTCAAGCGTTTTGGGGATGATTTCTTTTCCAAAGTCGATGGCATCTGGATTTCTCTCTAATAAATCTAGAAGTGTCTTCCGATTGAACACATAAATACCCATCGAAGCTAGGTAATGTTTTCCTAGAGAAGCATACTCTTCAGGAA
Organism: Balneolaceae bacterium; assembly: GCA_965601825.1. Taxonomy (GTDB): domain Bacteria; phylum Bacteroidota; class Rhodothermia; order Balneolales; family Balneolaceae; genus HXMU1420-13. The sequence continues at coordinate 2,049,220 of OZ271839.1, read as the reverse complement.
CTTTTGATCCCCACTCTTTTAACTCTTCTAATGATGGTTTTTCAATAAAGCTATCAATCAAACCTTTATCATTTGTTTTCATGATTCCAAATCCTGTTGCATCATTTGCATCTACAGGAATAGTAGCAACAGATAAATGAGATTTATTCTGAATGTGCTTCTTCATTAATTCACGGTAATCCATTTGGTATAATTGATCACCACTTAGAATAATCACATGATCGTAATTGTGATTCTCAAGATGACGCATACACTGCCTTACCGCATCAGCTGTCCCTTGAAACCAATCTGCATTATCCGCAGTTTGCTCTGCAGCCAGAATATCAACAAACCCATTACTGAACATATCAAAGTTGAAGGTATTTTTGATATGTCGGTTAAGTGAAGCAGAATTAAACTGCGTTAACACATAAATCCTGCGGATATCAGAATTCAAACAATTTGAAATAGGAATATCTACCAAGCGGTATTTACCACCTACAGGAACAGCAGGTTTTGATCTATGACCGGTTAGAGGAAATAATCGACTACCTTTTCCCCCACCAAGGATAACAGCAATTACGGAGTTTTTCATTATATCCCTTTATTACTTTTTTAAAAGTTCGTTGTACATGTTAATATATTCTTTAGCTGAATTATTCCATGAATAATCGAGCTTTATTATCCTAGAAACCACTTTTTGTAGCTCTTTTTTATTGTTAAATAATTCAATGGCTCTTGTGATAGCAGACTCTGCTTCGTGCAAGGCAAAATCATCAAATCGAATACCGTAGCCATTTCCCTCTCCAATGTCTTTTACAGTGTCAATGAGTCCACCTATTGATCGAACAATGGGTATTGTGCCATAGCGCATTGCAAACATTTGATTGAGTCCGCAAGGCTCAACTCTAGACGGCATTAAAATAAAATCCGATCCAGCATACATCTGATGAGCCAGTTTTTCGTTGTATTCTAATGTAGCATCGAAATACCCAAAATGATCATCTTCCATTCTTGAGAAAATATCATGCAATACCGGATCTCCTGTTCCCAATAAAATGAAATTTACCGTGTGCTCATCACCCATAAAATGTTTGATCAAATCAGGAAGTAAGTCTGCACCTTTTTCTCTAACTAGTCTACCAATAAATGCTACTGTGGGTAATTCAGGGTTTAATCCAAATTGCTCACAAAGCACCTCTTTATTTTTCTTTTTCCCGGATTTAACTGTTCGAGTCGTGTAATTAAATTCAATAAGTGGATCTGTAGCCGGATCCCAAACTTCATTATCTATCCCATTAATTATTCCACGAGATTTTGACTCTTCTTGTTGAAACAAGCTTTCCAAACCACTGGATGAGTAGCTCAACTCATCCATATAACTATTAGAAACTGTGGTTATTTGCCAAGAACATTTCAATGCAGATGCCAAGGAATTTAGACCTCCATCCCACTCTAATAAACCATAGTTCTGTGGAATAAATGGTGGCAACATATCAGCCTGAAGCATGCTGTTTTGTCCCTGATATTCAGCATTATGAACTGTAATGATTGTCGGAATATCTTCTAAAAGACTAAATCGAACACTTTGCTTCATCATAAAAGGCACAAGGCCAGTATGATGATCATGGCAATGAATAATATCCGGTGTATTATGGAATGTTCGGATCCATTCAAGTGCAGCAATTTGAAATGAAAGTGCTCTTTCAAATTCGTCCCAATAGCCATGCCCAGACCATGGATCGATATAAACTCCGGGTCGGTCAAACCTTCCGGGGATATCAATAACATAAAGAGGAAATCCTAGTTTATTTTCTTTCTCCTTTAAAATTGTAAAACTAAAATAGGAATGCCCAAGTGGTGCCGTTGCTTCCCAAACAAAATCATATTCCTGGGCATCAAGCCAAGGTGTTCGGTATTTAGGAATAATGACCTCACAGAACTCTCCCTGTTTATTTAAATATTTCGGTAAAGACCCAACAACATCACCCAATCCGCCGACTTTTGCAGCCGGGTAACATTCTGCGCTAAGATGAATTATATGCATGATTTTTTGTAACCCATTGTAATACTCCTCGTAATTCCGCTACTGATAGAAATAAGAAAACTTTGTTGATCTTGCAATGCATATGTGTAGCTTCAATAAAGTTTTATCATAAGTTAAACTAAACGCAAAAGTGCATGGAAATTATTCATTTAGAAGAGGTATCAAAGGCATTTGGTAAGAACAAAGCAGTAAGTGAAGTAAGTTTCACAGTTGAGAAGGGGCGAATCTTCGGATTATTAGGGCCAAACGGAGCAGGTAAAACTACAACTATTCGCATGATCAACAATATTCTGGCACCGGATAGCGGAACCATTACAATTAATGGTCAGATCGCTAGCCCGGAAACACAGAAAATGATTGGTTATATGCCGGAAGAGCGTGGTTTGTACAAAAAAATGAAAGTTGGTGAGCAGCTAATGTATCTCACACAACTCAAGGGTATGAAAACCAAAGACGCTAAAAAGGCGATCGACTACTGGCTAGAACGGTTTGAAGCATCGGACTGGAAAAAGAAAGAAGTTGGCGAACTATCTAAAGGGATGTCTCAAAAAATTCAGTTTATAGCTACAATTGCTCATGATCCGGATATTTACATTTTCGATGAGCCTTTTAGTGGGCTTGATCCTATCAACAGCGAAACATTGAAAGAAGTTATAATTGAACTTCGTTCAAAAGGAAAAAGTATTCTCTTCTCAACTCACCGAATGGAACAAGTTGAACAGATGTGTGATGATATTTGCCTTTTTAATAATGGAAAAACTGTTCTTCAAGGTGATTTACGAGAGGTAAAAGCCTCTTTTGGGAAAAACACAATTAACCTTGAATTCGATGGTGATGGCTCATTCCTGGATAAATTAGATGGAGTTAGAATCAACAATCGATCTACTAATTTTGCAGAAATTCGAGTATTGAATGGGCAAAACATGCAAGATATACTACATCTGGCAATTGATCATGCTGATATTCATAAGTTCGAAAGAGTTCAACCTTCTTTAAATGAGATTTTTATCTCTACAGTTGGTGAAGATAATCTTAAAACTGAGGAGGTAGCTTAACATGGATTTCAATAAGATTTTATTAGTTCTTAAGCGTGAATACCTTACTCGAGTAAGAACAAAGTCATTTATTCTTTCAACATTACTTACACCGCTGGCCTTTGTAGCATTCATCGCTATCGTTGTATTAGTGTCTTTGCCAGACAGCGATATATCAAAAAAGGTTGGAATCGTCGATGAGACGGATGTTTTATATGAAAGACTCTTTGATAGAGACTCTGAGCAATATGTTGATGTAAGCGATGTGCCGATTGATACCCTTCGTAGCCAGGTGCTTGAAGGTGATTTGGATGGTTATATCATCCTTACTGAAGCTTTTTATAATCTTGAAGAACGCCCTACCCTAGTTTATTCAGGCGGAGGTATAGCTTTTCAAGAATTTGTAGAGAGAGACATTCGAGCCGCATTCCGAGAAGCAAAACTGGAAGAAGTAAATGTCTCAGCGGAAGTGCGAGAAATATTTGAAGCTCGTCCTCAACTCGAAACATTGAAAATTACAGAAACTGGTGAGGAAGAAGATAATGCAATTGCAGGAGCTGCATTTGGCTTCATTCTGGGTTTGCTCATTTTCATCGGTGTTTTCGGATATGGGGCCATCTTAATGCGCGGGGTAATTGAAGAGAAAACAAATAGAATTGTTGAAGTAATTGCGTCATCAGTTAAACCTATTGAATTGATGTTTGGTAAGCTTCTTGGGATTCTATCCGTAGCACTTACACAGTTTGGAGTATGGATCATTTCCTACATAGGTCTGTCCATAATTGCTGCACCTGTTGCAGGAATAATTATGGATTTGCAAATGCAAAACTTACCACCGGAAGCAGTCGAAAGTGCCAGTGCTTCTTTTGATCCGGCTGTTTTAGAGCAATTCATTTTTGCTCCATCAATATTTGTGTACTTCTTCATTTTCTTCTTTATAGGATTCCTGATTTACGCAGGAATTTTTGCTGCTATTGGTGCAGCTGTAGATTCTGAACAAGACACTCAACAGTTCATGTTACCGGTTATGATTCCAATCTTTGTAGGTTATTTCCTGAATTTGAAAGTGATGGAGAATCCGGATTCAACAGCTGTAGTTATTGCGTCTCTATTTCCACTTACTGCACCTATAAATATGATATCAAGGATTGCATCAACAACCGTCCCATTTTGGCAGATAGGACTTTCTTTACTGCTAATGGTAGGTACATTTATCGGATTGATGTGGTTAGCTGCTAAGATTTATAGAGTTGGAATACTCATGTACGGCAAGAAGCCTTCTTATAAGGAACTTGTAAAATGGGTTCGACAAGGGTAATTCAGAGTTACAAAGTATCATAGATTCGGAGTTACAGAGTTGGTTTCAACTTTGTAACTCTGTCACTTTGTAACTCAACTACTTTGATAGCTCTTCTTTAACTCCTTCAATCATCAGAAGAACACGCGGATCAAATTCATTTACTGAAGCTGAATTTAGTTTAACCAAAGATTCTGAGGCTGAATTGAATCTTGAAATATGCTCTACGGCCCAGAATCTAATTCTAGGGTCTCGATCTGATTGAAGTTGACCCAAACGATCATTCCATCTTTCAGCATCGATATCATGTAGATTTAAGAGTTCAAGCGCCTGAAGTCTAATCTGGTATGAGTTTTCTTCAGATGTATATTCATCTAAAATATTTAATGCATTTTCTGATACTTGCAGACTATCGGAAAGCTCTATAAGCCGAAGAGTTTTAGTTCCTACAGTATCTCTTCTTTCAACAGATCTTAAAATTGATTCAAATTCCTCTGTTGTTCCGATGTAGTTCATAATCCTCAAAGCAGTATCAAAAATATCACCTTCAGAACGAATTAGTTTTGAACTCAAGCTTGACCGCACGTATTCATTATCAGGATACCAGACCATAGATCTTATTGATGCATCTTGAATTGCTTCCGATTCATTATTAAGTCCCGAAATAAATAACTCTTCAGTACCGGTCGCGCCTTTTGCAATACTTGAAAGGGAGGAATAAATAGCTGCGATCACCTCATCATTTTCTTCAAATGATAGTATATCATTGAGTGCAAGCTGTAAATCAGGATTGTCAGAATAGTTTTCTAGAATTTTGGCAGCTGATATTCTATCCAAAGGATTTTCGGCCCTTAATTGATTTAATAAGTAAAAAATCGGCGCCTCTACCACTTCCAATCTTTCAACTGGATAGGTGGCAGATTCAAAGGTTACAAATTCAGTTGTGTTTGGTATTGAAATCAGTAAAGTATCTTGAAAACCGGAAAATGAAATCTCCTCATTGCTAACGATGTCAAACTGGTTCAAGACCATATTAACCGACTGATTTTCAGACGGAAGCCCATCTATCAGATCAAAGATTAAAGTTAACTCAGAGTCAACTTCATTCAATTCGATACTCAGGCTATATAAAGCAGTTGTGTCTTCGACCTCAGGTGATTGCGGTAAGTATTGTGGAATTGGATTAAAGCTCGGGATTCCGGTTTTTTGATACCAAACCTCGGCATAATCATCGAAATCAACAATTCCATCAAATGTCCTCATGAAACCTTCCAGACTTTCATCAACTGTTGAAGTGAAATTTTCTGAGTCCAGCATATACCCTTCTTGCCAGCGATTCCAGTCCTCGATCATCACTAAGGAATCCGGATTTTCGATATGAAGAGCAGAATCTGAGAACTGATAGTGCAGAGCGGTTGGTAATAACCCGTTTATTCCTTCATTTTCTAAGTTTAAATATTGCTCAGTTCTCTGATATTCGCCAAACCACTGAGCATACAGGTTTCGAGCTAATTGATTCTCTAGACTGCCAAGTCGCTCAAATAAATAAATGGTTCCGGTTCCATGAGTTCGCTCCATCCAATAGTTGTCCAGGAGGATTACAATATTCAGCGATTCCCATGGATAACCAAATGAGAGTGCATCTTCAACTTCACGTTTGATTCTAGCAGCTTCTACAATCAGTTCAGTCGCTTTTTCCTGATCTGCTGTTTCATGGAATAATCGAATTTTGGTAAATCCAGCTGTCATCTCAGAGATGTCAAAATCACCCATTACGAATCCTAAACCGGTTGCAGGAACGGGAGTTTCAGACGACCACCTTATTCTTTTCTTACTAGTTGAAACCGGACTCACTTCACCTAAATCACCATTAAAAAGGACTTCCAGCTCATTTGGAATATCGATTCCAGCTTCGAAAGTGAACGCCTCTCTTGGATGGTCAAACACAGGTAACCAGTGTCTATGTGCCAGTGGATTTAAAGATGACCAGAATGAACCATCATAACTTTTATGCAAACCAAATTCGGAATTTGCCTGCCAGCTAATAAAAAGATCAAATTCCTCATCCGCCAGTAAGGTATCCTGAAGATTGATTTCAAGAATATCGCCTTCAATACTGAATTCTACTTCACTTTCATTTATGGTTATTTGGTCAAGAGAAAGCTGACTAGCGTTTAATTGGATTACATGTAATCCATCAATTTTTGAGCGGATTGAATAGTTTACTTCCCCATTTATCAAATGCTGATCTGATTCAACATCTAGCGTAATTTCAGCATGCTCTATATCAAACGGATGATATGGGTGAGTAGAATAATCAAACCTTATGTCTTCACAGGTTTGGAAATACGTGATAAATGAAATGAATAAGGGAATGAATACCGTGTAAGGGGTTCTGATCATTAAACTTTAACTGATTCAAATATTGCTTTTACCTTTGGATACAAGGTTTTGTTGGTTGAAAACCCATTTCCAGAATGTATGGTTTCTACCCCATCTGTGTCACTAAAGATCCCACCGGCTTCCTTCAGTACTGGTAATAAGGCTGCAGCATCCCAGATATTTAAAATTGGATCAAACATGATATCTGCTCGTCCAATGGCTACCATCATATGCCCATAAGCATCACCCCAGGTACGATGTAATTTGGTTTGAGTCATTAATTCCTGAAAAGCATCCTCCATTCCACATTCCTGGAAACGACGAATTTCTGTAACTAGAAATGTGGAGTCTTCCATTTTCTCAGTATTTCTCACAGAACATGGTTCATTATTAAGTGTTGCACCTAATCCAACACCAGCAGCACAAAGTTCATCCAATGCCGGTGCATTTATTACACCTACTACAGGTTCATTATCGATCATGATCCCGATTAATGTAGTATAAAATGGAACTCCATGAATGAAGGACTTTGTGCCATCAATTGGATCAAGTACCCATTGGATATTACTCTCTTCATTGGTTCTTCCATATTCTTCACCAATGATTCCATGGTCTGGGTAACGTTTTAGAATTTCTTCTCGGATTATTTTTTCTGTCTCACGATCTGCGATTGTTACAGGTGAATCATCCGCCTTACTAATCACTTCAAAATCTTTTTTGAAATACTTTAAGGTATGTTGACCACCGATGTGTGCAATTTCTTTCGCTGCTTCAAGAAGCTCTTTAATGTCAGCCATGTTTACGTCTTTATGATGAGTGAGTGTGATTTGAGGAAAAGAATTTACAGAATTATTGAACTTGAATTCCCCAAATTTTGGTAAGATTAAATCTCATAAAAAAAGGGCTCGCCGTTCAAAGCGCACCCTTTGGTTAATAGAGGTATTTTTAGAAAGCGATCACAGCTTCTAATACCAATCTAAAACTATCTACTGCTCATCCTCACAGTAGCCTTAATTAATGAAGAAAGTGTGAAGAGCAACCTTATTTATTCCTATTTTCCAGCGAACTACTGATTTCCAAAAACCCCTTAAACGAATGAATGCACTTGACTTAGAGAAAAAACATCACTTTCAGGTTTATAACCGATTTCCTGTTACACTCGATCGTGGTGCCGGTGCAAGAGTCTGGGATGTGGAAGACAGAGAATACATTGACCTGCTTGCAGGGATTGCAGTAAACAATTTAGGGCACTCACATCCTGCAATTGTTAATGCGATTAAAGAGCAATCTGAAAAGCTGTTGCATACATCTAATTTCTATTACACAGAAGCTCAAAGTGAATTCATTTCGCGATTAACCTACTTAAGTGGCTTGGATCGCGTGTTCATGTGTAATTCAGGCTTAGAGGCCATGGAGGCCTCTGTAAAGTTTGCACGAGCCTGGGGACATAAACATGGAAAATCAGGTAAAATCATTTCATTAGAAGATGGCTTTCATGGAAGGTCTCTTGCTGGTGTTACCTTAAGCAAACCGTTTTATCAGAATGGATTTTCACCTCTCCCTCATGGTTTTGAGCAATCACCTTTCAACGATTTTGATGCATTACTTGAAAAAGTGGATGATCAAACGATTGCAATTGCTTTCGAGCTGATTCAAGGTAACAGTGGTGTAAATGTCGCTGATCGAGATTTTGTATGGAATGTCCGAGAACTCTGTAATGATAGAAATATTCTTTTAATTATTGACGAAGTTCAAACCGGTGTTGCCAGAACCGGCAAATTCTGGTGTTATCAACATTATGGAATCAAGCCTGATATTGTAGCTTCTGCTAAAGCACTAGCAGGTGGTATTCCTATTGGAGCTGTAATAGCAAACGAAGAAGTAGCTTCCGCCTTAAATTTTGGTCAACACGGTACTACATTTGGTGGTAATCCATTCGCTTGCGCTGTTGGGAATGCTTGTTTAAAAACAATTGAAATGGATAATTTCGCTGAACAAGCTGCTGAAAAAGGTATTTATATGATGGAAAGAATTCGTGCAAAAACAGCTGATAATTCTAATGTAGTTGATGTACGTGGGATGGGACTTATGATTGGCGTAGAACTTTCAAAACCAGGTCGCCCTGTTGTTGACAGAATGTTCCAAAGAGGAATTTTGAGTAATGCTGCAGGTGGAAATGTACTTAGAATTGTTCCACCACTTGTGATCACTCAAGAAGAAATTGATATCGCTGTAGATATAATGGCTGAGTGTATTTAATCAGCCTTTCAAACTCAAAAAAAATCAATCTCCCAAAGAACTCATAGGGAGATTGATTTTATATCATATAATCGAAACTAGTGCACTTTGATTGTATCAAAGTTCAACTTTGGCTCAAAGTGTAAAAACTGCATGGTTGACTTATCTATCATTCCCATAAACTCAGCAGCACAAGCTTCAGTCATTACTTTCTCACCTGCTTTTTGAGCAGATTCCAAATCAGTCCAATAAACTAAATCTTTCCAGGTACCATCTTCAGCTTTTGATAATGTTCTTGAAATAAAACCGGGCTGTTTTTCAATGAAGTCATTTAGTTTCTCAGCAGCTTGAATTACTTTTTCGTCTGAGCGATTTCCCTGAATCTTAAATAGTACCAGTTCAATAGTGTTTGTATTCATTTCTCTTTGATTAAATATTAATTGGTTAATCAAAGATCAGCAGGAGTTTTGACAACTGTGTGTCAGGAGAAAATCAGCGCTGAAAATAATTTTGCAGATCGAATTTTCCAGGATTGAATTTTTCCGACATCAATCTCAATGATCGAATGTGATCCAGTCGAAATTCACGATTTGACTTCCTCAATCTACAATAAGCCACCAAAACCCAGGCATAAGTTGTCAAATAGACACCCAATGGTTCAACACTTCGTTCGGTTACTTCATCTTTTGAAATTGAGTGATATTCGATTCTTAATATTCGTTGATTCGTTATTGCAGCCTGAATTTGAGACAACCAATGCGTGTTTTGTTTATTCTCATTTTTTGAAAATGTAAGTTTGTTGTCCAATAAACTCGCTTTTTCCTGCTCTTGATATTGAATGATAGAGCGAATTTTGTTTAATGCGTCTCCGTAATTTTTGATAAGTGATGAATCCGGATTTTTACTAACTAATAGCTCAGCTGTAATTAGTGCATTAATTTCATTCTCAGAAAATGAAACAGGCGGTAGACGGAAACCATGCATCAATTTAAATCCCTTGCCAGCTTCAGAATAAATTGGAATACCGGCCGCCTCCATTGCACGAATGTCTCTATAAATAGTTCTTTCAGACACACCAAACTCATCACCAACTGACTTTGCAGTAACAAATTGTGAGGTCTGTAGTTTTACAAAGAGAGCAATAATGCGCTCAAATCTTTTCATTATCGCTAACCCGGTTCATGTTCGAAAAATACTTTCGCTACAATTTTCCAACCATCATTGAACTTCAAAAGTGATAAGTAATCAGTGTAAATATGGTTTCCTTCATGGAACAAATCCAACTTAACCATTGCAGAATTACCAGTTACGTCTACACTTACGAAATTATGTTCCCAAACATTTTCAGCTGGGTCAAAGTTAGGACTGTTTTTTTGTCTCTCTGTATTTTGTATCCATGCTGCGATTGGATAGCGTCTTAGGTTTTCACCATCAGAGGAGAAAATTGCAAATTCTTCATGAAATGTTTCTCCCATTGCATCAGGATCTAAGGCATTAAATGCACCATTAACGTATCCACTTAAAATTGTTTCTCTGATCGCCTCTTCTTCCTGGTTTGACTGAGCAAATCCTGCATTAAAAATAAAAATCGATAAAACTATTGTAGCGCTTAAGATTCGTTTCTTCATTGTGTTTTGATAGGTATTTGGAATTAAAATACTATCAAGATAGTATTATTAAATTAAATCACAAGAATTCCTACAATCCTAATTGAAAAGCTCTTTTGTTGTTTCTAACAATCGTGTGAATTGCGTGTCAGTTATTTGAAAATGAAAGGTTGCTCTTATAGTTTTTGGCCCAAATTGAACCATTCTAATTCCCTCACTTTCTAATCGTTCTAGCGCATCAATAGCATTTCCTTCTTTCACATCAAAAATCACAATATTAGTTTCTACTGCATTTAAATTGATACTTAGTTGAGAACATTTACTTACTAAATCGGCAAATAATTTAGCTCGTCTGTGATCTTCAGCTAAGATTGGCCAATGCTCATCAACACCATAATTAGCAGCTGCTGCTAGTAATCCAACCTGTCGCATTCCACCACCCCACATCTTTCTGTATCGTCTTGCCTGCGCTATTCTATCTTTTGTAGATAAGATCATTGAACCAATAGGAGCACCTAATCCTTTACTGAAGCAAACTGAAATAGTATCAGCGATAGTGCCAAAAAACTCCGGCTTAATTCCGGTTGCAGTAATTGCATTCCAAATCCTTGCCCCATCCATGTGTATCATCAAATTTTGCTCATCAGCAAACCTCTTTAAATCTGTTAACTCTTCTTCAGTGTAACAGGCTCCTCCACCTTTATTGGTAGTATTTTCAAGACATAGTACACTTGTTCTTGGCTCCCAATCATATTCGCCACGCTTTCGATGAGCTAACATTTCAGGAGTTAGTTTTCCATGTTCACCAGCCAAAGTCTGAATCTGTACTCCGGATAAAAAGGCAACTCCGGCGGTTTCATAATTATAAATATGTCCCTTTTCGTCAATGATAAGTTCATCACCGGGCTGAGTTAAAACCTTTATTGCGATTTGATTACTCATTACCCCACTTGGCACAAATAATCCGGCTTCCTTTCCAAACATAGCCGCAATTTTCTCTTGAAAGGCATTTACTGTCTCGTCTTCTTCAAAAACATCATCCCCTAATTCGGCAGTTGTCATGGCTACCAACATTTTAGGCGTTGGCTTCGTGATTGTATCACTTCGTAAATCTATCATCTTTGCTTTGGCTTTTTCTGAGGGAAGGAATATACTCATTAACATCTCATCGTAAATGCATCCTGTTAACTTGTCGAAAAAAATTTCTGTAGCTCTTATTCAACAGCCTCCGGTGTTTTTAAATGCCACAGAATCTCTAAGCTTGGCTGAACAACTAATCCGGGATTCTGCCAGAAATGGTACTGAAATTATCGTTTTCCCTGAAACGTGGTTTCCGGGCTATCCTGTGTGGTTAGATTACTCCCCTAAAGCTGGTTTGTGGGATCACCCCCCATCAAAGTCTTTGTATAGATTACTTTCAGAAAATTCACTTCAAATCGGTAATGATCACTTTATCAAACTCGAAGATTGTGCGAAGAAAAATAATTGTCTTGTGGTTATGGGATGCCATGAGAAGGTTGGAAGAACGCTATTCAACACTATCTTCTATTTCAAAGCGGATGGCACCTATGATCTCCATCGAAAATTAATGCCAACTTATACTGAGCGACTAATTTGGGGAAATGGAGACGGAAGTACATTACCAGTATTTGATCATCAAAAAATTCGTATTGGCGGACTAATCTGTTGGGAACATTGGATGCCTTTAGCACGAGCAGCTATGCATCAGCAAAATGAAGATGTTCATATTGCTCAATGGCCAATGGTGAAAGAGTTACATCAAGTTGCATCTAGAAGCTATGCTTTCGAAGGACAATGCTATGTATTGGCTTCCGGTTGTACGCTCACAAAGAATCAAATGCTTTCAGGGCTCGAATCCATTTGTGCCTCAGTAGATGATATGTTGGCCCTGGAATTAATTCATGATATTCCCGTTGACGGTGATGACTTTGTATTAAGAGGTGGAAGCTGCATCATCAAACCAAATTCAGAGTTCTTGATTGAACCTATTTTCGATAGAAGTGAACTTATCTTCGCTGATTTAGATTTGGATTTGCTAACCGAAGGAAATTTGTTTTTGGATACGTCAGGTCATTATTCAAGGCCGGATATATTTCAACTTCGTGTGGACACTACCGTTAAATCAAATGTAGAATTTGAAGACTAATACCTTTGATATCATTATTGCAGGAGCTGGCCTATCAGGACTCAGTCTTGCATGGCATTTAGCTAAAGGCGGTTATAAAGGGAACGTATTACTTATTGATAAAACTTTTGCTCCACATAACAAAAAAACCTGGTGTTATTGGTCGAAAGAAAAACCATTCTACCCGGAGATAATCCATAAGAAATGGCGAAAATCATACTTCTCGGCTTACACATTCAATAGCTTTTTATACATGCAGGATTATTCATACTACTGCATAAGAGAGAGTGACTTTAAAGAGCTTATTCTAACAGAATTAAAAAAACACTCAAATTTTCATCTACTGGAAGAAGGTATTCTGGATATCTCGGGAAGTAAGAAGAAAGGAGTATTGGTTACAAAAAATAGTAACACATATGTGGCTAATCACATCTTTCAAAGTATCATCAAGCCAGATACAGCAAAGAAGAAAAACCTGAAATATCCTCTAATACAACACTTTTACGGAATTGAAATAGAAACTGAAGGTGGCACTTTCGATCCTGAAACATTCACCATAATGGATGTTGATGAGACTTTCGATGAAGGTTATGCATTTATGTATGTCTTGCCATACACACATAATAAAGCACTGATCGAATACACGATCTTCTCTGAAAATGTGCTTAAAAAGAAATATTATCGATCAAAAATTAATGAGTATATAAAAGATAAATATGGTTTTGAGAAGGGTGATTATGACGTAACCAGAAAGGAATTTGGTAGAATTCCAATGGATGATCGCGAACATACGCCAACATTGCATCCTAATGTTTATAATATCGGTTCGATCGGTGGCTTTAGTAAACCAAGTACTGGATATACATTTACCAGAGTTCAGAATTACTCAAAGAAACTCGCACACGCTTTAATAAATGACAACGAAATTCCTCAAGAGGCTCCATCGAGTAAAAAGTATAGATTTTATGATATCCTTCTACTGGATGTGTTATCCGAATCAGCCTCAGATTCAAGAAAAGTCTTCAGAGATCTCTTCAAGAATAATCACATAGATAAAATCTTCGACTTTCTAAACGAAGATACATCCCTTCTATCCGATATTAAAATTATGAGCAGCGTGCCTTACACTCCTTTTTTAAAGGCAATTGCGCATAATCTGAGATAATTTTACTTCTTTATAAGAAATTCATAGTTAGCAATTATTCTATAGTGCAAGTCAAAATCTTGATGGAGGTACTATGAACACGCTTATTCTTTATGCAAGCAATCACGGCACTACAGCGAAAGTAGCAGAACGTATCAGTAGAATCATTGGCTACAATCGGTGTAAAACTATAAATATTTATGAACTGGCACCTCCTCCGTTAGATGATTACGATACCGTTATCATTGGTGGATCAATACACTTTGGTAAGGTGCAGAAAAGAATCAGAAAGTACTGTGAAAAACATCAGGATGAGTTGTTAACCAAGAAACTTGGTTTATTTATTTGTTATATGGACCGCGAGCAAGAAATGGAAGAATATATTAATTCTTATCCGGCTGCTTTAATTCAACATGCACATGCTGAAGGATATTTTGGCGGCGCTTTTGATTTTGATAGACTCAATTTTGTTGAAAAGATGATCGTTCGCAAAAGCCTAGGACACAAAGAATCAGTTACTAGAATTAACTCACAATCAATCAATCATTTCGCTATACTGATGCAGGAAGAAATTACTATACCTGCATGAATAACTCGTACCATGTATTGAATGGTGATGCACTGGCTGACCGATTTCCAAAGAGTATCAGTGGTGAAAAAATTGTGATGCGCGAGTGTCTGGTTGACGGGCCAATTGAGGCTAATTCATTTGAAGACTTTCTAGAAATTCGTTCAGAATATCTTGATAGAACTTACGCAGCATATGAACCGAAGCCATATGCTGAATATGTTAAACCTGAATTATACAAAATCAGAGAAATTCCAAGCGGTTCAAATGTTTATTTATGGTTTGAAGAAGATGTTTTTTGTCAGGTTAATTGCTGGTTTTTGTGCTTTCTCTTAGAGCAACATGTTGGTGAACATGACATTTATTTTGTTATGCCAAATTCAGAAATACAATGGGGATTTGCCGGTCTGGACGAACATGATTTAATCTTAGCATCAGAAAATGCAATTCCGGTTTCTGGAGTTGAGCTGATTGAATTAGCTAAACTTTGGCAAGCTTATGTTGATGCTGATATTGTCAAAATGAGAGAGTTTAGTTCAGAGCTTTCACAGTTTGAATGGGTCAAAAATGCTGTTGATGCCGAAATTGATCGAATTGTCGAAGATACCCCTAAACAAACACTTTCAGCTTTAATCAATCAGTTAGGGTCAGAAAAATTTGGACCGGTATTTCAAGAATTCTGTAAACTAGCAGCAATTTATGGGTACGGGGATTTGATGGTTAAAAGAATGTTTGATGAAATTGTATCTGAACGTTCTTTATGAGTGTCCTAATACAATCAACTCAACTGTTATAAGAATAAAACCCAATGCCATTTAGCCAACTTTTAGTAGATCGAATAGCTGATCAATTACTCCAAAAAGTGATCGATTTTGAAGAAAAATATATGTTTGGAGGCATGTGTTTTATGGTAGATAATAAAATGTGTATTGGAGTAATCAATGATGACTTGATGGCTAGAATTAATCCTGAAAAGGAAGAAGAATTACTATCGAAAGATGGAGCTCGTCCTATGGATTTTACAAAGCGACCGATGCGTGGTTATTTGTACATCGATTCAACGGTTTATCTAGATGATGAGGTTTTGAGTTTCTGGATTGATGAATGCCTGGCTTTCAATCCACTTGCAAAGGCCAGCAAAAAGAAGAAAAAATAAAATGAGTTAATTCTCGAATAAGAATTGAGATAAAATCGCAGTTACAGCTGTTTCAGCACGAAGTCTATGTGGGCCCAAAGAAATCAACTTACCTCCTGCTTCTTTAACTAAATTCACTTCACTTTCTGAGAACCCTCCCTCAGGTCCAACTAACAGAAGTTTTTCTTTTTTTTCTGATACAGAAGGCTTTTCTACTTCCACTTTTTCATGAGCCATGATCATTTCATGATCAGCGTATTCAAAAAGCACACTTTTTAAATCAGGTTTAGCCGTCAATCCAGGCATCCACCATCTGCCAGACTGTTTGAAAGCACTTTGAATAATGGCCTCTAATCGATCTTCTTTAATTCGAGTTCTTTCTGAGTGTTCAGCATCAAATAAACAGATAGTTGTAGCTCCTAATTCAACAGCTTTTTCAATGGCGAATTCAAATCGATCACGAATCTTTATAACCCCAAGTGCAAGAACCTTCTTAGTTGCTGGTTCTTTTCTTAATTCATACGATTGAATCGACAGTGAAACTGTATTCTTTTGAAGGGATTGTATTATTGCAGTTGCCTTACAACCTTTTCCATTCATAAGTATAATGGTATCCCCTTCTTTTTTTCTAAGCACTTTGGATGCATGCTTAGCTTCCTGGCCAGTAAGCTCTATATAATCCAGCTCATGAAGTGAAGGCTCTTCTACATAAAAATGATTATCCAAAATCAGGAGGATTTCTTTCTGCCAATATAGGCGCCGGGCTGGAATTCTACTTCACCGGTTTTTATAAGTATCTCAACATAAGGTTCACACATCTGGCATTTTGTGCTACATACTTCTGCAGCCTGAAGTTCTTTTACATCTTGAATCTGATGTTCTTCAACATACTTCTTTACATCAGTGAAATCGATGTTATGACAAACGCATTTATGTACTAAAAATGGGGTCATACCTGCTTAAAGTGTTTTCCAAGTTTCAAACCTTGGCCCTGATAATTACTAGCGATATCAGTGCCGTAAATGAATTCGGGAATTTCTGTATTTGGTTCAAATTGCATACTAAATAGGGTTTGACCGTCCTCAATCATAAAAGGAACATCATGTGAACGAACTTCTAATACAGCCCTTGCACCTTTATCATCGACCGTTCCACCAAAACCTGAATCAAAGAAACCAGCATAATGTGTTCTTAGTTCACCTGAGCCAGTGTCATAGGCCATCATTTCACAGGCAAGGTTAGCAGGCACTCTAATTCTTTCTTTGGATGCGAAAATATAAAAGGCTTCCGGTTCAAGAATTATTTTAGCATCCTTGGTTGCATAAATTGGCTCCCAGAATTCTTCTACAGGATAATGACCAATATTTTCCAGATCTATGTAATTCACATGTTTCTTGGCTTTATATCCAATAATCTCACCATAAACGCCTTTTAACTGAACGCTCATAAACAGACCCTGATTCACCTTGATCTGTTCCATTGTTACAGGCTCAATATTCTCATTAAACAGCAACGGATCAGTATCATGAATTCTAAGTAAATCCTGATCAGAAACCACCTCAAATCCATGGCGAATTCTAAGTTGATTTAATCGCTGACCAGTTCTGACTTTAATCGAAAAAGACTTTGGAACTACTTCCAAATACAAATTCCCCTGATAACCGGCATTAATTTCTTCAAATCGATGAGAATAATCAGTTATCACTCTAGTGAAAACGTCTAGTCTACCAGTAGAACTTTTAGGATTTGCTTTAGCTGTTAAGTTCTCCATTGAATGAAGTTGAACTTCTTCTCCGGTATGTAACCCATTTGTAGTCCCCTGATGCTGGATTGAATAATGAGACTTAGGCAGATTCAATTTCTCAAGCAATGGAATGATGTACACACAATTCTCTTCAAGTACTGCACCATCTTTTAGTGAGAATCGATATTGCTCAAGTTTCTCAAGTTTTTGATCCACAGTTTCATTTTCCGGAAGGAAACTGCAACGCACTCTATATGCAACCTCACCAAGTCTAAGATCAAGTGAATTCGGTTGGAATTGATTGTCCTGGATTGGATAATCAGGATGAGAATCCAAAATCCCTAAATCACGAAGGATTTTTAATTTTTGGACCGGTAGCACTCCTTTTGTGCGTAGATGAACAGCGTTTGAAGAATGTGGCATGTAATCTTGTTTTGCGAAAGATAATAAGGCGCTCACTTTTGGCAAATCCTAAATCAATCAAAAGATGAGATTAATGTAAGGATGAGTCTGATTTTAAGAAATGTATAGTTTGCAATTACTTGTTATAACAATGACTTCACATAGAGTTTATATAGCCTGACTAAACTGATGAGATAGAGAAGTCTGTTTATCAAAAAGTGTTATTTGGAGGTCATATGTATTATTTAAGAATCTTATCCATTCTTTTAATTGTAATTCTTGCATTGACAAACGAGGTATTTAGTCAGCATCGAATACCAATCATAATTTTAGATGTAGAGACTAATCTTGCGATTCCTGATGTATCATACACTTATGGTAATCAACAAGGAGTATCCGACAATGACGGTGTGATTTATCTAATTCATCACAATCAAAAAGTTCTTGAATTGTCGCATGTGAGGTATGGGGAAAGCCGTTTTGAAGGTGAAGAATTAAGTAATCTGTTAAAAGACGGGGTTATTTATATTGAACCATTAGTCTTCAGTTTATACCCAATTACAGTAATTGCTGTCAAAGATATAAACACTCCTTCCGATGAAGTAACTATTCAGTTTCAGGATAAGATGGCTCATGATGGCGCCGCATTACTAACTCAATCACCGGCGATTAATAGTATCAAGAAAAGTGGCAACTATGGATTCGATCCTGTTTTTAGAGGTTTTAAATATGATCAACTGAATATTGTATTTGATGGTGGCCAAAGTGCTACTGCGGCCTGCCCAAATAGAATGGATCCACCAACAAGTCAAATGGCTCCAAATATGCTTGAAAGGATTGAAATTCTTAAAGGTCCACATGCATTGCGTTTTGGAACCGGTTTTGGCGCAACTATTAATTTTATACCTACTGAACTAAACTTCTCAAATACTATTCAACCGTATGGAAGAATCTCATCTTCCTATGAAAGCAATGGTCAAATTCCTCGAACCGAAACACAATTTGGAGTAACCGGCCAAAATTATGATCTCTCGTTACTTGGCTCATGGTCACAAGGAGGTTCTTATAAAGCCGGAAATGGAAATGAAATTGCTGCTGATTTTAATCGAGGTAGTTACGGTTTCAATGGTGGTTTCAAAGTCTTTTCTAATCAGGAAGTTCGTCTGTCAGCTGTTTATAACGTAGCCAGAGACACAGATTTTCCTGCATTAGCCATGGATTTACGGGATGATGACACCTGGCTTTTTAATGCAAGTCATAAACTTTTTGTAAATGATAGAAATCTAAAATTGATACATACATCAATTTTTGGATCATTTGTAGATCATACTATGAATAATCTGATGAAAGATTTAAATCCAAGATTGGTTAATGCTGAGACCAATGCAGAAACGCATAATTATGGAATTAGATCAGAAGCCGAATGGAGTTCTCGTGATTCCAGAATATTTGCGGGTTTTGATGTTAAAGTTGAGGGTGCACAAGGCACTCGATCCCGTGAATTTTTAATGGGGCCGAATGCCGGGAATATCGTGTTTGATAATGCGTGGCAAGAAAGTGAAATATCAAAAACTTCTCTGTTTGGTGAATTCCATCAAAACTTCGAAAATTTCCATTTCATTGTTTCAAGTCGTTTAGAATTAAATAAAGCAAATACTGAAAGTACCGACTTAGCTTTTGCAAATTTATATGATGATCTCGAGCCACTTCAGTTTAATCCAAGTATCAGTCTAGGTGTAAACAGATATTTCAAGGATAATTTAAAAATTGGTTTCTGGTATGGTAGAGCTCAAAGAAGCGGAAGTCTAACCGAGCGATATATCAATTATTTCCCAGTTGGAATCGATCCATATGAAATGGTTGGAAACCCTGATCTTAATCCGGAAGTTAATCATCAGGTTGATTTTAGTATCAGCAAATCTAACGCATCTAATTCGATTAGCATTGATTTATTTGCAGCTTATTTGCGTGATCTTATTTCCTCTGAAATTGATCCAACATTAACTGCTCGAATCCCATCAAGTCCGGGGGTAAGAAGGTTCATTAATATTGATGAAGCATTAAAACTAGGCTTTGAGATTGGGATGAAACAGCAGATTTCTAAATATTTCGCTCATGATCTGAATTTGGCATACACTTATGGGGAGGATTTAGTATTAAACGAACCTCTACCAGAAATCGCTCCTCTTGATGTTCGATATAGAATGACGAGTTCCTTGTTAGATCAAAAATTAAAACCGGAAGTTTCGGTTAGATATGTGATGGATCAGTCTAGAATCTCCGAACAGTTTGGCGAAACAGAATCCCCATCATTTACCTTAGTCGATATTGGAATCGGATATCAGCTAAGTGAAATGATTACCGCAAATTTTGACATCAATAACTTATTGGATGAAAACTATTATGAACACTTAAGTCGATCAGTCAGAGGTTCAACAAATCCAATTTTTGCCCCAGGTAGAAACTTCGTTTTTTCATTCACTTTTAAGTTCTGATTCTAGCTTAAATCAATATTTTCTTCTACAACATGAAAGGTTGGTCTTAAAACCAACCTTTCTTTATTTCATTTTTCACCAACCGAACAATAGCTAAATATGGATTATAACCAGGCTTAAGTTGCTTCCCTTCAGCTATTCTGGCAATCTGATAATCATAAAAACCTGCTTCAGCAAAGTCTTTGAATTGTTTGATCTTTATATCGAATGAAGCATCCTTTATTCTATGATTACTATCAGCCAAAAAAGTCTTCGGGAAATCTATTTCATTCAAAAAAGGTCGGGCAAATCCAATCATTTCTAATTCATCATTTTCCAAAACCTGATTACAAAAATCCAGCGATCGAAATCCACCTGTAATCATCAAAGGTAATTTTGTTAGAGACCTTATTTTTCGAGCGAAATCCAAGAAATATGCCTCTCTTCGCTTAGTAGAATCCTTTTCGAATCGTTTTGTTAAAAAGGTGATATTCTCATAAGTACCCCCGGAAATCTCAAGTAAATCGATATTCAATTTTTCGAGTTCTTTAATCACATAAAGTGAATCTTCTTCACTAAAACCACCTCTCTGAAAATCAGCGCTATTCAATTTTACTGATATAGGATATTCTTCTCCTAATACAAGTCTCGCGTTTCTTACGATATCTAAAAGTAAACGAGCTCTGTTTTCAATGCTTCCACCATATTCATCATCTCTTTGGTTCGTATTCGGTGCTAAAAACTGACTCAATAAATATCCATGTGCTGAATGAAATTGTACTCCTGAGAAACCCGCTGTTTTACAGAGTTCAGCAGTTTTAAGAAATCTGTTTTCTACTTCTTTGATTTGCTCAAGACTCATTGCGGTTGGTGTAGCAAAGAGCATCAATTTTTTGAGCTTTATTGCAGACGGTGCTATCGGAGAAAAAGTGGAGAAAATGGTTGCTTGCCTACCCGGGTGACTTATTTGCGCCCAGAAGTGTGTGTTATTCCCTTTGCCAGCTTGAACCATTTTTTTTAGCGATTCTAAACCTGTTTCATCTTCTAAAACAATATTTCCAGCTGACTCTTTATATCTCCTGTCAATCATGATATTGCCGGATATCAATAAGCCGGCACCAAAATCTGACCAATGCTGATATAGGCTTATCAGTTTTTCTGTCGCATGATTCTTTTCATCAGCCAACCGTTCGGTCATCGCAGCTTTTGCGATGCGATTTTTGATGGTGACTCCGCAGGGCAGTTCTAACTCTTTTTTAACTGCATGTTCCATCATTTTTAAAGTCAATATCTGAGCAATAAAAGGTCGGTTTATATAACTAAGATCCCATCATTTCATGGATCTTGTTCCACTCTGATTCGCTCACCTTTGTAATTGAATATCTACCTAATCGGAACAACTCCATGTTTTCCAATTCAGGATCTTCTTGCAAAGTATATCTGCTGATTGGTTCGTCAAGTTTTTTAACGAATTTCATATCAACGTTAATCCATCTTGGGTTTTCTTCCGAACTTTTAGGATCGAAGTATTTCGAATCTGGGTCGAATTGAAGTGCATCAGGGTAGGCTTCCGAGATTACCTCCATTGTTCCAACAATTGCCGGTGGTTTTTGATTTGAATGATAAAATAAAACCCCGTCTCCGGGCTTCATTTCGTCACGCATGTAGTTTCTTGCTCCGTAGTTTCTGACTCCATCCCAAGGTGTTGTTCCATCTTGTTCCATTTCATCAATGGAGTAATTGTCCGGTTCTGACTTACATAACCAATATTTTCTCATTCAATTACCAATTAAGAATTATTCAATTAAGAATTATCATCGATTAATTGTTAATTCTTAATTGAGGAATTGTACTTATTCACGTACCACATTACTGTTTCTTCAAGCATTGAATCAAAATCAGGATTAGGTTCCCAATTCAGTTCGCGCTTAATTTTTGATGCGTCGATGGCGTAACGGAAATCATGTCCTAATCGATCCGTTACAAAAGAAATCAGGTTTTTATAATCACCATCAGGTCCATTGGCAACTTTATTATTCAGCACTTCACAAATTTTTTGAACCAGATCCAAATTCTTCCACTCATTATTACCGCCAATATTATAGGTCTCCCCGGCTTTTCCGGTTAAGAAAGCTGTTTCAATTGCTGAACAATGATCTCTGACAAATAACCAATCTCTTACATTTTGTCCCTTTCCATAAATCGGAATAGGATTATGTGCTACTGCATTCCGAATTACAGTTGGAATAAGCTTTTCATCATGTTGATGAGGACCGTAATTATTTGAACAATTAGTGGTTACAAGGTTCATTCCATAGGTTTGAAAATACGATCGCACAATCATGTCGCTACCCGCCTTTGATGCTGAATACGGTGAATTTGGTGCATAGGGAGTCGTTTCTGTAAAGTAACCGTCATCTTCTAGTTCACCATAAACCTCGTCTGTCGAAACGTGTAGAAAACGATTTGAGTTCCAGGATTCCTCGTTCTCTTTCCATAATTGACGACATTCTTCCAATATGTTAAATGTTCCAACTACATTTGATTGAATGAATGGTTCAGGTCCGGTGATTGAATTATCAACGTGAGATTCTGCAGCCAGATGAATCACACCATCGGGTTTAAATGCTTTCACAATATCTTTTACAGCATCCCGATCCACAAGATCAACTTTCTTGAAGTGATATCTGTCTGAATCTTTGAGCGGATTTAAGTAACTCCTATCAGATGCATAGGTAAGCTTATCCAGGTTATAAATGCTCCAATCAGGATATTTTTGATGTAAATACAAAATTAGGTTTGAACCAATGAATCCAGCTCCACCTGTAATTATTATTTTCATTTAGAATAAGTCGTTTTCTGTTAGTGATGCGAGCAAAGGCTGTTTTCTGTCTTTATCGGAAAGAATTGGCTTTTCTACTCCCCAATTAATTCGAATCTGTGGATCATCCCACCGTATTCCTCTTTCAGATTCCTTGTGATAATAGGATGAACATTTATAGCATACAATGGCTTCATCAGATAAAACTGAAAATCCATGAGCGAAACCCTCTGGAATATAGACTTGCTTATGATTTTCCTCTGATAATTGAACAGCCACATAGTTCCCAAATGTTTTGGAGCCCTTTCTAACATCCACGGCTACGTCAAGAATTTTACCATAAACACATTGTACTAATTTTGCCTGTGGTACTTCTTTCTGATAGTGAAGACCCCTTATTGTCCCTTTAGCTGATTTGGAGATGTTATCCTGAACAAAAGCATCATCTATCCCATTAGAATTCAATATTTCTGATCGAAAGGTTTCTAAGAAATAGCCTCTGCTATCTTCTAATACATTAGGCTCTATTATCTTTACATCAGGTATTCGTGCTTGTGTTATTTTCATTTATTCAAATCATTTAATAGAATTTTCAATCCCTCAACCCAATCTATTGGGGGTATTCCCAACTCTTTTTCAATCTTTTTTGTAGATAGCTTCGAGAAACTAGGTCGCTTTGCTTTAGTGATATACTCCTTACTTGAAACAGGAGTAACAGTGATATCAATTTTGCTCAATTCGAAGATTTTTACTGCAAAATCATACCAACTGATCTTTCCCTTCGATCCAAGATGATAAATACCATTTTTAAATTGTTCAATCAGTTGGATTGACTGTCTTACTGCGTGAGATGTAAATGTTGGAACTCCAATTTGATCATTTACAACATTAAGAGAGTCTCTTTCTTTTGATAAGCGAAGCATTGTTTTCACAAAGTTGTTGCTAAAAGCACCACATAGCCATGATAATCGGAGAATTAAAAAATCACATCCTGATTCAATAATCTCTTGTTCCCCTTTCCACTTTGATAAACCATATTCATTAATTGGTTCTGGAACTACATCTTCAGGATATCCGTCTGGATACGTATTCTGATCTTCAATATTTCCAGCAAAAACATAATCAGTTGAAAAATGCACAAAATTGATCTGAAACTTTAGGCTCAACTCAGCAAGCTTTTGAACCGCTTTGTGGTTGATCAAATTTGCTAATTCTATTTCTTCTTCTGCTTTATCTACGGCCGTATAGGCGGCACAATTGATTATCACGTCTGGTTTTTCAGTTTTTAAAACAGTCTCTAGTTTTTCAAAGTCAGTAATATCTAAATCATCAAATGTGTAAGCACTAAATTCAGATCCTCTGTTCGAAAGTACTTTAATCCACTCCTGACCTAACTGACCATCTGCGCCAACAATTACATATTTCATCAGTCGGCTTTACAATGCTTTAAGTGATTACTCAATTTCGATGCGCTCGAACTATTTATTAAATCCATCATATTATCTTTTTTCACAAAGGTAAAAAAAGAGTGTACTAAGACTAGACTTATTTTCGATAAACATCGAAAAATTGACGATGAAGTAGTTATCAGCTTTGACCAATGGTATAGTGGTATTAGAATGCACTAATTCTGGCATTATGAAAGCGGTTTTAAATTATATTAAATTGGTTTGACAAACGTGTAACGAAGTCCGAATTGTTGCGCCTAAAAACTCACATATCATCTAAGGTAAGACCTCTTCTCTTCATTACCTTAATTGCTCTTTTTGCAGTAGATGCATTTGCGCAATTGGGCTCTTTTCGGGATAGAAAGAAATTTATTATTGAGAGTGATAGCGTAAGTGGATCAACTGATCTGATTGACTTTCCTGTACTTATAAGTATCACAGATTCTGATTTTGCTTACAATGCAGATAATGGCATTGGTACAAATAACTCAAATGGATATGACATTGCTTTTAGTTCTTCAGATGGTACAACAGCTTTAGATTTTGCATTGGAATCCTATAATTCTGGCACTGGTGAAATTACATTCTGGGTTAGATTTCCAACAGTGAGCCCTTCATCAGATACTCAATTCTTCATCTACTATGGTGATGCTTTAATAACCACAGACCAAAGTTCTACCTCTACATGGGATACAAATTATCAATTGGTGATGCACATGGATGGAGGTGCAACTGAAACGGATAGAACATCAAATGGTAATGACGGTACTGAAAATGGTACAGGGGGAATTCCCACAACTACAGGTCAAATTGGATTAGCCAGAGATTTCGAACGGGGCGATGCAGATTTTATTCAGGTAGCTGATGATGCTTCATTAGATATAACTGGTGAAATAACTATGTCTTTCTGGTTTAATCGTGAAGGACAACAGCCGGATTTTATATCAAAAGGGATTAACTCTTCTTATGAAGCTACTTCTCGAGGTACTCTTAGAACACGTTTTAATAAAAACGGTTCAAATACCTTAACCACAGGTACTGCAAATACAATCGGAAATGGTGTTTGGGTCTATATTGTATATGTTCAAACATCTTCTGGTATGGAGATTTATCAAGATGGTGTACTTGTCACGAGTAATGCAAATACAACAGCATTTACTGCCAATAATGACCCATTGTATATTTCTCGCTCCGGTGATGCGGTTGATGGTTTAATGGATGAAGTTCGGATTTCTAACATTTCAAGAAGTGCTGACTGGATTGCTACCGAATACAAAAATCAACTAACACCGTCCACTTTTATTGAAGAGTTATCCGATGTTCCTGGGCTTAGTACTATTGAAGCAAGTAACCAAGAATATTTTGAAGGCGGTGCAGCAGTATTCATAACAAATACACTCACAGTAGACTCTCATCCAACTATTACAACTCTAGATAGTGTTGTAATTGAAATAAGTTCAAATTTTGATGCCACTGGTGATGATCTAAATTATACAGACGGAACCATTGTCGGGAGCTATAATTCATCAAACGGTAAATTATTACTTGAAAATTCAGCTTCATTACTGGCATACCAATCAGCAATAAGGTCTGTAACATTTAGTAGCAGCTCTGGCTCACCAAGTGGTCTAACACGAACTATTTCGATAACCGGTTATAGCGGTTCAGATGCAACAAATATATTACAGAGGGACATTGAGGTTGTTGTTGTACTTACTGCACTTGATGATATCACAAACCCTGTATTTTATCTCAATGCACTCGATTTGGATGGGGATGGTACTCTAAACTCAGCCGAGGCTTCTCCTCCATTAGACAATTCATCCATTGCTACTTGGGGTGATATCTCAACGAATTCATTTGATTTTACAGCACCAAATGGTGCATCTGAAGCCGATTTTGATTCTTTAGCCTTTGGTGAACGTGGAGCTGTAATGTTTACACCCAACCAAGAATTACGAAGAGCTACAGATGTCTTAATTGATAATGCAGCTTTTACTGAAAAGTCGTTTGCATTAATATTTAGAACGGGTACTTCAGTTACAGGTTTTCAAGTAATCTATGAACAGGCCGTTAATGCTGCTGGCTATAATTTTAGTATTGTAGATGATAGCCTTTATGCTATGGCTTACAATAGAAGTAGTGCGGATTGGGGCCCAACGAATAATGATAGGTATCGCCCCCTAAACTTGGGCGAGGTAGTTGAAAATACTACTTACTATGTAGTTGCATATCATAATGATAATGAATGGGTTGCTGAATTAAATGATGGTGGATTTGAAAGTGTAAATGATGCAGCAGCAATGCAGCCTATTTCACAAAATTCAGCAGTTGGTGGAAGTAATGGCAACACTCGCCAGCCAGTTTCCAAAGCAAATGCAAATGGACAATTAAATGGATTAGTCGCTGAAGTTGCATCTTGGAACACTGTATTGAGTAATGGCCAAATTCAAAGTATAAATAACTATTTCGAAGATACTTGGGGGAATACACCGCCTGTATTAGCTGGAATTGAAGTTAGCAACATAGACTTTTCAGAAGGTGATTCTGATACATTAATAACGGGGACAATCACTATTTCAGATCCAGATCCACATAATAATCTGGATAGTGCTCAAGTACGATTGACGACAAATTTTGTAACAGGAGAAGATTCGCTCACTTTCACTGATTTCGGAAATATTACTGGTTCATTCAATGGTACAACTGGTGTTTTATCACTAACAGGTAGCGACACAAAATCTAATTACCAAACTGCTTTACGAGCTGTTCGATATCGAAATTCAATTTCCAATCCAACAGTTTCGATCCGAACAATAGAGTTCATCGTTTACGATTGGGATGATAGTAGTAATGTTCAATCCAGAAACATCAATGTAGTCGATCTTGAGTTTAACCCAACACTCACTTCTATTGAGACTGACACGCTTACCTTTACCGAAGGTGATTCACCTCTAGCTGTGACTTCAACAATTGTAGTTGACGATTTTGATGATGCAAATCTTTCTAGTGCTACCGTCAGTATATCAAACAATTTTACATTAGGGGAAGATGAACTGGCATTCACTGATTTTGGAAATATTTCAGGTTCATGGAATTCTACCAGTGGGATTTTAACATTAACGGGATCCGATGATCTGGCTGATTATCAAACAGCTTTAAGATCTATTAGTTATGAGAATTTAAGCAGCGATCCAATCGAGCTTACTAAAACGATAAGCGTTACAGTTTCAGATGGCACTAATACAAGTAATACAGCTGATCGTAACATTGATGTAGTTGCTGCAAACTCAAAACCAGTTTTATCAGCAATTGAAACCTCAAACCTTCAATACGAAGATATTGATGTTCAAATAACAAATACCATTGTAGTTACTGATCCTGACAATACAACACTGGATAGTGCGTTGGTTGTTATTTCAGCTAATTATAAGTCAGCCGAAGATTCTCTTGCCTACTCTACCCTTTTTGGAATCACTGGTTCATGGAATTCTTCAACTGGTGTATTAAAACTTGTTGGGAATAATTCTTTAAGTGATTATCAAGCTGCATTACGTTCTATACTATACAGTAATACAGCAACCATTGCATCTGGACCAGAGCGTGAAATTAGTTTTATAGTTAGCGATGGGGCTTTAAAAAGTGATTCAACCAAACGGATAATAGATGTAAGCCCTGTCGAAACTATTCCAAATCTCGAAGTTTGGCTAAGAGCTGATTTAGGTATTTCGGAAGGTGATGGTGTAGCTGTGACAACCTGGGCCGATCAAAGCGGAAATGGCAATGATTATG
This sequence comes from Balneolaceae bacterium, assembly GCA_965601825.1. Classification (GTDB taxonomy): domain Bacteria; phylum Bacteroidota; class Rhodothermia; order Balneolales; family Balneolaceae; genus HXMU1420-13. The sequence continues at coordinate 2,020,962 of OZ271839.1, read as the reverse complement.
TTGGAGTTGCTGATGGAGGTACAGCACCTGTTTTTGAATCTAGTTCAACGGCACTAAATGGTCAGCCATCTGTGATTTTTGCAGGAAATGGCGATCATTTTGAGGATTCTGATGGTGATGTAAACTACATAGACAACGCTACGGAATTTTCACTCTTCGTAGTATTAAAATCGGATGTCACAAGCTCTGATCGCGGATTATTTAACACACAAGTTCCTGACAATGACGATAAAACTCTGACTATTCGATATGATGCATCAGGTGCGAATGGAGCAGGAGCTTTCACAAATGTAGTTAAGACCGGTATTCTGGCAAATAATGCAGATAATCAACTCGAAAGCTTTTCTGATATCCAAACTACAGAGTCTCAAATCATCAGCCTTCAGTGGGATTCCGGTCTGTTGTATGATTTATATGTAGATGGAATCCTTAATAATCCTAGCTCGGCAGCAGATCCCCCACCATCCGGTACCATTTCCGCTACTGCAGCTACAACAGCTATTCTTGGAAAAGGTGGAAAGGATGATCCTAATGTAGCGAATCAAAGTTGGGATGGTGAAATAGCTGAATTTATCTATTACAGCAGAAGTCTTACCGATGAAGAACGTGAAAGTGTCGAGGATTATTTATCCGAGAAATATGATGTTCCAATTCGAAAGATTACACCAGCTACAGGAGGTTCAACTATTTCTGCTGATGATGCTAATTCTAGCTATACATCACTTACCGGTCCGTTTATTCAAGAAGGTTTTGTACAGGAGCTTACTTTCGGTGGTACTATCATTTTAAATGCTCCAACTGGGTTTGAATGGAATACAAGTGGAACTTATGATGTTACAGTTAGTCCTGCTTATGGTGGAACTACTGCTTTAGATGCTTCTTTCACCAGTGCCACTTCAAGTTTGTTAACATTTACCATTGATGACACTTCTACTTCAGCGAGTAATCCTGGACAGTTAGAATTTACAGGTTTAGAAATCAGACCTACAACCGGGGTACTACCAAATACAGGTAACATCACGAACTCAGGAAGTACCGGACAAGGTGGCGCTACCAATTATGGTACAATCACAATGGTTCCAGGAGTGAAAGATAGTTTATCGATTGTAATTCAACCTTCAGCTACCAATGTTGATAGTACAGTTAGTCCACCTGTTCGTGTTCAACTCGTAGATCAGTTTGGCAATGATGTTGAGGAGTCAGGGGTATCCATCAGTATGGCTCTTTCATCAGGTACCGGTACACTTTCCGGAAGCTCTTCTGAATTAACAAATGCATTAGGTATCGCAGAATTTGATTCACTCATTTTCGATGAAATCGGAACCAAAGAATTAGAAGCTACTAGTGGAGTTTTAAGTCCGGATACGAGTTCAACTTTCGAAATTGTAAATGCCGGAACGCTAACATCTTTCTTAGTTGAACGAGATCCTTCGGGTTCCATAAGCTCAAAAACTGCAGGACAAACTTTCAATATCAAATTAACAGCACTTGATGGTACTTCCACAACAGTCACAACTTTTACAGGAACAGTTGTAGTATCCTCTAGCTGTGATATGGGAACCGGACAAGGAACAACTTCAAACTTCACTTCCGGAGTACTCTCAGGTCTAACAGTGAGTATTACTGAAGTAGGTGTTTGTGATATCACTGTAACCAATTCAGCCGGATCAGAAACAGGAACAAGTAACACATTTACTGTTTCCCCAGGTACGGCAGATGAAACAAATTCTACAATAACAGCATCGCCAACAGTAATTTTAAATGATGGAAGCTCAACATCTACCATTACAATTCAACTAATTGATGCTTTTGGAAATAATTTAACTACAGGTGGTTCAACTGTAATATTGTCTACAACACAAGGTTCCTTCCCTGGAGGAACAACGGCTACAGATAACGGAGACGGAACCTATACAAATACGTTACAATCATCTACTAGCACCGTCACGGCAACTATAACCGGAACAGTTGATGCAGCATCAATTACTGATGATGCTCAAGTTGAATTTGCAGCATTTACTCATATTTGGGATTCCCAACTTGGTTCTGCTAGTGTTGCCTCAGATTGGGAAGATTCTGGAAACTGGAATGTAGGAACAGTTCCCGGAAGTTCTTCTGTAATATTAATTCCTGCCAGTCCAGCGGTCGGAAATGAATTTCCCGTAATTGATCAAGCTGGTGCATCTGTCACTTCTGTTTCCATGGAAACTGGTGCGAGCCTAACTATTTCTGGAGGAATTAACTTTACCATAACCGGTGATATTTCAGGCGGTAGTGTACTTGGTACTAATGCTGATAGCCTTACAGTTGGTGGTGATGTTTTAAATGTTTCGACTATAAATGTGGGAACCGTAATTATTAATGGATCCACAGAGCAGCTGATTACTGACCCTCATTCTTACACTAATCTCGAAATTGATAACTCAAATGGCGTAAGCATTGAACAAAACCTTACTATCAGTGATACACTTAGATTAACCAGTGGTGAATTATTAATCCCATCTGGAATTAATGTCATTACGGGTGGTATCGCATATGGTACGGGAACTTTTAGATTTCAAAGGGAGATTACAGGCTCACGTGGATGGCGAATGATTTCATCTCCTGTTTCATCTGATTATGGCGATTTCTTGGATGGAATTTTAACTCAAGGCTATTCAGGTGCATTTTATGATTCAGGTTCAAGTCCGGGAGATACTTTACAGCCTAACGTGATCACTTACCTTGAGTCGTATGCAACCAATGATAATGGTCTACCGGCAACTGATAACGACAGATACCGTGCTCCTACATCCGATTCTCAAGCCTTGACAGCCGGACAAGGGATGTTTGTATTTATGTTTGATACCATTGCAGCAGACGTTCTTTATAATGACGCTCTACCTGATACGCTTGACGTTAGTGGACAAGAATTTCCTGCTTCAGGTAATGAAGTTAATTTCAATATTACTTACACCACAGCAGCTGATTCAGGATGGAATTTAGTAGGCAATCCTTTCGGTGCTACTATTGATTGGGATGATGGACCTAGCTGGACAAAAACTAACGTGGAATCTACGATTTACATTTGGGATCCGGCTTCTAATGGTGGGAATGGTGAATATCTTACTTGGAATGGGACAACAGGAACTTTAGGAAGTGGACTAATCGCACCTTTCCAGGGTTTCTGGGTGAAAGCAAATGCAGCTAGTCCAGATCTTAGAGTAACAACCGATGCAAAAACTACCGGAGGGTCCTTCCTTAGAAAGGAAATTCAAAAAGATTTTGATCCTCCAACTTTCACATTGGAATTAACTTCAGGTGATTTAAAAAAGAGCACTGTGTTCATGTACAGTGATAATGCAAGTTTGGAGAAAGACGAACTTGATGCTTACGAACTTACTCCATTTTCAGCTACTCGACTAGAAATCTACTCTACCCTTTCGAACGGATTGGCATTAGCAATCAACAACTTGCCTTACACTTTGACGAACCGGTATTTGATCCCAATTCATATAAATGGATTTGAAAATGGTGAGCCGATTGAAGGCAATTTTGCAATTCGTGCAATCAATATGGATGACATTCCTGATGATTGGCTGATTTCACTAATAGATAATAATTCAGGTAACATTTACGACCTTAATACACAGCAAGAAATAGAGTTTTTCCACACAACGCAGAAGAGATTCAAAGGAACATATCCGAATCGACAGGAATCAATCACACAAAAAGCATCAACAACAGCAAGATTTACACTTTGGGTCACTACAGAAGAAATCGAAGCAAATATTCCACAACAGATCATATTAGAGCAAAACTACCCGAATCCATTTAATCCATCTACAACTATTAATTATGGGTTAGATGTTAATAGCGATGTATTACTAGAAATTTACGATCTACTAGGACGAAGAGTACAGACTTTGGTAAATGAATCTCAATTTGCTGGTTTCTATTCTGTTCAATTCAACGCTTCTTCACTATCGTCTGGAGTGTATTTTTATAGACTCACAACTCCGACTAAAGTGATTACTCGTCAAATGACTCTTATTAAATAAGCAAAGAGTTCGATAAGCACGGTATCTAATTAGAATCCACTAATTAAGCCTACTAAAAAGGTAGGTTTGGCTATATTTGTTTTCGAATTAATTCATATGGCGCCAGATTACAAAAAATATAACTGGATTAAGTGCGGTATCCTGTTGATAATATTTTGGATGTCGCTTGATATTGCTGTAGCTCAGCTACCGGGCTATTCTCAGCGTTTGAAAGGTATTGTGAATTCATCTGAAGTCTATGGAACGTCAGATCTTACCAATTTTCCTGTATTAATAAGTGTTACTAATGTTGATAGGCTTAGATGGGTTGGGAGTGTTAACCCTAATGGACAAGTTGAGAATCAGTTCGGTTATGATATTGTCTTTACAACTGCAGATGGTTCTACGATCATGAGTCATCAAATAGAAGATTATGATGCGGATGCCGGTAGTTTAGTTTTTTGGGTTCGATTTCCAACACTATCTCCAACTACAGATACTGAATTCTATATTTATTTCGGGAATTCCACTGTAAGCACAGATCCTTCAAGTGAAAATGTTTGGGACTCTAATTATAAAATGGTCCTACATTTAAATGAAGAAGATCCTGTCGGAACTTTTCCTGATGCTTCCGGTGAAGGAACTGATGGTACAGATACAGGAACTGTTTTAACGACAGGGCAAATTGGAGGAGCTGTCGATTTTAACGGAACAGGAGATAGAATCACAGTAGTTGATAATGGAGTTTCTCCTTTAGATATCTCAGGAAGCATTACGATTTCATTCTGGCTTCGAATAGCCAATCTTGCAAGTGGACCGGATATTCTTACCAAAGGTGACTATCTGAATGGTTACTCTGTTTGGGCAACAGCCGGCGGCGTAATCAATTTCCAGATTAATAATGACGCTCTATCCTCACCTGGTGGACAACTCACAAATAATGTTTGGTCCTATCTAACTCTTACACGTGCTTCAAATGGAGATAGAACAATATATGTAGATGGTGCGGAGGTAGCATCGGATAACTCGAATGAGTCATTTAATATTGATGACGAAGATCTTTTCCTATCAACTGCATCATTCTGGCCTTATTTAGGTGATTTTGATGAAGTTCGAATTTCAAATACAACAAGAGATTCAGCCTGGATAGCTACTGAATATTCTAATCAAAATGCGCCTGGGCTAGGCGCATTTATTAGTCAAGTAAATGCTGAACCTATTTTAGATAGTATTGAAGTTTCAACTATCACATATAACTCTGGTGATTCACCTACAATCATTACCGATGATATATCTACTTACGATGGTGATGATACAGATATCGAAAATGCTACAGTTGAAATAACAGGAAATTTTGATTCTTCTGAAGATGTACTTGCTTTCACAGACCAACTAGGTATAACAGGAAGCTGGGATGCAATAAATGGAGTCCTTACTCTTTCAGGAACTTCATCAGTTGCAAATTATCAAACAGCATTGCGAGCTGTCACCTATGAGAATACAGATCCGGCACCGGTAGAAAATACCAGAACGATTAGTTTCACCATAAATGATGGCGATGATGATAGTAATACTGAAACTCGAGACATCACTGTAGTTAAGGTCAACATTGTTCCTTCTCTAACTGAAGTTGAAACAGCATCTCTAGTTTATTTTGAAGGATCAGGCCAAAAAACAATTTCCAACAGCATTCAGCTTGAAGACGCGGATGACACAAACATTGATAGTGCGTTTGTTGAGATCACATCCGGCTTCAATGCGAGTGAAGATATTCTTGCCTTCACCAACCAACTTGGAATTACAGGAACCTGGGACGGAGTTGGCGGAAAATTAACATTGAGCGGTTCAACTACGGTTGCGAATTATGAGGTAGCTCTCCGTTCTGTAACTTTTGAAAATACTGGTACTCCACCATCCACCACAATAAGAACTATTTCCTTCACTGCTAATGACGGCACTGAAGATGGTAATACGGTTTCAAGAGATGTTGAATTTCCTGAAAGCATCACCGATTTAGGGATCTATCAGTCTTCGGGAGTAGTTTTTCATTTTGATGCACGAGATGCTGATGGGAATGGAGACAGTAGTACAGGACAACCTGCGGATGGTGCATTATCAGCGTGGGAAGATAGATCAGTTAACCTTCCGGGACCACCAAGTACAGCTGATATAGCAGCTACTACTAGCGCTGGTGATTCGCCCTCTCTTAGTTCTACTGTTTTAGGAAATCGTGGTGGGATTGTTTTTGATGGCAATGGAGGGAATAACGGTGATAACTATGCAGTAGCTGATAACGCAATTTTAAATACTAGCACATTTACTGAAAAATCATTTGCTGCCGTATTCAGAACAGGAAATGATTTATCAGGACTTCAGATTATTTATGAACAAGGTGGTGGTTCTAATGGGTATCAAATATCTATTAAGGATGGAACGGCTTATGCTTTCGCATGGAGTGTGAATACTGAATGGACAGGTGGAGATGATTTATCGATTGACCTTGGAACTGTTGAAACAAACACTACATACATAATCATAGCTAGTCACGATCAGCCTTCAACAACATGGGAAGCAAATATTAATGGTGGATCCATAATTCAAAGTCCACTAGTCGCTGGTACCATGAATAGTCATGGTGGTGATCCTAATATAGGTGAAGAAGATGGGACTGTTGATCCAGTTACATTTGCAAATAATCCAGCAACAACAAATAATTTCACGGGTACAGTAGCCGAATTTATTTCATGGAACACTTCACTTAGCACATCAGATTTCACCAATATCTATGGTTTTTTAAGTGATAAGTGGTTTAATGTACCTCCTGTACTTTCAGGTATTGAACTTTCGGATATCAGTTATACAGAAGGCGATCCTGCAGTTGGTTTGACATCTTCAATAACTATATCAAATGATGATCCTGTAGCTTTTGATCAAACCATTTCGAGTGCTACAATTTCTATTACAGAAGGATTTGATGGATCAGAAGATGTTTTAACACTTCCCGCTCCGGTTAGTGGAATAACCGGTATTTATGACTCTGGAACAGGTATTTTAACATTGTCAGGTAGTGCTACTATCTCCGATTATGAAACGGCAATTCAGTCAGTTACTTATCAAAATACAGATGGTGTGAGTCCATCAACTGTAACCAGACAAATTGATTTTCAGGTGATAGACTGGGATGATATCAGTAATATCGTCTCAAGAAATATTACTATTACCCCTCTTAATGCAGCTCCGGCAATTGCTACGATCGAAGGAACTACTTTAGCTTTCACAGAAAATGATGGTCCAATACAAATTACAGGTTCATTGACAGTCTCAGATTCAGATGATGCTAATTTAGATGGAGCGACAATATCATTCACTAATAATTACTTCTTAGGTGAAGATGTATTTGGGTTTACACCTCAAAATGGAATTATTGGTTCATTCGATTCACCAACGGGTGTTTTAACCCTTACCGGTTCTTCTAGTGTAACTAACTACCAAACTGCACTTCAAAGCGTGACCTTTGAAAACATCAGTTCCGATCCTGTTACTGGATTAGACCGTGAAGTAACATTCAGAGTTTTTGATGGAATTGATAGCAGTAATGTTCAATCTCGTGATATTTCGGTTTCGAGTCTAAACACTGCACCCACTTTATCAGATATCGAAAGTAACAGCTTATTTTATTCTGCTGGTGATACCGTAATCATAACAGAAGCAATTACACTTGTTGATCCGGACGATACAAATATTGAGAGTGTTACTATCCAGATTACATCTGGTTATGAAAGTACAGAAGACTCATTAATATTTGATGATATTTTTGGAATTACCGATTCATGGGATGGTGGTAGTGGAACTTTAACATTAACTGGCCCAGCTGCAAAAGCAGACTTTGAATCTGCGCTTCGAACAGTTTCTTATCTAAATACAGCTACCACACCTACAGATAATTTGCGTACTGTCAGGTTTATTGCAGATGATGGTACTGACACTAGTAATCCACAAGACAGAAATATCTCTTTTAGTATCCCAAAATCCGTTAATGGACTTCTGGTTTGGTTGAAGGGTGATGCTGGTGTGGTAACAAGTGGTCCTTCTGTTACAACCTGGCAAGACCAAAGTGGTAATGGATATGATTTCACTTCAAGTGGCGGAACCGATCCCACTTTTCAAGCTAGTGTTGGAAGTATCAATTCACAGGCAGCTATAGAATTTCCAGGAGGTACAAATGTTAGACTCGAAGATGCTGATGCTGAAACAGCTTATCTGGGAGGATTATCCGGGCTTACCATATTCTTTGTTATAGAATCTGATGGAACCAGTACTGATAGAGGATTCTGGGCTACAGAAACACCTGCCGGTGGTACTACTGATCGATATTTCAGTCTTAGATATGATGCGGCAACATCAACACCAGGAGTTTCAAATGTAATTACTTCTGGATTGCGAGATCAAACCGCATTTACACTTGAAAGTTTTACTGATGCTCAAACAACTGATGGTCAAATTGTAATGCTTAAATGGACTTCAGAAACAACTTATGAGATGTACATTGATGGTGTATTAAGTAATCCAACATCAACAACTTCAATTCCTACAGGTACACTTGATGCATCAAATATCACAACAGCTATAATTGGCCAGGGTCCTTTAGATAATGGTGATAGTTGGGACGGTTTGATTGCTGAAGTAATTCTATATGATCAGGAGATTTCATTAGCTGATCAGGAAACGGTTGAAGATTATCTATCCAATAAATATGATATTGCAATTCGTTCGTTAACACCGGCTAAAGGTGGTGAAGAAATTTCAGCTGATGATGCAAGTATTGCCCCCTCCCCTGCATGGACAACACTTACTGGACCTAGAGTTCAGGAAAGCTTTGTTGGTGAGTTTACAGCGGGTACCTACATATTTGAAGCACCGACAGGTTTTGAGTGGGATGTTACTGGAGGAGAACCTTCAGCCAGTGTAAACGCAGCTTTTGGTGGTAATACGAATTTATTAATTCCATTCACAAGTAGAACTACCTCACAAATTACATTTACAGTTACATCTGCTTCTACAACTAATCCGGCCGAAATAACTTTTTCAAATATTCGTGTACGTCCGACAACTGGTACACTTCCAAATAGTGGGAATATTAAGAACGTAGGTACAACGGGTTTAGGTGGCTCCACTGATTATGGTGAATTAAAAATGGTTGCCGGTACTCAGATTTCAATGGAATATGCCCAGCAACCCGGCACATCAAATTTGAATTCAGCGATAACTCCTGCACCACGAATACAATTAATAGATCAGTTTGGAAATCCCGTTGAAGAAAGTCGAATTGATGTGACTATGGCTTTAAATGCTGTAAGTGGATCTGGTGTCTTTGATATCGCTTCAACTACACTTGAAGAAACCAATTTATTTGGAATTGCCGAATTTGATAATCTGATAGTTGATGATACTGGGACCTATAATTTGACGGCTTCAAGCACTGGCTTAACAGATACAACCAGTACTGATTTCGATGTGGTGGTTCTTGGGCAACTGACAGGTTTTAAAGTTGAGCGTGTCCCTTTTGGGAATATTTCAGATAAACTTGCTGGACAGAATTTCAACATTACACTGGTAGCAATTGATGGTGCTCAAGATACTGTTACTACTTTTAATGGTACAGCTTCTCTAACGTCCTCAAATTGTAATATAGGAACCGGTGCAGGAACAACTCCTTCTTTCACCAATGGTGTATTATCATCTCTAACTGTGAGCATAACCGATCTGGGTACATGTTCAATAACAGCCACAAATTCTGCCGGTGCAGAAGAAGGTACTAGTAACAGTTTCACAGTGACTCCAGGAGCTGCTTCTGAGCTAACAACTACGATCTCCGTTAGCCCAACTGTAATTTTTAACGATGGTTTTGCCACAACAACAGTCACAATTCAGACTAAAGACTCTGAAGGAAATAATTTAACTGCTGGTGGAGAAACTGTTTTATTAAGTGTTACTTCGGGTTCCCTCGGTTCAGTAACCGATAACTTAGATGGTACTTATTCTGCAACATTGACTTCATCAATTATTGCAGGTACTGCCACTATATCGGGAACCTTGAATGGTGCATCCATCACTAACACTGCTCAAGTAGAATACGCTGAATTTAATACACAGTGGCAATCGAGTCCCGGATTGCCAAATGTGGCAAATGATTGGGATAATGCTGTAAACTGGAGTGCTGGTGTGGTTCCGGGTCCAACTGATAAAGTGTTAATACCTGCATCACCATCTCAAGGTACTCAGCAACCTGTAGTTAGTACAACAAATACCACGATTGCTCAAATCTCGATAGAAAATGCGGCATCTGTAACTGTATCTGGTGGAATCAATTTTGTGGTAACAGGTGAGACATCCGGCGAGGGCGATATTTTCGGAAGTAATACAGATACCTTAACTGTAGGTGGCGCCTTAGATGTTAATGATGCCACCATTGGTTACATAATATTGAATGGGAGCGTAAAACAGACTATTACAAGTCCGAATAGTTTCACGAATCTTGAAATTGATAATTCAAATGGTGCTGATTTTGTTGGTAATGTAACTGTAACGGATTCATTGAATTTAGTTGATGGAGTTATGTTTCTGCCAAGTGGATCAAACTTAATAGCAAATTCAAAAAGTTATGGTTCAGGCTCGATTCGAATGCAAAGAGAGATTACTGGAAGCATTGGATGGCGACTAATCTCCTCCCCTTTTAATACTACCTATGGTGATTTATTGGATGGAACCTTAACTCAAGGTTATCCAGGTGCATTCTACACTTCAACAACTAGTCCTGGTGATACATTACAACCGAATGTGTTAACCTATGATGAAACCTATGATATAAATATCGATGGCGGTTCTGCAACAGACAACCAACGATATCGAGCACCTACAAGTTCAAGTCAGACCTTAACCCAAGGTCAGGGAATGTTCCTTTTTGTATTTGGTGATATTGCAGCTGATCCACTATATAATGAAGCTCTACCTGATACTTTAGATGCTGGAGGTCAGGAATGGAATGGAGACGATACTGAGGTTGACTTTGGCATTACTTACACTGCTACCGCAGATTCCGGTTGGAATTTAATTGGTAATCCTTTTGCAGCGACAATAGATTGGGATGACACACCGAACTGGACCAAAACTAATGTTGAGTCTACGATTTATATTTGGGATCCTGCCGCAAATGGTGGCGATGGTGAATATCTAACTTGGAATGGAATAACAGGTACCTTACCAAATGGTGGACTAATAGCTCCTTTCCAGGGATTCTGGGTAAAAGCAAGTGATGTAAGTCCAGTTCTTAAAGTAAAGAAAGATGCAAAAACTCAAGGCAACTCGTTCTTAAGGAAAGGACTAGATTCAGGTCAGGAAATAATTGAAGATTCAATTCGGGTAAAGCAGAAATCTAATGACATTCCTTACCCACAAATAGAGATAGCAATTACAGGCGAAAATGGTCGTACAAAACGAACTAACATTTTATTTTCAGAGACTGCTGAGATTGGAAAAGATGATCTAGATGCATTCACTTTATTACCGCTGTCAGCATCACACATTGAATTCCACTCATTATTAGAAAATGGAACTGAGTTGGCAATTAATAATCTACCTGCTGATTTCAATTCAAGATATTTTATTCCATTACACTTTGAATCCTTTGAAAATGGAGTCCCGGTATCAGGAAACTATACCATGAAATGGAATACCTTGAGAGGAGTTCCTGATGATTGGATTTTCATTCTAATTGATAATGAAACCGGTGATGAAATCAATTTATTTGATCAAAATTCATTCTCTTTCAATCATACTACACGCGCCAAGATTCGAAGAAATTTAGATCCACTTTCACCACAACAGCAATTGAAAGCTAAAGCTTCCACAATGAACACTCGATTTACTCTGAAAATAAGTACCGAGCAAATTGAACGAGATGTACCTGAAGCTATTTTCTTGAATCAAAACTACCCTAATCCTTTTAATCCTAGCACAATTATTGAATTTGGAGTTGATCAAACATCCAATGTTCTACTTGAAGTGTATGACATCTTGGGTCGGAAGGTTCAAACCTTAATAGACGGTCAACAACAGCCGGGTCGTTATGAAACGCGGTTTAATGCAAATGCTTTAGCCAGTGGAGTTTACTTCTATCGCCTTCAAGCTAACGGGGAGGTTTTTATCAAAAAAATGACCTTTATTAAATAAAATGTGATCAATATTTTATAATAAAGGACTAAAGATTTCTGTTAATTCTCCGATAACATGAAGACCGAAAATTAGATTTTCTAAAGAAAGGTCAAGAAGAACGCTATATTGATTAATATCAAATACTAACTAGTGCCCTCAATAGCATTTTGTTACGATAGATTAATTTTAATTGTAACATATATTTGATAATTACTCATGTAATAAAAGTAGAGAACGATGACTAGTTATTCCGAAATATTTTACTTATTGGGAGCGATGGTTGTTTTTTCCTTTTTGTCATTAAACACGGCAAGAAGCTTCAATTCGTCAAGACAAACCATTTATCAGGCTGAAGCCGAATACCGAGCGATTGCTGTTGCTCAGGATGAATTAGATAAGGTTCAGTGGATTTACGAGCCGGATGATTTAGATCCAAGCAGCGGAAGTTATGTATATGCAAACTACCCTGTTGAATTGTCACAGACATATGGATCGAATGATGAATACACTACAACATTCGTGATAGATGGCAACTCAGAATTGATTGAGGATACCGGCTCGATGAAACGATATCAGGTTACTGTATCTGTACTTAATCAGAATGTTACTCCTGAAGTCTTCATCACTTTAGAGTACGTTAAATCATATACCTACTAATGAGTTCAGGATTAGCCATAACATTTGTGATTGGTGGAATGTTCTTGATTTCCATACTGGCATTTAATGTGCAAGTGATGAATCAAAGCCAGGAACTTGCATTAAGTAGCTATAATCAGAATTCATTAGATAATTTGGTCGAGATTCTAGATAACGACTTCAATAAAATTGGATTTAATGCTGGTACTGCTGTCCCATTTACAACTATAACAGATATGAATATCATTTTTCAAGGTGATGTTTATGACACTGATAGTTTTGGCTCAACGAATATCAGGTGGTATTTCGATAAATCTGATGCAGTAACTGAGACAACAAATCCAAACGACTATTTTTTGAAAAGAACCGGGCCTATCGGAATTAGCAGTTACGGTACTCTTGAGTTTCCGGTCGTTTATTTTGATATGAATTATTACACGGCCAACGGAACCGTTACTTCAGATCGATCTGCTGTTAAAAAGATTGAAGTAGAAATTATGGTAGAAACAGGCGAGCCATATACCGTTAATAATGAGAACCAGGAATATCCGCGTCTGGTTTGGAAAAGGATATTCGTGCCAAATAACATCAACTTACCTTATTGAGGAGTAGTCATGGGTAGAAGTTTATTGTTTTTAGTAAGTGGACTTACAATTATTACCGGCATTGTTCAGGTAAATAATCAAGAACGTGTTACAGATATACCTGAAGTATCTGTTGATTATTACAATGCTCAACAAGCAAGAAATTTATCTAAATCATTGATTGACAATGCAGTTGAAACAATGAAAGCCAATAATAATTGGACAGGCTCAATTACCATGAGCGATGTTGTGGATACTGTTGCAATTAGAGCTCGGTCCAATGCTGGTAGAAAAAAAATGGCTCTTGGTCAACTAAGTTTAGAGCAATTACAGGACATTGAAGAAGGTCTTGCAGATCAACTTGTAAATTCACAGAGTGGTGCTCGTGGATTTGAGATAAGTGGTCAATTAACAAGTTACACTGAATCTAGTCTGAATAAACCAGCCAATAATAGTGTTACATCTTGGGATGAATACAAGGTATTATTAGTTAGCACCTCAACGTACGACGACATAGAAGTTAGAACTGAAGTACTTATGCAAAGAGATTCATTTTCTAAGTATTCTTACATGACTCAATCAGAATTAAGTTCGTCTGGAAGTACAATTTGGTTCATTGGAGCAGATAATATTTATGGTCCAATTCATACAAATGGACAATTTGCGATGTCAGGAGATCCTTCTTTCTATGGATTGGTAACAAGCCCAAATACATGGCGTGCGCATTCAACAAACCCAACCAGTCCAAACTTTTTTGGTGGCGAGAATTTTAACGCTCCTGTTAAAAGCTCTCCAACTAGTTACGAGATCAGTAAATTAGAAACAGCTGCTAACAATGGCGGATTACGATTTAACAATCAGTTAAATGTTGAGTTCTATGAAAGTAGTGGTGTTGGATATGCCCGAATTTCAGAGTACAACGGTAGTTTTTGGAGTTCCCCAGTTGATTATGATCTAAGTGCTACTAACGGAGTAATTTCAACTACTGGACGTGTGGATGTTGTTGGTACTGTGAAAGGTGCCGTAACGCTACATTCCGAATCACTTATCGAGATTGATGGTGATATCACATATGCTACCAATCCTTTAGCAGACTCATCCAGTACTGACATGCTTGGATTAGTGAGCGAAGGTCACGTTCGAATAGATGCAAACGCACATTCATATAGTGGCACTCAGGATGTTACCGTCCATGCATCCATTGTGGCTTTAAATACATCATTCTATGTGGAAAACTATAATTGGTGTTGTGCCAAAGGTACACTGAATCTCTTAGGTGGATTGATTCAGGAAAACCGAGGACCTGTGGGCACCTTCTCAGGTTCAACCATTTATTCAGGGTATTCAAAGAATTATCAATACGATAACAGATTAAAATCCAGTATTCCTCCTTCTTTCCCACGTGAAAGTGTATTTTCTATCGTTTACTGGAAAGACGAAGTGACTAAAATCTCAGATTAATAAATGACTCTAAGACGACTAATTCTCTCAGCTTTTATATTACTAACTATCAATCTTAGTGGATTTGCTCAAACAGCTATAACCTTCAATGTAAATCTGCAGCCACAACTAGAGGATAGTACTTTTATCCCTGGGCGTGATCAACTTAAAATTGTTGGTGACTTTTACCCTATCAATACACCTAATCCATATTATTTAATAGATGAGGAACCAATTGATAGTATTTACACCATAACTGTACGATTCTCATCCAGATTTCGAAATGAAACACTTACCTATAATTTCGAAATGATTACTAATTATATAAGAAATACTGAAGTACTCCCTAGAAGTATTCAACTACAAGGTCGCGAGGTAGAACTTGACCCTCTTTACTTCAATGCATTTGCCTGGTAATAAAACCCTTATTGCAAATTCTTAATTAAGAAAGATTAACTGGCTTAAATTTTGCTTTGCCTTAACTTTAACTAAAAGTTTAGCAAGCAAATAATGAGATCTCTAATCACTATTATTGTACTATTTCTACCTGCTTTATCATTTGGTCAATCGGGAGATGGATTAACAGCTACAATTAATATCAATGCACAAGTTACACCAGTTATTGAGTTAGTTACGATAAACTCAATGACATTTGGAAATTCTGATGCTGATGAAAATGAATTATATGTTAATCCAATCACAGATCTTAATGCAGGCTTTATGATTGCATTAGGTACACCTGAAGCTGAATTCCGGTTAGATTTTCTACGCGCTAGAGAACTAACAAATACAACAGGTGAAGGTACATTAACGTTTACCTATGAGTTATCCGGCAATTCTATCGAAGACCAGACGACCTCTGAGTTAATTGAAGAAAGAAATCAAAATATTTTCTTTAACAACGAAGGGAGGTATTATATCTGGGTTGGTGGCCGTGTAAACCTAGAACAAGCCGTACCTGGTACATATGAAGGAGATTTCACTATCGAAATCGATTATATCTAAAATGATAACGAAGTTAATTTCAATATTACTATTAATTCACTTATTCAGTATTTCTTCAATTGCACAAGAAATTAACTTTGGTACATATAGCAGTCTTTATTCAGTTAGTCTAGATGAATTTTCGCCTGGAACCAATCTTGAATTTGGTACAGTTGTTCAGGAAACAAGTGCATCGATAGATATTAATAGTTCTAAAATATTCACAATTACAGGTGTAGAATATTTAGATGTATTAGTTGAAGTAACTGCAGATCAATATTTATTGCTTGATGGCTTAATAGGATGTGAAACAAATCCAGCTTGTAGAATCCCATTCACACTTCAGTCATCTTATGCGAATCAAGGCCAAAACTTGACTAGCCAGTCAATCAATATGATGGTATTGGGTAGTGTTGCAAGTGCACAATTTCCTTTAAAATATAGAGGAAGTGGACCACCAGGTCCCCCACCAACACCGGTTTATGAAGGCTATAACCCCGCAGTTTTTAATGATACTGCCTATTTATATATCTATGGTTCAATTAATGTAGGTACTGTAGATGCCGGAAATTATACAGGCAACATAAATATTATGGTTAGCTATGATTAATAAGGTCATACATATTTGTGTACTTTTTTTCTTATTAACACAGACTACGTATGCCCAATTCATTAATCTTCAGCTTACTGTCGAGCCTGAAATTAGTACAGAAATTGATCAGGAATTAAATTTTGGGATACTAGTTACAAATTCTGGGATCGATGAAATTGAACTGGGTGACATTGATATGGGAATTTTTAATATCAAAACAATAAATACCCAAGAACTTTTTCTTAGTCTATCGGTACCTGAATATTTGCAACATATTAATCCGGCAGTTCAAGATCGTATACCAATAAACCTCGATATTGCCTACAACAATTCAGGTTCAAATAATCCGTTTAATTCTTCACTTCTATTGGATAATGAGGGTTATGTTAATGTTTTAGGTAATGGATTAACCGAATCTAATAATATATGGCAACAGCTGTATGTATATGTTTTTGGTAGCGTTGACGTCGGTGATGTTCAGAATGGCACCTATAATGCAGACGTGGTACTACATATTGAATACCAATAGTCAGCTTTTAATTAAGAACATCTAATTGGTAGGTAAAAGAAAGTGTCTTAAGTTTGGTGTAGAAAATAAACAACAAATACTACTGTCATGAAAAAATTAGTTTCTTTATTCGTTTTTGCAACATTTTTTGTTGCTGCTAATGTAAACGCACAATCTTTTGATATCGCTGCTAACGCAAATGTTATCGCAGCAGTAACTGTAACACCTGGAGATTTAGAGTTTGGTAATGTTACACCTGATATAGCAAAATCTATTGATAAGGCAGTTGCAGATGCAGGTAACTTTGATTTTGTTGGTTCAGCTACGGCTGGTGTAGATTTAACCTTTACACTTCCATCAAATTTAACAAGTGCAACTGCTGGTGGCGCTACAATGCCTATTTCATTTTCTGCAACAGATGCTGGTTGGGATGCAGATGGAACTCCCGGAACTTTGACTGCTTTTGATCCTAATTCTACTTATACAGGTGCATCATTTGACGGTTCAGGTTTTCTATATGTCTATATTGGCGGAACAGTAACACCTGGTTCTTCACAAGCTGCAGCTTCTGACTACACTGCTACAATTTCACTTGAAGTTTCTTATCAGTAAGAATATCAACAATCGTTTTTAAAAAAGGCCATGAAATCATGGCCTTTTTTTTTGGATAGAAAAATAAATAACATATATAATAATTTTTCTTAAGTTCTTGGTAATAACTACTAGACTGCTATGAAACGATATATATCATCTATTTTCTTACTCTTCTTTATAGCGTGCAGTATTAGAGCACAGGTAACTATTGCACCAACCAATTTATTTATAACGGATGATTCTAAATTTGGTAGCTATTTAATTATAAATAGTTCAAACCAAACACAGGAAATTTCAGTGGATTTTTTCTTCGCTTATAGCGGTAGTCTACCGGATGGAACGCGGCAACTTATCACTACAGATAGTACCTCTGAGTTACAATACTCAATTGCAGATAAAATCCGAGCATTCCCAAGAAATTTTACGGTTGCACCTGGACAAAGACAAACCGTTCGCCTTCGAATAAATGCAGATAATTCTTTAGACGACGGTACGTATTGGGCTAGAATCAGAACATCATCTACACCTGAATCACCACCAGTTGAGCTTCAAGCCACTGATGTTGTTAGCGCAAGGGTTGCTATCACCATTGAGCAAGTAACTGGGTTATTTTATAAAGTTGGTGATGTAAGTACTGGAATCGAGATTGGTGATATTACAGTTGAACCAAATGAAGAGGAAAGTTCCATTTCTGTGATTACTTCTTATGAAAGAGGCGGCAACTCCCCTTTCCTTGGTTCTATTTCAACATCAATAGTAAATAATAATGGTATTGAAGTACGAAGAGCTTTCGTTTCGACATCACTATATTTCGATGGCGCACATCGCCAAGAATTTGATATTGATGATTTACCAGCTGGTAATTATATCATTACCTCCACTTTTGAGAGCAGTAGAAGCGACGTGCCTACAGATGATATAATTCCTATTGAAACACAAACTAGATCTATTTCTTATACAATTAGGTGATTTACAAATGCCTTAAAGCTTCATTTATCTTTTGCCTTGCATTTGTTTCCATTCTACCAAATAATGCAAGTGCACAAAATAATGACGATGCATTTGAAGTATATCTCACATTCCGGCATCGTGGGGTAATTGGCTCTTATGTCACAAGTTTTTATAAGAATGATCAATTCTACTTACCTGTAAACGAACTCTTCTCCCTTCTTCAGCTAGAAGCTAGTGTTGAAGGATTAATTATCAGTGGAAACTTTTCAATCGATCAAATCCCTTATTTAATCGATTTTGAAAGACGAGTAATACAGTTTGAGGATAAAAGAATAGATATTTCTCCAGATGATTACATACTTGGAGATTTTGACTCTTTTCTTCGTGTAGATTTATTTGATGCGGTATTTGAACTCGATTTTACAGTTGATTTTAACAATCTAGCACTCTCTCTAAATACATTACAAGAACTGCCAATTATAGAAAAGGCACTTCGAGATCAAAAGAGAAGCAGAACATCATTACTTAGAAGAGATGAGAACTTATTTGATTTACGAGATGGCTTAAATCGTAATTTCTTTGATTTTGGTTTTCTCGATTACAGTGTAAATACTACCATCAATAGTAATACAAGTTCTGTAAGCTTTAATAATGTTATTGGTGCTCAAGCATTAGGTGGCGATATTCAGGGCGCAGTATTCGGTAACTTTTCTAGTGATGTGTCTCTAATAGAGACAAATGGTCTACGATGGCGTTATGTAGTAAAAGAAAAGCCCGCATTAACAACGGTTACGGTAGGACAATCTAATTTAAGCGGTGCTTTAACGACACCTTATACGGGCATTAGCATTTCTAATTACCCAATTGAACCTCGACTTTTTTTTGATGAATACGAAGTTAATGGTATTACTTTTCCCCAATCAGAAGTTGAACTTTATCTAAACAATTCACTACTGGATTTTCAACAGTCTGATGAAATTGGAAATTATCGATTTCTTATTCCTAGGTATTATGGATCATCCCAATTAGATATCAGAATATACGGGCCTACTGGTCAGATTATAAATAAGCGAAGCAGAATTCAGATACCATTTACATTTATCCCAAAAGGTGAATTAAACTATACAGCTAATGCCGGGTATGTTGAAAACTTTTTTATTGGTGAGACTGGTAAAAATTACACGTTTCAAGGAAATGCTGCTTATGGCTTAACAAATTGGCTAACAACCAAATTTGGCGTTGAGTATTATGATCAATCCAATGGTAATAGTACCCCCTATTTTGTGTCTTCAGTATCTTCGAGACTGTCTAATAGTACAACACTTATGCTTGAAGGTATTTATGATGGATATATCAGAAGTTCGATTAACTCAATTTTTGCTAATAGTGCTAGTTTCATATTTGACTATACGAACTTTAGTGAGAATCAAAGTTTTTACAATGCATCAAATAATAAAGATCAATTCAGTGGTTCCTTATTTTTCCCATTTAGAATTTTTGAAATCCCTCTAAATATTCGCGTTTCAAATTTTACCCGAAGACGAGATACAGGAAATTTCTCAACATTTAGGACAGATTTGAGTACTCGAATAAGGAAATTTAGTATTCGAATGGGATATACAGATCGTCTAACTAATACTTACAATATATTTGATCCTTCTCCAGTATCGTACTTTGAAAACTCATTTACTTATACTGTACCAAGAAATACACGATTACCCGATTTATTTAAAGGTTTTTTTGTTCGAGGGCAAGCAAGATACCTAGCCGAACAGTCTCAGCTGGAATCACTTGAGTTTTTGGTATCAAGAAATGTATTTAAGCAAGGTAGGTTTCAATTAACTCTAGGTAGAAACTACTTAAGTAATGAAAATTCAATCCGATTTAATATTGTTATAGACTTTAACAAAGTTAGAGCAAATTCTACTTTTACACAGCTAGGTAATAGATATAGCACAACAAACAGTGTAAGAGGTTCAATCGGCTATGACACCAAGTTTGATAACCTAATTCTAACAAGTAGAGATCAAGTTGGGCGATCCGGAGCAGCCATTAAGCTATTTGTTGATAATAATAACAACAAAATCTACGATGAAGGAATTGATGACGATATTGAAGAAGGCAGAATGCGAATTAACAGAAGTGGTTCTAATGCTATTGTTAAAAATGGTGTTCTCTATTACAACCAGATGCAACAGTATTTTCAATATAACCTTGAGATGAATATTTCATCTATCAATAATCCAATGTTAGTCCCCTCTGTTGATAAGTTTTCAATTATAACTGATCCAAATACCTACAAGAGAATTGAAATCCCATTTTTTATGGCTGGAGTAATGGAAGGTGGTGTAAATAGAGTATTTCCCGATTCAACGGAACAAGGTATTGGTGGTCTAAAAATCATTCTAGCTGATAATAGTGGCAATGTAATTAACGAGCTACGAACATTTTCTGATGGCAGTTTTTATGAATATCCAATTCCACCAGGGTCATATACCTTAAGTGTCGACCAATCACAGCTTGATATCCTTCAAGTTGATGCATCACCAAACAAAATTGATTTTGAAGTTGAAGCAATACAAAATGGCGATTTTGTTGAAGGATTGAGCTTCCGATTAACACCAAGGAGTCTTGAAGACTTAGACGAAGAAGCAGAACAAGAATTAATCACAATTGCTGAGGTTACTGATGCAATTAAAGCATCACCCGAAATCTTAGAATACTCCCAAGAAATCTTTGGAACTATTGATGATGCCCTTCGCTATATAGTTCGAGCACAGAATGCATTTTATAGTAAAAATATAGATGTAGCATTCCGCTTAGTGACTGAATCATTAGAACTTTTTGAAACTGCACAAGGGCACGCATTAAAGGGAAGTTTTTATTATTTTGAAGGAAACATCGAACAGGCGCAAAGACATTGGGAACAGGCATTGAGGTTTAACCCCGATCTCTATATTCCGGATATGGAAACACTAGAGGAGAGGGTAAACACTGGTGCATCTGACTAATATGCATAAAGATACCCCTATATCTTACTTATTGACTTCTAAACTCAGTTCAATATTTGAACTCAAAATCGCCGCCCCTTCTCTTCTTTTCTTAATTATTTTTAATGTAACTACTATAACTGATCTTCGCGCACAAGCTACAATTGACGCTGGAAATTCTCAGTCACTTGAATTGCGAGTCACTAATTTAGAACAACAGTATGATTCCCAGATTATCCAAGTTCTTGCAAACTACTTTAATAGAAAGAAGTTTTTTATCGATGTTAATATAAATGCAGAGCTTGTAGATGAAGCAATTGGTACTAGTCAGAATCAAGTTGTTTCAACGTCTCAACCAAGGCAAAACCTGTTCATGCCTGGTCTTCCTTTTGTACCTGATGAAAATGTTCGTGCACCTTCTTCTGTTAGTCTTCAGCCCGATGTAATTGTAAATCAGAATACAATAAAGACGCTTCGATTGATCAATATGAGCGTTAACATCTATGCTGATACTTCTCTAACTGCTGAACAATTAGAGTTGATGCGATTTATTACAAGTATAGCTGTAAAAACCAACGAAGCTCGTGGCGATGAGATAATTATCTCGCAATTAGCCATTCCTGACTTCTCTGAAAGGCCTGAACCAATCACGGCAACTACAATAACGCCACAAACACTACCGGATTACAATTCGATATATACGTATATCCCGGCTTTAGCTTTGATGCTTCTCTTTGGTTTAACCATTCTGTTCAATCGCTTAATGAATAAACCACCGCCCCAAATTCCTATTCGTGAGTTTAGAGAAGCATTTAAAAATGAATATGCACCTCAGCCTATTGCTTTTCAAGAACCCGAGGAAACTGATGTAGTTGAAGAAGTAAGTGTTGATACTTTCATCAATACAAAAGAGGAAGTTGTTGAAGCCTTCTTTAATAAGCCGGATGAAGTTGCTACAATTTTCAGATACTGGTTAAGTGAAGAAGAGAATGGTGCCAGAAAAGCTGCTGAAGTAATTCTAGCTGTTGATAAACATCTGCTTAGAACGTTAAAACGAGAATTACATCCGGAAGATTACGATACAGTTATTGATAGTGTAATGGAACTTCCTGATTTAACAACAGACCGTAGAAAAGAAGTTGTTACTGATTTTGCGAAGATGTTAGAAAAAGGTGCAAAGGATACGATTTCTGAGAGTAAGCGAAACAAATTCTCTTTATTTAAATTTTTAGATCATATTTCAAATCACCACATTCTCACCTTACTTGAAACTGAGGATAGCTTATCCGGTGCTTTCATTCTACAATATTTACCGGACGACTCAGCTGCAGAGTTTATTGAGAAGCTGGATAAGGAAATTGCTGCTAAGATCATGCTTCAAATGGCGTCTTTGAATAACTTAACCAACGATCAACAGCAAAGGATATCGTCTGAATTGTTTGATAAAGCAATGGATTTAGTCGAAGCTGAAAGAAGTGAGCAATACGGTGCAGAGCACATCTACCCTATCCTTGAACGACTTCCGGTTCACGAACAAAAAAGATACATCGATGAACTAAAAGCTACTGGTTCAATCGTTGGGGCCATCCTTGAAAAGCAATTCATTACTATTGAACAGCTACCAGAATTGAGCGATGAGATTATTAAAAGAGCTGTTCGTTCATTGAATACTGAAACACTTTTAGACGCTATAGTTGGGCTTGATGAAGCTATCATCACAAAAATATTATCAGCGCGCCCTAAAAGAGAACAGAGACTACTCAGAATGGAACTTATCGAGCTAAAAGATATTCCAACTAAACAAACGGAATACGCTAAAGCTATCTTGATGAATTCCATTAGAAAAAATGCCAGCTACTCATAACTCAACATCTTATTGATTGATGAAATTTTGGCTCACATCAATTGCGGTCTTTTTTACACTATTCGTAATTAACTGCGGTTCATCTGGTGAGTTAACTGATTCTGATGGTGGAACAAGTGCAGTAGATTCTCAGGAATTAATCATTAGTCCAGAAGCAGATAGTATTGCACAGGCACAAGCCAAAGAAGAAGAATTAAGACAAGCCCTTATTGAGCTCTACAAAGACGATATTTACTCCAGATATCAGGCCCAGGCAAATACTCTGACAAACTATTATATACTGGCTCAACAACATTTTTATTCCGGTGATTTTGAAAATGCATTATTCCTTATAAACAGAGCGGCTTTAATTAAAGAAAATGCTGATGTATTAGCACTTAGGGGCAGCATTTATCTAGGACTTGGATATATAAATGAATTTGTAAATCAATGGCGTCGAGCACTTGAAATGGACCCTGAGGTTCCCATACCTTCATCCACTTACATTATCCAGCAGTTACAAAATAATGGCCTGATAGATGAAAATTTAAAGAAGGCATTTTAGTCCTACATGCGTACCTCGATCCTTAATATTTTATGTTTTCTCATCTCTCTACTCATTTTAGTTTGGGGAGCGTTATTAGTGGTTGGATTTACAGAATACGATCTAATACCATCGCGTTTTGAGTTTCTAAATTTGCCAAGTTTGGCTATTGTTTTTGGCGGAATTACCGCAAGTGTTTTTATTAGCTATCCGTTCAATAGTGTACTTAGAGCACTAGTTGAAAGTACGAAGCTATTCTCTTACAGCACAATAACACCAGAAGTACTCGAGTCTGATATCCAACGCATCATGGACTGGCAAAAACTGATCAAACAAGACAAATTTACTGCTGTTTCTCAACTAAGTGAAGAATATGCAGATCAGTTTGAGGGATACCTTTTCTCTGTATTAGATACTAATTATACCACTGAAGATTTAAGAGAACTGGGCGAAATCAATATTGAAGAGAACTATACCCGACAGCAACTGGTAAATCAAATTATTGCAAGCATGGGTAAGACTTCACCGGTTTTTGGTATGCTCGGAACCCTTTTCGGCCTAATCGTTATTCTATCCGGCTTTAGTGAAGTTGAGTCACTACTAGCCGGTCTTGGCGCTGCTCTTATGACCACTTTATATGGGATTTTAATAGGGAATTTCATTTTTACGCCAATGTCGAAGAAAATGAATAATGTAGCTTCTTTACGATATTTTCGAGAGAAATTGATTTTAGAAGGCATTATTCTAATTGAAGAGAATAAAACTGCTCTTCAGATTTATGATCGTCTTCAAGCTCATATGCGAAGAAATAGAAATATGATCTAATTTCTATGCCTCTTGAAAAAACGAGATCAAATAATAATTAAACACTCTCTTTTCCCTCTTCAAGAATTTGAGGAAGAAGAAGAATCTAGTTGGCAAGTTAGCTACCTGGATATTATCACGATTGTACTCGGTTTTTTAATTATTCTTCTTGCTGTATCTCAAATCACAAAAACCGAATTTTCTTCTCTATCTGAACTATTTGGTAAGTTTTCTGATGAAACCGAGTTCTTCACCACCCCTATCGGAAATATACAAGATGAACTTTTCACACTTTTGGAACCTGAAATTGATGCCGGAAATCTAGAAATCATTCGCGACTTGAATGATCTGAAAATCAGATTTAATAGTGATTACCTCTATAGCTCCGGTGAAGCGAGACTTCAACCCGATGCAGAGTATTTATTAGATCGAGTGTTGATCGCCATGCAGCAACTCGAATACAATGATTTTAATATCGATGTAGAAGGTCACACTGATAATAATCCTATTTCTTCAGTTGCATATCCCTCGAATTGGGAGCTCTCCACGGCACGTGCTGCAAATGTGGTAAAGTACTTTAATGATCTGGGTATCGAATCGAAAAGATTAAAAGCTTCCGGATATGCAGATTCGCGCCCGGTAATTCAATATGATTCACTTGGTTTTCCTTTTGCAGCTAGTAAAGAACAAAATAGGCGCGTAGTTCTTCGTCTCTACTATACCACAGAAAATTTACTTGAAGAGCGACAAGATGAACTTGCTGAAGAAACTACAAATCAGGTTGAAGTTGAAGATCAAACACCAGAGTCAAATGAAATAACAACTCCAGTTGAGGAAGATATTGTTGTATTAGCTGACCAACCTGCTATCGTCACTTTAATTGACCAAAATAGGATTGACGAAGCGCAACGAGAAGCAAGTGAACAAGCAGCTGAACCTAATGGAAATGATGCTAATGAAACGGAATCTGTTCGAGACGAATCAACTCAAGATGAAACAACTCTTCAACCTGAAACGGAACCAACTCCACTTCAACAACCTATTAGAGAAATTCCAACTACTCCTGAACCAGAGCCTGAACCGGAAATAATACCTGTAACGAATAATCTGCCCTCTTTACTAAGAGTAGATGCCCGTTGTCAATTTGCAGTTAGATTGGGTGAGTATGATGGACTTCAAACCGCTTTTCAACAAGCAGCCAGAATTGAAACTGCTATAGCAGAACCAGTGATTTTAACTTTCAATAATGAAGCTTATTCAATTCGAACTGCTGCGATTTCTTCATTTAGCGATGCTATTTCCAAGCAGAGTACAATCTCATCGCAGTTAAGTGATTCGAATGTTAGCTTGGTTCATCAGTGCTACAATAATACTATTAACCGTCCTAAGCCGGTTAAGTATTTGATTCAATTTGGGGCTTTTCAGGATCGAACGAATGGTTTGAATTTCACAATGGAGTTGTTTGATCAGTACAATGTACAAGCTTACATGAATCGTGTATCTGACACTTATAACATTCTTACTGGTCCATATACCGACAGAAATGAGGTACTAACGCAACTTAGATCATTTAGAGAATTAGGCATCACTTCAAACCTTTTTATTCGTCATCAGCCGGAAACAGCTTTTGATTATCAGTATGCTTATCAAATACAGGTTAACTCGTTTTCCGATCAACAATTTGCAGAAACTCTTGCACAACAGGTTCGGTCAGAATCAGGGGTTAATACTCGAGTTGAAGAGTTAACTAGTGGGCAATTTTTTGTGATGACAGGTCAATCCATCAGCTGGGATGAAACCAGAAGGATATTTAATCTATTACAGAATTCTGTGTTTAACACAGAACCAGTAATTTTTGTCCTAGAGTATACTCCATAAAAAAAGCCTCCAATTGGAGGCTTGAAATCTATATAGCTCATTTCAATTTTACATTAAAGGAGCATCGAAAGTGGATTCTGGATCAGATTACGAACTGTATTCAAGAATTCAGCTGCTTTCGCACCATCTACAACTCTGTGATCAGAGGAAAGTGTTACTTTCATTCGCTTACCTGGAACAACAGCTCCATTTTCAACAACTGGAACGTCACGTATGGCTCCAACTGCAAGAATGCATGCATTTGGTGGATTGATGATCGCAGTAAACTCTTCGATACCGAACATACCAAGATTACTTATAGTAAAGGTACTTCCCTCCATTTGATCTGGTTGTAGCTTACGCTCTTTTGCAAGACCTGCAAGTTCTTTCGTCTCAGCAGAGATTTCAGCTAATCCTTTCTTGTCGGCATGATTGATAACCGGAGTCATAAGACCTTCATCAATTGCAACTGCTACAGCAACATTCACATCGCCGTGTTGCATGATAATATCATCTAGCCATGAACTATTTATAGCCGGGTGACGAGTTAATGCAATTGCACATGCTTTAACTACAATATCATTAAAACTGATTCTAACATCATTGGCTTCATTCATCGCCTTTCGAGCAGCAAATGCAGCTTTCATGTCGATATCAATGGTCTCATAGAAATGCGGATTTGTGAACTTACTTTCAGATAATCTTCGAGCAATCACTTTTCGCATTTGAGATACTTTAATCTCTTTGCTTTCAAGGCTTTCAAACGTTCTTACCGGTGCCGGTGCACTCGCTGCTGCTGGTTTGGTTAATCCACCAGATGGCGTGAAGGTTTCTACATCTTTTTTGATGATTCGTCCTTCAGGTCCTGAACCATTCACAGCATTCAAATCAATGCCTTTATCAGCAGCAATTTTCTTAGCTAATGGAGAAGCCTTCACTCTACCATCATCTGTAGATGCGCTTACTTCAGGAGTCGGAACCGGAACTTCTTCTGCTTTCGTTTCTTCTTTAACCGGAGCTTCTGCTGTTTCACTAGATCCACCTTCATCAGAAAGTAAATCAGAAATATCTTCACCTGCATCGCCAATCACGGCAATCAAGCCACCTAATGGAACTGCATCACCTTCACCTGGAACAATTTTAAGAATAGTACCGCCATCGAAAACTTCAACGTCCATGGTAGCTTTATCTGTTTCAACTTCAGCGATAATATCGCCGGCTGCTACAGTATCCCCTTCTTTCACGTTCCATTTAGCAATAACACCTTCTTCCATGGTGTCGCTAAGCTTGGGCATTTCAATTTTAATAGCCATAGTGAGTGATTTTTAAATTGATTTAGGTTCGATAAGTAACTTGATTAACTGCGTCGATCACATCTTTTGGACTTGGGAACCACGCATCAAATAATTTCTTAGAGAATGGTGCATTTACATCAGGTAAACAAACTCTTTGTACTGGTGCATCCAGATAATCAAACGCTTCACGCTGAATTAAAAATCCGATTTCAGCAGCCAATCCACCAAATGGATGTGCTTCATCTACCAGCACACAACGATTAGTCTTTTTGATAGATTCAATGATCAATGGAAGATCCAGTGGTTTTACTGTTCTAGGATCAATGATTTCAATTTCAATTCCGTCTTTAGCTAGTTGAGCAGCAGCCTGAACTGCAACATGGTACATCTTTCCATGAGCGACAACAGTCACATCGCTGCCTTCACGTTTGATTTTACCTTTTCCGATAGGAATGATGAAATCTTCCGTATCAGGCACTTCTCCTTTAAGACCATACATTTGCTCTGATTCCATGAATACAACCGGGTTGTTATCACGAATCGCTGCTTTTAATAAACCTTTCGCATCACCCGGCTCAGATGGATATATAACTTTTAAACCAGGGAAGTGAGCATACATTGAGTCGTAAGAAACTGAGTGTGTAGCACCAAGCTGACCAGCTGAAGCATTTGGTCCACGGAAAACTATTGGACAATCAATTTGCCCACCCGTCATATACTTAACTTTGGTAGCATGATTTATGATCTGATCTGCAGCTAAAACTGCAAAGTTGAAAGTCATAAACTCGACTATTGGTCGAAGTCCTCGCATAGCTGCGCCAACTCCTAAGCCGGCAAATCCCAACTCAGAAATCGGTGTATCGATAACTCTTTTAAATCCATATTTATCAAGTAAACCTTCAGTTACTTTATAAGCTCCATTATATTCTGCAACCTCTTCTCCCATGATGAAAACGCGCTCATCGCGTTCCATTTCCTCATCAATTGCGAATTTAAGTGCTTCTCTAAATTGTAATTCTGCCATTTATTTATTGATGATTTTAAACGTGGAAGTAAGGGTTTTCTTCGTCAAACATGTCTTCATACATCTCATGCAGTTCGGGATAGGGTGACTCATCTGCAAACTTCACTGCATCTAATACTTCTTCTTCAACTTTATCGTCGATAGCTTTCAAAGCATCTTCCCTCGTTAATTTGTTTGATAAGAGGTAGCTCTTTAATCGAAGGATCGGGTCTATTGCCTGGTATTCTTCAAGCTCTTCTTTTGATCGATATTTTTGTGGATCAGACATAGAATGACCTCTGTAACGATACGTTCTTATCTCAACAAACCAAGGCTCTGAATTTTCACGAATGTCATCAGCGATTTCTTTCATTTTCTCATACACTGAGAAAACATCCATTCCATTAATAACTGCACTTTTCATTGCATAGCCTTTTGCTCTGTCAACAATCTCAGCAACTGTATGTCGAGCAGCAGCAGTCCCCATTGAATATCCATTATTCTCAACAACAAAAATTGCAGGCAGCTTCCAAAGTTGGGCTAAATTCAATGTTTCATGTAAAGCTCCTTGATCGACAGCACCATCACCAAAGAAACAAGTTGAAATATTTCCTGTTTGGTTGTACTTATTTGCGAAGGCTAAACCCGCGTTTATTGGAATGTGTCCACCTACGATTCCGTATCCACCCCAAAAATGATGATCTGCTTTAGCAAAGTGCATTGATCCACCTTTACCTCTGGAAGACCCTGTCGCTTTACCAAATAATTCTGCCATCCCTTCTTTAGGAGTGATGCCTCTTACTAGTCCCCAGCCGTGATCACGATAAGCGGTAATAATATCATCTTGTGGTTCCAACGCGAAAACTGTTCCTGTAGAAATTGCTTCCTGACCAATGTAAAGGTGCAGGAAACCACCAAATTTTCCTTTTTGATACTGTTGCATACAACGTTCTTCAAAACGACGCTGTAAATACATCTGCTCATACATTTCGAGCAGTTGCTCCTCTGTTAAACCTAAATCTTTGTGATTCTTCTTTGTCGCCGGAGGTAGATCAACCCCTTTTTGAACTGCACCGTCATGAATCTCGCCGATTCCTTTAGGAGCAAAAATAATATCGTCCGTTTTCTTTTTGGCCATACTTGTTTTTTATGAAATGTCCATCCCAAAAATGGGGCGGGAATATATCAAATTTTTAGCAGAATAAGTGATGTCGAATGTTAAGTGAAATCAAATCGATTCACTGATAATAGAACCTACTTGAGAAAGTGCATCCTGGAGCTTTTCAGGATTTTTACCGCCTGCAGTCGCAAGATTTGGTTGACCGCCTCCACCTCCGCCAACTAAACGACCTAACTTACCAACTAAAGCCCCAGCCTTTAAATTCTTTTCTTTAATTAAATCATCTGTTACTGCAACCATAATGAATACTTTGCCAGACTCTTCATTTTTTGACCCTAATACTATTACTGTATTCTGGTTTGATTTCTGTAGTCCGTCGTAACCAAGCTGCTTTAATGCACTAACATCTGAACCCGGAATTTCACCTTTAGCAATGTGTATTCCATTTATCTCTTCAGAGCTCTTTAAAATGTCATCCAGTTTAGCGCCGGAGTTAGCCATATTTATTTTCTCCAGCTCTTTCTCCAAAGCTTTTTTCTCATCCATTAACTTTTGGATATTTGAGACCGGATCATTTGTCTGACCAAATAAAGATTTAATCTCGCCAACAACTTGTTTTTCCTCTCTTAGTAGATCATCAGCAGCTTTTCCACATACTGCTTCAATACGGCGAATACCTGCTGCAACTGAACTTTCATGAATAAATCGAAAATATCCGATTTCACCGGTAGCACCAACGTGTGTACCACCGCAAAGTTCTACTGAATATTCTTCATCAAATGTGATTACACGGACATTATCACCGTATTTTTCACCAAAAAGCATCATTGCACCCTTTGCACGAGCTTCATCAATTGGGACTTCTCGTTCCTCTATAAGAGGAATATTCTCCTGAATCTTTGCATTTACCTCGATTTCAACTGCATCAAGCTCAGTTTTTGTCATCGCCTCATAATGAGAGAAATCGAATCGGAGATGACTATTATTAACTAATGAACCTTTTTGCGCAACATGATCGCCCAGAACATTTCTAAGTGCAGCGTGTGCTAAATGCGTGGCTGAGTGATGTTTTTGAGTTTCTAGTCGTTTTGTAAGGTCAATTTTTGCAGACCAAATTCCACTTAAATCATTTGGAAGTTGATTTGTGTAATGGATGTTTGCTCCATTTCCTTTTTGGACATCAATTATGTGTATAAATTCATCTCCATTTGTTAAAAATCCGGTATCTGCTACCTGCCCACCGCTTTCTGCATAAAAAGGAGTTCTATTCAAAGTAAATGCAAATCGATCTCCTTCCATTCGATAAGCTAAAATTGAACATTCTATCTCAAAATTATCATAGCCAACAAACTCCGATTTATCATCTTCTGATAGCGTTTGCCATTCGTTAATCTGACTTTGATCCACGGTAAATTTTCCTGCAGCTCTTGCCCTTTCCTTCTGTTTCTGCATGAGAGCCACAAAACCCACTTCATCAACTTCCACACCTTTCTCGCGAGCCATTAATTCAGTTAAATCAATTGGAAATCCAAATGTATCATGTAATTTAAAAGCATCTTCCCCAGATAATTTATCTGAGTCTTTGATCATGTCTTCAAAAATTGAAATACCCTGCCCTAATGTTTTTAAGAAACTTCTTTCTTCAGCCTGAACTACATTTGTGATGTATTCTTGTTGAGCAACAATTTCAGGAAATACTTCCTTGAATTGATCCGCAAGCACATCAACTAACTTGAACATGAATGGCTCTTTGAAACCTAATTTATCCCACCCATAGCGAATTGCACGTCGCTGAATTCGGCGAATTACGTATCCTCGACCATCATTACCGGGAGAAGCCCCATCAGCAATTGAAAATGAAACCGCACGAATATGATCAGCGATAACACGCATGGCGATATCTTTTTCTTCATCTTGCCCATATTTGATTCCTGCTAATTCAGCAATCTTATTAAGTAATGGAGTAAAAACATCTGAATCATAGTTCGACATTTTACCTTGAAGAACTGCGCAAACTCGCTCAAATCCCATTCCAGTATCAACATGCTTTGCTGGGAGTGATTGAAGACTACCATCAGCCTGTCGATTAAACTGGATAAATACAAGATTCCAAATTTCGATCACTCTTGGATCGTCCATGTTTACTAATGTCGCGCCATCAACTTTTTCTCGATCTTCGTTAGGTCTTAAATCGATATGCAATTCAGAACATGGACCACATGGGCCGGTCTCTCCCATTTCCCAGAAATTGTCTTTCTTATCGAACTTTAGAATATGATCGTGTTTAATCGAAGTCTCAGACTTCCATAATTCAACGGCTTCATCATCAGCTGGCAATCCATCTGCTTCATCACCACTAAATACCGTTGCATACAAACGATCGGGTTCCATTCCCCATTTATCAACCAATAGTTCCCATGCCCATGCAATAGCATCTTTTTTGAAATAATCGCCAAACGACCAATTACCTAACATCTCAAATAGTGTATGATGATAGGTATCATGACCTACTTCCTCTAAATCATTGTGCTTACCACTTACTCGGATACATTTCTGTGTATCGGCAGCTCGGCTCCATTTTTTTCCATCATGATTTAGTTGACCTTCTTCTCCGAGAAAAATTGGCTTAAACTGATTCATGCCAGCATTTGTGAAAAGAAGAGTTGGATCATCTTTTGGCACTACTGGTGCACTGTCTACAATTGCATGTTCTTTCTCTGCAAAGAATTCTAAGAATTCGTTTCTAATCTGATTGGAAGTCTTAATCGACATTACTTTCTGGAGATAATTAATCAAAAATTTGGGTGTGGAAGATAGAAAAATTCCACCTCTAACTCATGATTGAATCATCCAATAATAATTGAGAAAAGCGGCTAATCTTTAATAGAATACAGAACACAAGATCGAGCTAGTACACTTCTTCGAAGGTTCTCTCTGAAGGCTTGATCATCTTCTTAACTTCATCCCAATTCCATGTACTGGGATCACGCTCTGCCAAATCACCTTTAAGTGTTAGATAATCAGTAAAACCTTGCAACGCAAGATTGTGATAAATACCTGATTCCATTCCCTTCATACCGCATAAATAAATGAGAGTATTCTCTTTCTCAAGAATTGGAGAAAGTGTTTTTGCTCTATCATCTATTGCAGTTTGAACATAATATTTACTGCCATCTTCACGACGATCTTCCCGGGAAATCATTTTGATATAATGGAAATTATTGTGCTTTTCTTCCATTTCATTAAAGTACTTTGGGTAGATGATATCTGTACGATATGGACAGCCAAAAACCAGCGCTACTTCGTTTGTTATTCCTTTTTCAAACAATTCCATTATCATCCCGCGAAATGGTGCAATACCGGTACCTGTTGCAAAAAACACGTAATTATAATCCAAGGCATTAGTTGGAAGTAAATATTTTCTACCGCTTGGACCAGTAACTTTAACTTTATCACCCGGTTTTAAATTGCAGATATAATTAGAACAAACACCTTGATAGAAAGTACCGTCAACTTCTTCATTAGCTCGCTTTACCGTTGTAGAAACTAAATGAGGTTTCCCATCTTCCCCTTTCGTTGGAGATGAAACAGAATATAAGCGAAGTTTGTGTGGTCTACCTTTTTCATTGATACCTGGAGGAAGTACTCCAATTGACTGCCCGGTTACAAATTCTCCTTCAAGGTCTGTACCAGAAATATCAAAAGTAATATGCCGGATAATATTCGGGCTCCCTTCTGCAGTGCACACATAATTTTCAACAATTGTGGCTTCTGCGGGATTTTTTGGTGAATAGATGTTTAGTTTAACCTCAGGTAATTCGATTTCAGCCATCTTCAATTCCGCGTATTGTTTTAGTTCAATGCCACCGAAAGTAGCAAATGGTAGATAGAAACGGAATGTGAAAAGGGTATGAAACCCTATATTTTTGTGGAAGGGCTTTTATTGATTACTTATCTCATAACGAATAAGCTCATCAACAGTCAATCTTTCTCCCCTTTCATCCATTAATGCTGCAGCAGTTTCATGATCAACTCCGATACTACGCATTCTAATAAGATTTTCAACTGTTAATTCTTCTAATGTATAACCCAAGTCCATCATATTACTAGTAAAAAAAGCAGTAACGCCACTTCGTCGAGTCTGAGCAAGTTGATCGATACTAAGATCATACCCAAGTCCTTTCATCATGCTTGCATATCTGGCACTAACATCAGCTCGTTGTAAATCTATGAAATCTTCAAAAGTTGCTGCTTCTGTGTAGCCTGCATCACGAATACCTGAAATATAGTTAGCTGTTACATCACCGCGCTGAAGTTCAACCAATTGTTCTAGTGTTATATCGGTATATCCAATATCATGAAGTGCTTGCGTTTGGGTTGCGGTAACTCCTTCATCGCGAAGTGCAGATAATTCTTCATCAGTTAAAACTCCATATCCCAGATCTTCCATCCAATCTCTCATACCCTGTAATAATTCTGGATCATATTCATTAAAGGACTGGACAGCATCTGTGATCTCTTCTGAGAGCTGTTCAATAGCAAGTGGATTTAAATCCTGAAAAAATGAGCCAATTCTATCGCCAGTGTAGAAAAGCAAGGTGGCAATAAATGCGAAAAGTAAAATATAATTCGCCACTTTTGAATTACCTGACGACGCATTTGTAGATGTCCCCATTACAGAATCATCTACTTCTTGTTCAAGATCCTGGAGATCGTTTTTTAAGTTTTTGAACTTAGTACTCATATTAGCCCGTTATTTTTCAAACACTCACTACGGGCTAATATATATAAAGATGCGTTAAAAGCTGATTCTAAAATTAAATCAGGTCAAGTGAACGAGTTAAATCAGAAATTGTGAAAGGCTTTGTAATCAGATCGATGAATTCAGTTTCACGTGCACGCTCGTAGTTAACACGATCAGAATTACCTGTTAAGTAAATTACAGAAGTGTTGATATTCTGCTTTATTTCTGTAACAGCCTCAATACCATCCATTTCTCCTTTTAACCTAATGTCCATAAGAACCAAATCAGGTGATTCATCCGACGCCAATCGTATAGCTTCATCTCCAGAGGTGGCTTTTCCAACAACTTCATGCCCCAGTTCCTTAACCATATTCTCTATTACAAGAGAAATGATCATATCGTCTTCAACTATTAGTACTCTTTTTTTGTCTTCTAACTCAGTCAAAACAGTATTATCTATGAATTATTATTTCATTGCCGCATTAAGGAGTCGTTCAATAAGCTAATGTTACTAAACTGTTTTTTCCACCTTTACGTAAAGATTTTTTATCTAATTTAGATCATTAATTATTAGTCTCTTGACGGATTGCGGTAATCCTAAGTAACCGTGAATCTACTGCATCTACGTTCGCAAATAGGCTTTCAATCTGGTCATCTTTAAAGGTTATCGGCACAATCCAACTTTTTCTCAACTCAAGTTCACTAAATTCATTAAGAAACGGGATAATTTCAAAATTTTTCGCCCTTCCAATATCCTCGGATGTTATTGTAAAAACTGAATCTACATTTGCAATTTCATTTAAATCAATTTCCAAACCAATGAGAGAATTTTCAGCTTCAACAAATCCAACATCTAATAAAGTTGGCGCATAAAAGGTTTCATACCAATTGCCCCAAATCCTATTTACTCCATCAACATCCACAAATACTGTTATTTCAGAACCATTCACTTCCATTCCGTTGAATACCTGAGGTGAAAAAGTGAATTTCCACTCAATGGGTACACTATTAGTTTCAGGACCTTCACAAATTGTGCAGCCATATAATGGTAATGCTTCCTCAAGTACCAAGTTATTAGCATTGGAAACGTTGGTAAAATCCTTGTTAAATAATATGGCAGAAATTGCTTTTTCTAAATGTACATCCGGGCTAGACAATTCTACAGCCTCAGGTATTCTGCTTGAACAAGGGTTAACATCATTTGGAAATAATACTCTACTAAAGCCTGTGTACCCAAACTCATTTAATGTAGAGCAAAGTTTATTCTGATTTTTTTGCTGATAAACAGTATTTAAATCATCGAGTTCAAGTAATCCAATTGGTGGGATCGTTATTGGATAATCTGGAATTACAGATACCTCAGCCACATCGCATTCCACGAGTATAAACGCCAGCGTAATGTAGATGATTAACTTTTTTGTCAACGTATTTCAGCGAGGGGTTTTACTAAGATACAAATATGATTGGTTTTGTGTAAGGATTATCTTAATTCTCAAATAAACTTAATGTCTTGGGTTTGACACAGAAAAATTCTGATTCCTTAATAGTAATTGGTGCAGGAGTATCGGGTTTAACTACTGCAATTGCATGCCAGCTTGCTGGGTTTTCAGTTAAAATCTTGACTAATAGACTCCCATTGTCCAGCGCCCCCACATCTGACTTCTCAAGTCTCTATCCGGCTGCTTCAATAATTCCTCATTCCGTTAAACACAATGATGTAATCAACTTATTCAATGAGAGCTCAGAAATCTTTGAACACCTACTCTATCTCAATTATACCGGAATTGAAAAACATAGGCATTACGAACTATTTTCATCTCCTCAAATTTTACCGTCATATACAACCTGCTACCCTAGTCTATTGGAATTCGAACCCAAAATAGATTCCTGCAAATTAAATCACCCTTCTTTGTCAACTGAATATGGTTGGAGTTTTGATTGTTTATTTGCGGATTGGGGAACCTATTATCCAGCACTAATAGATGAGTTCAAAAGACTGGACGGCAAAATAATTCTGAAAGAGGTGAGCTATGAAAATATTCAAAGTTTAGAATCTGAAATCATTATCAATTGTGCAGAAATTTATGGAGCTACTCTTATTGGTGAAGATTTCCAACCACAGATTTATAGGGGACATTTACTTCATATCCCGTATATGCCTAAACTTTTAAATTCAGAGAACCAAGTTGTCTCTTACAACTTCACCCCTGGTTCAACTGTTTACTCAACTGAAAATGGAATAGAACAGGATGTGTACTTCTATCAAAGACATGATCGCTGGATATTAGGTGGTAGCAGGCAAAAAGGTACCATCAACAAAAAAGGGCAATGGATTGGTGAGCAAGTCATTGAGCCGATTCTTGATATCGATGGAGTATCAATTCCGGAACAAGTATTGAGATTAAATAAAGAAATAATTGAATGCACTTTTGGCCCCAAAGAATTTGATCTTAAATCAGCGACACCAAAAGTGGGATATAGATTCATGGGAAATGGGGAAGAAAAATTACGAATCGATCATGTTGATATCGGGGATAAGTTAATAATTAACAACCTTGGTCATGGTGGATCCGGAGTTACTCTTAGTTGGGGCTGTGCTCTAAGAGTTTTAGATATATTGAATGAAGCTATTAGTCGGCCAACCATTGATCGTGAACGGTTTGGTCAAAAAATGATTAAAACAATTGGTAGATAATCCAATCAGAATATTATCAATTGAAATGATAATTAAGAATTAGCCGGTACAAGAGAAGTATACTTCTTGGATAGATAAGTTATTGCAACTAGAAGGGGTATTTCCACTAGCATACCAATAATTAAAACAAGATGAATAAGAATTTGTTGAGGGAACAGAACTAAACTAATTCCTAACATTAAAGGTGCATTTCTGGCAGCAGTTGTCATTGTTAAACTCACTTCTTCTTTTTTTGATAGTGACGTTATTCGAGATATCAGTTTTACAAAAAAGAAGTTTGCTATAAAAAAGATCAGAATAATTGATACAACTAAAGGGAGAACAGATGTATCTGAAATCAGCGACTCGATATTAGAATTGAAAATCGAAAACAATAGTAATATTAGCGATAACAGCACACCATATTCAGCTAGAATCTCACTTTTGCTTGTAATAGCATTCTCTAACTTGGAAATAATAAATCGCAGTACTTGTGCTATTCCGAAAGGCAGTGCTACCCAGTAAATGAGTGTTTCAAAAAAAGCATCAAACGGTATATTGATAGAGTTTTTTGTGAATATGAATAGATATACAGGTAGCAAAAGAATTTGAACTAACAAATTAATTGGAAGCAAAGCTGAGTTAATCTCAACATCTCCATTTGCAAGTTTAGTAAAGCCTAAAAACCAATCTGTACAAGGAGCAACCATATATATGATAAGACCAACGAAAATAGCACTGGTACTATCAAGAAGTATGCTGGCTAATAAAAAAGCTAAACTCGGAATTACTATGAAGTTGGAAAACAGAGCTATTGAAATGTATTTTTTGTTCTGAACTCCATTTATAAATCCATCCAGTGAAATATTATAAAAAAGGAAAAATAGCAGTGTGATAATGGAGAAATCTACCAGCGAGACTTCAACAGAAGTGAATAATCCAGTTAATGAACCAAGTACAATTGCTGAAAGTAATATTGCTGCTTCAAAATATGGTTTCATATCAGCATACACATTCATCGTCACAACATGACATATCATCCAGATAGAAATTATTATCTATATACTCTTGAATAATTTCTTGAATAAAGAATGGAGAAATTAATTCTCTTCTTGAAATGGCTTCTGCTACAATGGCAAATCTTTGTCGATACTTGTAAATAAAACAGAATAGAGCAGTACCATGTTTTACTTGTGGCCCAACTAAAAAAAGATTTTTTGTTCTGGTTGATTCGTCAAAATTGCTCAAAATCGGGTAACCATCTTCAAAATAAAACATATGTATCATTTGCTGAAGACTACTTGAAAATCCTGTGCAATTAATCGGTTTTTCAGTGGTAGTAAAGGTCTCATTATTAGCGGTTTTTACTATATATACACCGTCTTCAAATTCAACGCTTGTTACTTTTGTTTCTGTATGATAGTCAATGTGATCAATCACTTGGTCTACTCTATCTCTAGTGAAAGGCGATAAAGAATAACTGGAATCGCTATTTATCAGGTCTAAATAATTATCATCATCTAACAGTGTAACTTTCTTTTCTTCATGAATTAAGTTCACTGCTGCATCAAAGCCTGATTCATACGAGCCTATTACAATTCTTTGATCTCCTTTTAATTCTGAAAAAGAATCAATCTCAGAATAATGCTGACATAAATCAGATCCTTTAAACCCATTCAGATTAGGATACTGGTACTCTCCTGCTGCCCATATCAAATATGTACTTTTGAATTCACCATGATTTGTCTCTAATGTGAATGATTGCCCGTCGTTTTGAACATGTTGAA
Source organism: Balneolaceae bacterium (assembly GCA_965601825.1). Taxonomy (GTDB): domain Bacteria; phylum Bacteroidota; class Rhodothermia; order Balneolales; family Balneolaceae; genus HXMU1420-13. The sequence goes on along the minus strand of OZ271839.1, from coordinate 1,981,782 downwards.
CATCAATACCCGATTCAACAGGAAGCGCGTGAAAAATGGCAATATCTTTCAAATACTCAGCGTAATCTTCACCTGTTGGGTGCTCAGTCAGTAATCTAAATGCCGGTGAAGTATCAGGAGTTATCGCATTTAAATCAGGCATTTTAAAGAAATTACCTGTGAAGGAAGGAGAAATAAATCGTGTTTCTTTTGGCCATTTTTTAAATGAAGCGCCAATTGAATCTCTTTCCAATATCATAAAGTCTATCTCGAGCTTTTGAAGCAAGATTGCAACACCCAAACCAGCAGGCCCTGCTCCAACTACAATAACATCGAATTCATACCTTAGAGGCGGCTTCCTTGTTACCATTGGTACTTTAAATTACTAGATGAGTGATAATTTGAATTTAAAAAGGTCAATAGTGGGCTATTATCCACTAAAGACTTACATGTTCTTGTCGCCAATCAGTTTTAAAAACTCTTCTCTGTTTTCTTTCTCTTCAAAACAACCACCATATTCCAGAGTTGTCGTATAGCTGTCTTTATCTTTAATTCCTCTTGAGGAAACACAAAGATGCTTTGAATTAATCATAACGATCACGTCTTCAGTCTTTAATGTATTTTGTAAATCATTCAGTATTTGCAGTGAAAGACGCTCTTGAACCTGTGGCCTATGTGAATAGTAATCTACTAATCGATTTATCTTTGAAAGGCCAATGACCTCGTCACCTGGAATGTAGCCTATATGAGCATATCCGGTAATAGGTAAAAAGTGATGTTCACAAGCTGAATCGATATTTATATACTGTTCAACTATGATTTTTCTGTAATCGTAATGGTTTGAAAAAGTAGAAACTTTGGGCCTGTTCTCTGGATTTAAACCATAAAACATCTCTTTAACATACATTTTCGCTACTCGATATGGAGTACCAGCCAAACTATCATCGGATAAATCTAATCCAAGCTCAGTCATTATTTGAGCAAAATACTTCTCAATATTTTTGATTTTTTCTTCATCTGATTTTTCAAAAGCATTAGGGAGAAGCGGAGTTTCAGCGCTTGTGGAGATATGATTATCTCCTATTACCTCAATTAAATCTTTATTCATTTTCTACTTGTAAAGTATGGATTTCACATTGGCTGTTTCTTCGATTGTATAGATGGAGGCCTACAAGGAATGTTGCTGCTAAATAAGTAACTAATTCCGGTATTTCCACCCAAACGAATTGCTCATTAACAATAACAAATGTTAAAACAATCCAGCTTAACCAAAATAACGGTTTCATAAAGTTCATTGTCGTAGTCTGAGACGATTTTAATACCGCAAAGAAAGCAACTGCTAGAAAAATATAATTTATTGAAATCCACCAGATTGGTGCTTCACCAGTTAAGCTGGCTGTTCCAGCTAAAGCAATAATAAGTAAAGGTGTGGCTAAACAGTGAAGCATACATAAAATGCCTGCTAATGCTCCTAAGGAATCCGGTTTATTAATGGTGATATTCATTATCATTTTTTTAATAATATAAAGTGCTAAATATACGAAATAACTTGCTATTGCAACACAGTTGCATTAAAATTAAAAATGGGTATTAAGCGCAGAACAAAATCGGTTGATTTATTACTTGGTGAATTCGAAAAGGAATCAGGAGCGATTTCTACAACCGCTCTAATAGATCGACTTGATGCCGAAATAAACAAAACTACTATCTACAGAGTTCTTGAGAAATTAGAAGATGATGGTATTCTACATTCTTTTAAAGGGAATAAAGGTACAACATGGTATGCAAAGCATTCAAGTTCATCGAAAAATACTCCCAATGATGTACATCCTCATTTTCAGTGTTTAGAATGCGGAAAAGTTGACTGTTTAGATATTGAGATCTCGATACCAGAAATCAAAAACCGTGAAGTAACCGTTTCGCAAGTCTTGATTCAGGGCAAGTGCCAGGATTGTATGAACTGATTAGTTGCTTCATGTAGCATTGAACTTGTTACTTTGCACCTTTATAACTCAACTTTCTCCATAAATATTCTAACGGGCCTTGTTTAAAACGCTTAAGCCATGCCTTACTGAATAACCATTGCACAGTTAAAATTGCAAACGCAAATAATGGTAAAGTTGAAAATGGCACTTCGCGCATCAATGCAAAACCATATCCGAAGAATAATAGAATAGCTGTTACATTCTGAAATATGTAGTTCGATAGTGCCATTCTACCAAGAAGGGCTAAATTATTAAAGACAGATTCTGCTCTTCCCGTTGACCAGATATATACGAATAGCATTGCAATTGCCAGGGCAAAAATTGTGGCTCCAATATGGTAAATAAATCCTAGTAGGAGTCCAATCTCCGAAAAGGCACTGGCCCATCCATATTCTCCTTTGATTATTGCATAACCGATATGAGTTATAAAACCAATAACGCCAAACCAAATCACGATTCTAGGAACTGTGATTTCCTTGCTACGAATTTTTGGCAACCAATGCCTTGCAAGCAGTAAACCAATAAGAAACAGACCTAGAACATGAAAGTATCGTCCAAATATTAAATAGCTCATTGCCCGCGGTATGGACACTATTATATTTATATGAAATACTTCTATTGCTAGATCTGAAGTACGTAACTCAAGGAGGGTCCGGTCGCCATAACCCCAATGATCTTTTAAGTCTGCAGAAAGTCTACTCATTGATCCCCAAAAAGAGGAATCTGGTGTCAGATAAACGATAACATGCATAATTAATGGCATGAGCAGCAAAACTATAATCCAACGAAGTAATACTTGATTTGAAATGTTCATAAATAAGGGTAACAATAGCCCCAAAACCCCATACAAGGTTAGAATGTCTCCGTTCCAGATTAGATACATATGAAGGAGCCCCATGCAGATAAGAATGATCATTCTTCTAATCCAAAAGGGTATAAAACTTACATCTTTAGTTTTGAACCGTTCAACTTGCAGTGCAAAACCGAATCCAAAAAGAATGGAAAAAATGCTATAAAACTTACCTTCAACGAATAAATCGATGAAGAACAACATTGCACGATCTAGGATTGGTAAAGTTGGAATTTCGTCCAGACTGTAGGTATTGTATCCGATGAAGCTATATAAATTCGCAAAAAGTATTCCGAAAAGTGCAAACCCACGGAGGGCATCTATCACTTCAAGTCGCTCCGACCCTAATGTAGGCTTCATAAAAAGTGAGGTTTCTTAATCAAGTTGCTTTTTACCTGTCTCAAAATCTTTCGTAATCACAGCTCGATCATACTCCTCTCCAAGGACGGTATATGCAACGTAAGTAAGCGTGTTTTCATCAACTGTAATTACCTGAAAGAACTGCGTTTGTTCAGCGGTTTTATCGCTCTGATAGCCATCTGATGAATAAGATTCAATCTGGTCAGGATCAAGCTCATATTGTTTAGGCCCACTTACAGAAGTAACATAAATGGTATTAATACCACCTTCTTCATCTTGATCTGTAGTTCGAACCGGGACATGCCCTCTCGAATAAGTGTGATCGTGGCCATTTAACACTAAATCTACACCATATCTGTCAAGTAACGGTTTCCAATTTTCTCGCGCATACTTGAAATCTCGTCCTTCAGCCGGTGAAAAAATTGAATGATGGGAGGTAACAATCTTCCATCTAGCGGTGCTATTTCTTAGTTGTTCTTCAAGGTATTTAGTTTGATCCCCAAGCTCATCAGTTGAGTTAAGAACTATGATTTGAATGTCCTGATAGTTAACGGTGTATACAGTTTCATGTAAATCTGAATGCAACTCTTCTTCAACCGGAAGAGTGAACTGCGGGCGCCATTGGATGGATAATTGTCGTGGTTTTAGTAGACTTCCGGTTCGCTGGAATTCATGATTTCCGACGACAGGTATTGCTGTCCATTGACTGTGAACAAAACTACCTGCCTTAAACCATTGTGCCCACTCATAATCTCTATGTGCATCATTAATCAAATCTCCGGCATGAATTGCAAATGATGCATTTGGGGCTGTTTGATAAGCCATCCGAATAACACGAGACCAGTGAGATAACACATCATTTTGAGCATCACCAAAGTAAACGAACTGAGTTGGATTATAACCCTCTTTTGCTGTTCGAAATTGAATCCACTCCGACCAATGATCCTCACCATCTCCAACCCGATAAGCGTACAATTTGTCAGGTTCCAATCCTTCAAATACAACACTATGGTAGTGCACAATCAATGAATTATTCTCCCTAAAAGTACCTAAATCGAATTCTTCTAGTTCAGCGTTAATTGTTATTGCATCATCTTCAAACTTTGAGTTCACTGTTGCTTCAGCAATTTGAGCTACTCCAGTAGTGATACTAGTATCCGTTCTCCAGGTAACTGCACGTGTGGTTGCAGGATCACCATTAAAAGTCAGAATAATTCGATCCGGGTCTTTACTTGGAATTTCCCAGTGATGAAGTCCATCGTGATGATGGTGATGTTGAGCACTAATTGGAGTTTTAGGTAAACAACCGATAGTAATTAAACTTAATACCAGTATAAAATGTCTCATGAATGGTCCGTAATAACTATAAGTCTTTAATTTCTAGTACCTCAAAAGTTCGGGCGTCAAAGTAATCATCTAAACCATAATCGGTATTGATAATTACACCTCCGAGTAGCGCAATTTTGTCTACATGGAATTCATTTTTGCAGGCTCTTAAATATTGATGCACTTTTCTATCTATAACTTCAAAAGTAGCATCAGTAATAGCTTGTTGAGGATTCTCACTATTCAGAATTTCATCTTTAAATGGAAAGAGACTTTCCTCTAACTTCATTTGTTGATAATCATCTTCATTTAGCACCGGTCGATAATCTTGGTCTTGAAATCTGCTTAAAGCCAGCATTAAAGCTCCACATGAGTTCCCTGTTTCTTCCTGACGAGGTCTATACATTTTGCCCAGTTCACCCTCATGAGTAATCCCTATATGTGGACCATAAAAGATAAAGGCGCTTCCTTCATCAGGAATATGATGTGCAAATGCGGTCATTCCTGTCACACCTGCAAAAGGAAGTCCACCTAATCCTCCCATTATAAACGGACCAAAAAGTACATTGAAAAAAGTGGTTGAAGGAACATTGATATCATCAGAACAAACAGAAGTAGCCATCAACATTTTTGAGACATTGATGTGATATTGGTTTTGTAGTAGCCCCATGAAATGAATGGAAGTATCTTTCGCATCCGTAGCGTTTGGGTAATGATTTCTTACTAAATGTTCGAATTTTCGTTGAAGCATATTGTAAACCCTTACTCAATAGTAAATTTCAGTGATCTATTAACCGTGAGAATCTAAGGTAGTTGAAGCAGAGTAACACGGTTTTCTTTTTTTATAAATCAATAACTATTGAGCAACCACTCTCATCGTATGAAATTCAGTGAATGTTCTGCCATAACGATCTTTAGCCTGTACTTCAATCACATGTCTGCCTTCCGGCCAGTCGGTACCAATATTTGCTTCCCAAATATGGCTTGAATTTACAGGTCTGGAAAATCGTCTAGAAAGCGGATACTGTTCATCAGATAATGCAGGATTGTTATCCCACAGATCAGGAAAGTTCATAGTCATGAAATTCTGATACCGTTCGTAAATCTTTTCAAAATATGGATCTGGTTTATTTACTTTCACCATTGGCTGCCAATCGGTAGCTCCCAAAATTCGATAACTTAATTCAGATTGTTCACTTCCATTGAAGAAATTCACGGTCAAAAGTGTTGTATCATTAGAATTAGCAACTATTCCACGTGGCACATGAATATTCATTTGATGATCAAAATTACTTCCTGCTACTTTCCAATCGATGATATACTCATTCCCTTTAAAATTGATGAAAGAATATCCGTTTGGAGTACCGTCACGCATCATCGTGTGAGGAATATCGTCTTCGTCTCGTAATCCATTCCACCAGCTACCGGAAGTTGTTCCTACATTAAAGTGATGATGGGGTACTTCACCGTCCCAATTTGATGAACCTTCATGGAAGAAAGTGTGATTATGTGTATGAGTATGAGCTGAAATAGATAATGTATGAGGAAAGTCTTTAAGCAAATCGAATAATTCTTTCTGATCACTCTCACGAAATCGTTCATGTTCTACTAAAGGAATATGCATGTTTAAAACAATGAGATCTTCCTTTGGCACTACACTTAAATAATTCTTCACGAATTCGAATTGATCCGGGCGCAAACCTCCCACATAGCCTCTATCACCAACCGGTGCATTCATTATCACATCATCAACTACAATGAAATGCACATCGCCATAAACAAATGCATAATTCGGCGGACCAAAAACTCTTTCAAATGTTTCATCAGAAAGTTCATCACTTGGAGCCTGAAAGTTTACATCGTGGTTACCCAGTACATTGTACCATGGAATACCAATTTTCGATACTGCCTGATTTAACGGCGAGAACAATTCAAGATCATCTCCCACTATATCTCCCATTGTAATTCCGAATTCAAGGTCATCATTATCAACAAGTTCTTTGATTATATCATCAGCCAAAAAATCGATTTGTTCTATGTTATAAGGTTGTGGATCACCAAAAACGACCATCTTAAACTCACTTGAGCCATCGTCTTTGTATAATGGAAAATCGATGCTTTCGGGTAGTGGCCCTGTAGGTTCTACACCTGCAAAAATGTAATTAGCCGGGTAACCATTTGGTTTATGCAAATAATAGAATTGAGGCAGGTTCAGATCATTTACAGGTGTCATCCAGTTTCTAGGCTTGATTACGAATATAATCGCATCATCCGAGACAGGTATACTAAATTTACCTCCTGAGTCAGTCTGGACTAAATCAATACCATTAGATACAAAAACACCTGAAATGCCATTTTCATTAGCATCCATGTTCCCATTTTCATTTGCGTCGTGATACACGTGTCCGTTTGCTAACTCCTCTTGCGGTCCGGCATCTAAACTACTAGGAAGAATAGGATCATTTTCTGATGGTAAATTACAAGCTAATAGAAGAACAATACTTAGAATAGGTATAGAGCGCATAGCAATTATTTGACAATTAAAATTTTGTTGCCAATTAAAGAAATTTAGCCAAGCTATGTAATTAAATGATCGTTAAGAAGATCAAAAAGGAGGTCTCCCTCCTTCATGAATGAATTTATTTAACTAGTAACATTTTCCTTGTTAGAGTGGTACTCCCGGTTTCCAGACGGTACATATAAATCCCATTAGACAATCCTGATGCATCAAAGGTGTATCTATAAACTCCGGCATTAAGTGGTTGATTTACTAATTCAACTACTTTTTGTCCTAAAAGATTGAAAACTTCAAGTTTTACTTGCATGAATTCAGAGATCTCGAATTGAATATTAGTCGATGGATTAAATGGATTAGGATAATTCTGATGTAAAACAATCCCTTCTGGAATTGCATTAATTTCTTCTTCTAATGATACTGGAGTTCCAGTATTAAAATGCGAGAATAGACCAATACCGGTTCCAACTAACAACTCATCATAATAAAGAACATTTATCTCAGTACCGACCGGGTAAGAGTGCCCTAATTGCCAACTACTTTCTCCTAAAACATGAAAGTAAACATCATTATCAACTGCTACGAATAAGGTGTCTTCACCTATTGAAGCCGCCCTTGCGAGCTTACCGGCCTGAAATGGAAAACCTGAGGTAATCATTGGTGTCCAGAGATTGTCACCATTAAGAGCTTTGTAATAAGTAATTGGGTGATTTATTCCCGCATCTGTTCCAACTGCAATAACAGTATCACCGGTTGTTGTAAGTTCTAAATCCCAAATCGATGAAACAATTAAAGAACCTGTACTAGTCCCGCCTGAATTCATGTCTTGAGTAACGGTCCAAGACGCACCATTTTTTGTGAGTTTATAAATACTTCTTCCGGAAGGATTATTGGAATCATAAAACCCACTAACATAGGCGATACTGTCTGTACCTTCTATAGTAAATACAACATCTGAGACATCAGTATCAGCTCCATCGACTGATTCTTCTAATAGTATTTGTTCCCATGTAGATCCGCGATCAGCGCTATAGAATAAACCTCCATGATCTGTTCCCTGAACTTCAAAGGCCGCAAAAACCAAATTTGAGTCATATGGACTTACTTCAATTGCACGTGCCATTGTACCAACATTTGGGAAGTTATAAGGAGCGTTTTCCGGTGTAAATATTCGATTCCAGCTTGAACCGTCATTGGTAGTTCGATAAACACGAACATTGCCTGCATAAACGTAAGTTGTATCACTAGGATCAATCTCTATTGAGAAATAAGGCGAACCATCACCTGTTGGAAAATAAGAATCACTCCAACTTGGACTACTCAAAAAATCAGAGACTTTTCTTATACCTGATTTCGATGCCATCCAACCTTCATTTTTTGAGGCAGTCATATCAAAATCCTGTACCTGAACTGCTTCAACACCATCGTCAATACCAAAAATATCCGAACCTCCATTTACTGATAATCCTATTCCTTGATCTGTGGTCATATATACCATCTGATCATTTAATGGATCGGCGAAAACCGCTCCATCGTTTGGGTTTGTTTCAAAAGATGAATTCCCAAACTGGCTCCAGCTGCCTTCTCCGTTATTGTGATTATAGAGTTTAGAATGATAAACACTGTATGTAGTTGCATCACCATGAAAAGCCACATTATCCCCACTTACTCCACCTGCTATGCTTGATGAAGTCCATGTTGTCTCATCGTCGGAGTACGCTACGTATTTATCCTGATTATCATCACCAAATAGAAATATTCTGCCACTTGGTGCTATGGCCATAACCTTCCACCTTACCGAAGAAGTAAGACTACTAGTTGAAATCGTTGTGAATGTAGATCCCGAAGTAAGATCAGCTAATGTATCATCCGACTTTTTCAATTCCGGTGAATTACCTTCAGTAAAAACATAAACGGATCCATTAATCGGGTGTACGGCAACTTTTTGCATGCCTGGTGATATCATTGGATCAATATCATTCACTAGAGCAGTTACATTTGCTGAGGCATCAACCGTTGCAGTAAAGATTTTGTTAGCGTTCAAGTAAATGAGTGTATCATCTTTAAACATGAAGTCATTCACAAAACCTGAAGTAACCTGATCTGGTTGCGTGCTAGATGCGGTTACCTTCAGTAATCCATCTGTATTATGCGCGAAAAACAGATAACCGGATGATGCATGAGCGTGAATGGTTCTTACACTTGATCCATAATTATCATCTGCATCTACAGCAGAAATTGTTGAAAATGCTGAGCCACTTGGTGTAGAAGAATTTGATAAAGCATCCGCATAAAAAAGCGTATTTGCACTTTCAGAAGAAAGGTAAATCCTTACTGAATCTGCGTTTTTTGCATATCCGGTAATGCCTAAGATTCTACCACCGTATACTGCTTCAACATTTGGTGCTCCTAGCTGAGCGTTACCCTGTGATGCGAAAAGCATCAAAAATAAAAAGCTGAAAATTACCCTTTTCATCTTATCCCCTTATTACATTATTATTTGAAAGAACGAACTGTGTTGAAATCTTGTGTAGATACATGATTTTACCAAGCCTAACTATTAGAATGTTTAAATAACTATGCTTTTAACAGTCGTTAAGTGGATTGCTATCATCGGCATTATTGGGATTTTGTTAATAGCTGTACTGCTTAGGTTTATAGATTTCTCAACTTCACAAGAAGAGATCAATTTCTATTTCTCTAAAATCGACTATGAACCTGAATACAAGTCATTAAATGTTGATGGTAGAGAAATATTCTATATGACTGTTGGGGATTCTTCGAAACAGACCGTTCTATTTGTACATGGTTCACCAGGTGCATGGAGTGATCATCGAATCATTTTTACAGATTCTACCTTAATTAAAGATTTCAATTTTATTTCATACGATAGACCTGGTTTTGGAAAATCTGGTAAAGGTTTACCCGAGCGTTCGCTAGAAATGCAGGCTAAAGTCCTAACAGAAATTTTAAAGAAAGCCAACACAACAGCAATTATAGCTGGTCATTCATATGGCGGACCCGTAATAATTAAAGCTGCAATTGATGAACCTGATCTTATTGATGGATTAATAATCGTTGCGGGTTCCATTGATCCAGATTTAGAGAAAACAAAATGGTATCAGATACCGGTACACTATAAAATCCTATCTTGGATACTTCCAAAAGACATCTACGCAGCCAATGAAGAGATATTAGCACTTAAAAGTGAATTGGAATTAATGAGTACTGATTGGCATAATATCACACAGCCTGTTTCTGTAATCCAAGGGGGTAAAGATATACTTGTACCTGCTGAGAATGCAGATTATGCACAGGAAATGCTTATAAATACTACACCAGAAATGATTCTAATCCCGGATATGAATCATTTTGTACCCTGGACAAATCCAGAACTCATTGTACAGCAGATTAGAAGGATTGACTCAGTTAATACTCAAAAGAAAAGCCCTACTGAATAGGGCTTCTAATATTGTTTAGCGTCTATCTCCGAGTATTCTAAGTAACATGAGGAACAGATTAACAAAATCTAGATAAAGAGTTAATGCACCCATAATTGCACCTTTTCGGCCCTCTTCTGATTCAGCATCTAACTGCAAACTCATTTCTTTAATCTTTTGTGTGTCATATGCAGTCAAACCAACGAATATTAACACTCCGGCATATGAGATTATCCAGTAAAGAGTTGTACTTGCCAAAAATATATTTACTACAGATGCAATAATTAATCCGATTAATGCCATAAAGAGTAAATTACCCCAACTAGTAAGATCCTTCTTTGTGAAATAGCCATAAGCACTCATCACTCCAAATGTACCAGCTGTTATAAAAAAGGTTGATGATATAGAAGCTGCCGTATAAACAAGAAGTACAGAGGAAAGAATGAGACCCATTAAGGCTGAATAAAGCAAGAACAACCCAATTGCCATATTTGAACTAATTCTTGACATAGCTGAACTCAACCAAAATACAATTCCAAATACAGCTATTATTAACCCGATTAAAACAAAGCTATTCCCAAAAATTAAAGCTAATAAGGCATCGGATTGTGCGGTTCTAAAAGCAATAAAACCGGTGATAGTTAAAGCCAGTGTCATCCAGGCATACACCTTGTTGATAAAACTAGCTTGAATAGTCTGTACTTGTTGAGCAGTTAATTGTGCTTGCATTAATTTTAAATTTGATGATTAAACAGTCACTTATACCGTCAATAATACTACTTAGTTTTGAAAAAAATTGTGACTTTTATCAGGAACCGAACCAGTAATTCACTTTAACTAAGAAGATATTGATTGGATCGTTGGTGAAGGTATCGATAAGTGCTCCGTAAGGTTTGAAATTGGCGTTTCCAAAATCGAAGAAATTTCGTTCCTGTTGCCAAACAAAGAACAATGTTGATCCTGGACGGTATTCCCATCTTAGAACGGCATTACCTTGAAGCGAACTAAATTCCTGATCATTCGTTGAGTCGAAAGTTGCGTTATCTGCAGGATCAATTGGGTTGAAATTGAAAGTCTTTGCTTCGGAGAACGTTTTGTAATTTGTGAAATCGGCAGTGTAATGATATGGACGTAAGAATGTCTGTAAACTTAAACGTGGAGTGAACGTTAAATTCGCTCTGAATTCAGCAAAAATTACATCCAGATCGATATTTGAAAAAACATAATCAGGAATTCCATCACCAGTTAGATCAGCAAATCCTTGATATTGGTCGTTATCTTTTGAATGGATGTAACCCGGTGCGATTCGGATCAAAGCATTACTGGAAGGACGAAAGTTTATTCCGGCATCTAGTGTAATTTGATATTCACCTGATGAATCTCGCCTGTATGAAGTAGAAAAATTACCGTATACATTTTTTGAAGCATCAGTGGTGATATCAATGTAACTATTCCAGTCTTTTGGCCTTAACATTGTTGGTCCACCTCGGGCAATTCTATCATTATAAAATCTGCCACTCGTACTGAAATAAGTTAGTACGGTCCAAAGATTATTTAGCTGAAAATAACCTGCAATTGTATAGAAATTGTAGATCATATCACCATCAAAATTCCATGCATGGCTGATATCAGACCACAATAAATAGAATTGAAACAGGTCAGAATCAACATTTAGATATTCCAAATAATAATGTGGGGCACGATAATCTGCTCTTTCTAAGAATCCGAGGTCATTCACTTCATATTCCGGGCTCATCTCCGAATAGGTAAGTGAATATCTGAGTCCCGATCCACTGTACTTTCCGATACTAAATTCACCAAAATATCCGGTTAAGCTAGTAGCGTTTGGATCAATACTTAATTCATCTGAATCTACTCGATTAAAAAATCTGGCTGAAGTTTGTTGTGTTCGATTTATCGCATTTACGGATCCATTTACATTACTTACCGAAAAAACACCACTTGCCCCCCAGCTTCTATCTTTCCAATAATAAACACCGTCCACTCCAAATTGATATGCTGATTCATGCAAGTAATCGGCAAGATATGAAGAGCCTAAATTCCGATTGACAGAACTGAAATAAGCGCCTATTTGAGCGTCTGTTCTCATTAAATCTTTTCTAACTCTACCAACCAAATAATTTGTCGCAGGCTCTATTGGAATTGACCCTTCTAAACTTGTTGAGGTATCAAAATATTTAGTTGATTCTTCTAAAGTATAGGAGTTCAAAAGCCCTACTGACAATCCATTTTGGGTTTTACCACTAACTTTCGCTGCGCCAGCAATAGTTGTTAGTGGGTGTGATTCAGTAAAATCAAGTTGAATGGTTTCCCCATTATTATTGATTGTATGAAGTCCCTCACTTACAGCAAATGGTGTTCGTCCGATTCTTCGAGAGTAGAAATTTGTATGACTTCGAAAAGAATTTTGTGATGTTGTAGACCCAAAATTAAAAATGTCACTTCCTTCTAAGAAAAATGGCCTTCTTTCTTCGAAGAAAAGTTCAAATTCAGTCAAATTGATGGTTGAAGGATCTGCTTCAACCTGACCAAAATCGGGATTTAAAGTCGCAGTTAGCGTAAAATCAGAGCTGAGTCCATATTTAATATCTCCACCAACTTTCATCAAATAATCATTCTGCTCATAGAATGGATTCACTGAACTACCCACATCATCGCGCTTAAACTCTGATGACACGTAAGGTGAAATTTCAAGTCGTAGAGGTCGATCAAGATTTTCAACACCGCGCAATTCACCAAATCTGGATACAACTCCAAACTCTTCTCGTGGAGTTCTAGACCAAAAACTAATCTCTGCTCTTCTGGCTATTCGCCTTTGAAAATTTATTCCCCAATTCTGTATCTCATTATTGGACGTAAACCGAAGCTGTGAAAGTGGAATTTTAAATTCAGCACTCCAGCCATTTTCTAAAATTTTTGTTTTAGCTTCCCAAACAGCATCCCATAAAATATCCTCCTGAGAATCATCGAAGTACATGATGTCTTTTTGAACCCCTAGAGGATTAATCGCAAAAGTAAATGCCGTCAAATCATCATTATAACTATCGATATTCACATATAACCAGTCGGAGGATTCATCGCCATCTCTTCGAAACAATGTCGCCATTATTGAATCAGGATTCGAATCATATGCCATAGCACCAACAAATAAGTACTTATCTGTATAAACTACTTGTACTTCTGTTTTCTCCGTTGCTGGTGCACCATCGAAAGGTGCAGATTGAGTAAATCCGGTTGCTATTTCAGCTCTTTGCCAAACGTCTTCTGAAAGTGAACCATCTACAGTTATTTCGGACTCTTCGGATATTCGAATAGCTTCTAAAATTGATTGAGCCTTTAACTGATGTGATGTACTGACCAAATAAACAATCACAAGTACGAAAACACGTAGAGTGTTTATCATTTCTATACCTTGCTGTAAGATGAACCTTATACTTCGAACCGATTATTAACCGAAATATGCCGACGTTACAGCTAAAGAGGCAAGCTTTTTCAAAATGTTACAACAAAAAAAGGAGCCGAAGCTCCTTTTAAATCAACAAAAAGATCGTACTAGGTTCCGAACCAATAACTTAGCTTGACAAGGAAAATATTATTGGGTTTTGGATCGAAGATATCTATCAAATCTGTGCCTAAATCAAACCTTCCATCACCAATACTTCCATTTCTACTTTGTTGCCAAACTAAGAAAAGAGTGGATCCCGGTTTATATTCCCAGCGGAATACTGCATTACCCTGAAGGGATCTAAACGTAAAATCTGGTCGATTAAAATTGAAATCTTCATTTCCATCATTGTCTATATCTACAGCAAATTGACCGTTACCTGTTTCAGTTAATGTTCCCTCATCTTCACCATAGTAATCGAATCCCCAATCTCCGGGATTATTGAATTCACCAAATTCTGAGAATCTAAATGAATTAATAAATGGTCGAACAAAAGTTTGGAGACTCATTTTTGGATTGAAGGTCCAGTTTAGACGAATCTCTGTAGAGAAATTCATGCTTCTTGAATTTGCAAAGATATATCGTTGTCCAAAGGTTTGATCGACATCAGGATCAGTAGGATTTCTACCAATATTTGCAACAAACTGATCTTCATCTAATTCAAATCCAATTTCAGGTTGAATTGTAATTTGAATATTAGTTGATGGACGATATGAAACATCAAGCCAGTAGTAATCATCAAATTCGTTTTCTATATCTCTTCTATGGAACTGGCCATGACCAAATGAAAATGGTTTTGATCGATCTGATCCAATATTGAAATTGAAATTCAAATCATCATTGTATTTCATATTAGGGCCACCGCGCGTTAAACGATCTGATATTCTTCCAAATGATCCATTTACATTGGCATTAAAGGTCCATTGGTTTTGGAATCGTGTAAAGCCGCCTAAGTTTAAATTTCTCCAAATCCAATCGCCATCATAATTCCAACCATATAATTGATAACTCCAAATTTCCCAGTACTGAACAGCTTTTGGTGCTGTTTCTTGCCATTGAAAAGCAAATGCAAAGGAACGATAATCTGCACGATTCTGGAATCCAATATCGTTGGTTTCATAACCCGGACTTACATCAGCATAGGTCACTGAGCCGGTAAAATGATCTCCGGATGATTTCCTCAAACTTATCTCGGTTGCAAAACCTTCAAGGCTGGTTAATGATTCATCAACACTTAGTCCATCAGAATCTACTCGCTGATAATATCTTTGGGGAGCATTTTGTGCAGCCGTTATTACATCTGAAGTACCATTAATCTGGCTTAAAGAGAATGAACCGCTTACAGTATACATTCTGTCGTTCCAGTTATGCTCAAAGTCACTACCAATTATGTATGCTGAGTTTCTAAGGTATGTTTCAAAGTAGGTATCATCGATATTTCGGTTTACAGCACTTAAAAATCCACCTGCTACGGTATTTCCTTCGTTGATGTCTTTTTTAACCCTAGCAACCAGATAGTTTGAAGCTGGTTCTGCAACAAAATTTCCTCTTACCCTATCAAAGTTAGTTCCTTGATCAACTGTAAATTCACCTTGCTCTTCTACCGTTCTGGCATATAAGCCACCAATCGACCACCCTGACTGTGTTTTACCACTAACTTTTGCAGCCGCAGCTATATTCGTTTGATCCGGTACATCACTGTAACTTCTTCTCAAACTATCTGCATTAAATAATCCGCCATTTTCAAAGTTGTTCGCTCTAAAGAAATTACCTTGCGGTGTTCTACCAATTCTGCGAGAGTAAAATGTATTTGGATTTCCGGCAGTATTATATGTTCTGGTTCCACCGAATCGAAAAATCTCATTTCCTTCAAGGAAGAAAGGTCTCCGTTCGGGAAAGAAAATCTCAAACTGTGAAAGGTTGATCGTTGCCGGGTCAGCTTCCACCTGTCCAAAATCAGGATTTATAGTTGCAGTAAGTGTTAGATCAGAGGTGAGTCCATACTTTATATCACCACCAATATTTCCGCCAAAATCATTTTCCTCAAAGTATGGATTGCTGTTATCTCCTGGTGCGCGTGTTAAACTGGAAGAAATATAAGGACTGATTTCAAGTCTTCTTGGCTCATCAAGATCACGAATTCCCTCAAGTCGACCGAACAAGGAAACCATTCCAGCAGCTCTTTGTGAAGTTTCTGACCAATAATTGAATTCGTTATTTCGGGCAATCCTTCGTTGAAAATTCACACCCCAGGTTTGCACGTTTTGGTTTGAACTGAAGCGAAGTTGTGATAACGGAATTTTCATCTCAACTGACCAGCCCTCGTTTGTAATCTTCGCTTCAGCTTCCCAAACTGCATCCCATAAAATATCCTCTCCATTATCATCGAAATACAGAATATCTTTTTGTACACCTGTAGGATTTACAGCAAATGTAAATGCTGTTCTCTTGTCGTTATAGCTATCAAAACTCACATACACCCAGTCACTAGCCTCGTTCCCATCTCTCCTGAATAATGCTTTGATAATAGAATCCGGAGCAGATTCATAAGCCATCATTCCAACATAAATATGAGAATCTGTATAGAGAATTTTCGCTTCAGTTCTTTGGCTTGGCTCACCACCATCAACTGGAAAACGTTGTGTAAAATCGGTTGCAATCGGTGCAATAGCCCAAACAGCCTCATCCAAATAACCATCCAGTTTAACATCCGAGTTTGAATTTATTCGAATGGCATTCATTGTTGGATTTTCAATTTTTCCACTCCGAATATCTTGTGAAGTGTTGTTGTTTCCTTGCTTAGGATTCTCTCCTCCCGGTGTTTGATTTTGAGCGTAAGCTGTAGTCCCGAGAATCAGACATACTACTAGTAGTGTGATCATTTTTTGCATAGTACCTGACTTAGAAAGGCTATCTAACCTGCTTCTCTCCAACTATTTAAGCAGATAGGACGACCAGTTGTGAATTGTGAAGTGTAGACGAAGGGGAAACTGATACGTTTCCCCGTTTTACTAATTTTTACTTATTTCAATATCGCCATGGAGTGTTTTGAATAAGAATTCGGGACCGCCTCCATTTACAGAACCTGTAACCCATCTGTTAACTGTGATTGAATATACTCCATCCTCTCCCGATGATTCTGTAGTACTTTCAGATCGGTCAATTTGAAAATCAAAATTACTGTATATATCTCCGTAATCCGTTTTCATTTTGCCATTGAATTCTACATCGGCTGGAAGCCTTACACTTATGTCTCCGTTTAGTCCATTGAATGACATTGGAGTTCCGGCTGTAACTTCTAAGAGTTCTACTTCGATATCTCCATTGATGCTGTTGCAAACTACTGAACCACGTATTGCAGACATTTCAACATCACCATTTGTTGCTTTAATCTCATGTTCACCATTCACGCCTTGTACAACTACATCACCATGTGTGAGATTAACCTGAACTGAAAAATCTGCAGGAACCCATACCATTAAGTCAACATCATCATGGTTTGGGGAAGTTCTGATGTTAACGTTGTTATTTTCTTCAGTTACTTCTACACCAGCTCCACCAGTTGATATTCGTCGAAGACCGTTTCGATTATAGTTTCTATCATCGTCATCGTCCTCACCGTTTATCATAACACGAACTTCTTTACTATCCCATGCCCTTACAATCACTTCATCAGCGTAAATCGAATGTATTTTAAGTTTGCCCGGAGAATTCGGATTGGTAAGTGGTATTCTCAAATCACTTTGTGCAAAGCTTACTCCAGAGAATAGAACCAGCACGCCAAGTACTAATGATATTGTTTTAATTGTTTTCATGATTATTTCTCTTTTTTATGATTCTCTTTCTCGAATGAAGACATTGCCATTAACTAGCTTGAATTCCATTGAAGGCCCACCATTACCAATTTGAATTGGTGCATTTGATGTAAGCTTATAGCGTTTGCCTCTTCGACTTTCTTCCCTGTTCAATTGGTTTGGTAGTCGCTTTACATTATCAAAGTCTGTGAATAACTCACCGTTCAAACTTTCAAAAGTTACAACGGCTCCGAAGTCACCGGGAGAATAAATTTCGATTTCCCCATTTACGGTATTGAATTCCATGTCAAAATCTGGAGACTCTTTAAACCATACCTCAATATTCCCATTTACCGTATTTGCTTCTAGCCTTGATTTGGCCTCATAAACTTCAATGGAACCATTCACATTATTAGCTTCAATAGCTGCATACATATCTTTAACAATCAGAACACCATCATTTATCGTGGATGCATCCACATCCATGGCTTGCGGAATTCTCACTTCAATATCGAAGTAGAATTGAACATCATCATCATCCCTATCCATTCGATAATTGATTCGTCCGTCATCAAAATCAATTTCTACACCGGGCGCATCCACATAAATGAGAACATTATCATCAGATACTAAGGTTTTTAATTGATAATCCTCTTTATCTGATTCTGTTACCCGACCTCGATCTTTCCAAATTTCTCTGCTGGCTATGATGAGAATATCATCTCCTTCGTATCCATCTATTTGAACATCACCAAAAATGTTTTTAACGATCACTTCGTAGTCTTTTCCAAATTCGTTGGATAGAACCTGCATTGAAATATCATCCTGAAATTTTTGGGCATGACCCAATGTCGTCCCAAAAAGTACGACTAGTGCAATTGCTTTTAATTTTCTCATAGTAATACAGCGATTGTGTTATCGATTTTTTCTCGTGTTGAGATTGCAAGTTCTAACTCTTTTAATTTTTCAAATTCCTGAGCTGCGTTTCTTGCACCTAATTCCACCATAGCATCTGCTAAAGCAACAATTACCAAATCAGAATCTTGTCTTGAAATTGATTTGATCATTCCTTCACGCACGTTTGGCACATCTCCCCACTGTGTTAAAGCCTGAATAGTTTGAATACGGACATTTTCACTGGGATCGTTATTTAAAGTGAATAAAAGTGCTTGAATTGCTCTTCCATCAGCTTGTGGAAGTTGACTACTGATGTTTACTGCTCTAAGACGATCAGTTGCTGTTGGACCTTCAAGCATACTAACCATCATTAATTGTCGCATTGATTCCATTTCTGAAGTCAACATTTCAATTTGATTGGAATTATTTCCAAACTGATTACCGACAAATCCACCTACAATAAGTAGAACAAATGCATATGCCAGTCTAGGAGCGGTTATTTGCTGAAACCACTGTGTAATCTTTTCTACGAATTGTGATCTTTTAATCTGATCTAATTTCTGTTGTTCATCACCAAGCATTTCATAGAACTGGTTTCGCATGTTCTCACTAGGTTTGGGAACCGGAACCAATTCTAAATCCTGATGCAACTGCTCATAAGCTCTGAAATCGATAAAATCGATCTCACCTTTCTCGATCAGTTGTTCCAGCTCTGTACTGGAAGCTTCATCAAGTGTGCCTTCTAGATAGTCGGCGATTAGTTGTTCATATTTTTCATTCATTGCTGTATTCCTCGCTTAACGTGGTTACAATCTTTTTTAAATCACTCATTGCTCGAAACATTCTCACTTTTACTGCACTTTCTGTAATGCCAAGAATCTCGGAGATTTCCTGATACCGTAATCCTTCGAATCGACTTAGGATTACTACATCTTTTTTTTCTTCACTTAGACTATCGAGCGCTTTTTCAAGGATCATTTTTCTTCTGCTTCGTTCATCTAAATCCACATAACCGGAAGGATCTTCACTTGGGATTCTTTCTTCGTCAAGAATTTCGTCCTCTCTTAGCCGTTTATTTTTTCGATAATGATCGATGTGTGCATTTCTTGCAATGCTAAACATCCAAGTAGTAAATGATCCATCTCCGGTGTATGTGTCGCGATACTTGAGCATGCGCTCAAACACCGATTGAACAAGATCTTCACTTAATTGCTGCTCTTTGGTTTTGCGGTAGAAAAACCCAAATAATGAATTCGCATAACGCTCGTAAAGTAAACCCAGTTTATCGATCTGGCCTTCCTTCACTTTCATCATTAATGCTTTATCCGCAGTGGAACTCAAAGTGCCCTAATTTGCAATTGTTTAATGTTGACGCCCTGTACACTATCAACAAAAAGAAAGGTTACAGAAAAAAGAAAGGAAAATATAAATCAGCGAAAACTAACCAGAAGTTAGTCAGTTGATGCAATTATCAGGCTATCGAAGTCTTGTACTTTCTTAACCCATAAAGATTGGTTTGATCTGAGATAAACGCTTGAAGTTTCTCAACATCTTCTGCTTCATAATTACTCAAATCAAACTCTAAATCTTTAGAAGTTAGCCTTCTTATAGTCATTGTAGAATCTTCAAATACTACTTCTTTGATATCAACATATTTGACAACGGTACCAAACTTATTCCCAATATTTGCACTAAATCCCATGTTGTTCCAAAAAACTGTATTTGGTTTAAACAATCGAAATGAAATAATAACAATTGGGCAAATAATCATGATAGAATGAACAGAGTTCATGAAGCTGTTTTCATAGTCCATGAATAGTTGTACCAAACCCAAAACCATTATCGGTAAAAATATGATTAGGAATACTCTCTCAATTCCTGTTCCGCTTTTTCTAATCTCAATCGTTTTCATAATCTGATAATAAACTACAGAAGTAAAACAAACAAATAGTTAGATCAAACTTACATCAGCCTTTACTTCTAATAAAGCCGGACCATCATGATCAAATAATTCTTTCATGGCTGTATCCATCTGATCTGCTTCTGAAACTAAAATCCCTTTAGCTCCACAACTTTCAGCATAATCTGCGAAGCTTGGATTTGAAAGTGCTGTTTTCCAGACTTCTAATTCACCTGCGCGTTGCTCTTTACTGATCTTGCCTAACTCATTGTTGTTCAATACAATCACCTTCACCGGCATATTGTAATGGACCAAGGTTGTGATTTCAGCTAAGTACTGAGAAAGTCCACCATCACCGGCAACCGCTATAACAGGTCGAGAATCTTCCACAGCCGCCCAGGCGCCCATTGCAGCTGGTAAAGCAAACCCAATCGAGCCAAGATAGCCAGACATCAAAAATGTGTGCTTTTTACACTCAAAGTAACGACCGAAACTGTAAGCATTGTTACCCACATCAACACACATCACTGCGTTTTCGGGTGCGAGGCGAGTCATCGCATCAAATACAGCAATTGAACTCACTCCTTTACCGTGATCTTCAATTAAGCGTTTAGCTTTTTCTGTTCTCCAAATTTCCCAGCGGTCAGCGATTTCCTGGGTTTGATCAACTTTATTATCAAAACTCGATATATGCTGATCCATCAGATCAACAGTAACCGAGATTTCACCCCAAACGGCGCAATCTACTTTGTGGAATTTACTTAAGGCAAGTGGGTCAAAATCAATTTGAATGGTTGGTTTCTTTGGAGTAATGCCTGTATGATTTGAAAAAGAAGCTCCAATCACAATTAACAAATCCGATTCATTCATGAACCAGGAAGCTATTGGCGTTCCGCTTCGTCCTAAAACACCGCAACCAAGTCGATGAAAATCTGAAATTTGACCTTTTCCTTTAAAGGTGGTCAAAACAGGGCAATTCAATTTCTCGGCAAATGCTGTTACCTGATCCATATTAAACCGAGCACCATGTCCAACAATAATAACCGGACGTTCCGCCTGATCAATCAATTGTACTGCTTTATCCAAACTTTCCTTTGGTGGAGCAATAGTAATTGGTGTGATTCGATCTTCAGGATCCTGAACTTTAGCATTTTCTGGCGCCGGAGTTTCCTGAACTTCATCCGGGAAAGTAATATGACTTACATCTCGCTTAAGAATGGCATGTTTTACTGCTAATGACATCAATTCAGAGTGTTTACTGTCTTTTTGCACTCGCTGATTGAATTCTGCTACAGAATTAAATGCCTGTACTAAATCCAATTCCTGGAAATTACCTGTCCCAACAACTTGTGTAGCCACTTGTCCTGTCAAAGCTAAAAGTGGTGCGCGATCAACTTTAGCATCCCACATTCCTGTGTACATATTTGTAGATCCGGGTCCTGCGATAGCAAAACATGCAGCTGGCTTCCCGGTTAATTTTCCATATGCAGAGGCTGCAAATGAAGCGGCCCCTTCATGTCTTATCCCGAAGTATTTGAGCTTCCCTTGCTCTTCAAGTCTTCGCATTGCATCTGCATATCCAAGGTTGGAATGCCCAACCATTCCAAAAACACGATTTACTCCCCAATTTACCATGGTTTCTGCCATGATATCAGAAATCGTTGTTTCGTGAGGGGCTTCAGGTTCGAGACCAACATAAATGGCATCATCTTCAATTTTTAAATCGAAAGTTTCGATTCCATCATCATAACCTCCGGGTGCTTTTCCTGTGCACGGATGATAATCCCATCCATGCCATGGACAACGCAGCATCCCATTTTCGATACTACCTTCTCCCAATGGACCACCCTGATGTGGGCATCTATTATCAAGAGCGTTATAGGTGCCTTCAAAATGAGTTAAGCAGATTCCTTTATGCCCCGCAGTGACTGACATCACGCGACCTTCAGGTAAATCATTTTTGTTATCTAATACTTTATGCCAGATTAATTCTTTACTCATAGCTCCTTACATCGCGTTATACCAGTTCATAGTTTCATCAATAAATTTTTGAATAATCGTTTTAGCGACTTTGGTAGTCTCAAATTGAAGATCATCCACAGAAAGCACTGCACCATGCCATTGCTTTACAATCCAGTGACCATATGCTAACTCATTAATTCCACTATAATCAGCTTCTCCTTCTTTCGGATAACAAGTGGCATAGAAATATGGAGCACCTACCATTTCATCCTTCATGGCTAACCCAAAACCAATTCCCAGTTTCTCGTTAAGGTCCATGTAAATTCCAGTATCAAAATGATGCGGCCAAATGCGAATTTCTTCTTTTTGTTTGAATGTCCTCAACAAATAAGCGCAAGCATCATCGGCAATTCTTCTCCAATGTGTCCATTCATTCAGAGCTAATCTTGATAATAGAGCCACGGGCTGACCAGAAAAAGGATAATCAGGAATTTGATAATGAAGAGGAGCCTGAAATTTTGAAACATCAAGACCTTCGTCTTCTATAGTTTTCCTTAACTGATTTTCAATTTCAATGATATGCTTTTTTGCTGTTGAGACTGTTTGAAGTGATTCATTTTCATCATTCATCCAAACTAAACAGACATCTGCCAGTCTCAAAACTAAGCGTATTCTACTGTGTTCAGTCTCAATCCATCTACCAGTAATCCATCCTTTGTCAGACTTAAATCCAAGAGTTGTATGACTATCATCCTTTTTGTGGCGTACAAAAGCTCGGTTAGCTTTTGCTATAATTTGGCAAAGTCGATGTAATTGTTGATCTACCTGGATGTAATTATTACTCATTGCTTGCCAATTTCCTTTGAATTAAAGCCGGATTTATTTCTAGAACATTCCATCCTAACTGCTTATATGGATTCCCTGAAATAGTGATTTTTTCACCAACAAATTGAAGTATATCTGCATTTATTTCCTCACCATTTAACCCTGTTATTAAATGATAGTCGTAGTCTTGCGAAGCTTCTCGCCAAACTCGTAACACCGGTGGAATACCTCCGCTAATACAACGAATTGCACAACTTTTATGAATTTTCCCTTCACCCGGTTTCATGACACCGAAGTAACATTTAGAATCCAGGATTTCACCAGTTAATTCAATTTGATAGGTAGATTCTCTTCGTTCAATAGGTTGGCGAAAATTACCGGTCGATTCTTCAAAACTTTCACTTTGATTGGTTAATTCGAGAAGAGTAAGTCCATCACCATAGATTAGTGTACCGTTTAAGGTGACTTCTTTTAAATTCATATCTCCTTCTCTAGATTCTATTTCTTCCATGATTCCACGAGCCCCAAATTTCCCAAAACCTACCAATAAAACACTGCTTGAAACTTGTTCAGGTTTATCTTTGGTGATTTGAAGCATCGGAAATGGTTCTTCAATGTAGATTCCAGTTAATGAGGTTGTGGTACCAAATTCAAAGGCATGATCATTAAATGGTTTTTGGAAAAACACCAAATAAATAGTTATGACGATTATTACCAAAAAGGTGCTAATCAAAGTATTTCGTAAGAATTTACCAGTAGATTCAGGCATTTCTTCTTGCCAACCTATATAGAAATCATTTTTACTCATGATGCCTCCAAAATTGCAGGTTCAACAAATGTACCTTCAGGTTTTGGCAAAGGATTTACCCAGACATTTCCATCTAAAATTTTCACTTCATAGGTGTGCAGAGTTTCTATAAATGGAGGCGGTGATTGTCCATTTTCTGGTAAATATTGATATCCATGCCAGGGACAAGTGATACAGCCATCAACAATTTTTCCTTCCCCCAAAGGTCCCATTTGGTGTTTACATACATTGTGAACAGCAGAAATTTTTCCATCATATTTAAAAATGGCAATGTTCTCACCATCAATGAAAACGGTTTTTGCACAGCTATCCGGTATTTCACTCACCGGTCCAACTTCAAAAAATCCGTTTTCCGAAAGTGCGTTTTTTTGACTTTTTAGCGCTTTTATTTCCTTGAATCCTGCAAAAAGATGTAGCCCGCAAATTGTTAGAAAGCCAAAAACAACAATCCCACCGTACTCAATGTGATCTTCATATTGCAGAGACCCGAGTGCTATATGCAAAATCAGTAATGCGTAAGCAACATAAACCAGCATATGCAGACCTTTCCACACTTTTGGGGAAAGGTTTTTTAACCAAAAGTCATGACTTGTTGCCGCCATTAGGAATAAAATCACCAAGGCAATAAAACCAAGTATCTGAAATGGAAACTCACTAATGGACTGATAATTCTGGTTTGATGTGAATACACTTACAATAGGATTTGCATCTCCTAAAGCATGAAACTGAATGATTGAAAAGACTCCATGAATTAAAGCGAGAAAAAACATCGATACTCCTAGATGTCTTCTATTATATAAAAGAGGCAAAAACCTATCGTCTAATCTGGCAAGTGGTCCGATCATTAAGATCAGGTTCAGTAATGTAAAAGCAGTTAATGCAGTTACTCTGATAATTAAAGTTTCGGCCGTTATTTGTGGATGAAATACAAGTTGAGCTGCAATGAATACAATTATTACACCCAAAATCCCCAACCATAATATTTGGTCATATTTCTTCTTTTGGTTGTTCCAAAGAACCGCTTCGTATTTAACCCCCATCAGGCCGCAAATATTAAAATGGTTAGTGTTATAACACTTAAAATACACCAAAGTGCGAGATGTGTTTTCCTCAAAGAAGCTTTCATGACTTCACTCCTATCCATTTTTTCAGAAAAAACGGCCAAAAGATTAGTAATCCAGGGAGAATTAGAAGCCTAAATGATCGCGAGGCTTCTTGTGCATTCTTATCAACCTTTTTTAGGCCGGTATCAATAAATATTAAACCGAATATCAAACCGATTGCCATGTATACCCCAATCACTGTCAGAACAATTGAAAAAACCTGTTCCATATGAAATAGTTGCACCCCTATGTAGAGTTATGAATAATTTGAATCAATAAATAAAAAATGAACCAGAAAAGCTGTTAACAATTTGTATTTAGTGTCGAGAATTATTTTAACAACTCAGAGTATTTGAGAAATCACAAATGATTCACATTTTTGGCCATACGTTGGCCTATTGAAATGAAAAAAATCACATTTATCGTCCTGATACTTATTCAGGTTAGTTGCATGAGTGAAAATGCATCAGAACTTAAGAACCCTGTGCTAGCGGTTACAGGCACTGTAATTGAGCATGAAGATTTTCCATCAGAGCATGTTGATGACCGAAATATAGAAGTTTGGCTACCCCCCGGATATTCAGAATCCAACGAAACTTATCAGGTTTTATACATGCATGATGGTCAAAACGTATTCGATCCTGAAACAAGTTATAATGGTAATGATTGGATGGTGGATGAAGCTCTCACAGATTTAATTGGTGATGGAGAAATTGAGGGAACTATTGTCGTCGCCATTTGGAACAGTGGCATTACCCGATTTCCCGAGTACATGCCACAAAAACCTGCTGAAGTCATGAATAGCCCTGAAGTGCAGGATCATGTAATTCGAAATTCAGGCAAACCAATTTTTTCTGATGATTACCTGAAGTTCATTGTTGAAGAACTGAAACCCTTTATTGATAATGAATATCGAACTAAACCAGAAGCCGAATTCACGTCAATCATGGGTTCGAGTATGGGTGGATTGATTTCATTATATGCAATAATGGAATATCCTGAAGTTTTTGGTGCAGCCGGATGTGTTTCAACGCATTGGATTGTCCCAGAAATCGGTGAAGAGTTCATCAAATATGTTGAGAATAATCTACCTAATTCAACCACGCATAAAATCTATTTCGATTTCGGCACTGAAGGTTTGGATGCAAATTATGAACCACATCAACTGAAAGTGGATAGGATGATGGAAACTGCGGGATTCGTTCAAGATGAAAATTGGGTTACCAGGAAATTTGATGGTCACGATCATATGGAACAGTATTGGGCAATGAGAATTAAATACCCTCTTACCTTCTTACTCGATTAATTTATCAGACTTCGCATTTGGTACTTTTCAAGTCTTGAGGTATTCTTTACGCTCTCTATTTCTAGATTGGAACCATTATTTTACCACGATGAGAAGAATATTATTACCTGTACTACTTGTAGGCTTTCTGATCAAAGGCTGCAATTCAAGCTCAAAAAATAATAGCCCAGATTCACCTGTAGGTTTAATTTGGTCGGAAGAATTTGATGGAAATAGTTTAAATGATAGCACATGGTATCCGGAACTTGGAGCTACTGGCTGGGGGAACCAAGAACTTCAAAATTATACAAATAGCAACGACAACATTGTTGTTTCTGATGGTAAACTAAAGATAATAGCACGAAAAGTAGGAACTGGACAAGGAGTTGGTGATTACACTTCTGCGAGATTGCTAAGTTTTGAATCTTTCAAATACGGTAGAATTGAAGCTAGAGCAAAAGTACCTGATTACAAAGGACCCGGACTGTGGCCTGCAATTTGGATGTTGGGTGATGGAATTCGAAATGGAGAATCATGGCCATTTTCTGGTGAGATTGATATCATGGAATATGTAAGTAAGAATCCTAATACCTATTTCTCCACTATTCATAGTCAGACTAATCATCATTCCATTGGAACTCAGATTGAGTCTGGCGATATACCTCTAAATAATATTGAAGAAGATTTCAATATTTACGGTTTAATCTGGAAAGAAGACCAATTGCAGTTTTATCTAAATGATCCATCCAACATAACCTTAACCATTGACCGTCCTGAAAATCCAACTGAAGAAAACTGGCCCTTTTCAAAACCTCATTTCTTCTTAGTAAATATGGCTATTGGTGGTACTTTCGGTGGGTTTGATGTAGATGATGCTAACTTTCCGGCAACTTTTGAGATTGATTATATAAGAGTCTTTGAGCTATAAAATATTAGAGATCAATCTAGATGTTACGTGGGTAATCCTTCCATTTTCATGATTTGAACAGCATTTGTACTTGGGCAAGGTCCGGCATTTAGTTTGTATTCAAAATGCATCTTGCCATCTTTAATGGATTCAACAAAATGAATATTTACAAGCTCAGATATCTCTTGTTCTAGTGATGCAAGCTCTAAATCATGAGACGAGACCAATCCGATCCCTTTTTTACCAGCCACTTCTTTCAAAAATGCAGCACTTCCAATGAATCTCTCTTTATTGTTTGTGCCTCTATAAATCTCGTCCACAAAAAAGAACAAAGGAAACTCATTCTCATTTGATAACTCATCCAATAAAAATCTCAATCGCTTTACTTCAGCATAAAAGTGAGAGAATCCAGCATCAAGGGAATCAACTACATTAATACTTGTGAAAACGCGATAGAACTTAGTGTTTAAAAATTGCGCACAAACCGGTGCACCAGTATATGCAAGTACTAAATTGACACCAACAGTTCTTAGAAAGGTACTTTTACCTGCCATATTCGATCCAGTTACAAGGAATAGATCTTTCCCTTTTTCAATTTCAAAATCATTACAAATTCGCTGATTCTCGGGTATTAGAGGATGTCCTAACTTAATTGCAGAGAATTCTTTCTTTCCATTTTCATCGAAAGTTGGAACACTAAACTCAGGGTTTAGCATAGCAAAGTTAGCCAAAGAGTTAAGTGCCTCAATCTCATAGAAAGTTTTCATCCAAATAGTAAGTTTTGGCTCCAATTCTTCCTTCAAAGCTTCCATTCTTAATGCATAATAATAATCCCACGGCACCACAAGATTCACAACTCCTTGCCACAGTTTATTAGCTTGCATAGATGCACGGCTCATCATTTTCTGAGCTTTTTTAATCAAGAAAGATGGCTTTACTTCCTCATCTTGATAGCATAGAAATAGTTTCTCTAATTCACTTCCTTTCTTTGGTTTAAATCTCTCAACATGTGATAATATTGATTCAAACTGTTCTAATATTTGTTCAATCTGAAAGGCAGCATCGAATAAACCCTTCACTTTCTGGTCATTAAACTTGAAGACCAATAAATAAGAGACCAGGCTTATTGTTAGAGGTAAGGCATTTATGCTTCCTATCATTAAAAAAGTGAAGAATGTGATATTTAGAATTGAAAGAATTGATAATACAATTAGAGGTATTCTGATGTTTTCCTTTTTAGGTAATCTTAGAAAAAACAACATATCATCGATAGTCCAGCTGCTAATCGTTTTTCTAATTTTTGTTACCAATCCAATCACTCTTAGCTTATCCCTAAAAATAGCTAATGGTATTAACTCAGCTATTTGATTTTGTCGATGTAAGACTTCTTGTTTATTGGGTTGGGAAGTCAACAACCATTCGATTAGTAGTTTTGAACTATCATCATAGATTGATGTATCCAATAGATGAAACAAGGAATGCTTACCTAGTATATCAAGATCATTCGCAAATGGATGATCTTTATCCTCAAACTCAATGGCCTTGTATTCAATTCTTTTCCATTCAAGATCGATTCTTGCCAGATGATCTTCTTTTACCTGCTTCAAGAACTGAAAAGCTTTCAAAGAACGATCCACTTTATTGTGACGATCAATCAATACTAAAAAACCAATAATTGATCCAAATAGAGCAACTGTGAATACGACATCACTTGCGAATGTAGCAATCAAATAGAGCAGAATTAAGCCACTTACGAAATAAAGCAACCTAAATTTTGAGAGTTGGCTTTCTAGCTTTTCAATTCTTGTAATTCTTCTCTGAATCCGCTCAATATGTCGACTAAGTAATTCTTTTAGCTTACTTGATTTCACTTATTTATTCTTTAATTCAACTAATGTTGCGCCCCAGCTACTTCGATCATCTGCCATTCTAAAGGATTCAACATTTTCATTTTTCTCTAGGATTGAATGAACGGTTCTTCTTAGTACACCCTTCCCTTTCCCATGAATAATTCTAAGTGAGAATATTTCTTTTTCCAGACAAGCCTCGATGTAATCCGGAACTAAATTTTTCACCTCATTAGGTTTAAAGAAATGGAGATCTAATATCCCATCGATTGGAAGTTCTATGTACTCTTCTTCGTTGATTGTCAATTCTTATTCGTTAATGGTTATTCGTTATTCGTTTTAAAAATATCTGAAAACTGATAACTGAACTCTGATCACTGTTCACTGTTCACTGTTCACTGTTCACTGACGAAATCTACAACCCGGCGTTCTTTCACCACTTTTAAGATGAACTCAACCACTTTTTTGTGTTCAGGATGTGCGGCATAAGCATGAAGACTTTCTTCGTTTTCACATTTTGCAATTAAAACAACATCGCAAATTGGATCTCCTCCACCTTCAAACATATGAATCCCAACTTCTACAGATTCGAGCTCCTCAATTAAAGGTGGCATGGATTCTAACTTCTCTTTCATAAGATTTGCGTTTTCTGCTTTGGATTTACCCACGGCCTCATCCTTAAGCTTCCACATTACAACGTGATTAATCATCGACTACAATTATTTAGTTTCGGGTGTTAAAATATTGAAGCTTCATTATTCAATATCAATAACTATTGATCAGCCCTATTGGCTAAAACTAATGCAATTCTAGTTAAGAACTCTTATTTTTTGAATTCTGTTTAATCGCCTATGTAACAACGCATTCGGCAACACTAAATACTCCGCAAACTTGGATAATAAGCTAGATTTAGAACACATTGAATCAATAGAGGATCTCGGAGATGCCCATATCGGAACATCTGAGTTAACTCCGTTGAGAGAAGATGCTTTCGATTTATCTGATAACGAGAAAATCGAAATTATTAAAGAGCATTTTACAAAAATCATGGAGACACTTGGTCTTGATTTGACCGATGATAGCTTGAGGGGAACACCTCAACGTGTTGCGAAAATGTATGTAAAAGAAATTTTTCAAGGATTAGACCCCAAAAACCGACCTGAAGCTCGCACTTTTAGTAACGGCTACGATTACAGTGATATGGTAATCGAAAAGAATATCCAAGTTACATCATTCTGCGAGCACCATTTTCTTCCATTCATTGGTAAAGCTCACGTCGCATATATCTCAAAAGGAAAGGTTATTGGTCTTTCAAAGATCAATCGTTTAGTTGATTATTATTCTCGCCGACCTCAGGTACAAGAACGTTTGACACTTCAAATTGCTGATGCACTCTCAACTGCAATGGAAACTGAAGATGTAGCAGTTTTTATAGATAGCAAACACCTATGTGTGTCTATGCGTGGAATTAAAGATCAAAGCAGCAGTACTATTACTTCAGAATTTCGTGGTGCTTTTAAGCAGCATGATATTCAACAAAAGTTTATCGATTTCATCAAGACAAATACTGAGTTCTAGAATATTTTGGCAGAAAAATCACTCCAAGTCTACAATACACTATCAAGAAAAAAAGAACTATTTGAACCACTAAACCCACCATATGTGGGAATGTATGTATGTGGGCCAACAGTTTATGGTGATGCTCATTTAGGGCATGCAAAAAGCTATGTATCTTTTGACTTGGTACTTCGCTATTTGAGATATCTAGACTACAAAGTGAAATATGTTCAGAATATTACAGATGTGGGTCATTTAGTCGGCGATGGTGATGAAGGCGAAGATAAATTAGCCAAGAAAGCACGCATTGAACAAGTTGATCCAATGCAAATTGCGGAGAAGTACACTTACACTTACTTCCGTGATATGGATAAGCTGAATGTGCTTAGACCAGATATTACACCACGAGCAACCGGTCATATACCTGAACAAATTGCGATGATAAAGACGCTCATTGAGAAAAATCACGCATACGAAGTAGAAGGAAATGTTTATTTCGATGTTCAATCCGATCCGAACTACGGAAAATTAAGCGGTCGTACTTTGGATGAAGCTGAATCGGGTACGCGAGTTGATATTGCCTCAGATAAGAAAAATCCAGCCGATTTTGCACTCTGGAAAAAAGCAGATGAATCACATCTTATGAAGTGGGAATCTCCATGGAGCACCGGTTATCCAGGATGGCATATTGAGTGTTCAGCGATGAGTACTAAATATCTTGGGGAGACTTTTGATATTCATGGTGGTGGACTGGAAAATCAATTTCCGCATCATGAATGTGAGATTGCTCAATCAGAATGCTGCAATGATAAAACCTTTGTTAAGTATTGGATGCATAACAACATGGTGACTCTAGAAGGCCAAAAAATGGGTAAATCACTTGGAAATGCAATCAATTTAAATGAGTTTTTTACCGGCGATCATAAATTATTGACCAGAGCCTGGAGCCCTGAAGTAATACGATTTTTCTTACTTCAAAGTCATTATAGAAGTACTACTGACTTTTCCGAAGATGCACTTGAAGCTGCAGAAACCGGCTTAAAGAATCTGCATTCCATGATTAACACCATCGAGAAAGCAAGTTCAGGAAATGGTTCTGTTTATCCAATTGATAAGTTTAGATCAGACTTTGAAGCTGTTATGAACGATGACTTCAATTCTGCACAGGGTATCGCGGTTTTGTTTGAACATGGAAAAGAAATCAGAAAGCAAATTTCATCAGGGAATACACCTTCTAATCTGGATGAGTTAAAAGACTTATTCAAAACATTTGCAGATGGTGTGATTGGAATATGGCCAACTAATGAAGGTGGTAATTCTGATCTAACAGGTGGATTAGTTGAATTGC
The DNA here is from genome assembly GCA_965601825.1 of Balneolaceae bacterium. Classification (GTDB taxonomy): domain Bacteria; phylum Bacteroidota; class Rhodothermia; order Balneolales; family Balneolaceae; genus HXMU1420-13. The sequence goes on along the minus strand of OZ271839.1, from coordinate 1,949,628 downwards.
TAATTGATATAAGAAAAGATGCCCGAACCAACAAAGATTTTGCCTTATCAGATAAGATTCGTGATGATCTAAAGGCGATTGGTGTTCAGTTGAAAGATGGAAAAGACGGAACTACCTACGAGTTGGACTAATGGAAATCTTCAGTAAAATTGGACGAGGAATTATTGTTGGTTTAGTTCGATTTTATCAAGGAGCGATTTCACCTTATTTAGGTAAATCATGCAGGTATTCTCCAACCTGTTCACAATATATGATTGAGGCTGTGAATGAATGGGGAGTTATAAAAGGATTTTTGTTAGGGATTAAGCGAATTGGTCGTTGTCACCCTTGGGGTGGACACGGTCATGATCCTGTTCCTGAAAATCCAAAGAAATTGAAAGATTAATTGAAATAAGTCATACTGAGCGAGAGCGAAGCATCGCCGATCCTTCGGTATTCCTCAGGATGCCCCAATAGAAATAATGAGCGAAGTTACATTCAAAAAGAGAATCACAGTTGAACAAGTAGAAGAAGGCTACGATTTAGCACCTAAATTCGATGAACACGGTCTTATTCCGGTTGTAACCACCGATTTCACATCAGGGGAGTTATTAATGCATGGCTACATGAACGAAGAAGCGCTAAAAAAAACCATCGAGCTTGGTGAGGCTGTATATTATAGTCGTAGTCGCGAAGTTCTTTGGCATAAAGGAGCTACTTCTGGTCTTACTCAAATTGTGAAAGAGTTCCGCATTGATGACGATCAGGATTGTGTATGGCTTCGTGTTGAAGTTCAAGGTAATGGAGCAAGTTGCCACGTTGGCTACCGATCTTGTTTCTATCGCAGTGTACCAACAGGTGATGAATTCTTCGATAAAGAGGGTGAACTTCACTATGAAGAGACTGAAAAAGTCTTCGACCCAAAAGATGTGTATGGGGATGCTCCCAATCCAACTAAATTATAAATGATAAAAACCCGAGCAAGTCCCGGGTTTTTTTGTTTTAAAAAGTTATGGTTTTGTGATACCTGTGTTAATTTAATGTTTTAACATTGATGCATAAACATTATTAATTATTCAAACTCATGAAATCATTACTTACATCTCTATTATTAATCGTCACTATTACTTTTTCGGCTACAGCGCAAGAACAGTCATACACTAATGTAGATGACAACTTTGTAGGTCTGGGTGGTTATGATCCGGTTAGTTACTTTACCCAAGATCGCCCAACAAAAGGAAATGAAGACTATAAAGCAGAACATGAAGGTGCAACCTATCATTTTGCAAGTCAGTCCAACTTAGAAACATTCATTTCTGATCCTGCTAAATATGCCCCTGCATATGGTGGATATTGCGCATATGCTATGGGAAAAGGTTATTTAGCGGATGCAAATCCCCAAACCTATAAAATAAAAGATGGTAAGCTTCTGGTATTTTTCAACAATTTTGTTGTTAACACACTGAATCGCTGGAATCGAGATGAAGACAACTTGTATTCTACAGCTGAAGCCAATTGGGAATCTAAAGTAGCTTTCGAGAATTAAACATTCACATGGAACTTGCGATGAAGTGATCTCTGAATAGAAGTATCAATCCTGAGATTGCTTCGTCGTATTCACTCCTCGCAATTATCTCAGTAAAACACTGAGCTCTCTTCTATTTTCTTTTTAATGACACGAGCTAATTTATTGGCCGCATTTATGTTCTCTCTAAACCAAAGCTCAGGTTCAATTAGCTCTAATTCTGAAAGCACAAACTCTCCGGAATTATCCCACATTACATCTACACGAGCGTAAGCTGGCATTGGATCACAAGCTTTCACAACTTTTTCAGCGAACTCCATCTCTAAATATCCCGGCTCATATGGATGAACAGTCCCACCAAAATCATCCTGAACTCTAAAATCACCTGGTTTTGCTTTCTTTAAAATGGCGTGTGTAAACTCTCCACCAATTACCATTAAAGAAATCTCTCCTTTTGTTGTAATACTATATTGGTAGGGTTGAAGCATCATACCCTCGTTGTAAATCAACTTATGATAGATTTCTTCATGCTGATCAATATTGTCTCGATTAACGAGATATGTATGACGAGCTGCACCTGCTATCAATGGTTTTAAAACGGCATCTTCACAATCCATGTCTAAAAATATCTCACGAAGAGTGCGTGCATCTCTTTGTTCAATAAACTTAGTATCAACAATCTTTACCCCATTTTCCTGAAGATCATGCAAATAGGTTTTGTTCATATTCCATCTAACCTGATCGATGGGATTAATAAACATGGTTTGATCTTTTACTCGTGATAACCAAGCATCAAACTCTGAAAACCGATCGAAATAGTCCCAAGTAGTTCTAAAAACTGCACAACGAGTTGAATTCCAATCAAAATCAGGGTCTGCCCAATCTATTCGCACTACGTTTAAATCATATTTTTCCAGGGCAGATCTCAACAAATTATCTTCCCATAGAACATTCAATACATACTGCGAATCATCGGTTGGATTCAAATATCGTGATTCCGTTAATATGGCTACATCGATCGCTTTCAAAATATGGTTGACTATCTTTTATTGTTTCTTCCACGCTTTCGACTGGGTTTCCGTCTATCAGATCGACCGCGTTTTTTTGAATCTTTTTTGGCTTGCTCAATAGAAACATCCCTTCCTTCGAACTGAATGCCTTTCACACTGCTAATTATCGACGAACTGTATCCCGGCTCAACCTCAAAAAATGAAAAGTTCAATTCCACATCAATTTTTCCAAAATCTGGTTTCTCGCCTTTAAGAACTTCGTTTATGACCCCCATTAAACGAACCGGATTTAAACCATCACGTTTTCCAATATTTATAAAGAAGCGCTCAAAATTGGAGTCATTTCTTCGTTCTTTACCTCTATCTCTATCTCTATCCCGACGATTACTCCGATCCCTTTTTGCAGCTTTTTCAGACACATTCAAATCTGATGCATTTTCATAGTATTCAAGGAAACGATTGAATTCAACCGAAAGAAAATGCTTGATCAATTCTTCGCGATCCAATTCTTCCATTTTTGCGATTGCTTCTGGCAAGAAAGGAGCAATTCGCTCTTCATCTACCTCAATTGATTTAACTTTATCAATCAAATCGAGCATGCGAATACCACAAATCTCTTCACCGGTTGGCACATTCTTTCGATGGAACTCTTTACCAACCATCCTCTCTAGATTGTTAATTCTTCGCATTTCACGTGTGTGAACAATCGATAATGAAGTACCATGGTTTCCAGCTCTTCCCGTTCTTCCACTTCGGTGGATATAAACTTCTAAATCGTCCGGTAAATTGTAATTGATTACATGAGTCAGGTTATTTACATCTAAACCACGAGCAGCAACATCTGTAGCAACCAATAATTGAAGCTCCTTGGTTCGGAATTGATTCATTACATAATCACGCTGATTTTGTGATAAATCACCGTTTAGTAAATCAACATCATATCCTTCTTTCTTGAGTTTTCCAGCAATTTCTGCTGTTTCATTCCTGGTTCTACAAAAAATAATTCCGTAGACACTTGGCAGCATATCAACCAATCGCTTTAGAGTTTCATAGCGATCACGTGCATGTACCATGAAATAATGATGCTCAACATTTTTTGCGCCAGAATTTCTCTCCCCGACTTCAATTTCAACAGGATTGTGCATGTACTTTTTTGCCATCCTGGCGATAGGTTTAGGCATTGTGGCCGAAAATAGAAGTGTCTGCTTCTCTTCAGGAGTATCAGCTAAGATTTGATCTAAGTCTTCCTGAAAACCCATATTTAACATCTCATCGGCTTCATCTAACACAACCGTTTGGATATTGCTGACATCAAGTTTTCTGCGTCTGATAAGATCTAATGTCCTACCAGGAGTACCTATAACAACTTGAGCCCCATTTTCGAGCGCCTTGATTTGTGTTTTGTAATCAGAGCCTCCATAAACTGCTACGGAACGTATCTTCTTTAATTTCTTAGAGAATGATTTCAAGTCCTTCGCAATCTGAATTGCCAATTCACGCGTTGGTGATAAAATTAATAGCTGAACTTCTGGGACAGATTGATCGATCTTTTGTAAAGATGGAAGACCAAATGCTCCTGTTTTACCTGTTCCGGTCTGAGCTAAAGCGATTAAATCTGCATTTTCATGTAGAATTTGTGGTATTGCCTCTTTTTGGATTTGAGTGGGTTGTTCAAATCCCAGCAATTGTACGGCATCCAGCAATTCTTGCTGTAAACCAAGTTCTTCGAATGTTGTCATTTGTAGTTTTTATGCGGAATTGCATAAAGTGCTGCACTTCATACTTGCCCGTTAATTTTAAGGTGAGCATGGGACAAGTCTCAAGCACGACTGCTTGATTCATAAAAGCCAGCAAAAATTACAAACCTGAAAGGTCTTTAGAATCCAATATGATTCGTTTCAGTCTCGTCGCGAGCTCACTCCGAAAGATACGGAACTTTCTAAAGACTCATTCAGGAATGTTTGTTAATAGATTTATTGCACTAATTAGTTGGTTTTATTTGCTACTAATAGTGCCTCTTCCCCGATGTATAGTGCTTCGTTATTAGAAGTAAGAGCAGTTACATCGGTTATTCCTTCTTGTGATACAACTCGAATATGATTTGTATTACCACTCAGAATAACTCTAGCATAAGGATTGAATACAACTAATCGATCTTCCTCAATATTGTGGAAGAAATAAGTTCCTATACCACCAGTTGTAGCATGATCAATATCAGTGTATTCGATTACAACTTTTTCGAGCAAATAATCTGGCTCTGTTTCGTAGTTAAAGCCTAGAATTTCATCTTTAACAATTACAGGAACAGAAGCTATAAAGCTTGAGTCGCCTACCAATGTAACATGATTTCTTTTGCTCTTAACAACCAGAACTTCGGTATCCAAACTAACCTGAATTTTGCTAAAGTCAGTTAAAGCAACCTCTCTGATATGTGTAAGATCTTGTGAGTTTACTGTAGTAGTTGCAGATATAAATAGTGCAACAGCTAATGCGATATTTTTGATTACGTTTTTCATAATAGTTTATATCTAAATATGTAATGAGTGTGTGAGTTTTTTTTTAAAAGTCTCAACAAAAGGGCATACTTTGCCCTTTTACCGAGTTATTCAATCTGTGATTGAGCTTGCTTGCTAATTATTGATTTGAATTAGCCATCCTTAACACGATTTAGTTCGTGAATGCTAAGATTCGATCGTTTTCTTCAATAGCACCCAAAACAATGAGGTGCCAACTGTAAGAAGTGCAATAAGTAATGTTACCTGTAAAAACATCATAGCTCTCCTCCTCTTAATATTTTCATGTGTGTGATGATGAGTGGATCTTCTCACAAACAAGTGAGCATAATTCACCCTATAATTTTTTATTCAATACTTGATTGATATGCTAGCTAATCATTTTAGTATTAGCTTTAATACACGTCTCTTAAATGGTGTATTTATGATTCGATCGTTTTCTTCAAAAGCACCCAAAAGAATGATGTGCTAATCGTAAGAAGTGCAATTAATAGCGTTACTTGAATAATCATAATAGCTCTCCTCCTCTTTGTTAATCTTGAATAGTTATTTGTAAGTATTACCTAAGTACTTAATCTGGACACTTAGTCCATTTGGCTCTCTAACAGTTTTTATTCTGTATTCGTCCTGTGTTCTATCGTCTGTGTTATAGTCAATTGTTTCGGTTGCAAATTTATCGACGTTTTTAGGATAAAGTTACCTTTTGCAACATAGAAGATGTTTATAGACATATTTAGGAAAATCCTATAACCCTAAATTTGATTGGAAAAGCGATACCAAATTCAATTTTCTACAAAAAAAATAATTTTTGAGACGATAAAAAAAATGGATGGAAGCGTTTTGAAAAATTAACAAAAGCGATTCCATATGATCAGTTTTAGACTGATTTCGTATAGATTTGAGAGGGAAAAGAGTTTTTTGAGAGTAAAATTTCAGATATCGAACTAAATGTATTTATCTCCTCGAACCACATTTACCGGATGTGTATAAGCTATAACCGAATAGTCTTCGAAATACTTATTTGCAATAGCATCGATGATCTTTTCACTTACTTCCTGATTAACAACAACTTCTATCTTAACATTTTTACCTTCCCAATCACTGGCTCTTACCCCTCTTGTCCCTGCACCGGTAGTGTCACTTAGCGTGTATCCTTTTGCACCCAGACTTTTAATTTCCTCGATGATATCATCTCTGAAGATTCTTTCTGTAATAATCGTGACTAAGTTTAATTCCGTTAACGCCATGTTATCCTCCGATGATATTTGCAATTGTGAGATAAAGTGGAATTCCTAAAGTAATATTAAAAGGAAAAGTAATTCCTAATGAAGCAGTAAGATAATATGTTGGATTTGCTCTTGGGAGCGCAATTCTAACTGCAGCAGGAGCCGCGATATAAGATCCACTTGAAACCATAGCCGCTAAAACCGCAGAACCTGCAATGCTTAGTCCTGCTAACTGACCTACCCATACTGCCATAGTTCCAAATAGAATTGGCACGATAACTCCAAAACCAACAAGAAATACACCAACCTTTTTTAAGTCTTGCAATCTACGAGCTGTTACCATACCTAATTCAAGCAAAAAGAGTACAAGAGCACCTTGAAATCCACTAACAAAAAATGGTTGTACTGATTCGAATTTCACAGGTCCGGCAATATATCCAATAATCAAACCGCCTAGTAACAGTATAATACTACTACCTGTTACTACCTCATGTAATGCTTTATTGAACGATCCTTTACTTTTACTAAATATTTGAGGGATCATTAGGGCTACAATGATACCAGGAACCTCGAGAAGAGCAACTAAAGTTGGCATAAATCCCTCAGGTTCTAAACCTTGAGACTCCATGTAGCTTATCGAAGCTATAAAAGTTACCGCAGAAACAGATCCATAATGAGCTGCTATTGCTGCTGAATTAATTAGATTTATTTTACCAATAAAGCGAAGGACCAAATAGGCTATTATTGGAGTAATTATACCAAGGCCAAGGGTCGCAACAACCGGCCAGATGAAATCATTAAATGGTGTTTTACTTAACTCTACCCCACCTTTTAAACCAATTGCAAGTAATAAGTAAATAGATAATCCCTGATACAGTGGTTTAGGGATTTCAAGATCGCTCTTAAAGGTTTTTGCTAAAATACCTAAGACAAATGCTAAAACTACCGGAGAAGCAAAGTTTGAGAGTAAACCTTCCATAAATTGTTTTTAAATGATGAAATAGAATTTCACAAACGGGGCAATAATACTGAAAAAATGATTCTTAATTAGAGAACAAAACAAATTGTTAGTTGACTTACTCCTGATTTTTTGAGGTATGAATTGATCATTTATAATCGATTTAATACGAAAACAAGTCAGCCCGACAAAAGTAAATAGCTAAATTACATTTCTTATTTCTCTTCGAAAAAGAACTCGATCATATTGCCATCAGGATCGGCAACAAATAGAAACCTGCCTTTCTTTCTGTTTGCAGGGCCACTAATTATTGTTACTTCAAGTCGACGAAAATATTCTGCTAATTCATCTACTTTTTCCGGGTTTTCCACATAAAAACCAAAGTGATCAACTCTAAAGTCTCTGGAGGTTGGATCGTAACTCGTTTCGGCTTCTACAATCACCAAAGTATCCCCATTTCCAAGATCGTAAACGGCCATACTTTGCCCCATTGTTTTTACTAACTCAAAACCCAGGATTTCCCCGTAAAACTCTTTAGATGCATTAATTCTGTTTACCCTTATTGTAATGTGATTTAAGCCTGTTGGTTTAAAATTCATTCTATGCTGCCTGATTATTTTAAAAACTTTCCGAAGATACTAAATGCCAAGCACTTTCCCTTTTCAGACCTTGAAAGTCTGAAATTAACAAAGTTATTAACATAGATTTAATACAAAAGAAGCGCTTACATAAATAATTAATGTTTTTATTGCCATTATCATTATTTATTTTGACGAAAACTCATCACCTACAAATTTATTTATGAGAATTGAATTACCAAGAGAAGTAGAGCGTTTCGGCCCCATTATGATTCATGATGTTCAGAAAGTTTATGAATTAGATTCTGGACTGATTTATGCCAAAAATGAAAGTAAAAAGCGCGCTATTCGCCGTATTTCACACGAATCATTTCATCGTGTGGAAGAAGACACGGTTATTGTGATACCAGTTAAGAACGAGCGAATAAAGCTACTTGAAGGTGTCTTATTGGGAATACCTGCCCATTGTCAAATAATCGTTATCTCGAATAGCCCAAGAGGCCCTATCGATCGATTTATGATTGAGAAAAAGGCACTTGAGAGAATGGCAAATTTCATGGGAAAAGACATTCTCGTTTTCCATCAAAAAGATCCGGAATTGGCATTAGCCTGCGAAGCAGCTGGTTACACATCTATTTTGGATGATGAAGGTGTAGTAAGAAATGGAAAAGCGGAAGGAATGATCCTGGCTACCTTTCTTGGAATGCTAACAGGTAAAAAATATATCGGCTTCATCGATTCTGATAATTATTTCCCGGGAGCCGTACATGAATATGTGAAAGAATATGCTGCAGGATTTTTAATGTCACATTCGAAATACTCAATGGTGAGAATATCCTGGCACAGTAAACCAAAGATTATAGAATCCAGTCTTTTCTTTGCAAAGCGAGGTCGCGCATCAGAGCATACTAACAAGTTTCTTAATCGACTGGTTAGTTCATTTACCGGTTTTGGTACTGAAATCATTAAAACAGGAAATGCAGGTGAACATGCTATGACGTTAGATTTAGCCTCGCAGCTCGATTATTCATCCGGTTATTCCATAGAACCTTATCATTATGTAGGAATGCTTGAGCGATTTGGTGGAATAATCGGTCCAATTGATGATGAAATAATGAATAATCAGATTGAGATTTTCCAGATCGAATCGCGAAATCCTCATTTACATGAAGTTAAAGGTGACGAGCATGTTAAAGACATGTCATACGCTGCGCTAGAATCAATTTATAGATCGCCGATTACACCTCAGGGCTTGAAAGATGAGATTCTCGAGGATATTTATAATCGAAATCTTCTGGAAAGAGATCAGCCGTTTAAAGAGACAATAAGATATTATCCAAGTATCCGAACATCGAATGTAGGCAAGTTTCAGAAATCACTTCAAAATCATCCATATTTCGAATTTCTTAATGGTGATGTTTCTGCTTATTCAGAAATTGTAAGTGAAATAGATCGATCTGTTCATCCTGAAGATTTGGAGGAAACCGAAGAATTAGGTCAACTGGAAATAAAATGATGGATTTCAATCGAGTTATCTATACTGATTTAGATGGCAGTCTATTAGAGCTGGAAACCTATGATCATCAAGTAACAGCTGATACTGTCAAAAGGCTAAATGATGGTGGTACTCCAATCATATTTTGTTCCTCAAAAACACTAGCTGAGCAACGCCATTTTCAGAATCTTTTGAATCTTGATACTCCAATGATCATTGAAAATGGTGCCGGTGTTGTAATTCCCAGGTCATTTCATCCATATTTTGAAGATATACCTCATCGGATTATTGATCACTTTCTGCTTTTTTCATTTACAGAAGGTTACCATTTCATACTGGAAAATTTAGATCGCATACGAAAAGAACTAAATCTTCAACTTTTAGGGTATCACGACCTAAATACAAATGAAATTTCAAAACTCACTGGTATTTCGGAAAATGAATTAGAGAGAACAACCAATCGATTGTTCAGCGAAACATTGCTTGTGGGCGATTTTCAGGCTCCAAATTTTCAGAAACTTCGTCAGTCATTATTTGAAGTTGATTTACAATGCACACCTGGAAGTAAGTTTTATACTATATCAGGTATATCAAGCAATAAAGGAAAAGCCATTAACTGGTTGAATCGACATTTAAAGAAGATCAATAAATCGAATTTCACAACTATAGGAATTGGGGATAGTTTCAATGATTTATCAATGCTGGCAGAAGTGGATCGTCCTTATCTTGTTCAAAAACCGGATAAAACCTTTGCCAAAATTGAAGTCCAAGGACTAAGGAAAATTGAGAAACCCGGTCCCTATGGCTGGAATGAAATAATTGAACATCATATAGGTTTTTCCTGATTTTTTGTGGACTTTCCTACCGAAATTAATTCGGTAAATACTTGTCTACCTTATACATCGTAGCAACACCCATTGGAAATTTAGGTGATTTTAGTTCACGGGCTATTGAAACCCTGAAACAAGTGGATTATATCGCCTGTGAGGACACTAGAACATCTGGCAAATTGCTACAACATTTTGGAATTGATAAAAAAACCTTCTCTTTTCATCAGCACAACGAACATAAAAAAGTAGATCATATACTCAATATTCTTGAAGCAAATCAGGATATTGCTTTAATAAGTGATGCGGGAATGCCGGGCATCTCTGATCCTGGATTTCTTGCAATCCGAGCTGCTAAATTGGCTAATCATCAGGTTATTGTAATCCCAGGTCCCGATGCTGCGACAACTGCTTTAGTTGCCAGTGGACTTCCAAGCGACCGATACGTATTCGAAGGGTTTTTACCTCATAAAAAAGGTCGGCAAAAACGATTAAAACAATTAGCAGAAGAAGAAAGAACAATTGTACTATATGAAAGCCCAAATCGTTTAGTGAAGTTATTAAATGAAGTTGAAGAATATTTTGGACCTAACAGATTGATGGCAGTAGCTCGTGAACTAACAAAAACTTTTGAAGAAGTTGTAAGATCATCAGTATCTGAGATTAAAACAGAATTCGAATCACGTGACTCGATTAAGGGAGAAATTGTGGTTGTTATTTCAGGTAAGGGTTATTCAGAATGAAACAGTTTTTAGAGAATAAATGGGCGGTTTCAATAACAGCAGGTTTATTACTTGGCTTAAGCTTCCCTCCTGTAAATTTATCTTTTCTTAGTATCCCTGCCTTCATCTTATTCATTCATCTAGCAAATATTACGGATTCAAATAAACAGTTGGCATTCTATAGTTATGCCGGGTTTTTATTATGGAATCTTTCTACTACTTATTGGTTAATGATGGCAAGCGTGGTTGCAGGAATAGCAGCCAATTTAGCCAATGCCGTGTTAATGACCATTCCCCTTGTGTTGATGCGTTTCTTCCAGAAAAAGTATCAATCGACTTTATTTATTGTATTGTTACAAGCTTGTGCATGGACAACCTACGAATTTTTGCATCATAACTGGGACTTAGCGTGGCCATGGTTAGCAATTGGCAATGCATGGGCTAAACAGATAAGTTTAATTCAGTATATATCAATTACAGGTCATCTTGGGATAACATTCTGGGTTGTTTTCACGGCTGCTATCAGTTACCAGGCCATCAAATCAGCTAAGAAAAAGCATGCTTATTATGCGATTGCTTCACTATTAACTTTACCCACTCTTTCTCTTATTTACTTTGCCATTGATGAACCTCTATCTCCTGATCAGGATTCTATTTCTGTAACAGTTATTCAACCAAACCATGACTCTTATCTTGATTATGGTGGTATGAGTGGAAATAGAGAAGTTGTTGATAGTTTATTCTCGATTACTGAGAAATACTACTCAGATGAGACATCTTTGATCGTTTGGCCTGAAAATGCAATAGAAAGCGCCATAGTTATGGATTCACGTCATTTAAATCGAATTGCTGACTCGGCAAGAACATGGGAGAAAAATTTCATTGTAGGAAGCGGACTTATCACGCTATACCCTGAAAATCCACCTGAGTTAACTCGTGGGTTATACCGGGAAATACCCTATAACGTATACAATGGTGCTTTTTTTGCTGATCAAACCGGGAATAAGACTCGATATGATAAAAACAATCTGGTACCAATTGTAGAAAGAGTTCCATTCTTAGAACTCTTAACCGTAATTGATGTATTTGATTGGGTTGATTGGGGTAGAATTGCCGGTTTCGGAAAAGGTACAACTCCTGATATGCTTGAAACTGCTGAGTTTATGACTCCAGGACTAATCTGCTATGATTCTGTTTATCCGGGCTGGGTTCGTGAATTCATTAATCAAGGCGCCGGATTTATTACCATTATTACTAATGATGGCTGGTGGGGCGATTCAAGCGGACATCGACAGCATTTTGAATATGCGCGGTTGAGAGCTATTGAATTCAATCGATGGGTGGTTCGAAGTGCAAATAATGGCACCTCCGGTATCATTAGACCGGATGGAACCGTTGAACAAAAAACAGAATATTGGACCAGAACGGGTTTTAATTCTAATATTCCAATCATAAAAGAGCAGACTTTTTATGCCAAATTTGGCGACTGGTTGTCCTACCAAACTCTGGGAATCACCTTAGTATTTTGGGTTTTAGCTGTTCTTTATCCTCAAGGGTTTTCTACCTTGATGAAATAGCGATTCTCACATTAAATCGAATATCATGATTTGTTCGTGTTGGAATATTATTCGACTCAATTCTGCTATAAGTGTATTCGAAGTTAGATGAAATTGAAGATGAGATTCTATATCCAAGAGAGAAAGTGCCGTTAATTCGTTGCTGACCGGTTTCCCGACTAATTATTTTAGCATCATTCACATTACTTTGTGAGTCAATACCAGATACAAGCGCATTACCTAAATCACTATCTAGTTTATAGCTTAGTTCGGCGTCATTTTTATAGCTTCCTCTAATGCTTAAATCGATATTATTTCGAACCTTTGGTAAGAAACTTATTTTCACATTTCTGAATGTGTAATTCATAGAAAAATCGATGCCCTGTGATAGTGTCTCCGTTGCCCTTTTACTGGCAATTGCAAAAGTAGAAATCGTACTTCGATCATATCCAAGTTCGGTTCTCAGGTTTGAATCCCATGTAACATTAAGCTTCACTAGAGGGCTGAACCTTCGTTCTGCTCTTAAAGTCGTTGGTTCAAATCGTTCTCGATCATCAATAATATCATAAACATTACCAAGACTTTGCGCAGCCTGCTCACCTATCAATGTATTGAGTGCCCAATCAACTTTGTATGACCCTCTATAAGCATGAGTGATCGTTGCATTAGTCATAAACTGACCAATTATAGGGATGTAGTCTTGTACTTTATTCCAATTAACTCTCCAACCTGGACGTGGGAAAACAAACAACCCTTTATCCCCTCTTCCACTAACATTTGATCCCAAATATGCTTTTCTAAAGTCTTCTTCTAAGGAATTTCTGTTTAATACAAATCTACCATCATCATTTCCAAGCGAATCGGATATTATTGTAGAACCATCAACAAGATCATCAAACGCAGTTTGTAGTTGTCTCTTAAACATTTCCTCATAACCTTTCCCAAAGGTCCAAACGGAAGATGTGTACCCACCTGACTCAGAAAATACAGATGAAAAATCACCCTGTGGTGTTACTGTAATGGTTTCTGTGCTTCTATTATTGATAGTAGCATTCCAATCCAGGTCGATGGTTAGGTTTGGAAAGAGATTTATTCTTGTTTTGGCAGTAAAGGTATCGTTTATACTATTATTTGCTGGCAGCTGTACATTTGCATTACCATCCAAATTATCGATTAATTGAGATCGTGGAATTTGATCTGCTAAACCTGTTCTATAACTAAATGGTGGCGAATAGTTTTCACTACCGGGTGTATTAAATGAATAAAATATTTGTGATGCACCTTGATAACCGGGTTGACTTGATTGCTTACTTCTCTTGTAGCTTCCGGTAATTTCACGCATACTGAAAGTTGCCAGGAATAATTTCCGAGCTACATATCTCACATCGTGTAGAATATTAGGTTGTGATCTCGGTGTTCTTAAACTATCTGCCACTCCTTCATCTCTTTCTCTTTTTCTTAAGTCGCGGCTATCTTTTCGAGCTTTACTTTCCTCCCCATCAGCCACCTTTATTTTATCAATAAAGCCAATTTTATTGAAAATGTTCTGCATATCAATTCTAACAGAATTGTCGATTTGGAAATTATTGGATACAGATGCGCCTAGATTTGAACCTCTGGGACTATTATTCCATTGAAAACCACCTCCATAACTTGCCGAATAGGTAAGCCAGTTAAGAGCTTTTAACTGACTAAAATTTGGCCTCCAGCTGGCGGAATATGTCTCTTGATAAGTAGATCTTCTGGCGCTGAGAGAATCATTCACTATTCCTTTCAGTACATCAAAAGTTGGAACAACATCAAAACTTAAACTATCCACTCCAGTTTCATTTCGTTGTTCAATACCGGCATTTGCCAAATCAAAGTTCGTATTCGTTCTAAAAGTGATAGGTATATTTTGCGTTAAATTATAGTTCAGAGAAAAACTGTTTCTTTGAGTAAAATTATGCGCTTGTTGTAGTGGTTGAATGGATGTTGGATCAGCTAAACTTCTTCTTCTAGATTCACTATAGTTTCTAGTTAATCCGGTAGACATCGAAAGTGATGTTGGCAAATACCCCATTCTGAAACCGGCTAGTGCTTTGACAATCGGTATATTCCTTGTAAAGCCAAAAGGAGTAAATAATTTCACCCTTCTTAAGGATAAGTTATAAGAAAGAGCAGTTTGATAATCCCATTTGTCTTGAAATACCAGCTGAGGATTTTGAGCACTTGCGGTGTTGTAAACAAAATTGAAGCGCATATTGTCAATGGTGTACTTGGCAAGATTACCCCTCGAGTTCCTTTTGGATATATCAGAAATATTAATGGAGAAACGCTCACTAATAGTTTGAATATCCTGAATTCTAGAATCAATGCTATCCTGTTTTGCCTCGGAGCTTAAATTATCATCTGAATTAACCCCATCAATAAAGTCCGTCAATCTAATATCTCCCTGATCTGGCAAAAACTTCGGTGTTTGCGAGTCTCTGGCTGTACTAATTGTAACCGGGAAATTCCATCCATAACGATCCGGTATCAGCTTATGAAGATTAATTGTTGAACTTAAATTATAACCGAATTGATCAGAAACACTCCTGCTTTCAAAACGGGATTCGAGTCCTCCAAATCCATTCGTTCTCCGAGTCATATTTGCATTTAGTGTTGCAAAATCAGCGAATTGAATGCTGGATTTCGCATTTGCTGCCCATCCTTTTTCATTATCAAAACCCGAAACACGAAGTTCATTTAACCAGAATTCTGCATCTACACTTGCTTGCCCAGGAGAATTAACATCAGAAGGATCGAATGGGTTTTTAATCCCTAACCCTAATTCTGAAACTTTATCTAGAGACGGATTTCCTTTAATCGCTATAATAGCTCCTTCTACACCATCCTCACCTAATAAACCAGCTTCTTCATATATCTCAGAAGGATCAAAGTTGATCGCATTTCTTCGTTGTTTAAGCACATTCAAAGCAGAAATAATGATATTCATACTATTCTGATCATATAACCAGATATCCTCAGCATCGGCAATTAATCCGGAACGGTCATCAATATCGTACTCAAATACTCTTTCTATAGAAGGAGAAACTGGTTGACGGTATTCATAGAAATTATTTTCGAGATCATTCCCAAAACGAACTACCAACTCAGCGTCACCTCGATCATCAAAACCTTCGCCGTGAACAAACATCCTCATATTCGAATAGTTCAGAAGATTTAGGTTTCCGGTGTATACCCTTTTCACCATATGGATTTCACCAGGCCCAAGGTTATTGACACTTAAAACCAAAGATTGCTCATTTAATACTGTTTGAACCTGTGCTCCTCGATTTACAGCTCTAATAGATCCTTCAGGCTGCCTATATGGAAACGGAACTCTGTTTGCATTCTCTTCAATATTAATAGTTGAAACCTCAAATCCGTCTGGTATTGCAGGTGTTTCAGTGAGATTATCAACTTTGTTCCATTGGCTTCCAACAAACTCAAAAGTTGCAAATCGTAACGTAAACGGCTTTTTATAGCCAGACATCCAGACACGCATATGAGAGATATTTTGAAAATTCTCTATCTCTCCATATTTCCTGGTAAATTCTTTCAATGGTACACGAACTAAGTACCAATTACGGTAGTATCTGTCTTTGGTAATCTTATCAACAATAAACCCATTTAATCCACCTACTTCTAATTCATCTAAATCGGCAGGATTGAAATCGAGTTCATACTGATAGTAGGAATTGGTTTGAAGGATTGTTGAAGAGCTAACTAATCCTTCAGAATCCGGCCTTAATGTAATGGCTGTTTTATTGTCTGCGCTCCCACTTTCTGGCGTATTCCCGTCATGATAGCCCAGCAACCTAAAAAACCGTTCGTTAAGAGGTAAATCCTGTACAGAGTTTTGATTGTAGTACACATAGTCATCGTTTGATGGATCAGCAAAAATTGCTTCAAATTCTTCTGATCCTTCCCCATATTGAGATCTCATTTCATCTATGAAATCACTAAACAAAACTCCTTCATCTCTGTCTTCTGCTCCATTTGTTCCGGGATTAGGAGCACCATCTAAACCGATATCTTCTAATGCTCTTTGATCTGTGGAAAACTGACCCAATGGAACTGGTGGAGTTGGAGGAATATAAGAACGAGGTTGACCGGAAGGATCATCCTCAGTTAAGTTATCAATGGTTGTTGATAAACCATCTTCAGTATTTAGCCTTGCATTAGGTACTATATCTTCAGATATGACTCCGAGATCAATATAGATTTTACCTTCATAATCTAATTCCTGTCCCGCTGGTTCTTGTCCGTCAGGTAAAATAGCCTGAACCCAAAATTCCAAAAACTCGATATTATTCTGGACCAAATCCTCCTGTCCGGTTGGAATTACGGCTGTCATTCCTCCCCAAGTACGTTCAGGTGATAATTCTAACAGATCCTTGAGGTTCATGTTGTAGTTATATTGCCCACGAACTGAAGGATTGTAGTAAATATCCAGCGGAGTTAAGCGATCGGATTCCTGGCGATTTACAACTCTTCCCTGAAAGATATCATTGATGAGTACAGTTTCTGATTCGGCAGTAAACGCCGAACGCTGAACATTGATATTACGAGGAATGGTATACCAGGAAAACTGAGACCTTAAATCAGCTCTGGCCTTTCTGAAATTAGATGATTGAATCGTGTTTTGAGATAAATTCTGAAAATAATCTTCATCCTCGATGATTCCCGGAACTGCCGCCGGAGCAGATGCTAAATTCCATCTTGTAGGATTTGAAAAACTGATCGTGTATTCGGCGCCTTCAAAATCATCAATAAAAACTAGTCCGTTTTCTTCATCCTCAAAAAGATCACCTCGATCAATGGCCTCTTGAACTGCATTTGTTTGAGCTACACCTGGACGTAGTTGTGCAAACTCACCACTGAAATTGATACTGCTTGGAGTTCTTGTTTGAAGAAGAGGAATTCTGTCAATGAATCTAGTTAACCAGGGTGTATCAAAATTTGCAGTAGCATCGAGTCCAAGAATGGTGTTGTTAATAGGCTCATTACCGATTCGGATTTTATCTGTTAAAGGCTGCTCCTTTAGCCTGAAAAAGGTACTACCAATTTTTATGTCATCACTAACGGAGTATTCAGCTCGAACACCAGTGAAGTTCTTCTGACCAATTATTGCGAATTGGTTATTCTCAAATTCAACTTCAATTTCCTGTCCAGCGGCAAGATATCTATCATTTAAAATGGTAAGACTACCAAACGAATAATCTACTTCATAGTCTACATCCTCAATTAGGGTAACACCATTTGCTGATACAGAAACCGACCCTTCAATTAAACCAAATCCGAGCGTGAAATTTCCAGAAACTCCTCCACTTGAACTCCCGGTAATTTCATAAAATGAATTTTTAGAGGATCTACGTGCATCAACCGGTTTTAAATCATAAAGTTCAGTAAAAGCTAAAGACTGGATCACAGAATCGGGCAGGTTTGATCCAACTTTTAATAAGGTATCGATACGTTGTCCAAATGGTTCCAAATATGGAAACATGATTCTTCCTGCACCTGCATCAAGAGTTAAACCCGAAAAATCAATTTGATTATCGGCCCCAATTGATCCGTCTGTGTTTTGTCGATCTAATCCTAAATCAGCTAGAATCGTCTCTCCTCGGGTTGGAAAATTAATTTCTGGAATATTATTTCTAGTGTCTGCAATTTCGAGTTCAAATCCGTCTTGAGTGATCCCAGACACACCAAGGGAATAGATATTTCTCATTGTAAGCGGCCAAGCTCTATCTTGAGTTGTCATACCGCCTGTTCTGATCAATTTTAAGTATGTTCTACTGGAATTTTGTGTATCAAGCTCTCCTACCTGGATTACTTCACCTGGATTATCCGGATTATTGTAAGTGTAGGCTATAGCAATTGCATCTCCTGAGTTGATGAATGTTCTCATTGTTATGAAACCCAAAGAGTAATTCACAACATAATCTTCGCCCTCAACAAGTTGCTCAAATATGGCGTCCACATATTCTTGAGAGGTTACTCCAAAGTCTTCGTTCGTGGCATTACTATCGGTAGGACGGAGTGATTCCAATTCAATTGGAGTAAATATGTCATTATCATTGCTAGGAAAGTCATACACTACGTTGCCATTTTCATCAATTACTGGATTACCAAATTGATCTGTACTTTCAACAACACCCAGATCAAGTAAAGCAATGGCACTTACTGTATTTATTCCAGGAACCTGTTCCGCTTTTCTAACATACACCTGAATTTCTGTGATTTGATAGGGCTGAATAATCTGTTGAGGATTATCTAAAGCACGTTCAAATCTTTGTCTATTATAGAAATCAACAAAGAAATGGCGACCGTCTTCGTAGTCAGCGGGTCTTAAACTAATCGCTCTCTCTTCCGACCCTCCTGATATTGTCTGCGTACTACTTTTCCCTCTCTGTTGTGATACCACCGTTGTAACTTTAAGTGGACCAAGTTCGGATACAGCTTTTATACCAAATAACGAACTACCTCCTTTTACTAATGAATTACCTGTAGCCATCGAAACGTTACCCATTTCAATGCTCTTGATAATCTCATCTTCGTAGCCTTCGTAAACAATGCTCAGTCGATTTTCGAAATCAAATTGCCGCTCTGTATCCCAGTCAGTAGCTATCGTTAATTTATCCCCGATAGTACCCTGAATATTAAGCTGTAGATTTTGATTGAAAGTTGGATCTACTCTGGTTCGTAAATCTGGAGGAAGTGAACCATCATCCAATTTTTGAATTGAGGCTCCAACATTCATATTTGCAGAGCCATTTACTCTAAGGTTTACTTCATTACTTCCGAAAATTGTTGAAAAAGCTGAATTCTCACCTCCGGGTACATTGATGCTAAAATCTAGTAAGCCCCTACTTTCTTGCTGTTGATTTTTAGCTTCCTGAATTAATTTTGCCCTTATATCTACCTTCTGTTGCTCCATTTTCAACAGTCTGAAGGAATCAAAATTAACAACAGTTGGAACCTGAATTTCTTGTTCGAAAATTGAACTTTGAATTCTATAAGTATCTACTGAATCCCAAGAAACAATGGTTTGAAAGTTGTTCCTTCCAACTTGATATAATCGTCCTTTTTGAGATCCCGGAAGAGTACTATAAACTGCTCTTCTTGATGACTTAAAAATTTTAATACTATCTAATAGAGAATCAACTTCAACTGTAGTTGTTAATGAATCTGAGACAATTTGGGCATTTGAATCACGTAGTCCTAGAAGGACGCTAATTACGAGAACTAGCGAAAATAAATAGACTAACCTAAGAGGATTTCTGCCCGAAATAGTTAAGCTGACTTATGAGAAGTTTGTAGCTGTGCTCGATAGGCTATTTTTTGGATGATACTTTATTGCAAATAGACGCAGATAATACCATATATTTGAGTCTCTTGAAAGTGATTATCCCTCTATTACAGTGTTATAATGAAGGTATAATTAGTTTTTATTCAGTACGTTTTCAATGATAAAAAAGTATCCATCATCTACTAAATTGAGTCTTGCCAATCTGGAGAAATAAAATACAACTCGATCTTTTAAGAAGGCATCTTGGACCATTCCTATTTTGCTTTTTTACACTGATGTTTTTGCTTCTCATGCAATTCTTAATTCTGCATGTTGATAAACTAATTGGTAAGGACATTCCTATATCCATTATAATTGAACTAATAGCCACCAATTTGGCCTATATGGTGGTTTTAGCAGCACCAATGGCTGTTTTAGTTGCTAGTTTGATGGCATTTGGAAAATTCTCTGAACTAAATGAATTAACAGCATTACGAGCTTCAGGTGTAAATCCAATAAAAATGATTTTACCGGTATTAGTAGCTGCTTTTTTTCTTGGTATAGGATTAATCTGGTTTTCTAATAATGTACTCCCAGAAGCTAATTCGAAAGCCAGATCATTGTTTATGGATATCAGGGTTAAAAAACCCGGATTTGAATTAAAACCGAATGTCTTTTATGACGGAATTGATGGCTACATTTTTCTCGTACGCCATATAGATAATGAAACAGATAGCTTGCATAACGTTACTCTGTTCCAAGAGCCGGCAAATAACAGAAGGCGTGCTTACATACGAGCTGAACGCGGTTTCCTGCAAAGTGAAGGCGCTGAAGGATTAACACTTATCCTGGAAGATGGTGAGATACTCCGTTATATGGATAGAACTCGTGATAGTAGGACAGAAAACCAGGAAAAAACCTTGTTCTCTAAGTATAGATTAACTTTTGATTTATCAGAACTATCGTTTACTAGATCAGATCCCAGCGGTAGAAGTGAAAGTGACCGAACAATGAGTGCCCAGGCAATGGCCGTGGTTGTTGATACCTTACGAACAGAAGTCATTTCTTATGTCGACCGATCTGCCGACAATACAAGTTTTGATCATGTTTATGGAAATGAAGTTGCCAACCCTTTTATTCCGAATTCAAATATTACTTTAAGACCGGACACTCTTCAAGTCGATGTAGAGCTTAGTGAAACAAATACCGGATTTTATACTTTGGGTTTCTTTCTTAATGATATACATCAGAAAAGAATTTTAGATCTAGCTCGAACTAATATTCAACAAGAAAATACCTTCTTCGAAACTAACTCCTCAAATATTCTCTGGCGATTAAAAAGAATCAATAAATATTTAGTTGAGATTCATAAGAAATTCTCAATTCCAATGGCATGTGTTGTATTTGTACTGCTAGGTGCACCAATTGGCATGATGACCAAAAGAGGAAATTTCGGATATGCTGCAATTATTAGTGCCGTTATACTCACTATTTATTGGATATCCATTATTCAAGGTGAAAAGTTAGCGGATCGATTATATGTCACGCCATTTTTTGGAATGTGGGGCTTCAATCTGATCTTTTCCATTATTGGGATAGTCTTGATTCTACATCTCACAACTGATCTAAACCTAAATCGAATTCGACCAAAGCGTGCTTAAACACTTTGATAAATATGTTTTTCTAAGATTACTGACGATCACAGTTTTTGTACTTTTGATTTTCATTTTCATATTTATCATGATCGATTTTTCTGAGAATAGTGACGATTTCTCAGACCGAGGGGCTGAATTCCATGAGATTTGGTTCAATTATTACCTGCCCTACATACCTGAAATGATTCGATTGGTTATTCCTGTTGCTATTTTTTCTGCATGTTTATTCTTAACCGGACAATTATCAGAGCGATTAGAAATCACAGCTTTTAAAGCCGCAGGAGTTAGTTTATACAGATTATTGATGCCATATTTAGCTTTTGCGATTATTGCTGCAATTGGTATCAGTTATTTAGATTCAAGCATAATTCCTGAATCAAATAAAAAGAGAATTGCTTTCGAAGATGAGTTCATTCGTTCAAAAAATGAACGTATTGATCGGAGTAACATTTACAGAGAATTATCACCAAATAGCGTTCTTGAAGTAAACTATTTCGACGAAAATCAAAGAACAGCCTATCGGGTTCGATTTGTAGACTACGATAGTTTAGAGCTTCGCAAAACTACTACTGCCACAAGTATGACATGGAGAACAGAAGAAAAGCACTGGCTGCTAACTTCAGTTACAGAACGTGTTTATACAGATTCGGGATTTGTTCAGACTAAAATTGCAGGTAAAGACACTACCCTATCCATTTTACCCCAAGATTTATCTCGTTCCACTTCTGATATCTATCAACTTTCATATGTAGAAGCACAAGATTATATCGCCTCAATTAAACGAAGTGGTGCAGGTGGAGTGAATATCCCAAAAGTTCAGTATTTCGGCCGATTAGCTTATCCAATATCAATAATTGTGGTAATTATTATTGGATTTGCAGTGGCTTCTGTTCGTCGTAGAGGTGGTCGTGGAATATACCTTGCAACAGGATTAGCTATTAGCTTTTTGTATCTGGCATTTATGAAAATAGCCGAACCATTTGGGTACTATGGTACAATTACACCAGAAATGGCTGCAACACTACCACATATTTCCTTTTTTATCGTCGGAATTGTACTAATGCTGACTGCAAAAAAGTAGGCCTCATGCCTCCGGTTGAGGTCCACGATACATTGGAATCTCAACTTTCTCTCTGGTATTTATCACACCGTGCTCCTCTTCGTAACGATTCACATTGTCCATAAGTGCGGTCGCTAAGCGTTTTGCGTGATCAGGAGTTAATATCATTCTCTTTGCAACTTTAGCCTTCGGAACACCCGGCATTACCGCAATAAAATCGAGAATAAACTCGGATGGAGAATGAGTAATCATTACCAGATTTGAATAGGTACCATTAGCTTCTTCTTGTGGAAGCTCGATTTCCATTTTACCTGTTTTAGCAGTCTGATTGTTTTGAGTCATTTTTTTAATAGTCTAAAAATCCTTGTTCTTTCATCCATTCATCGTTGTACACTTTGGCAATATAGCGAGTGCCGCTATCAGGTAGGATTATTACCATTACATCATCCTTTTTTAACGGATTCTGTTCGATATACTTTTTTGCTCCTGCTACAGCAGCTCCACAACTCCAGCCAATAAATAAACCTTCATCGCTAGCTAAATTGCGAGTTTCTATAGCAGAATCTTTGTCATTTACCTGAATTACATCATCGATATATTCGAATTCAATGGTTCCGGGAATAATGTCTTCACCAATTCCTTCTGTCATATATGGTTTGATTTCATTCTTATCAAACTCACCTGTTTCAAAATATTTTTTATATACAGATCCGACAGAATCAATCCCAATAACTTTGATATCCGGGTTTTGTTCTTTCAGATATTTTCCAACTCCGGAAATTGTTCCGCCTGTACCCATTCCAGCTACATAATGGGTGATCTTTCCTTCAGTTTGTTCCCAAATTTCAGGTCCCGTTGTTTCGTAATGCGCCTGAAGGTTTGATTTATTATCGTACTGATTTGGGTAGTAGCAATT
The DNA here is from genome assembly GCA_965601825.1 of Balneolaceae bacterium. Classification (GTDB taxonomy): domain Bacteria; phylum Bacteroidota; class Rhodothermia; order Balneolales; family Balneolaceae; genus HXMU1420-13. The sequence goes on along the minus strand of OZ271839.1, from coordinate 1,926,293 downwards.
ATCCGTTTCCTCAGCAAGTCTTGCCGCAACCGAATAGTAACTTCTTGGATCTTCAGGTTCAACGTTAGTTGGACAAACAATAACTTCGGCTCCCATTGCCTTTAAAATGTCTACCTTGCTTTGGCTCTGCTTATCAGTAGTTGTAAATATGCATTTGTACCCTTTCGCAATAGCTACCAATGCAAGACCCATTCCTGTATTACCCGAAGTCCCCTCTACTATCGTACCACCGGGTTTTAGCAATCCTTTTTTCTCTGCGTCTTCAATCATTTTGATAGCGATTCTATCTTTGATTGAATTTCCGGGATTAAAATATTCAACTTTAACAAGAACTGTCCCGGCAGTATCACCAGCAGTTTTATTCAGTTTAACCAAAGGAGTATTTCCAATGGCCTCAGTTATGGAGTTCAGGTACATTTATTCCTATTTAGATTTTGTCAGAAGTAGACACACAAAACTAAGAAATAATTCAACCTGGTTCACTTTAAATCAAAGAAATTGTAGTTAACAAATGTTTGGGCAATCATCATAGTACTCTTATCTTTTGCGAAAAGATTTAGCCCATGTTTATAGAGCAAAAGAAACCAAAAGATTACGATTGCGGATACAACCTCGATTTAATGATTGCAGCAATTCCGCGTTTACCTGAAGGTGAAGAAAGACTTGCTTATGCTAAACGAGTTGTTGGTTTGATTAAACAAAGTCATCCAAATTGGGTTCAACAAGATGGTTCAAGTGAAACGGCTTGGAATTACCTTTTTGAGCTAGCCGATTTCGACCTGGAAGCACATGGAATAACTAATCCATTCAGCAACGGTCAACAAGACGACGCCGTATAGAAATCACTTCATTTTTCGTGTTCTTTTATATAAAAGTGCGTATTTTCAATTTAGATTGAAAATTCAGAACCGATAATTTCGGTATGCCGAAATCATTAATTCACGAAAATTATCTAATTAAAGCTTTCCATCAACAAATTGATGAAAAGTCATTGGATAATCACATAATTACAGCACTTGAAACTGATAAAGAGTTTTTAGCTTTCTCTTTCTCTATTTCTGATATTGATGTACTTGCAGTTCTTGAGCAAATTAAGTCAAATGATGACTTTCAGTTTTATTGGGAGCAACCTACTAGTGAATTTTCAATCGCTGCATCCGGTGAATTGATTCGAATTACGAATCAAGGTGAAACCAGATACCGGGAATCATCAACAAGAGGTAAAGAACTCCTGGCAAAAGTTCATCATCTGAAAGGTATCAATCATCAAAATGCTGAAGTTCATCTATTCGGTGGTTTTTCATTTTTTGATCAGAACACTTCAGAAATCTGGAAAGACTTTGACGCTTCATCCTTTACCCTTCCAAAATGGATGATCATTCGAGAAGGTAAGTGCACAATACTTACAATTGTCATTCCTGTTGAATCAAATGATTTAAAAGCTGAATTAATAAACAGCATTTATGATCTATTAGCTGAACTTGATCCAATTTGTAATGCAATTGATTATGAGTTGGATGAGGAATTAAATATTAAAACTGATATTCAATTAAACCAGGTATCAGATTTTGATTTGCTTCATTGGAAGGAAACAGTGAATCGAGCAAAAGATTCTATCATTGAAGGGGAATTCGAAAAGGTAGTATTAGCACGTGAGCTGATTATTGAAATCCCTCGAAGAATTAATGATACACACATTTTACACAAGCTAAGACGTCAATATCCGGATTGCTATTCGTTTTTAATAAAGCATAATCATAAATCAAGTTTTATTGGTTGCACTCCTGAAAGGTTGGCTTCTTTTAGAGCGAATTACATTCTAACTGAAGGTTTAGCCGGTAGTATATCCAGGGGTAGAACAGCTTCTGAAGATGTAGTTTTGGAAAACTCTCTGCTTAATAGCGATAAAGATCGCCATGAGCATGAAATTGTTCTAGAGGATATTTCTGAACGACTCGAACCATTTTCAAAAACTATAAAACATCCTGAACAACCAAGTGTAAAGAAGTTGTCCAACGTTCAACACCTATACACACCTATCACTGCAACTATTAAAGAAGGGGTTTCCCGAACCGAAGTTCTTAAAAATTTACATCCAACACCAGCAGTTGGCGGTTACCCAAGAAAAGCAGCTGTTAGATTCATCCGAAAGCATGAAGACTTTGATCGTGGATGGTATGCTTCGCCAATTGGCTGGATAAATACCAGCGGTAATGGTGAGTTTGCGGTAGCAATTCGAAGTGGACTAATTATGGATAAAGAGGTGCGCTTTTTTGCAGGATGTGGTATCGTTCAGGATTCGGATCCCCAAAAAGAATGGGATGAAACGAATATGAAATTTATACCCATGCTTACTGCCCTAGAATATGCCGGATCGTGATCCACTTAACTTGAATTTTTATTGGTCTACTCAATTTGTTCGCTCTTTATATGAAAAAGGCGTACATCGAGTCATAATTTCACCCGGTTCCAGGTCAACTCCACTTACTCTTGCATTTGCAGCTCACCCTGGATTTGAAAAAACAATTAATATTGATGAGCGATCTGCTGCATTTATGGCATTGGGTATGTCTAAAGTGGATGGAATTCCAACCTGTCTGGTTTGTACTTCAGGTACAGCAGTAGCCAATTATTTACCGGCAATTATTGAAGCTACTCAATCATCGGTTCCATTGATAGTATTGAGTGCTGATAGACCACCGCACTTGAGAGGTATTGGTTCTTCGCAAACCATCGATCAGATAAAGATATTCGGAGATTATCCGGTTTTCTTTCATGAAGTAGGCGAACCCAAAGAAAGTAATAATAGTATTCTTCGATTAGAAAGGGCTGCAGTACAAGCAGTTGAAAACGCGGTTTCTAAGAAAGGAGTCAGTCACCTTAATTTTTCATTTTCAAAACCATTTGAGCCTGAAAACGACTTTCTAGAAGTCGTAAAATCAGATAATGAAAAACAGAGTAAAAAGAGATATTCATTAAAAGTCTGGGATCAAAAACCACATACACTGGACGATAAATTTTGGATCGCAGCGTCAGAAGCAAATAAACCTATTATAATAGCTGGACCTGAAATTGAACCAATTGATGCCAGTTCTCTGGAAAACTTAGCGAAGCAACTCAACGCTCCAGTTTTAGTAGAGCCGGGGAGTAATTTAAATTCATCAAAATATACAGTTACCGGTTTTGATGGCTTTCTCAGAAATGAAGAAATATCCAATGAACTTACTCCCGATTTGATACTACGTTTTGGTGATGAACCTGTTAGTAAGGCAATTCAAAATTACCTGAAATTGCATAGTAACATTAAACAAATTCGGTTTTTGGGTTCAAATGAAATTCAAGATGAATCGCTGACTGCAGAGGAATTTATCTTCACTCAAGGCGCCGGCTTTGAAGTGAATGAATTTGAGACGGAAATTGACAAGGAATGGATTAGAAGCTGGAGAAGGTATCAAAAGTCATATTACGCTTATAAAGAACGTTTGATGTATCCAACCTCACCACTTACTGATGGGTATGTGTTCCATACATTAGGAAATTTGATACCATCTAAGAGCTTTACGATGTTATCTAATTCATTTCCAGTCCGTGATTTGGCTTTATTTTCAGACTATGACGGAAAAGAAATTTTCGTAAATAGGGGTGCCGCAGGGATTGATGGCATTCTATCAACAACCATTGGAATAAGCAAAGTAGCTAAAAAACCGGGAGTGCTATTTATTGGTGATATTGCATTTCTACACGATTCCAATGCTCTTTTAAAACTCCATGAAATCGAAGAACCATTAATAATTGTCGTCTTAAATAATGGAGGCGGTAGTATCTTTAAAATGCTTCCAATAAATGAGCATAAAAATGAATACAGCGATTACTTTGAAACTCCACATACGGTTTCATTCGCTGCGATGTGTCGAGCTCATAAAATTGATCATACATTAATATCAAGACCTGAACAGTTGATCCCTACTTTTGAATCACACATAGAACGTTCTGGACCACATATCTTTGAATGTATCACTGATAGTGAAGATTCAATGGAATTAAGACGATTGCTCTGGCAATTTAAAACTGAAGAGGAATGAACGTTCGTATTCGTGGAATAGACTATTATTTCGAATATGAAAAAGCTCATAATGAGCTGCCAACCGTCGTTATGCTTCATGGATTTTTAGGTTCAGGAGAAATTTTCAACTCTTTGATTGATGACCTAAAGTCATTTTGCAATCCCGTTACCATTGATTTATTAGGGCATGGGCTAACGGAAGGTGCTGAATTACACTATCGCTTTTCTACCAAAGAACAGGTAGCAGATATCGCGAAAATCATACAAGAACAACTCCCTTCACCTGTTTTTTTGTATGGATATAGTATGGGAGCAAGATTGGCTTTAAATGTAGCTTTAAATCGACCTGATTTAATTCAAGGATTAATTCTTGAAAGCGGCTCATTTGGAATAGAGGTAGAAGCAGAACGACAGGCCAGACAAGCTTTAGATGCATCTCGCTCTGATCAAATTTTAGGCAACTTCCCTGATTTTCTGAATTATTGGAGAGGCCTTGATTTGTTTAAAAATGATATTCTAGATGAAGGATTGGATAAAATTCAGCGTTCGCAGAATAAATATTGGATGGCCAACTCATTACAAGGATTTGGAACCGGGACCATGCCCTGCCTAAGAGATCGACTAGATGAAATCGTAGCACCTACCCTTTTATTAACTGGTGAACACGATTCTAAATTCACTCGAATTAATCAGGTAATGAAGAAAGAAATTCAAAATGCAGAATTAGTTATTTTACCTGATTCAGGACACCGAGTACATTCAAGTGCTCATTTCGAAATTGCAGAGCATCTCAAACTATTTATTGAAAATCATCAATTATGATAAATTGGAAAACCGTTAAAGAATTTGAAGACATCACTTATAAAAAGTGTGATGGAGTTGCTCGAATAGCATTCAATCGCCCGGAAGTAAGAAATGCATTCCGTCCAAAAACAGTCTTTGAATTATATGAAGCACTAGATGATGCTAAAGAAGACAATAGTATTGGGGTAGTTTTAATATCCGGTGAAGGACCTTCAAAAAAAGACGGTGGCTGGGCGTTTTGTTCGGGTGGTGATCAAAATGTTCGATCTAAAACAGGCTATAAAGCTGACGATGGAATTCCACGTTTGAATATACTAGAAGTTCAGCGTTTGATCCGATTTATGCCGAAAGTTGTCATTGCGGTTGTTCCTGGCTGGGCTGTTGGTGGTGGACATTCACTTCATGTAACTTGTGATATGACGCTAGCCAGTAAAGAACATGCCGTTTTCAAACAAACAGATGCTGATGTTGCTAGTTTCGATGGCGGCTTTGGATCTGCTTTACTTGCCCGTCAGATAGGACAAAAAAGAGCGCGCGAGATATTTTTTCTTGGTAAAAACTATTCAGCCCAAGAAGCTTTTGAGATGGGAATGGTAAATGCAGTAATTCCACATGATGAATTGGAAGATACAGCCTATGAGTGGGCACAGGAGGTTTTAGGGAAAAGTCCGATAGCAATTAAAATGATTAAATTTGCTTTCAACTTAATAGATGATGGATTAGTGGGACAGCAAGTATTTGCCGGAGAAGCTACTCGCCTTGCTTATATGACTGATGAAGCCGAAGAAGGGAAAAATGCATTCCTTGAAAAAAGAAAACCAAATTGGTCAAAATTCGGTCGATCACCTTCCTAGTCAAATGACAGTAAAACAATACTTAAATAGCCTAAGATTTTTTCAATATGTCTTCAGTGTTGGATTATTAAGTTCTGCAGGTTTTCTCGGGTATTTATTGAATTCTATGGAAGCAATTCCCTTATTGGAAGACACTTCAATGTTCTCAATACTAAATGTTTTATGTATCGCTTTTGCTATTTCTATTGTTGGGGCTGCAATATTTCTTTTTAACACCACTCTATCCAGAGTTGAAGAGCATCAATCATTATTATCAAAGTTAAAGCAGTTTAAGAACGCTTTTATAATAAGAAGCGCAATGATTGAAGGAGCAGGAGTAGTTTCAGCAGTCATTTTCTTCTTAACTGCATCTCTTTTTCCAGTCTATGTGTTTACCGGATGTTTACTAATATTAATTGTATTAGCACCAAGAAAAAAAGAGATTAAAAAAGCTTTGAGACTTAGTATGGATGAGTCTTTAAAAATAGATCAGGATCTAGCCGTTATTACCGATTCGAACGAGTTGCTCTTTAAAAACCGACTTAACTAGTTTTGTTCAAACTGAACTAATTCATCAAATTCAATCTTATATAGATCACCATTCTCCTCAGCGACAATTAAGTGATCATCGTTGAAGGCAATAGACTCGACTTGCTCCACTCCATCAATAAAGGCTGTTTTATACACATCTTGAAATACACGATCACTTCCAATTTCAAATACCATCACCTGATTATAAGTTAGAACGGCAATGTGATTCCCATCTTCAGATATGTCGGCTGCTGTCACAAAATGATTCGTTTCAAAGCTTTCAACGAATCGTAGTTCATTAACGTTTTCTTCCGATGCATTTTCAAGCATGAATAAGCTCGTCTTATTTCTCTGCTTGGTTAACACATAAATAACACCGTTTTCTTGATATAGTGCCTCAGCATTATAGTTTGATCTAGTGAGTCGACCGTACCAGTCATCTCTCTTAGGATAAGAGATCTCATATTCTCTAAGCACTTCAACTTCATCAGCTTTTGGATTTGGTTCTTCAAGAATAAAGATTTTTAAATCGTCTCTACACTCACAATTATTACCAATATCTCCTAAAATTAAAGTACCATTTTCACCTATGGCGATATCTTCCCAATCCACATTTTTCGCTCCTTTTACTTTCGCCCCTTTATAATCTTTATCCTTCGAGATAATATCTCCATCTGAATTTATTGCATAAATACGATCCGGAGTACCGGAATCCCCGTGAACCCAGAAAGTATCTTCATATGCTCTGCTTTTTACGATACCCGAAACCTCATTTCTTGCCGGAGAATCAATCCGCTTATACGCCTCTAAGCTCAACGTCGGGATTTCTTGCGCCGATATCTCAGGAATCAGAAAATAGATTAGTAAAATGAAGATGCTTTTGTTTAGCTTCATATAACTTTTTAATCAGAGGTAGAATGAACATACAACACGAAGAAACAGATACCAAGGGAGCTTTCTTTATTGAAGAAGAAGGCGTTCGAGTTGCCGAAATGACTTACTCAAAAAATGGCGATTATCGAATTATTATTGATCATACCGAAGTCTCAGAATCTCAAAAGGGTAAAGGTTTAGGAAAACAATTAGTCTATCATTCTGCTGAATTTGCTCGAGAAAATAATTTAAAGGTTTTACCTCTTTGCCCTTTTGCTCGTCGAGTATATCAAAGAAATAAAGACTTACACGATGTAACCTAAGCTTTACACTAAAAACCTAGGTTACCCAAAAACATCCTTCATCTTGCTGAAGAATCCTTTCTCTTCTTTAGTTTGATTACTCGCACTAAAGTTTTCTGAATCTTTGAGTGATTCTATCGCTTTCTTTTCATCAGCTGAAAGATTCTTAGGCATGTACACATTTACGCGAACAAATTGATCACCTTCGCCACTGTTGTTTAGCCCAATTATTCCTTTTCCTCTCATTCTAAGCAGCTTGCCAGGTTGTGTTCCGGGCTCGATTCTAAGTTTTGCTTTGCCTTTAAGTGTAGGAACTTCTTGTTCACTTCCTAAAATGGCATCAGGAATACTAAGTCCAAGATCGTAATAGATGTTATTACCATCTCTGACAAAATCTTCATGCTCTTTTTCTTCTATCAACACGATTAAGTCACCAGCCTGCCCGCCTCTTCTACCAGCATTACCTTGTCCACGGAGTGTAATGTAGTTTCCATTAGAAACACCGGATGGGATACTTACTTTTATAGTTTCTTCGCCCTTAATTCGTCCTTCACCACTACAAGTCTTACATTTATTTTTGATGATGCGACCTTCACCCTGACAAGTAGGACATGGCTGAACATTAACCATTTGCCCAAGCATTGTTCGAGTAACTTGTCGAACCTCACCCATACCATTACATGTACCACAAGTCTCGAAATCAGAATTACTCGCAGCACCAGTGCCGTCGCATGTATCGCATGTTACCTGTTTCTTAACCTTTAGAGTTTTTTCTGTACCGAATGCAATTTCTTCAAGAGTTAACGGCATTCTGATTTTCATATCAGATCCGGGAGTACCAGGCTGGCGTCTTCCTCCACGAGATCGAGTTCTACCTCCACCAAAAATATCTTCGCCAAAGAACCCGCCACCGAAGATATCTCCAAATCGACTGAAGATATCTTCCATGTCAAATTCAACTCCACCACCGAAGCCACCTTGGCCGTTCACTCCGGCATGACCGAATTGATCATAACGTGCTTTTTTCTGCGGGTCTCTTAAAACTTCATATGCTTCTGCTGCTTCTTTAAACTTTGTTTCAGCATCGGCATCTCCCTTGTTTCTATCCGGGTGATATTTCATCGCCAGTTTGCGATATGCTTTCTTCATATCAGCTTCGCTGGCATCTTTACTCACACCTAATATTTCGTAGTAATCTCTTTTACTCATGCCAAACCTTATTCGCTAACGATAACTTTAGCGTGTTTGATAACTTTATTGCCAATTTTGTAGCCATTCTCAAGAATTTGTAAGACGGTATCACTTTGAATTTTTTCATCCTGTGATGGCTGCCTTAGTAATGCATCGTGTAAATTCACATCAAAAGGGATTCCAGTTTGATTAATCACTTCAACATTATATTTACCGAACACCTCTTCGAACTTATCAGCTACGAGTTTCACTCCAGATTTAAAATTACCATCTACTTCGTACTCTTCGGTAGCCACAAGCACTCTGAAGATGTCTTCCGATATTGGTAAGAAGTCTTGTAGTGCTGCAACTTTTGCTTCTTCATATAAAGCTACTCGCTCTCTTTGAACACGCTTTCTTACATTTTCTAATTCTGCCGCTTTTCTTAACAATGAATCTTTAGCCGCTGCCAGTTCTTCTTGCAGCCGAACGATTTCTTGTTCTTGCTCGTCGATTTCTTGCTCTATAGTATCTTCTGTTTTTCCCAATGTATCTTCTAATTCTGATGCAGTTTGTGTTTCTGCTGTATTAATTTCCTGTTCTAAGTCTTCGTTCTTGATGTCTTCTTTGCTCATTTGTCTTTTTATAAGCTTTGCATTCGGTTAAATTTCAGGCAAATATAATGCCATTGCAGACAGAATTAACCATCCTGACAAACTTACGTTTCAATTTTGGATAAAAAAAAGCCCCCACGAAAAACATGGAGGCTTTAAAAAGTGTAAGATTTTTATCTACTGAGCTATTCTTACTCCCGGTAATGACAATACATCAACATCTGGTAATGACACTCCAAAAACAGATCTCATTGTATTTAGTACTTCATTTGCGACAATCGCATGACCTCTTGGATTTAGATGTACCGCATCTGTTGAAAAGATACCATTCGGGCTGAAATCTGGTTGAAGTATCACGCCATTGATATTAGCTCCAAGCTCACCATCCGCATATTGAGGATCAATAGCATTTGATGATAAGGCTAATCCAGTAGCAGTACCGATATCTAAACCAAATATATCAGCAAAAAATGGATGAAGGTCAGCTACAGTAACTACAGTGGAACCAGCTGTCTGATTTGTTGCTGCGACAACACCATCAATTACTGCATTAAAAGTAGCTCTTGCTGTTACAATATTAGCTTGCTCAGCTGCTGTTAGGAAAAATTGATCGCCAGCTCCAGTAGTGTTAAATCCTAACGGAATAACAATTCCAATAGGCTGATCAGCATTACCATTGAAAGGAGTATTTAATACAGCACCTGCTGTAAGTAGTACCAATTCACCAGCTACTAACGGCCTTGATTGTTCATATGGAACTAATGCAGCTCTTAAAGCCGCTTGTTCTTGCGCTGTTAAAGTTGGATTTGCAGCAGGTATTAGCGCATCAAAACATGCTCCTAAATCTGTTAATTCTGGATCATTAACTAGAATTGGGTTACTACCTGCAGAGTAGCTTATTTGTCTACTATTGGCATCATCGGCAGTAATGGCACTAAACGGTGCGCCAGCACAGCCTTGGATTGCACCATTTACAGATGCCAAACCGGTGTTAAGAGTAGTCGCGGTTGCCTCATCAAGAGGAATTGCATTCCATTGTACCGCCTGGAAAAATGGCAATACAACCATTGGTGGCAAGTTGATCACTACACCTTGAGAACCAGCCTGAACTAAAGCGCCAATAGCGTTTCCAAGATCAGTCTGGAAGTCAACCGTTGGAGTAATTAACGTTTCACTAATACCACCACTTACAGCATACTGAAGTACATCATTGTTACCCATCCACATTGTATAGAATGATGGCGAAGCAGCAACTGCATCCTGAATAATTGTAGATGTACCAGGATTTGTTGCAAAACGAGAATAATATAATCCAAGTGCTGCGTTTCCGGCTAGATCATTTGAGAATAAATCTGCCATTCGAATGTTAGGAACACCCAGATTTGTAACGGATCCTCGAGCTGCTGTCATTGCAGGAATAGGGAATTCACCTACTGTAGGTGTTGGTCCCGGGATTGATACGTCTAGTTCAGTTCTTCCTAGAATCACATTATTCCCTACATCTGATAAAGTAGCATTGAATCCATTCAGAGTATTTACATCTGGTACTACCATTGGAGCTGATCCTAACAACTCAAACCTTGAAGAAAGCATCACTGGAAATGAGTTTTGCTGACCTGCAGTATACAAAGCACCATCCATTAACCCCGCCGTCAATGAATTCCCAATTGCTACATAGTTTGTGAGGTCAGCTGTACCTGCACTATAAGTTGGTGCTGTTGGTAGCGGATTATCATCTAAACGTTCATTAATCAATGAATCTGCCTGACCTTCACATGCCGTCAGTAATACAGCCAGTCCTAATATTAGAAATAATGATTTATATGAATTTTTCATGTCTTTATTACCTCTTAATTCAGGAATTGATCAAATGTTAGAGAGAAATAGTAGATAGCTCCCAAATTCGGATTAGCAAGAGAAGTTGTATGCCTCTCATTGAGGACATTACTTCCACCAAGTTTAAGAATGGTGTTATATGCATCCAATTTGTAACTGATTTGTGCATCCATAGTACCGAATGCATCAATTACACCATCACCAATTGAAGACTCCCAAACGTAAGCATCTTGCCAACGATAGGTGATATTGAACCCAAGATTGTCAGTCAATTTACGATTCGCAAATTTGACGTTATATCTCCATTCTGGTGTATTATAACTAGCTCTAAAACCTTGTCGAATTAAATCATCCTGATCAAGGAGTTTGTTATATGAGACGTTACCACCAATCACAAATCCGCCATCAAGAGAATAATCGGTTGTGACCGCAAATCCATGAGAACGAACATTACCATCTGCATTGATGTCAAATCCATAGGATTGCGTTGCAAAAGATTGATTTGGATTGTTTGGATCTTGTTGTGTTACAACTGACTGTGCCCACGCAGTTGATCCAACCGCTGATGCCCCTGTATATGTTGTTCCATCGGGCATTACTGTAAGTCCACCCGGGATACCTTGTGTAAAGGTTACTTCTGCAATGAAGTCTGTATAATCACTGAAGTAATAATATGCATCAATGAATAATCTATCACCTAAAAGGGCTTTATAACCAATTTCCCATGTTTGAATTTTTTCTGGCTCAAAATCTTCAAAGCTAAAAGGATTTACGAAAGACATGGCAGTTGCCAGATTAGCACCACCAGCCAATGCAGCTCTAGCTTCAGCTACACCGGTATAAACGGTATTAGTTTGGAAATTATATCGATCAACCAATGCTGGGTTCGAACCGATTAAACGACGAGATACAACATCTAAATCGATAAATTGATCTTGAGTCGTTGGGATTCTGAATCCTCTCTGGAATGAAGCTCGGATATTATGGTTGTCTGCTAATGTTAAAATTGCAGAAGCTCTTGGCGAAAGCTGGCCTTCAAAATATTCGTTTTTGTCGTAACGGAAAGAAGCGCTTAGATCAAGCTGACCATCCATTACTTGTTTACTGAATTGAGCGAATGCTCCCCACTCATCAATATTGAATTCGTCGCCATTATCCTGAAGAGCGAATAATGTTCCCTGTGATTCAAGTGCATAACGACGAACATTCATACCTGCAACTATTTGAACCACTTCCGGATCGATCACGCTTCCAAAATTGTAAAAACCTTCCGCATGATAAAGGTCTGATTTATCAAGAAATTGCGCTCCTCCTTCACTAATTGGTGTGCTTCTTAATTGAGCAGCTAAATCTTTAAATGCCTGACTATCAGGTGAAAGTTGAACGGCATCAGCAGCAGCCCGGGCAAGTTCATGTGCTTCTTCAACTGTTGCAGGTTCAGTTTGACCAGGAAGTGTTCCAGTTCGTGCACCTGCAAAAGCTTGGAAATACGGAGTCAAATAGGTTTGCTGATTAATAAGTGAAGCAAGCGTATTTGCTGCATATGAATCTCCTGCATCTTCCTGAGTAGTGTAAGCTCTTAGATAAAAATCAGGATTTCTAACTTCGAATTTACCTGTCCAGATAGAGAAGTCGTCGAGTACGAAACGGTCATTCGCTGTATAAACAGTACTACCGTAACCAATATTAAATTGACCAACAAGCTCGATATTATCATTTAGGCGATAGTGAGCGGCTGTACCAAATTTTAGTGATTCAGTAGTATTATCAACAAATGAGCTTTCTGAATAACCGGTTGGGGTAAATGCACCCTCAATACCATCCGGGAAAAGAGTTCTTGTTGCTGCAACCTGAGCTCCTAACGCTCCTCCACCTGCAATTGCTAAATCAGCAATTGCTCCAGTTGTGATAGTGAAATCTCCATAAATATTAGCACCATCATAAAGCCGAGGTATTAAAGCGGTCTCACGTGAATCTCCACCTCTTTCAATCAAACCGGATTGATCACGAAAGTCTTCACCAACAAAGTCATTTGCTATCAAATAAGACGCATTAACCTTGAATGCGAATTTATCATTAAATGATCTTGCATATCTAATGCTATAATCTTGATAAATAGAAGGATCTTCAACTGCGCTATCAATGTGATTTACACCGCTCTTAACACTGAAAGATAAACCCTGATAATCAAAAGCACTCTTACTATTCATTAATAGAATACCATTTAATGCATTAGGTCCATAAAGTGCTGATGCTGCACCAGGAATTAATTCTGCACTTTCTAAATCCAGCTCAGAAATACCTACAATATTCCCTACGGCAAAATTCAAACCAGGCGCCTGGTTATCAATACCATCAATCAATTGTACGAAACGAGTGTTACCATTTGCTGCAAAACCACGAGTGTTTATTGATTTGAACGTTAAACTTTGTGTACTGAAATCAACACCTTTTAAGTTGCCAATTGCATCATAGAAGTTTGTTGTTGCAGCTGCTTGAATATCTAAAACATCAATTTTCTCAATTGAAACGGGTGATTGAAGTATACTTTCTTCAACACGTGATGCTGATATAACTACATCTTCACCAAAGATGGTTTGTTCTTCCAGAACTACATCAATGTTTTGGTTGTTTTGTGTTACTTCAACTTCAACTGCTCTAAATCCAACAATTGAGAATATCAAAGTGATAGGTGGGTCCTGTGACACTGAAAGAGAGAAATTACCATTCATGTCTGTAGAAGTACCAACGATTCGGTCTTTTACCCGAATGTTTACACCGGCAAGTGGTTCGCCATCTGTATCAACCACTCGACCTGAAATTTCCGTGTCCACATCGATGCTTACATTGGCATAGGTTAGATTGCCAAAACCGATGATTAAACTAAGACACAGAAACGCCATGCGCCGTATCTGTTTACTCATATCTGATCCTGATTAAGTTTGTGTTTAGGATATTCCGCTTACTTTTCCAACTTGGTAGTTTTTTTCTACCGAGATTTTTAGCATAGATAAATAAAGCTTGTTTTTAGTATTAAGCAAGCGCTTCCAATCTATAAATCGGGCAAAATTAACAAAATTGAGGCTTATTGTATTCTTTATTTTTATAAAAAATGCTTTTCTTCGGCATTGCAAAATAATCAATCACTCTTTGATGCTTTATAATAGACTACTCATCCTCTTTTTAATTCTTTTTTTTACCGCTTGTTCAACACCCCAAAGCACACCTATAACCCAAGAAATAAGATACTTAGCGCTTGGAGATTCTTATACCATTGGTGAATCAGTTGCTGAAAACGAAAGATGGCCTGTTCAATTAGCTGATACCTTGAATTCTGAAGATTACAATATTTTAACAACTGACATTATTGCAACAACCGGGTGGACTACTGCTGAATTAATGAATGGGATAGAGATTGCAAATCCAGATAGTAACTACAATTTGGTCTCATTATTAATTGGTGTGAATAATCAATTTCGAGGATATGACTTTGAGATTTATGAAATAGAATTGATTGAGTTAGTTGATCGGGCAATAAGTCTTGTTGGAAATGATACCAGTCGCGTTTTTATGGTATCCATACCTAATTATGGTGTAACCCCTTTTGGACAATCAAGAGGTGAGGAAAGAATTCGACAGGAATTATTAGAATATGATGCCTATGCAAATCAAGTTGCAGACGATTACGGAATACCTTTTTTCAACATCACGCCAATTTCTGAAAAGGCTAAAGATGACACTTCTTATATTGCTACTGATCAACTTCATCCATCAGGCAAAATGTATAGTGAGTGGGTAGAACTAATGTTCGATGACATCAAATTATTGCTTGATGGACAATAGATATCTAACCTCATGAGTTGAAAATAAAAACCTAAACAAATGGTACTAATAATGAGAAAAGGGATTTATCTCATCATATTTATGATGATTGGAGTAGGTTGCACTGCAACGGCTCAAACAGTTAATGATGAAAATGGCAAGATCAATATTTCAATGACTGCTGTTGAATACATTCCTGCTGATCAAATCGTATTCAACATCAATATAAATGCAGAAGAGAGAACGCCTAGAGCCGCTTATCAAAAACACAAGGAGCTGGAAACTCTATTGGCGAGTTTACTACAGAAATTTGAGATAGATGAGGAAAACATCAGATTTCAACCCATCCAAATCAACAAAATGTATCGAAATAACCGTGAAGATTTATACTCGCAGACAAACCAACAGATAAGTGTTACATTCGAGGATTTTGAAATTTATGAGGAAATTCAGGTAACGCTTATTGAAAATAATTTTGATTCTTTTAATGGAGCATTCTCCAGTTCTATGATTGAAGAAGGAAAAGAAGCTGCTCTGCTTTCAGCGATTGAAGCTGCAAAAGGACGAGCTGAAATGATTGCAGAGGCATCAGGGGTAGAAATTGGGGATGTTTACCAAATCAACTATGCTGAACATACTCTTCAACCCTATCAAGCAAATAGAGAGGACGCTATAATGATGAGTGCTGAATCAACACCTAGTATGATGGATTTTGATCAGGTTGTAAGTGTAACCGCTAGTATTTCTATTCAATTCAGTATTACGAATTAATCTGGTTGTACGGCATTTACAGCTTCAAAATATTCCGTTGTCTTTTCTAGGTTCTCTTCGCCATTAATCTCCAGATACCAGAACTGCTCAATATTTCCAACGGAATTTTGCATTCTCATTTGCATAGTACCCTGCGATTTATGCTCGGCAATTACCCAGTGAGCAATAAGTGTGTAATTCAATCTATTGTTAACACCGAATCGTTGATTTCTATCAAACTCGAAAGTTACCCCTTCCATAACTTGTGTATTAGGATGCCCTTCCAAAACAAAAAATCTAACTCCCGCATCTTCAGGACCTAATCTAATAAATGCATGTAAGGCAATTGGACGATCCTCTTTTGGTAATCTTTCCATAGCCTGTAGTGCAATAACGGTTGATGCCTTGTGATGTCCATGAAATCTATCGAATGGAAGAAGCAAGAAGAGAAAATCATATTTTTCCTCAATCATGATTTCTTCCAGTCGGTCAACTATTGGTTCTGTATTCCATTTATCTAATGTTTCTTCTACATCCAATGTGAAATAGAAGTCCTTTTGATCGAAGAAGTAATAATTCCTGATACCGACTACATCTCCACCTGCAATAAGTTCTTTCTTGCGAATCGTCGGTAAATGTTCCCGCCCTACTTCTTCCTTGTCTAATTCCAAACCATAATAGTAATTACCCATGGTTGAATAAGTATATCCACCCTCGCCATTTGTTAAGAGTGCTAAATCGACAGTTCCACCAAGTAATTGAGTTGTTTTCCAAACAGTTGCCGAAACTAATGCATCATCATCAGGGTGAGCCGTGACAAGCAAGATTTTGGGCTCATAATCCAGGTAATCCTGACTTTGAACATTTACTGAATTCAGTATAAATAAAATGAAGAGCAGCTTTTTTTGCATCGGTTGTTATTATGAATTTTGAATTATGATTTCGCATTGCGCGATCCATAATTCTTAATTGATGATCGGATAAAGCGTTTCCCAAACTGTTTCTGCCACTACACGATGGCCTGCAGCATTTGGGTGAATTTGATCTGGTTGCATGTATTCATCATAGCCACCCACTTTATCGAGAATTAATGGAATCAATGGAAGATTATTCTCTTCTGCGAGATCCGGATATAGATTTACAAATTCGTTGGTGTATTCTATGCCCAAATTTGGTGGTACTTGCATACCTGCAATAATCACCTGTATATCCGGATATTTCTCCTGCGCCTTATTAATAATTTCCTGAAGATTTTCTTTTGTAGAGCTTAAATCTATTCCTCTAAGACCATCATTTCCACCCAATTCAAGGATCATGATGTCGACTTTTCTTTGTAAAACCCAAGAAATCCTGCGAAGACCTCCAGCCGATGTTTCGCCGCTTAAACCACCGTTCAGTACCTCGTAATTTAATCCTACTGAATCGATTTTTTCCTGAATTACAGCAGGGAATGCCTGTTCCGGATCTACTCCTAAACCTGCAGCGATACTATCTCCAAATACCAGAATGGTTTTCTTCTCTTGTGCTACCAGATTAATAGAAGTACATAGTAAAATGAGTACTATACAGTTGAGTAAAATTTTAAACATTGATTAAGCTTCAATTATTGGTATAACATATTGGCAGACATAACGTATTTGGTCGCCAATTTGTTCGGAATGAATTTAACCCAATGATGGGTTTGAAGTGTAAACATTAAATCAATTTACAAAGTGTCTAACATTCTACAGGTAAAGGAATTAACTCGCGAGTTCAAGAGTGGCTCACGTCAACTAACTGTTGTCAATCATATAAATTTTGAAATCGAAGAGGGATCAGTGAGCGCAATAGTTGGTCCATCGGGAAGCGGTAAAACAACATTATTAGGTTTATGTGCCGGATTAGATCAACCTACATCCGGTGAAGTTATCTTAAAAGGAATTTCTCTTGGCAATTTAAGCGAAGATGAAAGAGCAAAAGTTCGAAATGAGCATGTAGGATTTGTTTTTCAGACTTTCCAACTTGTGCCTACTCTCACAGCAATAGAAAATGTTATGGTACCACTAGAACTACGCGGTGAGTCAACAAAAGATGTAAGACAGAGAGCAAAAGAACTATTAACTGAAGTTGGACTTGGGGATCGAACTCACCACTATCCTACTCAATTATCAGGTGGTGAACAGCAACGAGTTGCAATTGCACGAGCATTTATAAATCAGCCAAAAATTCTATTTGCTGATGAGCCAACAGGAAACCTCGACACAGAAACTGGTGAACACATCGAAGAATTGATTTTTGATCTCAATAAAAGCCAGAAAACTACTCTAGTTCTAGTAACACACGATTTAGAATTAGCTCAAAAGTGTGATCGAATTATCCGAATTAAAAATGGAAAAGTAGATTCAGATACCATCGTTGAAAAAGCTGAGGTAGTTCAATAATGAGCTGGAGTTGGATATTTAAAATGGCATGGCGCGACTCGCGCTCTAATCGCCGTAAATTATTTTTATACATGGCTGCGATCATAGTTGGAGTCGCGGCACAAGTAGCTATAACTTCATTTCGTGTAAATCTGAATGAAAGCATTAACGATCAAGCCAAGGAATTACTGGGCGCTGACCTAGAAGTTGAAAGAAACGCTCTTTTTCAACCTGAATTACAGGCTTATTTAGATTCATTAAGCCCTGATCAGGCTCAAATGCTGGATTTCAGTTCCATGGCATTTTTCCCAAAAAATGGAGCAACACGTCTTTCTCAAATCATGGCCCTTGAGCCGGAGTTTCCATATTACGGTACGATCGAAACTGATCCGGTTGAGGCAGCTTTTGAATACACTGAAAGAAATGGTGCTTTAATTGATGATGCAGTTCTTCAGCAATTAGATGTTGGCGTTGGTGATTCAGTGAAAATTGGATTCAACACCTATGAAATTGTTGGTGGAATAATCGATATCCCCGGCCAAAGTATGGCTACTTCCTTCTTTGGTCCAAGAGTAATTCTTCCTTTTGATGGAATCGAAGAGTCAGGATTATTGGAAAGAGGCAGTAGACTCGAATACATCACTTTTGTGAAATACCAACCCGGCACTGAAAGTGAAATTGTAGTTGAAGAACTACAGGCAATGCGGGATAGTCTCGATTTTGGCTTCGATGATGTTGCCGAACGAAGAGATGAAGTTGGTGAAGCCATTATTTACTTATCCAACTTTCTTAACCTTATTGGCTTTATTGCACTTTTATTAGGTGGAATTGGAGTTGCGAGCTCAATCTATGTGTATGTTAGGCAAAAAATTGCAACCGTTGCAGTACTACGCTGTATGGGAGCTTCCTCTAACCAGGCCCTTGCAATCTATTTGATCCAGGCTACGGCGATGGGATTTGTAGGCTCTTTAATAGGTGCACTAGGAGGAACACTGGTTCAACTCTACTTACCTGTTCTTGTTCAAGATTTCATACCGGTTGATATCGACTTATTTATCTCATGGACATCAATTTTTATAGGATTAATTACCGGTGTGCTGATCTCAATTTTATTTGCTTTAATCCCATTACTGGCTGTTCGTAAAATTTCTCCATTATTCACTTTAAGATCAGCAGAAGTCAATTTGACAAAGCTATTGGGCAGACTTACAAAATTCGCCATGGTTATTTTAGTTGGCGCAGGTGTAACCGGTTATGCATGGGTTATGTTGCTCGATTTACAGGCAGCGATCTATTTCACACTGGGTCTAACCATTTGTTTATTGATACTGGCTGGTTTTGCAGTTTTAATTATGCGTGCTGCAAGAAAATTCATTCCATCAGGTTGGAAATATGAATGGCGACAAGGATTAGCAAATTTATATCGTCCAAATAATCAAACCAGCACTCTACTCCTCACTTTTGGATTAGGTGTAACATTAATTAGTTCACTCTATTTAACTCAGGATTTACTTCTTGGCACCATCGATTTTGAAGGTGAAGATGAGTTGCCAAATCTCGCAATGTTTGATATCCAATATGATCAAAATGATGGGGTGAATCAGATTATTGAAGATAATGGGCTTGAAATAATACAGAATGTTCCGATTGTAACCATGCGATTACAATCACTTCAAGGTAGACTTGTTCAGGAAATACTTGATGACACAAATCGAGTTGCTCAGCGATGGGCATTAAATCGTGAGTACAGATCGACTTATCGTGATTCTCTGGTAGACACCGAAACTCTTTTGGAAGGTGATTTTGTCAGCTCGGTTGAATCCATTGATAATCCAGTTCCAATATCAGTAGAAATTGGATTGATGGAAGATTTAAATGCTTCGATTGGTGATACTTTGGTTTGGGATGTTCAGGGAATCCCGATTTCCAGCTATATTGCAAGCACACGAACGGTAAATTGGCAAACTCCACAGCCAAACTTCTTTGTTGTCTTTCCAAGAGGAGTATTAGAACCTGCTCCACAGTTCTTTGCTACCACTTTAAACACACCAAGTAAAGAAGCCAGTATTAAGTTACAGCGAGAAATAGTTATCGCTTATCCAAATGTATCAGCAATTGATGTTGGTCAGATTGTTGGTACAATCCGAGAATTTCTGGATAGAGTAACTTTTGTAATCCAATTCATTGGATTATTCAGCATAATTACCGGATTAATTGTTCTTGCAGGATCAGCGGCGACGAGCCGGTTTCAGAGAATTCGAGAATCAGTATTACTTCGCACTTTAGGTGCCATGCAACAGCAGGTTGTAAAAATTCAGATTATTGAATACTCATTTCTGGGTATTTTAGCTGCGTTTATTGGGCTATTCCTTTCAGTGGGAGCTAGCGCATTAATTGGGTATTTCTATTTTGATATAGAATTTGTTCCAAACCTTACTATCCTGGCAGTTGAAGTCGTCTTATTAATTGGTTTAGTATTATTAATTGGCTTAATGAACACAAGAGGAATTCATTCTAAACCACCATTAGAGATTCTAAGGCAAGAAGGTACTTAGCAAAAAGAGGAGCCCTCTCTCACAAAGGCTCCTCTCAAAACTAACTACGGAGGTTGGGGTTTATTTCGATTTCAACTCGCTTAAAATCTGAATTTCAACCCCACTAAGACGTTTAATTGAGAAATACTTTCTTGTATCGACTCGCTTCTCACTTGACCAGCCACGTCGTCAAAGTATTCATACACAATCGAACGGTCATCGTAACTTGAATATTGCGTGGTTATATCCAAGTAAATATCATTTGAAATTGGTATTCCTATTCCCGCCGAATAAATGGATCTGTCGGCACTAAAACGATTACTTCTTCCGGGAAGTGAACTAAAACCGGATCTCAATTCATACCCGTTTTTAGTCAGATACTTCACTCCTACTTTAAGGTTTGTAACAAAGTTATAATCCAGATCAATTTGTTCAGCAATCATATCTTCGTCATCGCGCAGTGCGCTGACATCTTCAAATGATAGATCAGGATCTGCTGTAAGGATTACTTCGGTATTTGTATAATCAATTAGTTCAACTGATCCTGAAACTGAAAATCCTGCAATATCATCTAACGCAAGACCAAGATTCAGTTGACCAGGGCGTCTCACTTCATAGGTAAAGTCACCTGCAAAATCGTCCTCACTCAAAGATGCATCATCAAAAGTTGTTCTAATCAATGAATAGTAATTTTCTGTGATAAAGAATTTATTTGGGAGTGCATAACTCGCACCAACATTTAGAAATGGAGTAATTTTATACAGAATACCGGCTCTAATACTTGTACCTAAAACTTCAGAATCAATCTCATCTCTAAGTAAAACTGCATCAACATCGGTTCCATTTAACCCATTATCATCAGCGAAAAGAAAATCACCGTTATAAACATTATTCAAGTCTCGCTCTAAGAAATCGCGAGAATAATTATGTGTCCCCGATACTAGAGCGAGAGATACTCCAATAAATAGATTTTCTTGAAATTCAGTTGCTCCAAAAATTGATAACTCACCAATATTACTTGTTTGAGTTATTTCAACATCCTGGAAAATTCCCGGAAAAGTACCGGGTGCGAACCCTATTCTAAAAATTGATTCAAGCTGAGTTTGCTCTACATCAGCATAATCGATAGCAAAGGTCTCAAAAGCGATTGTATTGTAAGTACTATTGGCATCCTTAAATACATCTGTAATAGTGCTCGTGTTATTCTCTACTGCCAACAAATTACTTCTATTAATTGAATTATTGACTGTATATCCACCACCTATTACTAGACTACCCTGATTGGTGGGAGCTGAGTAAATCAAGCCAATATTGCTAAATCTACCCAGCTGCCCATCAATGGTGGATGAAATACCTTTAAATGAATTTGTATTCTCTGCATGATTTGATAAGTAGCCTAATGTGAAAAAAGTATCATCAATCAAAGCCATACTTGCAGGGTTGTCTAAGAAGCTGCCGTACCCATTATCAATAGCAACAGATGGCAAAATACTAGCATGTGGATCACCATTTAAATTACTTTGCACAAATTGCTGGGCTAAAGACGAATAGTTGATTTGGTTAACACCATCTTGGGCAAACAACTGCGTGGTAAATAAAACCGAAAAAATTAAACTGGTCTGTACTCTCATTTTCATCAAAAAGATATTCTGAAGTTATTAGTTGTTTCTTTTTCTTCTGTTTGATGAAGAACTTGAACCTGATGATTTTGACCTTGTACTAGTATTACTTCGAACTGTAGATCTGCTTCGATTAGAACTTGTGTTAGTGCGTACTGTCGAACGACTTCGATTTGTGTTAGTATTTGTTCTAACTGTACTTGATCGAGGTCTTGTATTATTTGTTCTAACAGTTCGATTATTATTGTTCGATCTTGTATTGGTTCTTACAGTTCTGTTATTGTTATTTGAACTATTATTTGATCTTATAGCACTTGACCTTGTTCTATTGGAACTTCTATTAGTCCCAACATTTGATGAGTTATTATTTGAACGATTACCGTAAATAATACTGCTTGTTCTGGTTCTGTTTGTTCGATTTGTAGTTACAGTTCTATTTTGATCACTATTTGATCGATTTGTTCGAACTGAGTTACCATTATTATTTGTGGTTCTTGTTCTTCTAACATTAGTTGAACTTCCTGTTCTCTCAGAACCTGATGTTCTGCCAGTATAACGAGTCGTTGTTCCGGATGTCGACCGAACTCTACCAGTATTGGTGATTCCTGTTCTGGAACGTGTTGTATTCTTAGATTGAATAGTATTTGAAGCGCCTCTTGATCTTGTTATACTCGAACTTTGATTTCCATTTCCTCTGCTAATTAAACCGGTACTTCTTGGGCCATCATAATAACGACCACTATTGGATCTGTTAACACGATGGTAATCATTATAAAGTACAATGAAAGGTCTATATGATCTGTGATATCCCCAACCAGCATAATAAAATGGATCCCAATATGGATCCCAGTATCCCCAGGTTGGGTATCTATACCCTGTCCAGTAAAAATCGTTGTAGTAATATGGGTGATAACTAAAGGCTAGATAACTTCTCCAACCAAAGTGAAAGGAACTTCTAAATGGTCTGTTGTAGTAATAGTTTCCAAATCCAAAGTAATGTGAGTCCCAGTAATAGTCATTTGCATCGTCAAATCCTTGATCATACCCGTCTTCAAATCCATCATCGTAACCTTCCCAATAAATCCGATCAGCATAATGATCTTCATACCATTGTGCTGTTTCGTAGTCTTTGTAATAAATACCCGTTTCGTTTAATTCCTCTTCAGAAATTGATGGATCTGTTTTTGATGGCTTTGTTGTGGTAACTTCACCATCATAGGTTTCTGTTTGATCTTCTTCTTCGTAATCGGATGAAGAATCACCCCATGAATAATAATCTTTATGAATACCCCGATTATGATTCGCTGAGTAATCCAGGCTTTGGAGTTGTGTATAGCATCCTGTTAGAAACAGAGAGAGTGATGCGAGTATGATACCAATAGAACTATTCCGAGCTTTCATTACAGACTCCAATAAAGGTTAAGGATTCTGAATCAAGTTGAATAAATCATGCTAACATTTAAATCACATGTTAATGTTAGCTGGCTAAATTTCTCCTCTTAATGACTTCGCGATAACCTCAGCTTTTGAGTTCACATGAAGCTTTTTATAAATGTTTCTTATGTGCGCTCGAACTGTGTCTATGGATATATCAAGTCGGTCTGCAATCATCTTGTAACTAAGGCCATCAACTAGACCATTTACGATATCTTGCTCACGGGAAGTCAACATACTCTCTTCGGTTTTCTTAGGCGCCTGATCATTGAAATGAGTAATAACTTTGCGAGCAATCTGCGGAGACATCGGGGCTCCACCTTTCATCAGATTTTCAATCGATTCTTTGATTTCAGGAAGCGAAGTATGTTTTAGTAAATAGCCAGAAGCGCCGGCTTTCAATGAATCAAATATTTTGTGTGAGTCGTGATAGACAGTTAGCATGATTATATCAATATCAGGGTATTTTGATTTGATGATCTCCATCCCTTTAATCCCTGACATCCCCGGCAGCTGTATATCCATGAGTAATACATCGGGATGCTGATGTTCTTCCAGAAACTCTAGCATTTCTTCAACAGTATCGGTTGCAACCGGACAATCCATGTCTTCCTGCATATCCAAATATCGCTGTATTAAATCCCTGATTTTTTTATTGTCTTCAACTATTCCAATAATCGCCATCTAAGTCAACCTCTTTAATTCATGGTTAGCTTTCCGCTTAAGATAATCTTAAATCCATTATCATCCGAAATATCAACTTGTCCGCCCATACGATGAGCTCGCATTTCCATGTTACGGAGCCCATGCCCAGTTTTTTTCTTGGATTTACCTGTATTTCCATTGTCATGGATTATAAATCTAAAATCGCTGTTGTTCGAGTTCATTGTCACAATAACCTTATCTCCATTCGAATATTTGGCAATATTATTAACCGCTTCTTTAAAGATGAGGTACAAGTTCTCTTTTACAGGTACTGGAATTCGATCTTCCATTTTTAGTTCCTCAAAATCATAGGATACATTGAAATTCATTGGCTCCAGAACATTGAGTATGTAATCCTGCATTCGATCTGTGAGATCTCCCAGTGTATCATTTCTTGCATCTATCGACCAAACTATATCATCTAATGCAGTTACAATTTTCCTACACTGTTTTCCTATTTGGCTAAGTGAATTTTTTAATTCAGAGTTTACACTACTTGCCTGAAGAAAATCTGATTGGAGTGCAATTTCTGTTAAACTAGCTCCAACATCATCGTGAAGGTCACTGGCAATTCGAACACGCATTCGCTCAATATCTACCATTTTCAAAATCTGATAATTGCGATAGAACAAGTATATAATTCCTGAAATTGCAATTACAATTAAACTGATAAACCACCAAGTCATCCAATATGGTGGATTTAAAATGAAATCAACACTAGCAGTATTATAGCTCCAAATTCCACTTGAATTACGGGCTTGAACCTCGAATGTGTATTCGCCCGGAGGTAGCGACGGATATTTGGCAACTCGCTCAGTAGTATATTGCCAGGTTGGATCTATCCCCGATACTCTATATCTGTAGTTTACTAAATCAGGTGCTGAAAAATTGATTGCTGCAAAATCAATTTCAATGAAATCCCGGTCGTGTTTTAAATCAATGTGATCGAATTCGTATTCTCGTCCCGAAGCAGTAAAGCCTGTCAGTTTTACCCTTGGTTCAACTTGATTTCCTCTATACTCGCTAGGGCTGAATCTGGATACACCATCAACTGTACCAAACCATAGATTTCCGTTACTATCTTCGTACACAGCGCCCAAATTGGCTTCATCAGCTATCAAGCCCTGATCCTGCTGCAGAATCTGAATCGCTTCATCTCTATCTCTGGAATTCGAACTGTAGTATTTTTCGATATCAAGGCGAGCAATTCCTGCATTTGTACCAATCCAGAAAATTCCATCATTATCTTGTTCTATGAAATAACATACTCTACCCGGGAGTCCATCTTCAAAAGTAATATCCACAAATTTTACTCCATCAAACCAGGCAACACCACCGAATGTTGATACCCAGACGGTACCGGAATCATCTAGAATGATATCCATAACGCCTAAATTAGGTACTCCATCTTCAAGATCGAAAACAATGAATTCATCATCTTGCATTAATACAACTCCACCGTAGGTTGCAATCCAAAGTGAACCACCTTCATTTTCAACTGTCGCGATTACCGTATTATTTGGCAAGCCATTTTCAATGGTAAACTGTTCATAACCTGATTCATTAAATCGGATTAAACCTTCATCATAAGTGCTTACCCAAATGGTGCCATCATTGGCCTCCATAACACCACGGACTTTGCGAAAAGGAAACTCTGATGAATTAAGAGTATTCAGTCTACCATCCCGGAAATAGGCTAAACCATCACGCATACCAATCCAGGTTCTACCGTTTGAATCAGTACTTAGGTGATATACTCGATTATCCGGCAAGCCATTTTGAGAATAGAAATATGAAAATTCGTTATTGTGGTATGAAACTAATCCGCCACCATAGCTACCAATCCAAAGTTTGCCCTCCGAATCTTCTGCCATTGAAGTAACCAGATTATTAGGCAATCCCGAGTTTGTATCGAAATTTTCAAAATATGCTCCTAAAAATAGATTAGCTCCACCACCAAAAGTTCCAAACCAGATATTACCTTCACGATCAGTTATAGCAGAATAAATGATATCAGCAGATAATCCTTCACTTGTTGTGAAATTTTCAAACAATCCATTTCTGAATCTGCTTACTCCACCTTCTGTTGCCAGCCATAAATCATTGTCATTATACCATGTTAAATCTCTAATTCTTGGATCACTTAAGCCATCATTTTCAGTATAGTTTATAAAACTTTGGCCATCATATTTTGAAAGTCCATTTCTGGTTGCAATCCATATAGAATTTGGATCTTGAGGATCGGGCTCTAAATCTCGAATACGATTTTCAGGCAGTCCGTCTTCAACATGGAAAGAAGAGAAATTGCCATCTTTTAGTTTTGTTAGACCGTCTCGAGTTGCAAACCAGATCGCCCCATCTTTTGTTTGAGTAATGTCTCTCACCTGATTACCACTTAGGCCATTGCTTGCGGTATAAACTTCAATTTGAGCATCACCAAAGTAGTGCCAAACACCATTTGATTCCGTACCAAACCACAATCCGCCTTCTTCATCTTCAAAAATATTAATGACACTTTGTGTTTCCAGACTCTTAAGATTTGGATCGCTGTACACACTGTCTTCTACCAGATACTGAGCTCCCTGTATGGTTCCAACCCAAATCCTGCCGTCACTTGCTTCAAAAACAGTTCCGGTTTGTGAATTCAGTAATCCGTTATCTTCAAAAAACTGTTGAAACTCCAATCCATCAAATTTATTTAACCCGAAACCGGTAGCCAGCCAGATGTAACCTTCCTGATCCTGAATTATATCATACACTACAGATTCACTCAACCCGTCTTCGATTGAGTAAGTACGAAATGGAAATGTCTGTGCTAAAGCGCAATCAATGGCAAAGATTAGTATTAGAAAAACTGTAAGATTTCTTTTCATGGCATGAAAGTAACGTAAAATGTGTCTGAATAGTAGATCAAGTTTTCATCCATAAATCTTTAGCATATTTTGGAGTTGATGACAAAAGAAGAAGAAAACTCCTCGAATTCCGGTTTACAAGTCAAGGTTTCCAAATACGGTTCTCCTCGCATAGCAAGTTTACTTAAAAAAACTGTTTTTGGAACCGAAGGAAAGCTTAGATACACACAAAACGATATTGTTGATAGGATAAAATCACAGGCGAATATTCAGTTCATAGAGATTCTCAAAGGTAAACGAGTTTTAGGCACTGTTGGTATGGCAAATCGACCTGTAGTTCATGGTGATGAACCCATGTTATCACAGTATGTTAGATATCTTTCAATTGCCCAGCCGTTCAATTCAAAAAAGAGAACAGTAAATCATAAATCGGCTGAGAAAAAACAGCGATCCGGTACATTAAGAGAATCCATTGCAAATGAAATCACCATTCATTTTGAACAACCTTATCTCGATTCTGATCGTCAAGGTATGTTTTATTCATATGTTGAATCTGCCAATTTAAATTCCAGAAATCTATGCCTTTCAATGGGGTTTGAACCTGCCAGAAAAGTAGAGACATTGCTTTTTAGTAGATTCAGTCCAAATCAGCAGAAAACGATACATAACATTGCTGAAGAAGAGCAAGACCAGGTTAAAGAAGAATTACAAAAATTCTATAACGATTACTCTTTTTACTTTGAGGATAAGATTTTCCATGCCGGCTTCTATTTAGTAAAAAAGGAGAAAAACAAGATAATTGGTGGATTAAGAGCCGTTCCCGTTAATTGGAAATTGATTGACTATCCGGGATTTGAAGGCTGGTTAATGCGTGATATACTACCCTATTTACCGTTAACTAACCGACTGTTCCAGCCTGATAAATTAACTTTTCTGGCTTTTGATTATGCATGGCATGAACCCAATCATGAACATGTAATTCCCGAATTAATGTCTCATTGTTGTTCTTTGTTTGGTATACATTTGGGTATGATTTGGGGAGATATGCATTCTGATTTAATCAAGAACTTAAAAAGTGGAAATCAGCTAGGTTTCATTCACTCTGTTGTAGGCTCGGTTTATGCGGACTTGATGATCCGACCTATCAATTTTTACCCAAAGGTTGAAGATGAAGTTGAAGAACTAATTGAAGAAAAGGGTGAAACAGAGAGTCAAGAAGCTGAAAAGAGTGAAAATCAAGAAAAAGAATCTACAAGCGAACCACCAACATCTGAAGATATTGTCATAAATGAAGATGTAGAAAATTCTAATGATTCCAACTCTAATGAATTAGATGAGGAATCTGAATTAGAGCCTGATATTGATAATTCAGATTCTGAATCAGATCAAAATGAGAAGATTGATCAACTGATAAAGATTCTTCAAAAACCTGTCTTTGTCTCAGCTTTAGACATGACTTGATTTCCATTGATTAAAAAAGCCGACAAATTCATTTGCCGGCTTTCTCTATTAGATTAACTAACTAAAATTAATTACCGATTAATAAACCAATTCGCTCTCTTTATTAGGAACCGTATAATTTGAGATTGGGATATAATCAGACAAAATTTTAGTACTTCTCTCTCCCTTGACTATACTATTTCCCGAATAAGTATTCTTGTCGTTTTGAGTAACTAATGCTCTCAATTCATCAACAATATTCAACATTTCATTAGCTTGTGATGAAAGCTCTTCAGCAGAACTTGCTGTCTCTTCAGATGCAGATGCATTATCCTGCACAACTGAATCCAGATCTGACATTAAGCCACTGATTTGAACAACAGCATCAGCTTGTTCCTTTGAAGCAATAGACACTTCCTTAACCATTATATCAACTTCTGATGCGTTTCCTGAAATTGTGCGCCAATTTTCTGCAGTTATAGTTGCTAATTCTGCTCCCTTCTGTGTTGATTCCTGTGACTTTTGAATCAGTTCTGAAGTACTCTTAGCTGCTTCTGCACTTCTTTGTGCCAAATTGCGAACCTCTTCTGCAACAACAGCAAATCCCTTTCCGGCTTCACCCGCCCTTGCTGCTTCAACAGCAGCATTTAATGCCAGTAAATTAGTCTGAAATGCTATGTCATCAATTGTCTTTATGATTTTTGATGTTTCACGAGAATAATTCAGGATTACATCCATAGCTCCCACTAAATTATCTACAGAAGTCAATCCTGTTTCAGCAACTGATTTTGCACTAGCCATTTCAGTTTCAATAGTGGTTGTATTTTCATCCGTTTGTTTGATTTGCGATGTCATTTCTTCGAGTGATGAAGAGGCCTCTTCTAAACTTCCAGCCTGTTTGCTAGAACTTTCAGCTAGCATTTGACTCGAACTGGATAGTTGAGCTGATGAGGAGTTTACTTGTTCTGCACCTAGATTTAGTCGCTCTACGATACCGGCAAGAGTATTATTAATTTTTTTGCTTACAAAGAAACTGAAAACAACACTTATAAAAACACCCGCAATAGCCAAAATTGAAACTAATAGAATTGAAGTATCCCCAGTCTTTGTTGTTAAGATGCCGGTATTTTGTGTTTCATTGTATGCATCCCTGAAAAGTTCATCTGAGATTTCAAGTGCACTTGACCAGCTTGCAACTAATGCTGCAAAGTTTTCATCTTTAGTTAGATAGAGTTCCAGAATATTTTCAATTTCAGACTGATAAATTGTAGTGTTATCAAGAACTTCACCAATGAACGAATAATCATCTCTAAACTCATTTAGTTCAGTGAATAGCAACCTGGTAATTCCAGACCTATCTCTTAACTCGTCGAAATTTTTCTCAATAAATAATCTACGATTTTTGGAAATAGACTCGTTGATAAGTAGCAATTTTTGAGTGAGTTCTCTATCAAGATCATCATCTTCTCTCACAATCTGATTTACCAGCCTCTGGATTTCATTTTCAGATTCAAAAATTAGCTGATCATACCCTATTTTCTCTTCTATAATCTGTTTAAAAACAGCTATTTCATTAATATAATCATGAGTATGAGTATTTAAATCGACTAACTTAGCTTGAAGTATAGCTAGTTGTCTTTCATCTGCCAAGTCATCAAATTTGCCGAGTATATTAATGGCATTATCAATTTGTTCTTGTATGGATGAATAGTTCTGATCTGTTGGAACGCTCTCATATCTCATTCGATAGTATGCCATTAATTGAAGCGAGGAATTCAATCCACCAGATAACTCCCATTCTACCGAATGAACATTTATCAATTTATCTGAAGCTTTATTTAATGAATAAAACTGATATACAGCAATACCACTTATTAACGTGGTAATAAAAATTATTGAGAAACTTAATACGAATAGTCTGTGTCTCACTGTTTTGTTCTCTTGATTACCCTTTCCTGTTAATCTCCCCTGGAAAGCATTATTTGCCAAATCCATTGTCTTTTATGTTATGTTTTTGATCATCAATTACTTGATGAAAATTGTCCAATGGATTTATCGGTATTAAATAAAATTTAATAAGCTCATTCGATTATTAGATTAATCCATTTTTCAGGTATCTAATCAATTTAATTTCAGTGTTTTACTCCCCTTTATGCATTTGAAGTTCTTTAAAAAAACATCGCATAATACTTTTCAAGAAAATATCCGGGCATAAAAAAACCCCGAACAAGTAAATGAACGGGGTTAAAATCTATATTAGAATATTTATTTATCCTAGATAAACTCTTAAAGCAGCGCTTCGATTGTGGTGACGAAGTTTTCTTAGAGCTTTTTCCTTGATCTGACGGACACGCTCGCGTGTTAGATCAAAACGCTCACCAATCTCTTCGAGCGTTAATGAATGCTCACGACCGATTCCAAAGTAAAGTCTGATTACTTCCGCTTCTCGTTTAGTCAATTTTGAAAGTGCTCGTTCGATTTCCACTTTCAATGATTCGCCCATCAACTCGAAATCCGGATTTGGGATTTCTTCGTTTTCAAGAACATCTAAAAGCCTGTTGTCTTCACCTTGTGCGAATGGAGCATCCATTGATAGGTGTCGACCAGAAATCTTTAATGTATCTGCAACTTCGCCAACGGTCATTTCAAGACTTTCTGCTAGCTCGTGTGCAGATGGAAGGCGCTCATATTCCTGCTCTAATTTTGAAAGCTCTTTACCAATTTTGTTAAGAGCACCAACACGGTTCAAAGGTAGTCGCACAATACGACTTTGCTCTGCAAGTGCTTGAAGGATCGACTGACGAATCCACCAAACAGCATATGAAATGAATTTGAATCCACGAGTTTCATCAAAGCGTTTAGCTGCTTTGATCAAACCTAAATTTCCTTCGTTAATCAAATCTCCAAGCGACAATCCTTGATTTTGATACTGTTTCGCTACCGAAACCACAAAACGTAGGTTCGCTTTCGTTAAATCCTCAAGTGCTCTCTGACTTCCTTTCTGAATCTCTTTCGCCAGACGTACTTCATCGTCTGGAGTGATGAGTTTTTCTTTCCCGATCTCGTGTAAATAACGATCTAACGATTCCGATTCACGAGTCGAAATTCCTGAACTTTTTGCCACAGTTAATATTTTTTAGTGAATATTTGCGTATACGCGATTCAGGTGCAGTGAATAGTGTTAAGCTGAATGGTTGCAACCTTGTTTCTGAGCTTCTGGGCAACTGCACGCCATCTGAATAATCTAACAAATATACGGATTCTTATACTTATTATTTGATTAAATCTTATTGAAATTCAATTCTTCAGAATTGATTGTGCAGTAGTGTCAAAATCAATATCGAAGAAATCTGCGATCGTAGCTGCTACATCTGCAAAAGTTGCTCTGGTACCGAGATTTTCTTTTTCGGCTTGATGTTTTGGGTAGACAAGTAGTGGCACAAATTCCCTTGAATGATCGGTAGAAGTGGAACATGGGTCATTTCCATGATCACCGGTAATAATCAAGAGATCATCATCTTTAATTTTCGATAGAATCTCAGGAAGAGCATCATCGAATTCTTTTAAACTACCTGCAAATCCTTCTGGATCTAGACGATGACCAAATAGTTGATCTGTATCTATCAAATTGATGAAAACGAATGTATTCTCAACTTTGTCCATAGTATTAAGGAGAACCTGAATTCCTTCGTCATTACTCTTGGTTTTCTGATAATCTGAAAATCCCTGTTCTGCAAATAAATCGATAATTTTTCCAATCGAATACGTTCTGATTCCAAAATCAAAAGCTGCCTGAACAATATTATTTTTTGGTGGAATTGCCGAGAAGTCTTTGCGATCGTTAGTTAATCGGTAAAAATTACCAGACTCACCAGAAAATGGTCTAGCGATAACCCGACCAACTTCGTGTTCACCCACACAAAGTTCATTTCGTGCAAAGTCACACCATTCATGTAATTTTTTAACCGAAGTTATGGAATCGTGAGTAGCCACCTGAAATACAGAATCTGCTGAAGTGTAAACAAGTGGTTTACCGGTTTTCAAGTGCTCTTCTCCATAATCACGAATTAAATCCGTTCCTGAATAAGGTAAGTTACATAATGCACCTTCAACACCAATACCATCACAAAAAGCTTTTATAACTTCATTTGGAAAACCATTTGGATAGGTTGGAAAAGGTTTTTCAAGCTGAACACCAGCAATCTCCCAATGACCGGTTGTTGAATCTTTTCCGCCGGATACTTCCCTCATTTTTCCAAATGCAGCTGAAGGATTGGCTTCTTCAGGAATAGATTTTAATGGGATAATATTCCCAATTCCCATTTTCCCCAGATTGGGTAGTTCAACTTTGGTTTCTCTGGAAACATTTCCAAGAGTATTAGAGCCTTCATCGCCATATATATGGGCATCCTCCTGGGCTCCGACACCCAATCCATCGATGATGATTAAGTAACAGTTTCCCATTAAGCCTCGAAGAGTTCTAGCTCCTCGTTTTTTACCACTTCACTTAATGCTTTCTTTGCTTTTGTCAACACCTGGTATGCGTTTGAATCTTCAGTTGAGAGCTTGGTATACCCGGCTTTAAAACTTACATCGAGTGTACCACCGGCTGATAGTTTAAGACCATGAGCTAATTTTGTCCTGACACTATCCATCCAGTCATTTACAGCAGATTCAGAATTACTTTGAAGGATGAAGGCATATACATAATCAGAATTAAACCCGATGTATCCCGGAATCCCATGCTTTGATGGATTTAAAAAGGTAACAAAATCTTTCTGAATTCTATGTAGATCTTCTAAACGATGTTTGGTTCTTAGTGATGAAAGATCATCAGGGGTAATCAAACCAAACCAGGTATGGCTATTCTTACCACTTTGATTCTTTTTAATTTCATTCTCCAAAGCGGCTTCCCATAACTCGGTCATTATCGCACCGTAGTTTTCAGTAAGAAGCTCTTCGGTCATACCCGATTTTTTCACAACAGATTGAATAGCCAAAGATGCGATTCGAACAAGATTTGCAAGTTTATGCTTGGTCGATTCTTTAAAAGAAAGTGGATCAGAATCATAAGCAACTACAACTGCCTGTCTGCGATCGTGAATTAACAATGGCATTGCAAAACTTGCCCCTTCAACTCTCCCCTCTTTGCTGGATACTAGTTTAGGATTACTGTTGAAATGCATGTTAAAAACAGGTTGACCTTTCTCTATTGCATCATAAGCTACAGACTTATCCTCCATTTGAAGCCCTAAAGCAGGTGCATTTCTGGCAAACTTAGAGGTAAGTACATTACTCCATCCATCCATTGTTGGTGCAACCAAGCTAACTCCACCATTAGGTAAGAACAGTTGCATTTCTTCTAACATTCTAGAAAGTAATTCTACTCTGTGTAGTCGATAATCCAGAGCGTTTAACGATAGTTCGTAATCTTCCCATTCTTTTTGTTGTTCATGCAAATCTACAACTTCAAGGTAGGTATCAAGAACATTAACCAGGGCATTGTTATAAGCGTGAAGTTGGTCATTTAAATCTCTCAGGTTCATTTCTGATTCTGATTCCAATACAGTAAGAGCTACTGTTTCTCCTTTATTGATAAAAGGAATAATGGTCATGTATTTTGCACTTACAAAATTGAAGTAATGCCCAAGTTTTCCTTTGGCAATATCTTCACCAATTTTTAACTGAACAATTTCAGTAATCTCTTTGTAATCATTCAAAAAATGATGTTCGAAAGCTACTCTGTCTTTAAACATCACATTTGGGAGATTTGTGCTGTTACTCTCCCAAACAAACTGTTGTCTGGCATGATTAACCCAACACATATAGGCTAGTTGTACTCTTGCTGAAGTCCTTAACAGGTGAACCAGATCAGCCATGATCTGTTTAAATTCCCGTAGAGCTTTTTCTTGTCGATCAAATGACATTCTTGCGCTGAAATCCTTAAATCAAATAGTTAGATAACCTAAAATTCTATTCCGTTGAATGTACTAAACAATTGGGAAATTAGAATTTTAATCTTCTAACTCATTTGCTAGTTGTTCTGCCTCATTAATCATTTTTTCAAAGGACGATAATCCTTTATTCCAGAATTCCGGATCACGAATATCAAGTCCCATTTTAGCTACTAGATCGTGTGGCCATTCAGAGCCACCTGCACTCAATAATTCCATATATCGATCTGCAAACCCATCGGGATTTTGAGTGAATTCTTCATAAAGAGCTAATACCAGCAATTCACCAAATGCATAAGCATATACGTAACCAGGAGTATGCAAGAAATGAGGAATGTAGCTCCACCAAATTCCATACTCTTCAGTTAAAGTAATAGAATCACCGTATAGTGCTTTCTGCTGTTCCATCCATAATTCAGAGAATTTATCAGTGGTTAACTCACCTTCTTCTCTGCGAGCAGTGTGCATAGCATTTTCAAAGCGATTCATTGAAATTTGACGGAATACAGTAGCAATGGTATCGTCAATTTTACCAATGATAAGTGCTAGTTTTTCTTTTGGATCAGAAAGCTCTTTCAATAGATTTTGAAATACCAACATTTCCCCAAAAACGGATGCCGTTTCTGCAGTTGTTAGTGGAGTTCCAGCCTGTAGTGGTCCTTGCTGGCGACTTAGATATTGATGAACGCCATGGCCTAATTCATGTGCCAGCGTTTGAACATCTCTAATCTTTCCATCAAAGTTCATGAAAACATATGGGTGCACCGAAGGAACCGTACTTGCTGAATATGCCCCACCTCTTTTTCCAGATTTAATAGCAGCATCAATCCAATTTTTCTCGAAGAATTTGTTGGTAATCTCCCCCATCTCTGGATGAAATTCAGTGTATGATTCCATTACCATTTTTCGAGCATCTTCCCAGGTAATGGTAGCTTCATTTTGCATCATTGGGGCGTAGCGATCATAATCGAACATTTCATCCAGTCCAAGCAATTTTGCTTTCAACTTGTAATAACGCTGAACCAGCGGATAATGAGAAGTTACTGCATTTACCAACGCGTCTACTGTGGCATCATCCGTTTCATTAGCCATATTTCTGGATGTAATCCAACTTGGATATTTTCGCAACTTATCGTTGGTACTTTTATCGGCTAATAGTGTATTGAAAACATAAGTTAACGGATGTGCGAGCTCCTTGAATTTCTTTGTTAAAGATGCGTGAGCCCTAACTCTTAATTCACGATCACCGTCATGAAGCTTACTTAAAACTTCCTGCTCTGAATATTCTTTTCCATCCAATTCAAACTTAGCTTGCCCCAGAGTCTCATCAAAGAAACGAACCCAGGCACTTCTTCCGGTTACACCTTTCGCAGATAGGATTTGCTCTTGTTCCTCTTTTAACACATGATTTTTATATCTGCGGGAAGACTCTAAATAATGTGTGTAGAAAGCGAGTTCCGGAGCATTAATTAATTTTTGAGCATCCTCATCAGAAACCTGCATCCATTCTACATCCAGAAAAACCAATTTTTGACTTAATTCCGAACCTAATTCGTTTGATTCTTGTACTAATTTCCCAAAATCAGGATTTGTTGTGTTCGTACTCCACTGCAAATATGCAAAGGAACCAATTTTCCCACCTTTGTCCTGTAAAGCCTCATATTCTTGAAGCATTTCTTTGAATTCAGCTGTATTTAAACCGGCAATTTTGCCTTTGTATTTATTTGCAAAGGCATCAGCTTCATTTAAAATCTCATTTTTGTCTTTGGCTAGATTAGGGTCCTCGCTTGAAGCATATAAATCGCTCAAATCCCAATTAATTTCTTCTGCTCCTGTAATTGATTTTGCGGGGGTGTCACTCATGTTGATAGTCTCCAATTTTAAATTGATTGGAATATAGCGTTTGAGAAATGCCTTTTAAAGTAGAAAAAGCTGAGAATCACCAATGAATCATAAGTTTAGAAAATCGATTATTGTGTTTTTTAAACCACAACTACGTACCTTTAAAACCGCTTTCATTAGCAATAAAAGCATTTAAGAACGCTCACTTTCTCCCGAAAATCATTTCATCCTTTTAAATCGATTTAAAAACTAACTGAGGATTATCCCTTGAAATCACTAGAAGCCTTATTTGGGCCAAATTCAGCACTAGTAGAAGAATTGTTCGAGCAGTATAAATCTGCTCCGGATTCTGTACCAATTCATTGGCAGAAATATTTTGATGAATTAACAGAAACCACAACCATTGTTTCAACGGAAGCATCAACTGAAAAGCCAAAAACAAATGGCGCGGCTGCTCCAACTATGGAACCCGTTGTGATGCCGGCAAAAGGCAAAGTGATAGCTGAAGCACCTAAAAATGCTGAATTAAAGAAGATTAAGGGAGTAGCTACAAAGATTGTTGAGAACATGGACCAAAGTCTTGAGGTGCCTACTGCAACCTCACTCCGTGTTCTTCCTGTTAAGATGATGATCGAAGATCGTACCATCATCAACAGACATTTAGTAAAGCGTCATGAACCGAAAGCGTCTTTCACACATTTTATTTGCTGGGCGGTAATACAGGCTATAAAAGAATTCCCTTCTATCAATCACACGTATCATTTTGATGGTAAAGACCATTTTAAAGTAATCCCAGAACAGGTTAATCTCGGTGTTGCTGTTGATCTTCCAAATAAAGATGGAACAAGAAATCTGGTAGTTCCAAACATCAAAGGCGTAGATAAAATGAACTTCAAAGAGTTCTTATACGCCTTCGCTGATTTGGTAAGCAAAGCCCGAAATGGAAAGCTTCAGATCGAAGATTTTCAGGGTACAACCATCAGTATCACAAATCCCGGAACTTTAGGTACCGTTTCGTCAGTACCGAGATTGATGGAAGGTCAAGGTTCGATTATCGCAACGGGCGCTATTGATTATCCGGCTGAATATCAGGCCATGTCACAAGACATGCTTAATCACCTTGGTATCAGCAAAGTGATGACGATGACCTGTACCTACGATCATAGAATTATACAAGGCGCTGAATCTGGCGCATTTCTCCAAAAAGTAAGTCAACTGCTTACAGGTCACTCTGATTTCTGGATGGATATTTTTACTGATCTGGAGATTCCTTATGAGCCAATTCCATACGGTGAGGATATGTTCACCGGGGCATTAGGAGGTGGTGCAAGCAAATCTGTTCTAGAAGATCGCAGAACTATTGGTGTTTGGCGACTTATCAACATGTACAGAATGCGAGGACATGTTCTTGCTAATATTGACCCACTAGAAAAAGAGCCTGGGCATAATCCAGAATTAGATCTTGAATACTATGGTCTATCTCTTTGGGATCTGGATCGTGAATTTTACTGTGGAATGCTCTTCCCTGATGAGAAAAAAGCCACGCTTCGAGAGATCATTAGAAAGCTTCGTGATACCTACTGCGAAAGCATTGGTGCTGAATACATGCACCTGCTCGATTTAGAAGAACGCCGTTGGTTACGTGAGAAAATGGAATCAAATGGAAATGATCCTGAATTAACGCATGAAAACAAGAAGCAGATACTTCATAAATTGAATCAGGCGATGGCCTTCGAGGAGTTTCTCCACAAGAAGTATATAGGTCATAAACGCTTTTCATTGGAAGGTAATGACACGCTAATTCCAATGATTCATTTCTTACTTGAAGGTGCAAGTGAGAAAGAAATTGAGAAGATATTCATTGGCATGGCGCACCGTGGCCGTTTAAACATGCTTGTGAATATTATGAATAAACCTTACCACCGAGTTTTTGCTGAATTCGAAGGAAATGTCGATCCCAGCACTATTCAGGGTTCTGGTGACGTGAAATATCATTTAGGAGCACGTGGGAAACATAAAGCAGAAAATGGTGCTGAAGTAGCCATTGAGTTAATGCCGAATCCTTCACACTTGGAAGCAGTAAATCCGGTTGTTGAAGGTGCCGTACGTTCAATCATTGATCATCATGAAAAAGATGATGCTGAAAAAAGAATATTACCAGTTCTTATGCATGGTGATGCCGCTTTCGCTGGTCAGGGCGTTGTAGCTGAGACTTTAAACTTATCTCAGCTTGAGGGTTATAAAACCGGTGGTACCATTCATGTTATTATAAATAACCAAATTGGCTTCACAACTCTACCAAAAGATGGTCGTTCTACAGAATATGCCTCTGATCTTGCCAAAACCGTTTTAGCTCCTATTTTCCACGTGAATGGAGATAGACCTGAAGCAGCTGTTCATGCCATCCAAATGGCACTTGAATACCGACAAAGATTTGGAAAAGATGTAATCATCGATTTGATTGGCTATAGAAAACATGGCCATAATGAAGGTGATGAACCTGCATTTACACAACCGGGTTTATATAAAGAAATCAACGATCATCGAACTGTACGCGACTTATATACCGAACATCTTGTTAAAAATAATGAGTTAACCGAGGAGGAAACTCAAGCTATTTTTAAAGATTTTGAAGATCTGTTACATGATGCATTCGAAGATGCTAAAAAGGCACCGAATCTTGGTGAACAGGATGCATTATTCGATAGAGTTGAGCTACCACAAAAAGATTGGCCTGAAGTACCGGATTCAAAAAGTAGTATACAGGAACTCACTGATATTGCTGTTAAAATAAACACAGTACCAAAAGACTTTGATGCCAATCCAAAACTTCTTCGTCAACTTGCTAAGCGCGCTGAATTGGTTCAAAAGAATGAGAAGAAAATTGATTGGGGTTTTGCAGAAGCATTAGCATTCGGAACATTACTCAAATCCGGTAGAACAGTTAGATTAACCGGACAGGATGTTGAGCGCGGTACCTTTGCACACCGTCACGCAGTACTTCATGGTACAGAGACCTTACAGACATTTACTCCACTCAACAATTTATCTGATGATCAGGCGTATTTTCATATCCATAATAGCTTGTTAAGTGAATATGCAGCACTTGGCTTCGAATTTGGATATAGTGCTCAAATCAGAAAATGTCTGGTAATTTGGGAAGCACAATTTGGTGATTTTGCGAATGGTGCTCAAATTATTATTGATCAGTTTATTTCATCAAGTGAAGCAAAATGGGGACAAACCTCTTCGGTTGTAATGAATTTACCTCACGGTTACGAAGGACAGGGACCTGAACACTCTTCTGCCAGATTGGAGCGATTCCTTCAATTATGTGCTGAAGACAATATGTTTGTAATGAACCTCACAACCCCTGCTCAATATTTCCATATGTTGAGGATGCAAACACTTCGTGAATTGTATAAGCCTACGATATTGATGTCCCCAAAAAGCTTACTTCGACATCCGATGGCTACTTCAAATGCAGAAGAATTAGCGAATGGAAGATTCGAACCATTTATTCAAGATGAATCCGCTGATTCAAATAAGCTTGAAAGATTGGTAGTGTGTTCCGGTAAGGTATATTACGATCTTCTCAAATATCAGAAAGACAACAACATAGAGAATGTTGGAATTGCTCGACTAGAACAGATATATCCATTCCCTGATCAGGATATTCGAGATTACCTGAATTCAATGCCAAATGTGAATGAAATAGTTTGGTGCCAGGAAGAACCAAAGAATATGGGTGCCTGGCACTTTGTAGCTCCAAGATTCATGGAGACATTCGATTCAGGACAAAAACTGAGATATACAGGACGTCAAGCTTCAGCTTCACCGGCAGCAGGGCAAAAAGCAATGCACGATGCGGAGCAGGCCAAACTGGTAGAAGACGCCATGAAAATTTAGAACCAGCATCTTAGACTTTTAAAGCCAACTCAGAAATGGGTTGGCTTTTTTATTTACTGAATCACACATCCACCGGTAAATCCGGTTGCATCAAATTCAGTTGTAAACCTACCCGTTTTATTATCGAAAACTGCTCGTAGCTCAATATCATGATCACCAGAACGCTTAGGTGAGCAGTATTCCAAAACCACGTAACTATTAATTGCTGCTTGAACACTATTCGCGATTCGGATGAATTCAGTATTCAAATCAAATGAATCTTCTGCAGTTACAAAACCATCTTTTCCAACTCTATTTAAAAATGATTCATCAATATCTGATCCAAGTCCTATTGTGAAAACCGAGTACTGCTCACCTAATGAACTAACAGCTGATAAAGCAGCAGCTTCTTCAGCACGACCAGCTTGATCTGCACCATCAGAAAACATAACCAATGACCCGGCAGTTGATACTCTTGGATCTTGATTATTATCTGAAATTCGGGTTTCTAATTCCAGTAATCCCTGAATTACAGCACCATTTAGATTGGTCGAATTATCAGTGCTAATTGACGAATTAATAGCCTGCACTGAGTCTATTATTGCGTTACGATCGATTGTAAAAGGGCTCAATAAATGAATGTCTTCTTCCCCATCAAACCAATATACAGCCATCTCTGTAGAGCCATAGTCATCTGCGGATTGAGTAGGCATTACATTCTCGATATAGTTCACGGAAGCATCAATTACTCTAGGTAAAGCTTCACCATTTAAAACACTCCCGCTTAAGTCCAACAGCAAAATCGAGCTAAATAAAAAGGATCCCGTTTCATTTTGAATTTTTGATTGAGATTCCAGAGCAGAGATAAGCAGTTTATTCTCATAGATTTCAAAATCATTCTCTGTCAGATCTCTGAAATTTGGATTGTCACCAAAATCAACCTGGAAAAATAATCGAACCTTTGATGGCAGTTCAGTGGTGACTTCAATTAGTTCCATATCAATCTTACCGCCACCGCCACTGTCTTTACCGCAGCCCATTACCATGATGGATAGCATCAAAATTGATGGAAGAATTAATTTCTGTAGAATTGATCTCATAGCCGTTAATGTGAGTGATGTCTCTCGATGGTTTGAAAATATCGATTCTAAACGTTCGAGCATATTAAAAATTCATGCTTTCTTGGTATTCAAGATATTTTAAATCAAATAAAATGAAAGATGTTCCTATTTAAATAATCTTTTATCGGGCAACATTAAGTTTCCCTAAATTCATTTTGAATAATAACCACAAAGATTTGTTTAGCTATACTTCCAATTAATATGGAATCTAAAAATGGAGTCGCCACATATTATGCAAAAGACCGTCAATCTTGGCGTAATTGGTTAAATGAGAATCATTCTAATGAACAATCTGTTTGGCTAATTATCTATCATAAAAATAGCGCAACACCTTCTGTTACTTATCCCGAATCAGTTGATGAAGCATTATGTTTTGGGTGGATAGACAGCAAGCCCAACAAACGTGATCATGAAAGTTATTATCAATTTTTTTCCAAGAGGAATCCAAGAAGTAATTGGAGCGGAGTAAATAAACGAAAGGTTCAAGGATTATTAGAAGCCGGTTTAATTACTGAATCTGGGCATGAGATGATTCGAATGGCAAAAGATTCTGGTACATGGGACGCTCTAAATGACGTCGAAAATTTGATCATTCCAAAAGATATGATGCTTCTGTTTGATGAAAATAAAATTGCACTAGATAATTGGAATAACTTCCCTCCTTCAACTCAGCGAGGAATTTTAGAATGGATTTTCAATGCTAAACGTGCGGCAACCAGAGCGAAAAGAATCAAAGATACAGTTGAGTTAGCCACTGAAAATATCCGAGCGAATCAGTATCGTCCAAAGTAGTCCAATCAAAATAAAGCAAAGATGATCCAGAAAATAAATTGGGATGATGTCCCGGAAGAGCAAGTGAATGACAAAATGAAGCGAAAAATGATATATGGTGAAAAAATCATGATCGCGCGAATGAAATTTAAAGATGGATTTGTAGTTCCAATGCATAGTCATGAAAACGAACAAATTACACAGGTTCAAAAAGGTACCATTCGATTTTGGTTCGAATCAGAAGATGCAGAACCGGTAGATCTTCATGCTGGTGACTCCGTTATAATACCGGGAAATCTTCCGCATAAAGCATTAATGATTGGTGATGTTGAAGAAACTGATACATGGGCTCCACCTCGAACCGACTGGTTAGATGGCACCGATAATTATTTAAAGAAATAATTGTCATCACAAGGAGATTGATATTTTTAACTTGAATCTATTTTTTCTCGACGAAGTGATCACAGAATTTTAATAGAGATTGCTTCGTCGATTACATTAAATTCTTCAACTCAATTAATACTCCTCGCAAAGACTATTTAAAAAAATAGAGTTGAAAATGGATCTTGGAATAAAAGGTAAAAATGCACTGATCATGGCCTCAAGTAAAGGTCTTGGTAAAGCTGTGGCTATGGAATTGGCAAAAGAAGGTGCTAATGTATTCTTATGCAGCCGGAGTGAAATTGATTTAAAAATAGCTG
The DNA here is from genome assembly GCA_965601825.1 of Balneolaceae bacterium. GTDB lineage: Bacteria > Bacteroidota > Rhodothermia > Balneolales > Balneolaceae > HXMU1420-13. The sequence goes on along the minus strand of OZ271839.1, from coordinate 1,883,435 downwards.
CTCAACAAATCGGTGCCATCTCATACAAAGATGTAGGGTATGCTGTAGGTGATGTCTCTGCAAAAGAAGGTCGTGATCATATATTAGCAGAGGCGAAAGCAAAGCTTGGATCTATTGATATCTTGGTAACCAATTCCGGCGGACCTCCTTTCGGTACATTCGAGCAACACAATGATGAAGCCTGGGAAAATGCGTACAAATTATTGTTGGAAAGTACGGTTGGGATGATTCGTGGTGTTCTCCCCGAAATGAAAACCAATAAATGGGGTCGAATTATTACGATCACATCGCAAGCAGTTAAACAACCAGTCGCTGGCTTAGTGCTTTCTAATTCGGTTCGAACTGCGATTGTTGGTTTGATGAAAACACTATCCGTTGAACTAGGCCCTAATAATATCACCGTAAATAATGTGATGCCGGGCTATACTCAAACTGAGCGACTTGAAAGTCTGATGGAAAAAAATCCGGTCTTGAGGGAAGTTACAAAAGAGATTCCACTTGGGAGGATTGGTAAACCAAATGAATTTGCTGCTGCGGTAACATTCTTGGCGAGTGAACGAGCCAGTTACATATCCGGTGTTTCACTTCCCGTCGATGGTGGTTGGATTCAAGGGATTTGAAAAATAATGGGACTTGATTACACCAATGGTTGCGTAAACTTTAGAGATGTTGGTGAATTTGTTAATCTAATTTTAGATGAAAAACGCTTGCCTGAGGGATTGATTCTTCGAGGTGGAAGTATAGACTTCATTAAAGATTTAGAAGAGATTAAGAATCCCATAACGATAATCAATCTTAGAAATAGGGCTGATTTCGACGTATTTAATAGCGAGAATCTTCATTTCCCGATGTCTAATAAAGTTGAGAAGTATGATACTACATCAAAAGACGTAAGAAGGTGGTTGAATCAAATTATTAAGGTTTTTGAGAATGGTGATTTAGAGTATCCAGTCTTAATTCACTGCCTTTCCGGTAAAGATAGAACCGGGATAGTTGTAGCATCTCTCCTTTTGATTTTAGAAGTTGATAAAGAGACTATCATTGAAGAGTACTTATTGAGTGAAGGTGAAGTAAGTGAATCATTGATTCAAATTTCGCTGGTTGGAATTGGAAATGTTGAGGAATATTTTGATCGAGTTGATCTGGAGATTGTCAGGAAGAATATTTTGAGTAACTAGATGAAAATCTAAGTTTAAATAGAAATTAGACTCAAGAAATATGTGTTTTAGAACTACATCTCCTTCAGTCTTTCTAAAATGTACTGCAGCTTAGCTTTTTTGTATTGATACTGCTTTTCAACCACTTCTAGCCTTCTCTTCATATCTTTTTCAAAGTCTTCTTTCGATCCATGGTTCCTTATCCATTTTTCAATGGTTTCATCTTTAGGCATTCCTTTCATAGCAGTGCTTTTTAGTTATATAATTCCTGTAATAAGGAAAATCAAAATTCTTAATTCAAATACCTTTATCTACAATTCACATTCTAATTTAATATTCCATTATGAGGTGAATTGGCTTCATTTCATTAACTCTGATATAAAAAATAAAGGGTGAAGAGAATGAAAGTTGGAATCTGGATTGATAAAAGGGTAGCTAAAATTGTAGCCATCGAAAAAGGCGATGAACAATTGATCATTGTAGAATCTGATGTCGAAGAATTCCATCCCAAAGGTGGAAGTGGATCTAAAATAAAAGGTGGACCGCAAGACGTAGTTCAGGATAGCAAATACACGAAGCGTGAAAAACATCAGCTAAGATCTTACTTCGATAAAATCATTGAATTACTTCCTGAAATAACCTCACTAGTAGTATTTGGACCATCTCAAGCAGGTCAAAAATTTGCTGATCATCTTTCACAATCTCATAACAAATTACACGATAAATTATCAGGTGTTGCTGTAGCAGATAGTATGACTGATAATCAAGTTAAAGCCTGGGTGAGAGATTACTTTAAAAGTGTTTGACTGTTAGCCTGACTTAATTAATTGCGAAAAAACCCTAATAACATTAGGATAATTTTTTGATTCACAGAATTTTTTATCATTCATTGTATTATTGAATAAAAAATTTGAAGTCATGACAGTAAGAGAAGAAATCGTTGAATTAATCAACAAGCTATTTATTTATACCGATGAGCAGAACTGGGATGGGTTACAATCAGAGGTATTTGCTGAAAATGTTCACCTTGATATGTCTTCTTTAGGTGGAGAAGCAGCCGACACAACAGCGCAGGCTATTTGCGATATGTGGGAAACCGGATTCAAAGGAATTGATTCCATCAATCATTTAGGTGGAAACTACTTAATAGATATAGACGATAAGAATATCACTGCATTCGCTTATGCTACTGCTACACATTATAAGGAATCAGCAAAAAATGGAAATACCAGAGAATTCGTTGGCACTTATGAATTCAAGATAACCGGCGATTCTGAAAATTGGCGTATTCATTATTTCAAGTACAATATGAAATATATGACCGGTAATCTGGAACTGAAATAATCCTAAAGGCATATTTATCAAAGAAATCCAGAAAACAGCAAATCCTTTGTTATTTAGCGCCATATAACAGACTTATTTAGATTTAATAATATCTTCACACTCTTTATCTACACTAATAATCCATAAATAATACTAACAATTATTACTATGGAATTAATTTTAATGGCTGTGGGGCTAGTTGTTGCCGTAGCTGGTGTAGCTGCTACAATAGTATTTGGTGTTTTACAAAACAGAAAAAAAGAGCCTAAAAAACTCTCAGCAACTCAAGATGCATTACACAAAGATGTGCTATCAAACATCAAAAAAAACAAGCTAATAAAGGTTGGCTGGTTTCCATACCCACCTTTTGTATATCCGACTGATACCGATATTCCTACTGGCTTATACCCAAAATTATTGAACTCCATTGCCAAAAGTAATGAGCTCGAGATTATTTGGAAACAACTAAACCTTTCTGAATCAATTCAATCAGTTCAGAATGGAACCATCGATTTTTTCCTCTGCATTTTCCAGACTCCTGCCAGAAGTAAACAAGTTGATTTTACTGCTTTTCTTCATTCTGTTGCAATTGCCGGTATTTCAAATCCTGCGTTTAATCATATTGCGTCTCAAGCTGATTTAAGAAATTCACACGCTAGAATTGTTGTAGGATTGGGTGAAATTGGTTACGAAATAGCAGTTTTAGATCTAAAAATTCCTAAGACCAGATTGCTTGTTGTTGAAACGGATGATCCTATCCGAATCATTTCAATGGTAGAAACAGGCGAAGCAGATATTGCCTTAGTCGATGCAATATCATGTTCTAATTATTTGAAGCGAAAAACAGACTCTAATTTGAAACTAATTTTCGATAAGAATCCTATTTCAATATGCTCAAATGGAGTAATGATACCACGTAATCAAAAAAAATTATCAAAGTGGATCAACAAGCAATTCCATGAACATAGAATGCACCCAGAAATTATTGAAGAGGAGAATATTATTTTAAAAGAGTATGAAAATATTATTAATCAACTCTGAATTTCATTTAACTTTTTCTTGATAAAAATTTGAACGAAGTCGCCTAATACTTCTAAATTAGCTTTCAAATGGCTGGATTTATGAGAGGCTTCATTTGAACAAAACAAAGTTATCCGTTTCAATCCACCCAAACTGTTTTCACATTTACAAACTCACGGATTCCATACAGTCCAAGTTCACGACCATATCCAGAATCCTTTATTCCACCAAAAGGTAGTCGTGGATCAGATTTTACCAATGTATTAACAAAACAACATCCGGCATTGAGTTTCTCAGCAGCGATTTTTTCAGCTCGATCAACATCTCTTGAGAAAATAGCCGCACCTAGTCCATAATTGGTATCATTGGCCACTCGAATTGCTTCTTCCTCATTTTCAACTTTGATCACCGCCGCTACAGGTCCAAATAGTTCTTCTTCGTATGCAGGCATTCCGGGACCTATATTTATCAACAATGAAATAGGATAAAATGCACCAGTCTGATCAGGTATTTCACATCCAAATTCAGCAATAGCACCAGATTCTATACTATCAGTAACTTGTCGATGCAGCTCGTCACGTAAATCCAACCGTGCCATTGGTCCTAGACTTACTCCATCTTCAAATGGATTTCCTACTTTCCGATCTTGAAGTTTTGACTTAAATAAATCAAGAAATTGATCATAGACAGTTTCAACTACTATAAATCGTTTAGCAGCTACACAAGTTTGACCACAGTTTAATAACCTTGAATTTGCACATATCATGGCTGCTAATTCCAAGTCGGCATCTTCAAGAATGATGTAAGGATCACTCCCACCTAGCTCTAATACTGTTTTCTTTAGTTTTTCGCTGGCTTGAGATGCTATAATTCGCCCGGCTCTCGTACTACCTGTAAATGTCACTGCTGCAATTCCATCATGTTGGACAACCGGCTGCATATTTGATTTATCAACTAAAATGGTGCGGAACAGTTCAACCGGAAAACCGGCATTATTAACCAACTTTTCGATAGCCAAAGCACAAGCTGAAGTATTTTCTGAGTGTTTTAGAATAACACCATTCCCGGCCATTAGCGCTGGAGCTGAAAATCGTAATACTTGCCAGAATGGAAAATTCCACGGCATAATTGAAAGAATTACTCCTAATGGCTGGAAGGTTATATAACTTTTTGATGCATCAGTTTGAACAAACTCATTTTGCAAAAACCCTTCCGCCTCACCCGCATAAAAAGAACATAACCAACTACATTTCTCAATTTCACTCCTTCCCTGTGAAAGTGGCTTGCCCATTTCAAGAGCCATCAATTTTGATAACTGCTCTTTGTTCTTTTCTAACAACTCGGCAAGCTTGTTGAGTTTATCTGAGCGTTCTGCAAAATCCGTTTCCTGCCAGCTTTTCTGTATTAAATTTGCTGATTCAATGAACACATCAACTTCTTCCATAGAGTGCTCATCATATTCACCGATCAGTTCATTAGTAGCAGGATTGAAAGACTTAAGCATAATTATCGATGTTTTTTAATGCTTTCGAGAATAGTATCTAAAACGTGACTCAATTCCTCATCAGAAATGATTAAAGGCGGGGCCAATCGAACAAGTGTGTTAGAATGTAGTGTCCAACCAAGTAAAATTCCCTGATCAAAGCAATCTTCAACTACAGCTTGAGTTAGTTCTCGGGATTCAAGTTGAAGTCCTAGCATGGCTCCTACTCCTCGAACTTCTTCAATACCATTACCGACTAATTTTTCTTTTACCGTTTTTTCGATGATTGCTGCTCGATCGAAATAATCACCGGAAAGTAATTCTTTTAAAGTCGCCAAAGCAGCAGCCGATGATACCGGATGCCCACCAAAGGTAGTGACGTGATTTAAAGGTGGATTGTACATGAAGGTTTCAAAAATATGCTTACTAGCAATGAACGCTCCCATTGGCATCCCTCCGGCCATAGCTTTTGCCACACATAAAATATCCGGACAGATGTTGTAATGTTGGAAAGCAAATAGTTTTCCGGTTCTCCCAAAACCGGATTGAATCTCATCATAAATCAACAATGCGCCGGCTTCATTACAACGATTTCTTATTTCAGCTAACCATTTCCAATCTGAGGGTATAATTCCACCTTCTCCTTGAATTGGTTCTACAATTACAGCAGCAGTTTCCTCATCAATGACATCCAACCCTTCATAGCTATTGAATTCCAGAAAATGGACATCAGGAAGTAATGGTAAATACGGATCCCGATATACGTTTCTTCCTGTTACTGATAGTGATCCATGAGTGTCACCATGATAGCTATTATTAAAAGCTACAAGTTTTGATTTACCTGTAAATTTCTTTGCCAACTTAAGTGCTCCTTCATTGGCTTCGGTTCCACTATTTACGAAATAGATCTGCTCCAAATGCTCAGGAAGGTGAGATGTAAGAAGTTCAGCAAACTCTAATTGAGGCATTTGAATGAACTCTCCATACACCATAACATGCAAATGCCGATCAACTTGTTCCTTAATTGCTTGCACAATTCTTGGATGACGATGCCCCAAACTGCTTACTGCAATACCCGAAATGAAATCTACAAATCGTTGTCCCCCTGTAGTGTATAGATATATCCCTTCAGCTCGTTCAATTTCTAGACCAAGAGGTCCATCACTTGTTTGGGCAACTACAGATTTAAATCGCTCTAGATTCGACATTTTTTAGAAGATATTGGGCAATTTGGAAGTGTTTCGAAGAGTTTAATTTACCATATTGTTTGCTCAAATTTTACCTAACTAATTCATCACTTATGAAACTAAAACAACTGGGAATAGGGGTTGTAATAATGTTACTATCTATGGGTTGTGCATCAAAAAAAGCCAGCCAAGACCCAATTGTTGATACCGACGGTTTAGAACAACCTAAACCAATCTCTGTAGGATCAGCAGAAGTAATGCTCGAATTTGTCAGCTTATCTGATAACAAGGTTTCCGTTTCTGTGAAAGAGGTTCACGGATATGGAGCATCAACCGACAGAATAATGCTGAATGAACCCATTGAAATGGGAATGATTGATGCCGTGAAATCAGCCATTATGGAAATGAATGCTGGCGATACATTTAATGCTGTCATTTCTATGCAAGAAGCAGGAATGAACTCAAGAGGCAGCAGTTGGAGCATCACAAAAATAATCGATTTATAAAAACTGACTTATCATGAAAAAAATTATCTCATCCGTATTGCTGATCGCAATAGTGTTCGGCTTAGGTATCTATCTATTTAATCAAAACGAGAGCTCTTCAGATCTTACTGTAAAAGTAATTACTGATGAAAACTTCACAGAAGAGATTGAGGATAAAGTAAAGACTCAGGGAGACCGTGGAGCTTACTTCCATAGATTATTACGCGATCCCAAAACAAATCAAATACCTGAAAATGTTTTCGCAAAGGAACGTGATTTTTTGGACAGATATGATCAGAGTACCGCAAGATCCAAAGCCGTTAATCCGGCATTTCAATGGAAAGAAATTGGTCCTAATGATGTAGGTGGTAGAACCAGAGCTATTGCAATGGACAGCCGCAACAAGAACATTATGATTGCAGGTGGTGCTTCCGGTGGTATTTGGAAATCATTGGATGGTGGTGTTACCTGGGATTTGAAATCAGATGCAAATAGTAACTTGGGTGTTACTGATGTACTCCAAGATCCTACTACACCTGATACTTGGTATTACTCAACTGGGGAATATCGTCAATCACAGGATGCACCTGGTGCTAGATTCTATGGTTCCGGAATATTCACTTCTACAGATAATGGCGAAACATGGTCACAGATAGCAGCAACTGAAGACGATGACGTGAGTTTCAGTTCTCAATATGATTACATGGTCAATATGTCTGCGAGCCCTACAACCGGAAGTATTTTCTTTGCTAGTAACGCCTTCGGAATATTTAGAACTACCAATGGATTCCAATCATCTACTTATGTTTTGGGTGACCCAAACGACCATATTTGGGCAGATGTAGAAGTAAATAGTAACGGAGTTGTAATTGCTGCTGTTTCTGCATCATTTAGTAGTGAAGATAATCCGGTTTCGTTACCAGGTGTTTATATTTCAACCAATGATGGTGATACTTTTATCGATGTAACACCAACCAGTTATTCAGATTTACCTATTAGAGGCGCAATTGGTACATCAGAATCAAACCCGAATATTTTTTACGTATTCACTGTTGATGGTTCAACGGGAGCAACAACACTGCATCGATTTGATATTACCGATACCAATAATGTAATAACCAGTGATAGAACTGCTGGTATCCCTGATTACGGTGATCCTGTTGGATTTCTAGATTCTCAAGGAAGTTATAATCTGGTATGTAAAGTATTACCCACTGACTCTGAAACTGTATTTATTGGTGGTACGAATCTATTGCGTTCTACAGATGGTTTCTCAACGATTTTTCCAACTGATAATGAAGGCATAACAACAAATTTTGAAGTTAATAAAACGTGGATTGGTGGTTATGCATTCGGAAATAATGTAAGCCAGTATGATGGGCACCATCCAGATCAGCATAATCTGATATTTGATCCTGATAACCCGAACAGAGCTATTAGTACTCATGATGGTGGGATTAGTGTAACCGATGATATTACTGCAACACCTGTTGTATGGCAGGATTTAGATGCCGGTTACAATGTTACTCAGTTCTATCATATTTCTATGCATCCTGGTGAAGGCGATGGTAGAATTGCAGGTGGAACCCAGGACAATGGAACTCCTTATTTCATTTATGATTTCGATGGGGTTTCTGGTAATTCTCAGGATGCATCATCAGGTGATGGAACTTTTACCTTCTTGGGCGAAGATATTGCAGTAGTTTCAAGACAGAATGGTTCACTCTTGAAGTATATTTATGATGGAAATAACCTAGTTGACTTTTCATATCTATCCCCTCTTGGCGCTTCTAACGTAGAATTTGTGAATCCATATGCTGTTAATCCTTCGGATGAAAACTACATGTTCTTTGTTGAGAACACGAGACTATGGAAGAATGATGCATTGCTAACCATCCCAAGAAATACTGCAAACCCAAATGGCACAAATGATGGTTGGGCTGCGACTTCTTATACTTCGGGCACAACAAGGCATGCCATAACTGCGCTAGCATTTTCAACAAACAATCCAAGTAACAGACTCTATTATGGGTCATCCGATCCAGAGTTTTTCCAACCACGGATTTTCAGAGTTGATGACATCACTTTAAATGATGGTGAAGTTCAAACCGTGTTAACTGGCTCGGAAGCCGGTGCAAATGTTAATGCAATTGCTGTTAACCCGGATAATGGAGATGAGTTGATTGCCGTAATGTCGAACTATGAGGTAGAAAGTGTATTCTACAGTAATGATGGGGCTGCAACATGGATTGCAGTAGGAGGAAACCTGGAAGTTGAATTTGGACCATCCGTTCGATCAGCAGCAATTACTCCAACAAATTCAGACGGTAAATTCTTCTTTGTCGGTACAAGTGTAGGACTTTTCTATACTGATCAATTAGATGGTGCAAATACTGTTTGGACTCGTGCTGGCGAAGACATTATTGGTAACGCCATTGTTTCTTCTCTAGATTATCGACGAATTGATCAGACCTTAGCTGTGGGTACTCACGGTCGCGGAATGTTTATTGGTAAGATTGGGAACCCGGTTTCTAATGAATTTGAAGAAATTGCTGAAACTCCAAATTCTTTCAATCTCCAGCAGAACTATCCGAATCCTTTTAACCCGTCAACTAATATTGAATTTACTTTAGCTTCAAACTCCAGAGTAAATCTGACGATTTTTGATATCAATGGACGAGAAGTAGCAAGTATTTATAACCAGCAAGTTTTAAGTGCTGGTCAATACTCTTCTAACTTTGATGCTTCTGCTTTAGCAAGTGGAACATATATTTATCGAATTGAGGCATTTCCGGTAAGCGGTGGTTCACCATTCCAACAATCCCGAACAATGACTCTCATCAAATAAAATTAGAAAGGCAGCCTTAGAGCTGCCTTTTTTGTTATATCGATTTGAAAAGAGATCTAAATTCTTCCTGAATTAAAGCACCTTTATTGCGAGAATAGAAGACGTGCAGATTTTGAGCAGCTTGTTTGCCACCAATAGTTTCATCAGCTCGTTCATTTAAATAGGTTTCCTGAACCTCAGCAGGTCTTGGTCCCCACTCACCAATTGGTTCAAGAGTTTCAGCATTCAAAACTATAAGTTTTGGAATTGAGCGACTACCATTGGTCAAAAATGCATCCATTACTTGTGGGTATTGATCTCTAAGTACAATTTTTAGATCAATTTTATTATTCAACTCTGCCATTTTGTGTATATAAGGTAGTAATTGAGCCGAATCACCACACCATCCTTCAGTAATTACAAACCAAATCTGTGGCTTTGAGATATTTTGAATGACCTCAGCAGTTTCGTCATTAATCATACCTTTTTTATCAATACGCTGTGATCGCTGAATATTCAATTTGGTGTAATCGAGCATACTTTCAGCATTGTCATCATTTGTAGTTCGACCTTCCTCGTGTAGAGAAATAGTGAGTTTATTAAAGGTCTCATAATCCATCGCCTGATTAATAATTTCGCGAGTAATCGGAGAGTTAGTAATAGTTTTCATCGTCGTAATTTTTAATAATAATAGAACTTAAAATTACGAAGCTTTGATCCATCTTATGATTGAAATGCTCTATAGCTGATATAAGAGTTTCAATTACGATTCTGGTTTTATAAGATTTCTAAGTTGAGGTAAATGCTTATCTTTGGGGATGCAATTTGAACAAGCAGAAATCCCAATATCTACAGAGAACCCAATTCCGGAGTATCGATGGAGATCTGATGCTGAGCGCCATGCTTCAGAAGTTGGACTACTTATTGATGAGTATCTTGATAAACGAAGTCGTGGATTGAAACAACCTGTGATGGATTTCTTGTTCGAATATTATCCATTTCGACCTTCATGGTTAAAGAGATGGAGTCCCGGTGTTGGAACCGTTCTTGAAATTAATAATTCATCTGATTTTCCAAATCCAAAGGGTTGGACTTTTCAAGACGGATATGCATTTCTGGATCCTGAATCCATCCCGGAAAAGCGAAAGAAATCTTTCGAGTGGATTCTTCATCTCTTAAAAAACACTCGTGATAAACGACCTTCATTTGGTTGTTTTGGGATGCATGAATGGGCGATGGTTTATAAATCTGAAGATATTCGTCACAGCCAGGTTCCGTTAAGAATGGAAGCTCAAGAACTTGCTGATTTCGTAGAATCCCGACCCTTAGTTTGTACTCATTTTGATGCCTTTCGCTTTTTCACTGAAGAAGCAGTTCCATTAAATAAGCATCAGCTTTCCAGAGAGAGTTTTTCTGATATGGAGCAACCGGGTTGTATCCATTCTAACATGGATTTATATAAATGGGCATTCAAAGGTTTCCCTTGGGTTTCTTCTCATACCGTCTTTGCTGCATTCAAGCTGGCTTGTGAAGCTCGTGAGATTGATATGAAAGCAAGTCCCTATGATTTAGCTGATCAGGATTTAGAGCCCATCAAAATAGAAACCGAAGAAGGTCGAGCTGAATACCTCCTAGCTCAGCAATCCATTTTTGAAAAGGGAATACCTGTTCGAGAGAAGTTAATCAAGGAGTTCGAGCAGATTCTAGCTATTCGTTAGTTGTCATGCTGAACTTGATTCAGCATCTGTGAGAATTGATTCGTTGATCTAATTAACCTTTTGTTATCTCTTCCATTCTCTACAGATTCCGGATCAAGTCCGGAATGACTACTAAATATTTGATTTGGTTGAAATAAATACTTATAAATCAGCCATGAAAAAGGCTGGAATAACTTTACTAATCATCTCTTTAGTTTCAATATTCTACTTTCTCATTTTGCCTGTGGAGAATGGGAAATTTGTAGGTGAATGGTATGCGATGGGAGATTCAGAATCGGCGAATACCAAATGGGATATATACCGTTTTAACGTAATCAATCCCGATGTGTATTGGACAGATGAATCTGAATATGGATGGCGTTTCTATCATCTGACAAAAGAGGATTCTGTTTTCATTAGTAAAGACTTAATGTCTACATTTAGAGGTATTGATTTTAGTGGCTTTCTTAAAAATAACTCTAAGGATACCTTAGAAATATATGTTAATTCTGGAAATCGTATTCCACCTAATGATTTAACCCTAGTCAGATTAAACAGTCCAACTAAGATTGTAAATGACATAATTATCAATAATGATTACTTCACTAATGGATATTGGAGGTTTGAGAGGGATTCTCTCTTTTTAGAATTCTATTTCTATCAGGACCATTTATTTGATGATCTCAATGCTCCACAAATTGTGAAGGTCAGAGGTCTAAGAACATTAACTTTTGAGGAGCCATACGATGGTTGGGATTTCAAAGAGTTTAATGGGAAATATATACTTAGTGTTTATTTCCGGAGCTATGGGTCAACATTAAATATATTGTTTAATGAAGTGAACCATGACGCGATTAAGGCAACTTCATTTTGGGATACACATGAAAATGAGGCAAGTTTAACCAGGTTAAAGACAGATGAATCTGAAAATAATCGTGTAGTGAGTATACTTACTTCAAAAAAATGGACCACTCGATCAGCTGAACAACTTCCTCAATGGGGTGGTTCAAGTGGTAGGAGCTTTGACCATTATTCATTAACCAGAGATGATATTAAGAATGGACTTCTTTCATTTTCATTCAATGAAGATTCCACTTTTCAAATCTTCAACTCTGATTCCTTAATCATAGAATCCGATTGGTGGCTAAGTAACAATCCGAACCTAATTTTTACTGATAACCGGGAAAACGAGTTTATAAAAATTATTAACAGATTAGATGATCAACTTACACTCGAAATGCACATCATGGTTTGGGGTGATCAGGATATGCTTATTGACACTAAGCCGGAAAGTGAGGAAGTAATGATGTACGGAGATACTTTTCATCAACTGAGGTATCGGTTTATACTTGAGTAAACTATTAAGTCGTCATGCTGAACTTGATTCAGCATCTGTGAGGATTGAATCGTTGATCTAATTTGTAAGTATTTTCTCTTCCAATCCCTACAGATTCCGGATCAATTCCGGAATGACAACATTTAGTTAAATAATCTGCTTCCGTAGTCTGGCAACTGGTTCATTCAATTGCTCGCGATATTTACTTACGGTACGGCGGGCGATGTTGTAGCCTTTTTCATTTAGCATATCAGCAAGGGCTTGATCGCTAAGTGGATTTCTCTTGTCTTCCCCATCAATGATGGTTTGAAGTATATTTTTCACTTCACGATTTGATACTTCTTCCCCACTTTCAGTAGTCAATCCCTCGTTAAAGAAGTATTTCAGTTCATAAACTCCAAAGTTGGTCTGAACGTATTTCCCATTTACTACACGGGAAATTGTGGAAATATCCATCCCAATTCGTTCAGCTACATCTTTTAAGATCATAGGTTTTAATCCATCCCCAAACATGAAGAAGTCTTCCTGTAATGCTACAATAGTTTTCATCACATTCATCAAGGTATTCTGGCGCTGTCGAATTGATTCTATGAACCAATTCGCTGAATCAATCTTACTGCGCATGAACTGCTGAGTCTGAGCATCCGGTCTGGACTTCTTAGCTTTAATCTCATCCCACATCTGTGTGTATTCAGGAGAAATCCGAAGTTGAGGAGCATTGCGTTGGTTCAGAGTAATTACAAACTCCCCTTTTCCACTAGCAGTCTGATCTCCACCTCGCCAATACACTTCAAAATCCGGCTCAATGTAATTTTGTGTTTCTTCAAGTCCATCGGAAACTGCACCGGGACGAGGATCCATTCTTCGAATCGCTTCAAATGCTTCTTTTAAAGCATCCTCATCGGTATTAAACTTTTGGGTAAGCTTATTGAAATGTTTTTTCTCAAAAGCCGTCCATGCATCACGAACAATTCGGATTGCAAGATTTCGTCCGGGAATTTCAGAATCTGAATGATTGAGTTGAATTAATAAACAATCCTGTAAATCTCGGGAAGCAATTCCTATTGGATCGAGTAACTGGATTTTCTTGCGAACTTCCTCAACATCATCTTCTTCAATAAACACACCGTGATTGAATGTGATATTATCAGCAACTGCAATAAGTTCACGCCTGAAATAACCGTCTTCATCTAAAGAACCTAAAATCTGTGCTGCAATCAGTTCTTCTTCCTCATTTAAATCAAGTAAGCGAACCTGATCTTCTAATTTTTCGAGTAGCGTGACTTCATATTTATTGGGAAGCTCTCGCCATTCTTCAATATCAGGATTTACCGGTGTTGAATAGGTTTCCCCATCATAATCAGTGTTATCGTTGAATTCTTCCCAATCGATTTCATGTTCATCCAGACTTTCAACACCATCTTCATTTTCTTCTTTTTCAGTCGCTGTTAGATCGGTTTCGAACTGCTCTTCTGTTTGAATGTTATCCCCTTCTTCGAGTATTGGGTTTAACTCCATTTCTTCTTTAATCCGCTGTTCAAGGGCAATCGTATTCAACTGCAACAGTTTGATGTACTGTAGCTGTTGAGGTGACAATTTCTGTTGTAACCCCTGCTGTAATCTCTGACCTATGCTTTGTTGACTCTTAATCATCCGCACCTTCTCTTACATATTCACATGCTGCAAGAAATTCATCATACCATTCTTGTCCGTATCTTCGAACAAATGGTTTCTCTAAGAATTCTGCCAGATAAGTTCCTTCTTCTTGTCCTTTAGAGCAAGCCGCAGAACAAAGTTTTGGAACATATTCATAATTAGCGTATTCGAAGCCTGAAATCTTTTTTAATCTAACAGGATAAAGATGGCAACTGATTGGTTTTTCCCAACCAAATCTCCCCTCGAAATAGGCTTTTTGAATGGTACAATAGGCCACATCCTGATCATCAAAATTTACAAAAATGCATTCGGCCCCATTAACACAAGAAATCTCATAACCTTTTTCTTTGGTACCAATAACCACACCATCTTTTTCGGCAACCTCAATAGATTCCGGCCTAAGATCATTTTTTAATTCCCGATATGCTTTATGTAACACTGGAATTTCCTCCCGTGAAACCGGTGCCCCGGCGTCCCCAACTACACAACAAGCTCCTTTACATTTTGGCGTATCACAAGAAAACTTTGTGGTAGCTATATCGTCAGACAGTATTATGTTGCCAACCTTTAACATATATCAATATACAAACATCGTGCCACTTGTAATTCCCCAATATTTGTGATTGCTCATCAAATCCCAAATATTTTTAACAATTAAATGACATTGGTTCACGTACATTTCAAAAAATCAAATCTATCAAAGAGGTCATGAATAAAATTATCCGGTTCACATTTGTTTTAGTAATCATATTTTCTTTCACCTTTTCTAATAACGTATTCTCTCAAGAATTCTCTGTTGAGTTTGAGAAATTCACATTAGATAATGGATTGGAAGTCATCTTCCATGAAGATAAATCTGATCCAATCGTAGCGGTTGCACTTACTTTTCATGTTGGATCGGCTCGTGAATTAGAGGGAAAAACAGGGTTTGCACATTTATTTGAGCATCTACTCTTTTTGAATTCAGAGAATCTTGGGAAAGGCGGACTCGATGCGATGAGTAGTCGAATTGGTGGATCAGGTGCCAATGGATCAACATCACGTGACTGGACCAACTATTTTCAAACTGTTCCCAATGATGCCCTTGAAAAAATGATTTGGGCCGAAGCCGATAAGTTGGGCTATTTCATCAATACAGTAACAGAAAGAACCATTGCTATCGAAAAACAGGTCGTGAAAAATGAGAAACGACAAGTGGTAGACAATCGACCTTATGGCCACGTTAACTATGTTGTCGGCAAGAATTTATATCCGGCTGATCACCCTTATAGCTGGCAAGTAATTGGATCATTAGCAGATATACAGAGTGCCACTCTTGCTGATGTGAAACAGTTCTATAACAAATGGTATGTACCAAATAATGCAACTCTTGTAATTGCAGGTGATTTTGATTTTGATCAGGCTAAGGAATGGGTGCATAAATATTTTGACGAAATACCTCGTGGAGAAGAAATCCCACCTCTTGTAGATCGTCCAGCTAAATTGACCGAGTCCAAAAAGCTATTCTATGAAGATAACTTTGCTCGACTTCCTGAATTACGTATGGTTTGGCCCGGTGTGGATATCTACCATGAAGATTCATATGCACTGGATATTCTAGCTGAATTACTTGCTACTGGTAAAAAAGCTCCTTTAAACAAAGTGATTGTTGACGAGAAACAACTGGCATCAGGAGCATTTTTCTTCAGCAATACCTCAGAAATTGCCGGTGAAGTAACCTTAGTTGTTCGTGCTTTTCCGGGAGTTGATTTAAACGATGTTCATGCTGCCGTAGAAGAAGCATTTGTTAGATTTGAAACGGAAGGTTTTACTGAAGCAGATTTAGATAAAATTAAAGCGGGAATTGAGACATCATTCTATAATCAGCTTTCGAGTGTTCTTGGTAAAGCCATCGATTTAGGTCAGTATAATATTTATACCGGTGATCCGGGATTCATTAATGAAGTAAATCAGAAAATATTGGCAGTAACTTCTGAAGATGTGATGAGAGTATATAACAAGTATATCCAAGGAAGAGATTTTGTTGCTACAAGTTTTGTACCTCAAGGTCAGGTTGACTTGATTCTGGAAGGTTCTTCATTGGCAGTAGTAACTGAAGAAGGAATCTCAGCAAGTGGAGCGGACGAAACCTCAGAGTTGCCGGAAGAATCAGAATTCGAAAGAACTCCTTCTACTTTTGATAGAACCGTTGAACCGGCATACGGAGAGTCACCCAGTATGTCTACACCTGAAGTGTGGGAAATGACTACTTCAAATGGAATTCCGGTTCATGGTATTACAAACAATGAGCTTCCATTGGTGCAATTCCAACTTCGTTTAAAAGGTGGATTACTTTTAGAACAAACAGATAAAATCGGTGTTTCCAGTCTAGTTGCTGATTTAATGACCAGAGGTACAGCAAATAAAACACCGGAAGAACTGGAAGAAGCTATTGATATACTTGGAGCATCCATTAGTGTGAATTCAGGTCGTCAATCCATAGTGATTTCCGGTAATACTTTAGCCAGAAATTTTCAGGCAACCATGGATTTAGTAGAAGAGATTCTATTAGAGCCGCGCTGGGACGAAACCGAATTTGACTTGGCCAAACAAAGTACATTGAGCAATATTGCAGCCCAAAGTGCCGACCCTAACTCTATTGCATCAAATACATTTAACAAATTGGTTTATGGTGAAGAGAATATCATTTCAAATAATCCAATTGGCACGATTAACACCGTTGAAAACATTACACTCGATGACTTAAAGAGTTTTTATGATAGATACTTCACTCCGTCTGTTGCGAACTTCCTGGTTGTTGGCTCAACAAACTCGGATGAAGTAATGAATGCACTTTCCGGTATTTCAGAAAGATGGAATGGTAAGGATGTAGACTTCCCTGAATTTAATATGCCCAACGCTCCAGATGAGTCAACCGTCTATTTCTATGATGTTCCTGGTTCAAAACAATCAGTTTTGAGACTCGGTTACCTCGCAATGCCACAAACCGATCCAGATTTCTTCCCTGCCAACGTAATGAACTACATTCTTGGTGGTGGTGGATTTGCATCAAGATTGATGCTAGAAGTTCGTGAAGCTAAAGGTTATACCTATGGAATAAGCAGTAGATTTACCGGAACGCAAATGCCAGGCACATTTGCACTAAGTAGCAGCGTTCGAACCAATGTTACTCTTGAATCGCTTCTTTTGATTAAGGATATCATGGAGGATTATCCATCTACTTTCACCGAAGTTGATTTACAAAATACTCAGAGTTCTCTGCTTAAGAGTAATGCAAGAAGGTTTGAAACACTGGGAGCAAAACTGTCCATGTTGAATAACATCAGTTCTTATGGTTGGGAACCGGATTACATGAAAGAGCAAGAGCAAATCGTTCGTGATATTACGGTTGATGACATCTCTGAACTTGCTCGCACTTATGTTGATCCCGGCAAAATGATTTATTTGGTGGTTGGCGATGCTGAAACTCAAATGAATCGTTTAGAAGAATTAGGATTCGGAACTCCAGTTTTGGTTAACGAAAATTTCAAAGAAGGAAACGAATGAAATTAGGAATTAAGAATAATAGAATTAGGAATTTAATCTAACCTATTCCTAATTCTTAATTGAACTATTCCTAATTAGTTAAACATGAACCGAGTTGATTATTTAGTTTCTAAACTTGAGCTTATCCCTCATCCAGAAGGTGGATTCTATAAAGAAACTTATCGCAGTGAAGGATTTATTTCACAAAGTGAATTAGCTAAGGAGTTTTCTGGTCCCCGTAATTACTCAACGGGGATTTATTTTTTACTTACTCAGGGAAATTTCTCGGCATTCCATAAGATCAATCAGGATGAAATGTGGCATTTCTATGAAGGTGATCCACTTCGGGTTCATATGATTGATTCCAAAGGTAATTACTCTTTCCAAGATGTAGGCTTAGATTTAGAAAACGGACAAATACCTCAATTTACTGTTCCGGCCGGTGTTTGGTTTGCCAGTGAAGTCGCTGAAAAAGGAACTTACTCTCTTGTTGGATGCACAGTGTCTCCCGGATTCGATTTCGATGATTTTGAATTACCTTCGCGTTCAAAGATGATCAATCTGTTTCCTAATCATTCAATAATTATTGAGCGTTTGACCAGAGCATAACTAGACTTCCCTTTTCAGCAATAAATTAATATTGCTTTCATATCTCTTTATTAATCTTTCCATGATATACCTGAATATACTCTGGGTTAAGACTAATATGAATTGGAGATATAATGAATATGCCGATTCTTAATTGGCCAATAAATATAGCAGCTCTAGCTGTAGGTGTTGCTTTTATTTCCTCAGTGATCATCGTTTCTATCGTTGATGATCTTCTATTAGCAAACTTTGTTATACCTGGTGATAATGAAGCATTAGCCGACGATATCGAAGCAAATAGAAAAGTATTTGTATTCGCAGCTATTGGATATATTCTGGTTCTTACGCTTGATTCTATTATAGCACTAGCTCTTTATGTTGTTTTAAAGCCTGCCAATAAAAATTATGCTCTTCTATTATCAGTTCTTCGGCTGCTGTATGCCATTCTCCTGATATTTAGTTTGATTGCAATGCTTTTTCAGCTAATTGATGCTTACAATTATGCAACATTAAAACTTATTGGATACATATTTTTTGCTGCCCATATCCTTGTGCTTGGCTATGCAGTTTTCAAGTCCAGGTATATTCCCAGAAGTTTAGGTGTATTGTTAATGCTAGCATCGATCACGTACATCACCTTCTTTATAGATTTACATTTGTCGGATTCAGTGCTAATTCTGATCATGCTCATAATGGCTATAGCCGAATTGTCTTTAAGTATCTGGCTTATTCTTAGAAGAAATACACTTCCTAAACTTGTCACTTGAATTATGGTTAACGAATATCATTTCATAAAAGACAAATGCAGAAAAGGACTTCTAAAGTATCTTGATCAAGCTATTTCCTTTGTTCCGCCGATAGATAACCCGGATATTATTGATATAGGTTGTGGATCGGGTGTGCCAACACTTTTCATATTGGATAAGCTTGAGGGTACTATCACAGGGGTCGACCCAAATATAAAATCCTTAAGAATCTTAAAAACTAAGATTGAAAAGTTACGCTTAGATGGTCGAATTACTCTATTGGAAAAATCCTTGTTTCAGTTAAAAGATAATTCCATTCATTATGATCTGGTTTTTGCAGAAGGACTCCTAAATGTAATTGGCTTTAAAAAAGGTTTTGAAGAAATAGTTTCTCTCACCAAAGAAAATGGATTTATAATAATCCATGACGAGTATCAATATCAGAAAGAAAAAATTGAAATTCTAAATGCCAATAATTGTGAATTGTTGCAATCATTTGAGTTGGATGAACAAATTTGGTGGAATGATTATTACAAATGTCTGGAAGAGGAAATAGCAAACAATTCGGATAAGGATCTCCAGGAATTATTTAAAGCAGATAATCTTGAAATTGACGGTTACAAGAAGAATCCAACCGAGTACAGGTCGAGGTATTATATCATCAAAAGGAATTAATACATCAATGACTAATGGAGAAATGTCAGGAATAAACTCTAAAAAAAGGACCAACATGAACATGGAATCAAATACTGAAATTCATAAGCCGGAATTCTTTTTACTTAGACCGGAACTTGAAAAAGAATTTGGGTACTCTCATGCTGTAAAAGTTGGGAATACCATCAAAATTTCAGGGGCAGTAAGTATGGCAGACGATGGTAATCCAATTGGTGTCGGCGAAATGGGCGAACAAATTAAAAACTGCTATGCCGATTTAGAAAAAATATTAACACACTTTGGATGCACCTTTGATCATGTAATTTTAGAAAATATATACACTACGGATATGCAATCGTTTTTTGAACATGTCAGTTATCGTAGTACAATTTACACAAAACACTTTCCGGCAGGTAACTGGATTGGCGTAAAGGAGCTGGCAATGCCAGAATTTCTGATAGAAATTGAGTTGGAAGCATATAAGCCGGAATAGGTATCTAGTATTAAAAATTGGCTAATTCAATTAGTAATTGCTCCATCAGGCTGTTTACATTAAATCAGTAGAAAAGTAAGTAGTGCATGACTTCAACTGATGATCTATTCCCAAATCGAATCGTTTGCTTAACCGATGAGCCAACTGAAATCCTTTATTTGTTGGGGGAGGAAAGTCGAATTGTAGGTATTTCTGGATTTACCGTTCGACCAGCAAAAGCAAGAAAGGAAAAGCCAAAAGTCTCAGCGTTTAACACCGCCAATATTGAGGAAATTATTAGTCTTCAACCAGATTTAGTGATTGGTTTTTCGGATGTACAAGCTGAAATCGCAAGAGAATTGATTGCAAAAGGGATTACTGTTTTGATTAATAACCATAGAACTGTCTCAGAGATTTATAAGATGATAGTGCAAATTGGTAGTATGGTTGGAAAACAAAAAGAAGCAAGTTCGCTCGTTAAGCAATTACAGGAATCCATTCAATTAAGGTGCTCTGCAAATCAAAATGAGCGGATAAAACCAAAGATTTATTTTGAAGAATGGGATGAACCTTTGATTACAGGTATTCATTGGGTGAGCGAAATTATTGAAATGGCTGGTGGAATTGACATTTTCGACGAACTCAAATCTGCTTCTTTGGCAAAGGATAGAATTATTGAAGATCCGAGTGTAGTAATTAAGCGTAATCCAGATATAATTCTTGCATCTTGGTGTGGTAAAAAGTTCCGAAAAGATCGACTTGTTAGCCGTGAACATTGGAACAGTATTAATGCAGTAATGAACGAACAAATCTTTGAAATTAAATCAGAGATCATTCTTCAACCCGGACCTGCCGCTTTAACGGAAGGAATTGATCAGATTGCATCCATCATTGAAAACTGGCATTTAAATCAATCAAATTCCTAAACCTATTAGGGTTAGATTCTATTTGGAACTTTTTCAAGATTTTTGAATAACAACGAGTTCAAACAAATGACGATGTGTATATTAATAATATCATCAGGCTACAAAACTAATTAATATATGTTCTGGCATGAGCTTTAGATATATAACATTTCTAGTTTCGATACTTCTTATCCTTAACAACTGTTCTAAAGACAATCCAGTAAATGAAGTTGAAACCGATAGAGTGTTTAAGATGGGTTTTACTTCCTGGAGTTTTGGTCCAAATTTAGAAGATGTAAACGACACCTATTCATTCATAGGTTCTAATGCAGATATCTATGCCGAACACATCGATAATAAAATTCCTTGGAATGCCTGGATAAACGATCTGGATTTACCTGCTGAATTTGTTAATGAAATATCTGGGCGAGTAAATAGAAGAATAGCTGGTAAAGAACTATTACTATCAGTAAGCCTACTCACTTCAAACAGAGATGAACTTGCACAGGATTTTGATGGGAGTACTCCTTCCTATACAACCTTTGATGATGTTGATATAAGAAATGGTTATTTCAAGCACATTGATTATTTAGCTAATCAATTTAATCCTGATTACTTAGTAATTAGTATTGAGTTCAATGAACTTAGACTAAGAACACCAGATCAATGGACTTCATATAAAAATCTGATCAATGAGGTCAAATCCAGAATTAGACAGTTACATCCTGAAATAAAGATTGCTGAGTCTATTTCACTTCATAACCTTTTCGAACCAGAGGTTTCAAATCCTCAGACTTATATAGATGATATAATGAACCATGCGAATCAAAATGATTTTGTAGCAATTAGTTTTTATCCATTTCTAAAGGGACTCAGTTCGAAACCTCAAATTCAGGAGGCGTTCGACTTCCTATATGAGAATACTACACTGCCAATCGCATTTGTTGAAACAGCACAATTAGCCGAAAATCTAGTTATCCCAAATCTTAACGTGTCTATTGATGGAGATGAAAATAGTCAGTTAGCATATCTGGAAACTTTAATTGAAAATGCTGATGATCAAGACTTTGAATTCATCATTTGGTGGGCTCATAGAGACTTTGATGCACTTTGGGAAACCTTCCCTGTAGAAGTTAAAGACCTGGGACAGATTTGGAGAGATACTGGATTACTTAGCGAGACAGGTGCAGAAAGGCCTTCTTTTACTTTATGGTCAGAGACATTTCTCAATTAATACTTAACAACATATGAGAGTTTAAAAACGCTTCTCTTTGGGTATATTGAGCAAATGATTAAGTGCTTGATATTCGATTGTGATGGAACTTTGGTAGACAGTGAGTATCTCTGTAACCTAGGTCTCGAAATAAAGCTTCGTGAGTATGGCATTGAAGCTTCTGCCGATCAAATGATGAAGAAGTTTCGAGGTGGTAAATTGTCCGAGATATTGGACTCTTTGGAAAAAGAACATCAAATCACATTTCAAGAAAACTTTGTAACTGAATACCGAGAATTAGTCGAACAGCTTTTCGAAAAAGACTTAGTACCATTTAAAGGAGTTATAGAATTCCTCGAACAAAACATTCTACCAGTCTGTGTCGCATCTAGTGGTCCGATAAAAAAAATTAAGACATCTCTTGAAGTAACCGGTTTAACAAAGTATTTCGGTAATAACATTTTCAGTTCATACGAAATCAATTCATGGAAACCAGAACCCGACTTGTTTCTTCATGCTGCTAAAACAATGGGATTTCAACCATCTGAATGTTTAGTAATTGAGGACAGCAGGTTAGGAATTCAATCAGGTTTAGCAGCGGGTATGAAAACAATTTTATTTGATCCTTTAAATCTTAATGAATACATAAAGGGAGTTGAGAGATTCAGTTATATGGATGAACTAAAAACTATCATATACGATTAGCTAAAACAAAAAAGCCCAATTCACGATTGAAAAAAATTAAAGGAGATTTAATTGAATTAGCAGAAAAAGGAGACTTTGATGTAATTATTCACGGTTGTAATTGTTTCTGTAGTATGGACGCAGGAATTGCTAAATCAATAAAGCTGAAGTTCCCTGAAGCATATGAAGCTGACCTGAAAACGATAAAAGGTGATCGATCGAAACTCGGTTCAATATCGTATGTGGAAGTTGAAATCATCATCGGGAAATTGATCTTAGTAAACGGTTATACCCAATATGACTGGAAAGGTAGTGGTATCAAGGCAGACTATAATGCGATCAGAAAAGTCTTCAAAAACGTTAAAGAACAATTCGCCGGATTACGAATTGGGTACCCTGCGATTGGAGCTGGTCTTGGTGGTGGTAATTGGGATATAATTTATGAGATTATTAAACAAGAACTTTCTGGAGTTGATCATACCTTTGTTGAATACCAAGGATAGCTTTTGAAAACAAAAAAAGCCCGATTCACTCGAACCGGGCTTTTCAATTTCTGAAATTGAATCAGATTACATAGAAGCAATAGCTCTTAGAGTGTCAGCAAGTTTCTCAACTTTTTCTGAGTCACTTGAAGAAGATGCATGATCAGCAACTTCATCTGCTAAGTCTTCTAGCATATCACCCATTTTTCCTTGAGGTGAAGCTTCTGCATTCGCCATTCCCTGACGGAAAGCTGTAATCACTTCATCAGATAGAGAACCATCACGATCAAGCTGATCTACATACGCTTTTGCTAAATGCATAGTATTAGGCCAAACAATTTTTGGCTGACCTTGTGCATTCAAATAATCCCACTCAACTGTTTTCGCAGCAGCAATCTCATTCTCAGTTAAGAATGGGCTAGGTGTTAGTCCAAAGATATCCAGACCACGAGCGATTTCTGAGTTAACGATGTAACCGTTATACCAGTATACACTCCAGCTACCACCAAAACCTGAACCATCTGTAGCAACCGGACCGTAATCATGGAATGCAATTTCAGTTGGGCTTGCAGGGTCAGTGAAATCAAAGATTGAAATTCCACCCTGATACCAAGACTGAACCATGATATCACGATCTGGAACCGGAATTAGAGAACCGTTATGTGCAACACAGTTCTCAAACTCAGTTTGAGGAGCTGATAATTTGTAATACTCTTTGAAATTCATCTTTCCGTCTTCGATTGTGAAGATTGCATTCGCTCCCCACTCTCTAGGATCATCAACGCGGCACTTAGGTCCGCCTCCACCACCCCATTCGTCAGTGAAAATAACTGTTTCACCATCATTACTGAATGTTGCAGAGTGCCAGTAAGCAAAGTTCGAGTCAGCAACTGCATCAATTCTTACCGGATTTGCCGGATCAGAGATGTCAAGCAATAGACCGTATCCTTCACACGCACCACCAGCTAACCCAATTTCAGGGTACAGTGTGATATCATGACACTGATCCGGACCACGACGACGAGTTTCATCATCAGATCCACCACCAAACATTGCTTCGATTCTTGCCTGGATAGTTTCTCTTAATGATGTTGAATCTTCTGCTGTTGGGGCACCTTCGCCACCTCTTTCCTGTACAACAGAGTTTAACATGTTTCTTGCAAATCCATCTGGAAGTACAACATCGTTACCGCCAAACTGAACAACAAACTTTCCAGCATCTTTTGCAGCCTGAATTGCTCTGATATCAGCAGGAGCAGGACCGTGCGTTGGAGGTTCTTCAAGGTCTTCAAAGATTCTTGGTGAACTTACAATAGCAGCATCTTCAGGGCTATCGAGAGGAACTTTAATTACCTCAATTCTGAATAAGGCTGAATTTGGATCTTCTTCTGGTTGAAGCGCTGAACATCCTGGAAGTTCTTGATCCGGTCTGATTGGAGCAGAACCCGAAACGTATACATATACATTCTCATCATCATTTGGATCTTTTAAAACCGAGTGAGTGTGAGAACCACGGCAAGTCTGAACATTAGCGATGTACTCAGGTTCTTCAATATTTGAAATATCAAAAATTCGAATACCTCTTAATCGATCTTCACTTACTTGTTGCTGAACACCTTGAGTACCACAATCTAAACGGCCTTCAAGACCTTCACCAGAAACGAACATTAGGTTTCCATAAACAGAAACGTCGCTTTGTGAAGCCGGGCATTCATAATCACGTACCAGTACCGGGCTTGTTGGATCAGAAATATCCCAAACAATAATTCCATTGTAATTACCCTGAAAAGCATAATTCCCCTGGAATGCTAAATCAGAATTTGTTTTACCTACGAATTTTTCTGGTGGTGGAGTTTGTGATAAAACTTCAAGATTCCAGATTGCTTGTCCTGCGTCGAAAAGTCCTTCAGATAAGCCAACCCGTGGATCCGGCGAAGGAACTACGGCTTCGTCTATAGAAGCAACTTCAGGAGCAGTAAAAGGTGCCATCACAGTTTCTGATGATGACGAACACGCATAACTAACCAGTAATGCTAAAGCCAATACAGTTGATTTCCCTATACCGTACGACCGTTCTTTTAATGAAGTATGATTCATACTTGTCCTATTTATTAGTGTTGATTGTTGTGAATTTGTTTGATAGATGAGGCGCTTAATCTGATCCTTCAGCTTCTAAGATTTGCATTAACATCAAGCGCATTCTTTCAATCTCTGTTTTTTGATCTACATTGATATCTGCAGCGAGTTTTCCAATTCCCACTTCTTGCGCTGCACCATCTACAGAAATTAAATCATTAACCATGGTTATAGCGCCGGCATGATGTTGAATCATGTACCTTAAGAATAGTCGATCGAAATCTAACCCTTTTGCTTCTGAAAGTTCCTCTAATTGAGTTTGAGATAACATACCAGGCATATCCGAGTGATCATGCATCATCATATCATGCCCCATTGCACTGTGATCCATTTTGCTGTGATCCATTTCTTCGTCCCCCATTCCATTATCTGCCATATGAGACATATCTGAATTTCGTTTTGCCATTGAATCCATATGCTCACGCATTTCTTCTTCATTCATTGAACCGTCCATATCATGACCGCTGTGATCCATTTCCATGCTCAAACCGTCGATTACTGCTTGTTCTGAAAAATCAAGCTTAGGTTCATCACCTGGAGTTAGGATCAAATTGAGGCCTTCAATCTTAACCTGAGGAACTGTTTGATTACGATCGCTCAACCAACGCTGCATGATTCCAATTTCATCTTTTTGGGCATTGATAATACGTGCTGCTAGTGTTCGCACTGATAGACTAGCATCATTTGGTTCCGCCAGACTTGACATAATTAAAGCCTGTGCATGGTGTCCGATCATACCTTGCATGAAGTCAACATCAGCTTGAGTAAACTGAAGCTTCGTGCTGTCTCTTCTGGCCCAGAAAAGAGATTCTATATCTTCATTACCCTGACGGGCATCCGCAATAGTGGAGGGATCCGAATTAGAATTATTATCAGTTAAAACTGCTTCTTTAGTGGTATTACATGCAAGCGCTGTAATTACTAAGAATGTAATGGTTGCAAGACTTTTAAATCTCATGATTCGAACAGTGATATTTTTTGACTAGATATCTATTTCTTGAAAAGAGCTGCAAGGTACTTAAAATGCCCCCAACTACGCAATAAAACACTGATTGTTAACATGTAAAATCTAAATATTAAGCTATGGTTGTTTTTGAAGATTTTCGCTGAATTCTTAGCTCAAAATGATCAGTTATTTCTATATTCGAGCGAAATTACTTACCACCTTATCTATCAATCATGAGCAATCTCGAAAAATCTGTAGAAGATAAAATCAATATCTGGTTAAATGGCGAATATGATCTGGAAACAAAGTCTACAATTCAAGAACTATTAGATCAGGAGAAGTTTACTGAGCTTACCGATGCTTTTTATAGAGATTTGGAGTTTGGCACTGGTGGTTTGCGGGGTATTATGGGAGTGGGCTCAAATCGTGTGAATAAATATACCTTTGGGATGGCTACTCAGGGGCTGAGTAATTTTTTAAAGAAAGAATATCCTAATGAGGACATCAAAGTGGCTATTGCCTACGACTGTAGAAATAATTCTGATACACTTGCTAAAGTAGTGGCTGATGTTTTTTCTGCCAATGGTATTAAAGTTTATTTCTTTGAAGCTCTTCGACCTACTCCCGAATTATCTTATGCAATCCGAGAATTAGGCTGCCAAAGTGGAGTAGTATTAACGGCATCTCATAACCCAAAAGAATACAACGGATACAAAGCTTATGGAGCAGATGGGGGGCAATTTGTAGCTCCATTCGATAAAATGGTAATGGATGAAGTTCAAAAGATTGCATCTGTAGAAGAAGTTAAATTTGAAGGTAACCCAGATTTAATTGAAGTAATCGGTGAGGAACTTGATAAGAAATACCTTGATGAGTTAGTCAAACTTTCTATATCAAAAAATGCAATTGAGAGACAAAAGGACATCAAAATTGTATTCTCACCTATCCATGGTACCGGTATATCAGTATTACCGGCACTAGAAGCTTATGGATTTACAAATGTCGCCGTTGTTGAGGAACAAATGGTAATAGATGGCAACTTCCCAACAGTGATTTACCCAAATCCAGAGGAAGAAGAAGCTCTCAGCATGGCAATGGCAAAAGCCAGAGAAATTGATGCAGACCTGGTCATGGCAACAGATCCAGATGCAGACCGAGTTGGTATTGCTGTGAAAAACGATAAAGGTGAGATTGTACTTTTCAATGGAAATATGACCGGTACATTGATCATTAACTACATGCTTACTGCATGGAAAAACGCAGGTAAGTTAACCGGTAATGAATATATCGTTAAAACGATTGTTACGAGTTATCTAATCGACCGAATAGCTGAATCTTACGGTGTTGAGTGTTTCAACACATTAACAGGATTTAAATATATCGGTGAAATAATTACAAAGCTGAAAGGCAAAAAAACCTTCATAGCAGGTGGTGAGGAAAGTTATGGGTATTTGATTGGAGAGCATGTTCGTGATAAAGATGCAGTTGTATCAGCCGTAATTATTGCTGAAATGGCAGCTTATTATAAAGATCAAGGATCTAGCTTGTATGAAGCCTTGATTGATATGTATGTAGAACATGGTTTATTCAGAGAGAAGCTGATATCAGTAACCAAAAAAGGAAAAGCCGGTGCGGAAGAAATTCAAGAGATGATGGCTGGTTTCAGAAGTACTCCGCCATCAACTTTAGGTGGTTCATCGGTTACAATTCTAAAAGATTATCAATCACAGGAAAACAAACATCTTGATTCCGGTAAAACTGAACCGACAAATTTGCCAGTTTCGAATGTACTTCAATTTGTTACAGAAGATGGAAGTATTATATCAGCCCGACCATCAGGTACAGAACCAAAAATCAAGTTCTATTGCAGCGTGAATACCGATTTGGACACGAAGGAACAATACGATAATAAATCACTTGAATTGGATCAGAAAATCGAACAGATTTTAAAGGACCTTGGAGTAGATTAATTAATTCATTACATAGGTACCTTTAAAGCTTAATTAAGGGATTACAGCAATGAAAATAACAATACTCGTGCTCTTCACGATGATTCTAGGCACGGCTTATATAAATGCGCAATCTTACGCTGAAACAGTTTGGTCACAATTACAAGCAGCATATGAGACAGCTGCAGAAGACGATTATAGTCTTACAAACTATATAATTGGGCCATTTACGAAGATGAGGATAAATCATGGACCTTAGAATTAGAGGAAGGTGTTGATTATTTAATTCAAGGATTTTGTGATGAAGATTGTAGTGATATTGATTTGTATCTGTACGGGACTAAAGGAAAAGGAACAAGTAGCGAAATAGATAGTGACATAGAAGAGGATGACTATCCCGTTATTGTTTTCACACCAACGTACTCAGGAAATTACCGAGTTGAGGTTACCATGTTTGCTTGTGAAGTTGAACCATGCTACTATGGACTAGCAGTTTTTGAGCAGTAAGATTTAATCTCAAAGAGATTCAAGGCTTTCTGGTTTATCTGAGAGCCTTTTTTATTTCAATGCAAAAATCTTTCCTGCTTTCTGTGTCACAATTTCTTTCATCTCGAGGGTAAGCATAGCTACTAACAGTTTACTTGTTGAAGCTCCAAGTTCATCAGCTAAGGCATCAATCTGATATTCTTTTTCTTCTAATAATGAACATATTCTATGACTCAATTCATCCAATTCCAAATCCCTCCAATTTGATTTTATCTCCTTTTGAACATTATTTATTGAATGTTGATTATTGTTCTCAATCGGTAGTTCTTCCAGAATATCATCAACCGTTTGAATTAATTTAGCTGCACCGGTTTTAATCAGATAGTTACACCCACTTCCGTTAAGATTTTCGTTGGAATGCGGGATGGCAAAAACCTCTCTGTTTTGATCTAGTGCTAATTCTGCAGTTATAATACTGCCTCCCTGAATTCCGGATTCAACAACTAAAGTGCCGTAAGAAAGTCCGCTTACAATTCTATTTCGAACCGGGAAATTACCGGCATCTGGTTTACTGCCGGGTGGAAATTCTGTAATTACAATACTGCCAGACTTAACAATAGCATTTGCCAAATCTTTATTCTTCGCCGGATAAATCCAATCGATTCCTGAACCTAAAACAGCAACTGTTTTACCTTTTGCTTCAATGGCAGCTTGATGTGCAATTGAATCAATGCCATGAGCTAATCCGCTATTAATACATAAACCAGATTCACTTAACTCAGTCGAAAACCTTTTCGCCATCTTCTTGCCGTAAGGAGTAGTATTTCTTGTTCCAACTACAGCAATTCCCGGTTCAGACAAAGCATCAAGATTTCCCTTATACCATAGTATAACTGGCGGGTCATAAATCTGTTTTAATAACTGCGGATACGCGTCATCTGCAATAGTTAGAATGTTGGCTTTTACTTTTTCTGTAGCTTTTATGATCTCGTCAACTTCATGCCATTCATCAAAAGAAAGAAAAGTTAGAGCTGATGCCTCACCTATTCCCTCTACACTTCGAAGTTCGGATTTAGATAGTTTGAATAAACGGGAAGCATCAGGAAATTTGGCTATTAATTGCTTTACCCTTTTTGGTCCAAAACCTGGAATCAGACTTAATGCCAGTAAATTTCTAAGATTCGAGTTGTTTTGCATTCTGAATCGCCCCCCAAAGTGTTTCCCTTAACACATCAACACCAAATCCGGTGGCTGATGAGATAGGAATAACGGGAATTTCGTCTTCAAAATGCAACTCTTCGTCTAACTTAAATCCTTGTTTTAAATCCATCTTAGTGATAGCTAAAACACGTGGTTTTTCTAACAGATCAGATCGATAAGCTTTCAGTTCATTTACCAAAGCTTCGTATTCATAAACGATATCCGTATCAGCTGATACCATAAATAGAAGCACATTATTTCTTTCGATATGTCGAAGAAACTGTATTCCAAGTCCTTTCCCCTGATGCGCTTCTTCAATGATGCCCGGTATATCCGCCATAACAAAACTGCGGTAATCACTGAATTTCACAACTCCAAGATTCGGCTCTAACGTTGTAAATGGATAATCACCTATTTTAGGTTTTGCCTCTGATAAGGCGGCTAATAATGTACTTTTCCCTGCATTTGGAAATCCTACCAATCCAACATCAGCAATTAGCTTTAATTCAAGTTCAACAACTCGTTCTTCGCCCTCTTTTCCTTCTTGAGCAAACTGAGGAGTTTGATTGGTGGCTGATTTAAAGTGCCAGTTTCCAAGTCCACCTTTCCCACCTTCAGCAATTACAAGCTGCTCTTCATTTTCTGTGATCTCTCCTAATCGTTCTCTTGAATCTGAATCGTAAGCAACCGTACCTAATGGGACATCCAAAACGATATCTGGTCCACCGGCACCGGTTTTTCTACTTCCTGCACCGTGTTCACCTCTTTTTGCTTTGATATACTTCTTATATCGTAGATCAAGTAGTGTATTTAAATGCTGATTTCCTTTCAGGATGATGCTTCCACCTTTTCCGCCATCACCACCATCCGGACCACCACGAGGCACAAACTTCTCTCTTCGGAAATGAGCAGAACCATCTCCTCCTTTTCCCGCAGTCACATAAATCTTGGCGTAGTCAGCGAATCGCATTCTTTAGTTATTTGTTAATCGTTATTCGTCTATCCGATTAACGAATAACGATTAACGATTACAGTTTTTCCATGATGAAATCACTCATCAAACGCCATAAATGTCTTCGAGCATTCCCACCATAAATAGCATGAGCCATGTTTGGATAGGTCATCGATTCGAATTGCACGTCATTTTCAATAAGTGCCTGCATCATTGCAACTGCATTTTGATAATGAACGTTGTCATCTCCTGTCCCATGAATTAACAGATAATCACCTTTGATTTTATCGGCAACCATGATCGGGGCTGCTGCATCATAGCCTTCTGGATTCAATTGAGGAGTTTGCATGAATCGCTCAGTATAAATCGTGTCATAGAATTTCCAATGACTCACAGGCGCAACTGCAATTGCAGATTTAAACACGTCATTACCTTCAGCTAAGGCTAGAGTACTCATATATCCACCGTAGCTCCATCCCCAAATTCCGATTCGATCTGCATCAACAAATGGATATTCAGCAATTTGACGGGCAGCTTCAACCTGATCTTCCGTTTCCAAAACTCCAAGTTGTTTATAAACCTGATTTTGGAATTCTATTCCTCTACCACCAGTTCCTCGATTATCAACAGTAATAACAATGTAACCCTGATTTACTAAGTACTGGTGCCACATTGGCCGTTGACTTGATGCGAAGTTTCTTGTCACACGTTGACTTCCAGGTCCACCATAAACATGCATCACTACCGGGTATTCCTGAGTTTCATCAAAGTCTGGTGGTGTGATCATGTATGCGTTCAATGTCTCTCCATTGACGTCCAATGTCATGAAATCTTTGTGTTGGAAACTGAAGTTTTCCAGGTTTTCCACCAGTTGAGCATTGTCTTCAATCACTCGTACGAGTTTATCACCAGCTTCATGTAACGTATAAACCGGTGGTTTATCGAAATCTGAATAGGTTTGAATGTAATATTTAAAGTCACGACTCATATTGATAGAGTACCAACCTTCATTTTCCGTCATACTTCTTTTTCTGCGACCATCAACCCGAACTCTGTAGAAATGGCGTTGTAGTGGCGAAACTTCTGTACTCATATAGTACAAGTTGTGACGTCGTTCATCAAAGCCGATGATTTCTGTTACATTGTAATCACCCTGCGTAATTTGGCGAATTTCTTTGCCATCCAGATCATAGAGGTACACATGATTAAATCCACTTTTTGTAGATGTGGTTAAAAATTGCTTTCCATTATTCAGGAAATGCAAATCGTCATGTACATCCAACCAGGTATCGCTGGATTCTGTTAACATTAGCGTAGTTTCGCCAGTTGTAACATCAGCAAACAGAAGATCTTCCTGATTTTGAAGTCGATTCATTCTGCGGATCGCGAGAAGATCATTATCGTTACTCCAATTAATTCTAGGGATATATTGATCTGTCTCTTCACCTATATCCATCATCGTAGTTTCACCCGTATTTAAATCATACACAAGAATACTTACGATCGCATTTTCTTCTCCGGCTTTTGGATATTTAAAACGAATGAATTCGGGGTATAACTCATCCCAAAGCTCCATAGTGAATTCTTTCACATGTGCTTCATCAAAACGATAAAATGCAATTCTATCTCCATTCGGTGACCAAAACCAAGCTTTAGTGAAACTAAATTCTTCCTCATAAACCCAATCAGCTACCCCATTTATAATTGAGTTAAACTCTCCATCTTCTGTGATTTGAGTTTCTTCACCGGTTGCTAAATCAACCCAAAATAAATTATTGTCTTGAACGAACGCTGCCTTATCACCATCAGCATTTAGTTCAGCACTTTGTTGCTTTTCTACACTTTGTGTGAGTTTAGTAAGGGTGTTATCTGATCTGTTGAAAATGTAATAGTTCTCTTTGGTGGATCTTCTCCATATCCCTTCAACATCCGTACTTAAAAGAATCAAATTCTCATCTGCTGAAAACTCATATCTCTGAATATCAAAATCATCATGTTGGCTTCCATCGAACAATACTTCTGAGTTTCCATTCACAATATTGAATCGGGTAATAGAATTTCCATCAATAGCTGAGTAGAATCTGCCATCATTCATCCAGCGTACATTCTGGATTTGGTTTGGTGTGAAGGTCCCATCAAAAATATGATCAAATTCAATAGGTTGAGGTTCTTGTGCTGTTACAGAAAAGCTGGCGCAAAATACCAGTGCAATACAGACTTGTAACGATAATCGCATAGTACAAATTAAGTTTTAAATCGTATGTAACGACTCCCCTGATCCCCGTTCGTTACATACCTGTTTGGCTATTTTTTATGAAGAATTAATTTCAACAATTGCGTGATTTTCTCCTTCATCTCAGTTCTCTTGATGATGAAATCTAAAAATCCATGCTCCAACAAATATTCCGATGTCTGGAATCCTTCCGGCAAATCTCTACCAATGGTTTGACGAATTACTCGAGGTCCTGCAAACCCAATCAATGCTCCTGGTTCGGCTACGTTAAAATCACCAAGCATTGCAAAACTTGCGGTTACACCACCTGTAGTTGGATTTGTCAAGTACGAGATGTAAGGAATCCCCGCTTCGTCAAGTAATGCCAGCTTTGAAGAAATCTTTGCTAATTGCATCAAACTCAATACACTTTCCATCATGCGGGCTCCACCAGACTGGGAGATAATCATGTAAGGAATTTTATGCTTGAGTGCATGTTCCGCACCTTGTGCTAAACGCTCACCAACAACAGAACCCATACTTCCACCAATGAAGCTGAAGTCCATACAACCTACAACCAGATCAAGACCGTTGATTTTACCAACGCCGATCATAGCTGCATCTGACAAACCCGTTTTTTTATATGCAGCATCCAGTCGATCTGTGTATTTCTTACGATCTGTAAATTCGAGTGGATCATTTGAACGAATATCACCTGCAATCTCAGTGTATTTTCCATCATCAAAAATGATGTTGAAGTATTCTTTACTCCCAATTCTGAAATGATACCCACTTAAAGGATCTACGAAGAGGTTGTCTTCTAATTCTCTGCGGTGGATGGTTTCGCCGGTGGTTGGAACTTTAACCCAGACTCCTTCCGGCATTTCTTTCTTTGTAGAGGTTTGAATGTTTTCTACGTCGCGTTTAAACCAGCTCATAAAATCCTTCTAAAATTTTGCCCAAAATAGTGATTCCTATTTAAATAATCTGATCTTTAAAACATCGATTTAAATCAATTACTGTCATGCTGAACTTGTTTCAGCATCTTATGTGAGAACTAGAAATTTTGAACAATACAGATCCTGAAACAAGTTCAGGATGACAACAGCATGAGATAAATTATGTAGTTGAATTATTTACCTGACTACTGGTGATGTAGTTTGGATCCAGCTCTTCTAGAGTTGTTATTTCAAAAAACTCAGATTCAGGTTGTAAGTTGAATAATTCAATCAAATTCTTCGCATTGATACTTTCCGGTCCAAAAACTTCTACTTCATTTAATTTCTCTGAATCTATACGTTCAATGCCGGTTCCAATCAATTTTTGACCCGAATGCAGGTTACGCTCTAACTCTGCAATTTCAATTATTCTTAAATCCGATTTTGCAATCAATAGATTATTCACTTCGAATAATTGATGATAAACATGTGTCCGACGAGCATCGATTATAGATTGAATGATGCCGCTTTGAGCTTTTAATTGTGAAGCCGCAAATCCGGCCAATGAATTCACTGCTAAAACCTCAACATCCGTTTGAAAGAATATTCCTTTGATCGCACTTGCTGCAATTCTAAGTCCAGTGTAAGAACCAGGACCGTTACTCACCAACACCGTTTTAATCTGATCGATGGTAAAACCATGTTCATTCATCAAATCCTTTGTGAACAAAAACAGATTATCCGAATGGACAGATCTGCCCTGAATTCTCTTCTCAAAGATTTCACCTTCTGAATTCTGATAAGCTACCGAACATACATCGGTGGAGGTTTCGTAGGCTAGTATTTTACTCATATTTAACCTTCAAGTCATTCTGATCCCGACTGCGGTCGGGAGAGAAATCAGCTGATCCTACGTCCCGATAAATCGGGATCAGGATGACATTATTAGTTATCTCAACTCGTTCAAAACCAATTCGCCACGATTGTAAATTCCAACCGCTCTGCCGGTCAACTCTTCATTCAGATAAGGGGAGTTTCTTGACTTTGATCGAACATTCTTTTCATCAAAAATCCACTTTTCGTCAGTATTGAAGAATGTTAGATTTGCTTCTGCTCCTTCTTCAATCCTTAACTCAGGTAAATTTAGAATAGATCTTGGAGAATCACTCATTTTATCTACCAACTGCTGCAAATCAAGCTTTCCTGTTTGAAGCAATTTCATGTTGGTAATCGCCCAGGAAGTTTCCAAACCAATAATTCCATTTGGAGCATAAATGAATTCCACTTCCTTTTCTTCAATGGCATGTGGAGCATGATCCGTACAAATCACATCAATGGTTCCATCAACCAAACCTTCGATCATAGCATCAACATCTTCTTGGGTT
Organism: Balneolaceae bacterium; assembly: GCA_965601825.1. Classification (GTDB taxonomy): domain Bacteria; phylum Bacteroidota; class Rhodothermia; order Balneolales; family Balneolaceae; genus HXMU1420-13. The sequence goes on along the minus strand of OZ271839.1, from coordinate 1,847,791 downwards.
CGAAGTGGCGGATGCATTTTAAAGTTAGTGTTGAATTTTTGACGATCTATTTCTTCATCTGTTAAATCAAAATGATGAGGACAAACTTCAGTAGTGACTTTAATTCCCTTTGCTTTCCCTTGGCGAACTAACTCTACACCCTCTTTTGTGCTGATGTGAGCCACATGTACATGTCCACCCGTGTATTCAGCAAGTAAAATATCCCGAGCAATCATCACCTCTTCAGCAATTCCCGGTGTACCATCCAAACCAAGACGTGTTGAAACTGCTCCTTCGTTCATATGACCCGGACGGGATAACTCTAAATCTTCTTCATGGTTGATAATCGGTACGCCCAACATCGAGGCATATTCTAAAGCCACGCGCATTACCTGAGCATCATACACCGGGTCGCCGTCATCACTGAATGCAACTGCACCACCTTTCTGCATATCGCCCATTTCTGCGATGGATTTTCCGGCTCTATCTTTTGTCACACAACCGATTGGATGCACATCCACCGGGGTTTCATTTCCTTTAGAAATGATGAATTCCACAACATCTCTTGTGTGTGTGGCCGGGCTTGTATTTGGCATACAGGCTATGGCTGTAAATCCGCCAAAAGCTGCTGCATCACAACCTGTTTTGATGGTTTCTTTATGCTCATATCCGGGCTCACGTAAATGAACATGCATGTCCATCCAGCCCGGACTTACATAAGCTCCACCAAAATCGTGACTTTCCTCTCCTTTCTTTGCCTCCAATCCCGATCCAATTTCTTCGATTTTCCCATCTTTGATTCGGATGTCAGTGGTTTCATCACCTTTTTGTGATTTGCTTACTGGTCGGAGGTTTTTTAGGAGCATAATGTGCTTTAAAATGGAGTTATAATTTCGTTCTGAATATATCGGAATTATAGAATAGAAACTGACTAAAACCTGCTTTACAATCGAAGGACTGAAGTCCTTCTCTTGGTTAAAATAAATTTCGACTCACTTGACATAGTAGTAGTTTCAACCCAATGATTTACTAGTTAACAAAGTTAATTCTTTATCAAACGATCTTCTCTTGTGAATTCTTTCCTGATTAAAAATATAGTTTCTCGTTTTATCTAAATTTTGGTTTGATACGGAAAAGGCTCCATAACCGCTTTGCCATCTAAAAGGTTGGTTTAGTCTGTAATTTTCATTAATCCATTTAGAAGATCTACCCTTAAACCACTTAACCGACTCAGAAATCGATTCTGATAATTTTTGTTTGTAAAGAATGTGTAGGTGATTTTCATACCCATTCACAGAATCAACATGAAATCCATGAAAAGTGATTTCATTTCTCAAAAATCTACACACTCCGTTTCTAATACTATTAGATAGTGTCTTTTCTCTTTCAAGAGTTGAGAATACTAAATGAATCCAGACAGAATTAAAGGTCTTTGGCATAACTTTTTTTAATAGTTAGACCTTCAAGAATTGTACTCCTTACAATACCATTAATAATTATTGAATGATCAACACATTTAACAAATGAAAACTCCAAAAAAGACTTTACCAAATGAAGGGTTTCAACCCTTCACAAAACCTAGATTTAATCAATCCTTCAATACAACAAAATCACCTTCAAATTCTGCGGCAATTTCACCTTCATATTCGACAATGGCTTTGGCAGTAATTCGTCCTTTTCCTTTTTGAGTGAGATCATCCAAGAAAACCTTTACTGCTGTTTCATCCGGAATTAAGACTTTGGCCTCGAAATCGGATTTTACAGGTTTATGAAATGTTGATTTTCCTCGTCTTCCCACAATTCGTGGGTGTGGTTCAAAATCTTCAATCAATAATTGAACATATGCCCAACTGGTCACAAAAAATAAACTATCAATACTTCCACCAAACACTGATCCCTGGTGGTTCACATTAGGACCATGAGGCATAGCTACTCTGACGGATTCATGGGTAAGTTCAATAATTTTCATCCCCATAATTTTTGTCATGGGAATATTAGTATCGATGTAATTCTGGGCTTCTTCTTTGTTCATAAAGTTTGACTAAAACGGCGCCAAAATATCCTTATCATTGGCGGAAATCCAATCCAAGTATGTCCAAACAAATCCCTTTTTTATTTGATATACCTTCAGTAACCGAACTAACGGGAAAAATCAAAAGTCTGCTTGAGCAAAACTTTGTTGATATTCTTGTTGAAGGTGAGGCAAGTAATGTAAAGCAAAGTGCGAACGGACATATATATTTCACTCTAAAAGATTCCGGGGCTCAACTTCCCTGCGTGATTTGGAGAAATACAGCGCAACGAAACGGAATTCAGTTAGCTGATGGCCAACAAATCGTAGTAGGTGGTGATATTCAGGTTTATGCACCACATGGAAGATATCAGATGATTGTTGGATTGGTTCAGCAAGCAGGTATCGGAAAACTTCAGCAAGCTTTTGAAGAATTAAAGGCAAAACTAAAAGCTGAGGGTTTATTCGATGATATCCACAAGAAGCCTATTCCAAAATATCCAAAACGCATTGGTGTAGTTACATCCAAAACTACAGCTGCTTTTCAGGATATTCGATCAACGCTAGAGAAAAGATGGCCGGTTGCAGAAGTGGATTTATATCATGCCAGTGTTCAGGGGATTAATGCAGCTCCTGAAATTGTCAAAGGCATTAAGTATTTCTCCGAAGTTAAAAATGTCGATTTGGTAATTATTGGTCGTGGTGGTGGTTCACTAGAAGATTTATGGCCATTTAATGAAGAAGCAGTTGCCAGAGCAGTATTTAAGTGTTCAATTCCGATAATTTCCGGTGTTGGTCACGAAGTAGATTTTTCAATATCAGACTTTGTCGCTGATTTGAGGGCTGCCACTCCTACACAAGCTGCTGTTCTTGCCACTCCTGACGTTAATGAAGTAAGAATGTTGGTTGAAGATCTAACTCGTAGAGTTGAGGTTAATACAGTTGGTTCTATTCAATATTATAGGGACAGAGTTCAACATCTTTCCAAAAGTTATGCCCTACTTGCTGTAAAGCAAAAAATGGAAATGGCAGCTAATGAAGTAAACTTTTTAAAATCCAGATTAACACAAGCATCAGAAAAATTGTTTACTTATAGAAAGCATCTTCTTCAAAACATTTCGCAATCCTTAGCTTCCAAAAATCCTAATATTCCACTAGAAAAAGGCTTTGTACGAGTTTGGCAAGATGAAAAATGGGTACGTTCTGCTAAAAAAATAAAAAAGGGAACGGAGCTCGAGCTGGAGTGGTTAGACGGAAAAATTCAGCTTAAATAAGTAGTTAGCTTTCTTTATTGTATTAACTACAAGTTATCTGGATTTGTAAATGATTTTAAAACTGGGTTGGGTCATCTTGTCTAAACAAAAAATCTCTCCTAATTTAGAATCGATATAAATAATACAAGTTCAATATTCGAATTTGTACTGATTTAGCTAAACTGCAATTAAATAATTAACAGCCTCTGGCTATGTCTTATTCAACGTTCAACGCCTTATTTTGTGCAAAAAGTAATATGTTCGATTTAATATCGACCTGTTATAATTTTTTGTGCTCTACCCTTTCTTATTACAGAGGTGTAGACTTTTCATATTTCCACAAAAGTCTGTTTGAACGTAGCTACAACTAAACCCTAATCAAACCAAAACTCTTAGGCTTAGGTAATTGGTGTTCCGCAAAGTGCGGTCTTAGGGTATAACAGCATCTAATATGCTGTAGTGATTCTTAACCAGTTTATTGCATATCTGCAACGAAACTACATCAAAAAACAAAACAACTAACATCAATAGAAAAATGAATAACTTCAAAACGTTAATAACTACAAGACTAAATGTCGCTTTCTTAGCACTCTTTTTATCTGTGGGCATGGTTGCTTGCACTCAAGCAAATCTAGATACAGATCCAACTATTACTGAAGAAGAAGTATTGGCTGCACAAAAAGCTTGGGGGGAAGGAATTGTAACAATTGGTAATACCTTCTCTGAGGGCGGTGACTATGTTCAAGCTGCAACTGATCACATCAATAATTTCTATAACTACCAAGAAGGCATGGTGCTTTTCAAGCCTACTTTAGCAGTTGAGAAGCAGTTTAGAACTGACTTCGAAGGCGCACTTTCTTACTTCGTTGGTGGTAATGACAATTACTCTGAGGATGGCGGTTTTGCTATCAAGCCATGGACTAATGTAAGATGGCAAAATATCGGAACTAAGATCATTGGCAACATGGCTGTAGCAATGGGTAACTACTGGTTTACTCCTGCTGACGGTAGTGGTGATGTGAAAGTAGAATACTCTTTCGCGTACACTAAAGACGCAAATGGTGACCTGAAGATCATTCTTCATGATTCTCATGTTCCATTCCCAGGCTAATTTTTAATGAAAATGACTTTCATTGATTAAAATAGTACCTAAGAATCAAGGAGCGCATCTGGTGGAACCGGGGCGCTCTTTTTTTCAATTCATTTTGGTTTAAAAATCCATAAAACTTTATTTAACAAATCTCCCTCCTCATACTATTTACAAATGATTCTTGGGGGTCGATAAGGCATTAAATTAATTCATCATAACTCGTACTAACATGAAAAAGATTTTCTTAGTTGGCCTTGCAATACTTTGTACCACTGAATTTGCAACAGCCCAAAATGATTCGAAGTTTGAAATTTACGGTAATGTTCGATTTGCACATATTGGTACGGATACAAATGCCGATGGACTAGGTGGTGAAAATTACACCATGAGATTGAGACCTGGCATTCGATATATCCATTCAGAAAACCACAGTTTTAATGCACGAGTTGCCTATTTATTATCGAAAGAGCTAGAGCCTTTAAATGTCACATTGGAAGCTGATGGTTCGGGCAGATTAGCATGGGGCTCTGTTACTTTTGATGAATTCTTTTATCGTTTTAAAGATGAGAAAAACGAACTTCGAATTGGTCGTTTCCAGAAGTCATTGAATACATTAACAAACGCAAAACGATCACATTCCAGATACGCAAGTAATAGTAATAATGTGCATTGGTCAGACGGTATCTTTTATAAAAGATATCTAGATAACGATAATAATTGGTACGGTGAAGGAATTGTTGAATACCATCCAAAAGGTCAACCATCTTTCCAGTATGATCAGAGTGGTTTAAACTTTTCAGAGAATGATCATAACTTCACATTTTACGCCGGTGCAGAAAGTCGTGAAGTAGCTAATAATGTTATACAAAGAGGTTTTGGTGTTATGTATATCCCCGGAATCTATGTGAAAGGAAATGATCTGGCAGACTATGTAGCATTTACATCACGTATAACTCTGGACTTCCCACAGGGTGAAGCATTGCGGGGTGGATCGATCAGAGTTGCCGGTGAGTTTGGACAAAATCTAAACACAAGTTTCGATAATGGAACCAGTATGGTTACTTCAATTGGTATCAATAATTTTGCAGGTCAGCATGAAATCATGATCGAATTTGCAAAAACTGACGACGAATGGTTTTTACCTCGCAATATTTATCGAGCAGGTGCTGATGAAATGGAAATTAGATATAGATTCTTTTATTCATCAAGATGGGCATTCGACGCACGATACAGAATCAGAGACTTCAGAGCTGATGATCGAGTTAATGTTTATTCAACCTTCCTAAGAGCTACATACGCTTTTAAATAGATTAATTATTGATCTGCTTGGCATAACTGCCAAGCAGTTTCAATTCTTCGGCTTCTTTCGCCAACTCTTCAAGAGCTTTTTCAGTATTTGGGTCGGCACCATTTGCTTCAATATCAACATAAAATTGATAGCGGAAAGGCTCATTTATTTTTGGTCTGGATTCCAGCTTACAAATATTGATTCCATGTTTATGAAGCACGTTCAAACACTCCATCAAAGAACCTTCTTTGTGTGATGTAACCATCATTAAGCTTGTCTTAGTCGGAATCTGCAAATCAACCGTTACAGGTTGTTTCGAAGCAACTACAAATCGTGTAAAGTTCTCTTTTTGATTGGCAATATCATGTGCAATTACGTGTAAACCGTAATGGTCTGCAGCATGAGCTCCGGCGATTGCAGCCTGAGATAAGTCACCATCATCCATTACTTTCTTGGCTGATATAGCTGTATCCAGATAGGACTCAACTGTGCAACGCGGAAGTTTAGCTAGGAAATTGGTGCATTGCTCAATGGCTTTAGGATGCGATAAAATTCTGCGAATCTGGCTTACTTCTACGGGTTCAACAGCTAGCAAACAGTGAACAACTTTGATAATCTCTTCCCCTACAACATGTATTTCGGAATCGCCTAAAATATCATAAGTATCATTGATCGATCCTGCAGTTGTATTTTCAATTGGCAAAAGAGCATATTGTACGTGCCCTTCTTTTAATGCTTTTGCTGCATCCTGAAATGTATCATACCCATAGCAATCTACATGATCATATCGCTCATTAAAATGACGCTGAGCAGCTAAATGACTGTAAGCTCCATCTGTTCCCTGGTAGCTAACTGCAATATGATTTCCATTTGTCTCATTTTGATGATCCAGTAATGAGTGCGTTTGATAGCGAACTGAATTGGTTATGATCTCTCTAAAAAGGTGTTCAGCGTAATATCGATCCAGACCTATTTCAGCAGCAATATCCCGAATCTTATTTAACAACCGTTCTTCACGTTCTAAATCTCTAATCCCTGTATTGGTTGTTAATTTATAGGAAGAAACTTCTTTAACCAGATCCTGCCTTTCTGCAAGAGCCAACAAAATATTTCGGTCGATTTCGTCCAGCCTTTGCCTGATCGACTCTAATTCTTTTTTCATGCCTGTAGTACTTCTAAAATGAGTGAAGTGGAATGTAATTAAAAATTGAACACAATTTTAAGCGCTTAGACTTCAAATATGAAGTCAAAATTCACATAATCTTCATACTTCTGCTCTACCTTTTTCCGAATTTTTAAAACTTACAATCGATAGAGGCAAATGAATTTATTAGTCGCACTATTAACATTACTATTTATCAATCCCTTAAACGGAGTAAACACTGATTCTCCGGCTCAAGAAGTCGTTGAAATCGTGATCGAGTCAACTGATCAAATGAAATTCGACTTAAGTGAAATTACAGTTCCAGCCGGTTCTACAGTTAAATTAACTTTAAAGCATGTTGGTAAATTACCAGCAGCTGCAATGGGCCATAACTGGGTTTTATTAGAGAAAGACACGGAAACGGCTGCTTTTGCTCAAGCTGCAATTCAAGCTCGTGACAACGATTATATACCAGCAGATGGCTATATCGTTTACACTGATCTTCTAGGTGGTGGTGAAGAAACAACCATCGAATTTGAAGCTCCTGCAGCAGGTGAATATACATTTATCTGCAGCTTTCCTGGTCATTATGCATTGATGAATGGAAAATTTATCGTTGAGTAGAATTCACCTACTCAATCTCCTGACTCATAAAGCCGACGGTATTTTACCGCCGGCTTTTTTTATATTTACCTGAAAAATGACTGATTATATTTTTGTCTACGGATTACTAAAATCAATGTATGATAACGAAGCCGCTCGTTTCATCAGAAAGCATTGTTCATTGATTGGAACAGGTACTATTCAGGGTCGACTTTTTGATTTAGGGACTTACCCGGGAGTTGTTTTCGAAGCAGACACTAAAACACAAGTAACCGGTGAAGTCTTTCAAATTGAAACTAATCACAAAGGTTTGGTTACCTACTTAGATGAATTCGAAGAATGTGGTCCACAATTTGAGCAGCCTAATGAATATCGAAAAGAAGTAATTCCGGTTACGGTTGGTGGAAAGATTTATCATGCATCATCTTACATTTATAATCGGAACTTAGACGGACTAAAAGTGATTGAGAGTGGCAATTACGACGATATAACCGGAACACGATAAATAAATTCATTGGAAAAGCAAGAACGGTCAAGATTAGGTCTAAGCTTCATAGTTGGAATTATTGGCGCCTATTTCCTTTCTAAGAGCCTCACAAATATGGCTTATTCTTTTGGTTTGGATGAATTAACAACCGCTACTAATGCATCATATTTAATGAGTTTGTTAGCCGGTTTAATCACAGGTGTAGCTGTCATCATCATACCTAAAGAAAAAAAGCTTAAAGCATTAGTGTTTGTTATTGGATCCCTGCTTTTAATGGACACTGTCGCTTATTTTGGTACTGAAATGCCAATAAATGATTTGGTTAATCGAATGTTGGTAACCATAGCACTTTCAATTTCGGGTATAATTAGTTTTTTGATTACTAGATTTCTACTTAAGTCTAAGACAGAATCTACTAGTTGATGAGTTTGGTATAAATGAAACATAGAACTGCATTTCAAATAGCTTTTGATTGGTTTAATTTAAACGAATCCTTAAACCATCAATTTCACTGTGTACTGTAATGAATCAACTTTATTTATTAGTTCTAGTAAGCATTTTATTAGGTTGTTCTCAATCGGAAGAATTAAATCTTCAACCAGTTGTTGATGACTATTATAAAACATATGCTGAACGTGAAAACTTCGATAAGTTTCTTGCCTTTTACGATTCATCTATGGTTTTAGAAGACATGATTTTTGGAGAAAAGATTGAAGGACTTGAAAATTTTAAAGCATTCTTTGACTGGCCAAATCCCAATTTCGAATTAAAAGATTCTGTGGCTCTAGTAGTCAGAGATCAGGTGATTGGTATATCAGACGTGATAACTTCCGGCTATTTTACTCCTTTTTCCTGGGGTGATGTTGAAGTTGAAACGATGCAATTCACTACAATTTTGACCTTCAATAAAGAAGGAAAAATAATCAAACATGTAGATTGGATTAATTACCCATCTTATCTAATAGACTATGAGACAAGGAAAAACTCAAATGAATGGCCAAATAATAGTGAATGAAACATCGAATTAAATTCATAGCAGGTTTAATAGTCTCCATTCCGTTATTGCCAATAATTTTTTTTCAGGGTAAAAAGATTCGGAAAGAAGTCCCAAGACTACCAGAAGCTGAACAGCCTGAAGGAATATTAGACTTAGGTTTTCAAAGCTCTAAAAATATACTGTTCTTAGGAGAAAGTACGGTAGCCGGAGTAGGTGTAAGAACTCATAAAGAAGGCTTTGCAGGTTCTACATCCGAAGAATTGGCACGTCTATTTCAGAAAAATCTTAATTGGAAAGTGGTTGCTCGAAGTGGATATACAGCAAATCTTATTAGAACTAAACTTCTGAGGAAAATTGGTGGATTTGAACCTGATCTAATCATTTTAGGATTAGGTGGAAATGATGCATTCACCTTAAATAATCCCTGGAAATGGAGGAAACAAATAGTTGAACTTATTAGAGCAATTCAGCTGATCTATTCCGGTACTCCAATAGTATTCACAAATATGCCACCTATAAAAGAATTCCCGGCATTTACCGGATCAATAAAATTTGTAGTTGGGAACCTGATTGAGATTTTAGGAACTGAGCTTAATATTCTTAAAAACCAATTTAATGGTGTTTTTTACTCTTCGGAAGTAATTCGAATTGAGGAATGGATTCATTTACTATCAGACACTCAAAAGCCATCTGATTTTTTTAGTGATGGTGTACATCCTTCAAAACTTACCTACCAAACGTGGGGTAAAGAGATTGCAAGGTTTATTTATAAATCGGAAGTTAAATTCTAAGATTTCGTCTATTCTTTGAACGAATTCTACTCTATTTATCGTTAGCTGAGCAACTAAATTATCATGTTATGTTCGGACTATTCAAAAAGAAATCAGAAGTAGATAAACTAAACGAGAAGTATCAGAAATTAATGGAAGAGTCATTTCGACTATCTACTTCTAATCGCACTGCAAGTGATGCTAAGGCGCAGGAAGCAAATGAAATCTTAAAGCAGATTGAATCTCTTCAAACGAATAATTAGAACGCGAAATATTTCCTTTTTACTTCCCTTTTCTCAGTTACTTCCGTAGTGAGTGAGTTATTTAAAAGCATTACAGCTTTTTACTAAACTTATTTCTAAAGCACAGGTATCGAATGATTTTCGATTAATTAAATCATATAACGGTATCTCCAATGCATTCAACTCTCACTCAATGTATTTTTTTACTATCGCTTCTTGTAATTACAAACTGTACACCATCAATAGAAGAAGCGAAAGATTTTTCACAGCAGAAAAGTGAAGCTCTTTATCAAATTCCTACTGATGATGGTGATACCGTGTCAATCGAAGATCTCATGGTCGAACGAGGTCTTAAAGGACTGAGTGTAGCTGTTTTCGATGATTATGAAATTATCTGGGCTGAGTCCTTTGGTGTAAAAAGCAATTCAGACCCGATTGATATAAATACCGCATTTTCAACCGCGTCTATTTCAAAAGCATTTACTGCCACACTATTCGCGATTTTGGAAGAAGAGGGTTTAATCGAGTTAGATGTACCTGTAAATAATTATCTGAAGAGATGGCAAATTCCTCAAACTGAATTCAATCAGGATATCGATGTAACCCTTGAACATTTGTTAAGTCATACTGCAGGAACAACACAAGGAGGATTCATTGATTTCTATGAAGGTGATACTATCCCAACAATTTTGGAGTCGGTTAAGGGCGAAATTCCAAATTCAGATCATGATGAAATTACTCTGACCTTCAAACCAGGCACTGATTGGAGTTATAGCGGTGGCGGCTATACCGTTGCTATGATGGCCGTTGAAGATCATTTAGGCAAGAGTTTAGCAGATTTAGCAAACGAATACTTATTCGCACCTTTGAATTTGCAGTATACAACTATGAAGCAACCAAATGAGTTTGGCTTTCCAGATAATGTGGCTAAAGCACATGACATAGATCAAAACATAGTTGGTACCGGAATCCCAATTACTCCCCAAGTTTCTGCTTCTGGTATGTGGTCGAATCCAACAGAAATGGCTTTGTTGTTAATAGAAATTCAAAAAGCTTTAAATGGAATAGGATCAGATATTATTTCTGAAGATGTTGCTAATAGAATCATGAAAGTTCAATATGTTAAATTCCTCAGAGACTGGAGTTTAGGTTGGGAACGAATGTATGGATTTGGTAATCTGGATTGGTTCTCACATGGTGGTGCAAATACCGGAACTGGTGGTTATGTTTATGCTACCATGACAGGCGGAAAAGGAATAGTTATTTTCGGAAATGGTCCAAATCAAATTCGAATTCCTTTCATTGATATCTTAAGAGATAACATCATCAGAACTCATAACTGGGGATCTGAACGTGAATGGGTAAATCAAGAAGAAATAAATCCATCAGATTTACCCCCTCTAACCGGAAGGTATAAGGATATAGATTTTGACGTTGAAATTGAGTTTATCGAAGAAGATGGTAAACTCTACTTACCCATGTTTATTGGTGGAGTCAGACATAATTTTATTCATATTGGTGATAATGCATTTATCACCGATAATATCCCGGGTGGTTTTAAATTCATTCAATCTAGTGAAGGAATGACTGTCCATTATTTTAGAGACACTGAGTTAATAAGTCATCCTGTATTTGAAAAAATTGAAGATTAGAAAACATCCTATCTTCCTATTGGGCTGTTTTATAAAGCTTACAATAGACTCTTTTATTACTAAGTATGATACTTAGATTACATCATTAATTTAGAACTTTGCCTTTTCATGGTCTTACTCTTTTATTCATGAAAAAACAGAATCAAATGAAACTTGGGTTAACTGTAACTACTTCACTTTTATTAATTGTTCTAACTGCAAATTGTGACGCACTAATTGGCGAAGAGGTAGCTCGTTTACCAATTAATAAAATCAGTACTAGTGATGAAGATCTTACATTAAAAAAAGCTTCATTGGACTTAGTTGCCGGTGAAAAAATCGCATTTTGGTCTGAGATGGATATGGAATATGAAGGAGAGATTGAGTTAAGATTCCGAGTTGAAATCATTAAGGACGGTGAGTATTACTCCAATCTTGAAATCGACCCTACAGACAAGAACATCACATTAGGAGAGTTCAAAGCTAAGGTAATGGATAAAACAGATTGGAGTTTTACAGGAAAGAACTCTGAGATCACCTTCCAAGAAAGCGGTAATTATACTTTCAGTGCATTTTTGGCAGCATCAGAAAATGAAACGCTAGTTTTGACTAAGGCAGAATTGGTCATTAAGATGTAACAAGTTTATATCTGTGTAATGAATTATCTACTAAGTAAAAATTCCCATAATTTTTTGATTGCAATAACAATCACATAAGTTTCGAGCAATAGTAAATCATATCCATTTATATTTACATGAATAAATTTATACGGATTTGTGCAGTTTCAATGATTTTAGGAGGACTATGTATCATTATAACGAATTGCATCCTATCCCCTTTTATCGATTTCACAGCTCCTTATTCCGAGACAGCAATTACAACCAAATTTCTATATAGAATGATTTTTGCTGCACTAAGTGTAGCTTTTTTGTTACTTGGTACTGTTGGTATTCATGTATATCAAATCGAAAAATCCAACAATTTTGGTCACATAACATTTGTCATAGTTTTCTTTGGGTGTGCCTTCACACTTGCCCACGAATGGTATCAAATTTTTGTAATGCCGGATCTCGCCTCAATTGATCCTGAAGCTGTTTTAGATTTGAACTCTACTGATGGATTTATCAAATATCACATCGGTACAATGATAGCGATAATTACCTTTTCGGTAGGTTGGATTTTATTTTCTATATCCATGCTACTAAACAAAGTTTTGAATAGGATGGGTTCAATATTGGTTATAGCAGGCTTTCTTTTATTGCCAATATTATCGGCAATAACAACACCTGTCTGGGGTGGTATTATTGGCACCGCTGTTCTAGGTATCGCCTATATTTTGATTGGATTAGAACTTTTCAGGTCAAAAAATCTGAATACAGAAATAGTTTAAAGTTTAACAGTAAACTAGCCTACTCTAAACTTCAGTTCTTCGATTTTCGATAGAATCTCATTTCTATCCATCTCACGATAACGTTCCGGAAGTAATTCTTTAGAAGTACACTCAATCACAGCATTCAGTGTTTGTAGTTCTACCTCTTCCGGATATGTTGGTGGGATAAAATCACCTAGCGCAATATCAAGAATTTCAGGAGTTACTTTAACTCGACCTTCAGCGGCAGCCCGGAATTTTGCGCGGGTTAATGCAGCTTCCATATCTGCACCTGAGAATGTTTTAAATCCTTCTTCAATGATCGCAGGCACATATTCCTCGGTCATTTTTAGTCCAGTTTTCTTCTTCATTGCGGTGAATAATTCAACGCGTTCTTCATTGGTATGAGGCGGAAACAATGCTAAATGTTCTTCTGCTCTACCTTGTCGTTTTAAATCGATTGGCATCAAGTCAGGTCGTGCCGTCATCAAGAACCAGATAATTCGACCACGATTGGTAGTATCACTCATGAAAGTCGCGATCTGTGAGAATACACGAGACGAAACACCACTATCACCACTCGAGGAACGATCACCGAGATATGCATCAGCCTCATCAATCATTACAGCAACTGGTGACATCGCTTTCAAAATCGACAGAATCTTTTCAAGGTTACCTTCAGTTACTCCTTGCCACTGACTTCTGAAATTTTTCAATTTCACCATTGGTATCCCAACCTCAGTTGCAAAACATGTCACCAAAAATGTTTTACCTGTACCTACAGGTCCACAAACTAAATAGCCCATCGGCATCACATCCTGTCGACCTTCTTTTAATGCTTTCACAGCCTGACGAAGATGTGCTTTAACTTGACTGTGCCCTGCTACATTATCGAGTGAATATTGAGTCTCAACAAATTCTAAAAGTCCGTAAGCTTCTGCCTCGATCAATTCCTTTTTGTTTCTCGATAGACTTTCGAAGGTAATTTTTTCTTCATTCTCACGGGCATTTGAAAGTACCGAGCGTATATTCACATAATTCAATCCAGCAGTTTGCTGAGCAATTATCTCCGGCTTTACTGATGAAATTTTCTCGTATTCATCATCCGCAGTCTCAAACTTGATGAAACTAAGTCTATTCTTCTCACCTGGAATTGTAATCTTGATTTCAGTTGTATATGGATTCTGAATCAGTGTTTTATTTAAATCAGCTAGATTTTCTGTAATGAGTACATTTGTAAAATCTGAAGCCAGGAACATCGGATCATGGGCCCATCTACTTAAGTAAACAAGAGCGGTTCTATCTTCATTACCTGTTGAACCAGCATCACTCATTGGAATTATGGTCTCTGCATAATCAATAATCAAAGCAACACTTTTCTTCTGATCTAAACGAAGCCTGAAATATTGCTCCAATAATGAGAAAACACGAACAGGATCTTTCGGCATTTTTTTGGCATAATCAGTACCAACCAAACTGTCACGACCAGCAATTGCTTGATTGAAATCAGCTTGAGATTCTTTATCTCTAAAATAGATACCGGAAGAACGGTCATAAAAAATTACAAAGTCACGAGCCCCAAAAAATTCATCAGATAAAAATGACTTTAGACGATGAAATTCCGTTACATCTTCATCCTGCAGAGGAACTAAATCGTGGACGTTGCCATGCAATAGAAAGGTGTTAATGGTACGGCTTAGGTACTTTCTTGCAAATTCTTGCGACCAATCGGGATAATTATCAAACATCTTGTTTAAGAATCAAAGTTAGTGTCATACTGAGATAAAGAGTGCCTTCCAACTAGCAACTATCTCGTTATATTAAAATCAGTTTTACGGTTTCAATCCGGCTTTGAGTTGCCTTGCTTATAATGAACTTTTTGCCCTCAATTAACAACTCTTCATTTACCTTAGGAATGCGCCCTAAATGATTTATCAGGTAACCCGCTACGGTGTCATACTCAGAAGGTTCCACTGGCAAATCAATTTCTTCAAACTTCTCGATCAACTCCTCTATTTCTACACTACCACTAATTACATACGTATTAGCTGATAGCTTTTTCATGATATCGTCGTCTTTATCATGTTCATCCTGAATATCACCGACAACCTCTTCGAGTAAATCTTCAATGGTAACCATTCCAGCTGTACCTCCATATTCGTCCAATACAATTGCTACTGATAGATTTGATTGTCTAAACTCAGTCAATAGATCTTTCGATTTTTTCGATGATGGGATCAGTTTTACAGGTCGTATTATTTCTATTAAAGTAGAAGGACTATCAAAGAAATCAGAAGCAAAGACGACTCCAATTACATCATCAATCGATTCACGATAAACAGGAAGTTTTGAATGTCCTGACTTTATCATCAAATCCAGTGCATCCTTTACAGGAGTATTTCTTTCAACAGCATGAATTTCAATTCGTGGAATCATTGAATCCTTCACTCTCAAATTTGAAAGCTCCAGGACATTTTGCAGAATCTCAGTGTCATCTTCGTCCAAATCGTCGTTTCCACCACTCTCTTTCAATTCTTTAAAGATCAATTCAACATCTTGTCGACGATAGAATGATTCTGTTTTTTCTGCATTTGGAACAAGCCATTTGATTACAATATTGGATGATCCGTTTGCAAGTGCTATTAACGGGCGTAGAAATATGTAGAAAATCCTTAACGGCATTGCTATGATATTCATCATAAAGTCAGCCTGGGATCTGAACACTGCCTTTGGAATGATTTCGCCAAATATCATTATGATGACTGATGCAATGATAGTCTGGGCTACAAGTACTTGAACATTGGAAGGATCATGATCAAACCAAAGAAGTGAATACTCATTTATTGGCGAGACCAAAAAGATGGCCATTAAAGTAGCATATAATACATTGATGATATTATTACCTACTAGAGTGGTAGTTAGAAATGTATCCGGATTATCCTTAAAAAATGTGATTGAACTTGCCAATACACTCTTCTTGCGAGACATAACTTCTAACTTGAGCTTGTTTGCCGATACAAATGCAATCTCTGACCCTGAGAAAAACCCGCTAAGTAAAACGGTCACTACGATTAGGAGCCATTCCATATTATTGACTCCATTTATTAGAATTTATACTTGTACTACCCGATGGAGGCTCGTCGCTCATTTATTAGATATTCGTTGCTATTTGCCTGAGAAGGTTGGTTTTCTCTTCTCAAAGAAAGCTCCTGTACCTTCTTTAAAATCTTCGGTGTCAAATAATTCACCAAAGAGTTTAGCTTCTTGCTTGTACCCTTCATCTGATCCAGCAGATTTAACAGCTAAGATAGCATTTTTTAATGCTAGAGGTGCCTGTTTCGCAATTGATGTTGCCAGTTTTATTGCTACCTCAACTGCAGATTCACCAACTTGATTTACTAAACCTATCGAAAGTGCTTCTTCAGCACCAATAAACTTACCTGAAAAAATAAGCTCAAGTGCTTTTGCTTGACCGACTAGTTTAACTAATCGTTGGGTTCCTCCATAGCCAGGAATTAAACCTAGTGTAACTTCCGGCAATCCTAATTTAGCAGTACTTGACGCCACACGGAGATGACAGGCCATCGCAAGCTCACAACCACCACCTAACGCAAATCCATTTATTGCCGCAATTACCGGTTTACCTAAATCTTCAATCGCTTGAAATACCTTATGACCTCGTTTCGATAACTCAGTTGCTTTATCTGAATTAAAATCTGAGAATTCTTTGATGTCAGCACCTGCAACAAATGCTTTTTCTCCTGCACCTGTTATGATTACAACCTTAACAGAGGAATCCAGATTTACAGCTTTAATGGCTTCATCCAGGTCGAGAAAAACCTGATTATTTAATGCGTTAAGTTTTTCCGGCCGGTTAATGGAAATAGTACAAATGCCCTGATCATCTACTTCATACAGAAGTGACTCGTAACTGGTACTCATTGACGTTATTCTCGAACTCTTTTCTTTTGATTTGTCTCCAAATTTACGTCATCCGATAATTCATCCAAAATAGAATCAAAATCCAATTCTGTTTCCCATTCAGTAGTGTACTCAGGAGTTATATCCTGATCTAAATCTTCGATAAGTTGAGAAGTTTCATCTACTTCAGTGAGCAAGTTATCAAGTTGGAAGCCAATTTCTTCCGGATTACTCATAGTCATGGATTGCTCGTATATGTACCGAACTGCATCTTCAATAGTCTCTAGATGAGTTTCACACACTAAATATTTTTCCTTGGCAATCTTGAATTTATTTAATCGCTTTTTCATGATTGCGACACGGCGAGCTTTTGTACGCTTTAATTTTTCAGACTCTATCGATTTAATTTCTTCGATCTGTCGAACTACTTCTTCTTTCAAACTGCTCTCTAATGATGTATTCAGATACACTTCATAGCGCTTAATCAAATCAAGTAATGTGATGTAGTTACCTAGAAGCTCATCAATTTTCTTTTTGATGTTGTTCAATAGCCCCTGACTGCTATAAGGAAGCTTTTCAAAATTTTCCTGAACTAAGTTTGCCAGTTTTTTAAGAACTAAAAATCGTTTTTGACTAGCTGCATCTAAGGCTTGAAATAAATCTTTGTCATTTGAAGAAGCATGCCGTTCTTTAAGCTTCTTTAGTTCCAGATTTTTCCGAAATCTTGGTAAGCGAGGAATAACACCCAGATACATTAGTTCTATCCCAAATACGGTGGTCAGGAGTAGATTTGAAAGGTTCATTCCAATATCACCACTCAAATTACTAACAAATAAAGCACCTATGGTTGACACCAGTAATGCACCTAAGTTAATAGGATTAAGAAATGCTTCTCGGGTATAATTAATATTTAATTCTTCAGTCGACATTAATTCTCTTCAGTTGACGAATCAGATTCCTGTTCGTTACCTTCTTTTTGTGTACCAATTGTTTTCTTTGCCTTTAGCTCATCGGCCGTCTTTTCAATTTCAGAATAGAGCATTCCCATTTCGGCTTTCACTTGTTTTAGCGTGTCTTTTGCTCTTTTCTTTTTTAATTCCTCTTCATGCTCTTGTTGTTTGGCTTTTCGTGCAGCATCAGATAATTCTTCATCTTCAAAACTGTCCATAGCCATTTCGTACTTGGCTTCCGAGATATTTACTTTCTCACGGACTTTACCCAAGAATTCATCCACAGAACCAAGAATCTCATCAGCATTCATATTATCTAAAGCCTGTGCGATTTTGCCTTTCTTCTCAGTAGCTTTTAAGCGCTCCTTAGCTTCTTTTATCTTTCGATAATGCTCTTTGTATTCCTGTTTAAGGCGTTCACGTTCTTCTTCTCCGGAGGTACTCATAACGTACTAGCTCTTTTCTTTACTGCCAACAGATTTTTTCTTGGATTTCTCCTCAGCTGCTGGTTCTTCATCGATAGATATTGATCCCGAAGATGCACCCATCTCTAATTTAAACTGCTCAACTAATTCATGAGCTCTAATTTTCTCAGCATTTGCTTCAATTTCCATAGTTTTGGTATCGATGCTATCCAATGCAATTTCCATACGTGCTTCGTTCTTAGCAGCTTCTTCATTGATTCGAGAAATCATTTCATCATGAGTCTGATCAATACCACCAACTTCGAACTGTTCTAAAGTATCTGCAATTTTTGATTGCCATTCAGCACGCTCACTTGCTCGAAGTGCTTCTTTAGCTTCCTGAATCTTACGATCCTTTTCACGCATAAATACTTTCTTCACTTTTAAAGCTTTCTCATAAGCTTTTTCAGCGAATGCTAATTGGTCTTTAGAATGCTCAATAGTCTCTTTAGCCTTTTCAAGTTGAAGCGCATATCCCTCAGCAATATCATCTCTGTTAGCCTGAATTGCTGATTTAATCTTAGCGGTTAGATCTTGAATTTGCTTTTCATTTCTTTTCACTTCTTTTTGAAGCATAATCAGATTCGCTTTAACTGTAGCGATATTCTCATTCATTTGAGGAATCTGATCGTTTAAATCCCGAATGTTTTGTTCAAGGATAAGCTTCGGGTTCTCCATGGAACTTACTAAGCCACCGAACATCGATTTGATTGCGCGAATTAATCGTTGAAACATTGTTCTATCCTTTATTTTTTATGCCCTTGATTGTAGAGGAACTAAGTTAATTGATTATTTATGTAATTCAACATGCTAAAGCTCAAATGCCCTTGTGCCTTTGCTGTCGCTGATATGAGTGACCAATACCTCTGTTACCGGTTCCTCATTTCCAATTGTTACGGCTTCATATAATTGATCTGAAACTATATCAATCTTGGCGGGCTTGTTCGTGTAGCCACGCAAAATTGTTTCACCTTTAGTGATTTTGTCACCAATTTTCTTATTCAATACAATTCCAGCTGTAGGATCAATAATATCTGATATCACTTTTCGTCCTGCTCCTAATTCTAAAGCAGCTAATCCAAATGCAAAAGTATCCATCGACTCTAAATATCCATCTTTGTGAGCATGTAATTCAAATTCAAATTGCGAAATCGGATATTTTTTTGGTGATTTAATAAAAGCTGAGTCCCCTCCTTGCTCTTCAACTATATCGATCCACTTCTGAAATGCTGCTCCAGAATTAATTTGATCCTCACTAATTCCGATACCATCTTCAATACTTTCAGCTCTTCCACCCAGATAAATCATCGCTCCGGATAATAAATTTGAAAGTATTTTAGTATCAGTTGGCCCACCACCTTTAAGACAATCAATACACTCCCTTACTTCTAACCAATTTCCAATAGCATTTCCTAAAGGCTGATTCATATTTGTAATAAATGCGATGGTCTTTTTCCCAAAATGTTCACCTATTGAAACTAACGTTTCAGCAAGCTCGATTGCTTTATCCTGGGTTTTCATGAAGGCACCATTTCCAAATTTCACATCTAAGACAAGTGCATCAATCCCTTCTGCCAATTTTTTTGACATGATACTACCGGCGATAAATGGAATATATTCAACGGTAGCAGTCACATCACGAAGTGCATATAATTTCTTATCGGCCGGTGCAATTTCAGCAGTCTGACCTGCCAACACCAACGCATGTTTCTCAATTATTTTTTTGTACCGATTCAAATCCATATCGGTTGAGAAACCTGGTATTGATGCTAATTTATCTAATGTACCACCCGTATGACCAAGACCACGCCCCGATATCATTGGAACCGGGACTCCTGCACTTGCAACAACAGGTGCAAGAATTAATGATAGTTTGTCACCTACACCTCCGGTAGAGTGTTTGTCTACTTTAATTCCCGGAATATGACTTAAATCTACTATCTCTCCTGAATGCAACATTGAATGTGTTAAAGCAGAAGATTCATCAGCATTTAATCCGTTCAAATATCCTGCCATCAGAAATGCACTCATTTGATAGTCTTCGATCTCATGGTTTGAATAGGCATTTATCAAATAGCTTATTTCATCTTCTGAGAGGACTTCTCCATCTCGCTTTTTGCGAATTAATGAAACTATGTTATACTTGGTACTCATCACCCAAGTATAGCTCAATTACTCCATATTTTCTTATTAATCTAAAGGTACTTTGATACGGGTTTTAGCAGACGAAAATCTTTATAAGTTAGAGACTTTTTTACCGAAAGAAATAGAGTTGGTTAAATATGATCCGGTATTAGGAATGCCGGATATTAATGGATTCGATGCCTGGCTTCTTCGATCAGTTACAAAAGTAAACCCAATCACTATACCGAAACTACCAAAACTGTTAAAGTTTATTGGTACAGGGTCTTCAGGAAGAGATCATATCGATAAGAACTACCTTTTAGAAAATGAAATCCGATTTGTGGATGCAAAAGGATCAAATGCGAATGTCGTGGCTGAATATGTTGTCACTTCGATTTTACTACTAGATTCTGATCTGAAAAACTTACTCAACCTTAGAGTTGGTATAATTGGCATCGGAGCTGTTGGCAAGAAAGTAGTTTCTTTATTAAATAAAATTGGATTCAACACAGTTTCATACGATCCACCTAGAGATGAAAAAGAATCAGATTTTGAGTCAGCTAGTCTCGAAAAAGTTCTAAGTTGCGATATTCTCACATTTCATGTGCCATTGGAAAGAACTGGTAAACATCCAACTTATCATTGGTTGAATAATGAGAAACTTAGCAATAGGGATTACTTTGCAATAATTAACGCTGCCCGTGGCGGAGTAATAGATGAAATAGCTTTAATGATAGCTAAACAGCGGAATTCTGTGAAACACTTGATAATAGATGTTTGGGAAAACGAACCTGATTTTAATCCCGTGCTCGCAAAATATTGTTCATTTGCGACTCCTCATATTGCCGGTAGTTCTATTCAATCAAAAACAAATGCCAGTGAAATGCTGGCAACACGGCTTTGTAATTTTTTTGAACTTAAATCACCAAAAAAAGCTGAAATTGAAAAACAGATCATTCATTTAGAGAATGCAAATTCCACTATTCGGGATGTAATATATAATTGTCATCCATTACCTGAATATCACAAGATCCTTCTGAATATTGGCTCAGATCCGGATAAATGCAGTTTATTTGCCAGACTAAGAACTGATTTCCCCTACAGAAATGAATATCCAGTAATAAGAATTCCTGAAGTCAATTTGATGAAATTCCCAATTCTAAAAAAATTCGGGATTTCTAATTAATCCTCTTTTTTTCTACGTCTTCTCTTCCTGCTTCCACCAAATAAAATTCCGGCACCTAATACAAATCCGAAATCGTACCAGCCACCCGTATTATTTACAGCATAAATGGCTACATCCTCAATAAATAAACTGATAAAGAATGTACATGGAGCTATAAATCCGTGCCATAAACCACTCCAAAACCCATAGGGTTCTGCTTCAACAAATTGTTGCACATCAATTGCCTGTGCACATGAAAAGGTAAGTAATGTACCTGCCAGTAAAATCCAAAATGCTCTTTTCATTTTTCCCTGTTTAGTTAGTTGAATTTCTCTCCTTTATAACTCGAGCTTTACACAATCAGGTTGATTTTGTTACGATAATATCTCCTCAATTTGATA
The DNA here is from genome assembly GCA_965601825.1 of Balneolaceae bacterium. Taxonomy (GTDB): domain Bacteria; phylum Bacteroidota; class Rhodothermia; order Balneolales; family Balneolaceae; genus HXMU1420-13. Next base: position 1,825,902 of record OZ271839.1, on the reverse strand, counting down.
TCATTTCTAAAAACACATTATGATTAGAGATGCCAGCCTAAATGATGCTTTTGATATCGCGAATATCTACAATTATTACATACTCAACTCAACCGTAACTTTCGAGGAGATTGAGATTGATGAATCAGAAATGCAGCATCGAATTGAACAGGTTATTCCAAATTTACCTTGGATTGTTTTCGAAGAAAACGAAGAAATCATAGGTTATGCTTATGCCACTCCATGGCGAAAAAGAAGTGCATATCGATTTTCGGTTGAGATCAGCGTTTATGTTAAAAACGGATATCATAACAGAGGGATTGGAAGTAAATTATACTCAAATCTAATCGGGCGACTTAAAAAACTGGATTTACATGTCATTATTGGCGGTATCACTTTGCCAAATGATCCTAGTGTACGATTACATGAAAAAATGGGATTCCATAAGATAGCAGAATTTGAAGAAGTAGGATTCAAGTTTAATAAATGGCTAAATGTAGGTTATTGGCAATTAAATGTTTAATTCGCTTTATTCAAGTCAAATATTGAGTGAAAAACGACCAACCATGATTCATAGACAAGTTTTTATAGCTGTTATTCTATCATATTGCTTGTTTACAGCCTGCAAAACTTATGACTTCTCACTCACTTTCTCTGATATTGAACAACCTATTCATATGGGTAAAATTGAATCATCAACTTCACTAGATACATTAGATGTAATTACAGGATTCAGTGAACTTGAATTTGAGGAGGAGACTTATTCTGAGAATGAAAATACAAGTATCACCCTTTCAGGTGGTGAATATTATTATGGTAATATGGAGTCAACCATTATTCAAGCAATTCAATCGGATCCAACCTACTTAATGGGCGACACGGAAATACAACTAGAAATTAAACACGGAATCAGAGTTGGGGCATTCATTTTTGGAAATATAGCCGCCGCAATAACAGGATCAGAAAGCGACGTTGGGACATTCACAGTGAAGAAATTCACTCAAACCAGTGTACTTTATCGCGATCAATAATGCATTGAATTATGAGGTGTAACAGGCTAATTATCTTTCTTATCAGTTTCAGCTTTCTGGGTTGTTCAGTTGGCACTAAAGTAAATTTAACTGCAAATAGTCTTGATTATCCCGTTTCACAATCGTCTGCCATTTATGCGCCTAATGGTGAAATTTTATACTCCGAAACCTATACTGAGATATCAGATTTTGAATTGAATTTCAAGAAATGGGGAGTTTCATCTGTCATTGAAATTCAGTCCGATACGGATATTTCAGATCAACTAAATGAAATTATAGAATCAAAAGGTGGTGATGGAATTGTAAATCTTCAGATTTCAATGCGAAATACCGGGGCTAATTCTTTTATGCTTTTTATTAAATCGGTTGCCCTAATGGGTTCAATAATTGCAACCGGAATCACCTTATTAGAACCAAGTTCTGATAGTGCAGCAATTGCTGCAGGATCCATTTTTACTTATATATTCACGCCCGGTAATGCCGATATCGAGATTACCGGAACGGTGATTAAATTCTCTAACTGATTTATATTATTCCTTCGAAATAATAAACTACTATTCATATCAGTTTATACTTTTTATTAGATAGTTAGCTCTTCAAAAAAATTTTACATGCGTTCTCATTTATCATTATTAGCTATATCATTGTTTTTTCTAGCGAATTGCAGCTTAAATAATGGAAACAACAACCCAAATATCGAAGATAATGAGCGAATGCTTGGGCTTATGGAATATTGGTATTTATGGAATGCAGAAATTCCAGCTAATATAAAAGCATCCGATTTTGAATCACCCTATGAGCTCTTGCAAATGGCTAAATATTCATCCCTTGATATTTGGAGCGGCATCTCTGACGCAAATCAATTCCAGTCATATTACAATGAAGGAACTTATTTGGGATATGGTTTTTCTTATGGTTGGGATGACGACAATAATCTTCGCTTCCGATACACGTATGACGATGGTCCATTTGGCAGAGCCGGAGTAGAACGAGGCTGGAAACTTCTCGAAATTGATGGTCGAAATGTACAAACGATTACTGACTGGGCAGGAGCACTAGGTCCCGATGAGTCAGGATTCACGCAAACTTTTTTAATTGAAGACCATGATGGAAATCGAACTGAATACGAAATATCAAAAGGATTGGTAACAATTAATCCCGTTCTCTATTCAGATACTTTTGAGCTCGGCACTGAAACAATCGGATACTTGGTATTCAATAATTTTATAAATCCTGCCACACCTCAATTAGATCAGGCATTTATGGAATTTCAAAGTGCCTCTATCGATCGATTAATTCTTGATATGAGATATAATGGCGGTGGTCGCCTTTCAGTAGCAAATTATCTTGCAGAATATATACTACAGGCTGATGATGTCGGGAAACCATTATTTAAATACGTTCATAATATTGACAGGACAGAAGAAAATAGCAGCTCGAGTCTAAATAAAAATGGACTCTTGAACTTAGATGAATTAATTGTTTTGACAACAAACGGTACGGCGTCAGCTAGTGAACTTATTCTAAATGGATTTAAACCTTTGATGAATGTAACTCACATTGGAGTTGGAAATACTTATGGAAAACCGGTTGGATCATATAGTTGGTATAGCATTGATGAATCAGAAGTGTATACTTTAATAAGTTTCCGGTTCACTAATAGTATTGATGAAGGTGATTTTTTCAATGGAATTGAACCGGATTTTACTGCCTGTGATAATATCAACAAAGGGTTTGGGGACCAGGAAGAGAGCCTTTTTGCAGCTGCGATCGAGTATTTAGAAACAGGTAGCACAGGTGGCTGTGATGCTATTACTAAGTCTCTGGCTACAAAACCAACACTTGTGCAAGAAGAACCAGCTCCAATTTTGATTGTTAATCAATAATTTAATCGATTTTAAATAATTGCCGAGCTGTTGCACTCGTTTTGGCGATTAGATCATCAAGATCTAAATCGAATATATCAGATAATCGAGTTGCAGTGAAGTTCATAAAAGAGGGTTCGTTTCGTTTCCCTCTTTTTGGTGTAGGGGACAAATAAGGAGCATCGGTTTCTAAAACCATTTTATCTAAAGGTAATTCTGCAACTGTTTTATCAACTCCGCCATTTTTGAAAGTCACAACACCACCAATCCCAAGATGAAGTCCTAAATCGATTGCTTTTTTGCCTTCTTCTACCGACCCATTAAAACAATGCCAGATTCCTGATAAACGTCCATCTTGTTCTGATTCGATGATTTTCAGCAAATCTTCAGTGCTTTCCCTGTTATGTAAAATAATTGGTTTATTGACTTCTTTTGCTACTCTACAATGGGTCTGTAAGGATTGTTTTTGCTGATCAATAAATTCGGTGCTCCAGTAATAATCAAGCCCGGTTTCTCCAACTCCATAAAATTCATCTGTACTGCATAGTTCTGCTAATTTAGTTTCAAAGTCCTTAGGGAGCTCTTTTACATCGGCCGGATGTAAGCCCGCCATTTTATAGAAATTAATTTTTGGATGTTTAAGCTTTTCCATCTGATTAGTAGATGAAAAGTCGATTGCAGGCATGCATATATCAGTGATACCAACTTCAACAGCTCGATTTAAAACTTCATCCAGGTCTTCCTCAAAATGTGGTAAATAAATGTGAGAATGAGTATCGATCATTTTTATGTATGGTGTCTGATCAACCCATGAATTGGATTACGCTGAATCTCATCAATCAGCAGTCCCTTTTGCCTAAAGAATTCCCGGAAATAATCATCAAAAGCAGCAACTGTTCCACCTACAAATCGAATTGATTGGTTGGCCAAGGCATTTTTAAAATGTGATTTCAATTGTTTGAAAAATGGATCCAACGACTCAAATACTAATCGTTTTAAATATTCTTGATGCATTGGTTTGTCAAATTCACTAGAAGTGACAACATCAGTTAATACTTTTGAGGCAATCATCTTAGATTTTGTAGGATCCTGAAATAAAACAAAAAGCTGGTCGAGAGATAATCGCCGTCTTGATTGAATTAGCTGCTTAATTTCTTGTGGGGCCTGTCCTGCATAGAAGTCTTTTAGTATAAGAGAACCAATATGAGAACCGGAACCAAAATCCCCTTCCGGGTAAGGTTTTGATGGCATTATATCAACAAGTATGCCCTGGTTCATAAAACCTGCACTTGATCCGGTGCCTGAAATCCCTACTATGCCGGTGGAGTTTCCAAATAACGAAATTCCGGCACCTTCAATATCAGTTTTAATTATGATTTCGGCATTTCTGAATGCTTCAGACAGAATCTTTTTTACTCGATTAGCTCTTTGAAAATCACCACAACCTGCACCGTAGAATAGCACTTTATCTACAATCGAAGTATTTAGCAGCATACCCAATTCATCATAGATTACGGTCTCAATTTCTGCATCAACTTTAAGAAAAGGATTGATACCGGAAGTTCGAACAATTTGCTCTTCCCCTCCTTTAAGCTCTGCCCACGTAGTAGAAGTAGCTCCACCGTCTGCTATAATTATGCTCATTCTTTTTCTTCGAAGATAATTAATATTCTGACTATCATTCACCTGTTGGAGGAATAAATGGAAATTACATACACAAGCTATCTAAAAGTTGATGAATTGCTTGAGCTACAGGAGCTTAAGTCAGAACCAAATGAACATGATGAAATGCTTTTCATCATTATTCATCAAACTTATGAACTTTGGTTCAAACAAATTCTACATGAGTTCAGCAAGCTTAGAGCTGAACTTGAATCTGGTAATACATGGACATCTGTTAAAACTTTACGTCGTGTTTTAACCATTATGAAAACACTCGTTTCTCAGGTGGATATTCTTGAGACAATGACACCATTAGAGTTTAACAGCTTTCGTTCTTTTTTGGGGCAGTCAACCGGTTTTCAATCAGTTCAGTTTAGAGAGTTAGAAATTGCATGTGGTCTTCGATTACCGATGATGCTGAAAATCCATGAAGGTGATGATAAAACAGTTTCGATGCTTCAAAAAAAGATGGATGAAAATACAATTTGGGAAAGCTTTGGAATGTATCTCACAAAAAAAGGATTCACAGTTCAGCCAAAGCGAGAAAATGAAATTGGCCTGATATTCAATCCTTCAAAAGATATTCAGAAACAGCTTGTTACTGTGATGAAGAATGATCCTGAAGCGGCGTTATTATGTGAGCTTTTAGTTGATTTCGACGAAGGTTTACAGGAATGGCGCTACCGCCATGTTAAAATGGTTGAACGTACCATCGGCAGAAAGAAAGGTACTGGTGGATCCGATGGGGTTGCGTATCTACAAAAGACGGTCAGTCATGCTATTTTCCCGGATCTTTGGGCTATAAGAACAGAATTTTAGAATTACATTTATGTCAGAAATCGATCAGTTAGCAAAACGTTTACAACCTCACTATTCAAGATTTGATGTCGCAAATAGACTTCTTTTTACCGGTCATTCGCACCAAGCTTGGCCGGATGTAGCTAGGGATGGACAAACCGAATATTTCGATATTTGTGCACGAGATGTAGATAAAAAATGGGGTGCTAGTTTTGAGAAAACAGAGATTTTAAGAAACTATCTGCGTGACTTTTATGATGATCCAGATGGATTTTATTGCCGAGAGGAAAGCACTCATTTCCTAATGGTTAGTTTGATGAGCAGCTTCGACTTAAAAAATAAACCAAAAGTCGTAAGCACAGATTCTGAATTCCATTCAATGTTCCGTCAGCTAAAGCGAATGGAAGAAGAAGGATTGGAAGTTGTTAGAGTTCCGATTGATCCTGATGAAGATTTTGCAAACAGAATTATTGCTGAGATGGATCATCGTACTTCAGCAGTAATGTTATCACGAGTATACTTTGAAACAAGTCTCATTAATACGCATTTAACTGAAATTGCGGCAGCAGCGAGAGAACATTCGATTCCTGTAATTATTGATGATTACCATGGTACAAATGTAGTTCCTCTGTCAATAAGAGATGCTGGATTGGAAGACTGTTTTATCATGATTGGCGGTTATAAATATCTACAGTGGGGCGAGGCTAATTGCTTCCTAAGATTTCCAAAAGATTGTGAATTGCGCCCGGTAATAACTGGTTGGTTTGCAGCATTTAGCACCTTAGAGCATCCGCGAAATAATGATCCGGTTGCCTATGATCACTCAGATCAGAGATTCGCAAGCGCAACTTATGATCCCTCTTCTCAATTTAGAGCAGCTAAAGTAGTTGAGTTCTTCCAAGATCAAGGATTAACACCCGAAGTGCTACGAAAACAATATGCCTCTCAGGTTGAATTGCTTAGAAAGTTATTTCTTGAGATGAATTTTGATCCTGAGAAAATAAAATTGACACACAATGAGCCATTAACAAGAAATGGTGGCTTTCTATCTTTAACCTCTCCAAAAGCAAGAGAATTAAGAGCTGACCTACTTTCAAGAGATGTGTTTACTGATGCCAGAAACCAGATTTTACGCTTTGGATCAGCACCTTACACAACCGAAGCTCAGATAGAAGCAGCAATGTTTGAGCTGAAAAAATCAATTGAAAATATTTTGTAAGGAATAACTTTCTATTGAGTCTTACATATATCGAACATATATTAAGACCGTTCAAACAGTGACACAGACTGACACCTTTCACTTGTAATTTCGGTCAAACTCAAATAAAAGAATCTTATGGCTGACGATAATAAATTAAAAGCACTAGACATTGCCGTTGGGCAAATTGAAAAACAACACGGTAAAGGCACCATCATGAAGTTAGGTGATGATGCATCAAAAGATGTGGATGTTATTTCAACTGGCTCTATCATGGTAGACTATGCATTAGGAGTGCAAGGTGTACCAAGAGGAAGAATCACAGAGATTTATGGACCGGAAGCGAGTGGTAAAACAACTCTTGCCCTTCAGGTAATTGCACAAGCTCAAAAAAATGGTGGTTATGCAGCATTTATTGATGCAGAACACGCATTCGATCCTCGATATGCAAAAGCATTAGGTATTAACACGGAAGAGTTACTGGTATCTCAACCTGATAGCGGTGAACAAGCTCTTGAAATTACAGAGACACTCATTCGATCTGGGGCGCTTGATGTAATTGTAGTTGACTCAGTAGCAGCGTTAGTACCAAGAGCAGAACTCGAAGGTGAAATGGGCGACTCTCATATGGGTCTGCAAGCTAGACTGATGTCTCAAGCACTAAGGAAAATTACAGGTGTGGTAAACAAAACTGATACAGCTTGTATTTTTATCAATCAGGTACGTGAAAAGATTGGTGTGATGTTTGGCAACCCTGAAACTACAACTGGTGGTCGTGCACTTAAGTTTTACTCTTCAGTTCGTTTAGATATTCGCAGAATTGGTTCTATCAAAAAAGCGGATGAAGTAATTGGAAACCGCACGAAAGTGAAAGTGGCAAAAAACAAAGTAGCCCCGCCGTTTAAAGTTGTGGAGTTCAATATCATGTATGGCAAGGGTATTTCCAGAGTATCAGAAATTCTTGACTTAGCGGTCGAATTCGATATCATTCAAAAACGAGGTAGTTGGTTCCGATATAATGGAGAGCCTATTGGCCAGGGTGCCGATTCAGCTATGCAGTTCTTAGAGGAGGATCCAACGCTATGTGATTCTATAGAGCAGCAAGTTCGAAATCAATTGAATGGTATTGTAGAAGAAAAACCGGTTGAAGAAGTTCCGGTTGCAGTAGCAGAATAAATTTTAAGGGTACCAAGTGTACCCTTTTTTATATCCTCTGATATAATTGCTTCAATATTTTGTTGTAAAGAATAGATGGCTCGAATGGTTTAGTTACTACATCATTCATTCCACTTTCAATACATTTTTGGGCGTCATCTTTAAATGCATTCGCAGTAAATGCAATGATCGGGATATCCAAATGCATTTCTTTCCTGATTTTTTCAGTCGTTTCAAGACCATCCATAATCGGCATCTGCATATCCATTAAGATTAAATCGTAAGAATTATCTTGCAATAATTTTATGGCATCCTCACCATGTTCAGCCCAGTCGTAATTAACCCCCCATTTATTCAATAATGAAAAAGCGAGCATTCGGTTAATTCTGTTGTCTTCAACAAGAAGTAGTTTTATACCCTGTAAATCAACGAGTTCAGAGTCTATTTTCTCTTCAACTTTAATATCAATCTTATCAGAAACCTGTAGCGGAATAACAACTTTGAACTCAGTTCCAGTACCTTTGGTGCTCTCTACATCAATTTCTCCATCCATCAATTTTACAAGATGTCTTGTAATAGCAAGACCTAAACCCGTACCGCCAAATTTCCTGGTGATACTATTGTCTGCCTGTGAAAACACATCAAATATATCCTTCAGTTTTTCTTCCGCTATCCCAATGCCTGTGTCTTTAATTTTAAAGTGTAAAAATGAAATATCGTCGTTCGAACTTTCATGTTGAACCGATAATTCTACTCTTCCGCTATTCGTAAACTTTATAGCGTTATTAATTAGGTTTGTTAGAATTTGATTTAACCGATATGGATCCCCAAAAAGAGCTTCTGGTATTGTAGAGTCGACGGTGTAGTGAAATTCGATTCCCTTATTGTCAGCGAGCATCTTCTGTGTGTAATACAAGCTTTCAATCAAATCATTTAAGCTGAATCCCAGTTTCTCTAACTCTAGTTTTCCAGATTCAATTTTCGATAGGTCAAGGATATCGTTTATCAGTACAATAAGATTGGAAGATGATGTTGAAATCGCATTTAAATATTTTGCTTGTTCTGCATTAATCTCAGTCTGTTTGAGAAGTTTAGACATCCCTACAATGGCATTCATTGGAGTACGAATTTCATGACTCATATTTGCCAGAAATGCTTCTTTTGCCTTTGATGAGGCCTCTGCCTCTACTTTTGCTTTTTTGAGATCCTCTCTGATTTTTCTGATCTCAGTGATATCACGGGCAATAGCAAGCACTCCATCGTATTCCCCATCTTTATAAACTAATTGTACTTTTTGCCCTACCCAAATATCCCGATTCCATCTATTAACTAATGGAAACTCCATATAGGTTGACTGTATACCATCTCTAACTTGCTTTATATAAAAGGAGCCAATTCTCTTTTTAAAAGCATCATCAACTACATCAATGTAGCGCATATTATAAACTTCATCTTCTGATAAGCCAGAAATCTGAAATCCAATGGGATTTACATAGGTGAAATAGCCTTCTTTATTAACCCGATAAATAATATCCGGCGCCGTTTCAACTAATGTTTTATAAGCTTGTCGACTATATCGCAGTGCAGTCTCAGCTTCTTTTCTAAGTTCAATTTCTTGTGTTATGAACTCAGCAACTTTCTTCAAATCGGTAGAATCCCAATGCACATCATCAACCTCAAGCGTACCCAACGAATTTTTCAATTTCTGAATAACCTGAGATTGAAGATCTAGTTCTTGTCGTAGTCTTTTATTTGAAGATTGAAGCTCCTCCGAGCTTAAATCCATGGCCCGTTCTAACAATTCACGATCGCTATCATAATGACCATAAGATTGGCTAATAGCTTCAAATAATGGATATAGTTCTGGCGGCAGATAATCTACTGATCCAACGTACTTTCTAATCTGTCTTAGAAGAAGCTTATTATTTAATGATCTAAATCCAGCCAAAAACTTAGCTTTCTGAATATGTCGTTAATGTCATAGTTTGATTATGCAAATCGCAAGTTGCTCCGTTTTTTGTTGGCGCTAATTCACCATAGGAGTAGAATCCACAATAAGCAGCTTTATTTCCAAAGATCTCTTCTACTGCTTCAATTTCTTCTTCTATCCGTTGATCAAGCACCAATTTCCTGCCCACGCAACTGATTAATAATACCAATTCTGGATTAATTGGTTCATTTTGAAAGTAAAAACCATCACTTGCAGCTTGAGAAGCGCCATCAATTAAACGATCAAAGTTTGATTTCATAAATCGAACAGTAGCCCCTTTAGGTACATCGCCTGCAAAAGTCATTGATTGGTTTTCTTCATCCACAGATAAAATTGTTCGAACCAAAGCTGGAGCATCTTTGTGTTCACGCATACTCAATGGAAAAAGAAGTGCAGATCCCGGTAGTTCATCAGCTTTTGGTCCCAAATACTTTTTATACAATGCTAAGGCGTTTTGATCATCTACTTCATACAAAACATTACCATCCGATTTTGTAACTACTCGATGTGGACCAAATTCATCCCAACCACCATGTGTACCAAATCCAATTTTAAAGTCTTCTCCATGAAATCCAATACCAACGATATTCCCTTCTCTTAAATCTTCATTCAAGCCAACTATTGTTCCTTCAAATTGATTTCCATCACCGGCCAATCCACCAGTTACCGGAATATCCGGAGTTAAGATTGAATTAGTCCCTTTTACCAGCTCTGAGCCATTCACTAATTGTCCATCAGAAATTATTAAAACATGCTTTAGACTATCTTTATTAAGCTTTTCCGCCAGTTTCTTTCCTGCTGCTAAACTCGATTCAAACTCTTCAATATTTACAACAATTGTCTCAATTTTTGTTTTTTCAAAAATTATTGCTGTTGAAACAATGGTATCATCCTGAACATTTAAACCAGCTATTTCACCCGCAGTACTGCATATCAGAATATCTGCTGTCGAATATTTATTGCGAAGTGTTTTATAGCTTTCTTTGGTATTCACTAAATTCTTAGCCCCAAACGCCATCACTAAATTACAGGCACCATTATCAAATTCAGTTTGCTTCGCAGTGGGCAACCAGCCCGTATCTTTCCAAAAAACTTCTTGTTTGATCTTCATAGTGTCTAGATTAGTAATGAGAACCCTGAAATGAAATCAAATAGAGAACATAAAACCATTAAAATATTTGAAGTAATTGGTAATGATTCAGGGATTATTTCCTCAATCTCCGTTCAAAAAAAGAATTCGAATCGATTTTCTGTATTTGTAGGCGATGCATTCATAATTGGTGTATCTGATAGTTGTCTCGTTCATTTCAACTTGAAAAAAGGAAGTTTAATTGATCAAAAAGTCTTAGATAAAATTCAGGAATTCGAAGAAAAATGGTCTGTGAAAAATCATCTATTGAGATTATTGGGGAGAAGAGATCATGCCTCTTTTGAATTAAAGCAAAAGGCCATAAAGAAAGGGTTTTCAATCACTTTGATTGAACAAACAATATCTGAATTAGAAGAAAAAGGATATATAAATAATGCCGTTTTTGCCCGAAAATTCGCACATGATAAATTTAAATTTAATAAATGGGGGCCTCAAAAGATTCGATTAGAATTGAAGAAGAAGGGTTTGAGAGATTCTGACATAACCCTTGCAATTAAAGAGATTCAAACTGAAGATTCAGTTTCGACGATGAATCATCTTTTTCAAAAGTCTAAACCTCGATTTTTGCGAGCATCAAAAGAAAAGAGAAGGAAGAAAATATTCGACTTTTTCATAAGAAAAGGCTACGATTCAGAGTTAATACAAGCAGAATTACCAAACTGGTTATCTGATTTAGAATCATGAGAAATATCACGCTAGAAAAAATTGTACGATTTGCCATTTGGGGTACTGCAATAGGTGTAATTGGACTAATTCTTTACAATTACAGTACTCTTGTTGCTTATCTAATTCTTGCAATGATCCTTAGCTATATTCTTGATCCTTTTGTGAATCGACTTCAAAGAATGGGGATTAACAGAACTCTTGGAATCACATTGACCTTATCAGCTGTAATTCTGCTGTTGGTTTATATCTCAACAAATGTCTTTCCGTTATTTGTTGGTGAGATGATTGAACTAACCGAAGACTTGACGATAGAAAATATCGAAACTATCGCCGCTGCAATTGAAGCTCGTTTAACTGCCGATTACAGCTTTATACCTGAAGGTTTTCTTGAGAATAATGTTACTCAGATAGCGGCCGAACTGTTTGATTTAGGTAAATTATCTACTGTATTAAGTGATGCAGTTGGACTTTTTACCAATATATTTTCAGCGGTTTTGGTAGTTCCATTCGCCGCATTCTTTTTCTTAAAAGATGGAAGTAAAATTCGTCGTGATGTTCTTCGATTGGTACCAAATAAGTATTTCGAGACCACCCTCACTTTAATCGACAAAATTGAAAAAAGACTTGGTTTATACTTTAGAAGTGTATTAGCTCAAAGTTTTCTAGTTGCTCTTATTTCATGGACAACATTAAGCATTGCCGGACTAGAAAATTCTCTTTCTGTTGGTATTTCGGTCGGTATTGCAAATACTATTCCCTATTTCGGACCAATTATTGGATATGTCCTATCAATTATAGTATCGATCATAGAAACAGGCGATTTCTCGCTGGTTCTGGTCTGTGTACTTGCCATATTCATTGTTCAATTAATAGATAACCTTGTACTTCAGCCTTTCTTGTTTTCACGATCTGCTGATATGCACCCGGTAGCAATACTTTTTATCATTTTAATAGGTGCAGAAACGGCTGGAATTCTGGGAATGCTTATTGCAATACCAATCGCTACGGTAGTTAAAATCACTGTAAACCAGATTTCATGGAGTTTTAATAATTATCAGGTCTTTAGGATTGAACATACAAGCGGATCAATCAACAGCGGTTAAAAATTCAATTTCTGATTCATCGTCGCTTTAAACTTTACTATCTTTGGCGGCGCATCGAAATCGCTCACGCAATCTTAAATTTTGAAGAATATTGTAGTTTTTGCCTCGGGTTCGGGTTCAAACTTCCAATCAATTATCGATTCTATTTCATCGGGATTCTTAGAAGCTAATATCACAGGTCTGATTACAGATCGTGATAATATAAAGTCTCTGGATAGGGCTAGGTATCACAATATTCCCTATCGAATTTTAAATCCAAAAGAATTTGAGAATGAAGGTGCCTTTGAAGTTGAATTATTAGCTCAACTCAAAGAATTTGATGCTAATATCATTGTTTTGGCTGGTTATCTGAAGAAGATTCCAGATAGTATTATTGAGGCATTTCGAGATAGGATTCTAAATATCCACCCTTCTCTACTACCAAAATATGGTGGAAAAGGTTTTTATGGAATTAAAGTCCATAATGCGGTGATTGAAAATGGTGAAACTGAATCAGGTTGCACTGTCCACTTGGTAAATGAAGTATATGATGATGGACCAATCCTAGGGCAAATTGAAGTACCAGTATTAGAAAGTGATACACCTTCTTTGCTTGCACAAAGGATATTAGCTGAAGAGCATAAACTTTATCCGAAAGTAATTTCTGAATATTTAAAAAAACTGTCTTAACATGGCATTAAAACCACTAGATTCACTTCCAGAACACAATTTAACTGTTAAAAGAGCACTTCTATCTGTTTCGGATAAAGAAGGCATTCTCGAACTGGCAAAAGCTCTTTATGAATCAGGAATTGAATTGATTTCTACTGGTGGCACTGCAAAAGTAATTTCCGAAGCTGGAATTCCCGTTAAAGATGCTTCTGAAATCACCAATTTCCCGGAATGTCTTGACGGTAGAGTAAAAACTTTGCATCCTTTTATACATGGAGGCATTTTAGCCAGAACGAGTCTTGAATCGGATAATGAAGAAATCGAAAAGTTAGGCATCGACCCGATCGAACTGGTGGTTGTGAACCTCTACCCTTTTAAAGAAACAGTATCAAAACCAGATATTACAGCAGCAACAGCCACAGAATTTATTGATATTGGTGGACCAACAATGATTCGAGCTGCAGCTAAGAACTTCGCTCATGTTGGCATTCTAACATCACCTTCACAGTATGAATCAGTTATCAGTGAACTGAAAACAGAAAATGGCATTACATTTTCAACCAGGCAGAATCTAGCAAAAGAAGCCTTTGCTCATACTGCTGATTATGACTCAGCAATAGCAAATTACTTCACAGAATTAATTGATGAGGTTCCAGCAAAGCAGATAAATATTTCAGAAGAATTGGCACATGAGTTGAGATACGGTGAAAATCCTCATCAACAAGCTGCGGTTTACGGTTCTCAAAATTCAATTATTGATTGTTTTCACGGCAAACAGCTGAGTTATAACAATTACCTCGATGTTGATGCGGCTCTAAATATCATCAGTGACTTTGAAGGAATTGAACCAGCCTGTGCAATAATCAAACATACTATTCCTTGTGGAGTTGGCACTGCCGCTAGCCTAAATGAAGCGTATAAGAAAGCCTTCAGTACCGATTCAGTTTCCCCATTTGGTGGTATTGTAGTTGTTAACAAGCCTTTGGATCTCGAAACGGCTACATCGATCGATAAAATTTTTACGGAAATAATAATCGCTCCTGAATTCACAAAAGAAGCTGAGGAACTGTTAATTCGGAAGAAAAATCGACGTTTAATTCGTATTAAAAAGAATGTTTCTCAAAGTGAAAAAACTGCATATAGATCAATATTTGGTGGATTTCTCAAGCAAGACACTGATCTGGAACCTTTCGATGAGAATGCTTTTAAAGTGGTAACTGAAAGACAGCCAACTGAGAGTGAGCTTCACGATCTATTGTTCGCATGGAAAGTTGTTAGACATGTAAAATCGAATGCAATTGTTTATGCAAAGGATGGGAGAACATTGGGAATTGGTTCTGGTCAAACATCCAGAGTTGATTCGTCAGAAATTGCCGTTGCAAAAGCAGCTAAAGAAGGTCTTTCTTTAGAAGGTGCCGCAATTTCCAGTGATGCATTCTTTCCATTTTCAGATGGCGTTGAAGCAGCAGCTGAAGCTGGCGTTACAGCCGTGATTCAGCCTGGTGGAAGCATCAGAGATGAAGAAGTAATTGCAAAAGCCAACGAGCTTGGATTAACGATGATTTTTACCGGTCGTCGACATTTTAAGCATTAAAAAAATACCTCTAAGTTTCTATCTGCACTTATTCGCAAATAGAATATCAAAATTGTATTTTCAACCGAATTAATATCGTCCAAAAACCTTTAGTTAAGCACCTATAATGTCCACTCCGCAAGGAATCTCATCCCCATTTCGCACAAAAAAACCACCAAAAAAGGGTCTTCTAGATTTTCTATACACTGATATCGCGATCGATTTAGGTACTGCGAATACGCTCATTTATTCCCGGGGAGAAGGCATCGTTCTAAATGAACCATCTATTGTTGCACTTAATCAACAGGATATCCCAGTTGCAACTGGCCATGAAGCCAGATTGATGCACGAGAAAACACACCGTAAAATCCGAACAGTTCGCCCTTTACGAGATGGTGTAATTGCTGATTTTGAAGTCGCTGAACAGATGATCCGTGGTATGATCAAAAAAGTAAAAGTGAAATGGTATTCAAGTACACGCCAAATGGTTATTTGTGTGCCAAGTGGAATTACCGAAGTTGAGCGACGTGCAGTTCGTGATAGTGCAGAACACGCTGGTGCAAAAGAAGTATTTCTGGTTGATGAGCCAATGGCTGCAGCTATAGGTATCGGCTTGGATGTACATGAACCTGTCGGTAATATGATTGTGGACATTGGAGGTGGTACAACTGAGATTGCCGTTATTGCTTTATCCGGAATTGTATATGCTCAATCAGTACGTTTAGGTGGCGATGAGTTAAATGATGACATCATCAATTATTTTAGAAGGAATCATAATCTTTTAATTGGTGAGCGAACTGCCGAAAAAATTAAATGTGAAATTGGCTCTGCAGCACCATTGGATGAAGAATTAGAAATGATCACTAAAGGTCGTGATTTAGTAAATGGTGTACCAAGAACGCGTCATATCACTTCAAAAGATGCCCGAGAGGCAATGGCTGAATCTGTGAATACTATTGTTGAGTCAATCACAAAATCTTTAGAGCAAACACCCCCTGAATTATCTGCTGATATTTTGGATAGAGGCATTATGCTAACTGGTGGTGGTGGTCTTCTAAAAAATCTAGATAAACTAATCATGGAAACAACCGATCTACCGGTTCATATTGCTGAAGATCCGTTGACAGCAGTTGTAAGAGGAACAGGTGCTATCCTTGAGAATCTAGAATATTACCGCCCTGTTATTGAATCCAGTAATTGACGCATAAATTATGCTGAATGCAGTTTAGAGTATTTAAAGTTGAGAATGCTACCGACTATATAGTAACCGCAATTATTCTTGTTCTTGCGTTGGCAATAGCGGTAAATCGCCATCAGGATGGATTAAATTCTCTACGTCAGGCTTCAATTACTCTTGTTAGTGCTCTTGAAGAACCTCTGTCTAATATTAGGGTTTATCGCCAGGCACTTAAAACGAATGCATATCTTCAACAACAAAATATCTTGTTACAAGATGAACTTAGCAGATTAAGAACGATAGAACAGGAGAATCAGGAACTTAGAAATCTGCTAAACTATCAAAACAATACTGATTTAGATCTTCAACCAGTACGATTTGTCAGCAAAAATCTAAACGGTATTAATAACACTTTTACTATCAATTCTGGTTCCAGTGATGGCATCGAGCCCGGTATGCCTGTTATCACATCAGATGGTTTAGTTGGAAAGGTTATACTTACCAGCTCTTCTTACTCACAGGTAATGCCTTATTACAACAATCTGTTCAGAGTTTCAGCTCGAATTCAGGAAACAAGATCGATGGGCATTGTTAGCTGGCAAGGTGAAAACATGTCGGAATTGATACTCAACTTTGTGCCTAAAACCATTGAAGTAGATACTGGTTTTGTGGTTGAGACTAGTGGTTTCGGAAATGAGTTTCCGGGTGGTATTCCGATTGGCAAAGTAATAAATACCGTTGAAGAAGAAGGTAAAGATACACAGCAGATATTTCTAAGACCTTTCACCTCACTGTCAGAAGTTTCTGAAGGTTTTGTAATAAGGTTTATTGCAGATACTTCACTCACGTCTTTAAATGAAGAGGCAGAAAGTTTATTCAGATGAGTAGCCAACTAGCCCGGCATATTGCATACGGTCTCTTTTTCATCCTTTTGGATGTGCTTTTTTTTCAACATCTGAAAATTTTTGGAGCTTCTATTGATCCGCTCCTTTTTTTCCTTTTATGGTTGGTTCAACGATATGAGAGAACTCAGCTGATCATTTTCACTGCAGTTTTAGCCCTAATTCAAGATGCATTGTTTGATTTTTGGGGGATAATGATGTTCTGTAAAACACTCACTATTTTCATGGTTTATAACTTTGTGCGTCGCAGATCAGAAACTCAACTACTATTATGGCAAATTTATCTGATCATTTTAGTGAGTGCTTTTATTCATAACATAATATTGTTCGTTCTTAGCAGTTTTTTCAGTGCCTACGCAGTAAGTTATTCACCCATAATTTTAATTTTTGGAAACTCGATTTATACTGCACTAATTGGAGTTTTGATATATACTTTCAGAGTTCGTTAAATGGATTCAAGAGCATCAAATAGAACAAAAACATCGATACGTGCCCTTCAGGTTATCATGTTTGGACTGTGTGCCATTGTACTGGGTCGTGTTTTCTATCTGCAAATAATCCAGCATGAAACCTACTCAGTGTTAGGTGAAGAAAATTCTATTAGGCAAGAATATGTAAGTCCTGCACGAGGATTAATTTATGACCGTAATGGTGTTTTACTAGTCGATAATGAACCTATTTTCACAATCACAATAACACCGGCTAATTTTGAGCGTGATAAAATTCCGCTGCTAGCTGAATTACTTAATGTCGAAGATAGTGTAATTACACAAAGAGTTGATGAAGCTCAGAGATATAGTTGGTATCGAACATCTCCCCTACTCACGGATGTAGATTTCAACACATTCACACTGATTCAGGAGAATATTTGGCAGCTCTCAGGTATTGGACATCAGATTGGAAGTAAAAGACACTATCCAACCGAATTACACGCTTCACACATTTTTGGATATTTACGAGAGGCCGATAGAGAAGAATACCTGGCTTCTGACGAACTAAGACTAGGTGATAAAATTGGTAAGAGTGGTTTAGAACTTAAATATGAAGATGACCTAAGAGGGGATCTTGGAGTAGAGTTTCTTCGAGTTAATGCACTAGGTCAATCTCTAGGCTATTATGAAGGTGAGAGAACAGGAACAAATCCACAGCAAGGCGACAATATCATCACAACCATTGATGCTGAACTTCAAGCATACGCAGAAGAATTAATGCAGGGGAAAACCGGTGCCGTTGTTGCGATGAATCCAAATAATGGGGAAATACTCGCTTTAGTTAGTTCTCCTCATTATGACGTAAATCGCCTGGCAGGACGATTAGATAAAAAATATTGGGCAGAAATCAATTCTGATACAACCCGCCCTCTTTATAATAGAGCAATTTCTTCAAGGCAACCACCAGGATCTACTTTTAAACCAATAATGGGTATGATCGGCTTACATCTTGGCCATGTAACGCCAGAAACAAACATCCCAAATACCGGAGGTTATCGTAGAGGTCGTTTATATCGAGATATTGCACCACTTGGAGACTATGACTTGGAATCAGCAATTGCCTATTCAAGTAATACCTACTTCTATGCATTAATGGATAGAATTGGTACAAATGGTGAATTAAATATATGGAATGATTTATTAGCAGAATTTGGTCTAGGTGTTCCAAATGCTATTGATTTACCTAGTGCCAATCAAGGTATAGTACCTGATAGTGCTTTCTTAGATCGTTGGTTTGGAGTTCGCCAATGGGGACTTGGTGACTTAATTAATCTTGGAATTGGACAAGGTGTGCTCTCAGTTTCCCCACTTCAAGTTGCTCAGATGACTAGTTCAATTGCAAATGGCGGCTATCGAATACGACCTCATATTGTACATTCAGTTGAGAAAAGTGATGGGACAGTAGAATTAAAACCCATTGATTATGAAAAAATTGATTGGGTTGAAGATGAATACTTGGATATCGTTAAACGAGGTATGCGTCGGGTTGTTGAAGAAGGAAGTGGTCGATTTTATGCAAAAACAGATTTAATTGATATTTCAGGAAAAACCGGAACTGCTCAAAACCCTCACGGCTATAGTCATGGATGGTTCACTTCTTTTAGTCCGATGGATAATCCACAAATTGTAGTTACTGTATTCCTTGAAAACGCTGGATTTGCATCAACTTCTGCAGCTCCAATTGCTGCATTACTCCATGAGAAATATATGACCGGTGAGGTTAAAAGAAATCACGTCTATAATTATGTGATGAATTGGGAGCCAAAAGAAGATAATTCTCAAAGGGAAGCTGAATGAACAACCCAAGAGATTTTAACTGGACCATCATATTCATTTGGTTATCACTAACCTTGTTTGGGTTAATAGCTATTTATAGTGCCACTCAAGGTCCTGTTTCTGAGTTTTTACCTGGTTACATTCAGAATAGTTTTTATAAGCAACTGGGTTTCGTCGTTGTCTCAGTATTGGTAATGATTGGTGTTCAATTTGTATCACCAAGAAGTTTTATACAGCTGACCTATATCTTCTATCTATTCTGTATTGTGTTGATGGTTCTCACCCTTTTAGTAGGAAAAGAAATAAATGGTGCTAAAAGTTGGTTCAGTATCGGGCCATTCGGTATTCAAAGTAGTGAGTTAATGAAAATCGCAACCATAATGGCGGTTGCAAACTATCTAACGAGTCGAAGAAATATATCTGCTGAAAATATTCGATATGCCCTTGTATCAGTATTTATTATCCTTATTCCAACAGCATTAGTCATTGCTCAGAATGATTTTGGTACGGCAATTATATTCATCGCTTTAATACCCGTAATGCTCTTCTGGTCAGGATTACCATATGGAGTTTCTCTATTCATAATTTCGCCAGCAATAATTCTATATCTCACAGTTTTAAATTGGCAACTTGGTGTATTAGCCGGAATAATTCTAACAATAGCTATTTTCCTGATTCAAAAAACAACTTGGCTAACTATTGCTTCATTTTTTACTGGAATTTTAACTGTTATCGGTGTTAGGCTAGCTCTTACAGAGGTTTTATTGCCTCATCAGGTTGCCAGAATTGTTGCTTTTACCAATCCGTCTTATGATCCTACCGGTGCTGGATGGAATGTTATTCAAGCTAAAACTGCGATTGGATCAGGTGGATTAAGTGGTAAAGGTTTTCTAGAAGGGACACAAATTCAATTGAAGTTCTTACCAGAATCTTATACAGATTTCATTTTTTGTGTAATTGGAGAAGAATTCGGATTTATTGGTGCCGGAATTGTTGTGCTATTGTTTCTATTTCTCTTTATGAAGCTATTAGGTATTGCTGGAAATCATAAACATCCATTTGCTCAACTTGTTACAGTTAGTGTGACTGCAGTTTACTTTATACACTTCTTTATCAATGTAGGTAGTGCTACTGCTCTGTTACCGGTAATCGGTATCCCTTTACCATTTATTAGTTATGGTGGTTCCGCATTTCTTTCCAATACATTAATGCTGGCAATCATCCTTAATATGGATTTCCATAAGCGAGAATTCAGTATTTATCGCTGACTTTTATAAACCTTGTTTGTACCAAGTTTGAAGCTCATTCTATGGTGGACTGTGTAACCGAACTTTTTTAATGCGTTTTTATGCAACGGTGTCGGATAACCTACGTTTTGATCCCACCCAAATTCAGGAAAATCCTGATGTAGTTTTTTCATAAGTCTGTCTCTATGAACTTTTGCCAGTATCGAGGCAGCTCCAATACTCATGCTTCGATTATCACCTTTAACCAAACACGTATATGGTGTAAGAGACGTTGTATACCTATTACCATCAACCAATAGATAATCAGGAGAACCGTCGCTATTTTCTGCACACTCCTGCATTGTCTTTATCGAAGCCCAAAGTATATTAATATCATCTATTAGAGTTCTACTCCCCTCTTGAATTGTCCAAAATGACGAACGTGATTTTATCTCTTCGAATAGGTCTTCTCTCTCATCAAATGGTATTGTTTTACTATCACGGATTTCAGGAATGTAAATACCTTGATCAAAAATAACTCCTGCGGCAACCACAGGGCCTGCCAAACAACCTCGCCCTACTTCATCAAGTCCCATAATTCTTTTAAATCCTTCGCTCCAAAGCTGGTTTTCGAAGTGTAGTCGATCAATGTTTTCCGAAATCATAAATAAATATAGGAAGTATCTCTTGGATTTCAGGAACTGTTTTAAAGAGTTTTCTATTCAATTAAACAAAGCAAGTAATTATGGATTTCAGATATTTTGAATGGGACGAGAGGTACAATCCAAATAGTGGAAAAGCACCTTTCGATACACTTTGGGATTTATTCCAACAATTGCTAACCATTGCAAGTGGAGATGTAAATCAAGCTTTAAATTGGTTATCAGATTTAGATAAGCAGTATAAAATTACTGATCAATTCGATGATGGCTATGGATTAGGTGATTTCATTCAAGAAATGATGGATAGAGGGTATCTTGAAAATAATGATGACAACACCCAGGTTGTTATCACCAGAAAAACAGAAAGAAGCTTACGGCAGAAATCATTAGAAGATATATTCAAGTCACTTAGTAAGGGTGGATTGGGTGATCATAAAACTCAGCATACTGGTAGAGGCTTGGAAAGACAGCCGGAAACTCGAAGATGGAATAAAAATGATGATATTGGTCAGATAGATACGGTTAAGACTATGCTTAATATGTTTCAGCATAGTACTCTTGATAACTTAAATCTACAAGAAGATGATCTTGAGGTGTATGAGACTGATCACTATACATCAGTAGCTACTGTGCTACTAATCGACTTAAGCCATTCCATGATTCTTTATGGTGAGGATAGAATTACTCCCGCTAAAAAGGTAGCTATGGCATTATCAGAATTGATAATGAATAACTATGCGAAAGATTCTCTCGATATTGTAGCGTTTGGCAATGAGGCATGGCAAATATCTGTAGAAGATCTTCCTTATTTAAAAGTAGGACCATACCACACCAATACGAAACAAGGGTTAGAAGTCGCAAGGCATATTCTTCAACGACGAAAGTATGCGAATAAGCAAATCTTCATGATTACGGATGGAAAACCGTCCTGTATGATGGAAAATGGAAGACTTTATAAAAACAGTTTCGGTCTAGATCGAAAAATAGTGAACAAAGTGTTAGACGAGGCGGTAAAATGCCGAAGAGATAAAATCACTATCACTACCTTTATGATTGCAAGTGATCCATACCTGCAAAGTTTTGTTCGTGAGATGACCGAGGCTAATAAAGGAAAAGCTTATTTCGCTTCTTTGGATAATTTAGGTGGATATATCTTTGAAGATTATATCAAGAACCGAAGGAAAAATGTGAAATAAAAAAGCCCCGCTTGAAAAAGCGAGGCTAATTTCATTCGTGAATGTTCTTTAGATTTATTCGAACATTCCTAACTCTTCCATTACAGATTGAGTAATATTGTATCTGGAAGCATAGTCTTCCGCGACGTATAAAATTACCATATCTCCTGTGGATGTAGTTGTATTTAGCACATATGTTAGTTCCATTCGCTCAGCTACAACATTTATTGCAGTGGCAATTTGAGATAGAAGTGGTGCAATCAATTCCTGTTCTTTAGCTTGAACTGCCCTTTCCGCTTCATTGGAAGCCTGCAATAATTCATTTTGCATCTGGCCTAATCGTTCTTGTTCCTGAGCTTGAGCTTCTGCCGAAATTACTCCCATCTTCTGTTGATAGTTTACTACTTCAGTCTGAAATGCTTGTTCTTTTTGTCTCAATTCAGATGCTTCTTTAATTGAGAAATTTTCTAATCTTTTTTCAACTGCAGCAAATTCAGGCATATTTACAAGAATTGCCTGTGGATTAACATATCCAATTTTCATCTCTTCAGTTGCCTGTGCTTGTGCAGAAGTCGTAACTCCAAAACCGACTGTAAATAATACTGCAGCCAGGATTAATTTTATTTTATTCATCATTGTATCCATTATTAGATGCTTAGCTTTTATTTTATTTAAGTTCTTCAAGTACGAGGTTTGTAATATTTAAGCGCTCGTCATTAGCATAAAAAATCAAGAATTCACCGTAAGACGTCCCTTCATTAAGTACAATATCAATTTCCATACTTGTAGCAATTTTTTGTATGGCATTATCCATTTTTTCAATAATAGGCTGCATCATAGATGCTCTTTTTTGCCTCACTTCATTCAGATAGGTTTCCCTCTCATTTTCCAAATCTTCATTTCTCTGTAATAAGTCTGCTTCACGAGATTGTTGTTCAGCCTGACTTAATGAAGCCCGAATTTCGTCATAATCAGCAAAAGCCTGACGCAATGCATTTGCTTTAGGTACAATTTCCTGATCGCGTTGAGTAATTAGTGCATTAATCTCGTCTTCAACAATTTGAACTTCTTCTAACTGAGCTAAAACTGTATTTGGATTCATATATGCAATTTTCACTTGAGCATGTACTGCAACTGTGAATAATCCAACGACAAAAAATGAAAGTATTAGTTTTCTCATATGTCTTTTTGCATGCACTTATTGTAGTGCATATTTGTTTATGTTTATTCTATATCGATTCCCAATTCGATCAATATATCTTCGTTTAAATTCCATTCGTTTCGAGCGTAAACCATATAAATGTCTCCCGACCGATCGAATACGAAATCAAATCCCTGTTTACGAGCAACCTCGGCAACTGCTGTAAATATTTGCCGCATTATCGGCTCAAGTAATTCGTCCTGACTTTGAAAATATTCTCCTTCCGGACCAAACTTCTCATTTAAAAACGTATCTCTTTGTGTTTTCTTTTGTTGGATTTCACGCTGTTTTTCGGCCCTTATTTCATCAGTATATAAAATCTCTTTTGCAATGTAATCATCTTCAAGAATACTAATCTCATTTTCCATTTCTGATAGTTCTTGTCTCCAACCATCACTAATTAATTGAAGCCTTTGCTCGATACCAGCATACTCTGGAATTTTCGATAGAATGAAATCAGACTCGAAAAAACCAATCTTTTGATCTTGTGCAAATAAAGAAGAACACAAAACCAGAGAGAAAATAATCGGGATACTATGTCTCTGAATCCCTGTCATTAAAATGGTGAGCCAATGTTAAATAGGAATTCCCATCTACCCGGTTGTAGTGTAGTATTAGGAGTTTCACCAGGCACTCCATCAAGACGATAACCATAACTTAGATCCACAAGCCCAAGAACAGGTAAGAAAATACGTGAGCCAAATCCTACCGAACGCTTCAGTCTAAATGGATCGAAGGTGGAGAAGTTCTCATAAGCATTACCACCATCCATAAACACATATGGGATAAGTTGTAATTGCTCGCTGCTTATTGCCGGGTATCGTAACTCGATAGAATATTTTGAATACAACCTACCACCAACTTTATCGCCATCAACAATTGGTGCAATACTCTCACTTAAACCACCTGGGTAACCACGTAAATCGATGTTATCATAGAGAAAGCTTTGTCTTTGTTGTAGCTGTGTTCCACCAACCAAGAATCGCTGGAAATTACTTCGGTTTTTATTGGTTAAATATCCGATAAAACCATAGTCAGCTTGGCTAGTTAACACTAGTTTTCCGGCCACCGGGATATGGTGTTGGAACTCGGATTTAATTTTATAGTATTCTGAAAAACCTTCTAGAGGTGGTGCAACCTCTGCAGATAATGTTAGTTTAGAACCTGAATTAGGCGATATGAAATTATCTAAAGAGTTTCTTTCAAGTACTTGGCGAATGGAAACCAAACTAGAAGTACCTTCTGCTAAGAATGATGTCGCACCAATAACGTCATACAATTGGTAGCTAAGAACAGTTCTTGTAGAAAAGAAATCATCAGGCCATCTTAGTCTTTTACCAAGGCTAACGCTAGCAGAAAATAATTTATTTCTCTCATCTGTAGTTGTAAAATTGATCAGGTTATATGAGAAATTCACACCAAATGAAGTTGGCTTCCCATTTAACCAAGGCTCAACAAATCCAAAGCTGTAGCTTTGATAACCTGTTCCAGTAACCTGAACACCAAGAGATAAATTTTGACCATCGCCAGATGGGAATGGCCTAAAATCTCCCTCTAACGCTCTTTTCAAAGAGAAGTTATTGAAGTTCAGTCTCGCTGAAATGATAGCTCCAATAAACCGACCACCATAACCGCCTGAAAATTCAAAGTTACTAGTACTCTGTGACTCATCCAGACTAAATGAGATATCAACGGTTTTGTCTTGTTGATCAGGAAGGACATCCGGAGTGATATTTTCTGGATTGAAATATCCAAGGGTACTTAACTCACGAATACTTCGAACAATAGCATCTCTACTGTAAGTATTTCCAGGCACTGTCCTTAAAGTTCTTCTAACTACATCATCATGAGTTTGAGTATTACCAGTGAAAGAAACTTGTCGAATTGTTGCTACTTCATCTTCATATAGATCGAAGTGAATATCTAATGAGTCTTCACCTACTTTAGTAAGCGTTGGGAATGCCTGAAAGAATAAATATCCAATATTTTGGTAAAGACTATTTAAATCGGTAGAACTTCTATTAAAGTTAATGTTCTCATCATATTTGGTTTGATTGAACACATCACCTTTTTCAAATCCTAATGAAGTAGTTAACTGTTCATCTGTATAAACACTATTTCCATCCCATGTTACATTTCTTACAATGTATTGTGGACCTTCTTCAATATTTAATTGGACTTTTAAACCTTGTTTATCATCACCATAATCAAAAACCCAAACTGAATCAGAAACAATTCTGGCGTCTATATAGCCATTTTTTCTGTAGAGAGATAATAACTTTACTACTCCTTCATCATAGTCTTCTTGTTTGTAGGTTTTTTTACCGAAGATTTTCCAACGAGCATCCTCTTTTAAAGGTCGAATATTTTTAAGAAGTGTTCTGTTTGAAAAGGCTTCAGCACCATTAAAGATAATATCCTTTATTTCGAGTCTACTGCCTTTATTAATATCAAAAATAAGTCTGGATCTATTCTCTGTTTGGGCAGGCTCAACCCGAGTTTCTACTTCGGTAAACCAAAATCCTTTTTCTCTAAAAAAACGACGAATGATAGACTTAGTTTGTTCGATATTTGCGTCGGTGATTGCAGTACCTGGTACTAAAAAGATTTCATCATTTAAATCTCTTCGTTCAGATCGTTTAACACCTTCAAGCTTGTATTCTTGTAACCTTGGCTGTTCTTCAACTTTGATTAGTAAGTGTACACCGGTACCCGTTCTTTCTGTGATGAATACCTGAACATCTGAGAATAGTCCAACTCGATATAATCTCTTAATCGCATCTGGGATTTCCTCTCCCGGATGAGTAATTAGGGTTCCCTCAATTAGTGAACTGGCGTTCACAATAAATTGAGTTCTCGTATTTTCATTTCCTTCAACAGAAACACTTAATATGGTGTATTCGGTAGGAAATTCTAAAGTTGGATCAGTAATCTGGAATTCCTGTGCACTAGCAAGAAATGAAGCTCCAGGTATAAATAAAGTAAGTATCGTTAGTAAAAGAACTCGCTTCGCGGAGTTTGTCACGCTGATGGTAGCCAATTGATGATTTAATTAATTTTTGAGTAAACGGGATTCGGTGGTCTTTTCGTCTCTGCCATTATGTACTTTTCCAAATCTTCTATCCCGCTTCTGGTACGACTTGATTGCCTCGTATAATTCGTTTCTTCTAAAATCCGGCCAATATTGTTCTGTAATATACAATTCGGAATATGCCAACTGCCACAGTAAGAAATTGCTAATTCGATATTCACCACTTGTTCTGATTATTAAATCAGGATCAGGGACATTTGCAGTAGACAGGTGATCAGTAATCATCTGATCGTTAATTAGCTGGGGATCTAATCTTCCTTCTTTTACATGATTAGCAATTTTTTTAACTGCCTCAGTAATATCCCATCTACCGGAGTAGCTTAACGCTAAACATAACTGCAGACGATTATTCTCGCTTGTTAAATCAATTGCTTCTTGCAATTCAACCTGACAATCAGCCGGAAAACGATCCATTTGACCAATCGTTACCAAGCGAATGTCATTTTCATGTAAATTATCTGCCTCTTTCCTGAGTGATGAAACCAGAAGTCTCATCAGACCACGTACTTCAGCAGAAGGTCTTCCCCAATTTTCTGTAGAAAAAGCATATAGCGTGAGGTATTTCACACCCAGTTGTGCACAAGCCTCAGTTATATCTCTAACAGAATCAACGCCTACTTTATGACCGTGTAAACGTATACTTCCTTTACTTTTTGCCCAACGTCCATTCCCATCCATTATAATGGCAATGTGCTCTGGTATTTCACCCGTATCACAAAGCAAAGATTGCTTTGCTTTATCTGCGTCGGATTGTACCGTTTTTGTAAGGGTTAGCTCTTTCAAAGGAAGAAATTATTGGCTGGATTCAAGCCCTCAAAATTAGAGTTTTATCGACGCTAAATCAAGCTTGGCGATATTAATTTGAGCCAATTTTAGAACCTAAATCAATCATCTCTAGCAATGCTAACGCCGCTTCTCCGCCTTTGTTCCCTTTCTCTCCTGCCCTATCCATTGCTTGCTTAACATCATCAGTGGTTAATACTCCAAACGCTACCGGTTTCTGATATTTTAAATTCAAATCAATTACGCCTCGAGTTACTGCATCGCAGACATACTCGAAATGTGGAGTTCCACCTCTAATCACAACACCAAGTGCTATTACTCCGTCAACGTCTGTTTTATCGAGTAAATAATCAGCTGCTAATGGAATTTCAAATGAACCGGGACACCTTGTCACAATAACATTTTCATCATGTATTCCATTTCCATTTAAAGCGGCCAAAGCACCACTTAGCATTTGCTCTGTTATACTTGAATTCCAACGTGATACTACTATTCCTATTTTTGCGCCATCCGGGTTTGTTTTTCCCTCAATTATCCTATGTGCCATTGTTACTCAACGTTTACAATTAATTTTCTTTGATCAGTCATCCGCTTCATTTTGTTAACATGTTTCATTGAAACTGTTACTATTCCAATATGAACTTCTGCTCT
Organism: Balneolaceae bacterium; assembly: GCA_965601825.1. Lineage (GTDB taxonomy): Bacteria > Bacteroidota > Rhodothermia > Balneolales > Balneolaceae > HXMU1420-13. Next base: position 1,797,946 of record OZ271839.1, on the reverse strand, counting down.
TTCACTATCGCCATGATAGTCACTTCCTCCCGTTAGTAACAAAGAGTTAGTAGCGGTTAGTTCGGTATATTTCTTCTGTAAATCAAAATTATGACTTGGATGAATACACTCTAGTCCATCAATTCCTGCTGTCAAAAAACGTTCTAGTTCCTGATTGTTATACAATTTCCCGGGATGGGCTAAGATTGCTGCTCCACCTGCTGATTTTATTGTTGATATTACTCCACTAAAACTTGGATAGGTATGCTTGATTTCACCTAATCTTTCCGTACTAAGATACTTGGAAAATGCCTCGAAATAATTACCAACATATCCTTTCCGAATTAAAATCTGAGCAACATGTGGTCTTCCAATGTTTGCACCATTTGCCTCAGCACGAACTTCTTCATAGCTGATGTCGATACTTGATTCATTAAGGGTTGAAATTATGCCTTTGATTCGATTCCTGCGACCCACCCTTTGCTGTAATAGAAGATCATTTAATTTTTCTGAACTTGGATCGTAATAATAAGCCAGAATATGGACTTCTTTTTCATCCATTGAAGCTGTTATTTCTACTCCGGGTATTAAGTGGATATCCAGTTTGTCGGCATACTCTTTTGCTTTTAAATATCCTTCAATAGAATCATGATCAGTAATAGAAAGTGCAGCTAGATTTGCATATTTAGCAGCTTCAACTGCCTGAAATGGACTCATTCGCCCATCCGAACAAGTAGTATGTATGTGAAGATCTGCTTTAGGCAACATCAGCTGTTACCATTCAAGATAGATTCCATACTTGAGGAATTAGAAAGTAGCTGGATAGCCCGGTCTAACTGATCATCAAATTTAAAAGAAGCTTTTGTTCTCCCGGTTTGACCTTCGTATCTGGAAACCAGTTCCAGATAAAGTAATTCACGTATCAACACTTCATTGTCAATAAATCGTTGTCTTTTCTCTTCCTCAATAGATTCTCTTAGCGCATCAATATGCTGGCTTGCCGTTTCTATTTCCACCAAACTAGCTGCCAGTTCGTCCAAAAGCTGTTCTGATTCAAGATTTAAATCAAAATTGCTGGAGTTAAGGAACTCTACAAAAGTAGTATATACATCATCCGGCAAATCCTGATAAGAAAACGATTCATTTGCTGATTCATACTGAGTAGCAAAATCAAAAATCGAACCGGCTTGAAATAATGCCACTTCCATTAATGTTGGTGATGGAGTTAATAGCTCAATATCAGGTTCAATGCCTCGCCCTTCATTAACAGGTCGGCCATTTCTTGTACTAAATACTCTATTTGAAATCTCTTCTCGATTCACGGTTGAATTCTGCGCATTATGAGTATATGCTACCGACTGAATACTTCTTCCACTTGGTGTGTAATACCTTGATATAGTGATTTTTAAGGATGTATTGTAAGGCATTGGCTTCACTATTTGAACCAATCCTTTTCCAAAACTTCGCTCTCCGATTACGACCGCTCTATCTAAATCTTGTAGTGCGCCTGCTACAACTTCTGAAGCACTGGCGCTCCCTCCATTCATCAATATGACTACAGGCTTATCAAAGAAAATTGGTTCCTGTGTCTCATAACTTTGGTTGTATTCCGCGATTCTACCACGTGTTTCGACAGCTGTTATTCCGGGTTCAATAAACTTATCAATTATAGAAACTGCTTCTTGTAAGATACCACCCGGATTATCTCTTAAATCAAGAATCAGTCCGTCAAGCTCACCATTTTGTTGTAAATCAATAATTGCTGTTCGGATTTCATCTCCGGAGTTCAATCCAAATTGAGCTAGTCGTATAAATCCAAATTCACCAGATTCTCCAACTCTATCTGAAAAAGTCACATTTTTGATATCAATGCTTTGGCGTTCAACTTCGAAATCCAATGGTGTTTCAAAATTATATCGCTTAACAGTCAAAACCACCGTTGACCCAATTTCCCCCATAGTCAAATTTTGGACTTCTTCGGGCTGCAAACCTTCAGTAGTGACACCATCAATAGCAAGAATAATATCTCCTGCTCTTATCCCGGCAATATCAGCTGGCCCTCCATCCATAGGAGCAACTATAACTACTTGTCCATCTCTGTACCCTGCATCGATTCCTATACCAGCGTAATTACTTCGAGATAAAATTTCGGCTTGTTCGTTTTGTGCCTCATTGTAGTAAACCGTATACGGATCAAGTGTCTCTAGCATGGCATTCAAGCCATTTCTCATCAATACCTCTGGATCAACCTGATCTACATACTCGAGTGCTACATTCTCATAGGTTTCGCTAAAAATGGTGAAGTTTTTCTTGATCAGAAAGTATATGTCGGTAGGCTGGAAAGCGACAGTTATTGCCCCAATAACAGTTATTGAGGCAAGTATTTTAGCCTTACGCGACCATTTTTTCATAATGGTATTATTTTATCCTTAACACTTGACCTACATAAATACGAGACCCAGAAATATTATTTAAACGTCGCAACTGAGATGTTGAAACGCCATATGTTTCTGCGATTTCACTTAATGTGTCATTTCTTCGAACGGTGTATGTCGTTGAATTATTGGATTGACTATTTGAACCAGCAGAAGCGAAAATATTCTCTCCTCGACGTTGCTTAGCTTCAATATCCTGCTTCTCTCTGAATGACTTTGCGTTTATCTCAGCATAGTAAGATTGCATATTGTTAGGCACATATACCTTCAGGTTTTGGCCCACTCTAATCGTATTTCCAATTCCATTCCAGGTTCTAATTTGCCATGCTCGTACATCATACCATTCAGCAATATGACCAATGGTGTCACCTGTTTTTACTTTATAAGTGAGTCTGGTTGAATTTGCAGGAATATTAACTGTTGTATTTCTAGACCTTGTTGTTGTAACACCATTTCGCTGATTAGATGGCCTATTTGCACTTAATTGAGACGTACTACCTGCAGGAAGCGGTACAGCTAATACCTGTCCAGGAAATATGGTTGTTGATAAGTTTTCGTTACTAGCGAAAATACCACTTACAGTTGTGCCATATTTTCTTGCAATCAGGCCAAGTGATTCTCCACTTCTAACTGTATGCATTGTTATGCTTTGGTTAGCTGTTTCTTTGGGAAGGTCATCATATGCAGCAACGAAATCATCTTTTCTACCAGCGGGAATTTTCAATGCGTATTTATTTCCCGGAGGAGTTGCCCAACGCAAAAGTTCAGGGTTGTAACTCTTTAACTCATCAGTTGAAATTCCAATTGAACTTGCGAGTACATCTAAAGGCATTAAACCGTCGACTTCAACTAAATCGTAGCTATATGGCTCACGACCGTAGTTCTTTTCAAATCCAAACTCTTCAGGATTCATATTTATAAGAGTTGTAGCTATAAAACCCGGAACATATCCTCTGGTCTCACGTGGCAGATATGGATATGCTACCCAGTAATCTTTCACTCCGCCGGCTCGACGAATTGCACGATTCAATCCTCGGGGACTAATATTGTAATTTGCGATCGCAAGATGCCAATCACCCCAAATGTTGTGAAGGTCTTTTAAGTGGCGAGCTGCAGCTCTTGTTGCCTTTTCTGGGTCACGGCGTTCATCAACCCACCAGTTAACTTCCAGACCATAAACACGACCTGTTGCAGCAATAAACTGCCACATTCCTACTGCAGATGCCCAGCTTCGTGCAGTTGGCACTAATCCACTTTCAATGTATGCGAGATAAACAAGCTCTGGCGGTAATCCTTCCTCCGCAAAGATCCTATCCATCATTGGTTTATAAACTTCAGCCCTTTCTCTCCAGGTCTCCATCACTTCAGGTCTGCGAAGTGTATAGTAAACTAAGTGCCGATTTACCTGTGAATTTTGAATTAGAGGAACTTGAGTTTTTTGGATACTAGCATCTCTTGGAAACTCAAAATCTTCTGAGATTGTCATCTCGTCATCTAAGAAATCCTGTTGAATAGCGAAAACTTCTCCTTGGGGTTCATTCTCGCTTTCGGTTATTCCATAAAAATTGCGGTATTCACTAACAATAATTCGAGATAACTCTGCAAATCTTCGATCGTTGCGGATTTCGGGATAATCGTCTAATAGTTGTTGAGAGGCTTGTACAGCATCATTAATATGTTTTTCCGCCTGAATAGGATTATCAGAAACCTGTGCTTCTAAAGACAGGATATGTATATGATAAATATCAGAAACACGACTTAAAACGTCTTTTTGGAAACTGTCTAATTGAATAAGCGAAGGTTGTAATTCGCTATCTTGAACATTCTGAGTTTTTTCCATTGGATTCTCATATGGAAGCAGCCTTTGTGGCATGGTCTCCTGAGTAACCTTTGTTGTGTCCTGAGCGAGTAATCCAGGGGAAAAAATCGATAAAGTGATAACCGCTAATATTGTCTTCTTAACCATATGAATCTGTAGATTAATCTAAGTAATGTAATAATTCTGAGTTTAAATAAAGTGAGTTTGTAGTTTATATCGCAGAAAAGACTGAGATTTTACAATATATGTTACAGTTGATGTTCGGAATTTGAAAACTCTCTTGTGTATTTCGTTTCAGTACCTGTCCATTGTTGTACAATTGGCCATCGTCTTCCAACACCAAATGCTTTTGCTGAAACTTTAAGTCCAGGTGCAGCTTGATATCTCTTATGTTCATTAATATCAACTAATCGAAGAATACGATCTACCGTTTCTTCTTTAAAACCTTGCGCAATTATTTCTTCTCTTGACGCCTGATCCTCGAGATAGTATTTCAAGATAGTATCTAATGTTCCGTAATCTGGTAAAGAATCTGAATCTTTTTGATCAGGTCGTAATTCTGCGCTTGGTTCCTTTGTTATGATGGATTCCGGGATTATTTCTTTTCTAAAGTATTCTTCATTCAGCCATCGGCACATTTCGTAAACTTCAGTTTTATATAAATCAGAAATAACGCCTAACCCGCCAGCCATATCACCATAAAGAGTACAATAACCAACAGCTGTTTCAGATTTATTACCGGTATTTAATAGCATATGCCCAAACTTATTGGAGATTGCCATTAACAAATCACCCCTTGATCTACTCTGAAGATTTTCCTCTGCTACATTTGGTTGAGTTTCTTCAAAATGTGGTTCAAGCTGTTTTAAGTAGGCATCAAATATGGGTTTAATTGGGACTTCGATTAACTTCACCCCAAGATTATTAGCTAATGCCTCAGAATCTGTTACACTTCCTTCACTTGAGTACTGAGAAGGCATAGTAACGGCTAACACATTTTCAGCACCAACAGCCTCAGCGGCGATAGTACAAACTAAAGCTGAATCGATACCTCCACTCAACCCTAAAATAACTTTCTCTCCAAGTCCGGATTTTCTGAGGTAATCCCGAACACCTAAAACCAATGCGTCGAACATGGTACCAATTTTATAAGGTGCCACACGCTCACAATCTGCGTATTTACCAGCTTCCAATCGTTGGGTTTCGGGATTATACTCCACATCAACAAAAGTGGACTTAAATCTTTCATCTCTTGTAACTATGTAACCATCCGGAGCCAGAGCAAGAGAATCTCCATCAAATATCAGCTCTGTATTAGCTCCAACTTGATTCACATAAAACAAAGGCAACTGTAGTTCTCGAGCGTGTTTTTGCAACATACCAACTCGTGAAACTGGTTTATTCTTTGAGTATGGAGAGGCAGAGATGTTTATAATCGCCTTTGCTCCCTTTTTTGCCAGTACTTCAGCTGGATTTACAGCATAGGTGTGATATTGAATCTCATTATCATTAAACCAAATATCCTCACAAACTGTTATCCCAAAAGATATTCCATGAATTATAACCGGTTCGAACTGATTTCCGGGTTCAAAATATCTTAGATCATCAAATACATCATAAGTTGGCAATAATGCTTTATGAATTCTAGCTATTTCTTTCTGCTGATGAGCAACAATGGCAGAATTAAAACACTTTCTGCCAACACCGGTTGGATTATCAGTAATCGAACCAAAAATAACTGTTGTATTCTTTGCTGCAAGAACCACTTCTTGATTGATTTGGTAGCAGAGTTCACGAAAAACATCTCGCTCAATTAGATCCATAGGTGGGTAACCACATACCACTAATTCGGGAAGAATCAGAATATCAATCCCATCTTTTTCAGCTTGTTCTATCGCAGAAAGTATTAGCTTTTTATTGCCAATTAAATCCCCAATAGTAGGATTTAGTTGCTCAAGTCGTATGGTTACAGAATTTGTGCTCATTCTAACAAGATACGATAAAATAAATGCTTAATTGGCAGTCTTAAAGGCGTTTACTTCACTAATAGCATTTTCTTTGTAATTACACCCTGATCTGAACTTAATTGATAAATGTACAGACCTGAAGACAACCCTGAAGCATCAAAATTGACGTTATAGTTTCCTGCGGATTTCACACCATTCTCAAGAACTGCTACTTCTCTACCCAGAGCGTCAAAAACTTTCAGTGTTATAAATCCAGTCTCAGCAAGCTGATAGTTTATTGTAGTTGCTGGATTGAATGGATTAGGATAATTCTGATCTAAGCTAAACTGTTTTGGCGATGCAACTTCATCAAATTCGTTTGATACATTTGGTCCCCATTGAAAACGAACCCAAACCGGATAATGATCAGAAGTTGTACTCAAATAACTACCTACATAAGATGTGTTTTCTATTCTCTCAGTACCGGTGAAGTATTCGTCACTTAATTCCGAACTAAATAGAATATGATCTAACATCGAAGTACTAGTAAATGAAGTCAATCCTTGTTCTTCTAATGACTTTGTTACGATTGTATATTCTGCATCCTGATCAAAATTCTGATATGGAGAAGGATTGTTATCGTTTGTTGATATCAGGATTTCATCATTGAAATCACCTAATAAGATCACATTATCATCTGCATGATTGTTATCAAGGTGTCTTTTAATCTGACCTGAAGCATTTACTCTTTGGCTGTAATCACTTGCTTCACCAAAAGCTTTTGCATGGATATTAAATGCATGCATATCTCTGACTTCACCATTTATAGTTGCATTGAAATGGAAATAGAATGGATATCTACCGTTTGCCCAATCTGCTTGAATCATTCCTGTTGTTATCAAACTTGAATTTCTTCGCTGTATCGTTTCGGTTTTATAGAGATATGCAGTGTTTTGAACTTGAGTAAAATCAGCAAATAGACCTTCGTAACCTGCAAGATCACTAACTAATGTATTGAAGAGTGTTTCGTTGGATATCTCCTGAAGCGCATAGACATCTGCATCAATGGTATTAATTACTGTTTTCACATTCTCAAGTTGAAGTGCATCATCAGAAGGATCATTATTTGCGTTTCCAAACCATTCAATATTCCAGGTAACAATGTCGAACGTTTCGTTCTTAGAAACATCTTCTCCGGGAATCGTGACAATATCAACGTCTAAATCATCAGCAAAACGTGGCAGAAGCTGAATATCGCCGTTAAATTTCCCAACAACTCCAATGATTGTGATTTCACCGGTTGGGATTGCCGCTCCTGCATAATCCGTGTCATTATCTTTTCTGAGCTGAGCTTCACCGCTACCATCTCGAATGGTGTAATTAATGTTATTTGCAGGGAATACACCGGATGCAGGAGTTTGAGAGTCTAAATTATAAATGGTGACGTCATCAATTCTTACAAGCTGACCCTGATAGGCATCTGTATTCATTTCTGATACTGTTATAACAGTAGGTTCGGGCACCTTACGTTCAGCATTAAAAATTTGATAAGTGATATTATCATCATCTGGGCGTTCAGAAATCTGAAGAAGAAAGTCTGAGTCTGGTCCTGGGATATTAGCTTTAAACACATTCAATGGTCCGGTAACTGTAATCGAATCTCCAATTACTGCGCTAGAGATAAGATCAGGCCAGAAAACAGCAAGTCCCGCTGTTCCATCTTGCATATAAAGTGGACCTCCAAATTCGTTGGCAACAGTAACTCGACCACTAACAGTAACTCGGGTTCCTAACGAAAGTGTTCTCGCTTGTGAAATTGGAATTGATCCCGAACCATCAATTCCTTCACCTTGAAGATCAATAGAGAATGTAGAGGTATTTACTGCATTACTTTGAATTTGAATGGCATCTTGTAAACTAAATTGCCCTGCTGATTGCGGTGTAAAACTCACCGTTAGAGTAGATAATTCATTAAAAGCTAGATTGGAATCAACTAACGCAGAGACACTAAACGGAGAACTTGGAGACCCGATTGATGATATTCTTAATGTATCATTACCCAAGTTTTTGATTTCCAGACTAACATTAGATGTATTTGTAATTAATGTAGGATCAAAACTAATCACGCCATTATTCTGAATTTCAACTCCTTCGATAAAAACCTGAATGGTTGGGTCATCGATATTTGAAGCAGTTGTTTCAATGGTTTGATTTTGATTAACACTCCCCTTAGAATTTGTAGTTGTGTTTGTCCACTGGAAATCATCATACCCAGTACCGGTTCCTGATAAAGAAACCGAACTACCAGCTTCAGTAGCACTCGATTGAGAAACTCCGATATCAGTACTTAAAACCCCTTGTGCCGGTCCATTTGATGCAGTAAACGTTCCTTCATATGAAAGGAATTGGACCAGGTTTCCATTTACGTCCAGTGCCAAACCATCAGGTGCACCATTCTGTAAACCGTTAGACGGCAAATCTAAATAGTAAACCGTTATACTGCCCTCAGTATCGCCTTTTGTTAAATCTGCGAAAGTGTAGGTTGCATAAGATCCCCTTGAACCAGAACTACTTCCATTATAAAGTGTAATCCCTATTCCATTTAAATCCGTGAAATTTGCCTGCACAACTATTTCAATGAATTCGCCAACATCAGAACTGAAATTGTCATAATGGATTTCATTTATCCAAAGATCGTTATTGGTTTGTGCAAACGTGCTGATTTGTAAGAATAGAATTAATAATCCTGAGAATAGTCCTTTTCGCATAGATCGCTGGTACATATAAATTTTAAAGATGCAGAAGATATTCAATTATTAGAACCTGAGCATCTCTTATTCTGATTAATCGACTGGATTAAACACCTTTTTTTATTCAATTGATTTACTAGATTCATGCTCAAAAATTCTACATCCATGCGATACGGGTACATCCTCTCAGTTTTTCTTTTTCTTGCCAATTGCGCACCAACTGAAAGTAATGGTGATCTTGAAATTTTCTTGATGGATCGCCAGCAAATTAGTGGTGGCTATGTGAATGACGTACCTGTCAATGTTTCTGATAATGAAGGCTATGATAATCAACCCTATTTCACTCCGGATGGGAAAACTTTGTATTTCACATCAAACCGTGATGGAGAAACTGATTTAGTAGCTTACGACATCGAAACAGGAGAAAAAAACTGGATCACTAATACAGCGGGAAGAAGTGAGTATTCCCCACAATTAACAATTGATGGTGAATATGTTTCATTCATCACTTTAGACACTGCCGGCGTTCAGGATTTCAGAAAAATAAACCTGAATACTAATGAAGAAGAAATCATCGAGAGTGATCCAATTATTGGCTATTACATTTGGCTTGATGAAAATTCCTATCTGTGTTTTGTTTTGGCAACGGACGATCAACCATCAACCCTTCAAAGACACAATATTGAAACGGGTGAGAAACTAGTTTTAGCAGAAAACCCGGGAAGATCTTTTCACAAAATTCCAGGACGAGATACTTTCAGTTATATCAATAAAAACGATGATGTATGGATGGTAATGGAATTCGATCCATTAACAAATGAATCCACCGTTATCGGACCAACATTAGATAACAATGAAGATATAGCATGGTACCCTGACGGTGATATCTGGACGGCTTCAGGTACTATGTTATCTAATTTCACGAGGGATCAATGGTTTAGGATGTTCAATAATCAAAATCTAGTTAACTGGGGATATAAAACTATTTCCCGTTTGGCTGTTAATTCTGATGGCTCTAAAATCGCAATCGTAGTTCAGTAATAATTAATATGAAGAATATCAGTTTAATCTTATCACTAGCTGTTTTTATTGGAATTGGAAATGCCTGCCAAAGCATACCTCCATCTGAAATTGAAAGAATAACTTCTGATTCTCCTAACATAACCGGTCCTGAAGAATATCTGGATTCACCTTATGTGACTGCCGGAAATCGGGTTTATATGGTAGGACATCAAAATGGAACCTTCCCTGATTTGGGATGGCATATCCCCGGAGAAATGGGCGGAATCTGGAATCATCCCATCAAATTGATGGATGGTTTTGAGGCCAAGATCATTTCTCCAACTGGTAATGAAGTGATTTTAAATGACGCGGTTTCATTTACTAATTACCCATATGCAAATCGATTGGACTTTGACTTGAGTGAACTTGGATTAGAGGTACAACAATGGAATTATGTACCAGATGATCTAGAAGGTATAATCATTGAATATGTGATAAAGAATAATTCATCTCAGGACTTTTCTGGACAATTTGATTTCACAGCTTTTTCTGATTTAAGCCCTACCTGGCTCGGAGAAAGAACCGAGATGAATGATGGAGTTGATGAATCTGAATTATTAAATAGTTCAGGTTGGATGTTTTCAGATTCGGAAAGTTCTTGGTTTACTGCTTATGAATCGGAAATCGAAGCGATATCCACATCTTCAGAGGACTCACCAATTCAAGGAAATGGTGTGACCGGAAGTACTCTATTTTCGATTTCGATACCTGCGAATTCAGTGTACACTCAAAAGTTCTTTATAGCCGGATCTTACATGAGTCGTGAAGCGACTGTAGCTACTCTCCAGGAACTCAAAGCTAATTCTCATAATCTTTTAACTGCGAAAAAAGAACGTTACGAGCAATTGCAAGAACAATCTAAACTCACTATCCCTGACAAAGAACTTGAAGAAACTTTTGAATGGCTAAAGTACAACTCTGATTGGTTGGTTCGAACGATTCCTGAACTTGGAACAGCAATCGGAGCTGGTATACCGGATTACCCATGGCTCTTTGGAGTAGATAGTGAGTATTCGCTACAAGGATACAAAATGATTGGTCAGGATGAAGTTGTATATAGCACCATCGCAATGATAGATAGCGTGTCCAGAGTCACCAATGGTAATGGGAGAATTATCCATGAAATGTCGACAAATGGCGCTGTTTTCAATCCCGGTAATATTAATGAGACTCCACAGTGGGCAACTTTGATTTGGGAAATCTATAAGTGGAATGGTGAACGCGAATTTCTGGAAAATTACTTCCCTCTTGTTGAACAAGGGCTTGAATGGCTCTTAGCAGAAAATGATGCTGATGGAAATCTCTTCCCGGAAGGTTATGGAATGATGGAAATTCACGGTTTATCTAGTGAGATGATTGATGTGGCTTCCTACACTCAAAAAGCTTTCGTAGATGCAGCATTCATGGCCGATGAATTGGGCAGAATTGAGCTAGCAGCTGAATACAGAGAAAAGGCATCTGAACTCGCTCAGAAAATAAACGATGAGTTTTGGTCAGAACAGTTCGGTTCTTATGCTGATTTCATCAGTACAGATGAAAAAGCTCTTCATTTAATCGATGATGCCATCATTCGAGCTGACACTTTAGGCAAACCCTGGGCAGTAGATGAGTTAAGAGCAACCAAACAAGCCATTTTAGATAATCCATCGGATGAAGAGCGACCATTCGTGGTTCATCATAATTGGGTAGTAAATACCCCCATGGAAGTTGGACTTGCTGATCCCGAAAAAGCAATCATCGCTTTAGAAACGGCAGAAAACTATGTGAATCCATTTGGGATGTTTGTAACCGGAATCGATAGAGATGAGTCAGCCGGTTCTGATGATGGTTCTTTTGCAGGAACAAAATCGTTCTCCTATGTTGGAGCAGTAATGACTTTACCAACCGGTGTTCAAGTCATTGCCGAAAATAATTACGGTCGACCTGATCAGGCGCTGAATTATCTCCAAAGAATGGTTCGTTCATTTAGTTACGCACTTCCCGGTTCGATGTATGAAGTTTCGCCTGATTACGGCATGATTGTACAAGCCTGGAATATCTATTCATTTGCTGTTCCAATTACCCGACAGTTTTTTGGAATTGATCCAATGGCTTCAGAAAAAACAATTTACCTATCTCCTCTCATGCCTTCAGAATGGGACGAAGCAAGTTTGGAAAATGTGAAGATTGGGGAAGATACATTCTCTTTCTACTTTTCCAGTAATGGAAGTTCGCATGAAATGGAAGTAGTTCAGCATGGTGAGCTATGGAATGTGGTATTTATGAATGGTGACGAACCTATATCAATAAATACTGAAAAAGCGACTTATACCTGGTAGAAATAAAAAAGGCTGGATTCTCATCCAGCCTTCTCTCTCACTAACCTTAGATTGAAATGCTCATCTCAATCCGTTCGGTAAACCTTTACAAATTCTGCTTACTGCATCGTGACTGTGTAAACTCTCTAAGTGTGCACATCTAACCACAAAATCACGGATGCTATTGTAGCTGTCTAACTCTTCGTAGAGTAATCTCGCTGCATCTTCAACAAATTTTTGATATGCTCCGTTTAGTTCTGCAAATGCTTGCTCGTCTTCTCTTTTCACCATTACCTGCGTTTCAGTTTTTAACGCTTCACGGCAAACCTGAACTAAATCTTCCACAAAAAACTCGTCGCGTAATGCAACCGTAACTTCTGCTTCTGAACGTTGACTATGAGGGATTGCTGCTACTCCTCTGGTTTCACGAGCATGCTCTGCCAATTCATAAGAACACGGACAAGCACTGCTGTACACAAACTTCATATGCATATGCTTATGAAATACATCATAACTATCCATATGACCTTCTAATGAAACCTCGTAGTACTGATATCCCTCCATATCAGATCGAAGACTCTCCATAATCATCGGATAAGAAAAAGAAAGTCTTAAGAATGACTCCTGAGAACCTAGATCTTCTTTATATGCTTTTAGTACTTTTTGGAGCATATCTAATGAGAAAACCTCATCCTTAAACTTGTAGAAAGTTCGCATTATGCGACTCATGTTGATGCCTTTTTTTCCGGCATCTAAGCTCACATATCCATCTACAGATGTTTCTAAAACGATGGGTTTTCCGTCTCTTGTTTTGATCTGTAATGGTAATCTAAAATTTGATATCCCCACCTGTTGAATGGGTACATTCGCTCCCTCTATTAATGAAGCCGGACCATTCTGTAAATCCGGTAAAGAATCCTTGTATTCTGGCGTAATAGTAAAAGTAGGATCGTAAAACCTACGTACTTGATTCGTAATCATAATAACTCTTGATATAGTCGTTTAATTAATATCTAACCGCTTAAAAGGACAATATTCAGCGATGTTTCGTTCGGTTTCGAAAAGCTTCACTGAATAAAGGATACTCCCTTCTGCTGCAATGTTTTCAACCGCTTCTTTCAACTCATTGTAAAAAGCGATCACTAAATTTTCCGATGTTGGAATGATCCCTTCTAAGAACGGAACATCCATATTTAAGTTACGATGATCACATGGGTCAAGGATTTTCTCTTCCATAACTTTTTTCAATTTCCCTAAATCGATCACATAACCAATATCCGGATCAGGATTACCTGCAACGGTTACTTCGATTACATAATTGTGGCCATGCCAATTTGGGTAATTGCATTTCCCAAAAGTCTTTGCATTCCACTCTTCACTCTTTTCTGGATTATTTAAACGATGCGCAGCGTTGAAATGTGCTTTTCGCGTTACAAATACCAAACCTTTCTCCTTTTTTATTTACTCTGATAAACCCCTTTGAAGGAAAATGAATTCCATAAAAAAAGGAGAGTCCCAGTTCCCTGGAGCTCCCCTTGTGATCAGCACACCTCACAGTATGTGAGACGTTTCTTGAGTAGATTTATATATCAGTCATCTATATAATTAGTTATCTGCCCAACGAACCCAGGCACCGGTAGCCCAGTTTGTTGTTCCGAATGCACCAACATGTGTAGCACCAGCATTAAAGAAACCATCATTTGGAGGTGTAGCACCAACAGCAGGTTGTGCTATTGTAAAATCAAATGTTCCGGGACTTGTAAAACCTGGATTAGCATCAGTAGTAACTGCACCGAAATCAGTTGAATCAGCGGCATTAGCAAATCCGCCATTGTTGAATACAATTGTATTTGCGATGGATAACGAAGTTGGGAAATTTGTACGTGTATCATCTTCAATCTTGAATGATACACCATCGAAATCAGTGATTACGAAATTCTCCAGTGTCCCCTCAAATTCTTCACGTAAACGCATGCCATAGTTTTTGTCTTCAGCGTCTTTAGCAGATCCATCCTGCTTTAAACCTACCATTGTAACGTTATAAAGTGTTGGAGAAGTAGCATTTCCGCTACCTAATGTTTTTCTACCATCAGATTCGAAACCGTTGTCAGCACCAGCAGTTTGAACAGCTAACCAGTATTGGCCTTTACCATTCCAACCTTCATCCATGTCAAATGAATCATCATCGTTGAATGATGAAATTAAATATCTGGCATTTACAGATCCGCCAAACCACTCAAATCCATCATCAGTACACTTATATACCTGAATGTATTCTAGCGTTGTATTAGAACCGACTGAATAAAGACTAAGACCATTTAGCTCTGAACCCTCTACAAAAGAAAAACCTACATATTCAATTCGAACATATCTTAGGATTCCACTATCATCGGCATTATTTGTACCACCGTATTGGATAGCGTCTGGTAAACCTTCAACTTCACCTTTTCCACCTTCAATATTGTTGACACCTTCACCAGCCAGTACAATTCCTCCCCAATCACCTGGTTGCTTTGTAGCACGAGCAGATGTGAATACAATCGGGTTATTTGCAGTCCCATCAGCGACTAATCTACCACTTGGTCGTGCAGAATCGAAATTAGTGTCATCAGCAGGAAGAGTAATAATCGCACCAACAGCATCAATATCATTATTATGATACTCAAAGCTAACTGTAACTCCTGGTTCAATTGTAAGTGTTACACCTGGTAATACATAGTATTGTCCAGTTAGAACTTGATCTGTATCCCAAGTTGTATTTGTAGAAATCAAGGTGCCTGGTAATGAAGTATAGATCTCTGGTAGATCGTCATCATCTTCGTTACCTGTAGAAGTGCTTTTACAAGCAGATGCTAATAAAAGAACCGCAACAAGTAGAGTGTAGTGAGAGTTTAGTAGGTTTTTCATTTGTTGTTTTAGTTATTGATTAGTTGAAAGAAAAACTCATGCCTAGTGAAAATGAGGTACCTATTTCATATCTGTTTGTAGTTACCCCGCCTTGCTTAAAGTGAACGTCATCTCCCAGTAAGTTTTCTACACTGGCATTTAATGATGCATTTCCAAACTTCTTTGTAAATGTTACATCAAGCTTATTAAAAGGCTGCTCAAACTCATCATCCGGTTGTTCATTATTACCAACCGCTGAAATTCGCTTGCCAAATGTGTTGAATGAAACAGAAAGGTCTGATTCAATTGATGGCATATTGTAGAACGCATTTACATTAAATGTATATGGAGATTGACCATACATAGAGCGTTCTAGATTTGCTTGTCTACCTACGGCAGCGCCTTCAGCATAATTTACCTGCGAAAGGATGTATGAAAAATTTGAATTGAGCCGTAATCTATCAGAAATATCTTTTCGTCCTTCCAACTCAATACCGATCAAGTCAGCAGACTCTACATTATCGTAACGAACTTCGTTATTCTGAGTAATTCGATAAAAAACTTCTATTGGGTTTTCAAATTTTTTGTAGAAACCACTAATTGCGAATAATTCACCAGCATTTGGGAAAAGTTCAAATCTTAAATCGTAATTATAAATTCTAGTACGTTTAAGATTTGGATTACCATAAACTGTTCTACCACCAACAAAATCCTGGAAATTGAAATTTGATAATTCTCTGAACTCTGGTCTAGCTAAAGTAATAGAGAATGCACTTCTAAGATTGATTTTATTGCTTGGGCGGTAAGTGGCATTAAATGCAGGCAAGTAATCAAGCTCATCAATTAGAGATTCGTCATCAATAAATTGTGCTGAGTATTCTGCTCGAACGCCACCTTCAAATGTCCATCTTTCAGAAGGAGCCCAGTTAAGAGAGATATAACTGGCCAACAACTCCTGGTATCCATCATAAGAATCCCTGCTACTAGAAGTCTCAATTAGCTCGATATTTCCGGACTGAATATTCTCTGGAGTTAATATTTCTTCAGGAGTTCCAGCTTTATCTTGTTGCGGGAAATTGTTACCTAAATCTTGATAAACAAGTTTGTAAGATTCAAAAGTCCTGTCCTTTATCAGTACAACACCACCAGTTTTCACTGATAGATCATCAAACGGAGCTAAGCTATAATCTAATTTACCACTGTAGTTGTTATCATCCTGAAATGAAAAGAAGTGCGTGTTCCCTCTAAATGGAAAGATGATTTCATATAACCCAAGATCATTCTCTCCATATTGTGTAGTTCTTCGATCAGGCAGATCTCGAATGGCTTTCGCGTAAGATAGAACAACCTCCAATTTCGACTGGAAGAAATTCTCGAAATAAGTTTCTGCATTAAATGATGAAGAGAAGATCGACCTTCTGTCAAACTCAAGAACTGATTGACGATTAAGACCATCAAAGTTTAAATATGTACCAGTAATTTCAGAAAATTTATTATCTGAAGAATTTGAGTAAAGATTCTTAAATCCGATTTTAGTCACATTATTTGGTTTAGCAAATACGTTTAACATTGCACTTAAACTAGTCGACTCTACACCGGTATTTCTTACGTACTCTGATCCTAAGAGAATCTCATCTCTGCTTTCATTGTAATTACTGATATATCTGAGATCTTCATCAAATCGAGAGGATGTTTCGTACTTATAGCTCACGTTTGAAACAATACCAATTGGCATTTTATCCTGATTCAATTGGTTCGCATAGCTGAAACTAATTTTTTGACTTGGTAATGATAAGATGTCTTTTGAGGACCAACCATTATTCAATTGTCGAACAATACCTTCTGCTTCTGTAGAATTAGTTATTTCACCATCTCGTACATCTGAAGGAAGGTTTCTATATCCGTCGTCATAGCCAAGAAAATCACGACCTCCACCAGAATAGCCAAGGTAATTTTTCATAGAAAAATGGCTATTAACAGATGTTGAGTAGCTTAAACCAACATTTTTGTTATTAGGGAATTCCTTAGTTACGATCTGAACAGAACCACCTGAAAACTCACCTGATTGATCAGGCGTGTATGTCTTTTGAACAACGATATTCTCAATAATTCCTGAGCTTAGGATGTCAACAGGTGCTTCCTTTTTATTAGGATTGGTTGATGGAATTGGAGAACCATTTAGTTGAACGTTGCTATATCTGTTACCTAAACCACGTACATAAACATCATTTCCTCCTACAACTGATACCCCTGCAACTTTTTTCATAGCAGAACCAACATTCCCATCAGATCCTTTCGATATTTCTTCAAAAGAAATACCATCTTGTACAGGAATTGACTTTCGCTGTATGCTTAAAAGTCCAGCCTCACCACTTTGAACTACATCTGCTGTAACAACAATTTCATCGAGAAATTCGGATTCAGGTTGTAATACAATATCTAAGATGACTGTCTTTCCTTCTTCAACCACAACATCTGTGATAGTTTGAGTTGCGAAGGATAAATAACTTACAACAAGGGTGTAAGTACCGGGTTCTATATTCCTAAGAGAAAAGCTCCCATCAATATCGGTAGCTGTACCTTTAATAGTACCTTCGATAACGACATTAACACCAATCAGGCTTTCCCCTGTTTGACTGTCAATTACTTTACCTACTATATAGCTTAACTCTTGTGCTGATGTATTTAATGAGAGTGTTAAGCCAACAATTAAAAGTAGAACAGATTTAAATTTGTTCACGATTGTGCTGATATATTTTATTCACGTTTTATTACGTGTACAAAATTATCCCACTTGCTTTGCCGTACTGTTACCTACTTTTTATGCTTCTGTTATCTGATGATTACGTAAATGTTAAGAAGCCTTCTTTTCGTCTGTATCCTCAGATTCTTCATTTTCCTCTTCTGACTCAGATGGGATTTCTGCTATGATTTCATCAGCACTTTTTAAGATCTCTTCATCAGCAGATTCAACTTTATCTGTATCACTTTCGATAGTTTCATCTGATATGGTAGTATCTACATTATTTCCGATTTCTTCTTCACTTTCATGAGATTCGGCTGTTCCGTTAGTATAAGCTTCATAATTAGTAGGCTTATCAAATGGTCGTTTCCCAATCAGCTTTTCTAGATCGGCCTGGAATAGTATCTCTTTATCAAGAAGTTCTTTAGCTAAGGTTTCTAGCTCATCTTTCTTGTCGGTTAACAAATCAATAGTTCTTTGATAAGCCCCATCAACAATCTTCTTAACCTCTTCATCTATAATCTTTGCAGTATCTTCAGAATATGGCTTATTGAAAGCGTAGTCATTTTGCTTAGAATCGTAGAATGAAATATTTCCAATTCTATCATTCATACCATAAACTGTAACGATACTGTAAGCCATTTTGGTGATTCTCTCTAAATCACTTAATGCACCTGTAGAAATCTTACCAAATATAATTTCTTCAGCAGCTCGACCACCTAAAGCCATACACATCTCATCCAACAACTGGTCAGTCTGATGTAAATACTGCTCTTTCGGTAAGTATTGAGCATAACCTAATGCAGCAATACCTCTTGGAACAATAGAAACCTTAACCAAAGGATCAGCATGTTCTAAATACCATCCTGCAACCGCATGACCTGCTTCATGATATGCAACGATTTCTTTTTCCTCTGGTGAAATAATTTTGTTCTTCTTTTCAAGTCCACCAATAACACGATCAATTGCATCATGGAAATCATCCATATCAACGGATTTTTTATCACCACGAGCAGCGATCAAAGCGGCTTCGTTACAAACATTGGCTATTTCTGCTCCTGCAAACCCAGGAGTTTGAGCAGCTAACTTTTTAGCATCAACTTGTTTGCTGAGTTTTAGAGGCTTTAAATGTACTTTAAAGATTGCCTCACGGCCTACGATATCCGGTTTATCAATAGAAATCTGTCTATCGAATCGGCCAGGACGTAGTAATGCATTATCTAATACATCAGGACGGTTTGTAGCAGCAAGAATAATAACTCCTGAATCTGTTGCGAAACCATCCATCTCTACTAATAGTGAATTCAAAGTATTTTCGCGTTCATCATTAGCTCCAGGCATTTGTCCACGACCACGTGAACGACCTATTGCATCAATCTCATCAATAAAAATAATACAAGGTGCTTTTTCCTTAGCTTGCTTGAAAAGGTCACGAACTCGCGCTGCACCAACACCAACAAACATCTCTACGAAATCAGAGCCTGACAACGAGAAAAAAGGTACTGCAGCTTCACCAGCTACTGCTTTTGCAAGAAGTGTTTTACCTGTACCAGGCGAACCTACTAACAAAGCACCTTTCGGAATTTTTCCACCAAGTTTTGTGAATTTTGACGGATTCTTTAAGAATTCTACAATCTCTTTTACTTCTTCTTTTGCTTCATCTAAACCGGCAACATCCTTAAATGTAATCTTAGTATCCGTTTGCTGATCGTATAGTGATGCTTTGTTCTTCCCAATATTCAAAACCTGTTGACCCGGATTCATTCTTCTGAAGATGAATACCCAGAATCCAATTGCCAGAGCAATCATGATTAACCACATGAAGACACCACTAAACCAGTCTTCCTCAATTCGAACTTCATAAACAACTTCATATTCATCAAGAATAGGTCGGATTTCGTCACCCGGGAGCATAGTGGTAACAAAAGCTTTGTATTCCTCTCCCGATGATGGGATTCCAAGCGGGCTGTCTGATTCAGCCGGTGGTTGTATAATTCCATCACGAATGGCACTGTCGTTGTATTTTCCAAAGATATCAACGCCATTTTTTATAACAATTTCTTCTACATAACCACCTTTAACATGGTTAAGAAACTCGCTGTATTTAATACCATTTCCTGGTTCCGGATTCAGAAACAGAAATTGAATAAAAATTAGAAACAGAATTATTACTAAGAATCCCCATGTTGGAAACTTTGGATTGCCAGGCTTATTTCCAACTGGTGGTTTAATTTGTTTTTTCTTATCGGGCTTATTTTCAGCCATTAATTTTATCTCTTAAAGTAGTTTTGACCAATATAGTTAATCCAATACTGAATTCATGATTGATTAACTGATTTCGTTTTGGCAAAAAACGTGCCATCTGAATTTTTATGACATTTCATCAAATCCTAACACATCACCTTCTGCCGTCTGTATTACTAACCCATCTTCTACCGGTGTCATTCGCCCAATAACAGAAAAATCGTTAAAGTGTTTTATCAGTTCATCAACTTTTTCTTCAGGCAGTGTAAAAATTAGTTCAAGATCTTCTCCACCAAACAAAGCGTACTTATCTACATCCTCTTCCATTTCGTCTGCAACTTGCCTTGTTTCTACAGCGATTGGCAATGCTGCCTGATACAAATGAGCTCCTAGCTTACTATGAACACAGAGCTCTTTTACTTCTTCTATCACTCCTTTGGTTAAGTCAATCATTGATGAGGGCATAATCGAATGCGCTGCAAAGGTTTTAATTACATCTAGACGAGCTTTTGGCATTAGTTGGCGCTCAACTACGAATTTATAATCACCTAAATCAGGTTGTGAGGCCTGATCACCATGTTCTTCCCAAAAAGTCTTCTCTCTCATGAGAATTCTTAATCCGGCAATAGCAGCTCCTAAATCTCCGGTAACACAAATTGCATCACCCTGTTTAGCACCTCCTCTTTCTACAACTTCTTCTTTCTTAGCTTCACCGTAAACTGAGACAGTAAAAACACCATTTTGATGATTCCCAGTCAAATCTCCACCGGCGATTGCAATACCGTAATCTTTTCCGGCCATATCTAAACCACGATATAAATCTTCGATCATCTCTACTGACATCCTGTTAGGAATTGCTAGACTAACAAGAATTGCATTAGGTGTTCCATTCATTGCCAAAATATCAGATATACTTGAGGAGACCATTTTATATCCAAAATGAGTGAAAGGAGTGTATGTTGGATCGAAATCAGCTCCCTCAACAAATGTATCCGTACTGAAAAGAACTACATTGTCAGCTAGAGGTTTAAAAACAGATGCATCATCACCATTTTCTAATTCTAGAGATGCATTATTGTATCCTTTGTATTCTGATAGTTTCTCAAGTAGAGCTTTTCTACCTATTTTTTGGATGGGAGTAAAAGATTGCTCCATACTTATATATTAAAAAAGGCATCTACGCAGTGCGCAGATGCCTGTAAGTTCTAGAATAAATGTATTAATCTTCGCGCTTCGTTGAATAATTTATTCGGAATGTTCCTGCCTGTTGTAACTCTTTAGTTACTTCAGATAACAGTGAAAACTCAGAATCCTGATCAACACGAAGTGATACGATCAATCTTGGTTCTTCTAAAAGCTTATCATACATGATATTTCGAATAGCTCCAATATCAGGTATAATGGCATCGTCGATTTGAACTTTATCTTCACCAAGTTGATTGCCAGGTAAGCGTTCAGGTCCCATATAGATATATGATACTAATCGCTTTTCCTCAATTTTTTCGATGTTACTTGCCTGTGTTAAGTCTAGCTTCACCTTCAATGTAACTTCACGTAATACAGTGGTTACCATGAAGAAAAACAAAAGCATGAATACTACATCAGGCATCGCAGAAGTTGGAATTTCCTGCTTACTACCGGCTTGTTTCTTTTTAAAATGACCTGCCATTAATCTTCCTCCGCTGCTATTGAGATTTTCTTTGGATACATATCCTGAATCTGTTCACGTTGAGGTGATTCTGGTTGTAAGCGTGCAAATTCAACACCGTAGTTTGCTCGCGAAGCTGCATCTCGCAACTCTTTGTAAGCTCCCATTACCTCATCTAACATATCAATGTAAATTCGATAAGGAGTTTCTTTCTGAGTTTTTAAAGATACAATCGCCGCTTCAGGAGAAACTGACAGAGTCTCATCGTTATTTGGATTATCGATGAATTCTTTGAGTTTCTCGCGAACATCACCAATTTGTACAGGCTGTTCATCCATAAGAATTAAGCCCTGAGCGTTTACCAAGATATTCATTTGATTACGCTCTCGAATCGGTGGTGGGTCTACATCCGGATCAAGTGGCGGAGGAAGTACCATCCCTATCCCAGTATCCACGTTAATAGTCGTGGTTACAAGGAAAAAGATGAGAAGTAGAAAGGCAATGTCGGCCATTGACGATCCATTAATCTCCGCACCTTCTCTTTTCTTCTTTTTTAGTAGCATGTAAATGCTCCTTTTAAAATTTAAATGTGCCGCGTAATCCAGTTATAACTACAGATAATACCATGATACCCATCATAGTCATTGTAGTTAGAACTCCAGCTTTAGCTACATCACTAAGAACAGCATATGAAATACCGAATACAACAAATGGCACTGCCATAATGATAATTCGTTTCACATCTTGCTTCCCTTGCATTAGGCTCTTGATTCCTGAAATGATCATCGAAAGAACACCTAATCCAATTAAGCCCATGGCTCCTATAACGGCGATCTGTACAATAACATTGCTTTCCATGTTGTTACTCCGTTATAGTTTTTATTCTTCTGCTTCGCCTTCTTCAGTAGCTGCTTCAACAGCAGGAACAAGTGGCTTGCCTTCCTGAAGTAAAATGATTGAATCGATTAATGTAATTGAACTTTCTTCCATTTCAGCAATCAATCGGTCGATTTTAGATACACAATAGTTGTATCCGATTTGAAGGATAATACCTGCAATAAGACCACCTGCTGTCGTTAAAAGTGCCGTTTTGATACCACCGGCTACAATACTTGGAGAAATGTCAGATGCAGCCTGAATATCATCGAAGGCCTCGATCATACCAACTACCGTACCAAGGAATCCAAATAGTGGAGCGATGGCGATAAATAGAGATAACCAAACAAGTCCTCTTTCAAGGAAGCTCATTTCAATTGATCCGTATGCTGCAATTGCTTTTTCAGCAGCATCAATACCTTCATGAGATCTCATTAAACCAGCCTGGAAAACAGAAGCAACAGGACCTCGAGTTTGCGCACAAAGTTGCTCAGCAGCTTCAACACCACCTTCTTGTAACGCTTCTTGCACATTAACAATGAACTTACGTGTGTTAATATCAGCAAGGTTTAGGGTAATAATTCTTTCAAGGAATATTGCCAGACCCAGGATAAGAGTAATAAGTACCGGCCACATCCAACCGCCATCATTACCTTCATTAAACTTCTCAACGATTAGGTTAAAAAAGCCATCCTCAACAGGGGCTTGCAATAAAAAGAGAGCAATCGACGATGTCATGTTCACTCCAAATATTTTTTAAGTGTTAGTTTCTAAGATTAGTGAAGCGAAAGGATATGCCATTTTGAATTAAATGTCAAAGCTCTGGGATAGCTAAAATGTGAAGTTTAAGAGCCTATTTTGGCAGATTTTCACATTTTCTAACAATAATGGATTCAAATACCTGCAATTACTAAAAAAATGCACTAACAACCATTTTGAGGGTATGAATATCAGGCCTGTTTTGAACAGTTCGCCCATCGTATGTAAAATTAAGACGTAAGAGGTTACTCACTCGGTAGTTTGCAGAAAGTGACCAAATAATATTAAAGCCTGAACCTGTTCCTTCAGTCAATTCAAACCTAGAAAAAGAATTTGTAGCACCAGAAAGATTGACATTTCTTAACTCAATTCTTGATGATGTTTCAACCTTTTTCCATAAGTATGCCCTGGTCGTAGTTGTAAATCTCAAAATGTTTGATTCACTACTATCATTCAATTGATCTGCCTTCTTTGAGTAACCTCCCAGAAAAGTAAATTGTAATGATCGCGATATTCGAGTTGTTAAACTTGGATTAAGGGAATATGACCTTATATCATAATTTCGATTCGTAAGCGCATCACTTCGCACACTGTTACTACTAAAAATAACATCGAGATTTAAGTGAGTCTGTCGATTTATTCTATAAATCATGTCGAATAACATAGAACTCCCATTTTTAGCTTGAAGCTCGGTTGTTCGTCTACTTAATTGATCACTAGAACTGTAACCAAGCCGAAATGATAAATTAGTTAATGGTTCAAATTCTACATCCTGTTCAAATCGAAATAAACCATTAATTGTTGTTGAGTCATTTCTAAATGTATCTACTTTCAATAGATATACATCACTTTCATTTGTTGTTGTTGAGTTTTCCCGAATATTCAGATTAGTATTAAACCGCAAAGATTTGAACAGATTTGAAGCATTATTTAAGGCACTAAAAGGTTCCCATTCAAAATTTAATCTTGTCTCTAAATCAATTACCGGTAATAATTGATCGGAAGGCAAATACTGAAGCACATAAGTCCCTTCATTTGGTGAGAGCTCAAGAAAGAATTCATCAATTTCTTCTAGTCCATTCTCATTTTCATCTATCCAAACATATTGGCCCAGCTCGGGACCAACTTCAATGTAAGCTTCTTGTCGTAATGCCTGACGTTGTGTATTTGCACGATAAGTTATTCTTCCTGAAAGCTGATCATTATTAAATGCAGAAATTGAACTTATTTGAAACCCATTTCTATCTTGATTTCCAAGTTGTTTAAAACGATCTGTAAAGCTTTTATTTCGAAAGTGGATTCTATTTTTTGAAGAAAAGGATCGGTTGTTATCATAACCGAGTTCGAATCGCTGCTCAACAGCAGAGGCTTCATCTTGAAATGAATTATCTATTATGCCTGATTCTTTTCTTAACACATATGCTGCTGATATTTCCCAAAAATCGCTCTGAAAGTTTAGACCGGGACCAACTTCCAGAAATTTCTGTGAGGTTGACAAAAAATCGTTTGAAGAATTACGATCTCTTTGGTCTTCGTGTTCAAAATGAACAAAAGGTGTAAGGAATTTATTTATTCTTGATTCAATTCTACCAATCTGCCTAAACCAACTCCCATACTTATTAAGTATGTCATTATCAGAGCTGACGAACTCTTGTCTATAATTCAAATTGAATAATTCAGAATTAGCTAGGACAATTTCACTGCTTTGATTTGTACTGTTGAAATCATTGAACGAAAGGTTACCTACTCCACCACTTATTCTAGAATTTTGGCTAAAATTGACAACTGCACTTACTTCATTAAGTATCTCTCCTGAAATATCGTTGGATTCCAGATTCCACTTCCGATCAAATTCAATTTCTCTGGTTCGTTCAAAAAATTCAAAATTATTACCACTTTGCCTTCTCTGATAGCTAAGATCTAAATCAGCAAAACCAATATTAAGAGACTGCGCATTTAAATTAGTCTCAAAAGCTATATCTGTATTGTCATCATTATCAATTCCTGAAAACCGATTTTGATCAAAATCACTTAAGGCAATTTCTCCAGACCAAAATATTTTGTCTGTTAATTTTAGATCAGAATTTAAGGCGAACATTTGATGATTTTGGGGAGCAGGTAATCTTCTAAAAGGTTCATAGCTGCCACCTCCCGGACCAACCCACTCATATAATAGTCCATTTATCACATCGCCTACTCTCCGATAGCTTCCATTGCCTTCACCTAAATTTGAAAATCGGACCACAAGATTTGATGAAGGCGAACCTGGAATATTTTTATATATGGAATAGGTTTGACCATTTAATGTTGTATCAACAAGAGCATATCTAACATTCTCCTCATCTAAATCAGGATTCGTTATTACTCCTGATACAACGGCATTATCTAAATCATCACCAACCTGTTCAAGAATTCTAATATCTTGCTCGTTTAATACCTGTTGAGAAAGCAATTCATCACCATCCGCTTGCCGTAATATGCTTACTCCAACTTTGAAATTACCATCATTAAACGATTCATGTGCTTCCGCAGCTACTAATGTCCGTGTAAAATCTTGGTCGATGTATTCAAACTCGATATATATTCGTGTCTCATCTTTGATGAAAACATTGTCTGTGAAATAGATTTCACCTAAACCATAATCGATCACATACTCATTTTCCTCACCTCTTTTTACTTCGGTTCCATTTAAATAAACACGTTCTGTACCAGCAAGAATAATTATGAACTCTTCTCCATTTTTTCCAATAAGACGATATGGGCCTTGAACACCCTCTAAACCTGTAAATTGTTGGGTACGGAATGTCCCCCGCACACTGGATAATGCTGCCTTTACCGAACCTGTAGATGATGAAAACTGTCCCGCAGCTCCTTGTAATCTTCTATTAAGTTTTGCAAACCGTGATTGATTTAGAGATACATCAACATCCCCCATTTCAAGAGATGCATTTTCTGAATTTAAACGAATTAAAACCTTATCAAACTCTCTGATACTTTGTGTACTTCCATCAGGCTGAATAGGAATGCTTTGATCTGTAAGTACTGCATCTAACCAAATATTATCTGTAAGCTGACCGGCTAGTTCAAAATTCAATCCACTTTCTAAAGCAAAATCCTGATTTGACCCAACTATTATTCCCCGACTCAAACTCCCTGATTGTGTTAAGTCTGACTGAATAGAATTTCTTGAACTATTGAAAGTAGGTATTGGAGTATTTGTATCTAAAGAATCTGAATCAATGAGATTTATTCTTTCATTAATTCGAATTCTTTTTGGAAGCGTAATGGGTAGAACTTCATAGTTAATTAAAAACCCAATCCAGTATTCAGGAGAAGACTGAAAATTTTCAATATCGATTTTTATTACTCCCGATGTAACATCAAATTCCCAATCATTATAAATAGTAGAATCTGGTAAAAGTAATACTTCAAGATTCTCTTCTAAGACCCAGTCGCCCAAATAAATGGTAGTATCATTTTTGGGTATGTCAATTTCGAGCTTTTTAAATATATGCGACTGACCCATCAAATTAGGTGAAAGCCACCCAATGGTTAAGCAAGCAAAGAAATAGATTAAAGCCCTATATCGCATGATTGAAATAAAAAACGCCATCCAAAGGATAGCGCATCAATTAATATCTAAAATGGTAGCGGTACGCGATACTATCTGGACTTATAAAGATTGATGCCTTCGTCTAAAAAGGATACAAATTTTTCAGCATCAATGTAACCAAGCTCCATTGCCAGTACTTGTTGGTTTGTTGGATTTAAAATCACGTAAGTTGGTAATGCTACATTCCCGGTTAATGAGAACTGTAATTGCTGATTTTTTTGAGCATCAGCCCCGCCATCCGTATAGAGTTTCACCAATTTCATCTCATCAAATCTTTCGCGTACTTCAGCTAATGGGAAAACATTTGATTCCATAGCCCTACAATTTGTACATGTGTAACCGGTAAAATCAATGAAAACGGGTATGTTTGCATTTTCTGCTTCACCTAAGGATCCTTCAAAATCCTCCGACCATCCCTCATCAATCCCAACTCCGGTACCTGTCCCACCCATTGCAGCAATTGTACCAACTACGCTTACATCAGTCTGCATTTTTGGAGGAAGCCATGAGTCCCAGATTCCAAGAGAAGCGCCCATTAAACCAGGGATCAAATAGAAACTAAAGAGTAAGAACGGCATAGCTAATAACAATCGACCAGTGCTCACATATTCTGGTTTATTCTCATGCTTTAGAACAAAAACTCCCAATAAATACAATCCTGCAATAAAGAAAATCGCGATCCAGGCAGCGATTGCAAATGGTCTGCTTATCAATCCCCACCCAAGAACCAGATCAACGTTTGATAAGAATTTAATAGCAGCAGCAATTTCGATGAAACCAAGGAGTACTTTAACAATATTCATCCAGGAGCCGCTTTTTGGAAGAGACTCTAACCATTTTGGGAACATGGCAAATAGCACAAAAGGACTTGCAAATGCTGCCGAGAATCCAATCATACCAATAATTGGATATAGCCATTCACCACCAGTAGCAGTAGCCGCAAAAACTACTCCAACAAATGGAGCAGTGCATGAAAATGAGACTGCACTAATTGTCATTGCCATAAACAAAATTCCGGCAATTCCTGAGCTTTCATTGCTTTTTCTATTTAGAAAATTTGTGAGTTGATGTGGTAATTGCAACTCATACATCCCTAATAAACTCAAACCAAATGCAATTAAAACAATGGCAATCATTGCATTTACAAAAGGATTTGAAGCAAAATTCTGAGCGCCGGAAACCCCAACAATTGCAGCTAATACAATTCCAATAAGCGTAAAAGTTATTACTATAGCAACACCAAACAATAATGCCTGACCTACACCTTTTTTACTGTCGTCCTGCTTCGAAAAGTATGATACCGTAAGTGGAATCATTGGAAAAACACATGGTGTAAGTAATGCGGCAAAGCCAGCAAGTAATGCGATCCAAATAAATGAGAAAAATCCATCTGAACCAAGTGAAGCAGATGAAGTTGAATCATCAGCCTCAATATTTGTAGCTCCACCAACAGATCCTTCTACCGGATTATCTGAAACTCCAACAACTTCAACGGTTGCAATAATGGATTTCCTTTTTGGAGGTAAACAAACTCTATCATCACAAACCTGATAGAAAACCTCGATATCCAGGTTTTGTGTCCCGGTCATTTCGGTTTTTACAGCAATAGGGATATCGAACTGAGCATAGGTTGAATGCCAACCTAATTCTGCTTCAAAATTAGGATCGAATTCAATAACTGCCATTGTCTCTTCAACATCTCCGGTTAGAATAAAATTCGGAGAATTTGCCGAAAACGCAGTAGGATAAGGACCAGCATCAGGATCATTTAAAACTGAATAAAGATGCCACTCACCTTCAATGGATGCATCAACAGTTACAATAAATGTCTCACCGGCTACTACTTCTTCAGGAGCTTCTGAGATCTGGTATTTTACAGGATCTGGTATCTGAGCATAAACAAAAAGTGGGGATAACATCATAAAGATGATCCCCACTGCAAATGCTTTGTATAATTTCATTGGAGTTCGTCTAATTTTAATGAATGATAAGAGCCTGTTGAATGTCATCAAAGTTGTATAAATAACATTTGTATAACAATTCAAACTATTCATTCATTCAAGACACTATCTCCGGATGTTTAGTCGCTTTTTACTACCCAGAATTTAACTTTTGGCTTCAATTCTCCTAGTAAACTAACTGTAGCAGTATATTCGCCTAAAACTTTTACATCTTCATCAATCGATACGTTACGACGATCAACTTCAATTTCACGTTCTTTTAGAGCTTCTGCAATCTGAACATTAGTTACAGTACCGTGAATCTTATCATCTTCACCAGTTGTAACTGAAATTGTGAGTGAAGTAGATTCAATTTTTGCAGCCAGTTCTTTTGCTTCTTGGACAGTTAATTCAGCTTTTGCTGCAGCACGAGCTTTCATTAACTCTAACTCACCAATCGCACCTTTAGTAGCAAGAACAGCTTTTTTCTGTGGGATTAAGTAATTACGACCGTAACCGTCTTTTACAGTTACTAAATCACCGGCACTACCTAACTTTTCGATGTCTTCTTTTAAGATAATTTTCATTCTAATACTCCTAGTAAGATTATCGTAAGTTTTCAGCTACATAAGGCATCAATGCTAAAAAGCGAGCTCTTTTGATCGCTCTAGTAAGCTGACGCTGGTGTTTTGCTGACGTTCCGGTTACACGACGAGGAAGAATTTTTCCTTGATCATTAGTGAATCGCACTAATGTATCAACATCTTTGTAGTCGATATATTCTAGTCCGGCTTTAGTAAACTTACACTGCTTAACTTTTCGGACGCTTTTCTTTGGATGGGATGGATTCTTAATCATGATAATATCCTTTTATAATTGAGCGATTAACCTTCAGTTGCTTCTTCTTGTACCTCAAATACATTCGGCACAGCATTTTTCTTAACTAATTCGCGATGTCGTAGCATTTTTGCGTCGAACTTCAATGTTAGGTAACGCATAAAATGGTCATCGATTCGCATGCTTCTTTCAACAACAGAAATCGCTTCAACAGGTGCGGTCAGATACATATTCACATAATATCCACTGTTTTTCTTGTCGATTTCATAAGCGAACTTTCTTAAGCCCCACTCATCAACTTCTTCAATTTCAGCACCGTTGTCAGTGAAAAGCTTATTAACTTTTTCAACGGCTTCTTTATACTGCTCTTCTTCAAGAACAGGATTTACGATGTACGTAAACTCGTAGTAATTTTTACTCATATTTTTGTCTTTGGATGTTTCCGTTAATTGAAAACAGTTACTCCGCTTTTTGCCGAGCAACAGAGAGCCCTAAATATACAGCTTTTTATTCTGATTTAACTATCAGATTTCAAGAAAATTTACACATTTATTAGTGTCTCGATATCTCTGGCAAGCTCGATATCCTTAATACTCACTTTATTACCAACGTCATGAGTTTGAAGTGCAATTGAAACTCGATTGTAAACATTATATATCTCCGGATGGTGATTTAATCGTTCAGCTTCAAACCCTACTCTTACGATAAACGACATTGCTTCTTTAAAGTCATTGAATAGAAATTCTTTAAATATTTTATCCTCTAAATATCCCCATCCTTCTAAATCTGCTATTTGATCTATGATTTGATTCTCACTTAATGCTTCCATTTCAATTCAATTTTTTATTCATCATTTTTGAAGAAAATACTTTCTTTTTAGCCATAATAACATTGAAAGTTACATTCGATACAATGTTATCAAACTATGATTTTGAATACGTTTTAGTTATGCTATTTTCCAACCTTAAGAAACGAAACACAATTTCTTAATGATGCCAAATTTTATGAAACGCTTTGCGAGGGTACTATTTTTTTTATCAGGATTAACTCTTGTACCTGAATTTCTTCTAGCTGCAGAAGGCAGCGGTCATGGTATCGATGGTAGTGGTTTAGGACTTTTATGGACAATTCCTTTTGCCGGCATTCTACTTTCAATCGCAATTTTCCCACTTGTTAATGAAGAATGGTGGCATCATAATTTTGGCAAAGTTTCAGCTTTCTGGGGATTACTTTTAGTAATACCGATGATAATTACATTCGGGTTTGAAGCTACACTTTATGAAGTACTACATGCTTACCTTTTAGAATATTTCCCTTTCATTATTCTACTTTTAGCACTTTTCACTATATCAGGCGGCGTTAGAATAAAAGGGTATTTAAAAGGTACACCGGAAGTTAATACCGGTATTTTGTTAATAGGTACTTTATTAGCAAGCTGGATGGGTACTACCGGGGCTGCAATGTTATTAATTCGCCCAATTTTACGTGCTAATGCGTGGCGTAACACGAAAAAACATGTTGTCATTTTCTTCATTTTCCTTGTAGCAAATGTCGGTGGCTCATTAACTCCATTGGGTGATCCCCCACTCTTCCTTGGATTCTTACAAGGTGTAAGCTTCTTCTGGACAACAACCAACTTATTCTGGGAAATGGCATTTGTCTCAGTAATCTTACTGATAGTGTATTACGCATGGGATAAATATTTATATAAACGAGAAACAAATACTCCACCAAAAGATGACGGTACCGAACCACTTGGTTTAGAAGGCAGTTTTAACCTGATTTTAATTCTTGGTGTAGTAGCCGCGGTTCTTTTTTCAGGTCTGGTTCATATCGGTGAAGTGAATATTTATCATGTGCATGTTAAGTACGAGAATCTTATTCGGGATGCCATTCTATTGCTATTAACATGGGTTAGTTGGCAATTCACATCAAAAGAAAGTAGAGCTGCGAATGGATTTAATTGGTTCCCCATTCAGGAAGTAGGGAAACTATTCGCCGGAATATTTATAACAATTATTGCCCCTATCGCAATGTTGAAAGCAGCAAATCAGGGTCAGGGCGCTTTGCAATTCGTAAATAGTGCAGTATTTGATGGTTCAGGAGATCCAATAAACTATATGTTTTTCTGGATAACTGGTTTGCTGTCAGCATTTCTGGATAATGCTCCAACTTATCTGGTATTCTTTAATGCTGCCGGTGGAAATGCAGAAATATTAATGAATGAAATGACTAGTACTTTAGTCGCAATATCTGCCGGTGCAGTATTCTTCGGTGCACTCACTTATATCGGTAATGCTCCAAATTTTATGGTGAAATCAATTGCTGATCAAAACGGTGTAAAGATGCCTAGCTTTGGTGGCTACATGATATGGTCGGTAGGTATTTTAGTACCTATATATTTATTAGTCACTTTTATATTTATCTGATCACTTGTTCGAATTCACACAAACAAAAGGAAAAATTCAGTTTTACTCTATAATCCTTTTGTGCTTCATTAGCCCGAGCTTAATTGCACAACTATCGGATTCTAAAACTACTGAATTCGCCTTTTTACCTGCGGTAACATATAACTCCGATTTAGGACTGATTGGTGGCGGGGTAACAAACTGGTACAATTACAAAGGTGATATCTTCCCTTTTTATAGCTATGTAAACATGTCTGGCATAATATCCACTAAAGGTTTAGCATCATTCAGATTGTTGTATGATAAACCGTTTACATTTGGGAAAAATATCAGAACAACGTCTGAATTATTTGCCTCACGATTTTTTGAAGATGCTTATTTCGGAATTGCCAACTATTCTAAAGTCACCGACACACCGGAAAATCTCCCACTCTATTACCAATTTCAATCCTTTACCTTCGGATTCCGAGTAGATTCAAGAATCCCATTATTGAAAACTGATAATCAAAAACAACTTGATGCAAACATCATCATCAATTTTAGATATGAAACACCGTGGGATAATGGAAACGACCGATTAATTAGCATTGAACAACCTCTTGGTTATCGAGGTGGACGGACCTCTATGCTGGGGTT
This sequence comes from Balneolaceae bacterium, assembly GCA_965601825.1. Lineage (GTDB taxonomy): Bacteria > Bacteroidota > Rhodothermia > Balneolales > Balneolaceae > HXMU1420-13. Next base: position 1,765,068 of record OZ271839.1, on the reverse strand, counting down.
TGGCTTTGTTTGGGAGGCACGGAATAGTGAGTTTCAGCCAACTTCAGGTAATTTCATAGATTCGAGAATTGAAGTTGGTGAAACAATTTGGGGAAGTTCATATGATATGATTGTAATTGAAAATGATCTTCGACAATATTTGTCCTTTAATCTTATCAATGAGATTATTTTTGCAACACGTCTCTTTTCAAGATTCAGCTCCGGTGATGTGCCATACTGGAACTTATCCTATGCTGGAGATGAAGAAACATTACGTGGCTATGAAAGCAGAAGATTTTCTGATGATAATGTGCTTTTCTTAAACTCTGAGTTTAGAACCTGGTTTCATAGCTTTCCAAATTCGGAAGCCCGCTTAGGTGGAACCTTATTCATGGATGCCGGACGTACGTTTTCAAATTCTGACTCTTTTGAGATCATTAAAAATGATCTCAAAACTACCTTTGGATTTGGAGCACTCGCTTCATTTTTCACTCAGGATTTTATCATCCGAGGTGATTTTGGTTTTTCAGAAGAAGGGATGAGAATTTACTTCACGACTGGGTTTATGTTCTGACAAATTGAATTTAATCTGAACAATTATTGTGTCGCTTCCACATTTCGGGATCATGACCCTCAGGTATATTCTCACATGGATCAGAGGCTGAATAACCACGTATTTGATTATATATCATGATTTGATGTGATGTTAGAATTTCCATCATTTCTAAATGCGCCAATAAATGTACATTCCTTAGTTCAGATCTAGCTAAAGAAGAATTCCTCACTAGTTTTTCCAGCTCTTCAACTGAAATTACTCCTGATTGAAATGTAGCTTCAAGTTCTTCTTCTGCTTCTAAAAAAGTAGCTCCTTTCTTAATAGCTTCAATTTTCATTGCATCAAAAACAGCCTGAACTTTTCCAATTTGTTGTTCAGATAATCCTAAATCGGATTGAATCGCTAGCACATGCTTAGGTCCGGGAAAACCATTTAATTCTGCAATTTTTGCTAATCCCCAACCATTCCCACTTTCGATTTCCTTTATATCAGATTCAGAAAGGCTTTTTATAATCCTTTTTTCCTGACCAGCATACTTTGACTGATGTTGTGCCTGAGCAAATAATGGAAAAATGAATAGTACAACAATGCAACTGAGTCTCATTTTAAATTCCATTAGTTAAGAACCAAATCAATCCGAATCCCCCAACTACCCAGCAGTAATAAGCAAAATAATGGAAGCCTTGCTTCTTCAAGATGATAATCAGGTACTTCAATGCATAATAACCTGAAATGAAAGCTGTGAAAAATCCAACTAATAGGCTGGTAATTTGCGAGGCATCAATTCCTGCTTCTATCGCTTCTCCCATTTGTAGAATCATTGCCCCAGCGATCACCGGAATCACCATCAAAAAAGAAAAATTAGCGGCCTCATCACGGCTAATTCCTAAGTAAAGTGAGGTAGATATTGTCGATCCTGATCTACTTATGCCCGGAATCATTGCAAATGCTTGAGAGATTCCAATCACGAAAGCTTTTGATACAGTAACTTTACCTTCTGGATTCTTAGTAAATTTTGTCAGGAATAGTATAATCCCGGTCACAATTAACATCCCGGAAACAAGAAGCGGATTCATAAAAATATCTTCGATTGAATCCTTTAGAGTAAATCCAACAATAAATGCCGGAATCATACTTATTAAAATGAATCCAATTGTTTTTACTTCATAATCATCTTTTGTAGTTGATGGAGATTTTAGAAATCTCAAACCTGCCTTTAACAAATTTATAATCTCATTTCGATAGTAAATGATGATACTGCACAAAGTTCCAAAGTGAACGACCACTTCAAATGTAATACCCATTTCTGTATCACCACCCAAAACATATCTACCAAGAGCAAGGTGCCCGGAACTACTGATTGGAAGGAATTCAGTTAGCCCTTGAATCAATCCCAATAAAAAAGATTGTAAAATGTCCATGTATTATATTTGATGGTTTAACAGAAGGCGAGAACTTAAGAACAATTAAAAAGTTTAACTACGAAAATTACGATGAGTGAAAAAGTAATTGACATGGAAGCACTTCAAGCTAAAATTGAAAAAAGCAGTGCTTTTATTGATGACATTAGAGTAGAATTAGATAAAGTAATAATTGGTCAACATTATATGATAGACCGATTGTTAATTGGATTACTGACTAATGGACATGTGTTACTTGAAGGTGTACCTGGATTAGCCAAAACACTCACCGTTTCTTCGCTGGCAAAAGTTATCAATACTGACTTTCAGCGCATTCAGTTTACTCCTGATTTACTCCCTGCTGATTTAATCGGTACACTCATCTACAATCAAAAAGAAGGTGATTTCTTTGTAAAGAAAGGGCCAATTTTCGCCAATATTATTTTGGCTGATGAGATTAACCGTTCGCCTGCCAAAGTTCAAAGTGCACTTCTTGAAGCGATGCAGGAAAAGCAGGTAACTATTGGTGAGGAAACCTTTAAACTTGATGAACCCTTCCTTGTTCTGGCTACGCAAAATCCGGTTGAACAAGAAGGTACCTATCCATTGCCAGAAGCTCAGGTTGATCGTTTTATGCTTAAGCTCAAAATCGGTTATCCAACCGAAAAAGAAGAGCTGGAGATCATGCGTAAAATGGCAAAAACAGGTGTAAAAACTGATCTAAAAAAAGTTGTTACCGTTAAGACAATTCTTAAGGCAAGAGAAACAGTTAATGATATTTATATCGACGAAAAAGTAGAGAAATATATTGTAGATCTTGTATTCGCGACCAGGAAGCCAAAGAATTATGGATTAGATGATTTGGCAGATTTAATAAGCTTTGGTGCTTCTCCAAGAGCTACAATTAATCTGAATTTAGCTGCTCGGGCTCAGGCATTTATGGAACATCGTGCTTATGTAACACCAGAAGATGTTCGTACAATAGCAATGGATGTTATGCGTCATAGAATTATCCCAACTTTTGAAGCAGAAGCTGAAGATATTTCTCCAGAAGATATCGTAGAAAAAATAATGCAGAACGTACAGGTACCGTAAATTTTTTTCTAATTTTTTAATTTCAAAAAATACATTATTGTGTATTGTTGATTATACAATACACCATCTTAGTATTATGAAAATTAAAATGGTACCGCGTGGAAGTATCTCAAGTTCACGCAAAAAAAGTTCAAAATACTCACCATTAATGGAAGCTTTATCAAAATTAAAAGCAGGTGGGGATGCTATTCAGGTTAGATATACTAACGAAAAAGAGCTTAGTTCAGCTCGAAATGTTGTATATGCATTCAACCGGGAAAACAACAAGAAAGTGAAAAGCAAAAAAGACACTCAAAATAAAATTGTCTTTTTCTACCTAAAGTAATTCCAACAAAAAAAGCCCCTTATGTTTCCATAAAGGGCTTTTTAATTTCTAAGAGTTAAGGATTATTCCTTCTCTCCTTTCTCTTCAGCTTCCATCTTTTCTTTAAGAGCAGCCAAACCACTCATTTCACCTAAAGTTGGAGCTCCAGTCTCAATACCAGCTTTCTCAGCTGCTTTCTTAGCTGCTGTTTTAGCTTTCTTTTGATCTGTATCTAACTGACTTAAGTCGATTGATTTCGCATTCTCGTCAAATTTCACAACAAAAGCTTCAATCTTCTGCCCTTCTTTAAACTCAGGCTCAACAGCTTTTGTCATATTTAAGAATGCTTCCGCACCAATCTCTAACTTAACAAAAGCGCCACGGTCAGTTACTCGCGTAACTTCACCTTCAACTTTCGTACCAGGAGTTAACTCACGCGCATATGTTTCCCAAGGATTTTCAAGAACTTGCTTATGACCTAGAGTGATTCGACGGTTATCGAAATCAACACCTAAAATTACAACATCAATTTCTTGATCTTTGGTAACTACTTCATTTGGATGCTCCACTTTATCTTCCCAGCTAAGGTCAGATACGTGAATTAAACCATCGATTCCTGGTTCTAGCTCAACAAATACACCGAAGTTGGTCAAGTTGCGAACAAAACCTTTGTGCTTAGAGCCAATTGGGAATCTTTCGAGAATATCAGCCCATGGATCACTTGTTAATTGCTTCACACCAAGAGAAATCTTCTTCTCATCTTCGTTGATGTTAAGAACGATACATTCAACTACATCATCCTTCTCTACCAATTGAGATGGGTGCTTGATATGCTGAGTCCAGCTCATTTCAGAAATGTGGATTAGACCTTCAACACCTTTTTCAAGCTCGATGAATGCTCCGTAATCTGCGATAGAAACAACGCGACCCTGTACTTTCATAGCTTCAGGATATTTCGCATGAATTTCTTCCCATGGATGTGGTTGTAGTTGCTTCAATCCAAGAGATACACGCTTGCTACGCTCATCAAAATCGATAACTGCAACGTTTAGACGTTGGTCAAGTTGTACGATTTCGCTTGGGTTGTCAACACGGCCCCAAGATAGATCGGTGATATGAAGTAGACCGTCAACACCACCAAGATCGATGAATACACCGAAGTCTGTGATGTTTTTAACAGCACCTTCGAGTACCTGACCACTTTCAATTGTGTCAAGAATTTGCTCACGCTGCTCTTCAAGATCAGACTCGATGAGAGCTCTGTGTGAAACAACAACATTTTCAGCGGCCATGTTTAATTTAACAACTGCGAATTCCATTGTCTTTCCAACATACGCATCGAAGTCGCGAACCGGACGAACATCAATTTGAGAACCAGGTAAGAAGGCATCGATTCCAAATAAATCAACAACCATACCACCTTTAATTCTGCGCTTGATAAGACCTTCAACAACTTCAGCAGTTTCGTGTGCTGATTCAATTTTTTCCCAGGCAAGAAGGATATCTGCTTTTCTGCGAGATAGAATTAACTGTCCTTCTTTGTCTTCTACGCGATCAAGGAATACTTCAACTTCATCGCCGGGTGCCATCGTCTCGAGTGATTTATTCGAGAATTCATTTACGGCAATAATACCTTCTGATTTGAACCCAATATCGATTACTACATATTTCTCATCAATAGAAACGATACGACCTGTAACAATCTCTTTTTCTTCGATGGTGTTGAGTGTATTCTCATACATTCCCATCAATTGATTGTATTCGTCAGCAGTGTATTCATCTGATGGCGTATCCAATTGATCGAAGGTATAAACCTCACCTTCTACGTCGCCACTAAATACATGCGTTAAAGTTTCTTCATTGCTCGCTGACTCTTCAACTTCTTCTGCAACCTCTTCGGTTGCTTCGGCTACAATTTCTTCTTCAGTAACAGGATTTTCTTCAACTGATTCTACTTCAGCTACTTCTTCAGCAGGAGTTTCAACAACTGTTTCTTCTGCTTTGATTTCTTCTTGTTCGATGTTTTTGTTGTCTTCTGACATTATATGTGTTAGTTAATGTTTTACCTCACAACCGGCTTTCGGAAATGGGATAAGAGTTATTGTTTATTAGATTGATTCTAGAAGTGGACGAATTTTGTCACTAATAAAATCAACTTGTTCTTCAAATTTATATGAACTTGTATCAATTTCGATTGCATCATCAGCTTTCAATAATGGGTCAGCTTCGCGACTGCTATCTTGTTGATCTCTTTCGGAAATATTCTGCAAAATCTGTTCCAATGTAACATCAGAACCTTGATTTTGTAACTCTAACAATCTTCTTTGTGCTCGTGTTTCGAGATCAGCTACCATGAAAAATTTCATTGCAGCATTTGGGAATACTGCTGTGCCTAAATCTCTACCATCAGCAATGAAGTAATCCTTTTGAACTGCTTCATTCATTAAAGCATTAACAAATGCTCTAACCTTTGGCATGGAAGCAACTTCGCTCACTTTATTGGAAACTTCCATGGAACGGATTTCTTTAGAAACGTCAATTCCGTTGATGCGAACAAAAAAGAAAGAGTCAGAATATTGAAAAGAGATGTTGATACTTTTCAGTTGATCAAAGAACTTGTTTCTGTCTTGATTGCTGCGAATGTAAACCAGCGATGCCGCTCGATACAGAGCGCCTGAATCCAAATATTGAATGCCGAGTTGTTCGGCTACAGCTTTAGCTGTTGAACTTTTTCCGGATCCTGCCGGCCCATCAATCACTACTATCATACAGAATAGCTAAATTAAGTTTATTCCATTTATAATACAATCATTTCTTGTTTACTATTTGAGGAAACCTTAATTTTGGAATCTTTAGAAATTTGGACACTCATAGAGTAAAAACACTGTAATCCATGCCACAAAATAAATCAGCAATCAAGCGAGTTCGCCAGAACAAAGTTAGAAACGCGCACAACACTGCGCGAAGATCTAAAATGCGTACTCTTATCAAGAAAGTGCTTGTTGAGACTGATAAGGCAAAAGCTGAAGTTCTATTAAAAGAGGCAACCTCTTACATAGATAGAATGAGCTTAAAAGGTATTGTTCATCAAAACAATGCAGCTCGAAAAAAAGCACGCCTTACCAAGTACGTAAACAATTTGTAACTCAGTAACCGAACCCAATGAGGTAAAACCCATGAAAAATTCAAAAGCTTTGCTAGTAATTTTAGATGGGTTCGGGATAGCTGAGGACCCTTCCGTTAGCGCAATAGATAAAGCGCATAAACCATTCTACGATTCACTAATTGATCGTTACCCACATTCCCAACTTTCGGCGAGTGGGGAGAATGTCGGTCTGCCTGATGGTCAGTTTGGTAATTCTGAAGTTGGCCATCTGAATATTGGAGCAGGTAGAATTGTTTGGCAGGCTCTCTCACGAATTAATAAAGAAATTCGTGAAGGCGACTTTTTCAAGAATGAAGAATTACTTAGAGCTATTGAGTCAGCAAAGACAAAGAATAAAATCCATTTGATGGGTTTATTTTCTGATGGTGGTGTTCATAGCCATAATGACCATCTATTTGCACTATTAAAGATATGCAAAGACCATGGGATTGAGAATGTATACGTGCATGCATTTACCGATGGGCGTGATACAGATCCGGAATCAGGTAAAGGTTATGCTCAGGAATTCCAAAAACAAGCCGATGAAATTGGTGTAGGTGAACTCGTCTCTGTGGTGGGTCGCTATTACGTCATGGATCGAGATAACCGCTGGGAAAGAGTTCAGCGAGGATATAATCTATTAGTTAATGGAGTCGGCGATTATTTCGAAAGTGCAGATGAGGGTTTTAATGCTAATTACAAAGAAAAGGTTACTGACGAATTCATAAATCCATTTCTATTGAATAACGAATCTGAATCACGAATTCAGGAAAACGACACCGTAATTTTCTACAATATTCGTGGTGATAGAGCTCGTGAGATTACAAGAGCATTAAAAGAAGATGGTTTCTCTGAGTTTGACATTAAACCAAATCTTAATCTACACTATACTTGTTTTACTCAATATGATGCTACTTTTGAAAATGTATTTGTAGCATATCCACCTCAAATCTTAAAAAATACTTTAGGAGAATGGGTATCTGGAAAGGGATTAAAACAGTTTCGAATCGCAGAAACTGAGAAATATCCCCACGTAACTTATTTCTTTAATGGCGGTGAAGAGATTCCTAATGATGGTGAAGATCGTCTAGTTATTCCTAGTCCAAAAGTTGCGACCTACGATCTTCAGCCGGAAATGAGTGCACCCGGTGTTGGTGATGCTCTAGTAGAACAGCTTTCAAGAGATTTTTACGACCTGGTTATTCTCAATTTTGCAAATCCTGATATGGTTGGTCATACCGGAGACATGCAGGCTGCCATTGATGCAGTTGAAGCAGTTGATCAACAATTGAAAAGAGTAGTTGAAACCGCATCTGCCCATGGTTACCGAACTTTGATAATTGCTGATCACGGAAATTCTGACCAAATGATAAAATCAGATGGTAGTCCACATACCGCGCACACTACCGCACCTGTTCCTTGTATATTGGTTAACTACCCGGAAGAAATTACGCTCAAAGAGGGAATACTTGCCGATGTGGCTCCCACCCTTCTTAAAATGATGGACGTTGATCAGCCTGAAGAAATGACAGGCAACGCTCTTTTTTAAAGATTGTAGCGTCATTTAGTTTGCATTTACCTACCCGCTCTACTACATTCGATTTGAAATGAACTAATTTCGTGATTGGCTCGTTTTTTGCCCTAGAAGAGAATAGAATTTTTCATACTTATAAGGACTTATCACATGGAGGGTAATTTTTCAAGTAAAGTTAGAGATGTTATACAATTTAGCAGAGAGGAAGCACTGCGGTTAGGACATGATTACATCGGCACAGAACATTTAATTCTAGGAATTGTTCGTCTTGGTGACGGAGTAGCTGTGCGTATCTTAAAAAATCTTGATTGTGACTTATTTAAATTGAAGAAAACAATTGAAGATACAGTAAGAGGAACCGGTGGATCAGTAACTGTTGGCAACATTCCATTAACTAAGCAAGCTGAGAAAGTATTACGGATAACTTATTTAGAAGCGAAGCTCTACAAGAGCGACACAATAGGCACAGAACACTTATTACTCTCTCTTTTAAGAGATGATGAGAATATCGCAGCACAAATTTTACAACAATTCAGCGTTTCTTATGATGCAGTAAGAGAAGAATTAGATCTAATTATCTCCGGCAAATCCAGAGAAGATGCAGAGGATAGTTCTTCAGTTACAGCAAGTGCAAGCACACCTCCTTCTAAAGGAGCATCAGGAACCGGGAGTGCAAGAGAAAAACGTATGGACAAATCAAAAACACCCGTGCTTGATAACTTCGGGCGCGACCTTACCCAAATGGCTGAAGAAGGTAAACTTGATCCTATCATTGGCCGTGATAAAGAAATTGAACGTGTAGCTCAGGTATTGAGCCGAAGAAAGAAAAACAACCCTGTTCTAATTGGTGAACCAGGTGTTGGTAAAACCGCTATTGCGGAAGGACTGGCTGCCAGAATTGTTCAGCGCAAGGTGTCGCGAGTTCTATATGATAAAAGAGTTATTGCATTAGACCTTGCTGCTTTAGTCGCCGGTACCAAGTACCGCGGTCAGTTCGAGGAGCGAATGAAGGCCGTAATGACAGAACTTGAGAAAACAGATAATGTGATCCTCTTTATTGATGAGCTTCATACGATTGTTGGCGCCGGTGGAGCAAGCGGTTCTTTAGATGCATCAAATATGCTCAAGCCTGCTTTAGCACGTGGTGATATTCAGGCAATTGGTGCTACAACATTAAATGAATATCGTCAATTCATCGAGAAAGACGGTGCATTAGAGCGTCGTTTCCAGAAGATTATGGTTGATCCAACTACTCCGGAAGAGACCGTTGAAATACTCGACCAAATTAAAGGTAAGTATGAGAAGCACCATAGTGTGAATTATCTTCCTGAAGCTCTAGAAGCTTGTGTGAAGTTGACGGATCGATATGTAACAGATCATTTCTTACCGGATAAGGCTATCGATGCATTGGATGAAGCCGGTGCTCGTGTTCATTTGGCAAACATTACCGTTCCAAAGCATATCATCCAACTGGAAGAAGAAATTGAAACAACCAGCATTGAAAAAAACTCAATGGTTAAGAAGCAGCGATTTGAAGAAGCTGCAAGATTACGCGATAAAGAAAAACGTTTAATCGAAGACCTTGAAGTTGCTCAGCGTGAGTGGGAAAAAGAAAGTGAAAGTATCGTCTTCGACGTTGTTGAAGAAGATGTTGCTTCTGTAATTGCCATGATGAGTGGTGTTCCTGTAAATAAAATCAGCCAAAACGAAGGCATGAAACTTCTGAAAATGAAGGAAAGTCTTGCAGGCCAGGTTATTGGACAGGATGAAGCCATTATCAAACTTACAAAGGCAATTCAAAGAACCAGAGCCGGATTGAAAGATCCATCAAGACCAATCGGTTCTTTCATATTCCTGGGACCAACAGGTGTTGGTAAAACTGAAATGGCAAAAGTTCTTGCGAAATATCTCTTCGATAAAGACGAAGCTCTAATTCGAATTGATATGAGTGAGTACATGGAGAAATTCTCCGTATCTCGTTTGATTGGAGCGCCTCCGGGCTATGTAGGATATGAAGAAGGTGGTGTACTTACGGAGAAAGTTCGCAGAAAGCCTTACAGTGTTGTTTTATTAGATGAAATCGAAAAAGCACACCCTGATGTATTTAACATCTTGCTGCAGGTTCTGGATGATGGTATCCTGACTGACAGCTTGGGTCGTCGTGTTGATTTCCGAAACACAATTATAATCATGACTTCTAATATTGGAGCACGTGATATTAAAAATATGGGTAAAGGAATCGGTTTTGGCGATGTAAACGAAACAGCTTTCGATTACGCGAAGATGAAAACCACCATTCAGGATGCTTTGAAAAAAGTGTTTAACCCTGAATTCCTGAATCGTATTGACGATGTAATCACATTCAAGCCACTTGATAAAGAAGACATCTTCCAGATTATCGATATTCTTTCTGAGGAGCTTTTTGCTCGAATTAAAGAAGTTGGTTATATCGTGGAGATCACAAAAGGTGCGAAAGATTTCATCACCGACAGAGGATTTGATCCGAAATATGGTGCTCGACCACTTAAAAGAGCAATCCAGAAATACATTGAGGATCCTTTAGCCGAAGAATTACTTGAGCATAAGAAACCGGAAGGTTCAACCATAAAGATCAAGATGAATAAGTCTCGCGATGACTTAGAATTTGATTGGACTGAAGCTGAGGTTAAAGCTCCGGAAGCATCTGATTCAAACGATGAAAAGAAAGATGAATCAGAAGAAGCAAAGGAAGCCTAAAGAATATTGAATATTCAATATTGATTTATGATTTAAGCCCGACTCTTTGAGTTGGGCTTTTTTGTTTAAAAGATTTGCTTACATAATTGGATAACTACCCAAGTAATTGAAATACGCTCTAAGCTATAACTACCTTTTAAAAGATTTAATAATCTAGCTTAAATCTATTGAGTTTTGAACAGCTCAAACAACTACATTTATCTTAACAATAAATGATTCGGGTATGAAAAAACTTCTCTATATAACAATAATAGTACTTTTAGGTGCTTGTCAAAATCAATCGGAAATGAATTCATCAGTCAACCCATTTTATCAAGAATGGGATACCCCATTTGGGATTCCACCTTTTGATCAGATTAAAAATGATCATTATATGCCGGCCTTTGAAAGAGGTATGGAAGAAAATCTTGTTGAAATTGATGCAATCGTAAATAACCCTGATGAACCCACATTTGCCAATACGCTTGAAGAATTAGAAAGAACAGGAAAGTTACTAACCAAAGTGCAGCGTGTTTTCTTTAATCTTGCAAGCTCAAATACCAACCCGGAAATGCAAGAGCTGCAACGTGAATTAAGCCCAATGCTTTCCGCTCATTTCGACAAAATAACGCTTAATGAACAGCTTTTTAATCGTGTAGAAGCGGTTTATCAGGATCGAGAGAATCTTGACCTAAGCAGTGAACAGCTTAAACTTTTAGAGGACAGACGTACTTCATTTGTTCGAAGTGGTGCTTTGTTAACTGAAGAGCAAAAATCACAGATTACGGAAATCAATTCCGAAATTTCAGAGTTAACGACAACTTTTGGTCAGAATCTGTTGGCAGAAACCAACGGCTTTGAACTTATTTTAGATGAAGACGACCTAGACGGTCTATCTGAAGGAGTTGTCGCAGCGGCAGCTGAAGCAGCAGAACAAAGAATGGAAGCAGCTGCATCAGAAGAAGAAAAATTAAAGTACGACGGTAAGTTCGTATTTACTCCGCATCGCACAAGCATGTATCCCTTTTTAACCCAATCGAATAGAAGGGACTTAAGAGAGCAACTGTATACAGCTTATATTCAACGTGGGGATAATGACAATGATACCGACAACAAAGATATTGCTGCTAATTTAGCAAAATTACGTGCTGAACGAGCTCAACTAATGGGCTATGAAACTCATGCACATTTTGTTCTTGAAGAGCGGATGCTAAAAACTCCTTCTGAAGTTTATGATTTATTGATGCAATTATGGGAACCCGCACTCGAAAGAGCCAAAGTTGAAGTTGCTGATATGCAAGCCGTTGTTGATGCAGAAGGCCATGACTTCGAAATAGCAGGTTGGGATTGGTGGCAGTATTCAGAAAAAGTTCGAATAGCGAAATATGATTTGGATGAAGCTGCACTAAAACCTTATTTGTCATTAGATAATGTACTAAATGGCGTTTTTGAAACTACCAATAAACTTTGGGGCTTATCTTTTACCGAGTTATTTGATATCAATGTTTATCATCCTGATGTACGCGTTTGGGAAGTAACTGATAAAGATGGTAGTCACCTGGGTATATTTATTGGCGATTATTTCGTTCGCTCCAATAAACGTGGTGGAGCCTGGATGAGCAGCTTTAAAGGTCAATCAAATCTCGATGGCAGAGAACGCCCTATTGTAGTAAACGTGTGTAATTTCCCGGCTCCGGTTGGTGATGATCCATCACTACTTAGTTTTGAACATGTCACAACTTTATTTCATGAGTTCGGACATGCTATGCACGGAATCCTAACCAATGTTACTTACCAAAGTATGGCAGGTACATCAGGACCTCGTGATTTCACGGAATTCCCTGCTCAAATACTGGAGCACTGGGCGAGTGAACCTGAAATTCTCAAATCTTTCGCGACTCATTATGAAACCGGCGAAGTGATACCTGACGAGTTAATCGACAAATTACTTAGAGCATCTAAGTTTAATCAGGGTTTTGCAAATACAGAATATCTGGCAGCTTCCCTTTTGGATATGGATTGGCATACAATCACTGCGGATGAAGATTTAAAAGACGCAGATGCTTTTGAAGAAGCTTCACTTTCAAGAATTGGCTTGATTGACGAAATAGCCCCACGATATCGCAGTACGTATTTTGCACATATTTTTTCTGGGGGATACTCATCAGGATACTACAGTTATGTTCATTCCGCTGTATTAGACTCGGATGGTTTTGAAGCATTCAAAGAATCCGGCGATGTATTTGATCCTGAATTAGCTGCTAAGTTAAGAACACATGTTTATGAAAAAGGCTCAACTGAAGAAGCCATGGATCTTTATGTTAAATTCCGTGGTAGGCAGCCGGGGATTGATGCCCTCTTGAAAGTGAGAGGATTAGACGGCTCTTCCGACTAATTATCAATAATATTACAGGAACTCAGCTCGGAATGTCGAGCTGAGTTTGTTTTAGCTTTCCTTTCCATATGAAGCTACTTATAACACTTACTTTTATTTTCTGCCTATTATCGGGGTTTCTGACTCAAACACATGCTCATGATGACCCAGTTCTTATTATTCAGGAAATAGAACAAGGTCAGTTAAGCTTCCAGGATCAACAAATGTCGGCTGAGTATGAAGCTGCTTTAAAGCGTCAACGTATGAGAAGATTGGCAGCTATGGATTGGGAACAAAAATTTTATTTATTCATCAAGGCAGGTGTGCAGCACATTATCCCAAAAGGTTTAGATCATATTCTATTCGTTCTTGGACTCTTTTTTTCTAGCCTCATACTAGGATCATTACTTTGGCAGGTTACAGCTTTTACATTAGCTCACAGCGTTTCACTTGCACTTGCCGCTCTAGGAATAATGCAGGTACCGGCTTCAATTGTTGAACCGATCATAGCACTTTCTATTGTATGGATAGCTATAGAAAATTGTGCGTTTAAAGAAACAAATAAGTGGCGACCGTTCATAGTTTTTTGCTTTGGCCTTTTACACGGATTGGGATTTGCGGCTGTGTTAACTCAATATGGATTACCAAAAGGTAACCTGGTTCCTCTTTTATTAGCGTTTAATATTGGTGTTGAACTCGGCCAATTAATGGTCTTGCTCACAGCAGCTTTGCTAGTATGGTATATTCGAAAAAAAGACTGGTACCGACAAAGAGTGCAGATCCCGGCATCACTAATGATTGCCTTTATAGGTATTTTCTGGTTTGTTGAAAGGGTCTTTTATTAGAGTAGCCAAGAAGACTATCAGGTTTACTCAATTTTGTAATTAGGTACATGTTTATACTAAAATATTAATTCGTTATTTCTTCATGTTATTGCATTAGTATCATAGAATAAATGCACGTGTTATGGAAAACTTCATCGAATTAAATGCCGAAAACATTGCTTCCGAACATATCTGTTGTGCTATTTCTGATAAAAAATGTGCCGACAGTTATCAGGCAAAAAAAGACTGGTTAAAAAAGGAATTTGAAAATGGCTATGTCTTCAGACGACTTGATGCAAGAGCCAAAGTATTCATCGAATACGGACCGGCAGAAAACGCCTGGCTACCAATAACCGCACCCAATTATTTGAACGTAAATTGTTTTTGGGTATCAGGAAAATACAAGAAGAACGGATACGGAAAGGCTCTTTTAAAATCAGCTATTGATGATGCGAAATCGCAGAATAAGGATGGACTTGTTACGGTTGTTGGGACTAAAAAATTCACTTTTATGAGTGATCCCAAATGGCTATTGAGACAGGGATTTGAAGAAGTAGAAAGAATATCAAGTGGCTTTAGTTTGTTAGCACTTAGATTCAATGATCATGCTAAAAAACCTACATTCAATGATTCTGTGAGAAGCGGAGAATGTCCTGATAAAGAAGGATTAGTCGTTTATTACTCAAACAGATGTCCATTCGCGGAATATCATGCGCTGGAATCAATGGTGGAGACAGCGGAAAAGAGAAAACTTCCATTGAAAGTGATTAAACTGGAGACTATGAAAGATGCCCAAAATGCACCAAGTCCTGCTACCATTTTTAGCTTATTCCTGGATGGTAAGTTTATGACTACAGATCTAAGTGTTTGTATGGATTCTCGATTTGATAAAATGATTGAGAAATTACAGAAGTAAAATACTCCTCAGATTGCCTCATGAAAGAACATATCGAAGCTTGGCTATCAGTTTGAAGCTATTTTTAAGAGACAAGTTTTAGATTCTTTAGTTTTTCGCCCTACCTTTTTGAAATGTACTATCCTTTAAATTTATACGGCGTTGATATCTATCCATTGTTTGGTAGTTATCTGAAAGGTCGGCCTTACATTTTTGATTTTTCGTCCAATAATCCAAAAACACTGGAATACAATACTTCTGATTTCGACACTTTCAATCAGATGGTATTTGATGAATTAAAACAATCTTCGCTTACGTGGGGAATTGGTAAATACCTTGAAGAGCGAAAAAATATGCTGAGAGATTATCCCAATATTATTGAAGAGCAAAGGTATTATCATCTTGGATTGGATATCATCGTGCCTTTTAATACGCCCATGTTTACTCCTTTAGATGCAGAAGTCTATACGACTGGAAAGGAGACCAAGATTGGTAATTATGGAGGATTTATCATGCTAAAACATGAGGTCAATGGAGTGGTCTTTTACTCATTCTATGGTCATTTAAAAACTCCTCATTTAGTACATGTAGGTGATAAGATTTCAGCCGGACAAGAATTTGCTCGCATTGGAAAAGAAAGTGACAGTGGTGGATGGTTTTGTCATACTCATCTTCAGATTCTTACCCAGGATGCAGTGAATGCCGGATACACCGATTGGGGCTATATTTCACCCGAATTAATGCCTAAAGTAGAACAGTATTTCCCTTCCCCCTACTTCCTATTTAAGTACTGATCGATGAAACTATCCAGAAACTCAAAAATTGAACTTTATGCCGGCGATGAAGACCTGAAAGAATTAAAAGAGCTTTTGGAAAAAGGTCATACCCAACCCGAAATTGATATTGCGCTGGAAAATGCAATCGCGTACTCCCAAATCGAAACTGCGGAATACCTTCTATCTCTTGGTGGAGACCTTTCAAATTATGGATATCAGGGAACTTATTATTCAGTTCACAACAATGAACTTGAAGGTTTGAAATTTGCAATCAGTCATGGAGTAGACGTTAATATCAACAATGGACAACTACTTAATACCTCAATCATTACAGCATACAATCAAAGAGATACTACTATTCTAAAATGGCTATTAGAAAATGGTGCTGATACTAGTTTAATATCTGATCGAATTATGAAATCTTTCAATACATCCGAATCAAATGAATTAATAAGATTGCATAACACCACGAAGGAATAGTAATTCCATAAGCCAGAACTAACAGTTCCGGCACACTTCCCCAAAAACATACAGTTGCATTACAAAAAACATTTCGATGTTTTAGAGAAATCATTTAAATGTTTTTAAGAAAACATCCCGATGTTTTTTCATCCCAATAGGCATCATTTAAAAACTGGCTCAAATTTAACTAAAGAATGGTGCCAAGTTTGAGGTTCAATAGCTTCGTAGTAGGCTGAGAATACCTAAACCATTTTGATTCAAATCAATCAACATTGGACTAAGCCTTTTAAGAATAAGTGCATGTTTGTGCTTTATAAACAAATACTGTTTATTCCTCTTATCCTGCTATTTTATGAGGATATAATGAATAAAACTTAAAGATGAAACTTGGATAACATGAACTCAGTGCGTGTTATGCCAATGTTGTGCCTAATTTGAAAAAATGGAAATCGCGTTAGTAATTATGATACCGCTTGGACTTTGGATGATAAGTCTTTATTGGCTGTCTCGGTGGACAAAATTTTGGGCGTTTTTTCTGATTAATTTGATAATTCTAATCGGCTATCTGACTTTGCTGACTCAAACGAAACTCGACTTTTTAGGAACTGACCCTTACGGATTGGGACAATTAATTCTAATTGTGTCCGTCATTCTCGGACATATAATCGCAGGTTTCATTTTTGCGTTTTTTAAACGTAGACAGATAAGGACAAAAGAAAGCGTATGAAAACTGCTCCATACATATTCGCCTTACTATTCATTGGACTAGTTTTCTACTTGGGTTTTAACCACTTTGAACTACCGACATTCTTCCTTTTCGACGAGACAGAAAAAACAAAAGGTACGGTGACAAATACTGAATGGACTTATGGAGTAAAAGGATATCGTCTTCAATTAGTGACTTATGAATTTGAAGCGAATGACAGCACTTACACAGATAAATTCAAAGCAGGACAAAGAGAAGGACTTCAAAAAATAGGAGACAAAATTTTGATTGAGTATTCAGTTGACAAACCAGACAAAAACGAAGTAGTTGGTTATTATCGAGACCAATCAGAACCAATAAATACAATGAAGTTAGAATCTAAAAAAGAAAAAAACTAGGCACAACAATGGCTAAGAAAACATAGGGGTTAATCCCTTTTTCGAAACTTGCGATTTCTAACTTTGTTCTCGTCCGGTGGACGAAAACGCAGCCTCGAAATCCCTACGTTTCTTAGCCGGAGCCGTTATGCGCAAAATGAATAATGAACTTTCTTAACCCACTTTTAGAAATTTATGTCAGGTACCCAGACGTTAAACAAGATGAAGTCATGCCCTTCTATAGAGAGGTATTGTGGTTATTTTCTAAGCATCTAAATAACAGACTTAAGATGTTCCAACATCGTGTCAATATCGAAATTGAAGACGTATTTTCTAGACCTAAGAATTTTCAATTTGGCAGTATATATGCCTATCAAACAAAAATCGATATAAATGCTTTCATTGAGTTAGATGAACTATCCAAAAGAAAAACTATTCTTCAACTGATTTACGAAGGACTCACTTCACTTGCCAAGGAACATAATTGGGATCAGCAGTGCATTGAAGACGCTTACAAGAAAAGTATAGCTGACAACTACGATTTTGTATATCACACAGACTATAAATCAAGTAGGAATAAAAGACATAAAGGGAGAATACGAATTAATCTTGAGAATCGAACAGTAAAATTCTCTGCAGAAATTCTTGATGTTAAGAATAACAAAAGCATTTCGATAGAACTTCTACAAACTGAACAAGGAAACTTTGCATGGTGGAGAAGTATTAAAGAATTTGGATGGATGGATTCCAACAACTTTGGGCTTAAGTTTAACAACGGCCAAATCTGGCTAACAGCTGATACGGAGAAGGGAGAAATCCAGACTAACCTTAAACCGAAAAAAGATAACGAAAAACAACTGCTATCTTTCCTAAGAAACCTTCAAGAACAAGCTATGGTGCAATAATGCGCATAACAATCGATGATGTCTGCAGGGCGGCTTGGCGGTAAAAGAATCAGTAGAGATTATGGAAGCCCCGCCGAATCTGCGATACGCCTCATTGTAAATCAAAAATGTATGAGTCGAATCCCAGATTCGACTATATTAGCGCAGAAACAAACTACATAACAAACGCCCCACAGCATATCGGAACGTTAACAACAACTTAAAAACACGAAAATGAGAAGCGGATTTTTATTATCAACTCTTTTATTGGCCCTATTCATTTTCGCGAGTTGTAGTGAAAAGATTGACACTACAAATTATAAGAATGACAGTGAGCACATAGATCCTGAATTGGAAAAGCAAGCTATTTTAGAGAGACTGAACAACGAAACAAAAGATGCTTTCCAACGAGATTATGAAGCTTGGACGAAAAACTGGGTACACGATCCAAGCATCTCTAAAGTCTATATGAATTTTACAGATAGTACTTTCTCGGAATCCATTGGTTGGGAAGAAATAAGCCAGTTCGTTAAAACATTCATTGAGGAACATCCGGAACCCGAACCGGTTCCTGAGTTATTGGATGATATCAATGTAAGGCTTTATGGTAATGGAGCTTGGGTCACTTTCGAGCAGCAGGACTCACTTCGCGGATTAAAGCGTGAAACCCGACTTATGGAAAAGGTAAATGGGGATTGGAAAATTGCCGGAATGCAGACCACTATTTATGGATTTGAAACGGACTAAAAAACCAGATACAAAATAGCTAACAGTAACATCCATCGGGATTCTGAGCATAACCAATCCTATTAAATTTTTTGGCATTAAGTCACATCAGCATTAAGAATGGAAACTCAAGAAATTACTAAATATTTAAAGTTCCCTTTTCAGTTTAGCAGCGAAAAATTGGTTCGTGATTTATCCTTAATTGTAGATGAAAATTGGATACCACATTTTAATAAGGCAGACTATAATGGAGACTGGAAAGTTATTTCATTGTATGCTCATAATGGAGACGAACTCGACATATTCGCACACTCAACGTCCGATTCAAAAAAAACAGAAACACGAATTCTTAAGCAGTGTCATTATTTCAAAGAAGTTATTGACACTTTTAAATGTCCAATACTCACCGCCCGAATATTAAGGTTAGGAGTTGACGCTGAAATAAAACCACATCGCGATTATAAATTGGGTTATGAAGACGGAAATTTTCGTTTACACATACCCATCATTACAAATCCACACGTTCAATTTATACTGGATGGCATCGAATTAACAATGCTACCCGGAGAATGCTGGTATACCAATGTTAACTATCTTCATTCTGTTAAAAACTCAGGTAAATCTGATCGAATTCACTTAGTGATTGATGGTGAGAGAAATGATTGGTCAGATCAGTTATTTTTTTCATTAGCTCCAGAGGAAAGTTTCAATCCTATACCTGAAGAAAATGAATCTCCGGAAACGATAAGGCGAATCATTGAAGAGTTGAAACAAAGTACCGAGCCAGCCGCCAAACAATTGATTAAAGATTTATCGCAAAAACTAGCTCAGCTAAACGAAAATGCAATATAATCTAAACTGCATTGAACGGAAGGGGAATTATTGATTGAGTTAAAGGGTAAACAAAAACCTGCGAATACCCCAGACTGTTAGTAATTGCTTTTTTTCGTCAAACTATAAAAATCCTGCTTAATTTGAACTTTGTGAAGACTTCTAAAGTCAATCACGAACACATTCAAATACACAAAGGCGAACCGGTAAATATCTTTTTATGAAACGAGTTTCACTAAAATTAATAGTCTCAATATTCACATTGATTATGCTAAGCGGTGGAATATTTGGCCAATCAGTAGTAGATATAAATTATAAATCGGATATGACCTGGTCAGGAATTGCCGGTGACCCAAATTTTTCATTATCAGACCGTTTAGCAATTAAAGATGTAATGAATGCATATGCTTTTTATTGGGATAAGGGAGACTTGGACAATTATCTTAGGTTATTTACTAAAGAGAGACTTAGGAATGTAAATAAAGAAAGCACTCAAAAGAGACTCGATTTCTTCAAATCAAATGGGATGCAGCGAAGACATTTAATGACCAACACTCATTTTCTAGAACAAAATGACAGCACTGCATTTATTAATCAGTACGCTTTATTGACAAATACGCTAAATGGACAGGAATTTAGTACGATTACGACCGTTGTTTATGATGTATGGCTAGTAAAAGTGGATGGGATTTGGAAAATATCAAGCCTTAAAATCAATCTGGATGGTGAACTTGACATATAGCCCAATTCAAGGGGATAAACCCATTTAAATTAGGTCCGGATTAAGAACAATAGTCTTTTGTCTGGCATCCATCTTCCATTATCAATTTAATTCTAATCCTGAATCCATCACTTCCCGTAAGCTGGAATGCTTCTGTTTGTTATCAGGATTGGTTGGGCTACGCTACACATTTTAAGTGTAAATACCTGATTTCGTTTTGAATTTAACTTAGTTTTAATGACTTTAACTCTATATTTCTGAGAATAATTGGAATAACACTTAAAGAAGTAATTGGGGTAAAGTGTAACCATTTTATTCTACTCTTTTCTTGGAGAGCAAAATGAAATTGAAAGTCTAAAAATCCACATCATTAAACATCAATTCAAATGTCAGAACACAGAAACTCAACTATTAAAAAGGCAGCTGCGGAACAAGTAAAGACAATCACGCAACAAATTGAAAAGAACTCACCGGAACAAGTTATCCCCACAGGTACAGCAACGGTGATCAGTGAAATACCTGCTGCTGGATATTATATAAGTCAACCGGGAAAATATGTTTTAGGTAAAACGATCACCTGGTCGCCACCACAAGATGGCATCTTATTCGCTGCAATCGTAATCCAATGTGACGATGTGGTTTTGGATTTTCAGCATAACCACCTCGTAGGAAGTGATGTAGGTGGAACACAGACATCCATTGGAGTTATTGTTGTTAATGGTGGCAATCTTTGCAGTAATGTTACCATCCAA
The DNA here is from genome assembly GCA_965601825.1 of Balneolaceae bacterium. Classification (GTDB taxonomy): domain Bacteria; phylum Bacteroidota; class Rhodothermia; order Balneolales; family Balneolaceae; genus HXMU1420-13. Next base: position 1,744,012 of record OZ271839.1, on the reverse strand, counting down.
AATGGTACAATAAAAAATATGGGCTTATGTGGTTTGAGTGCTATTAATTCTGAAGGTTTAACTGTCACCAATATGACTGTTGAAGGCCTTACATATAGTGGGTTTGATTTATTTCCAAGTGGATTTTCATTATTGGGAGCCAATTCGTTTACTATTGATAGCTGTCATGTACAAAAAGTATCCGTTACAGCTGCACTAGCAGGCGGGTTTATGATTATTGGTGGAGAAAATGGATCAAAAACCAGTATGATTAATAATTGCACTGTATCAGAATTCAAAAATAATGATGGAGTGGCTAGTGGATTCCCCTACTTTGAGTGTAAAGGGGTTAATACATTGGGCTGCTCAGTTACCAGATTAACGACTACTTATAAAGGTAGTCCGCATTCTAAAATTGGTCATACATGCATCGGATTTATGCCTGCAGATAGTTATGACTTGAATTTCTCTAACTGCTCAGCAACACATATTCATGGTTGTTGTGATGATTGTCACGGTATCTCATTATTTCCGGTACATGGGGCAACTGTTACAAATTTCACCGCCAAACATGTACATGATGGATTAGGACCACAGAAAACAGGAGCAAAAGCAACCGGTGTAGAAGTGTATGGAAGTAATATAACTGTAACTGGCTGCCATGTAACGGATATAACTGCAATTGTACCTCAGGACCTACAATCAACAGGATTTAGCGCTTGCGGAACTAACATAACTTTTGAAGGATGTGTAGCAAATGATGTGAACGTTTATAATGCTGCCGGGCAAAAAGATACCTTATATGGGTACGGAACAGGTTTTGGATGGGCTCCCGATCCAAGACCAGAATTTGTTAAACCCAACAAACAGGTGACGTACAAAGATTGTATTGCAAATGGGTGCCAACTCGGTTTTGACACATGGAATCATGAAGATTCTACCTGGATTAACCCGATAACTACAGGAGAAGGGCTCAACCATCTGATACAACCAAAAGGAATCGAACGGGTGTATAAAATGAATTTCTGTTCTGAATTGCCTAATTCAACTCCAAACAGCCCATCACAATCTTTTCCGATATATAACCAAATTGGAGGAAATACTTATCCTGATGGTTGGAACGACTAGAAGTTGATCAGACTCAAAGTTACTAATGATGATAATATCAAATGATATTAGCCTTTTTCATATCATCCGGATTGAATAGAATTATCAGATGAGCTCTAATTTCGTTGCTTAGAATGTAAGCTCTTGTATGCTTTCACATTCCCAACTTGAAATTGGGATCGATGGATAGAATTCAACATTTTATGGATGAATAATTAATCCTGGAAGACACAAAACGATATGGAAACTATTGTCCTAAGAATGGCAACCTCAGAAGATAAAGTCTCAGTGGTTGACTTGGATTATAGTTTAGATAAAATTGAGCATGTACAACTAAACAGAGAAGAAAAGATTATAAAAGCCATTTCAGATAATGATTGTTATATCATTTTGGTGGATGGTCTTACGGTTGGCTTTATAATATTTGATTATCGTTTTTTTGATCTAGGTTGGATAGAGCTAATTGTGATCGAAGAAGGATTTAGAGCAAAAGGTATTGGTTGTCAAGCGATTAAATTAATATGCGAACAAAGCAAGACTAATAAGGTTTTTACTTCAACTAATAGGTCTAATATTCCAATGCAAAAGACATTAACGAAAGCTGGGTTTTCTTTTGCAGGCGAAATTATCGGATTAGACGATGGAGATCCTGAACTCTTTTACTTTAAAAAGAAAGAGCTTAGAAAAACGGAATAATGAAAATAAAATGACGAAGCTAAGACCTATACACCCGGACTTTCAAAACCTTTTGCTGCATAAAGAACAGGAAGTCATTCACTTGTTTACCGACCTGCGTGAATTCATCTTGGAATTATACCCTGACAGCAATGAACTTTTGTATCATACTCATGCACTGTCGGCAGTGTTTTCTATTTCAGAAAAGCTAGGTGATGCTTTTTGCCACATCCCAATCTATTCAGAACACTTAAATTTGGGTTTCAATAAGGGCACTCTACTTGATGACCCAAACAAACTACTGAAGGGCACCGGAAAATTAATTCGGCATATCGAAATAAAGAAACCGGATGACTACAGAAACGCTGAAGTAAAAGAACTTATTGAAGAATCCATTAACTTTGCCTTAAATGACATGGATAAGCCAACAAAATCAGTTAGAAAGACGATTTCTAAAATTATGAAGAAATAAAAAACGGTTGGTCGATTATCATTTGTACTTTACCTCTTCAATAAACTTATAGCGAATCCTCCTCCCTCTGCTAATTGAATGGTTAGTGAAGAAGAGCTGTCGATTTCAACTTCTTCAATGGTGATGCTGGTTGGGTTATCATCCCAATGAGCATCTTCTCCATCTTTGTAGATTACTACATCGTATTCAGCATTTGGATCAAGGAAATCAAAGTTGATGGTCAACTCACGGGCTTCTTCATCGGTGATTCCACCTACAAACCAGTTCCCGGTTTCACGTTCTTCGCGTGCAATAGTCACGAATTGACCAACTTCACCATTAAGCACGATACTTTGTTCCCAATCAACACTGACATCACGAATAAACTGAAAAGCCGGCTGACCTTCATAACTTTCAGGTAAATCAGCTGCCATTTGTACCGGGCTGTAAATCACCACATATAGAGCTAACTGCTGACCAATTGTTGTATTCACCTGGTTCATATCGCGATAAGGCTCCAACTTGATGTTGAAGATTCCGGGCGTGAAATCAATCGGTCCGGCAAGCATTCGAGTAAATGCTATAGTCGGCAAATGATCAGGTGGGTTTCCACCATCCATTGCCCATGCGTTGAATTCCTGACCTCGTAATCCTTCCCTTGAAATAAGATTCGGATAAGTTCTTCGAAGTCCTGTTGCTTTTATTGGTTCGTGAATATTTAGCGCAACCTGATATTCTGCAGCCGTTGTAGTAGAAAGATTATAATGATTTACCATCCACTGACCATGATGATATTCACCATCGGGAATAATTGGCCCCACATACCCTGTCTTTACTGAATGCATCCCATATTTTTGCATCAAAGCGTAAGCAGTATCCATTTGCTGCTCGTAAGTACGAACTGCAGCAGAAGTCTCATGATGCATGATGATCTGCACATTTTTCTCCTCAGCATATCGAACTACTTCATCAATATCATAATCAGGATAAGGTGTAATAAAATCGAACACTCCTTCTCTGTCAGGGAAACCAATCCAACGTGCCCAACCTGTATTCCAGCCCTCAATTAATAGACCACGAATTCCATTTTCTGATGCAAAATCGATGTATCGTTTTGCGTTTTCAGTAGTGGCACCATGTCGAACTGAGGAAGCTTCATCCGTATTCCAAGTGGTCATATCTTGGGTTTGCTCGTAATCCCATGTCGCAATTCCTAAATGCATCTCCCACCATATTCCCATGTATTTCATTGGTTCAATCCAACTCACATCACCAAGCTTATTTGGCTCATTAAGATTAACAACCAATCTGGATTCAATTAAATCACCGGCTGTTTCAGCAACCTGAATCATTCGCCAAGGAGTGGCAAAAGGTAAATCTCGTTGAACAGCGTGTCCTAATCGATCTGACTTAACCAGACTACTTTCAAAACGGTTTTCTTCTTTATTAACGCGTAATGTCATGCCTGCATAATCCCACAAATTTGCTTCATGGAAACTGAGATGAAGTCCATCATCTGTTCGCATTGTAACCGGTGTATTTACCGAGTTTTCAGGGATGTAGAATGCAATTAAATTAGCAGCATTTTCCTGATATGGATCAACATCAATTTCTGAGAATCTTGATTCAGTATACAGTTGCTCATAAATATCCCAGTCACCTGGTTGCCACCAAGTAGTGTGATCGCCAGTTAATTCAAAATGTGTATTCTCCTGGGCAATTGTTAAAGTTTCCTGGCCATCCTGTTCATGGAAATAATATCTAAAGGCAACGCCATCATCATATGCACGGAAATAAATATCAATTTTTCGATTTGGTGAGGCTGTTTCCCGGAGCTGAACTCTCATTTCGTTGTAGTGATTTACAACATCTCGTTGTTCACCCCATGGCATTTCCCATGTCTCTTTAAATGTACGCTCAGAACCACCAATCATTTCAAAACCCGCATCCATTGGATCCTGATCATTGAACTCAAATCCCATAGTAGAAGGTTGAATAACTTCCATTCCATTATGCTTTACCTGATAGGTAGGAGTGCCATCTTCAGCAAGCATAAACTCAATTTGCAAATTCCCTGACGGTGAATCTAAAATTGTATCAGTTAGAGAATTGCAGCTGGTCATGAGCATTAACATTGCAGTTACAAGCAATGTAGAAAAATTTTTCATGATGGTTAGATTAGTTGATTCTTGGTTAGGAGAGGAAGATTCGAGCTTTTAAAAACTAGCTCTCATAGTCAAAGTTTGATTGAAACCGGTAATCTGATATCTACCTGAACCTGTTCTTGTAAGTCTAGGTTGATGAATAGTGTTTACTGAACCACTGATATCTGCCCTGGCAATTTGTCGAGCTGAAATGTTTACAACGTGTCCTTCAAGTTCTGTAAATGATTCATTTCCAGACCCGGTTACTGCTACAATACTACGGTCATTAGGACTATAATTTGCATAAAGCAAACTTGTGTTTCTAAAACTAGTTGAGCCAACACGTTCTTTACTTCTGATCTCATAAGCGGCAGCACGTCCACCTGAATAAACAGTTATAAAAAGTCCGTTTTCTGAAAATGAAACACCTTTCACATCCTGATCGAATTCAATTTCACCTAAATTATTTCCAAATCGATCTAGAATTTGAACCTGATCATCGGTTCCATCACTCATACTAGCCAATGCAATTAACTCACCATTATCTGATACTACAACTGTTCTTAAGGCTCTATTTCCACTGTAGTAAATATCCACTGGAACAGAACTACCGGTAATCAGTTTTGCTCTTGATCCCGTATTTCCATCACTCATGATTTTTGGATTATATAAAACCACTGTTTTTGCATTTGGATCATGCGCTACTTCTGAAATTGCTTCTCCACCTTCACTTTGAGTACTGTTAGAAATAGTTTTCTGTATACGTCCGAAATTATCATAGAATAAAAAGTTAGCAATGTTTTCTCGCAGAATCGCACCGCCGTTTGCCAGTGGATAAATCTTAATTGAAGGATCCGGTTCACCAGGCATTGTGTATGAGCCATTTTGTATAGTTTCATTTCCATCTAAAATAGAGACTCCATCTGCATCAACAATTCCGGTCGGCAATACTTGATTGTAAGTTGCCTTTGTAACTTGTAACGACTGTGCATTAACGTTTAAAACAAGTAATGAGAAGAAAAGCGAAGTAATGAATCGGAACATGAAGCTTTCAGATTTTAAATTTGGAAAAACAAAGAACGTGATTTTTAAAACAAAGTGCTTATTGAACGTCCCCTTTTTTTAGAATTCACTATCTTATGAGGCACATTTTAAATTGAATCATGAATTATCATCTAATCACCGGCGGATGCGGATTTGTTGGCCGCAATTTTGTAAAACGACTTCATCGAACAACCTCTGATACCATCTTTTTTATCGATGATTTATCAGTTGGAACACACCCTTCTACATGGCTTCCAATTGGTACTAAAACAAGAAAAGATGAAAATGGGCTAGAGTTTTTTGGAGATGATGAGCGAATGGTCTTTCTAAAGGCAGACATTCGAGTAGTTTTAGATGAATTAATTGAAAATCCTGACTATTTGAATACCACTTTTGGTCTAAAAATAGCTTCATTCAAAGATGTTTTTCATTTTGCTGCAATCGTTGGCGGACGTGCAACCATTGATGGCGATCCTATGAAAGTAGCACTTGATTTAGCTATTGATGCCCTCTTTTTTCGATGGATTTGCCTTAACAAGCCGGAAAGAGCTTTATATCCAAGCTCGAGTGCCGCTTATCCCGTTGATTTACAAACAGAATCAGATGCAATTGCTCTTGCAGAATCAGACATCGATTTCACTAAAATGGGTCAACCGGATATGACGTATGGTTGGTCAAAACTTACCGGCGAATATTTAGCATCAATTGCCGCTAAGTATTATGATGTCTCAGTTACGTGTATTCGACCTTTTTCCGGTTACGGCGAAGATCAGGATCTCTCCTACCCAGTTCCGGCAATTGCAAGAAGAGCTGCCCTCAAAGAAAACCCTTTTGAAGTTTGGGGAACAGGTAAACAAGGTCGAGATTTCGTGCATATTGAAGATGTTATGGATTGCACACTCCATGCGATGGATCATATAAAAGATGGAAGAGCCATCAACATTGGAAGTGGAAAATTGACTTCTTTTTTAGATCTGATTAAGGTTTTCACTTCATTTGCAGGTTATAATCCAGAAATAAAAACCTTACTGGACAAACCAGTTGGGGTTCACTCCAGATACGCAAAAATGGATTATGTGAATAATGAACTTGGCTGGAAACCGAAACTAAGTTTAGAAGAAGGAATGCGACGGGTCTATGACGTAGCAGTAGAAAAGTATGGCTAAAATTGTTTGCTTTGGTCCCGGTCCAAAATTTAAAGGCGGAATTTCTAATTACAATACCTCTCTGGCCAAGACATTTGATAAAAATCCCGATAATGAGGTTCATATCGTATCATGGACCAACCAATATCCATCCATAATCCCCAGGGAGTTTGTAGATAAATCCAGCAAATCTGATTTCCTTGAAGGAACCAATATTCAGGTTAAATACATCACCAACTACAATAACCCATTTAGTTGGAGAGAAACTGCCAAATACATTGCCTCACTAAACCCGGATAAAGTGATATTTCAATGGGCAATTTCCATTCAGGGTATCCCAATGGGTTCTATGGCTAAATGGCTAAGAAAGAATTCTTCAGCTGAAATAATTTTCGATTTACACTTTGTAGTGCAGAAAGAAGGCAGCACTATAGATGAACGACTAACCAAACTGGGAATTAAGCATGCAGATACCTACATAACGCATGCTTATAAGACAGTGAATGAACTGAAAGAGTTATTCCCGAAAAGTAGTTTTGAAGTAAATGAATCCGGCAAAAGAAGTCAGAACACAACAACTGTTATCAAACTCTTTCACCCTGTTTATGATTTATACCAACCGGATCCTACATTTGATGTCCAAACATTTAAAGAAAAATTAGGCCTCAAAGAGAATGTTTTTTTGTACTTCGGTTTTATTCGCAAATACAAAGGATTGCATAATGCTATAAAAGCATTTAAAAAAGTAGCAGATCAACGTAATGATGTTTCTTTCTTGATTTGTGGTGAGGAGTTTTGGGCAACTTTAGATACTTCTAAATTCTCAACAAAAATCAAGCAATTCCTCTTCGGAATAGCACAATTCCTATTTCTTAAGAATAAAGAAAGTGAACAAGACTACCGCCCTCTCCAACTAGTAGACGAATTATCACTTAATGATTCGGTTGTTGTAAAAAACGAGTTCATCCCAAACGAAGATGTACATAAATATTTTCAGGTGTCGGATTGCAGTATTCTCTACTATTTAACAGCAACACCTTCCGGAGTCGAATCACTCACCTATAATTTTGAACTCCCAATTTTAGCTACAAATGTTGGTCATTTCCCTGAAACTATCACTGACGCTAAAAACGGTTACCTGGCCAAACCAAATGATATAGATTCTATGGCTGATCAGATGCTCAAATTCCTTGAAAAACCACTTTCAAGAAATGATGTAAGAGAAGCAGCAGCAACTATGAGTTGGGATAATTACGTGAAGGCTATCCTTTCAGAATGACAGATTTTTTTCATTCTTTTTTCAATTCAGTATTGCCTTACAACATCAATAAATCTTATCTTAGCAGTCTTTGAAAAATCGGGGAGTGGCGCAGCCCGGTAGCGCATTCGCTTTGGGAGCGAAGGGTCGCAGGTTCAAATCCTGTCTCCCCGACAATTCACTGGAATCTTTAAATGAAGATTTCAGTTTTTGACATACTGAAATTAGTTGAGCGCCCATAGCTTAATGCTTTGGTACTCACTGATTTAATGATCGGTTTCAAAACACTGTTTTGCAGCCAGTCAATTGACATATTGAGATTAGTTGAGCGCCCATAGCTCAACTGGATAGAGCAACTGCCTTCTAAGCAGTAGGTTTCAGGTTCGAGTCCTGATGGGCGTACTACTACTTGAAAGGCGACATGGCCGAGTGGCTAGGCAGAGGTCTGCAAAACCTCGTACGGCGGTTCGAATCCGCCTGTCGCCTCATATTCAGGCTAAGCTCGAAAAACTTATTTGAAATATTGATGCCGCGTTCGTCTAGAGGCCTAGGACGCCGCCCTTTCACGGCGGTAGCACGGGTTCGAATCCCGTACGCGGTACTTTCATTTTGTACATAAATGACATCGTTTATTGTTGTGTTCTTAGTGATCTGCACCATTGTGTGCACTTTTGGATACTGGTTATTAATTACCATGACCAATGAACACTATGACAATGACTCGGAATGATTTTTAAGCAAAATGAATTATATGGAGCCTGTAGCTCAGTCGGTTAGAGCGCTAGTTTGTGGCACTAGAGGCCGTGGGTTCGATTCCCATCAGGCTCCCAAAACTTATTGATTAGCCGCGTTCGTCTAGAGGCCTAGGACGCCGCCCTTTCACGGCGGTAGCACGGGTTCGAATCCCGTACGCGGTACTTTAATAAAGCCGATACTTTTTCAAGTCTCGGCTTTTTTTATGCTTTTCTGAATGAGTTTAAAAACATATATCCATACCCTAAAGTTAATAGTGTATGAAATGGCAAGAATCCTAAACTAAGACTCGTAATGTCGATATAGATACCAATAACAAAGTATAGAGCAAATAAACCCTCGATATACGTTATTACAGGCACTTCTTTAGGTGCATAAATTTTGTCTTTTAAACTGCCTGTTTTCCCAACAATATTGTACTTCGAAGTTCGATGGAATTGGACATTCTTTGTAAAGAAACCATCGATAATGGATATAAACTGAATAAAGGTTATTCCCAATAACAAAAACACTAATGGGAAAAATGACTTAAGCATGTCTTTAATAAGCTTAGACCTACTTTCATGATATCTTCGAAGCGTCATCATGGCGAACCATGGTGCAAGAATTACATTTATTAGCCCGATGGTAAAGTATGCCAGGAAGCCATTGTATGCATCAGTCTCAATAACTAACAATGTTATTGGAATACTAAATGCAGCAAGAATGATTACACTAGGAATTGCGAAAATGTTAAACAGATCAAAGTAAATGTGAAACTTATTTACTAACGGCATTTCCTTTTTAGCAATTGGCTTAAAAAGCTTTTTAATAACCTGAGCCTTCCCCTTTGTCCATCGATACTGTTGGGCTTTAAAGTCGAGAAGATTCACCGGTATTTCAGCTGGTACTTCGAGGTTGTCATCATAAACTACTTTCCAATCTTTCAATTGGGCACGATATGCTAAATCTAAATCCTCTGATAGTGTATCTGCAGTCCAGCCTCCTGCATCTTCAATCGTTGATTTTCTCCAAACTCCACCCGATCCATTAAAACGCAAGAAGAATCCCGCCAGTGATCTTGCACTTGATTCTATCATGAAGAACATATCCAGAAAGATAGTCTGTGATTTAGTAAGAGTGGAAAATTCTCTGTTTAAATGACCCCATCTACCCTGTACAATACCGACTTTCTCATCCTTGAAATAAGGGACCGATCTAAGTAAAAAATCAGGATTTGGACGAAAATCTGCATCAAAAATGGCAATAAATTCTCCTTTGGCAAATGGAGTTGCATCCTTCAGAGCACCAGCTTTATAGCCTTGTCTATGCTCTCTACGTACATGCTTTATATCAATACCTTTTTCTTGCCAGTATTTAACTCTCTTATCTACAATCTCTACAGTTTCATCATTTGAATCGTCAATTACCTGAATTTCAAATTTGTCGCGGGGATAATCCAGATTTGCACATGAATCAATGACGGCTTCCGCTACATATTGTTCATTGTACATTGGCAGCTGCACGGTTACTGATGGCAGCTCACTTCGCTCTACTTCCGGGAGCTTATTTTTAATTCGATTCTTTTTATTCGGGGTTAATAAATAGTAAAGAAGATGAAATTCTCCGAGTGTATAGAGTGTGATTATTATCACTGCAATCGTGTAAAACCCTAAAATAATTTCGGGAAAAGGTGAATTGATCATCAACTATATATGAAACTTAAAATGAATAGCCTGTTCCTAAATAAATGCCGCTGCCTATCTCTGAAAATCCTAACTCTGCTTTTAGAATAAAATCGGGAGTGAAGATAGACATTACTCCACCGAAACCCAATGCAATTGTATGATCAACAAGTGCTTTATCCCAGTCTTGATTTCTGAAAACTCTTCCACCATCGATAAAGAAATTGACCCCAAGGTTAATGTTTTGATAGTCGATTGGAATCAACCATGTTCGAGCTTCTAATGAATAGGACAAAGCATTATCACTTGAGAAACGTCTGTAGAAAACACCTCGAATTGTATTAAAGCCTCCTAGATTTGGTATAAACCAATATGGAGTATCACCTACTGTATTTTGAATCATCACTCTTGATGCAAGAGTTAACGATCTTCTATCTTTATTAATAAGAGGATAAAAGCCATTAAAAATGAAATAATTCTCTATGGTAGAATGCGTACTAATTAGAGGTGGAGCTATCTTCGTACCAACATCAATCTTATACCCGCTTTGAGCAACAAATTCATTATCTCGCCTCTCCCATAGAAACCCTAATTCCAAAAACGTTAAAAAGGCACCGTCATAACCTTCATATCTTTGATCTGAAATAAAACGATTAGACTGGTTATCCCAAGGCGACTCATATACAAGCCTTACACCGATTTTGAAATCAGATCGTGATATGCCTTCGCCAAAATCAACCGGAAGACGTGTTGTGATTCCTCCCGTTATCCTAAATGATTTAAATTTGTAATACGAACTTGTGTCGAATCTGGCTTCATCAAATTCAACTTCTTCGGTATCACCAAAAAAATAATTACCAAGATTTTGAGAAGAATGGAAATCAATAGATGTTCTGATATCAGTACCAAACGTTCTTACCTGATCTCTAAATAATGTTACACCAAAAGCACCTATAGTTTGATAACTCGCATTTACTCTGGTATAACTTTCAAAAGGCTCAATATCACCATAGTTATAAATCTGTGTTTCTGCCCCCGCATAAATCCCATTGTCGGTATTAAAAGATAATAATGGCAGAAAACCATATTTGGTACCTGTTCGGAGCGAATCTTGAGCGAAAACTGTAGTTGATGAAACAGCAATTAGTGCTGCAAACAAACTTACTTTATTAACCATGCTTTGCTATAAGCTTTCGCGCCTGCTCTTTAAAAAACTCATCGTTATATTGCCCCTCTTCGAGGTTTAATAACATCTCAAACCTCTCCAACGCCATATCTTTTTTTCCGGATTCTAAATATGCCATCCCCAACCAGTAATGATGAACCGGAATATTGTTCAGAGCGATGGCCTTATTAAAATACTCTTCAGCAAGTTCAAATGATCCGTCCGGTGAAGCTCTAAAAATGAGCTTTGATAATCTTTTAACAAACCAACCTAATTTAGAAACTTCATAATGCCAGCGCCCAAGAATATGATATGCTCTATGGTTATCGGGATTTAATTCAACGGCTTTTTCGGCATAAACACGAACACTATCCGCCAACCTTGCCTGACTTCTGAGTCTTGAAACAGATACAACCGCAGCATAAGCCATTGAGAGGTTTTCATAATTCAGATCGTCTTGCTCATCTTGTTCAATTGCTAAGCGTGCCCACTCTACTGATTCATTAAAAAGTGCTTTCTTATCGATTTTAATTTCTGATCCATCCGTGCCGTACTGATTATCACCCAATTCCATCAATCTGAGAGAAATTCGTCTCGTAATTGGACTATTATTCGAGCAATAGCTTTGGTTCTCTTTCAACCAATCAATTTCTTCTACTGCACCAAAATTTACTTTCACACTATCTGATGCGGTATAAACAACTTGTATGCATTCCGGTAAGTGAGCATATCTGGTCTCAGTACTATCAGAAGAAGTAAATGCAAATAAATTCGCTGTGCTTACTAATACAACTAGTAATCCTAAATGAAATCTATGTACCTTATTAATCATAAATTTTAAGCAATAACTCTGGCTTCTTGATATCTAAAGCGCGTTTTAAGGATTTTATTGTTCCGAAGCTAAAATATGGCGTTTCTTCAGTAGTAGCTACCTCTGTCGACTATATTGTTTTCTTTTCTTTAGTTGCTTCTTTTGGTTTAACATTTACCACTATTGCTCAAGTTTGTGCTTATAGCTGCGGACTTCTAACCAATTTCTTTCTACAAAAAACATTCGTTTTTGAGCTAAAGAGAAAAGTAACCAGAACATTTCAACTTGCTGTAAGCTTTTCAATGTTGGGCCTTGTGATTAGCACTAGCTTAATTCACTTTATTAGTAAAATTGACTGGGCTCTGGAATATTTATTCTTTGTGAAAGTCTTTATTACCGGAATAATGTTCTTGTATAACTTCTATACCAGAAGATTTGCTTTCGAGAAAAAGCGACTTGATGATTATAAGACCCGAGGTCAGGTTCAATCCTCGAAATAATCATTTTCGCCAACGGTTTCAGTACTGAACCACTTCAAAATGTCCGGTAACGGTCTATCCGGAACAATAACCGTATCCTGCTCACTTAATGCCTGAAAATACTTATCTAATGATTTTCCATACCTTGAAAGATCAGGTAACGACTCTATATCATAAGGATCAGCGGGGTAATATACATTCCCAAAAGCATGTGCAATAATGGTCTCGACACTATCACTTGGCGAGAATAAAATGCTCATTAGTGAAGTGTCCCAATCATTATGAATGCCATTTGACATGCCGTAATTACCATTCATATCTAAAAGTGAAGTATTCTGTGCAAGTTGTAATCCGGGTTCAGCTTGTTCTAATTCAGACTTAAAGATTTCCAGGTAGTTGTTCCATTCTTTAGTCGCAAGCAAAGCCCATCCGATTTGAACAAATCCAAGAATCACGACAGTTATTACAACTCTTTTAACCACGGGTAACTGCAAGTTGATCTTCTTTATATACACTAAAAATGCGGTAATAGATAACAACGCAGTAAAATAAATATTCAACGATCTGACTTGCTGATGTGTTTCCGGTGCTAAACTTTCAGGCCAAATAATCGGCATTAGTAAAACAAATGCAGCAAAAACGCCAAAAGCGTAGGTGAATATCTTTTCTCGTCGTTCAAAAAATTTGTACTTCCAAACTGATAAGAAGAAAAACAGAAATGCAAATAAGGAAAGAAATTGTGGCCAGTGCGGATATAATTCTTCATCAAAAACCAACAGGAAACCAATAATGAAAGTTACAAAACTGGTTTTATCTTGTGGGTCTAACACGGATAAGAATGAAAGAAATGCGCCGGCTAGCATGTAAAATCCAATCAATGCATAAACAACTGCCTTAGCTTTATCTACTTCTTTAACTTGCCATGCTTTCCAAATTGAAAACAATGCTAATAATGGCCCAAGAATTAACATACCCTGATAAATTCTTAACAATGGCCAGCCAACAATTGCAATAAGTAGAATACTACCCCAAGAGCGGTGGAATAATAACAGATTAAAAATCACCCAAAAAATAGCCGTTAATAAACGTCCTGGAGTAATTGGGAAGAACTCAGTATTGAAATAGAAACCGAACATCCAAATCAATACAAAAAGGAAATAGACTTTTTTCTCTTTTGGGATGATAAACCAATTCGCTACCAGAGATAAAAGACCAAAGGAGAAATACCATGAAGTGTGAATCTTGGCCAGAGTAAAAATATCTGTGATTCCGGCTTTTATAGACAGGATTAGTGGTGTATGCTGAACATAGTATGCGAATTGTCTATCCCAATGCCAGTGAACCGGTTTTACAACCTCAAGAATATGAGTGAAAAAAATGGTTCCGTCCGGATAAAAATTTCTTACCGAAATAGCCGCATAGAATACATACAATGCCTGAAGCAAGAAGAGTGAATAGAAGTATTTTTTATACTTCAAAAACTCTCTAGAAAGTTGTTCCATAGATTAATACCGCTCGATGATTTAGTCTAAAGTCTCTTTGATTCCAGGTTTTTGCTGTTCCACGTGATTTTTATTGATCAATTCACCCAATAGTCCTGTCGAGAAAAACTGCACTCCTAAAACCATTAATAAAATACCGAGGAATAATAATGGGCGATTACCGATACCTACATCCATGACTATTCTCAAAAAAGCCATGTAAATGTTAATAGCACCACCAATAATCAAGAGTAACACCCCAATGCTTCCAAAAAAGTGCATCGGTTTCTGAAGATACTTTTGTACAAAAAGAATGGTAACTAAATCCAAAAAACCATTAATAAATCTAGAAAGCCCAAATTTCGTATTTCCATATTTTCTTGGATGATGTTTCACAACTTGCTCAACAATCTTTCCGTAACCTTCCCTTTTTGCTAAAACCGGCACATAGCGGTGTAATTCACCATATAAATAAATGTTCTTAACTACATCATGCTTATAGGCTTTAAGACCGCAATTGAAATCATGAAGTTTTATTCCAGAAGCAACCTGAGTTACATAATTGAAGAATTTCGAAGGGATGGTTTTTGAAATTGGATCGTATCGCTTTTTCTTCCATCCACTCACCAAATCGTTACCATCTTTCAGTTTTTGGATCATATCAGGCACTTCGTTTGGATCGTCCTGAAGATCTGCATCCATAGTTACAATAAATTCACCTTGTGCTTTCTCGAAACCCGCCTGCAATGCACTACTTTTACCCTGATTGGTTCGAAATGAAATTCCATGGACATGCTCTTTCTTCGACGATAATTCTCTAATTACTTCCCAGGAGCTATCCGTTGAACCATCATCAACAAAAATGATTTCAAACGAATACTCTTTTGAAAGACTCTCTTCTATTGCTGAAGTTAGCTCTGGCAAAGATTCTTCCTCATTAAAGAGTGGAATAACTACCGAAACGTCAATTGGAAAAGAATTTTTCTTATTCTTCAAGATGCCTGCTTTTAAAAATGGGTTGAATTGATTTTCTTCCAGTCTGTAAAACGTGGCTAAAATACACTTTCTGTTATCTATGAAAAAATTGTATTACTCGATGGGCGAAGTAAGTGAACTCACAGGTCTTGCTCCTCATGTACTCAGAAATTGGGAAAAAACATATTCGCAATTAAAACCCAAGAAAAACAGTGCCGGAAACAGAGCATATAAAGAAGACGAAGTACAATTAATTTTCAAGATTAAAAGTCTACTAGAGGATAAAAAATTCACAAGTGAAGGGGTACGAAGAGTACTATCAGGAGAAAATAACGAACCTGTTTCCGAGCCGGAAGTTTCTACTAATATCAAAAAAGACTTAACTGAGATGAAGGTCTTTCTTACTCAGTTGCTAGAGAAGTTATAGAAACTGTTTGCTTACCTAATGTCAGGATCATCACGAACTGAACAGAAATCATAAAGGCTATACCTACGAGATGAATTACTTGTAATGGCGCTGCCATATTCAGGTATTCTAGACCTATCCCAACAGCTATTTGGAGAATGATTAGTGCAAAACTAGCAACTCCAAGTCTATATACTAGACCATTTACTTGGTTTTTCCATAAAATACTCATCATCCAAACACCAACTATCAATATTAGCCATGAGAATGAACGATGAATTAAAAATATGCCCCCAGTTCCTTCTAGCCATTCTCCTCTTGTTGCATCAGTTGCCAATTTTACTGCATCAATTGCTTCACGAACCTGGGTTCCTAAAATCATTTGGATCATGGTAATCACAAAAAGTATAATCGATACGTAATAAAGTCTCTTTTTAAGGCTCGCATCAATTTCTACTACCACTAAGTCTGATGAAGCTTTAAATGCTGCATATATCAATACAGAGACTATAATCATGGCAAAAACCATGTGAATAGAAATTGTTCCGGGAAGAAGATTCGTACTTACAACAATTGAGCCCAACCAAGCCTGAAATAGCGTTAGTAAAACCGCTAATGCTGATGTGATCGTGATCGATTTTTGAGTTTTCCAATATCGAAGTGAGGTAATAAACGTCGCCAATACCAGTAAGCCTATTACTGCACCTACCAATCGATTTATATACTCTGTCCAGGTTTTTACTGCATTAAATTCTTCTTCTTTGCGAACATTTGGATCATTCTCAATAGTGGATGCCAACTCTGTAAACCCAAGTGAATTCAGATAATTGACAATCTTCTGATTCTTCTCGATGCGCTGTTCAACAAAAATTGCTTTATAGTTTTCGGGGAGCTCAGAAACATCCGTTGGTGGAATAAATTGACCAAAGCATTTAGGCCAATCAGGGCAGCCCATTCCCGCTCCGGTAGCACGTACAAGACCTCCAACAAAGATTAAAAAGAGTGTTGCACATACAGTTAAACTGGCGACTTTCTGGTAGATGTTTAATTTCATCAAGGATTGCGAAAAAAAGATTAATAATCCCTATTTTTGGTCGATCTAAAATACGTCTCTAGCGAATAAAATTCATGAATTCAGCACAAGATAAAATCTTACAGGAGCGAAATCTCAAAGCGGTGATCTCGGATTATTTCCAGCTCACAAAACCGGGAATTGCCATGGCAGTTCTTATGAGTATGCTTATGGGTTTTATCATTGGTAGCCAAGGATCTGTAGACTTCTACCTGATGCTGCATGCAATTTTCGGGACCTATTTAATTGCCTCCGGAACCAGTGCTCATAACATGTTTATGGAGCGCAATTTGGATGGTTTAATGAAAAGAACTGAAAAACGTCCTCTTCCTCAGCAGAGAATTACTGCGCAAAATGGAATGATATTTTCTCTGGTTCTGATCTTCGGTGGACTCACATATTTAGTGTTGGTTGTAAATCCGGTAGCTGGCATTGTTTCATTTGCTACAACTTTGATCTACCTGGCTGCCTATACTCCACTCAAAAGAGTTTCTGCTTTTAACATTCTGATTGGAGCAATTCCTGGCGCATTACCTCCAGTTGGAGGTTGGGCTGCAGCATCTGGAAATATTACTGATCCGGGCATGTGGCTACTATTTGGAATCGTGCTACTTTGGCAAATACCTCATGTAATGGCAATAGCGTGGAAGTATAAAGATGATTACAGCTCTGCAGGGTTTAAAATGCTTCCTAAAAATGATATCAAAGGTGTCAAAACCGCATTCTATAGCATTTTCTGCACAATACTTCTTTTCCCGGTTACACTAGTAATATTTCAACTGGAAATTGCCGGTTTACTCTTCCTTAGTTTAGGAATTGGGCTTGCCATTTTCTATTTATGGTACGGAATCAAATTTGCTAAAGAGCGCTCTCTTGTTAATGCACGCAAACTAATGTTTGCCTCTATTGCATATCTCCCACTTTTTTGGGTTGTTCTATTTTTGGATAGAGTTCTTTTATGATCTATGTAGATGGTTGTAATCGGCAATCACCTGAACCAGAAAATCATCCGCATTAGACTCTAATTTTTCAATTCCAATTTTGGTTTGGATGATATTTGCTGTTCGCTGAACCATTACAAACCAGGTGGCATATTCATATTTTCTTTTTGAGGCCAAAACATCTTTAATAGTATTCACATCTTTATCGCTTAAAGCAGTAACTGATGGATATTTGACTTCATATTCCTGATCCAACTCGGAGTAAATAGTATCAGTGAGTTTTACTTTTCTGCGAGTTTTAATCACGCATGTTTTCGCAGCTATATCGCCAATTCTTTGACCTTTTCCATTTATTAAAACCGTAATAAATGCTAGTAATCCGGATGTAAAAGTGATTTCAACTAATCGAAACATCCAACGAATCAGGTAATTACCAAATGTCGGATTTGTACCATCCACACGAACTACCTGCAGTCTCATTGCCCATTTTCCAAATGATTTACCATTCCAAATTACTTCACAAGCCAAATGATAAAAAAATGGCACAATGGTGTATGCTAAAATTAAAATCCAAAACTGATCATCTGTTATTTGAGAATCGATAATATTCCATTCTTCCAAAGCTCCATTTATAATTTGCAATAACAAATAATAGCCTAGTATTACAAAGCCATCGAGCAGAAATGCCAGCAGACGATCACCAACTGAAGCTGGATTATAATTTAGTTGAACATGTTGAGTTGTCTCAACTCCAATTGATTGCATGTAATGGGTTCTTTCTGGTAGATAATTTTGTTAGTATTGGGCCAAGATACATCATTTATAACCATCAGTAAAAACAACATCAAGAACAGAACGCATGCGAGAGGTAACATTTCTTAGAAAAAATGCTGAAAAATGGAAGAGTTATGAGCATGCACTTCGTACTCATAAAACGCAATCTGCTGATTATTTAGCTGAGTTATACATAGAGTTGAATAACGATCTTGCCTATTCTCAAAGTTGTTATCCAAATAGCAAAACAACACTTTATTTAAATGATCTATCGATTTTAGCACACAATACGATCTATAAAAATCAAAAAGAGAATCGTTCAAGATTTATTACGTTTTGGACCACTGAAGTCCCTGAAATTTTTTCATTCAGATTAAAGGAATTAACCGCTGCCATTGTAGTTTTTTTACTCTTTTGTGCGATTGGCATGATATCACAGCAAAACGACGCCTCCTTTGCTCGGTATATTCTGGGGGATGCCTATGTAAATATGACCCTGGAAAATATTGATATGGGTGATCCAATGGCAGTTTATAAATCGCATACACAGGTAAATATGTTCTTTGCGATCACTTTCAACAATATTAGAGTCTCATTTATCAACTTTATTCTAGGGATTTTTACAGTTTTTGGCACTGGATTCGTGATGTTAAAAAACGGTGTAATGGTGGGGACATTCATCACTTTTTTTGCAGATTACGATATTCTATCTGAAGCAATGCTCGTAATATTTATTCATGGAGCTCTTGAACTCAGTGCTATTACGATTTCCGGAGCAGCTGGATTTGTATTGGGTAACAGTTTTGTTTTTCCAGGTACTCTGAAAAGATCAACCTCTTTTAAAAGAGGTGTTAAAGATGGAATTAAAATGCTACTCAGTTTAGTGCCAATTTTTATAGCTGCAGGATTCTTAGAAAGTTTTGTTACTCGTTACACTGAAATGCCAGTAATATTAAGCCTGTTTATTATTATCGGTTCATTTACCTTCATAATTGGTTACTACATTGTTTTACCAATACGTATCTATAGAAATAGAATAAATCCACATGCAATCATTCAATCATCATAAAGTCAGAGATATTGGGGATATCATAACAGATAGTTTCCAATATATTCGCCTTCACTACAAATCGCTTGGCAAAGCACTTCTGTTCTTTGTGCTTCCATTATATATCATCCAATTTTTTGTACTCAAAGACTATACAGATCAGATTTTTAATTCATTTTCAACTGGTGCTTTCGAAAATCTAGACGCAATTTTTGGTCCCAGATATTTTATAGGGATTATTATTTCTGTTGTTGCTAGTGCTGTATTAACCGTTGTAACTCTTAGGCATTTAAAAATTACCTCTGATAATTTAGAGCCAACTCCGGAGGCCATATTAGAAGATATGGTTCCAGATGTTCTACGATATATAGGTTTATACTTTCTTTTAGCTTTCGTTTTAATTTTCTCTGCCTTCTTCTTTTTCTTACCGATGATATTTTTTGGGATTAAGTTCTGCCTGAGTACTTCCGCATTAATTCTCGAGGATGAAACTGTTTTTGGTGCAATGAGCCGTTCGTGGGAATTAACCAAAGACTTTTGGTGGTCAACTTTCGCAGTAGTTTTGGTTATCTATATTTTAATGATTTTGGTTACCTATGCCATCTTAATTCCTATTACAATTCTCTCCCTTCTTACTGTAGAAACCGGTACGGGTGAAATGGGATCTCCGGATTTCTGGACAAATTTCTTTTATGTAATTACCGGTATAATGACGGCAGTTTCATCACTTGTATCTGCTGTTATTTTTATTGCTATTTCACTACAGTATTACAATCTAGCTGAAAGAAAGGAAGGCGGAAACTTACGATCACAAATAGAGGGATTACTCGATTAAACATGCCAAAGAGAGTAATAATCTTTCTCTTTTTTGTGATTGGATTATTTGCTATTAATCCGGCAATAGCGCAGGATAGCATCCGTGTTGATACTTCATCAAGTATTGATGTTAGGATTCCTGATATGTCAATTATCGAGGATTATGCAAATAACAATGATTTCCAATACACAGTAACTCCTGGTAATCCCAACTCAATTCGAGAGAGAATTTTCAACTTCCTCATCAATCTGATTGCGAGAATAATCAACAATCCGATTGGCGGTTTTGTATTCAGAGCAATGCTGATTCTTGCCGTTGCAAGTCTTGTTCTTGTATTAATTAATCAATTGATGGGGGGTGAACTTATTTATGTTTTCAAAAAGAATAATTCTAAAGAAGGTTTTCAACTTGGCATCGAACAGGAAGAATTGGACAATACAGATTATGAAGCTCTTTTAAAGAAAGCGATTTCGGATAATGATTATCACTCTGCTACCCGTTTTGGGTACTTAATCGCTTTAAAAATGCTCACTCAACATGATCTTATTACATGGGGACTTGAAAAAACCAATCTTGATTATCTGAAAGAACTTCAAGGTCGTCGCGTTCTACCGGATTTCGAGGTACTCACGACCTATTATGAGTTTGTTGAATATGGTGATTTCGAAATTGATAACATCCAGTTCGAAACCTTCAATGCTACTTTTGATCGATTCAAATCCAATATAAATGAGCAGTAAAGAACGAAAATATATACTTGCTCTTATTTTGCTCACTATTGTAGTGGTTACTATTCGTCTGGCCCAACCAAAACCCATAGACTGGAGTGAGAGCTATTCCAATATTGATAAAAAACCGTTTGGTGGATTTATCCTACACAATGAACTCTCAACATTATTTCCTAATCGCGATATTCATGTGAGTGAAATTCCCATTTATGAGCGTATTGGCGGGGAAAAATCAATGAATCAAATATTCATTAATTCCAGTTTTGAAATTGATGAATTTGAAACTGAAATAATCTTAGATGATGTATATCGTGGAGATAACTTATTTATTTCGGCTTGGGAAATTGAAGGACCTTTTGCAGACTCTTTAAACCTTGGAGTTTCATACTTTTTTCCTTCTATAAATCCCACTATTAGCAGTTTGGATTCCCTTCTTCAAAACCCGGTTACATTCACCAATCAGGAAATCAAAGCAGTGAACGATTGGACGTTTCCTGTAAGTCTAACGGAGTCTTATTTCTCATCTTTCGATACTACTAGTACTACAGTTTTAGGCCGAGTAAATAACGATGAAGTCAACTTTATCCAGATCGAATATGGAAGAGGATCTATTTTTGTACACACAAACCCATTTGTTTTTACTAATTACTATTTAAAGGATATTGATCGATTTGATTATGCATTCAAAGCACTCTCCTACCTTCCATCGCGTAATGTTATGTGGGATGAGTATTACAAGGCAGGCAGAGTCACTTTTTCTAGTTCTTTGAGCTATGTAGTTGCACAACCGGGATTAAAATGGGCTTGGTTCATCTCTCTTTTTGGATTAATCATTTTCCTGGTGTTTGGTGCTAAAAGGAAACAACGCATTATTCCGATTATAAAATCGGTATCAAATACTAGTTTAGTTTTCACATCAACTGTAGCCTATTTATATCTGAATAATGGCACTCATAAGGAGATTCTGGAAAAGAAGATCTTATTTCTTAAAGATTACATTAGAACGAATCTGAATGTAAATCCTGATGAGAATGAAAATGCTATCGAAAAAATTGCACATCGCTCCGGGATAGATGAAGATGAAATCAGACTTTTATTTTCGTCGATTGATGCCGTTCAGAACGAACAAAAAATCACACAAAACCGTCTTAAACAGCTAATCGATCAGATTGATCGTTTTTATAAAAATTCGCAACGATAATGGAAGAACAAACAAATAAAATCTCTGAGAATAATCAGGAAACAGCTGATACACCATTCACCAGCAGGATTGATCTAAGTGGATTACAAAAAATGATAGATGAAATCCGATCCGAGATTAGAAAAGTAATTGTAGGTCAGGATGAATTCATCGATCTACTATTGTGCGGTTTACTAGCGAACGGTCATGTTTTGGTTGAAGGTGTTCCTGGGGTTGCAAAAACTCTAACAGTCCGCATACTTGCAAAAACAGTGGATACAGATTTTTCCAGAATTCAATTTACTCCTGATTTAATGCCTGCTGACATTATTGGAACAACCATTTTCAACACAAAAACAACAGATTTTGAATTTAAACAAGGACCTGTTTTTTCAAATCTTGTTTTGATAGATGAGATCAATCGCTCCCCTGCAAAAACTCAGGCTGCATTATTCGAGGTAATGCAGGAACAACAAATCACTGTTGATGGAACCACATATAAAATGGATGACCCATTTATGGTTATTGCTACGCAAAACCCGATTGAACATGAAGGAACATACCGTTTACCTGAAGCACAATTAGATCGTTTTCTGTTTAAGATTGAAGTTGGATATCCAACTGTAGAAGATGAAGTTTCGATTTTGGAAGGAAGTTACAATCGAAAATCAGCACCTGATACAGAGGAAATAAGTGCAGTAATATCTGCTAAAGAATTAAACAAACAGCGCCAACTTGTGAGTGAAATCCATGTAGAAAAAGAGTTAATGACCTATATCGCTAAGATTGTACATGAGACAAGAAATTCAGCTTCAATCTCAATTGGAGCATCTCCACGGGCATCCGTTTACTTATTAAAAGCTGCACAAGCATGGGCTGCGATGCGGGGCCGTGATTTTATATCACCGGAAGATGTTAAGCAAATAATTGCTCCTACTTTACGGCATCGGATTATGCTTACTCCGGAAAAAGAAATGGAGGGAATATCTCCAGATTCTGTACTTCAGCAAATTGCAAATCAAGTAGAAGTACCTAGATAGTGTCTTTTATCAGGGATTTATATATCAACACACAATTCTATATTGCGATTTTCATTCTCGCAGTATCGTTTGTACTCGGCTTTTTCTTCACAACGTTTTCAGCAATTAGTGAAGTTTTAGTCGTTGCTGTTGTTCTATTTCTCGTAATTGATTTCCTATTACTATTTGGAGCTAATTCTGGCTATTCGGCAAAAAGAATTACTGCCAAACGCCTATCAAATGGTGATGAAAATACTATTCGACTTCAGATTGAATCGAAGTATCGAATTCAAACACAGGTTAGCATTATTGATGAGATTCCGATTCAATTTCAGATTCGAGATTTCTTGATAAATGCTGCGTTCTCAAAAATGGGTTCGCAAGAGTTTAGTTACAAACTCACACCTGTAAATCGTGGTGTTTATAATTTCGGAGACATTCTGATTTATGCCTCCACTAAACTCGGTTTCTTCCAGCGAAGATTTAGAATTGAAGCAAGCGAAGATATCCCGGTTTATCCCTCATACATACAAATGAGAAAATTTGAGATGTATGCCATCTCCAATCGACTTACTGATTTGGGTGTGAAGAAAATCAGAAGAATTGGTCATACCATGGAATTTGACCAGATCAAAGAATATGTAAGAGGAGATGATATCCGATCCATAAATTGGAAAGCAACTGCTCGAAGTAATCAGTTGATGGTTAATCAATATCAGGATGAACGCTCACAGCAAATCATTAATGTGGTCGATCTTGGTAGAGTGATGAAAATGCCTTTTGATGGACTCCAATTGTTAGAATATGCCATTAACACCAGTTTGGTGATTTCTAATATCTCGGTTTTAAAGGATGATAAAGCCGGATTACTCACCTTTTCGAATAATGAAGTTAAAGCTGTACGACCAGAAAAAAAGAGAACCCATGTTAGAACTATCCAACACGCTCTGTATAATGTTGAGACCAATTTCATGGAATCAGATTTTGATCGGCTGTTAGTTGGATTGCGCAATCATGTTAAACAGCGAAGCTTAATTCTCTTATACACTAACTTTGAAACAGTGAGTAGTATGCAACGCCAGTTGCCATATTTGAAAAGAATCGCTCGGGATCATTTGTTAGTTACGATCTTTTTTGAGAATACTGAAGTCACTGAACTCTTAAGTCAGGAATCGAAATCCGTTGGCGATATTTACCTTAAAACGGTAGCTGAAAAATTTAACTTCGAAAAGAAGCAGATTGTAAAATCACTACAAAGAGAAGGAATTCACACCATTTTAACTCCGCCTAAAGAGCTTTCCATAAATGCGATTAATAAGTATTTAGAACTTAAAGCCCGAGCCTTAATTTAACTTATTGATAGGCTTGAGGAGATTTCCGTGCCTGCAAAATATCTTCGAATAAAAGAGCCATTTCAAACAACTTCTTTTCTTCAAATGGTTTTGCAATTAAGGTTATTCCAACTGGTTGACCTGAATCCCTATATCCCATTGGTAGTGTAATGCAAGGATACTTAGCTCCTGCTGCCTGGCCAGCATTCCAGTTATTGATAGAAAGAATAGCATCTAAATTATGTGTATCCATATGAGTATCGAAATACCGACGTCCTTCATTTTCAATTCTTACTTTCACTTTTGCTAATTCTTCTTGAGAAATTGTTTCTTCTGCAATAGTTATAAATCTACCTTGCCCATATGGAATACTTAATGTCGAATCTAACAAGTTGAATTCAATCACATCAGAAACTGATTTAACTAGAATATTATCCGAAGCATAGTTTTCAAGATAGTGCTTTAAGTCAACTTTCATGTCTCCCGTTAAAATTGAGACAAATCCTTCAAAATTGATTTCAATGGGATCAAATACAACCATCTGTGCACCAAAATCTTGTAATGATTTTACAGTTTCTGAATAAAGGGAGTCATCTAAGAAACTAGAATTGACACCAAATCTTAAGCTATCAATCCTTCTACCGGTATAAATATCTAAATAAAATCTCGCCGCTATATCATTACCTAATGTTGATGGATCAGCAGTATCCTCCCCACTCATAGCCGATAATAGAATAGCGTTATCCATAACATTTTTTGTCATTGGGCCTGGGGTATCAAGTGTGCTCGAAATAGGCACAATACCTGTTCTACTTAATAAACCAACTGTTGGTTTTAATCCAACTATAGAGCTTGCGCTAGAAGGCGAAAGAATTGAACCAGAGGTCTCTGTACCCACAGCAGCTACTGCATAATTAGCTGCGATAGCAACCCCACTTCCAGAACTTGAACCGCCGGTGTCAAATTGCTTGCGCGAGTATGTATTTAATGTTTGACCTCCCACTGCGCTGTATCCATTTGGGCAGCCTAAACATAAAAAATTTGCCCATTCACTCAGGTTGGTTTTACCAAGAATGATCCCACCATTATCTTTAATTCTATTAGTGATGAATGCATCTTCGGGTTGGTTATTAATTAAAACATGGGCACCGGCAGTAGTACGCATTCCTCTAGTATTGATATTATCCTTCAAAAGGATTGGCATTCCATAAATTAGATGATTATCAGTTCTTTTCCCTTTATCTCGTTGTCTTGCTTCTTCAACTGCATTAGGATTTATCGAAATGATGGAGTTTGTATAGGTTTCAATTCCATTCTCAAATTTTGCAATGCGATATAAATACCACTGAGTAAGTTCCTCATACGTTAATCGCCCATCCAATATATATGCTTGAATTGTGGGGATTCCCTTATCCAGAATTAGTGGTTTAAGTGACTCGTAATCAGATTCAGAAAAATCAATTATTTGAGGTTGTATTACATTCCAAAGATCATTCTTATCATATAGTTTAGACTGAATAAGCTGAAATCTCATCCTTCGAGATTCATGATCTGCATTAGCTGCTATCTCTTCCGACTCATCATAGGGTTCCCAGACAGGAATTACTGTTTCAGTCTCTTCATATGAACAATTAAATAAGATTAGACTTAGAATAATTGAAAAAGCGCAAGAGATTAATTTCATACTTCAATCTATAAATGATTAAGCAGAAATATAATCATCAAATGAAATCAGAAAAGTGAAATCATTTATAATATGATTTACGGAATTAAACTATTGATTACTTCCATCAAAAAGGACGATTACATCCCTAAATGTAATATCATCGATTTCTCGATCGCCTAGTTCTTTGTAAAAGGATGCTGGAACACCACGATTATATAAAGCTAAAGCCCCCTGAAAGTTCATTTCATCAAAAATATCAGGTTCTGCCATTGCTAAGATATATTCTGCAGGAACATCTTGATTGTAGAGCGCTATGATACCGGCTGCATTCATTTCATCAAACAAATCTGACTCTCCCAGTACACGCATATATTCTACCGGTATCTGTGCATTATAAATGGACAGCATTCCGCTTGCTGACATTTCATCAAAAAGATCAAATGAAGCTAGTTCAGTTATATATTCTGCGGGAACTTGTCGGTTATAAAGTGCCAGCATCCCTGCACCCGACATCTCATCAAAAATATCAGTAACACCGAGTTGTCGTATATATTCCTCAGGCACATTTTGGTTATAAAGTCCAACAATTCCAGCTGCGCTCATTTCATCAAAAATATCGGCTATACCTAAAGCTTTAATGTAGGATAATGGTATCTGTTCACGATAAATACTAAGTATACCTGCACCTGATAAATCATCGAACACATCTGACTCTTCTAGTCCTTGTATATAACTAAGTGGAACACCTTCATTAAATAGAGCGGTTGCGCCATTAACAGAAATATCGTCTGTAATATCAAAGCTTTTCAGAGTTCCGATGTAGTCAATTAGATTTACATCAATATCTGATGTTTGGAAATTAGCTTCACCAACAGTTGGTGGTACCGGTGGGGCAACAGCAGGCGGATCAACAAAGGTAATTCCTTGTTCCGTTGTCTCACTTATTTGAGATTCCGTATCAGAGAAAAAACCATCGAATTGACTGAGAGGGTTCATGAAGTATAAAGCAACTAAAGCTGCGATTATAATCCAGAATCCTGCTTTTCTACTTCTACTCGATTGATTAGGAGCATCTTCTAGATTTTCCTGTTTAGCTTCAGCTTGTTCTTCCAGAAAATCATCCAGATCAAACTCTACCCTATTATTTCTTTGGCGTGCTTTATTACTCATGCTTCGAAGTTTTGATCGTCCTTAGCACGTGTAATAAGCTAAATAGTTACACCAATTTCACTTTCTAATAAAGTGCAGGAAACTTATTCGGTTCACATTCTTGCATCATAGAATATATTTCGTCGAAAATATCCTCAGCATTCGGTTTACTGAAGTAATCTCCGTCTGATGCATACGCAGGTCGGTGCGCTTTTGCAGTTAGACAGCGAGGTTCAGAATCAAGGTGATAGTATCCTTTCTGTTCCTGAAGTACATTATGCAGAATAAATGCTGAAGCACCACCCGGAACATCCTCATCTACAATTAGAAGACGATTAGTTTTCTTGATTGAATCAGCAATTCTGTGATTTATATCAAATGGTAGTAATGTTCTAACATCAATTAACTCAATATCTATTCCTACTTCTTCCAGTTGTGGTATAATAGATTCTATGATATTAAAAGTGGCACCATAAGAAACAACGGTTAAATCGGTTCCCTCTTTAACAACATCAGGAATACCTAAAGGAGTAGTGAATTCACCGATATTTTCAGGTTGTTTCTCCTTTAATCGATATCCATTTAGAGGTTCTATTACAATTGCCGGATCATCCCCTTTCATGAGAAGATTGTAAAAACCGGCTGCCTCAGTAAGATTTCTTGGAACACACAAGTGGACACCTCGAGCACCCCCAAGGATCACCGCCATAGGCGAACCAGAATGCCAAATACCTTCAAGTCTATGTCCGCGAGTACGGAGGATTACAGGCGCTGCTTGCTGACCTTTAGTTCGATATCGGAGTGTTGCCAAATCATCACTCAGCACATAGAAGCAATACAGTAAATAATCCAGATATTGAATCTCTGCAATAGGTCTCAATCCCCGTAATGCCATTCCAATTCCCTGTCCAAGAATTGTTGCTTCCCGAATTCCAGTGTCTGATACTCTAAGCTTACCGTACTTTTCTTGAAGTCCTTCCAAACCTTTATTTACATCACCTAAAGCACCAACATCTTCACCAAATGTCAATAAATTAGGATATGCTGCAAATAACTTATCGAAGTTATTTCGCAAAACAATTCTACCGTCAACTTTATCTGAACCTTCAGTATAAACGGGCTCTACATGCTCTACTTTTAATGGAGAATTTGGTGTTTGGCTATATAGATGGGAATTGTAACGATCTTCATTAATCGGAACGTTTTCATTTAACCAGTTAATGAGGTCTTTTCTAGGTTGTAGATCTGAACCAACTGTGTAACGAACTGCTTTCTTTGCTACCGGTATTATATCTTTTCGAAGCGGAGTTGGAGTAGCCTTTAATTTCCTTTCAAGTTGCTCTAATCTCTCATCACTCAAACCAACTTTCAACTCAGTGACTTTAGAAAGGACAAAAGCTTTCTCTGCTTTCATTGGGTCTATGTAAGCGCTCCAAGCTCGAGATTTAGCTTCTGTTACTGATTTCAGCGCTTCAGACTCAATCTCATCCAATTGAGTTTCAGTAGCAATCTTTTTAGCAAGAATCCACTTTCTGAGTTGGTTTAGACAGCAATATTCAACTTCCCACTCTAAACGTTCTTTAGATTTATATCTCTCATGAGAGCCTGAGGTTGAATGACCTTGCGGCTGCGTAACTTCTTCAACATGAACTAATACTGGAACATGTTCTTCACGTGCAATTTCCTCTGCTCTTTCATACGTAGCAATCAATTGCGGATAATCCCATGCTTTTACTTTTAAAATCTCGTAACCAGGCTCATCTTCAGTTCTTTGGAAACCTGAAAGTACTTTGGAGATGCTTTCTTTTGTAGTCTGATATTTTTTTGGAACTGATATTCCATAACCATCATCCCAAACAGACATAACCATTGGTAATTGTAATACTCCAACCGCATTAATAGCTTCCCAAAAAACGCCTTCTGAGGTGGATGCATCTCCAATTGTACCGAATGCAATCTCGTTACCGTCATTCGAGAACTTCTTCCATTCCTTCGCTTTCAGTTTTGGTAGATTGCGATACATTTTTGAAGCCTGAGCCAATCCCACCAATCGCGCCATTTGTCCGGCAGTTGGCGAAATACCACTTGCCGTATTCTTAGATTTAGTCTGATTAATCCAGGTCCCATCTTCTTCCATCAGTTTAGTAGCATAGTGGGAATTCATTTGGCGACCTGCAGAATTTGGATCAGCCTCTGGATCTGGATGAGCATATAATTGTGCAAAAAACTGCTCAATTGTAACCCCACCAATTGCCATCATAAACGTTTGATCACGATAATATCCTGATCTAAAATCACCTTCACGAAACACTTTTGATAAAGCGAGTTGTGGAATCTCTTTACCATCACCAAAAATACCGAACTTTGCTTTTCCAGATAATACTTCTTTACGACCGATTAGAGACATGTAACGACTTGTCCAACCTAATCTATAATCCGAAAGAATATCCTTTTTCTCTGCAGCAGTAAATTTATTTCGGGTCTTTGGTTTAACTTCAATCATGGTCTATAATTACGCTTACTTGACTATTTGGTAACTGTGAAAGGGCTTCCAATATACGGATTCAACCCCTCTTAAAAAAGTAAACAACAGTTCCACTTAGTCTTAAGTTGTTAAGTAACTAAAATTATTTCAGTATTTTACACTAATCGGTAAAACCACCCTTAGTCATCTTAATCGGATCAAGCGCTGCCTTTAATTCATCTTCTGAAAGATCAGTCATTTCTAAAGCAACATCTAAAAGTGCCCGATTTTCAGCGTATGCCTTCTTAGCAATTTTAGCCGCCAGATCATATCCAATTATTGGATTTAATGCTGTAACCAGTATTGGATTTCTTCCAACTTTATCTGCTATTACATCTTCTCTCACTTTAATTTTTGATACTGATCGATCAGCTAAATTTCTAGCTGCGTTTGCCAAAATATTGATAGATTGAAGCAGATTATGTGCAACAACCGGTAACATTACATTCAGTTCAAAATTACCGTTTAATCCACCAACAGTAATTGCGGCATCATTACCAATTACTTGTGCACAAACCATGTTCATTGATTCTTCAATTACAGGATTCACTTTTCCAGGCATTATAGAAGAACCCGGTTGAAGTGCTGCCAATTGAACTTCACCAATTCCTGAGTTAGGACCTGAATTCATCCAACGAAGATCATTAGAGATTTTCATCAAACTAACTGCGATGGTTTTTAGCTGTCCACTTAATTCAACAGGGGCATCTACTGTAGCTTGTGCTTCGAAATGATTCTCAGCTTCAACAAATTGCTCGCCGGTCAATTTCGATACATTTGATGCGAACTTAGCACCAAAGTCGTGATGTGTATTAATTCCTGTACCTACTGCCGTTCCACCTTGTGGTAACTCTTTAACTCGCTCTAAAGCTGCTATTACTCGAGAAATTCCCAATTCAAGCTGACGAGCATACCCACCAAACTCTTGCTCAATTGTAACAGGCATTGCATCCATCAAATGAGTTCTACCCGTTTTTACAACGTGAGCATATTCTTCTCCTTTATTGATGAAAGTATCTTTCAAATGTGTAAGTGCTGGAATTAGATCTCTTTTTACCGCACAAACAGCCGCAACTCTTATAGCAGTAGGTATAACATCATTTGAACTCTGTCCAAAGTTTACATGATCGTTTGGATGGATTCTTTCTTCAGTTGATTTCCCTTCATTTGCAATATGACTGATAACCTCATTCACATTCATATTGCTAGATGTACCGGACCCTGTTTGAAAAATATCGATTACAAATTGATGGTCGTGTTGTCCATCAATCACTTCTTGCGCAGCAGTTTGAATTGCTGCTGACCTATCCTGATCTAAAAGTCCTAATTCAGCATTAGCAATTGCAGCTGCTTTTTTAACTGAACCCAAAGCCTCTATAAATTCTCTACTAAATTTTATGCCACTGATTGGGAAATTATCATTTGCTCTTTGAGTTTGGGCACCATATAAAGCATCAACCGGTACTTTTACTTCACCCATACTGTCTTTTTCGATTCTATAATCGCTCATCGTTTCAATAATTTTAGTGTTTCATCCAATTTTTAAGTTGATCCGGAAATCAACATCGATAACAACATCTCTCTATTCTGTGAAATTGAGATGAAGAATCTAAAGTGTCTTCGCATACATGTTGTAGCGCTTATCAATTTTTGCGCCAAGACGTTCGGCTACTCTTATCATATCTTGATTATTACCAAGCACCCAACTTAACTCCGAACAATCATACCCGTAAACTCTCCCCATTTCAATAGTTCGTTGGTTCAACAAAGCCTCTATCCCTCTACCTTGATACTCGGGTAAGGTACCCATCAGTGCGGTTCTCAATTCTCTGATTTTCTTTTTCCCAAAAAGAATCTTAAAAATCCCAAATGGTAACAATCTTCCATTCATTGTTTTGAATAAAACGTTCAGGTTTGGGATTGAAATTGAGAAACCTACAGGTTTACCATTAATTTCAGCAATATGGGCAACGTTTGGGTCTAGAATCATCTTGAAGTCTTTTGCAGTAGCTTCAAACTCTTCTTTTGTTAAAGGTAAAAACCCCCAATTATCTTTCCATGCCTGATTATAGATATTCCGAACAATCTCAACTTCATCCATAATCTGCTTTAAATTGATTGAACGAAAGGTTAAACCCGGATTTCTTTTGTGTACAATTCGTTTTGCTTTCTCCATCCTCTCATCAGATACATCCGTTTGATTAATCATAAAAGCTAACAACTCCATTTCCTGCTTATATCCACCGTTTTCAATAAGCTTTGGATAATAAGGTTTGTTGTATGGCATCATGATATAAGGATCACGATCAAATCCTTCAGTAAGTATACCAATCATGTCCATCATACCGGGACTGGCAGGACCGAGTACTCTCTCCATACCTTTATCTCTTAACCAATCTTCTGCAACTCGAAAAAGTAAATCTGCTGTTGGTTGATGATCAATGCATTCAAAGAATCCAAAATGCCCGGTTTTTGTATTATGCTGCTTATTGAATCTTCTATCAACTGTAGCTGAAATTCTTCCTGCAATTTTCCCATCATGCTCAGCTATGAATAGCACAACTTCTGCATTTTTATAAAATGGATTCGACTTAGTATCGATCAATTTTTTTTGATCCATCCGTAATGGTGGAACAAAATGGGGATCATCTTTATAGTGTGAGTAGGGAAATTCCAGAAATTTCTTTTTCTCGTCATCTGTCGTGACGATCGTGACCCCCGTAGTACTCATAACTTTTCTTTAGACTTCTATTGCTGAATGTCCGTTGTGATCGATAATTCCATGTTTTAAACCAACTTTCCTGAATGCTTCTAGAATTCTGTCAAGATGATCATCTGTGTGACTAGCCATATAGCTGGTTCTTAATAAAGATTGACCTTGAGGTACAGCAGGTGGAACAACTGCATTTGCATAAACACCTTCTTCAAAAAGATCTTTCCAGAATGCAAAACACTCCATCATCTCGCCAATTACAACAGGAATGATTGGTGACTGGCTTGTCCAAACATTAAATCCAAGTTTTTCAAGCTCAGTTCTCATATAAACTGCAATTTCAGCTAATCGATCTAGTCTCCAGGTTTCCTCTTTTAAAATTTCTAAAGCTTTAAGCACTGTAGCAACATTTGCCGGTGGCATTGATGCACTAAAAATATGAGCTGGCGAATGATGACGAATAAACTCAATCACAGAGCGATCTCCTACTAAGAAACCGCCTAATGAAGCGAATGACTTAGAAAATGTACCACTTATGAGATCAACTTCATCGGTGAGTCCAAATACAGACGCTGAACCACGACCTCCATCTCCAACAACACCAACAGCGTGAGCATCATCCAAATATAACCTGGCACCAAATTCTTTTGCGAGTGCAACCAACTCTGGAACTTTTGCCAATGTACCTGACATAGAGAATACACCATCAGTCACAATGATTTTACCGGCTTCCGGATCAGCTGCTTCTAAAAACTTACGAAGCTGGTCCATGTCGTTATGCTTATAACGAATTGTTTTAGCATTAGAAACCTGAGTTCCTACAACAATACAAGCATGGTTATCACGATCAGAAAATATTAAATCGTTTCTACCTGCGATCGTTTGGATTGAACCTTCATTGGTTTGATATCCTGTACTGAATAAAACACAAGACTCTTTACCCATGAAATCTGCGAGCTTTTCTTCAAGCTCCAAGTGAATATCAAGAGTTCCATTTAAATAACGAGAACCTGTGCAGCCTGTACCATATTTTTCTAAAGCATCTTGTGCCGCCTTAATGGTTCGTTGATCGTTAGTTAAACCTAAATAATTGTTAGACCCGGCCATGATTACTTCATTGCCTTCAATTTCAACAATGGTTCCATCAGTTGCTTCTAAAGGCTTAAAGTAAGGGTATAAACCCATAGCTTTTACTTCATCAGCTCTGGTGAAATTGCGTGCTTTTGTAAATATATCCTGGGTGGCCATTTTGTTTGTTTCGCCCATGCGGTCGGTCCTATCCAAATAATCAAAAAATAACGTTGAATATAGCTAGTATTAAATTTCTATCAAATTTACCGCCTAGCCTGTTGTGTGCTGTGATCGTTTACAACCTTACTAAGATAAGAAATATAACGCTCAGCGACCTTATCCCAAGCAAAATTTTGCATTACATAGTTCCTACTTCGCTCACTATAAGCTGCATAATCACCACTTAATAGCTCATCGATTCTGGAAGCAAATGTGTCAGAATCTCTTACAGGAACCTTAAATCCATTCTCTCCATCAGCAACTACATCTTTTATTCCCTCTAGATCGGCTGCAACCGCGGGTGTTGATGCTAAATTTGCTTCTAACAGTACAATTCCGAAACCCTCCATATCGCCTTCTACCGGAATGTTGGGCATAATGAAGACATCTGCAGCAGCATATGTTTTTTGCAATACATCATCAGGTTGTTTACCAACAAAATGGATCTGATTTTTGTATTCTAAATTTGAATGAATATTCAAAAGTCGTTCATGCTCTGGTCCTTCACCAATTGCCAGATAAATTATGTCTGAATTTATTTTTGGCATCACTTCGGTAATAAACCATTCATGCCCTTTCCTCTTTACCTGCCGACCAACAGTTATTAGTAAAGATTTATCTTTTAAGTTGATTTCAAAAAGTTGTTCTAGTTCTCTTCTCGATGCTTCTTTTTCTGGCGTTTCCTTTAGATGCGCAACATCAAATCCATTTGGCAATGCTATTCCTTTGTCAGGGTGCATACCGCGTTTAATGCATTCTTCTCGAGTAGCTCTCGAAACTGAAATCACACCATCTAGAGCTTCAAAAACTGAAGGCACAAACTTTTGATAAATACCAATTGGCATTTTCACATCTTGACCGTGATTGATAGTGACCATCGGAACATCGATTCTATTACGTGTTAACTTAGCCAATGAAGCTGTAACCATCGACGAGAAAAGAATAACATCCGGTTGAAAATCGTCTACAATTCGTGGCAACTTTCTGGCTAGTTTTGCAAGAAACACTGATGTTCTTAACTCAATACCTTTCCAAGGAGCGTGTTGAATTATTGTTTTGATTGAAACTGCGGGATTCTTCTTTAACTCCTCAACCAATTGCATACTAACGCGTTGCATTCCACCAATACTTTTTAATGGTGCATTTTTTGGGGGATGTAAGTGCGAGATATATAAAATTTTCATTGCTTATAATTGGCAATTGCTTCTTTATAGTTTTCAACTAATTCCCCATTGATGGAATCCCATTGATATTCCATAGAAAACTCTCTCGATTTTTTCCCCATTTCAATTCTTCCTTTTTCATCCTCCACTATCAACTTCAACTTTTCGGTAAAGTCTTCGACATTTTCTTTTTCTGCCCAGTATCCATTCACCCCATTTCGCACTAAAGATTTACTTCCAATGGCATCTGCAACTAAACAAGGTAATCCACTTGCCATTGCTTCTAAGGTTACATTCCCAAAAGTTTCTGTATGAGACGGAAAAAGAAAAATATCACTGCTAGCATAAGCTCTTGCCAGTTCTTCTCCTTGAGTAAAACCGGTAAAATGCGCTTCAGGCAGTAGTTTTTCTGCATCAGACTGAGCAGGCCCATTACCAACGACTAAGGCTCTTACTTTTGGGTGTATAGCTTGTAGGTTTTTTACTGCTTTTATGTATGTACCCAATTCTTTTTCCCATACAAGTCTTGACACAAAGCTAACTACGATTTCATCATCTTCAAATCCAACAGATCTGCGCCATCTCATATCTCTCTTAAATGGATGAAATAATTCTAAATCAATCCCTCTGGCCCAAATCCGCATATCAGAGAAAATACCTTCTCTGCCTAATTCTTCAATCATTGATTGAGTTGGTACATACGTTTGTTCAACTTGCTTGTAGAATTTCCTCATATGTAGTTTTGCCGGATATAACACGGGCATCAAAAAAAACGCATAGTACTTTGCGTAGCTCAAAAAATGAGTGTGATAACTGGAAACTACAGGAACCTTATTCTTCTTTCCCCATTTCAATGCTCCATTGCCTAATCCATCCGGTGTAGCAACATGTATTAATGTTGGATTGAATTCTTCTAGCTTTTTTCTAGCCCATTTAGGAAAGTGAGTAGCAATTCTATATTCATCACGCCCCGGCACTAACATTGGAATTGAAGGAGTTACAACAAGTTCACCTGCATGATCGATAGGTGGGTTTTTAATACTAGGTCCAAATACCAAAACCGGTATATTTTGGCTTTCAAGATATTTTACTAATCGATTTAGTGTGAGAGAAACCCCATCTCGAATATGATTATAATTACCAGTAAATAAAGCTACTCTCAGTTCGTTCATTCAGTTTAAAAGCAGTAAGTAGATTTGTATCTTTTCAGCCAAACGCAGCCTGCGTGATTACAAGTTCCATGTTCAAAAAATCCGACAAATATACGACTTTATGAAAGCCTTTGTTACCGGTGGTACCGGATTTGTTGGAAGTCATCTTGTTGATTCACTTTTGGATTCTAAAAAGTATTCAGAGGTACGCTCCCTCGTCAGAAATGATGAAAAATGGCTTTCTGGAAAACCATATATAAAAATCTCAGGCGATCTTTTTGATCTTCAAACTATCTCGTCCGCTTTGAATGGAGTAGATGTGATATTCCATGTAGCTGGTCTTGTGCGAGCACCTAAATGGTCGGAGTTTCAAAGGGCAAATGTTGATGCAACAGAAAACCTTATTCGAATAGCTCAGAAAAAGGGAATTAAGAATATTGTGATTCTATCATCTCTTGCAGCAACCGGACCAAGCAGAAAAAAAGCTGTAGTTGAGAATTCTCCATTTAAACCCATCAGTATGTATGGAGAGTCAAAAATGGAGATGGAAAAAATTATACATGAAATTGTAGGTAAACACGACAGTATCAAAATAATACGTCCACCTGCTGTATTTGGACCTCGAGAAACTGACATTTATACATTCTTCAAAACATTCAAATTAGGGATTTGCCCGATGGTTGGTAATGGGAACCGACCTAAGTTATCCATGGTATATGTTTCTGATCTTGTTGATGGAATTATCAAAGCATCAGAGATTCAAAATGAAGGAATTCATACCTACTTTATGGGTGGAATGAACGACGCTTATTCTTGGAATCAAATTCGTGAAATCACTTCCATCGTGACAGGAATAAAGGCTGTACCAATTAAATTAAAACCAAAGTGGATCAAAAAGCTTTCAAAATATATTGAGAAAGGAGCGGCAGTTTTTGGGAAATACCCAATTTTAAATGAAGAAAAAGCTAACGAAATGATTCACGAATGGGTATGTTCATCAGATAAGGCAAAAAACGAGTTGAATTACGCCCCTAAGGTCTCTTTAGAAGAAGGTATTTCCAGAACCATTCGATGGTATAAAAACCATAATTGGTTATAACAGACATATTATATGCGACAAACCCGAATTATACTTTTATTCATCTTTTTGATTACTCCAAAGCTTGTTCAAAGCCAGTGGGTACAGGATTTCTCAAATTTAATTGAGATTTCGAATGTGAAATCCATGGAAGCGTCATCTTCACACTTATATGTGTTATCTGAACTGGAAGGAATGGCTGTTTTTCGAATCCACGCTGATTCATTGCAATGGCTTTACACTTCCTCAGGCATGCAACGCCGAGGAGATCAATTAGAATCCGACATACGATTTGGTTACCTCTATGGTGATTCAAGACGATTAACCGTGCTTGAACCAACCTCTGTTCTTGGAGTCTTTTCATCCACTCAACTTCCTGTGCCTCCTTTAGGTGTAGCAAGATTAAGCGATAAATTATTCATTGCTTTAAACACAGAGGGTTTAGGCGAGCTTTCACTAACAGATCCGGATATTTTTGATACTGATCCAGTAATTATTGCAAATGGGATAATTGGTCGTTCAGCTGTTTTGGATGTTGCTTCTTCTACTATCGCAAATCAATTATTCGTTTTAAGTGATGATGATCGAATTCATCTTTTTAAGATGGAAGAAGGTGCATTGAATCATACATCAAGTGTTGATTTAAGAGAGAGCATACATCGCCTTTTTATTCAAGATGATGAAATTTGGGGATCATCAGAATCCGGTGATATTTATTCAATTACTACAAATGGAATTGGAAGAAAACTGGGATCAGTAGATTCACAGGTTGATAACATAATTCGAATTGGAACAGATATTTTAGTTCGATCGGAGAATGATCAAATATGGCTGTCGCAAGAGAATCAGTCATTCAAATTATGGCAGGCGGAAACATCGGCTGGTAATTTTATCACCAAAAGTGATAGTGCCGCATGGATTTCTATTTTTGATCGAATTGGACCATTAATCGAGTCGAATAATGAAACTGTTTCAACAAATCGAAACAATGATTCCGGCGGGTTCGAATTAAAAAATATCCCAAATATCACACTTACATTTCCTCAACCTATTCTTCTTGGATTAGAACTGGAAAGAGGAGATTTGGATGATGTTACCTTCACTTATCGTTCAAGTGTTGCAAATGCTCAGGTTAAAAAACAGGGATTATTCTGGCAGCCATCTGTCAATCAAATTGGTGTGACACCTTTTACAATCATCGCAACAAATTCGGCAGGTGATATTGATAGCACTAGTTTCACAGTCGAAATCAAAACATTTAATGCTCCTCCTCGCTTTAGCCCCGTTAGAGGATCTACCATCGCTGTTAATGATCCTTATGAACTCAACTTCAATGCTATCGATCCTGAAAATCCTTCAAGTACTCTGATCAGATACTTGGGAGTTGATCTTCCTACCGGTTCAACTTTAAATGAACGAACAGGTTTATTTTCATGGACTCCGACTGAACGACAACTGGGTGAACAGACGTTTAGAATCGTTGCAACAGATGAACAAGGAACTGCGGCTTCGATTGACGTCACTTTTAATGTGGTAAACATCACTCGAGGCGAATAATATTCATTAATGAAACACCCCCTCTATCTCCCCCTTCTAAAGGGGGAGGACTTTATTTTTAAGCCTGACAACCATTATAGAGCATCCTCCCCTTATCAAGGTGAGGGTTGGGGTGGGGTTAAAATGAAGCGCCCCCTATTATGACCTCATCAATCAAATCGAAAAACATACAATTTACCCAGGCAATATTAGATTGGTATGCTGAGCATAAGCGTCCTATGCCATGGCGAGAGACCAAGGATCCTTATAAAATCTGGATATCAGAAATCATGCTCCAGCAAACACGCGTTGATCAGGCATGGCCATACTTTGAAAGATTTATCGGCGAATTTCCCACTGTATTTGATTTAGCTGAAGCCGAGCAACAACGTGTTATGAAAGCCTGGGAAGGACTCGGTTATTACAGTCGAGCCAGAAACTTGCATGCAGCTTCGAAATCCATTGTAGCTGATTATGCCGGCAATCTTCCCGAAGAATATGATGAGATCATCAAATTAAAAGGTATTGGACCATATTCAGCAGCTGCGATTACAAGTATCGCTTTCGATAAACCAAATGCGGTAGTTGATGGCAACGTGATTCGGGTCATCACTCGATATTATGGAATTGAAAATGATGTTCGATCCACAAAGACTACAAAGTTAGTTCAATCTCATGTCGATCAGTTAATTAGCCATGATTTCCCGGCTGATTTTAATCAGGGTTTGATGGAAATCGGTTCAACTGTTTGTAAACCAACCAACCCTGATTGCACAAACTGCCCAATTTCATTTGATTGTATAGCGAATAAAACCGCAAAAACGGATTCGATACCTTATAAGTCACCTGCTAAGAAAAAACCACAT
Organism: Balneolaceae bacterium; assembly: GCA_965601825.1. Classification (GTDB taxonomy): domain Bacteria; phylum Bacteroidota; class Rhodothermia; order Balneolales; family Balneolaceae; genus HXMU1420-13. Next base: position 1,704,429 of record OZ271839.1, on the reverse strand, counting down.
AAACACATCGGCGTTGGAATTATTGAACACGAAAATGGAAAGGTCTTAATCGCACTTCGACCAGAGGACGCCATGCTTGGTGGACTTTGGGAGTTTCCTGGAGGCAAACAAGAAGATGGAGAAACGATCCAACAAACGGTAGAAAGAGAATTACAGGAAGAACTTGGAGTTGAAGTAAAAGCTTACAAAGAATTCATGAAGTTGAAACATGTGTATTCTCACTTTTCCATCACTATGCATGCTTTTTTGTGTAGGTTAATTCAAGGTGAGCCTTCTCCCAAATCAAGCCAGGAAATTCGCTGGGTTGAGATTTCAGAACTAGAAGAATTCCCTTTCCCAAAAGCGAATAAGCAACTGACAGAGAGATTAATGGGGAAAGAACAAGGAGATTTGGGACTTTGAAAAAGAAAAAACTCAAACTCCTTTCCAAAAAGAAGCTCCTTGAACTCAAACCCTTTTTGGATCAAATTTTTGAAGATGTTGAAATTGAAGGATATATAGAATCTGATCCTATTCAATTTATGCATGGTTTTGAAGAGAAAAACGATCAGGAACTGGCAGGTTTTTTTGCAGCAATAATGGCATGGGGACGTCGTGATATTGTAATTGCTAAAGTGGATGACTTGTTGAACCGAATGAATTATCGACCTGCTGACTTCATTCAAAATTTCACGGATTCTGATGCAGCTGTTTTGAATGGATTCAAACATCGCACCTTCAAACCTGAAGATATTTACTGGATTATCCGAGCTTTACAATCTGCAATAAATGAGTTTAGATCTTTTGAAGGATTTTGGTCGGATTGTTATCAACAATCGAAAAGAGAAAACCGTGAATTGATGGCTGTTTTCCATCAACGATTTTTTGAGTTCCATCCGGAAACTCCACAGCGATCAAGAAAACACATCGCAAATCCTGAAAAGAATAGTTCTGCAAAAAGGCTCTACATGTATCTAAGATGGTGCATCAGAAAAAGTATTGTGGATTTAGGTACAATGAATTTCATGGCTCCATCAGAATTAAAAATCCCATTGGATGTACATGTTGCTCGTCAAGCCAGAGCATTAGGTCTTTTATCTCGTCATCAAAATGACTGGAAATCAGTTCTTGAACTTCAGGAAAAACTCATCATTCTTGATCCAAATGACCCTGCTAAATATGATTACCCTTTATTTGGGTTAGGAATTCGACCTGAGCTAGTCGATGAAAGATTCTATATCAACTCCTTACAATAACTAGGATTATTCCTCCAATTACTTGTACTATAAATGTACCTATAAAGTAGAGTAAGTAACCGATTAGGAAGCTCAAGAAACTCATCATATACCCATCAAAACCTTTTAAATCGAGGTATTTGATTTGAACATACATCATGAAGACCATTAACAATATTGATGATAGCACTGTTTGAACCCAAATTAGATCGGGGATAACCAACATGGGCAGCATTAACAATGAGAACACGGCAAATGTTGCAACCGAATAAAGCATCATCACATAATGATGTGTAAACTTTGGCTTGATCTTCTTAAAGAATAGTCTACTTGAAAAGGCTAATAATGGTGCCATTACAAGGATATAAAAAACCTGACTATATTTGGTTAGAAGTCCAACCGAAACGTCTTTCATTGCAGTTAAGAAACCTGTGAAATTTAAACCGGAGACTTCATCCAACTGCTTCAAATTCTCATTCATCTCCTCGACTGAATCGGTACCAGCTTGTGCAGCAGCTTCCATTAATGCTTCGTAATCAACAAATGTTGTATTGATTAGAGTTACAACGGCCAAAATAAATATGGTGTATTTGAATGGACTAACAAACAGCTTATCGTCAGCGAAATAACTGTTAATCACACTTCCCGGTGATTTAAGCATGGTTAAGAAAGTCGCAGGCAAACCTCTTTCAAGACTTAAAATATCTCCTACTAAATCTTCAAAAATATTCTTTTCCTGAACTTCTGCTTTTTGCTCTTCGTTTTGTCCCTTCATCTGTCCTTGATACCCTATTACAATTAATTATCCCATAAAAATACAATTTTTTGTATCTTGCTAGTTCCCGATTATGGGAAATAACCTAATGAAAGGAAGTGAGGCTCAATGCTAGGCGTTGAAGTTAAAGACAACGAAAGTGTTGAACGTGCGATCAATCGTTTCAAGAAGATGATAACTCGCTCTCGGATTTTGAATGAATACAAAGACCGTCAGCAGTTTACAAAACCATCTATTGAAAAGCGCGAGGCTATGAAAAAAGCCGTTCGCGAACAGCGTCGCCGTCAGCGTGACAACTACTAATTATTTGGTAGATTTAATTCGTTGTTTCACGAATTTGAAAGCTCTCAGATTATCTGAGGGCTTTTTTTATGGCATCCTGAACATACCTCACTCCGGAGCCATTTTTAAAGATTGGAGCAATGCTTTCGGAAAACCCAAGCTTCGAAGCTTCCTTTAATCGCTGTTCGATATGTGGAACTGATCTCACCTCTCCCGCTAAACCAACTTCTCCAACAAAAGCTGTTCTTTGATCAATCGCCTTGTCAATCAAACTGGATACCAGTGCGCAGCATACACCTAAATCTCCTGCCGGATCACTTAATCGAAAACCGCCGGCCACATTTAAATACACATCCTGATTGGCAAAACTGAAGCCTGCTCTTTTTTCTAAAACTGCTAGTAACAATAGTAATCGATTTCGATCGAATCCATTCGCTGTCCTTTGTGGTGTACCAAAACTGGTTGGAGTAGCAAGTGCCTGAACTTCAATCAATAATGGTCTTGAACCTTCCATTGTACAAACAATCGCATTTCCACTCACTCCTTCCGTTTTGTCAGACAAGAATAATTCTGATGGATTCGACACTTCATGTAACCCGTTTTCAACCATTTGGAAAACTCCAACTTCCTGCGCCGGACCAAAACGGTTTTTTAAACTACGCAGAAGTCGATAAGTGTAGTTTTTATCTCCTTCAAACTGAAGAACGGTATCAACCATATGTTCTAGTACTCTTGGACCAGCTATATCTCCATCTTTGGTAACATGACCAATGACTAGTGTAGTAATATTCTTCTTCTTGGCCACCTGCTGAAATAATGCTGCACATTCTTTCACCTGCTGAATCGAACCCGGCATACTTGAAAGCTCAGTTCGGTAAACAGTTTGAATCGAATCTACAATCAACAAATCAGGATTTACTTTTTGAGCTTCTTCGATGATCAGGTCGACTTGAGTTTCATTGTAGATCAACAAGTTGTCTGACTGGACTCCAAGCCGTTGTGCTCGTTGCTTAATCTGACCAGCTGATTCTTCACCTGCACAATACAGAATCTTTAGATCAGGGTTAGATTTAGCAATTTGAAGTGTAAGCGTACTTTTTCCGACACCCGGTTCACCACCGATCAAAATGTATGATCCTGGTAAAAAACCTCCTCCAAGTACCCGATCAAACTCTGAGATATTACTTAAGAACCTTGATTTCTCGGAAGTCTCAACTTCATTTAACTTTTGGGGACTTCCGGCAGAGTCAATTCCTGCTACTTTTGCTTTATGCTCTACCTCTTTTTTTGTGGATGTAGCTACCTCAACAAAAGTATTCCAATCACCGCAACTAGGACAACTACCCAACCACTTTGGTGAAGTATGTCCACATGAAGTGCATTGAAACTGAATTTTTGTTTTTGCCACTAACTCTTCGCCTGAATTTCACTCACTTGACGTTTGATATACCAGGTTGTAGCTGCCATTCCAATCGCGATTGTGATATAATAACTGATAATTCTCCATAAGAATAAAGAAAGTCCAATGAATGATTCTCTGGTTGCCATTGACGCGCCAGATTCTGACATAAATAATAGTGGCGCCTGAAATAGAACGAATAAACCCTCAACACCACCACTACCGCCAGGTGTTGGAACAACAAGAAATGTGAGATTCATAGCAAGACTACGCAGCACAGATAAAATCTCCGGTGCAGGAATCAGACTCAGAATAACAATGGTTGGTAGAGCAATTCGGCATAGCCAAGACAAAGTCGAACATGCAAAAGCTCTTAATAAAAATGAAAAAGGCTTTTTTCTTAATTGTTGTGCGTAGCTTTCAAGGTTCTCTGCTTCTGCACTAATTTTTTCTTCCCATTTATTAAGGAAAGGAAGTCTGAATACAAACTTTACTACTTTTTTAATGGCAGCCGGATTAAATAGTACACCATATGCAAGCAAACCGGCATAGCTAAGCAAAGTGATATAAAGTATGATCATCGAAACATCACCAACTAAACCGGCTTCTGGAGGAACTACTTCATAAAAAATCCCAGATATCAATAGAATTGGAATTGCTATCGCAAACCAAATTTGGTCTAATAAAACGCTATATAGAATTATTGCAGTGGCTTCACCAAGCTTTAGTCCTTCTTTGGTCATAGCGTAGGTTGCCATAGGTGCACCACCGATGGTCGAAGGTGTCACTGCGGAGGTAAAATCCCATGAAAGAGTAATTCTAAATGCCCCAAGCCAGCTAACCGTTTTTTCAGAAAGCACTCTGAATTTTGCAGCTGTTGCCCACACTCTTAGAAATGAAACTACGAGTGCTATGCCGATTCCCGGCATCCTTTTCCAGGCAAGGTGGTCAAGTACTCCTGGTGTATAAGTGTAGTAAATTACACCTGCCATTGTGAGCACACTGAGTGAAATGGAAATAAATATATATCGCTTAGATATAAAATTTCCTGGTTGTGCTATGTTGATGCTCTCTGTACTCAAAAAATCGAATTCGAAATTGAATATAAAAAAAAAGCCACGACGAACGTGGCTTCATTTTTCAAAGTAAGTAAACTTTACGCGATAGTAATATCATCATTTAAGTAAACATCCTGAATAGTGTTCAATAAACTAACGCCTTCAGCTAATGGGCGTTGGAAAGCTTTACGACCACTAATCAGACCCATACCACCAGCACGTTTGTTGATTACAGCAGTTTTTACTGCATCAGCAAAGTCATTTGCGCCGGAAGCACCACCTGAGTTAATCAAACCTGCACGACCTGCGAAACAGTTGATTACCTGGTAACGAGTAAGATCAATTGGGTGATCAGATGTTAATTCACTGTAAATACGCTCATCTAACTTACCGTAACTAGAATCGCCAGTATTTAATGCTTTGAATCCACCGTTAACATCAGGCTGCTTTTGCTTGATGATATCAGCACCAATAGTTGTACCAAGATGGTTAGCCTGTCCAGTTAAGTCAGCTGAAGTGTGATAATCAACACCATCAACCTTAAATGCTCCATTACGAGTATAGCACCATAGTATTGTCGCCAAACCTAATTCATGTGCATAAGCAAATGCCTGAGCAACTTCCTGAATTTGACGGCTAGACTCATCAGAACCGAAATAAATGGTTGCACCAACTGCAGCGGCACCCATATCGTAAGCCTGATCAATCGTACCAAACATGATTTGATCAAAAGTATTTGGGTAAGTCATTAATTCGTTGTGATTGATTTTCACAATGAAAGGAATCTTATGAGCGTACTTTCTAGATACAGATCTTAGTGCACCAAAAGTAGATGCTACCCCATTACAACCTGCTTCGATAGCAAGTTTTACGATGTTTTCTGGATCGAAGTAGTCTGGGTTTTTTGCAAAAGACGCGCCACCTGAGTGCTCAATTCCCTGATCTACAGGAAGAATTGAAACATAACCAGTACCTCCGAGTCGTCCATGTTCCATTAACCATTGTAAATTCCCCAACACTCTATTATTGCGGTCTGAGTGGTACCACACATCATCAACGTAACTTGCTGATGGTAGAGCTAAGCGATCTTTGCTTATAGTTTTACTTTCATGCTCTAACAGATACGAAGCCTCATCTCCCAAGTACTCCGTAATTTTCGATGTATCAAGTGACATATCTTTCTTTTTTGAGATTAAGTTTTAGTCCAAAAATATAGGAGTTAATCAACACATTGACTACTCCCATTCTTTATTCTAAATCGAATTGTTTTCTTCGAATCGGCTCAAAATCCGTATCTTTTATAAATTTTTGATGAACCATGCAGATAGGCCCAATTGAATTACCAGAGAAACCGCTTTTCCTCGCACCGATGGAAGATGTTTCTGATGCTCCATTTAGACAAATTTGTCGAGAGAAAGGAGCTGATATTGTATACACCGAATTTATTAGCTCTGAAGCTCTCATTCGCGACTCTGATATCGCACTTCACAAAATGAGCTATACTGAGAGCGAACGACCATTGGGAATCCAGATTTTCGGAGGTCGTGAAGAGGCCATGTATGGAGCCGCAAAAGTAGCCGAGAACAACAATCCGGATTTAGTAGATATCAACTTTGGATGCCCTGTTTATAAAGTAGTAAATAAAGGCGCCGGTGCTGCTTGTTTGCGGGATTTAGGGATGATGGAACGCATGGCCGGAACTGTGGTGGATGCTGTTGAAACAAAACCCGTGACCGTTAAAACAAGACTAGGCTGGGATGATGCCACCATCAAAATTCAAGAAGTTGCGCTGATGCTTCAGAGACTGGGTGTGAAAGCATTGACGGTTCACGCCCGAACTCGCGCCCAAAAATACAAAGGCGATGCTCGTTGGAATTGGCTGAAGAAACTCAAAGACACTCCAGGACTTGAAATCCCTATCATTGGAAATGGTGATGTAACTACTCCACAACTTGCTAAGCAAATGTTTGATGAAACCGGTGTGGATGGTGTGATGATTGGTCGGGGTGCGATTGGAAATCCGTGGATTTTTGAACAAACTCGTCATTATTTAGAAACGGGAGAATTAATACCTGAACCGACTCTTCAGGATCGACTTGAGTTAACTGCCGAACAGCTTCGAAAATCTGTTGCCCATCAAGGCGAACGATATGGGGTCATCATTATGAAAAAGCATTATGGCCAGTATTTGAAAGGCATCCGAAATGGCAAGAAGCTTCGTCTCGAACTCATGAAATATGATACCATGGATCCCATTTTAGAAATTCTTCTCAATTACAAAGAAGAAGAGTTTTTTGCTGTGGTTTGATCATGAAACCCTTCTCAATTACAATTAATGGGGTCATTATATCAAAGTATATTTCTCAAAGTGATCTAGATAGTATTGATGAAATAACTAAAGAAGATTTAGATAATGGATTTGTTTGGTTTCGCTTTCCTGAAAAAGTAATTAACAATGAAAGGGTTATTATAAGTCTTTGCTTCAATCATGAGGCTCTGGAAAGAATTTCAATTTATTTATTTGATGATGACTCTCTACAATTTTCTGAAAAGGTTGAAAGGCAAATTCTAGAGAACAATCACAATTGGTTATTAGGATTAGGCTACACTGAAGGTCTTTATCCTTGGGGAGAAATCTGGAATACTTATGATAGTAAAGGTGGATTTAGCGAAATTGGAATACAATACAAATGATTTCATTCTTAATTGATAATTGACAAATTCTTAATTGAACCGAATCCTTTCGCTGATTTCCCCGTACATCGCCCGCAGTTAACTAATCAAAGAGAAAAATATGCTAGCTAGACTAGGACGAATTATTGCCTCACTGTTTGGAGCAGCGGGAGTTGCAGCCGCACCGGTAAAAACCTTAACTGCCGTTATCATCCCCATGATTTTTACCTATTTATTATACGCTTTCCTTGGCGGAATAGGTGTAGCACTTGCAATCGTAGGTATTGGCTGGGCGATTTGGTATTTCGCTAAGAAGAAATGATTCGTTATTTGTTAATCGTTATTCGGATTTGGCACCAACGAATAACGATTAGTCAATTAACGATCAAAGATAATCCCTTCCAAAATAAGGCTTTAATACTTCAGGAACTCTAACTTTTCCGTTTTCTTCCTGATAAGCTTCTAAAACTGCAGATACAATTCTAGGTAATGCCAATGCAGATCCGTTTAAGGTATGCACCATTTCAGTAGATTTCTCAGAAGCACGATATCTCAATTGCATTCTTCTTGCCTGGAAGCTCTCGAAATTTGAGCAGGAACTTACTTCCAGCCAGCGCTGCTGCCCCGGACTCCATACTTCAAGATCATACTTTTTAGACTGTGTGAACCCCATATCACCGGTACACATTAATAGCGTCCGATATGGTAATTCCAGATCCTTAAGTAGCTTCTCAGCATGTTCACGCAAACTTTCCAACTCATCATAGGAAGTCTCAGGTTTTACAATCTTCACAATTTCAACCTTATCAAACTGATGCAGTCGATTTAGTCCACGAACATCTTTACCGTATGATCCTGCCTCTCTTCGCCAGCAAGGAGTATAGCATACATAATTTATAGGCAGCTGATCTTCCTTTAAAATCTCATCTCTATGGAAATTAGTAACTGGCACTTCTGCGGTAGGAATAGCAAAAAATTCATCTCTTGGAATTACATACATCATATCTTCCTTGTCCGGAATCTGCCCTGTACCACGAGCTGAATCTTCATTCACAAAATAAGGTGCTTGAAGCTCGGTAAAACCTGCAGCATTTCCTTCATTAATGAAATAATTTATTAATGCTCTCTGAAGCTGGGCTACAGGTCCAACATAAAATGGAAAGCCGGCACCGGTTACTTTCACACCTCGCTCAAAATCTACCCAACCATAACGATCTACGATTTCCCAATGTGGTTTCCTCCATTCTTCCGTATTTGGTTCACCCCAAGTTGAAAAAACTTCATTTTCCTGTTCTGAATGACCTATAGGAACACTTGGATGAGGTACATTTGCTATTCGATATAACATATCATCACGTTCAGAAAGTAGTACTTTTTCTTTTTCCTCCAGTGATTTCAATTCTTCTTTGAATTGAGACGTCTCTTTAATGATTGCCTGAGCTTCCTCTTTCTTGCCTTGCCCCATCAACATGCCAATCTGCTTTGCTTTGGCATTGTTTTCACTTCTCAGTGTGTCTAGTTTATGAACAAAAGCACGCCATTCTTCATCCTTTACTAAAACCTGATTAACAATTTCTGAGTCCTTTTCTCCTTTGTTGATCATTCCTTGTTTAACAACATCTACATGTTCCCTGATGTAGTTTATATCCAGCATTTCTACAGATTGATTTGAGTAATAAAATGAGCCTCAAAGATACACCCTTTCTTAGTTGAATTGGCACTTTTTTAGTACGGATCAAACAAATCATATTTATTTGAAAAAGTAGACAGTTTTACGTTGCTTGCCTAAATTATTTAGGCTAAATTCGCTGATTACTAGAATAATTAGGAAAAATATACATCATGAGTCTACTTCTTGACGAAATTGACATTTCGATTCTCAATCATCTACAAAAAAATGGACGGGCACAACGCAATAAAATTGCTGAACTGGTAAATCTATCGGTTCCTTCAGTTTCAGAAAGAATGAAAAAACTTGAAGAACGTGGTTTAATTGAAGGTTATCACGCCATCCTAAATTCAAAAGATTTCAATTTCGATATTACTGCTTTCCTTTTTGTTCAGGTTGATGGTTCAGAAAACTATCCGAATTTTGTTGATCAGGTTAGAGAAGAGCCTGAAATACTAGAATGTCATTCTATTACCGGTGATGGATCTCATTTACTTAAAGTTCGAACAAAGAACACAACATCTTTCGAACAACTGCTATCTCGAATCCAGTCATGGGAAGGAGTTGACAAAACCCGTTCTAACTTAGTCTTATCCAGTTTTAAAGAAACACGCGCCTTGCCTATCGAACAAGCGACTGAGTTGATAAAATAATTGTTCCTTTACAATCATTATTCACGAATCTAAGACATATTCTGTACCTTATGTCAAAATGACAAAAGGGTTATTCAAATATGGATAGAGAAGTATTCCAGGAACAATTTGGACTACTAGGTAAATCTGATTCTGTTCGCCAGGTAGTAGATAAAATTATGCAGGTGTCTAAAACGGACATCACAGTATTGCTTCAGGGTGAAAGTGGCGTTGGAAAAGATGTAACTGCACGCGCGATTCACGGCTTAAGCGAACGCAAACATAATGATTTAGTGATTGTTAATTGTGGCGCTATTCCTGAAGGTATTATCGAAAGTGAGTTATTTGGTCACGAAAAAGGTGCATTTACTGGTGCAAATGAAAGTCGTGAAGGTTACTTCGAAAAAGCTGATGGTGGAACCATTTTCTTAGATGAAATTGGGGATACTCCAAAAAATGTACAGGTTAAATTACTTCGAGTTCTCGAAAACGGTGAGTTTTTTAAAGTTGGTTCTAGCAAAGTTCAATCTACTGATGTACGTGTAATTGCTGCTACCAATAAAGATTTATGGCAGCTTGTTGAAGAAGGCTCATTCAGAGAAGATTTATACTATCGCCTTGATACAGTTCAAATTTATCTTCCACCTTTACGTGAACGTCAGGAAGATATCATCGAGATTTTTAGAAAATTTGTTCAGGAGTTTTCTACCCGTTATGATTCCGTTTTTAAAGGATTTTCAGATGAAGCTAGAGAATTATTGATCTCTTATCGGTGGCCGGGTAATATTCGTGAATTACGCAATGTTGCAGAGCAATTAGTAGTTCTTGAAAAATCACAGTTCATTGATGCAGAGAGGCTTCAGAAATATTTAAAAGGTCGACAGCATGAAGGCTCACCTGATAATCTGCCTATGGTTTCAGATTCCACTGAAAGAGAGGAACCTAGATATGATGAAGGATTTAATCGACGAGATCGTGAGCTGATTTACAGGGCATTAGTTGAATTGAGTAATGATATTGGCGATGTAAAGAAAATGCTTTCGACATTTTTATACTCATCATTTTCGAATTCCGGTTCTAAACTCCCTGCATTACCTGAATTCTCAAGTGGTGCAGTTGGGTCAGCTACCGAGCAAATCATTAAATACAATCCTGATATCGAAACTCCGCTTGGCATGAGAAATATGTCCAGCCAGGAAGTTGAAACTGAACCACAGGTTTATGAGGAATCTTCAGAGGTAGAAGACTTCTTTAGTTCAGATGAAATCCCATCGATAGAAGAAACAGAACAATTCCTAATAAAGAAGGCTTTGGAGAAATATGATGGAAATCGACGCAAAGCATCAGAAGCACTTGGAATCAGTGAGCGTACTTTATATCGCAAATTAGATCAGTATGGCCTTGCGTAAAATTGTTTTCACTCTACTCCTTTTGTTAACAATTGCTGTAAGTGGATGTTTAAAGTACAGTTTTACTGGAACGTCAATACCAGAAGGTGTAAACACCGTTTTTATTCCATTTTTTCCAGATCAATCTAATAGTGGTTTAGGAGATTTAAGTGATCGTTTAAATGACGCACTCATCCAAAGGTTTATCAATGAGAGCAGACTGCAACTTGCCAATAACGAAGAAGATGCTGATGCAGTAATCAATGGGCAGATTATCAGCTATAGTAACCGTCCTTTTAGTATTGGCGGCAACGAGCAAGCCAATCAAAATCAGGTTCAAATATCAGTTAGAGCAAGTTTTCAATACAAAACGGATGATGCACCACTTTGGGATAAAAATTTCAATGGAAACTTTACATTTGATCCAACTGAAGATCCGGTTGAAGGTGAAGAATCTGCTGCTAATGAGGCTTTAGAACAGATTGCAAATAATATGTTCAATGATGCTGTAAGTAGCTGGTAAAATCATTGTTTAATTATGTTCGGTGCTGTATTATTGATCTAAGAAATGCAGCAGCTACCCTTTAACATACCAAAATCGTTGGCTTCCTATGTTGAGATCTTCGAAAAAGATCAGGATAAAGCCATAAATAAGCTTCAGAAGCAAGTAAGGAAAAGAGATCCCGATGCTGTCGGGCATTTTTTACTCGCCTGGTTATATCATCTTAAAGAAGAAAATAAACTAGCTATTAAAGAAGCACTTATTGCCAAGAATTTCGCAGCAGGTAGCCCTTTGATGGAACACCTTCATTACTTTTTGGTGCACCCGGAAAAATTTGATGCTGCTATTCCACAAAATAGATATTCGGAGAATCGAAAGCTTCAACAGGGAAGTCGTAGATCTCCAATTCTAGACCTGGATCGTTTAATTGAAATGCTAGAGGCCGTTGAATCACAACGAATTCAAATTCCACTGGACTCGGATGAAGATTCCATGGAAGATTTAAGCGAAGAAGCTAATAACATTGAAGATATTGTTTCCGAAACCTTAGCTAAAATCCATATTAATCAAGGAAATAAAAAAGCAGCGATTAAAATGTATGAGCGATTAATCGAAGTAAATGAAGAAAAAGCCGACGAATTCCTTGAAAAGATTGATCAGCTTAAAAACGACTAAGCTTTAACAAAAGGATTGTTCTTCTTTTCGTGACTGATGGTTGTAGTTGGACCATGCCCCGGATAAATAACCGTTTTTTCCGGTAGTGTATAGAGCTTTTCTCGTATTGATTGAGCTAATAAATCAAAATCACCTTTATATAAATCGGTTCTGCCGATACTTTCATTGAATAGAGCATCACCAGCTATGCAAATTCCTAACTCTTTAAAATAAATCGCCGTGTGATCTGGCGAATGTCCAGGTGTGTATAAGCACTCAAATTCGAACTCACCAATTTTGAACATACCGGAATCGGGTAATGAATTAGGTGTAAAACTGAACCCAACCTGACGCAAACCAAACATAGTAGCTTGATTACCAAAGTTTTCCCATAAAAACAGATCATCTGTATTTAAATAAACAGGAACCTGATAGTCTTTTAATACTCGATGTAAGCCCAATACATGGTCAACATGGGAATGAGTTAAAACTATTGCTACAAATTCAACATCATGCTCTTCCAACTTTTCTTTAAAAGCATGGAATTCTTGTTCTGCGTAAAAACCAGGATCGATAACAATTGCTTCACCATTTTGTATTAGCAAATAGGTGTTTTCTAAAAAAGGGCCGACTTCAAATACTTCAATATGCATATCTATAAAATAAAAAAAGGATGCATCTAATAGATACATCCTTTGAAAACCATGGAGAAATAGGATTATTTCTTTGTATACATTCTTTTGAATCGATCAACACGACCAGCCTTCGCTGTGAATGCTTTCTTAGTGTAAAATGGGTGGTTTTTTGAGTCGATCTCAGTTTTGTACACTCCATCTTTGGTGTTCATTGTGCTTCTGGTCTTAATTTCTGACCCGTCGCTCAGTACAACCGTGATCTCTTTATAGTCTGGATGAATTCCTGCTTTCATATCTGGATTATTCCTTCATTTTCTTGGAAAGGCAATAAATATACGATTAACTCTCCGAGATTTCAATCATTATATGTCAAAATCCTCATAATCTTCATCTTTCAATCCGTCGAAAGATGAGAACATGGAACCGATCATATCTGAATACTTAGAATGATCATCTTTATCCTCTTTACTTAACATCGAGTTTTGATGTAACGCTTCTAATGCAAGATCCATCCAAGAATGAAGTTCGACTTCTGATTCCGGCCTTACATAGTCTGTTACCAGTTTTTTTAACCCATGTACAGATTCGAGTGATTTGCTGTATTCAGAGTATGGAAGTGTATCAGGCAAGTTCACTTCGTTACCTTTTGTGAACCAATCTGTAATCTCAGAGTACTTACTTTTATCATCTCCATTCCTACTTTGAGGATCGGGAAAGTATGATTTAAAAGTTTTGCTTACCGCTTTTCCAATAATGTGTTTTGCTACACTGATTGCACCTTCCTGCTCGCCTTCGTAGACTAACTCTAATTTTCCAGTTAGCGCAGGTATCATGTGAAAGATGTCAGCGATTCTTATGGATGTATTCTTTTCATTATTAATAACAGCTCTACGCTCAGCAGAAGATAGAATTTGCTCCATAGCTGTGATTGTCATTCTCGTAGAAACACCACTTTTCTGATCTACATATTCTGATTCTCTCGCTTCAAATGCTGCTTGTTCTATAATTTCTCTGTATACATGTGGCACATGAATTGTGGTTGATTCCTGTCGATCATCCCAAGCTTCCTGACGTGTTATTTCTATCCCAACTTCCAGTTCTTTTGGATAATGTGTAATAATCTGCGCATCAATTCTATCTTTTAACGGAGTTATGATGTTCCCACGATTTGTATAATCTTCAGGATTAGCAGAGAAAGCCATTGAAATATCCAGGGGAATTCTAACATTGAATCCACGTATTTGAATGTCTCGCTCCTGCATAATATTTAGCAAAGCCACCTGAATTCTTGGCTGAAGATCCGGCAATTCATTAATCACAAAGATTCCACGATTTGTCCTTGGTATTAGCCCAAAGTTAATCGCATTTTCATCGGCAAGATTCAATTTATGTGTAGCTGCTTTGATTGGATCTATATCCCCAATCAAGTCAGCAACGGTCGTGTCAGGTGTTGCTAATTTTTCTCCATATCGATGATTTCTGTGCACCCAATCGATTGGAGTTTCGTCACCTTTTACTGCAATTTGATCTTTTGCGTATTTAGAAAGCGGCTTGTATGGATCATCATTTATCTCTGATCCTGCTACTATTGGCATATACTCATCCAAAAATCGAACAAGGTTTCTCAGAATTCTGGTTTTTGCCTGACCTCTAAGTCCCAATAAAATCAAATCGTGTCTTGATAGAATAGCATGCTGAATTTGCGGCAAAACGGTCTTCTCATATCCAAGAACGCCTTCAAAGAGTGGCTCACCGGCTCTAATTTTTTTGATAAGATTCTTTCGAATCTCATCTTTAACTGATATGGATTGCCATCCACTTTCTTTTAATGCACCTAAGGTTGAAATAGCCGGTTTATTTTCACTCATAATAATTGCTTTAGAGTTGATATAACTCGATGAAAGTGGAATTCATTCACCACTTATGAATTATTTCAATGCTTTTTTTAAAGCTAGTGTTTTAACCTTTGTTTCCTGCCATTCATCATGCGGATCAGAATCAGAAGTTATGGCACCGCCAACGGGATAAGTAAGTGTACTATCTTCAATAATTGCGGTTCTTATGACTACATTAAAATCGAAATCTCCATTAGGTTTAAAGTAACCTATCGCGCCCGAGTATATTCCTCTACTATAATTTTCTAACTCGTCAATTGCTTGCATCGCAGCAATTTTGGGTGCCCCTGTCATTGAACCCATTGGGAAGCAGGCTTTAATTATTTCCAAAGAATTCATTTCATCCTCAACATCACACTCAACTGTAGAAACTAATTGATGAACTGTATCAAATGACTGAATTTCAAAAAGCCGATCAACCTTTACTGAACCCGGTATGGCAATTCGATTGAGATCATTTCTAACCAGATCTACAATCATAAGATTTTCAGCTCTATTCTTTTCACTTTTTAAGTCTTCTATATCAGAGAATTCTGAATTTGAAATAGTCCCTTTAATAGGCTGTGAATGAACTTTATTCCCTTCCCTATTTAAAAATCGTTCCGGTGAAGCACAGCATACTTCAACATCATTAAGTTTTAAATAAGCTCCGAATGGAACCGGACCGTTTTCACGCATCTTTTGGTATAAATGAAAACCTGACCCTTTAAAATCAAACTGTTTTGCATAAGAATAATTGATCTCATAGACATCTCCTTCATGGATCAAATCTTTGGTTTTCATCACATTCCTGATATAATCTTCTTCCGATATTGATGATTCATCCGAAATCTTCAATTCCTGATCCTTAAACTCATCTAAAATCACACTTTGATCAAGGCTTGGCATCTCACCTTTCAGAAATCGATAATTGCCATCCAATTCAAATTCAATCAACACTTCCGGTTTCATGAAGTAATAAAGAGGAAGACTATTAAACTGAGGATTCTTTGATTCAAGTCTCTCAACATCGTTTTTTAGATCGTACCCAAAATATCCAAATACCCAATCCTCAGAGTTAGCCTGAAAATCTTTAATGATAGTCCATGGATTTCCGTGAATTTTGGAAACTGTCAATCCTTTTGTTTTATAGTGACTCTTTCCAACACTAAAGATCGTCTCTTTGGGCTTGGCGGCTAGATAAGAACGTTGACTTGATGGATGATCCGCTTTCTGGGATTCAAGCAATATCACATCACCAAAAACACGCAGTTTCTTTACTAGATCATCGATATTTAATGGTTTTTTTGCCATAGATTTCGCGGAGAGATGATAAGACTTTTCGGTTATTTTTAATCCCTTTTCCGTATCATAATTTCAAAATTCAAAAATGTTCTACTCCTCACTATTAAAACCATTTCTATTTAGCAAAGATGCTGAAACAGCACATGATTGGGCTATTGAAATGTCAAGATGGGCAAATGAATCAGAATTAATCCGAATCTTTCTTGAATCAATGTATGATTCATCAAATAACGGTCTTGAGCAGGAGTTTTGGGGTTTAAAATTCCCAAATCCTGTTGGATTAGCAGCCGGCTTTGATAAAAACGGGGTTACACCTTTAGCCATGCAATCGATTGGTTTTGGCTTTGTTGAGATAGGAAGCATTACTGCCAAACCAGCGGATGGAAATCCAAAACCCAGAGCATTCCGATTGCCACAAGATCAATCCTTGATAAACAGAATGGGTTTGAATAATGAAGGTGCAGAAAAAATTGTAGATCGACTTAAAAAATATTCCCTCAAAATTCCATTAGGTGTTAACATAGCCAAGACGAATGACACGAACATACATGGTGATGCAGCAATAGAAGATTATAAATTTAGTTATGATTTAGCTACCACCGTTGCAGACTACATAACAGTAAATATCTCTTGCCCAAATACCGGAGAAGGAAAAACATTTGAAGATCCTGCAGCACTGGAAGCCTTGCTGAAAGGACTGAAAATTGATGATTTTGAGGTCCCTACTTTAGTCAAGTTTTCAGTTGATACACCCAAAGAAGATTTGGGAAAACTCGTAGAAATTTGCGAGAAATATGGCATTGATGGGTATGTTGCAACAAATACATCTTCGATCAGAAAAGACCTTAAAACAGATCTATTAAAGCTAGATGAAATTGGTAATGGTGGATTAAGTGGCCGGGCAATTCAAAAAAGAAGTACTCAGGTCGTTAGTTGGTTAAATGAATTTCTTCAAGGTTCAAAACCAATTATTGGGATTGGAGGAATTGATAGTCCGGAATCTGCTATAGAAAAAATGGAAGCAGGAGCTAATTTGATTCAGATTTATACCGGGATGGTTTACCAGGGACCTGGATTGGTGAAGAGGATCAAAGAAGAATTGCAAAAAAGGTAATTACTTCGGAATTGTGAATTCAATCTCACAAGCCACTTTTTGAGCTTCGCCATTAATTAAAATTGGCTCAAAAGAAATCATTCTGTCGATTGCATCAACATATTCGGAGATAAGAACCTCATTATCTGTATCAGATGACAATTTAAATTCATCAATTATCCCTCTTTGATTGATAAAAAATAGAAATGAAATAGTGTCCTCTTTCAAGTTTGGACCAAATCGAAGCACTTCATCCAGAACATCGTCACCTCCTCTAATCATTGGCATGACATTTAATTCTACACAATTTAAATAATCAGAGTTAGTCTGGATGCTTGAAATGTTTTCACTCTTCAGTTCAGATTCCTCCGTAACTATTTCAGTTTTTGGCAACCCAAATTCTGCTTTTAAGGAATTCACATAATTTGAATAGGTTGATGCACCAAAAGTAGCTGAAAACAAATTGATTTTTGCTCGAACTGAGTCCCACATTGCTCCTTCATAGGGGAAAAAGCTATTTAAATCAGGCTTTACAAGTACTGAGTCGCTTAGACTATAATAAAAAGATGAATCAGCTGCCGTCTTAGTGATGCTAGAATCATTGAAAGCTAATCGCACAGAATCCTTTTCATTTTCAAAAAGTTCTAGACTTTTCTGCCAATCACCGTTTTGATTAATCCATGCAGATGAATTTTCAATAAATGTTGAATCTCTTTTCGCGATACGAATGTACTCTTGAATTGACTCATAAAGTGCTCTATCACTAAATGATTCTTCTTTAAATTCAATTGATAACTCGGCTAAACTTTCAGCTTTCTCTACATCTGATAACTCTGAATTAACCAACAAATCCAAAAATATATCTCTTGGATTAGCTTCATTGTAACCTTGACCATCAGGTATTTCCAAATCAAATTTTGTTGTAACACGTTGTGCAAACTCAGTTTCAGGAAAACGATCGATTAATTGTTCAGCATAGAATCTAGATTGTACCTCATCACCCTGGATATTAAATAATTCGGACAAAGAATAGAGTGTAATCGGGATAACCTCACTGTTAGGTCGAGACTCAAGTACCTTATTGAAATATAAATTCGCACTATCAGGCTGATCTAACTGCAAAAAGAAAAGATTCCCTAACTCATAGGTTAAAACTGCAATTTCATCTTTGAGAGAATCCTGATCTGATTGAGTGAAAGGTATTCTACTTAAATCAATGCTTAAGTCGACGGTGTTCAATTGCTGAACGCCAGATATATTCTCTTCCCCATTCTGATTATTATTATCAACACTCACATTAACAATAAGCGAGCTGACTCTCCAATTATCTACTAATGGTCTTACTCCCCAAATAGCTCTAAACTGTTCTGAGGCGTCAGTTATTAATAACGGATTCCTGATATTTAAAAATCCATTTTCACTATTTCCCGATTGAATCTGATTATTATTTCCACCTACATTTAGTAAGGTATTTCTTTGCTGTTCTTGCTCTTCTCTTAGGCGTTCAATTTCAGCTAATTTCTGAGCTTCCATTTCCTTTATAACTGAATCAAAGGCCTCTTCTGATAAAGAACCAAGCCAAAGCAAGCTATCCAGTTCATACACTTCAAACGTTAAATCTGCATAAGCACCAAAGGAATCGGCTAGATTTCGAGCATCATAGTCTTCGGGTAACTCTTCAGAAGAGATATTCAGGTTTGCAGAAGAATCGTAATAAGCGGCAGCAAGTGAATAATTATCGAAATCAAATCTATACAATTCGGCAAGCCCATAGTAAGTAAGTGCTTTTGTTTTATTATCAGGCTTATTTATTGGGTCTTGCAGTATTGAAATGAAAATATCTCGGGCTTTTTCTGAATTTCCTTTTAGCTGCTCAGACTTACCAAGTTCAAGATTTAATTCTGAGATGAAATCAGTGTTTTTATCATCTCGAACCATATTTGCAAAGACTTTTATTGCCTCATCAATATCTCCTAAATCTCGAGCCACTTCTGCTTTTTTCTTTCTTGCCTCAAACTGGAGATCGTAATTACTGTAATATCTACCGACTTGATCATAGGCTTCGAAAGCAGCGGCTGGATTGCTGAGACGTTCATTAATCTGACCAATAAGAAAATACCCGCGCTCATTGTTAGCTCTTCCTGGAATTTTACCTACACTTTCATTTAATAAATCAAGTGCAATCACCCAATTTTCAGTAGCTATATAATGTTCAGCTAGAACAACTTTTACCTGCCACTCTAACTTTGACTTCCATTCGCCATCATTAAGTGAAAGTTGTTCGTTCAAAAATTGAATCCCATCATTGTAAGCTTCAAGTTCAAGTAATACTCTACCTTTCCAATAAATGGAGCGTTGCTGTAATTCAACGTCTTTAGTGTTTACAGACAACTCTTCGAACTTTTGAATTGCACTGAAGTATTCACTTCTGAAATAATAGGACTTACCAATTATTTCTAATGCATTATCAACCCACTTAGTATCATCAAACTTTCTAAGTACACTTGCTCCTTTTTCAATCGCATTATTGAAGTCTGTGGAACCTGCACCTTTTGGAGTTTCATAAATCCGAATGGGTTGCAAGGTATTGTAGGTTCGCTCTTGCTCTAAACTCTTTTCAAGTCCCCTATTATAACTCTTCTTTGCATTATAATAGGTATTGTAATAAGCATTAAAGTCACGAAAATTTGACTTAAACGAACTCTTACACCCTGTAATTGCAAAAATTGCTAATAATAGTAGAATGAAGTGACGCATAAAGTCTTACCTATTTACATCACAACGGGAATTACTCTTCTATCGTACTAACAGTCATCATATTTGTATGACCTCTTTTGGCAGTTGGAATACCCGTAGCTATAACTACTCGTTCACCGACTTTAACCTGACCATTGTCTTTCAAGTAGTTTTTCATGAGCTGAACACTTTTATCAGTGTCGAAGAGCTCATCTAATCGAACCGATCTAACTCCCCAAACCAGATTTAATTGACGCCTTATTTTCTGTGATTCTGTAAATGCAAAAATTGGAACACGTGGTCTGAATTTTGCAACTCTTCGTGCTGTGCTTCCACTGTGTGTAATTGTACTTATCACCTTGGCACCAACATTATCTGCCAGGAAGATGCACGAATGGGAGATTGATTCGATAATCTGTTTTTCATGCATTGCCGGATTTATATAATCTAGACTATTATATAATTGAGGACTTCTTTCCTCAACTTTCCTGCAAATACGATCCATAACATTCACTGCTTCCATAGGGTATTTGCCTGCAGCAGTTTCACCTGAAAGCATAACAGCATCTGTTCCGTCAAGTACTGCATTTGCTACGTCAGAACTTTCGGCACGAGTTGGACGTGGGTTATTAATCATGGAATCCAACATTTGAGTTGCGGTAATAACCGGTATTCCCTGTTTTCGACATTTTTGGATTATTGTCTTTTGAATAACCGGAACTTCTTCGTTCGCTATCTCTATTCCCAAATCTCCTCTTGCAACCATGATTGCGTCTGTTGCTTCGATAATGGAGTCAATATTATCAATAGCTTCAGGTTTTTCAATTTTTGCAACTACTTTTGCTTCGCTACCAAGCTTCTCTAATCGAGATTTAAGATCGTAAACTTCATCTGCTGTACGAACAAATGATAGCGCAACAAAATCTGCATCCTGATCAACCGCGAATTCAAGATCTCTGATATCTTTTTCAGTTAAAGCCGGAATGGAAATCTTCACATTTGGCAGATTCACACCTTTTCTTGATTTCAGTAAACCACCAACTATTACTTTCGCTTCAAGATTATTTCCATTTTTACCGATGATCTTAAATTCCAGTAAACCATCATCAAGAAGTATGATATTTCCAATCTCTGCCTCATCAACCAATTTTTTATAATCGATTGGAATAAGAGTGCTGGTTCCTTCTACATCATCACCTGTTATTGTAATGATGCTCCCATCTTCCAATACCTGAGCTCCATCTTTCATTTGTCCTACTCGGATTTTCGGGCCTTGAAGATCGACTAGAACTGGAATACTATAATCATATTCACGGGCTGCCTTTCGAATACATTCTATACTATTGGCATGGACTTCATGTGAGCCATGAGAACAATTGATTCTGGCAACATTCATCCCATGCAGCAAAAGATTTACTATAGATTCGAAATTATTTGTACTTGGGCCGATCGTGCAAACAATTTTTGTACGGCGAACTGGAGTCATAAAATACTTGGGAATTAACTTGTGAGTGAAAGAATTAAATGTTTATATACTAAACGTCGATCAATAACGGTTTCTATTATTGGTTCATACAGAATTAGTGAAACTTATTATCAACAGAGTACCTCTATCAATCCATGATGTCTACTTCAAAGAGAAGCAATATACAAACAGCCGCTAAAGGTACGCTTTTTCTTTTACTGAGCCTACTACTGGTTCAATGTTCAAATAATATTGTAAATCAAATAGATCGATCTGGTTTAATCAGTTACCGACCCGGTTTCCCGGAAGTTACTGCTACTGCTGCGGGTGTTGTTGACGAGTTAACAGACAGCACTCAAATAAATGTATCTATTGATATAGTGTATCGAAGCTTAATATTCAAAATGCCTGAAGATCAGCCAGAAGCAGAAGTATTAGTTGAAATCGAACTAATCAATGTAACTGCGAATAACGATTTTCAGCAGTATTATGAATATCCTCTAAAAATTTTAGTTGAATCGCAGGATGATATCAACTCAGGTGACTCATTTATAATGAATGAGTTTTTTGACGCGTCTCCGGGAGAGTATGAAATAAAAATAGCAGTAACTGACAAAAACACAGATAAGCAGACTATTAGAGAAACTAGTGCTTACATCCCAAACCTGTCAGAACCAATTTCTAATATCACCAATATTCGGGTTTTTGAGAAAACTGAGACTGAGGGTGATGTCTTCAATCCTGTAACTTCTTATGATCTATCATCAGAATTAGACTCTATACGTTTTAGTTTTCAAGTAACCAATAATACCGGTGAAGGTCCACTTACCGTGAGATCGCGCTTAATTAAATTCCAATCTGATTCCCTTGCAGCTAGACCAATGAGTTGGCCAAACTATACCCCATCAAGTTTGCCTTTTGTGGGTATCAGATATAATAAATATGATATAATCTCTACTTCAACTCGAATCATTAATCAACCAGGCAATGTTGGTATTGAATTTCTATTTCCGCGATTAGAGCGTGGGAATTACAGATTTGAAATTCGCACCGATCAAAGTAATGAAGAAGAACTTTACCGTGCCCGCGAGTTTAGCGTTAAAAGCAAGAATTATCCAAGTCTACGAACTCCGCATGAGCTTGCTGCTCCACTTATATATATAATGGACAAAAAAGAACATGAGCGCCTGATGGCAATTTCTGATCCTAGGGAGCTGAAAACGGCAATCGATAGGTTCTGGCTATCTAATCTGAAAAATGAAAGAATTGCCCAAAATGTTATTGAACTGTATTACGAGAGAGTAGAAGAGGCAAATAAACAATTTTCTAATTATAAGGAAGGTTGGAAAACTGATTTTGGCATGATGTACATTTTATTCGGCCCCCCTATGTATGTTTTTACTACAGTTACCCAAACAACATGGTCATATTCCTCAAATTTATATGACCCAGAAACCAATTTTACTTTCCAAAACCCTAAAATCAATAATAAATACTACCCTTTTGATAATTACTTATTAATAAGAAGTAACCAATACTTCAATTTGTATTATCAACAAACAAAGCTATGGTTATCTGGTAATATTCTTCGAGATAACCTGTAAAGAGCTGTACTTAAAACAAGAATTATAATTGTTTTTGTGTTAACAAATGCTCTATTATCAGAATCGCCTAAATATTTGCCTATTTCTGAGCAAATGGCGTTCTTTATGTTTTAACTTTAATTCTAAATAACATTGAGGTCATCTATGTTTAAGAAGCTACTATCACTAATCTTTTTAGTGTGTGTAACTGGTAGTGTGTATGCACAATCAGGAAGCATCACTGGAACGGTTACTGATGCTACCACCGGGGAAAGTTTACCTGGTGTAACTATTCTTCTGGAAGAAATCTCTCGTGGTACAGCAACAAATATTGATGGTGAATACACCATTAATAACGTTCCTGCTGGTACTTACACTCTAAGAGCAAGTTTCGTTGGTTTTACCCCTTTTGAAACTACTGTAAACATTGGCTCTGGTTCCACTCAACTCAACATTGAACTTAGTGAAGATATCTTAGGTCTTGACGAAGTTGTTGTTACTGGTGTAGGATCCGGAACACAAACCAAAAAGTTAGGTTTCTCAGTTGCTAAGGTTGACGACAGTCAACTATCTGAAGTACCTGCAGCGGACGTTGGTTCAGCTATCGCAGCTAAAATCCCTGGCGTAACTATCGTTAACGCTTCTGGTGATCCAGCGAATCCTGCTAGTATTCGTTTAAGAGCCTCAACATCACTTTCTGACGATCAGTCACCACTAATCATTATCGATGGTGTAATCACAGAAGGTAGCCTTGCTGATATTAACATGCAGGATGTTGAGTCTATTGAGGTTGTAAAAGGTGCTGCTGGTGCGTCTCTTTATGGTTCTCTTGCTGGTAACGGTGTAATTCAAATCATTACCAAAAGAGCTTCTAACACAATTGACAGACCTCAGGTTACTCTAAGAACTGAATATGGTTTCTCTTCACTTGCTAACGAATATCCTGTTGCAACTACTCATCCTTGGGATGAAACTGGATTAGTTGTTACTGATGGTTACGTTACTGCATGGCCAGAATGGGAAAACACAAATGCTGCTGGATACGATGGCGTATTTGACAACCCATACCCGGTTAACTATGATAACACTGAAGAAATCTTTACAGGACAGCCATTCTCTACTAACTATGTTAGTTTAGCAAACTCTTCTGGTTCTTTTAACTACTTCGCTTCTTTCGAAAACTACGTTCAAAGCGGTATTGTTGAAAACCTAGACGAGTACGAAAGAAATTCTGTTCGTTTAAACGCTGATTATCTATATGACGATAAATTCAAGTTGTCTTTCAGTGGTTCTTACGTTTCTTCTCAATATCCAGATATTGATGAGCAAGGTCAGGGTGCTAACTTCTTCTATTCTGCACTAACTGCACCTCCAATTCTTGACTTCACTGAAACTGGTGCTGATGGCGTACCATTAAACAGCGGTTTAAGTGGTTATGCAGTAATTGGTAGTAACGTACAAAACCCACTTTATGTGGCAAGTAACTTTACTGATGACTTCGATCGTGAGAGATACTTAGTAGGTATTACTGCTTCTTATACAGTTAACGATTGGTTAACTCTTGATGCACGTCAGTCTATTGATAAGTCTTATCAGCTACGTACTCAAAGAACTCCTGTTGGATACCAAACTCCAACTCCAAGTACTACTCTTAACAACGGTTATGAGCTTCGTCAGAATTTCCAACTTTCATCAGCAATCACAGAAGCTTGGGCTACTGGTCGCTGGGAAATGGATGACTTAAACGTTCGTTTAATTGCTAAGTACCTATACGAAGATCGTTCTTCTGAAGTATTCACTTTTTCTGGTTACAGATACTCAGTAGCTGGTATCAATAGCTTTAGCGCACTTGACCAAACTACTTTCAGTATCACAAATAATGCTTCAATTGAAAGAGCAGAAAACTTCATTCTTGATACTGAATTCGATTACCAGGATAAACTTATCTTAGGTGCTATGGTTCGACGTGATGGTTCTTCTCTCTTCGGTGAAGATGAAAGATACCAGATCTTCTATCGTGGTTCTTTAGCTTATCGTTTAACTGAAGACTTCGAAATCAACAATGTTCAGGAATTCAAGATTAGAGCTTCTTACGGTCTATCAGGACAGCGTCCTCCATTCGTTGGTCAGTACGAAACTTATGATGTAACTAGTACTGCACTTCTACCAGGAACTCAAGGTAATAATGACTTAAAACCTTCTGTTGTTGCTGAAACTGAAATCGGTCTTGATATCGCATTCCTAGACAGATTCAACTTCACTACTAGCTATGCGCTTACAAATGTAACTAACGATTATATCGTTGTTCCATTACCGGCTTACTCTCCATTCCCTGCTCAGTACCAAAACGTAGGTGAAATTGAAGGTACTTCTTTTGAAATCGGCCTAAACAGCTCTTTAGTTAACACTAGAGATCTACAAGCAGGTCTAAACGTTACTTTCTCTACTATTTCTCAGAAAGTTACTGATTTAGGTTCTGTACCTCCGTTCACAAGAGCAGCAGGTGGTGCAATCGACTTATTTAGATTCGAAGAAGGCGTGTCTTACGGTGCTATGTACGGTAACAGACTAATCGGATCTGTAAGCGAACTAACAGTTGACGAGAATGGTATCGTACTAAACGACGGTAGCGGAGCGTTAGAAGTTGGTGATTTCACGACTAACAGCCAAGGCCACGTTATTGTAGCCGGAACTGAGTTCTCAGCTACAGAGCGTCCTATGTATGAAGTTGATGAAGATGGTGTTGAGTCAATCGTTAAGATTGGTGACACTAATCCTGACTTCAACGTTGGTCTTTCTGGTAACTTAAACTGGAAAAACTTCGGTTTATTCATGGTATGGGATTGGTCACAAGGTGGCGAAGTGTACAACTACACTAAGCAGCTGTTGATCTTCAACTACCGTCATGAAGTTCTTGAAGACCTTACTCGTGAAGGATATGACCTAAGCTATTTAACTGCTTCTGATGGTCTATACAACGCTTCTGATGCACTTAGCTACTATGTAGAAGATGCTTCTTACATTAAGCTTCGTGAATTAGCTCTTTCTTACACAATTGGTAATGAAACTCTAGGATCACTTGGTGATTTCATCAGAGACGTAAAACTTTCAGTTGTAGGTAGAAACTTACTTACTATTACTGACTACACTGGATACGATCCTGAAGTAGCGTTGAGAACTAACTCAACAAACTTCAGATTGGATGAGTATTCTTATCCAAACTTCAGAACTTTCACTGGTTCTGTACAAATCAGATTCTAATCATAAATAATTGATTACAATGAATAAACTATTTAGAAATATTACATTAGTACTTATTGCAGGGCTAACATTTGCCAGCTGTGCTGACCTGTCGGTTCAAAACGAAAATGAGCCGACAACGGAAGCTGTATTTGGCGATCCTGATAACTTAGGAAAACTACTTCGCGGTGGTTTCACAGACTGGGCAGTTTCAGTTGTAACCTCTTACGGTACACACCCAGATCTACTTTCTGACCAGATTACTTCTACGAATAACGTTCGTAACTTCTGGGATATGGCTCAAGAGCCAAGACTAGCATTAACAAATACAACATCATACTCTGGTGCAAATGCATGGGCTGGCTACTATGGCGGTTATAATGCTGCAGTAGCTACTGCAAACCTATTCATTAGTAACCCAGATACTCCTGGTGATGTATTGGCACAAGCTTACTTCCTACGTGGATTAGGTCGTGGTTACTTAGGTATGTTATTTGATCAAGGTTACCTTCTTGACGAAACCTTCGACGCTGCTGTTGACGTACCTAACTTTGTACCTTATGGTGACTTAATTGACGGTGCTGTTGCTGACTTCCAGCAAGCTATCAGCTTAGCTGCGGCTAACAGTGCAGGATTTAGCTTTAATGCTATGCCTAATGATTCTGAAAGCTGGGATGCTGATGAGTTCCAAGATGTTGTTAACTCTTATGCTGCACGTGTTGCTGCTGGTAAAGCAAGAACATTTGCAGAAGCTGGTAATGTAAACTGGACTCAAGTACTTGGTTTTGCCAACGCTGGTTTAGGTGGACCGAATGCACTTTCTTCTTTAGGTGTATTCTCTAACTCAAACATCGGTTCTTCTGGTGACTTCGCAAATTACTACATGGATTGGTCAAACTTCATCGTTTCGTGCCAAGGTACTGTAGCATCTTGCTCTGGTTACCTTCCAACTGATGTAAAAGTTATGCATTCAATGGACCCTAGCTATCCAACTACGTACCCAACTGCTTCTGCTAACGGTACAACTGCTGATTTAGCTCCATCTGTATCTACAGATCCACGTCTTGATGGTTACTTTGTATACACTACTAACGCTGGTTTCTTAAGATCTACAAGAAACCCAAATCTATACAGTAACTATTTCAGCGGTCGTAACTACTCTGGTAATGACTGGTGGTTAGAAACTAATGATGTTGTTCTTTTCACTGATACTGAAGTTGATCTACTTAGAGCTGAAGCTCAATTAATGGGTGGTGATGCTGCTGCAGCCGCTGCTACAATGAATGCTTCTACTGCAGGTACTGGTACAACTACACTTGGTTTTACTCTGTACTCTGAAGAGAATGCAATCATTCCAGATGCTACTTTATCAGGTGGATGGACAATGGACGGTACTGAGTCTGCTGGCGAATTTCAGTTTGCTCTTATGCGTGAGTACGGTGTTGAAGTTAGTAACTTCGGTGGCCTTGGTGTAAACATGGTATTCATGCGTCGTCATGACCTTCTACAAGAAGGTACTGCACTACACTTCCCTGTACCTGCAGGTCAGTTAGAAGTACTTGGTCTAGACCTTTACTCTTTCGGTGGTGTGTCTAATGCAAGTAGCGCTGGTACTGCTGATGGTGCAAACAGCTGGACTACACTAGCAACAAGAGCTGGTATTACGAAAGCAGTTACTAAAGATGTTAAGCCTTTCACTCCTAACACTGCAGCCGTTAACATGGTTACTTCTGCAGCTTCTAAAGGAGCAAGCAACCAGTAAGATTTAACTTACTGACAAAATTAAAGCCCTTGATCTGTGATCAAGGGCTTTTTTTATGCCTTAAATAAAGTCAAGAATTTATTGATTATTCAACTACTCGAATTTTTAATGGGTAATCAACCGGCGCCTCAACAGTAAACTCATTTCCATCTCTTTCTTCTATATAAACAATAGCCGAAATATGAGTTAAGTGCCTTTTTTCTTCAACTATTCTAATTACCTGCCCTTCTGAGTGATTAAGATATTGATCAACATTAACCGCAAGTAAGAGCGCTATTGAAAATGGATTTCTAGGCTCCCTTCTTTCTTGTCCATTTACCGAATAAACAGTTCGACTTGCTGGTATAAATAAAGGAATCTCAAGCTGTTCATAGTTATTACTATGGGTTATTTGAGTATTTCCAATTTTTAGCCAATCCCCATCTTCAAAATTGCGAATATCTCTGAAATCAAGCTCAATTTGTTTACCGGTATATGTTCGCGTTTGTTCTCCACATCCAGCAAACAATACAATTAGAATTAAGGCAGAGAATAGTTTTCTATACATGTTTTTGAGATTTTAATTTCAAAAAAAAAGGCTCCTATTGGAGCCTTAAAGATTTAGTGGCGGGGACAGGATTCGAACCTGCGACCTTCGGGTTATGAGCCCGACGAGCTACCAGCTGCTCCACCCCGCGATGTAGACTTGCAATATAAGACTAATCGTTACTGAACTTCAATCATTTTTTATCATTTTAAAGACATTCATTTAACCTTTGCATATTTTTGAGAAAAATGGAGAAATGAATGATATCGTCTGAAAAAGCAATTCAATTAGAGAACGAATACGGAGCACATAATTACCACCCCCTTCCAGTAGTTTTATCAAAAGGTGAAGGCGTTTACGTTTGGGATCCCGAAGGAAATAAATACTATGATTTTCTTTCCGCATACTCAGCTGTAAACCAAGGTCACTGCCATCCTAAAATCACAGAAACTCTTATCGAACAGAGTAAAACACTCACTTTAACCTCTCGAGCATTTTATAATAACGTTCTGGGAGAATATGAACAGTTTATGAGTGAGTATTTTGGCTTGGATAAAATCCTACCGATGAATACTGGTGCAGAAGCCGTTGAAACTGCAATTAAAATTTGCAGAAAATGGGGCTATGAAAAAAAGGGAATTGAAGATCATGAGGCAGTAATTATTGTTTGTGATAATAATTTCCACGGTAGAACAACCACTATTATTTCCTTTTCAAACGATCCTGATGCAAGAAAAAACTTTGGCCCATACACAAAAGGATTTGTCAAAGTAGCTTATGATGATATTGATTCTTTAAAAAAAGCACTTGAATTACCAAATGTAGTTGGTTTCTTAGTTGAACCAATCCAGGGAGAAGCTGGTGTAGTCGTTCCTGATATAACCTATATTCAAGAAGCTGCATCATTATGTAAAGAGAAAAATGTACTCTTTATGGCTGATGAAATTCAAACAGGTATTGCAAGAACAGGTTCATTACTAGCAATTTGTGGCGATTGTAATTGTGAAGCACACTGTGAAAGAGGATCTACATACACTAAACCCGATATTTTAATTTTAGGCAAAGCTTTATCTGGTGGTTCATATCCTGTATCTGCAGTTCTAGCAGACCGGGAAGTAATGGATGTAATTCGTCCTGGTCAGCATGGTTCAACTTATGGCGGCAACCCTCTTGCATGTAAGGTGGCAATGAGTGCATTAAATGTAGTAGATGATGAGAAACTTGCTCAAAATGCCAGAAAGCTAGGCAAGATATTCAGAGAGAAGATGCAGGACCTAGTTGATAAGCACGACCTATTCGTAAAAGTGAGAGGAAAAGGATTATTAAATGCAGTTATTATAAACGACACACCTGATAGTGATACTGCATGGAGATTCTGCTTGGCTTTAAAAGAGAACGGTCTCCTGGCCAAACCGACTCATGGTAACATTATTCGATTCGCTCCACCCCTAGTTATGACTGAAGCTGAATTATTGGATTGTGTTTCTATCATAAGTAAAACATTAACTGAATTTCAGCAATAAAAAAGCGCTTTTTTGATTGAGTCCTACCCACAAGTTTGGTAGTTTTGAAGACTGAATTAATAACGCTTTATATCGCAGGGAGTAGATGGCTGTACAAGAATTTATCCAACCAGAAGAAGTACGTAAAATCTTAGGTAAACACTTATTAACCGATGGGTTTGATATGGTGTTAGATCTAAATAAAAGCAAGGGAGCTTATTTATACGACAGTAAATCAGGAAAGAACTATCTAGACTTCTTCACATTTTTTGCTTCAAATCCTCTTGGTATGAATCATGATAAGATTGCAGGCGATGATGAATTTGTAGCAAAATTAGGCCGTGTGGCTATTAATAAACCTTCTAATTCGGATGTGTATACAGAAGAATTAGCTGAATTTATGGAGTCATTTAGCAACATTGCTGTTCCTCCAACACTACATCATTCCTTCTTTATTTCAGGAGGATCTTTAGCTGTTGAAAATGCTATGAAAGTTGCCTTTGATTGGAAAGTGCAAAAGAACTTTCAGAAAGGATATCGAGAAGAAAAAGGACATATGGTTCTTCACTTTGAGCAAGCTTTTCATGGCCGATCTGGATACACTCTTTCAGTCACAAATACTCTTGAAGATAAAATTAAGTACTTCCCGAAGTTTAACTGGCCTCGTGTTATCAGTCCAGCTATGCGTTTTCCGGAAACTCCGCATCATATTGAAATGGTGAAGAAAGACGAGAAGCTTGCGGTAGCTCAAATTGAACGATACTTCCAGATGTACAAAGATGACATCGCTTGTATACTGATTGAACCGATTCAGGCAGAAGGTGGTGATCGTCATTTCAGACCACAATTCCATGAAGCACTACGTCAATTAGCTGATAAGCATGAAGCTTTACTTATTTATGATGAAGTTCAGACCGGTGTTGGTTTAACAGGTAAGTTTTGGGCTCATGAGCATTATGTAACTCCAGATATCATTTCTTTTGGTAAGAAAGCTCAGGTATGTGGAATTCTAGCTGGTCCACGTATCGACGAAGTTGAGACTAACTGTTTCAAAGTTTCATCTAGAATTAATTCAACGTGGGGTGGAAACCTAGTTGATATGGTTCGATTTGGTCGAATTCTAAATATTATTCAAGAAGATCATCTTGTTGAAAATGCTGCAGAAGTAGGAAATTATTTATTAACTCGACTTGAGGCATTAGAGGCAAATTATGAGCATCTATCTAATGCAAGAGGTAAAGGTTTAATGTGTGCGATCGATCTTCCTGATGGTCATTCAAGAAATGCGGTTATAAACGAATGTATTACTCATGGAATGATGATCCTTTCATGTGGAGATAAAACAGTTCGATTCCGTCCACCACTAACTGTCACTAAAGATCAGGTAGATGAAGGGCTAAACATACTCGAAAATGCCTACAAAGCAGCCTTAGAACGGTGCCCTGTAGCTCATTAAACTAGTTGGTGGCTCTCTGGCTGCATTACAACTTCATTAACAACAGCTGAACCTGGTAGCGAGATTGTTGCTGCCACGGTTTCTGCTACTGCTTCTGGAGTTAACATTGCTTCTTTTTTAACTCGCATTTGAACACGTTCATCATCCCAAAAAGGTGTATCAACTCCTCCAAGATAGAATAACGTAAAATTCACTTTATCTCGTTTTAGCTCTTCTGTAAGTGCTTTTGTGAATCCTTGTATAGCAAACTTCGATGCTGAATAAACAGATGAATTTCTCATTATAAACTTACCCATTGTACCAGGAAACATTAGCACATGTGCGCCTTCGTTTAAATAGGGAAGCATTACTTGAGTTACCAGAATTGTACCAAATACATTTACATCGATAACTTCTTTAGCATCATTTGGATTGATGTCTTTGATTGGTTGAATAATTCCCTGACCAAATGCATTCACAAGAATATCAATTTTACCAAGTCCTGTAGAAACCTGATCAGCGAGATTTTTTACTGAAGCCGGGTTTGTGACATCAACATCTATCGCATAAGCATCACCGCCATTCGCATTTAAATCTTGTGCAACTTCCTCTGCTTTAGTTCGATTTCTCCCAGCAATTATTACTCTTGCACCTTTTGATGATAAATCTTGTGCAATGGCAGTTCCAATTCCACCGGTTCCGCCAACAACCAATACAATTTTATTTTTCAATGTTCTCTTCTTTCTTGATGAATAGTCAAACCAAGAAATGAGAATTTTATAGTGATTCGTTCCTACAGGAGAAAACTAGTTAATTTTCGAATAGTTAATTCTCCAGGCCAATGCCCATGTTTCTCCCCCATCAAATGAAGTTTCCCAATCCCACATTAAACTCTTTTCAGTGATATCATAAAACCGCATTCTTTGAATCATTTTGCGACCGTCGGCAAGTTCTCTTTCCATGGTCTGAAATATTCGCTGATCATTTTCGGTGATACCTGTAAAGTCAAAATATCCACCTTGATTATCAGCCCAAGCCTGTTTCCAGGTTTGAGTTTGGGGATTATATACTGAAAGAGAAGTGCCTTTAAAACCAGCTTGATTCCCTTCCAATATTCTGAAGTTCTCCTGAATTACTTGACCATCTAAAGTTTTCTCAATCAGATTTGTGCCCTTACCAATCTGGCCGTCTCCCTCGTCCCAGCTTACTTCCCAGTTTCCCACCCAAAAGTCAAAATAGGTTTCTGGAGATTCGGTTTGAGCGAATACCCACGTTGATATTGATAAGAATACTAATGTAACAAATACTTTCATAGACGACCTTTTAGTCTACACAGTATGAAAAATATCTGTCGAGATAAAATTAAAGTGATAAAATGCTTTTATACATCCATAACATTAGATATCACTGAATCGTGAATATCAGCCATTTCATTAACATCCAAATCAGCTAATCCAGCAATCGATAATGCTGAGCCACCAGCTTTACCCAATTCAATTGCAGGGATATCAGCGTTACTGAAGTGAGTCATAACTTGATTAACATTCTCAGAACCAACAGAAATAACCACACCAGACTGAGCTTCGCTGAATAGAACTTCATGTGTGTTTCCACCCACTTTAGATAAATCTACGCTGGCACCCATTTTTCCAAAAATGCACATTTCAGCGATAGCAATAGAAAGACCACCATCAGAAATATCATGAGCAGCTGTGATCAGACCAGATTGGATAGCTTCGAGAAGTGCATTTTGTAATTTTACTTCAAAATCGATGTCTAATTCAGGAGAATCACCTGTTGTTAAGCCATGAATTACTTTTAGATATTCAGTAGCACCAAGTCCTTTTCTATCAGCTCCAATATAGATTAAAAGATCTCCGTCAGCTTTTAATCCTGGAGTTGTGGTGTGATTTTCGACATCTTCAATTAGACCAAGCATTCCAATAATCGGTGATGGGAAAATTGCAGAATCAGGGTTTTCATTATAAAAACTCACATTTCCACCAGTAACTGGTGTATTTAATGCACGGCATGCATCACCCATTCCAGCTAATGCTTCTTTGAATGTCCAGTATACTTCTGGCTTATACGGATTTCCAAAGTTCAGGCAATTTGTTATTGCTAAAGGTCGACCACCAGAACAAACTACATTTCGAGCAGATTCTATGACTGCTATTTGTCCGCCTCGACGTGGATTCAAGTACACATATCTACCATTACAATCTGTTTTAGCTACTAAACCTCGATTCGATTCTTTAATGCGAATTACACCAGAATCAGAAGCACCTGGTGCCGTTACAGTATTTGTTCTAACCGTTGTGTCGTATTGTTCGTGAACCCATCTTTTTGAAGCAATATTTGGTGAGTTCAATAATTTCTTAATTGTATCTACATGATCAGTAGGGTGATCCAAAGAGCTGATATCGAAATTCTGAGTCTCTTCTAAGTAACTTGGCCTTTTAGTCTCACGGATATATTGAGGAGCCCCTCCTCCGAGTACTAAATGTTCGGCAGGAATCTCGGCTTTTACCTCACCTTCTTTCATGTAAGTTACTTTATCGCCGTCAACAACCTCACCGATTACTACTCCGTGAAGGTCCCATTTCTCATATATATCGATGATTTCCTGTTCTCTGCCCTTCTCAGCAACAATCAACATACGCTCCTGACTTTCAGAAAGAAGTAACTCGTAAGCGGTCATTCCTTCTTCACGAGCAGGTACTTTATCTAAATCAACCAACATTCCTTGTTCACCTTTTGCAGTCATCTCACTGGTGGAACAAGCGATACCTGCAGCTCCCATATCCTGCATACCTACTACAGCGCCGGTTTTTAAGGCTTCAAGGCTTGCTTCAAGTAATAACTTCTCAGTAAATGGATCACCAACCTGAACACTTGGTCGTTTAGCTTCACTTTCTTCACTGATTTCTTCGGATGCAAAAGTAGCACCATGAATTCCATCACGGCCTGTACTCGCTCCAACTATTATTACAGGATTACCAATTCCTTTCGCAATAGCAGATGCGGTCTCACCGGCTTTTACAATCCCGATACTCATTGCATTAACGAGTGGATTACCCTCGTAACTCTCATCAAAATATACCTCACCACCAATAACCGGGATACCGAATGAGTTTCCATAATCACCAATACCACGAACAACTCCATCTAATAGATAGCGAACTCTTGGTGTTTCCATACTTCCAAAGCGCAATGAATTCAAACTTGCAACAGGACGAGCTCCCATTGTAAAGATATCACGATGAATCCCACCAACACCTGTTGCTGCACCCTGATAAGGTTCAACTGCCGATGGGTGATTATGACTTTCAATTTTGAATGCGCAACCAAGTCCCCCACCAATATCAACCAAACCTGCATTCTCTTCTCCTGCTTCTACAAGTAAATGCTCACCATCGCGTGGCAATTTCTTTAGCTCAATAATGGAATTTTTATAAGAGCAATGCTCACTCCACATTACAGAGTATACTCCAATTTCAGTGAATGATGGGTTTCTACCTAATCTTTCTTTTATCCAGCCAAATTCATCTTCAGTTAAACCGTGATCTAAAGCTATCTCTAATGTAACTTCTGGTTCGTGTGTAATGGGTTGAGCCATAATGTGATTCTGCAATTGCGTTTGAAATGAAGGGCAGAAAATACGACGATTTTGTCTTTAATGATGGGCTTCTTTTCCACAGGTTATCCTCACTTTGGAAAATACGGTTCAGAGTTATTGCATTAATAGAATTGTTCTAAATAAAGGTTTTTTTATTCCTCCGTTGACTTTGTTTTTACAGGTTCTTAAAATCTAATATCGATATTCGAATATGAATATTAGAATTAAATAGAGGATATGAAATTAGTCTCACAGGGCGCTCAATACGCTATTTCGGCAATCATAGCTATTTCGAAGCATGACAATAAAGTGATTTCGGCTTCTGAATTAGCTAAAAATTTAAACTGTCCAGCAGCTTATCTCTCTCAAATTCTTTCGAAGCTAAAAGGACCTGGCATACTTGGATCTCAGAGAGGTTTAAACGGTGGTGTTTACCTTGCTCGTCCTCTAGCAGATATTTCAATTTATGATGTGGTTTCTGCAATAGATGGCGAAGCCTTTTTTACAACGTGTTTTATGGGGATTGAAGGTTGCGGGCATATTGAACCATGCCCGTTCCATTACTTCTGGTCAGATCAACGTGAGAACATCAAGCAATGGTTAATGGAGACGAATTTTGACGATGCTGAAAAATTGATGAGCAAGGCATGGTTTGATGAACGCCTTTCATTTGCAAGTGGGATTGGATAATTGCAGCAGCATGAAGTCATATCAAAGGAAAAATGCTTTCACTGTGGTGAGTCTTGCGATGATCAAGCAATAACCATTGAGGAAAAATCCTTCTGTTGTGAAGGTTGCAAAACAGTCTACCAGATTCTTGATGGGAATAACCTTTGTAATTATTACGAATTCGATGAAAATGCAGGAAATTCAGTTAAAGTAGGTGTAGAAAGAAAACGTTTTGAATATTTACAAGATCAGGAAGTAGAGCACAAATTGGTGGATTTCAAAAATGGATCAACTACTTCCATTACTTTCTTTATTCCTAATATCCATTGCACAAGCTGTGTCTGGCTATTAGAGAATCTTGGAAATATTGATAATGGAATCCTAAAAGGAACCGTCAATTTTCTAAAACGAACAGTCACCATTATATATGATGACTCGAAGACAAGTCTTCGTTCGATTGTTGAATTATTAACAACGATAGGATACGAGCCTAACCTAAAACTAGAACAACTTGATGAAAAACAGACGGGAAGCGTTGATCGCAGTCTATGGCTTAAATTAGGGGTAGCCGGTTTCTGTTTTGGCAATATCATGTTGTTCAGTTTTCCGGAATATCTCAAAATGGATCAATCTGGATCCTCTGAGATGTTCCGGTATTTTTTTGGAGGATTAAACATCCTTCTTGCTATTCCTGTGCTGTTTTATAGCAGTATCGATTATCTAAAATCAGCCTGGGCAGCGTTAAGTCAGCGTGGTGTTAATCTTGATGTTCCTATTTCTATCGGGATTATGGCATTATTTGGTCGTAGTCTCTATGAAATCCTTAGTGGAACTGGTGCGGGGTATTTTGACTCATTCACTGGTTTTATCTTTTTCTTGTTGATCGGAAAAGTAGTTCAACAAAAAACTTTCGATCGTCTTTCTTTTGATCGTGATTTCCGTTCATATCTGCCAATTTCAGTTATCAAGAAAAGTGCACATTCTGAAATCTCTATACCTGTTACCAAATTAGAAATTGGTGATCATATCATTGTTAGAAATCAGGAATTAATACCTGCTGATGCGGTTTTAGAGTCTGATCAGGCCGCAATTGATTACAGTTTCATCACCGGTGAAACAGAACCTGTTTCCGTAACTCGAGGCACTAAAGTATTTGCCGGTGGTAAAATTATAGGTTGTAATGCTGAGTTTTTAGTTGCCAAAAAAGTTGAACACAGTTACCTCACTCAACTTTGGGAAAATGAAGCTTTTAGTAATTCTGAAACTGATAAAAACATCACGACATTTGCAGATCGTATAAGTCCGTATTTTACTCTTACGGTACTTGTAATCGCTGTAGCCTCTTTAATTGTCTGGCTTTCAATTGATTCCGGCCAGGCATTTACCATATTTACCGCTGTTTTAATCGTTGCTTGCCCTTGTGCTCTTGCACTTTCTACACCTTTCACATTGGGTGCAGCTGTAAATATCCTTTCACTAAATGGACTTTATGTTAGAAGTACAAATGTACTTGAGTCTTTAAGTAAAGCAACTGCCTTTGTATTTGATAAGACGGGTACTATTACTGAATCTGAAAAATCACAAGTTCGTTTTATAGGTGATGATTTAAACAATTCGGATAAAAACCTGATTAAATCTACCGTTAAGCAATCTATACATCCCCTTTCGAAAATTATCGCCAGTGAATTGGCATTATCGGAGTACACTTCGCCAAAAGAGGTTACAGAAATTGCTGGAAAAGGTATTAAAGCCACATTTGATGATCGAGAAGTAATTGTTGGTAGTAAAAACTTTTTGCAAGATCAATGTGAATGTAGCATTCCCGGTTTTGTAAGGACAAACACTGCTGGTTCTTTAGTACATGTAATGATCTCCGGTGATTATAAAGGTGCCTATTTACTCGAGAATAGAATTAGAGAAGGTATCTCTCCACTTCTGAGTCAACTTGGTAAGAACCATGATACTTATTTGATCTCTGGCGACAATGAAGCCGAGAGCAAAAAACTAATGGAAGCCTATCCATCATGGAATGGAATGCTATTCAACCAATCCCCAATTGAAAAACTAGAGTTTATTGATCAGTTGCATGATCAAAACGAGCATGTTGTGATGATAGGAGATGGACTTAACGATGCCGGAGCACTAAAAAACAGTGACTTCGGTATCGCCATTTCCGATGATATGAGTGCTTTTTCACCGGCATGTGATGCAATCGCGGAATCCGATTCCATGGAAAATATTGGCCAATTAGTGGATTTCAGTCGATCTGCATTCAATATAATTCTTGCCAGTTTTGGCATATCCCTTTTGTACAACTTAACCGGACTTGGTTTTGCCATCACCGGTCATTTATCACCACTTATTGCGGCTATTATTATGCCGCTAAGTTCAGTCAGCGTTATGGCTTTCACAAACATTGCCACGCGTATTAAAGCCAACCAAATGAAATTGAAGATATGGGCGTAATCATTTTTCTAATACTCTTTAGTCTGATTGTGGCGCTCGCCTTTTTGTATGCCTTTTTCTGGGCTGTTAAATCAGGACAATTTGATGATCCTCAAACACCCGGAATTCGCATGCTTTTCGACAACGAAACTTCAAACAACAAAAATCAAACGCTAACAAAACGAGGGGAATAACCATGTCGATGGATACCTTTCATTACGACAATAAAATAGTTCGCAATTTCGGGATTGCGTCTCTTACTTTCGGGGTAATTGGATTCTTAGTGGGTCTGATTATCGCTCTCAAACTCTTCCTCCCTGATTTTCTTGGGTTCATCCCGGAATTATCTTACGGTCGACTTCGCCCATTACATACTAATGCGGTGATCTTTGCCTTCGCAGGGAATGCAATTTTCTATGGAGTGTATTATTCACTTCCTAGATTGTGTAAAACTCCAATGTGGAGTCCGATTCTTAGTCAAGTTCATTTTTG
This sequence comes from Balneolaceae bacterium, assembly GCA_965601825.1. GTDB lineage: Bacteria > Bacteroidota > Rhodothermia > Balneolales > Balneolaceae > HXMU1420-13. The sequence continues at coordinate 1,665,802 of OZ271839.1, read as the reverse complement.
GGGATGGCAAGCTATCATCCTTTCAGCAGTTTTAACACTTCCATTTGGTATCACAACCAGTAAGGAATACGCTGAACTTGAATGGCCAATTGACATTGCAATCACGTTAATCTGGGTGGTATTCGGTGTAAATATGATTATGACAATCATGAAGCGCCGTGAAAAGCACATTTATGTGGCCATCTGGTTTTATATCGCAACATTTGTAACAGTTGCTGTTCTGCACGTTGTGAATTCTTTTGAAGTACCTGCAACTATGCTAAAAAGTTATTCGCTTTACGCGGGTGTTCAAGATGCATTAGTTCAATGGTGGTACGGTCATAATGCAGTAGCATTCTTTCTAACTACTCCGTTTTTGGGAATTATGTACTACTTCATTCCTAAGGCTGCAAATCGACCAATATTCTCTTATCGATTATCCATTGTTCACTTCTGGTCTCTGATTTTCATTTACATCTGGGCTGGACCGCATCACCTGCTTTATACTTCACTGCCGGGTTGGGCACAAGCTCTTGGAACAGTATTTAGTGTAATGCTGATTGCGCCTAGTTGGGGTGGTATGTTGAACGGTCTTTTGACATTACGTGGGGCCTGGGATCGCGTTCGTGAAGATCCTGTACTGAAGTTCTTAGTTGTTGGGGTAACTTCATACGGTATGGTAACTTTTGAAGGCCCAATGCTTTCAATTGCCAATGTGAATGCGATTGCTCACTACACCGATTACATCATTGGTCACGTGCATAATGGTGCTCTAATGTGGAATGGTGGTCTTACTTTTGCGATGTTGTATTACATCACACCAAAGATTTACAAGACCAAACTATTCTCTGTTAAGCTTGCAAACCTGCATTTCTGGTTCGCAACCCTTGGCGCCATCTTCTACATTATACCGATGTACTGGGGTGGAATCACTCAGAGTTTAATGTGGAAGCAATTCACGGCTGAAGGTTTCTTACAGTATCCAAACTTCTTAGAAACTGTTACTCAGTTAGTTCCTTTCTACATATTGAGAACAATTGGTGGAACAATGTTTATCATCGGTTCTGTAATTGGTGCTTATAACTTGATTAAAACAGCATTCAGTGGAAGTCTTGTAGCAGAGGAAGAAGCTCAAGCACCTGCATTGATAGATCCTGCTGCTGGTCATAAAGAAAAATGGCATAGACGCCTTGAAGGAAAACCACTTCAATTTACACTTCTTGTACTAGTATCAATTTTGATCGGCGGAATCGTTGAATACATGCCTACTGCACTGGTAGAGTCAAACATTCCAACCATTGAGAGTGTGAAACCATATACACCACTTGAGATTGAAGGTCGGGATATCTACATCTCCGAAGGATGTAATAATTGTCATTCTCAAATGATTCGACCTTTCCGTTCTGAAACAGAACGATTTGGTGAGTACTCTAAAGCAGGGGAGTTTGTTTATGATCATCCATTCTTATGGGGATCTAAACGAACCGGTCCGGATTTACATCGAATCGGAGGAAAGTATCCTGATTCATGGCACCTGCGCCATATGTATGATCCAACTTCAACATCACCAGGTTCTCTAATGCCAGCTTACACATGGCTGCTTACTCAGGAAATGAACCTAGAAACTATCCCTAATCGAGTTAATGCACTTCGAACTGTAGGTGTACCATATGCCGACAATTACGAAGAGATTGCAGTGCGTGATGCTGAATTCCAGGCAGAGCAAATTGCTAACGGCTTACGTGAAAATGGATTCTCTACAGTTGATGGAATTGAAATCACTTCTGATAAGAAAATCATTGCCTTGATTGCATACTTACAGCGACTTGGGGTAGACATCAAAGGTGATAACGATCCATTCGCCGGATTACCATCTAGCGGTCGAATAGGCGCAAACATCAAATCCAATTAAGCTATGTATAAAGATGTATTACGCTCTATGGAGGGCATTGAAATTTATCCGAGTATCTCACTGATACTATTCTTCGTTTTCTTCATCCTTTTATTGGGATACATGATACGAACCGGGAAAAAGCACTGGGAGCATGCAGCTAACCTACCGCTTGAATCTGATGAAACTACAACTTTGAAAATGAATAAGTCATGAAAGTATTCGACGACGAAAAAGATCTGTTGATGGATCATGAATATGATGGAATCCGTGAACTAGATAATCATATGCCGAAGTGGTGGTTGTATTTGTTCTATTTCACCATCGCCTGGGGATTTGGATACCTGGTGTGGTATCAGTTTACTGATCTAGGCATGGATCAACACGAACAATATGCTGCAGAAGTGGCTGAAGCAGCTGAGCTATATGGTTCTGATGCCGATGAAGAAGGTGTAGCAGCAGTTGCTACAGATTGGACCATTGAAACCGATGAGGCTTCCATTGCAAATGGACGTGAAATCTATATGAGTACTAACAACCTATGCTTCACCTGTCATGGTGGTTCAGGTGAGGGGTTAGTTGGGCCGAATCTAACAGATGATAAATGGATTCATGGATGTTCAGCAAATGAACTTGTTGCAAGTATAGCAACTGGTTTCCCAGATAAAGGTATGGTTGCTTATGGTAGTGGAGCTCCAATCTCTGATGAAAACATGACTGATCTGATCAGTTACATAGCTTCTATTCAGGGAACTGAGCCCGCAAATCCTAAGGCAGTTGATGAAACACGCGCTGTAGACTGCAGCATGTAATTTTAACTACTATTCAGCAAGAAGATGTCAGTACTAGAGGAAAGACGAATAACTAAGGACAAATACAGAGATCACCTTTCAACTGTTAATGAAAAAGGTGGTCGTAACTGGATTTATCCGAAGAAGCCAAGTGGTCGATACTGGACTGCACGAAATATTGTGGCTTTCATATTAGTTGCATTTTTCTTCTCAGGACCTTTTATCGAGATAAACGGGCATCCACTGCTGATGGTAAATATCATTTCGAGAGAGTTTGTAATCTTTGGGGTCGCTTTCTGGCCCCAGGATTTACATCTTCTCGTTTTTGGAATGCTTGCTGTTGTTGTCGGCGTAGTTCTCTTCACAGTAGTTTTTGGCCGACTTTTCTGCGGATGGGCTTGTCCTCAAACCATCTTCATGGAGATGATCTTCCGACGAATAGAATTCTGGATTGAAGGTGACTCAAATGCACAACAGAGATTGAAGAAACAGCCCTGGAATGCTGAAAAAATCCTCAAAAAAGGAAGTAAACATGCCATTTTCTTTGGTATAGCTTTTTTGATCTCCAACATGTTTTTAGCCTATGTTATAGGGAAAGACGATTGGATAACTTTAGTTACTGATCCACCAAGTGAGCATTTAGCCGGCTTATCAGCAATGATCATCTTCAGTGGTGTATTCTATGGGGTATTCGCTTTTATGCGTGAGCAAGTTTGTCATTTTGTATGCCCTTATGGCCGCATGCAATCTGTGATGCTTGATAATAATTCAATTAATGTAATGTACGATTACGTTCGTGGTGAAGGTCGTGCAAAAATTGGCGATCGCAAAAAAGTAGAAACCGGAAAAGCTACTCTTGCTGATTTAGGATTAGAACCTGACACAACATTTGGTGATTGTATCGACTGTTTCCAATGTGTGAAAATCTGCCCAATGGGAATAGATATCAGAAACGGTACTCAACTGGAGTGCGTGCATTGTACCGCTTGTATTGATGCTTGCGATGAAATCATGGATAAAATAGATAAACCTCGAGGTCTGATTCGGTATTCATCAGAAAATGCAATTCGCCATGAGAAGAAAAAGATTTTAACACCTCGTGTAATGGGATATTCGGCAGTTCTTACCATCTTAGTTGGAATCTTCATCACACTCCTCAGCTTACGTGCTGATCTTGAAACTTCCATCTTGAGAGAACGAGGAACCCTATTTCAGGAACTTCCAGATAATAGATATAGCAACATCTATGAAGTAAAGGTCATCAACAAAACCTTCGATGATATTACTTATGATGTTGAACTTATTGAGCCAGCTGGAGAATTAATTTCACTAGGTGGAATTACCTCAGTACCGGGACAAAGTCTGTCTGAAGGCAGATATATGGTTCAATTAACCGAGTCTCAACTTGAAGGACTACAAACCGAACTAACCTTTGCTGTGTATGCGAATGGTGAGAGAGTTGAAACCGTCAGAACAGGCTTCCTTGGGCCATCAAACTTACAACGATAATATTTTTAATTAGCTAAAACGATGAAATCATTTAATTGGGGAAAAGGAATCACTCTTGCAATTACAGTTTTTGTGATCGCAACACTTAGCGTAGTGAGTTATATCATCAGTCTGGATTTTTATCTGGTAAATAATAATCACTATGAAGAAGGTGTCAACTATCAGGAAACCATTGACAGTCGTGCCAGAACAGAAGCAATGGAGCAGCCTGTTTTAGTTCTTTATGATGAGGAGCGAATTGCAGTTAAAGTTGTTTTCCCAGATGAGGTTATCGATAACGCTCAGGAAGGCACTATTCATCTATACCGCCCCAATGATTCAAATTTAGATATGAATCTACCTATTGAGTTTGAAGGCGGCTCTACGCATGTTATTCCTATGGAACGCATGGAAAAAGGTAAATGGGTATTAACAATAAATTGGACGATGAATGACCTTGATTATATCACAGAAAAGGTTATTATAATCTAAGTTAAAATTTATTGATCACACCCGAGTATTATACTTTTCTCCAAGGCTTTTTTGGGGTACAACGAAATTGAAGAAAGGTATGGTGACTCGGGTGTTTTATTTTCGGGAAATCTGATTTTTAAATTATGGAACTTTGGACGGCATTAGTTCTTGGCTTTATGGGAAGTTTCCATTGTGTGGGGATGTGTGGTCCAATTGCTATGTCCATTCCACGGTCCAGTTCCAATTTTTTATCACTCACCGGTTCTGCCCTACTGTATAATTCTGGTAGAGTTCTTACTTATTCTGTTTTTGGTTTGATATTCGGATTTCTGGGCACCGGAATTACCATTGGTGGTTTTCAGGGAACACTCTCTATTATACTTGGTGCTGGAATTATTCTAGGTGTGATCTTTAGCAAATTCTTCAAAAATCGAGCTACTAAACTAATCCAAAAACCAACTGCTTGGGTTACTTCGATGTATGGCAAATTGCTTAGGATAGAATCAAAAACCACTCTATTTGGTTTAGGAGTTTTGAATGGCCTTCTTCCTTGTGCTTTTATCTATTCAGGGCTAGCTGCTGCAGTGCTTACAAATTCTCCAACTCATAGTGCTGCCTACATGGCTTTATTTGGCTTGGGAACTTTCCCGGCAATGTATTTCATGTATCTATCACCAAAGATTCTTTCACAGGATACAAGACAAATGATCCGAGATTTCATCCCCTATTTCGCTTTTACATTTGGAATCGTATTAGTTCTTCGTGGTTTGATCTTATTTGATCTATATGTCCCGGATGCCGTTACTGAACGTGTGTCTTCATTCTGCGTGTTTCCCGGAACTACGATGGAGTAAGATTTAAGTCATCCTGAGCAATAGACAAGGAATCAACCTTACAATAAAGAAACGCAGATACTTCGGCAGTAGCCTCAGAATGACTTTTGAAATGGCAGAGGATTATGTTAACAAATACCCAAAGATTTCTTCAATAGGTCAAAATCATCAAAGACTAAATCTGCTAAATCTACTCCCTCATCAAGTGGGGTCTTAGTAAACCATGCCACTTGCCAACCTGCTGCCTTTCCTCCTCTCACATCCGAAGAAAGGGAGTCACCAACATAAAGTATATCCTTTCGATTAATTCCTACAAGATCGGTAGAATGATCAAAGATTTTCGGATGAGGCTTCATCACCCCAACTTCTTCTGAAATGACAATCTGACTGGTTGTTTTCTTAAAACCAAATTGATCGATTTTCAACCATTGTGTTTCTGCAAATCCATTGGTGATTATACCTGTCTGATATTTTAATCTGATAGCTTCGAAAGCTTCTTTGGCACCTTCAACCCACTCCCAGTGATTTCGATAATAATTCATATACACTTTACCTGCTTCAGCATACAAAGAGGCTTCAACACCAAGTTCTACAAAGGTTTCCTCAAATCGCCGGCGATGCAAAATATGTCGATCTATTTCTCCTTTACCATATTTTTCCCACAATCCTCTATTTATGTCATGGTATACATCAATGAGTTCATCAAGCTGAATGCCGTTGAATACGTCAAAATGTTTGTGAACATCGGCGAGTCCATTTTGTTCTGCCTTTTTGTGATCAAGAAGTGTGTCATCTAGGTCAAAATAGATGAACTTTGGGGATAAATCTGACAATGGAATAGTTTTTGAGTATTGTGTTTGAAATTTAAAACCAAAACAATTTTGGCTCGTATAGCGGGCGCAAAGTTAACAATCATAATTAACAATCATGAAAGGTAAAGCAGTAATTATTGTAGTTATTTTAGGGCTAATGGTGTTTTTCGGCATCAGTGTAAACAACGGGCTGGTTGAGAGAGAAGAAGGTGTTGAAAGTGCATGGGCACAAGTTGAAAATCAGTATCAAAGAAGAGCTGATTTAATTCCAAATCTTGTAAGTACTGTCCAGGGTGCTGCTGATTTTGAGCAGGAAACTTTAACAGCAGTTATCAATGCTAGAAGTCAGGCTACTTCAATTAATGTTTCTGCAGCTGATTTAAACGATCCAGCAAAAATTGCTCAATTCCAGGAAGCACAACAACAATTAAGTGGTGCACTATCTCGCTTATTGGTAAGTGTTGAGAGATATCCCGAATTAAGAGCTAACAGTAATTTCCGTGATCTACAAGCTCAATTAGAAGGTACCGAAAATAGGATTTCAACTGAACGCATGAGATTCAATAATGCAGCTCAGAGTTATAATACATCCATTAGAAAATTCCCGACTAGCATTATAGCTTCTATAGGTGGATTTGAGCGCAAAGCGTATTTCGAAGCTGAATCAGGTGCGGAACAAGCTCCTACTGTAGATTTTTCAAATTAGGAACGACGAATGACAATTGACGAACGACTAATGATCGTTCGTCTTTCGTCGTTGGTCCGTAGTCAATAAAGTCATGGCCAGGATTTTATCCAAAGAGCAAGAAAAAAGTGTAATGAATGCCATTAAGGAGGCTGAAAACAATACCTCCGGTGAAATTCGTGTTCATTTAGAGGATCGTTGTAAGAGTGATGATCCAATCAAGAGAGCTATCGAAATGTTTGGTGAATTGCATATGCATGAAACTGAATTGAGAAATGGTGTAATTGTTTATGTGGCAATAAAAGATCATAAAATTGCTGTATGGGGAGATGAAGGCATTCATACGAAAGTAGGACAGGATTTTTGGAACGACGCACTTTCCATTATGCAAAAGTATTTCGGTGCCGGAGATTTCGAAAATGGTTTGATTGAAGCAATCTTAATGATTGGCGACAAACTCAAAGAGAATTTCCCGTATCAAACCGATGATGAAAATGAACTTTCTGATGATATCAGCTATGGTGATTCAGATGCGTAGCCACAAGAAAGAAATAGCTGTCATTGCGAATCCGTTTGAACAGATGAAGCAATCTTCGGTTAAAGATCACTTCGTCGATTCATTTCCTTCTCCAAAGTTAATTGCATCACTCCTCGTGATGACCTTACTGGTTTTTATCTCCATACCAACATTTGGGCAGAATCTGGATTTTTTGCCTGGCCAACCTACAGGTATGGTAAATGATTATGCAGATATGCTAACTCCAAATGAAGAAAATCTGCTAGAGCGAAAATTGAGAACCTACCGTGACACTACCTCCAATGTGATCGCTATCGCGATAATAGAAAGTTTACAAGGTAATTCAAGAGAAGAAGTTGCAACAGAACTTTTCAATAATTGGAGAATGTGGGAAGGTGAAAGATATAATGGAGTTTTGATTCTGATATCTGAAACTGATCGAGAATTAAAAATCGAAGTTGGTTATGGGCTTGAAGGTGCAATTCCTGATGCTATGGCCAATCGAATTGTTCAAGAGATTTTGATCCCTAGCCTTAGAAGTGGAACAGTCTATGCCGGTCTGGATAGAGCCACTAGTGCCATGATTCAACTCGCATCTGGAGAGTTCGAGGGAACTGGTGAAAACTATAGCAGACGAAGTAATGATGGAGGAAGCTTTCCAATTGATGTAGTAATCATCATTGTCGTAATTATTGTGTTTTTAATTTCTAAAGGCGGACGCCCGAGAGGAGGAAAACGTACACTTGGAGCTGATGATGTAATTGAAGCTATTTTCTGGAGTCAGGTATTTGGCGGTGGTCGAAATCGAGGTGGTGGCTTCGGTGGAGGCGGAGGCGGCTTTGGCGGCGGCGGAGGTTTCGGCGGCTTTAGCGGTGGTGGTGGCTTCGGTTCTGGTGGCGGTGGCGCCGGTGGTAGTTGGTAGTCTGCTTCGCAGAATTTTTGAATTAAGAATTATGAATTAACCTCTCATCAAATTCATAATTCTTAATCTCTAATTCTTAATTTCCTAAAGCTTGTTCTAGATCCTGGATTATATCTTCAGCATCTTCGATACCTGCTGCCAGCCTTACTAAACCATCAGTAATTCCCGCTTGTTCACGAATTTCCGGAGCCATTACAGAATGTGTCATAGACGCCGGATGTTGAATTAAAGTATCAACCGTACCGAGGCTCACTGCAAGAGTACAAAGCTCAACGTTATTCATGAGTGATTTACCTGCATCAAATCCTCCATTAAGCTCAAAAGCAATAACCCCTCCAAATCCATTATCTAAAATTTCTGAGGCTAAGTCATAATCAGGATGTGATTCTAATCCCGGATACCATACTCGATCTACTTTTGGGTGCTTTTCTAAATACTCAGCTACAATCATTCCATTTTCTGCATGTTTTTGCATTCTCAATGGTAGTGTCTTAATTCCATTCGTGAGTAACCAGGCATCCATTGGACCGGCTATTCCACCCAGATTTTTACGAAACTTATTTAAGTGAACATTTTCAGTTAATTCCTTTTTCATTACTAAGGCTCCACCTACAACTGATCCATGACCACCTAAATATTTTGTAGTCGAATGAGCTATGATATCTGCTCCATATTCAATTGGTTTCAAGTGATACGGAGTAGCAAATGTATTATCTACCATTAAAAGAGCGCCGTGTTGATGAGCTAATTCAGCAATTGAACGAATATCAGCGACACGCATAGTTGGGTTCGCGATACTTTCGATATAGACTAATTTTGTATTAGGATTCTTTTTTAGCTCAACTTCCAATAAGAATAGATCGGTTATATCTACAAAAGATGTTGAAATTCCCAGTTCAGGCGCTTCTAGTTCTAAAAACTGACTAGTACAACCATATAATGCGTCTTGAGCAACTACATGACCTCCACGAGCAGCTGCAATAACTGCTGTTGTGATTGCGGACATGCCGCTTCCAAATGCCATTCCGTGATATAACTCATGATCAGGCAAATCATAAGTTTCAAGTTCGCAAATTGCTCTTTCGAGTCGTTCAACGGTTGGATTACCTAAGCGTGAATAAATATGAGACGCACCACCCTCTTCTCCTTGAAACGCTTTTGCTCCCGATTCAACATCATGAAATACAAATGTCGAAGTTTGATAGATTGGATTAATATGAGATCCAAATTGATCTTTAGGACCTTCACCTGCGTGAACTGCAGTTGTTGAAAAGCTTTTTCGAGAAGTTTTTGAAGCGATCATAATATTGGGATATTGGTTTGCTCTTTAATCACATTTAGTACAATGCTTGTATATAAGCGCTGCACATCAGGCAGAGTTGCCAATTTGGTTCGTATCAACCTTTCATAGTCTTCAACATCCTTTGCTACAATATGGAGGAGAAAATCACCATCACCAGTTGTATTATAACAAGCAAGAATTTCAGGAATTGCTTTTACTGCTGATGTAAACTCATCCAGCAGGTTTAGTCTATGTGCCGATAAGGTGACAGTTACAAAGGCGTTGAAGCCCATTTCTACTGTTCTGGGATCAACTTTTGCTTCATAACTAGAAATTACACCTTCTCTTTCAAGTCGACGTACTCTCTCTAATGTTGGTGTTGTAGTAAGATTAATACGTTCCGCCAGTTCTTTATTGGATATCCTTCCCTCGGTTTGGAGAATCCGAAGTATTTGTTTGTCGATATCATCTAATTTTACTGATTTCATGGCAGGACATTTATATTATTATACTACTAAATACAATGTTAAATGTACATACCAACCAACAAAAGAACTAATTATAGATTTTTATCCCTTAAAAATAGAAAAAGCAGAATACTTCACTATTACTCAACCTAACCTAATCGAATAATAGTTGAAGATTCTGCTTTTTTACTTAATCAGGATCTTACTAATTCAATATATCTTCAGAAACCAGCCCTTTTCCGTGCGGATAACTGATAGTTTCAGTCATATACTCTTCTAATGAAAAGTCATCAACCTGAATAGCATCATTTCGGGCATGTTCAGCTTTACGAATCAATTCTGCCTCATCCTTGCTGATGATTTTCTTTTCTACTGCTTCATCAAGTAGGTCGAGAATCTTTGTTTTAGGAAGTTCTCTTTTGCGTATTGCTTTATGAATTAACTTGTAAATACCAGATGCATTAAAAATTAACTCCATTGCATTTTCGTATCTACCAACAGCATCAGTTGGGTCTTTCGAGATATAGATTCCATTCGTCATATTATTTCTTTGATCACCAACTTTTTGCATAGCATTTGCAACTTGATGACCAAGCTTATCAGAAGGATAAGTTCCGATTGGATTTAATCGACCCCAAATGCCAGCTAATCTGAATACCCAACTTAAGCCGGGAACCTGTATTTCACTTAGTATTCCTTCGAATGCTATTTGAATACGATAGAAAATATAATTCATGCTCCAGTGGAAAAAAGCTTCATCTTCTTTTCTTCTTCCTTCCGCTTCGAACCTTCGTAGTGTGGATGCTGCCAAATACATATGACTCAAAATATCAGCATAACGCCCAGCAATTTTTTCTTTCATTTTTAGTGCTCCACCATAGGACCCAAGTGCCAGATCTGCATAGAATGCAAATGAAGCGGATGCCCAGGATAGCCTTCTGAAATACTTTGCTGCCGGACCACTAACCGGTGATCCTGCCAATCTAGCTCTTGTAATACTAAGTACTAATGCTCTTGCTTTGTTTCGTCCAACATGGCCAATGTGAGCCCAAAAGTTTTTGTCAAAAGCTTTAGCATCACCAGAAGTAAGTGCGTTGATCTCATTTAATGCGTATGGATGGCAGCGAATCGCTCCCTGACCAAATATCATCAACGTTCTGGTTAAGATATTTGCTCCTTCTACTGTAATTGCAATTGGAAGTGAGATATAGCCATTTGCAAAAATATTGCGTGGGCCGCGAGAAATTCCCGCACCACCTACTATATCCATTGCATCATTAATAATTTCCCTTGTACGCTCGGTGAAATTATACTTTGCAATTGCTGTTACTACAGCTGGTTTTGCACCTTTATCAAGTCCACCAGTTGTAAATTTTCTGGCAGCTTCCATCATATAGGTATATCCACCAATCCTTGCCATTGGTTCTTCAATACCTTCAAACTTTCCAATGTTTAATCCAAACTGCTTTCTAATTAAAGTGTAGGCTCCGACTACTCGTGTAGTAAGTTTTGCCCCTCCTAATCCTTGAGCTGGTAGTGAAATACCACGACCAACAGCCAAAGATTCCATTAACATTCGCCAGCCATTTCCTGCACCTTCTTTGCCACCAATAATGGCATCTATAGGTACAACTACATCTTTACCATTGGTTGGACAATTGTAAAATGGTACCCCGAGTGGATCATGTCTTCGACCAAGTTCAACACCTTTTGTTTTACTCGGAACTAAAGCACAAGTAATTCCTAGATCAGTACCTTTCCCTAGCAGGTTTTCAGGATCTGATAACTTAAAAGCCAACCCAACTACAGTTGAGATTGCCGCCAGCGTGATGTATCGCTTATTCCAATTAAGTTTTAGATATAATTCACCATCCTTATCTTCAAATACTACACCATTTGCCTCCATCCCCCCTGCGTCAGAACCTGCATTTGGCTCAGTTAAAGCAAAACAGGGCATTTCTACACCAGCTGCTAATCGCGGTAAGTAATATTCCTTTTGTTGATCGGTACCGTAATGCATAAGTAGTTCTGCCGGTCCTAATGAATTTGGCACCATTACAGTAGTTGCTAAAGGACCACATCTTGATGCTAATTTTGCAACTATTGCACTATGTGCAGTTGCAGAGAATTCATGACCTCCAAATTTCTTTGGAATTATTAGCCCAAAAAAACCTTCTTTTCGCATGTAATCCCAGGCCTCATCATTAAAATCTTTTTTAACGAATACATCCCAATCATTCACTAGAGAGCATAATTTCTCAACCTGATTATCTAAAAAATCTTGTTCATCTTTTGTTAGCTCTGGATATGGTTCTGATAGAATACGCTTAAAATTGGGCTTACCAGAGAATAATTCACCGTCAACCCAAACTGTACCGGCATCAATGGCAGTTCGTTCTGTTTCTGAAATAGTTGGAAGGAATTTCAAGGCCTCCATCAATTTCATTATTGGAATACTCACCAAATTTCTTCTAATAACAGGCAGATTGAAAACTAAAACAAATGCGGTATAAGCACTAATAAGCCATAAAGGTGCATCAAAGCCAAACACTAATGAATACCCAAATACTGCCCAGATAAATAATGGTGCCCCTGTATAGGCTAGTCCAATAGCCAGAACAATTGCACTGATAATTACTATTTCGAGTGGAAACTGGAATAAAAACCCAAACTGTTGAAGTATTGTATCCATAATATTGTGGTTAGTTGGTGGTGATTCGGATTAAAAATCCTTGAATGATTTGTTCAATTGAATCTTCAATAAAGCTCTCTCTATCAATTCTACTATCTAATCTCTGGTTTAACACTACATCGATAATTCCGTGTAATTGTGCCCAAATAGAATATGCCGCGATCATGGGACGTTCTAACTCCATTATTCCGTCATCCACTCCTTGTTGAATTACGGATTCAAGTAATGCATATCCGCGACGCGTTTTTCTAAATTTCTCTTTTGGATAACGAGCCATCGCATCCGATTTCACCAGATATATGACCTGATATTTTTCTGGTTGTTGAATCGCAAAGTCTACATAACTTCGGATGATTGCCTCGAATTGATTAATTGAACCCTTAACTCTTGCAGCGCCCTTTTCTATTGCAACACTTAATTCCTCAACTGATTCTTCTATGATTGTATGAACCAGATGATCTTTATTCTTGAAGTATAAATAAATACTAGTTGCTGAGACTCCTGTTATTGTGGCAATTTTTCTCATTGATAAGGCTTCATAGCCACTTGAGAAAAGTACGTTTCTACTGGCGTCGAGAATTTTATCTCTTAATGTTAGTTCTGTTTTTGGCATTTCTAAAGAAGGTTAACAGTGTTAAGTTAAACATCTGTCAGAAAAAGTCAAGACATGTATTATTCCTTGATATCAATTATTTACTAACTAAAACTTTTTAAACTGATTATCGTGATAGTTCAAGAAAGTAAATCAAATGACTAGAAAGCTTGTCTACCTCACATTCTTAGTCCTACTATTGTTACCTATACCCACACATTCCCACCCATGGGGAGGGTTGGTGATAGACAATAATGGTAATATTTATTTCAGTTTCATTTGTCCGATCGTTGATGATCATCACTACGCTTGTTTAATGAAAATTGATGAAAATGGTGAACTTGTTGAAGTGTTGAAAGCAAATCGTTCACCGAGTGACATTGTTTTAACAAGGACATCATCCAGGTCGATTTATGCAGCGATGAGAAGCGGTCAAAATCCCAACTATTTAAATCAATTGTGGGCTATTTATGAAAGTAGAAATGAAAAGATCCTTGAATCCCGAGGATCAGATGATTTTCATATTCAAGCATTTGTGGTATCAGAAAATGGTGAGCTCACTTACTCAATTGAAGGTGAAATCATACACTCACAAACAAGAAGAGAGCTTATTGCCGATGCTGAGTTCAATTATATTCAATTAATGACTCCCGGTCCTAATAACAGTATCTATTTTATTGCTGATTATAATCTATATCGTTTCGAAGATTCAGAAGTACACATAATTGCAACAGATTTAAGAGATAATTCTCCAGAAAATTTACCTTTTAGGGGTGCTAACATACTTTTTGATATGGTTGTTGATGAGGCTAATAACGTATATGTAGCATATTATGGCAATAGAGAAGTATTTAAAATTACTGCGGAAGGAAATAAATCCACTATTTATGAATCTACTGAACCATTTTCACCACATGGAATAGATTACTATAATGGTGAAATCTATATTTTAGAATCGTCTATCGGTGATGGGAAATGGTGGGAATTCTGGGATCGAGAAGATGAATTGATTGTTCCACGAATAATTAAAATCGACTCGAATCATTCAGAAACTGAGATTTTCAGTTATAATCCGTCTGAAAATTAATCCAAGCTAAAAGAAATAAACCGAATCGTTCTTCTCTTTTTAAGATGTAAACCCTCATAGTAGGTTTTGATACTAAGCTCTGGGTCATGAGGACATTCTCTATATACATCAGCAATATTTCGATGAAGTGTTAAACCTAAATCTTTAACTACATCAAGTGTGAATTCATAAAGTTCCGGACTATCCGTTTTTAAATTGATGGTAGCTCCTGATTTTAACAATGGCTTGTAAAGTTCAAGAAACTTAGGTGATGTTAATTTCTTTCGATCTTTTTTCAACTGTGGATCAGGAAAGATAATCCAGATTTCACTGATCTCTTTTTTTTCAAAAAACTGATCTAAATGATCGATATATGCTCGAAAAAATCGAACATTATCCAAACCAAGTTGTTCTGCTTTATCAGCACCAACCCACAATCGATTCCCTTTTAAATCAAAACCTATATAATTCTTTTCAGGATGAAGCTGACCCAATCCAACTGAATACTCTCCTTTACCACAAGCTAGTTCCAGAACAATGGGGTTGTCATTTTTAAATATATTGGCGTTCCATGTGCCTTTTGGAAATGGATTTAAGCTATTATAATCAGTCCACAAAAACACATTCTCCATGTTCTTGAGTGCATCCATTCTAGCAAGCTTTATCTTTGGCATTTTTAAGGAGAAAGCCTTTTAATCGCCCAATTACTATCGATTTTATTATAAACAATTCGATCATGTAATCGACTAGGTCTACCCTGCCAGAATTCAAAATATGTTGGTGTAATGCCATATCCGCCCCAACTATCCGGCTTTGGAACATTACCTTCCTCAAAACTTGATAGCATTTTTTTGAATGTCTCATCTAAAAAATCTCTGTCAGGAACTTCATTTGATTGATTTGAAGAATGCGCCCCAATTTGGCTCAAGTGTGGTCTGGATTTGAAGTAAGCTTCACTCTCCTCAAATGGTAACTTTTCCGCAATCCCATTGATCTTCACCTGCCGCTCAAGCTCCATCCAGAAAAAGCACATCGAAACCTTATTATTTGATTCAATATTTGCACCCTTATCGCTGGCATAGTTTGTATAGAATTTGAACAGATCTCCTTCCAGACCTTTCAAAAGTACTATTCTCGTTTGCGGTTGATTATTCTCGTCAACCGTAGCTAATGTAAATGCATTTGGCTCCATAACATCTGCATCTAGTGCCTCGCGAAACCAATTCTTAAATTGATTAAATGGATTCTGATCTACATCTGTGACATCAAGACTATGTTTAGAATAATCAAGACGAAGTTTTTGAATTTCTTGCTCGTTCATTGTTTAGCCAAAATAGTGGGGTTCATTCCCCGGTTTCCATTTTATGTTACAACCGATACTTGGAATTTGATTTTCCAGAGGTTTAGCACCACCTAATAAAGTATCCATTGCAGTGATTAAATCTTTGCCTGTGACTTCTTTCTCATTTCCTGGTCTACTTTCATCAAATTGGCCTCTATAAACAAGTTGTTGATCGTCATCGAAAAGATAAATATCAGGTGTACATGCAGCTTGGTATGCTTTAGCTACTTCTTGAGTTTCATCAAATAGATACGGGAATGGATATTTCTCTTCTATTGCTAGTTCTTTCATTTTTGAAGGAGAATCAGCTGGATATTTCTCCACATCGTTTGAGCTAATTGCTAAAAACGCTATCCCTTTTTGGATATACTCATTTGCTATCTGTACTAATCTCTGATTCAAGTGCTTTACGTATGGACAATGATTACAAATAAAGAGGACTACAACACCCTTTGCATTTAATGTATAATTATTGAAATCAACTACACCTCCGGCAACACTTTGTAATTTGAATGCCGGTGCTTTGGTACCTAATGATACCATGGTAGATTCTACCGCTGCCATCGTTTTTGGATCTAGGTTATTTAAAAAAATTGAAGTTTTTATAAAGACTTAAGTCTTTTTTTAGGAGACTATCAATATAATCTTATTCTAAACGATAGTTTAACCCTTTATATTCATTTGGGTTCACTAGTGTCAGGTTTGAGCCATACTCCTCATTTAATAGCATCTGCAACTCTCGAGTAATAACAGCATTTCCTCTAGCATTTAATGAATATCCATCAGCTGAGAAAATTGTGTTCCTATCAAAATTAGCCCCATACTGAATATTATCTACACGATAATTTCCATTAACTACTCTGAAGATTACATCTTCAACATCTAGTAGTTTAACTCTACTATTTGCGGCTGCAATTGCGCGAATAGAGTCATTAAAGTTTGTTAGTGCAATCCGTATTCTAAATAATTCAGATAAAATTAATGCCTGCTCATCGGTTAACGGTTCAGTACCTCCCAGGCTTGATCCGGGATTCAAATCCTCTATGAATTTATAAGGTATCAACTCCTCAGAATACATCCTCCTGTAATTTGGAATTTCTGTACCATCAGCTAGAAATAACACTGGTGTATCTTCATCCACCAATACTCTGGATCTGAAAAATTCGGAAGTGTTAGGCCAATTTTCTGTATCAAAATCCAAAGTAACTCGCGCCTGATACAGAGGAATTCCGTTTTCAATATGGTATTCAGCGATATTATTGATTAATTCGGCGTAATGAACACCCATCGCACCAACATATGAGGCAGGATATATTTCGGGTTCAATAGCGCGACTTATTGTCTTGAAGTAAGGACTCTCAAGAGGATCAAATAGTGTAGAGATAATTATTTCAGAGTCTGTTTGTGAGAGTATAGTACTCACATAGTTTCCAATCACAGCATCAAAATCAGTACTAGTAATTAGATCATTTGGTGTAATTGATGCTAAATCATTATCAAAGCTACCATTTGCCCCATTAGAAGCAAAATCGAATAAATCCTCCATCCCTAGAAACATTACCACCACATCAGGATCACTGGCTAATAATCGGGAAAATGGAGTTTCACTATTACTGTAGAATGCATCATAATATGGATTGCCATTTAGCAGAGCTGCATCATCTAATTCATAACTCTTTGCCCCAACTAAGGAAAAATCTCTAACATTCTCATTCAGTGATGCAGCAATTTGTTCACCTTCAACCGCAGATCTAAAAGGATAGATATAATCAGTCGTTGGGTAGTAAATTTCGAACTTACCGTTTGTAGAATTTGTGAACTCTTGGTTAAGTCCTGTTTCACTTTGAATCAGATATTGAGAAAATGGTGCAAGATCATTCGATTGCACTAATTCATTTATCAAAATCGACGTAAATGAATTTTGTTGGCCTGTTTGATAAAGTGCCCCATCCATAAATCCACTGGCAAAAGTATCGCCAAATACATACATACGATTTAAATCAATACCAACAGGTAATTCGGACTGCTGAACTGAAGTAGGAGCTGGTTCATATTCGCATCCTGCAAATACAAACAATAATAAATATACAGATCGTTTTAGGTATTTGAATGCCATCATTGTGAGAAAGTAAAAGTTGCGAATAGAATTGAACCAATGGCTGGTCCACCATATACATTGTAATAGGATAAAATGCCCATATTTGTAATACCAGTTTTTAACGTTGATGATATTCGTGGCATTCTGATATTGAATTGAGCATCAAAATGACCATATGAGTCGATTTCACCATCTAGAAAAGAACTTTGCCATTCATGCGCAGTTCGATATTTAAAGGCAAACTTAAAACCCACATTCTCAACTATTTCACGATTTCCCCATTCAAAATTTATTTTAGCCGGTGGTGTATTGTAACCTGGTATAATTGGGTCATTACTCGACTGAAGTAAGGTTGTAAATGTGCCATTTATGCCTGTTACAAAATTTCCTGAAGAATATTTCAGGTCGAATGCGATACCATGAGCAACAATTGCATCATTCGCATTTGAATAGACATAAAACTTGTCATTTAGAAGTGAGTTATTGATTTGACCTGCTGCTGTAAACACATCAGCACTTGGACTTACTTTTGGTTTAACTAGTCGTTTAACTCCGATGAAATTGTCGTAATAGCTCAGGAAATAATTTAAATCTAGATATACGAAATCAGAGAAAAGTTGTCGAAACCCAAATTCGAATGCATTCACACGCTCTGGTGTAATTTGCCGGATATCTTTCGCCAAAGCTGTCCCTTCCTGAAGAATACCAATGTTTAATAACTCCGCCTGAGTTTGACCATATACACCTGATAGAATCGGAGTCTCAACTAAACGTTTTGATACTTCCCGATTAAATTCATCAATGGATTGCTCAAAGAAACTATTACCCTGCAATTCATATGGATCTGTAATGAGAGATAAACCGCCTAACAAACGAGCTTTCCCAATATTTGTATTAAGAAACTGCTCACGAACTGTTGGGTATCTAAATCCTCGGTTCAATGTAAGCCTAAAAAATTGTCTATCAGATACTCTATAGGTAATTCCAAGTTGTTGACTAGAGTTTGCATCAAAGTTTTCATTTTTATCAACACGTATTGCCGATAAGACAGAGATTTTATCATCTAAAAATGATTTCTCTACTTGAAAAAATGCACCGAATTCATTGTTTGTTATATCATTTCCGGTAGTATCAGGAAAAATTGAGCCTCCAGAGTCCAGATCTATAAAACGATATGAGAATCCATAATCCAGCACATAATCATTTATCTTTGAAATATTGCCTACATCAAATTGATATAGAATTGAATTATCCCTAATTCCAGCACCTTCATCAAAACTAACAGTATTGGTGATTTGATTTTTTTGTGACCTGAATTCCTCTGTACCTGGTTCAAAGCGAGGTACAGCAGATTCCCCGATTAAAAATGTTGCTCCATTATCCGCAAAATTTCTTGCATTCTCGATACTACCAGCTGGTTGTCCAAATAAGGCCGAACCCTGGGTAAATATAATTTCAAAATCACGAAACCAATTGGCATCAGATTTCGCATTCTGGATTAACTGATTGGCTAAATAATTCACATTGTATGAATCACCAGAAAATTGCTGTGTCACATATCCACGCGCATAAAAACTACCCAGATTAAGTTCGCCTTTTGTTTGCAGAATCTCAAAATCCTGTAATCTAATTCTACTATCACTTGTATATAATGTATTTGTGCGCCCGTAACGACTTTCTAGATTGAGTTTACTGTTCTCAGTAAACTTATAAGCTACTGAAAATGATGATTTAAAAGTCTCGATGTTATAATCAACTAGATATTCTTCTCTATAACCAGTTCTAGTTACTGGAGCATACCTCCCATTTGATGGTCCTTCAAAATTTGTCCCAACAGGTAAATAAACACTGGTTTCATCACCATAAGTATTCACACCATCATATCCGGCAACTTGGCTTCGATTAAACCAGCTTTCACCAAACCCAATGTTATCATAATTATTTGCTCGCCAATCTTGCCCTTGAATTAAAGTTGCAGTTGCTTTAACAGCGAATCGGTCACCAAAAACTTTGGCTAAGCGAATAGATCCATTAAATAATTGATCTCCTTCTACCCCCAAAGCATTTTCTCCACCCATATCTAAGTTATGCGCACCAGCTTTTACAGTTAATGATATCCCCTCTTTTTGAAAAGCATCCAATGAATTGGTTAAAAGAGCTCCATTTAAAGCATTTGAACCGTATCTGGCTGATGAAGGACCAACTAGTAATTCTAAACTTGCAATATCTAATTCTGATGGCCCTAATAAATCACCAAGAGGAAATCCCAAACCAGGTGCCATATTGTCTATTCCATCTGTTAATTGAAGGAATCTAGGGTTTGCACTACTATTGAACCCCCTAGTAGTTACAGATTTCAAATTCATACTTTGCGTTGCTACATCAACCTCTCTTAATCCTGAGACCAAATCAAAAGCACTAAATGATGCAACCTGCTCAACATCAACTGCACTAATCCTATCAGTTGTAATTGTTGAACTCAACTCCTCTTCAGGATAAATTTCTGTAGTGACATAAATTACATCGCCCTCAAGAGTAAGTGACGGCATTTTTATTTTGATTTGATCAAATAGAGGTGACTTAACAAGGTATTCTGTTCTTTGGTATGAAATATGAGTTGCAATGATTTTATAAGGGGCTTTAAACTGGAACGTGAAATCAAACTCACCTCTGGCATCAGTTACGGTTCCGATTGGCCTTTCAGGATCAGATTCACCATCAACCGAGACTATTTGTAAAGCAGCAAACCCAACCGGTCTATTTGTGGAATAATCTACTACCGTTCCAGCAATTCGTATATATTGGTATTCACTACTATCCTGTGCCAGAATATTTGGGTTTATGAATAGTGAAATTGTAATGATGAATAGTAAGTTGAAATACTTTCTAGAAAAGAATTGTAGCATTAATGATTGTATTGGAGAACAATAAGTTTATTAAATAAAAAAACCCGATACCCAGAGAGAAATAGTGGTCATCTATGTTCAAAAAAATTGATCTCTGTAGAGGGTATCGGGAAGCTACACCTCTAAGACGAATGAACACAAAAATAGTTTCCTTGAGTAGGTTAAATAATTGTAAAACTAACTAATTAAAAAAGCATTAACTGATCACCATAAATTTTTTTGAAATATTTCGTTGTCAAACATTGCTTGTTTTTATTGAATTCAAGTTTCTTAGAATGAATCTGAAAAGTTCTCTCAATCTGGGAATAGAACTCACCTTTACCCTTCATTCTTTCTCCGTAATCAGAGTTTGATAGTTTTCCATCTCTCATTGACCTAATTCGGTTTAGAACTTTATCCTTTCTTTCCGGAAAATACTGTTGCAACCAGTCACTAAATAAATCTTTCACCTTATAGGGAAGACGAAGAATTATATATCCAGCTGTCGACGCTCCGGCATCACTACTCGATTTTAGTATGTCAGCAATTTCATGATCTGTTATTCCAGGAATTATTGGCGCAACATTTACTCCAACAGGAATTCCGGCTTTCGCAAGCTCCTCTATAGCTTTAAGTCTTCTCTTAGGTGATGAAGTTCTTGGCTCCATTTTTTGTCCTAAAGATTTATCTAAAGTTGTAATCGATAAGTGAACTTTGACACAATTATATGCTGCCAGTTCTTTTAAGTAATCAATATCTCTAGTTACCAAATAATTTTTTGTGATAATCCCAACCGGAGCTCGAAATTCAGCAAAAACTTCAAGGCAACCCCGCGTTATTTCTAACTTTCGTTCGATGGGTTGATACACATCTGTAATGCCACTTAATGCAATTACCTGAGGAAGCCATTTGGGAGATTGAAATGTTTTTCTTAGCAATTCAGGAGCATCGTATTTCACCATTATTTTTGTCTCAAAATCCAAACCTGAGGAAAAACCTAGATACTCATGAAAAGGTCTTGCAAAACAATAAATGCAACCATGTTCACATCCTCTGTATGGGTTCAACCCTGCTTCAAAAGGTACATCAGGACTCTGATTATATGAGATAATGGTTTTAGTATCATCACGAAATAGACGAGTCTTGTATTCAGGTCTCTCATCTGGCTGATAATCCACATAATGTCCCTCAAATCGATTTATAGGATTATCAGAACTTCCTCTTCCTTTTATACGAATATGCTTTTCCACACTTAAGTATACACATATTTCTTACATATATTTTGATTTTTTACTTCAAGGCTTACAGAATATATTCACTGACGATTATCTGACTAACGACTAACTAAAAAAGGTGACTAAAATGAAAAGGGTACTAATTATACCAATCTTAGCTATTCTAATACTTTCAACTTCTGCTTTTTCTCAAGATTACTCTGAATCCGAATTACAAAACATATTTATGGAAATGCTTTCTGATGAAGGCATGGTTGGGTCTATTGATTCTGATGGAGATGTACAATTCACCTATAATGAGCGAAGATATTTCATAGAAGTAAATGAGGATGACAATGAATTTATCCGCATTGTAATACCCAATATTTGGGCCATTGAAAGCCAAAGTGAGGCCGCACAAGTAGTTATCGCAGTTGATGCTGTTAACAGAGAATTGAAAGTTGTTAAAGCTTATACAACTGACGATAATGTATGGATAGCTACTGAATTATTTCTTAACTCGCCCTATGACCTCAAGGGCGTTCTAAAGCGTTGTCTAACAACTATTGAACAAGGTTTAGAAACTTTCGTCGATGAAATGTAATTACACATCATTCCAAATGAGAACTTGAGCGTATCAAACTCTAGTTTTTAAATCATTTATTATTAACAAATAATAAGTTCTTGATGGTAAGAACCTTTAACCTTTGTGTTTTTATTACCATCAAGAACTTTTCTAAATATCTTACCAGACTCAAAAATTCTGTTATTCAAATCCTCTTCTCATTAATAATTTTTTTTATTTCCCTTTCACTAGAATATATTCGTCGACGACTAACTAACTTAAATAGATATATATAATGAAAAGGGTACTAATAATTCCAATCTTAGCAA
The DNA here is from genome assembly GCA_965601825.1 of Balneolaceae bacterium. Classification (GTDB taxonomy): domain Bacteria; phylum Bacteroidota; class Rhodothermia; order Balneolales; family Balneolaceae; genus HXMU1420-13. The sequence goes on along the minus strand of OZ271839.1, from coordinate 1,642,878 downwards.
TACTAGCATTTTCAACTTCAGCTTTCTCACAAGACTACTCAGAATCCGAATTACAAAATATTTTTATGGAAATGCTTTCTGATGAAGGCATGGAAGGATGGATTGATTCTGACGGAGATGTTCAATTCACCTATAATGACCACAGTTATTTCATAGAAGTAAATGAGGATGACAATGAGTTTGTTCGAGTTGTTTTATTTAATATATGGCCAATAGAAAGCCAAAGCGAGGCTGTACAAGTAGCCTTTGCAGTTGATGCTGTGAATCGAGAAAAAAAAGTTGCAAAAGCTTACTCAACAAATAGTGATAATGTTGAAATAGCTACTGAATTATTCATAAATAGTCCATATGACGTACATGGCGTATTTATGCGCTGCTTAAGAGCAATTGAAGGCGGCCTAGATCAATTCATAAGTGAAATGTAATTACTCCAAAATTTCAGCATATACCTGGGTACCCGCTACCCAGGTTTCCAAAACATTGATTTTCCAGATTTCTGAGGCGTCAGTTTCAAAATAATCTTGATCGATTATTATAAAATCTGCCCACTTCCCAGGTTCTAAGGATCCTAATACTTCTTCCTGATGACCTGAATAAGCAGCATCTACTGTAAAAGCTCTAAGAGCTTCCTCTCTTGACATAATTTCTTCAGGATACCAACCACCCTCTGGCATACCTTCATGATCCATTCTGGTAACCGCAGAATAGAGTCCAAAGAAAGGATTCGAGTGTTCAACTGGAAAATCTGATCCAGCAGCAACAACCGTTCCCTGCTGAAGAAACTTTTGCCAGGCATAACCACCTAAGATTCTAACTAGTCCAACTCTGGTTACAGCCATATTCTTATCGCTGGTTGCATGTGTTGGTTGCATACTCGCAATCAAATCCAGTTCTACAAATCTTGGAATATCTTCTAAAGTTACGATTTGTGCATGTTCGATTCGATTCCGAAGATCGTAAACATTATGCTCATTTTGTGCGAACTCTAATGCATTGATTACCTGACGATTTCCAGCATCTCCAATTGCATGAATATTTGCCTGATAACCTTGCCCAATTACTTTTGAAGCCATTGCATTCATCTCATCCTGACTAACAAATAATAATCCATAATTACCAGGGTCGTCAGAATACTCTTCAATCATAGCCGCACCTCGACTTCCAAGTGCTCCATCAGAATATAATTTCACACTACGTAAAGAAAGAAGGTCATCAGCGTAAGAAGTAATTGGACCCTCTTTTGAAAGTTCGTCAAAAATATCACCAGCGCCGGAAATCATAGCGTAAATCCGTGCTGTCATCTTACCATTATCAGCAAAACGTTTGTACATCTCCCATGTATCAACACCAATCCCTGCATCATGAACACTTGTAATCCCCATTCTTGCCATTTGTTTTAATGCTTTTTCAAGTGCTAATGATCGCTCAAGAACAGTGGGTTCGGGAACTACAGATTGTATATATCCGGCTGCAGCATCTATAAAAACACCTGTTGCTTCTCCATTGTTATCACGAAGAATTTTTCCACCTTGCGGATCCGGAGTGTCTTTGCTAATTCCTCCAAGTCGTAGAGCCATTGAATTACCCCAATCTGCATGCCCATCAACTCTACTTAACCAAACCGGTCGGTCCGAAACTACTTTATCTAAATCTTCAGCGGTAGGAAATTGGTTTTCGTCCCACAGTGTTTGATTCCACCCTCTACCTTGAATCCATTCTAATTCAGGATTTGCTTCAGCATATTCCTTAACTGCATTTAACGTCTCTTCTAATGATGTCATCCCCATTAAATTTACCTGCAATTCCTGGTACCCTAAACCCATTACATGTCCGTGCGCATCAATCAAGCCTGGCAACAGTGTTTTACCTTCTACATCGATAAAAGTCCCAGTATATTTTCCGGAAACTTCCTCTTCTCCTATTTCTACAACCTTTCCGCCTTCAATAACTAGTGTTGAAAATTGTACTAATTCATCACCTGAGAGTGTATACCCATTGGCATTATGAATTATTATAATCTCATTAGATGGGTTACATGCAACAAATGTTGTTAAAAGTATAATTGCGAAGAGTCTCATAAGTTTTTTTGGGAAAATAGTGAATTATTGAAGTTTAACAGTATCCAAATTCGGTATTGATTTGCATAACCCTTAACTGATTTTAATTTGCTAAACATGTTGCAATACGTACATTCTGGTCTTATAGGGTACTGAATGCGAATTACTTTCCTAACCACTTTATTCTGCATTTTCTGTTTTTCATTAAAAGCTCAAACTTTTGATGTAGAAGCACGACAAGACTCTCTACTATCTACACTAAGTGAAAGTTCACCTGATACCGTTTTTTTTGATGTTTATACCAAGATTGCTGAAGACTATAAATACATCAATTTAGATAGTACACTTAAATATGGGATACTTGCCCAAAATGTTATCTCAGAAACTGATGAACCTATTAAAAGCGCGGAAGCGATTGGCTTTGCCACTTGGGTTCATTTTATGCGAGGTGAATATGATTTAAGTCTGGAATTAGCTGAACAAGCTTATGCATTAGTTGATGGAGTAAATGGAGCAGAAAAAGTTCAGTTTGATTTGCTTCATTCTCAAGGCACTATTTATGGTGCACTTGGTATGTATGAGTTGGGATTAAGAAAGTTCTATGAAATTCTGGAAATTGCTAGTCCTGAGACAAATCCTAATGGCTACTATGTAACACTCAGCAATATTGGAGTTATGTATATGCGATTAGAGAGTTATGAAGCCGCATTAGAGATTTTTGAACAGCTTGATACTGAAATGCCGCTTGATCTGGAAGCAAGAGTTAGTATTCCTGTTAATCTTGGGTTTATATACTATGATCTACGTGATTTTACGAAGGCAAAGGAGCAGCTCAATCGAGCACTTGCTCAAACCGGAAACATTGATCCGAGAGTGTATGGGCTATCAAACTTTAAATTAGGGCAAGTCTATAATGCACAACAAGAATTTGAATATGCAATCGATGTCTTTGAAGCTTCGATTGAGTTGTTCAAAAGCCGACAAAATGAATTAGAAACGGTTCAATCTCTGAATGGTCTGGCATTAGCTTATCGAGGATTAAATCAACTCACAAATGCATATAACTACGCGAAACAAGGCTATGACATTGCCGATAGATTTAATGCATTTCCTGAAAAACAAACTACTCTTGAAAGTCTGTATCTGATATCAAAGGATTTGGGCGATATTGAAAGTGCTTTAAGTTATCATGAAGACTATAAAGAAATTTCAGACTTCCTAAAGAATTCGGAAACAAGCTCTCAAATCGGAAGGATAACTGCTGAATACGAATTTAATCAACGTGAAACAGATTTACTTGCTGCAAATAGACAAGCAACGCTAATAAGTCAATCAAAAATAAGACAACAGCAAATCCTTTTAGTGGGATCTGTAGTAGTAATTATGCTTTCTGGATTGGTGATGATTGGAATGTATAGAAACTTCCACCAGAAAAGAGAAAACAATTACTTACTCAATTTAAAAAATCAGGAAATTCAAGATCAAGCAGAGAAGTTACGTGAATCAAATATGGTAAAAGATCGAATCTTTTCTATGATTGCACACGATTTAAGAGGACCACTAAGCTCACTTTATGGTGTTATTAGTTTAATCGAAATGAACAAAGCTTCTCAGGAAGACTTAGATACCTTGATTCCAAATGTTGCTCGCAGATTTAAATACACATCCACTCTTCTAAATAATCTGCTTCAGTGGGCTCAAAGTCAGATGGAAGGATATCATATTAATCCTGAAGTTTTTGATATAAATGCAGTTATCAAAAATAAGAAAGCACTTCTTCAAACAAACATTGATGAAAAGAACCTCAAATTCTGCCAACCTAAAGGTGAGTATCTGGTTTATGCTGATTTAAATATGATTGATTTGGTTGTTCAGAATTTGCTATCAAATGCGATAAAATTCAGCCATAATGATGATGAAATTTCTGTTGAAATCATAAAAGAAGGCGATACATTCAAAGTTGCTGTTTCCGATACCGGGATTGGTATTAAAAAAGAAAATCAAGGTCAGCTATTCGATAGCACGTTTTTTACTACTAAGGGAACAATGAATGAAAAAGGTACTGGTTTGGGTCTAATGCTGTGCAAAGAGTTTGTTGAAAAAAACAATGGAGAGATTACCGTTAATAGTTCATTCGGTAAAGGAAGTACATTCAGCTTTACACTTCCTATTGCTAAAGAATAGCATCAGCCCAACTAATTCCAAAAATCTGATTTTAAATACTCAGGTTTAACATTCATTGTTTGCATCTCTTCTTTTGAGAAAAATCCAATTTCTGTAAGTAGTTGCTCATTTAAGTTATGTTCTGGATCAATACCAAGTGCGATTTCTCCCGATAACTTTACCACTTTGAAATAGAATTCTATGACATGAAAATCTCCTTCTATCAATTCATTGGTATAAACAACTTCCTGTACTTTGATTTTTAAATTCGATTCTTCAAAAAACTCACGGACTAAAGCGGATTTAAGAGGTTCTTTATAATTCACACCACCTCCAGGTGGAATCCAAATATCCTCACCGCTAATTGGTGATCTGAGTTTTACTAGCAATAGCTTGCCATCTTCGACATACAATCCGGCAACTCGAATTCGAATAAATCCTGTATAAGGATTATTTTTGTTCACTCCTCAACCGGAGTTTCTTTTTTATTCTTCTTATTAAGCTTATTTGATTTTGCAAACTTCAAACTAGCTTTAACAAAATCAACAAAAAGTGGCTGTGGATTATTAACAGTACTTCGAAGTTCCGGGTGAAATTGAACACCAACAAACCAAGGGTGATCTTCCAATTCAATAATCTCGACTAAATCTCGCTCAGGATTCATTCCGACCAATTGCATACCATTTTCAACCAGCTTATAGCGAAGATTGTTGTTTACTTCATATCTGTGCCGGTGACGCTCATACACTAATTCATTTCCATATGCTTCAAATGCCTTTGTTCCGGCTGAAAGTTTACAAGCATATTTACCAAGACGCATGGTTCCACCCATATTCTCAATATCTTTTTGATCCGGCATGATATCGATGATTGGGTACTCCGTTTCCTGATCAAATTCTGAGCTATTTGCAGTATCCCAACCGCAAACGTTTCGTGCATATTCTATAACAGCACATTGCATTCCTAAACAAATTCCAAAGAAAGGAATATTATTTACCCTCGCATAATTTACAGCTGTTAACTTCCCTTCAATACCACGACCACCAAAACCAGGAGCTACTAAAATTCCGGTTATATTCTTAAGCTCCTTTTCAACATTATCAGGTGTGATGTTATCTGATTGAATCCATCTAACTTTAACCTTACAGTCATTTACTGCACCTGCATGAATAAATGCTTCTACAATTGACTTATATGAATCATGATGTTCAACATATTTTCCAACTAAAGCTATTTCTATAGTTTGGGAAGGGTTAATTACAGCTTCTACAAATCCTAACCAACTGTCTAGATTTGGTTCATCGGTTTCAATTCCCAGTTTTTCAATAACTCTTTGATCCAAACCTTCTGAACGCATTAGAAGAGGAACTTCATAAATTGATTTCGCATCCAGTGAGCTGATTACATCTTCGAGCTCAACATTACAAAATCTTGCTACTTTACTTCTAATTGAAGCATCCAACGGGTGTTCCGATCTACAAACTAAAATATCTGGTTGTAATCCACTTTCAGATAATGTTTTAACCGAATGCTGAGTCGGTTTTGTTTTCAATTCTCCAGCAGCAGCTAAATATGGTACCAGTGTTAAGTGAATCGATAATGTATTTGCACGGCCAACATTATAACGTAGTTGTCTTACAGCTTCTACATAGGGTAAACTCTCAATATCACCTACAGTACCACCGATTTCAACGATCACAACATCATAATCACCGGATTTCCCAAGCTTTAAAACATGAGATTGAATCTCATCTGTGATATGTGGAATTACCTGAACAGTTTTACCTAGATATGCACCTTGTCTCTCTTTGTTGATCACATCAAAATAAACACGACCAGTAGTTACATTATTAGATTGAGATGTAGATATATCCAGAAAACGCTCATAATGACCCAAATCCAGATCTGTTTCTGCTCCATCATCTGTAACATAAACTTCCCCATGCTCATATGGATTCATAGTTCCTGGATCCACGTTTATGTACGGATCTAATTTTTGAATGGTGACTCGTAATCCACGGGCAACTAAAAGTCGACCTAATGAAGCACAGATTATTCCTTTTCCGAGTGATGATGTTACCCCACCGGTAACGAAAATATATTTAGTGGACATTCATAGAAGAGTGATGTTGATGGATGATGAATATAGGGCACTCACTCTCCTAGTTCAATGCAAAGGAGTCATATAAACGAACTAGTTACTCACAACTTTTCCACAACTTGCATAAGTACATCTGGTTTATCAGAAAAAATTCCTTTAGCCCCTGCCTGGAATATTTTTCTCATCAGTTCTTCATCATTTACTGTATAGATAAAAAATGGAATGTTATTAGCATTCAATTCCTCAATCCATTCATCCGTTAATTGTCTATAACTACAGTTAAAGGCATCAACATTGTACTTTTGCACCAAGTCTAAAGGGCTTAGATCGCCAGACTGTCTTTCTTCATACAGCAATGCTTTCGGCATATCCGGTGCCAAGACATTTAAATGCTCCATTACCCTATAATCAAAACTGGAAAAAATTACTTCTTCTTGCATTCCGGCTTTTTTCACCAATTCTAATGCTTTATCAACAATTCCTCCTTCAGCAATATCTGTGACCGATTCATGCTTGATTTCAATATTTACGGCAATTTTTCCTTTGGTATAGACAAGCACTTCCTCTAAAGTTGGGAAAGGTTCTCCAGCAAATTCATCACTAAACCATGAACCGGTTTCAAGTTTTCTGAGCTCATCAAGTGTGTAGTCACTCACATTCCCTTCAAATCCTGTAGTCCGGCTTAAATCTTCATCATGAATTATAACCGGCACACCATCTTTACTGAGTAACAGATCCAATTCTATCATCTCTGACTTCATCTCGATCGCCAGTTTAAATGCAGAGTGTGTATTTTCGGGTGCATAAGAACTTGCCCCACGATGGGCAATTACTACAAAATCATCTCCATCAGAATACGGGAGAGTTGGAAGGTTTGATTGAGCCATACTAATACCAGGTAATAATTGTAAAACAAATATTACAGCTGTAAAAAACAATCTCATACTACAATAGTGTTTAATGTTGAATTTAGTAATGATAACTAAAATTCAAATCACACCATCATGAATATGGCAACAACTAATAATTTATTAATATTCTAGTTCTGATTATTAATAACCCGTTTGATTGCTTGATTTAACAATGAATTGAATGTATCAGACCTACTGAATACATAGTATAGAAAGTACATTCCAGCAACTGTAGCAATACTACCAATTACTGTTGTAATCGAAGCAACCCAAATAGGTTGAATAATATCGAGCACTGAAAGCGCTATCACAAGTGAACCTAAAATAATCTGAGATAATGCTGATAATAAGTGTAAACCATTTATTGAATGGACCTTATCAAAAAAAACAGAAAAACTGCTAAGGTGCCGCGTAGGTAAATCAATTCTACTCGAATTCTCTTGAACTAAGGAATATTTTTCTTTTGGTTCCTCGGGCATGTCCTTTTACTTTTTAACTAACAACGACTATTAACAATTTCATTATACATAAAAGCGCTTTTTATCTAAAATAAAATATGTCAAAAACTGAGAATTTTTACGTTTACGGTCGCAATCCTGTAGTTGAAGTTGCATCCACGCAAGGTCACTCAGTTAGTAAGATTTTTGTTAGGAACTCGATTCCGCCAAATTCCTACTCCAATCTAACTGATAGTATAAAGGCAAACCTTATACCAATTGTTACAGTTCCGGAAAAAAAACTTGAACAATTAGTTGGTAAAGTAAATCACCAAGGCTTTGTAGCTCAACTGAGTAAAATTGAATACACCAATTTCTTTTCATGGGTTGAAGAAGTTGATTTATCGAAAAATCCAGCCGTCCTCTTGCTTGATGGAATTGAAGACCCTCATAACTTTGGAGCTATTCTAAGGACAGCTGCAGCTTCCGGAATATCAGCAGTTATAGTTCCTTCTCAAAAACAAGCTCCTTTAAATGCAACCGTTTTTAAAACATCAGCCGGAACTGCAGGAAGAATTCCCGTTATTAGAGTTCAAACAACACAACAGGGATTTAAAGATTTAAAACTGGCAGGATTTTCAATATTAGCTCTAGACAGCTCGTCGAATACAAGTATTTGGGATTCAGAAATTGACTCTCCAGTTGCATTTATTATCGGTAATGAAGGACGTGGTGTTTCTTCAAAATTAATGAAAATGGTAGATGATACTATTATGCTACCGATGGAAAACAATGTTGAATCTTTAAATGCATCTGTCACAGCTGCATTGGTTTGCTATGAATGGAAACGAAAAAAACTAATCGTAAAGTAGATAAGTACTTCTTCTCAATTCAAATTCATCAACTGCTACTTGCCAATTAATAATTAATGAGTCATTTGCAGTAGACTCATATCCCGCTAATAAATTCATATAATCTCGATATTCAGCTGATTCTGAACTTTTCAAAAAATGATTAGTTAGTTCCACCCCAAATCGAACAGGATCATCAAAGTGATCTGTGATTGAAAGTGTAAGCCCATTTAATGCAACATCCTGATACTTTGGATAGGTAGATTTACCAGGAATTGAAATAGGTGTAAATTCTATTGGGTTTATCTCGACTGAATACCTCTGGCTTAAACTACCCACTTTCTCTTGATTCAAAATATAATCAGGAGCGCCAATTGTTAAGAATGGATGATCAGTCCCTCTTCCCTCTGAAACGGTAGTACCTTCAATGAAACAAGTACCCAAATAAACATAAGCATGCTGAAAGGTAGGTAGGTTTGGCGATGGTGGATACCATGTTAAACCGGTTTCAGGCCAAAGCATTTCCCTCTTCCAGCCCTTCATTTCAATAATTCGAATATTTGGTTCACTCGTTAACTCATACCAATCTTCACCAATACCCATTTTTGCCAGTTCACCTAATGTCATACCATGAGCCACCGGAGTAAAATGACTTCCAACCATCGATTCAAACTCAGCTTCCAACATCCAACCGGAAACATATTCACCACCAGCCGGATTTGGCCGATCTAATATCCAAACTTCAATTCCGTACTCAGATGCCGCTTCAATAACATATCTCATAGTTGAGTTGAATGTGTAGAATCGTGCACCTACATCCTGCATATCAAATAACAGTAAATCTACTTCTTTGAGCATTTCTCGAGTAGGTTTTTTCGTTGATCCATACAAAGAATAAACAGGCAAGCCTGTTTGTTGATCCACTCCATCCTGTATAATTTCACCATCTGAAAACTCACCCCTAAATCCATGTTCCGGTGAGTATAATGCTCTGATATCTATATCCAGATTAAGAAGTGTATCTAAAACATGAACATTTCCAATTCTCGCCGTTGGATTCATTACCAATCCAATCTTTCTGCCTTCTAGCTCTGCTAAATGATATTCAATCAGTATTTCAGCACCTGTTTTCACCTTGGAATTTTCTTGTGCAAGAGAAGTACAGCTCAAGAAAATTAACGATGTAAGAAATGCTAATAGAGTATTTTTTTTCATGAATCAAAAAAAAGCCTTACACCCAAATAGTGCAAGGCTGTGAATAAGTTTCAAGTCAAACTTATAAACCGTTAGCAACTACTTCAGATTCAGCAAAAAAGTAGGCCGCTTCAATCTTACCATTTTCAACTGAATCAGATCCATGAATGATATTCTCACCAACATGATCGGCAAAGTCCGCACGAATTGTACCAGGCTCAGCATCAACTGGATTAGTTGCACCAATTAGTGTTCTGAAATCAGCAATCGCATTCTCTTTTTCCAGAATCATAGGAACACAAGCACCACTGCTCATGAACTCTACTAATTCACCAAAGAATGGGCGCTCTCTGTGAACAGCATAAAATCCACCTGCAGTTGCTTCGGTTAGACGTGTCAATTTCATTGCTTTAATTGTAAAACCAGCTTCTTGAATTCTTTTTGTGACCTCTCCAATGAGTCCCTTGCGTACGCAATCTGGTTTCAGGATAGTTAATGTTCTTTCTATTGCCATTGTTTAGTTATATTAGAATTGTGTAACACTTACTTGAAGACAATCTCTTCAAAACAGCTAAGAAGATAAGGGTTGAGAATTTAAGTAGCGTAACAATTTTGAAGCAAGAAGGACATCTACAACAACAATTTACCTGGTCTATACAGCTTGATGCTGCTCCGGAAGAATTGTGGCCATTTATCTCAGATACCAACCAGATTTTTAGGCTACTAGGCGCACCTTCTGTTAAAAAAACTCAACTAAGTAGAACTGCTCCTAGAGGATTCATTGAAGTAACAAATTCACGCTTAAGCTCTTATTCACTTTGGGAGCAAGAACCCTATTTCTGGGAAAAACCTTATCGATTTGGAACTACCCGAAATTATAAAGTGGGAGTCCTTAAACAGCTTAAATATCAGGTAGATTTAATTCCAAACAACGAAGGTACTATTGTAAATACAAGAGTTTGGCTTACTCCTTCGAAGAAACAATTATTCTTATTCGCTAAACTTTATATCGACCGGATTATAAAATACCGCTACTTCAAAATTCTAAAAGAATATGATAAGTGTGCCAAGCAACAACTTTTTAGATACGAAGTAAATTCGCATCGTTCGCTTGTTCGGGGTGCTGAATCCAGAATTAAAAAAATTACTCAATCTCTGATCGAGAATACAAAAAGAAAGCGGATTATAAATCATCTGGTGAATTTTATTAAAAAAGCAGATGACGAAGATTTAGTCAGAATCCACCCTTTCCAATTGGCAGAATACTGGGGCGAAAAAAAGTATTCTGTGCTGAACGTATTCCTCCATGCTGCTAAACTAGATTTTCTTGATTTCAATTGGGATGTATGCTGCCCAAACTGTAAAGCTCCAAAGAGTACAATTCGTAAGCTTAAGGAAATTCGTACTTCTCATTATTGTGAAGAGTGTGATCTAGATTTCGAGTTAGATTTCAACACTAATACCCATATGGTATTTACGCCTCATCCGCTGATTCGAAAAATCTCGAATCGTAGATATTCTTTTGGGGAACCGAATGCGAATGCCCATATAGTTTCACAGCATTATTTAACTATGGGTGAAAGCAAATACCTGGATATCAAACTAGAAGAAGGCACTTACTTATTCAAAAGCCATAATCACAAAGGTCATATAATTCTACATGCAAGAGAAGATGCGGATGATACATTTACTTTGTATTTAACGGATGAAGATTTCAAAGGACAAGAGGTAGAAATATCAACTTATCCGAATATTACTATTGCAAATAATTCTTCAAAAAAACAGGTTTGTATTATTGAAAAGAAGGATTGGAAAGATGAAGCTACTTTTGCCAGTGAAGTTGGATCTGCTCATGATTTCCGATCATTATTCCCGCGTGAAACATTAAAAGAAGGCACAAATGTGAAAGCGAGTGGAGTAACCATGCTCTTCACCGACTTAATGAATTCAACGGAACTCTATCGAACAGAGGGTGATGAATTTGCGATCGGTCGAGTGATGAGTCACTTCAAAATCATCCAACAAATCATCGCGGAGGAACGTGGTGGAATTGTAAAAACTATTGGTGATTCAGTGATGGCTGTATTCCGAGAACCGGTTTCCGCACTAAAAGCGGTTGAAAGAATTCAGCAAATCTTTACCGGTTCATCCGGAATTGGTGATTCATTTAAGATTAAAGCAGGAATTCATTATGGAGACTGCACCACTGTAAATTTAAATGATCGAACCGATTACTTTGGCACAACGGTGAATATCGCCGCTCGATTAGTTGATATCGCTAAAGAAAAAGAAATCATTATTTCTGAAGCTGTTTTTGATCATCCCGACGTACAGCTCTATCTCAATAAAAAGAAAGAGACACTCTTCGTTAAAGAAAACCAAATTGAGCTAAAAGGCTTCAAAGACGAAGAATTCAAAGTAAAACAAATCCGGTTAGAACGCCCTCCTCTCAGGCTTGTAATATAATTTTTCGGAATTATCTGATTACTCAAAAGCTTCTTATTTTTGAGTCCCTTCAAACCTGATAATTCATCAAAGTGCCAAATAGACTAGCTTCAGAAAAAAGTCCATATTTACTGCAGCATCAAAATAATCCAGTGGATTGGTATCCCTGGAGTGATGAAGCTTTCGAAAAAGCAAAAGCTGAAAATAAACCAATTTTTCTATCGATAGGATATGCTACCTGCCATTGGTGTCATGTTATGGAGCATGAGAGTTTTGAGGATGTCTCTATCGCTAAATTGATGAATGAACATTTTATCAATATTAAAGTGGATAGAGAAGAACGCCCTGATATTGATGCAACATACATGACGGTATGCCAGTTAATTAATGGTAACGGTGGCTGGCCACTTTCGATCATTATGAACGCAGACAAAGAACCATTTTTTGCAGGCACTTATATACCGAAAGAGGCTCGATTTAATCGAATTGGAATGCGACAGCTTATTCCGGGAATTACCGGAATGTGGGAAAATGAACCTGAAAGGATTCAAAAAGCAATTGATCAGATCAAAAGTGGTTTTAAAAAATCTCAGGAGTTTTTGAGTGGACAATTTCCCGGAACTGAAGCCATTGATTTTGCTGCTGAACAATTGATGCAAAATTACGACAACGATTTTGGTGGATTTGGTGGAGCTCCAAAATTTCCTTCACCACATAATTTGATGTTTTTACTTCGTCAATTTCATTTTACAAAAGATCGCCGTTTTCTGGATGCTGTTGAGAATACGTTAATTAAAATGCGATGTGGTGGTATTTGGGATCATGTTGGCTTTGGCTTTCATCGTTATTCTACAGATGCAGAATGGCTTCTACCCCATTTCGAGAAGATGCTGTATGATCAGGCTTTGTTGATGATGGCATATACAGAAGCATGGCAACTCACAAATAATCCACTTTTTAAACAAACTGTTGAAGAAATCGCTGAATATATTCAACGTGATTTAATGTGTTCTGATGGTGCTTTTTATTCAGCGGAGGATGCTGACAGTGAAGGCGAAGAAGGTAAATTTTATGTCTGGGAATCAGATGAACTAAGAGAAATACTTTTAAAGGATTTCGATTTCGTAGAGCAGAATTTTCAAGTACAGGATGAAGGGAATTTCGAAGACGAAGCAACTCGACAAAAAACAGGACAGAATATACTTCATTTATCAAATCCTTTAGATAATCATGAATCGAAATGGGATGAAATTAGAATTCAACTTTTTAATGAGCGCATAAAGAGAGTTCGACCTCTTCTTGATGATAAAATCCTTACCGACTGGAACGCATTAATGATAGCTGCTTTTGCAAAAGCCGGTGCTGTTTTTCAAAATCAAGAGTTCATCGAAATTGCTAGAAGGTCATATTCATTTATTCAGAATAATTTAGAATCTGAATTAAATCTTTATCACCGATACAAAGACGGAGAATCAGCCATATCTGGATTCTCAGATGATTATTTAAATCTTGTTTGGGCTGGTTTGGAGTTGTATCAGGCAACATTTAATGAAGATTACTTAGTCACTTCTAAAAATCATCTGGACCGAGCTTTAGAAAGGTTTTGGGATTCTCATGATGGAGGCTTCTTTTTGACAAATGAGTCAAAAGATCAACCATTAGGACTTCAAAAACAGATTTACGATGGCGCTATACCATCTGCGAATTCAGTTGGTTTTTATTGCTTACTCAAGTTTGCGCGAATCACGGGACAAACAGATTATGAAGAAAAAGCCAATCAACTCGGTGAATTCTTTTCTGCTGATTTAATCCGCTCGGGCTCTAGTATCAGTATGAGTATGATGGCACTCCAATTTATCAATCACAATTCAGGAGAAATTGTAGTTGCGAGAGGTTCGAAACCAGAAAACAATTTAAAGGAATTCATTCAAACTGAATTTATTCCGAATAAGATTATTCTTTGGAAAGACAGGCCTGAGGAATTAGTGGAAATATCAGGTTTTACTTCAACGCAAAATGCGAAAGATGATGAAACTCAGATTTATGTATGTGAGAATTATGCTTGTGATCAACCAGTTACGACCCTTCAAGAACTGGAATCTAAAATAAGAAGCGCTCTCTAGACCAGCTTCTAGTAGCTGTAATCATATTCAAAACAAAACACTTCAAATTTAAATTTGTTACCGTTTGGAGAGGTTTCAGTATATGTTTTGACCTTTTTTTGTGACATATAATACCCTACTCTATTTTGTGCCCAGCTTCTATCTATAGTTGGACCCTGATTCATAAGCCATACGTCATTCTCATCATCCCAATAATATATAGTGGCATCTAATTGTTTGCACCCGGGTTGTTGAACATATTGAGATCCTGAACACCCGATTACAAATACGACAAGCAATAAAAATAGACGATTAATCACTTTAGATAATTAGATTTGAATTGTCGCAAATAAAATCAAATTAAGTGACATTTCGAAATGAAATAAAAAAAGCCGACACTTGGTCGGCTTTCATCTCTCTTGATCAATAGTCTAAATTCTTAGTTGCTCATCATTGCTCGCATCATCATTTGCTGCAAGCTTAGTAACTCTAGTCCAGCCGGCATTTCCACCATGTCTTTAGCAATGCGAGATTCTCTAACTTTGGAAACTTCAAAAATGGTTTCAGTTTTACCATTATCAGTAACCTCAATTAACATCGGAAAATTTCGTGATTTGAATTCTTGAGTCAACTGATCAACTGAAGACGACATTGAATTAGGAACATTTGCCCATGGCTCTGTTAATATGCCCCAATCAATATTTAATTCGTTGGTTAACCAAATGGATAGATATTCATTAGGGTTTTCGTCATTATCAATTCTAAGTTCGGTAGTTTTAAATCCTTGAATAGTTCGAACTTCGTTGGTATATCGATAATCAGGCTCTCTTACAGATTCTGTATCTGCACCACCACTTAACATACTAAGCATCGAAAACATACCTTCTAATTCTTGTTTAGTAAATCTCAGGGCTTCTTTCTCTCCCATCATGATCACAAAATCTTCAACATCAGAGCGGATCAAGATGCCACTTGCTTCCATCATACCATCTGAAATGTTGATGACATCTTCACCTTTAATGAGAATACGTTCATCAGTTGTGTACAAGTTTAGTACTTCTACATCCCCTTGAACACCATTATTGTAACTATAAAGATTCATGCTAATCTGACCCTCAAATTGGGCTTGTACAATTTGTGAAAAGGTAATTAATGCCCCGAAGGCCATTCCGAATAATATTTTAGAAAACTTCATAAATCGTCTTTTGTTTTTAAATCTGATGCTTTAACGAACGAATGTTCAAGCTTGTTTCGTATCAGGCTGAAACTAAATCAGCAAAGCCAACATTTACTTTTTTGATCCAACCACCGGCAACAACATCATTACCTTCGTAACAAACAACAGCCTGACCAGGGGTAATTGCTTCTCGTCCTGCCGGGAAATGAACTTTGATTTCGTCATCTCCTGTTTGCTCAATGGTTCCATGTGCGCCTTCATCGTTATATCGTATCGCACCAATGATATCCATTCCACCATCAGGAATTCTATCATATTTGATCAGATTCAACTCTTTGGCTAAAAGTGTAGAACTCACTAAATCTTCTTTCTCTCCGATAGTGATTGTGTTTGAATATGGATTGATATGAGTCACGTAAACTGGTTTCCCCATCGGTAAATTTAGTCCGCGACGCTGACCGATGGTATAAAATGGATAACCTTCGTGCTCTCCTAAAATATTACCGTCTTTATCGACAAACTTGCCTCCTTTAAGTTCTTTAATCACATCAGGTTTTTTATCGCGCAGGAATCGACGATAATCATCATCGGGCACGAAACAGATTTCATAGGAATCAGGTTTGTTCGCCACATTTAACAAACCATGATCTTCAGCAATTTGACGAATTTCTGTTTTTGAATATCCACCTAATGGAAAAATAGTACGAGCCAAGTGTTCTTGTGCAACTCCCCACAGAGCATAAGATTGATCTTTTCGCGGATCTAGCCCACGAGAAATCAGGAATCTTCCATTTTCTTCTCTAACTCGGGCATAATGACCGGTTGAAATGAAATCACAACCTAAATTATCGGCTCGTTTTAAAAGTGCAGCCCATTTTATGTGTGTATTACAAAGTACACATGGATTTGGTGTTCGTCCGCCCAGGTAATCATCTACAAAACGATCAATTACCCAGTCGCCGAATTCTTCACGGATATCAACGATGAAGTGTTTAAAGCCAAGATTCACAGCAATATGGCGAGCATCATTCATACTCTCGACCGTACAGCAGCCCGTTTCTTTCCCGTTACTTCCTCCACTTCGGTGATAGTCCCAGGTTTTCATGGTGATTCCGATCACCTCATAGCCTTGTTCATGGAGCATCACGGCTGCAACAGAGGAATCAACTCCTCCACTCATTGCCACCAATACTCTTCCTTTTTTACTCATCGTTGTTTTACCTCTTGAATGGCCAACAAAGATACAGCTTTTTTAATTCTGGTTTTTGTTTCGTTGATTGTTATTAGTTATTTAGCAGATAGATTAGAGAGAACTAGCATGATTGATAAAATTGAAGCTTACTTATCAAAATTATCTGAAGAAGATCGAATTGAACTTCAAAAAATTCGTGAGTTTGTTATTTCACTAAGTCCACAGTTTGTTGAGGCAATGGTGTATGGAGTACCCGGATTCAAATTCAAAAAGAAATCTCTGTGTTGTTATGCGGCTTTTAAAAATCATTTAGGGTTTTACCCGCTGAGTGAGGATATCATTACAACCTTCAAAGAAGAATTAAAAGATTTCGAAACGGCAAAAGGAACTGTTCGATTTACCCCAGATCATTTGATACCCCTCGAATTAATAAGGAATATGATTTTTGCCAGAGCGGATGAAATAGAAAATAATTAGACTATTTCTACCTGATCTGCATTCCAAATCTCCAGATTTTGAACTAGATTCTGCTACTAATCTTTGTTCAAAATCAATTACATGAAATCCTTCCTTTTCACGCTATTTTTACTTCTATCAATAGGATCAATACACGCCCAACCAATTCCTGTGGAGCTGTCACAAAATGACAACGGAAGCTGGCAATTACTTAGAGGTGGAGAACCATTTGACTTGAAAGGCGTCGGTGGTGGTGGATCAAAAGAACTATTAGCTGAATTTGGGGGCAATACATTTAGAACCTGGGGTGTTGATGCAGATTTGCAAGAACAGCTTGATGAAGCGCACCAATTAGGTCTTGCTGTAGTTGTTGGACACTGGCTAGGTCATGAGCGTCATGGTTTTGATTATGATGATCCGATCGCTGTTCAGGAACAGTTTGATCGCGTTAAAAGGGATGTAATGAAATTCAAAGATCATCCGGCTGTGTTGATGTGGGGCATTGGAAACGAAATGGAAGGTTTTGCAGAGGGTGATAATCCAAAGATTTGGAATCATGTAAATGATATCGCGTTAATGATCAAAGAAATTGATCCGAACCATCCGACCATGACTGTCACAGCTGAAATTGGCGGTGAAAGAATTAAATCCGTTCAAAATCTTGCTCCTGCAATCGATATTCATGGAATCAATTCTTATGGGGGATTTCCGTCACTTCTTCAGAGATACAAAGCACAGGGCGGAACCAAACCTGTATTGATCACGGAATTCGGTCCTCCGGGTACCTGGGAAGTTGGAAGAACTTCATTCGGCGCACCTCCTGAATTAACCAGTACTCAAAAAGGTGAGATTTACCGAAATGCATACCTAAACGGTTGTAAAGCCAATTCTGACGTATGCCTCGGTGGCTTTGCATTTATTTGGGGTTATAAGATGGAAGCAACTACTACCTGGTTTGGAATGTTTTTGCCTACAGGTGAAAAGCTTGCTGCTGTTGATGTAATGACAGAGATCTGGTCTGGTGAACCGCCTAGTAATTTATCGCCGATTATTGAGCGAGTTGAGCTTATTGGTTCTGATGTAGTAAAACCAGGAGATCGAATGAATATTGAGCTTGAAGTAAGTGATCCTGATGGAGACAAGTTATCTGTGGAGTGGATGGTCCGCGGAGAAGCATCAGAATATATCACTGGTGGAGATGCTCAAAGTGTACCTTTTGATCTGGGTGGAATTGTACAATCGTCTTCCGTAAATGGCGCAACTTTAATTGCTCCGGGTGGAGGTATTTATCGATTGTATATAACTGTTCGTGATGGTGAAGGGTCTGCAGCTGTTGCAAATATTCCATTTAAAGTTGATGGTGAAAGATCGCAGCCACAACTGAAGCTCCCGGTAATGGTTTACGCCGATCAGGCTCCTCAACCTTGGTACCCTTCCGGTTGGATGGGTAATTTTGAAAAGTTGGAAATGAATATGGAATCAAAAGAATACCCACATTCAGGTGAAACGGCTATTAAAGTAAATTACCGAGCTTATGATAATTGGGTAGGAGTAGCCTGGCAAAATCCGTCAAATGATTGGGGTGAAAAGCCTGGTGGTTTTAATTTAAGCGGAGCAACAAAACTTACATTCTGGGCTCGAGGTGACAGAGGCGGTGAAGTTGTAACATTCGGTATCGGAATTCTCAAAGATGATAACGAGTATTTTGATACAGCTTTTGCAGAGTTAAAAGATCAAAAGCTTTCCAATGAATGGAAGAAATACACAATTAATTTACGAGGCAACGATCTTACCAGAATTAAAACACCATTCGTCTTTACGCTCGGCAGTCCCGGATTACCGGTTACTTTTTATTTAGATGACATACAATTTGAGTAAATAGAAATCAATTTTAGCTACCCAATAGTCATTCTTATTTAATAATTAACTAATCATAGATAATTATAGATTATCATTAGTTATACATTATAAATTTGATTTGGAAACAGTAGCCTTCGTGCCGTAAGTTTGAAGGAGTTACTTGAAGCAAAAGCAGCTGGCAGCATTAGCCGGCTTTTTTTATGCCTTGGAAACAGAGCTGATTATATCACATCCTGCCCAACATTCGTTCTTCAATTATTGTAGCAATAGTTTCAGGGTCTACAATCAGTTTTAAGTAAGAATGATTTGAATCAATACCTTCTTCCCATGTATTGCCTCCAATATCATCACGTATGGCTCTTCCATTTTTAATTCTCTCCCACCAGTAATCAATTCCTCCTTCTACCGCATACAATACTGCAGTCTGATCATAACTAGCATTATCATTAATTGAACCATTGAAATTCTCATTGACCCAAGGTGCAAACTCCGTGAAATGATAATAACCTAAATACAAAGGATGATTAGAATCCAGATCATTAAAAACTTCTCCGGTCTTTATTACTAGACCCACTTCATAACCCAAAAAAGTAATTGGTACGTCAATCTGTTCGATAACTTTTTTCGTAACTCCCGGCATATTCCCATTGAAGTTCCATTCAGACTCACCACTTGGATATTGACCACCCATTATTACAAACTCTTTTACCTTTTGATGAACCAATACTTTACCTGATAAGTCTGAGTTTTCATCTCGCTCAGATTCCAACAAATAAAGGATATTTGCTAAAGGTCCAACTGTAATAATTGTGATAGAATTATTATCGGCTTTGCTTAGAAGCTTTCGATAAAGTGTTGTTGTATTCTCAGCAGTTTCTGGAGTCTCATCAAATTCATGATTTTCGACTATTGGTTTACTATGGTTCCATGGCTCATGGAAGATAGCCTCATTTCTAATGCCAATAGGAATATTTGGGCGCCCATAAAAAGTGTTCGCAGCGTCAATACCAGAAACGGCGTACTGCTCAGTTGACCAGCACATCACAGCCAAGAGTTCAATTTTTTCTGCATCCAGATAGGTATGTAGCATTGCTAAGGCACCTAAATCATCAGCATCACCACCAAAGTCAGTATCAAATATAATTTTAGTCTGAGCTGACAGATTCAATGACGCAGCTATTAATAGTACTAGTAGTAAAAGCGATTTATTCATTTCTTTGCATGTGTTTTTCCAAAAAACACATTCTAAATCAAATTCACTAACTATGAAACCATTTTCTTATTTACCTCTCTTTTTCTTATTACTATTCGGTTCAACTATTCAAGCACAAGAAGCTCAATATCCCATAGTAGCAGATTTTGGAGGGATATTTGAAATTGAAGATTCGGTTCTACCTGACTCAGAAATGAAATACAACATTGTCATCGACTTGAAAACTCTTCAGAGGGATAAAGAAAGCATCAATCCGGGATTAAATAATGTTGCTCGCCTAATGAATCTGCATGGACTTGGAGGCGTGAAAGCTGAAAACCTTAATGTTGCGGTTATAGTGCATGGAAGTGCAACAGATGTAATAATAGATAATGAGGCATACCAAAAACGATATGAACTGGATAACCCAAATATTGCACTGATTACCGCATTAAAAGAAGCAGGTGCCAGAGTTTATGTTTGTGGGCAATCCTTACTTTCAAGGCAATATGCTAGAGATGAAATAAATGAAGATGTAATTATCGCATTATCTATGTTAACCACTCTTACCACCTATGCAAATAACGGCTACTTCCCTTTAGTATTTAATTAACCAATCTAAGTGAAATCAAAAAAGATCAAAGTCAGTATTCTGACCATACTCATTAGTGTAACAATTCTCTCTTTCTTATTTGGAGCAAACTACCTTGAGAAAAGTCTCTTTGGGTTAATCCCAATTGGCAATATTCTACTCCCTCTTGGTTTGATTTCTTTTCCTCTTTTATCAAAAGTGTTATTTACACGAAATAAGGTTCTTGGAGTTTTAACTACTCTTTCCATAGTTGTAAGCATATTATGGCTTCCAATTGGCATATTACTATCCGGCAACCTAGATCTGAATTTTATTAATGATGCGTATGATTCAGCCTTATTCCAAAAGATTACTTATGGATTTCTCGGATATGTGTTGATCAGTTTTCTAGCTTCGGCCAGTTTCGCCTTTTTTCAAAAGCATAAAAACTCAACGGATTAAGTCATATATAAATATGGCTTCCAGGGCTCCTGTACATTTCCATTATAATCTCTAAAAAATGTAATTGGAACTGGTCGATACGGTTTCTTTGCCAAAGGCATGTTGGCTTCTTTTGGAGTCTTATTTCCTTTTTTCACATTGCATGATTCACATGCGGTAGTAAGGTTTTCCCAAATATCCCCACCACCTCGACTTTTCGGAATTACATGATCAATAGTTAAATCAGACTTGGATCCACAATACTGACAAGTAAAATCATCACGACGCATTATGTTTCTTCTTGATAAAACCACTTTGGTGTAAGGTATTCGAATGTAGTTTCTCAATCGGATAACTGATGGAAATTGGTAAGCGTCTCGTATGGTTCGAAGTTCTCGTTCAGGATCATCATGCAGAAGTTCAGCCTTATCCAAAAAAAGAAGTTTCATTGAGCGTTGCACCGAGCAGATACTCAGTGGTTGATAGTCTTGATTTAGCACAAGTACGTTCGCGTTCATTTCTTATTAACCTTTTTAAAGTTGGGGTTTAAGGTATGTAGATGTATTCTTTTGAAGAGAACGCAGGATATAATTATATAAAAAAAGCGTACTTGCTAAGTGCAGGTACGCTTTAAAATGCTTCATTTGAAGGTCAATTTCAATAGCCTATCATGTTTAATAACTCTGCCCTAACATCAGCGTTAATAGAAATAGCTAATAAGATTGAAACCAGTAAACCGAATAGGGCATAGAGCAAGTCTTTAGATACTATCTTAAATACGCTCTTCATAGGCTTACCTAAACCACGAGCGTCCATTATACTCATTCCGATTTCGCGACCGGCAAGTAGTCCCAGGAACACCCAGGTTGTACTCATTGGTACAGTACTTATGGTAAGTTTATAGATCAGTAGAATGGCGTAGATAAAATCAATTATAGTTGCAGAACGAATATCTGTCACTCGCGACTTTTCCGTTACAATTCTTTGGATTCTATCCCCTCGTAAGTAGAAGAGTAAACCTAAACCAAAGAATATGAATAATGCGAATCCGAGAAACTGAGGGAAACTTAAAGATCTTGGAAGATATACAGCCACATTTGCAGCATCCTGCATCACCCATACTGCCCATAAAGAACCGGATGTAATCCACTGAATTGGTAACCAGTAAGGTGCCGCTTTTGAGTTAGAGAATCTCATTTCAAAGGCTTTGGTAACACTTAACCAAACTATTAGACCTGCAGCGAATGCCAGAAAGTAACCGCTTAAACTCTTTCCTAAAACAGATGTGATTGCTGCAGCATCTGTTGCGAAACAACTCAATAGCAAGAATGTGGTAGAAACCGGCATTCTCATTCTAGTTAGAATGAGAAGGAATATTGGGGCAGCAACCTGAAGGAAAGTGAAATTAGAAGGCGTTTGATCAAAACCTCGAGATGTTAAACGCTGATAACTCACATCACCATCGAACAAAAACCAACTTATTGATACTGTAACGAGGAATATTCCACCTATGTATACCCAAAGCGCCCACCATTTTTTGTCCTGGTTGGAAGCTAAAAAAGTACCAATCGTTTGAATGGAATCATTAGCTATAGCCGAATATCCGGCAAAGAGAAAACCGACCCACATCGCAATTTCAGCATATGGGAAAGAGACTCCGGCTATGAAAAAGAACAAGCCAATTAGCCCGATAAAAATGCGCTCTTGCTTGATGATATTATAAAAACTAGTTGGGATAAGGCTCTCGGCAACACTTCGGCCATTCCCATTATTCACTCCATTTGCCATAAATAGCAGAGATAAAATTCTTTATTTGTTTAATGCTAATCCGATAACATTCTGTAGATGATACCGAAATAATATTAAGGTATTATTACTTGTAACCTTTAATAGTCTATAACTTGTAGGTTGTACACGAAAAGCCTAGTATTAGCGACTTAAAAAATCGGAACTTTTTTCAAATGAACTTTAAAAAAGAGCTTGTTTTAACATCTTCTTACGAGGAATTAGAACGCGTTGAAGGCCTGCTTAACGACCTACAGGAGGCTCTCGGTTTCGATAATGATTTTTACGCCCGCCTAATGCTCACCGTTAGTGAAGCAGCAACCAATGCGGTAGTTCATGGGAATGATTTAGATGCATCAAAAAAGGCAACTATACTTGCTGAAGCTTCACAATCAGAATTGATTGTCACTACTACCGATGAAGGTGAAGGCTTCGATCCTGATGCTGTTCCCAATCCTTTGGCTGAAGAAAATCTATTACTTCCGTCAGGTCGTGGTGTGTTTCTGATGCAGGAATATGCAGACGAAGTTGAATATCAGGATGAAGGAAGAACGCTGATTCTGAAGTTTAATCTATGATTTAATTCCTGTGTTAGGGGCGTATGGCCATACGCCCTTAAACTTTTTATAGCACCAAACAAAAAAAGCCGATTCACTTTTGCAAACCGGCTTCCAATTTTGACTAGAAAATCCCTCAGTTTAACTGAGCGTCTAATTGCTTTGTAAGGTGAGTTTTTGGAACTGCACCAATGATTTGATCCACAACCTGACCATCTTTGAAGATCAATAAAGCTGGGATAGAACGAATTCCGTACTTCACAGATACTTCCGGATTCAAATCAACATTTACTTTTCCGATTTTGGCTTTGCCATCATACTCACCGGCCATTTCTTCTACAACTGGACCAATCATGCGGCAAGGACCACACCACTCCGCCCAAAAGTCAACTAATACCGGATGTTCAGACTGCAATACTTCTTGTTCGAAGTTGCCATCGGTGAATTCTACTGTTTTAGACATAATAGTTACCTACTGTTTGTTTGTTTAAATAATACTTTTATCAAATTCGGACGCAAATATCGGAAGAAAATTTAGCCGGGTCACATTGTTATTCATTATCAGTGATATTGCTTTCACTTATTACATATTTATTTCGACCTCACCCTAGCCCTCTCCTGTACAAGTAGAGGGAACATTCTAATTAGTTATATCCTGAGTCCTCCTCCTAGTGTAGGAGGAGACAGAGGAGGTCAAATTCATTACTTAAAAGAACAACTTAGCCGGTTAAAAATAATTCGACCGATTCTTCACCTAACATATCTCGAAGTCCGTTTAAAAGATCATCGGATGGTTCGACCACAAAATTGCGAAGGTTCATTTTAATCGGACCGTTTGCTTCTTTGCTTTCTACATTCAGTTTAACCATGGTGGTTCCTTTGTTCAATTCGAACAAAGTTTCCATTTGAGTAAGATCATTCGAGGAAAGTTCCTCTGTTTTGATGTTCAACTTCAATCGAAGTTTATCCTGAAATTTCTCTCGGAGATTTTCAATGCGCTCCATATTCGTCACAATCATGCTATTGCCACGTTCGCGTTTTGAAAATCTACCCGTGATGTACACCACATTATCAACTTCAATGAGTGGAGCAAACTTATCGAACTCGCGACTGAACACCGCCACTTCCAGTGATGAGTGCAAATCTTCTACCATTAAGAAGGCAATCGGTCGTCCTTTCTTATCCACAGCCTGACGTTTCGATGTGATGATGGCAATGAATCTCAATTCAGAGTCATGCTGAAGCTTAGATAAACATTCTTCGGTCAAATTCTGCTTACCGAATAGTCGAATATCTTCTTTGAATCTATTTAATGGATGTCCGCTCAAATAGAATCCGATCAATTCACGCTCTTTGTTGAGGCGCTCGATACTACTCCATTTAGGAATTGGTTTGAGTTTTGGTTCTTGCAGAATTCCTCCACCCCCTGCTCCACCAAACAAGTTCACTTGATTGAGTCGGGCTTCTTCCTGCTTTCGATGCGCATAAGCCAGGATATCATCAATTCCCATCAACAATTCGGCACGATTATCATTAAGCGTATCGAAGGCGCCGGACTGAATTAAGCTTTCCAGAGTTTTTCTATTACATACTCTGGAATCAATTCGGGATGCGAAATCAAACACACTTTGGAAGAGTCCGTTTTTCTCTCGCTCCTCTACAATGTGTGCAATTGCACTGGAACCAACTCCTTTGATGGCACTCATTCCATATTGAACATGACCGTCTTTAGAAACAAACTTACCACGTGCGGTATTGATGTTCGGCGGATCAACAGGAATACCCATTTTCTGGCACTCTTCAATGAATGCCGCCACTTTTTTGATGTCATTCATATTATGACTCATCACCGCAGCCATATACTCGGCCGGGTAATTCGCCTTGAAATACATCGTGTGATAAGCCACAACCGAATAGGCCGCAGAGTGAGACTTGTTGAAACCATAGCTCGCAAACATCTCCATCTTTTCGAAGATAGCTGTCGCCGTTGCTTCATCAACGCCATTATTTTTGGCACCTTCCACAAACTTCGGCTTCTCCTTTTCCATTACCTCGCGCTTCTTCTTACCCATCGCACGACGTAATAAATCCGCACCACCGAGTGAATAACCGGCCAGTTTTTGTGCCACATTCATGATCTGCTCCTGATAAATCATGATACCATAGGTCGGCTCAAGAATATCACGGATTAAATCATGATCATACTCCGCCTTTTCTTCCCCATGCTTTCTGCGGATGTAATCAGGAATGAACTGCATCGGTCCCGGTCGATACAAGGCGTTCATCGCAATCAAATCGTTGATGTTGGATGGCTTCAGATCTTTGAGATACTTCCGCATCCCTTCACTCTCAAACTGAAACGTCCCTAATGTTCCACCCTTTTGATACAATCGATAGGTCGTTTCATCATCCAAAGGAATCTCATCCAAATCGTATTCCTTGCCGTGATTCTCTTTCACATACCCAATCGCCGTTTTTAAAATAGACAGGGTTTTCAATCCCAGGAAGTCCATCTTCAACATTCCTGCATTCTCGATCACACTTCCATCAAACTGGGTAACAGTTAAGTCGGCATCTTTCGCAGTAGTTACCGGGATGTATTCAGTCAGATTATCCGGAGCGATGATAATACCGGCAGCATGAATTCCCGTATTCCGAACCGACCCTTCCAGGATATGAGCCATCTTTAAGGTCTCGGCTTCCAGTCCTTCTCCAGCTTTTATTTGTCGAAGTTCTTTTACTTCAGAAAAGGCATCGTCTAAGGATGTACCGGGGCGTTCAGGAACTAGTTTTGCAATTCTATCTGCATCAGCAAGAGGAAGATCCAATACTCTAGCAACATCACGAACAGAGGAACGGGCCGCCATCGAACCAAAGGTGATGATATGCGCCACCTGATCTTTACCATATTTCTCAACCACGTAATCAATTACACGAGCACGACCATCATCATCAAAATCGATATCGATATCAGGCATGGAAATACGTTCCGGATTCAGGAATCGCTCAAAAAGGAGATCATATTTCAACGGATCGATATTAGTGATTCCTGTGCAATAAGCAACAACCGAACCTGCTGCAGAACCCCGACCGGGACCTACATACACACCCATATCTCTTGCGGCAGCAATGAAATCCTGTACAATCAAAAAGTAACCGGGGAAACCCATGTCTTTTATGATCCCAAGCTCCAACTCAATGCGATCTTCAATTTCCTGGGTTAATTCAGGATAGCGAGGCTTAGCTCCTTCATAAGTCAGATGTCGCAGGTAATCATCTTCCGTTTCAAACTGTTCAGGAATTTCAAACTTCGGAAGGATTACATCGCGAGCTAGTTTTATTTCCTCAATCTTATCAACGATTTCCTGCGTATTTGCGATGGCATCCGGCATCTCAGGAAAGAGATCAATCATATCCTGTGTATCCTTGAACCAGAACTCCTGATTTGGGAACCCATATCTGAATTCACGTCCACGACCAATTGGCGTACTTTTTAAAGCTCCATCATCGATACAAATCAATGCATCATGCGCTTCGGCATCATTTTTCTCTAAATAGAAAGTGTTATTGGTTGCAACCAGTTTCACTCCATATTTCTGTGAGAACTGTTTGAACACCTCGTTGATACGCTGCTCTTCATCCAGCCCGTGGTTGATTACCTCCAGATAGAAATCATCGCCGAAGGTATCCATCCACCATTTCAGTTCTTCTTCGGCGTATTCTTCCCCTTTATTCAGGATCAAATCACCTAATAAACCACGCTGACCTCCACTTAGGCAAATCAATCCTTCTGCATGTTCTTTTATGACTTCCTTATCAATCCTTGGGAATTTGTAATAGTATCCTTCCGTGAAACCAATCGAACAAATCTTGGACAGGTTTTTATAGCCTTCCATGTTCTTTGCTAGCATCACAATCTGGAATCGACGATCGCGATGTTCACGGGTAAATTTCTTAGCAAGACGATCATCCACCAAATAAAGCTCACATCCAACGATGGGTTTAATACCCGCTGCACTTGCTGCGGATGTAAATGCAAAAGCTCCATACATATTTCCGAGATCGGTTAATGCCACGGCAGGCATTCCCATCTCTTTCGCCTTATTGACTAACTCTTTAACTCCGGCTGTTGCCTGAAGTACCGAAAACTTGGAGTGATTGTGGAGATGTGTAAAAACGACATCATCGGTGAGTTCAACCTTCGGAGTATCTTCAATAACACCGGCTGACTCCCCTTCTACTATTTCATCGCCTTTTTTTTTCAGCCGAGACGGTGATACCAGATCGATATAATGCTCCCGAACAATGTAACTCTGTGATGATTCATATAACCGAGCATCCAATGGGAAATTGACTTTGGTTACACCCAATCGAACCAGTTCAAGAAACGCTCGTGTCGTTGCTTCTACATCCGCTGCTGCATCGTGAGCATCTTCAAAATCTTTACCAAACAGCTTTTTATGAAGCTCGGTTAAGGTTGGCCATTTAAATCCTCCCCGACCATTTGGAATGCCCACATATTCGGTGGATTCATCCTTGGTATCAATCTTGGGTTTGTCCATGATGGCGGATGCAATCTTCTTACGAAGAAACTCAGCTCCCATCACCGATTCGTCGAAGCTTACATTATGGCCGATCAGGAAGTAGGCTTTGTCGATATCCTTTCTGAAAATCTGAAGCACTTCTTCCAGGTCGTGCCCTTCATCCAATGCTCTTTGTGTGGATATACCGTGTACTTTCTCCGCATTAAACGGGATCGTAAATCCTTCCGGTTTTACAATGTAGTTCCCACTGCCGGTGAGTTTGCCTGTATGATCATGTAACTGCCACGCCAGCTGCACCAATCGCGGCCAATTATCTAAATCGGTGATTGGGGCTGAATAATTACGTGGTAAACCGGTGGTTTCGGTATCAAAAATCAGGTACATAAAACGGCTGAAACTACGTGCGTGATCGTCTTCTTTTTCTCTTGATGAATATAGGGTTCAGCGCTGCCGAATTCTTGTGAAGTTTTCCACAAGATGTTCACGTTTATCAGAATTTCGGCATTTGAAAGGTGAGCGAAAATATCAAAGAAATTCATTAGCCCAACGAAAACTTTCTGTCTGATGAGTTTCTGCTTAGTAAATAACCGAAGTAACATTTGTCTCGGAAACGAGGAGTTATCCCGAGAGCAGTCGGGACTTGATCTTTTGGATACTTTTGTATCAAGACAAATGTATCTAGACTTAAATATGATTCTTCTACTTTTGTACCGACAAAAGTAGCAAAAACTCTCAGCTAGTCTGCTTCGCGGATTCAGTCTTATTTCATTTAAATAAATCCGAAGGTCCGCGTTCTATTGCATCAAATTATCTATAATGAGCCGGTACGGATTTATTTCCTTACAGGACAATGAAATAAGCTCGAATCTATTTCGCTCATCATACTAATGCTGAAAATTCTAATTGATAACACACTTTTTGAATTGGGAGAATATTACTAGCAATTGAACACCCTATCAGGTTCAGTAAAAATGTGATGAATTAAACTAACTCCAGCTAATCAAAAGGTGCTCACGGTTGTTAAACTTATAGTGAAATATCTGCTAATGAATATGAAAAAAGATTATCCTTGGTTAATAATTCTGAAGGCGATCCATTAGAAGTAACCATTCCATTCTCAATAATATAAACTCTATCAGCTAGTTTGGCACTTTGTACTCGATGAGTGACTAAAACTATTGCCATTTCCTTTTTCAACGACATGAGCATTTTTAGAATTTTTTGTTCGGTCCGCCGATCCATAGCTGAGGTTGCTTCATCTAATAATAAAATATCCGGTCTTTGATATAATGCTCGCGCCAAAACAACCAACTGCTGTTGACCTACAGATATGTTCACTCCCTCCTCACCAAGCAATGTGGCATAATGTTGAGGAAACGATTCAAAAAAAGTGCTAAATCCGAATTCTCTGCAAAAATTAATTACGTTTTCAGCTTCCTCAGGAGCATTTCCCAAGCAGATATTATCTAGTAAAGTCCCATTAAAAATCTTTATTTGTTGGGGTACCGAAGCAATCTTATCACGCCATAAAGATAATGGCACCTCTTCCAGATTAATGGATGAGTTTAATGTTATCTGCCCGTCCTCAGGTTTATAAAATCGCTCCAAAATTTGGAACATGGTTGTTTTTCCACTTCCACTTTCTCCTAACAATGCAATCATCTCCCCTTTTTTTATATCGAATGAAATATTCTTTAATAATTGTGACCGCCCTGGAAACCGAAAAGCGAGGTTGGATACCTCCATAGAACCTATAGAGTTTAAAATTAGTTTAGCATCTCCAACAGTCTGCTCAGGCTCAATGGAAGCAAATTCATACATTCTGTCGAAAGCAACTCTGGCTTCCTGAATTTGAATATTCGTTAAAGCAAGTTTATTAGCGGCAGGTATCAGTTGACTTGTCAATTGAAAAATGGCAACCAAAGCACCTAATAAAATATCACCGCTCAAAACCAACATAGAACTGAACAGAAGGGTGCATACGATAAACATAATTCCTATCAAATCGGCCCATAATCCAAACCGAATTCCAACTTTCCCAAGATCAAAAATACGATCTTGGAAAAAGGCATACACTGCTTTCGTAAGATTAGAAAAAAAGGATTCCTTGTTGGCTATTTTTATAGATTCAATTCCTTGAATAGTATCTATATAATTGCTCTCATTAGTAGAATGCGCGGCCATAACCAATCTTTGCCCCTCCAAAATGTCACGATGAAAATACCAAGTAAGAAAGAAATAGAGTGGAACACATAGCAGAACAAATAGTCCTATAATTTTAGACTGAAATAGTATATACCCAGAAGCTACAATAACCATTAAGATATGAATCATCACCTCTGCAAAAAGAAAAGTCACCGTTTGCTGTAATCGCCCTGAATCATTCATTCTTGCAATCAAGTCGCCGGTTTTCCGGTTAAGGAAAAAAGGAAGAGGGAGTTTCAACAACGCATCGTAAAAGCGGTTGATAACTCGGTTATTAAAATCCCGGCTTTGTCTTATTAAAAAAAGTTGTCTTATGTAGGTCAATCCACTTCTACCAACCAAAAGAATACTGAGAAAAACGACCCCAGTGAATAGCTTAGTCAGATTCCCATCGGGCAATATAACATCAATTAATTGTTGGGAAAAAATGGCTGTAGATAAACTTAGAATGGTTATAAAAATTCCCAGTGCCAAAGAAAGACTCAGGATTTCCAGGTCTTCAAGTACCAAATTCTTCAACCATTCCCATCTTGCTCTATGCCTTTCCTTTTTTTGAACAAGTTTGTTAGTAGGCTTCAGCAATAAAAGAGCTTTGCTTTGCCAAACTTCTTCAAGTTCAGATTCCCTAATCAGTGTAACTCCCTCAGAAGGGTCACTTACTAGGAATAGACCATTCTCATACCCATAACAAATCACATAGTGTTGGAGCCTCTTATCTTTTATTATATGAAGAATGCTTGGGTATTCCAGCTTTCGTAGGTTTTCGATATCCGCCTCATAGGCTTCTGCCTGTAAGCCTATTTTATTTGCTGCCTGATAAAGACCAAGTAAAGTAGTCCCGGTTTTAGTAGTTCCACTTATTTCTCGAAGATGTTCAATTTTAGTTTCACCACCATAATAGTTAACAACACTTGAAAGGCACGCCACACCACAATCAGACTGATCCTTCTGATGAATAAATGATTTTTTAGCTTTTGCCCGTATCGCTTTTTCTTTTTTGAGCACCCTAGCTTCGCCCCTGTTTAATTCACTAATTCATAGAGCATCTCTGCGTTTGTTTCCCCTTTAAAACGTTCCAATAGTTTTTCATCTCGACCATATATGAACGTAGATGGGACACCGTTTATATCATACAGGGTTTTAATCGCTCCTGAACTATCCCAAACCATTTCAATGGACAGAGTGTCTAACCCGAAACTTCTTGCAAATAGCTCTAATCTTTTTTTTGGCTCATCTGAAATCAATAGTATTCTAGACTCATTTGATAAACTTGGATGCTGTCGAATGCTTTCAATTTCAGCAAGACAAAACCTGCAATTTGTATTGATATAGGAAATAATGGTTGCTTTGTTTGAAAGTGAATCAATAGATGTTGTTCCGTTTATTAGCACTTTACCAAATTCGGGTAATTCAAAAATTCGGGCTTTCACTACCTCCGCAACCAAAAGTTTTTGGTAAATTTTAAATCCTGTTACCACGGTAATTGATAAAACTCCAATAATTACCAAATAAGCTATTGTTCGCTTCATAGATTTAACCTTTTAACTAAGTTGAAGGGTTAAAAAAGCTACAAGTGTAACCCAAAGTAAAAGACCTAACCCATAGGACGGGAGTACAATATTTAAACTCTCTACAAAGTCTTGCTCCAATTGCCTCGAAAGTAGCCACGCTATAACAATTACATAAAATAGCTGGAACATATTAACTGTTTGAAGAGGGAATATCGCCCATTGGGCATTTATATTGTCAATACCTATCAGGTTAAGAGCCGATAGTGGATAAAAACCTAGAGAATTTTGGAGAGTTACAAGATCAAGATTGATATATAAAATTATTACAAAGATTATTTGTGCTATAATAAAAACACCTTCGGCTAAAATGGTGACTTTAAATACTCTATAATATGATTGTTTAACGTGTGTTAATAATAGGCCGATTTTAATACAAATAGTACTAAATGTTAGTTTTAACAATAAAGTTAAAGGAGTAAATATATAAGTTACCCAATCGAATCGACCCTGTATACCAAGGACTTTTTCAATAGTAAAATGATTTATATTTTCTGATAAACTTTTTATATATAACTCATCAGTATAAATAATTTCTTGAGAGACCCATGTAATTATTGAACGAATTATTAGAATAATCACAAAAAAGTTCAGTATAAGTGTCTTGCTAAATCTAGGAGTTAACAATTATATATTATTTAGCTATATATAATTAACCAAGCAGGTTAAGATTATTATTTAATTGATAAAGAGTTGATAACTAAGTCATAACGTATAGCTAGCAACTCTTTATCTTTTTTTGGCCTAACTTAATTTTATCACTTAATTTCTTTAAGTGTCGGTATTGTATAAGCCATCATACTAACTAGAAATACAACGCCAAAATACCTAAGGTCAATCTGCGTTTCATAGATTGAAAAATCTAGATATTTGTTTGCAAGAAACGCACAACTGAATACTATTATACCAATTGTATTATAAAAGACAACATGTTTAAGTTTTTGAATAGAATCTTTCATAAGTTTTTAATTTAAATAATCACTCTGCAAAGCTGCAAACCACTGCTGCAGTAACTCCGATTCCAAATCCTACTAATAAACTTGCTCCACCGGTTACAGCCACAGCAGCCAGGCCGTATTGGATTAAAGCTGCGTATCCAGCAAATCCAACACCGCAGATTGCACTTCCCCAGCTAAATCCACCTTTGATTTGTTCCATCTGATGTATTTCTAAAGTTTTCATATCAATCTATCTTTAATTATTGTTTCCTGTTAAATAAACATGTGATCTAACAGCCCCTTATTCGAATATTTTCATTTTGAATTATAAGATCAAATCCTATTTATATCTAATTTGTGATTTTTTAATATTTTGGCTCTTATATCTTGTTAATGTGCTATTACAGTGAAACTTCAAATATTTGTGTAGTGCCTTTTCATCTATGAATCCTGCATTTTTAGCAATTTCATAACCTGTAGCCTGAGGTGTTTTATTAATTGCTTGAGTTATTACTTGTAGTTTGAAATTCCTAAGGTAATCTTTCGCAGTAATTCCAAATTCACGGACAAAAATTCTTGAGAAATGAGCTCGCGAATATCCCATTTTATCTGCCCATTCAGTTACTGTTTGTACATCTATACCAGCACCTTCTAATATTATAAGTGCTTTTGTGATACATTCTCTTCCCATGACATTACCCTAATTTTCCCCTTTTACTTATTACTATGTAATTAACATATTTATTATAAGAGTTATAGTAAAGTTTAAATTATATTTATTCTTTTTCTCATTAATATTAACACTGAATTTAAACATATATAGATAGATTATTATAGCCTGTATATATTTTGATAGAGTAAAAATCAGTTTATCATGGTCGTCTTACTCTGAATAAATTTTTGCTTGTTTAGTGAAATTGATCTCTACTTACTAAACCTCAATAATCTCAAAATGAGGGAGGTCGTCGAAGCTTTGGTCCTGTAAAATCACCCCGTCTTTATCCCAGTTTCCTCCCCAACGGATGGTATGTGTAATCTCTCCTTTTTCTACTAATTCAGTGGCACAGGATATGACAACTCCTGCTACATAACTAAGGGATGCTTTATCATACACCAATTTTCTTCGGGTTTCTAAGTCAGGGTGGTAAATGTAAATATCCACCGCTTCTGAAGGTGTGTGGTTATGTTTCCCTAAACGAGTGATGCCATCAATTTTGGATCTGCCTTCATCAAATAACTGCTTCTGGCGTTCTACGCTACGGTGACCTTCAGAAATCCCAAAGTCAATCCTGGTACGGGCAATCGTAAGCTCCATAATCTTTTGTAGGTCTTCGTGGCAAGTTGCCAGTTTCGCTTTACTTGAGTTTCCAAAATTAAAAGGCATAGGATGTGGTATTTATTGGTTGTTGATTGTTAGACCATCCGGAGAAGCATTCCTTACAAAATAAATGAATAACTGAAGGCCTTTCTACTGCCCATGCATTTTTTTCTGATCAGCTGGTATAGATTTATTTCCCTCGGGGACATAAAAATACGCTAGAATCAATTTTATTCAGCATACTAATGCTTAAAAATTATATTGTTTGAACATATATTATACATATATTGTTAAGGGAGAAAATTATGAGCAATTGGACATCGTATCAGGTTCAGCAAGAACGTGATGATAAGGACTTACTTCAGCTTTCCAGGAAGATAGAAACCGGCTTTCCATCTCCGGCGAGTGATCATTTAGAAAAGGCATTAAGTCTGGAAGAACTCATCGTTCGAAGACCTACATCGACCTTTTATGTTCGTGTGGAAGGAGATGCCATGAATGCATCAGGTATTCATGAAGGGGATATTCTGGTCGTGGATCGATCTTTGAATGCACAAAGTGGTTCTGTCCTTGTGGTGACTTATGAGGACGAAGTAATCATCCGCCGTCTTATTAAGCATAACGATCGAAGCTTTTTAGTAACCGGGGATGCCAAGCTTCCACCCATTCCGATTGACACTTCTACTCAATGGATGATTTGGGGAGTGGTGACGCATTTGATTCATCGGTTTAGCTAGCAGAGTGACATAGTAACAAAGTGACACAGTTTAAATTCAAAATAGAAGAGTATGAAAACAGAGATTAAAAGAAAGAAGTTGAATAAAACTGAGGATCAGACATTTTCTGATTTTGGAATCAAATCTTTTAGGGATTTAAAGGTATGGCAGAAAGGAATGACGCTTGTTAATAAAGTCCATAATGCCTCTACCTATTTCCCAGATACAGATCAAAACCCATTGAGTAAACAACTTAAAGCAAGTAGCATTGCCATTCCTTCATTGATAGCAGAAGGATTTCGTTTGAAAGAAAAGGGCGATTTCACCGAGTATTTAAATCATGCTATTGGTGACCTGTATGCTGTGCAAACTCAAATTGAGATCGCTGTAAATCTTGAATACATGAAGAGAGAGTGGTTCAATGTGTTATATGAAGATTGTCGCGAACTCGAACGCTTACTCACAAACATGATCTACAAATACCAGTAACTCAGTCACTTTGATACTATGATACTTTGTAACTGATTAATAATTGCCGGAAATAGTGAGAAATCGAGATAATAAAACAGCGCCTGCTCTAGCCTACGCAATGATTGATTGCAATAACTTTTATGCATCCTGCGAGCGGGTTTTTG
Organism: Balneolaceae bacterium; assembly: GCA_965601825.1. GTDB lineage: Bacteria > Bacteroidota > Rhodothermia > Balneolales > Balneolaceae > HXMU1420-13. The sequence goes on along the minus strand of OZ271839.1, from coordinate 1,607,462 downwards.
ATCCATCATTAATCGGGAAGCCGATTGCCATTCTTTCTAACAATGACGGTTGTGTAATTGCCAGATCTGAAGAGGCAAAAGAGGTTGGAGTTGATATGGGTGCTCCTGAATTCAAGTATCGAACTATGTTTAGTGAAAAAGGAGTAGCTGTTCGTTCTTCAAATTATGCGTTATATGGGGATATGAGTCACCGAGTGATGGAAACACTTCGTTACCTTGCTCATGATATTGAAGTTTATAGTATTGATGAGGCCTTTGCAGAACTTTCAACCAATGTATTTCCAAGTTTGACGGAATATGGAAAAGTGATCAAAGAGACGATATATAAATGGACCGGTCTACCCGTTTCTGTTGGTATCGCACCCACAAAGACACTGGCAAAAGTGGCGAATCACATTGCAAAAAAGAATCCCGAGCTTAATGGAGTCTTTGATTTCAATGCAGTTGATAATCCAAATTCGTATCTACAAGAATTTCCGGTGAATAAAGTTTGGGGAATTGGATCCAGATTAACAATCAAGCTGAATCAACACGGAATTCGTACAGCCTTAGATTTGAAGAATACCATCCACAATAAGAAATGGGTACGAAAACAAATGGCTGTAACGGGACTCAGAACGGTATTGGAACTAAACGGAACTCCTTGTTCTGGATTAGGTATCGGACGGGAATCACGTAAAGGAATTTTATCCTCACGGATGTTTGGCACTCCCTTATATAATCTGGATGAAATTCAGGAAGCTTTATCAACATTCACAACCAGAGCTGCTGAAAAGTTAAGAGCTCAGAATTCAGTGGCTTCCTGTATTCAGATTCAACTCATTGGTGACAAATACGATCACAGCAATCATAAATATAAGTTCAGTGATTATCACTCAATCTCAACACCTACTGCTCATACACCAAGCTTAATTTGCATAGCCCAAAAACTTGCGGCTGGATTATTTGATCCGGGCAGGAAGTATAAAAAGGCTGCCGTGATGCTAACCGGAATTATTCCTGCATCTGAAGTCCAGGCTGATTTATTCAACTCGGAAAGATATACGGTAAAGCAGCATCAGTTGATGGAATCATTAGATAAGATCAACGCCAAGTTTGGGAGAAATCATGCGGCTTTTGCTGCAACCGGTTTACATAAAGAAGGGGATCATCGAAATAAGTGGCTCATGAACCAAAACTACTTGAGCAAAAGATATACGACTCGTTGGGATGAGTTGATGGTGGTGAAGGCCAGTTGACAGTGGTCAGGGAACAGGGAACAGGGAACAGGGAACAGGGAACAGGGAACAGGGAACAGGGAACTAAATATTCCTAATTTCATCATTCCTAATTCCTAATTATTCAAATAAGCTCCGTATTATATCCGATAAGTTCTTTCTCCCGACAAGTCGGGATCAAGATGACCAAATTTCAAGCTTATGTCATTACTGCTTATCGCTAAGAATCGGGATATGAATCCCTGGAAAGAAGCTCTTCTTGAAGTCGACCCAAATCTGGATGTTGAAATCTGGCCCAGAGTGGATAATAAAGAGCGGGTTACTTTCGCGGTGAGTTGGAATCATCCTGAGAAGGTTCTTCCTAATTATCCTAATCTCAAAGTTGTGAGTAGCCTTGGCGCCGGTGTGGATCACATCTTTAAAGACTCAACTTTACCGGAATCAGTAAAAATTACTCGGGTGATGATTCCATCTTTAAAGGATCAAATGGCTGAATATGTGCTGAATGCCATTCAGAATTATCGATTCAACACGTCGAAATATGTGGACCAAAAACGAGAAGGTTTTTGGAGTGCTCACGATGCCATCCCAAAATCTAATTGTACTGTTGGTGTGATGGGATTAGGCGAAATGGGTCAGGCTGTTGTTTCTTCATTAGTCGTGAATCGTTATTCGGTAGTTGGTTGGTCAAGATCAATAAAGGAGATCGACGGAGTTGAGACATTTTCTCAAAATGAACTGGATGAATTCCTTTCGAAAACCAACATTCTGGTATGCCTGCTTCCACTAACGAAAGAAACAGATGGAATCCTAGATTTAGATCTTTTCAAGAAACTTAAAAAGCCGGCTTATCTCATTAATATAGCAAGGGGCTCACACCTGATTGAAGAAGATTTGATTTATGGACTGGATACCGGAGTTCTTGAAGGTGCTACACTTGATGTTTTTGAAGAAGAACCTCTTCCGGTTAATCACTTATTCTGGAATCGCCCAAAAATTATGATAACACCTCATATTGCTTCTATAACCGACCCAAATGAAGCAGCAGAAGTTATCGTTGAAAATTATAAGCGATCACTTTCCGGGATGGATTTGTTGTTTGAGGTGGATCGGGATAAGGGTTATTAAAATTTCTATGACTAATTGGGCATTAGAATTATTGATGAAATAAACCTTGATTAGATAAGCTTCTTTCTATTCTACTTTTGTACCGACAAAAGTAGCAAAAACTCTCGACAGAAATTCATCTCGGATTCATCAGCGATTACATTGAATAAATCCGATGGTCCATATAAATCTTACCAAGAAAGAATTTTCAGCCGGTGCGGATTTATTCTCCCTTCGGGAACATTAGATCGCTTGATTCACTGTTCCCTCGAAGTATTTCAATGTCGAACTCTATCTTTGATTAGCTAAATGCCTTAGCTACGTAATACCCCACCCAAACGAATAGTAATCCAACTATTACCTGTCCCCCGGCATTTAGAAGGGCAGCGATGAATTCTCCGTCTTTACCTAAAAGGTAGGTGTCGTTCGCAAAAGTTGAGAAGGTTGTAAATCCCCCTAACAAACCGACAAAAACGAATAATCGAAGTTCAACATTCATCCATGATTTTAACTCGAAAAGTCCGGCTAATAATCCAATAAGAAGGCAACCAATAATATTGACTACAAAAATCCCGATTGGAAATTGCTCCGGTTTTACCTGATGCTGGATTGTAGTTGCTAATAGATAGCGAGAAACGGCTCCTATAAAACCACCACCACCAATCGCCAGAATTTTCCAGAGAGTGAGGTTCATCCTACACTTTTACTGAATGAACCCAACCGTGTCGGTCTTCAATTTTTCCGTACTGTATACCGGTAATCTCATCAAACAAACGTTGTGCAAAATCACCAATGGTTCCATCACCAATATTGATTTGTTGGCCTTTATGTTCGATTAATCCTACTGGTGAGATTACCGCAGCCGTTCCAGAACCGAATACTTCTTTAAGGATTCCGTTTTCAGATGCTTCAAATACTTCAGAAATAGAAATCTTTCGTTCCTCTACTTCATATCCCCATTCTGCAGCTAACGTCTTAACAGAGGCTCTGGTAATTCCCGGAAGAACTGAACCACTTAATTCAGGAGTAACAAGGGTATCATTTATTAAGAAATGGATATTCATAGTCCCTACTTCTTCAATGTATTCATTGTGATGAGCATCCAACCATAGAACTTGTGTAAATCCATTTTGCTGAGCTTCTCGAGCCGGAAGAAAACTAGCGGCATAATTGCCACTGGTTTTGGCTTCACCCGTTCCCCCCTTCACTGCACGAACATAACCATCAGGTGTTGCTAAAGAAACAGGATTGAACCCTTCCGCATAATACGCACCAACCGGACTGGTAATGATATAATAGCTGTATCGATCAGAAATTCTTGCTGCCAGATAGTCCTCGCTTGCGAAGATGAATGGACGAATATACATCGCTGTACCTGCTGCCTGAGGAACCCACTTTTTATCTAATTTGATAAGAGTTCCCAAAGCAGAAATAAATGTCTCATAATCTGTTTCAGGGATACACATTCTTCGACATGAGCGATTGAATCGAGCATGATGATCTTCCGGCCTGTATATATTGATGGTTTTCTCATCTACATAAAAGGCTTTCATGCCTTCAAACACAGCCTGACCATAATGAAATACGTTCATTGCCGGTGCGATTTCAATTTTACCGTAGGGTTTTACAGTAGGTTCACCCCATGTTCCGTTCTCGAAGATCATTTCGAACATATGGTCACCAAACATGCGACCAAACTGTAAGTTCGAGAAATCTACTTCATGTACCCTGCTTGACGTTGCCGGCTCAATTCTCAATGCTGTTTTTGTTATAGTCTCGCTCATTATACTGTACTCTTTTCATGGATTTTGGCAGGAGTTTGAATATACGACTTTTGACCTCGAATTCACTACCCGGTACTCTGCATTGCAGCAGCAATTCCATTAATATTTAGAAAGATCAGTTCCATTATTTCGTGTTGTTTTTCTACTGGAGCGGAATCATCCCAGCGTTGTAATAATTCAGCTTCAATGATATTCAATGGAAATGTAAATGGATTTCTGAATTTGATTGAATTCTGAATTACAGGATTATGACCTAAGATTTCATCAATCCCTGTTATGCTGGTGATGTGATTGCATGCTTTCCCAAAATCTTCACTAATAATCTTATGGAACTTCATGTCATCTTCTCGATTATAAATCACAGAAGTGGCTAAGTGGGTTCTGGCCAATTCTCGTTGCGAATTATTCATCACGGTATAGAAAAAGCGCCATTCTTTTTGCCACTTTTGTAGAGTCTCGAGAGCATCAGGGTATCGATCCTTAATTTGTGCTAAGGCCTCACCAATTCCGTACCAGCCGGGAACATTGTATCTAAGCTGAGTCCATGAGAAAACCCATGGAATGGCTCGCAACCCATCAAATGATAACTTTCCTCCGGCACCACGCATCACAGGTCGGGATGCAATTGGCAATTTACCTATGTGCTCGACCGGTGTATGAGAAACAAACCAATCCCAGAAATCTTTATCGTCGATTAATCCGCGATAGTTATTCATGGTTTCTTTGGCCAGATCCTGCATTATATCCCACTCGTAGTCAGAATCAAATAAATAGCTTGGTTTATTGGTTTGAGCCATTACAACTTGCGCCATTGCATTTACAAGTTGCTCTAAATGGCGATGTGCAATCTTTTCAAGAGAGTATCTGAATGAGATAACTTCACCTTGCTCGGTGAATCGAATCTTTCCATTATTGGCAACCGGTGGCATTGCAGTAATTGCTTTATTGGATTGTCCTCCACCACGACCAACGGTTCCACCGGTTCCATGGAATAACCTGAAATCGACGCCGTATTCACGGCATACCATTCCCAAATCATATTGAGCTTTATTCAATGCCCAATTTGCCATCCAGTAACCACCGTCCTTGTTGCTATCTGAATAACCCAACATGATTTCCTGGAAATTATCGCGAGCAGCAATTTGCTTGCTGAATATCGGATGATCAAAAATCACCGCCATATGATTGGACGATTCCTCAAGGTCCTCAATCGTCTCAAAAAGTGGAACAACATCTAATTTAGTTTCTGTAACTACATCTCCATCGAAACTCCACAATCCGAGTTCTTTGGCCAGAATCAGAACTTCCAACATATCACTGACGCCATGCGCCATACTAATGATATAACTACCAAAACTATCCGGATCTAATGCGAGCATATCCCTGATTTCCTCAAACACGCTCATTACTCTTTCAGCAACTTCCGAACGTTCTGACTTAATTGGACTCAAAGGACGAGGGTTTCGTAGTTCTTTTTCCAAGACCTCGATTTTCTCTTCCTCTGAAAGAGTCTGGTAACTATCAATTACTTCTCCCTTCGAAAGTAGTTCGGAAACCGTCTCTTCATGTAGCCTAGAATGCTGCCTTACATCTAATGCAGTAAGATGGAAACCAAAGGTTTTCGCACATACTATTAAATCCTGAAGTCGCCCTTGTTCACTTAGTCCTCCAAGATCATGCGCAATTAAACTATCGCGAATAAGTTCAAGATCAGCAATGAAATCTTTCGCCGTATATTTGGGTGCAAGTTTTAAAACTTCGGCTTTATCCGATTTTAATACATTCTGCTGCTCTTGAATGTATTGCATCATGTGTGTGATTTTTCGTCGATATGGTTCTCTCTGATATCGACGCTCATACAATTCAGTAAGTGGATTTGTCGTTTCCTCTTCTCTCAATGATGCCCGTAGCTCTTCTGATATATCTGTCTCTTTATATGAAATACTCAGATATCGGCGTAGATGATCCAGCTTTTTTATGTACATCTTGAAAGCCGTCTTACGTTGCTCCATCAATGTTCGCCATGTAACTGAAGATGTAACATTTGGATTTCCATCCCGATCTGATCCAATCCAAGATCGATATTTTAAAACGATTGGCAGATCACCGGATTCACCATAGTAGGTTTCAAGCGCCATCCGAATATCCTGATACAAATGCGGTACAACATCCCAGATAGTATGTGAGAAATAGAACAATCCGTTTTCAACTTCATCTTCCACGGTCATTCTTTCGGCTCGGACTTCATCCGTCATTAATAAAAGCTTCAATTGATTCACAATTTCGCTTTTCAAATGCTTGGCTTCATCAACCGTATGATTCTTCTCTCCTAGTGCCGCAATCATATTGCTGATTTCGTGCTGTTTGGTTAACACACTTCGTCGACGAGCCTCAGTGGGATGTGCTGTAATAGTCGGCTGAATATCCATTTGAGCAAAAACATCGATCGCCTGCTCTAGTGTGTAACCGGCCTCCTTCATTTTATAGACGGCTTCCATGATACTTTCATTTCGAGGCTTATCAGCACTTTCCTGAAATTCACGAAACCGATTGATTCTACTGATTTCATGCTGTTCCAGAGAGTTTACTAAATGGAAAAACGTAGTGTAGATTCTCAGGAATTCTTTGATCTCTTCAGCAGATGAATCCTCAACATATTTCTGTAGCTCGGCTAGTGCTTCCTCATTTCCTTCTTCTAAAGCTTCTACTGCTTTTTGTGGCATTTCACCAAGTAGCTTTATAAAATCTTCCCCTTGTCGATCTCTACAAACCACTTCCAGCATCTGAGTTAGTGTGGTGATATTCTCAGCCAGATGCTCATTGATATTACTAGATTCTGCAAGTCGACGTACCGTCTCTACCCAATGCATTACTTCGATATTTATTTAGTGTGAGAGTGAAGTGCCAATGTAATTAAAACTTTGGGGTTTTGAATTAAAGATGTTTGTTTTTTTATAAATGTACTTCTGACACAATTTAGTTGTCATGCTGAACTTGATTCAGCATCTGTAGTGAGTGATTCGTTGTTTAGGTCTTTTTCTGATCAAAGAAATAATCTTTACAGATCCGGGATCAAGTCCGGGATGACAACATGAAGAGAAATTTCTTTTGAACCCAGCCCAGCCCGTTATTTTCTAAAGTCATTCTGATCCCGACAGCGGTCGGGAGAAGAATAAGCAGGTCTTAGATATCTGCAGATTTTATTTTGACCACACCCCGACCGCTACGTCGCTAAAGCTTTGAAGCGTCAGCGACCTCCTCTACATTAGGAGAGGGAGTTAACAATCCCTGTAATCTATAAAGTCATTCTGAGGCTACTGCCGAAGAATCAGCAGGTCATATAAAATGGCTGATCCTTCGCTAGTAAGCTCAGGATGACTTATTTTCTAAACATGAACGAAGAAATAATCCGCTGCGATTGGACGAAAAACCAATCGGAAGCTTACATCAAATATCATGACGAAGAATGGGGAGTACCTGTTCACGACGATCGAAAGCACTTCGAATTCCTGATTCTGGAAGGTGCCCAAGCCGGTCTTAGCTGGTCAACTATCTTAAAACGACGTGATGGATACCGTCAGGCTTTCGCGGATTTTGATCCGGTAATAGTCGCGCAGTTTGATGAAGACAAAATCCAGAAGTTGCTTCAGTTTGAGGGGATTATCCGGAATAAATTGAAGGTTCGCGGAGCTGTGAATAATGCCCAACGTTTTCTTGAAGTACAGAAAGAGTTCGGAACTTTCGATGCCTATATCTGGCAGTTCGTGGGTGGCAAACCCATTGTTGGGTATTGGAAAACAATGAGTGAAGTTCCGGCAACGACACCAGAATCTGACGCTTTAAGCAAAGACCTCAAAAAGCGTGGCTTTAAATTTTGTGGCAGCACCATCATGTATGCCCATATGCAAGCCTGTGGACTTGTAAATGATCATACCATCGATTGTTTTAGGTTTAAAGAAATTTTAGAACTTTATTGAAAGAAAAGTTAAGCTGAGGCTATCGCGAAATCAATTCGGGAAAGAGTCAGCAGGTCATTTATTTTGCTGATTCTTCTTCCGACCACTGTCGGAACTAGGTTGACTAATTATTGTCCAAGTACTGTATAAATAAATGAACATCTTTTTATTTTACCTCTTCTTAATAAGTCCATTGTTTTGGCTAATTGGTGCAATTTATCTTCGAAAATGGGAACAGTTTTCAAGTTATATGATGATCAATTCTGTTATACTATCAACTTACTCATTGATCATAACTTTTAGAGATTTTGTACAATTAGACTTCAATGAGCATGAGTTTATTACGCTACAAACATTTCTCTTTATTTTATCAGCACATATTGTTTTAGGAATTACATTTATTGTGAGTTTTAGATTGTATAGAAAGTCATTCTGAGTCCTGTCCGCCGTGCAAGTACTTTGTAAGGCGGGCTATTGCCGAAGAATCAGCAGGTCATTGAAATTAGCTGATCCTTCTCCTAACCGCTGTCTGGATCAATATAACATCACGGGTGTCATGCTGAATTTATTTCAGCATCTGTAGTGAATGATTCTTTGATTGGATGTGAATTAGAACAGCGGTTCATTAATCATAAGATCCTGAAACAAGTTCAGGATGACCAAACCGGATGAGATCAAAACCTATGCGTGTAGCTCAACTTCACAATTCCGGCCTGACTGGTCGTAGCAAATCGATCAAATGCATTTTCTTCCCAATTGTGATTGTACACTAGGAACAAATCTGAACCCGGTGTAATAATCCATCGCAATCGGTTATTCAATCCAATTTCATTACTGTCATTGTCATACTGCAGATTGGTCGTAAAGAAGAGTTCTGTGGTTAAATCCCAAATCCCTTCCAAAAAGAAAATATCTACGTTGAAATCACCTTCCGGTAGTCGAATCATGCCTCGTTCATAACTAGGTGTTAGTTCAACTCCGGGAATTGGTCTAAAACTTAAACCTAGTTCTAATTCAGTTTGAGTCCCGGTCCAGAAACCGTTGTATTCAACTTCGAATTCTGCTGATACTTTTCGGAATTCAGCTGTTTCAATTCCTAGTTCAGTATTCCAATTCGAGTATTCACCCATTGGAATGATAATGTTGCCATCTCTTCGAATGTCAAAATTGAAATCGAGCAATTCATAGTTACGACCTACACGCCATGTAATCCGATCACCGGAGGAAAGAAAAACATCACCAAGGGTAAAAATCAGGTTTTGTGTTAATAGCGTGAAGTCAAGGTCCGTTAAATGTTCAAATCGGATTCCCCATCTCGCCTGATCCACATACTTGCTATTTGGAAATTGAGGGGTAAAATCGATAGATGGTTGAAATCGTCGAAATGCAATTCTTCTGGCAAATCCGACAGCAGGATTAAATGAATCACCGAATTCTCGATATGAAGCATGTCCCGACCAGGGTCTATTTGGGAAATTAATTCGAATTCCACGTGATGAGCGATCCAATAAATCTGATGAATCATCCAGTGTTGAATTTCGATTATGAAACACAAAAAATGCTTGAAACTGCAGATTTTTGTCTCCAAGAAAAGTACTGGTAGCTAATTCTAAATCAGTACCAAAAGTGTGCAATCCCTCATCAAAACCAAGATCTATACCAATCAAACTTGGATTGTTTAAAAAATCAGCATCACTGCGACTACCAACAAATGAACGTCGGGTGTAAATAAAACCAAGCGTACTTTCACTTCCAATATTCCGCTTCAAGCGTGCAACTGAAAAATTCTCAGCCGGTGTAGAACCACTTTCTCCTGTGCGAACATGTAGAATAGCGAGGTTATTTTGTCCTACGTTTCCAAGTACTCGTGCGCCGTATGTAATAGGAACAGGTTTTCTATTGTTCAATCCTATCCTTCTACTGAAATATGGATTGATCCCACTACTTGGTGCAAAACTGTAAATATTCGCTCCTTCGAGAAAGAAGTCGCGTTGTTCAGGAAACGCAATTGGAAATCGAGTTAGATTTACCTGGCGTTGATCAACTTCAGCTTCAGCAAAATCTGTATTGAAAGTTACTGAAGCTTTCAAACTGGGTGTGATGTTATAGTTGATATCCACACCCGCATCCGGATTAAAATCATTCTCAGTTTCACTTCCGGTTTGATCACTGGAAAGTGTGCTAATGCCAAAAGGAACTACTTCAAGTCCAAGACCTTGAGAAATATCCCGTAATCCAGTTAATAGTCCTGCATCTTGAGGACGGGAGATTCCTTGATTTCGCCTATGTCCTGTCCAAAGTACCGTTTCATTTTTGCGCCGGATCACACGCATGAAGTTTACACCCCATTGGTCACTTTCTTCATCAAAATTGAGTGTTGCAAAAGGAATCTTAATCTCAGCAGACCAACCAAATTCACAGATATACGTTCGGGAATCCCAAATTCCATCCCAACTTAAATTAATTCCCCCACCCTGACCTGTGCTAATCAAACCATCTGTTCTAAGTCCATTCGGATTGATTTCCATGAAATAGCCATTTCGTTGATCATTGAACGTATCGAAAATCCAAACGAAGCGTTCATCTGAGGTAATGCGCTGATCCCTTCTTTTTTGAAATGCTTTGATTTGAGAAGGATCGCTATCATATAACATCACACCTATATAGAGGTTTTTATTATCATAAGTGATTTTTACTTCCGTTCTTTCTGTAGCCTGATTTCCTTCAATTGGTGATTGTTGAGTAAAGTTGGTTGCAGGGATAGCCATATCCCAGAAGCTTTCATCTAACTTCCCATCAAATCGAAAATCTACTCTCTCATTGTCATTTAACTGATAGGCTTGAACCGATTTTTTCTCGGGATCAGTAGTTTGAAATGCTTTTGATGAAGTGGAAAGTCCCACTAATAATGCAGTCAATATAAAGCTTCGAAAAATCATTGGTGTGCTGTAAATCCCTTTGGTTAAGTCAGTTGCAACTATACAAAAATAAGAAGCATCATTTCTGGAGATGGTAAAAATTTGTGTTGGTTACTTTGCTAATTTATTTCCGACCTCATCTGTCTTCTCCTTCTCAAGGAGAAGAACTTGCTGATATGATGAAGCTCTAATTATTACACTCCCTCTTCTAATGTAGGAGGCATTCGGTGTAAGGTCAGAAAATGTAAAGTATTATATAAAGAACTTTCGAATGATGTACCTTCATCGCATGCAAAATTATAACCTTCATAAAGCAGAAGACGAAAAACTACCTCGTAAACTAGGAACGTGGGGCCTTTGGTTATTAGTAGTAAATGGACTAGTTGGAGCGGGGATATTTGGATTACCTAGTGGAGCTTCCCGACTAGCTGGAGAATACAGCGTATTGGTATATATTCTTTGCGCGATTCTTATTCTGCCGGTAATTCTCAGTTTTGCTGAAATTGGGAGTTATTTTAAGGAAACAGGTGGCCCGGTTAAATATGGTACTGAAGCTTTTGGAAGGTTTATTGGCTTCCAAACAGGTTGGCTTTATTACATGGCAAGAATGATCTCATTCTCAGCTAATACAGTACTATTAGTTGAAAGTATTGGTTATTTCTATGCCCCAGCCGGTGAAGGGTTAGGCAGGTTGATTAGCTTAGCACTAATTTGTGGTCTTCTCACTTTAATTAATGTTTTGGGCTCTGTAGAGTCAATCCGCACCTTAGCCATTTTTACAGTGATTAAATTCTCCGTCTTGATCCTTTTAGTATTTGGAGGTCTTGTCTTCCTTGGATCTGAGGTACTTCCTGCATTCGATTCTTCATCTTCCACAGAAATAGATATCGGTGCAGCAGCTCTACTTTTAATCTACGCTTTTGTTGGGTTTGAAGGCGCAGTAGTCCCTGCAGGAGAAGCTAAAAACCCGGGAAGGGATATGCCAAGGGCTTTTATTTTTGGATTAGCATTTATCGCAGTTTTATATCTATTCATTCAAATGGTTGCAGAAGCAGCTGTTCCCGATTTAGCTTCATCAAGTGCTCCATTGTTAGATGCTGCATCTTCGCTATTTGGTGAATTTGGAGCAATTATTTTAATGATTGGTGTAGTAACTTCAGTATCAGCGAATTTGGTCGGAAGCATTTTCTCTTCACCTCGTCTAACTTATGCTCTGTCATTAGATCGTTCATTACCCAACTGGTTTGGGAAAGTTCACCCAAAGTTTTTAACGCCGGCTAATTCTATCATTTTTTATGGAACCTTTGCATTCATTGGTGCAGCACTAGGTTCATTTACAACACTTGCTGCCATGACAGTTTTGTCAAGATTGTTCCTTTATATCATCACTTGTGCTGCTATTCCAAAGCTTCGACCGATATATAAGTCAGAAGAGAATTTCAGCTTAAAAGGAGGATATTTAATCCCAATACTTGGGATTTTAGCTTGCATTTGGTTGATGTTGCAAGTGAGTCTTACCAATATTTGGATGACTGCATTATTCATTGCTATCGGAACAGGTTTTTATTTTGTCGCTCGAAATAAATCTGCAGAAAACTAAACTAAGTTAGTTCCTAGAATAAAAACTCCCATTACAATCAGGAAAAAGCCAAAGCCTCTTTTTAAAGCCTTTTGTGGCACTTTATGACTTATTCGACCGCCAACAAAGCTGCCAATAATTCCAATGATTGTGAAAATTCCAAGTAACTCCCAATTCACATTCAAACTTTCCTCTCGCAGAACATCCAGGTATTTGTAGAATCCAAGTGCACTCTTTGCTGCGATAATCACAAGGCTTGTACCAACAGCTAAACGCATTTCTAATCCGGCCACTAAAACTAATGCTGGAATTATTAGAAAACCACCGCCAACTCCTACCAAACCTGTTATTACACCTACAACCAAACCTTCAATAAGTAATACAGCTTTCGATACTTTTAGCTCTTTGTTTTTGTCTGTATCGATCCCATTTCTAATCATCATACCAGCTGCAAGAATCATTACAATAGCAAAAATGATTAATTGTGTATTACCGCTAATAAAGCTTGATAATGACGCCCCTGCATATGTTCCAAGCATACCAGGAATGCCAAAATAGATCACACTCTTCCAGTGAACCAGATTTCGAACGGCGTATGGAATCATACCAATCAAGCTTATTGCAGTCACAATCCCTAATGACTCGGCAATTGCAACTTTCTCAGGTTCTCCAACTAAATAGACGAGAACGGGTACCGTTAAAATGGAACCGCCGGAGCCCAATAGCCCCAGCGAAAGTCCAATCAAAAGGGCACCCAGAAGGGCCCAAAACATATTATGCTTGTGCTAATTGGTTGTTTTTCTCCAACCAAGGCTCTACCAAATCATTCACATAGTGAACAGTATGGCCATAGCGCTCCAATAAAGAACTTGCAGCTGAAGCTCGTGCACCAGATTTACAATGTACAATTACCGGCTTATCAGTTGGTACTTCTTCAATTCGATCTAAAAGTCTAGTATGAGCAATATTAATTGCACCTTCGCCATGACCTTCATCAAATTCAGATTTTTTGCGAACATCCAATAATGTATATCCACCAGTTTCAAGCATTTCATCTGCTTGATCAAAAGTAATAATATTAGTTTTGACCAGATTGACTCCAGATTCAGCTAATTCAGCCGGTGTAGCGTATCCTTTAATGTTATCCAAACCAATGCGAATTAAATCAACAACTGCCTCTTCAACCTGATTGTCTTCAATGATTAAATAAATATCCTGATCATCATTTACATAAGAACCGGCAATGGTATTGAAGGTTTTATTCATGATGGCAAGAATTGAATCCTTCAAATGACCATTCATGAAATCCATTCGGTTTCTTGTATCGATTACTACTGCATTTTCACCATTTGTTGCTTCAACTATTGATTGAACATCCATCTTTTGTGGATTTGGTAATTCGCCCAATACTTTTGGTCCAAGCTTATTATCTCGCTTCATGCGAGCAAAATATAATGGTGGTTCAGGTTGTCCATCTAAGATGAAATCAACAAAGCTCTTTTCTGTAATAGCTGATGCAATTGACTGGTTGAATTGCTGCTCATATCCAACTGTTGATTTGGGAACTGCACCAAGAGCTTTACCACATGCAGAACCTGCTCCATGACCTGGCCATAACTGTAAGTATGCAGGAAGTGATTTAAATTTCTCAAGACTTTGATACATCACTTTTGCAGAGCCTTCCATAGCTCCAACTTGTCCGGCAGCTGTTTCTAATAGATCAGGACGTCCAACATCACCTACAAAGACAAAATCACCAGATAATATTCCCATTGGTTGATCGGTTGCAGCACCATCAGTAACTAAATAGCTAACGTGTTCTGGTGTGTGTCCAGGGCTATAAACGGTTGTAAATTTGATATTACCGATTTTAAACTCATCACCATCTTTCAACAGTTGATAATTGTAATCACTGCCGATTATATATTCATATTTCCAATCAGCATCACCTTCATCAGATACATATACTTTAGCGCCTTTTTCTGCGAACTCTCTTACTCCTGATAGATAGTCTGCATGAATATGAGTTTCTGCTACCGCTACAATTTTTAATCCATGTTTAGCTGCTAAATCTTCGTAACGTTTAATGTCTCTCATTGGATCAACTACAATTGCCTCTCCATTACGCTGACAGCCAATTACATAAGCATATTGGGCTAACTTCTCTTCAAATATTTGCTCAAAAAACATCTTCTTATCCTTTTATCGTTTTAATAATTAGTGAGGGAGCTTGCTCTGCAAAACTCCATAGACCCCTGCCCCGGCAATTGCTGCTAAAAGAGGGATAATAAAAATCAAATAACCAGTTCCAATTAATGCATAAAGTGGTCCCGGGCAAGCTCCAACAATCGCCCAACCCAAACCAAACATTGTACCACCCACAATATATCGAGTTGTGAGGGAATTATCCTTTTCCTTAATTGAAATTTCATTACCTGAAATGTCTTTTATATTGAATCTCTTAATCAGTTGGATTCCAATTAATCCTACCAATATTGCTGATCCAATTATTCCAAACATGTGGAAAGAATCGAATAGAAACATCTCCTGAATTCTAAACCACGATACTACTTCTGATTTTATCAGAATAAAGCCAAATACTGTTCCTGCAATTATAAATCTCATTTCTCTCTTAATTTAAAATTACCGGTAATAGGAAATAGGTAGATAGAATACCGCCTACAAAGAAACCAATAACAGCTATTAAAGAAGCTTTTTGTAAGGTGGCTAATCCGGTTATAGCATGCCCTGAAGTACAACCAGATGCATAACGTGTACCGAATCCTATTAATAATCCACCAAATACAAGCATGATTATTCCTTGAGTTGTACCCAACGTTGACCAGTTAAAAATTTCCTGCGGTACAAAGCCACTGAAATTGGTAATTCCAAGTTCGCTTAAAGCAGCGATTGTGCTACCGGCTAATTCGATTCTGTAATCTTCCGGTGTTAAAAATGCTGCTATTACTCCTCCAAATGTAATTCCTAATGCAAGTTGTAGGTGCCATTTTCCTGCAGATTTCCAGTCATAATTGAAATATGGAAACTTCTTTGGCATTACTGCTGCACACATATGCTGGAAACTAGAGGAGATTCCAAATGTTTTATTGCCCACAATCAATAATAGAGGTACTGTAAGACCGATTAACGGACCGGCAATGTACCAGGGCATGGGTTGTGATAAATAGTCTAACATTATTTTGTTGTGATGTTTGATTTTTTTGTTGACCAATGATAAGAAGATGTGTTAACTTGTATCAACATGTTATAATAAGATAAGTCAAGAACACTATTTATGGATTCAAGCATTCCCAGACATCAGCAAATTGCTGACCACCTTAGAACGGAAATAGCACGCGAAGAATTTCTTCCGGGAGATAAATTACCATCAGAAAAACGATTATGCGATTACTATAAAGTTAGTCGAATTACTGTCCGCCAAGCTTTAAAATCGTTAGAGAATGAAGGCTTAATCTTCAAGAAACAAGGTTTAGGAGCATTTGTCAGGCAAGAAAATCCAACACCAAATCTAGTTCAACTCACCGATTTTTCGGAGGACATGAGAAGAGCTGGGTTATCTAGTTCTTCGAAACTGATTCACTTTGGGAAAGTACCGGGAGATGAAAAAGTAAATCCTATTCTGGAAATTCCACCGGAAAAATCATTAATGAAACTTGAGAGAGTTCGTTATGCAAATGATACACCGGTTGCATTCGATATCACGTGGTTACCGGTAAGCTATGGCCACCTATTACTTGATCAGGATTTAAATCACCGAACCATTTATGAGATTTTGGAGGATGAATATGATATCCCAATCAAAGCAGGTCGATACTCGATAACAGCAACTGCTGCACACCCGATTATTGCTAATCATTTGAACTTAAAACCGGGCGATCCATTACTAGAAATAAACAGATGCTCGAGAACAATTGGCGGGAAAAAGGTCTACTTCCAAACCAGATATAATAATCCGGCATATATTACATATGAAATGGAATTATTTCGAGATGATAATGCCGAAGGAAATTCACGTGATGGGCTGCCACTTAAGGAATTCTGTCCTAAATTTAAGTTTTGATCCTATCTTTCGAATTCTATCTTTAGCCAATTGGTTTTAGAAAGGAATTAAATACTCTTAGTTATGGAAGTATGGGAGAATGAATATCCTGCATCATCCGAGTATGTGCATTATTATTCTGGTTACGTAGGTCAGGTAGAAAAAGCTAATATCATTCACACTTTGAATGCTCAAATGCATGAGCTTTATACGTTGATTAATTCTGTACCGGGTGACAAAGCTTTCTTTTCATATGAACCCGGAAAATGGACCTTGAAAGAAGTGATTGGTCATATGATTGAAACCGAACGACTCTTCTGTTACCGGGCTTTTTCAATAAGCAGAGGTGAAAAGCAACCTCTTCCGAGTATGGATCAAGATGCGTATATGGCTGATAATCATTATAACAAGCGGACTTTAGCCAATCTGTCTAATGAATATCTTGCAGTTCGTGTTTCTACAATTCACTTACTTAGTAATATGACTAAAGAGATGATTAACCAACAAGGTACCGCGAGTGGTTACGATGTGACTGTTCGCGCACTTGCATTTATTATCGCCGGTCATGAGCGGCACCACATCACAATGATAAAAGAGAAATATCTGGCGGATTAAGCTAAAGCCATCTCTTTTTTTCCAACTGATATAATTTTATTTACCAAATCATTTTCTTCAGAAATCTCATCCAATTTCAATACCTGACCATTTTTCAGCCAGTTATCAATTGTCTGATTGAATGAGTCTGCAATATTATAGACAACATAACCACCTAACTCCTCTAAGGCTGCAGCATTACATAATTGCTCATATTGATTTTTTATAGGGATTGTGAGCAATTTTTTACCGAGAAACATAGATTCTGATGTCGTTTGGAATCCCGATGCGGAAATAAACCCAAGACAACTTTCGAAGCTTTCTAAAAATGTTTCTTTACCCAATGGTCGTATCCTTACATTTTTTTTGTAATACTCTTTCTCACAAGTTGGTGAGAATATATGCCATTGAATTTGTGGGTTATTAATAAAAATTGAACATAAAGTTTCGTGATCAAAAGCTGGCAAATAAACCGTTATATGATCGCCTAGAGTCGGATTTAAGTCTTTTATTTGTTGCCTGATTATTGGTGGCTCAATAAAATCATCATAACGCAAATAATGAAATCCTACAAAATGTGTGGATGGAGCAAAATGCCTCATAACACCCTCAGCCATTTTTGATCGTTTTGTCGGTCTCGGTACTTTTGGAGATATAAATGCTGCTTGATGACTCATTGCTATGCATGGAATTCCAGCACCTTGTGCTGCCCAAGCGGTTACCGGTTCAAAATCATTTACCACAACATCATAATCATCTACTGGTATTGAATAAACATCTTTAATGAATTTGACAGGATGTAAATTCAGGGCTGTTTCCAGAAGATCAACGCTTCCTTTGCTGTTATAATTTAAACTGATGCCCCGTGCTTTGTATTGGATTTTTCCATCAAGATCTAAATGAAAATTATAACCACTAAGTAATACATCAACTTCTGCCAGCTCACGCAGTTTAGGTAATACAGCTTTCGCTCTGCTAATATGGCCTTGCCCAGTACCCTGGACTCCATACAAAATTCTCATCCTAACATTACTTTCGCATTTGCAGGATGTGGATGTGGTAGTTTTGTAATCTTTGGACTCTCCTGAGCTAAAGTATCGGCTTCAAATTGGTATAAGCTCCATTCATTATTTTCGTATTCAAGCGCTGTTAAGTTCTCTACCCAATCACCTGAATTAAGGTAAATAACCGAACCTTTTTCGTTTTCATACCCTCTGATTTTTGGTTTGTGGATATGCCCACAAACTACATAATCGTATCCCTCTGTGATTGCAAGTTCCATTGCTGTTACTTCAAAATCATCTATAAAGTTCACAGCTTTCTTTACACTATCTTTGATCTTTTTTGAAAGTGATAAGGTACCATAACCTAACTTTCTAGAAACCTTATTAACCAAACGGTTTATAAGAATAAGAAGCTCATAACCTCTTCCACCTAGTTTAGCCAACCATTTTGAATATCTCATGGTCACGTCAAAAATATCACCATGAAAAAACCAAACCTTCTCTCCATTCATCTCCAATACCAGTTTATCTAGAATGAATAATGGCCCTAGTTGTAAACTGGATATTTTTCTTAATGTCTCGTCATGATTACCCGTTAAATAGTAAATCTCGACACCATTTGTCATCATAGTGATAAGTGTCCTTATTACATGCATATGTGAATCAGGCCAGTAATATTTCCTGAATTGCCACATATCAATAAAATCCCCATTTAAAATAACTCTCTTCGGTTCAATAGAATTTAAATATTGAACCAATTCAACTGCATGACAACCCACTGTGCCTAAGTGAACGTCAGAAATAACGACAGTATCTATTGATCTTTTCATAAGTCTGCTGATGATTTACTCGGAAATATCTCACTGCAGTGTTAACAGATCATAGGCTCAATGTTAATATTTGGTAACACAATAATTTTGTTTTGCTTTCCTAATCAATTCTCGTTCATTGTGTTATAACTAAATCAGATTATTATGTCAGAAGAGATTCCTCAAAAAATAGTACACGTCTATTTACCTAAAGATGAACCATTTAGAACGAGTTTAACTGCCGGTGATCATCACATAATTGCAGATGAACCTGCGAATGTTGAAGGTGGTCAAAACCTTGGTCCTGATCCTTATGACTTACTTTTAATGTCGTTAGGAGCTTGTACTGTGATGACTATGAAAATGTATGCGCAGCGGAAAAATTGGGAGCTCGATAACATTTATATCGAACTCAGACATCATAAAAACCATGTTGAAGACTGTGCAAATTGTGATCAACCAAACGCAAAAATTGATTTCATAGAAAAAGAAATCATTATAAAAGGTGAACTCACTGATGAACAGAGAGAAAAATTACTAGATATATCGAAAAAGTGTCCGGTACACCGAACACTATTGAATGAAACGAGAATTGAAAGTACAATGATTAATTAGGCTATTTAATCAAAGTCATTGATTTTGTATCAACTCTTCCACCAGATTCTAATCGATAAATATAGGTGCCGCTAGAAAGTGATCCGGCATTAAATTGAATATTATGTTCACCTGCAGATAAACGTTGTTCAACTAATGTTTGAATTAACCTGCCATTTACGTCAAATACCTGGAGTCTCACAGTTGAGCTTTGATTTAAACTGAAAGAGATCGTTGTAGATGGATTGAATGGATTCGGATAATTCTGATTCAATCTAAATGATATTGGTGATTCACCATATTCATTTGAAACCGTGTTTGATGTTTGAAGGAAAGGCACTTTTTCAAAGTCACCACCTAAAGCAGCATCAGCTTCTGCTTTGTCAATTCCGAACCAATCACATAATAATGTGGCATAAACCTCTCGGAAATCATACTCATGGACAAGGTTTTGATATTCATCCAGGTTTTCAAGTTCTAACATAGGATCAGAACCTATTAATCCGCCATTAACAGTATCACCGAATATGAATAACGGAGCAGCTGTACCATGATCAGTTCCTGCAGCACCGTTACTATTTACTCTTCTGCCAAACTCTGAGAATGTGGCAATAAGTACTTCTTCAGAACGACTATCCGCTGCTAAATCATTATAGAAATCAGAAACTGCAGTACTTAATTCTGTGAGTAAATCTGCATGGTCACCCATTTGATTAGCATGAGTATCAAAACCACCTAGACTTACTAAATAAATCTTAGTTCCAAGATCACCTTTAATCAATCTTGAAACAATTGAAAGACTGCGTCCTAAATTTTCGTTGGTATACTCGACTCGATTTTGACTTTCCTCGAAACTAGTTTGAATAGCCTCAGCATAACGAAATGAATTATTGGCCTGAACTCGCATAAATCGCATTTCGTCGCCGTAGATAGTGTCCGGTAAACCGTCTAAAGAATGGATGGTTCCATTTTCGACGAGATATTCTAGCCGATCCACATTATTGAGAGTCATACCCATATCAAGTTCATCGCCTTTGAATAATAATGACGATGCTCCACCAATTTGAACAGCAAGTGGGCTAGTTGGTGGTTCAGATATAAAATCAGGATTCTGAATGTTTAGATGTCGACCAACCCAACCTGAAGCTAAATATTCATCATGATCGCTGGCAGTCATCCAGATATCTGTTGATCTGAAATGTGAAAGATCTCCATTGGGATATCCAACACTTTGAATCACACCCATCTTTCCCTCTTCCCAAAGTGGAACAAGAGATTGCATTCCCGGATGCATTCCCATCGTATCCGAAAGAGAAATGGCATCATTTTTTGAAATTGAAACATCACCACGATAATTGTAATACAAATCATTCTCTACCGGGACAATGGTATTTAAACCGTCATTACCACCATCTAATTGGATTAATACCAATACACGATTGGTTTCCATTCCTGCCAGCTTTCTGAACAAGGATGAACTCTGAAGTGCTTGAACCGGAGTACTACCTAATGCAATTGCACTTCCTGCAGTAAATAATCCAAGTCGTTTTATAAAATCCTTTCTGCTGCATAAATCATGATGCTCATGATGATGGTAACCGTCAGCTAGTCTGCTTCCTTTAATACTTTTCATGATACTGCTCCTAATTACATTAATTGGTATTCTGGAAGTTGTCGTAGATGAGCAAGGAAGTTTTTCAGCCTCCAAATAATGGCATTATCACTCAGATTTATATTCCACTCGTAGTAAGGCATACCGGCAAGTAGAATTGATTCTAACTCATCCAAATCCTGTTGAGGGAGATCAACACTTATCAAATATTCGGCTAAATCAGCCGCTAATTGCGCTGCATTGTTCGGGTTACTCATTGCATTTGCGATCGCTCTAACATCAATCGAGTAATCATTATCCTCATAATAGATATTAGCCAATGTCATATCCCATCTTTCCGGTAATGTAGTTGTTGAAATCCAGGTACGATATCCCGGCCAACCTGCTACATTTACAGGGCTAAGTAAAAACTGACCTAGTTGAAAAAGCCACCATGGTTGTGCTCCTTGAATAGCACCACTTACATCTTCTCCTGTTTCCTTCTGCATTCCGATTAAATAATCAACCGGACTTTTGATTTTAGATCCGAGCACTTCACTATCAAAGAAATGCTCACTTTTTAAAAGCTCTCTTAGTACAGGCTCAATCTCGAAATTGTTTGAGAGAAAAGTTTGCGCCATACCATCCACAATAGTTTGATTAGGCACATCATGAACAAAGAACTTGTATAATTTTGTACAAATGAATTGAGCTATTTCATTCGCTCTTTCTTCAAATATTACATCGATTGTGTCATCATAATTGAAGTTACCTGTTCGGCCGAAAAAAGTTTTTTCGCCGGTATCGTGCAAATATTGTGTGAAATAGGTGCGTAATTCAAAGTAATGAAACCAGTTACCTGTTAACGCCCGTGCAATTTCCTGAATATCATCTTCAGTATAATTTCCAATTCCCATTGTAAAGAGCTCTAACAGTTCTCTTGCATAGTTTTCATTTGGACTACCAACACGATTTTCAACTCCATCCAGATAGAATAACATGGCATCATCCAAGCCAATTGCGTGTACAAAATCTTTGAAATTGCCTAGGGCATGAGTCCGTAAAGTTGTGATATAACGATAGGCAAGTGGAGCATGCTCATATTTCCCAATCTCTGTAACAAAATGATTATGCCAGAACAGAACCATCTTTTCACGAAATGATTCGGTTTTCATCAAATCCACCCAATCCGTTTGATACTGGATATAACGATTGTAGTTATCATTAAAATATTGGAGAACATCTTCATCCACCGCGGTAGATGGTGGAGGAACTATATTGATCCAGTCTGGTATTGGCGGCATAGGTGCAGCAATCGCACCGTCAATTAACTGGTCGATGTATTGAGTGGGATTTAAATTCTCAAGTGTTGCAATTTCTGAATGATTCGCCCCAAACTGTAAACGCTTTAATACATGTAACACTCTTTTTTTATTCCACGGCGATGATGCAGATGGAATATATTCAGATAAAGTAGTTGATAAGCCTTTTGCTTTCCTTGGAGCCTCTACAACTTTTGCCTTATTTCTAGGCTGATGAATTTCTTTAACTTTTTCGTGCGATAAGTCATTTTCAAACATAAAACTTCACTAGTTTGTATTTCGCATTTACAATAAGAGCATTTTCGGCAAAAATTGCTACAACATGAGAGAATACTATAATTTATAATATTCTTATGCGTTTCATTGGAAAAACATTGGGGTATGAAGTCAATATTTAATTTTTTGTTCCTGATACTATTGTGCTCATCGTCTTGTACGATGTTTAACCTAAACGAAGAGACTGAAAAGATATGGGTAGAAGTCGCTTCGGGGGAAAGACAATGTATTCCACCTACGTACTCATCATTAGGCGATGCTATTTCTCAGCTTACTTCCAATGAAATAAGAGTGTATGATGAAGAAACAGTTTCGTTTGCCACATGTAGTACCTGTACCTGTCCGACTGGAATAATATATCGAGCACAAATTGGTGAACCAGATTTAGAAGAAGCGCAATCACTTGGTTGGATTATCCGAGCTGAATTAAACGAAGCAGACTAAAATCAGTCGCACACTTAGTGAATCACTTTTCTATATTCGAAAAAAAAGTGATTCATGGATAGGCAGGATGTAATCGAATTAATCCAAGAGCTGGAAGTAAAAAATATTAGATTCGGGGTAACTGACATTGATGGTGTACTTCGTGGGAAAATTATCAGCACAAAAAAGTTTCTAAAAGCTATTGAAAACGATATCGGCTTTTGTAATGTGATTTTCGGCTGGGATATAAATGATGAGTGTTACGATAATTCGAAAGTAAGCGGTTGGC
Organism: Balneolaceae bacterium; assembly: GCA_965601825.1. Taxonomy (GTDB): domain Bacteria; phylum Bacteroidota; class Rhodothermia; order Balneolales; family Balneolaceae; genus HXMU1420-13. The sequence continues at coordinate 1,583,939 of OZ271839.1, read as the reverse complement.
ATACCGGTTATCCGGATTCATTTGCAACCATTGATCATAACAGCTACCGAAAAATTCCATGGGAAAATGGAAAACCTTTCTTTTTAGGTGACTTCGAATTTTCAAACGAATTGAGTGATGTTTGTCCCAGAACCTTACTGAAAAGAATAAGACAACAAGCCATCGAAATGGGATTCTTCCCAATGTATTCTGCTGAATTTGAGTGGTTCAATTTTGCGGAGAATCCGAATTCATTTAAAGAAAAAGGATATCGAAATCCTACTCCTATTTCGCCCGGTATGTTCGGTTACTCCATATTGAGAGCTTCACAATTTTCAGAATATGTAAATCAATTATTTGATGACTTATTAGCTTTTGGTATCCCATTGGAAGGTTTACATACAGAAACTGGGGATGGAGTATATGAAGCAGCTATTACCTTTGACGACATTTTAATTTCTGCAGACAGAGCTGCTTTATTTAAAACATCAGTTAAAGAAATTGCCAGTAAGCATGAAATGATCGCTAGTTTCATGGCAAAATGGAATCCGGAGCTTCCGGGTTGTAGTGGGCACATTCACCAAAGTTTATGGGACGAAGGTGGTAATAATCTATTTTTTGATTCTTCAAAACCGAATCGAATAAGTACGTTAATGGAGCATTTTATTGCCGGACAATTACACTGTTTGCCGCACATTCTTCCAATGCTCGCTCCAACTACCAATAGCTACAAACGATTTATTGAAGGATCGTGGTCGCCTACAAGTGTTAGCTGGGGAATTGAAAATCGAACTACTGCACTTCGTGTCATCAATCAAAATGAAGGATCAATGAGATTAGAGCATCGTGTTCCCGGTGCCGATGCAAATCCTTACTTATCAATGGCAGCAGCACTTGCTTCCGGTTTGTATGGAATTAGAAACGAATTGTCACTTGATCTAAATCCAACTGTTGGAAATCAATATTCGAACAAAAATGCTATTCAATTCGAGGAAGACTTAGGATCAGCTACTAAAAAAATGAAAGAATCAGAAATCCCGGTTGAATTATTCGGTGAAGGCTTTGTTGATCATTTTATTCGAACGCGTGAATGGGAATGGCTACAATCGAAAGATTCAGATGAAGAATGGGAAATGAAACGTTATTTTGAAATCGTTTAATTTGATTAGCTAATGACTTTCATCGACTTCAACGAAATTGTGAGTAAAGCATGGGAAGCTTATGATTCTTCGCGTTCAATTGCTCGCATAGAAGATATCAGTGCTAAAGTTTCTACAAACCATGTCTATCGGCTCACTTTAAAAGATCGACACTTTGTTGTAGCCAAAATCTCCTACTTTGGACTTTATGATCATTTTGTGGAAGACCATGCCATCATAAATGCAATGGCAAACAACTTACCTGAACCCTTTGAAAATTTTCTTGCCCGCTCCCTTTTTAAAGGATCAGAATTGTATGTATATCGACATCATACAGACTTAATAGATGCATGGGTAGTATTCTACCGACCTGTAAAAATTCTGAATAGACTACCAAAACGTTTAGATGAAAATCAGATTATTCGATTAGGCTCAGAAACAGCCCGTTTTCATGAAGCTTGTTTAACAATCAAGAATAGCCTTCCAAAATCTTCTAAATCCATGATTGTTGATATTGATGGATTGGAATATATGTTGGATACTGATGAGGGTAAATTTCAATTTCGTGGTCATTTAGAATTCATCCGCGAGCAATGTGAAATATTTAAACAAAATTATAAAGAACTCGCAGTCGATACGTTAGATGCCATTCCTGTTTTTGTTGATTGGAACATTGGTAACTTTTCAACTACCGACGATCTGCAGCTATTCTCTAGATGGGATTATGATTGGTTTCGAATGAGTTCCAGAATGATGGATTTTTACTTTTTCAGCCGGGTTGTTTCTGAGGTTGGTGACCAAACCATATTCTCATATAATATTGATGTTTTGATGCAGCCACGATTTGTGAAGTACCTTGAATCCTATCACAAGCGAAATCCTTTAAGCGAACGTGAAATCCTATTTTTAAAGGAATGCTATCGATTCTTTTTACTCAATTATGTAGTTAAATATGGGAATTATTTCTTCCATGAAATTTTCGCTACTCGATTACAAAAAGAAACATTGGAGGTGCATTTACCATCCATTGAAAAGAAATTTGATGAAACCATATTATTAAAAGCTCTGAATCTCTGATATGTCTTATCCATCTTTTTTTGATATTGCTAAAGATTACAAAGTAATCATGCTCGACTCTTATGGAGTTGTTAAGAATCATATGGGGTTAATTGATGGTGTTCACAAAACCATCGATTGGATAAAAGCAGAAGGAAAAACCTTCAAATTGCTTACCAATGATGCATCTCGTAGTCAGCATCAGCAAAAAGAAAGTTTAGCTTCTTTAGGGCTCCCAAATATTGAATTGCATGAAATAATCACCTCAGGAATGATGGCAAAACACTTTCTTGAGCAAAAAATTACGGAAGGGAAAATTGCCTATTTAGGAACTGAGAATTCTGCGGAATACATCCTTCAATCAGGATTACAACACATTCCGGTTAGTGATGTTGATCTGAATGAACTGGACGAAATTTCTGCCTTTGTGTTTTTAGATGACGAAGGCTTTGACTGGAATACCGATATCAATAAAACAGTAAATATTCTTCGTAAAAAAACAATGCCGGTCATATTAGCAAATTCGGATAAATTTTATCCCGTAGCCCGACATGATGTTGCCGTTGCAACGGGTGGAATAGCCAAATTGGTTGAATCTATGTTAAATCGAAAGTTCATTCATTTTGGTAAACCTGATTCCCAGATGTTCATGTATGCCTTTGAACAACTAACGGAAGAATTAGGTGAAATCAATAAGAGTGATATTCTTATGGTTGGCGATACTTTGGATACCGACATTTTAGGTGGAAACAAGTTCGGTGTTCAAACTATGTTAGTTTTATCCGGTAACACCCGAGAAGAAAACGCTCAACTTCTCATTCAGTCAAAAGGAATTATCCCTGATTATATTTGTAAATCGGTTACTGAATAGTTATTTACGATCATTAAATTTTAATGATCTATGAGTAAAACCAATCTTATAATTTTAACTGTGTTAATTACATTCTTAGCATGTAAAAATACAGAAGAGACTATCTCATTTCAGAATGAATATTTCTCTGGTGAGATTCATTCAATGACCACAATCATACCAAAACACAATAATGTGAATGTTGATAGCATTTATCAAAGCATTGTTGGTGATGAAACTAGGTACTTCATACAAGACAGTTTATATAAGTCGATGCACTACCGAAATGGTGAACTGGTCTATTATTACTTGTATGAACCTTCCACGAAAAGAATGTATGATTATTACTCAGATCGACCATATATCACCTTTCGAGACTCAAGAGTAAACATGAGTCCTGATCCGGAAAGTAAAATGGAGATTTATTCAGATAGCATAATAAATGTACTTGATGTCTCTGCGTTTAAAACTGAAGTCATGTTATATGGCACACATTCTGATGTTTATTATTCATCAGATTTGGCAATTGATCCGTCTCCATTTAATGAACACGAAGCGGGTGATTGGAGTAGCACTTTAAAACTAACCAACGGAGCTTTACCAGTATACTCGATCAATTATCATGACGATTATACTCAGATTAAAGAAACTGTGAGTATTAATCGTACTAAACAGAATATTGAATTCTTTGAAGTACCTAACGACGTTGATATTTATCCCTCATTCACCGTACTGGAAGAATTTCCGCAGTTTAATCAACCTAATCAGAGTACTATTAACTGCTATCAAACCAAAGCCGCCAAAATCCCCGATTTAGTAGCCGGCGATGAAGAAAGAGTTTTTTATTTCAGGTTCATAGTCACTGAAAATGGTGATGTTGAATACCCTGATTCTATTAGTCCAGAATTCGAGATAGTTGGTGAAATTGGTGAAGAAATTTTAGATGAGTGTGGTTTTTCATTTCAACCAGGAATCCTTGATGGTGAAATTACAGCTAGTGAAATTCTCTTTAGTTTGCCTTTTCAGCTATAAATAATCCATACAAAAAAAGCCTTCCGAAGAAGGCTTTAATGTTTTAATCCATCACAGGAGAAACTTGTTTTAGTTCTCTGGGTTCGGCATCCCGAACATACGTATTCATCCATTCGGTTTGTTCATGTAGCATATGGAGCAATGATTCTCGGGCAACATAACCATGACTCTCATGTGGTAGCATAACCAATTTTACTGTTCCACCCAGTCCACTCACTGCACCATACATTCTCTGACTTTGAATTGGAAATGTACCTGAGTTATTATCAACTTCGCCATGTATCAATAATAATGGTTCGTTCACTTTTTCTGCATTCATAAAAGGAGACATTGCAAAATAGATTTCCGGTGCCTCCCAGAATGTTCTTGGCTCTGCTTGAAATCCAAACGGAGTTAATGAACGATTGTAAGCACCACTTCTAGCGATACCGGCTCTGAATATATCAGAATGAGCAAGTAAATTTGCGGTCATGAAAGCACCATAGCTATGACCACCAACACCCACTCGTTCAGGGTCACCAACTCCCATTTCATCAATTTTATCCACAATTGCCTGACCGTTGGCAACTAATTGCTCTACAAAAGTATCATTTGGCTGTTGATTACCTTCACCAATAATTGGCATCGATGCACTTTCTACCACCGCATAACCTTCAGTGAGCATGAAGTGAGGTCCCCAGTAACCAACTCTAGTAAATCGATATGGAGATGTTGTTACCTGACTCGCTGCAGCTGCACTTTTAAACTCACGAGGATAAGCCCAAACGAGTGTTGGAAGTTTTCCATCTCGCTCTTTGTCATATCCGGGTGGTAAGTACACCGTTGCTGTTAAATTAACTCCATCTGATCTTTCATAAGTAATAAACTCTTTGGTTACTTCTTTTAAATCAGGTGTTGGATGTTCAAAGAAAGTAATCTGATCCATCTCATCGCGATCAAGATCACGCATGAAGAAATTTGGTTGTTCTGTAATCGATTCTCTTCTAGTCATAATTTCTGAACCTTCATCATCGAGTACAGAAATCAAGTATTCATAATAAGGAGCTTCTGATCTCCAGAGTTCTTCAGTTTCACCGGTCTTGAGTTCGAAGGAAGATAAAAATGGTTGATTTCCTTCAGGAGAATAACCCTGACCAGACATCAATACTTTCGCTCCATTATCAATAGTATGTAGAACGAACGTACCGTATTCCGAACGCTTAAACTCTGGCGAACCCGGATCGCTGTATCGGTCCTCTGTACTTCGATCAAAAATGAGTTCAACCATATCATCTGATGGGTCAACCATCCATGTACGACCGTGTCTTGTCGGTCTCCAAAATTCATTTGCAAGAGCAAAACCTTCTTCACTCCATGAAATTCCGGAATATCTGTATTCCAGATCGATTATCTGGGTTGCTTCTCCTCTAAATGGAACCTCTTGCATTAAAACTCTATCCCTTTTTTCAACCTCTCGATATTGGTCTCCACCATCTAAAGCTTCAACCCATGTTAAGGTTGCCGGGTGATCCGCTCTCCAATTAATTGATCTTGGACCTTCATAGGTTGATGAGAATCCTATTGGAATTTGATCTCTTAGTGGTAGATCAGATACCAAACTAACCAAATCACCATCTCGATCTAAAACTTTTGTCTCATTTGGGAATCTGAAAGCAGGTACCCTGTAAGAATATGGACGTTTAATCTCAGTAAGTAAGATGTAATCATTGTCTGGACTTATTCTCATCACGGTATAAATTCCAGGCTCTGTGAGCTCTTTGACTCTACCATTTGTACTTACTTCTGCAATAGTTGATGTGAAGTAATGATCGAACAAGTCTTCATCATGTGAGTTTTGCAGTAAGTCTTGATAGGTTCTTGCAGGTGTCGCATTTCCAGTACTTTGCTCAATAATCGGACCTGTTGGAATTGTACTTTCTACAGGCGCATCTCCTCGCTTGTTTGGTACCGTTTGTACAAGGATAGATTTTGAATCACGACTCCAGGCCATCGGCGTTCCATAAGTATCGTTTACTTCAACATCTGATAAACGGCTTGCTTTTCCATTTCTTGAATCAGCTAACCACAATTCTATTCTATTAGATTGAATAACAAGAAAAGCGATATGTCTGCTATTCGGCGACCAGGAAACGTCTGTGATCTTTGGATTTTCAGGTAAGCCTGTTATCTCCACATCATCGCCTGAATCTAAATTTCGAACTGTAATTCCGTTCATTGTATTCGTCCTTGATGGACCTGTTACGCGAGGATTGATTCTAATGCCCGCCAAGCGTAGTTCCGGTTGGGCAACTTCTTCGATGGATGGGCGACCCGGTCGATGCATTAATGCCATTAACTTACCATCCGGTGAAATGGAAACAAAGGGAGTAGCATCTCCATCAACGAGATCAATCATTGCTTGAGATGGCTCTTGATAGCCGTATTGTCCAAACCCAGTTATTGGAACAAGTAAAAAGGCTAGAATTGATAATACCGATACTTTGTACTTCATTATTGTGAATTAGATTTTTTATTGCATGGCAATAAATTCACATTTAAAAGAAGTCGCAAGCTGTATTCTGTTAAACATTATTACCAGGATGAAGTTAACATGGTAATAATGCAGATTAAAACTAGCTATCAATCAGTATAAAATCCTGAACACGAAAAGTGAATGAATTGAACTACCTTAGCTTAGTCTTCAAGTAGTGCTTCATTCTGATACTCTGAAATAGGAATACAAGAACAAACCAGATTTCTGTCACCATATGCATCATCTACACGTGAAACACTTGGCCAGAATTTATTATAACGAAGATGCTCTAATGGGAATACTCCTTTCTCAACTGAATATGGTCGATCCCAAGATTCGGTAATAGTTATCCTCATGGTATGTGGTGCATGCTTCATCACATTATTCTCTCGATCTGCAATTCCATCTTCGATTTCACGAATTTCATTTCTAATACCGATCATGGCATTACAGAATCTATCTAGTTCTTCTTTGCTTTCACTTTCTGTAGGCTCTATCATAAGTGTACCGGGAACAGGGAAACTCATTGTTGGAGCGTGGAAGCCATAATCCATCAATCGCTTTGCAACATCAACAGATTCAATATCTGCACTTTGTTTAAACGGTCGAAGGTCGATAATAAATTCATGAGCAGACCGACCAGTTTTACCTGTATACAAAATTGGGTAATGATCTTTTAATCGATCTTTTATGTAGTTCGCATTTAGAATAGAACGTCTGGTCGCTTCTGTTAATCCTTCTTCACCCATCATTATGATGTATGCATAAGAGATAGAAAGAATACTAGCGCTACCAAAAGGTGCAGCTGAAATCGCTGTAATCGCTTGATCACCACCTGTTTCAATTATTCCATGACCTGATAGGAATGGAGTGAGGTGTTTTGCTACGCCAATTGGTCCCATTCCTGGTCCACCACCACCGTGTGGAATACAAAATGTCTTATGTAGGTTTAAGTGACAGACATCAGCACCAATCTCACCTGGGCTTGTTAATCCAACTTGAGCATTCATATTTGCACCGTCCATATAAACCTGTCCACCGTGCTCATGGATTAGATCACAGAAGTCTTTCACTTTATGTTCAAAAACCCCATGAGTTGAAGGATATGTGATCATTAATGCTGCAAGTCTATCGCTGTATTGCTCAACTTTAGCCTTTAAATCTTTGCTGGAAATATTTCCAAATTCATCGGTGGCTACAACTACTACTTCCATGCCTGCCATTACAGCGCTAGCAGGATTCGTACCATGTGCAGAAGCCGGAATAATGGCAACATTTCTATGATGATCTCCACGGCTTTGGTGATAAGCACGAATTGTCATTAAACCTGCATATTCACCTTGTGCTCCAGAATTTGGTTGTAGTGAAACAGAATCAAATCCTGTAATCTCTGATAACCACGCTACCAGATTCTCGAACATCTCATGATAACCATTTGCCTGATCCACCGGAGCAAATGGATGAATCTGTCCGAATTCCGGCCAAGTTACTGGTATCATTTCTGTAGTTGCATTCAATTTCATCGTACATGATCCCAATGAGATCATAGAATGTACAAGTGAAAGATCCTTGTTTTCTAGTTGCTTCATGTATCGAAGCATTTCATGCTCGGTGTGATACAAATGGAAAACCGGATGCTCCATGTATTCTGAACTTCTCGCCAACGAATCAGGTAAGTTCACTTCTACATTTTCTGAGGCAGCTAGAATTTCAAACTTGTTTTCCTTTCCAACCGCCTGTGCAAAAATATTCAGAACTGTATTTACGTCTACTAGTTCTTTCGTCTCATCGAAGGAAATACCAATTCTACCTTCATCGAAATATCTGAAATTAACTTCATGGTCTTCAGCAATCGATTTAACCCTTGAAGAATCGCCTTTCACAGTAATTGTATCAAAGAAAAACTCTGTCTCAACTTCCACGCCTAACTCAACTAGACCAGCTTTAGTTAACTTTGTAAGTCCATGAATCTTAGATGCAATCTTCTTTAATCCATCTGGACCATGATAGACTCCATACATTCCCGCCATTACTGCTAAGAGTACCTGAGCTGTACAAATGTTTGAAGTTGCTTTTTCACGTCGAATATGCTGCTCTCTTGTTTGAAGCGCCATTCTGTAAGCGGGCTTACCTTCAGCATCTTGTGTTACACCAATGATTCTACCGGGAATCTGTCTTTTGAAGGCTTCTTTTGTGGCAAAATACGCTGCATGTGGACCACCATAGCCCATGGGAACTCCAAATCTTTGTGTGGTTCCTACAACAGCATCGGCTCCCATCTCTCCCGGAGATGTAAGTAATGTTAAACTTAGCAGATCTGCAGCTACAACAACATGAACACTGTTTTCATGTGCTGCTTCAATAAGATTTGAATAGTTTTCTACGGATCCATCCGTAGCTGGATATTGGAGAAGAACTCCAAATAATTCTGAATTTGTTACATCAAGTTTATTGTGATCGCCAACTACAACATTAACACCAATTGGATTAGCTCTTGTTTGCAGGACTTCAATCGTTTGTGGATGGCACAACTCACTTACAAAAAATGTAGTAGCTGTTTTCCGCTTTGCTCCTTTTCGTTGTCCTAGCAGCATGCTCATTGCTTCTGCTGCAGCTGTACCTTCATCCAATAGTGAGGCATTTGCTAATTCCATTCCGGTTAAGTCGCTTACCATAGTCTGGAAATTGATTAATGCCTCTAATCGACCTTGAGCAATTTCCGCCTGATAAGGAGTATATGCGGTATACCAAGCCGGGTTTTCCAGAATATTTCTCAAGATTACTTTAGGCACATGAGTATCATGGTACCCCATACCAATGAAGGATTTGAAGATTTTATTCTTCGCTCCTAATTCTTTGAACTCTGATAAGAAATCAACCTCACTGATAGCCTCAGGTAGATTTAACTTTCCGTCTAATCGGATACCCTCCGGAATTGTTTCATCAATCAATTGATCGATTGAATCGGCTCCAATCGTGGTTAACATTTCTTTGATAGCGTTAGAATCATTGCCATGATGGCGGTGGGCAAATTGCTCCTTAGCAAAGTTTATGCTCATCGAAGTAGAATCCTAAATTTTAATGCTGATTGTGTCGTTATATAAGAACTAATGGCAGGCTAACAATTTTGTAGAAATACAGTTCCTGCAAGCGGTGAGAAAATACCAAAATTCAGATTTAAATAAGCGTAAAAGTGTTTTCTTTGTAGCTTGAAACTTCGTTATTTCTTGAGCTGCAAAAAATGAAGCTTTAAATAATCTATATCCAATTGGGCACCAATATTTAGCCCATCATATTTGAGGTAAATATGAATCGACTAACTACAAAAATTCTCTTCACTTTTCTTCTTGTAACAATCTTTTCGATTAATTCTTATGCGCAGAATGCACGTATAATTGTCGAGCCGGAAGAAATCGTTATGAATATTAATGACGAAATTAGTCTATCAGCCAGAGTAGTTGCTGGAGATGGCACTGTGCTACCGGATACAGTTTATTTCTTCCTACAAAGCAGACGAGATCGAAGATCATTGGGTTTAACTCAAGAAGGTAGTTTAATGGCATACAAACCGGGAACATTCGGGGTTTCTGCCAGAACTTTTGGTGAAGAGCGACTTCGCTATGATTTTGACGTTACAATTGCATATCCGCCTGTTACTGAAGTTCAAATATCGGACATCCCCCAAAGATTGTATTCAAATACGAATATTCCCGTTTTTGCTACAATTATTGATGGAAGTGGAGCATCGAGAGATAATGTTGATTACATCTTTTCAAGTTCTAATGAGAGTGTAGCATTTGTAGACGATTTCAATACGTTAAAATTACTGAAAAAGGGAAAAGCTAGAATAACTTTAACTGCAGAGAATATTAGTACAGAAATTGAAATTGATGTTAGAGATAATCCAGTACAAAGTGTTGAATTAACTCACAATTATATTGAAAAAACTATTCGCACCGGAGATGTAATAACATTTACAGCAACTCCAAAAGATCGCCGTGGAAGAACGGTAGAAGCCGTTCCTGTTAATTATTCTTACATCGTTAATCCTGACGATAAATTAGGTCAGGGTGCATCAGCATTAATTGAGCAAGATGGAAAGTTTGTAGCAAATCATACCGGCATTTATACAGTGATGGCACGTTCAGGTAATTCATTTGCAGAATCTACATTTCGTGTAATTAATAGAAACGTCCAAAGACCTCTAGAAGTAGTTGGTAAAGGAATCGTACCTGATGTGAAAACCTCAGACTTATGGGTTTGGGAAGGTGTTGATGGCCGCGATTATGCAGTTACAGGTACATGGGGAGCTCGAGGTGAGGCTTTCTTTTGGGATGTAACAGATCCGACTAATATTCATACGATTGATACGGTTCAGGTAGATGCGCGAACTGTAAATGACGTTAAAGTTTCAGAAGATGGAACCATTGCTGTGATCACAAGAGAAGGAGCATCAAACAGAAAAAACGGAATCATTATCCTTGATGTAACAGATCCAAGTGATGTGAAAATTCTATCCGAGTATACGGATGGGCTCACTGGTGGTGTACACAATTCCTTTATTTATGAAAACCATGTTTATGCAGTTAATAATGGCCGTAAATATGACATCATAAATATTGAAGATCCTACAAATCCTAGAACAGTTAGTGTAGTTGAATTGGATACTCCTGGACATGCAATTCATGATGTTTGGATTCAAGACGGAATCGCATATTCATCAAACTGGAGCGATGGTATTGTAGCTATGGATATCGGAAGCAATAATAGTGCGGATATGCCGGGCGCCGGTGGATCACCTGAAAATCCTAAATATTTGGGAAGCTATACCTATCCAAGTGGATGGAATCACGCTGCATTTCCATTTAAAAGTCAGTCTACAGGTGATTTTTATGTTGTTGCCGGTGATGAGGCTTTCCCTTACGGACTTGATGTTCAAGGCCCAAATAGAGCAGCAGGCTGGATCCATTTTGTGAAATTTGATGGCTGGGATAATCCTGAAGAAGTTGCTCGATATCAGGTTCCTGAAGCTGGCTCACATAACTATTGGATAGAAGATGATGTTATGTTTGCCGCTTTCTATAACGGTGGACTAAGAGTTGTGGACATAAGTGGCGAATTAATGGGCGATCTTTATGAACAAGACCGAGAAATTGCCATGTTTTTGCCAACAGACCCAAATGCAGCTATTCCTAATGCGCCATTTACCTGGGGACCGCAACCATACAAAGGGTTGATCTTTTTGAGTGATTGGAACTCGGGATTGTGGGCTGTTAAACTTGGTGATATAAATACAGATGAGAGCCAATGATTAAGTGTATTTCCTCATTATTATTTTTCAGTTTAATACTGTGTTCTGGATTTGCACAGGATTACTATTTGTATGTTGCAGCAGAATCTGAAGATGAAGTTCATTTGATACATTTCGATGCTGATTCGAAGCAAGCAACAATAGCAGAAACAATTTTTGTTGGACGACTCCCAACCGAAATTGACGGTCCACATGGGCTTACTGTCTCACCTGATGGGAAGTATTGGTTTGTATCAATTGCGCATGGAAATCCATATGGCTGGTTAGCAAAATATGAAACTGAAACAAATCAGCTTGTTGGAACTACCGAATTAGGCATGTTTCCTGCAACAATGGAAATTTCTGAGAAAACGGGCTTACTCTACATTGTAAACTTCGATCTTCACGGACCGATGCAGCCAAGCACAGTAATGGTGGTTGATCCGGACGAAATGGAAGTTCTATCAGAAATAGATACCGGAATTATGCCTCATGGATCACGCAACTCACCAAATGGATCATTCAATTATCATGTTTCTATGATGAGTGATGAGTTAATTGAAGTGAATACGGTATCAATGGAAGTTGAGCGTACACTTAAACTTTCTGAATCTGAAAAGATGGATCATTCTATGATGGACCATTCATCGATGGGACATGAAATGATGGAGACATCGATGCATCATAATCCGGTTGAAAAACCAACCTGGGCTGATCCACACCCATCCAAACCATTCGTATATGTTGCAGCGAATGGATCTGATGAAATTATTGAAGTGGAAACGAATTCATGGGAGATTACACGAAGATTTGAAACAGGAAAAGCTCCTTATAATTTAGAAGTTTCCGAAAATGGGAAATATCTGGTAGCTAGCTATAAAGGTGAAGGTTCAACTGGTATTTGGGATTTGGAATCTGGTGAAGAGTTAGCCAAGCTAGCAAATACACGACGAATTTCACACGGTGTTACTATTAGTCCTGACAGTAGATTCGCTTTCATTTCTGTTGAAGGAATCGGTGGCGAGCCAGGTTCTGTAGATGTAATAGATTTAGAATCGCTTGAAGTAGTGGACTTTGTGGAAACCGGAAAACAAGCCGGCGGGATTTACTTTTGGAAGATGGGAAGCTAGAGTCGCTTTAGATAGATGGCATGACTAACATTTTTGCCATCATCTTCCATAGCTAAAATGGTCTCTTTATCTAATGGTTCAATGATATAACCGAGTTTTTCTCCAATGCCAATAATCAAAGGTTCTAGTCTTCCTTTATCAGTATTGAATTTCACATAAGCACCTGCAGTTCTCAAATCAATTTTGCGAATGGAACGTCCAATCATGTCTGCACAACGAATTACTTCAGTTGCTGAGAATGATTCCTTACCAGAAATTTTTGGTGGCTTAAATTTCTTGGAAGAAATACTCATGCTTTTGATTTCACCTGTTCTCAATTCAGGCTGCAACCATTCAAGCTGATGATTTAGAGTGGTTATGTAATACGCCAGATAACGACCGTTTTTACTTTCAAGGCGAAAGCTCAGGTCTGCAATCCAAATATCTTTTACCTGATCAATTTCAATATCAAACCAAATAGACTCTTGACTAAGTTTAAACATTGCACCATTTCCTTCAGGCAAATAGCGTTTAAACGTTACAGGAAAATTTTGCTCTAATTTGGGAATTGAGATATTCACTTCTTGTGAAGGCTGTACAATCAGACTTACTTCATCCTCTTCAACAGTGATGAAATCTGGAGCACTATTTTCGACTTCACATTCAATATTCTGTAATTTCAACAGAATCCGGGCCATCCCATCCTCTATTGGCTGCTTGAACGCTTCTTCTATTACCGTTTTTGGCTCCATAACTCAAAATAAACGAAATGAGCCAAAGTATCGTACTTCTAACGTGAGAATCTTTTAATAATTCTCATAAAACCTTAAGCTTATGCAATTCTGGTCGATAGAAATTCCTTTGCAAAAACTTTGATTTCGTCCCTTACCTCACGAAAAGCATTCAATATTTCCACTTCACTACCTGTTGCTTTTGCTGGATCAAAAAAGTTATGGTGGACTTGCTCAGCAGTGGATGGGAATACCGGACAACTTTCTTTAGCATGGTCACATACAGTGATAATAGCATCAAAGGTTTCATCTAAGTATTCATCAATATGATTTGAAGTATGGTGACTTATATCAACATCAGCTTCTGCCAATACTCTTATTGCTTTTGGATTTACACCATGTGTTTCCACACCGGCACTACGAACTACAACTTCGCTATTACCATAATGATTAAGCCAACCGTGCATCATTTGGCTTCTACAGCTATTACCGGTACATAAAACTAGAATTCTCATATTTTTTTGATGCTATAATAAGCTATCAATATTACGCTGATATTATTAACAACAAGCCGATTGATTTAATGATCTTGGCTTACACTTAGGAAAGATTTTTTGAAGTTGGATTGTTAACGATGCATCATCTTTCAATAAATTTATCGCATATTTTGAGGTTAGATGAGATGAATCACCAAATTCGATAAATGCTTCAGCGTCTAGCAAATGATCCCTCTGTTTACCCACTATATCGAAGATCTTAGCTGCTTTTGAAGTTGTCCAGCTTTCTTGCTTTCCGCTATTCTCGTCTAACCATAATTGGACTACTGTCTCTTGAAATGAGTGCTTAAATCCACCACAATCAGTAGAATCAACAGTTACATTTTTTACTTCTGTGATGTGTAAATCACCATTAATTATTTCACCATCCGGTAATCTAAAGTTTAATGGTTGATCTGTATCATGAAGTATGCTTAAAAAATCTGATGTTTTCATTATCGGTATTTTACGATTAAATGTTTAAAAAAAATTAGCAGCAGGATTTATCTGCCGGTGTTTGCATAAATGCTTGCAATTGCTGGGTTAAGTTCGCCCAAGCGTCTTCATTTATACAGTAGCAAACACTTACACCATCTATATCTCCTTTTATCAAACCAGAAGATTTCAATGCTTTTAGATGCTGAGAAACTGTTGATTGAGAAAGAGGAAGTTCATCAACTATATCCCCACAAAAGCAACTTTTCTTAGCGGCCAGGTATTGAAGAATTGCAATACGTGCCGGATGCCCCAAAGCTTTAGCTGTTTCAGCCAAACGGTTTTGAGCACTTGTAAAAGCATTAGATTTTGTTTTACCCATATCGCAATATTACGATTAATATTTCAAAATAAAAATCAGATTTTTTTCATCATCAAAACGGCTGTATCTGGACAAAGATGTGAAAACTCTTCGCTTTGTAATAAATCAGATGGAGTATTTGTTCTATCAATACGTTCATAATTTAATTTATGAAAGAAGGCTTCTGCTGTTTCCGTTAATAAATAAAGTTCACTGATTTCACTTTTCTTAGCCTCTTCTTCAAGGTACATCACAAGCTTTCTGCCAAGTCCTTTTCCTTTGATAATTTCTTTAACAACCAAAGATCGTAATAGACCAACTTCAACAAATTGTTCGAACCCAATACATCCCATTAACTCTTTATTTTCATATAAACCGAATAAAGTAATTTTTGAACTGTAGAAGTCTTCGGTCGGCAAATTCTCCCTTCTTAATAATAAAATAGCATCAGTAAAATTGTTGGAGTCTATATTTTGGATCCTAAAACTCATGACTTAGGTAATGGCCATTTAATTAGTTGCTGGGCCTCAATTTCGTCTAAATCACCTACAGAAAATGTTTTACCACTTGCTCCGGAAGCTGAGGTAATATGTAAGCTTGCCAGCTTTTTTCTTCTTTGAAAAGGGTTAATAGTCACTTCACTAACTTGTGTTCTTTTTCGACGGACTAAGGCAGTTGTTTTTGCCAGTACTCTGTATTGAAGTTGGATTATTCGTTTGCCTACTCGAATCTCTGCATCTCTGTATTCAAGCCAACCAAAAAGTGATAATGGAATAATTAAGAAAAAGAGCATCCAAGCATAATCCCAGACTAACCAAGTAAGAGGAATAACAACCAACAAGAAGTAGTTTGGTCTTCGAATATATCGGAATAACGATCTTTTTGGTGGTTCAACAATAGAGTCTGGATCTTCAATATCCCCAATAAATTGGTTTAAAAATGGTCTCAAAAAATCCTTTCTGGCAAAAGGAAGCATCACTATGGAACGATCGCTTTCTTTTTGTTCAAAACCTGCACTTTCAACAAATAGCATTCCGTAACCAAAGGGTTGTCTTAAAATTCCTTCTACAAATCGGAAAGCCTGAATCCTATTAAACGGTACTGTTGTATGTTTTCGCTCAAGCAAGCCACTTGTAATCAACAACTCTTTTTCTTTCTTCTCAATTTTGAAATCACTGTACCTAAAAATCACCCCAAGAAAAGACAAGATATATGAGATAAAAATCACAAAGAATACTCCCCAAAGTATGGTAGAAAGCTGACTATATCCCGGCAAAATGGATGCTATATACTGGAGATTTTCTTCTGTTATAAATTGATCAAGTTGGCCTGAAATAGCAGCTAAAATGGATGCAATGAATCCAAAATTACCTGAGGTCAAAGCAGCAAAAAACAAATCTCGATTACTTAATCTCCAGGTTAAATTATCAACTTCTTCAACCTCGGCAGGAATTGCATCTTCTTCTTTTACTGGGGATGAAACAGAACGAAGAATTGATCTCATCTCTGTAGCATCTTCTTTAGACAGTGCACTAATTGTAGCTTTTTCAGTTCCACCACCTGCTGTTTTTACTTCAACCTGAACAAGTCCAAAAATTCGCTGAATAATACCTTCTGTGATATCGATTACCTGTATTCGATCCTTTTTTAGATAGAGTTTCTTGCGAACAAAAATACCTTTATTGATCTGTAATTCATCTTCATGAATTCTGAATGTAAATCTATACCAGCCAACTACTCCAAGTACGAAAGTAGAAATCACACCAAATAAGAGTATCAGTCCAAAGTATTCCCCTGTATTTCTTGAGCCAACTACTAAGAAAATTATAAGTGGAACAATATTTTGACGTAAAACAACAAATAACTGGGTTACCGCTGCAATTGGATGCTGTCTTCTAAATTCAGACATCTTCTTTTACTTTTCTAACAAGTTCTGAAATCAGTGTACGAAGTGAATTTGCAGTTTCATCATCAAGTGCAGGTATCTCATGAGTTGTTGCTGCTGTTGAAAGACTGATGGAGGAAAGTCCATACTTTCGATAAATAGGTCCTTGCTTGGTATCAACATGTTGTACTCGATTAATCGGCACCACCGTTCTTTTTGTAACAATGATACCACGTTGCAAATCTATCCCTTTTTCGCTCACCTCATATCGCCACCTTTTCCACCTGATTTTTGGAAAGACAAATGCAATTAACATATGAAGGATGAAAGCAACTGGAGCAACTAATCCTGGTAGTAGGAAGCTTACACTGCCTTCAATCGAAAGTGAATAAAACAGGTAGAGAAGACCTGGAACAACATAAATAAAACTACCAAAAATTAAACCAGACAACTTCCATGCTTTAATAGAATCCTCATGGATTCTTGTTGCCGGTAAATGGTTCTCTTCAAGTACTTCAGGTAGACTCATGATTTGTAGATACTTCTTTTACGCCTAACATAAGCACTAAACCAATTACAAGCATCACTAGAATCACACCCATTCCCCATCGCTGATTGTCCATGATAAGTGTAATCCAGCCAACTAACATTGGGCCTGCAAAAGAAGTTACTTTGCCTGATAAAGCAAAAAGTCCGTACATCTGGTTTCTTTTTTCTTTTGGAGCCATCCTACCCATTAAAGTTCGACTGGCGGATTGAACCGGACCAACAAAAACGCCTAATAAAAGTCCCCAAATCCAAAACCAAAAAACAGATTTAACAAAAATCACCGCTATAACCGGAACAATTAATCCAATCAACGAAATCAAAATGGTGCTTTTACTACCAGATTTATCATCCATCCATGCAAAACCATAGGAACCTAATCCTGCAGTAAGATTTAGTGCAATCCCGAAATAAAATATATCTGCGGTTTCGAAGCCGAATGAGCCGGCAGCATAAACACCACCCATTGCAAAAATTGTTACCAATGCATCATTATAGAAAAGTCGAGCAAACAGGAAGCGAAAAATGTCTTTTTCTTTCTTTAGTAGCTTTAAGCCTTGCCAAAGTGTCGTTAAACCATCTTTTATTGCTTGATCGTATTTCTTCTTTCTTGATGGAACATCTCTTGTTCTAAGTACAAATGGTATAGTAAAAACGGCATACCAAATTCCTGTAAATAAAAATGTACTTCTTGTGTGTTGTTCCATTGACTCATCCAGCCCAAATAAGCTTGCACCGTTTAGGAATAGCACGAAATACCCGACAACTAAACATACAATTCCACCTGCAAAACCGAGGCTCCAGCCCCAACCACTCCATCTTCCAATTTTGTCTGGCGGGGCTAAATCCGGTAGCATTGCATTGTAAAAAATGAGGGAAAGCTCCGCTCCAACAGTTCCAAAAAAAGCCAAAACCAGAGAGTATGTTAAAAAGTCCAGACCAGGCTCAGCAAACCAAAGTAAACTTGTACTGACAATTGAAATACTGGCAAAGAAATAAACCCAGGGTTTTCGTGGACCTCCAACATCGGCGATTGATCCTAAAATTGGTGCAAGAATTGCAATTACAAACCCTGCCAAACCGATAGTAAAACCCCATTGTGCAGTACCAGTTGTTTCATTTTCCGCTATGGATGAGGTAAAATAAGCAGCGAAAATGAAGGTTTGAATCATCACAAAAAAGGCACTGTTTGCCCAATCGTACAGAGCCCATGAAAACAAACCCTTTGATTCTTTGTGACTTATGTTATTTGATGATGATTCTTTCAATCAAAAATTTTCTTCTAAAAAAGTGTCCCATTCTAGCATATTGTTAGATCGAATCAAAGCCTTAGCTAAATTATTATTAACCAGTGTTAATTTGCCTTAGAAACGATTATACTCCTACATCCTAGGGGAAAAATATAGTTGGAATTTTAATCATTAGGAGACCTGCTTGCCGGATTTTAATAAGCATATCAGTGATTTTCTTCTCAAGAGTGGCTTCATAGGATTTGTAATAATAGACCGTGAAGCCAATATGATCTATACCAATGACGTGTTCGATAACCTTATGCGAGGTATCGAAGGCAGCGTTCAAGGCATGAATTTGATTGAAGTACTTCGAGAGGAGGAAAAAGAAGGTGTCCGCCAACTAGTCGAAAACTTATTCAAGCATGGCAAAATCCCGAAATCTGAGTGGGACATCATAAATCGTCTTGATGAACAATTATATTTGGATTTTGAAGGACAGTTAATTGAGGAGGATGGAGAGCAGTTTGGCTTGGGTCTTGTGATTGATAGAACTAATGAATTTACCCTTAAAAAGAACCTACAATACACTAATGATCAACGTGAACTTGCCATAAAAACCGGCAAATTGGGTATTTGGAAGCTTAATTTAGCATCTAATACTAACATTTGGAATGATGAGTTATTAGATATTTATGAGCTGACTCGCGAAGAATGGGAAGCTGACCTGGAAGGTTGGCAGAATATGTTATTTCCCGAAGATGCGGAAATCGCAAACCAGGAGCTAGCCAAAGCTTTCGCAGGAGAATATGTTTTTGATGTACGATTTCGAATCAAAACAAAAACCGGGAAAGTAAAACATGTCTATGCTTCAGCGGGACCTTTTTTCAATGAGCAGGGAGATGTAGTTGAAGTTCATGGTGTTAATATTGATGTAACTAGTTTAGTTGAAACTGAGCAGAAAGCCTCCCTTCGTGAACACTACTTTAAAAACATTACGGAAAAACTTCCTGGCCTTGTTGTTCAATACTATATCAATCCTGACGGGACAGATGGCATCAACTATCTAAGCAAAGGGGTTGAAGAATTATATGGGTTAGATCATGAGGAAACTTCCAAAGATGTTAGCCTAATCTGGAAACAGGTAGTTCCTGAAGATGTTCCTGCAGTGGCCGCATCGTTGCAGGAATCAGCTGCTAATATGACTGACTGGGAAGCTACGTTTCGAATACATGATACTAAGGGCACTCTAAAATATGTTCGAACGGTTGGAAGTCCGGAAAAAGATGAAAATGGTAGAATAACTTGGGATACTATTGCGCTTGATGTAACTGAGGAAGTTACACTCAACAATGCGATTAAGGAAAAGCAACTCCAATTAAAGAACATTACAGATAAATTTCCCGGGGTAGTATTGCAGTACTTCATAGATAAGGAAGGCAATGATGGCCTGAATTACCTTAGTGATGGAGTTAAGAAGGTATATGGACTTGATCAAGAGGAGGCCTTTGCTAATGTTAACTTAATTTGGGAAAGAGCTCTACCAGAATATTTACCCGGAATGGCTGAATCCATCCAAAAATCAGCTGAAACAATGGAAGATTGGGATCACATTTGGGAAGCTAAAGATATTGATGGGAACCACAAGTTTCTGAGAGGTATCGGAACACCTCATAAAACAGATGATGGAAAAATAGTTTGGGATACCATAACCCTAGATATAACTAAACAGATACGTCAAGAGAAAGAAATTCAGGATCAAAGAACCCAGCTTCTAAATTTCACCGATCAACTTCCCGGTGTTGCACTTCGTTATTTCATGAAACCAGATGGTACAGATGGTCTGCTATTTCTTAGCAAAGGGGTTGAAGACATTTATGAAGTAGATCGTGATTCGGCAAGAAATGATAATTCCATACTGTGGAACCAAGTCCACCCCGACGATATAGAAGGCATGCAATCCTCAATCATGGAATCTGCCAAGAATCTCTCTAGATGGGAACATGTAAATAGAATTGTTACACCAAGTGGAAAAACTAAGTATTTAAGCAGCGTTGGAATTCCAAGTAAAACAGATGATGGAACTGTAATTTGGGATACAATATCGATGGATATTACAGCTCAAGTACGTCATCTAGAGGAGCTGAATGATAAGCAAGCTATGCTTGATAATCTGACAAATCAGGTACCGGGAATGGTATATATTTACCAGTTACATCCTGATGGAACAGACCGATTTGTCTATCAAAGCAAGGGCGTAGAAGAAATCTTTGAAATAGAACAGCAAGTCGCACTTGCTGATACTTCCAGAATTTGGGCTTGTATTCATCCTGAAGATATTCCTGAAATGACTGCTTCGGTTCAAAAATCGGCCAAAGAGTTATCAAGATGGGAAGCATTGTATCGAATTATAACACCTTCCGGAAAACTAAAATATATTCAAGGTTCGGGTTCACCTGTTAAACTCGAAGATGGTACCACGCAATGGTACTCTTTGGGTATAGACATTACTAAGGAGATTGAACAAAAAAATATTCTTGATGAACAACGCCAACAAATTGAGAATCTCACAAACAGTATTCAGGGTGTTGTATTAAAATATCAGGTGCACCCAGATGGTTCAGATAGTATTCCATACATAAGTAATAGAGTAAAAGAGTATTGGGGAGTTGATCCTGAAACGGCCACTTCAGATACTAGTAAAGCTTGGGCTAGAGTTGTTCCCGAAGATATAGAATTAACCGCTGTAAAGGTTCAGGAATCTATTGAGAATATGAGTCCCTGGACACAAATAATGCGATTTACCTCATCCAATGGAGAGGTAAAACATATGCAGGGCTATGGGTTACCTACACTATTAGAAGATGGAACCGTTGAATATGATACGGTGATGATTGATGTAACCGATCAAGAAATTGCCAAGCAGGAAGCAGAGGAAAAACAACGTGAGTTAGACATTATCGGTGATCAAATTCCAGGTGTAGTTTTCACATATTACAGAAAACCGGATGGTACCGATGGATTTTCACATTTCAGTGATGGATTTGAAGAATTGCATGGATTTGATCGAGCCAAAGCCTTAGAAAACTCAAAACTACTTTGGGATCAAACCCATCCAGATGATATATCTGATTTTGTTGATGCCTTGATGAAATCTGCGACCAATATGGAAAAATTCGATTATCAATATCGAATAATCAGACCAGACGGCGAGGTAAGATTTTTACAAGGGTTTGGAAGTCCAACTTTAAAGGAAGATGGAACTGTTGTTTGGAATGCATTTAATCTTGATATCACTCAGCGTATGCATGCCGAAATTGAAGCGAATCGCTCAAATACAAAATTACGATCATTCATCGAAACGTCGCCAATTGCTATTTATCAAATTGACCCGGAAGGAAAGGTTACCGATTTCTGGAATCCGGCTGCCGAGCAAGTTTATGGTTGGACCAAGGAAGAAGTTATAAACAAAACCATGCCGTCAATAACAGAAGGTAGTCTGGACGAATTTCAGGAAATTATCGAAGATATTCGAATCTCTCATAAGCCAAAGCAGTTTCAGGTAACAAGAGAAAATCGTTATAAAGAAAAAATTATTCTCGAGATTACAGCAGGTCCACTTTTTGATGAACAAGGAAAGCTTACTGATTTATTAATCATAGCAAATGATATTACCGAGCTTACTGAATACCGAAAAACCTTAGAAAGTGCTTTAAGAGAGAAAGAGATACTTTTACAGGAAATTCACCATCGGGTAAAAAATAATCTTGCAATCATCAGCGGTCTTTTAGAATTACAAGCTCTGAAAGATGATAATGAACATGATATGAGCTTGATTATTGAAGCTCGAAATAGAATTCACTCAATTGCTATGGTTCACGAGCAATTGTATCAGGATATGGATTTCAGTCATATCAATCCTGGTGAATACTACAAAAAACTTTTAAAGAAGCTTCAAGCGAATACAACATCAGCTGAAAGAGATGTCAATTATGATTTAAAATTCGACATCGACAAAATAAATATTAATAGAGCGGTCCCACTTGGGCTACTCATTAATGAATTATTTACCAATTCCATTAAACACGCTTTCTCTGACGGAAAAGGAAACTTAAAACTTCACTTCACACAGCAGGGTGATCAGATTCGAGTTCTTTATGAAGATGATGGACCGGGTTTTGTAATTGATGATATAAAAGATAAAAACACGATTGGCTGGCAGCTCATAGAAACCCTTTTGCTTCAATTAGACTCAACTTATTCTATGGATACTGAAGGTAGATTTATGTTGGATTTCACCTTCAAAGAATCTTTTCAAGGCTCACAAGCCCACTTTAACTAATCACATCACAAATTTATATCCAAATCCGTGTACTGTTAGTATATGTTTTGGATACCTGCTATCTGATTCTAGCTTTTGCCGCAACCATGCAATATGTACATCCACGGTTCTTGTAGAAGGTAACGCATCATATCCCCATACTTCATTTAAAAGCTGATCTCTACTTAAAATCGTCTGTTCATTTTGAATCATAAACTGTAATAACTGAAACTCTTTGGCTGAAAGCGTTAATGCTTCGTTATTCTTCAACACTTTCATTTTATCGAAATCGACTTTTACATCAGAAAAAATCACTTCTCCTTTAGCAAAGTTTTTGCTTTGCTTGTTCTCTTTCTTTCTCAGTTGCACTTCTACACGAGCAACTAATTCCATCATTTCAAATGGTTTTTGCATGTAGTCATCAGCACCCAGCTTTAATCCTAACACTTTATCCAAAACCTGCCCTTTCGCTGTAAGCATTATAATTGGGGTTTCGATATCGAGCTTGCGTAGATCTTTACATACATCAAGACCGTCTTTTTTAGGTAGCATTAAATCTAAAATGATGACATCAAATGACCCTGATTTAGCTAATTCAAAACCCGCTTCACCATCCATAGCGGTCTCGACATTGAATTTCTCTTCAATTAGACGATCTTGAATTGTCATAACCAAGCCGGCTTCATCTTCGATTAGTAAGATATTTCCTCTTGTTGAAGTACTCATGAATGATAAGGGATGATTAATGTAAATGTTGAACCTTCCCCTTCAATGCTTTTCAAACGAATTTCACCCTGATGCGCTTTTGCTACTTTTTCGACCAAACTTAATCCAATTCCATTGCCCTTTACTTGATTTTCTATAGAGCGTCTGGCTCTATAAAATGGCTTAAAAACTTGATCATGTTCATCGGAGGGAATGCCAACTCCAAAGTCCTGTATTTGAATTCTGAGGGCTAATCCTGATTTATAGTTTTCATCATCAAGTCGGAGAATGATCTTATCTGATCCATTACTAAATTTAATTGCATTCTGAAGCAAATTTGTAATTGCTAAAAACAGAGCATCACGATCCGCTGTAATGGTATTTAATTTTGAAATATTTGAATACTCAAGGTTTAATTCGTGATCTGATAAGATTGGCTGAAACTCTTCTTTTATCTCTGACATCAACTTCTCAGTATCAACAGAACTAAAAGTATAAATGCGTTTACCGGTTTGAATCCCGGAAAACTCCATAACCTGATCCACCATATCACTCAGCCTTCTCCCCTCTCTCAACATCAAATTTGCATATTCTTTTTTCCGTTCTTCATTTTGAATTACTCCTTCACTCAGATTTTCTGCTGCTGATCGAATAACGGATAAAGGAGTTCTTAATTCATGAGATACACCCGCTACAAAAAGCATTTGTTGTTCTGCTAATTCTCTTGATCGTTGAGCAAATATTACAATAAGTACACAGCTAATACCCAGTATACCTAGAATCCCAAAGCTTATTGCCAAATTCTTGTTTCTTGTTTTTTGCACAAACGCGTCTAGGGAGCCAGCTCTAAAAGAAAGCCATAATTCCCAAACTGGTGGAGAGATATTTCCAACAAATGCAGTTGCAACTGTTGTATCAATTTGGATTTTAGCATTTCGAAACCCATGAATTGTATCCTGATTTTCTTCCAGATCAATTTCTTCATTAGTTGTTCTAAACTGAGCAACTTGTTTAAATGATTTTGATCTGGTTCGTGTATTTGTTTCTGAATAACTAAAATTCACACTATCGCTTTCCAAAAAATTGAAATTCTGCCCACCGAGACCACTATCAAGCATCACAATGCTCGATAAATTAAATCGATCCATTCTCATTTTCATATCAGGATCTTCAGGAACATTTTCAGGAGATGAATTGAAATAGATAAAGGGTTTTTCTCCAGTTCTTAAAACTGAAATTTGATATTGATCATCGAATGAGTCTCCAAAATATCTTGCGGCAATTTCAGGGATTAATTCTGATTTCACATAGTCATTATCAATTCGTAGTAAAATGATATCATTAAGTCTATTGATACTGAGTTGAACCTCCAGATTCTCAACTCCTTGATTTCTTTCTAATGAGATAAAATCCAGCATCTGAATTGGGATATCAATGAATGTTTCATCCCCAAAATCCGGTAATGCATTTAGCGAAACAGTTGGTTTACCGTTGTTTTGATTGTTCTTATTTTCAGTTACCCATGCAATAGTAGCAGAATCCGGATTAAATGATGCAAGTTCACCGTTCGTTGAATCAAACTTGAAGTATTCAACGAGATCTTCATCAGAAGTCTGAATAAAGAATAGTTCTGTTAGTACATCATTATGAACAAAATTATTTTGCCATCGCAAATAACTTTCAGCTAATAAAGGTGTAATGTCGCTATTCTCGTTTGTGACCTGAATGCGAAAATTATTTTCAAGACCGGTAAAAACCTCGTTAAAATCACTCACAAAGTTTTCACCAGAAGCCTCAATTCCCTCTTCTAATCGTTGTTGTTCTGCATCACTCACACTACCCAACCATTTGTACTGTAAAACAGCAAAAGTGATTAGAGCTGAAGTCATCAGAGCTAAAAATCCATATGTAAGTGATCGGGATTGCATGCCTAAAATTAGTCTCTTTCTAGCCTAAGTGAAAAGATTTAGCATCGATTTAACATCCTTAACAAACATTTTGCGAGGCCTTAACAACTCCAAGATTCATGATTCGAATATTGGCGCTGTCAACAATACAAAATCTAAATTCATGAAATTCATAACAACTTTATTCGTATTTCCATTGGCTCTGGTCTTTGGAGAATACTCATTCGCTCAAGTACAAAGAAGCATGTCATTTGACGCGAACACCAGTTTACTACTACAGGAATTGAATGCCATGCTTGTGGAAAAAGATGAAGGTGTTCATGTAGAAATGATAGTCGGATCTCGAACCACTTCATCTAGTAATTCTGATGATCTCCAAAAAGATGATGTAATCTTAATGATGAATGGAGAGAGAGTAAATGACATAGCTGGAATGAGAGCCATTTATAATGCTATCCCAACCGATGATGAAATTAAAATCGGTGTTCGAAGAGGTGACCAGAGATTTATAGTTCGAGCAATTAAGGGGGACATACCTGAAACTCAAGGGTTCAGGATGCAGATGACTGTTGATAGTGATGATGGATCACCACCAGTTGTAATAGCGGAATTAGGGATGGTTCTAGCTTTGATCGAAGGACAAATTCAGATTCAAACAATTCTAGAACCATTATTACCTGATGCTTTAAAAAGTGAGGATTTAGAAGGTTTTGAAATAATTACAATCAATGGCGAAAGCTTTGAAGCAGCTGCTGATGTACAATCTTTTATATCCGGTCTTGAAGTAGGAAATCAGATTGATCTTGTAGTTGAAAAAGACGGCGAGCAGAAAGTCTACACTTTTGAAAAGCAAGAAGCTCGAGGAGCTGTAAATATGAGTTTTGATGGGTAATTAAATGAACAGACGGCTATTAACCATATCAATTTGGCTTCTCAGTCTGCTTTTTCTGATTCCTATTGAAGGTTCAGCTCAAAGTCCATTTCCTAATGCAAGAGATGACAGTTATCCATTGCTTGGTCTTAAAAGAGCGAAAAGTAGTTATGATAGAGCAGCGAGTGAACTTGCCAGACAAGAAGAGCTCTTTGCGAAAGATTTGATTTCTCCGGAGGCGTATGAGTTGGCATTAAACACTTTTCAGGACGCCGAAGTTAACTATCAACAATCTTTACTCGTTCTATTGTTTGAGCAGCAATTTGTAAGCATCAAAAGAGCCTTAAAAACCAGAGATGAGAACAACTCAAAACAAGTTAGAGTAACACTTGAGAATACAAGTAGCGCCACTGCCGAATTTGCTCAAGTTGTAAATATGGAAGATGAACTCTTTCGCTCTTTACAGCCTGATGTAATCCATAATATTTATGTCTCTTTAAGTAATGATGACGGTGCGATCATAAGCTCACCTTATGAAATCAAAATTGAAGAATTAAGAAGTGGAATTCCTGAAACCATTGAGTTTGATCTTTTACAGGATTTGGATGAATTGACAGTGAATATCATTTACGGAAATGGTTCCTCAAGAAGTCCTAAAGTTTTTCTAGAAAAAGATGCCTCTGCTAACAAAGTCTTAGTACAATCTGAACGCTTTTCTCAAGAAGTCGAATTAGGTGAATCTACAAATTATGGTTTGGGACTAGAGCTATTTAGTGGTGTTGATGATACTTACAAATTGGAAGTTGTAAATCTCCCAAATTCAGTAACCCGATTCTTTAGTGAACAGGGCCAACAGGGTAGAATTAGTCAAATCAAGTTCACAGAATCGAACAATAATCTAAGAGCCAACCTTTCAGTTTCGCTACCCGATCGACCAACTTCTGATGTACCAATGGATGAACCCATCGACTTTTACGTGATGGCGGTACCGATTACAAAATTGGCTGAATTCAATGAAAAATCAGGTTCATGGACATTAGATGAAATAGAAGCTTTCAATGTTGGCTTTGTACAATTAGAGATGATACCAAGAGGTGTTGGCCGACTGGTTGTTAAAACTCCACAGTTATATAATGAATTAGATGGTGATGGTCCTGTTGAATTTACAATGGAGGTTGTGAATGAAGGCACGCGTCGATTAGATAACATCGAGTTCGAAGTCGATGCCCCTTTCGAATGGGAAAAACGTATTGAACCGGCCATAATTCCTAGTCTGGGGATTAGAGAAGAAATAACTGTGAAATTGTTCCTCACACCGCCTGATGACATTAGTGTTGGACGGTACGAAACAAGAATGAGATCTACCTCTTTATCTGATAATCAACCTGTCAATGCTGAGGATAAAACATTTACAGTTCAGGTAGCAGCACAAGCAAATGTATTCGGAACCTCAGTCATTTTATTTCTGATAATCGGCCTGGTTAGTGGCCTGGTCTTCTTTGGAATAAAGCTATCCAAGAAATAATTATTCACACCATAATTTCAATAAATATTCATGGACAATTCAACCATACAACCTGCAGCTTTACTTGAAGCTCAGAACCTCACAAAAGTATATGAAGATGGTGTAAAAGCACTTGATAATCTTCAATTGAAAGTACACTCAGGCGAAATTTTTGCCATGTTAGGGGGAAATGGCGCCGGTAAAACTACAACCATCAACATCTTTCTGGATTTCATCCAACCGACAAGCGGTTACGCTATGATTAATGGAATTGATGCCAATCTGGAACCACTCGAAGCAAAAAAATTCGTCGCATTTGTCTCTGAAAATGTGCAACTCTATCCAAATTTCACTGCTATGCAAAATGTTGATTTTTTTGTTCGATTAGGTGGTAGAAATGATTATTCAAGATCTGATTATGAAGATGCACTAGTTCGCGTTGGCCTCCAACGTGATGCCTTTGACAAAAAATTGAAGGATTTCTCGAAAGGAATGCGTCAAAAATGTGGCATTGCTATAGCCATTTTAAAAGATGCCCCTGCAATTTTATTGGATGAACCGACTTCAGGTTTAGATCCAAAGGCTGGAAAAGAGTTTACTCGTTTAATCGGTGATCTGCGGGATGAAGGTAAAGCTATTCTAATGAGTACACATGACATCTTCAGAGCGAAAGAAATTGCTGATTTTGTTGGCATTCTTAATAACGGTGAGTTAGTTGCCAGAAAGACCAACTCGGAGTTGAAAGGGGTAAACCTAGAAGACCTCTATGTCGAATATATGGCAGGATACATGGATGAAAATCAAGAAGCTGTACTTGTTAATAATCTCAACACTTAAAAATAAGTCAGTATGAAATATCCTAAAAGACATTTTCAGACAGCTATTTTAAGTTTTTGCATACTTATCTCCTGTTCAACTATAGCATTATCTGAGGATCAACAAACTAATATTTCTGAAGAATACACAGCTCTTTTTTCAGAAATAGATCGATTGGTACAGAATGATAATGGGCTATTCTGGGATATTAGTCTTGGTGGTCCAATACTTTTAGTCAATCCTGGTACAAGACAAATAATCGCAAATCAAAACACCAAATCGAATTTTCTGGAACAAAAGGGTGGAATCTTTACGGGTGTGCTGCCGGACGAAATGAATGTAGCAAATACTGCCGTAGATTGGGATGGCGAAAGGTGGACAATGCTAATGCTACCTCTTCCAAAAGATCAAAAATCCCGAAATAACCTGATCATACATGAATCATTTCACAGGATCCAACCACTTATTGGTTTTGGAAATCATCGGGAATATCCAAATGCACATTTAGATTCCTACGAAGGAAGGCTACTCCTTAGACTTGAATTGAATGCTCTCTCACAGGCAATTCAATCACAAGATGAAGCTCAAATGCTTACTCATCTAAAAAATGCAATTAGCTTTAGAAAACTTCGTCAGGCATCCGATGAAATTGTAATGGCTGAAAATAGTCTAGAGTTAAATGAAGGATTAGCTGAATATACCGGACTTATGTTGAGTGATAGAACTGATGAAGAAATCATTACTCAGATAACCTATAGAATTGAAAGGTTTAGCAAGAACAAGACGTTTGTTCGATCCTTTGCTTATCAAACAATTCCGATTTATGGATATCTAATTTCTAAAACGAATCCTGGTTGGCATCGAGAAATTGATCGTGAAACAAATCTTATCAACTTCTTTGAAGCAGCACTCTCTCTCAATATTACGGACCCTGAATCACTAGAGTCTTTGACTTCAATTCATGAATACGATTACAGCAACATATCAGCTGAAGAAAAAACCAGAGAAGATGCAAGGCTTCTAGCGATTGCTAATTATAAGAGAATGTTTCTGGAAGATCCTTCCCTCAAGATTGGGTTTGAGAAAATGAACATATCGTTTAATCCGAACAACGTAACCCCGCTCGAAGGTATAGGAACGGTATACCCAACATTAAGAATAACTGACAATTGGGGTGTTCTTACAGTAGGAAATGGTGCTTTACTTAGTTCTGATTGGTCGCATGTTAGGGTAACAGAACCAAAATCAATTACGCCGGAATTAGTTGAAGGTGATGGCTGGAGGCTTGAGCTAAATGAAGGTTGGAAGATCGTAGAAGATGGTTCCAATTATAGCTTACAAAAGTAATTGAAATGTCATCTAAGTAATTAATAATGCTATTTAATTAGGTATAAATATGTTTAAACTAATTTTCTTAAAAGAACTACGGGAAATCATCCAGAGCAGTAGATTTACTATAAGCTTTGCTGTCTGCTCTGTCTTAATCATTCTAGCTTTTTTTATGGGTGCTCAGAATTTTTTGGCTAGTCAAGCACAGTATGAAGCCGCCATTCAAGAAAATAGAAATCAGATTGCATCAAATACCGATTGGCAAATGGTTGAGCATTCAATCATGCTTCCACCACAACCACTTATGACTCTTGTAAACGGGGTCTCAAACGACATCGGCAGAAACATTGCTATGAGTGGAAGAGGTGAATTAAATGCCCAAAACACCAGATTCAATGATGAGCCCATCTTTGCCATTTTTCGATTTATGGATTTAGAATTCATTTTTGGGATCATTCTCTCATTGTTTGCAATCATATTTGCTTATGATTCTATCAATGGAGAAAAAGTAAGAGGAACCTTAAAACTATGCTTTGCCAACTCAGTTTCACGCGCTTCTTTTATCGGAGGTAAACTAGCCGGTTCGTTTGTTGGTCTAGGTTTAGCCTTGATGATTCCCATGTTAATTGGGTGTGCTATACTTCCATTGCTTGGTATTCAATTAACCGGTGATGAATGGATTAGGCTAGGCTTGATACTTTTCGCAGGTATTGCATATTTCGGTTTATTTCTTGCTCTAGCACTGGCAATTTCTGCTGCAACCTCAAAACCGTCTAATGCTTTTTTAATTGGTTTAGTGGTCTGGATATTTGCTGTATTGATAGTTCCAAGGGCTTCTGTCTTAGTTTCCGCCAGACTTGTTGAAGTTCCTAATATTGATGAAATAACTTCGCAGAAAAATCGGTATCGCATGCAGTTATTTGATGAAGATCGACCAAAAATGGCTGATTTTAGTGTAGAACCGGATACCCCAATGGAAGATGTTATGGGGCAATTCAGTTCATTTATGGCTGAACTTGGTGCTGCCCGCCAAGAGAAAATGGATATTTTTAATGGCCGATTGAATGAAGATTTTCGTAATAAGAGAAGAGCACAAGAAAAATTAGCACTTTCACTTTCGCGAGTATCTCCTACTTCTGCTTTCACTCTTGCCTCCACGGAACTTGCAGGCACTTCTCTGCGACTTCAAAATAGATATATGGACGAAGCATATAACTATCAGAAATCTTACGGTGATTTCATGACCGAAAAAACCGGAAATAACAGAGGTGGTGGCATTAGAATGGTGATGGTTACAACAGGAGATGATGCCCAAGAACCAGAACCGTTAGATCCTGATGAAATGCCTCGTTTTGAATTTACAACACAAACAGCAGGTGAGGCTACAACAAACAGCGTGCTTGATTTGGGACTTCTTCTCCTATTTAACCTGCTATTCTTTGGCGGTGCATTTACTGCTTTCATCAAATACGACCTCAGATAAAAAAGAAAAGGATTGTCATGCTATCATTATTGATTCAAAAAGAACTTAAGAACATTCTTTTAAGTCCAAAGTTTGTAGCAACCTTTCTGGTTTGCTCAGTACTGATCTTAATTAGTGTTTACATTGGCATTAATGAATATCAAAATGCTGTAGCTCAATATGAAGCGAACCAGGAAATAGCTAGGCAAAATATCTCTGAGGCAACAAGTTGGGGACGTGTTCAGAACCTTTTACATAGGGAACCAACTCCAATGCAAATCTTTGTATCAGGACTTCATTTTGATTTAGGTCGCGTCTCTTCTGTGTCAGATTATAGAGATATAAAATTAGTACGAAGCCCGTATTCTGATGAAACACTATTCGCAATCTTCAGGGTTATTGATCTTGCATTCATTGTTCAAATAGTACTGTCACTTTTTGCCATCCTGTTTACTTACGATGCTATTAATGGAGAACGAGAAAACGGCACCTTAAAGCTGGCATTTGCTAATTCAGTTTCTCGGGCTAAGTATTTAATTGCTAAATTTTCCGGAATATGGCTTGGACTAATAATCCCGTTGCTTATACCTATCCTATTTAGCATGCTATTATTGATAGCATTTGGTGTACCACTAACAAATGCTGATTGGTCTTCGATAATTAGCTTTATTGGTTTGTCAATTTTATATGTCACATTATTCATTGGCATAGGAATACTTGTCTCGGCTATCACTCGCAATTCATCACTGTCATTTTTATTGCTTCTGGTGATATGGATCGGAGGCGTTTTGATTATTCCAAGATTGGGTGTAATGGCTGCCGGACAACTAGTACAGGTTGAAAGTGTAGCACAGTTAGAAGCTAAACAAGAAGCATTCCGAAAAGCTCGCTGGGATCAGTACTCAGCTGACCTTACAGAAGTATGGGAAGGTCGAGAGGCTGAAATGGAAGGTATGAATGAAGAAGAAAGAAGTGCATATAGAGACGATATGGAATGGGAATGGCTTGAAGAAGACGACGCTTCTAGAAAACAAGTCCAAACAGATATTGTCGATAATAATAGGAGATTATTGGAGGATGCCCAGAATAGAAAACGCGTGCAGGAAAATCTAGCTTTTAATATTGCACGAATTTCGCCTGTTTCTTCTTTTCATCTTGCAGCAATGAAACTTGCGGGGACTGATATTGATTTAAAGGTCCGCTATGAAGAATCAATGCGAGCTTATAAAGATGATTTCACAGAATACATTCAAGAAAAGCAAGCTGAAGGGGGTAATCAGGGTGGATTTAGCATAAGTATGAGTAGTGAAAGTGGTGTAAGCATTGATTTTGGCAGAAACGATCAGACGCTGGATACAAGTGAGATGCCTCAATATTCGCCACAAACTATAAGACCGACTGCTGCCATTGCCAGTAGTATTCCGGACTTCGGATTGCTATCAATCTTCATAATTCTAGCATTCGGCGGTAGTTTCTTTGCTTTTTTAAGATATGATATGCGGTAAGATGATAGAGGGGGTTTTGGGTGTATGATTTCCCCCTCTATCTTTAAAAGTTATACATGGAAACGTTCAAAGATTGCTTTATCCAGTGCTTCGAATGAGCAACTTCAAGCATTGCTTTGTCAGACCGTAAATTATATCTGGTTCCAGCTCTCAACATCAAGTCTAAGCTTTGCTTTAAAACCTTTTTTTGATGATAGTGGAATGTAGTAACCTGAATTAGGATTGCCATCAATTGAATCTGATAATACTTTTCTTCCACGTTTTTCACCCCAGTCAGTATCAGTATAAATATATCGGAGATTCCACCCTGAAGAGGTTTTAGTAGCTCTGATTGTAATTTTTTGGCGATACAAATTTTCTTCCGGGATTCTCTTATCTAGAAATAAGAGTCCGTCTATTCGATATTCAGTTGTCCTAACAGCTAAATCAACCGAGAAAACTAATGTTTTACTCCCTTTCTGTTCGATTTTTTTAGTATCGAGAAATAAGGAAAACATCATAGGCGAACGTGGCTTAGTTAACGAGGCTTTATCAAGTCGAAATAATTCATCAAAAGTTCTGAAAACGGCAGAATTTGTTTCCACTTTGCGTTCAGTTAGTTTAAATGATATTGATCCTCTTGGCATAACTGAAGATTCAAAATAGTAAGAGACTCTTACTTTTTTATCCTCGTCATAAGCCTTTTTTACTGCTGGAGGTAGTGGTAAATTTTCTACTTCTATCGTCCCTTTTATTAAGGTATCCCCAAATAGAAATCGTGTAAGATTCTGATATCCTTCTTCTGAATTAACTAAACCATAGTGACCGCTATGACTATGGTATGTAAATGCTCTCGAAGCTTTTCTTACAGTTGCGTTTTTAATTTTAACAAGCCCATCACTCATCGGACCGACGGCGTACTGAGCAGCGCTATAATCCTTATGATTAGTACCAACCAGACAAAAGAATCTATTTTCATCAAATCTTTCATTGAGTGAATCTACCCTGTCATGATTATCAAGGTTCAAATAATTTGCGATTCTTTTTCTATTGAAATTATTTACGTCCCAGATTCCAATAAATTTTGGCACATTTAACCCTCTAAGCTCAATTCCATTATGTGGTGTTCCATACGTAAACACTTTATCAACAAGCTTCTTGGTTTCTGTGTTCGATACTTCATCATTTTGCAGAAAACATCTTGCTATTAATCCTCCCATAGAATGTGCAACAAGATAGACCTTGAATTTATTCTCAAGTGACGGCTCGTTCATGCAGACATTTTTTTTGACACGTTCAATCAGTTCCCCAAGTCCTTTTGCCGCCTCAATAATGGAAGGGCGTTCACCGCTACCTAAATCTTCGTCTGCCTGTTCGTAATATCTATAAATTATTACACTTCGTGCAGATATATCTTTGTCAATTTCTCTCCCATCCTTATAATTATCTTTATAATCATAATCCTTCATTAATCGAATTAGAGGTGATTCGAAAATATGTTTGGTTACTGACCTATCCCATTTCTGTCTGACTTTTGTGGAACCTAAATTAAAACCCATATATGGAGTTGCCACAGTATCATTAATCTCTTTATCTCTCATTGCATATCCCCGGATATAAATGATAGGATAAAAAGGTTGTTCTATCTTCTTCATATTCCCCATTTATTACTTTATGTTTACCACGTAAATAAAATGATTTATAATAGATAGAACAATACTAAGGACTTAAATAAACTCGCTTACATTTGGTTTTAATCCTGGATTTTTATCTCTTAAAGCGTTCAAAAACTGCTTTATCAAGTGCTTCTCTGTGATCCGGATGAGCAATCTCAACCATTGCTTTAGCGCGTTGACTTAAATTCTTGCCATACAAATATGCAATACCATATTCGGTGACAATGTAATGAACGTGAGCCCGGGTTGTTACAACACCGGCGCCTTCTTTAAGGAATGGCACAATTCTGCTAATTCCCTTATTTGTTTGCGATGGAAGTGCAATAATTGGTTTACCACCAGGTGATTTTGCTGCGCCACGAATAAAGTCCATTTGTCCACCAACACCACTAAAGTGATAGGTACCAATTGAGTCTGCACAAACCTGTCCGGTTATATCAATTTCAACAGCACTGTTTATTGCTGTTACTTTTGGATTAAGCTTGATCACTTTTGTACTGTTAACATATTCAATATCAAGCATTGCAATAGATGGATTATCATCAACAAAATCATAAACACGCTTAGAACCCATCACAAATCCGGATACTACTTTTCCGGGGAATTTTACTTTATTGTGTCCATTGATCACACCCTTCTCAACAAGATCAACCACTCCATCAGCAAACATC
The DNA here is from genome assembly GCA_965601825.1 of Balneolaceae bacterium. Taxonomy (GTDB): domain Bacteria; phylum Bacteroidota; class Rhodothermia; order Balneolales; family Balneolaceae; genus HXMU1420-13. The sequence continues at coordinate 1,548,503 of OZ271839.1, read as the reverse complement.
TCAGTGTGTACCCCTAAGTTTTTATGATTGGTCAAACTTTTAAGTACAGCATTTGGAATTGCTCCGATACCCATTTGTAAAGTTGCGCCATCCTCGACCAGCTCGGTACAGAAACGACCGATTCTCATTTCAACTTCATTTGGTTCAGGTAGAATTTGCTCAGGAAGCGGATCATCATTTTCTACCATCACATCTATGTTATTGACGTGAATAAATCCGGCGCCATGAGTTCTTGGCATATTTGGATTAATCTGTGCAATTACAAACTTTGCTGTTTCGGATGCCGGAAGTGCACCAACGAGAGAAACACCTAAAGAGCAAAATCCATGTTTATCTGGTGGTGAAACATTTAGTAAAGCGACATCAACAGGAAGAATCCCATCTCTAATTAAACTTGGAACTTCACTTAAGAAAACCGGGATATAGTCTCCCCTACCATCATTAACTGCCTTTCTAACATTCGAACCAACGAAAAATGCGTTAACATGAAAGCTATCCGCATATTCTGGTTTTGCATATGGTGCATCACCTTCTGTGTGAATATGAACAATTTCTACATTTCTGAGCTCGTTTGCTCTGCCAACCATTGCCTCTACTAATTTAAATGGCACTGCATTAACTCCATGAATAAATACTCTATCATTGGATTTAATCAGTTTTACAGCTTCTTCTGCCGTCTTGTATACTCCCATGATGAACGCTCCATTAATTGATTCTGATTTTGCCCGAAGACTACGGATTGATTATGAACTATTTATAAATACACAATTCGTTAATTCAAGTGTGTAAATTGATTGTTAAATCGCCTGAATTAAATAGGAAATTTAAAGAATAGCGATCCTTTTAAAGTAGTTTTTCAATTTAGAATTCAGCATTTATTTTGATCAATAATTTTCACGAAACTAGTACTATTTAAAAATAACCAGATTGCTAATTCTAGCATATCATTTAGTAAATGATCTCATCATTATTTCCTCTAATATCTTATTCAGTAAAAAATTGTAGTTAGGCTGCAAGATTATGAGATAAAAAGTTCTATATTAAACGAATGGTCAGTGTACCCCAGGTTAAGGAAGGAGATTAGGTAGGTTTAAGGAGTGACATGCTGGACGAAAAACTTGTAGAGCAAGTTATTGGAACACCGCTTTACAAGAGCAAAAATATACCCTTTTGTATCACGAGCAATGCATTACGCTTTGTTTATGTGAATGATACGTTTTGTGAAATCTCCGGATATACGCGTGAAGAACTAATTGGCAAAAGTATCGCAATTTTTCTAGGTCCAAGAAAAATGACTGCCGCCTACAGAGAGTTTCTATTTTTCATTAGAAATAGTAAGAACAACAAAAATATCTGGCGGGCAAGAAATAAGGAAGGAAAAGAACTTATAAGTAATGTTGAGGCTAGTAGAGTTTCTATAAATGGGAAAAACTACACACTTACTTTAACGCTTGATATAACTGAGGCAAAAACATCTTCAATTCTTGCTCAAGCTACAGAGGCTAAGTACAAACGTTTAGCTGAAACGATGCCTCATATTGTTTGGACAAACGATATCACCGGCAAGCCAATCTATATGAACAAAGTTGCGAAAAACTTCTTTGGTAAATCAGAGGATGATTTTGATGACTGGGAATGGTTGGATTATTTCGATATTGAAGAAGCAAGAGAATTAGAAATTGAGTGGGATATGGCTTCGCAGATGAGAAATCCTGTTCAAAAAGTAACTCGGATTAGAAAAGCGGATGGCAAATTCAAATGGTTTCAAATCATTTTATATCCACAGTATGATGAATTTGACCAAACTGTTTCATGGACTGCTATTGCAACAGATATCGACGATCGAATCAAAGCAGAAGAAAAATTATCTATTACAAACAGGAGACTCCTTTCATTAATCGATGCTTCCCCGATTCCAATTTATACCTTGGATGAAGAAGGCGTGATAAAAGACTTATGGAACCCGGCAGCAGAACGAATTTTAGGCTGGAAAAAAGAAGAAGTTATTGGTAGAAAAACACCGATGAGTACAGGTGAGTATAATACCGACTACAAGAAAAATCTGGAGACCCTAAAGAGAGATGGACAGTTAAGCGTTATTACTAATAGAAAAGTCAAAGATGGCTCGGAAGTAACCATCGAAATAAACAGTGGCTGCATTTACGACGATCAAGGGAATATTGATGAGATCATGATTACTCTTCTTGACATCACTGAACTAGAGTATCAAAAAGTACGCCTTGAAGAGTCTTTAAATGAGAAAAAAACCTTGTTACAGGAAATTCACCACAGGGTAAAAAATAACCTGGCTATCGTTGTTAGTCTACTTCAACTACAAGTTTACCAGTCCAAATCTCAATCAGAGAAGAATAAGTTACTAGACGCCCAAAATCGAGTTATGTCGATCGCTATGGTTCATGAACTACTTTACTCAACAGATGAGTTCAGTAAAGTTGATTTGAAAGCCTATTACGATCAACTAATCAATAAGATTAAATCAAACATGTCGACAGGTACTCGTGGTGTGCAACACGAGCTCGACATTACTTTAGATTCATTGAATATCACTCAGGCAATTCCGCTTGGTTTATTAGTGAATGAACTTGTTACGAATTCACTGAAATATGCTTTCCCTGAAGAATCCAATGGCAATTGCATCACTCTAACCATTCATGATGAAGGTGAACTTATCAGAGCAGAATATTCTGATAATGGAACCGGATTTAGTATGAGTGATGCTAAGTTTTCAACCGGACTAGGTTTCCAAATTATGGATTCGCTGCTCAATCAGTTAGACGCAGAATATGAGATGGATACCAATAACGGTTTCACATTATCATTTAGCTTCAAGAATATTCTGTTTCAGGAAGAAGAGACCGAATTAGTTTAGTTTCGACTTAACGCGTCAATTTCTTGTAATGAATTCGATGTGGCTGATCATCAGTAATGCCAAGTCGCTCTTTTCTATTCTCTTCATATTCCTGATAATTTCCTTCAAACCAGTAAACCTGACTATCCCCTTCAAAGGCTAGAATATGTGTAGCAACTCTATCCAGAAACCAGCGATCGTGAGATATTACAACCACACATCCTGCAAAATTGAGAAGAGCTTCTTCCAAGGCTCGAAGTGTGTTTACATCTAAATCGTTGGTTGGCTCATCCAACAATAAAACATTGGCACCCTCTTTTAGCATCTTAGCCAAATGCACTCTATTTCTCTCACCACCTGAAAGTTGTGATGTTTTTTTCTGCTGATCAGATCCTCCAAAGTTAAACCTTGAAACGTATGCACGAGAATTTACTTCTCTGTTTCCTAACTGAAGTATATCATGTCCTCCGGATATTTCCTCCCAAATCGATTTATTTGGGTCAAGTGGGCGCTTTTGATCGATATAACCAAGTTGCACCGTATCACCAATTTCCATTTCGCCGGTATCAGGTTGTTCTTCTCCAATAATCATTTTAAAAAGGGTTGTCTTTCCAGCCCCATTAGCACCAATTACACCCACAATTCCGCCAGGTGGAAGCATAAAATTCATGTCTTCAACGAGTAACTTTTCGTCGTATCCTTTGGCAATATGATCAGCATTAATCACCTTGTTACCTAAACGAGGTCCCGCAGGAATAAAAATCTGCATCTCTTCATTTCGCTTTTCATTTTCCTGAGAGAGCAATTCCTCGTATGCGTTAATTCGAGCTTTGCTTTTTGCACGACGTCCTTTCGGATTTTGTCGAATCCATTCCAGTTCCTGCTGAAGCGTTTTCTGACGATTAGATTCTTGTTTTTCTTCCTGCTTTAATCGCTCAGACTTTTGCTCCAACCAAGAGGTATAATTCCCTTTAAATGGGATTCCTTCACCTCGATCTAATTCCAAAATCCATCCTGCTACATTATCCAAAAAGTACCTATCGTGTGTTACGGCAATCACAGTCCCTTCATATCTATCGAGATGTTGCTCTAACCAACCAACTGATTCTGCATCTAAGTGATTTGTTGGTTCATCCAACAATAAAACATCAGGTTTTTTAAGTAAGAGTCTACATAGAGCAACTCTACGAGCTTCACCACCTGACAAAACAGAAACAGGTGTATCACCAGCCGGACATCTTAACGCGTCCATCGCCTGATCAAGTTTACTGTCTAAATCCCAGGCATCGAGATGATCAATCTTCTCCTGCAGTTTTGCTTGTTTTGCAATTAAGGCATCAAAATCGGCATCAGGATCAGCAAACTGAGCATTTATATCCTCATAAGCTTTCAATAAGTCCACCGTTTCCTGTACACCTTCTTCAACAATCTCTTTAACCGTTTTTTCTGGATCTAGATGTGGTTCTTGAGGCAGATATCCAAATGTGATTCCCTTTTGCACACTTATATCACCAAGAAAGTCTTTATCCTCTCCTGCAATAATTCTCAACAGTGTTGATTTTCCAGCTCCATTTAATCCGAGCACCCCAATTTTGGCTCCGTAAAAAAATGATAGATAGATGTTTTTTAAAACTGTCTTATTGGGTTTGTGAACTTTACTCACTCCAACCATGGAGAAGATGATTTTCTGATCGCTCAATTTCTTATGGATTTAGTTTCGTTTTGAAGGACTTCAAATGTAAGGAGAGAAACCAGCTTTTCAATGCAGGAATTTCATCCTTCTTTGATCAAATTCTTATGGTTAATTTTCACCAGATTAAAACCAATCAATACAAAGATAAAATTCATAGTTACAAACCAAGATGGTTCAAGGCTAACATCTAAATAAAGGTTCAAACAAGAAACAATTCCAATCATCAAGAGCAAAACATTAATGGGAATTTTGCTTTGAGAGAGTTTGAACCAATTTCTGAGTTTAAGTTGGATAAAGGTTCCTATAGAAATGATTACAATTGCCTGTGTGATTAGCGGTAATAACATTCCAGAATCTGGATTCTCATAAAAGAAAAGCATCACTAGTCCCATATTCAGAAAGGTGAGTAAAAGATAAGCGACCACTATAAATACCATGGATTTTAAAATAGATTTCATGAATTCATTTGATGATTGGAAATTCACCAACACTATCAAAATCAATGGAAATACTTACTGTACGAACGGACAATTAATAATCAACTAACCGATTAACTGGGCGTCTCTAGCAATTCTTACGGCCTCTGTTCTGCGTTTAGCATCTAATTTTTCAAATATGGATGATGCATGCTTTTTTACTGCACTTTCAGAAATATATATTTGCTCACCGATTTCTTTATTTGTGTAACCATCCGCAATCCCGGCTAAAACTTGCTTCTCTCTAAAGGTTAGTTGAATGCTTCTAGCCCTCTCAATTTTTGGTCCAATATTCCTGTATCTAACTTTTTCTATAATTTTCTTACCACCAAAATATAAAGCACCAAATAAAAACAGAATTACTATCCATTCAATAAGTAACGATTGCAAAAAAACAGATGCGCGAATTATAAAAACAACAATAATGGCTAGTAACAGAAGCCCAACAACTTTGGCCCACTTCTTTTTGAATAAATTTAGACTCAGCTTTTTCATACCAAGCCCTTTCGAAATTAGAATAGATATAGTTTCAACTAAATTGAATTGATAGCATGTAGCTGTACTGATTTGTTTTTCCCTTTCAGTAATACATCACCTATTCCATTTATCAAATGTTGATGGGAAGGGTTGAGATCATTTAGAAGAAAACCTGAGATAAGAAGCTCTGCTTCATAAGTATTGCACTCTTTTTGAATTCTGGAGGTTGTATTAATAACATCGCCGTGATAAGCTATCTCTTTCTTTACAACACCTACCTCAGTAACTACTAACTCTCCACCATGTAGACCGGCTTTAAATTGCGGAAAGGTTCCGAATTCTCCCTCGTAGAATTCTCTTCTACTTTCGAGTTTTCTTCGAAATTCGAAATAACAGTTTATACATGCATTTTCGCGAACGCCCTTATCATAATCCCAGGAGATAACTGCTTCATCTCCTACATATTGATATATCTGCCCATCATTTTGTAGAACAATTTCATTTAAATCATAAAAGCATTGCTGGATTAGTGAGCTGTATTTCATATACCCTAATTTCTCAGCTATCGAAGTTGAGGAAGTTAAATCAAGAAACATGAATATCTTTTTTTCTACTCTGGGTTTTCGGTATTTTCCAATAATCATATGCAGCAGCACACCGGGACCAAACTTTTCATTAACCAATCTGAGAAATGAAAACAATACACTGGCTAGCAGAAAGAAAGTCGCAATAGACCATATTGCGCCGGTTTGGATAATTCTTTCTTTTGAAATCAAATTTTCCTGGCCCGTAATATATCCGACATAATCACTCGCAATACTAAGTAATGTTAAAACGAGAAATGAATAGGATACTGTTTTGATGAGAATCCTCATTCCTAAAGACTTTCTTTTCATTTTAGGAGTTTCAAATATCAACTCCAGAATGGCGTAAAAAATACCTGTTACTATACCTATAAAGGTTGCTACCCTAAAACCTTCCAACTGTGAAAGGGGAAATTCAATATTTAGTCCCAGTTCAGCTCCTATTCCGATTCTTCTTAGAATATGATAGATCAATGAAGCAACTAGCCAATACCCCATTGTAAATAGAAAAAGCTGTACTACCTGTTTTATCTTCACTTTTAAAAGTATGGATTTCATTTAAGAACAGACTTTCACGGCTTTGTTGCAATTAAGATCAAGGAATTATCTTAGCAAACTCTTCCATCAAGTTCTAAAGACCTCTCTTTCCAGTCTGGCAAATGCTTATCCATCAATTGATAGAACCTCTTGCTATGAAGTCGTTCGAGTAAATGTACCATTTCATGAACCACAACCATCTCTATTACTTCAGGTTTCTCTTTTGCGAGGTGCAAGTTCAACCAAATACGTTGGTCCCGAATATTACAGGTACCCCATCGAGTTTTCATTTTTTTGATCCCGTAATCCTTCACTTCTACACCCATGATCGGTTCCCACTTCCTGATCATTTTTTTTACTACTTGATTCAGCTCTTTTCTATAAAATTGATCCACTACTTTTTCTCTCTTTTCGATGCTGTATCCACTCTTAATTTTTAACACTATGGCATTATTATGTAAATATGCGTTTATGTTTTTATTTACATAATTGATCTTTAAAGGTATCTCAGAGCCGAAATACTTATGTAACTCACCAGCTTCGTACTTTAACGTAGGTTCTGGCGGTCTTTGATTAGCAAGATGTTTTTCAATCCAAGTCTTCTTGTTTTTGATAAAACTCCGGATCACTTTTAAGGAAGCTGTAGAAGGAACAGAAACTCGAATCTCGCCAGTCTTTCGGGATACTTTGAGATATAAGTTCTTGATTGGTTTGTAAGAGACTTCTATATCAAACCCTTCAATCGTAATCCTTTCCTTGGTATGTTTTCTTTTTCTAAAAAACATGGTATAAAAAAAGCCCTCATTGAATGAGGGCTCAGTCTTTTCATTAAGTTTAATCTAAATCGATAATTCTACCTGGAGTCCAAGGAGCCCCTAAACGATTGAGTTCTGCATCAATACTAGGAACAGATTCTTCAAGCAAAGTTTTAAGCATTTCAATGACTGGCGCTAATTGTTCCTCAGCAATAGATTTCACCATCCTCGATGTTTCAGTTGGATCTTGAGTCGACCCAAGCCCTGAGCTTATCGCAATATTGATTCTACTATTTAAAGAAGGAGCCTGACTAATCTCCAGACTTCTCTTAATTGGATCTCCATACATCAATACTCGAATTTCATCTAAGCTTGATTCCATAGTTGTTACCATATCTGATAGCGCTTCACTGCTAACTATTCTCGCTGCAGCCTGGTAGTACTCCAATCGATCATTCAAATCAGAAAAAGCTGATCTTGCACTATTTGCTGATTTAGCCAAAGTAGTTAATTGTTTTTGGTAAACGAGTACATCTTCAGGATTTGATGGCGGAAGTGTAAGATTATTCAGGGATTTCACTTCAAACATTTTCGGTTCACTTAATATTGTTACTTCTCCATCAATACTCTTTGATAATTGAACTGAATATGTTCCCGGAAGCACCATAATTCCTGATTCTACATTACTTGTTTCATTTGCATTTCGCGTTCGAACCTGATCAATATCCGGATATTTTAAATCCCAGTGTACTCGATTGATTCCTTTCCTACCGGATGTTCTTATTTCATTGATTTGATCGCCATTTGCATCTCTTATTGTAAATATCAAGTAATTTGACTGATCTTCTTCTTCAGTTTGTAACTGATCATAAGTAGGATAAAAGACTGTTTCACCTTCATCACGACGTTCTTTCTCATCTTCTTTTCGTTGATCTTCAAGCGATTTAAACCCTTCTTTGAGGTAGTAAGTAAACGCTGCTCCAAATTCGGGATTTTCGCCTAAATAGAAGTCTTCACCTTGAAACCCTTTAGGACCAAGCCAACTAATAGTACTGCTAGCGGCAATTGGACTATATGGCATGTATTGGAAGGTATCACGAACATCAAATAGATAAGCTTCAGATTCATGCGTTTCTTTGGCAAATGCTCTTAATGATGAATAATCATCTAGGATGTAGAATCCGCGACCAAAAGTAGCTAAAACTAAATCATTTTCTCTTTGTTGAATGTTGATATCACGGACTGCGATTGTTGGCAGACCATTAGCAAACTTCTTCCAATAATCCCCTCCATCCATAGTCAAGAATAAACTGAATTCGGTACCAACAAAGAGCAAATCAGCAACTTCAGGATCTTCTTCAATGGAATAAATGGAACCCCGTTCAGGTAAATTACTGGATACTGAATTCCATCTTCTACCTTGATTAGTACTCTTCAGTAAATATGGCTTGAAGTCACCACGTTTATGATTATTGAAAGCAGCATAAACAACATTTACATCATGCGAAGAAGGAATGATCTCATTTACATAGGTCATATCAGGTACACCTGGAAAATCGTCGTATTTAGTCCAGCTAGAACCACCATCTTTCGAAACATGAATGAGTCCATCATCAGTACCGGCAAATAACAAGTTTTCATCTAATGGTGATTCTGCTAACGCAACAATATTTCCAAATGGAGTTGTGCTGGCGTTTTTAGCAACTGCATCCATCGGCCAAACTTTACCCATCACTTCTAATCTATTTCTATCAATCTGACGGGTTAAATCACCGGAAACCTCTGTCCAGCTTTGTCCCATATCATCACTCCGATGTACTCTATCCGAAGCATAATAAAGTCTTTTATTATCGTGCACGCTTACAAAGAATGGGGAATCCCAATTCCAATTATATGTGTATTCTGCTCCTGCCGGTGGTTGTGGAATGATATTTTGACCTTCACCACTTTGCTTATCAAATCTGAATAAACCACCATACTGATACTGACTATAAATGATATTTGGATTTTGAGGATCCACATGTGGTTCAAATCCATCTCCTAATAATGTCACCTTCCAGTCATTATAGGTTAATCCAGTGGGCTCAATTGATCTGGTTGGCCCACCTATTGTGAAATTATCCTGAGTACCTCCATACACATTATAAAAAGGGTAATCGTTATCAACAGCCAGTTTATAAAATTGGGTTACTGGAAGATTTGTAAAGAATCTCCAGGTTTTACCACGGTCATAACTTTCGTAAACACCGCCATCATTACCATTCAGCAGATAATTTGGGTTATCAGGGTCGATCCATTGCGCATGATTATCAATATGTTTATTTGCTTCACCTACATTACTAAATGTCTTTCCACCGTCTTCTGATACACCAGAAAATGTATTCATAACATAAACAAGATCAACGTCTACAGGGTCTGCTACAACTTCTTGATAATAATTTCCACTGGATGAGTAATTACTTCTCTTCTCCCAACTTTCTCCCCGATCTGTTGATCTATAAAAACCACTTTTCCCTGTTTGAGCCTCAACAGTAGCATAAATTACATCAGGATTTGCAGGTGAAATATCTAAACCAATTCTGCCGATATCCCCACCAGGCATTCCTTTCATAATTTTTCTAAAGGTATTACCACCATCAGTGGATTTATAAATAGCCGATTCCGGTCCACCACTTATGTACGTGAAAACGTGACGACGACGTTGATGTGCAGTTGCATAAATCACATCTGGATTTCTTGGGTCTAAATGAACTTCATTTATTCCTGTATGAACACTGATGTCCAAAATTTTCTCCCAATTTTCACCGCCATCAACAGTTTTATAGAGTCCACGATCGCCTCCTTCGCTCCAAAGTGGGCCTGTCGCAGCAACATAAACGACATCTGAATCACGAGGGTCAATTTCAATCATTCCAATGTGTTCTGAGTTTTCCAAACCCATGTGTTTCCAACTTTTTCCACCATCAACAGTCTTGTAAACACCATCACCGTAAGCAACTGAACGCTGATTGTTATTTTCTCCCGTTCCAACCCAAACGACGTTATGATTATTTGGATCCATCGCAACAAATCCAATGGAATAAGATCCCTGAGTATCAAAGACCGGTTTTAGTGTAATTCCACGATTTGTAGTTTTCCAGACACCACCTGAAGACGTTGCCACATAAAATTCGCTATGATTATTCGGATTTACAGCGAAATCTGAAATACGACCCGATGTAAATGCAGGCCCGATACTTCTAAATTTTAGTCCGCTTAAAGATGTATTGTATCGATCGTCAGATGGTTCATCCTGAGAGTAACCATCAATATTAAAAGTAAAGAGAATGAATAGTGCAGATATGCACCCTAAAAGAATTTTCCGCATAATTTTGAACTAAGATTTGATAATAACCTCCGAAAAGTAATTCCAGAGGTTACTCAAATCTTTGCGGACTTACTGTAAAAATTTAGACAATTAATTATCTAGATATCTTTCGGGAATTGGGGTAGCAGGAGTCTCTGAAGACCAAAAAACCGACATTATCCACCATCTATTACCGTCAGTGAATAATTGAATACTATTGATCCCACGCATAAAAACTTCACCATCGGCTGTTCTCTTTGAATCGTATGTACTGAATACATGGGCAATATTTCCAAATTGCTCGACTTCTTGACCAATTTCAGATTCAAAAAAACCATCCCTCTCTAAGTTGCCTCCGGCTCTCTCTATATATTCATCAGGTGTCCAGTTTAAGTATCTGATGTTTCCTTGCTGATCTGTAAATGTAGGAAGCAATCTTCCATCTGGTGCAAAGAGATTTTTAAAGCGATTCCAATCACGTTTTTCCCCAGCCTCACCTGAAATAACCTCATAAAGTGCATCAATGGTTGATTGAATGGTTTCAGTATCTGACTCATACTGAGCATTTGCAGAGCTTATAATCAGAGTCGCTAATAAGACTGATAAATAAAATCTGATTCTCATTTTTTAACGGTTTAAAATGTTTTCGATTTGATTGAGTTCATCCTCACTCAGTTCAAGCTTATCCAAAGCCAAGATATTATTCTCAAGTTGTTTAATACTGCTAATTCCGATCAGAGCCGTAGTTACTGCCGGATGTCTTAAAACCCAAACTAACGCAAGTTGTGCCAAACTTTGCCCTCTATTTTCAGCAATAGAATTTAAATCCTTGATTTGTTGAAGCACTTTCTCAGTCAAATCTTCTTTCTGAAGAAAGCCATCAGGATCCGCAATTCGTGAGTTTTCAGGAATTCCATGAAGATATTTTGGAGTAAGCAAACCTTGAGCTAACGGTGAAAATGGAATACTTCCGATCCCTTCTTCAATAAGCATATCAAACAAACCATCTTCCGGCCATCTATCAAACATATTATACTTTGGTTGATGTATGATGATCGGAACACCCCAGGATTTCAACATTTTGATCGCTTCTTTTGCTCTATCTGCCGGGTAATTTGAAATACCGGCATATAAAGCTTTACCTGATCTAACAATTTGTTCCAAAGCTCTCATGCTTTCTTCAAGTGGAGTGTCATAATCCGGTCTGTGGTGATAAAAAATATCTACGTAGTCTACTCCCATTCTTTTCAGACTTTGATCACAACTTGAAATGATATACTTCCGGGAACCACCATCACCATAAGGTCCTTCCCACATTTTAAAACCAGCTTTACTTGAAATAATTAATTCATCGCGAAATCCTGAAAAAATGGTTTTTAATGCTCTACCAAATTGTTCTTCAGCCGAGCCTGGTGGCGGCCCATAATTATTAGCTAAATCAAAATGAGTTATTCCCATTTCAAACGCTTTAATCAGCATCTGATCAACTTTCTCTGGGGTTTGTTGACCTCCAAAATTATGCCAAAGACCAAGTGATAATGCTGGTAGATAAAGACCACTATTACCGCACTTATTATATGGAATGCGATCATATTGAATAGAATTCATGTATTGTACCTTTAGATTTTCGCCAAAAAAAGAGTATTAAACTCTTAAAGCAAGGCGCTATCTAAAACTTTACAATCTTTGGTCTTTCATTCACGTACTCACTCATAGTTAATCCAACAGGTGCATTTATGTAGGTTGGATCGGCAACTACAAATCGTTTGCCATCGCTCATGTGATAATCTCCTTCAACAGTACGATTGAATCTCACTGCTACTGCCAAATGCCTTGAATAACGTAGCCCAAGTACTTCAAGTCCAAGAATGTCCCGAACTAAAGTGGCAAAGAAAATGGATCGATCATCACAATCTGAATATTGATAGAAGAATATCTCATCGGGCATCATGTATTTTTCTCGATCAAATTGATCCTGGTCAGTTTTATAATCAAAAGATGTTTGAACCAAGCGTAGCAAAAAATTAACTGCCTGAACTTCAGTCATCTCTTCTAAAATTGGTTCTAGTGCAGTTGCTAATTGTTGGTAAGTAGTAGGTGATAATGAAGCAGTAAAAAAGATTGGTAAATCAGTAAGTGGATAGTATTCGAAATAAGAAACAATATCTCGATTTACTGTTACTGGAATAGAATAGCTGTCTCCCTCAAATTCAAACTCTAAGGTTCTAGTATAAGCTCTTGTTGAATTGATGAACGTTGGATATTGCTCAATACTCAGATCTAGTTTACGAACCTGAGCTTCGTGAACACCCTGATAAGTAAAAATTGAACTCGGAGTTTGATACTCTTCATTGAAATTGATTGGAAAGAACTTACTGCCATCGAGCGTGTAATACTTTGTGTTGAAAATGTTATTGCTCACAGTAAAAAGGTTGTACACCCCATCTTGATCGTACCCCACTCTATTTTGATATCCTGCTTTTGTTAGTATAAACCAATTCATCATGCGAACTAAATTGCTGTTCTGCTCACCAAAAATGCTCTTTGACATACTATTTACTAATAGAATATATCCCCAATCGTTTAGTCCCATTTGTTCTTTAAGCTCAAAAGTGTGCTCAACAAATGCAGTATGATTTACACTACTTACGATTTCCCAGAACTCGGCAATCTTGTTATTGTCGATCTGTCCATTTCTGAAATCGCGAGGATTTAACTTAGACTTAATCATTTCCGGATAGCTAAGTGGAATTTGGTTTGAGAAAAAAGAAATTGAATGATTATCAACCGGCAAACTCTCAAACAAATTTGCTGTTTCATTTCGTCTTGTTCGTGGTGGAGGAGGTGGTGGCAAATTGATTGGGTTTTCGTCAAAATCAAAGTCCAGTTCAATTGTCACTCTGTCTTCAATCAATTCGTCTTCTGGCTCAGAATTATCAACTTCTGGCCGTGGTGGAGGCGGTGGTGCAACAAACGTTGGCATTTCAACGGGCTTTGGATATTCATAAAATCTCGAACCAACATTTATCCCAACTTCTTCCCAGGTAGTTTTCAACATTTTGATGAATTCTTCATCAAATTTGTCTTTGTAAGCCTGAAATTCCTGTTGCTGTTGACGTTTCCATTCTTCGAAAGTCTGAGCATTAACACTTGTAGCAATTAGTGTTAAGACACTAAAAAGAACAATTTTTTGAGCTATTGAACCCACTTTTATATCCATTTATTTAAGATTCTGAATTCCCCAAACCAAGATAATTTCATCTCTTTTAAATCAAAAACATATGAATTGTTCCTAACTATCGTGCATAAAAAAACCCGTATCACCAAAGGTAATACGGGCTTGAATGGTTTTAATCGGATGATTATCCAATAAATCCTAATACGGCCTGAGGACCGTTATTTGCCTGAGCAAGAGCAGATGTTGCAGTCTGCTGAAGGATCTGGAGTCTTACAGACTCAGACTGTTCCTTAGCAAAGTCAGTATCTAATATCCTACTCTTTGCAGATTCTGTCGCTGAAATCGACTCAGAAAGCGTGTCTTCTCTTAACGAAAGTGAAGACTGAGTAATACCGATAGTATTTACGTTTCCAGCCATAGTATCGATCGCAGTATCAACTGCACTAATGAATGCGTTGTAATCAGCTGAAGTTGCTGTAGAAGCAAAAGTGAAAGCACCTTGCGTACCAGCAGTTGCAGCAGTTACTGAAATCGCACCACCTGAAGCAGCACCACCACCGGCAGTTGTAGTTGCACCAAGTGAAGCATCACCTGAAGCAGCAAATAGCTCACCTACGTTTACAGCGTTGATTGTAGCAGTGATTGAATCAGCTGCACGCTCACCTGTTTGGAAGGTAAGTGTTAAACTACCTGAGTTATCAGTACCGTTTAATAGCTCGGTATCCTGATAAATTGTTTGGTTAGCAATTTCGTTGATATCCGCACCAATAGCTTCAATTTGATCACCAATGTAACCACGCTCAGTAGCTCCTAAGGTATCGTTAGCTGCCTGTGTTGCAAGGCTTTTCATTTCAATTAAGCTATCCATTACAATGTCAAAACTAGATTCCGCGATGTCTAATACAGACTTAGCATCTCCAACATTTTGTAACGATTGTTCCAGACCAGCTACACGACTTCTCAATTTCGTTGCAATTGAATAACCCGCAGCGTTGTCTTCTGCCTTATTGATTTTTTTACCCGTTGTTAATCGCTCTCGGCTGTTACCTAAGTCACGGTTAACACGGTTGAGTGATAGCTGTGCATCTAACGATTGCACATTGGTATTCACTCGGTTCAGATCTCCAAAACTAGCCATATTTTGTCACCTTTTTTTAGTTATTAATTAAATACGATGCTCTGGTTAAATGGGTTATCGATCCGAAAAATGCCATCTTAAGTTTTCATTAATTTTTATTTAATTATTTGCTTATTGATATCAAAAAAGCACTTTTACTACTTTTTCAATACTCTCTATCATGCAAAATTTATTATATAATATTATATATAAATGATTATAAATATAAATAAAAAACCCTCGCCACCTTGTAGGTAACGAGGGTTGATATTATGGATCAACTTTAGATTTTTTATCCAATAAATCCAAGTACGGCCTGAGGCCCGTTGTTAGCCTGGGCTAGAGCAGAAGTTGCTGTCTGCTGAAGGATCTGGAGCCTTACAGACTCAGACTGTTCCTTAGCAAAATCAGTATCCATTATCCTACTCTTAGCGGACTCGGTCGCTGAAATGGATTCAGAAAGCGTGTCTTCTCTTAATGAGAGTGAAGACTGTGTAATACCAATGGTATTCACATTTCCTGCCATGGTATCGATTGCTGAATCTACTGCACTAATGAAAGCGTTAAAGTCAGCAGAATTTGCTCCAGTTGTAAATGTAAACGTACCTTGAGTACCTGCTGTAGCAGCACTTACCGTTATGGCAGCGCCACCGGCAGATCCACCACCAGCTGTTGCAGTTGCCCCAAGATTGGCGTCAGTACTTGCTGTTGCTGAAGTACCGAATAATTCACCCACATTTACAGCATTGATTGTAGCAGTGATAGTATCAGCAGCACGCTCACCTGTTTGGAAAGTAAGTGTTAAACTACCTGAGTTATTAGATCCATTTAATAGCTCAGTATCCTGATAAATTGTTTGGTTTGCGATTTCATTGATATCTGCACCAATAGCTTCAATTTGATCACCAATATAGCCACGTTCAGTAGCACCCAGTGTGTCATTTGCAGCTTGAGTCGCAAGACTCTTCATTTCAATCAAGCTATCCATTACAATGTCAAAACTTGATTCTGCGATGTCTAATACCGACTTCGCGTCACCTACATTCTGTAGGGATTGCTCCAGACCTGCAGTACGGCTTCTCAATTTAGTGGCAATCGAGTAACCGGCAGCATTGTCCTCTGCCTTATTGATTTTTCTACCGGTAGTTAACCTTTCTCGGCTGCCTGCCAAGTCACGGTTCACACGGTTGAGTGATAGCTGTGCGTCAAGTGACTGCACATTGGTATTCACTCGGTTTAGATCTCCAAAACTAGCCATGTTTTGTTCACCTTTTTTAGTTAGTTATAGTTTAATACGATGCTCGGTACCGAAATTATCGAACGTGTTTTTTCAGTCTTAAACCGGGATCAAAAAAAATTTCCTTTATTCCTTTAGCTAATATTTACTTTTACTTATGAATGGTCATTAAACCAGATCTTAGATTTTTTTCTGCTTTAGAAAATCCAATTTTAGCGCAAAAAAAATCCACGCCCTCAGTTAAGAAGACGTGGACTACCTCTAAGATTTTTATCGGATTTCTTAGATAAATCCTAATACAGCCTGAGGACCGTTATTTGCCTGAGCAAGAGCTGAAGTAGCTGTCTGCTGAAGAATCTGAAGTCTTACAGACTCAGACTGTTCCTTGGCAAAATCAGTATCCAGGATTCTACTCTTCGCTGATTCTGTAGACGAAATCGACTCAGAAAGCGTGTCTTCTCTTAAAGAAAGTGAAGACTGAGTAATACCGATGGTATTTACGTTTCCAGCCATAGTATCGATCGCTGAATCAACTTTACTAATGAATGCATTGAAATCAGTTGAAGTAGCACCAGTTGTAAATGTAAATGTACCTTGAGCACCTGAAGTTGAAGCACTTACAGTAATTGCAGCACCACCGGCAGATCCACCACCAGCTGTAGCAGTAGCACCAAGGTTCGCATCTGTACTTGCAGTTGCTGAACTACCAAACAGCTCACCTACGTTTACAGCGTTGATTGTAGCAGTGATAGTATCAGCTGCACGTTCACCTGTTTGGAAAGTAAGTGTTAAGCTACCAGAATTGTTAGAACCATTTAAAAGCTCTGTATCCTGATAAATTGTTTGGTTTGCGATTTCATTAATATCCGCACCAATAGCTTCAATTTGATCACCAATGTAACCACGCTCAGTGGAGCCTAAGGTATCGTTAGCTGCCTGTGTTGCAAGGCTTTTCATTTCTATTAAGCTATCCATTACAATGTCAAAGCTAGATTCCGCGATGTCTAATACAGACTTAGCATCTCCAACATTTTGTAACGATTGTTCCAGACCAGCTACACGACTTTTCAATTTCGTTGCAATTGAATAACCCGCAGCGTTGTCTTCTGCCTTATTGATTTTTTTACCCGTTGTTAATCGCTCTCGGCTGTTGCCTAAGTCACGGTTAACACGGTTGAGTGATAGCTGTGCATCTAACGATTGCACATTAGTATTCACTCGGTTTAGATCTCCAAAACTTGCCATTTTTGTTTCACCTTTTGTTTTGTTTTTCTATACGTTGCTTTGGTTATTTAGCTTATCGATTCAAAAAATACGATCTTAAATTTTATATAATATTTTTCCACATTTATTTAGCTTTTTATATATAAAATGGCACTATTTGACGATTAGACAACAATTATTTTGCCTTTATTTTATTATATTATTTAGTGTATAAACAATAAAAATCCATGCCGCCTTTAGGCAGCATGGATTCATACATAAAGCAATGTATTTTTTATTGTAGACTAGATAAATCCTAGCACAGACTGTGGACCATTATTAGCCTGAGCTAATGCAGAAGTTGCAGTCTGCTGAAGAATCTGAAGCCGTATTGATTCAGATTGTTCTTTTGCGAAATCGGTATCCAGGATCCTGCTCTTTGCAGATTCTGTCGCTGAAATCGACTCAGAAAGGGTATCCTCTCTTAAAGAAAGTGACTTCTGCTTAATACCAATATCATTTACGTTACTTGCCATTGTATCAATAGCAGTATCAACTGCGCTGATGAATGAGTTGAAATCAGTAGCTGTAGCTGTTGATGCAAAAGTAAATGCACCTTGTGTTCCAGCAGTTGCAGCAGTTACTGAAATCGCACCACCTGAAGCAGCGCCACCACCGGCTGTTGTAGTTGCACCAAGCGAAGCATCACCTGAAGCAGCAAATAGCTCACCTACGTTTACTGCATTAATAGTAGCAGTAATAGTATCAGCAGCTCTTTCACCGGTTTGGAAGGTAAGAGTTAGGCTTCCCGAATTATCAGTACCATTTAGTAATTCAGTACCCTGATAAATTGTTTGGTTAGCTATTTCATTGATATCTGCACCGATTGCCTCGATTTGATCACCAATGTAGCCACGCTCGGTTGAGCCTAATGTTCCGTTTGCAGCCTGTGTTGCAAGGCTTTTCATCTCAATCAAGCTATCCATAACTATATCGAAGCTTGATTCAGTAATATCAAGTACAGACTTAGCGTCTCCTACATTTTGTAAAGATTGTTCTAATCCTGCTACCCGACTTTTTAACTTAGTGGATATGGAGTATCCCGCCGCGTTATCTTCGGCTTTATTTATTTGTAGACCAGTCGTTAATCTCTCTCTAGAATTAGCGAGATCACGATTTACTCTGTTGAGTGAAAGCTGTGCGTCTAGTGACTGCACATTGGTATTCACCCTGTTCAGATCTCCAAAACTTGCCATATTAATTCACCTCTTGTTTTATTAGAATTCTAAATACGTTGCTTTGGTTCGTCTTTTATCGAGGGGGGCACAACGATCTTAAATCGGATTAAAAAAAATAATCCGATTAAATATTCCAATCTTTAGCTATTAAATAACAGAGGTTTAAATAAGACTTACATCTGAGGCTAGAAAATTTTTTTTATGGCTTAAGTAAGATTTTTTGTTCGCAAAAAAGGCCCGAACGTGAATTCGGGCTTAAAACAAGAGGTAAAACAAAAAGATTTTTAGTTACCAGAAAACCATACCCCCCTGTCCGGAGGTGTATGGATTTTCTAGTCTACGTTGCTTGAATTACTGCCCTAAGAAACCTAGTACTGCCTGTGGTCCATTGTTAGCCTGAGCTAGTGCGGATGTTGCAGTCTGCTGTAGGATTTGAAGTCTTACTGATTCAGCTTGCTCTTTAGCAAAGTCTGTATCCATGATTCGGCTCTTTGCTGATTCGTTCGCTGAGATCGACTCAGCTAGTGTTTCTTCTCTTAGGGATAATGAAGACTGAGTAATACCGATAGTATTTACATTTTCAGCCATCAAGTCTACTGCATTATCAATTGCGTTGATGAATGCGTTATAATCTGCGCCGGTTGCTGTTGATGAGAAGGTAAATGTACCCTGATCTGATGCAGTTGCCGCAGTTACGGAAATTGCGGCACCACCGCCAGATCCACCACCTGCTGTAGCTGTTGCACCAAGGTTTGCATCACCTGATGGAGCAAATAGCTCTCCAATATTAACAGCATTAATAGTTGCTATTATCGTGTCTTCCTGGCGCTCACCAGTTTGGAAGGTTAATTGAATACTTCCTGAATTATCTACACCATTTAAAAGGTTTTGATCTTGATAAATGGTTTGATTTGCAATTTCATTTATATCTGCACCAATTGCACTTAATTGGTCGCCGATGTAGCCTCTTTCAGTAGTTCCCAGTGTATCATTCGCAGCCTGGGTAGCAAGGGCTTTCATTTCAATCAAGCTGTCCATTACAATATCGAAGCTTGATTCTGCGATGTCTAGAACAGATTTCGCATCGCTTACATTTTGCATTGATTGCTCTAGTCCAGCAACTCTACTTCTAAGTTTTGTTGCTATAGAATAACCAGCTGCGTCATCTTCAGCTCGGTTAATATTACTGCCGGTTGTTAATCTTTCCCGGCTATTTGCTAAGTCGCGGTTGATTCTATTAAGAGATAACTGCGCATCAATGGATTGAACATTCGTTCCTACTCGGTTTAGATCTCCAAAGCTTGCCATAATATGTCACCAATATAGTTTAGTTGTTTGTTTATAGTTAGTTGCATAATTAGTTAGTTGATGGAGTTATCGCACCGAAATGGGCAGTCTTAAATCATTGACTTAAATTTTTTTCGATTATTTTTTAAAACACCAATAATCGCCCTTTTTGATATCAATAAGTGCGTTTTTGGGGAAAATTATTTTTTATGATTTTTGGAGGAAAAAAATTTTTTGAACTTTTTTTAGGCAAAAAAGCCAATTTTTGAGAGTGTATTTTTTGGTGTTTATTTAGCATTTGAATTCGAGAGTACTTAGGACCAAAAAAAACGCCTCGATATTTCCATATCAAGGCGATTCAAGCATCGTATTTAACTAAAAGGTGAAATCGGCTAGCCGATCTACCAGTACTGTTTTCACAGTTTCTTTTTAACCCGTAGCTGCATGTGACCCAACCATGGGGTTTGTCCATTCTTTATGGAATAGACTTTTTCTTCTACTACCAAAACTTTTTACTGCATCAATAATCAAATCCTGATCTGTTGTGGTCAGTTCATAATAAAACGGTAACCGAACCAGGCGATCTGTATACATATCTGCATTGATTAATTCTCTACCATCATGTTTTGTTGAAAAATAATCTGAAGCATGCAATGACTGATAGTGAAATACACTATGAATGCCCAATTCTTTCAAATGAGCTATTAAGTTCTTTCGCTGTGTTGTTGTATTACATATTAAGTAATACATATGGCCATTATTAGTAGCGAAATCGGGAATTAAAGGCTGTCGGATGTTTAACCTTATGCAGGTTTCTTCCAGGGCTTTATGATATTTGTTCCAAATGGCCATTCTTTTTTGCTGAATCCGAATAAGATTACTTAACTGAGCATACAAAAAAGCTGCATTCAACTCGGATGGCAAAAATGATGAACCAATATCCACCCAGCCATATTTATCAACCTCACCTCTAAAGAAGGCCGTTCTATTAGTTCCTTTTTCCCAAATTATCTCTGCTCTGTGAATGAATTCATCATGACTCACCACCAACATTCCACCTTCACCAGAAATGATATTCTTGGTTTCATGAAAAGAGAAAGTTCCTAAGTGACCTATTGAACCAAGCGGACTTACACTTCCATCATTATGGGTGTAATAACTATTTATTGCCTGAGCTGCATCTTCAACAACAAATAATCCATGATCATCAGCTAAATCCATGATCATATCCATATCGGTAGCCACACCAGCATAATGAACAACAACAATTGCTTTCGTCTTTTTATTGATCAATGATTTAATTGCCGATTCATTAATTCCCGGATGATCCGGTCTTGAGTCAACAAATCTTATAGTTGCGCCGCGGAGCTCAAACGCATTAGCAGTACTTACAAAAGTGTATGATGGCATAATCACTTCATCACCTGGTTGAATCTCCAGTAATAAAGCACACATCTCAAGCGCATCAGTACATGAACTAGTGAGCAAGCATTTCTTAAATCCAAACTGACGCTCAAAAAACTGCTGCGTTAGCTTAGTGTATTTACCATTTCCACTTATATGGCCAAAATCGACAGCATCTTTTATGTATTCCAGCTCATTACCGGTAATAAAAGGTTTATTAAATGGTATATCATAAGCTTTCATACTCTCTCCAATTAAACCGATTGTTCAAAAATCGGTTGTTTACTTCGATTTTTCTCAAGTATCTGATTACATGAATCAACTAATTGTCCTGCTCTCTTTTCTAGTCCAAAAGAACTCCTTATTACATTCTGCTGATGGATTCTTTGCTCGACAGATACAGCAGTTATTTCATGAAGTGCTTGAACTTTCTCTAATACACTTAGGTCCTGAACTTGAAAACCGTGTTCTTGTAACATCGGCCAGCTTGGATTTTCACGCTCTTCATCGTTTACTAAAATCGTTTCTTTGATAATTGTATGATTACCACCGTAAATGGAACCAAGAATATTCCCAAGAGCTTGTTGGCGGTCGTGTGCACCAATAAACATGAAAGAAGAAATCACCATCTGCATATATACTTCTGGCCGGATGAATTCCTTTTCTAGCTTAGTATTGTTTTCTAATCCAAGGTTTTTAATGCTCTGAATCAATATTTCTTCATAGTCATCATCTAAGTTATATGAGACCGGCAGAAGAATTTGATAGTCTTTGATATCCTTTTTTGTCGCCAAAATCTGGAGCACATCCAGATGATTATTACCCTTATCACCGGAATTACCAACTATAATTAATGGCTGTTTGTTGGTTTCCGACTCATAATTGAAATCACCATATAACCCAGGATATGGATAACCAATGGTATAGCAATCTCTGTCGCCGTAATGATCTTTGAATAATTTGAAATCACCATCTACCAGTGAATAGATACTATCAATAAATCCATTTAAGAAACGAGCAGGCCTTTTAAATTTAATAGGGTTATACAAGTCTCCACCCCACATTACCCATGCCACGTGCTTTCTATGACCAATATGTTTCAACAGTTTCTTTTGCCAATCGAGGAATATTCCATGAAAGAAAACTCCATCCACATCTGGCGACATGCATAATTTTTTAATTCGATCCAGATCATGCTGATAGTCAAAATTTTCAGTTATGATTGGTGAATCTATATCAAGAAAGAAATTTTCAATAGCAGTATGCTTTTCAAGATACATTTCATGTTCTTGCTCAGAATGTTCATTGGCATACTCCAGTAAATCATGAATTGCTTTTGTATACACATGATTAAAACAGATATGAATAAACTTACCTCCCTCTTTTCTAGAAGGAGCTTCTGTTTGAGCTATCTCACCATTAGCCAGTAATTCTTCCGATATGGTTCTAATAATTGGCAATGCTTCCGGATTGCCATTTAATCTCTTTAAAAACTTCAGCTCTTTTGCATCCAGGAAGTAAGTGGATTCTTTTTGAAGTAAAATCCAAGCTTCACCTACTTTAACTTTTAACCAATTAATTCTATCGCTGGATATTGAACTATTTTCCTGCTCTTTAAGCGGTAGCAAAAATGGCAAGCTTAAATCAATTCCAGAATTTGAAGTCATTATTTGCTCGAATGCATTTTTCAATACACTTGCAGCATCTTTTGGTTTTCCGATATTTAAGAAAGCTCTGGTTAATGAACATGCAACCGGGATATTCCCAGGATTTGCAGTATATAAATCCAATAGAGAGGTCGCAGCTTCAACCGAGAGATAGCCTTTTTCAGCAGGTGATAAATTGCTGTTCTGATCTACTTCCCATAAGATATCTAAAGCATTGAAATAACTTTCTTCTGCTGCACCCTCGGGTTCTGAAATCCATTCATTTTTAAATTGACTAACCCAAGATTTGTCCTGAATTGACTCTAAATAGTTGTAACTCGCGTCAGGTATTTTTTGTGAGTTATTAAATACAAAGCCTGACTCATTTAACTTTTCAACCCATTCTTCGGTTAATGCAAAAATCCATCTGCTTGTAGATTTTTGGGACAATTCAATCGCTGATAAAACTCCAACTTCTTCAATATGTTCAAATAGTTTATATCCTAACGTGTCTATAGCCTGCAGATCATCTTGATTTAATTCTTCATGATTACCTAGACATAAAACGGGTTTTATTTGATTTAATAAGACATTAGAACCACTAATTATTTCTGATATCCCATCAAATACATCCAGAATTAAAAGCTTAACCGATTCAACGTTTTCTGCATTTAAAATCGAATCAAGAGTTTTTGTCTTGACAGGAATTGCTCCTTTTTCTGCATCTAAATAACTCTGTTCCTCAATGTCACCAGTTCTCAAATATGAAGCACCATTTTCGTTGTATGCAGCTGCTTCAATTAACTGAATATGATATGCATTATTTAATCGACGACTCTCTTTTAAATTTTTTGTCGTTGCAGGATTAGGCTCTAGACTTAATATTTTCCCTTCTTTTGACACCAAGTTCGCCAGTTGAAGAGTCAATGTTCCATATCCTGCACCAACTTCAATTACGGTATCATTTTCATTTATTACCTGATCTAAGACTTTAACTAAAGTTTGATTCTCATCACCTTTCTCAATAAGACGGAAGTGCGTGTAATTCTCTTTAGATTTTGGTAATGCTAGTTTGAGCTTTTCATTCACTTCAAAACTTTCATAATCATTCAGATGTGATGCTTCTTTGGAAATATTATGTGTTTCATAAAATTCATTCAATTCAATTTCCGTCAATTCACGGACATCTATATGATCCTGCCATTCACCTTCAGCTAGGTTTTGCTCATAACCTGCAACCCTTTGCTTCCACATTTCTCTAAATGCAATGCTTAAATGTGCACTGTATCGAGCACCATCACATAATGGCGATTCTAATAATCTTTTTCTGAGTCCAGATCTAATTTTCTTTAGTTGATCTAAGTCAGAAGCTAATTCTATTACCTTAGATTTATAATCCTTCCATGAGTGAGTAACCCACTCTGCATTACCAGAATTGGCTAAGTGAGTAACTGAATGTCGCCCAGCAAATGTTGGTCCGGCACAAGTTACAACCGGAACTCCCATCCAAAGTGCTTCACAGGTAGTTAAACCACCAGAATAAGGCCATGGATCGAGGGCAATATCAATTTGATTGTAGGTTGCCAGCAAGTCTTCATGCATTGCATATCCTTCAAAGATGATTCGATCTTTTGAAATGCCACAATCTTCAAATAATCCAGTTACCTGATCTACGAACTCAAGTGTATCATACTGTTTGCTCTTCAAAAACAGTTTACTATCAGGAACCAAATGCAAAATCTCTGACCATTGCTCAATAAGCTGGTCATTTAATTTCGAAGGATTGTTGAAGCAACCAAATGTAATATGTCCATTATATAATGCAGGAAGCTCTCCTACCTCAACGCCATATTCAGGTGGTTCATACACTACATAATCATCCGGCATTCGAACTAGCTTTTCTGTGTAATAGAGCTCTTCACCTACCGGCGATTCATACTTATCCGTTAAGAGATAATCCATTGATTGAATCCCTGTAGTATTGAAAAGTCCACCCACCCACTTAATTGTGATTGGTACAGGCTCCAATGAAACTGTCTTAAGACGGTTGAAAGCAGAATGACCTGATAATTCTACAAGAATATCAATTTCATCTTCCTTTAAAATCTTAGCAACGATTTTATCTGTGTAGCCTAAAACCGATTTCCACTTATCACAACTATTTCTGATTCGAAGTGTGAGACTATCATACATTGCATGGGTGTTATACCCATAAATCTCAAATTGATCTTTTGGCAAGTTCTCAATTGCACGAGTTATCATCCAACCAACTGGGTGTTTTCTAAAGCCACCTGAGATAAATCCAATCCTCAATTTCTTATTTGGATCGATATTCTTTGGAATTGGACGTTTGTTTCGTTGTTTTGGAGCAAAGTATTCATCCCAAAGTAAGTGAGCATCAAATATCTCGTCCTTCGTTCTTTCCGGGTTGTAATGAATTCCCATTAGGTAATTAGACAACGATTCCGGTGCATCAGGAGAATCCTTTAATGCCTTTAAATAATTTCTTTCCGCTTCATTAAATCGACCTACTTCTAATAAGCATAGAGCATAATTAACTCTTAGACGCCCGTCTTTTGGACTTTCTCGAAGAAGCTGCTCATTTATTTTTATTGC
Source organism: Balneolaceae bacterium (assembly GCA_965601825.1). GTDB lineage: Bacteria > Bacteroidota > Rhodothermia > Balneolales > Balneolaceae > HXMU1420-13. The sequence goes on along the minus strand of OZ271839.1, from coordinate 1,522,840 downwards.
CTCGGTATATCTTCCCCAATCTTTATAAGCAACTCCTAATTGAATTCTACTAAGCCTATTGTTTGGATCAATTTCCAACGCCTTATTAATCATATCAACGGCATCAGCATATTTCTGAATTTTCAACTTAATAACAGATTGGCCTAAATATGCTTCTATAAAATTAGGATCCATCTTAGCCGTAATCTCATACAATTCTTCTGCCTTTTTCAGATCTCCCTGGTCGAGATATATGGATCCAATTCTGTATGCGATCCCTGCATTTTTTGGGTCGATGCGGTTTGCTTCAGAATAAGCCTGCATCGCTTCGTCTAAATTTGCCATTGCTCGATGAGCTGCTCCTAAATTAATCCAGGCTTCTAGAAAGTCTCTCTTCTTTCGTATAGCTTCGTTGCCATATTTAATGGCCAATTCAAATTCATTTAGATTGTGATAGGCTACTGAAACCAAGTGAAAGGTTTCCGGTTCACTTCCACCAACATCCAATGCTTTTAAAAGATACTCAAGTGCTTTTGCATAATTAGCTTTCTGCAACATAGCCACACCCATATAATGGTATATCATCCACGACTTATGACCTCGCTTCAATAGAGGGCGAAGTAATTTAATCGCTTTATCAGGATTTGGGTGCTTCTTGCTCAGTGTTGCCTGAGCTCGGGCTAATTCTGCTTGCACAATTTCTCCAATTAGTTAGTTGCTCTGCCTCCTGATATCCAAAAATGGTGCCACTAGCCAGAAATTGGCATTTTGATCTCATCTATTATGCTTAAATAGTCTAATACCGATGAATAAAGTCTATTAATAGTATCTAAACATCATTAAATAAAGACCGTGTCAACTGGTTAAACTGGTAATGAAAAGATTTCCAATACCGAATTTTTTTCCTCATTTAAGGAAGTACTTACCCCTGCTGATAATAGAAAAGACTTAACTCGTTCTATATTGGGCAAATCCCTCCTTGGCATAATACTTGTCAACCTGGAGCATAGAATGTGCTAGGTTTGTACCGGTAGAGTATTAGAGTTCTTTAATAGTAGGCTCTAAGCATTATCAAAAATCTACAGGTACCGATAAACTGAAACAGAAGTAGTTGTAAAACCAAAAAATTATGCAAAACGCATCATTAGTATATCAGAGACAAGCAATTATGAATGCATCGCCACTCAAGCTAGTGGTTAAGATGTACGACCTACTCATTCAGGCGTCATACAGAGAGGATGACAAGAAGGTCCGCGAAATCCTATCAGGATTAATCCAAGGTCTTAATTTCGATTACGAGCCTGCTGGTCAACTTTTTGAGTTGTATAGATACTGCCAGGATCTTTCACGCAAAGAACGATTCGAAGAAATCCGCGAGATTCTTGAACCGCTTCGTGATACCTGGGAAGAAGTATCCAGTAATCAGGTGAACATTCACCACTTAACAGTATAACCCTAATCAAGTAAGTCATGGCTTCTATTTCCAGCTTATTTGCTCAAACATCATCTTATGAGTCTTTTGTATCTCAGTTAGTATTACTTGAGAGCCAGAAGAAACTAAAATTCGAATCTGAACAAGATGATGTTAAAGAAAGCAAGACTGCTGTAAGTACTGTAAGCAGTACTATTACAGATTTAGAAGCAAAGATTAAGGAATTAACTACAGCATCAAACAACTCATTTGAGAAATTCTCATCCAGTGTTTCTGATAGCCAGGTAATTAAAGTTAATTCTGTTTCCGGTCTCGAGCGTGAGAACACCTACAATATTACTGTTGATAGGATGGCTACACGTGATGTAGCACTAGATTCTGTTCGAACAGCCGCTGGAACTGATTTGGCAGCATTTGGTGATGGTTCTGTAACACTAACAATTGGTGATAAGACAGAGACCTTAAGTGTTACTACATCAGGTTTAACTAATAAAGAAATACTTGATGCATTTGCTACAGAGATTGCAGATAAATTTGGTGATGAGGCAAGTGCAAGTGTATTCAACACAAACAGTACGGATGTACAGTTTTCTATTCAGAGTCTTGAAACAGGTTTTGATGAAAGAATACAATTTAGCGGTGCAACTGGTGTACTAGCAGAAATTACGGGTGGACTAAGTGAACTAGTACCTGATGCACAATTAGACGCTTCTTTTACTATTGATGGAGTAACTTTTACACGTGGATCGAATACTGTATCAGATGCTATTACTGGCTTAGATTTTACCCTTTTAGACGCCACAGGTGTTGAAGAGCAGATGACCGTTTCTCGTGATTTAGCAGCATCTAAATCGAATCTTGAAGATTTCATTGAAGCTTTTAACGAGGTTAATGAAACCATTCGTGAGCGTACATTTATTAATGCAGAAACTGGTAATAAAGGACCATTACAGAAGTATCGAACCATTCGAAACTTCAGTACTTCAATCCGACAGACAGCATTACTAAATGCTACCGGTATCACAAGTGGTAATGTTGCAAATTTTGCTGATTTCGGAATCGGATTTGAAAACGATGGTTCAATGAAAATTGAAGATTCTGATTTACTTGATCAGATTCTTACTGAACGACCAGAGCAAATTGCCGCATTTTTTCAGGATGCCGGATCCCCAATTGCAACTATACTCGCTCAATCTGAAAGTTTTACTGAATCAAATGGAGTTCTTTCGTCTCTAGAAGACAGTTTGGATGATAAAATCGACAACCTCGATCGACTCATCAAAAGAGAAGAAGACTTTTTGGTTGATTATGAAGAGGAACAAAGAAGAATATTTAATGAATTGGATGCCTTGCTTGAAGCTGGTCAGCAGCAGTTTGATCAGGTCGTACAGTTTGCAAGTGTAAGCGTCCAGGCACCATCATTTATTTAATCAATGAAGAAACTTGAAAATACCATATCGAGATTAAATGAATTGAGTGACAATATTCTCAATGAATTAGATAAAGAACAACCTTCTTTAGAAGTTATTCGTGAGGAAATGAACCAAAGGGAAGAATACTTACAGGTTCTGAATATTGTTCAAAGCAACGAAAATGAAATGCAATTATCGAAAGAGGATGTTAGTATTCTAAAGCCACTTTTCGATGCATTCATAACTATGAATGAGGAAATACAGAATAAAATATCTGTTCTCCTGAATAACCAAATGGAAAAACTCGCTGTAGCAACCAAACAGCGAAAAGCTCAGGAGAGCTACGGGATTTCTAAAACTCCCAACATTTCCTATTTTTAATATCTACTAAACAATACCACCATGGAAATCAATAAACTCTCAACCCAATTAAACGGACAAATCGATGGCTCGAAAGCCGCCGAGAATGCTCGTGCTGCTCGTGTTGATGGTAATTCTGAATCAAAAGAATTATCGGATAAAGTTTCGATCAGTAGTTCTGGAATTCAGAACGGTGATGAGCAATTTGCCCGTATCGAACTTGAAAAAGCCAATTCTGCAGCTTTCAGCAAATTGAAGGAGTACAAGGCGCGCATCAAAGAATATGATGAGGCTCGCCAGATCTCGCCGGAAGCAGCAAAAGAAACTGAGCTGGGCAAAATGTTGAATGACCCGGCAGTTTGGGAAAAAATGGCGGAAAACATGTTCCGTTAAACCCCAAAATGGTCATACTACGATATCGAAAAGAGAGCACTTTGCTCTCTTTTTTTTTATCTACCAATTTCATTGATTACCATCACATAAATTATGGTGATTAATCAGGTTTCAGACCATTAAATAAATATCTATGAAAAGATCGATTCTTGTAATTGATGATGACGAATTACTACTAGGGTTTATCGAAGAAATTCTTACAACAGCAGGGTATCAGGTAACGGCATTTAATTCTCCGGTTAAGGGATTGGATTTCCTTAAAAAAGAAACTGTCGACTTAGTGGTTTCTGATGTTAAAATGAATGAGTTAACTGGAGATGAAGTACTTGCAGAAGTAAAAAAAGAGTATCCTAATACCGGTGTAATCCTGATTACAGGTTTTGGTAATATCAATCATGCTGTTCGCGCTCTCCATAAAGGTGCCTTTGATTATATCACCAAACCATTTAAAGCCAAGGAAATCCTGTTCAGGGTTAGTCGATTTTTTGAAGCAGATCCTGAAGCCGAAGCCGCTAAAAGAAAACCGGCTGCAACTGCAACAGAATCAAAATCTGCAGTTAAATCCGAAAAAGCAGAAGCACTTAGTCCTGTAGATGCCAGTGATAAAGGTGATAATCGATTTATTGGAAATGATCCTCAGATTAAAAAGCTGATGCGCGTTTTGCCGCAAATTGCTAAAAATGTAGCACCGGTTTTAATACAAGGAGAAAGTGGTACCGGGAAAGAAGTATTTGCGCATCAGATCCATGTAAATAGTAATAGAGAAACCGGGCCATACATAAAAATTAACTGTGCCAATCTTCCATCTGAATTAGTAGAGAGCACATTATTTGGTCATGTGAAAGGTGCCTTTACTGGAGCAATCTCAGATCGAAAAGGTGCATTTGATGCCGCGGAAGGTGGAACCCTTTTACTGGACGAAATTACAGAAATAGAAATGAATGTCCAGGCAAAGCTTTTGCGTGTTCTTCAGGAAAATGAGTTTTATAGAGTAGGAAGCCAGAAACCTATAAAAGCCAATGTTCGCATTGTAGCAACCTCAAATCGAAATATTGCTGAGGCTATTGCAGATAAGCAATTCCGGGAAGATTTGTATTACCGTTTGAATGTTTTTCCAATTGAAATTCCACCTCTACGGCATCGAAAGAGTGACATCCCACTATTGGTAAATTACTTCGCTGAACAGTATACAAAGCGATATGGATTAGAAGCTAAAGAAATCTCCAAGGAGTTAATGGATTACATGATTTCGCAGGATTGGAGAGGGAATGTTCGTGAGCTAAATAATAAAATGCATCGTGGGATAATTCTTGCGCAGGATGCTGATCAAATTTTAGTTGAGCATATCAACAATGAACTCTTTTCAAGTGCTGATGAAAATCTTAGCAATGAGACTATGGCGAATGCAGATGTACCATTGATGTCTATTGAAGAAATGGAAATGAAACTCATTCGAAAAGCACTTGAACAAACGCAGGGAAATCAGAAAAAAGCTGCTCAATTATTAGGCATCTCTGATAGAACTATCAGAAATAAATTAAAGCAATATGGCGAAGGTGATTAATTTGAAAATTAATACATATCTACTCTTTGCAATTTCAATTTTAGCAAGTACTTCTCTTTTTGCGCAACACACTCCAGATCCTGAAGATGTCTCCTCTATCGATGGAATTATCAAAGCCTATTATGAAGTCGTTTCAGGTCCGGCCGGTGAACCCGCTGATATGGAACGTGATTTCTCTCTGCATCATCCAAATGCATGGATAGCAATTGCTGGTGTTGATCAAGATGGAAATCGTATCATCAATACTATTACTTTGGCAGAATACCACGGAGACAATCCACCTCGGGAAGAAGGATTTTGGGAATGGGAAACTGATCGGGTGGTGAAAGAATCAGGGAATATGATTCATGTTTGGAGTAGCTATGAGGGAGCAACAACTGAAAACGGCGAGCCATTTATGTCTGGAGTTAACAGCATCACACTTTTCTATGATGGCGAACGCTACTGGATTATGAACTGGATGTTCGATGCATCAGTACACTGAAATTCAGTTATCATTTGAATAAATCGTCGAGAGATGACTTCGTCGCGGGGCTCCTCGCATTGACAATTAAACAAAAAAAGCGGGTACTACAAACAACGCAGACCCGCTCCCCTATATAGTTAGTTATCTATACTTATGCCACTTTAGAGGCTAAGTTTCTTGCTTGTTCTACCCTTCCGGTTTTAACCAGAGTTACAATCAAACGACGACGGAATTCATCGTTTTGTGGGTAGTGATAGTATAATTCAGAGTACACTTCGTACACTGTTTCATACCAATTTCTTTTCATGAACATTTCCATGTAATCATTAAGTAGAGATACTTCCTGATCTGTTAAGTTCTTCGGAAATTTCTTTGCATATAACTTCTTAAAGAAGAATTCACTCTTTTCGAAATCTTCAAGTTCAATTGAAAGAACAAGAAGTTGTTTTAAGAAGCTCTTTTCTAGTTTTCCTTCTTTCAGATTGAATAAATCTTCCAAATGTTCTTGAGCTTCCTGGATGTAACCAGCTTTGAAAGCCAAATCTACCAAACTTATTAATGTATCTTCGATTGTGATTCGAACATCATAATTAGCTTTTGAATGCAATTTAATACGCTCATAGAAGGTGTTCTCATAATACTTGTGGAGCGCCTGATATGCCTCAGTCCAGTTTTTATTTAACTGATTCACTTTAAACTTAATCAGATAAGGTAAATGCTGGAATGTTTCCTCTTCTATAGAACGCTCAGCTGCAATAAGCGCCGGTTCCCAGCGGAACATTTCTGCATGACATGTTGCAATTCCGTTTAAAGCACTTAGTCTGTCAAATGGAAGAACAGCACTTGAATTAGCAATCATTCGATACTGCGCTGCAGCATGAATAAATTTCTTTTCTTTGAAAAGCCTAAATCCATTTTCGATATATAATTGAGGAGCAAAATTTCTGATCGCCATTTCCTCTTCAATATCCACATCAGCATTAGGATTTGTTGTTGCCATAATTTCAATTGGAACACTGGCAATTTGGATTCCTTCATTAAGCATGCTTCTTGTGGCATCGGGAATATTTACACCATCAAATTTAAATCCATCAAAATTGTGAATTAATCTCATTTGATAGTATTGATAGTTTTTCTCCGAACCTCTGTGGTGAATCAAAGTTGCAGGCCACTCTTTTGTATTATCAGAAATGTTAATATCTATTTCTGCAAGTCGAAGAATTTCATCATCCATCAAAAACAACTTCCACTCATTGGTCCCAACATTCAGTAAGGAATTCCAAACATCTGATCGACCTTCATCCTCGTTATAAACATTCCATGTTACATTATTTGGAATATTCGCAGGTCGATTTGTTTTCGAAGAAATGGTAAGGCTACCATAGTTCATTAATAGCTTAGAAAGTGTTTCCTCATTAAGAAAAGCAATATCGCTTAGGTACCAAACTACATCTACCCAAGCCGACTTTCTAGTTTCTTTTGTTGAATTATTTTCTGTACTCATTTTGTCAACATCCTCTCTGTTTTATTCAAGGTTAGATATAGTTCAGCAGTGTATTGCTAAACATTCGTGTGTGAACGGCCATGGCCGATTGATATATAGTTTCATTTTTTTGTAAGTCCGAAATTGCCTGAGCATAATCGGTATCTACCAGCTTACTGATTTCAGCATTCTGGGTAATTTTGGTATTCTCGTATTGCTCATACATGTATTCTAGGCGGGAAATATTATTTCCTAGTCGAGCAGTTACATCACTGGTGTGATCAATTAATTCATCCGCACCAGGAATAAGGTTATTCAACGCTGTACTGTCATTTGCTCTTAATGCATCTTCGATATTTCCGATGATTTCAAAGAAATCACCTTCGGAGGTTGATCTGATTTCAGTACCTGTGACGCTAATCTCAATATCCACACCGTTGTCTGCACTTACTTTCAGAGCTGTAGCATTACTAGTATCCAGAACACCACCCGGTACTGTAGCATCTAAAGTGAAGGGTTCTGTTGAGCTATTTGTACCTGCAAAAAGGTATCTGTCACCATAACTCAAGTTGTAAGTTGCAATCAAAGAATCTCGAATACCGGCTATTTGATCAGCCATATTTTCTCGATCAATCGCACTATATGTATCAGAAGCTGATTGAACTAATATCCTTTTCACTTCTATGAGTTCATCGATGGATCGATCAAGTGCGTCCTGTGCCAATCGACTTTGTCGTAATCCGCTATTTATATTCTTTTGAAATTGCTCGGATTGCCGAATATCATCTTCTATTGCCCTACTACGTTGAAATGAAACCGGGTCTTGTGATGGGAATCGAACACTTTTTGAACTAGACAAGCTTGACTGAATTTCCGCCATTTGTGTCCGGTTTCGGTTCACATCCCGCATAAAATTGTCGAATACTATTCGGTTTGTAACTCTCATAATCTATGCCACTATTCCTAATAGAGTATCATAAAGCTCTCGAGCAGATTGCATAACCCGAGCTGCTCCCTGATACGCATTTTGAAATTGAATCATGTTGGCCAGTTCTTCATCGATATTGACTCCAGACTGCCGTTCCTGCTGAGTTTGCAACATGGCAATTTCAGCTTCCTTGGTTTCCATTTGTGACGAAAGCGAATAAATCTCAGAACCTGGATTGCTTATCACTTCAATTGTGTGATCTACTAGTTTTCGTCCGTTTACTAAACCTACATTTCTTAATTCTGCAATTTGAGCTGCGATGTCACCATTACCTGATTCATTGGCAACAGAACTTGCCGCGATATTTTCAGGATTAGCCAGTAAGCTTGGGTTAATCCGAATCGTACCTGCAGTATCACCATCCGTAACAAAGAAATCTCTTGAAGTAGCATCATTTAGACCAAATCCCGAGCTATGAATACTATTTACCTGATTTACTAAAATGCTGGCAACTTCATCCAACTGTGATCTGAGTTGAGGAATATCACCGGCATACATATCAATCTGTGCACCTAATTCTCCACCATTTACTTGGACAACACTGCCACCCGCTACTCGAATATTGAATTGATTATCAAGAGGTGAAACTTCTGGTCTTAGTTCAAGAATTTTCTCATCATCAAGAACCCTAACGCCCCCTATTCTTATTTGAACCGCACCGGATTCTGAGTTCAATTGTGTGAAATCAACTAGCTTTGCTAGCTCTTCGAGTTTTTGAACTCGCATATCCATCGCAGCACTATCCATAGCACCTTTATTATTACTCTGAACAATGGAATCGTTTAGAGCTTTCAGGTCACTAAGAAGTGTATTTATATCAGAAACAGTGGTAATAGCTGTTTCCGCGATCAATTCACCCGTATCGCTGAGCGATTGATCAATATTCATGAATTTTGAAGTAAGCTGTTGTGTCTCGGAAATTAAACTATTCCTTACGCTTACGTCTTGAGGATCATTTGCAAGTTCAGAAAACATATCAAATAATCGACTGATACGAACGTCCAAATCTCCTCCGGAGTCGGTTGTCATAGTTGCCTGAAGACGTTCGAGTACCTGATTTTTGTAACTCATGTATCCAAATTCCTGACGTTTTTGATTCGTCAGAACATCGTTCATATCATTACGCAGTCGATTTGCAGTCGAAATATTAACCCCTAAGCCGATATTTGTAGATCCAACCGTTAAACCAATCGGTGATTTATCAACCCTTTGGCGCGTGTATCCTTTCGTATCGGCGTTAACGATATTGTTCGAAGTAACGGTAAGCGAACGTTGTGCGCTTGCCAAACCACTTTTTGATATTTCGAACAGCCTGTTCATTGTATACTTATCAAGCTTGCTGGTTTACTGCCAGTCCCGGCATTATTGAATTTGTTGTTCCTGTGGCGCTGTAGTGCTTGTTTTTCTCAGTGCCTTTGTTGTACAAAGTCTCTAGCATTTTTGCATTACTAGACATCGCAAACTCTAGTAATTCTACAATTTGCTGATGCTTACGCTGCAGTTTCTCAACATTTCCATGTAAAATATTTTGCCAGTATTCAATCTGAGTTGAATAATCAGGGAAGAGTTCTTTCAGAGCTGATAATTTAATTCCCTCTTTCTCAGACTTCGCATTTAAAATCGAGCTCAGTTCGTTTATAAAATCCTGTTCATTTTCGGTGTAACGAATAGTCAGTGCTGCATGTAGGTTTGCGAGTTCATCAATTTTTGAAGTATTTGATGAAATGATTGCTTCAATTTGTCGCTCCATTACCTCAATCATTTTATTTGAGCTTTCATGTAGCAATTCGACTTTCTCCGAAAGTGCCAATATTTCTTTAGGAATATTTTTATCTGTATTCATCATCTCTGATTTATTTATTACTCTTCTTTATTCTGATTCCAGTATTTGCTAACCAAATCAGCCATACCAAGTTTTCTTTGATTTGCTAATTCAGAGGCCAACGCATCTGTTATAAATTCTCTGTACATCTTATTTGCATTACCCATCATTCCACCCTCAATTTTGAAGGAATCTTTGGTGAGTTCTTTCACTAAATGTTTTGCAAAAATCTCTTCAAACTGAACTGCAGCGTCCTCTTTCTCACGAATTTGCTTACGCGACTCAGATAGAGTTGATTGATCAAGGGGTATGTGATTGTCAACTTTCATAATCCTTCCTTACATCACTATAAGCTTTCCACGTAAAGCACCGGCTCTGTTCAATGCTTGGAAAATGGAAATGATATCTCTTGGACTAAGACCAAGTGCATTTAATGCTGCTGCTAAATCCTGAACATTTGTTTGTGGTTCCAAAACAATTGTTTGAGCAGGTGACTCATTTATACCGGCCTGATTTACATCAGTGAGAATAGTAGATCCACCACTTAATGCAGGGGGCTGACTTACCAAAGGTGTATTCTGAGTTCTTACCTGAATACTTCCGTGGGAGATCATTACATCATCTATTACTACATCTCCACCTGCTACAATTGTACCTGTACGCTCATTAATAACTACTCGAGCCACTGATTCCACTTCAATTTCTTGCTCCAGAATAATGCTGGTGAACACATTCATAGCACCTTGATCCTGGAATGCATTTGGCCAGGTCACTTTTACCAGCCCGGGATGTTGCATCATTGCCAACTCTTCGTTGAATGTGGCATTGATCACTTCAACAATACTTCTGGCATTAGCAAAATTTGGATCGCGAAGAACCAAACCCAGTGGTTCCTCTGTGTTTAACTGATACTCTTCATTTTGTTCGACCATTGCTCCACTTGGAATGGTTGCAGTAAGGGTTTGATTCTGACTTACTCTAGATCCTTGAACTTCGGCAGTTATTCCGCCTACAATTAGTGAACCCTGTGCTTTGGCGTAGACTTGTTCTGTGCTAGGATCGAATAAAGGGGTTTGAAGTAAAACTCCACCTGATAAGCTACTTGCATCACCAAGAGATGAGACCGTTACATCAATATTACTACCAGCCGCGTGATAAGGACTCAATTTTGCAGTAACCATTACTGCAGCGACATTTCGGGTTCTGAGGCGTTCTGCATCTACCGTAATCCCAAAGTTTTCAAGCATATTTGAAATCGATTGAATCGTAAACACAGCTCCTCGACTACTTGACGAACGATCACCCGTTCTATCCAGACCGGTAACTAAACCGTATCCAATAAGTTCTTTACCTGAAGTATTCTGAATTTCAACAAGGTCAGAAAGTCTTGATTGAGACCATCCGGTTGTACTAAACCCAAATGCTATTAGTACAAGGATTAGTATAGAATATGATGTCTTATTTTTAATCACTTTTCTAATTGCTTGTGTTACTTCTTAAAATGGCTGCTGCAGCTAATCCGGCTCCAATCCCACCAAAAACAACTTTTTTAAGGATGCCTCGATTGCCTTTTTTGTCTTTAAGTCCACCCATTTTTTGGTAGCTAATCTCAGCGTTCGCAATTCGGTAAGAGAGCACCTGATTTCGACCATCAATATCATTCACTCGAACTGTTCCAGCGATAGACATTTCATGAACTTCGCCATTGATTTCAGTCTGTCGTTTACCCTCTACGATCAGATCTCCTTGTTCGGTAACCTCTACAATCTGAACGCTCACAAATCCCTCTAGCAACTGACGCGAAGTTGCCAGGTTTTTCTGATCTGTACCATAATTCACTGAAGCACCACTTCCGAATACAGGCTCGAAAGGAAGAAAATTACCTGAAAGTGAACCTGTAGCCTGTCCATTTGTATTTGAGGACACTTTAGAATCAGTAGTGGATGTCCCTTGAAGATTCTCTCTTAACACTACTGTTATTATATCTCCCACTTTCTTCGCTTTTACATCGCTGTATAACGAAAATTGTGCGAGCACATCACTAGAGATAAATAATAAACCCAATATAGTTAGTCCAAAAAGGTTCTTTCTTAATTTGTTCTTAGCCATTGTACTTCTCCTGTACCGATTACTTTAGCTGTATATTTTTTTCTGGTTTGTTGGCAGTAAATCTGTACTTCTTCGCCAACAGATCCACTTTGTCGGGATTCACAATTCAATCCTAGTTGAATGGTCCCATTATCAAAAATCATTGAAATCTCATCACCTGGTGATACTAATACCGGACTGCTAATTTCATGAACTCTCACTGGTTGTCCTGCTAATAGACTTCTTCGTATTGATTTCCCTTCAAGGAATGCGATATCAGTTACAAATCGATCTCTGCCCAGTTTTACTGATCTCCACTGTAAATCAAACTGATTTGAACTGAGGTGATCCCTGCTCTTAATTCTTTCAAGGGCAACTGCCACCAACTGTTCAGCATCGATACGAAGCTGAATTTCTGTTGATTTCCGTCCTACTCTTGTTTTATGGATTACATTAAATCGAGTGTACTGTTCAACATTTCCTAATACTGAAACCGATTCAATTGATTCAGGTCCTAACAGAAGTAGACTTCTCGGAATCCAACGAGGCGATAATTCATATTGAAATGCATTCATATCCAGGTGTTGTTCTAAACTGGTAGCAGCCAGCTCTAGCACCTTTGCTTTAGTTGCGTCTTCATTTGATGATGGACTCATCAACAGCAAAGAAATAACCAGCGATATGAAAGCACTAATGATCATTTATCTCTTAATTCCATTGGTTACAGACATCATATCTTCTGCTGTTTGAACCATCTTTGAGTTGGTCTCATAAGCACGTTGAGCTTCAATTAATCGTACCATTTCAGTCACGATGTCAACATTTGATTGCTCTAAATATCCCTGTCGAACAACTCCAAATCCTTCATCACCTGGAGTTCCAAAGAAAGCTAGTCCAGATGCTTCAGTCTCTATGTAAAGGTTATCACCAATGGCTTCAAGACCACCATTGTTGGCAAATTTTGCTAATTCTAGCTGACCAATATCAACTGCGCTATTATCGCTTAAGCGTGCTGTAACTGTTCCATCTGCTGAAATACTTATTGATAATGCATCCGTTGGAACTTCAATTTGTCCTGCAATTGGTAATCCAGAATTATTAACTAGTAATCCTGTAGCATCTCGACTAAAGTTACCATCACGAGTATATGCTGTAGAACCATCCGGCATCTCTACCTGGAAAAATCCATCACCACTGATAGCAAGATCTAGAGCGTTACCGGTCTCGGCCACTGATCCTTGCATGAAATTTCTAATGGTAGCTACAGCTCTGGAACCATGACCTACTTGTAATGCCGGACCATCACTTGAACTTCTGCTGGAAGAACTGCCCATTTTTGATGACGCAATGTTCTCATAAAAAAGATCTTGAAAAGCTATTGTGCTTCTTTTAAAACCTGTGGTGCCAACATTGGCAAGGTTGTTAGCGATGTTATCCACCGATCGCTGTTGGGCGCTCATGCCCAATGCTGCTGTACTTAATGCTTTTGGCATTGTCCTATGGGTTTGTTATCAATTTCATTATAGTCTACCAAGTCGTGATGTTACCTGAGAGAGCATATCATCTGTGGTTTTCATAGCTCGCTGCTGAGTTTCAAACATTTGCATGTTCCTCATCATATCTACCATTTCAGCAAGCGGCTGTACATTTCCTTTTTCAAAATATCCTTGCATCACCATTCCAATTCCTTCATCCGAAAGCTCGATTTCATCTCTTACTGTGAAATAGGTATTTCCTTGTCTTTCTAATAAAGATGGGTCATCAACATTCACTATCTGCAGTTTGTCAATTGGATTTCCATTAATTAGAATGGAACCATCTTTTGAAATCTCGAGTCTATTAGCTCCACCATTTTCATTACTCTTTTGAAATAGATCAGAAAGCTGAATTGGGCCAGATTCTCCCATGACTTGTGCACCATTGCTATTCACAAGAATTCCATCTGAATTCATCGAAAATCGACCATCACGGGTTAAATACTCTCTGTCGTCTTCTTTTACTTTGAAAAAGCCATCACCATTAATTGCAACATCAAACTCGTTGCCGGTAGGTTCAAGAATGCCCTGATCTAAATTAACCTGACTCATTGGAACTGCTTTTCGTATTTCAGTTCCATTCAGGTTCTCAGTCATCATGCGATAGAACAGCTTATTCCCTTTAAATCCGGGAGTATTGATGTTCGCCAGATTATCTGCAGTAACATCCTGTGATCTTTGGAGGACCTGCATCGCCTGCATTTGCATGTAAATTCGATCTAGCATTTTCTTGGATTAAAAAATCTGGGAAAAATTTAAGTCATCGATATTTAGTGCCGATAACTTGTGGTTATTGTGTTTCGATTGAGCTACATCAAACTTTATGCCATAACAGGTTATAGAATTTCGCATTGATTCTAAATCACACTTTAGAGGCTCATTTAAGTCGTTTTTAGGCAATAAAAAGTCACTCCAGTTTGTGAGCTTCTTCCAACTATAAGTTGAATTCCTTCGCAGAAATTTTTTCCCGGAATGGAAAAACTTCCGCATAGCCACACTCTCAATTTCATTTTAAAAGGTTCTTTTACTCCTTTTATATGTGGTACTGTTTTTGAAATCAGTCAGGCATGGCAGGTGATAAATCAGATCAGGAAAAAACCGAAGAACCCACGGCGAGGCGGCTGCAGAAAGCTCGTGAGGAAGGGAATATTAGCACCAGTAAGGAGATCTCTTCTGTATTATTAATGATAGCCGCTCTAATAATGTTTCTCGGTGTGGGCGGTATGATTTATGAACGAATCACTTACCTATTCGAAAGCTTCTTCTTTAATTCCGGAATGGGCTTCACCGATCAAAGTCAGGCTGAAAGCTATTTACGAACTGCACTCTACTTTGGTCTCGAAATTGTTTTACCGACTAGCTTTATGCTTTTAGTAGTTGCCATCCTCGTAAATATGGTTCAAACCAAAGGCGCTTTTTCAGTAAAGGCCATGGAATTCAAAGGAAGCAAGATGGACCCTATTAAAGGAATGGGGAAAATATTTTCAACGAAAGGTTTGGGTGAGCTGGTAAAGGGATTTATGAAGCTTGGCATCGTAGGTATTATTGGCTACTACCAAATCAAGAATGATGTAAATGCCTATGTAAGCTATGTGGTAACTCCTGTCGAATATAGCATGGCTGAGATTGGTGGTCACATTCTGATCTTCGTCGTTAAAGTCTTTGCCGCACTACTAATTTTGTCTATAGGTGATGCCATCTTCCAAAAGCACCAATATATAAAGAGTCTGAAAATGACTAAGCAGGAAGTGAAAGATGAATACAAGCAAATGGAAGGAGATCCTCAGGTAAAAGGTCAACGAAAAGCCTTTGGTCGAAAATTGATCCAACAAAAAAGAATGGATCATGCTGTATTGGCAAGTGATGTGGTAGTTACAAACCCGACTCACTATGCTGTTGCACTCAAATATGATCCCGAATTAAATGGTGCTCCTATTGTAATGGTGAAAGGTCAAAGGTTACGGGCTTTAAAGATTAAAGAGCTCGCTAAAGAATATGGCATACCTATTGTAGAAAATAAGCCGGTGGCGAGAGCACTCTTTGCAACTGCAGAGGAAGACGATTACATCCCGGAAGACCTCTATAGAGCCGTTGCAGAGATTCTAGCCTATGTTTTCAAGCTAAAAAATAAACACAAGATCTAATTGTAGATGAAGATTGCAGGATTTGATACCAAGAAACTGAAGGGAACATTTTTCCAGACGGATGTACTCATTTCCTCAGGCATTGTGATGATACTTCTCATCATGATCATTCCATTTCCAACTCAGTTAATGGATTTCTTCCTGGCGTTGAATATCACACTTTCACTAATTGTTCTACTTGTTGCTTTCTATGCTTTAAAGCCACTACAGTTTGCTGTGTTTCCGGGAATGCTTCTAATTCTAACATTATTTCGTCTTTCTTTAAACGTTGCTACAACCCGACTCATCCTTAGTGAAGGTTATGCTGGCAATATAATCGAAGCCTTTGGTGGATTTATAGTTCAGGGTAATTTTGTGATCGGGATTATTATCTTCGCAGTTTTAGTAATTATCAACTTTGTGGTAATCACTAAAGGTGCTACTCGTATTGCTGAAGTAGCTGCACGTTTTACATTAGATGCGATGCCTGGTAAGCAAATGTCTATCGATGCAGATTTAGCCGCTGGTCTATTAACAGATGAAGAAGCTAAAGCAAGACGTTCAGAAATTGCCAGAGAAGCTGATTTTTATGGAGCGATGGATGGTGCATCTAAATTCGTTCGTGGTGATGTAATAGCAGGTCTTTTAATCACATTCATCAACATTATTGGAGGACTGATTATAGGTACCCTTCAGCTTAGAATGCCAATTGGAGAAGCAGCCGCGACCTACACTTTAATGACAATTGGTGATGGTCTTGTATCACAGATACCAGCACTATTGATTTCGACCGCTTCGGGTATGATTGTATCCCGAGCTGCGTCAGAAGGGAACCTAAGTAATGAATTAACGGATCAGCTTTTAGGAAACCCAAAAACGGTAGTAATTGCAGGTGTGTTTGTGTTGTTTTTAGGAATGATGCCAGGTTTACCGGTAGTGCCATTCTGGGGAATAGCCGGTTTTCTGTTCTTTATGGCTTTTAAAAACTTCAGAGCTGAAGAGAAGAAAGAACTTGAAGAGCTCGAGGCTAGTGAATCTGAAGCAGTGGTTCAGAAGAAAGATGATCCGGTAGAAAATTACCTGGTAATGGATACTCTTGAGCTAGAGATTGGGTATAGTTTGATCCCAATGGTTGAAGCAAGCCAGGGTGGAGATCTACTTGAAAGAATGACTTCGCTTCGGAAGCAGCTAGCGGCTGAGCTAGGCATCATTATTCCATCCATTCGAATCAGGGATAACGTTCAGCTTGATGCCAATCATTACACCATAAAAATGCGTGGTGTGGTTCAAGGAGAAAGCGAACTGCTTCCAGGTTATTTCCTCACATTATTACCGGAAGATTTTAAACCAAACATCCAGGGAATTGAAACTAAAGATCCAACCTTTGGAATGGATGCGATTTGGGTAAGCGGAAAGAATAAATCAGAAGCGGAAAAATATGGTCTGGCTGTTATAGAAGCAGGCGCAGTTATAACAACGCATTTGATGGAAGTTCTAAAGAAAAATGCTCACAAACTTATTGATCGCCAAATGGTGAAGAAATTAGTTGAAAATGTAAAAGAGCAAGCACCGGCATTGGTAGAAGAACTGGTACCTGATGGAATGAAGATCGGTGATATCCAAAAAGTATTGAAGCGTTTATTACGTGAAAGAGTACCAATTCGGGATCTCATCACCATTTTAGAAACACTTGCAGATTATTGCCATCAAACCAACAATACAGATGTATTGAATGAGTATTGCCGCGCTGCTTTATCTGAAACGATTACACGGCAATTTGTAACACCGGAAGGTGAAGTAGTTGTTGTAATGCTAGAGCCTCAGTTAGAGTCACATTTGATCTCTCAGGCGCAACAAGGCACTTTAAACAGTAATACACTTGGATTAACTCCTGAAACTGTAGAGCGCCTATATCAGTCTTCTTCAAAGACATTTACAAACATGGTTCGCAAAGGTTTTGAACCAGTTTTACTTACTTCACCAATTTTACGCTTTACACTTTTCGAGTTCTTGGCACCAATTTTGCCAGATATAAATGTGTTATCGTATAACGACATCAGCCAAGACATTCAGTTCAAGACTTTTGATCGTTTAACGATTCAAGCGCCGGAGCGAGTGATTGAACCAACTCAATCCGAAACTAACCAACAGCCAATAACTGAAGAGACCGAGTTAGTATGATACTGAAGAATATTTTTGGAAAAACTGTCGAGGCCGCAAAGAAAACAGCCTATCAGATGTATGGGGAAGATATCTTGATTTTAGAGACATCAGAACCTACTTCAGATGGTCAAAAAGCCAAGGTTACTATATTCTCTGACGCAGCTGCAGAAGAAGAATCTCCTTCCATTAAAAGTAGAAAAACCTTTAGAGATACTCTAAAAGAAGAAGATAATGGTGTTCAATTTGAACGAAGCAGTTCAGCATTAGCTCAATCAAGAAAGAGAGAAAAGTCGAATTTAGCATCACTTCGAAAGTATGCTACCGAGCAAATTTTGACCGAAAAGAAGAAAGAAGTTCAAAAAGAATTGGTTGGAGCCGGAGAACAATTTTTACCGCAAGAAGAGCCGGTTCAGGAAAAAACTTCCCAGCAATTTTATAGACGTGCTAACCTTCGACCAACGCCACAAATTAATATTCAAGAAGAAGAAATTTTACAGGATGAAGCTCCTGCTACTATAGTTCCTAAAACAGCAGGAAAATTCATTACACATTTTAGAGAATCAAAGCCGAAAGAGAACTTCCATGAAGCACGAATGGCAGTTCAGTCTCCGATTGAAAATCAGAAAGCGATTAAAGCACTTCATAAGAGATTTGATAAGCTTGAAGCTTTACTTGATTCTTCTCTGATTTCAGCTAACCTGGATTATGCTTGTCACCCGGTTTTCCAGCAATTGGTTCAAACCGGAATAAACACAAGTACAGTAAGTGGTTGGTTCAGTGATATCATTAAAAATGGTATTGACCCATTTGAGCACAATGAACTTTTCATGGCTAAACTCGCGAACATTTTGCGTGACTCTCTTGGAAAAGTAACGACCAAAGAAGCGAGTCAATTTATGTTATTTGCAGGACCATCCGGTTCAGGCAAAACAAGCTTGATCATGAAGCTTTGTTTACACCCCGATTTCATGCTCAACAAGAACGTTGCCGTAGTAACTGTTCACCCTCAGCAAAACCCCGGAGATGCCTATTACAGTATCTTAAAAGCCTTTTGTAAGGTTGAAAATATTTCTCACTACTCGGTTAAGAAAGGCCTTGATGTGAACGATCATATAGAGGAGTGGAAGGAATTCGATCATGTATTGATCGACACCCCATCACTGAGTATTGAGCAGGAGGATTCGTTTAGGGAATATTGGAAGATAAGGCAATTACTAACACCCCTTACTCCTCTTGAAGTACACTACGTGGTGAACGCTGCCCGCAGCAAATTCTACTTTGCAAATACAACGGCTAAAAATCATCCAATGCAACCTGACTATATCTCTATAACGCATCTTGATGAAGTCTCTGAATGGGGACCAATTATTCCATTTATGAAAGAAATGGATTGTGCTGCACGATATATCAGTAACGGTAATTCTTTACCAACGAGTTTAAGCGAGTTTAATCCGCAATGGTTTGCTCAAAAAGTGCTGGAGGACTGAATTAAATGATGCACTTATTTGATAGAGTTGAACCATTTATTTTCTCCGTGATCAGTGGAAAAGGCGGAGTAGGAAAAAGTCTTAGCACAGTGAATTTAGCTTCTATGCTAAATGATATGGGTTATAAAGTAGCAATTATTGATGCTGACTTAGGGCTGGCAAATTGTGCTACTATGTTTAATAAACCTGTAGAAGCTACCATCTGTCAATGGATCAAAAATGATTGTTCTTTGGAAGATACTTTCCAGGATTGTTACGGAATTACAATAGTAACCGGTGCTGATGATCCATTTGAAATCAAATTGGGAACAGATTTAATCATGGATGCCCTAGATCAAGCTATTTATGCTTTGAAGGCGACTCATGATTTCATTTTAATTGATACGCCAGCTGGAGCCGGTGAGATGACATTATGGTCATTAGATGCTGCTGAATATGGTGTGTTGATTCTTGTTGATGAGCCATCTGCAATATCAGATGCATATCGACTTTGTAAGTATGTTTTAAGTATTGATCCTGATTACAATTTTGGGACAATCGTGAATCTTGCTGAAGATGAAGATAATGCGAGAAGTACCATTGATCGCTTTAACACGATTGTTTCCTATTTCCTTGATCAGGAATGTGCGTATCTGGGCTTCATGCCTGAAAATGATACTGTTAGAAAGGCCGTTCGAAGACAGAAAACTCTGCTTGGAATGGATCCTAATAACCCTATTAATGGTGAGGTAGAGTATATCGCTCAAAACCTCATTTCAACCTCGAACACCTTAGAAAAACCACAGCTAAGTTTAGCATACGTGAACCAGTAGGAGATTAAACCCATGTTGTTACGCCTCATTTTAGTGATTTCGTTACTTCTGTTTATGCTTTTGCTTATTTCAGGAGTGCAGATTGATGTGGCCCTTTATAGAAGCCTCTTGGTTTTTATGGGACTTTTTTCAGTGATGTACCTATCCATTTTTCTATTGAATGTAGTTCGAGACAGTAAAAATGCCGAGCAAATACCAGTTGGTGGTAATAACCAAAATACCGAGCAGGAGACTTAGTTATGGGAAATAAAACGCTTCAAGAATTAATAGAGCTATATGCCAATAATCCGGTTGATGGATTAAGAAATTCGATCATAAGTAAATCTATGCCACTGATCCGTAGCATCATTGGTAAAATTAGCCGCCCTGATCAGCCACTATCACAACGTGAAGATCTTGAAAGTGCCGCTATAACTGGTTTGCTACAGGCAATGGAATCGTACGATTGTGATCGTAACATCCAGTTTAACACATTTGCTTACTATCGTATTAGAGGTGCTATTGTTGATTATTTACGAAGTATCGATCAATTACCTCGTAAACAGCGCAAGAATTATGGCGAAGTTCAAAAAGTAATTGAACAACTAAGTCAGATTTTAGGTCGTGAGCCATCCAGCCAGGAAGTAGCTGATGAATTAGACATGGACATAGAAGATTATCATAAGTTGCTATCTAATGTACAGCAACGGAATGTACTTTCGCTTGATGGTCCGGCTTATGATGCAGATTCCGTCTCCTACTATGAAACACAAATTGATCCGAATAGTGAAGTTCCTGATAACAATCTTGAAAAGAAGGAACGTACAGCAGCCATCATGAAGAAAATCGGTGAGCTGAAAGAAAGAGATCGCTTGATTTTGATGCTATACTATTATGAGGATATGACAATGAGTGAAATCGCATTACTTCTGGAGCTTACTGAAGCACGAATTTCACAAATTGTAGGAAAGCTCCTACTCCAACTAAGACAAGAACTTACCAAAGAAGAAGTAGTTTATATCGAGAACTAATAGTTAATATTGATTGGTTAGATTAAAAAACTCTAACCTGATCTTATTTTAGTAAAGTTGAGACCAACCGATAACCGTGATAGGATAGTTATACCCATGGAAGGCGTTGAATGTCACTCTTACCAAAAATATCGAAGCTTAGTAGAATTCCAGAGCTCTTAAAGCATAAGAGAGAGGAAGAGGAGCATCAGCAAAAGAAAAAGCGTCAGAAAGAAAAAGATAAGAATGCACGCTTTATCATTGATGAAGTAACCATCAGCCAGGCATCTAAATCACATATGGAAGTTGATGTGCCGGCAAAGCCCCCCGAAGTACCTGAGATCATCAAAGAAAAAGATGACGGCAAAGGCATTAAGATCGATTTGAGAGCTTAAGATCTAATCTAGATGCTGAAACAAGTTCAGCATGACGACTCTAATTATTGGTCATTGCGAGGAGTATCGAAACCTAAAGTAACTTCTGCATTCATCGACGAAGCAATCTCAAAGATCTAGCTTTATTCTTATAGATCGCCGCGTCGAACCATTACTAATCCTATTCCTTATATCAGCCTCCTCGCAATGACCGTCTATTTTTATATAATTCCATTCATATTATTACTTTTATTATACTTGTGAATGCCTTCAAATAAATCACTTTATGTATACATTCTGACAAATAAGAATCATACGGTATTATACACAGGAGTAACTAGTGATTTAGTAAATCGAGTAATTCAGCACCGAGAAAAACAGATCAAAGGATTTACGGCAAAATATAATGTCACAAAACTGGTCTACTTTGAAGAAGTAGGGGAACCAGAATTCGCAATCAAAAGAGAAAAACAGATTAAGGCCGGATCTAGGCAAAAGAAACTTGACTTGATAAATGAGATTAATCCAGATTGGGATGATTTATTCTACAAGATAATTCCACATTAAGGCCTGTCATTGCCAGGAGCGTCGAATTATTTTAACAACTCCTGAATTTCTCGACGAAGCAATCTCTAAGATCTAGCCTTTTTCTTATATATCGCAACGTCGAAAGAACAAAACCCTTCAGTGAAATCTAGCCTCCTCGCGATGACCTTTATCATGTTCACTTCAAAAACCAGTCATTGCGAGGAGTATTGAAGCCATACTAACTTTTGCATTCATCGACGAAGCAATCTCAAAGATCTAGCTTTATTCTTATAGTTCGCTGCGTCGACATTTTCCCTGCCATTTATTAATTCTAGTCTCCTCGCGATGACTAGAAACATAAAATATTGAATGTTGAAAATTGAATATTGTTTATTGAATCTAGGCAGGCGGTGTAGGGACGATATTTCCTAATAAGCCTTCTAAGTAGAAGAAGAGATTTTGAAATACGATATCGAAAGCCGTTGGCAGGTAAGGAAGAACAAGCAAAAACACTGATACTCCAACTCCCATTTTCACCGGTAGAGCAATGAACATCAAATTGGCTTGAGGCATAATTCGACCAAAAATGGCGAGACAGACATCTAACAAAAAGATGGCCATCATAAATGGAGAACAAAGTTGGACCCCTAATACAAATAAATAGGTTGCAACTTCAAGCATGTATGTACCGGCCAGGTGCACATTATGATCAACAGCAGGAACAACCTGATAACTCTTAGCCAATGCCGTGATATAAATCTTATCACCATCAATACTGAGAAAAATCAGAATCGCAATCATACCTAGCACATTTGCTACAATGGAGTTTTGCTGCTGTGTCTGCGAATCCATCATCATAGCAAAACTAAGTCCGGTATTGTAACTGATTAGTGTACCTGCCATCTCAAATCCAGCAAATACTAGTCGACCTATAAAGCCCATTGCCATTCCTACTAAAGCCTCAGCTATTATAGCTATGAAAACCGCAATTGTACCGTCTGTTGCACTTACAAATGCACTCTCTCCCGGTATTGAATAGAATAATATGAGAGAAACAACCATCGAAAAGTACAAACGTACTTGCATCGGGAATGAATTATTCGAGAAGAATGGAGCAGTCATAACAACTGCTGCAACTCTCACAAAAATGAGGAAGCCAGATAAAATTAGATCGATGGTTAGTGCATTTTCATCCATCGGTCGATTCGATTTATAATGCTATCTGTGGAATAAATTCAAATGCTCGTTGCGTGAAATCGATTGCAAACTGAACCATAAATCCGAACATAAAAAAGAGTACCGTGACTACGGCAACCATTTTTGGAACATAAGTTAGTGTCATTTCCTGGATGGAAGTAGCTGCTTGAAAAATAGCGATTCCCAAACCGACACTTACTGCTGCAATCATTACCGGTGCACATAAAACTACAACCGACGTTAACATTTCCTGAACCCAATATAGTGCTGTATCTACATTCATAATTTTACCTGAAACTTTCTACTAGGGATGATACCAGTAAGTACCATCCATCAGTTAATACAAAAACGAGGATCTTGAAGGGTAACGAAACCATCACTGGTGGAAGGAACATGATACCCATGGCTAAGAGTATAGAAGCCACTACGAGATCTATAACCATAAAGGGGATATATATCATAAACCCAATCTGGAATGCGATTCTCAATTCGCTTATTACATAAGCTGGAACTGCTACATGTAATGGCAAGGTCTCAGCCGATCCTATTGTCTGAAGTCCTGCCATTTCCATGAAATAAAGTAGGTCCTGATCGCTTGTTTGGCGAATCATAAATTCTTTTAAAGGAATAGAAGCTGCAGATAGAGCCTCCATCTGAGTCATCTCATCATTGGTATAAGGTTCTATGGCAACCTGATTGATTTCATCGAAAGTAGGTTTCATGATGAAAATCGTTAAAAATAATGCCAAGCCAACCAATACCTGATTTGGTGGGGATTGCTGGGTTCCTAAACCCATTCTTAAGAAAAAAAACACAACAATAATTCGAGTAAAACTCGTCATCATTGTAACAAAAGCTGCTCCAAAGGATAATACAGTGATTAATACCAGCGCCTGAATAGCAGATGAAAAATCATCTTCTTCGGATCCGCCTCCACCTCCAATCGAAAGATCGATCTGTGGAATACTTGCCTGAGCGTGCGCAAGATCCGGAATTAAATTAAAAGCAAATGTGAGGGCAAGCAGTATAGTTAGTTGTTTTGTTCGCTTGCTGATTTGAATGATAACCCAATGCATGTCTTAGTTCCCCAGCAATTTAAATATCGAATTAAAATCGCTGCCGGAAATCTCTTCAGGTTCGGGATCTGGCAATTTTGATGGGTGCCATTCGCTCTTTGGATATCTATGAAGTAGGTTCACTGAATTTGATGTTACTCCTAGTACCCAAACCTCATCATTAATTTCTACTATTTTAAGTTGCACACCTTGACCAATCACATGTTGGGTAATCTCAGATATTTGCTGTTCTGAAACATTCACAGTTTTCTTTTTTCTTGATACCCAAAGCCATACACCGCCTAATATTGTCACCATTACTAGAAACGTAGTAAATGCATTTTGAAACATTGGTGGTTGTTCTGCTTCAGCTTGAGCTATTGTTGGAGTTTCTCTCGAATCACCCAATAGATCACTTCTAAGTGCATTAATGCTTTGAGTCGAATCAGCGGTTACAAGAACAGAGTTTCTTTCAGTCGGCAATTCCATTTTTGATACAAGGAATATCCAAAGAACCAGAAGTCCGATACTTACTGATATAACTATTTTAAGAATAGTTTTAGGTTGTTTGGTAGAGTAGCTAAGTAGGTTGGTGAGGTTCATCAGTTCATTTTCACTAAATGTTGACGGGTTGTAATCAAATTGGAGATTCGAACTCCAAAGTGTTCATCGATCACTACAACTTCCCCTTGAGCAATTCTCTGTCCATTAACCAGGATATCAACCGGCTCACCCGCTAATTTATCGAGTTCGATAACCGAACCTTTCGCCAGCTGAAGCACTCGTCCAAGTGGTAATTCTATACGACCTAACTCAACGGAAACATCCATATCTACATCTCGAAGCATATCCATGCTCTTACCGTCTTCAGTAAGAATATCTAATGGTGCGTCCTCTTCGAAATCTTCGAATTCAATGTAACTACCGGATAAAACCTCGTCAGGAATATCTGCTAATTCTTCTCCATTAGTCTCTTGAAAGCCATCGCTGTCAGTTTCAGCAACAATCTCTTCTTCTGGTTCTTCTTGAATTATAACTGCCTCAGGATTCCCAATTAATACAGCTCCATGAACGTTTTCATCTGCAAGTCCTTCAACTTCCAGTTTCGTCATCATGTATTCAGTATGATGTAATTGTCCGTCCAGATCTGAGAACTTCATCGGAATGATTTCATCGAAATCAACTTCGATTCCATCATCAGCGAGTACAGTTTTGAAGGTAGCCTTCAATTCACTTGCAAATTTTTGCAGTAGATCTATCGTTTTATCATTGAAGGTTTTTTCTTCAATACCCAACATGATGCTTGATAATAAACCGAACCACTCTTTATCCAGAATGGCAATAACATCCATGTTATTTAGCTTATCATATGCATATAAATAAATATCTTCGTTACCCAGAGAGTCGAAATTATCAGTTGCAACAGTAACATTCGATTCTGTTATAGTTACCGTTGTTTCCTCCAGAAGAACAGAGGTTAAAAACTCCTCGATCTTAGGTAAGTATTGGGTTAATTTTTCAACGTAATTTTCCATAATTACACCAGTTCCTGTTCATTAATTTCTTCGATAATTTCAAACACTTTAATAGCCTTTCTCCCCTGCTTTACACCGGGATAACCATTCATTTTTGTGACACCATTAACTTTAATTTGCAATGGTTCATCAGCTTTTTGATGCAACGGTATCGTATCGCCTTCTTTCAAATTCAAAATTTCATTTAATGTGAGAGAAGTTGACCCAAGTAATGGCTGAATTTTTACTGGAGCTTTTTCTAGTGTTCTTCGGTAGTCAATTGCTTCTTCATGATTCAATCTCTCTAGATTTGCACCCCTATCTTTTTTAATGATTGAATCGTTTAATGCTCTTTTCAAAAAGTTGTAGGTATAAGAGATTCCGAATTCAATAACAGCTTCATTCAAATCAACTTTTATCTTGGCTGCTAATAGCGGATCTACTGAACCTAAATGGATATTGTCGGGCTTATTTTCATATACCACATTGCCGACTTCGAACTTCACATAAGGATCCCATGCTTCAATTAATTCACGTTCTAATCTTTCCTGGATACGCGAAATAATTTTTTCCTCAATAGTGGTTAAAGTTCGCTTGTAGGACAGATCAATTCCGGGGCCTCCACTTTCTCTTTCGATGATATGAATGCAAAATTCTGAAGGAATGTAGATGAAGATATCACCACTATTCGACTTACCTTCCAGATGATAAACTACAGCCGGTACAGGAATATCAGTGATGAAATCGGATGGAGAAAATTGCTCTATTCTGCTTAGAGATACATCTACTTTATAATTCAATGCATTGCTGAAAATACGACCGATACCCCTCGAAACATTATCATGGATCTGCGAAATAGTTCGCATGATCTCTTTCGAGAATAGCTTAGGGCGTTTAAAGTCGTAGGGTACTACATACTTAACTTTTCCCTTTCGTTTTTTGGGTGATTGGGAATCCATTAATTTCAGAGTATGTGGTTATGATCATTGCAATACATACTTCGTGAAATACAAGTTTTGTACCGAAGTCTCTCCGATTGAGGAATTAATTATATCGGTTACCTCTCGTCGGATAACATCCCGTTCAGAAGCAGTAGTTAATTGACTTACAGTTCGTTTAGAAAAGGTTTCTATAAGCTCCTGCTTCACTTTAGGATTGTTGGTTTCCATCATTGGAATGTGCTCAACGTTCATTTCCAGACTAATTTCGACCATTAGGTACCTTCTACCGTTGGTATTTGCAGGATTAACGACCAGTTGCTCCATCAAATATGTACCTATTTCAGGTGGATCCTCTTCATTCATTTTTGCATATAAACTTGGATAGTATTTATCCACTATTACATATGCTAAGTAACCTTGACCTGCAAGAATTAGCACTAATAGGAAAATTTTTCCAATTGCAACCAGCTTATTTGGTGCTGCTTTTTTGTTCTTTGCAGCTCCTTTCTTTGGTTTAGTATCTTTTTTCTCAGCCATAATATTTCTCTCTAATCAAGCTCATTAAATGATGTTTCGAGCGTCAAAGGTTCAGATTCTTCATCTATCACTTCATCGATAGTCTTGTCTTTTAAGTAGATTTCAACACGTCGATTAGCACGCCTTCCTTCCGGGGTATTATTTGGTGCAACAGGTCGATATTCACCAAAACTTGTTGCCTGAAATAATTCTGGTTCAATATCAGCACGCTCTTGTATGTATTGTAATACAGAAACTGCACGAGCTGCACCAAGATGCCAATTTGTTTGATGGATACTCCCACCACTTATTGGAACATTATCAGTGTGACCTTGTACTTCAATTTCCCATCTGCCTGTGTCTATTGATTTAGCTACTTCAGATAAAATTTCTCTGGCTTCAGGTAATAAATTTGATGATCCACTAGCAAACGCCACAGAATCATCCAGAATTATCAAAAATCCTTCTTTCGTCGCCTCAATCTCAACACCATCCATTGTAGCAGTGTTTTCAACAAATTCTGCCATTGCCTGCCATCGCTCCATCTGTTCTTCCAGGAATTCATCAACTTGCTCCGGATTTGGATTATTCTGGAGGTCAGTCGTCAAACTACTATTATCTGGAAAGAAGCCGGAATGCTGTTGGAAATAGGAAATGAAACTATTGAACGCCTGCTCTTCTACTCCCGGTGTCATCGTATATAAAAGAACAAAAAACACCAGAAGTAGCGTCACAAGGTCGCCATAGGTCATTAACCAGGTTCCAGAATCTTTTTCAGGTTTTCCCATTCTTTACCTTGTTGTTCTTTCCAGAGTTTATATAGTTTTTCGTCGCGGGCTTTCATGATCTTAAGCCCTTCATGATGCTTCACATATTCTGCACGATCTGCCGGTTCAATGTATATGAGCATCTTCTTTTCCATTATTCTTGGGTTCTCACCCTCTACCATGGAAAGAATAGCCACTCTAAACATTTTCTTTCTATTCAAATCCAGTTCTGCCAGATAGGTAACCTTCCCTGCAAGTGGTGCAAATAACATGTTTGATAGCATACTACCATATAGTGTGGTAAGAAGTGCTACGGCAATACCAGCACCTAATGCTTCCGGATCAGAAAGGTTCTGAAGCATCAATACCATACCAATTACTGTCCCAATCATACCAAAAGCAGGAGCAAAATTACTCATAGCTGTTAATACGTTAATTGCAGTGAATGAAATTTCTTCTTCACTCGTAATTTCATCGGTTAGAATGCTGTTTAAACTTTCCGTTTTAAAACCATCAACAGCTAATTGAAGACCGTTTTTTAGGTATTCATCTTTAAGATGTTTTATGTCTTCATCAAGAACTAATAACCCACCTGTACGAACACGACGTGCGAAAAGAGTGATTAACTCCATATCAGTACGAAGATCTACACCCGCATCCTTCATAAGGCGCATCATCAAAGCAAATGCACCTTTAATTTTATTGAAGTCGAAGCTTACCATCGTAGATGCAAAAAGCCCACCAGCCACGATGATAAATGAAGGAACGTCAATAAATATGAGGATACTTGCTTTAGGCAGAATCGCTCCTAACACTAAGACAATGCCTAGCGTTAACCCAATCATACTCGATTTATCCAGCATACCGCTTTAAAATTGCTCCGTCAGCATAACCACTAGAAATTCTGTCTGTTACCCTTTGACGGATGGTTGTACAGTTCTCCTGAAATTATCGGCAGTGAATTACCTAATCATAAGTTTTAGCTGATTCCATTTTTTTGACCCCTATTTCAATGAAAAACCCCACACCCAACGCAATTGTCGGGGTGGGGTTTTAACCAACCTACCATGAAGTTCTTAATAACCTATGAGGTTCTTATCGGAGCTTATCGCTTCAAGTTAACTGCTTCCGTCAACATTTCGTCGGAAGTAGTAATTACACGTGCATTAGATTGATATGCGCGCTGAGAAGTGATCATATTTGTGAATTCTCTTGCAAGATCCACATTTGAGCCCTCTAAGCTCCCTGAGTTAATATTGGTTCCAGCCAGATTTCCAGCCGTATCAATAAATGTTTCACCTGCTGCAGATGTAGCTCTGAACAAGCCAGAACCAATCATCTCTAAACCATTTTGGTTTTGAACTTGTGCTACTGCAATTTGTGCAAGAACAGCAGAGTTGCCATTGTCATAAATACCTTGAACCTGGCCATCACCATCAATTGCAACATCTACAAGAAGACCAGATCTATAACCATCCTGGCTTGTTACTTTCGCAGTATTCTGTCCAGAATATTGAGAGAAAGTGGTGCCTGTGTTCGTATCACCAAGTGACACATCAAAAGAAGTTGTTCCTGCGCCACCGCCTGGTTCGAATGTTAAAGTGAATATATCACCTGAAGTCATCTGACCTAACTCATCAAATGTAACCGTGCCTGTTTGACCTGCACTAATAGTCTCACCATCCAAGAACTTAGCATCATACTGCCATTCGTTATTCGCCGTTTGAGTAAACTCAAGAATAAAGGAATGTGCACGACCTAAATTATCGAAAACTGTTGTACTCATTGTTTGAGTATTGGTCTCACCTTCCTGGATTGTACCAAATCCCGGAACGTTAATGGCACCAGTACCAGCTACGCTCACGCTTGAAACATCAAGTTGACTATCGCCTAATTGAGCAGATCTTAAAGTTAAAGCTCCATCTACTAATACCATTTCACCTTCAGCTGCAGTTAGACCTGAGTTGAACGAAGCCAACATATCATCTAAAGTATCTCCAGCTGCGTACGTATGACTAATGGTTGTTGCGGTTCCGTCGTTTAATGACACATCAAAATTGATCACATCACCAGCAACTAGCGGCGTTAAAATTTGAGAGATGTTATTAATTTCTGTTGAGCCTTCGGCTGGATTACCAGCTGTAGTAAATCCACTTTGTGCTTGAAGCACTTTATTCTTACTTGTATTCGCATTCAAGTTACCGGCTAGTGTAACTAAATCCGTTTGTTTTGGTGGGAGTGGATTTTCAAAATCAATTCTAACTGCATCCGGAGTTCCACCAGCAATGATGTTACCTGACCTGTCAGCGATATAACCCATTACATTGTTACCAGACTGATCTACTAAAAATCCATCACTATTGAATACAAAATTCCCTGATCTCGAAAGTAGATTCTCACCACCTGAGTTCATTACAAAGAATCCTTCTCCAGAAAGAGCTAAGTCGGTAGTTCTACCGGTATTTTGCATAGCACCCTGACCAAAGTTTCGGCTAATAGATGAAACGCGAACACCCAAACCAACCTGGTTGCTAAGTTGGGGAGCAGATTCACCAGCACCTTCACGGCCTAAGTTTTGATTCATCATTTCTGCAAAAGTGATGGATGATGATTTAAATCCTGTGGTGTCAACATTTGCTATGTTGTTACCAATCACGTCCATTTTCGCCTGGAAAGCATTTAAGCCACTTACGCCTGCGTTTAATGATTTAACTAATGACATGAGAGTTCTCCTGTTTTTTTAAATGCAGTTTCTTTTCTGCTAGTGCTGCTCTCTAATTAACCTGATGAGCAACCCGTTATAGTTATGTTTATTTATTTTTTAATTTCTTAGTCGT
This sequence comes from Balneolaceae bacterium, assembly GCA_965601825.1. Lineage (GTDB taxonomy): Bacteria > Bacteroidota > Rhodothermia > Balneolales > Balneolaceae > HXMU1420-13. Next base: position 1,492,015 of record OZ271839.1, on the reverse strand, counting down.
TGATAATTCCTGTACCAACTTCTTCAACATCGCCAATTGGAATGTTGATGCCATTTACAGACAGATACACACCCTGACTAGTGTATCTGACTTTACTTGCAAATCCTTCTAGGAATGTGAGTGCACTTACCGAGTTATCACCATTCTTGGCAACTACTTCAATTTTGTAATTACCTTCACCCATTCGTTGTCCGTTGTTATCCAAACCATCCCAAGTCCATGAATTATCACCTGATGGTACTCCTGATAAACTTTCTCGACGAACTTCTGCACCACTTGCCGTCTTGATTACAATTTCAACTTCCGTAGCCGAATCATTCAATTTGTAGTTGATTTCTGAATTCCCTTCACTACTCAGTGCAATCTCATTACTTAATGCGCGAACTTCTTTACCAGTTAGTGAAGCTGCCATCGAGTTTGTTAAACTGGCTCCCATTAAATCCTGGCTAACAGCTAATTGATTTAGACCGTCATTAACGCCAATCAATTGTTCTACAGAGTTGAATTGTGCTAGCTGTGAAGCAAATTGAGCACCATCCATTGGATTTACCGGATCTTGATTTTGTAATTGAGCAACAAGGAGCTGTAAGAATTCTTGTTGTCCTAAAGAGCTTTTACCCTGAGGTTGTGAGCTTAATTGCGTTAAAGCGGGGTTAATTCCTTGAATATCCATAGCTAGTTATTTATGCGGTCCATTCCATTTGGTTGTACCCAAAACTCCGGATTGAAGGCTGTAAACCTCGAACATCTTCTTTGTTCTGATCTTCATTATTCTGACCTGATCCGGACTGGTTCCAGCTCTGCTTTTTATTGTCTGAGCTGTCGCCAAATACACTTGAAAATTCCTCGTTTTGATTTCCAGTAAACTGAAGATCTAATTCGAGATTCAGTTCTTCTTTCAAGTGATCTTTAATTTCTTGTTCCATGCTCATGAGCAGGCGATTTAACTCCGGGTTACTCGCTACTAACTTGATTTGAAGAACGCCATCAATATTTCGAGTAGTCATATTGATATTATTTCCATCATCAAGCTTGAAACTATGTTTTTGCCATTGTTCTTCTTGTCTTAATGATGAAGACATTTCCTGCTTCAAGACATTCGAAAAGCTATTTATAATCGATCTTCTTGCTGTTGAATTAGCAATCGGTAATTCACCCAATCTTAGAAAACCCAAGGTATTTTGATCTGCTGCTTTCTGGTCTTTACCCTGAATCGATTCCACCATAAACTCTTTCAGTAATGCTTCCTGATCATTGCTCAAAGTCATTGTTGGATTAAAGAATTGGATCTTTTCATCAAGAGTATGGGTGGTGATAAAACCGACCGGAGCCTCTCTATTGGAGAGGATTTCCGGTCGCACGGAGTCTACAAGTAGTCTTAATCTAGTCTCTGCCTGTTCAGTTTGTGATAATGCGAATCTCTGTTCCTTAGCTTCTTTTGGCTTGATTACCTCAGTCTTGTGATTCTGAATGAATTGAATTAATTCAGGATTTTTTGTGTGACTGAAATCCGATGGATTAGCTTCTTTTGCTGTCTGATTTACCTGAACTAATACTTCATTATTCTGAATGTTAGCTCGAGAAACAGTTTCAAAATTTGTTGTTTGAGTCTTTTGATTCGAATTCAGAATTGTGGTCGAGTCAACCAAACTAGATGCTGGCTTTTTACTGAGACTATTTGATGTCTCAGACTGGGTAATCGTAGGAACCTGAGCTTCAGTTTTTTGAATTTTCTCAGCTTCAATATTTACCGACTGATACAGCGTTTGCTTTACCGGTTCATCAAGTAATGAATTTGTTCCGTTACCAAATTTAAATATCTCACCTTCAGCTACTTTGTTTAAACTAGTTGAATCTGACGAATTACTGAATAATGAGCTTTCATTTGAACTCTTCTTCTGTAACTCACTTTCAGTGTTAGCTGCACTTTGTTGAAGATTACCCTTTTCTTCAACAACAGCCGTGTTTGATTTACTATCAAGTCCAACTACTTGCTCTCTCTTCTCAAATTGAGGGCTCTCCTTAATTACCTCTGATTCTAAATCAGTTTGCTGGCTTTGGGATTTCCCAATTTCAGTTGAAATCTCTCTTTGTTGATTTGCTAAAACCTGATTTCCAGGTCTAACCTCTTTTACTTGTGAATTCTCTGATGGAATAGCCTGATTAGAAGAGACCGTTTTCTCTGAATTCAAAACTGTATCTCGTCTTGATTCTGTTTTCGCAGGACTATTCTCTATTTCAACCGGTTGATTAGCTGTTCTTGATTCTTCACTTGTATTATTTATTCTAAAAATATCTCTATCAACCGCATCAACATTTTGCTTTAATGTTTCTGAAGCTCCAGTTATTGGTTTAGCTTCTTGACCATTCTCATTTAGTTTAGCTGTATCGTTCTGTACTACTTTGGTTTCTGATGTTGCCAAATCATCCGAACTGATATTTTGAACTATATTTGATTCCGTTGGCAGCTTCGCGTTCTCTTGAGTTTTTAGATTCTCAACCTGACTATTTTGTGATTCTGCTGTATTTGACTCTGTTTCGATGTAATTACTTGGAACAGAATTTTTATCGAAATTAGCTGAATTTAATTCTGTTTCGATAAAATTACTTGGGACAGAACTTTTATCGATATTAACTGAATTCTCCTCTGTGTTTACAATTAAAGTTGAATCTTCAGTTTTAACAGTTACATCATTTTTAGTACTTAGATTAGCATCATTTTCTAATCCAAACACTTTTTGTGATTCAATATCAGCTTCTTCAATCTTGACCTGTTGCTGATTTTCTAATTCTGATGCATTTACAGCTTCAAGTTCAATATTCTCTTGATTTTCAGTCTCTGCAATACTCAAGTCTTGAGTTTTATTATCAGACTTTTTGACCTGTGTTAGGTCTTGACTCGTTTCTTCAGAATTTAAAGCTGCTAACACTGCCTTAAATTCCTCAGCAACCTGATCGCTGCCTTGAAGGTTTGAAGCGGAATCCGTCTTTGACCCTGCTGATTGTTGGACGATATTTGCTATCAAGTCCTTAATCATAGCATTACTTCAGTAATCAATCTTGCAGCACGATCTGAGTTCAGTGCTCTTAAAATTTTCTCTCTCTGGGTATTCCCTGCCTCTTTATATAGACGCACTAATTGATCACTCGTCATCTTATCGAGTATTGGCGCCATTTCATTTTCTTCCAGATTTAATAGACTTTTGACTCGATCTTTAAATGCTTCTTCTTCAAGTTGATCGGTTGTCATTGTCGCTTGCTCCTGATTTGAAACCGGAGCATCTAGTGTTTCAAGTCCTTCCAAACGTGCTGATAAAACATAAACAAGACGCTCAAGTGAGTCTATCTTGGTCGCGAAATCCATTTTTTGAGCTCGCTCTAAAAGTTCTGCTTCTACTAATGCTAATGAATCGGCAACAGCAATTGAATCAGCTCTCATCAAGCTATCAACACGAGCTAAAGAATCGACTAATACAGAATCGAACATGGTACCGTTAGTGCGAACTATCAGATCGTATCTGTCTTTGTTCAGCATTGGATATAAGAAGTACACTACAATCAGCATTACTATTATAGGTACCACAAGAAAACCGGCAATTTTTACTATCGCTCCTTTATTCATGGTTTCTATCTGCTAAAAGATTGAGAGGATATTTCATCCATAAAGTTTTGATCTTTCTTTGCCACATTTTTCACAAATGCGCCTTGCTCGTTCTCTTTCACTTTTTCCATTATGCTTAGCTTCTTAAAAGCTTCTGCCAACTTTGATCTCTCTTCTTTTACCTTTTCGTCAGCCTTCTCTTCTTGCTGTTGTAATTTGTTGATATGATCATTTACATGAATAAGGTGAGCGTTGTGTGTTTTAATCGTATGGATGTTTGCAACTTTATCCTGCTCTTTATTATCAAGGTAATTCTCTAGTTTACCTTTCACCTCGTTTCTTAAGTCCGATATCTTATTTTTGTTCGTTAACTCTTCAGCTAACTTCTGTTGCTGCACCTTCTCTTGATGCTGTCTAACTTTAAGAACTGGCTCTAATGAAAACTTGAATTTCATGTTAATTGGTATCCTTATTCAATAATCGTCTTTAACCTATTCCAGAGATCAGTCTCGAAGTCACTCTGGTCCATATCCTGTATCAAAAATGATTCCAAATCAGGATGTTTTTTTATAGAAATATCAATTTTTGGGTTAGAACCCTTAACGTAAGCTCCAATATTAATAAGGTCTTCAGCCTCTCTATAAGTAGCTAACATTTCCCTTGCTTTCATAGAGGTTACCCGTTGCTCTTTAGTGACAATTTTTGGCATCACACGGGAAATACTTTCCAAAACGTCAATTGCAGGGTAGTGATTTTTATGAGCTAATCGACGAGATAACACAATATGGCCGTCTAGAATCGATCTAACCGCATCAGCAATCGGCTCATTCATATCATCATTATCAACTAATACAGTGTACAAACCGGTAATACTACCTTTTTTAGTTTTACCCGGACGCTCTAATAATTTCGGTAGAATCGTGAAAACACTTGGTGTATAACCTTTTGTGGTTGGAGGTTCACCAGAAGCTAACCCAATCTCTCTTTGGGCCATAGCAACACGAGTTACGGAGTCCATCATGAGCAGGACATTTTTTCCTTGATCACGGAAATATTCCGCAATAGCAGTAGCTGTAAATGCGCCTTTTACACGACTCATTGCGGCAGTATCGGAAGTTGCTGCTACAACAACTGAACGTTTGAGTCCTTCTTCACCAAGAGTCTCATAGATAAATTCATGAACCTCACGACCACGCTCACCAATCAGTGCAATTACGTTAATATCTGCTGATGAACACTTCGCGATCATCCCCATCAAGGTACTTTTCCCTACACCTGAACCAGCAAAAAGACCGACTCTTTGCCCAATTCCAATCGTGTTTAAAGCATCGAGCGCTCGCACACCTGTGAACATAATTTCATTAATCGGAGCTCGATCCATTGGTGATGGAGGATTATTCTGAATCGGTTGATAATCGGTATGTAAAATTGAACCCAAATTATCAATTGGATCGCCATTCGGATCAACAACTCTACCTAGTAAATGATCACCAACTCCGACATTGAGTGATTCGCCTAAACTCTCAACTAGACACCCATTTTTCATTCCAACAACACGATCAAATGGCATTAGAAGTGTCTTTCCATCCTTAATACCAACTACTTCAGCTGGTATGGATTTTCCGAGTATGGTCTGGATTCCGTACATCTCGCCTACACTTGCTTCCAGTCCGGTACATTCTACAATATTGCCAACGATCCCTGAAACTTTACCGTAGCGTTTTGCAGGATTTGAAGCTTCAATAAATTTGGATCTAATGGTACTGAAATGAGCTTGAAGAGGCATTTTTATTCCTCCCAGCTTGGAATCGACAGGCTTTTTCGAAATTCATTCAGCGTATTCTTCACGTTTTGAACTACAACTTCATCCGTAGATTCAAAACGATATTCGCCAGGGTTGCACTCATGATCTACTCTCACTTTTAGAAAGCTATTTGGTGCATATTCATTTTTAAGTAATTGAATGTACTCAAAGTCACTTTCGGCAACTAAAAGTACGGGCTTCGACTGGTTGTCTATGCGTTCTAATAAAGGTCCCAGAGTTAACTCTAACTTATTCTTTAGATCTGGGTGTTCAACAGGTACACCTAAAATGGTTTCCGTAATTTCGAATACTAAGTCTAATAGGCCGGGATCTAATAACTCTTGACGTTTTTTCCACTCTTCAAGGCCTTTCTCTATTGTTTCATTTATAAAGTTAAGCTTCTTTTCCAGGTCGAACTGAGCCTGCATATAACCTGCTGCCTTTCCATCCTCATAACCAACAGCGTAGGCATCTTCTCTTGTTTTCTCGACCTTAAGCTTCCATTTCCTATCTCTATCAATCCTTGCTTGCTGAATAATTTCTTCAGGAGTCAACTCAACAACTTCAGCTTCCTCCATGGTTTCTATTTCAGCATTGATCTCTTCTGTACTTTCGTTGAACAACATTTTGTAGTTCAACTTGGTGTTGTTCTCTTTAAACCATTTAATCTGTTCGTTCTCTAGTACCCGAGGCGTTTTCATGGTTTACTCAACTACTTCTTCTTCACCAGCCTGACGTGTACTAATCTGACCTGCATCTTCAAGTTCTTTGATTTTCTTGATGATTCGGTTCTGCGCATCTTTAACTTCCTTAAGCGGAACTGCACCAAGTGCTTCCATATCTTCTCGTAACATATCTGCGGCTCTTGAAGACATATTTCCAAGGAATTTCACAGATAGTTCTTCGGCCACACCTTTCAGACCCATAACCATATCTTGCTTGTCCAGCTCGTTGATAATGATCTGAATAGTTTTGTCGTCGAGGTGCTCGATATCCTCGAATAGGAACATTTGCTCTTTGATTTCCTGAGCAACATCCGGATCGCGTGATTCGATAGCTTCGAGAACGTTTTTCTCTACTTTCATATCGGCACCATTCAAGATTTGAGCAACAATATTGGTTCCTGCTTTCACACGATCACCAAGATTATCCATTCCGCCCATATGTTCTTTAATCACTTCTTCAATCTCATCTATTACATCACCTGAAATTTTATCCATCATAGCGAGGCGATAAGTGATCTCTCCCTGCATATCTTTATCTAGTAAAGCCAGAATTTCAGCTGTTTTCTCAACTCTTAGTTGAGAAAATATTAATGCAGCTACCTGTGGATGTTCATTTCTAATGAAGTCAGCAATTTGCGACGTCTTGGTTTCCTGGAATTCTTTGAAGACGGTGCTTCCAGACTGTGCACGAAGCTTTTTCATCATCTTCTCAGAATCACCACCTAACTCGCTCAATAACTGTTGAGCGTAATCCATACCACCATTAATTACATACTGCTTCACCTCCATCAAAGTGTAATATTCCTGGAGAACAGCATCCACCATTTCCGGACGAATATTTTTCATCCTGGCAATCTCCAGAGTGATCTGTTCGATCTCCTTTTCATTCAGAGACTTCATCATTTCTGTAGCCGACTTTGTGCCGACACTCATGATCAAAATCGCTGCTTTTTGCGGTCCCGTTAAATTGACTTCTACAGCTTCTTCGGCTGGAGCGGGTGCGGTTGTGGTTTCTGTTGCTTCTTCACTCATGGTTTATACTAATGGTGTTTAATCATCATCTGGTGACATCATTGCACGTAATATCTGTGCAGCAATAGCTGGTTTAAGTTCAACAAATTCTTTGATTTCGTCTTTGTTGTATGACTTCTCAGGTTCCACTTTCTCCTGAGCAAAATCATCTGCTGAAATAGTTGGTTCAATTGGATTTCCATCATCATCAAAGGCCGGTTCTAGTGCAGGTGTACCAGATACATTGGCAGGAAGTGAAGCATACGTTGCTCCCGGTGGTAATTCTGTGTTCCCTTGGAAATCAGAGTTAATAGCCATTTCAGTTTCAATAGCCATCTTGGTTTTGATTCCGCGAATCAAGAACATGATTACACCAAACGTAAGACCAATAACTACCCATCTTACTATATCATTTGTGTATACAGGCTGAGTGGCCATAAATGTATTTCCACTAACGTATTGAGTTGTGAAAAACTCTGATTGGTTAATAGTGAGTAAATCACCTCTATCCGTTTTGATACCAATTGCTAACTCTACAGCCTCTCTGAACTGCTGAACTTCTTGATTCGAGTAGGGTTCAAAGGCAATAAATTCATCCCCATCCTCATCTATATTCGTTACTTGTTTGTAGTTCAACAAAACAGAGGCAGTTATTCTGCTTAATTCGCCTTCTCCTTTCTCAAATACTTCTCTCGTTCTGTTTACTTCATAATTTCTGGTTTCAATAGTATTACTATTGTTATTTGCAGAAATGGTAACAGAATTATCTCTTTGATCTATTGGAGTTAAGTTATCTATTGGTACAGGCTCACGCAGTTCATCATTATTAACCTGCTCTCTTTTTTCTTCAGATATTACAGTTCTGCTATCCGGATCGATGTAGTCAGTTTCTCTTGTAACTCTATCAAAATCATGTTCAACTGAAACTCTGAGAATACTATTTCCTGCTCCCAAAACACGGTCCAGCATGCTTTGACCTCTCTCTGTCAAATATGCTTCTGTTTTCTGGCGTAACTGCATTTGAGTGGTGCCCATAGTGAACTCCGACTCGTAATCAATCGCATCAGTCAAGCGATTTCCCGCCTGATCCAGAATGGTAATATTATTTGGCTCCAACTCTTCAATACTGCCTGCGATAAGTGCAGTAATGCCCTCAATTTGTTCAGGTGATAAAGTCTTATTTGGCTTGAGATTTAATATCACCGAAGCAGAAGCCTGTGTAGCTGTTTCATCAAATGGTGAACGCTCAGGCATCACAATGTGAATTCTAGAAAACTCAACTTGATCAAGACTATTAATGGATCTAGCTAGTTCGCCTTCTAATGCTCTTTTCTTATTTACTTCTTGCATAAAGTCGGTCATACCAAGAGCATTTGTATCAAATAGTTCATATCCCTGAATGTCACTAAATGCTCCACCCATAGGTGCTAAATCTAGTCGAAGTTCATGAACGCGATCACTTGGAACATAAATAGCTCTTCCTCCCTCTTCGAGACTGTATTTGATTCCTCGATTGTTCAGTTCAGCGACAATTTCCTGGGCCGACTCAGGATCAAGGTTTCCAAATAAAAGCATCTGATCTTCTTGTTGAGACCAATAAAAAAGACCTCCAATCATACCGATAATCACAAAAAATAAACCGATGAACATGGCGCGCTGAGCACCACTTAGGGGGCCAAAAAAATCCTGAAATAGTTGAAAGTATTTGTTCATGGTTTAGATCAGATCTGCATTCTACTTAACTCTTGATAGGTTTCTACCAACCTATTTCGTACTTCTACCATCATTTGGAAGCTTAACTGTGCCTGCTGCATGTTAATCATCACATCGTGGATATTATCTGTTTGCCCGGTTACATAATTCTGAACACTTGCATCCGACGCTTTCATAGTATTGTCTACACTTTGGATTGCATTGGAAAGCATATCACCGAATGAATTATCAATTTCACCCGCGTCGATGTTAAAATGTCGAGGTTGGATTTCAAGATTCTGGGGTAAACCGCCTATGCCATTTAATTCCGGTTCCATACTAGTTCTCCAGGTTAAATTCTTGCGTCAAAGTTTGTCCCACGCACCATTTGATGTTCTTTAATTCTACCATCCATTGAATAAGATTGAATAGAATTTGAAGGTGAAAACTTTTGATTGATTAAAGTTGATTCATCCGCAGTTAATTTTGGTGGTTGCGGTGCTGCAGCTGCTTTTCTGAGTGCACTATTTTGTGTTACTCGTTGAGTTTGTTGATGAATAATTGAATTAATACTGTTCATCTATTATATCTCCAGCGATTTTTTAAGTAATTCTTTTTCAGCTTCAATACTGCTCAAGTTGGCTTCATACAGTCTGTTTGCACTCACCATTACAGCCATTTCTTTTACCATGTCTATGTCCGGGTATTTCACCATTCCGTTCTCATCTGCATCCGGATGATTTGGATCATACTCATAGCGGAATTTGTCTTGCTCTACCACATTAAAAGCTGGTCCAAGACCACCTCTTTTTTCTCCGGTTAAGCCATCAGCAGAACGCATATGCTGGTTACTTGTAACTTTCAAGCCAGATTGAGCACCTTCTAAAATGTCAAAAAATTGTTGTGTTTGTGGGGCTTGTGATACTACTTCACGCGGTCTGTATACATTCTTAGCACCAGGTGCAGCTGAAGTTCTTGCATTCGCTATATTTTGTGAAGCAACAGCAATTCGCTCTCTTTGTAGCGCCAGGCCTTGGGAAGCAGTTTTAAAAGTTGATGAAAGTCTATCAGGTATCATAGTGTTCTATTTATCTATTGATTCCTTCCTACGATTCCATTTCGAACCAGACTGTAATGATGTCTTAAAGCCTTGGTTACCATCTGAAAGCGAAGTTGAGTATCAGCTTGTTCAATCAACTCATCTTCTAGAATTACTTTCTGGTCAGTTTGTACAATAGTTGGATTCGTTTCTTTTGCCCCACCCATTCCCATGGTATTCATTGCTTCGTTTAAAGCTTCTTCGAAGTAAACTTCATGCCTTTTATAACCGGGAGTGTCAGCATTAGCTATGTTGGTCGCAGTAACCTTCTGCCGCAATGAATAGGCATCCATTGTTTTAGCAAGTAAGTCTGCGTGGCTGCTGTCAATAAGATTCATAGGTGGTTGTTTAGTTGATTTCACATCTCACAAAACAATTGTTGTGCCAGTCTATAATTTTCTATGTCGAAGCATTTTTCAGTACAAATTGAAGGGGAAAGAAAAGGGACATTTATCCGTTTCACGGTAAATTTTTCCACTTGAGAAAATTCACTTAAGGAAAAGAATTCATGCGCTGATAATTGTATCAATTATGAATATTTCGGCACAAAAATAGTTATGAAATACAATACATCACTGGAATTAGAAATTAATCCAACAGATGAATTTGATCGATATGATGATTACTATTCATCGGTTTCAGACGACATTTTTATGGACGTAATCTCTACGCTTATCGAAGACATATCTTACCCTGTGTTTGTGGTTAAGAGCGGGAGTCAGTCTATCCATGCATTGAACCGAGCTGCAAAAGAAGGGCTTCAGGCAATGCTGCTTCAGGATGTTTTAATTGGTGATGTATTACAAGTTACCGACACATATCTGGAAGATCACCCAACAGTATTCTTCAACAATCAGTGGTATTTGGTGAATACAGACACTTTTGAAGCCGGTGGCGAGATGTATGAGAAAATAGAATTAAAAGCACATTCTGCTGTTCCGGATAAAATCACTCTTGATCGTTGGAAACACATGATTGCCGTGATGTTGCATCGATTCCGTTCTCCACTTACAGGAATTTCCGGCTATTTAGAATTACTTATAGATGAATCTACTGATGATAAAACTCAACAAAGAGCACAGAAAATTGACGAAGGTGTTACACATTTAGCAAACCTGATGGATGAGCTGGAATATTTCTATCATATTCCTTCAACATTCGATATTTCGAAGTTAGAGCAGGTAGATTTAAATGCGATTCTCAACAGAGTGAAGTTTAATTTATCAGAAGAATCAAGAAATAGAATCCAGTTTCTTAAACCTGCAGATGCAAAAACTTTCTTAGCCACTGAAGACAGTCTGGAAAAAGTTCTCCAACTTTTAATTGACAATGCCCTTCAATACAGCAGTGAAGATAGTCCTGTATCGATTTCTCAATTGTCTAATAAATGCATCAAAATTTCTAATGTCGGACCAACCATTCCATCAGAAATTAGTGACCACCTCTTTCACCCATTTGTGACCTCTCAGGCGAATAATTTGGGTATTGGACTAACCATGGCTTTACTAAAAGCCAGTCAATTTGGTGGCACTATCTTCCAAACAGAGAACGGTGAAAAAGGCAGGATTTCCTTCATCATCTGCTTTCCTTAAAGATTTAAATTTAAAGTGGCTTCAGATTATTAAATCAAAGCAGGCATAAGGTGAGAAACATCTTTTTCTACACCAAGAAATTTATTCCTTTCATTCTTTCTATATATCGGGATCACATTAAGTTGAACCCAATAGGGATGATCATCAGCGTGGTAATTAATTAAAGAACACTGAAAGGGATTATTCGTTTGTAGCTTTTCTCTGATAAATCTAACGGTATTCAGATTTGTCGCACTTCCTTGTAATACATCACCAGGTTTTTCACCAACCATAATAGCTTTTTCATGACCACAAATATTGACTAAACCCCCATTTATCCATTCAACTTTTCCCTTATGATCAGTGATTACTAATCCACTTTCTGAACAAGAAACTATCCTTTCATTCTTTTTTGATTGGATACTCTCGTTCCTAAAATTCGTACTTAATGCATGTGCTTTTTCCTGCAAAATTCGAATGTAAAGACCATTTAAGTTTTGCGGTATTATACAATCAAGTATCCCCATTTCTGGGAATAACTGAGCAGTGTATTCAGTCTTAAATTGATCATCAAGTAGAATTGAAGAACAATCATGATTTAAACATCTAATTAGACTAGCAGATTCAAAAAAAGTATGCTCTTCATTAAATAACTCGCCTATAAATAGATTGGGATTGATACCATTCAATTTCCTTGTCAGGCCATTAAGGTTTGGCGAATAAATATAATTCACGCCATGAACTTTATTATGCATAAAGTGCATAAAACGTTCGTACCACCGGCTATTGGACAAGATTGCGATATTGAATTCACTGATCATTGTACTTCTTATCGTACAAATCGCATCCACACTAAATCATTTTATAAAAAATGTTAGTCTATCTTATTGTTAATCTGAATGTTCAGTTCTTGAAAGCTAAGAATATCTTCTTGAATTCTTTATATCCATCTATGGCGCCTTGAAGCAAACTTTTCGAATCTATCTCATTATAAGTATTCATCAATTCAAGAAACTCTCTCCATCTTTTTCCGAAATCAATTCCATCATTTTGTAAGAATCTTAGGTGGCTAACACCCATTTTACCCATCTGGTTTTGAAGATTATTGTAAAGCAATTTATTTCCCATTGCTGATCCCTCTGCCACATAACACATCCCTAAAGTATGAGCAGAATTAACACTTTTAAATTCATAATCGATCTTTATATCCTGAATAGGATACCCGATTTCATTTAAATCAGATTCCAAATTTACTATTCTTTGACAATCAGGCCAGTCTAGAATCTCCTGTTCAGCTATATCAAAATTTTCCGAAATAGAATTAGCAACCATTTTATGAAAGTGATACTGTCCGATTAATAAATTTCGATAGACGTCTTTATCCGGATTATCAGACATCAAGCTTGCTGAACCAACCAGTTCCTCAAGCTCATCATGGATACCTTTTGTTTTTGATCGAATCTCTTGCAGATATTCTGGAGCTTTTCTATTCATTTTCTGAAAAATATTTTCCCCAAATTGATTTCAAATCTTCAGTACCAAGTGGTTTACGAATAAAGTCATGCACATACTCTGAATTTTCTGCTTTTTGTTGATCCTTGGGATTTAATGAGGTACTTAGCATTATAATCATAATGCCTTTCTTCAATTTGTCCGGTAACTCGCTGTAAAACTCCAGAAACTCAAAACCATTCACTTTCGGCATATTTATATCCAAAAAAATTATATCCGGAACTTTTGCTGACAACTCCTTATCAGAATCTGCATTTATTGATTTCAAATAATTAATTGCCTCTTCACCATCCGAACATTCTACAATATTTGTCGCGAAATTATTCTTTCGAATCACTCGAGCGTGAAAAAACTGATCATCAATATTATCATCAACAAGTAGTGCTAAATTAATAGTACGGTGCATGCCTTTCTTTATCTGATTTTATCGTTATTAATACTTATGTGGAAGGTAGAACCTTCGCCGATTTTGGAAGTCACCCAGATCTCTCCTCCCATCGATTCAACAATTTTTTTGCAATGGGCAAGGCCAATACCTGTGCCTTCTTTGTCTTTGGCTGAATCCGATCTTTGAAATAACATAAAAATTCTATCGAAATCGGAATCGCTAATTCCTTCGCCATTGTCACTGACTTTAAGAATACTAAACTCAGATTGCTTTAGAATACTCAACTGAAGCGCTGGACTTCTATCATTGGGTGTATATTTAATCGCGTTGGTAATAAGGTTTGAAAATAACTGTTGCACCAGCATCTTATCAAAGAATACTGATGGTAAAGCCTCTGTTTGAATTTCAGCATTTCGCTCAGAAATTAATCCACCCAGATCTTCTTTTAATTCATCTATCATAGTATTTAGATGAATCCATTCATTATTTTCAGAGGCTTTAAGCCTCGAATAATCAAGCATACTTTGGACTAATTCTCGCATTCTGTTCGCTGCTAATGAGGTACGCTTGATTACAAATTCAACATCCGCATTATCTGTATCCTGAAGCTCCTCAAATAATAGCTCCATATAATTTGAAATTGTTCTGAGTGGTTCCTGTAAATTATGCGAGGAAGTATAGATTAATTCTTCTATTTGGTTAGAAAGCATTTCTGCTTTAGCAGCCTGACGTTTGATACTTTTATGTATTAAAGCATCTTTTAAACGTCTGGTAATCTCTACATCAGATGATTCCCAATCCAGACTTCTATGCTCGACGGTAGTTTTCCATTTCTCGAAAGACTTTCTCGGACTAATTTGAATCTGACCATCTTCTTGATAGTCAATCTCATAAGGCTTTGTCGGGTCGCCTCCCCAAAAAACATCTTCTGATTCTACCTTTCGAAACCATAAAAGATAGAAACGATCATCTCCTTGAATGGATAAAAAATTAACGCCTCCTATGCGATCATCAAATTTTAGTTTTTCTGGAATGTCTTTTGATATCTCTCTGCTAAAGAAAAAGGAATGTCCTTGGCTGTCAAGAAAATCACACAGTTCATAAATCTGACTCAAACTCGGTGTGGTTCCGAAAGAATAGTTACCAAATTTTGGTGAATAAAAACAAAATCCGTCTGCATTACATAAGTCGGTGAGATTCTCTTCTAAGGTTTCAAGCTGAACTGCTACATCCGATTTAGTTGAAATCTTGTTAGAAAACAGTTCTAACCTTTCAATTTTCTTCGATAAATCGGTTTCATATTCCTGAGAATTAATTTCCAATATCCTTTTAGATAACTCGTCAGCAATAATTTCACAGGATTTTCTGATCTCGTAATTAATGAATCGCGATGAATAGTGATGACATGAAATTAGTCCCCATAACTTGCCATTTAGTATTATGGAAGCATTAAAAGTAGCTGAAACTCCCATATTCTGAAGATATTCTATATGTACGGGAGAAGATGCTCTGAACTGACTTAGTGATAAATCAATATTCGAGATTTCTGTGAGTTGTGGATTGAATGAAAGCCAGCTCACGTCTTTACCAATATCTCCAATAATTCTACTCCTGTTCAATAAGAATAAATCACGTGCAATCTTTGGAATATCAGAAGCGGGATAATGTAGACCGAGGAATGATTCATAGTCATCTGAAACCGCTTCACCCACTACCGATCCATTCATATCACTATCAAATTGATATATCATTACCCTATCGTATCCGGTAAAGGATTTAATCAAGTTTGCAGTTTTCTGATATAGAATCTCTTTGTCATCAATATGCTCGATGCTGAGTAATACATTTCTTATTCCACGTATCGGCTGGAATGAGCTGATAGAGTCATAAATCGGCTCGAATTCCAAAATATGATAATCACCATGTGTCGATCGAATGAGATTATAGTTTTTACCATCAAAGTCTACTTGAACCGGATCATCATACCAGATTTTATCCTCATTCATATCGTTATATGCACGATAAACGGTGTTATTCATCAAAATTTTTGCAGTTTTCCCAAAGAAATCTGCAGATTCGGCAGTCACCATTTGATCAATATTTTCGCTAACAGCAACCAAGGCCGAATCCTTCACAGAAAATATCATCATGTAAGTGCCACCTTGAATGGCAATTGTTTGATGGATTGGCTCTTCATGACAGTTATCGCCCGTTACTTCAAAATCCGGATAAAACTTCTTCCTAATTTCAGTTAATGATTGCATACCCCGTAATTTCTACTCCATTTTCAGCTTAATGCATTACTAGATCCCCGTTTTTCAGATAATTGAAAAACTATTTCGTATTTGGTTCCACCGGTATCAGAATCTGATGTAATGGTTGCCTCAAGTTGGGCTACAAGTGAGGAAACAAGTTTGGTTCCAAATCCTGATGTTGAAATTTCATCCTCTTCCATATCACCTGGCTCCAAACCGATTCCATTATCTTCGATGACAAGTTTTGCCGAATTATTATGTCGAATGAAGTCGATATAAATACGATGAGCTTTTTTTACCGATCCTGAAAAAGCATGCTTAATTGCATTAGTGACCAATTCTGCAATGATCAATCCCAGTGGTATGGCCTGATTGATATTTAATTTCATGGACTGAATTCGTTCAACAATTTCCAGTTCAAGAATATCAGAGCTGTAGAACAGTTTCATATGATGGATCAAGTTCGAGATGTAAACCGAAATATCGACATGTGTCATCTCCTGATCTTTGTATAAACATTCATGCACCAAAGCCATGGCTTTAATTCGCATGATATTATTATCTAATGCTTTTCGAATCACAGACTCTTCATCAATTTGGAGTTTCGATAGTTCAAGTAAACCGGAAACAACGGCCAAATTATTCTTTACACGATGGTGAATTTCAGCGACCAGAATGTCTTTTTCTCGAATGTATTCCCGCTGTTGTTCGAGTACATCTTTCAGTATTCGATTTTGCTGATACTCATTAATACACCGCTTAATAACATATGGAATACGCTTTAAATCTGACTTACTGATTACATCCGATGCATTATTCTGTAAGCAAATAATCTGATCTTTAGGTTTGATGGATGAAGATAGAACTATTACCGGTGTATCAATTCCTAGCCTGTTTCTTATTTCAAGTGCTTCAATTCCTGAGAAAGTAGGCAAGAGGAAATCAACGATAATAACATCAAACTTTTTGGAAATAAGCTGCCTTTCAAAACTTGATTGATCTTCAACATGTGTGAATTCAAGTTCAAAATCCTTTTTCAGCATTCTTTTTACCAGCTCACAATCGGTGATAGAGTCTTCCAGTAGTAAAACCTTCAGGTTAAACCGTTCATCGAAATTCGATATGTGAGAGCCATTACTTAACATTATTCCCCAACCGGAAGATGAACCGTGAAACTAGTCAGACTATATGGTTCACTCTTCGCATAGATCATTCCTTTATGTTTTTCTACAATCTTCTTCACAATAGCTAAACCAATACCTGTACCCTCAAACTCTTTATCACTATGTAGCCGCTGAAAGATTGTAAACAATTTATCATAGTAATTCATATCAAATCCTACCCCGTTGTCAGAAATAGTCAAAATGTGTTCATTCTCCTGGAGGGAGTATTTAATCTGAATCACTCTTTTATCAATTGTAGAGCTAAATTTCAGTGCATTTGAAAGAAGTTGTTTTACCATCATTTTGAATAAAGCCAAATCTGCTTTAATGACAGGCAACTCAGAAATTTGAAAATCTACATTCTCATATGAATGGTTGATACCTAGTTCATTAACTTCATCAGCAATTACTTCAGCAAGGTGAACATCTCCCGGAATCACTTTGATTGAATTCAATCGATTATAATCAAGAATTGTTGCTATCTGATTCCTTAGTTTTTTAGAATTCTGATCTATGATATTTAGAAGCCGACTGAACTCTGCGTCGTTTTTATCTTCATATTCCTCTTTCAATATTTCAGTGAATCCGGAGATGGCTCTTAACGGTCCACTTAAATCATGCGAAACACTGTAGGCAAATGATTCAAGCTCCTGTATTGCATGATTTAATTCTAAGGTTCGCTCATTCACCATTTCATTTAAAACTTCGTTTTCATTAGTAAGCAAGCGATGCTTTTCTGATTGAAATTTCTCGAACTCTCTTTTGTCAGAAATATTCACACAAACACCAATCATTCGCTGATTTTCACCTTTTTTATTTTTCAGGATTACACCATCAGCTGCAATTAGTAGTTCGTCTCCATTTCTATGAATTACACGATATTCAGCTTCATAGTCTTTTTCGCCGGCAATCGCACTTTGTATCTCCTTTTCAACAAATGGCAGATCTTCTTTATGAACCCGGCCGGCAAAATCTTGGTAACTGTTCTGAAAGGTTTCAGGATCAATATCGAATAACTCAAACATCCGGCTGTTCCACTGCAAATCATTATCAATCATATTCCAGTCCCAAATACCAATATGAACTGATTCTGCCGCTACTTCTAGAGCTTTATTTTGTGTAATCAAATGATCACGCTGTAGTTTTCTCTCGTGAATATCTACAATTACTATTTCCAGGATTTTTTTATTCGAATTATCTGATTCGACAATCGAAATTAAACAGTCAAACCATCTGTAATTATGTTTGACGTCAATCCTAAACTCCCCTCTTGAATCAATTGATTTAGTTTCTGACTTATAAACCAGTTTTAAGAATGATTTCTGGTCTTCTGGATGAACAATTTCATTGATTAACTCTTCATAATGGCAGACATCATGTATGAATTCATTGGTTAAAATATCAGAAAAAAGACCAGTAAGATGTACTTCGCCCGAATTCAGGTTCTGCCTGAAAACACCAAGCGCATTCCGCCCTAGTTTTTTCCCCTCCAAATTCAAGTCAGTTAAACTCCTTTCCGTATTTACTTCTAATTGAATTACACTGCAATTTTTAAATCGGTGAGTTCCGCATAAAAGGTTCAGGAACAATTTACTTATCCACTGGAATTATTAATCAAACACCCAACTAGCTTTATATCTGGGTTAATTTTCAAAATAAAGTGCGCTGTATATTGCCTTTCCTAAAAACCTTTCGCACTAATTTATCACATTATTCAAATAATCCAACCTGTTTATTAGAATACAAACCATAAAAAAAGCCCCTGATTTATGATCAAAGACTTTTAAGTACAGATGTTATTTTAAAATTTAAAACCAATCGAAAGATCGAACAATTGGCTTGAATACTTACCACCAAACCGTAAAAGTTGATAATCTGCTTTAAGCTCCAAAAAGTCAGTTGGTTGATACACCATACCGATTGTATAATCATAATGCTCGTACTTGGAATCATCAGTTACATCGCCTGAGGTACGATACTGAGTATCATAATATTCCGATCTTAAAAAAGTATGAAGTTTTTGAGTTTCATCGTTCAAAAAGCGACTAAAATCGTATGAAGTCTCAATTAAAATTCCAGCCTGGGCTTTACCCACTTTGTTATGGAACACCTCATTAATAGCATCTACACCATTTATCATACTTAAACTTGTAACCGCACGTGTTCCGAAATATCCAATTTTATACGCACCAAACAACTCGGCATACTGATAGTTTGCACCATTGAATGATTCTGAAGTAACACCTGAATTATTTAAACCGGAATAGAGTGCTGAAAAACCAAATCGAATATCATATTTATTGTCATATACTAGTTGAACGGCAGTTGCTACATTCTTTGTAGATTCAAAAAATTCATGATTCCGAGCGGAAAAGATTCCTGATTTACTATACAATTCTGATGGATCTAAGCCTGTTGTTACTGTAGCTCTATAACTGATATTATTTTTGAAACCTCCACTAATACCAACTCCGGCTTCTCTCCATGAATAGGATAAGTACTTTTCCACAGGTGCTAACATTACACTTCCATAGACTCCATATTTACCACCACTAATTGGTATAGACACTATCCCAGTTTGAACAGCAAATTTCTTTGAATGTTTGTACTTCAAGTACAGATCCTGCACATATACATCACCATTGTCATAATAGGGATCAAATAAATGTTCTACTACAACTTTCGAGGTCAAGCTCCACTGCTTTGAAAACGCATAACTGGTTTTTGCAGCAATTTTATAAAAATCGAATTCACCTCTAACGTTTTGATTATTTAAATCCTGAACAACGTCGTTGTAATTGATATTACCCGCGATGCTGTAAGTAAACTTCTCAGATTCAGAATCATAGTATTGATCATCCTCTGACTTTTTATCTTTTGGAGTAGTTTCTGAAGACTCTGTACCTTCATTACCACTTGGCCTTGATTGGTCTTGTGCTTGTACATTCCAGGCTAAGCCTAACAAAATAGACATAAGTAATCCCCGGGTTATCGTAGACCTATTCATAGTACTCTCCTTGTTCTTTTTTAATTATGTATTACCTAAAAATCACTAAAGTCATCATCCAGTGGAATCAATTCATGGGCTTCTTGCTCAAATGAATAATCTCTCGACTTAACATTAGTTTGCTGATAAACAGCAGGTGCTTTTTCTATATGTACACCTTTATTATCGTTTTTATTCTGAAATCCCTTAAGTAAGCCAAAATGGCTATTTTTGTATGAAGAGCTAGGTTTTTGCACTTCAGATGTATGATAAACATCACCTTCTACACCAACCAGTGCACTAATTTCTTCAACAACACTATTTAGCTCTTCAGACTGTGCTGACAACTCCTCAGCACTGCTTGCAGCTTCTTCAGAAGAAGATGCATTTTCTTGTACGGTTTGATCCATGTCGTTCATGACAATAGTCATTTGCTCAATGCCCAACGCCTGTTCTTTAGATGAAGCAGAAATCTCTTTCACCATGATGTCGATGTTAATGGTCGAATCAGACACTTTGGATAACTTCTCGACAACTTGTTCGGCAGAAATAACTGCATTTTCAGAGCTTACTTGAGAAGATTGAATTAATTCAGATGTATTTTTTGCAGCTTCCGCACTTCGCTGAGCTAAACTTCTCACTTCCTCAGCAACCACAGCGAAACCTTTGCCTGCTTCTCCAGCTCTGGCTGCTTCTACAGCGGCATTTAATGCCAGCAAGTTGGTTTGAAATGCAATCTCATCGATAGTTTTAATAATCTTTGAAGTTTCCGTGGAAGAATGCTGAATCTCTTTCATTGCCACACTTAGCTCTTCAATGGCAGACATCCCGGCTTCCATCAAACACTTTGATTCATCCATTGCATTTTCGGCTTCAGACGTATTCTCATTGTTCTGTTTGATCTGAGAACTCATTTCTTCAATAGATGAGGTAGTTTCTTCAATACCTGCAGCCTGTTCGCTCGAACTTTGTGCCAGTTGTTGACTTGTACTAGATAATTGATTTGCTGCAACATTAACTTCTGAAGAGCTAATTCTGATTCGCGAAATCGCACTGGTCAACTTTTTATTTACATTTCTCGCAATTGAGAACCCATATACGGTGGATAATGAAACAGCTATCAAAGAAATACCAAGTATGATTGCCCAAAATGTTTCAACACTTGCCACAGCGTGTTCGCTAAATTCCGTTGTTCTAACTCTTGCGCTATCTGAAATTGCACCGGCATATTTAATGGCATCATAATATGCTTCATCAATAAATGCCTCATCTTCCTTTATTGCATATTCAACTGATGCGAGATTTGAAACAGAAGCAATAATCTCATCAATTTCTGAGATAATATCACTGAATGAACTATTCGCTTTAGATTCAACACCATTCGAATAAGTAACTATGGCCTCTTTATTTGCTTTAAAACTAGCGAGTGATTCATTTAATCCTACTAAATCTTCTCGGGCTGCTGCTTTCCATAATTTTAAGTTCGTATCAACAATCTCTTGCAGTATTGAATTTAGAAACGCGGCATCCTCATCATTAGCTGATAATAAAAGCTCTTCGATATGATGGGTAAATTCAATAGTTAATGTTTCAACGCTTTCCTGAATATGATGGTATTCAATTGAATGAGTATGATAGCTATCAAGCCATTTTTTAAAAGTTTGGCAAGATGAGACTAATTCACTAACACTTTCTGCAACATCTGTTAATTCGTGCTCTTTTGCGAATTCATCTAAATAGTTCAAATACTTTTCAACGGAATCATATCGCTTATCCATTTCAGTATAGATAGATTCATCTAGAGTGATTTTATAAAGCTGCTTTTCATAGCCAATTTCTCTTATCTCACTTTCCAGATAATTCGCTACTTCCCATTCAGGTACATACGTTTCTGCAATTTTTTGGGTGTCTAGCTTAACAAGTTTAAAACCTGTTAACCCAAATGCAGAAACCAGCAATATCATTAAAGACCCACCGAAGCATATAGCCAAAATGCTTCGTTTTATTGTCCATTTAACTTTCTTCTTTTCCATCATCAAGTACTCCTTATAAAACACTATTTGAAATCTTCATCGAGCTATCGCTTAATTCACTGCAATAGAATTTTCTCGGTTTAGTGGATTTATCGAAGGAGTACTTATTTCCGAAAGAAAATTGAGATAGATTTCTTAAAAAAAATACATCTTAAAATTATAAAAAAACCTCTAGATACTGTTTATATGTAACTTACGGATCGCATTTATTATTAAAATTTTTTAATAATAATCTAATATTGATATTAGATTTACTAGTATTCTTACTACATAAGGCTAGAACCATTCTAAACAACTGCTATACAGTTATTTAATTATTAAAATCCTTTAATAATTTCTGTTTTAGTTCGATAAGAGAAAAAT
The DNA here is from genome assembly GCA_965601825.1 of Balneolaceae bacterium. Lineage (GTDB taxonomy): Bacteria > Bacteroidota > Rhodothermia > Balneolales > Balneolaceae > HXMU1420-13. Next base: position 1,469,812 of record OZ271839.1, on the reverse strand, counting down.
CAGTCAGCTTAAGAACTAACAAGTAGGAGTACATAAAATGGAAGTGAAGGTAAAAGACAAGAGTGAGAAACAAGGGCTTCGATATAAAGATATACATGTACCGAAGCCCACATCCATAGAAAGTCCTTTTAAATATGAAGAGCTTTTCTTCTCCGTAACCGATCATAAATCTGTAATTAATTATGCGAACGAGACCTTCATCAGAATAAGTAAGTATGATGAAGAGGAAATGATTGGCCAACTTCACAAGATCGTACGCCATCCGGATATGCCTCGATGCGTTTTCAACATTTTTTGGGAGTACTTAAAAGCAAACAAGCCTATTTCAGCTTACGTGAAAAATATGAGCAAAGATGGCTCCTATTATTGGGTACTCGCCTTAGCCTTTCCTTACGAAGATGGTTACATCTCCATCAGAATTAAACCGGGTAGTGAATTATTTGATCAAACGATCAAACTATATAAAGAAGTCCTGGAGTACGAGAAAGAATTAGAAAAAGAGCTGGATAAGAAAGCGGCAATGGAAGGCGCTCAAGTGTATATGATTCAAAAACTGAATGAACTTGGTTTTGAAGATTACAACCAGTTTATGTGGATTGCCCTTCAGAAAGAAATGAAGAATAGGGAATTAATTCTTAAGCAGAGCGCTCATAAAAAGATAACCAGTGAATCTGTTACTCAGCACGCACTCGATTTAGAAGACACTTTAACTCAACTTGTACTTACCACAGACAATTTGATCAATATTCATGAGTCGTTAGCAACAGAATCAGAATATATACTCACGCTTGCCAGATCCATTTTATTATTATCTATGAATGCCCAGGTTGGATCCGCTAAACTTGACAAGCAAGATCAATCACTTTCAGTTGTAGCGGAAAAAATGGGTGAGCAAAGCGTTGAAGGTGAAAAAGAATTAAATGAGCTCAAAGAAAATATCTTCAACTTAAACGAGCTTATTGGTGAATTAAACTTTGATATAATTTCTGCCAAGCTACAGGTAGAAATGAATATTTATTTCAAGAATGAAATTGATAATCTGGAGGAAACAAAGATTCAGGAAATTGAAGACGCCAAACAAGCTTCAGAAGTTCTTAAGGATGCCTATGTCCCTAGAATCGATGGGATTTGTAAAGGAATTGAAGAAGTAAATTCCTTTTTAAATCACATATCTCATGGCGTCGACCAAATTGGAAAATTCCTGATGGTTTTACGATTCATTCACATTACAGGTAAAGTTGAAGTGGCTCGCATGAATGAAAATGCTACTTCTTTCTCTAATACCTTCCAGGAACTTATTGGAGAGATTACAAATGCAGAAGAGCGTTTAAAGAACCTTAAAGATGTGGTTGAAAGTAATCGATCAATTCTTCGTTCTAATCGAAATCATGCAAGAACATTATCCGAACTGAAGCATCATTTTTAGACTTCAGCTCTAATTAAAATAGACAGGTTTATTGCCTGTCTTTTTTTTGCCTAAACTTTCATAAACAAAAAAGGCAGGTTTTAACCTGCCTTTTTATTTGGCTATTTCGGGGAACTATGACAACCGAGCGTTACCCGTTCCTTTTATGTGTTCTTTGTCGAAGACTACTGTGAATAGTGTTCCATGATCGTCGGTTAAGTAGTTATAACTACCATTTAATTGACGAACGAGGGTTTGTATTAGCTGCATACTTAGCGGTTGCTTTGTTGCAGTATACCCATCCGGAAGACTACCAATGTTATCTTTTACTTCAATCATTACCTTCTTTCCATAGGTGACTAATTTCACATTAATCTCTGGTGTTTCATCCGCTAATGTGAATGCTTTTTTGTATGAGTTGGTAATCACTTCATTTAGAATAAGTGCACATGGATGCGCCTGATTAATATTCAGGATAATAGGCTCTAAATCGTAATTCACCTGTACTTTAGCATCCTCTTTTTCAAACATCTCTGCAACCGTATCAACGATTTTACTGATGTTCTTGCCAAATTCCAGCAATGTAAAACTGGATGACTCATACAAAAGCTCGTGCATGCTTGCCAAGGTTTTCACTCGACCAACACTTGAGAAAAGCTTAGTTTTTAATTCACCATCGTTTTCATCAAATGCCTGTAATTGCATGATACCTGAAATGATCGCCAGATTATTTTTAACCCGGTGATGTAGTTCAGATAATAAAATTGATTTCTCCTGAACAGCTTGTTCTAACTTAATCTCTGTTTCACGAAATGAAGTGATATCATGACCAACTACAATAAAATCTACGGTATCTTCTTCATTGATATTTACCGGAGAGATCTTAGCTGTAAAGATGTACCATTCACCGTTTTTCTTGGTATTTACTAACTCACCCTTCCAGCTTACACCTGCTTTCAAAGCTTGTAGAATTTGCTCATACTCTTCATGCGAAGCTAAGTCTGAGATTAGAAAACCAAATTCTTTGCCTACTAACTCATCCTGTGTATATCCGGAGATACTTTGAAAATGAGGGTTTGCATATTCAATCAATCCATTTTGATCGATGATTAATACAAACGATTGGCTTAATTGAACAGCTTTCGTGAATTTTAAATGCTCTTCAGTAAGTATGTTTCCATGATTTTGCTCAGAAAGCATTCCATCGTCGAGAATCATCTCATTATTCTCTATTCCTTTTGAGATTCTTTTAGCTAACGAGGGGTGGAAATCGTAATTAAATTTTTTGGAAGCCTCTAATGCGTTTGCATCGGCTTTTTCCGAGTTAACATCTAAAAATGAATAATTCTGAACTAAATCCTCCCATATCTTTTCGACCATAGCTTGTTTCTTCTCCACAACAATATGCTGAGGAGAGTTTACCAGGCGTAATGGGGAAGTTCGTTCATCATTTAATTCTTCTTTCTTTGTTACACTCTCTTTTTGTTTTTTTCTCTGCGTAGACTCTTTCACTTATTTATTCTCCCGTTTTAACTTATCTGGGACTCTTTCTTCACCTCTATTATCGGCAATTTCGATTTTTTGATAATAGATGAATGTGGAATAATTGTTGTTTTACAAATATTCCAATCGGATTTAAGTGCTTAATAACACTTAAATCCAGATGGTTTCGCCTTATTTCTCAAAGGCCATATTCACGTTCTTTATTTTACTGGTATTCGGTTTTTGATAATTAGAATCGGGTACTTCAATAAAATCATTTGCAGTTAAAGCTGATTTATTGCCGTTCAAATTTTCCAGAGGTGATGCCATTGGTATTGATCTACCTCCTATTAACGATTTCAATGAGTAAACTACATTATTTAATTCTGTTGCCTGGGCTGATAACTCTTCAGCAGCACTGGCAGATTCCTCAGCAGTTGATGCATTCTTTTGAAGATTAGCATCCATTTGCGACATCAATCCGTTTATTTGTTCAACTGCCGTTGCCTGTTCATTTGATGCTACAGAAATTTCCTGTACCATATCACCTACCTGCCCTGCATGACCTGCAATCGACTTCCAGTTTTCTGCTGTTGCTTTTGCAAGTTCGGCCCCATTTTCAGAAGAAGATTGAGATCTTTGAATTAATCCAGAAGTATCTTTGGCCGCCTCAGCACTGCGCTGTGCTAAACTTCTAACTTCCTCAGCGACAACAGCAAATCCTTTACCAGCTTCACCGGCTCTGGCTGCCTCAACGGCTGCATTAAGTGCTAATAAATTGGTCTGGAATGCAATGTCATCAATCGTTTTTATGATTTTTGAAGTCTCAGATGAAGTTTGCTTGATCATTTCCATTGCATTTATAAGTTCATCAACAGAATTTAATCCAACACCTACTAATTCACGGGCATGCCCCATTTCAACTTCCATAGCATTAGTGCCTTCATCATTCATCTTAATTTGTGAAGACAATTCTTCCAGCGATGAACTTGTTTCTTCTATTCTTGCTGCCTGTTCGCTGGTACTTGATGCAAGATGTTGGCTACTGCCTGAAACTTCATGAGATGCTGCATTAACCTGCACGCTTGCGTTCGCAAGCGATTCAATTGCAATATTTAGTGGTTTAATGACCTGGCGTCGTACAAACCAGCTTAAAAACAGCCCAAATAAAACTGTAATCCCTATAGCTGAGCCAACCAGCATATAAAAAATAGAATACACACTGCTTAACAACTCAGTTTTTTGCGATTCTATAATTAAGCCCCAACCTAAACTTGGGATATAGGAATAGCTACCATACACCTCAGTTCCAACAGCGTTTTTATACACACCAATACCACTTTCGCGAACTTGAATGGATTGCCCTGCTTGGGTATCCAAAACTGAAATGTTTTCTACTGATGGAGCGCTTGTAACAGGCGACCCTGTATTATCCAGTAGAAATATCTCGGTAAACTCATCTCTTTCCAGCTGATCCAATTTTTCAGTTAAGGTTTTAAGCTGAATTGCTCCTCTTGCAACGCCAACTACCTCACCATCCACTTCAATTGGGGCTACTATGGTAGAAACCAGATTTCCGGATGAACTTGAAACATAAGGATCACTTATGTACTCAATTCTATTCATGCCTTGTTTGAAGTATTCTCTGTGGGATGAGTCAAAGCTCTCAGCTTGCTCTTTAGTTAACGGAATAGAAGAACCTGTTGAACCATCAATACCAACAATACCTTTTCCATTTGTATCTAAAACATAAAATGAATCATAGTAATTATGTCGACTACTTATGCCAACTAAAACATCCGTTAAAGCAAGTGTGTCAGTATTCTTTGCAATAGGTAGTGAAGCTAAAGTTGCAATTTCATCTCTTCTTGCGTTCATCCAATCAGAAAATTGAATTGCATCTGTTTCACCGGTAGACTCCAGTCTTTGCAATACATTTTCCTCATAAGAAGATTTATATAGGTTATATACTACATTAATAGTTACGCCAATACATAAAACGAATAGGGTTAAAACAGAAATTGTAATCTTTTTTCCAATATCCAATTTGCTCCATCTTGAATTTCTTTTAGTCATAGTTCTCTTGTTAAATCTGTACTCAATTGATGTTCGTTAATATTACTATTCATACTACAAAACCGAGTCTATCAAAGATTAAATGCATTGACTATGAAATCGACGTCTGTACATTAAATAGTATCTAGTTATATATCTTATCGGTATGTGCAGCATTTTCATTAATATAAAAACCAAAAAAAAGGGCGTCGCTCATTCAGAACAACGCCCTTATCTAACTATATAGGGTTATCATCAAATTAACTTTGAAGCTTGAAAGTCACAGGTAAAGTGAAGTAAACACTAACTGGCTGGCCGTTTTGCTTACCAGGAGTAAACTTAACTTTTTCGATGGCTGCAACTGCTGCATCGCCACAACCGGCACCTATGTCTCTTAAAATTTCTGGAGACTGCACATCACCGTTTTCATCTACGATAAAACGGATAAATACTCTTCCTTCTACATTATTTTGTTGTGCAGCACGCGGGTATACTATTTTTTTATATAACTCTTGAATTCCACCTTCAATTTCAGGCATAACTTCCGCAACTGTTAATACTTCTGTAGTATCAACTTTAACTTCAGTTTCTACTTCTTCATTGGTAATATTTGCGAATAATGAGCTGCTGAAAATCATGACAGTTGCTACGATTAATGCTCCAAAAGCTGTTTTCTCTTGTATTTTTTTCATTTTATAGATTGGTTAAAATAATTGTGATCGTTTCAACATTTATCGTACAAAACCGGAATTTCTTAACGTCTTTTTTATGCATTTTTTGTAAAACAAAAAAAAGAGCGTGACCCTACCAAGGCCACGCTCTAACTAACTATATTGGGTTATCTCTATGCAATTATATGATTACATAAAATCGTAATGGGAGTGTTGTTAATACTGTAACAGCTTCACCATTTTTATATCCAGGAGTAAAGTTAACTTCCTTCAATCCTGATATTGCTGCCAACGAGCATGCTGTACTAGTCGACGTTAAACTACTCGGGTTTACAGCCTCACCACTTGGGGTCACTGTAAATTCCAGAAATACATTGCATTCAATCTTTTCGGACACACCTGAAGCCTCTTCCTCAATTTTTTCATATAGATTTGAAATTCCGCCGATTATATGGGGCATCATTTCCACATAAGTATAGGTTGAGGCTGAAAACTCAGTGGTATTATCATAATTAATTGCTTTCTCATCTGCTTTCATAAGCATAGTAACTAAGACTGATGTTGAGATAAGAAGTAATCCGAGTTTCATTGAATGTTACATTTATATTTTTCTTCTGTTCGCTTTAGGTCACCCATCACTTTAGTGAAAGAAAACCTAGAACTCACTAAAATCATCATCACCAAGTGGAATCAGTTCATGTGCAGCCTTTCCATCATTACTGGTCGGACTAGAATTCTGAACTTTTGCCACAGGTTTTGCTGAAAATTCTTTTGGTTGCTTTACCGGTGCACTATATGCCGGAGTTGGAGCTTTAAAAGCTTCCTCAGCATCAAAATCATCTTGAAATCGAGTTGATTTATAATCATTGCCGGCAGAAACACCAACTAACGATGCTAGCCTACTTACAATTTGATTTAGTTCATCGGCTTGAGCAGTTAATTCTTCAGCTGCACCTGCACTTTCCTCAGATGCCGAAGCATTACCCTGAACAACACTGTCCATATCTGACATCACTACATTCATTTGAGTGATTCCGTCAGCCTGCTCTTTAGCAGCTGCAGAAATTTCTACAACCAGCGTTGATACACTTCCAAAGTCTTCAGCAATCTTTTGAAGGTTCTCAGATACTTCACTGGCAATACTTGTTCCACGTTGTGTACTGTCCTGTGATTTCTGAATCAACTCGGAAGTATCTTTTGCTGCCTCCGCACTTCTTTGTGCCAGGTTTCTAACTTCTTCAGCAACTACTGCAAATCCTTTCCCTGCTTCACCTGCTCTTGCTGCCTCAACGGCTGCATTAAGAGCCAACAGATTGGTCTGGAATGCAATATCATCAATAGTTTTAATAATCTTTGAGGTCTCATCCGACGAATCCTTTATCTCTTGCATAGCATTGGTCATTCTGCCCATTGCTTCCACGCCATTGTCGATCATAGGCTTTGCAGACTGCATGGCAATTTCAGCTTCAGATGAATTTTCATCTGTTTGCTTGATTTGAGATGACATTTCTTCGAGCGAAGAAGAAGTCTCTTCTAAGCTGGCAGCTTGTTTACTGGCACTTGATGCTAATTGCTGGCTCGAGCTAGAAAGTTGCTCAGAAGAAGCCTGAACCTCAGAAGCGCCGGTTGACAACTGTGTTATAATTTCTTTCAGCACTTTAGTTACTGATTTACCAACAACACTACCGAAGGCAAATGCTATAATAATTGAGATAAGCGCTACGACGCCTAAAATTATTTCTGTTCGTGCAACAACAGCATTTGTTGAACTTGCTTCCGAGATAGCATCAGACTGAGACTTTTCTGCTAATACAACTAGGTTATTTAGGATCTCATCAAACGCAACTGCACGTTGTTCATCTAATGTCTGCACATCATTTCTTGAAGCGATCATTGCGCGAATGGTCTCAACATTATCATTTAACGTTGCCAGTGCAATGGTTAGAAAAATCTCGCCTTCCATTGAAGTGATGCCATCAATCAATCCACCAAACTCAGTACGCAATTCAACAATTTCTTGCTCTATTCCCGCCAAAGCATCATAATCCTGTGTTGCTTCGCTTTGCCATAAACCATTAATAGCTTCTGTTTGACGTAAAATTAAAGATTGAGCTTTCTGAACTCTTAATTCTTCCTCTTCTAGCTGGCTACCGCTTAAACTTTCCAGTTCAGATTGGGCAATAGACAAATATTCATCTACACTCGACTTGAAGTCACTCCCTGAGCTTATGGTTTGATCGTAATATCTTTGCAGAGACTCGTTGGCTTCATAATATCCAACTATGGATTCTTCGAATGTAGTGAAATTAGTCTCAAGTAGATTTAGTGACTCAAGTACACTAGTAAGTTCATTTTCGACTGCTAATTCTTTAGCAGAATTGACCTCGCTTTTTAGCTGAATTAATCCTTGCTGAACTTGCTCCCAGGATTCGGGTTTTGAATCACGTGAGTATTTTAACAGATCATATCCAATTTCACGACCTGTTTGTTCAATGTCAGCAGCGAGTTGCCATTCTTTTAAGCTAACGTCTAAAAGGCGGTTGGTATAATCATTTATGCTTGATAAACTAAATAGCGAAATTGCCCCAATTACAAGTATTACTGCAATTCCTCCACCACTCAATAAAAATATTTTTCTACCTATGGTCCATGAACTATTCTGTTTACTCATCACTTAAACCCTGTTCTATTTTAAATTGAATTTTCTGTTTTGACTGTGAATTACGCTACTTCAGCGTTCGCATTTTTCACCTCAGTAGGTACATCAAATACTACTTTATGCACATCCAAAATCATTTTTACAGAGTTCTCTAACTTTCCAATTCCTGATAAGTATTCACTATTTCCGGTTATCCCGAATGATGGAACAGCTTCAATTTGCTTAGTCTCGATATCAGCTACTTCAGACACTTTATCAACTACAATACCCATCAGGTGTTTGTCTTCCTGAATAACAATAATGCAGGTTTCTTCGGTGTCTTCAACAGTTGGGAGTTCGAATCTAACGCGTAGATTCATGATTGGAACAATTTTTCCCCTAAGATTTAATACGCCTCTTACATAAGCAGGCATTTTTGGAACAGGTGTAATTGGCAAGAGTCCAATGATTTCCTGTACCTTCAAAATTTCAATTGCATATTCTTCCGAACCTAAAAAGAAACTTAAAAATTTACCGCCTTCAACCAGAGTTTCATTTACTTGAACTACTTGTTCATCCACCATTTGTTCTTCCATTGCATCAATTGTTTAATTCATTTTTCCTGATGGGAATACCCACCTATAGATTCTTTAACACTTATCGGAGAAGTCGTCTGTTTCTTAAATGATTTATTGATTGTTTTTTTGTTTTTTTCACTAAACCATTAGCACAATTAATTCGTACTTTAATTATGTTTTTATTCAACTTATGGTTTAAATTAAAAAAGCCCTGAAAACTGGAACAGGGCTTTTTAAACTGTGAGAAGATGTGCTTACGTTCTTTAACTTTCGAGAACACCAAGTGCTTCTAAAATTCTCTCGCGTAACACTTCCGGAGTGAATGGTTTATGAACAAAACCGGCATTTTGTTTTTGTATTACTTCGATTCTTTCATGATTACTCTCTGTAGACACAATTAGTATTGGAATGTCACGTGTTTCAGACTTCTGTCGTACATGATTCAGCATTTCCATTCCATCCATAACTGGCATATTCACATCAATGAAAAGTATATCCAGCCAATTGTCTTCCAGAACGTCTAAACCTTCTTGTCCATTTGCAGCTTCATAAATTTCACCAACTTCAACACCACTACTAAGTATTGTTTTTTTAATCATACTGCGCATTACCGCACTATCATCTACTACTAAAATATTTACAGCCATTTTTCTATCCAGTTTTTAAATGTGAGGTTCTAACACCTTTTGCTTCATGTGATTTATTATTTCACCAGGGATTTTCTGAAGCGGCAATTGATCGGTCACAGCACCGATTTGATAGGCTTCACGAGGCATACCATAAACAACACTGGTTGCTTCATCCTGTCCAATTGTATAGGATCCCTGTTCTTTCATATTTAAAAGTCCTTTTGCACCATCAGCACCCATACCCGTTAAAATCACACCCATAGCATTAATACCGGCTGATTTGGCAACCGAGTTAAATAATACATCAACACTTGGTCGCTGATGATGAACAGGTGGTCCTTGCTTGATTCGCGCATAATATCTTGCACCATTCTTCTCAACCAACATATGGTAATTCCCGGGTGCAATTAATACTGAACCTGGTTGTATGTGATCTCCGTCTTCAGCTTCTTTTACATTCACCCTGCAAATACTATTTAAACGATCTGCAAAGCTTTTTGTAAATACCGGTGGCATATGTTGAACAATTACAATACCAGGTAAATTAGCAGGTAATTGTGTTAAAACAGTTTCAAGTGCCCGGGTTCCTCCTGTCGATGAACCGATAGCAATTAATTTATTTGTAGTGTGTACCAGTTTCACATCATCTGCATGATGTTCAATTTTTGGTGCATTCACTGGCGCCGTATGAGTTGTATGCTTATGGAATTTAGCCACAGATGCTGTTCGAACGGCTTTAACAATGTCCTGAGTAATATTTTGTGTTGAATAAGCAGAACCAGGTTTACAAATAACTTCAACTGCACCAAGTCTCAATGCATTTAAAGCATTCTGACTGTTTTTCGGTGTAAGTGAGCTCACAACAACAACCGGCATTGGAAAATGCTTCATCAATTTCGAAAGAAAGGATAAACCATCCATTCTGGGCATTTCTAAATCCAGCGTGAGTACATCAGGTTTTAGCTTCACAATTTTATCACGAGCAATGTATGGATTCATTGCTGTGCCAACTACTTCGATATCTTTTTGCTTGTTTAACTCCTCGGTTAAAAGCTTCCTAACCAAGGCAGAGTCATCAACAACTAATACCTTAATCATCAGTCTTCCTCCACATAAACAGTGACCTCAGCTACACCTTCATCCATATACACTCGAACCGTTTCTTTATGCATACCATTGAAAGTTTCATCCGGGTTTTCATCAACCGCAATAATTTTCGGTGGACGAATCACACAAATCTTATCATTTTTTGCGAAAAGAGGGGCTGCATTGCCACTAATGATATTTGCAATCTCGCATAGTGCTCCTTCTTTCTCTTCCGTTGAAGGTTCATCAATACCCAACATATTAGCAGCAATAGCTGTTAAAAGATGCTCTGACGGATTAATCACCATTCCTCCTTCAACTGCACCGGTAAATTCAACAAATGCTCTTGTTTTATCGCAAGGTGGTTCAATATCATCGTCAATTTCCCAATCTTCCATTGGGAACATAAAACAAGTAACCTCGAACGTCTTGTGTGCAATTTCTTCTATGCTATCAGTATAAGTTCCAGTCATGATTTCGTTCTATTTGTTAATTGTCTTTTGTTACTCTTCTTATCGAAATTGAATTTTCAATACTTTAGCCGTTAAGCATCACTTTTTTAGCTGAAGATATTTCCTTTACATATTCTCGCATTATAGCTTCATCGCTATAGAGCATACTTATTGACTTTACGCCTTTATTTGCAGCTCTTAGAGTGCGAATTACTTTCAGCTCGATTTTCCTTTGTATTGAAGTTTTTCTAATTCTGTTCATCATTCTCACCTTATCCAACATTGGCCGCAAAACTGAGTGATGGAGATACTCCGGTTCGCATATTTTTCTGAGGTGAATTCAGTGGCACTTTATTAATAGTTACTAAACCTGAATTCATCTCAAGAACCATGGTTCTGGAAATTGAACCACCAACTTGCTGATTTGCTATTATGAAGTCGTTCTTCCAAAGTAGTTTTCTGAAAGTGGTGAAGTTGCGTTGACCAATTTTGAAATAGTCTTCACCGGCATTCTGCTTCATGCTGGCTCCACCAGCCACATTAATCTCTAAATTTCTTTTCTGGGCGCCAAGTTTATATACTTCTTTTAGTAGAAGTGAAAAGCCTGTGTCAACATACATGGCTGGTTTCATGGCTGCTTTTTGAGGGTCAGCTTTGGAAAGTGGTAACATAACGTGAACCATCCCTCCAACCTTTGCTACAGAATCGTAAGCAGTGATACCTAAACAACTTCCAAGGGCGTGCGTGATAATGATATCATTGATATTATTTGAAACTTTTAAATCGCTAACGCCTACTACCTTCTTCATCAACTATTACCTTGTATTCGTTCAGGTTTAATTATTGTCCAATAATCGATTGGCTTTCCAACTAACCCTAATTTCTAACCATATCTTTTTTTATCGGATAGAAAACGGATAGCTTAATTTTTTTCTCAAATAGTCAGATCTCTTCTGACTTTTAATAAAAAAGCACCCAAAGGTGCTTTCTTATTCAACTACTATAAACAATCTTATTTCTTTTGATATACCGCAGGAGCTACGTTATGGAAACCAAGAGCAGAGGCATTCATGCTCTCGGAATGACCTAAGAAAATATATCCGCCGGGCTCCAACAACTGGCTAAATTTTCTAATGATTTGCTCCTGAGTTTGTCTGTTAAAATAGATCATCACATTTCTGCACATAATCAACTGGAAATACCCTTTTAATGGCCAGGAATCGTTTAGATTTAATCGGCCATAAGTAATCATATTTCTAACTGATGAATTTACCTGATAAGACCCTTCACCGGTATGTGAGAAATACTTAGATAAATATTGCGGTGGAATGTCACCGATTTTATGAGGAGCATATACACCTGTTTTTGCAACTTGAAGTACATCCCTGGAAATGTCCGTAGCAAGTATTTTAACAGATCTCCAACCAACTCGATTTTGTGCCTCCAACAAATTCATCGCCATTGTAAGTGGCTCTTCGCCTGAAGAACAACCAGCCGACCACCACTTCACACTTCTACCTTTCATCTTAGGAAAGATTACATCGTTGATAAACTCGAAGTGTTTATTCTCACGATAGAAGGATGTTTTATTAGTTGTAAGAACATCAACAAAAGAAAGGAATTCCCCTTTTGGTCGCTCACCTTCAATCAGATCTAAATATTCATCAAAAGACTGAATATTTAGTTTTCGCATTCTTTTGCTTAATCGACTTTGAACGAGCGCTTCTTTTCCTTCATTTATAAAAATTCCGCAATAATCATAGATAATCTTTCTCACACGTTGGAATTCAGTATTATTAATTCCAGCACCGGTGGTTGATAATTGCTTTGTTGCTACGTTCATTATCGCTCCTTTTAATCTTGACTATTACTGCGTTATGAATGCTGAAGTATCAAGAATCAGACCAACTCTACCATCGCCAAGAATTGCACCACCGGAAATGTGCTGAGTGGTGTTAATCATATTGATAGATTTTCCTACTAACTGCTGTTGACCTATCACTTCATCTACAAGCATGGCATATCTGTCGTTATTATTCTTGATCACAAGCAATGTGCCTTCAAAAATATCTTCTTCAGCGCCATTAATCTCGAAGAGTCTGTGAAGTCTGATTACAGGTACAGATCTTCCTCTGAAGGAAACTTGTTCACTTTCACCTAAAACAGTAAACAAGTCTTCAGGCTGAGCTCTGAACGTCATATCAATATTTATAGTAGGTACAATAAATCGCTCTTGACCAACCCTGATCAACATTCCATCGGTGATTGCAAGTGTAAATGGCAACTCAATGTTGATGGTAGTTCCAACTCCAAGTTCAGAGCTGACTTCAACTTTTCCTTGTAATTGTTCGATAGATCTTCGAACAACATCCATTCCTACACCACGTCCGGATAAATCGGTTACTTTTTCTGCTGATGAGAATCCAGGCAAGAATATCAATCCATAGATTTCAGCATCTGTCATTTTCTTGTCAGGATCTACTAATCCTTTTTCAATAGCTTTTCTGAGGATCACTTCTTTATTAATTCCACGACCATCATCCTGAATTTGGATCACTACTTTACCACCTTCCTGGAATGCGCGAAGTGTAATATTCGCTACAGTAGATTTTCCGGTTTCAGCTCTTTGTTCAGGTGTCTCAACTCCATGATCGAGTGAATTTCGAACCATATGAATAAGAGGCTCATTGATAATATCCACCATATTACGATCTATCTCAGTGTCCTCACCAGAAGTAGTAAACTTGACCGGCTTACCCGCTTTTCTGGATAAATCACGAACCAGTCGATTCATCTTGTGGAAAGTAGCTTTAAGCGGAACCATTCGAAGTGTTAAACTGGTATCCTGAAGCTCACGCAAAATCTTTGTAGCATGATTTACTTTCTTCTGCAGTTCAGAGTCGTTTGGTATGTTTTGGTCCTGTGCTACAACGGAATGTGCAATTACCAACTCGCCCACCATATCAATTAATCGATCTAAGCGGTTAACACTTACCCGAACAGAACTTTCAGCTTCATTTTTCGGAGCCTGTACACTCTGGTCAGTATCTCCATCCGACTTCTTTGCCGGAGAAGAAGCTTCTTTAATTGTTTCTTTAACGGGTGCATCAACTCTATCTGGAGTTGGTGCAGCTTCCTCTACCACATTTACAGGAAGTGGTTCGGATCCACCCTTTCTATTTGCTAATGCATCTGCTGGTTTTACCTTATTGTCAGAAATATCAATTAGCACATCCATCAGACTATTATAGTTTTCTGGAAGTGGTAATAAATCACCTGCTTCTAATTCTTCTACTGAATCAAGTAATTTCTTAATGATGTCAATTGACTCGAAATTCATATCAGCACAAGCTCTATCAAATGGTAAATCACCATCTCGAACGCTACTTAAAACTGTTTCAACATGATGAGTGAATTCTGTAATTGGATCCAGACCCATAAAAGCTGAAGTACCTTTGATTGTGTGATATGCCCTGAAAACCGTGTTAACAAGTTCGTTGTCATCCGGACTGTCTTCAAGGTCTAGTAAAGCTCCTTCAGCAGCTTCAATCAACTCACTACATTCTGTAATAAATTCACTAACAAGAGTTACATCAATGTCCTCAGGAATATGGAATGCTTCTTGAGATTCTGAAGACTCAGAACTTTCTGTTGTTTGAACTTCCGGCTCACTTGGTTGAGAGCGTTCAACTTCTGATTGTGATTCTTCCCATTCCAGATCAGTTTCTGCTACAGTTGCAGCTTCAATTTTAACTGATACAATACTCAACCAGCCTTCTTCTTTATCTTCGTCATTATAGACATCAACTACTTTGGTGTAAGCTTCTTTTAAATGGCTAGAAATCGCATCAGATTCATTGTTAATGCTATTTAGAAGAAATGCAGCTAAACGCTCAATTTGATCTTTTGTAGCTGATTCTTCATCAAGCATCATTATGTATGATGCTAAATCATCAAGGGTAGTTTCTGGAGGTAGTAAACCAAAACCTAAACCTGCACTTGCCTCCTTAGCTGGTGCTTCTTCCTGATATGCCTGTATCTCATCGTCAGATAATTCAATAACGGTGTCTGCCGACTCGCCATCGCCATGTATGGATTTTTCCAGATCTTCATACGCCTTTTCAAAATCCTCGACAGTAACATCACTTGCAGTTGAAACAAACTCTCTGAATGTATTTACAGCCTGCATGGTTGTGGCTTTGACAGTCATGAAAAATTCATCTTTTTCATACAGATACTTCAGACCATCCCATGTGAGATTAGCCAGCTTTTGGCATTGAATAGAATCTTTAACTAATGATTCAAATAGTTCTTCGAACTGTGCACCGGCTTTTGCAACATTTTCACGATCGTTTGGCCATACATCGGCCAATAATTGAATGATCTCGCCTAAGTGCTGAACCTTTTCTTCCTGACTCAGTTCTTTCGATTCTTCATTAGTTACTTCTTTAGTTTGAAGTTCTTCTAATTCTTCTTCGGTAATAACTTTGTCAGCGGATTCAATACCTCCGGAAATTGCGGTACTCAATTCCTCAAATGCTTTCTCAAAATCCTCGACTTTTACATCACCATCAGAAATTATGTATTCCCTGAACAGATTAATCGCCTGCATAGTAGTAGCTTTCACTGTCATGAAGTAATCATCTTTCTCATATAGATGTTTGATTCCTTCCCATGCAAGGTTCGAGAGTTTTTGAATCTGGCCGTAGTTCTGGTCGAAGCTTTCGATAATTCCTTCGAATTTTGCTCCGGCCTGGGCTACGTTTTCCCTGTCATTTGGCCATACATCAGCCAATAATTGAATGATTGATGCAAGTTCGTCTACAATCTGTTGGTTATTGTTACTCATCGATTCTGTACCGTTAGTTTTTCCGTAAAAATTATTTTGATTCGCTAAGCGCCATATTTAGGATGAAGTCACCAATAGACCCTACAAATCTTAGCTTTGAAGAAGGTGGCTTATTTGGCATAAATAGCCTTAAATCACTTCCTCGAGTTGCTGTTGGTAAAGAAGACTGACCGCGGAAACCAACGTTTTCCATATTTGCCGCTACTTCACCAGCAAGTATATTTGCTATTTCAGCAATCAGGTCGCCCATGTCATCACTTTCAATAGGCAGCTCCATTCCCAGAAAAACTTCTGAGATATTAACTGCTGTGTCTTTCGGAATAGCCAACATCAATGAGAAGGTAAAGTCAGGATTGAATACAGCGATGTTTCCTATGATACCATTTAACGGCGCATCTTCATTTTCATCAACCATGTATGTTGGCGGATCACCAGCTATAGAAGCAAAAGTATTTATCACCGACTCTTTTACCACCTCTACAATTTCAGCTGGAATTTCTTTTGCCGTTTTTAATTGTTCTGTAATCATTAGTTCAGGATTTATTATTTAAGGATGCTGCTGAAGAAGCTTTTCTTCTCTTCTTCTTGTTGTTGAGATAGTAGATTGCCTTCATCATCAAAAAATTTGGCAATAGCTTTTGTCATCTTATCTGCAGTAAAAGGCTTAGTTATATATTCATCAGCTCCGCCTTCGTTTAATGCTTTGTCTACCTTACCCATAGATTTTTCTGCAGTAACCATGATAATTGGGATGTCCTCATAGCCTTGATCACGAACAGCGCGTGAAAATTCTACGCCCGTCATTTTTGGCATATTCCAATCCACAAATAACATGTCTATTTCATCATTAAATTTTTCGAGCGCGTCTTCGCCGTCCATTGCTTCTTCATATTCAAATTCAGCAATCATAGATTGGTCTAAAGCGCGTTTAACCTGACTTCTCATGATTTTTGAATCATCAACTACCAGTGCCTTTATTTTGCTCATTGTTTTCTCCTGTTCACTTACAATCCTTGTTTAGCTTTACCGATTAATCGGGGATTTTAATTATGGAATAGCCATCCATCTCGAGTTCGAATGGCACATCATCAACTTTTATCGGGATTTCTCTCTGTTCCTTAAGAAATCTGTAATCTTTTTTTAGAAGTGCTTTTTTAAGATCGTAAAGAGAATTATTAAGCCATTCTAACTAATGTAATTGTTAATGAAACATTATCTTTTAAGTGGGACAGAGTAACAGAAATGAGTATCAGTAATTCGACACGAGCTATCGCACATGTTTCCTATACAGGTGCACTTGCAAGCCAATCTGATTCAAGGTTTGACCGAAGAATTGGGCAGGTTGAAGGCAAGGAAAACGCCTACCGTAAGTCGGAAGAAAGAGTAGAATCAGCTACAAAAAAAGCCTATAAAGAAACTGGGAATTCATTTTCTTCAGCAGCTCAGGAAATTTACTCAACGGTTTCTAGTACGTTTGAAGAATTAGTTCAATTAACTCATCAACGTTTAAATCCATTGGCTTTTGCCAATATCAATGCTTCCCCAAATTCTCGTTTTAATAATGTCGATTTAAAGCGTCATCAAAATTACTTCAATCAAATGATGAATTTTGATACACCTTCCGGTAGCTGGATTGATACTAAAGTTTAGAAGCCTAAACTGCTGAAGGTATTGAAAGCTTTATGTGAGCTTTTCCTTGTTGGATACTCAAGAAATTAATATTGCTATTTATTTCTTTAGCCAATTTCACACTTGTTAGCAGGCCTTCATCAAATGAATTTTCACTTTCATAATCAGGAAGGATTGAATTCGCTTTTTTGATTACATGTGCAATTTCAATTTTCTTTGATTCTGCCACATCAAATTTAACTTCAAAGGTAGCATGACCGTCGAAGCTGTCTGTAATTATTTCGATCGGTTGTTTATTACAATTACACTTTATCGCGTAATTAATAAGATTGAATATGATGAGCTTTGTGATGAAAATGTCTGTTTGGACATGAAGTGAAATCGATTTCATGTTAAGCTTCATATCTGATTCAGTAAAGTGCATCTTAGCACACACTTCTCGAACCAACCAATTTAAATCTACATCTAATAAGTGATCAACATCATCAATTAGAAGCGTATCACTTTCATCGTTATAAATTCCCTGGAGTTGCTCAATAATTGTATTCACTTCATGAATACCAGTCTCGATCTTTTTCCTGTAATATTCAATTTGATCAAGGTCCGGATTTGTAGCCAGTGAAAGATTTATCAATTCTAAATATCCCGAAATTGCACTAAGCGGTGACATTGCATTATGCATGTTTTGCCGAACAATACTTTTCTGTAACTGATGTACTGTCTTAAGCTTGGTATACTTCTCTCTAAGTCTCTCAGACTCCCCCGGATATCCTACTGAACTAACAGATTCAACGATCTGCTCAACCAGCTTTTTTATTTTCTTATCATTCTGTACCTGCATACTCTCGGCTGCCAATTGCATTGCTTACGATACCTCCAACCAACGATAGTTACAATTAAATTATATTGAGCATTCAGTATTCACTGAAACCTAAGCCACTCAATACATTAAGATTCTCTAATAAAGAATATAATCAAACCTATTTATTAAAGAAACTTAATAATAATTACGGTTCGAGTATATAATAAATCAATCATTATGACATCAATAGCAATGATTTTTAAAATTATAGTTTATTAAAATCCTCTAATAATATATTATTCGCCTAATCCCTATTTCAATTTTTAGCGCATTACTCATCAATTAAATTGTACATTCACAGCCGGGTAAATTTTTGGGGAATTCCAGATGGCAGAAACAACAATTTCCATTCTATTAGCGAACACTTCTGACATAGTTCAAGAAGTTGTTTCAAATCTACATTTTAAGGGAATTGAAATTGAAACCGGATTCATTAAAGCAAATCCGGAACTCGCAAAAGCATACAGAAGTCATCACTGGGATTTAGTAATTCTTAACTTAGATAGCGAAGAATTTGATAGCCGGAAAGCTATAAAAGCAATACAAAGACGAAAATCCAGAAGTCGAATTATTGCAACAGGACGGTTAAGAAACAGAGATGATGTAAATGAGTTATTGCAATTTGGTGCTCATGAGGTGATTCCTGTAACGGATCCGACTTTGCTCACCATCAAAATCAGGCAACAAATTGAATTCGCACTGGTTCAGAATAGAACTCGTGAGTTGGAATATGATTTGAATTATAAATCTCAATTCATCGCTAAGATTAGCCATGAAATGAGAACCACACTGAATTCAGTAATTCTACTGAGTGAAATTTTAGCTGAAAATCGTAATCAGTCACTGAAGCCTGATGAAATTGAGTATATCGATTTGATTCATGGTTCAAGTAACAACCTATTGGATCTTCTCAATAAGATTTTAGATCTCTCAAAGATTCAATCCGGTAAAATGGATATTCAACTCGAACATGTTGATGTCTCAGATTTTAGTTCTCGTTTGTCTCGTTTATACATTCCTGTTGCCGGTGAAAAGGATATTGAATTTAAGTACGAGAACCAGTTAGATGACACCTCCATCATAAATACCGATAGAATCAGATTAGAACAGGTATTAAATAATCTGATTTCAAATGCTATCAAATTCACAACTAAGGGTCATGTAAAACTCAGCACTTATTATCCTGATACAGAAGAATTGTTGATGCAAAAGCTTGATACTGATGAAAGAATGATCGCTTTTGAAATATCAGATACTGGGATTGGAATCAGCGATGAAAAAGTAAGCATCATTTTTGAAAGCTATGTTCAGGCAGAAGGTCAATCCACAGAAAAAATGTATGGTGGAACCGGGCTAGGCTTGGCAATATCCAAAGAAATAGCACAAATAATGGGTGGAAGGCTTACCCTTGAAAGTAATTATGGTTCAGGAAGTACATTTACGTTGTATTTACCGTTAGATAGCAGAAAAGCTGTTGAGAGTAAGCCGGAAGTTGAAGTTGTTAAAGTGATTAAGAAGCCGAAGTCTCAAATTGAAAAGAAACAGAAGTCAGTCAAGAAAAAATCCAAAGGCACTGTTTTACTCATTGATAATAGTACCATTCACAATATGGCTCTTAAGGAATTCTTAAGTGTTGTTGTAAAGAATTGCATTACCGCAGAATCTGCGCAAGAAGCCTATAACCTTCTTAACACTGATCAGCATTTTGATTGCATAATTCTTGATATGTATTTACCTGACGCCTATGGTAAAGACGTATTGCAGAAAATTCGGAATATGGAAACTCATAAGAGTACTCCGGTAATTATTTATTCCGGAAAAACGATTAGTAAGACCGAGCAAAAAGAGCTATATCAGGAAGCATTGGCCGTTGTCCAAAAAAATGTGAACAGCTACAAAGTTCTATTGGGTCATATCGGTGATATACTTGAGGGCACTTAATTACCTCACTAGTTTTGGCATTTAGTTTAACCAGGCTATAGAGCCGTTCAGGATTGTCGCAAAACTTACCCAAAGTATATAGGGTACTTGAAGCCATGATGCAATCGGGTTGATTTTATAAAATAATCCTGCAAAGTAGAAGATTGAGCCTAACAGTATGATAATTTCAATCAATGCAAACGCAGGCATTTTCAAACCAAAGAAAATCAATGACCAGCTAAAGTTCAGTAAGAGATGTATCCCAAATACATTCAGGGCTTTTTTTACAGTGGCTTGTTCTAAACCCTGATGCCAAATTATTCCGGCTGATATTCCCATCAATGTATATAAAAGAGACCAAACAGGACCAAAAACCCAATCTGGTGGATTAAAGTATGGTTTAGTCAGTTGGTCATACCAGCTGCTTAAAGAACCAGATGTTAAAAACCCGGAAAGTCCGCCTATCGCCAGGCATATAATTACTGAGATTATAATCTTAATGGAGAGAGAATTCTTCATATTTGTGGGCATGTATTTCCATAGTATTTCATTTCAATAGAAAAAGCCATCCAACTTGGATGACTTTATGTTTTGCCGTTAGTTTACTAAGGGCTAATCCCTCCCTTTAATATTATCGCGTTTCATATTTTTGATTAGTTTTCCGAGCACTTTTTCCTTTCGCTTTCGGTCTTGAGAAGAAGATTCAAAAAAAGATCGCTCTTTATCCATTTTGAGATAGTTATCATAAACGGCCCTCTCAAGTTCACCAGATTCAACTGCTGCACGTACAGCACAATATGATTCATTAATATGTCGGCAATCAGTGTATTTACAGTGCTGACTCAATTCTGTGATTTGATCAAATGTTGATTCCAGGCCTCTGTCTTCATCAACAATTCCAACTTCCCTCATGCCTGGATTATCAATGATCACCCCTCCTGATTCCAGAACTATCAATTCACGGTGCGTTGTTATGTGTTGACCTTTCTGATTACTGGAACTGATGCTTCCAGTTTTCATTTGGGCCGACCCAATCAGGTTATTTAGCAAACTGGATTTACCTACTCCGGATGAACCAAGCAGACAATAGGTTTTTCCTTCTATGATGATGCTTTTCAACTTATCAAGCCCATCAAGTGAGATATTACTAATGGTCATAAGTTCAATTCCCGGAATCCTTTTTTTGATTTGTTGCCTCAAATCTTCAATCAGTGTTGGCTCCGCTAAATCTGTCTTAGTAAGAACTATTTCAGGTTTCACATTTGAGGAGTAACAAATTGTTAGATATCGCTCCAATCGATTCAAGTTGAAGCCCCGATCTATAGCCTGAATAAGGAATGCATAATCAATATTTGCAGCAATAATTTGAATTGAACTTCTACTTCCAACTTGCTGACGTTTTAAAGCAGATGATCTGGGTAAAATTTCATGGATGATGGCTAATTCATCGTCGAAACACTGGAATGCAACCCAGTCGCCAACTGCCGGTAAATCTTCTCGTGATTCTGCCGTGAATCTTAGTTTACCGGTTATCTCAGCATTGTATTCTTTCGAATCAGTTTTGATTATATACCGATCTCTATGCTCAGTACTAATTCGTCCAAATTCGAATGAATCGAAGTTATTCGATGTAATGGTTTCGTTTAATGTTTCCGTAAATCCAAGTTTTTTTAGCTTAAAAAATTGTGAGTCCATTTCTCTATTTAAAATTTTGATGGTTTGAAATGGGATTCTCATTGAAAAATCAATGGGAATTACAGGCAGGCATACTTATCCCTTAAGTTGATCAACAACTCATATACCTGCCAAAATCAGGCGGGAATTCTAACGGCTTGTATTTTAATAAGACTTGAAATTACCATCAGCCAGAAAATTACAGAACTCTGTAGAATTTTGAAATGAGATTATTCAAAAGAGTTATTAAAATCGATGATATAAGGTATTCTCAATTAAGCAACTTTCTGTGTGATAAGTACTTATTTGAATAATTGAGATTCATACTATACTATCTGATCAAATTATATCATTTACATATGGATTTATTTATTGGTCGTCTCATTGCACTGGTTGCATCAGTTTTTATCTCTTTTGCTTCAATTGAATCGATTTTAACTAAAGAGCTTTCATCAGCATATCTCGAAATCGCATTAGCAGTAATATTCGTGATACTGAGCCTAGTTATTCTAATCTCCTTTTTTAAGAAACATTTTCAAGGCACTTATAATGATGACTGGCAGGAAGCTGAAAACTTAAAACACTCAGATTTGGCCGGACTTTACCCTGCTTTTAAAATCAATAAGGTTGGAGCAGAAGATAGTATTCAGGAAAGCTTTAAGCGATTCGTTGAGCTAGATGAGGAGCGGGTAATGATGAAGTTCTCAGGAGTTGATCATCAGGGAATAGATTCAATTCTAGTTTTCACGAATAAGCGTTTGATTTATTATCGAACAAAATCATTTGGCTTGAATGTGCTGTATCAAACTGTTAAAAACCTGATTGATAAAATCCCTTTTGTTTTGTGGCCCATTGAAGGAATTGAAGATGCTTTCCAGCGATTGTTAAGTAGTCAGGAAAAAGGTATGCGAGCCATGATGGATAAGGCTACGGATGAACAATTAATGGCTGGAGACATCAAAAAATGGACCTGCAGATATGTCCATCATTATGAGAGTTTAAAAACAGAGTTCCGTGCAATTGAAGTAAAAAATGGAAGCATGTTTCATGCAGGAGTCAGTTTCGATTTATTCCCAATCAAATGGAGTAAGGTGTTTAAGAATAATGCATTTGAGTATCGATACAGAAAACATTTCCCCGAGATAGAAGCGCTCATTAAATTAGCTACGCCTTTATTTGCTAATCAAGTTGTGGCAATTGATCTGAAGAAGAATAAACGCGTTGAATTGATTTTAAATGAATAACAACCCACTATGCATATGAGTCATATTTAAATGAGTTTTACTTCAATTGTAAAATAATTTTGAGTAGTTCAATTAGTATTTCATTTTATGAATGAAATAACAAATTTGAGAAATGGGAATGTATCATCTCAATAAAACCACGAGTCTCTTTAAGTCTGTGATTTCAATCACGGCATTGGTTGGTTTTTTATGTATTCAACTTCATTCCTTTACACATCATCATGGTGTTCATCACCACCCTGACTCTCATGACCATCCTATTGAGAAGCATAGTCACCATGAATCAGACTGTGAGTCCCTCGATTCTGAATCTGAATCAGACGATCATGATTCTTCAGAAATAGATTGTCTAACATGTGTACTTGCGAAGCATTTCAATACAAATTCAAGTAACAGCGAACCGTTATATACTAATGATATAGCGTATTATTTAGTTAGTGCTCATTTTGATTTTCCAAAAGACTCTTACTTTCTAAATAAAAGCCTTCGAGGCCCTCCTTTTATTGTTTAAGCTCACTTTTAAAAAGTCACACTGACTGAAAACTTAAACGATACCCGCCCAGCATAATAAGGCGGAATTTCTCATTTACTATGAACTTAAAAAACCTTGTAGTTTCTACTACAATGTTGTTGACTCTAAGTACTAGTCTGATAGCGCAGGAAACATTCAATCCACCTGTAAATCCAGACATTTACACGAGTACACAATCAAATGAAGTTATTCTTATTGATGGTATTCTTGATGAAGTAATTTGGTCTGATGCAGATATAATTGATGCATTCCTTCAAAAAGATCCCGATCAAGGTGCACCTTCATCTTATCCAACTGAAGTAAAAATTATTTCTACTCCACGTGGACTTTATGTTGGCGCTATTTGTTATCAGCCTAAATCAACTATTGTTGTCAGAAACCTTGATCGAGATTTTGAATACTTCCAAAATGATTTATTTGGGATTTCCATTGATGGATTACTTGATAAAAGAAACGCTTTATCATTTCAGGTAACTCCTCTTGGCAACATGCGTGATATGCAAATCATTGATGGCGCAGGTTTCAACATTGACTGGAATGCAAATTGGGATGCTGAAACGAAAATTCACGATGATCGCTGGGTCGCAGAAATATTAATTCCATGGAATGTACTTCGATATCCAGACAATTCAGATCAAATTGGTGTAATTCTTACTAGAAATATTCGAAGTAGAAATGAATTTACAAGTGCACCGGGAGTACCAAGAGCATTAACTGTGTATCGAATGGAATATGGTGCAGTGCTAACAAATTTAGATACTCCTCCTCCATCAACAAATATCCAGATAAATCCATACATACTATCCGACTACCAAGACTTGAGCGATGGAAATGTTTCTGAATCGGATTTGGATCCTAAACTTGGCGGCGAAATTAAGTGGGGTGTTACAAGTAATTCGGTTCTTGATTTAACTTTTAATACTGATTTCGCTCAGGCAGAAGCAGATCAACAAGTTGTCAACTTCAATCGCTTTTCGGTCTTTTTCCCGGAACGCAGACAGTTCTTTCTCGAAAATTATGACTTATTCAGTATGGATGTATCTACCTGGGTACTTCCATTTTTCAGTCGTAGAATTGGATTAAGCGACCAAGGCGCACCAATTCCTATTGATGCAGGTGCCAGACTAGTCACACAAAATTCTAAATATAGTCTTGGAGCATTAGCTATTCGTCAGAGGGAGTCGAATGGAAATCCGGCTTCTAATTTTGGTGTTTTACGCTATTCAAGAAATTTTTCAGGACAAAGTAGATTTGGCGGTTTAGCAACTTTTCGAAACGATCAATCAATTGGAAATACAGCTTCCCATAATAATTTCACTTTTACATTAGATGGGTTACATCGCTTTAATCAATCACTATCGCTTCAAGCAATGCTTTCTGCATCATCTGATGAAGTAACGGGTGATGGATTAGGTGGTCAATTGTGGCTCGGGTATACTAATAACCTAATGTACGTGGGTCTGCTTCATTACTATAACCGAAATTATAATCCCGGTATTGGTCTTGAAATTCTAGATGACAATTACATTATGACCAGCCCGGCATTGAATCTTGATCTTCGTCCAGATTGGTTACCATCATTTATTCGGAGTTATAACCCAGGTATTTATGCATACATTTTCAACGATTCAGAGAACTTCGATCATTTATTCAGCTATATGGGAATTGGATTGATTGAACTCAATTTCCAGGATAGATCTGTGTTTTACATCACTTATGAGCCTAATTGGCAAGATCTAGATTTTTCATTCTTCCCTGTTGGAATTGAAGTCGCCCCCGGTTCATATCAATATGATCGATGGTTTATAAATTACTCAACGAATCCGGCTGCTCGTTTTTCGGGTTCTATCAATACTTCGATAGGAACTTATTTTGACGGCACCTTAAGCCGCTATACGTTCACCGGGCGAATTGCCCCAATTCCACATATTGCATTAGAAGCGAGTTATGAATTTTCCGAGATATCGAATCTAGGAGTTAACAATGTTGATGAAACTACTCAACTATTAAAAATTGGGCCAAGCTTTGCTTTAAATCCAAAGATTCTGTTTTCGGGACTTTACCAATGGAATGATGTATCTGATCAGCATTTATGGAATGCTCGCCTTTCCTGGGAATTCCGACCACTATCCTTCATCTACCTAGTACTAAATAGTAGTGTTGCTGATGATCCAACAAATACCAGCAGAATTAATCAGCAGCAGTATATAGCGAAGGTTTCCTATGTGCATCAGTTTTAAATCAAACTACAATAATCATGCTTGTAGCAAATAATTTAACAAAGAAATACGGTCAACAAACAGCTCTTGAGAACTTGAACCTCAAAGTTGATCAAGGTGATATTTTCTGCTTGCTCGGTGCAAATGGAGCCGGCAAAACAACAACCATTAACTTATTTATGAATTTTATTGATCCAACCTCCGGATCAGCTACGATTAATGGTATTGACGTTGTTAAAAACTCAAAATCGACAAAACAGCATGTAGCATATATCCCGGAAAACCTAAGTTTATACACCAATTTAACGGGCTTAGAAAATCTGGAATTTTTTACAGGCTTATCAGGAGCTCAGAATAATGAAGTGATGTTAGTTGATATGCTTCAAAAAGTTGGCCTCGATCACAACGCTATGAAAAAGCGCGTATCTGATTACTCTAAGGGTATGCGTCAAAAAGTTGGAATTGCAATCGCAAAGGCAAAAAATGCAACCAATTTATTACTTGATGAACCAACATCCGGACTTGATCCACAAGCAAGTAATGAGTTTGCTCAACTTCTCAACACAATGAAAGAAAATGGCATGGCAATATTAATGGCTACCCATGATTTGTTCCGTGCAAAAGAATCCGGAACACATATTGGAATCATGAAATCCGGTAAGCTTATCCATTCATTAAAAAGTGATGACATTACTCTTTCTGAGTTAGAATCACTCTATCTGGAAACAATGAAACCGGAAGTCTCTCATGCTTAAGCTCATTATTAAAAAAGAGATTCTTTCTACAATTCGGGATCGACGGATTCAGGTTTCCTCCATTTTTCTAATGGTCTTAATGATCACTGCTGTTTTGGTTGGTAAAGAAGGCCAGCGTAAAGCCCAAGCTGAAAGAGAAGCAGCACAAGCTGAGATGTATGAGGTTTGGCTTAATCAAGGTGAAAAGCATCCACATAGCGCTGCGCATTTTGGTCAATTTGCGTTCAAACCTCAATCGGTTTTGAGTTTTATGGATACCGGTCTTGACCCTTATACAGGAATATCGGTATTCCTTGAGGCACATAGACAACATGAAATTCTTTATAGCCGCGCCCAGGATAGTAATTCACTGGTAAGATTTGGTGAGTTGACCAGTGCCATGATTTTCAAAATGCTCATTCCATTGCTGATCATTTTTATGGCCTTCAATAGCTTCTCAAATGAGCGTGAACAAGGGACTTTGAAACTGGTTTACAGCCAAGGATTAACCGCTAAAAGCCTGGTTCTTGGAAAGACATTCAGTAATTTTCTTATCATTCTGGCTCTTTTCTTACCGATTGTAATTCTGGCTTATTTTCTACTCGCATCACAATCAGGAATTCCACTAGCACAGGAAACATGGAAACTTATAGCAATGATGATAAGCTACTCTTTCTATTTCTTTGTGCTAACTCTGCTGGCGGTACTTGTTTCTGCATTTAGTAAAACTTCAGGTGGAGCTTTATTGAGCTTAATCGGTGTTTGGGCATTGTTTTGCATCATTCTACCAAAAGCGACAGCAACTTTTGCTGATCGCATGTATCCAACTCCATCTCAGTTTGAGTTTAGAAATACTATTGCAGAAAAAGTCAGAAACGGTGTTGATGGTCATAATCCCTCCGACCAAAGACTTGTGGCACTAAGAGAACAAGTACTCGAAGAATATGGTGTGGAAACCATTGAAGAACTCCCTGTTAACTGGGGTGCTATCGCATTACAAGCCGGTGAAGAATATACAGACAAAGTATATGATCAAGAGTTTTCAAACGTCGAAGAGATATTTGTAAAACAAAACCAAATGGTTGAATGGACGAGTCTCTTGAATCCGTATTTAGCGATCCGAAATTTATCTATGGGATTTTCAGGGACTAACTTTGAAAACCACGTCACTTTTGCAAGAGAAGCAGAAAATTATCGCCGTGATTTTGTAAAGAAAATGAACAAAGACATGGAATTGAACCACAAGCCTGGAGTTGCTTATGGTGATTACAACGCTGATATCGAGTTATGGTCTAGTATTACTCCCTTTACCTATAACACTCCTGATGTTCAGAGTATTCTAGTTTCAAAATGGAGAAGTATCCTTTCTCTTTCACTTTGGACACTTCTTTTATTGTCCATTGTATTTACACGTTCAGAGAAAATTTCAATTCTGCAGCAATGAAACTCTTTTTCCTAATAGCAAAATTTGAGTGGTTAACACTGCAAAGAAGCTCACTTCTAATAATGTTAGTTCTTGTTGTTGCGGGAACAGGAATCTATGGCATTTACTTTGGCAAGTATGAAATTGAGAAACAAGAAGAGAAAATTGCTGAAGTACAAGATTATGAGGCAACTCGATTTCAAGAAATGCTGGAATCAGTCCACTTAGACACGACCATTCAAGCTAATAAAGACTTATTCCTGCAAGCCGTTACCCCTACATCAAATCATTTCACGTATTACTTTGCTCATCAAGCTCACCCCATGAGTGGACTTAGTCTGGGACAGAGAGATCTATTCCCGGTTTATTACGGCGTGAACGTTAGAGATTTAGGACGACAAAGAAATGTTACTGAACTGGCAAATCCAATGAAGTTACTGGCCGGTAATTTTGATCTGTCTTACGTGATCGTCTTCCTTTTCCCTCTTGTTATTATTGCACTCTTTTATAATCTGTATTCCTCAGAAAAAGAAGAAGGAACATTACCTCTTCTCACTTCTCAGTCCAGGAATCCGGCTTACGTTTTTTGGGTAAAGGGAATTGTCCGATTTAGTGTGGTAATCGTATTGGCCTTTACCTTGTTATGCATTGCCTTCTTGGTTCATAAAATTTCAATCGCTGGTTATGCAGCAGAATTCGGGTTTTGGATGCTATTCAGTTTCTTGTATTTCTTGTTTTGGTCTTTATTGATGGGAGCTGTAATTGCATTAAGGAGAAGTTCATCTTTAAACGCAATGATGGGTCTTGGGCTTTGGCTTGTCTTTACTCTCATAACTCCGTCTCTGTTAAATCTTATCATTTTAACTCAAGAACCTTTACCAAATCGAGCCGAAGGAAATCATGCCGTTAGAGCATTGAATGATAGGATTTGGGAATCACCAAAATCATTTGTCTTCGATACTTTTTATGCAGAATACCCACATTACGATCAGGGGGATACTACTGATTTTGACAAGTGGTACTATGCCGGTTTTACATTATTAGATGAAGCTTCAACCGAGATCAATAAAGAATTTGAAGATCAGATAACACAGAGAAACAGTCTACTTGATGACTGGATATGGTTGGCTCCACCCGCAATGCTGCATGGAAAACTAGTTGATATTTCTGAGACTAGTCGAGAGGATCATCTTGCATTCAAAGAGGAATTGAAAAACTATCATGAAGAACTTAAACAGATTTACTATACAAAAATTTACGCTTCTCAAGTTTTTACTCTAACAGACTTAGAAGCTTTAGAAAACAAAATTGCCCAATAATTTTATGTCATCCACAAGAAAATACTTCAAAAAGAAGTAGTATCATTCTATAGCCTAAACGCTGACCCGTTTTGGCTCTCTTTCTTTTACTATTACAAAATTCAAATTCATGAATACTGATAACAAAATCCCCATCACGATTCTTACCGGTTTTTTAGGTTCCGGAAAAACTACATTATTAAATCACATCCTCGCTAACACTTCAGGTAAAAAAATTGCAGTTATTGTTAACGAATTTGGTGAGGTGAATGTAGATGCCAAACTTGTAGAGCATACTACAGAAGAAATGATTGAACTATCGAATGGGTGTATTTGCTGTACTCTTCGTGGGGATTTGATTGAAGGAGTAGATCGAATAATAAAGGACAATGATATTGATGCATTAGTCATTGAATCAACGGGTATTGGAGAACCTATTCCAATTGCACAGGCATTTTATATTCACCCGGAAATTCTTGAAGCCAATCCCGATCTGCCGGATATCCAGGATAAAGTGTTTGTAGATGCTATCATCACAGTAATTGATAGTGCACAGTTTTTTGAAATGTATGAGAGGCAATCACTCATTCCGGAAGATGAGTTTAATCGTGGCTACAGCCAGTTGTTAGCAGAACAAGTTGAAGGGGCTGATATTCTACTATTGAATAAAATCGATGAAGCATCGGAGGATGAGCTTAAAAAGTTGACCGATCTCTTGAAACTGATGAATCCAAGAGCTAAAAAGATCCTTACTACTTATGGTGATGTGCCGATTCAAGAAATCTTTGATACTAAGATTTTTGACATTGAGGTAGCTGAAGACTCATCACTGTGGATGGAGGAACTTGAAAAAGAAGCGGGTAGTTCTGAGTCGGAAGAATACGGTATGGGATCATACATTTATAAAACCGTGGTCCCTTTTAACGAAGAAAAGCTAATGAATCTTTTCCGATATGGTTTTCCTTCAAACATACTTCGCTCGAAAGGAATTGTAACCGTTGAAAATACAGATACCGCCTTCTTATGGAATCAGACTGGAAAGTTCTTAAAGTTTGATGCTATTGGCAGGTTCAATAGCCCGGATCATACTTACAATGAAATTGTTTTCATTGGTCAGGATATCAATGCAGAAGAAATTCAGAAATATTTAGCCAAAGCACTTACAAATCCGGATGAACCTGTAATCACATTCTAGTTATCATCTGTCATAAAATATAGCTTAGCAGATTTTTTATGAACTACTTAGAAATCATGCTAACAGACATGTAATGCTCAATAAATTTTTACGTTAGCCTAATCATGCTAATTAGAAATTGAAGTATCTTCATACGCAAAATTTTTGAACTATTTTTAATCCAATTCAGTAACAAAATGAAGTTAAAGTCACTTTTCATTTTCCTTTCCATTATTGGAATCAGCACAATTATTCAGGCTCAAAATTCGCCGAATGAACTACGAATCATAGCCTGGAACATCGAACACTTAGCTGAAAACAATGGTGAAGGTTGCCTTGACCGTACTGAAAGCGATTACCAGGAATTGCGAGATTTCGCAGCTACTATGAATGCGGATATAGTAGCCCTTCAGGAAGTAGAGAATGAAGCTGCCGTAGCTCGAGTTTTTCCAACTGATGAATGGGAAATCGTGCTTTCAGAACGACCCAATTCTGATCCATATATCTGCCGTGGAAGTGGTAGAACATCAACCCAACAAAAAGTAGCATATGCTATCAAAAAAGGAGTTTCATATGAGAATCTAGGTAGCTTCGAAGAGCTAGGTCTTGGAAATCCAGGTTTAAGACATGGTTTAGTTATCAAACTAATGGATACACCAGAGCCTGTTGAGTTGTTGAATGTTCATATGAAAAGTGGTTGCTTTGTAAATGATTATGCAGCTTCTGATAGAGATGCTTGCGAGACTTTCGAAGAACAAGCTCCTATTCTGGATGGATGGATTGAAGAGAGAATTCAAAATGAAACAGGATTTATCGTTTTAGGAGATTTCAACCATAGAATTGTTGAACCGGGTAATCGCTTGTGGTCTGACCTAACTAATATGGATGGCTCTACTGTTGAACTACGAAGCAGTATGCAAAATATTCGTGGGTGTCATCCAAGATATCCTGCACCTATTGATCATGTTGTTGTTGGTTCAACAGCATTGGATTATTACAAGGAGGGAAGTGAGAGCGTATTTTACTTCACAGATGAAAACATGACGGAAGATGAAATGCTTAGTGATCACTGCCCGGTTGGTTTGGATCTAACGCTCATCGCTAACACTTTTCCGCCAAGTTCTGCTGTTCAGTGGACTCAAAACAGCGCGGAATACAATTTGATTACCGCTTCATTGTATGAAATGGCAAAGACAAACCTACCGAATAGTATTCCTCAGAATGAGTCTTGGGTTGTAATTATGGATGTGGATGAGACTTTACTTAACAATAGCGGCTATAATTATTCTCGCGATGTTGCAGGTTTGTCTTTCACCCCGGATAGTTGGAATGATTGGGTTATGCAAGAAAATGCAGGAGCTGTACCCGGTTCCAAAGAATTTGTTGAACTGGTTCTTTCAAGTGGTGGCAGAATTGCACTAGTGACCAATCGCGAACGTGCTTTAGATGATTATACCTGGTCGAATCTGGAGAAACTTGGATTCCCAATTACCAGATCAAATACTTGCATTATGGGTAGAAATGAAGCGGACATAAATTCAGTCGGTCTTCAAGATATCATCAACGATAAAGATCTACGTAGAAATCAAATTCTTGAAGGCAATGCAACTGATTGTTGGTTGAATCATCCCGAAGCTCAGGAATCCTGGAATCAGCCTTTCACATTGGTAATGCAGGTTGGTGATAACATCAAAGACTTCTACCAAACCACACAGGAAAATGTTAATCTTACAGAGTTCTTACAACGTCAGGGAAAAGACATCCTCGTTCTTCCTAACGCGATGTACGGGAGTTGGGATTAAACTTCTTTAAATCGAACTTTAAATTTAAAAGCTGTCACCCTGAGCGATTAAAATTTGTGTTAAGCATAAAATTACACTCGCGAAGGGTATCAAATGTTGACCATTCCGGGAATCTTAGTTTAGAATCCCGGCATTCATGTATTTTATTTTCGTTAGGGTTTAGCTACTTGTTTGATTCTGAAGTTTCACTCTGTTTGCCTTAATACTTAACGATAGAAGTATAATCGACGTGATAACTGCTCCAAAAAGAGGTATAAACAATTTCCACCATTCTTCGGCAAATACAGGCACATAGTAAAAATTTAGGTTGAAGATATGATAGTGCAGAAATGGAATTATCCATGATGAAATTGCTCCAACTAGAACAGATATGAATACATAAAAGAGCAGAATTTTATTGATACTTTCTATTTCATTTCTGTGAACTTTTTTGATTCCGAGATAGATAAAATGAGCAAATAAAATAAAGGGGAACAACTTTATAACTGAGGTAATCAAATAAAACCACCAAAACCTTTTATTGAAATCTATTTTCAGATCTTCTAAGGTATATGGATTACCATTAAGAGAAATTTGCACGATTCCTTTCAAATCAAAAACTCGAGGTGAAAGGGTAGTTAATTGATTATCAGCTAAACCAAGCCCATATCTAAGACCTTTAAAGTTAAATACGTCTTCGGGGATATGTTTGAGAGAGTTAAACGATAAATTCAAGTATTCTAGGTTATTCTCAATTGGTACTTTGTCCGGTAATTCAATTAATCTGTTATCACTAAGGTTTAGCTCCCTGAGTCGAGGCAGAGTGAATATCGAGTCTGGAAGAGATTCGATTTGGTTAATTGAGAGATCAATCACAATCAAATTCGAAAGTCTTGTGAGCTCATCGGGCAAGCTTTGGATTTGATTCTCACTCACATTTAGAGATGTGAGTCGCTCTAAACCTGATATATAATGAGGGATTGAGGTTAGGTTATTATCCCTAAGTTCAAGTGTATACAGGTTTTTTAGATTTGCGATTTCAAGAGGTATTTCTTCAATCGCATTTTCCCACAACCATAATGATTCTAATCCCACTAATTGAAAAATGACAGCCGGTATTTTTGTTAACCCATTTGATCTAAGGGTGACCTTTTTTAAAGAGTCTAAGTTTGCCACCGAAACTGGTAAATCTTTAATATTTGTTTTGTACAGACTTAAATACTCTAAATTAGATAGTTGCTCAATTTCGTTCGGTATTGCATTTATATCACTGTCATAAATGCTGAGTACTTTAATCTGAGTTAAACTCCATAATTCTATTGGAAGAATAGTATTTAAATCCATGAATCTAATCTCTTCTAAGGTCTCAACATGTTTCAGAAAATTGAGAATATAAACTAAGTCGTTGTAGCAGTTATCATTTACATCCCTGATCCAAATAGTCTGTAACTCACTTAAATCTTCATGTTTATATGGAAACTCAATAGTGTCGTAACAGCGAATAGTTATCGATTCAATCTGTCTATGTTTCTCAGAATATTCATCAATAATTTCAATCGGGTATTCCGCTTTCGATTTTGAGACAGAAATAAACAAACAAAGGAATGATATCAGATATACAAACCTCATGATATCTTTCCAGATATTTTGTTTTGTTTCAATTTGAGTCGCGAATGAAAGATTTCGATAGAAATGAGAAAAAGCACAGAAACAACCGAAATTACCATCGGTATCCAGACTCGTTGCCATCCATGATAAATACCTCCCATAAAAACATGCCCTGTATTTAAATCTATTCTCAATTCATAGGCACCCAGAAAGGTAAATACCGTCCCAATCAAGACCAGGATAACAACAGAAGCAAAGCTTGCCTGCGATCCGGATCTGTTTCTTCGAAACAGCTTCAAGGTCAATACATATAGAATAGAAACAATTCCTAATACAACCTGAATGATGATGAAGTGTTCATCTATCATTTCAACATAGTCAATAAAGTGCATTTCTCTGTTCATACAATGCGAACAAGCAACTACTTTGTATTGATAATAACTATTTATAGTATAGTATTTTGTCTTAGAGGAACAAAAAAAGCCGATCAAAATAAATTTGAACGGCTTTAAATTATGTGGGCCCAGAGGGACTAATAATATTGTTTTTCGTTGCTTTTTTATGCATTTAAATATGCTATATTTATATTGTTTTTTATTGATTTATATTATTTATTGTAAATCTAAAGTGAATTGAAATACATAAAATGTTTGTACCAATGTTTGTACCATATTAAATTGCAGTATGGCAATAACATTGAAATTCACTCAACTCAATCGGAAGAAAAAGAAGAATGGAGAGATTCCGATTTACCTGAGAATTACTGAACATCGAAAAGCTCGTTATTTAAGCACTGGCTTGAGTGTCAAAGAAGAAGATTGGAATTCTACAAAAGAAGAGGTTAGAAAATCCCATCCACTTTATAAGAAGCTTAATCATGAGCTTTTAAGAATTAAGCTAAATGCAGAGGAAGAGAAATTAAATTTAAACTCAAAAAGAGAATTAAATTCAGAATCCTTAAAAAGTAAACTTAAGCTAGATTCAAATATATCTGTTGCTGATTTCGGACAGTTATATCTAGAAGAACTGAAAGAACTGAATAGATACTGGGAACAACGTCATTTTTCAGTATTACTCAACGATCTATCAAAGTCAAAGTTAGATGCAGTACCAGTATCTTCAGTAAATCATCAGTATATATTACAGTTAAAACAGTATTTCTTTAGTACTGTATCAACAAATACTGTCAGAAAAAAACTGCAACGCTTCAAGGGAATGACTAAATATGCTATTCAAAATGGCTTACTGATTCAAGACCCATTTCAGTTAATTGAACCAGTAAAACGAGTAAAGTCTTACAAGCCGAAACTCAGCGTGGAACAGATTGATAAAATCAAAAATCTTCAGTTAAAGCAGTATAGCTTTCAGTGGCACGTTAGAAACTATTTCATGTTTAGTTACTATTGTGCTGGTATACGATTCTCAGATGTTTGCACGCTTAAACCAGAGAATATAATTGATGGGAGATTGCGGTATTCGATGCAGAAAACAAGCGGAGAAAAGAGTATTAAATTGCGGAATGAGCATTTCGAAATTCTTTCGCATTACAACACGACTGAGAAAGGATACATATTCCCGCTTCTACCCCGCATTATCAAAGATGAATTTACGCTTAAAAAAAAGATTTCAAGTTGCAATGTATTAGTTAATAAAGCGCTTAAATCGATTGCCAAAAAAGCGGAAATAAGCGAGAATGTTTCCTTCCATGTTTCGCGGCACTCTTTTGCTCATAATGCGTTAAAAAGCGGAATGGATTTATATTCTATTTCAAAAGCATTGGGTCACTCTGATATCAAAATTACAGAGTTATACTTGAAATCATTCGATGAGGAAATGCTAGATTCATCAATGGATAAATTCTTTAATAATTAATTCAGCTATGGAGAAAAGCATAGTCCCAGATTACTTGCGATTAAGGAAAAGTCTAAAGACTCCGTTAGTTAACAAAGAGGCGGTTACAATTAATAATGATTCAAAAAAAATTGATAAAGTAATCTGGGAACTATATACAAATTGTGAAAAAAAAATTGGTCGACTTGGGGCCTACAATAACCTGAAAGATTTTATCACAAATCTAAATGAAGATCGAAATTTGATCCTCTTGGATTTAATAGAAGCAGAGAAATCCTTTCTATTTAATCTACAGTTCTACGGTAATCATGGTTTTTTTGCCGAGGTAACTGAGACACGATCAAATCAATTAATCGAATTACATTCAAAATTTTCTCTTACCAAGAATGAGAAGTTTTTTGAATACTATCATCTACAATCAAGTCATAAACTCATTGATAAGCTAGAATTACTAAAAGAGTATGAAAAAATTCTTAAGAAGGTTCCAAGAACAGAACTAATTCAAAAATCTAACCAGATAATAGAAATAATCAATAGAATCGATTATTTACATATTCAGTATCTGAGAGCAAAAGATTTACTAAAGCTAGTACATAAAGCTCATTTTTCCGGCAAAGTTAATGAAGGTGAATTTATACAAGAAGAAGAGATTATCTTGAGATTCAATGAAACAGAAAAAGGCCCAAGCATCCCTGATGAATTGTTTTATGATTTTGAAAGAATACTTGATGGATTGAAACTTATTGAAACATACCAAAATAGAAACCTCCCTAGTAAGAACACATTGCTTAATGAAATACTCTTTGACGATGAATTTGAAAAAAAATGGGTAAATGATGGGAAAGACAGAATTAAGGACAAATTTAAGGATAGAGCGTTAAAAGGTCATTTCAATGATTTTTTCAAATTCTATGCAAAGTTAAAACTCTGATGTTTTGATTTTTTACTCTGCACACCTAATCTAAATCGAATATGTAGATTTATTCAGTTTCAAATAACAAAACGGAGCTGATATGAACACATTTATCACAACAAAAGAAGATTTAGAGCTTACTTTACGTAATACAGTAGAAGGAATTTTCGCTTCTGAACTACCCGTAATAATTCGAAAAGCGAAACTTAAACCTTGGCTCAACACCGATGAGCTAATGGAATACACAGGATGGTCAAGACGTACAATCCAGTATTTAAGAGATGAAAAGCGAATCCCTTTCACTCAGGAAGGAAGGAGAATCCTATATCCAACCGCAGGTATAGAACAATATCTCAGAGATAAGCTTATCGAGCCTATCGCGGCATAAACCAAAGCACATAACCAAAAATCCGAAATGATCATGAGCATTTTGGAATAAACATAAACTCAAAATTATTGAGCTATGAGAGAACTATACCCAAAACACAAATTGTGTGAGTGGCTGGAATCTCGAATAAACCTCCAAGAGTACCGCGGGTACTATTCTTGTCTACCCGCGGTACGCGGCTCTCAATAAAAGCAATCAATGACTTAAATGGGCGGACAAGCGGTTCAATGCCGCTTGTGCGACCTAAACCAAATTTTAGAATGATAGATAAAGAGATTTATAGATATCGAGATCAATACTCAGCATGGTTAATGAGTCTTCCATGGGATTATTTCTTCACTGGAACCTTTGGTCTAAACTATTATGATAACCTGAAAGAAGATGACACAGAAGAAGTTCAGCGATATAAAAAGCGAAACAATTGGGGGGATATTACTCCTAACGGCGCACGTAGGGTCTGTGAGAGATTCTTCACAAAATATAAATCCAGGGAGCTTATTGTACTTTTCATCGAATTCGGTGCAATGTATGGGAAAGTTCATGTCCATGGATTGCTACGTTTCAATCCAGTTGAAAAACCAACAGCTAGCCTTATTTGGGAACATTGGTTTTCAAAGTATGGGCGTGCCACAGTGGAAGAGATTAAATCCAGAGAGAACGTATCCAACTATTGCACTAAATACATTACAAAAGACCTAAAAGACGAAAGCTTAATCGTAATCACATGAGAACTGAAAACGATAAGCTAGGTGAGATTCATCGAGATAATGGTCTCTGGAGATTTCATGCTCCAATTTTTGATTTAAGTAACAAATGTTGTGTTTGTGGCGAACTAATCGATAACGACATGATTGAATATTCAATCTCATGCGAAACTGGTATAGACTATTATCAATATCACAAACCATGTATTGAGTTAGCTCTTCAAAATCTACTTAAAAATGCCACTTCTTAGATATTGTTGAGGTCATATTTAAAACTGCAGATAACTATATTAGTTTGAAACTGTCATCTATAGAAAAAAAAGAATTGAAGTTTAAAGCGATCGATTTATACAGTGGTATTGGAGGTTGGACATTAGGAATGAAAATGTCTGGTATTGAACCATATAAGTCATACGAGTATTGGGTAGATGCCAATTACACTCATAATCTCAATTTTAATAAAACGCATCCTGAGATTGATATTCGAAAAATTGAACTCAAATCAGAGTTCCAGAAATTCCCATCTATTGATTTCGTTGTTGGATCTCCACCATGCACTCAGTTTTCTTATGCAAATAGAGGCGGATCGGGAAACATAAATGATGGTCTAGTAGATGTGAAGAAGTTTTTAGATATCGTTGATCATTTGAAACCGAAATTTTGGGCAATGGAAAATGTTCCACGAGTAAAATCAATAATTGAAAGAGAACTTATGGAAGGTGGGCAATTAAGCATTTATAAACACCTTTTCAAAGATGCATATATCGAGATTGTCAATTCAGCTGATTATGGTGTTCCGCAAAAGAGGAAACGAATGATAGCAGGGCAATTCCCATCTAAACTATTTGATGGATATAAATCAAAAATTAGAAAAACTAATTTAAATGACGTCTTAAAGTCATTAAATGGTAAAAACTCTACTTTTATTGATATAAACTATCAAAACTCAGTTGCTAAACAAGATTTAACCGACCATGTAGTTGAAGAGGATTTGACTTCTGAAGAAGTAAGGATTAATAGGGATTCTAAGACATATCATCCCGTGTATAATAAAATGAGTTTTCCTGAAAAACTCGATTTACCTGCTAGAACTATCACAGCAACATGTACAAGGGTTTCGAGAGAGAGTATCATTGTTGAATCAACCAAAGGATTTAGAAGATTAACCGTTCGCGAAAGAGCGACAATACAGGGTTTCCCCCTTAGTTATCAATTCTATGGTAGAACTTACAACTCTAAACTCAAAATGATTGGAAATGCTGTACCACCACCACTGACGTACTACATTTTTCAAAGTATGCAAGGTACCCCAGTTGCAGAATTAAAGTGTCATTATGAAATAGGATTTAACCACCCAGTATCTAATACAGAAATCCCATATACGCCACCAGAGAAAAGTAAGCGCAGTTTTACAAAGACTAGAAAGTTTAGATTCGCAGTTCCAAATTTAAGATTTGGCAGTGGGATGAGATTTGAATTATCGAATGAATTTAAAAACAAAGAACCAATTTACTCTTTCAAGTTTTACTATGGTAATTCAAAATCCATTCAGAGTCTTATTCTTGATTCACAAACTTTATCCTATATTTCTAATACTCTAAAAGAGAATTTAAATCAGAATATTAAATATGAGGCTCAACAATTATTGACCAAATTTGATGGACCGATAAGTTCTAAATCTCTCCAAGAACACTGGGTGAATGAAGATGAGAATAGTTTTTTATTTAACCTTGTTGATGAAATAGGAGATTCTTTTGATAGGTTACTATCAAGTGCACCAGAAGACTTTAATTATGCTGAAGAACTTTCACTTTTAACACAAAGTGACAATAAAAAACTTCTTTCTAATGCTAAATATATATTAATTGGATTCTTACTACTTACTGAATTAAATAAATCATTACTAACATGAAAATCGGTGCTTATTATTCTCATCTAAACGGTTTGGAATGGCTTCAAATTAGGCACCCTTCTATATGGAATGAAATTAATGAAGTCATAGATTGCATTGATGCAGAGGAATACAGAACTAAAAAGAGTGAAGAGAAAAGAATGATGGGGCAAATGAAGTTTAGCCCTGTTGGCTTGAATGATAGAATGAAATCTGAATTTGGTAAAAGAAATTGGAAAGAATCTAGATACCCATATTATGTCACTGATGATTATAAGTTGACTTCAGAAGTCATGAGTTTACCTGTTAATGAGCAAAAAGAAGAAATTATTAAAACAGGGAAAACTCCTATCTATTCTTATAATCAAACTGATTTTGAAAAAAATCGTGTTGCAATTGAAGTTCAATTAGCAAAATATAGTTTCATTGAATTTGATCTATTTGTCAAACATTTGGGGTTTTATATTGGAGATAAGATTGATTTAGGTATTGAAATTGTACCAACAAAAAAAATGCAATCTCAAATGTCTTCCGGACCTGGATATTATGAAAGAGTAATACACCACTTAGCAAGGCAAGGTAGGGGAGCTCCAGCTGTTCCATTGATCTTAATTGGAGTTGAACAGTAGCTTTAAACAATATTAATCGCTAGTTGATTGCTATTGTAGTTACTACTTCAATGCAGAACTCACATTTTGCATGAATTGATTTAAATCATTTGGCAAAGGATTTTTTTCTATATACTCTAATGCTTTCGGAATCCACTTACTATTTTTAGGCCCAACATCCAGAAATGATTCTAGCTCTCCAGTTGGTAAAATAAACAAATTAGCATCCTGTAATTCGATTAGTAACTCAGCAATTTCAGTTTCTAATTGAGGCGGAAAAATTGACAAACCATTTTTCTTTAAATCACTCCACCTACTCAAACTATCTTTAACCCTTCCAATTGCAGACCTGATTCCAGATAGTGAGTGTCTTGCTAAATCCAATTCCCTAATTAATTTCCCTAATTGAATCTTTGATTTAACCAAAAGTGAACTTTCTGGTTCACTTAAAACGTAATTAATAACTTGTTCTCTTAAATCTAGGGCCTTAGCTAAAGTATCAGTTGAATCTGTATGTAGTTCAATCAGTTTTTCAAATTCACTGTCATTTATAATATCTAGGTCAACAATAGAAATCGCTGAAATACTAAGTTCTTTCAAAAGAACCAAAATCCTGCTTATAGTTTGTTTGTTGTGTGCATGTACTATAGTGAAATTTGTATTAGATCCAATCTTTCTTAAACACGCAAGAAAAAAACTTCTATCTGAATCTGCTTCACAAACAATTACATTCTTATGAAATATAGAATCTAATACGCGTTGAGTTGACAATAATGGGTTTTTTGAGATTGAATTAACACTATCTGATTTTAGTCTTGTAAAGGATGTTTCATCACCAATTCTATTAAGTCTAAGAATATTTACACCATTAGCAGTACTTGCAATGCCTTCTAAGAAATTTGAATCATGCGTAGAAATAATTATTTGACCAGTGCTATTATTTGTAATGGCACCTAACCACTCTCCTAATGCTTTAGATTGAGCTGGATGTAGAAATAATTCAGGTTCATCAATCAAAATCACTCTGTTTTGTACTAATAGAACTGAGAGTATTATCGAAACAAATGATTTATATCCATGACCTTGACTATCAATGGATGGAAATTTCGAATAATATTCTGCTTTTTTTATTGGGTCAGTTGGTGGATTTCCAAAATTACTACCAATTCTAAGTGTCCATTGTGTACTTGCAGAAGTATCTAAAAATATCTCCAAGCCAAATGTTTCTTTAAAAATCTTAGATAGCACAGATTGTGCTTCCAAATCAATAAAGAGTCTATGAAGAACATTTGACGGACTTTCAGTTCTTAGATTATAAGCATTAACAGTTCGAACAAGGTCAAGTCTTGTACTAGCATCTAAGTAACCAATTAAAAATGGACCAATATTACTGTTAACCAAATATGATCCGCTATTACTAGTCTTATGTTGAATTCTTAACGAATTTAAATTAATAGTGGCTTCAGTTTGCCCTTTAAGATTCCAACTCACCCCTTTGACTAAGAAATTACTTTGACCATCCTTTCTTTGAATATTTAATCTAGAAAATGAGGAAACAAATCTTTCTGGCTTAATTAATTTTAGATCTTTCAGGATTACTGGTTTATTATTTCTATCTCTAGTAATGTTAGTTCGAATATCAACTAGTGTTTGAGTTTTACCTGAATTATTTGGTCCTACTAGTAAATTTAGTTTTTCCAGCTTTACCGTTTTATCCAAACCAATATTCAGCTCACTAATCATATCATTCTACCCTAATTCAGCAGATTTATTGATCATATTATTTCGGTTTTTCAATGAGAATGCATAAAAATTTTTATGCTTTTTGGAATCCAATAATTCCTCCTCTTGAAGATTATCTAAGAATTTAAACTCATTTATTAAATCGAAAGCATTTTTAAATAACAGACCGTTATAGAACAATAGAAACAACTCATCAGTATTCATTTGTGCTTGTAAGATGTCTGCATAGTTCTTGTATTTATTTTCTAGTTCCAAATCTGATATCGAACTGTTCTCTCTCTCTGATTCTTTTGTAATTTTTAAAAAATTCAATATGTGGTATGTAAACCTGAAGTAGTGACCTAAATAAGGATGAAAAGATTCAAAGAAGAGCCTGTAAGTTAACCTAGAAACTTTAAGTGGGTTATCACCAATTTTCTTTTTGTCAATTCCATCTATAATTATTTCACATGGTATAGTGAAATTAAAAGCGTTCTCTAGTTCAATTCCTAATCTACCTTTAAGTGCATTAAATGCGACCTTTAATTCCCGACGACTGTGATTAAAAAAATCTTCTCCTGCTAAATTTTTATTCCTAGTTAATCGAGCTTGAGTTGATACTTTGTTTGTTGCCTTAACCTCTTTTTTC
This sequence comes from Balneolaceae bacterium, assembly GCA_965601825.1. Lineage (GTDB taxonomy): Bacteria > Bacteroidota > Rhodothermia > Balneolales > Balneolaceae > HXMU1420-13. The sequence goes on along the minus strand of OZ271839.1, from coordinate 1,427,143 downwards.
AAAACTCTTTGAGTTTGCAGCAAACTGAAATAAGTTGATTCAAACTGCTGTGTATATAAAACTTTTTGAGTTTCCTCTAACTCTTTCTTTTGAGAGTTATAGGTAACCCAAACAAGAATTACCGTGGCCAAAGCTAATATCGAGCCTAGAACACCGCCGACAAAGTCTCCATAATTTGCACTAATCGTTGGTGAAACTTGTAAGCTTGTACTAATTAATCCGGCTTTATAGAATTCGTAGGTAAATATTACAATTACTAAGACACTAGATGTTATAATTACAAAAAGAAAAACCTTCAAAGCATGTTTCCCTAATTTAGAAAACACATTACTTAGTAAATTATTAATAGTATTGAAAAACCCCATTATTATATAAGAATTAACTTACACTTAAATGTTAGTGGTTAAATGTAAATAACTCGAACTAATAAAGTTAGTACTCTATTTTATAATTTTGTTTATACCTATGTTTGTACCATAAAATAAAAAACCCTATTAAATCAATGACTTAATAGGGTTTATAGTGGGCCCAGAGGGACTTGAACCCCCGACCAATCGATTATGAGTCGACTGCTCTAACCAACTGAGCTATGGGCCCGACTCAATCCACACTTGGTGAATTCGAAAGGCTGCAAAGTTACGGCGTTCCACACCTTTTTAAAAGCAAAAACTGCATCGATTTTTACATCACAGTTAAAAATAGAACTCGTACCTTTGGCATTCATTTTCAGAAAATTATTCTGCTCCGTCACACATGCTCACTAAAAGAATTATTCCCTGTCTGGATATCAAAAATGGCCGAACCGTTAAAGGTGTTAACTTCGAAGGATTGATAGACGCCGGCGACCCAGTTGAACTCGCCAAACGCTATTCTGATGAAGGAGCTGATGAACTCGTTTTTTTAGATATCACCGCAACTTTGGAAAAGCGACGCACTTTGGTGGAATTGGTTACTAGAATCGCAAGAGAGATCAATATCCCATTTACGGTTGGTGGTGGAATCAAAACGGTGGATGAAATTGAAGAACTATTAAAAGCCGGTGCCGACAAGGTTTCTCTTAACAGCAGCATTGTTAAAAATCCTGATCTGATTAATGATGCCAGCGAGGCTTTTGGCGCTCAGGCAATTGTTGCTGCTGTTGATGCAAAACGTACAGACAATAGTTGGAACGTTTATGTTAAAGGTGGAACTGAATACACCCCTCTCAATGCTATTGAATGGATGGTTGAGACCGAGCAACGTGGTGCGGGAGAAATTCTACTCACCAGTATGGACCGTGATGGTACTAAAGCTGGTTTCGATTTGGAGTTACTCAAAATTGTGAATGAAAAACTCACCATCCCGGTAATTGCCAGTGGTGGAGCAGGAACCATTCAACATTGTATTGATGCTATCGAGATTGCAAATTCTGATGCCGTTCTGGCTGCAAGCATTTTCCACTTTAAAGAGATAGAAATCGAAGATTTGAAGAAAAAAATGGGCGAATCAGGAATTCCTGTCCGACTTTGATTAGAATTTCAGTTTTTTTCGATTTTTATTTTATTTGGCAATTATCTCAATCTGGCTAAATTTTTTAACACCCCCAATTTAAGTCGAAAGCGCTTTTCCATTTTCGAGGAAATTGATTGAATATTAAACGAGCTCGAAAATAGCTTCTAAAAGCTACTTAAAACCTAATTTTATAAGTTTTAGAGTCGCTTTCGTGAGTCCACCAAAATTTGACATGCCCCATTTTTTTGTGCTTCTTGTAGGTTCTCACTCATCACAACGAAGTCAAAAGCAATGTTTAGCAATAAAAAATTAACTTATTGCGGGCCGGAAAAGTCTGCATGTGGCGTTGGGTTTATCGCTAGTCGAAATGAAGAGTACAGCAACGAACATTTATTAAAAGGACTACACGCATTAAGATGTGTTGAGCATCGCGGCGCTTGTGCTGCTGATGGTTTGACGGGCGATGGCGCCGGGATTATGACTGATATCCCATTTGAATTATTTGGTTATGAACCAGATACAGTTGCAGTAGCCACACTATTTTTATCAAAAAATCGATCTGAACAGTTAAACGCTTTAAAAGTATTTGAATCTACTTTTGCTCTATTTGGTTTAGATGTGCTTGAATATAGAGATGTGCCTGTAAATGATACAATTTTAGGAGATAGTGCATCTCAATCAGTTCCTGATATCAAGCATGCTGTTATTAAGCGGCCGGAACGCGCTAAAACCATGCTGTCTTTTGATAAGCGACTCTACACAGCTAAACAACTTACTAAATCCAAACTTTTCGATTTAAAATTAGAGAATTCGCTTTTCTTCACCTCTCTTTCTGCTAAGACCATTGTATATAAAGCTCTCACCCAATCTTATGCATTGGAGGAATTCTATCTTGATTTAAAGAATCCTGATTATGTAACTAGGTTCTGTTTGTTCCATCGTCGATTTAGCACGAATACTACAACTTCCTGGGATAAAGCACAGCCTTTCCGATTGATTGGTCACAATGGTGAGATTAATACTATTGCGGGTAATCGTTCCTGGGCGAAAACCCGTGAAAAAATGATTGGTGCTGAAAAAAATGAAATCCTCACACGTGAGAATATCAGTGACTCAGGAAGTCTGAACGAGATGGTAGAATCACTTCGTTACCGTTCTTCTATCCCAAATGTAGAGGATATTCTGGCGATTTGTATGCCACCGGCAACTGAAGGAAATGAGTTTTATAAGTTTTGGAGTCGTGCGATGGAGCCCTGGGATGGGCCGGCATTAATCACCTATGCGAATGGCTATACAATTGGAGCTCGTTTAGATAGAAATGGTTTCAGACCTTGTAGATGGGTTCGAACTGAAGATCATTTTTACTTATCAAGTGAAGCGGGCACATTTCATATCGATGAATCAACCATTGAGGGAAAAGGGACTTTATATGCCGGCCGTGGTGTAACTGTTGATCTTGCAAGTGGTGATGTTTTATTCAGAGATCCTAGTCACTCGAAAGAAAACTACGACGCTCCTTTTGATGCTCGTGTTGAGTTAATCCCTGAAAAAGTTGGCGAAACAAATGTTTCTTACACACACCTAAAGCCATTTTTTACATACATGGATGAAGAACTTTCTAAGATCATTTATCCTATGGCTGAAACCGGTAAAGAACCTATTGGTTCGATGGGTGACACTGCGCGTTTAGCTGTTTTATCAAATGAGCCAAGATCATTCTTTGATTACTTCTTCCAGAATTTCTCTCAGGTTACCAATCCACCTCTTGATTACCTAAGGGAGAAAGTCGTAACTGATTTGACTGTTTACCTGGGCAAAAAGCCTAATATTTTTGAACCGAAGGAGTTAATTCCACCGGCACCTGCTTATGAAATTAAGAGTCCATTTTTGAGTTTAAAACAAATGGACTTCGTGTATTCGTGCATTCCAAATCAAACAGATTTAGATCGTGTAGTTCCATTTGTGATTGATACCACATTCGAGCGATCACATGGTACGGTTGGTTTTAAATCAAGATTAGAGAGAATTGGAAATGAAGCCATAGAAGCGGTACAAGATGGCCATACTATTCTAATTCTGAGTGACAGAAAAGCCAGCATCAACAAAACACCTCTTCCAAGTTTATTGACACTTCGGAAAGTGGTGAACTCATTGAACGATGAGGGACTAAAACTAAATGCAGCTGTTATTGTTGATACCGGTGAAATCAAAAGCACACATCATGCTGCTGCTTTAATTGGATTTGGTGCGCAGGCAGTTTGCCCTTATTTAGCTTTAGATATAGCGCGAAATGATCCTCATCGATCTTTGAAAGATTTGGATGCTGATACTAAAGAGAAGAACCTACTTCATGCTTTCGAAAATGGATTATTGAAAGTGATGGCGAAAATGGGAATTTCAGTTGTTCGTAGTTATCAAAGTGCGAAACTATTCTCAGCTCTTGGATTAGGAAAAGGAATTATTGAAGAATTCTTCCCGGGAATTCAAAGTCCAATTGGTGGTTTAGAAATTGATCAGATTGCTGAGATGGTACTTGAGCGTACTAAAGATTTCTCAGAAGAAAGACTGGAAGCATACAAACCAATCAAGAGCTTCCAGTATAAAGAGCATGCACGCGGTGCGATGGGTGAAAAGCATTCCATGACAAATTCAAGATCGAAAATGATCCATGAATTAGCTCAAAAAAATGGTCTGGAACTCAACGATTGGGCACTTTATGATGAGTATGTAAAATCGGGTATGGCAGATGAACCTGTTGCACTTCGCCATTTATTTACTCCAAAATCATCGAATGAAAGTATCAGCTTAGAAGAAGTGAAAGAAGCTTCGCATATACTGAAAACATTCGGATCCGGTGCAATGTCTTTCGGCGCCATCAGTGCTGAAGCCCAACGTGATATTTTCCTCGCCATGAGAGAAATCGGTGGGCGTTGTAATAGTGGCGAAGGCGGTGAAAACCCTTATTACTTCAAGGAAGGTGTTGGCGCCTCCATCAAACAAATAGCTTCTGGTCGATTCGGAGTTACTGCCGAATATTTAGTTTCAGGCGAGGAGATTCAGATTAAAGTTTGTCAGGGTGCAAAACCAGGGGAAGGTGGCCAGTTAATGGGCTTAAAAGTGAATGAAGACATTGCGAAAGCCCGATTTGCAAATCCGGGATTCGATCTTATTTCTCCTCCACCATTACATGATATTTACAGTATCGAGGATTTGAAACAGTTGATAAACGACTTAAAACAAATCCATCCAAATGGAAAAGTTGGTGTGAAATTGGTTGCCGGTGTTAACATCGGAACAATCGCTGTTGGTGTCGCAAAAGCCGGTGCTGATTCTATCCAGGTTTCTGGTGGAGAAGGAGGAACCGGTGCTGCGTCATTATCATCTATGAAACATGCAGGATTGCCTTGGGAAATTGGGTTGTTGGAAGTCCACCAGGCACTTGTTGAGAATAACCTGCGTGATCATGTTGTTCTTAGAACGGATGGTGGTTTATCCTGCGGAAAAGACATTGTTCTGGCAAGTATTCTTGGTGCCGAAGAGTTCGATTTTGGCAAGATGTTACTTATCGCTCAGGGCTGTGTGATGGCAAGAATCTGTGAGAAAAATACCTGTCCACGTGGTATTGCAACTCATGATCCAAAGTTCAAGGCTAAGTATGTCGGCCATAAAGACCACATTGTGAAAACAATGAGGTACATCGCCGAAGATGTTCGTCGAATTCTTGCATCATTAGGAAAATCATCGCTAAATGAAATTTGTGGTGATACTACGTTATTGGCTATTGATGGAAATCACCTTGAACTCATTAATGATTTAAATCTAGATTTAGGCTTCTTCCTGGATGCTCCATCCTATCAGAAAGAAGAACATCTGGAAAGTCTATCAGAACCAATTAGTGAACTCAATGCTACTTTATTAGCTGATTTGAAAGATTCGATTGAAAACAACGAATCTGTTTCAAAATCCTATGATATCATTAATACAGATCGATCTGCTTTAGCTACCCTATTTGGTCATTTAGCTGGAAGAATCAGCAAAGCAAGAATGGCTGATATTAAAGGCGAAGAAACAAGCGTAACTCCTTATTCTGGCAAAATCGATCTGGAGTTTAAGGGTAGTGCAGGACAGAGTTTTGGCGTATTCCAAACTAAAGAGGTAGACATCAAACTAGTTGGTGAAGCAAACGATTCTGTTTGTAAGAGCATGAATGGAGGAAAGACAGTGATCGTCCCTCCTGTTGAAGCTAACTACAAAGCTGAAGATAATGCCATCATTGGTAATTGTGCATTATATGGTGCAACTGGTGGAACATTGTTTGTTCATGGTCAGGCCGGTGACAGATTTGCGGTTCGTAACTCAGGAGCAACTGCAGTAGTTGAAGGTACCGGCCTTCACGCCTGTGAATACATGACCAATGGAACTGTAGTTATTTTAGGTCAAACCTCAAATAACATTGGTGCCGGTATGACTGGTGGAACACTGTACATGTTTGAAGACCCGGGTTCACGCATCAATAATGAATACATTGGTGAAGCTGTTATGAGCAAACTAGATTACGAGAAATTGAAATCGATTCTAGAATCTTACGCTTCTGAAACCGAATCACAAAAAGCTACTTATATCACTTCTGATTGGGAAACTGCAAAGAAGCAGTTCAAGAAATACATCCCTCTTTCGCTAATCACTGTTGGTGAAGATGTGGGTGAATCGGTTCCGAAGAATAAGTGAGGTTGACAGTTGACAGTTGACACTGAACACTGAACACTGAACACTGAACACTGAACACCTTGTAAAGTTTTTCGATTCTAAATTGCCTTGCCCACATAAAAGCACGACCTTTGTCTGCACTGAAATAATAATTGGAGAATGGGCGTAAAAAAAGAACTCACAAAGAAAGACCTAGAATTCATCAAGGAGCTGGAAGACCTTTTGTATGAACGAAAAGAGGAAATGCCAAAAGGGTCTTATACAACCACGATGTACAGAAAAGGGCTTGATAAAATTGCTCAAAAAGTTGGAGAAGAAGCCGTTGAAACGGTAATTGCGGCAAAAAATCGTGGACAAAAAGAAACTGTTGAAGAAGCTGCTGATTTAGTTTTTCACTTGATGTTATTACTGGCTGCTAAAAACATTCCTATGCACAAAGTGATCAAAGTATTGCGCAAGCGCCACTCTAAAGGGAATCATAAACACATTGGCGAGTAATCAATTTTCAATTAAGAATTATACAATGATCAATTGCTTACAATTCTTAATTCTTAATTGAAACATACTTAATTGATATGAAAGCTGTGATCTTTGATCTCGATGGAACCATGATTAACAACATGATGGTACATCATCAGGCATGGCAAAATAAACTCGCTGAATATGGAATTGAGTTAACACTGGAAGAAGTTCAGGAGAGAATACATGGAGTAAATGTTGAAATCCTGGAACGCGAATTCCCCGGGCGATTTACTTTGGAAGAGCGCATTCGAATCGCCAAAGAAAAAGAAGAGACCTATCGTCGTATATATGCTTCAGAGCTAGAACTTCTTACTGGTCTACCTGAATTACTTCACGACCTAAAATCAGCTAATATCTTGATGGGAGTTGGATCAGCTGCCCCACCTAAAAACGTAAACTTCGTTTTAAATTCCCTTGATTTGTGGCATTATTTCGTTGCAGTTCGCCATTCAGATGATGTTGAGAGAGGAAAGCCTGACCCTCAGGTTTATGAGATACTTCTTGATGAATTGGGTGTTAACCCAAACGATTGTGTGATTTTTGAAGATTCACGAACCGGTGCTATCGCCGCTTCTAGATCGGGGTGCAAAGTTGTTGTAGTTACGACCACTCATCAGCCTGCTGAGTTTTCAGACATTCCAAACATTGTGAAATTCATCTCTGATTTTTCTGAAATAACTCTTAAAGAGATCAAAAGCCTCTAACCCTCGCTAATCAGTTATAGATTGCTTCGTCGATATCTTAACTCTTCGAAAATAGCAATTAACTCCTCGCAATGACCGTCATCACGAGGAGCATTAAATGATATTATATCAAAGTATTAAGTCGACGAAGTGATCTCATGCTACTATTCAATTGAATTCTTCATTTTGATGTCCCGATTCTGATTAGTTATTTGTTAGTTCATTGAATCCCAATAACTAACAAAACAATGAACCGACTTTATTCCTTCCTACCCATCCCTTTCATACTGCTAATAGTTTCATTTGGCATATCAAATGATCCACCCACTGAGTCAAATCCGGTATTCAATATCGACGATTACGAATGGTTAGTTGGTGATTGGATTGGAGATGGTTTTGGTGGCGTTTCCGAAGAATCGTGGGCTCCTGCTGTGGAAGGAACCATGATGGGCATGTATCGTCATCATAAGAATGGAGAAATTGTATTCTATGAATTTCTACTACTGGATGAGACTGGACTTCGACTTAAGCACTTCAATCCGGATATCACAAGTTGGGAAGAAAAAGGTGATTTTGTGACATTCGAAATGATCAGCTACTCAGAGAATATGCTCGAGATGAGAGGCTTAACGTTTGAACGATTGTCAGACACAGAAATGGAAATTAGACTCAAGATGAGAAACAGTGCAGGTGAAGTTCGAACAGAAGTATTTTCAATGAAAAGAAGATAGGTGGGAACATTTAGTTCAGTACTCAATTCTTCAATACAAACTATCATCTTAAAAACCATTTGTATTGAAAAGAACTGTACCAATTTCCATCATCTCCATTTCAGCAATCATCATCACTCTAATTCTTACTTCTACTTTTCTAAACAGGAATAAACCAGATCAAATTATTCATGTAACCGGCCTTGGATCGAAAAATTTTAAATCTGACCTAATAGTCTGGTCAGGATCCTTCAATAGAAAGGAAATGGAGTTAGCTGATGCTTATGAGCTAATTAGAAGGGATCGTGAAATCATTCTTGAATATTTAATTGAAAAGGGAGTTTTAGAGCACGAAATCGCATTTTCCTCCATATCCATTAGTAAAGAGAATAAAAGTATTTATGACGAGGATGGTGACTATCAGGGAACTGAATTCACCGGACATAAATTAACTCAATCTGTAACCATCGAATCACCAAGAGTCGATGATATCGAGCAAATATCTAGAGATATTAGTGAGATCATCAATGATGGTGTTGAGTTTTATAGCTACTCCCCTAGTTATTACTACACAAAACTTGCTGAGCTAAAAATCGAAATGGTAGCAGCTGCTACACAAGATGCAACAATTAGAGCCGAACAAATTGCAATAAATTCTGAAGCAGGGCTAGGTAATCTAAAGAAAGCTCAGATGGGTGTGTTTCAGATTATTGCTCAAAACTCAAATGAAGACTATAGCTGGGGAGGATCATTTAATACTTCATCCAAAATGAAAACCGCTACGATTACGATGCGATTGCAATTTGGGATTGATTGAATTTTAATCATTTTTCAAATTTGGTTAGTATCAATTTTTAAATAACTTAGCCCTCAAATTCTAACTACCAAATGGTTCGACTATTGAAGCTTAGCATTTCATTTTTTCTAGTATGGTTATTACTACCACAAACCATTTCAGCACAAGAAAATATACGTCCTCAAAATTACAATTGGTCTGAATATTCATTTGCTACTGAGCATTCTGTTAAACTTAAAAAACCAAATACAGCAATATGGATTTCAGTCGGTTCAACTGTCGCCTCAGCTTATCTTATATCAAGCCTCAGACAAGTCGAAGATTATGAGAGTTTCACTCCTGCACTCACTATTTTTTTATTATCGACTGCTCCAGCAACTGGTTATTTGTATACAAACAGTTGGAACGATTTTCTTAAACGATCTGGAATCCGAATAGGTCTTTTTGCAGGTTATATTGGCATTTCAAGTATCATATTTGAGCGATCATTGGATGAAGTAAATGAAGAAGGAATAATAGGTGCTGATAAAGTATTCTTTGCGTTTACGACTTTCGCTGTCCTTACTACGTTCTATATCAATACATCATTTCAAGATTTAAGAAGAGCTAGAAAAAAGGTGCATGAGTACAACAATCGACTGGTACACTCGGTTCAATTTGCCCCAGTACTTGACCCTGCAAATAACATAATGGCTCTTAGTTTAAGATTGAATTTTTAATTCTTCTGATCATTATCTTAGGCAAAAATTATTCAGATAAAGATTATGGACGTTATAGTAGATGTAAATTGGCTTGGTAATGGAATGCACTTTGAAGCCGGCAATGAAGAAGGTGGACTAATTCGAATTGATGGTGACCGGACGGTGGGTGGACTTGAAGGCGGAATGAGTCCAATGCAAATGCTTCTGGCCGGAGCTGCAGGTTGTAGTGCTATTGATGTGATATCAATTCTGGAAAAACAACGTCAGGATTTAAAATCGCTTTCGGTTGATGTAACCGGTGACCGCGTTAAGCTAGATGCAGGTTATTCGGAATACAAAAGCATTCACATGCAGTTTACACTTTCAGGCAATTTAGATGAGAAGAAAGTAGCTCGTGCTTTAGAATTATCTATCACAAAATATTGCTCTGTTTCAAAAGCACTCGAGAAGACCAGCGAGATCAGTTATGGTTTTGAAATTAGGAATTAGGAATATGAGAACTAGGAATAATTGGTCAATCTATTCCTAATTCCTAATTGAACAATTCCTAATTACTCAAGTATTCATCCATCGCAACTACGGCATTCAGAATAACCTGAACGCTGTTTTTGTAGAAATCCTGAGGAATTGTATCAAACTCATCAGTATGCTGGTGATAATGCTCATGATCTTCTACTCCGAAATAGATAAACGGAATTCCTTTTCTAAAAAATGGACCATGATCTGAGGCATACGTCCAATCCTGGCTCCCATCTTCAGGTCGATCATGCCCAAAAAGTAAATCAACATTACCCGTTTCAATAGATTCCAGGACTGAAATGAAATCCGGAAAATGATAAGTACCTACTGCATAAAGCTCATTTTTATCATTCTGTGCAATCATATCCATATTGATATTCAAGACAACAGATTCTAAAAAAGTAGAATCATTTGCTAAGGCAACTGCACCATTTAATCCTCCCTCTTCTGCATCCAGTGCTGCAAAAACCATAGTATGAATTGGCTGAACCTGGCTAAAATAATCCATCATTGCTAATAGTCCGGCTGTGCCTGATGCATTATCATCTGCACCGTTATAAATCAAACCATCCTGAATTCCAATATGATCGTAATGAGCGGTTATCAAAATAACCTTCTCAATTTGGCCCGGAACCTTTCCAATAATATTTACTCCCTCATATTCTTCTCCTCTTCGCTCAAAATTAAAGAAATGATTATATGTCCCTTGGAATGGTTCAACTCCCAAATCTTCATATCTCTTCAATAAAAAAGCCTGAGCTTTCGCACTTCCCTCTGAACCCACATATCTGCCTCCCAACTCATCTGAAGACAAATATTCAAGATCTTCTATAAGTCGATCCGTATTTAATTCAACCTCTGGTGCAGTAGTACATGACTGAACAAATAAGACAAGTAAAAATAAAGCAGAAAAAAATCTCATAGATTGTTTTTATCTAATGTAGTTAGCGGAATGAACTCACTCAATATGTGAATCTTCTTTTTTACAACACAGAAATAAAAAAGCCCATCCAAATTGAATGGGCTTTAAAAATTCAAATGGATAACAGATTATCCAAGTCTTTTCACTAAGTCAGCAGTTCTGTGAGCATAACCAGCTTCGTTATCGTACCAGCCTATTACTTTCACAAGATTACCGTCAACTTTAGTTAGCTGAGCATCAAAGATATTTGAATGTGGATCACCAACGATATCTGTAGAAACAATTGGGTCTTCCGTGTACTTCAAGATTCCTTTAAGTGGACCAGCTGCAGCAGCTTTGAAAGCAGCATTGATTTCTTCCGCTGTAGTATCTTTGTTTACTTCACAAACAAAATCAGTTAATGAACCGGTTGGGGTTGGTACACGAACTGCACCACCATCAAGCTTACCATTTAAGTGTGGAAGTACTAAACCAACTGCTTTTGCAGCACCAGTTGAAGTAGGAATGATGTTGATTGCAGCAGCACGAGCACGACGTAAGTCACGGTGTGGTGCATCCAAAATTCTCTGATCACCAGTATAAGCGTGAATGGTAGTCATGAATCCTTTTTTGATACCAACTAAGTCATCAATCACTTTTGCCATTGGAGCAAGGCAGTTTGTAGTACAAGATGCATTTGAATAAATAGTGGTAGCATCATCAATCTGATCGTCGTTCACACCCAATACAACTGTTTTCACATCACCTTTTGCAGGGGCAGAAATTACTACTTTTTTAGCACCAGCTTCGATGTGCTTTCCTGCTGCATCAGATGAGTTAAAGAATCCTGTTGATTCAATTACGATATCAACTCCAAGTTCACCCCAGTTTAAGTTAGCAGGATCTCTTTCTGCTGTTACTTTAAAAGAAAGATGATCGATTGTAATGGTGTCCCCATCGGCTGAAACATCACCAGCATAGGTACCTTGAGACGAATCATACTTAAATAGGTGCGCTAAAGTAGCAGTGTCAGTTAAATCGTTAACACCTACCACGTCGATATCATCTTTATAGTTAGCGATAATGGCACGAGTAACCATTCGGCCAATTCGACCAAAACCGTTAATTCCAACCTTAATTTTTGACATTTCGAATCCTCTGTTAATTAATTATTTGTCGTGTCTAAGTTTTTCGAAATCGAACTTAGCACCCTCATATAAAGTTCTAATGAAGACGCAAAACTACCATTACTGTGCCCCATTTTCAATGGTTTTACACCATGTTAACTTTGATGTTTTCTATCTTTGAGATGGGAGCGCTTTTCTGCGTATATTTGCAGCCCGCCAAAATTATTCTAATAAAAACTGATCTATAACACGGAGATAAAAGGAAAAAGAAATGTCTGACTTAACACTAGAAAAATTTGATAACGAAGTTTATTTGGATTTCAGTGATCCAACCATTGATGCTGCGCAGAAAAAAGCTCTTGAAGAAGCGCGATCTAACTTCGGTCGAGAGTATGACATGTATATTAATGGAGAATGGGTAAAAGGTGATTCCGGTTCGTTTGAAAGCACAAATCCATCAAATACGAATGAAGTAATTGGAACATTTCAGTTAGCAAGTACCGAGCAAGCTTTAGGAGCTTTAGATGCAGCATGGGAAGCATTTGAAACCTGGCAGTATACTCCGGCTAAAGAACGTGCAGAATATTTATTAAAAGCGGCTGATGTTGTTAAGCGTCGCAGAATGGAAATTAACGCATGGATGATCAGTGAAGCCGGTAAAAACTATCTCGAAGCTGATGCAGACACTGCAGAAGGCATCGACTTTTTGATTTACTACGCTTATGAAGCAATGCGACTGGATTCGGGCATGCCAGTTAAAGATTCATGGGGAGATAACAACAAAACAATTTATATGCCGATTGGCGCTGGTGTTTCTATTTCACCTTGGAATTTCCCGTTTGCAATTACTTTAGGAATGGCAGCGGCTCCAATTGTAGCAGGTAATACGGTAGTTGCTAAACCTGCTCCGGATACACCAAAAATGGGTCACATCATTGCAGAGATCTTTGAAGAAGTTGGATTACCTAAAGGTGTTTTCAACTTTGTTACCGGTGAGAATATTGAAGTTGGTGAAGCTTTAACAACCAGTCCAAAAACGAGATTTATCTCTTTCACGGGATCTAAAGCTGTTGGACTTCACATCGCAGAAATAGCCGGAAAAGTTGTTGATGATCAAATTTTCCTGAAGCGTTTAGTGTGTGAACTTGGCGGTAAAAATGCGACGATTGTTGATGAAGACGCTGATTTAGAATTAGCAGCATCAGAAATCGTGAAAGGTGCTTTTGGATTCCAAGGACAAAAATGTTCTGCCGGTTCAAGAACAATCGTTGTTGAGTCAGTTTATGATGAAGTTCTAAATAAAGTGGTTGAATTAACCAAAGAACTAAAGGTTGGAGATGCCAAAGATAACTTTGCAGCAGGACCAGTTGTGAATACTGCAGCTGTAGACAAGATTATGAGCTACATCGAAATTGGTAAAGAAGAAGGCCGATTGATGGCAGGCGGAAAACGAGCTGAAACCGAAAATCCAGGTCACTATATCGAACCAACAGTATTTGCTGATATTGATGAGAATGCTCGCATCGCTCAGGAAGAAATCTTTGGACCGGTTACTGCATTTATCAAAGCAAAAGACACGGATGATGCACTAAGAATCGCAAATAGCACTCAATATGGTTTAACGGGTGCATATTTCAGCCGTGACCCTAAGAAATTAGATAAGGCTCTTCGTGAGTTTAAAGTTGGAAACTTGTACATCAACAGAAAATGTACCGGTGCATTAGTTGGAGCTCAACCATTCGGTGGCTTTAACATGAGTGGAACAGATGCTAAAGCCGGTGGTCGTGATTACCTGCTTTATTTCCTTCAGCCAAAATCTATGACAGTTCGACCTCAAGATGGTGTAGACATGAGTCTACCGGAGTTTAGCTACACGAAATAGTTAAACTCATCTTAAATGTTAACCCGTATCGCTTGGCAATACGGGTTTTTTTTTACTTTATTATCTGATCAATTTCATCAAGATATCATGAGCGATAAATTATTTTCTGAAGAGGAAATTCAAAAAATCATAAAAAGGGCAGCTCAACTCCAAAAAGAAGAGCAAGAGCAATCATCTAAAGCGGAAAAAGGCCTAACTATGGATGAATTGATGAAAATCGGAGAAAGCTCGGGGCTTGATATGCAACACATTAAAGTTGCTGCTATTGAATACAGTGAACAGAAAGTTACACGACATTCAGGATTAACAGACACACATATTTTTGAGGAAAGAGAAATTGAAACAACTACTCATGAAGATGTGATTTGGGATGAAGTCCGTGCTGAGTTAAGACACAATCTTGGCGTGGGTGATATGTTCGGAGAGATTAAAGAACATCCAACTCAAAAGGAATGGAGTCATCGCAGTTTATCTGGAATTGAGACAGTTGCCAGTTTATCTAATCGATCAAATGGAGTAAAACTCAGAATTTCTCAACGTGTGGGATTGGCAAGTTCACTTACCGAAGGTGTTATGTATGGCGGAGTATTAAGTTTAATCGGCTTTGCTTTTGGATATGCATTTTTAGACCCATCCTTTTATCAGGGAACCGCTTTATTTGCGTCCTTGTTAGTTGTTTTCTCGATTCTGGTCTACACTCTGGATGTAGCATGGAGAAAGAAAAAGCTAAAAGGTCTTGCAGAAATGGTTGACAAAATTGCCGATCAAATTCCTCTTGCTAAAAAAGATGGAGTTAAAGATTCAAAACCGGAAATTGAGATTGAAGATGCTTCGGTATATGCTACAGATAATGAGAAGAATAGTACAAAAGAAGACGGCTTAAAATCTTAATCCATCTCTTCTTTTATGTCTTCAGGTGTTTCTTCGTCATCATCACCGGGTATATCTTCAACATCTGCTGTATCAACAATATCCAAATCCTCATCTTCATCATCAATGGGATCTGTTTTTTTGTCTTTTTCAGGTTTTGCGATGTAACTAGCGCCGGCTCGTTTTAACATCATAGCAATGTCAGCCTGATCGTTTTCTGTTGCGATGATCATAGCAGTATCGCCATTTTTGTCTTTAAGGAATAAGTTTGTGCCTTGCTCCATCAGATATTTGACCACATCAGTATGACCATTCTTTGCTGCAACCATCAAGGCAGTATGTCCCCATCGCTGCTGAAAATCAACATCTGCACCTTTTTCAACTAACAACTTTGTGACAGCTAAATTACCTATTCTTCCAGCTACAATTAAGGCGAGAGAGCTCACTTTAACTCCTTTGCTGAAGAGATAATCAATCATCTCAATATTACCAACTTCAGCAGCACGCTGTAAAACTGTACCACCCATTTTCGTTTCGATGTTCAAATCGGCGCCGTAATCACCTAAGAATTTCACGATCTCGAAGTGATTCTTTTCTGCAGCTAAAATTGCAGCTGTTGCACCACTACTAGTCACTTCATTGAGATTTTTACCTTCTTTTTGAAGGCGTTTAATAGTCTCAAGATCACCACCTTTTGCAGCCGAAATAATCTCTAGTTCTTCCATCTCTTAATCCTATTACTTAACGAGATAATAAAAAACCGTAACCCTAAGTCAAACAGTAAATTGATTAAACTTTAATGAAATATTCCATCAATGGAATTACCTGCTAAAAACTGACTTACTTCCATTCTTTTTTTACCTGGAAACTGTATTTCAAGCAGTTCAATTGTACCATCTTTACACCCAACTAATAGCTTATCATTTTTGATAAGGATCTCTCCGGAATCAAGATTTGCATGCGGACCGGTTTTAGCTTTATAAATATTGATTTTGTCATTATCCAACATGGCCCATGCAGTTGGAAATGGACTTAGACCTCGAATATGATTGTGTATTTCGTCTGCAGTTCGATCGAAGTTTATATGAGTATGCTCTTTGAATAATTTCGGAGCAGGAGTGGCTTCAGTATCATCTTGAGTAATAGCTTCAAAACTATTCGTTTCAATCAGATTTATCGCTTCTAAAAGTGTGTCGCTTCCTAGGTTCATTAACCGTTTATACACTTCACCTGTATTTTCTTCCCACCCTATATCAGTTTCTTTTTGTAGGATAATTTTGCCTGTATCAACCCTCTCATCCAGGAAGAAAATAGTGCACCCTGTTTTTTCTTCCCCTTTCATTATTGCCCAGTGGATAGGAGCCGCACCTCTGTATTTTGGCAACAAAGAGGCGTGTAGATTTACTGAACCAATTTTCGGTAACTCTAAAATTCGCTTAGGTAGTATGCGGAATGCAACCACTACAAATAAATCCGCTTCAAGTCTTGCTAAGTTAGAGTGAAATTCATCCGATTTTAAATCATTCACTTCAATAACCGGCAATCCTAATTCAACCGCTTTTGCTTTTAAGGGTGTTGGAGACGTTGATCCTCCCCGGCCACGTCTTTTATCAACGTTTGTTACAACTGAAATAACTTTATGATGGGATGCATGAATCTTCTCCAAACTTGGGATTGCAAAGTCTGGTGATCCCATAAAAACAATATTCATAGGTAATTACTATGATTTTGGAAGAATTGGGTAGCTGGTTTCTCGCTCCCCATTATCAATTTCTTTTAAATCAGCTTTATGCATTCTTCTCTTAAACGCACTCAAATAATCAATAAAGAGAACGCCTTGTAAATGATCATATTCATGCTGAATTACGCGTGATATCCAGCCGGAAAATTCTTGTTCTCTTTCATTAAAGTTTTGATCGCGATATTTGATGAGAATGGTCTCTGGACGAGAAACTTTATCAGTGACTAATGGAATGCTTAAACAGCCTTCATCCATCTGCACCTTTTCACCTTTCTTCTCAATGATTTCTGGATTTATAAAGGCAACTGGTCCAAGCGCCGGATCCCCTTCTTCTATCATTGAGTCTGCATCTAATACAAAAATGCTTTTTGAAATCCCCACTTGTGGTGCTGCAATACCAACACCATCAGAGTTATACATGGTTTCGAATAGATCCCGAATCAAATCTTTGACTTCATCCGTCAACTCATTGATTGGTTCTGTTTTCTCACGAAGAATTGGATCGTTATACGTTACTATTGGTAAAATCGACATTACAACGTATGTGTTTTCAGTAGTTCTGTTCTAAATATCGTTCTAAGATAAGGGCTGCAGCAATTTGATCCACACGTTCTTTTTCACGTCGCTTCATTTTTGGAACCCCTGCTTTCACCATCAATTCCTTAGCCTGATTTGATGTGTATCGTTCATCTACTTTAATAACTTTAATTTCAGGATATCTTTTTTTCAGATTACCTATAAATGAACTAACCCTATCTGTCGCTTTACCTTGTTCGCCTGAAGTAGTTAGCGGCCAACCTACAATGAATGCATCAATAGTTGACTGTTCAGCGATCTTTTGAATTTCAGTGAAAACCTGATTAGGTGGGAAAGTGCCAACAGGATTGGCAAAGGTTTTCAATAAATCAGTCTGGGCAATACCAATGCGTTTGGTTCCAACATCGATACCGACCAGACGTGAATAGATTTGCAAGGTGTTTTAGTCTTCCAGAGGTTGACGTAGGAAAGATTTAAGTAGCTTGCTTGGCTTGAAATGTGTTTTACGATGTGCTGGCACGTAAATTACTTCGTTAGTTTTTGGGTTTCTTGCTTTAGGCTTAGCTTTAGTTTTCTTTACTTCGAATACTCCAAAATCCCGAATCTCGATTCTACATTCAGTGTTCGCTGACATCATGATCTCTCTCACGGCAACTATCACTGAATCTACCCAAGGTTCTACTTTAATCATAGGCTCACCTTTGGCCTCGGCTACACGACGAACGATGTCGCGCTTAGTATATGTCATCATATTTCTAGTCTATTAAGTGTTATGTGCTGATTTTGCACGTTTTTTGTCCTTCCGTTATCGCTAATTATTTTTCTCCTTAAGCTGTAGTCTGTAGCGAATAACTTTTCCGAACTAAATATACTTAGCGCTTAAATCTATTGCAAAATGGATATACGAATATTATTCATATCTAATAACTGTTTTCACCCCTTCCACTCTTGCTAGTTTTTTCATGATGGTATCAAGATGAGCTAAACCATCCACATACAAAGTAATAATACCCTCAAACATCCCTTCTTCACTCGAAACATTGATGCTCTTCATATTAGTAGACATTGACCGTGATAACACATCAGTAATATCATTAATCATTCCGACTCGATCTTCTCCAACTACTTTAACTGCACCAAGGAATTTATTATCAATGTTTTTTGCCCACTGAACATCAACTATACGATTACCTTCTGTCTTTAGCAGGTGCTGGGCATTATTACACATCGTTCGATGGATTTTTACGTCTCCATTTCTACTAATAAAACCGATTACATTATCACCCGGAATTGGATTACAACAGTTCGCATAAGAATATTTTACATTGCTGATTTCACCATCAAGAATTAATGCATTTCCGGCAGCAACATTTCGAGCTGTAGTTAAATAATGCTCCTGAATTTCCTGTTCAGTTTTTGAAGTAGATTCGCTCGGTTCATCTTCAATTCTACCGGTACTTTTGAATTTCTTAACCTCTTTATAAACCTTATTTACATCCAACGAACCTGTTCCAAGATCGAAGTACATTGTCTGTGTAGAATCGTACTTGAACTTCTTGGCAATCTTTGTCAGCTCTTGATCTGAAATCTCTACTTTTCCGCGATCTAAACGTTTTTGCCAAATCTCACGACCTTTATCAGCAACTATGCGTTGCTTTTGTTTGATATACTGTCGAATTCGAGATTTTGCTTTATGAGTAACAACATCATCAATCCAATCAGGATTTAAATTCACTTTATTACCAGTGATTATTTCAACCTGATCACCATTTCTGAGTTTTTGCCGAAGCGGTGCCATTTTGCCATTTACCTTCGCAGCCATAGCTCGCTCACCAATTTCACTGTGAATTTCGAAAGCAAAATCTATAGGAGTGGCATTGTTTGGAAGTGTTCTCAACTCCCCATTTGGAGTGAATACATAAATTTCATCCTGATAAAGGTTCAGCTGGAAGTCTTTTACGAAATCTAATGTGGTATCAGGACGAGGATTATCTAAAACGTCGCGAACCCAATTCACCATTTTGTCGAGAGGTTCAGAACCGGCTTGCTCCCCTTCTTTATACTTCCAGTGAGCAGCTAAACCTTTCTCTGCAATGTTATCCATCCGATGTGTTCGAATTTGAACCTCCACCTTCTTCCCTCTATTCGTAATTACTGTGGTATGTAGGGATTGATATCCATTTGCTTTCGGGACAGAAATAAAGTCTCTGAAACGCTCAGGAATTGGTGTATACCAGTCGGTAATTATAGAATAAACTCTCCAGCAATCTTCTTTTGTATGAGGATCATCCAGAATAATCCTGATTGCAAATAAGTCGTAGATTTCTTCAAATGGTTTTTGCTGCCGCTGCATTTTTCGATAAATCGAATAAATGTGTTTTGGCCTACCTTTGATCTGAAAATTGAAATTCTGTTTCACCAATTGACGCCCGATGGGCATCATGAACTCATCAATAAAAACTTCTCTGGATTCTTTTTTCTCGCGAAGTTTTCTTGCAATAAACTTGAATGAAGTTGGATCGATGGCTTTAAAGCATAAGTCCTCCAACTCATTTTTGATATTGAACAAACCGAATCTATGAGCTAATGGCGCATATAAGTCCATCGTTTCTGAAGCAATCTGGATTTGTTTCTGTCGCTTCAAATGCTGTATGGTTCGCATATTATGCAATCGATCTGCAAACTTGATTAGAATCACACGAATATCTTCTGCCATTGACAGCAAAAGCTTCATAAAGGCTTCAGCTTGCTTGGTATCGCGGCTTTTAAAAACACCTGCTATCTTTGTAACACCATCTATGATCACAGCTACTTCATTCCCAAACCAATGCCTGATATCCTCTAGAGTAACATCGGTATCTTCCACAGTATCGTGTAGAAGTGCTGATATTACAGATATATCATCGATATTAATTTCCTGAGCGACAATCTTTGCTACTTCAACCGGGTGATAATAGTAAGGTTCACCTGAAGCTCGCTTCAATCCATCATGAGATAGATAGCATAATTTAAATGCTCTGGATACAGCTTCTTCATCAAGGCTGTCCATATTTTCTCGACATATTCTAAGCAGCTGTTTTAAGTCCTCACTCTGGGCTTTTTCCAGCTCATAATCATCGAGGTTGTATTTATCTATGACTGAGACTTTCTCCATCATTTGCCGCTGTTCTTAAAACTATAACGTTTTAAGGTCGATTATATCATATTCATGTATAAGTGAATTTCGACAAATTTGTATAAAAAAACCCCATAGCAATTTTACTACAGGGTTTTTCGAAAAAATGTAATTATTAATCTTGTATTGGAGGTGCACCTAAGGCATTTAATTGGCGTTCAAATTGAGCAAATCGATTTGCGATAGAAGTTAAATCTCCTTCCATCGCTGCAAATTCCCTCTTACCAATTTCCACCATTTGTTTGTGCATTTCCGTTGGTCCATACAAACTAGTTGCCATAGCACGCATACCTACAAACATACGATCACTTGGTGTTGGTGGATTTTTCACTCCAACTTCACCTTTCGCTTCGCTTCCATCCAATTTCTCCTTGAGATTCAGGAGATCCATATGAGTATCGTACATGCTTTTTTCCAATGTAGCATCAACCTGGTCTGCCCGTGATAATGCTGTCATCATAGCTTTGATCATATCGATGTGCTTATCAACTGAATTATCAAACGAAGTTAAATCTTGTTGGAATGCAATTACTTCATCCTGGAAGGCAGCCATTTCATCATAATCAGCGCCCTCTAGAGTACCTTCACGAAGTGGAACAACATCGAAACTCATTGGCTCGCTAAGATCTGTAACTTCGCCACCAACAACTTTAGATAGAGTTGCGGTGTATGTTCCCGGCATAGCAATAAATCCACCACCAAAAAATCCGCCACCACCGGATCTTTGTCCGGGTTCGATCACACTTTTCGATGTTAATCTTAGATTCCAGTTTACACGGTTCATTCCCTTTCTCGCCGTTCCTCTGACTCTTTGAACAACTTCGCCATTCGAGTCTTTAATTGTAATTCGGATTGATGGAGCTGTTTCCCTCATTTCCTCTTCAAGCGCATCCCAACCCGGGAATGGTATATCATCGTCGTCACCTAACGCCTTCTCGGCTTTAACTCTAGCTGCTTTCTTTGATTCTAATCCATCTTTTAAGTAGTAGGTAAACATTGCACCGAAATCCGGATTATCAGCCTGATAGAATGAAGCACCTGGTTGAAGTTGAATACTTCTTGGTTGATACCAAAACGCATCTCTTGCTGATAAAAATGCAGCTTCCTGATTCAGTGTTTCTTCATTAACCATACGTAACGGAGAAATATCATCCAGAATGAAGAATCCACGACCAAATGAAGCAGCAACTAAATCATCATGATCTCTTTGCATAACAATATCACGGAAAGAGATGGTAGGAACACCACCATTTAGCTCAACCCATTCTTCACCACCATCAACCGTGAAGAAAATACCGAATTCAGTTGCAGTAAATAAAAGATTTGGGTTTACATGATCCTGAATAACTCTCCATACCAAATGTCTGTCAGGCAGGTTACCTGTTATCAATGTCCATCTCTGACCTCTATTGGTACTCTTAATCAGATACGGAGTGAAGTCACCATATTTGTGATTATCTAATGCAGCATATACAGTGTTTGGATCATGAAGATCAGCGTAAATATCATTCACAAAAGCCGTTTCAGGAATTCCGCGAATATCTCCTACATCCACTCTTCTCCAATTTTCGCCACCATCTTCTGTGATTTGGATAATACCATCATCAGTTCCTGCATAAATCAATCCTTCAACAAGCGGAGACTCACCTAATGAAGTAATGGTGTTGTATTCTGACATGGCAAATAAATCCCATGGATTATCCCAACTTTGATTACGACCCATGATTGGCAAATTAATTCGACCTTCATCTTTGGTTAAATCACCGGAGATTGGTGTCCAACTATCACCACGATTATCTGATCTCCAAACTCTTTGTGATGCAAAATAAATTCGAGTAGGACTATGAGGGCTTACTTCGACTGGTGCATCCCAATTAAAACGTTCATAATCGTCACCTTCCAAGGCTTGAGGTTGAACGAACGTTCGTTCACCACTCACTCGGTCAATTCGATGCATCCCACCCTGCTGAGTGTTACCATATACAATGTTTGGATTTCCAGGTTCAGTCGCTACATCGTGGCCATCAGCAAACAGGATATGCTTCCAATCAGAATTCCGAATTCCATGCACTAGATCCGTTCTGGATGGACCTTCATGAGTACCATTATCCTGAGTTCCACCATAAATATTGTAGAAAGGTTTTTCATCATCAACAGCCACTTTATAGTACTGTACAACAGGTAGATTTTCAATCCATCGCCAGTTATCAGCATGATCAAAAGACTCATAAAGACCGCCATCGGAACCAATCATCAGGTAATCAGGATCGTCAGCGCGAAAAGCCATTGCATGATCATCCACGTGCTTATTTGCCATTGGTAACTGGCTATAGGTTTTACCATGATCGTAAGAAACAATGGTTCTAACATTCATTAAATAAATGGTACCAAAATGATGTGGCGAAGCATATAATTCCTGGTAGTAGTGCGGACCTGTTCCACCGGCAACTGCATCCGACATCTTTGTCCAGCTTTCACCCATGTCATTTGACATAAAGATTCCACCGGTTCGTCTGTTTAATTCAATTGCTGCATAAACGTAATCAGGATTTTGAGGAGAAATCGCTAAACCAATCTTACCTTTGTTCGATCCGGGAATTCCTTTTTTCAATTCCCTCCATGTTTCACCACCATCCAAAGATTTATGGATTCCTGTTCCAGGACCACCACCCATGTATGCTGCAACGGTTCTATGGCGTTGCCAGGTAGCTGCATACATTACATCAGCATTTCTTGGATCAATAACTAAATCAGTTACACCAACCCACTCTGAATCACCAAGAGTTTTTCTCCATGTTTCTCCACCATCAGTTGATTTGTATAAACCTCGTTCATCACCACTATTCCAAAGAGGTCCTTGAGCAGCAACCCAAATTACATCTGAATTATCCGGATGAACAACAATTTTTGAAATTCGTTCTGAAGCTTTTAGTCCCATGTTTTTCCATGAACTTCCTCCATCTTCACTTTTGTAGATACCATCACCGAAACCAACATGACGACCACCAACATTTTCACCGGTACCTACCCATACAATATGCGGGTTAGATGGATCGATAGTTATACTACCTATCGAGTATACCGACTGGTCATCGAAAATTGGAGTCCAGGTAACACCGGCATTTTCAGTTTTCCAGACACCACCTGAACCAACGGCAACATACCATACGTTGTCATCTTTGGGGTGAATGGCAATATCTGAAATTCGACCGGAAGCAAAACCGGTACTTACATTTCTTAGCTCAAGAGCGTTGTAGTTGGTTGACGAGATTATGGATTTATCTTGTGCGAATCCCAGTGTAGAGAAAGCAAAGAACGTTACCACAAATCCCAGAAATCTGAGTTTTGTCATTGTGTGTAGCTTTTTATGATTGATTTGAATCCCTTTTTATAAGTGCTAGAAACTAGGCGAATTCTAAATAAATGCAACAGAGTTGCATGATTTTACACCTACAAGGCTCATTGATTTTAATGAAAAAGAATGTTGTGCAAGAGCGGGACTTACTCGTATATTTGCTGCCCTCGAAAGAAGCCGCGGTGGTGGAATTGGTAGACACGTTGGACTTAAAATCCAATGGCTGTTACAATGGCCGTGCCGGTTCGAGTCCGGCCCGCGGTACTAGCCTGATTTCTTAATTGAAGTCAGGCTTTTTTTATGCAAAAAAAGCACACTCGTGCTAACGAATGTGCTCTTCATCATAGGTGAAAAATATAGCTCAAAGCTATAATATCTTATCCAAGTACGTTTAATACTTGTCCCATCTCAATATTCGCCTGAGCAAATGAAGCAATGGTAGTTTCTTGTAAAATTTGCTGCTTGATACTTTCTGATTGCGCTTTTGCCATGTCAGTATCAATAATCGTGCTATTTGCAGATGCAAGCGATACAAGTGACTCGCTGTAGAATTCTTCCAATCTACCTGAGCTAGAAGTCCCCATCATTTCGGTTAGTTCAGCAACTTTGCTGCTTAACTTCGCAGATTTACTGATGGATACTGAATCTTCCTCGGCTCTATTTACTGATTGACCGGTAGATAATTTCTCATTCTCAGAAGTGATTCTTTGGTTGATCTTATTTAGTGAATCAACGGCTCTCTTTGAGTAAAGGGAATTATTAAAACTATTGTTGATGCTATTGTCTGACATGACCTCTCTCCATGAAAAACTCTTGACTTATTTTTAATTGATTATCGGAAGATAAAAAAATTACTAAATAGTTTTAAGATTAGAGTTTCTTAACCGATAGGGATCAGCGCTGTGATTATCGTTTTCCGGCCAAACTCATCAGCATTCCATTGAACACAAATCCATGAAAAACATACACTGAGTACCAATATAATCGACCTTGCACACCTTTAGGTCGAAAGGTTGCTCGTTGATATAATGTGTGATTTTTAATCTCAAATTCGAGCCATGCTTCACCAGGAACTTTCATTTCAGCAAAGAGAAGTAGCCGTTTTTTGTCCTTATCCGCATATAAAACTCTCCAAAAATCGAGAGCATCACCGGCTTCAATACTATCAGGATTAGTTCTACCTCTTCGCAAACCAACTCCACCCCAGAGTTTGTCTAGGAAACCACGGAATTCCCATAACCAGTTTGCATAATACCAACCTGTTTTTCCGCCAATCGACCAAATTCTATGAAGTGTAACTTCAATATCTTCTATATCGGTAGATCGATAATCTCTGAAGCATCCATATTCCGGAACTTTGATATACTCAGAGATATTCTCCTTAAAACGACCACTTATTAAAGAATCTTTCCAGCTTGAAATCACAGCATTTTGCTCGATTCTTGTAAACGCCCTCTCAAGTGAAGTTTTATAATCGGCAGGTGCATGGTCTAAAAGTGTATTGATTTCATCAGAGGAAGCCACAACATTCACCTTCATGCTATTTACTAATGCAACTGCAAGATTGTAGGATGTGGATGTTACGAAGTAGAGCCAATAGGATGATAATCTTGGGGTCATTACCGGTACGGTACCAATCCAACGTTTTAATCCTCGGACTTGAGCAAATCCGTCCAACATTTCTTTGTAGGTCAGTACATCCG
Organism: Balneolaceae bacterium; assembly: GCA_965601825.1. Taxonomy (GTDB): domain Bacteria; phylum Bacteroidota; class Rhodothermia; order Balneolales; family Balneolaceae; genus HXMU1420-13. The sequence goes on along the minus strand of OZ271839.1, from coordinate 1,401,723 downwards.
GTCCTGCGATATCGTAATGATGGTCATAAAGATTTTCGTTTAATAATGCTCTATCCAAAAATGTGATAACATCTCGTATTCCTATCGGTTGGCATTTAGTATTCAACCATTTAGGAGCTATCATAACAGGCAGTTTTTCCACAAGGTCTCTGATGATTTCAAAAGAGGCGCTACCTGATCCTACAATAATTCCGGCTCTTAAGCTAGTAAGGTGATATTCCCCTTGTTCCAATATTCCTTCTACCCTTTTTCTGGATTCCAAGTGTTTTGAAAGCTTCTCTTCATTGATTATTCCGCTCAGATAGATCACCTGATTTACTGATGTCTCAGCCATTGCTTGATTAAAGTTATGAGCCATTTTCATTTCAAGTGATTCATAATCAGCACGGGCCGACATCGAATGCATTAAAAAATAGGCCGCATCAATATCTGAAGGGATTTTATCTAAGGAATCGATATCTAAAAAATCGACCTCAATAACAGAAAGCTGATCTTCAAACCCTTCCGGTAGTACCATTCTGTTTTTATCGCGTACACAGCAAATCACTTCATGACCTGCTCTCAAAAGAACGGGCAGTAATCTTTTACCAATGTAACCGGTTGCCCCTGTAAGTAACACTTTTTTCATGCACTACTACCTTAATATGCTATTATTTAATCGCGGAATACTTAAGAAGTATTTTGTATACATTGATCTACAGAGAATCGTTTAAATTCCCAATCGGAACGATAACTTTTCCTGTACACTTGTTGAGAGACAATCAATTGCGAGGGTACGATGAAAACTTTTCTAAAAGCATTACTTCTAGAAGATTCTATAGAAGATGCGAAGTTTACTGAAATTGCATTGCGGCAACAGTTTAATCTTAGTCTGGTTGTAGCAAAAAACAGAGATGAATTCATCGACAAACTTACTGATGATGTCTATGATGTAATTTTAGCCGACTTCAAGCTCCCCAAATTTAATGGAATGGAAGCTCTCTCAATAAGTCAGCAATTAGGACTAGAAGCTCCATTTATTGTTATATCCGGCAGCTTAACCCCCAAGCAACAAACTCAATTTTTAGAAAGCGGTGTTTCAGATATCATCGATAAAAGTGACTTAAGTCGCCTACCTTATGTAATTCGAAGAGCCATAAGTGATCAGAACAATCAAAGAAGATTAAAACAAACACTAGTTCAGTTAAAACGAGCGCTTCATGAAAAAGATGTACTTGTTGCTGAAGTACATCATAGAGTTAAGAATAATCTAGCTGTAGTATCCGGTTTACTGGAATTATCTAAGATTCAAAGAGAACTTGATGAAAAGACTGAAGACTTACTGAATGATAATATTTTAAGAGTTAAGTCAATCGCGTTGGTACACGAAAGTTTGTATCAGGATAAAGAAATGACCGATGTGAATTTGAATTCACTTATTAGTGAGATTCTATTCCATACAAAAGAATTTCATTCAAGAACCAGACCGTTAATTACAGTAGATGAATCTCTGAAAGATGTTCAGATCAACATAAGACAAGCAGTTCCTCTTGGTTTAATTGTAACTGAGCTTGTTACAAATGCCATGAAACATGCTTTCGATGAATTTACTGAAGGAAATATTTCTGTCCACGCAACTCTTGCAGAGCAACTAGTAATTGTAACGGTTAAAGATAATGGCACGGGCTTACCTGAGAACTACAATCAAAGAAAAGGTAGAACGTTCGGAACAATGCTGATCAAGCAATTAGTAAGTCAACTTTCTGCCGAGTTATTTATCAACTCTGAAGAAAATAAAGGCAGCGAGTTTATCATAAAATTCGAACGGATCAGACCTAAAAATTCCAGTAGTTCGCTAGATGCAACTATAGATTCGGCACTACCAAATATCGATTCCTACAGGTACAAAGATTTACGAGCATAGAATAGTCATCTAATCTGCCAACGTTCTATGCGAGAAGTAAACTTGTATAAAGATTTTAGTTTAGATGAACAAAATTGTCATGAGGAACCGATTCATCGTCCTGTTGCAATTCAGGGTGGCACTTACTGCTTAATTTTTGATGCAAAGAACGAAAGTTCTTTACTCGCCTACAGTGACAATATTGAGGACATTATAAAAAGTGACTACTCTGATCTTTTTAAGGTGCATCATTCAAAATGGATGCCAGAACCTTTACTGTCCGCCTATTTGGAAATGAGGAATCCTGAAGATTGGGATTCTATTGATCCGGTTCCAATGTCTTTATTAGGTATAGAATTAAACTTGATTCGGCATATTCATGATGGTGTGAAAATTCTGGAATTTGAGCAGAAACCATCCAAACCAGTTACACTTTCATCATTCCGTACTATCCGGATGGTAACAGAACCTTTTAAGAAACAACACACAATTGAAGAGTTATTTTCGACTGCTACTCAATTGATGAAAAAGGTAACCGGGTACAGTCGAGCAATGATTTATAAGTTTAATTCTGATTTTTCGGGGACCGTTGTTGGAGAAGCTAAAGATCATCAACTGGAATCATTTCTTGGCTTGAGATACCCGGCAACTGATATTCCAAAAATTGCTCGTGAATTATTTCTTAAAAATAGAAGCAGAATTATCCTTGATGTTCATTCTGATGTGAGTTGGATAAAGTTTAATGAACTACAGCTTTCACAAGGAAAACATCTTGACTTAACCCATTCACAATTTCGAGCAACTTCTCAAATTCATATCGAATATTTGATCAACATGGGCGTTCGATCAACTTTCAATTTAGCAATTGTTGTAGATGGTAAACTTTGGGGATTGATCTCATTCCATGGCTATGAAGCTCATTTTATTTCTTATGAGTTAAGAAAAACGGGTGAATTGATTGCAAATGCGTTAGCTCAGAGAATTACAGAGATAGAGAATAATGAATACAACAGGTTACTAGTTGAAAAGAAAGAGATTTCAGATGAATTATTCAGTTTGATCGACAGTAAGCATGATATAAGCAATCAATTGGATGCAAAAGAAATCGATTTCACAAAAATTGTAGATAGTGTAGGTTTCGTTGCAATCAGTAAAATTACCGGAATTCATACTTCCGGTGTCTGCCCAGATTCTAAGACGATTAAACAAATTCATCAGGAAATCCATAAAAACCCTGTTTTAGAGTCAACTGTTTTTACTAACAATGTCTCACAGTTATTTCCCGATTTAGACATTGATTCTTCATTCGCCGGGATGGCATATACTCATATTGAGGATGGAGAGGAATTAGAGTTCATGTGGTTCAAGAAGTCTATTTCTGAGGATCTGGAATGGGGTGGTGATCCAACTCAACCTTATGAAATAGATTATTCTAATAATGGCAATGTACGTTTAAGTCCGCGTCGGTCTTTTGAAAAATATAAATCTTCGGTAATTGGTGTTTCAAAGGATTGGACTCAGCTGGAACTTGATATGATTGATCGCTTTCGAGACGCAATTATCACAAAATCCATACAAAGACAAACATGGCTTGCTAAATCATTGAAAAATGAAATGGAGCAATTAACTCAGGCTGCGTCTCATGATTTACAAGAACCAATAAGGACCGTACAAAACTATATCAATTTGCTCAGGAATACTCTAAATGGTGTAAAAAATCCAGAGGTTGAAGACATACTGGATAGAACTCATGATGCAGCAAAAAGAATGAAAGCTCTGATCAGAGATATCCTGGAGTATTCTGAATCTGGCATTGAATTACACAAAGAGTGGGTGAACATTTCAAATTTAATCGATGATATTCGACTACTCTTTCATGAATCAATTTCGACAACAGGAACCAAAATTGAAGTTGAGAATGATATTGAAATCTTTTGGGATCAGAACGAATTACTACGTCTTTTCAGCAATTTGATTTCCAATTCTATTAAGTATCAAAAACCGGAAGTATCACCGGAAATATCTATTTCTATGGATCAAATTGATTCAAGTATTATTATCACATTTACTGATAATGGAATCGGTATTGCTGATAAATTTCATGATCAAATATTTAACATATTTACCAGGCTACACTCTAAAGAAGAATATCCCGGTACAGGAATAGGTTTAACCCTTTGCCAAAAAATTGTGAATACAATGGGTGGAAATATTCATGTGCAATCTACTGAAGGTACTGGCACAACATTTCATATCAGCTTACATGCTTCTATGGTTAGAAAAGTTATGGACCACTATTGACCGAAACGCTTCAATCATTAAATCTTAGAGTGTATGAAATCCTGTTATCCACCATTTACCGTTATTTAGTGTGAGTTCTAAATAATAGTCGGTTCTATCTGTGGATGAAGAAAATTGAAAAACACTCACATTGGCCTGGTCTCCTTCCTCAATACCGCGTAAAGAAACATCAACATCAAATGCATCAAGAGTCTGATTATTGATATTAACTGCGTTTACTAAATCGGCTTTATTCCTCCATAGAGTACTTGAAAAACCATCGCTAATAATGTTCTGAATGGAACTGGCATCCCCGTCATTAAACCATGTAAGAAAGTTATTATGCGTTTCACTTATGTTGGTAAAATGACGCATTATTAGCTCTCTATCCATACTTTCGTCTTCATGTAATTCAACACAATCAGTATTTTCGGATGCAAACGAACAGAATAATTCCAATCCTTCTTCTACTCCAAAACGACTACCTCTATTAGAAATCATAGCTATTGAAGCATTCATCTCCGGGATGAGTAAAAGCAATGAATGAACTCCATCCATATGTCCACCATGGGAATAAACTTTATTATCATTACCCAGCCTATTTATTACCCAGCCAATGCCATATTCAACTTCAGTACCATCAGCTAAAGTTTGATTGGTAAACACGGTTTCTGACCAATCGCTATCATTTAATTGATATTTTAGAACTGCCTGACCAAAACGGGCTAAATCTACTACATTCGAATACATCCCTCCGCCTGCAACATTAAATCTCAGATTTGGGAGCTCTATGGGTTCAAGATCAGAACTATATGTAGTAACACCATTATCAGGAAATCGGGTAAATGTATTATTCAGATTTAGTGGTTTAAGTAGTTCTTCAGCTATAATTTCGTCGAACGACTTTCCTGTTGCACTTTCCATTACAGAACCAATCAAATTAATCCCATAACTAGTGTAATTATATCCTGTTCCCGGCGGGAAAAGTAACGGATCATTAATATAAATTTGCAGTGAATTTGAAAGATCGTCGATACCCTGATAAGCGCCGATATCCTCCCGATAGTTATAGTGCCTGATTCCGGCTGTGTGTGATGATAGCTGTCTTAATGTTATTTCATTTGAATTCTGATAATCTAAATATTGACTGATTGGTGTATCCAGATCCAAAACACCTTCTGCAACTAAGGCCATCATTGCTGTAGTTGTTAGTACTTTTGATACCGATGCAATTGGATATACAGACTTTGGAGTCGCTTCAATTTCATACTCTATATTAGAAAATCCACTTCCAGTCTGAAAGATTACTGTATTTTGAATGGCTATAGCTGCAGAAATTCCCGGTAAATTTAACTCCTCTCGTAAATTGTTTAGATATTCGTTCGCAACTTCAGTTTTTGTTACTTGAGAATATGTGGGTAGAGCTAAGAAGCTAAAAACAAGAAATTGTAAGAGTAATATTTTAATCATTGATGTATTTCAAAATCGCTAATAGTAAAGGTTAAATCGGGTTTGCCATATTCAACCACAGTAGAATTATATTTCCTCACATTATCCATTAATTCTTGTTCAGCTGAATAAAAATCAGTGTAGGCTACTAACCCAACTTGTAAATCACGAGGTAAATCTGGCCTGATAAACTCTTCAAGTTGTGTGTATTCGGTTTCATGATCATATCTATACATTAATCTAAAAACGGATCGATTTCTATCAATTCTCAATGTCACCCACTCCCGGTTGCCGGGACGTAATCGCAGCGAGGAATTACTAGCAATTGTAGTTTTTGTTTCAAAAACGGGTCGGTTAATGTTATTGGCAACACCAGTTGTTAAGAATAACCAGTTTTGATTTCCGGGAGTCCATGTATCAGATGTCATACCAGTTTCTTCTCTGATCATTATTCCGCCTAAGGACCACTCTGACTTTGGGTCTCCACCTTCAATTCCATTTATTCTAACTCTTGCTTCAACACTAAAATCACCAGTCGTATTTGTGAATAAAAATGGAGCCATATAATCAGCATACCAGCCACTTGTCCACGGTTTGATAATCAGGTTTCCTTCCTCAATAGAAACTTCTTTAACCATATCCGGCCAGTTTTCTAAGGTATGAAGCCAGTTTAATTCCTGTAACTCATCTTCATTATCAAAGGAAAGATTGATTGAATTTTGTGCAAATACGGATGGATTAATAAGTATCAAAAAAAGCAGCAGATGCCAAAAAATTGTATTTCTTTTCACTGTCTTAAGGTTAGGTTCTGGTTTTAAAAAATGAACCTAATTGTTGGAAGTCGATTTATCGTCTAAAAAAATTATTTTAGACATCATTCTTGATCTGTTTCTCTCGAAATTTTGATGGTGTACACCCTTTCAATCTTTTGAATTCCTGATTGAAGGTACTTTTGTTACCAAAACCCGATTCCAGTGCAACTGCGTAAATTTTTAAATTCGAGTTTAGAAGTAAATTTGTTGAAAACTCTATTCTCAAATTATTAACCAATCGATTGAAGCCTCCTTCATGTCTTTCATTAACTACCTGGCTTATATAATTCGATGGTATTTCTAGTTCATCAGCTAACTTCGATAACTTTAAATCTGAATTCAGATAATTATTATCCGCATCTAAATAGCTAGTCACTCTATCCCAAATTTCGTTTTTTCTTGATGAACTAAGTGTACTTGTGCTGTACTTATTTTTACCTCCTGATCTTAACTCATCGATTGAAATATTTAAGAATCGATATGCTGCAAAGTAAAGTGTAACTCCCATATACAGTTTTATTACGAAGCAAAAAACGTCGTGATAACCCAATCCCAAAAATAGGCTCAATCGGTAAAGAAATAATCCGGCTATGTATAATCCAAAAAAGCTAATGATGTAATTAAATAAAGGTTTTGAACTATTACTTAGATCCGCATCATTAATTAATCGATAACTCTTTATCCAATAAGCAGCATTAGACCCTAGAAGAATAATCGAATTCAATAAACTCTTTCCTGATAAATAGTGGCCTGTATTATCAGAAGTAAACATAGCTTCAATCATTTGTGTTTTCTCTGAAATGCCTGAAATGAAGAATTCATTATTTATTGCTACGAATAAAAAGATTGGTATTAAATGAAAGAGTTCCCTTTTTGTGAGTATTGTTTCTTGAATAGTGTCACGAATAAATAAGTAAAAAAGAGGCCCATATAGTAATGGAGCAAATGAAGGAATGCCAAATAAACTTGCGGCAAACAAGTACTGTTCACCATATCCAAAGCTGTAAAATAATAATTGAAGGCTGACCAATAAAATGACTGTGGCAAGCCAAAAAAATGACTTATTGCTTCGTCTATTTTTGATAAAGAAAATCGAAGCGATGAAGAATCCTTGAATAGAAAGAACTAATAAAATTGGTATCCAGTACATCAACGGCTATTAAATAATTTACTTCTCAGACGATTCAGAAATTATCTGAATTCATGAAAAAAAATATGTCACCTTTACGCTCAAACCTGCATAAAGGTGTCAATTCGTGTAATTATTTACATATCTGAGTCTGTATTTAGCTTCTTTGTAGTGCTCAAATTTATTTTAAATCAAACCGTGATTTCACTAATTCAAGATTTAGATCTGGTGTTGCTCCTTTACTTCCTGCTACATATGCTCCCATTGCATTAGCAAATTTCAAAAGATTGTGAGGTGATTCATTATTGATAAGACTGTAAATCACACCAGATAAAAAAGCGTCTCCTGCACCTACAGTGTCAACTACATCAACATTAAATCTGGAGTGATGATAAAACACTTCATCAGAGAAAAAAGCAGAACCGCCTTCTCCTAAAGTGATGATAGAATGTTTGATTCCAAACATAGAACATAGTTTGGGAATCGACGCCTGATAGTCAGAGTCCAATCCAAACCATACAGCGATTTCCTCAATTTCTTCATCATTCACTTTTAGTAAATCAGCATGACCTAAGAGTTCTTCGATTAGGGATTTTGAGTAAAATGGCTTTCTAAAATTAACATCCAGGATTTTGTATCCATCAAAATCAGCTAACAGTTCTTTGATTGCTAATGCAGACGCCTCATTTCTTAAACTCAAACTTCCAAAAACTGCAAAATCAGCAGAAGCTAATAACTCTTTTGCAGAATCTGTCGCTTCGATATTATCCCACGCCCGATCTTCATGAATTATATAGCTTGGAACTCCACGATCATCTAACTCAACTTCTACAAGCCCGGTTAACTGGTCATTGATTTGTATGGAATTAATATTCAGTCCGCGTGATTTGATTTCAGCTAACGTCTTTTCACCTAATTCATCGTTGCCGACAGCGCTTATCATGGAAGCATCAATCCCAAGATTTGTGAGATTAACAGCAACATTCAGTGGCGCTCCACCCAGAAACATTCCATGAGGAAGTGAATCCCAAAGAACTTCACCAATACAAACTACTTTTTTTGAACTCAATGCTTAGTCTCCCGTCATTTCTTTGGCTAAATCTTCTAATGATCGTCCCTTGGTTTCTGGTAACATTTTCAGGGCGAAAGCGAGCTGTAGCAACATCATAAATGCAAAGAATGCGAATAATGGACCCGGATTATCACCAAGTAAGTCCATGAAGAAAAGAGTGAACAGTGTAATTAAAGCTGCGAAAACCCAATGGATTCCTGACCCGAAAGATTGGCCGTATGCCCGAACGTGATTTGGGAAAATCTCTGATATAAACACCCAAATAATGGCTCCTTGACCAGCAGCATGGGAAGCAATAAATCCAAAAACTCCAAACACAACAACCATCCCACCTGTGCCAGAATAAAATGCCCAGGAGACAATACTAAGGGTAATTATATAGCCAAAGGAACCATAAATAAGTAATGTTTTTCTACCAGCACGATCAATCAAATAAATGCCCAGCATGGTAAAAACAAGATTCGTTACCCCAATTCCTACTGAAGATAATAGCGCTGTACTAGCTGCTAAACCGGCAGCCTCAAAAATTCTCGGCGCATAATAGATCACAAAATTGATTCCCGACATTTGATTGAAAAACGCCAATAAGAACGCAAGCAAAATGGGCCATTTATAACGTCCTGAAAAGAAACCATAACCTGTATCTGCCTTTTCAGTTTTTTGGATGGCTGCTAACTCTTCTTCAGGATCAATGCTAGGATCAAGCTGCCCAATTAATTCGCGAGCCGTGTCAACATCGTTATTATGAAGTACTAACCAACGAGGACTATTTGGAATCCGGAATACAAGTAACAAATATAATGCAGCAGGGAAACTTTCTATTCCTAACATCCAACGCCAGGCATTTTCACCAAGTCCACTTCCAACCAACCAATTTGAAAGGAATGCAACAAGAATCCCTAAAACAATCATAAACTGATACAAAATTACCAATCTACCGCGACGATGTGCCGGTGCAATTTCTGAGATGTATGTTGGAGCTGCAACGGAGGAAGCACCTACTCCTAATCCACCGATAAATCGAAAAGCTGAAAAAGTGTAAGGATCAGGTGCCAAAGCCGATCCCAAAGCTGAAATCAAATAGAGAACTCCAATCCAGATTAGAGTGGTTTTCCGTCCATATCGATCGCAGGGAATTCCACCAAACAATGCACCAATTACTGTACCCCATAATGCCATCGACATAATGAACGTACCATGGAAAAGCGGAGAGGTATCCCATAACTCTTGTATGGGTTTATCCGCGCCGGAAATTACAGCAGTATCAAATCCAAATAATAGACCTGCTAGTGCTGCTACGATAGATGCAAAGAGAAGAGATGATGTGTTTTTCATACCCGAATTTTAGCTTGGATATTATTGAATCAATGGGAATAGTAAAAATCCGTTATTTGCTAAAATGTTGGAGCGCTGAGGTTTGAATTCTGGTTTGACTAGCAATTCATACTGAGAGACAACATGCGAATCAAACAATTATTCATCTTTTTTAGCCTAATATTTTCGATGCAATCGGTTTTTGCTCAAACTGGTGAGTTATCAGGAACTGTAACTGACGCAAGAACCGGAGAGCCATTAATAGGTGCAACTGTAATATTAGAAGGCACTACTATCGGGGATGCAACTGATGCAAATGGCCGTTATTTCATCGATAATATTCCTGCTGATTCTTACAACATAACCGTTTCATTTATTGGCTTCACTTCCGTTACTAAGTTCAATATTGTAATTCGTTCAGAAGGAAATATTGATATCAATTTTGAACTTCAGGAAGATTCTCAATTACTCGATGAAGTAATTGTAACTCCAAATCCATTTGAGAAATTGCAAACAACCCCACTTTCAATTCAGAATTTAAGTCAGGAAGAAGTTGCTGCATATCCCGGTGGAAATAATGACATTGCGAAAGTCGTTCAAACCCTTCCCGGTGTTGGTGGAACCGTTGGTGGATTTAGAAACGATGTGATAATTCGCGGGGGTGCACCCAATGAGAATGTCTATTATTTGGATGGTATTGAGATACCTAACATAAATCACTTTTCAACTCAAGGAAGCGCCGGTGGACCTGTCGGACTATTAAACGTTTCCTTTTTTGAAGGTGTCACACTTTCTGCCTCATCTTTTGATGCTCAGTATGACAATGTCTTATCGGGTGTTCTGCAATTTGATCAGCGAAATGGCAATGCGCGTCATTTCCAGGGGAATTTCAGATTGGGTTCCAGCGAATCTGCATTTACTGTAGAAGGCCCAATTTTTAAAGGTGATAATGAGGAATCAAATACAACCTATATTGCCTCTGTTCGTCGCTCCTATCTTCAGTTGATATTCGAAGCAATTGGATTACCCATCTTGCCTGATTATTGGGATTATCAATACAAAGTGAATCACAAAATTGATCAGTATAATAGTCTACTTGTAACAGGACTTGGATCAATTGATGACTTTGCAGTGAATCCATTAGATGAATTTGATGCTCAGCAACAAGCTGTTCAAGAACAGGTTCCGGTGATAAAACAGAGAACAAATACAATTGGTGCTACCTGGAGTCGACGATTCAAAGATAAGTCCGGAAATATGAGACTTACTTTAAGTACCAATCGATTAGAAAATGAGTTTTCACAATTCACTGATAATGTGAATGAGCAGGGTTTATATTTCCAAAATGATGCGACAGAACAAGAAATTAAGCTTCGATTGAATGTCACCAAATTCATGGGTGATTGGATCACCAGCTATGGTGGTTCTTTACAAAATGCAGATTATTCCAATGCTACTGCTGATTTTGTGAATAATGCTAATTTCAATGCAGACATAAATTTCTATCGTTATGGAGCTTTCGTGCAAACTTCTCGAAGCTTCAGTGACCGCACGTCTTTTTCTTTTGGTTTAAGAGTGGATGGTAATTCCTTTATGGATTCAGGTAATGAAATTTGGAAAACCTTAAGTCCACGAATTTCCAAATCATTTAAAATCACGAAAGATGGTGACTGGACATTAAATTCATCGTTGGGTCGATATTATAAGATTCCTCCATATACCATTCTTGGTTTCAAGGATAACAGTGGAGCTTTTGTAAATAAAAACACCGAGTACATTCGGACCGATCATGCTGTTTTAGGTCTAGAATATCTGATTAATGAAAGTTCACGAATCACATTGGAAGGTTTCTGGAAGCAGTATGCAAATTATCCGGTTTCATTACGTGATCAGGTTTCTTTAGCTAATAAAGGTGGTGGATTTGAAGTTTTAGGAAGTGAACCTGTAGTCAGTAATGGAGATGGTCGAACCTATGGCGCCGAACTTTTATTCCAGCAGAAATTCACGGGTAATTTTTATGGAATTGCAGCTTTCACTCTGTATAAAAGCGAATTCACTAATGGTGTTTCAGACGAATATACTCCTTCTGTATGGGATAATAATTTGCTGATTTCACTTTTGGGCGGATATAAACTTGGGAGAAATTGGGAAGTGAGTGCCCGATATCGTTATTTAGGAAAAACACCTTTTGCACCGGTAGATGAAGCCAGAACATTGGCAAATTATCCGGCGTTGCTTCGTGATTTCACCAGAATAGGCGAACAAGAATTGGATCCTTTTAGCCAGGTAGATATTCGAATTGATAAAAAGTGGAGTTTCAATAATTGGAGTTTGGATTTGTTTTTAGAAATCCAAAATGCACTTGCTCAGGCCAGTCCGGAAGAACCTCAATTTGGCTTAGCCAGAGATGTAGATGGAGTTTTAATTCAACCCGAGGAATTGGTTCAGGTTAACCTAGATGTTGAAGCTACAGTGCTCCCTTCAATTGGGCTTGTAGTCAATTTTTAAAATTCGACCTTCATTGCGAGGAGTCCAGTACCTTGAGAACTCTAGTAGTTGCTCGACGAAGCAATCTTGATTGCCTTAGATCGCTTTGTCGATTTAGCTGTTGCCAAGAATTCGTTTAAATTCTCCTCGCGATGACCCAATTAGTTTACTTATTGCCGTAAAAAAGTCATTCTCATCCCGACAACGGTAGGGAGAAGAATCAGCAGGTTTCTAACCTAGCAAAATTTGCTAATTCGCTGATCCTTCGCTTGTAAGCTCAGGATGACTTTAATGTGAAGGTTTATTTGTCATCAAATTGATCAGATTCTGAACTATCTCAGAAGTATTAATCAAAGTGAACTCCACAACCTTTTTCTTGTTCACATTCTGTTCAAGAATTTTGTATTCCAATCCAAAACTCGAAATTTCGGTTAATCTTTTAGCATCGATTGTGATTTTACCGATATCGCTTTCTAAGATTTGATCTTCCAGTTCAATGAGCTGTGCACCAGTAACAATTGAATAATGAACCGGTAAATGAACAACTAAAGTATGGCCCCTTAATTCAGTTTCAATATGATCGTCTGTCGTTAGTTTTCCGTCACCCGCCATACTACCTCCCCCATTTCTCTTGGAACTCTTCTTTATAACTGGCTCCGATCGGGATTTCATTACCACTGATATGAATCATGTTTCCTTCCACATATTCAATTACCGAAAGTGAAACAGAATAGGATTTATGCACCCGTAATAATCGTCCTCTGGTTTGCTCCATCAACTTTTTCATGGTCATATAAACCATAATTTTCTGATCCTTTAAATGAATCATTAAATAATCTCCTTTGGACTCTACGATTCTTATATCTGATGCATCAATTCGATAACTCTTACCGTCTGCTTTAACAGTGAAGCTTATCTCCTGCTGATCAGCAACCTGTTTTACCTTTTCAACCGCCTGCAAAAAACGTGGAAACCCAATAGGTTTTAGTAGATAATCGACCACATTTAATTCATATCCTTCTAATGCATATTCCGGGTATGCAGTCGTCAAAATCACATTCGTTTGCACCGGTTGGGTTCTTAGAAATTCAATCCCGGTTAACTTTGGCATATTGATGTCCAGGAAAATTAAGTCGACGGATTTTTTCTTTAGGATTTCCATCAACTCTAATGCATTTGAACATTCACCTACATTTTCAATTCCCGGAGTATCATCTATAAACTGGCGAAGAATATCGCGGGCAATGGGCTCGTCATCTACAATCAAGCAAGTAAGATCAGTCATAATTTAGCCTTAACTCCACTTCATATTCATGACTCTTTTCATTCACTGTTAACAAGTGTTTCGCCGGATATAACAGTTCTAGTCTTTTTCGGATGTTTTCCATACCAACACCGGTAGACGACACTTCATCTTTCTTATGATTATCAATACTGTTCGAGCAAATCATCTCTAATGAATCCGGACTTACTGTCAGTTTCAAATTAATGAAAGCTCCTTCACTTTGGATATTGCCATGTTTTAATGCGTTTTCCAGAAATTCAATGAGCATCAATGTTGGTACTTTCTGATCCTCAATATTTCCTAAAACGATCATTCGAAGCTGTTCAGGATAATCTAAACGTGCTTTTTGCAGCTTAATGTAATCTTTCAAATAGTCGACTTCATCTCTAAGATCGGCAAGCTCTTCATCAGACTGCTCCAAATTGTATCTCAGAATTTGAGATAGTGACAGTACACTTTCAGGTGTTTCCGGGGCCTTTTTAATGCTTAAACCATAAATCGTATTCAAACTATTGAATAAAAAATGCGGACTAACTTGAGCTCTCAAAGACTTCAATTCATTAGCTGATTTCAGCTCCTTTAATTCTGCAACTTCTTTTTGAAGTGATAATGCCTTAAACCATGATTTTGATAATACAAGCAAGGTTGAAAACACAAAATATATTAACAGAATACCAAAAGTCTCGTGTGGCTCATATACTGCAACAAAATAATAATCAGGAAATATCCAGTCAGAAATCCATTCAAATGTTATCTGGTAGATTTGAAATGAAAATCCAAAAAGAAGAAAGATCATTGCCCCATAAAGCCAATACTTACCTTTTTCTAAATCTCTTGGAATGAAGAGCAGTGTATTTAGGCTGACAAAAATGACAAGATGAATGTGAAATAATCCGGTATATATCACATCAATCAAGTTGGTCTCGCCATCCTGATCCATCAAGCGCAACAACACAAAAAAGGAAACCACCCAAAACAGCAGGTGCTGAGTCAGGTGGATAAGAATTGATTTAGTCTTACTGGAGATCATACTCGAATCCTTTAAAACTGAATTCAATTGCATCTTCATACGCATCTTCATCATGAGCATATTTTTCAACAAATTTTCTTAACTCATCAGTTGAAGCAGTAATCAGGATGGAATCATCTGTATCTTCATGTTTGATACGAATTCGATTGGAGCTAATTAAATCGCTTATGAACGAAGATTGGAAAAATTCAATGTCAAGCTGCTCTTCGTCTAGGCGAATTCTCGAGAATGTATGTATTGGAATGAAATGTGTATCCACGAATCTGGTTTCTGATTCATCAAGTTCCTGAATAGTCCTTGTGATTACTGATAAATCCAGAAAATATGTATCGTTGAGTTCTGTAACAGCCCCCATAAATATGGCAATGTCATCGGATTGATCCTGAAGATTTTCATAAAAGATCATGTAGATGTTACCTATATCTAAATCTTCTTCATCCGTAGCTACATCTGCATCTTCACCCATATATTCTGATAAGTTTGGGAATTTTCTAGGATCATGAACAAAAGACCATCTTTGATCTTCGTTTTCCCAGATTCCCTCTAGACCTTCAATTAGAATTGCATCTTCTTCAGAAACCAAAGGGTGAACGGATTTAAGAAAACATCCGGCTTGAATCAGATATATGAAAATTAGTATTAAGAATAGTCGTAAGCGTTTCATGATAAAAAGTGTTTTGATTTCGATTGCACAACAAAGATCGAAACCTTAATTGGGGGCTTGAAATCTATTCGACGAACACAGTGGTTTACACGGTGAACATAAAAATCTCAAGCGTCTGACTTTTAATTACCTAATTCAACCCACATACTTTGATAACCTGAAAGCACGACGCTACCATTCAAATCAACCTGATAACCTGTTAGTAAATCTACTCCAATATGTAACCAGCAACGAATTTCTTGTTCACGTTCGCTGAAATTATGAAGTACCGCAATTCTTTGGTTTCCTTCAGATTTCATATATCCAAGTACATGAGGATTGTGTGTTTCTATAATATCTAGTGACCCATTGCCAAAAGGTGGAATCTCTTTTCTAAGATGAATTCGTCTTTTTAACTCACTACAAATTTGCCCTTCTACACCTTTTCCTTTTTTTGCTGATGCAGCTTTTTTCCAATCCATGGTGAAACGATGAACCCAACGTGCATCTTCTTTCTTTGATGAGTCTTCTTTATAGCTGTAATCATTTAATAATCCCAATTCATCACCAAGATAAATCAACGGAATTCCGCCAATAGTTAATGCAACTGAATACAGTAGAAGGATTCGGTTAATTGCATCATTCAATCTGCCTTTATCATTCCATTCCAAAGCTTGTTCAAGTCCGGCTAAAGAAGCAGTAGTTCCGCAAACCCGTAAATCGCCATTAGTAGGGTTATACTGGAAAGGCTCTCCTTTTGAAAAGGAACCTGAAAAATCCTTAGCAAAGAAGTGGTTCAGAAAATAGCGATGACCTTCCGGAAACATTCCAAGTGAATAGGCATCATCATCGGAAAAGGTCCAGCCAATATCATCATGACTTCGCACATAATTGATCCATGCACAATCTTCAGGAATAAAGAATCGATTTTTAAGTGACTCCTTTAATAGTTTCACTTCTCGAGTAGCAAGACTTTCCCAAATCATTGCCATTGTAGTAGGATTGTAGGAGATCTGGCATTCATCCTGACTTACATATTTAGCAACTTCATCAGGGTGTACAATCGCTTCTGATTTGAAATACAATGCCGGAGCTGCCATTCTAGCCACGGCATTTAATGCTTTAATTAATGAATGTGCCTCAGGTTGGTTTTCACAATCTGTTCCCATTCTTTTCCAGGTAAAAGGGACAGCATCCAATCTTAAAATATCAACTCCTTGATTAGCCAGGAATAGCATCTCTTGAGATATCGCAATAAGAACCTCAGGGTTTTTATAGTTCAAATCCCATTGGAAATTATGGAAAGTACTCCAAACCCATTCTTCAGTTTCCTTATTCTTATGAAAACTTCCTCTACGAACTTCAGGGAAAATCTCTCTTAAATTCTGCTCGTATTGATTTGGTATGGTTTGATCAGGAAAGAAGAAATAGAAGTCTTTGTAAAACTCATTTCCTTTCTTTGCTTTTAGTGCCCATTCATGTTCATCAGAAGTGTGATTATTTATGAAATCAACTACGAGGCTGATTCCTTCTGCTCTTAACACCTTTGTGAGATGCTTTAAATCAGCCATTTTCCCTAACTCGGGATGAACCTTTCTATAACTACTCACAGCATAACCACCATCATTCTCACCTTTTGGACGATCAAATAGTGGCATCAGATGTAGATATGTAAGTCCCAATTCTTTGAAATATGGAATCTTTTTTTCTACCCCTTTTAAGTTACCAGCAAACAAATCGACGTAACAAACTCCCCCAACCATTTCATGAGATTTAAACCAGGTTGGATTATTCTCTCTGTCAACATCTATAGTTCGAAGAGCTTTCGTCCTCTTCGACCAACTTTTTCCTGCTTCAAGAACCATTTTCTCAGCAAAGAAATACCAATCGGGTTGATCGCTATATAAGCTGTGTAAATGGAATAGAAGATTATCTAGGTTTTTCTCAACTCTGGATTTAAAAAGTTCTAGATCTTCCTTCTTCCAATTTGAGAATTGCGTGTTAATTGCATCATTTATGCGCCCTTTTGTTCGACGTAATGCTTTATCGTGGATCATTTGTTATATCAAGTTACCAAATGCGTTTTATTCAACCGATTTTACACTTTAATAATGGGTAATGCCAATTCATTTAACTCAATCTGAGCATGTTCAATTCTTCTGTTTTTTTGGTAGAAGATTAGTTCAAAATGATCACCGTCCTTTTTTTATTAATCAATTTTTTTACACACATAAATTGATTAATATTGAACGCTTTATTCATTTAACTGATAAAGTCTCAACCGCTCGACGAACACTCTTATATGACCAGAGGAAATCGAAAGACCGTAATGATTGTTGAGGATGATCTCATCCTTAATTTATTGTACGAGAGCTATTTAGAAAAACTTGGCTATGACGCAGAAGGCGAACTTGTTTATGGCAAAACAGCCATAGAAGTAGCCCGAAGAGTAAGCCCGGATTTAATATTAATGGACATTTCACTAGAAGGTGATATGGACGGAATTGATGCTATGAATGAGATAAGAAAATTCTCCAATGTTCCGGTCATCTACATTACTGGAAATTCCGATCCATACCATGTACAACGCGCTAAGGAAACTAATTATATTGATTATTTAGTTAAACCTATCGAGTTCAATGACATTAAAGAATCATTAGAGCGAAATTTCGAAAAGTAAGTTTACTTTCTGTTCACGAAATTTTACTACTTCAATATTGATTCTAGCAGGTTAAATAATAATTTATCTGACTATGCAATCACTCAATTCATTTATCAGACATAAAGGTTTCCGATACTTTCTGCTAGGTCTCGGTTTTGTCGCTTTAATCGCGCTAACTGGGATGAATGTATATTCTTTGTATGATATCAGAGACAAGATGACCCTTGGCGAAGGTGAGAGACAAATGGCTATGGTTGATGATCTGGTCAGAGATGTAAGGCTTCAGGTAATCGGTCCATTTTTAGGAATTAACAAAATTGAACTAGATCCGGTTGAATACACTATAAGTGAAACAGGACAGTTTCCTCCTCAACTACAAGAGAAATTACTTCAGGCCTCTGAAAATCCAATTTATGATGGGATTTTCTATACACCTGCTGATGTTGACCCATGTCTTGATGATTCCAAAATCTACAGTTTTGATTACTCGACCAATCAACTGCAATACACAGACGTTTTTCCTACTACAATTTGTGATGGGATTGGTTTAGCAAGGACCAAAGCTCGAATTGAATTAAATAGTTTCAATTATCGATGGAATAATAACCTTGAGTTTGATGCACACCGAACCATGAATATTGGCTTTATCAATATTCAGGAAAACAAAGTGATTGGATATTTAAGTGCTACACTTAATAAAGATTACATTGTTAAAGATCTTATTGATCCACTTATTCAAACTTACTTTAATCCTGATTCTGTTTCAGGTACAGTACTGTGGTTGCATGATTGGGCTAATGATGAAATCCTTGCTACAAATGATCCATCAGTATCCTACGATTATGATGCAGTTGACAATAGAAGACGCTTTGGATCAAGTATGTTTGAGACTTGGAATCTCAAAGTCGCTTTTACAGATAATTCAGTAGCAACTGCTTACAATGATACATTGGTAAAGAATATGGTTGTTCTCGGTGTTGCTGTTCTATTCCTAGTTGGTGCACTATTATTCATGTTCTACACTGCACAAAGGGAAAGAGCGTTAGCACAACGACAAGCAGGATTCCTTGCGAATGTTACCCATGAATTGAAAACACCGCTAGCAGTAATGCAGGCAGCTGGTGAAAACATCTCTGACGGAAGAGTGAAAGATCCCATTAGATTGAAGCAATATGGTGATCATATTTATACTGAGGCTATCAGGCTTCGAAAAATGATCGAGAAGTTATTAGATGTTGCAAAAACTGACTCAGGCCAAACACTTATCAAAGCGACACCTGTTAACGTAAATGAGATTCTAAAGAAATTTGTTACTGAAAACCGTTCGTTTATTGAAGGAAAAGGCTTCAATATTGGATTAAAAGTATCTGATGATCCTTCATTAGTAATGATGGATGTTGACCACTTCGAAAATGTGCTTAGTAACTTAACAGAGAATGCAATCAAATATAGTCGGGATAATAAAAACATCTTGTATACCGTACAGTCGACCGAAAAGGAAATGATTGTTAATATTTCCGATACTGGACTCGGAATCCCTAAAAAACATATAAAGAGTATCTTTAAAAAATTCTATCGGGTAGAAGATTCATTGAATGCAAAAACCAAAGGGCACGGTCTTGGTCTAAGCATTGTTAAAAATCTTGTAGAATTAAATGGCGGAAAAATTGAAGTTCATAGTGAAGTTGGAATTGGTACTACATTTTCATTGAAATTCCCGATTTTGGTGAAAGAAGAACATTCATTAAAATCACAGTCTATTATAAACACGCCGATTAACAAAACGGATAAAGAAGAATATGCCTAACAAGACGTTAAAAATCTTAGTTGTAGAAGACGAACCTAGTTTAATTTTCACTCTTCGTGATACACTTGAAAGTGAAGGATATGCAGTAATTGTAAGTGAAGATGGTGAGCAGGCTGTTGAATTAGTTAAAGAACACGAGCCGGATTTAATGATTCTTGATATCATGTTACCCGGCAAAAGTGGCTATGATATTTGCCAGGAAGTGCGTGAAGCTAAATACACGTTCCCAATCATTATGTTAACAGCTAAGGACCAGGAAATTGACAAAGTTAAAGGTTTAAATCTTGGTGCAGATGATTACTTGACGAAACCGTTTGGCGTAAAAGAACTGCTAGCACGTATCCAAGCTCGGTTACGAAGAGCTAGTTCTTATTCCTCTTCAAATGAAGTCGAAGTATTGAAATTAGGCAATATCATTATTGATTTATTGGAATCGGAAGTTACGATGCCTGATGGTACAGTAAATGAATTAACTGCTCGTGAAGTTGAATTAATCAGATATTTACTAACAGCAGGTGGTGAACCAGTTTCGAGAGATGAGCTACTTGAAAAAGTATGGCGATATGAATTCAGCACGAATACTAGAACAGTAGACGTACATATCTCTAAACTTCGAGCCAAGATAGAAGAGCAACCAGATGACCCAAGATACCTGATTACTCTTCATGGAGTTGGATACCTTCTTAAGACCGTTTAAATAACGGGTGTTTTCGATTTGTTAACGTATTCAATAAATCCTTTCACTTGGTTCTCTAAAAGCTCTTGTTGAAAGGGAATATTGATTCCTGTTTCCGGATCGAAAGTCTTTTTTGAACGTTGAATAAATACTCGCTCTGGAAATTGAGGGGCATTTCTATAATTTAAGATCATTTGAAACTGCTCAACTGCTCTTAATCCACCAAATGCACCGGTAGCTACACCAATAAAGCTCATCGATGTTTTTACAAAAGCTTCCGGAAATGGCAGGTAATCGATAAATAACTTCAGTATTCCAGGGAAGCTACCATTGTACTCAGGGATAACCCATAAAATTGCGTCAGCTTCAAGGATTGGTCTCCTGAAAGCTTCAACACTTGGAACATCATTCCAATATTTACCACCATGAACATCTGCAGTTGGGAAATCTTCTAGAGATATTACCTCTGCATTTACACCTTCTCTCTCAAATAGTGTTTTCACATAGTTTGAAACAGCCAATGACGTAGAATTTGGTCTGTCTGTAGAACTAATTATTTTTAAATCCATTGCTCTTTTTCGTTAATAATGCGCTCATAAAACAGTAAAAAAACTTCTTTCATTCAACTTTTTTACACCACTTTTCATAAACACTAGAAAAGAAAGCGCTTTTCTATAATTACAATCAATTTTTAAGCTTAATATTATTTTAACCTTAATTTTTACTGTAGTTTTGGAATTATACTTATCTTTCTAGGGATTAAGTTAGTGTTTATTCCGCCTAATACGTGTCGAGAGGAATGGTTGGTTAGGCTACAAACCTTTCGAATGTATTAGTGACTCCAACAACAACAGCCGAAGAGTTGATCCCCTTCGGCTGTTTTTATTTCCTTTTGATTTCGTTGAGTCTTTTTATGAGCAAACCTTCACGCCCTTCTTTGCCCGGCTCATAAAATGTTTTGTTTGAGAGATGATCCGGAAGATAACTTTGATCAACCCAATTACCCGGCTGAGCGTGGGGATATTTATAATTTTCAGATGCATTCTCTGTATCCATATATCGTGAAGAAAGCTTATTTGCAGTTTTATCCTTTAAATAAGAGGGTACTTCCTTAACTCCATGATTTTTGATTTCCGATCCTGCTGCAAAAATTCCAAGTGTACTATTACTCTTTGGACAAATACTCAGATATAAGCAAGCCTGAGAAAGAAAGAACATTCCTTCAGGCATCCCACACTTCAAAAAGGCTTCATGACAAGAATTTATGATGGTTATAGCATTCGGCTCTGCTAATCCCACATCTTCGGAAGCTAGAATAAATAATCTTCGAAAGATGAAGTTTGGATCTTCTCCTCCTTCTAGCATTGCATTCATCCAATACAATGCAGCATCAGGATCAGATCCTCTAACCGACTTTATAAATGCCGAGATATAATGGTAATGTTCATCCCCGGTTCTATCATAGCGAACGTTTCTCCTTTGAATACTTTCTTTCGCTATTTCTAAATTGATATGAGTTGCCCCATCTTCTTCCTTTTTGGTTGAGAGAACAGCAACTTCAAGAGCATTAAGTGCATTTCGGATATCACCACCAGCATATTCAGCAAAATGATTAATTGCACTTTCATCAATATTTATATTTTGCTTTCCTAGTCCTCTTTCATGATCGGAAACAGCTCGCTCCAGCATCAATCTTACATCTTGAACAGATAAAGGATGTAATTCAAATAATTGGCACCTCGACAATAGTGGATTTACTAATGAATAAAATGGATTCTCAGTTGTCGCACCTACCAACGTGATAATTCCGGATTCAAGATGAGGTAGCAATGCATCTTGCTGAGCCTTATTCCAACGGTGAATTTCATCAACAAATAGAATGGTTTTGCGTCCATTTAATTTCCGCAGTTTTTCTGCTTTTTCAACAACTGCTCTTAATTCCTTTATACCATCTAAAACAGCATTTATCACTTCAAATGCCGCTTTTATTTCTTTCGAAATGACATGTGCAAGAGTTGTTTTGCCGGAACTTGGTGGTCCAAAAAAAATCAATGAACCTATGACGCCACTTTCAATCATACGTCGCAGCATCTTTCCTTCTCCAACCAAATGCTCCTGACCCGCAAATTCTTCAAGAGATTGTGGTCGCATTCGAGTCGCTAGAGGTTCATCATATTTTGATGTATTTGGTTGGTTTTCCTGGGAAGAGGACGATGGTTTTTCCTGGAATAAATCCATGGAGCAGAATTAATTAAAATATGTGTAATATATGTTTAATTCTAGATTAAAGTAAATGCTTCTGGGAACCGTATTTAGCCAGATAATTTTTCATTTTCACTTTTTTCCGAGTACTCTCACTGGCCATGTATCTTAGTTTGCCGAATACCTCTCTTTCTTGCCATGCTCGATCGAAACGACCGAAACACCAAAATATACCGGAGTAAGAACCAGGATCTCTTCCATCTAGCGCATACTTATTATTTAACTCTATGAGATAGTCTAAAGCAGTTCTGTAATCTGGTGTCCATTCAATTACTTTTTTCCCCCATAACATTCGAAGATAATTATGAATGATACCTTCTTCTCTTAACTGTGTTTGAGCTGCATTCCAAATATCATCATGAGTTCTAGATTGCTCTAGTTCCTCCAATGTATATAACCACTTTCTTTCATCCCCTTCATGTTCTCTCATAGTTTGTTTTACCCAATCCGGTAAACTTTCAAATTCTGCGTAGTCTGATCTATGATGAGCATAATGGAATCCAACTTCTCTCCAAGTAATAACTTCGTCCAAGAAACTTTGGATATTATCATCTCCGTTAAAAAAACCTGTGTTTTTTCCACCATTTGGAGTGAGTTGTGTAAGATTCCAACTTGAAGGTTGCTTTTGCAATGCAGCTCTTACTATTTCATACTCACTTATTTTGCCGTAATGTAGCCAGGGACTCAATCCACTTGTTTTCTTTTCATCGGGATGATTTCGTTTCTCATCATATTCCAACAAATTATTCTCAACAAAATAATCCAGCTTTTTTAATGCTTCCTCTCTTGTCCCCGTAACATTTAGAACTGCCGGAACAGAATGATCGATATCCATTTTGGCTATTACCGACTTAATATCATCATCTACATTCAGAGCTGACTTATAATTTGAAGTGATTTCATCATCTAAATCAACAATATCAAGATTATGTAAATCTTTAAGTGGGTCTTTCTTAGGTGGATTTGAATACGCTTCCAGGAAATGCTTTTGCATAATTTTTCGAAACAGGTACGCAGAATATGGATCTTTTTCTGTGATACCGAGGGGAATCAATCCATTTGAATCGATGGTTGTGTATGGAACATCAATCCGATCAGCCACTCTTTCATTATGCTCTCTTACAATAAAAACCGGAAACTCATCTGAAATTACGCAGCAGGATTTATCTGCAAGCCGATAAAATAATCCTTTACCCGCTTCCTTCTCTGGCTCAACGTAACTGAGAAAGTTAATTCCATTTTCAGAGGCAATTTTTAGATTCTCTTGCATTCCCTGAAGCATAAACGTTTGCATTCGATCATTTGCCCAAGGGTAATCGATACTTACTGCCTCATAAACCATAAGAGGTTTATTTAGTTTATTAGCCCACGCAATTGCGTATTCAAGAGCAAAATTATATTCAAATCTTCGATTGATTTGCATCCAATAAAGGACATAATCACCTGCTTCATTTACAGGCTTATCATTTCGAATAACTTTTCTAAAGGAATTGATGTTTTTCATTCTGATGAAACCCATCAAAAGTTTTATCCATTCCTAAAAACTGAATACAACTCCCACATTGAATGTTGCTAAATCAGTTCTAGATCGACTTAAATTATACTCTAATTCGTCGCCTATAGGAACCAAATCTCCTTCTTTTAAATACATTGCTTCCCCCCCAAGCATGTATTTGGTTTTGAGGATTAGATGAATTCCATAAAAATCTCCCTGATCATTAAAGCCTTCCCAAAGTAGAAATTTTGCTCCGCCTCCAATTCCATAATTTGATGTGAAGTAATCGTAATTCACGGTATTAGCAATGTCTTCATCATCAAAATCATCTCGTATTGCTGATTCTGTAAATAAATAGTTAAAACCAACTGACCCCTCAATAAATGGGGTAAACCCTCCAATTCGCGGTTCAATTCTAAGCAAAAAATGAGGTGTTATTAAGTTATTTGTTGTTCGAACATTAACGTCAACTTCCGGTACGCCTACCACGAATTGTGTTTCTCGTTCTCTCCATCCATAATTTTGATACATAAACCCAGCCCCGATATATAGCGGCAGATCGCGACCTACCTTATAAGTGAATGCGAGATCCAGACCGTATGAGTTTCTATCCAGGGTTTGCCCAAAGTCTCCTTGAGGTGCTCCTAATGCGAAGCTAATGTCAAAATTAAAAGGCTGTGCTTGAATTGATGTTGAAATCAAAAATACAGCTATAAGTAGTTTGAGATGTTTCTTTTCCATGTCCCCTATGGTTTATTCACCTTCAACTTACATCACCTTAAACTATTACTCTATGACATTTCTATGCGATAAAAAAATCTATTGCATGTTCTAAATAAATTAAATACTATCTACATAGTATTAATAAATTAGTTTTATGAAAAAATCTATTACACCCCTAGGCGAAACTGAAATGGAAGTACTGCATCATGTTTGGGATTTAAAGGAAGCGACCGTTGCAGATGTACATGAACGAATCCTTTCAAATCGAAAAGTAGCCTACACTACTGTAATGACTGTAATGAAGAATTTGAATGAGAAAGGCTATCTCAAATTTCGTAAGGAAGGTGTTACCTATGTTTATTCAGCTGCCCAAAAACCAGAAAATGTCCAATCAAACCTAGTATCAAAAGTTATTGATAAAGTTTTTAAGGGTTCACCATCTGCATTAGTTCAAACTCTGGTTAAAAATGAAGAAATCTCTGCAGAGGAGTTAGCTGAAATCAAAAAACTAATTGATGGAATGGAGGATGAATCATGATTGAAGTTTATGAATTCATTCAAAGAATCGGAATCTCAAGTTTAGATCATTTTTGGTTCCCTCTATTTGTTTGGTCAATTGTTGGCGTACTTACATTAGTTATTCTTCGCTTTTTCCCAAACATTAATCCTCTTTATCACTATCACTTAAGAGTAGCAACGATTGTCGCAATTCCACTAGGATTTATTACTAAATATCTTCTACAATTTTTCAGTAATACCTCTGTAATTAATACAAGCCTAGAGACAGCTGTCTTTATTGTAAATAATCCTTTAGAGCTAGCTAATAATTATCATTCTACCGCAACTAGCTATTCTCCAAGTTATACAGAACCGAATTTCCTTTTTGGATTAATAACTTTAGCTGTATTACTAGGCAGCCTTGTATTGATAGTTCGCCTTTTTTACAGCCTATTATTTATTAAAAGGCTGAATAAAAAACTAAGTACTCAGTCATTGGGTAGCTTCAGTGACTTTAAGAACTCTAAGTTTTCATATGTAAATGTTGCATATTTAGAACACCCAATGGTTCCATTTACTTACGGCTGGAGAAATCCGGTCATTGTCTTACCAAAAAGCATCCAGGATGACCCCGAGAAAATCCGGATGGCTATTCAACATGAACTAGTTCACATCAAGAGAGGGGATTACTTATTACAGTTGATTCTATCCGTGATTGAGTCAGTTTTCTGGTTTCATCCTGTCATCCGATTTGGGACAAAGGAAATTGAAATATATCGTGAGATCTCTTGTGATCAGGAAGTGTTGAATACCACCGGTATTTCTCTCAAAAGTTACGCTTCCATGTTATATGAACTGATACCTCTGAACCGGGGATTCGGAAGTTTTTCAGTAAACATGGCCGTACAACAGTCAACACTAAAAAAACGAATCTCAACAATGAAATATCATAAACTATATAGAAGCTCTGTAAAAAGAAGCTCTCTATTTTTCCTGCTCATTTGTATAGGAATTATAGCTCCTATTGCATGCTCTGACATGAGAGCACCTTCTACACTGGATGAATCGGTATTAGAAGATATGACCCTTACACTTGCGAGCCCTACTTTTGAAATAAATGGAAAAGAATTAACTGCACATCCAAATACTACTTCCATCAATGGATTAGATGGATTTATGTTTTCTGTACCTGAATATGGAGTGTTTGTTGTTTCTCCCGTTCAATTTGAAGGTGGTGTACTAAATGGTGATATCGAGCTGAATACTATCGATTTCAGAATTAATAGCATGGATGTCACTATACGATCCAAGGGTGTAATAAATGATAATATAATCCCGGTTTACATAAACCATTATGCAAACTTACAAGGGGATAATTACCTCTTTGGAAAGTTGGCAAATCAAATTCTAGTACGCAAAGACCTTGCCTCTTATTTAGTACCACCTAATGGACCAACCTCTGCAAGCATTGGTAAAGTAATTCCAGGTGATACTTTCTCTGTAGTTGAGGAAATGCCAAAGCTTATTGGTGGCTTGGCGTCTATTCAAAGTAGAGTTTCTTATCCTGATCTTGCTCGCAAAGAGGGTATTGAAGGGCGTGTAGTGCTGCAATTTGTTGTAACTAAAGATGGAAAAGTGATTAATCCTGAGGTTATTAGAGGAATAGGTGCCGGTTGTGATGAAGCTGCATTAGAAGCCATAAAACATGCGCGCTTTGAGCCAGGAATGCAAAGAGGAAAGGCTGTAGATGTACAGTTTCAGCTACCAATTGTCTTTAAATTAAGTGATTCTGAGTTTGGTGAAAAGCAATTACCTAGAATTAAGGAAATTGGTTAATCTCACATTAGAGAATGCAAAAGGGCTTCGGCCCTTATTTTTTTGATTTTTTTGAAACAACTTGTTTATCATCTCGTAGTCACGCCGAGAATAAAAATAATCATGTTTGTTTTATGCCTGCAAAATTGAAAAAATCCAAGAAGGATAAAATGCTAGCCGGAGTTTGTGGCGGGTTAGCAGAGTATCTTGGATGGGACCCAACGATTGTTCGTGTAATCTTTGTAATTTGTTCTTTACTAGGTTACGGATCACCTATTCTAATCTATTTTATTTTAGCAATTGTAATGCCCGACTAACAAAGTTGGAAAATAGCATCTCCATTTGCATTTTAGCCTGAACTTAAAGGCATAAATTATGAAAGTTGGTATTGTTGGAGATGCTACCCGTGGTGTTGCATGGGAACATCATTTACGCCCACATAACGTTGTTACTGAAGTTGAACTTTGTCCAAATATCTCAGACCTGCATGCTGTTGATGCATGTCTGATTCTTGATGAGACTGACCAAAATTTGGAAGTTCTTTTAGAAGGAGTTCGAAGAGGATTTCACTGCTTTTTTATAGCTAAGCAGCCAACCGATATAAAAATGCTTGAAAGAATTCATCGTTCAGCAAGGGAATCCCGTTGTCATATTCAATTCGCCCAATGGCCATCAATTGCGCCAGCTACAAGATGGATGATGGATAAAGTTGCTAAACCAAGCTTCATTCACATAGAGAGAGAAATTGTTCGTAATCAAATGGTCCAGGTTGAAAATGAATTTCGAAGTCACTGGATTGATGAATTAGGACTTTGTTTGAAATGGGTTGATAGTGGCATCCACCATATAGAAGCTAAACAGATTTCAGTATCCCCAAATTCACCAACAATAGCACACTTTTTTCTCAGGTTCGATAATGGAACAACTGCCACTATGAATTTACATGCAGCTGCAGATGAAAATCGACATAGGCGCATCATTAGCAACAAGAATATGATTTTGGAATGCAACGTACCTTCTCAGATCGTAAAGTACGGGCGCAAAAGTGAAACCAATCGTCTTTTCTATGAAAAACAGAATTTCGATCCAACCAAAGCAGCGGAAAAAGCTGCGCTACTCTTCTTAAAATCTATTCAACTAAATAAAGAAACTGCATATACAAGCTACGATGCACTACAGCTGGCAATACAAGTAGAACGAGTAGAGGCTAGACTTAATCAGTTTAATTAACACTGAGGTTAAACTGAGGTAATATTTGCTTTACTTTATGTTAACAATTTTTTAACATTGGAGTGTACTTAAAGCAGAGAGGTATTGCTATGAAATCGCAGATATTTACCCTTATCCTAATTTTATTAGTCGGACTAACAAATGTAACCGCACAAAATAAGATTGAAAATCAAGAGAATGACAAAATTGTCACACATGTAATCGGTAACCATTATGACATGGTTATGTTTAGTTCTACAGGTGAAATCTTACAAGAAGGGCATTATTACAAAGAAGGCGATCGCTTCCTAGAACATGGTATTTGGAAGCTATATGATCATAACACCTATGAATTAGTGACCAAAGCTAAATATGATAAAGGCGTGCAACTTTGGGTAGAAACATGGATTGATGGTGAAATGATCCGAGTAACTCAAAGAGACAGAGAAGTGAGCCAACTTCGAACTCGTATTGCAGAACTTGAAAAACAATTAGCTGAAATAGATTTATAAACGATAAGGAGGTACATCATGAAAGCTGGATTGTACCACAAATACTACAAGCTTGGACTAGAGCACTATATTAACAAGCATTATTTAAAGCTTCACAAACCGAATGTAATCATAGATATTTTTTACATCGGCTTGATAGCTACCATTATAGCAATAGCACTTCTGTTTAGTTAACTACTTCTTTGGTTTCATAGCTTTGAACGCCATTTTCAATTTCTTTCGAGACATTACATCTGTCACAAAATTGAATTGACCTGCTTTTAAACTCTCTCCCCCATCAATTACAACAGATTCTCCGGTTATATAAGGAACGAGGTCAGACATGAGGAATATTGCCAAATTGGCGAGTTCCTCGTGTTTGCCTAATCTTTTCAATGGGATTTGCTTAACCATCATCTTTTCTACCATTGAGTCTGGAACGAGTCTAGCCCACGCACCTTTGGTTTGAAACGGACCGGGAGCAATTGCATTCACTCGGATTCCATATTCCGCCCATTCATGAGCTAATGATTTCGTCATTGCAAGTACTCCTGCTTTTGCGCATGCTGATGGAAGTACAAAAGAAGATCCATGTTCGGCATAAGTAGTAACAATGTTAAGAATCGATCCTTCTAGTTTCTTGTCAATCAAATAATTTCCAAACGCATGGGTACAATTAAATGTGCCATGAAGAACAATATCAACAATGGCTTTGAAACCACCGGGAGAAAGATCCTCTGAAGCTGATAAGAAATTCCCAGCTGCGTTATTAACTAGCCCATTGAGCTTTCCAAAATGACTAACAATATCATCAAACATTGCTTTTACAGCTTCATGATCACGAACATCTACAGAAAATCCTTTCACTTTAGAACCTTCACGCTCATTCTGGATTTCATTTACAGCTTTTTCAAGTTTTTCTAGTGTTCTACCACATATAGCTACATCTGCTCCAGATCTACAAAAACCTTTAGCCATTGCAAGACCTAATCCACTGCCTCCTCCCGTAACTAGAATTGTTTTTCCTTTTAGAGTGTCTGTTGTAAACATATTAAACCTGAAGATTTTCGAATATTCCTGCTGCTCCCATTCCACCACCAATACACATTGTCACCATTCCATATTTCTTTCTCTGAGCTTTCAGATCATGTAAAATTTGAGTTGTAAGTTTTGCTCCAGTACATCCAAGTGGATGCCCCATTGCTATTGCACCACCATTGATATTTACAATTTCTGGGTCTAAATCTAATTCTTTGATAACTGAAAGCGCCTGAGCAGCAAAAGCTTCGTTTAGCTCAATTAAATCAATAGATTTTAATTCTAAACCAGCTTGATTAAGTGCTTTTGGAACAGCTTCAACCGGACCAATTCCCATTAATTCAGGTGCTACTCCGGCAACCTGATAGGAGATATATCTTGCAATGGGTTCTAAACCAAGTTCCTTTACAACTTCTCCGGATACAATTAAAACCGCTGATGCTGCATCATTCATTTGTGATGAATTACCGGCAGTAACACTTCCTTTCACCTTGAATACAGGTCTCAGTTTACTCAAAACCTCTAATGAAGTATCTGCACGAGGTCCTTCATCTGCATTAATGGCAACTGATTTCCCAACAAGTTCACCATCTGATGTAATATGTTGCTTAACAATATTCACTGACGTGATTTGATTATCAAATCGCCCATTTTCCCAAGCAGAAACAGCCTTAAGGTGACTATTCAGAGCAAATTCGTCCTGTTCATCTCTCGAAATCTCATATTTAGATGCAAGATTCTCTGCTGTCAATCCCATACTGATATATATCTCGGGACGATTATCCATAATATTTGGATTAGGCTGTACTGACATTCCTCCCATTGGAACCATGCTCATGCTTTCTACTCCACCAGCAATGATCACATCAGCTGCACCAACCATAATTCTCTCAGCAGCCATTGCAATGGTTTGTAAACCCGATGAACAAAATCGATTTACTGTCATGCCGGGAACATTGTCAGGTAATCCGGCATGTAGAGCAATATTTCTCGCAATATTTAATCCTTGTGAAGCTTCAGGAAAAGCGCAGCCCATTATTACATCATCAACTCTAGATGAATCAAGATTTGGAGTTTTCGCTATCAAATCTTTTATTACTTCTGCAGCCAAAGTATCAGGATAGGTATATCGAAAACTTCCTTTATTTGCTTTCCCACAAGCAGTTCTTTTTGCATCGATAATATAGGCTTCTTTAAGTCTTGAGTTATGAGTCATGGGTACTGAGCTTTTTTTAGAGTCCTCGAAAATGTATAAATCATTTTCTGAAGTTCATTTACTTCAAGATGTATGCGTTCATGTTCCTGATTTGATATAAATTTTAAATCATGTGCAATGATCAATTGAGTTTCTACTTCACATAATGATCCATATGCGATATCAATAAATCTAGAAAAATCTTTTTCAGACGATCTTGCTGAACCTTCAGCAATATTAGATGAAATTGAAATCGATGCCCTTCTAAGTTGACTTATTATTCCAAACTTTTCTTCCGAGGGAAACTTTGATGTCAGTTGATAAATCAACGAAGCTAGCTCTACTGATCTCTTCCAAATTTTTAAATCTTTATAGTTTCTCATGACTCAATCCTCATTGCTCTGATCTAATTCCTCAGTGGTTTTCCTGTCTTCAACATATGCTCTATTCGTGCATGAGATCGCTCATCATTCAAGCATTCAAAAATTGCTTCACGCTCCAAACGTAAGAGATAGTCTTCCGACACATTTTGAGGCTCCATTAAATCGCCGCCTGCTAAAACCTTCGCTACTCTACCTGTTACAACTCGATCATAATCAGTTGCAAAACCGGCTTCGTTCATTACATAAAGCATTAGACCAAGCACACTTTCGGCTTTTTTTCCAAGAACCGGAATCTTCATTTTTCTTGGTGGATGATATCCTTCTTCAACCATCGAAAGTGCTTCTGATTTAGCTGTAGATATCAGATTATTTCGGTTCATCTCAATGATGCTATCCACAGGTAGTAACATCAGCTTTTTAGCCATTTCTGCACTTTCAGATACTTTTGCTAAACCAATAGTTTTAAATACTTCTTTAATAAATGGAAGTGGATCAGCTTCTGGTGGTAGATTGTTCATCGCCCGTTTAAGCAATTCTGTTGTTCCACCTCCGGCAGGAATCAAACCGACACCAACTTCTACCAGTCCCACGTACAATTCATGATGAGCAACGACTTTATCAGAATACAAGATAAACTCAGCTCCACCTCCAAGCGCCATTCCAAATGGCGCAACTACAACCGGAAACGGTGCATACCGAAGAGAAACAGCTGTTCGTTGGAAGTCATCAACCGTTTTATAGACTCCATTTATGTCACCTTGTTGGTACTTTGTTATCGCCTCCATCAAATCAGCACCAACAGCAAAATTACTTCCCCAGTGACTGATAACCATACCTTCATAATCCTTTTCTACAATAGAAAGTGATTCTTCCAGAGAATTAACCAACTCTGAATTCAACGCGGAATTCTTTGTTTTAAACTCGAAAAGCGTAATTCCATCACCAATATCATGTAATGCTGTTGATTTATTTTCTATGATTGGTTTCCCGGAATAAACACTGTTTTTTGTGATTTCTTTACTTGATTGAAGCGGAATACCAACCATCGATTTAGAAATCGGATCATACACTTTTCCATCTTCATAAAATCTGGTTATTCCCGCATCCAACATTTCCTGGATTAGTACCGGAACTGTAAACCCATCTTCTTTGATTCGAGATGCTGCCTCATTTATTCCTATTGCATCCCACCTTTCAAATGGCCCCATTTCCCAGTTAAATCCCCATTTCATTGCACGATCAACCGCTTCAATTGAATCTGATATTTCAGGGATTCGATTTGCAGCATATAACATCAACTTGCGCTGAACTTCCCAGATAAATTTTCCTTCTCTCGAATCATGATTTACAAGAAAATTTAGTCTTTCAGCCAAATTCGAAATTTTCTTTGCATCAGCAATTATTTCAAACTTTGGCTTTTCTTGAAGCTCATATTCAAGTGAATCAGGATTTATAACATGAAATTCTCGGCCAGTCTTGGTTTGAACTTTTTTATAAAAACCTTGCCCTGACTTATTCCCAATTGAACCATTCTGGACCATATTCAAGAAACCTTCAGGCAAATTGAATACTTCCCGTTCTTCATCTTGGGGAATAGCCGGATATAAGTTCGATGCAACATGAGCAAGCACATCTAAACCTGCAATATCCGCCGTTCGAAACGATGCTGCTTTTGAGTACCCTGAAATTGTACCACAAAGTAGATCGATTTCTTCAGCCCTAAAATCTCCGTTAAAGAAATAAGGTAGCAGACTTGCCATTGAATACACGCCAATTCTATTGGCTATAAAGTTTGGAGTGTCTTTGCAATACACTACTCCTTTACCAAGTACTCGATCAAAGAACAAAGTCATGGTTTCGAGGACATCATCTTTAGTTTCACTAAGAGGAATCAACTCCAAAAGATGCATATATCTTGGAGGATTAAAGAAATGGGTTCCGAGAAAATGCTTCTTAAAGGATGAAGTACAAGTTGAAGATATTTCAGAAATAGGAAGGCCGGATGTATTAGAACTTACAATGGAATGCTCGGATCTGGCCGCATCAATCTTGGATAATAATTGCTGTTTAATATCCATTCGTTCAATCACGACCTCGCAAATCCAATCATAATCAGCAAGTTTGGTTAGGTCATCGTCAAAGTTTCCGGTCTTAACCAACCCGGCAAAATCCGGAATAGCAAAAGCAGCCGGTTTAATCTTTGTGATCTTCTTTAAACTCTCTTCTGCAATTTTATTTGGTCGTTTTGGATCATCACTTTTCAGATCAAGTAGCAAAACTTCCAAACCCGCATTAACGCAATGAGCTGCAATTTGACTTCCCATTACTCCTGATCCCAAGACTGCGACTTTTCTTATTCTTCGATAGGCTTTCATATGGCTGAAGTTTCTGAGTCGGCATAAATTTGCGAAATGGAATCTTTGTGATGCTCTTTAACAACACTTCTTCGAATACTCATTTTGGGGGTTAATTCACCCTTCTCAATTGTGAAAGCATCTTCAATCAAAATGAATTTTTTGACTTTTTCCCAATGAGGAAGCTTCATATTAACTTTGTCTACCTCTTTTTGAATTCGATGCAGGACAAACTCATTTTCCACATAATTCTCTGATGGAAATTCATGCCCATTGCTTTCGAATCTCTTTTTCATATTAACCCAGTCGGGCACTATTAAAGCTGAACAAAACTTCTCTTGATTACCTATCACAAGCGCCTGGTCGATAAATCCACTATTCATTAAAGAATTCTCTATCGGTTGAGGAGCTACATACTTCCCCGTTGATAATTTGAACATCGACTTCTTTCTATCGGTGATAAAAAGCCAACCTTCATCGTCTATATATCCAATATCACCGGTACAAAACCAACCATCTTCTGTCATTACTTCGGCAGTTTTATCGGGCATTTTATAATACCCTTTCATCACATTCGGACCGATGGTTTGTATCTCACCATCTTCTGCAATTCTTATTTCTACATCTTCCAGTGGCAAACCTGCAGAGCCGATTCTTATCTGATCCGGAAGGCTCGATGTCATTACAGGTGATGTTTCTGTTAATCCATATCCCATTCCAACCTGGAAGCCAATACCATTAAAAAAACGCATCACACTTGGCGCGAGTGCGGCACCACCAACTGTAGTACCAATCAGATTCCCACCCATGCCTTCTCTGATTTTTGAATAGACTAATTTGTCTGCGAATTTCCATTTCAGTGCATCCAATCCGGTCGGTGGTTTTTCCGGATCATACTGTTCGGCAAACTTAATAGCCCAGTAATATAGAGTCTTCTTTGCACCACTTAATTCCTGTCCTCGAACTTTCAATCCCGTCATGATTTTTTCTAGGAGACGTGGTACGGTTGCAAAATAAATTGGCTTAATCGTAATTAAGTCTGTCTTGAACTCTGTGATATCCTCAACATAATATATACTGGCACCTTCATGGATGTATAGATAGGCCGCAATCCTTTCTAACATATGCGCCAATGGTAAGTATGATAGAATCTTCGGGCGATCAATAATTTCAGTATTGAAAGGCATTCTTGCAGCGGATGCAATCGTATTTGAAGCCAGATTCATATGAGTTAACATTACGCCTTTTGGGACACCTGTTGTACCAGAGGTATAATTAATATTAGCTAAATCGTCAGGTTCAATCGCATTTCTTAACTCATCAAAAAGCTTTGGATTTTCTTTTTCTACCTCTTTTCCCATATCCATCACCTGCTCAAAACCTAATAGCTTTTTGTGTGATGTAGGTTGAATTGAAATAATGGAAGTAACTGACTTAATCGGTTTAATCAGAGGTTTAGTTTCTTCAAATAGTGCATCATTAGATACAATATGAACCTTCGCTTCTGAATTTTCGAGAATATATTTTATCTGATCCGCCGGTTGAGTTGTGTAAATGGCAACATTAACCGCTCCTATAGAAAGTACTGCCTGATCACAAATCAACCATTCTGTTGAATTTTCTGAATGGATAGATACTCGATCACCCCTTCTCACCCCAAGTGAATATAAACCAA
The DNA here is from genome assembly GCA_965601825.1 of Balneolaceae bacterium. Classification (GTDB taxonomy): domain Bacteria; phylum Bacteroidota; class Rhodothermia; order Balneolales; family Balneolaceae; genus HXMU1420-13. The sequence goes on along the minus strand of OZ271839.1, from coordinate 1,366,057 downwards.
GTCCTAAATATTTAACCTTATTCCGGAACTCATCAACACTGGTTTCAATCCATTCACCATTTCTTTTAACCGCAGCCGCAATTCCGAGCTTATTATGTTTTAACCGCTCATCAATTAAAAGCGGTACTACTGCAGGTTCATATTTCATACTTTCTTCTGATTTTGTTATCTGACCGATGTTATGCGAACGTATACAAGAAAGCGGTTCCAACGAATAATTACAACACTTAACAGTGTTAAGTAAATATATATGGAAATAGAAAAAAATATAGAAGACAAAGTAGCTTGGTTTTTTGAAAATCAAGCTGAAAATATGGGAACAACGCTTGGAATCAGCTTTTTGAAGATAAGCAGAGATGAGCTAATTGCTGAAATGCCAGTCGATTCCAGAACTGTTCAACCATTTCGAATCCTTCATGGTGGTGCGTCTGTTGCGCTTGCTGAGACCCTATGCTCAATTGGTGGATGGGTCAATGTTCCGGACTCAAAAACAGCAGTAGGAATTGAAATCAACGCCAATCATCATCGATCAGTGAAAGAAGGTGGTAAAGTAAAAGCAGTTGCTAAACCCATTCAATTAGGAAGAACCATTCATGTTTGGGAAATCAAAATTGAAGATGAACGTGGTAAGCTTGTTTGTACTTCCAGATGTACACTTGCTATAGTGGATAAAAAATAAAGTCATCCATCTCCCGAAAACAGACGGGAGAAGAATGACTTAAAAGATTATAAAGGCAAGTTATCGTGCTTTTTCTTCGGCACAGAATCCACTTTATTCTGGCAAAATTCGAAAGCATTAATCAATTTTGCACGGGTTTCTGATGGGAAAATCACATCATCAATAAATCCACGAGCTGCAGCACGATATGGATGCGCAAACTCTTCCCCATATTTTGCTTCCAACTCAGCTTGTTTTGCAGCAGGATCATCAGCCGCAGAAATTTCTCTTCTGAAGATAATTTCCACTGCACCTTTAGTTCCCATAACTGCGATTTCTGCCGTTGGCCAGGCCACGTTATAATCTGCACGTATGTGTTTCGAGTTCATCACATCGTACGCACCACCATAAGCTTTTCTTGTTATCACCGTCATTTTTGGAACCGTAGCTTCGCAGAATGCATAAAGCAGTTTTGCTCCATGTTTAATGATTCCTCCCCATTCCTGATCTGTTCCAGGTAAGAATCCAGGAACATCTTCAAATACAACTAAAGGAATATTGAAAGCATCACAGAAACGAACAAAACGTGCTCCTTTCAAGGAAGATTTAACTCCCAAAACACCGGCTAGTGAAAGTGGCTGATTCGCAACAATACCAACAGAACGACCACCTAATCTTGCAAACCCAACAATTATATTCTCAGCATAGTCTTTTTGAACCTCATAAAATGAGTCTGCATCTACAATACCCTGAATTACATCATGCATATCGTATGGCTTATTTGGGTTCAATGGTACAATATCATCCAATGCTTTTGCTTTAGCAGAATCTGGATCTTTTGGGGCAATCATTGGAACCTTTTCCTCACAATTCTGAGGGATATAGCTCATCAACTTTCTGATTTCCTGTAGACAAACTGCATCATTCGCAGCTGAAAAATGTGCAACTCCTGACTTCGAATTATGAGTTGCCGCACCACCCAATTCCTCTGATGTTACTTCTTCATGTGTTACCGTTTTCACAACATTTGGCCCGGTTACAAACATGTAGCTCGTATTTTCAACCATATAAATGAAATCAGTAAGAGCAGGACTATAAACCGCACCACCTGCACATGGCCCCATAATGGCAGAAATCTGTGGTACAACCCCTGATGCCATACTATTTCTCCAGAATACTTCGGCATATCCACCAAGAGAAGAAACACCTTCCTGAATTCGGGCACCGCCTGAATCATTAAGTCCAATCACAGGAATACCATTTTTCATAGCCAAATCCATAATCTTGCACATTTTCTCGGCGAATGTCTCAGAAAGTGATCCACCAAAAACAGTGAAATCCTGGCTAAATACATACACAGGTCGACCATTAATCTTACCGAAACCGGTAATAATTCCATCTCCTAATATTTTCTGTTTGTCCAGACCAAAGTTTGAACTTCGATGTGTGACAAAAGCATCAATCTCTTCAAAAGATCCTTTATCAACCAATAAATCAATGCGTTCTCTCGCTGTTAGTTTCCCTTTTGCATGCTGTTTTTCGATGCGCTTTTCGCCTCCGCCTTTTAACGCTTCGGCACGCATGTTCATTAACCGCTCAACTTTCTCATTAACTTCCATTTGTACTCCTTATGAATGTGTTTTCTCATTAAAGTATCGATGCATTCTGTCGGTAAAATCGACCGTTGCCCCTGAAAACAGATCTACATCGTTTTTAGTAAAAATTTCGTTTTTGATATAATCAGATGCTTCATTCCAAGTGTTAAACTCACTCAACTTCACCAAAGCTGACTCAAATTCAGCTTCTGTTGATTTAAATATCACATCTAAAAATTCAAATTTTCTATCATCCAGTATTTCTTTGAGTTGCGATATAATTTCGTTTTCTACTCCTGATGATTCTACTTCTTCAATTATTTCATCTTCAAAATCATCGCTAACCTCTATATCCGAACCATCCTCTTCCAATTCTGCAGGAGCACTTGCTAAACGTTCTTCTGAACGTTTGCCACCCATCACAACATCCATTTGATCTGAGCTTAAAAATTGAGCCCACACCGGCTCATCTTCCTTTTCTTCGGTTTGTTCGACCTCTTCAGTTTCTACTATATCTCCTGCATCAATAAGATCATCTTCTTCAACCAGTTCTTCTTCATCTAACTGGATACTTAAAGCAGGCTCTTCTTCTTTTGGCGGATTTGATGCTCCTTCCTCACCAGAAACATCTTCGAAAGAATGTTTCGCCTGATCAAGAATGGAAATTAGATTTTCTCTGAATTCTTTTATCTCTTCAGGGTCATTCTCATTCTGATCTTTGATTTTGGCTGCAATTTCTTCTGATGTCTCTGATACAGAATCTTCCACATTTTCAGAATCACTTTGGAAAAGCTCGTTTAGAGATTCCACATGTTCGTGATCTACTTCAATTACTCCATCACTTGCAATATCCTGAAGTAACTCAGTCATTTCTTCGTCGCTCAAACTTCCATCCAAGTATTGCCCTGCAAGCGATTCGTCGAATAAAGGAGAGTCAGCAGGGTCCTCAGTATATTCTCCAAAGAAAGATTCAACAAGTGATTGTTCTTCAGACTTTGAGACTTTTGAAGATTTCGAATCCGATTCCTTAGCAGAGATTATGTATATGAAATCAGATTTGGTTACCAGCTTACGCTTTGAAGAAAATTTCTTGGCCATTGCCGGTAATCCTTTATCCTCAAAAAAGATGGCAAGGAGTTTGGGCTCAACTTCGCCGCCAAACAACACAAACAATTGTTCTAATTTTTTAGCCCAATCATCCGGTTTGTAAGCTGCAACCAGTTTTGCATCAATTTTTTGGATAAGCAATTTACATCGCTCTTTTTCAAGCGATTCTAAATCCCGCTTCTTCATATATAAGGGAATCGCTGTACCAAAATGCTTATACACTGTTAAGCGACTACATCGATGCTCAATTTCGTGCAGACTTAGTTCATCATCTTCACGAAAAATATAATTCGCCATATTTTTTCGTGGCTCTATAAATACATGAACAATATCAGATACTACACTACTTAGAATTGTATACAATTCCTCTCTCGGGATATGTGATGATCCGAGTGCAGCTTGTTCAAAATCTACCCATGCATCATTAACTAGTCGAGAAGAAAGATCAAACCATTCGGTAGAAACTTTACTCAATTCTTCGCGCACTTTGTCTTCGAGTGCCATTCTGATGCGCTCCACTACAAAGGATGGAATCTTCGCTTTAAGCAACTCCTTCGGAGAATAAAACGGCTTATCCGCGGTAACTAGCCCAGCTAAATTGTCTGTTATTTGATCAATAGTTTTCTGCATACAGTCTCAGAAAGAGAAGCCAATTTAATGCGACTTGGCTGCCAATCCAACTTAATTACGTTAATAATTATTGAGAATTGATGAAGAATTTTCTCATTCATAATGTTCTTTGTCATCACTACCTTTGGGCATGATTTCATTGACCATTGAAGGGCTATCTAAAACGTATAATCGAAAGTCGATATTTACTGACCTAAACTTTGAACACACGGATGGTGTACTGGGAATAGCTGGCGCTAATGGAAGCGGAAAATCTACTCTACTAAAATGCCTTGCTTATTTGACGAATGCACAAAAGGGTTCCATTAAATGGATGCGGCAAGAAATTGAACTTACCAAGGAAGATGTTAAAGGCAATATTGGGTATGCTGCGCCCTATATCAATTTATATGATGAATTAACGTCTTATGAAAATCTTGAATTCCTTCTTCAAGTTGCCGGTTTACCAATTCAGATGACTCATATCAATAGTTTGATTGATCAGGTTCAAATGAAAGATCATCGCCAAAAATTGTTTAAATCTCTTTCTACTGGTCAACGTCAGAGAATTAAGATTGCTGCTGCCTTAATACGGAAACCGGATATCATTTTTCTTGATGAACCTGGTTCAAATTTGGATAAGTCAGGTCATGAACTTGTAAAAAAGATTGTGAATATGCAGAAGGCGAAGAATAAGTTAGTGATTCTTGCTTCCAATGATCCTAAGGAAATTAAACTCTGTGATCAGGTGATTAAGTTGTGATTCGTTATTCGTTATTCGTTATTCGTTATTCGTTATTCGTTATTCGTTATTCGTTATTCGTTATTCGTTATTCGTTATTCGTTGAAATAAATTAGTTCTAATTATTTTACTTTCTGATCACAAATCAAACCAGAATTCTAAAAGCTAGTTAAGTGATTTCAGAAAACGACTATAAAATGGCTTCGCTCATCCTGGAGCACAGCACGCAAGTTCAAGAGAATGAAAATGTAATGGTTCAGTTAATTGGACTTAACGGAATTGATCTCCTGAGAGCTTTGGTTGAGCAAATTCGAGAAAAAGGTGCTCATCCTTTTGTTCAAATTGAAGACACAGAAACTCAGAAATTATTGGTGCAAAAAGGGGATGAAGCTTTCTGGAAAAATCAGGCAAAAGTAGATCAATTGCCAAAAATGGAACAGATGGATGTGTTTATTGGCATCCGTGCTTCTGAAAACATTTATGAAAATTCACTGGCAAGCAAAGATGCCAATGAAGCTTATTCCAAGCATTTCTTACACCCGGTCCATTTTGAGGAAAGAGTAAACAACACCAAATGGTGTATTATGCGATATCCATCACCGGCTTTTGCAATGAATGCAAAGATGCCAACGCTTGAGTTCACCAAGTTTTATTATGATGCCTGTCTAGTTGATTATGCTCAATTAAAATTGGCCATGGAGCCTCTGGAAAAAAGACTCAGAGCAACGGATATCATCCATCTTAAAGGAGAAGGCACTGATATCAAGTTTTCAGTAAAAGGACAGAATTGGGTGCCTTGTTATGGTTCACATAACATACCGGATGGTGAGATTTTTACTTCACCAATTTTGGATTCAGTGAACGGTTATATCACCTACGCACCATCAGTATATCAAGGGAAACCTTTTGAATTCGTAAAACTGGTTGTCGAAAATGGTGTAGTAGTAGATTTTGATTCATCCAACAATGACGCACTGAAAGACATTTTGGATACCGATGAAGGAGCTCGTCGATTTGGCGAATTCAGCTTTGGTACCAATCCGGTGATTGAAAGTCCTATGTATGATATTCTGTTTGATGAGAAAATCTATGGTTCGAATCACCTTACTCTTGGTAAAGACTATGAAATCGCCTCAAATGGAAATTCATCCAACATTCATTGGGACTTAGTCTGTATCGGAGCAGATGTCTACCTGGATGGTGAGCTCATCCGGAAAGGTCGTGAATATGTAGTTGATGATCTTAAAGGTTTGAATCCGGAGAATTTGTTGAAGTAGTTTTGAAAAAAACCATCATCATTTACGGAGTTGTTTTAGCGATACTCGTTTTTCTATTGGAATATTTCGAGTATCGATATCTGGTTCGTGAATTATCGATGGAAGTACTTCTGCTCTTTTTTGCAATTCTATTTACTGGAGTAGGAATATGGGCTGGTAGAAAACTCACGGCACCGAATGTAACTCGGTCAGAATTTCAAAAGAATGAAAAAGCAATTGAGTATTTGCACCTAAGCGAACGGGAGTTGGAAGTGCTGGAGTTAGTTTCAATGGGTTTATCAAATAAAGAAATCGCCGGAAAACTATTCGTCTCTATCAATACCGTAAAAACTCATCTTCAAAAAGTATATGAGAAGCTAGATGTGAACCGTCGAACTCAGGCAGTCGAAAAAGCTAAGAATTTGAATCTGATCAAGTAATTGTATTAGCGATCATCTTCAATCAAATCTTCCATTATTTTGCCGAGTTGTTCTGCTCCAATCCTGCGTAGAGTTATTTCTTTATTCTTGTCAATAACAATAATAGTCGGTGTAGATCGCACATCATAAGTATATTTGATTGGAAGTCTGTTTTCTAGGTCAGCCACATTGGTCCACTCATTGATATCATTATCTCGAATGAAATTCCTCCAGGCTGTGACGTCACTAGAATTATTTTCTAAATCCACAGCGATTCCCCAAACTTCCAGTCCCTCATCAGCATACTTTTCTCTGGTTTCTTCGATAATTGGAACAGCTGTTTTACTAAAACCTGAATCCTTATCATAAAAAAATAGCACCGTGTAATTTGCTGAACTCTGATGCAAGTTTTGATATTCACCATCAATATCCTTGATAACCAGATTTTGAATCTCCTTACCAATTAAAAGTGGTTCTAGAACTTTTGCCCGGTCTCGAATTCTATATAAAGCATTAGGATCTACCCACCAAGCCTGATCTTCTGAGTAATATTTGTTTACCATATGAACAAAAACCGATTCAGATGACATCAAGTTAGAGGTTTCGTAGTAATTGGTGATCCAGTTAACTACATATCGAAACATTTCTCTATTACCTTTTGTCTTTTCAACGACTATTTCAGCTGATTTTATGATAGAATCAGGATGTTGAACAGTCAGGTCAATCATAAACCGTTTGAGTTTTGGTTCAAATGATGGACTGTATAACAATGCCTCTTCAGTCAGTTCAGTGTAATTCCAATAATTGTTATAGTAATAGAAATATTGAAAGGTCTCATCTACCACCTTTCCATCAGCATCAGTTGGAGGATCCGGGACATTAATTTGTCTGTTCAATCCAACAATCTTTGCAGTTAGTGATTCAGAGTTACCGGATAGAAAATCATCTAAGTAATTATTCACTTCCATATCCAAATCAACTAGTTGATCTTGTAGTGACTCAGTTTCTCCCTGTTCAGCTTCTTGGATTCTGTTGTTTATATCTTGTGCTTTCTTCCTTTGTTCATCCAAATATTTTAAATACCCAAAAAAGAGCTCATTCTCTGAAGAGCTAATCACTCTCATGTCCCCAACAGGATCATTTATTGAAGTTTGTAATTTGATGTCTGATTCAGCCACTAAAAAATCAAAGTACCTGAGACCAGGTATATATATTAAGTAGATTCCATGCCTTAATGAATCACCCTCAAATATCGACACCCCATTTTCATTTACATATGTGGTGTCAACCGTGAACTGTTTATCTCCAAAATGATGCCCCAGAATTACCATTTGATTGGGATCAGAAATATCATCCCACCTAATTTCGATGGTATAGTCTCTGGTAACTCTGTCGGGACTTTGTGCAATACCCACTTCAAATATTAAGCTAACGGCTATAATTGAAAAGCAGAGACGTTTAATTGTGACCATATCAAGTATCATTATGAATCATTGCCGAAAGAAAGTACTTAGATTCAATTAAGTATTAAAATCAGTGCCCATAATTCACTTTGTGAAACTTCTATTACAAGTCCTATTTCGATACATAATGCTTCTTTCAAACACTTAGAAACTTTAAATAAAATCTGAAACAAGAATGTAAGAAAATTGTTTTCACTTTGATCTAACTGAGAAAACAATACATATGAAAAAAATTCTACTACTACTATTAATTGTCTTTCAGTGTGATAGCTTAGAAGAAGCAAAAACAATAGAATTACCCACTAAAGTTGTTAATACTATTGAAAAGCGTATAAATAACAATGTTTTCCCTGGTATTTCCATTGCTTTAATAGATTCATCTGGTGTCTATTATTTCAACTTTGGAAAAACCAAAGATGGCGGTCATGATGTTGACGAATTTACAATCTATGAGATTGGCTCAATCTCTAAAGTCTTTACGAGTTTACTATTAGCTAACCAGATTTTAGAAGGTGAACTAACAATTAATGATGCAATTGATGATTTCCTTCCTGATGACATTCAAGTAAACACAATGGGAGAATACAAAATTACTCTTGGAAGTCTAACCGATCATACATCTGGATTACCTGGTTTACCTACAAACTTTGCACCAACAAACCCAGCAAACCCATATGTAGATTACACTGAAAGTGATTTAATTGAATTTATTTCTGAATTTGAGCCTATACGTGAAGTTGGAGATAAATATGAATACTCAAATCTAGGTTCAGGTCTCTTAGGTTATATATTGGCCAACAAAAAGAAGTCTAGTTATGAAGAATTATTGATCAAAACCATAACGGATCCATTGGATATGGATGATACCAGAATTGAGTTCACTCAAAGAATGAAAAAGAATTTAGCAATTGGACATAGTATTGGAGTGGAAGCAAATCGTTGGGACTTTACAGTTCTTGCTGGTGCTGGTGCTATCCGAAGTTCAACCTCTGACATGGCAAAATTCATTGCAGCAAATCTGGGTTTCACCAAGAATCACTTAAGTGATTCGATGATTTTATCACACCAGATAAGACATGATAAAGCTAATGGAATGTCAGTTGCTATGGCTTGGCATGTAAAAAAGGGAACAGAGGGTGATGTATTTTGGCATAATGGTGGTACTGGAGGCTATCGGTCATTTGCTGGCTTCGTAAAAGAAACAGGTAAGGGAGTAGTAATTCTAGCGAATTCATCTGAAGACCCATGGGATATTGGTTTCAATTTGCTTGACCCAGGTTCAGAATTAGAAGAGCCGAAGTTTAAAAATGATGCAATAGATTTACCTGAATCAACTTTATTAAGATATGTTGGAGTCTATGAATTGCAACCTGGTTTTGCTATAACTATCACAAAGGATGGAAAACAATTATTTGGTATTGCCCCAGGAATAGACAAATTCGAGATATATCCAGAAAGCGAAACGTCGTTTTTTTTAACCGTAGTTCAAGCCGAAATTTTATTTCAATTAAAAGGTAGTATTGTAGAAGGTTTGACTTTCATTCAAGGCGGTTATGAAATGTCTGGTCCTAAAATTGAATAGAAGCTAAATACAATCTTATAATCGATATATATTTTGCTCAATACTGAAGGTGCATAGACTCAGAACTAATTTTTGATTTATTCCAATTTAGCAAATAACATAATTTGTAGTGCGATTCGATTTGTCATTAATGCTGTTTTAATAATCGAAAACTGCATTAATTCTCGAGTCTTTTGCATCCCCTTTTTGGATGATTCTGTTAAAATCATACTTTCGGGTGATTGATATCATCAACAGATTCGCCACTTTTGCATCCAACATTTAATCATACTGTTGCTATGCAAAAAATAATACTTACATATGGGGGCATCACAGGGTTAGTAATAATTCTTAGCATGACTCTTGGCATTTATGCCGCACAATCAGGAGCAAATTCATTTTTCTCTTCAGAAGCTCTTGGTTATACCATCATGATAATTGGCTTTTCAACCATCTTTGTGGCCACCAAAAAATATCGTGATGAACAACTCGGTGGTGTCATTAAATTCGGAACTGCTTTCAAAGTCGGTCTGGGTATTTCGCTAATTGCCGGATTAGTTTATGTATTAGTTTGGGAGATTAATCTATATATCTCTGATTATGCTTTCATCGAAGAGTATACTTCTACCATTATTAAGAATGCTCGGGATTCCGGCGTATCAGAAAGTGAATTGCAGGATACTATTAATAGCATGGAAGCCATGAAAGAAAACTATGCTAAGCTTTTCTTTAGACTGCCAATGATGTTTACAGAAATATTTCCGGTTGGTTTGTTGATATCATTGATAAGTGCTGCCTTATTCAAGAATCCGAATTTTCTTCAAGTGGCTACAACCTCTGAAGCTGAATAATATAGCCATGAGCATCTTAAGATTAATAATAGGGGTTTTGATAGGACTCTTGTCTATCAGTGTTATAGTAGAAGTGATTGAGTTAATCATTGTGGTAAATATTTCGGATTTAGATTTCTCTGAGGCAACAAATCCTGAGTATCAACAAGAGTATTTCATTGCTCGTAATGCACCATTGATATTAGCTGCCAAAATGATTTATTCCATTATTGGCGGATTTGTAGGTGGTTTTCTCGCAAGTATAATTGCTGGTGATAAAGCAAAAACGGCCGTTATAGCTGTGACTCTCCTTCAAATTGTCTCTCTAATCTGGGCGGGGTTTTTCTCGGATTTCTCTATAACGGGACCAACATGGATGTGGATCGCATTGATGATAATAATCCCTATCGGAATTTGGATTGGTTACCTACAGAGATTAAAAATGATAACTAATAGAGGTACTACAAATGACGAATAAAATAGAAACTGTCGACGATTATATCGATCAACTACCAGACGATCGAAAAGAAGTAGTAACCAAATTACGTGAGGTAGTTTTAAGAAATCTGCCTGATGGTTTTGAAGAGTGTATCAATTATGGGATGATTGGATATGTGGTACCACATAGTATCTATCCGGATGGTTACCATTGTGATACTTCTCTTCCTCTTCCCTTTTTAAATATTGTATCACAAAAAAATCATATTGGTTTTTATCACATGGGGATTTACACAGACGATGAATTATTGAAATGGTTTACAGAGGAATATGCAAAACAAGTACCTACCAAATTGGATATGGGAAAGAGCTGTATCAGATTTAAAAATCCTAAGAATATTCCATTTGAATTGCTTGGTGAATTGGTATCAAAGATGCCAGTAAATAATTGGATTGCTGCTTATGAAATGAACATAAAGCGCTAATAAACATCATTATTAAACATAATAACATAAACACATATTAACATGAATATAGCATTAGGACAACATTCGACTTCACTTGCAGTGAAGGATATTATCAAATCAAAGTCATTTTATGAGACTTTAGGATTCTCTGCTTTAGATGGGCTAGGATCTGTTGACGACAAGTGGCTTATCATGCAAAAAGACGGTGTTACAATAGGGCTCTTTCAGGATATGTTTGAAAGTAACATCATCACATTTAACCCCAATGATGCTCGATCCATACATAAATATTTAAAGGAAAAAGGGGTTGAATTCCTGATGGAATCAGACACTCTAAATGAAGAATCAGGACCATGCCATTTTTCTATTGCCGATCCGGATGGGAACCAAATATTGGTGGATCAACATGCTTGATTCAAAGAAATTTAAAAACAGTGTTCATTTGGTAGTTTCGTTGTTCATGCTACTTAGTGGGTACTTAATCGGTGTTCATAATGAAAGATTTGAGCTACGGAATATTGATCCTCATATTAGTCAAGGAGTGGAACCAAAAGTAACAGGTATTGGTGGTATTTTTTTTAAATCAACTAATCCAGAACAACTGAAAAATTGGTATGGAAAAAATCTGGGTTTAGCAATCACTGATGTTGGCTCACCTTTTGAGTTTAGAAATGCTCATCGCCCGGATGAAATTAATTATCTGACTTGGATACCATTTGTAGACACAACTGATTATTTCTCCCCTTCTGATAAGGCTTTTATGATTAATTACCGAGTACAGAATATTGAAGACTTAATTATTCGGCTTAGAGAAAACAATGTGCAAGTTGTTAGTGACATTGCTGAATATCCTTATGGTAAATTTGCCCATATACTAGACCTCGAAGGGAATAAGATTGAATTATGGGAACCTAATGATGCTTTTTTTACACAAATGGGCGGACCAACCACTAAATAATTACTTTAATGAAAAATCCAGTAATACATTTTGAAATCGGATGTTCCAATCAAGATGCTACAACCAGCTTCTATCAACGATGTTTTGATTGGGAGGTTAGAAACACACATAATTCAAATGAGATTATAAACGATACTAATCAGGGAATACCTGGACATATAACTTCTGCCGTAACTGAAATTGATCACTATGTAATGTTTTATATCCAAGTAGAAGATGTCCAGCAATCATTAGTTAAGATTGAGAAAGAAGGCGGGAAGACAATTGTTCCAGCAATTGAACTCCCAAATGGAAAAACATTTGCCTGGTTTCAGGATATAGCTGGCAACACACTAGGATTAACTACATAATTGGAAAATATGGAACGAAGAGTAACAGGAATTGGCGGAGTATTTTTAAAGTCAGATGATCCTGATTCGACAAAAGAGTGGTATCAAAAACATTTAGGGATTAAATCAGGAAAATGGGGAGGTACATTTCATTGGAAAAAATCAGAAGATTCTTCCAATGATGGGTTTACAGCCTGGAGCATCTTTAAATCAGACACAACCTATACTGATCCCAGCACTAAGGATGCTATGATTAATTACCGAGTTGAAAATCTTGAAGAACTTCTCAGAGTTTTAAAAGAAGAAGACGTAGAGATCATTGGCGAGATGGAAACCTATGAATACGGCAAGTTTGGATGGATCATGGATCCAAATGGATATAAAATTGAATTATGGGAACCCGTTGATGAGGAATATCGAGACCTCACTACCGATGATACTTTGAATAAAATGGGATAAAAAAAGAGCTGTTTGATTTAACAGCTCTTTTATGCTCTTTTAGAAAGAGTACTTCGTCATCAAAAAGAAGAAATTCGGATTAACAGATGAGTTTCCGGTTTCAGAAACATAATCACCTCTGAAGAAAGTACTAGCTCCACCAACAACCGTCCACTTTGGTTGAATTTTATAGGTCACTGTAACATCAATTTCATTTCCTACATGCGAACTGGCAACATCAGTTAATGAAAGTCTCACAACTCCCAATCCAGCATTATACCAGGCATCGGAATCTTCATTAACTAAAAAGAATGATTGCAGACCAACTCGGTATGATAATTTCTCATTTATAGCACCAGCACTAATTAACTCCCAGTTATGTAGATTTTGTAGCCCAAATAAATCCATAAAACCATAGTAAGCGTGATTTAAAGGGTATAAGTTATCAAATGTCTGATGTTTATCATCATTGGGGTCATCATCACCTGAACCAAAATTGTATGCTGTACTAATTCTTGGTGAGCTCCAAATATCTGGTTTGTAACCTACTTCAACATGTAGCATTTGAGCAGAATGATCTAATCCGCCAAAAGTACCTGTTTGAATAGCTACTTCGCCATTAACATCCAGTTTGTCTTTCCTGTAGTCTATTCTGGCACCAAAGGTAGAAACCGCATCATCTACTCTATCCTCAGATCGATAGAGGAAATAATACTCTGTTGTAACATTTGGATCGGTTTTCTTATCCGTGATATATATTCCACTAAAAGAGCTATTGAAATAACGGCTCCCTGTTCGATCATAATTATTTAGCCCATCGGGAGTAACAGGTACTAACCTGGAAATAAATACGTCTGCTACTCTTGAATCCCTGTTACCATAAGAAAATCGAACTCCGTCCCAAACTCTTGCGGTATTCACCCATTCTAAGGAAGAAACTAATCGTTGTGCTCCCATATTAAATTTCTGTCTGCCAATTTTAACACTAAGTGGTGTTTCATTGACATCGAAATTTGCTTGTGCAAAGGCGCGGTGAATATCGAATTGATCTTCATAAATATTTGGACGCGCTTCTTTATTAATTCCTGGCACACCATTTACATCCTCTCCAAAAATTCGTGCATCCTGACCTTCGATAAATAATGTGAACCAATCTACTGGCTTCCAGTTTGCACTTATTCTGATTTGAGACAATAAATAACTTTGGTTGCTGTCATCGAAGTTATAATCAACTTTCGATTCAGCTCTGGTTCTGATACTTCCCTGAACTTCAAAGTTTTGTTGAAATGCCTGAATTTCTGAATTAAGAAATATCAGCATTCCAAAAACCATAACCACTCTGTACAATCTTGATGTTTGATTTTGCATTCTGCTCCTCTAAATGATTTTAAATGCTTGAATTACCATTCAGGTGTTATCGAGTTTCTGTGGATATTCTTAACCACTTTTCAGCTTAAATAGCATAAGAAGTAACAGCTTGTAAAAGTGATGAAATCTTTTCAGAAATTGAAAACTTTCTACGCTTTGTATCGTCTAAGCAGCAGGTCATCGGAGAACATTTTAATAATAAAGGTATCATCAAATGGAAATCGCAAAACCAATCTTTTACATCGTCGCAAGCATCACAATTTTTGGAATTATTGGAGGTCTGGACCCTACAAACTCAATTGCTGAAATGGGTATTAAAGCTCTAATGGTAGGCCTCATCTTTGCCGGATTTGCTGTTCTAAAAGAAGTAAAGGACCAAGTTCTGGCACGCATCTAATTCGTTAGTTAGTATATCCTAAGATTAAAATTTGGGTTTCGTTTCTGATCGGGCGAAACCTTTTTTGTTTCATCAAAATAGTTTGCATTATCGCTCAACTAAAAAATATTAGGATGAGACCAGCCTTCATATTCACGATTCTATTTCTCTTACTTTATTCATCAAATTCTAAAGCGCAAATTTATACCACAGGTCCGGAAAAAGGGTCATTGGTTATAGTAGGCGGAGGAGCGCTTGATGAAAGTATTGTAGAGCGGTTTATTGACCTCGCAGGTGGTCCCGATGCCAATATAGTCTTAATACCTACTGCATCAGGATCAGATAATATTTCTGATAATTCAGGTGGAGCCAATATTTTTCGTAATTACGGAGCTACAAATTTAACCGTTTTGCATACTCGGGATCCGGAAGAGGCAAATACTGATGAATTTGTTGAACCCTTATTAAACGCTGATGCTGTTTGGTTTAGTGGCGGTAGACAATGGCGACTGGTTGATGCCTATGCTGGAACTAGAGCAGAAGAATTATTCTGGGAAGTTTTAAATCGCGGTGGAGTAATTGGTGGATCATCAGCCGGGGCTACAATACAAGGATCCTATTTGGCGAGAGGGGATACTCAAACGAATCAAATTATGATGGGAGATCATGAAGAAGGATTCGGTTTCGTAAAGAATATCGCAATAGATCAACATACTATTGCCCGTAACAGGCATTTTGATATGTTTGATATTTTAAGAAACAGACCCGAGTTATTAGGTATTAGTATTGATGAATCAACCGCAGTTGTGGTTCAAAAGAATGAATTCGAGGTGATCGGTAGAAGCTATGTAATTATTTATGATGGTACTTTCTGGTCAAGAGAAGGAAGTTCAATGAAAACCCTGCCAGATTCAGAAAATCTCTTCTATTTCCTTAGGTCAGGTGATAGATATGATATGAAAGAACGCCGGATGATTTTGGATTGAGCTAGTCTTGAAACCTTTTGACTCTTAAGCCGTGCATTTCAGGGTATTCAAATCAATCAACCGTTATGAAAAAATCACATCTCTTTTTTCTAATTGGTGCATCGATTTTCTTTTTCTGGATTTTAGGTGGATTCAACCCCTATTTGAGTTGGGATGCACGCGTAATTAAAATTGCTATAGTTGGGATTTTTGGAACTATAGCATGGATTCTCAAAAACTCATCCAAGAAAAGACGAAAAACCGCACTTGTGTTTCTATTACTGCTTGCCGGAGCCACTGCATATGCAGAACCATACATTAAACACTTTATTTCTCACCCAAATCATTTCACTAATTTCATTAATGATGGCAAATATCACCACAAATCGAAATGTGACTAACTCAGTTTAGTAACTCTTTTTGTGTTGTTGAATCTTATTCTGTACTCTAATCAAAATATTCGGGGTTATGATTAAGATATATGGGTTTATTTTATTTGTTACTGGTCTATCTTTTGCGCTTTTTTTTTCTTGCAATAGAACTCCAGAAAGTGACATAACAGTAAGTGAAATACTTCCATCAAAAAATGCTCGTACTTTAACTGATATTAGTTTCGAAGCTACAGAATCAAGAATTGCACGTGGCGAATACTTGGTAAATAGCGTCATGTGGTGCTTTAATTGTCACACAGAACGCGACACAACAAAACCGGGTCATCCACCTATTCTAGAAAGATTAGGATCTGGACGTTCTTATACCATTACAGATAGCACATGGTTTTATACATCTAATATCACTTCTGACCCAATAACTGGTATAGGAAATCATTCAGATGATATGCTTGCCCGAGCCATTCGAGAAGGTGTTGGTAGTGATGGAAGATCTCTAAAAGCAATGCCCTGGTATTCATTTCGAGCTCTATCAGATGAAGATCTGGCTTCAGTAATTACCTACCTCCGAACACTTAATCCTGTCAACAAAGTGATTCCAAAAAGAAATATTGGCGATCAGGAAGAGTCATTCCTTCAATATGATGGACTTGAACTCAGAAAGAGCATGGACCCACCAGATTTCGAGAATCCATTAGAGCGAGGAAAATATCTTATTGAATTAGCAAACTGTATTGGTTGTCATACGGCATGGTATGAAAGAAATCCCGGAGCCTTTGGTTGTGGTAATCCGATGGAAGATGAAAGTGATATCTTTAGTTCGAATATATCATCAGATCCGACTGGAATCGGTTCTTGGAGTGAAGAAACCTTTATTAATGTCATGAGAACCGGAAAAAACGGAACCTTAGATTGGATCATGCCATGGACTGCATACCGTAATATGACTGATGAAGATTTGAGTGCAATCTACCAGGCATTACAAACAACAAAACCCGTGGAACACATTGTACTAAATGGTGCACCAATATCATTTTGCGAAGTTTGTGGTCAGGAACATGGGGGTGGTAGTCTAAATAAGATACCAGCTCCTGAATACATTGATAGAACAATCCCAAAAGATTTAGCTGGAGCTTATGTTCACGAACTGTTTCATACAGACACAGTTTTCATTTACTATGAAGATGAAAAATTGATGAGTATTTCAATTGACGGCGAACAAGAATTAAAACCAATTTCAGATACACATTATTCATTTGATGGTTTGTATGCTCCCATTGAATTTATAAGTAATGATCAAAATGTCATTGCTTTGAAATATTGGGATTTATCTAGATCAAGATATTTGAAGATTAAGTAGACTATCTTGTTCAATTATACTAATCATTAGTAAAAAAACCCTTCATGCATAAAGAATTTTGGCTTGATCGTTGGAAAAACCGCCAGATTGGTTTTGATCAGCCATCCCCAAATCATCTGTTAATCAAACATTTCAATAAGCTTAACCTATCAAATAGAGATAAGGTATTTGTACCACTAACTGGAAAGTCCGTGGATGTTTTGTGGCTATTATCAGAGGGATATCAAATTGTTGGATGTGAACTGAGCGAACAAGCAGTAATCGAACTTTATACTTCATTGAATTCGGTAGCAACTAAAACTCACTGGGAACATGGACTGATTTATCGTTCAGATGATTTAGCCATGTATGTAGGAGACTTCTTTGATTTACAAATAGCAGACCTTGGTGAAATTCATGGAGTTTATGACCGAGCTTCAAAAGTTGCATTGCCACCAGAAATGCGTTCCAGATATACTGAACATTTAGCAACCATCACACAAAAAGCCCCACAATTATTAATCGTTTTCGAATATGATCAAGAGCTAGTTTCCGGGCCTCCATTTTCAATTGCTGAGAAAGAAATACGATCTCACTACGACAAATTCTACGACATCTCACTCCTTGAAAGAACCAAACTCCCCTATGGTATAAAAGGAATTGCACCAACAACTGAAAACGCCTGGCTTCTTAAATCAAAGTAGTCCCAATTTTAAAAAGACAGGAAATTTTAACTTGCATTTGTGTTATATATTTCTAACTTAATGTTAGATTTATTTCACTAATGTCAAGACCATGAAAAACACAAAAACATATATCATACTAATGTTAGCCGGTACAGTAACTTTCACCGGGGGATTATGGGCTCATACCATGATTGAGCCTCTTGGATTATTCGAATACATAATCGCAGGAGCTGTTTTAGTAATTGTTGTTATCAGTCTGATAATGGCAAAAGGACGGCTTAGAGATGAGAAAATGGGCATCCCACCTGAGGATGAATTGACGAATGCAATTAAGCAAAAAGCAGCAGCAATGACTTTTGTAAGCTCGTTTTATGTTTGGTTTGTTCTTTTAGTATTCACTGTTGATTCAGAAACCAGAGCAGAAGTCCCATTAGGAATTGGAATTCTTGCAATGGGAGTCATCTTTTTTGGATTCTGGTTGTATTACTCTAAAGCTGGTATCGAAGATGAAAACGCGCATTAAAGAACTGCGGGCAAAACATTTACTTACTCAGCAAGGATTAGCACAAAAAGTAAATGTCCGCCGAGAAACCATAGTTTTCCTTGAAAAGGGGAAGTATAATCCTTCCCTGCAACTGGCTTATGATATCGCCCAGGTGTTCGATTTAACAATCGAAGAAGTTTTCTTAATGGAGGAGTAATTACTCCTCCACCCAACTCTCTACATCAGTAACAACCTCAGCAAAAGAAATCGATTGACCATCTTTAGCAATTGAAGCTTCGAACTCAAAAGGCTCATCATTGTCACGCATGATTAACTGAGTAGCTAGTACATTCGTAATGTTATGCTGAATCACGCGCTTAAGTGGGCGAGCACCATAAACGGGGTCATATCCTCGTTCGGCTAACCAATCTTTCACTGTATCAGGAATAGTGAGTTTTACTTTACTCTTCTCCAACAATTGATGGACACGTCGCATTTGAATATCTACAATGGCTCGAATGTGCTGCTTTCCAAGAGGATGGAATACAGTAACATCATCCACACGATTTAGAAATTCAGGACGGATGGTTCTTTTTAATTGATCAAGAAGTTGATTCTGAAGATCAACATACTGTTCATCATTTAATTCACCACCAGATTTCTCCATTTCATTCACAATCAGATGTGAACCAATATTGCTCGTCATAATTATGATCGTATTCTTGAAATCAACCGTGGTTCCTTTATTATCTGTAAGTCGACCTTCATCTAGTACCTGAAGAAGAATATTGAAAACATCTGGATGAGCTTTTTCAATTTCATCCAACAAAATCACTGAGTATGGATGACGACGTGCGGCTTCCGTGAGTTGGCCACCTTCATCATAACCGACATAACCCGGAGGAGCTCCAACTAAACGACTCACTGAGTGTTTTTCCATATACTCACTCATATCAATCCTAATCATGGCATTGGTATCATTGAATAAGAATTCAGCCAACGTTCTTGCCAACTCAGTCTTACCAACACCTGTCGATCCAAGGAAGAAAAAGGAACCAATTGGTCGATCTTCATCCTGCAAACCAGCTCTTGATCTTCTTACAGCATTCGCCACAGCTTCAATTGCTTTATCCTGACCGATCACTCTTTTATGCAATTCTTCTTCTAGTAAAAGCAATTTCTGTCTTTCTGATTGAAGCATTCGTGTTACAGGAATTCCCGTCCACCGAGCAACAATGTCAGCGATGTCTTCAGCACCAACTTCTTCCTTTAGCAGCGATTTCTTTTGCTGCATCTCATTCAAAGAAGTCTGTGCATTCTCCAGATCTTTTTCTAATTGAGTGATAGTTCCATATCGTAATTCAGCTACTTTCTCGTAATTCCCTTCACGTTCAGCTTTGTCTGCTTGATTACGAGTAGTTTCAATAGCTTTCTTTAATTCCTGAGCTTTTTGAATTAGGTCTCTCTCCTGCTCCCACTGAACACGCATCCCTTTTCGTGTTTCTTCAAGATCAGCAAGTTCTTTTTCAATTCCTTTGATTTTAGAATCATCTTTCTCGCGCTTCAAAGCTTCTCTTTCGATTTCCAGTTGGCGGATTTGTCTTTCAACAGCATCCAACTCTTCCGGTAGCGAATCAATTTGAAGCCTGAGTCTAGAGGCAGCCTCATCAATCAAGTCAATGGCTTTATCCGGTAGAAAGCGATCTGCAATGTATCGATGTGATAACTCGGCTGCAGCTACAATTGCGGAATCTGTAATGCGAACACCATGATGAACTTCATATCTCTCTTGCAATCCACGTAAGATGGAAACCGTATCTTCTATCGTAGGCTCACCAACTAATACCGTTTGTAATCGACGTTCAAGTGCCTTGTCTTTTTCTATGTATTTTCGATACTCATCTAAAGTAGTAGCACCAATAGCATGCATTTCTCCTCTAGCAAGTGCAGGCTTCAAAATATTAGCAGCATCCATAGCACCTTCACTGGCGCCGGCTCCTACTAAAGTGTGAATCTCATCAATAAACAGAATGATTTCTCCATCTGATTCTGTGACTTCTTTCACCACTGCTTTCAATCGCTCTTCAAATTCACCACGGAATTTGGTACCTGCAACTAGGGCACCCATGTCGAGTGCGAGAATTCTTTTAGATTTCAATCCTTCAGGTACATCACCACGAACAATTCGAAGTGCCATTCCCTCTGCAATGGCCGTTTTACCGACACCAGGCTCGCCAATCAATACAGGATTATTTTTTGTTCGGCGAGTTAGAATCTGCATTACACGACGAATTTCCTGATCACGTCCAATTACAGGATCTAGTTTATTTTTTTCAGCTAGTTCATTTAAATCCCGAGCATATTTTTCTAGAGATGCGAATCGACTCTCTGCATTTGGATCATCAACTTTATGTCCACCTCTGACATCATCCAAAATTTTGATGATGTTATCTTTAGTTACTCCCTGGTCATTTAATACTGAACTGATTTCATCTTTTACCTGAACCAACCCAAGTAATACATGCTCACTGCTTATATATTGATCGCCTAATGCAGTTGCTTCTTTCTGTGCAGTATCTAATACAGATTTTAAATTAGGTGACAAATATTGCCCTGAAACAGATGCTCCCTCAACTCTAGGCAGTCTTGAAAGCGATAGATCAACTACTTTTTCAATTCCAGACTCATTCGCTCCTAGTTTGCTAAATAGGGTGTGGACGATATTATCACTTTCCATCATAAAAGCTTTCATCACATGCGCCGGCTCCATTGCCTGGTTATTACCTGACTGGGCTAACTCCAACGCTTGCTGAACAACTTCCTGTGCTTTTAACGTGTATTTATTCAGATTCATAATTTCCTCTTGTACTCTTTTTTATTCTGGTGATAATATGTCCAAAATCATGCCTAAAAAAAGCACATGACGGAATTGCAGGATCCTATTTAATCCTATATTGATCGTATGTATGAGGAATCAATTTTGATAGAAAAAATCGAAAAGTGGCTATTAGAAGCGCCAATTAATTCGATTTCAGACACTACAGCTGAATGTGATAATTACATCTCAGAATTAAAGAATTTAATCAAAGAGCCTACTTCGAATAAACAGGTTATTGGTAAGCTCATTGCTGAGATCACAAAACTTAAAAAGGAACTTAGTTCCATAATTTTGTTGAATTGGGTACCTGTAGGAAATGGTTTTCTTTCAGTTGGTCATCGACCCGGCTCAAAACTTATAAAAGACCTAAAATTACAAGGCGCTTCTTCGATACTTACACTACTAGCTGAAAGTGAAGGTGCCAAAACAGTTGAAAAGTTTTCAAGTGACTATGATTTAGATTGGATCTGGTATCCAATGAGTTCAGCTCAGCCGCCAAATAAAGAGCACATTGATGAGATTATTCAACTTTTTGAGGTTTTAAAATCTTCTCTCGAGAAAAAAGGCCGAATTTACATTCATTGCTCAGCAGGTATTCATCGAACAGGCATGATATCCTATGCTTTTCTCAGATATATTGGACTAAAACCTGAACAGTCAATGCAGAAATTACTAGAACTAAGAAAGGATACGTATCACAATGTTGGTGATCATAGAATCCAATGGGGAGAAGATTTTATTTCAGGAATCATAATAAATTGAGGTTTTCGTTCTTTCCTATTATTCTAGGTTAATGCCACAATCACTACAAGAAATACCACCAATATTTTACAATTCGGAAACAGGAGCTCCATTTGAGCGATGTTTAGTTTGTGATGAGTACCTCCTTTCAGATGCTGAATACATCATTGAAAAGGCATTTGTTTACTATCCCAGTACAGGAACTACAGATTTAATCTGGGAATTTGCGATCTGCATGGACTGTATGGATAAGGTTATGAGCGAGTATTCAAAAGAATCCCATCAGGCAATGAATGAATATTTCATGGATAACATGAATTTGGCTCGTCAATATATGCTTTCGAGTCAGGGTAATTATGATGCAGATGAATGGTTAAAAGAGTGCATCGTTACAGGGAAACAGCAGAAAGAATGCTCACAATTTCAACTATGCTTACAATGCACCGGTGAATTGGCTGTTTTTGATCGAACCCCCTTTATGATTTCTGATGAAGCCATGGATACGGTTACTCAGCTTTTAAGTAACTCTACTATTGACGCAATGAATAAATTCAGAGATAAGCATTTCCCTCCTCCGGAAGATTTGAGCCCATTATTGAGAGATCGGGATTTTGTGTTGATTTAGAAAAATCTTTTCTAAATGTCATTCTGAGCGAAAGCGAAGAATCGACGATCCTTCGGCTGTAGCCTCAGGATGACGAATTGAAAGAAAAAAGCCAAGAACTAATCAGGTCCTTGGCTTTGGCTTTTTCGGGGTACAATAAATAGGTCAACAAATTCTTAAAGTTCGAACGCGATAAATTGTTTCGTGTTTTGTCGTTCGATAGTTAACAAAATTGCTCTATCTCCGGAGTCGATACTTCGTTGAATCTCATCATAAAATTCTGAAGGACTGTCAACTCTCTTGCGCTTAACAGCTGTGATCACATCATATTGTCTCAGTCCGCGCTCGAAGGCATTGCTGCTTTGTTCTATGCTATTAACCACCACGCCATCAATATCGTTTCCTAAATTCAGCTGTCTTTTTATTTCATTAGATAAATCTCCAACATTAAAGCCTAGTGCTTCGCCCATATCACGCTCAGGTGCAGTATTAACAGCAGCTAAGTCTTGGGGTCTTTCACCTAATATTACTTCGATTTTTTGGTCTTTATCGCCTCGAATTATGCCTAATTCTACTTTATCACCCGGCATCAATGCAGCAATTTTCGTGCGAAATGCGTCCCAATTGCGAACGGATTCACCATTTAAGCTCACAATGATATCATCTTCTTTAAGGCCGGCTTTGTCTGATGGACCATCATTAACAACTTCACCAACGATAATTCCTCGAGTATCTTCAAGTCCAAGCGCCATTGCCATTGTGCGATCTACTTCGCCACCAAAGTTCATTCCTAAATAACCTCGTGATACTTCACCATCATCAACAAGGTCATCCATAATTCTTTTTGCAAGATTAATTGGGATTGCGAATCCAATTCCGTCATTACCACCAGATCGTGATGCAATTGCTGAGTTAATACCAATTAGTTTTCCATCCATATCGATGAGAGCACCACCGGAATTACCAGGATTAATAGCTGCATCTGTTTGAATATAATCTCCATAAAGTGTCAGATCATTAAGTGATCTACCACGAGCACTTACAATGCCAAATGAAACGGTATGGGCAAGATTCTCACTCAATGGACTTCCAATTGCTAACACAAAAGATCCAACTTTGGCGTCGTCGCTATTTCCTAATCCTACTGCTGGAAGCTTCTTTCCATCAATTTTCAGAACTGCAATATCTGTTGCCGGATCTGCGCCTATTAATTCAGCTTCTATTTCGTCACCATTGAATAATCTCACTTTAATTTCGTCAGTATTATCGATTACATGATTATTTGTTATGATGTAACCATCCTCGGAAACAATTACTCCTGACCCTAATCCTCTTTGAGTATACTCTCTAGTGTCATCCTGACCTCCTCTTGGGTTTCCAAAGAATGAAAATGGATTCATGACCCGAACTTCTTGAGTTCGCTCTGTATTTACGGTTACAACCGCTGGATTTGTCTTCTCTGCGATATCAACTATCGCTTCATTAAAGTCTTTAAGGGAGACAATTTCCTTTTCTTCAGCAGGTACTACTTCTGTATCAATAAAAGGAAGATCTATTGTTGAAAAGTCTGTGGCGGCGTTAAAACCTAATAAAACAATCACTGCCGCAGCTACTCCGAAAATGTTTTTCATACTCGTTTTCATATTTATTCAAAGATTGTAGTTCATAATTGCAGGCTAAACGCCATTAGAATCCAACTTTGTATGTGGGTTTACATCTTGTAACTAAAAAAATAGCTGAAGCCATTTCACCGGCTTCAGCTTTCCTAACCTTATGATCGAAACTATGCGATTTCGATCTGCTTCTTCACTTTGTCGTCGCTCTTCTCTATGGTTATATTTAGAATTCCATTGTCGTATTTCGCAACTACGCTATCTTCATTGATAGTATCTGGAAGATGGAATGTGCGATTGAAAGAACCATATTGAGTTTCGATTCTATGGAAGTTTTTACCTTTTTCTTCGTTTTCGAATTTACGCTCACCTGAAATAGTTAAGCGTCCTTTCTCAAGATCAACATGAATGTCTTCTTTACTCATGCCCGGTAACTCAACTGATAATTCGAATTGTGTATCAGTTTCAGAGACATCTACGCTTGGTATGAAACGATCTCTCTTATAAGTTGGTGCGTTTGTAAAAAACTCGTTAAAAACATCATCGAATGATCTTGAAAATACATCTGTACTTGGTCGTCTATATTTAATAATTGACATAATTGAACCTCTCGTTTGTGTTAATTTTTTGTTCAGATTCTCACCTAAATATGCAACGGATGTGCCACTAGTGATCAAAACGAAGGTTCTGCCAGCACGACAATTGAAGAATGAAATTGTTTCAGACCATATTCTGACACGTAGAAAAGCTGTCAGCGAGAGTTTGCCGAGCCGTCAGGTGAGGTTGTAATTTTTGTCAGAATTCAATTATCAATTTTTCAATTTAGAATGAGATCACTCTTCACTTCTTAAATTGAATATTGAACAATTCTTAATTGATAATTGCTACAGATAGCTTTGCTTCCACTCTTTGGCAACAAGAAAAGCCATTTCCAAAGATTGCTCATAATTTAGACGTGGATCACAAAAGGTTTCATAATTCAAGTCAAGGTCACCTTCTGCAAGGCCGTTTGCTCCACCCACGCACTCAGTTACATTATCACCGGTAAGCTCAAGGTGAACACTACCCAGATAACTTCCTTCAGCACGGTGGATTGCGAATGCAGATTTTATCTCGTCAAGAATGTGATCAAAATTTCGCGTTTTGTAATCATTTGAAGTAGAGAAGGTATTTCCATGCATCGGATCAGAGCTCCAAACTACCGGAAGTCCGGCTCGTCTTACTGCTTGAATTAATGATGGCAACTCTTCTTTGATCTTATCTTTACCAAATCGGGTAATTAATACAATCTTTCCGGCCTCATGAGTTGGATTTAGCTTCTCAATTAATCGAAGAGTTTCATCAATCGTGTATGGAGGTCCAATTTTTACACCAATAGGATTTTCAATTCCTCGTAGATATTCAACATGCGCCTCGTCTAAATCACGTGTTCGGTTTCCAAGCCAAACCATGTGTGCACTCAAATTATAGAAACCACTCTTTCTAGGAACTTGCCTTGTTTGAGCTGACTCGTAATACAAATTCAACGCTTCATGAGATGTGTAAAGATCTACTTTCTGAAGTGTAGTCGCTTTTTCCGGAGCAATAGCATCCATAAAACGAACTGCTTTTTTAATAGACTCTACCATTACTTCGTATTCATGATAGTAATCGTTGGTCTTCATGAAGTCTAGTTCCCATTGTTCAGGATGGTGCAAATCTGCAAATCCTTCATCAGCAAGTGCACGAAGGAAATTCAATGTCAAAGCTGCTTTGTGATATCCTTCAACAAAACGCTTTGGATCTGGTGTACGTGCTTCAATATTGGGATCGAATCTGTTAATCAAATCACCACGATAATTGTGGATGTCCTGACCATTGATATTCTCAAAATCTTTGGATCGTGGCTTCGCATATTGCCCCGCAATTCTTCCTAATCGAATTACAGGCACACCCATTTCGTGAATCAGAATAAAGCTGGTTTGCAGTAGCACCTTAACCATATTCACAATTTTGGGAGAACGTGTAAGATTGAAGCTTTCCGCACAATCTCCACCTTGCAATAAAAATGCCTTTCCGGCAGCTACATCAGCAAGCTTATTTTTAAGCTTTTCAATTTCCCAGGATGTAACTAAAGGTGGTAAGTTTTTTAACGTTTCAAAGCTTTCTTCTAGTTCAGCTTTGTTTGGATAAGCCGGTAACTGCCTAACTGGTCTATCTAACCAGCTGGTTGGGGTCCAATTGTCTTGAATGATATCTTGCATTTCGATGAGTTTTGAAGAGGGCTAAACTTATGGGTTTTTCGAATAAGCTTTTATAAAAAATCTAAATACTAATCATACACCGTTTATACTATATTTCACGCGCTTATTTACGGTACAAATGTTACAGACAACTCCCAGAATTCTTATTGTTGATGATTATCCTGCACTGGTAACCATCACTCGGCATAAATTGCTTAAGCAAGGCTATGAAGTTCTTACTGCTCAAAACGGTCAGGATGCATGGGAAATTATTCAGGATGAATATCCAGATCTGGTTATCACAGATGTTGAAATGCCTGTTTTAGATGGATATGAATTGTGCCAGAAAATAAAGAGTGATTTAAAATTCAGAAAGATCCCGGTTATTCTGGTTACATCTCGTATCCAAACTGCAAGTTTGATGCGAGGTATTGAAGCTGGTGCTGATAACTATATCACCAAACCCTATGACGATGAAACCCTGTTTGCAAAGGTTCATGAATTGCTCAATAATCCAGTTGCTGTTTCTGATGTGAAAGAGACGGTTCAGGTTCGCATTGAGAATCAACCTTATCATATTAAAGCTGATTATTCTCACCTTGTAAACTTACTGGTATCAACGTATAAGAACGCACTTGGGCAGAACGCGCAGCTTGAAAAAGTGCAACACGGATTAAATGCATCCAACCAGGAATTGGAAATCACCAAACGTGAATATGAAGACCTGCTGCAAAATATATTTCCACAGAAAGTAGCAGATAGTTTACTAGCCTACGGAACGGTAACTCCCGAGCGATATGAAGATGCTACTTTTATGTTTACAGATTTTCATGATTTCAGTCGGATTGTACCTGATTTAAAGCCGGAAAAACTCATCGAGAGCCTCTCATTTTATTTCGACAAATTTGATCTATTTGTAGAACAACACGGTCTTATTAAAATCAAAACCATTGGCGATAGCTACATGACGGCTGGTGGGATTCCTCAAAGAAGCAAAACACACCCTATCGATACTGCACTCACCGCTTTAAAAATGCGAGCTTTTGTTTCTCAGCTGAAAGATGCCTTACCAGATTCCATTCCGTACTTCCCTCTTAGAATAGGTATTAATACAGGTGAATCAGTTGTTGGAGTAATTGGTAAGAAACGATTCGCCTACGATGTGTGGGGAACAGCAGTGAACCTTGCGGCCAGAATGGAGCAAAATTCAGAAAATAACTGCATCAATATTTCTCAATCCACTTACGATCGCGTTAAAGAATTCTTTGATTGTGAACCCAGAGGTGAAATTGAAGCAAAAAATATTGGTAAAGTTGAGATGTATTTCCTCAATCGTATTAAACCGGAATATTCGGATGATGAATATGGTGTGATTCCTAATAGGCAGTTTATTCGTGATTACAACTTTATCAGCAAAGCTTAGTTCATCTTTTTTTAAAGATTGGAATTAAGACTTTAATAGCAGGGTTTGGTACATTCCACGTTTCCCAAAACTCAAAAGTAGAATCACTTGCAGCATCACATCATCGTTAGAGGAGCCAGAGAACATAACCTCAAAAACTTTGATATTGATATTCCTAGGGACCAGTTAGTGGTGCTGACCGGACTTTCTGGTTCAGGAAAATCATCTCTCGCTTTTGATACTATTTATGCAGAAGGTCAGCGAAGATTTCTGGAATCACTTTCGGCATATGCTCGTCAATTTTTAGGAATGATGGAGCGACCTGAAGTGGATTTCATAGATGGACTTTCCCCGGTTATTTCCATCGATCAGAAAACAACCAATCGAAACCCTCGGTCTACTGTAGGTACGGTTACTGAGATTTATGACTTCCTTCGATTATTATTCGCCCGGGTTGGCACTCCATTTTCTTACATCACTGGAAACAAAATGGAAAAGCAAACTGCAGATCAGGTAGTAGCTGCTGTAATGGCGATGGAGCACGGTACTAAAGCATATTGTTTAGCACCTGTTGTTCGTGGAAGAAAAGGGCATTATAGAGAGTTATTCGAGCAGACCATCAAACAAGGTTTTGTTAGTGCAAGGATTGATGGCGAGTTCACAGAATTGACTGAAGGTTTGATGGTGGATCGATACAAAACACACAACATTGAAGTTGTTGTCGATCGATTTGTTATTTCACCCAAGAGTGAAAAGCGTATTGCTGATAGCATCCGATTAGCCTTAGAAATGGCTGATGGAAATGTAATCCTTGCTGTTCAGGATAGCGATGGAAAAACTACCGATAAGCTTTTCTCACAAAAACTCTTTGACCTGACAAGTGGACTAGCTTACGAAGATCCGGCTCCAAATTTATTCTCTTTTAATTCTCCTTATGGCGCCTGTAAAACATGTGACGGTTTAGGAAGTACCTATGATGTAAGTTGGGATTTGATGGTTCCAAACGAGTCACAATCTGTTAACGAAGCAGCTATACGATATTTAGGCTCTCCACGCGATGTTTTTGCATTTAAACAGTTGAAAGCTGTTTTAGAAAGCTTCGATCTAGATTTTGATACACCATTTAAGAAGTTTCCGGAGGAACTTCGTCAAATTCTGATGCATGGTAGTGGTGATAAGAAATATGCTGTCAGCTATGATTTCAAGGATAATTCCGTTACTTATCAGCATAAATATGAAGGATTGAGACGAACGGTTATTGATCAATATGAGAATAGTAAATCACCAAAGCAGCGAGACAAAGCAAAAGCTTTCATGAGCAAAGTCTCATGCCCGACATGTGGTGGTGGCCGTTTAAATCAGGAAGCACTTTCATACAAAATTGATAAGTACAATATCCATGATTTAGTGAAAATGGATATACGCGGGCTTCGTGATGCACTTTATTCAATTTCATTAACTGAACGCCAGCAATTAATTGGTAATCAGGTTTTAAAAGAGATTCGAGATCGATTAGATTTTCTGCTTAATGTTGGATTGGATTATTTAAACCTAGATCGGGAAGCACAAACATTAAGTGGTGGTGAAGCCCAACGTATTCGATTAGCTACTCAAATTGGGACACAATTAGTAGGCGTACTTTACATTTTAGATGAGCCGAGTATTGGATTACATCAACGTGATAATATCAAATTGATAAAATCTCTGGAAACATTGCGCGATTTAGGAAACTCAGTAATTGTAGTTGAGCA
Organism: Balneolaceae bacterium; assembly: GCA_965601825.1. Classification (GTDB taxonomy): domain Bacteria; phylum Bacteroidota; class Rhodothermia; order Balneolales; family Balneolaceae; genus HXMU1420-13. The sequence goes on along the minus strand of OZ271839.1, from coordinate 1,336,369 downwards.
CGATCGTGAGACCATTGAACATGCTGATTTTGTGGTTGATTTAGGACCGGGCGCCGGTGTTCACGGTGGAGAAGTTGTGTCAGCTGGAACTCCGGAAGAACTGACACATGATTCAATGACTGCTCGTTTCTTGCGGGATGAAGAAATTATCCCACTTCCTAAATCTTATCGAAATGGAAAAAAGAAGCAGATTAAAATCAAGAATGCCCGTGGACATAATCTGCAGAATGTTGAATTGAAAGTTCCACTTGGTAAATTTATTTCTGTAACAGGTGTTAGTGGTAGCGGGAAAAGTTCATTAATCAATCAGACACTTGTACCAATTCTTTCGAATCATTTTTATAAATCAAAGAGTGTTCCTCTCCCATATGATTCGGTTGAGGGATTAGATAATGTCGATAAAATTATTTCTATCGATCAAAGCCCGATTGGTCGAACACCGAGATCAAATCCCGGTACTTACACAAAAGTATTTGATCATATCCGTCGTTTATTCGCAGAAATGCCTGAAGCCAAAATTCGCGGATATGATCAAGGACGTTTCTCATTTAATGTGAAGGGCGGTCGATGTGAAACCTGTCAGGGAGATGGTGTTCGTAAAATCGAGATGAACTTCCTCCCTGATGTTTATGTGACTTGCGAAACCTGTAATGGAAAAAGATACAATCGAGAAACACTAGAGATATATTACAAAGGCAAAAACATCTCAGAAGTATTGAATATGCCTATCAGCGATGCTGCAGAATTCTTTGATGCTCAACCTGCGATTTCCCGAATTCTATCAACCTTAACTTCTGTAGGATTAGGATATCTGACCTTAGGTCAGTCGAGCACAACGTTATCCGGTGGAGAAGCTCAAAGAATTAAATTAGCACGTGAACTTTCCAAGATTGGAACAGGTGATACTCTTTATGTAATGGATGAACCAACAACCGGATTACACTTTCAGGATGTTCGAATGCTGGTTGATGTAATTCAAAAACTAGTTGATCGTGGAAACACCGTAATGGTGATTGAGCATAATCTTGATCTCATCAAAGCAGCTGATTGGATAATTGATCTTGGTCCTGAAGGCGGTAAAGGTGGTGGTCAAATTATTGCTCAGGGAACTCCAAAACAGGTTGCCAAGAAAGAGGCATCACATACCGGAAGATTCCTAAAGCAAGAGTTTGAAAGATTGAGTTCTGTTAAGGTCTCTTAGAATTCCTCAACAAACTCAAGCTGACCATCTCGACCTCGTTCTGCAGTACCTCGATACGTCCAGGTTCCTATTCTCTTTCCATTTTCTAAATTTCCTTCCATTCTGGTGAATTGATTTAAAGCTGCAAACTTCCAAATCCAAGGTCCATTAGCTAATGATCCTTCCTCATCGAAAAATTTCCATTCCCCTGTCATTCGACCATCCGTATAATTACCAATAATTGCGATCTGTCCATTCGGATGCCAAAACTTAGCCTCTCCTTGCTCTATGCTATCTATGAAATTCAAAGATTCAGCAAGTTGACCATTTTCATACCAAATTTGATAATTTCCTTGAAGTTTATCATCTACGATTTTAGCGCTGAAAAAAGGATTACCATTTTCATGAAACCAATTCCAATCTTCGTTTTTGTTTGGATTGTATGAAGCTGTCATCCAAACCTGACCATTCTCATAGTAAATAGTTTCTTTGATTTTCCGTCCCTCTTCAAATAGCTTTTCCCAAACTTGTTTTGTGTTAGGGTAATTAGTTATCAGGGTATCTTGGGCTAATAGTGGCGAGCCAAATGAAAATATTACGCTAGTTAATATTATATTATGTACAGTTTTTTTCATGATTTCTCTCCTTTACTGATCATTTCTCAATGAATTAACTGGATTAGAATTTGCAGCTTTTAGTGTCTGTGAAGAAACTGCAATTGCTGCTATTCCCAGAGTCATAATTGCGATTGCTATAAAGATTAATGGATTTAAATCGATTCGATATGCAAATCCTGATAACCATTTTTGTGTAGCAAAAAATGCGATTGGTGCAGCTATTATCAATGCTATTGCAATTAGATAGATATACTCTCTGTTAAGTTGAAGAACTAATTGGGCATTATTTGCACCAAGAATTTTTCTAACCCCAATTTCTTTCTTTCTTATTGATGTGAGATATGCTGACAGTCCTATCAAACCTAAAAGTGCAACTAAAAATGCTAAGAAACTGAGATATACAGTAAGTGACGCCACTCTCTGTTCCTGTTGATATAGCTCTTCCAAGCGATCTTCCTGAAATTGTCTAAAAATGGGAGTATTGAGATTAAGACTATTATAAGCTTCATCAATTTGCTCGACGATTGAACTAACATTCGTAGCTGAAAAGTTGACTATCGCCCAATTTGAAAAAGAATTTTGATCCAATATCATAAAGTATGGATCGATTTCTTCGCGAAGCGAAAACATGTTTATATCTTCAAAGTACCCAGCTATTTGATAAGGAAATCCAACAGTTCCATCTTCCTGAGTGTAAGAGGGTTCTGTTCGAAAGGTGCGACCAACTAACTCATCTTTATCAATTCCCAAGGTAGTTGCAAATCGTTCTGCAGCTGATTCATTGATCAACATCAGCTCTCCAATCACTTCGTTTTGATTATGAATTCTGGAATCGATGGTCGTTTCAATTTCATAAGCAATTAATGCCCCTGGAGTCATATATAGATAGTAGCCATCATCAAAAATCTCATCGTATCCATCCAACGAATAAGTTGTTTGATTATAGGTTTGACGTGCAAGCGCCATTCCGTTTCCGATTTTATTGATACCTGAAATATTTGAGGCAGCATTTTCAAAGTTGGAGAAAGCTGCACTATCCTCCATAAAAATGTATATCACTCCATCTTTGGCATATCCGATATCTTTTTGATCGATAAAGTTTAATTGACTATTGATAAACCAAGTGGCACTGCCTAATCCAATTAAGAGGATAAACTGAAAAGTGATTAGACTCTTCCGCAAATTAAAGCCACTTAGTATAGGTGTGATTAATTGTTTATCGAATAACCCGCTTATTGACTTTCCGGATAGTGAATACGCTGGATAAAGTCCTGCTACTAAACCGGTAGAAAGTGATATAAGAATCAATAAAATGTAAGTAGTTAATGATAATTCAATTAATTGAGGTAACTGAACACCCATAAAATCATTGAAGTATGGAAGTATGATGTGATATAAAACAATCACAACAGGAACAGTACTTAATGCTATTAGTACTGATTCCATTAGAAATTGTCCGGCAAGCTGAATTCGACCGGCACCCATCACCTTTCGCATTCCAATCTCTCGATTTCTGCCTGAATACATTGCCACCGATAGATTGGTGTAATTCGAAAATGTGATTAGTAAAACGATAACTCCAATGATTCCAAAAATGTACAAATAACGAACATTTCCGGGTGGTTTTACTTCATATAATGCATTTGCTTCAAGGTGAATATCTTTAAGATTGATAACTTCGAAGCCTTTAAATAGCCCCTGATCATTTCGAGCAAGTCGGGCATTAATTTTTCCCATGTTATTTTCCCAGCTTGACCGAACCTCGTCAACATTGGCACCGGGCTCTAACAGCGCATAGGTTCGAGCTCCCCAATAATCTATTCTTGGAGAATGTATTACGATATTGAAACCAAAATGAGAATTAGCAGGCACATTTTTGATTATGCCACTGATTTCATAATCCGTTGAATCAATAGTTATAAATTCCCCTATCAGTGTTCCGATTAATCGGGAATCACCATTCTTAAGTTTTATTGCAGCTGATTCTGTTAAAACAGCTTTATGATAGTTTGAAGCAAAATCTTCAACCGATCCATATTCCCATTGCCATTCAAACAGATTAAAAAAACCAGAAGCAGTAGTTGTAGAAAGTATATTCTCTTCAACAAATTTAATTCCGTTGTACATCAAGTAATTTGAGCCACCAAAAATCCAGTATTCGGCAACATCTTCTACACCCGGAACTTCTCTAAATCCTTCAATGTGATCTAATTGCACCTCTCGTTCAGTACTGTAATAATTTTCGAAAGAAACTAAGCTATATGATTGCGCTCTGTATAGTTGACCTACTCTGTATATTCTGTCTGCTTTAGAATGAAATGAATCCCAGTTCAATTCATAATTCAAATATAAAGCGACAAAACAAATGGTTAGAAGTCCAACTGTAAGTCCAACAAAATTGATACCTGCATATCCTTTCGAGCGATTTAAACTACGAATTGCGACTTTTATATAACTTGGTAAAAGGTTTATCAATCCGGAGCTCTTCTTCCATGGAGGAGTTTGATGAGCTATGGGTGTTCTGGATTTAAAGAATTCATCAGCAACTTCTTCAGCATTTTCAAAAAGTTTACCTGATGCCTTATTAAAAGCCTCTCTCTTTTCCAGCCCCTGTGATATATAATCCTCATATCGATCTAATAAATTACTTTCAAGTTCTGCGATATAACCAGGTTCAATGCCTTGCTGCTTTCTTAAACCAGCTCTCCACTCTTTTAGCGATTTTTCTAGATCAAATGAATTATTCATGACTGGCCAACTCAAAATTTGGAGGTTTATTCCAAAGCTGGAGTAGTGCATCATGCACGTTCATCCATTGAGATTTCTCAACTTCCAGTTCACTTAAACCTACATCAGTAAGTTCATAATATTTTCTTCTACGTCCATTGTCCGCTATTACCCATTTCGATCGGATAAATCCATCACCTTCCAATCTATGTAATACAGGGTATAACATAGCATCAGTCCAGGAGAGCTCACCTCCTGAAAGTTCCTCTACTTGTTTTATGATCTCATACCCATAACTCTCACCATGTGATAGAATCGATAAGATGAGTGGTTTTGATGATGCAGCTACTAATGCTTTTGTCGCCATAATTTTCTGATTTAATAATTGATCTCCATTTAGTTGAGTCCTTGTTCATCAACTACACTTTGAAGGAAATCTTAATTTATACCTAACAATATTGGTTACCTAATGTTCTTATGTATTATACCTAATACTGTTAGATATAGCAAATTCTTTTTTGGATTAGGAAAATCGATGTTAAAAGAAGGTGCATATGTGGGATATTCTTCCGTAAATTGAAAGTCTTCATGAAATTGTTTCGCCTACATATTACCCGCACCTATGGCTTTCTTTTACTCCTGATTGGAATTGGATTAAACATTTCCAGTATATCTGAGCAAAAAGTCCATCATGCGGCATTTACATCATGGTTAGGTTCACATCTAAAAAATGATGACAGCGAAGCACACAAGAAATTAAATACACTTTCTACTGATCATTCAGAGCTTGAAGAAGTAATCAGAAAAGCATCTGAAGTTGTTACATCACATGTTGATGATTTCAAACTTCCGGTTGGTTCAGATGAAAATGAGCCAAACGCTGATCAGGTATTTCATTTACTACTTTCACAATGGAATCAATTCCAGCATACTGAAGCTGGAATGGGTAAAGCCGTTCTTATTGAATCAGTAAAAGTTCAAACTATTCTACCAAATGATGGAAAGTTTGTAACAGCTGATTTCTCTGATCAAAGAAAGTCAGTTCAAGAAAGTAATTTAAACATCGAATTGAATTCCGATGAAATACGGAGTTCTTCTTTTCTACTTTCCCCTCTTGAAAGTGGTACCGCAATTGGCGCCCCATAGATAGTTCCCAATGCTTCAATGATCAATTATCAATGAAGCTTTCTTATCAAACTATACTTTTTTGATGCTGAGGTAATGCTCATCATCATTCTTAATTGAAACATTCTTAATTCTTAATTGAAAAACATGCAAGGCAACGGATTTAAAATATTCCTGATTGTAGCATTTCTTGGATACTTCTTATATGAATTATCAGCTACTGTAATCTGGAATCTTGAAGAAAAACAAATGTCAGAAATGACTGCGGAAGAAGAGTCTTCTTACCGACAAGAAAACGCTGAAAGATTAGACAATATTCAAAACAACATTCTTTCACTTGGTCTCGACCTTCAAGGTGGGATTCATGTAACTCTGGAAGTTGGGACTCCTCAACTAATACTTGAGTTAGCGGGTGATAACAGAGATGATCAACTAAATACTGTTGTTCAAACTGCTATTACTAACGCTGAAACGAACGAAACTGATTTCATCGATGAGATGCTTACTACTTTCGAAGCTGGTGATGAAAATGCTCGATTGAGTCGTTATTACAGAAGTGATGCAGACGAAATCACTCGTCGTTCTACAAACGAAGAAATTGTTGCTTACTTAAAAAATCAGCGTGATGCTGCATTGAACAGAGCAATTGAAATTATTCGTACTCGTGTTGACCGTTTTGGTGTAAGTGAACCTTCTATTGTGAAACAAGGTAATAGCCGAATTGTGGTTGAGCTTCCCGGTGTAGATGATGAGAATCGTGTTCGAAACCTATTAAAAGGTACTGCACGACTAGAATTCAGAACAAGCCCGGATGCACAGGACTTCAGTACTTTTAGAAATCAGGCCGTTGAGTTTTACAATGTTGTACCAGACACAACCGATAGCCTTCAACTTGATGTATCTACAAATCCTCTAATCGATGTATTAGGTTTTATCCAGGGTCAGAACGCTTACACATTTGGCTATGCTACTGCTAATGATACAGCTCGCGTAATGGAACTTCTAGCGAACGAAGAAGTACTGCGAATGCTTCCAAGAAACACTGAAGTGCTTTGGGGTTCTAATCCGGTTGAATTTGCTGATGGAACCGAGCAATTCACTCTTTTTGGTGTGAATACAGATATTGAATTAACTGGTGAAGTTATTGAAGAAGCTTCTATTCAGTTTGATCCGGTTACGAATGCACCGGAAGTTGCAATGGGTATGAATAGCGAAGGCGCAAGAACATGGAGTAGAATCACGGGCGCTAATATTGGCCGACCGGTAGCTATTGTTCTTGATGGCTACATTGTTTCTTATCCGAATGTAATCAGCAAAATTACAGGTGGTAATTCAAGTATCACTGGTTTGGAGAGTGTCGAAGAAGCAGAGGATTTGGTAAACATACTGCTTTCTGGTGCTTTACCAGCTCCATTAGAGATTCTAGAAGAGCGTACTGTAGGTGCTACGCTGGGTGCGGCTTCAATTAGTGCAGGTTTAAACTCAGTGCTTTCAGGACTACTAATCGTTGCGATCTTTATGGTTATCTATTATCGCAAAGGTGGTGGAGTTGCCGTTATCGCTCTAACGCTTAACATCATCTTTATTCTTGGTGTTCTCGCAAGTTTTGGAGCTGTATTAACCCTTCCAGGTATGGCAGGTATCGTACTTACCATTGGTATGGCGGTAGATGCTAACGTACTAATCTTCGACCGTATTCGTGAAGAACAACGAGGTGGCAAAACAATGAAAGCAGCCATTTCTGCGGGTTATGCCAATGCATGGAGTGCCATTTTTGATGCCAACGTTACCACCGGTTTCGTAGCATTAATTCTATTGAGTTTTGGAGTTGGACCAATCAAAGGTTTCGCAGTAACACTGCTTGCCGGAATCTTCTGTTCTGTATTTAGCGCGATGATAATTACTCGCGTTGTAGTCGACTACCTCACCAGAAACAAACCCGATGCAATGAGCTTCGGATAATCTCAATTCAAAGAAATTTAAATACGTAAAAGGATTTTATTATGAGATGGTTTGAAACACCAAGCATCGATTTTATTGGTAAGCGCAAAGTTGCTTACATCATTTCCACTATCCTATTTCTCGGTTCTCTAGGTATTGTAATCACAAAAGGATTGCAGTATGGAATCGACTTTAAAGGTGGAACAGAGTTTGTTTATTCATTTGAACAACCTGTAAATACTACAGAAATCAGATCTTCATTAACAGATGTTTTAGGATCTGCACCAGAAGTGAAATTATTCGGTTCTGATTCTGAAATTCTGATTCGTACTGATAACGAAACAGAAAGTGATCAGTTAAAAGAAATAATTGAAGGCAATTTTGCATCAGAAATGGCTGATAATCCATTCACCTTTGGTAAGAAGGATTCTGTAGGACCAAAAATTGCAGATGACTTAAAGTCAGCCGGTGCGCAATCTGTGATTTACGCAATGGCAATTATCTTCATCTATATTTTAATTCGATTCCGCAACTGGACTTTCTCTGCTGGTGCAGTAGCAGCGTTAATTCACGATGTTACTATTACTCTAGGGATTTTCACTCTTTTAAGTGATGTTGTGAACTTCAGCTTATTGATTGATCAGAATATAATCGCGGCATTCTTAACAATCGTGGGTTATTCATTAAACGATACCGTAGTTGTATTCGACCGTATTCGTGAGAATAGCATTGTTCACAAAGGCATGGAATTCTTCCCTATGGTGAACAAAAGTTTGAATGATACATTGAGTCGAACAGTAATTACTTCAGTTACTACCTTGTTTGTGGTGATGGTGCTGTTTATTTTCGGTGGTGAGGTGTTGAAAGGCTTGTCTTTTGCCCTTATAATCGGGGTGGTACTCGGTACTTACAGTTCACTGTTTGTGGCAAGTCCGCTAGTACTGGAACTGGACAAACGCGCCAAAAAATCTTAAAGAATATCTACGAGGAAACTTATGAGCTTTAATACTTCAGAACGCTATGGAAGTGTGGTTATCGAATTTAAAGGTAATGTAATGGGTGGACCTGATGCGGTTAGCCTAAATGAAAAACTTCATGAGCTAATCGATGCAGGGAAAACCAACATTGTGGTGGATCTGGCTAAAGTAAAGTTCATGAATTCTTCAGGTTTAGGTATGCTAATTGGTGGCTTAACCACTATGAGAAAATCAGGTGGTGATCTCCGTATTGCAAATGCTACCGACAAAATTCAGAGTTTATTAATTGTTACGAAGCTTATCACTGTATTCAAGCATTTTGATTCAGTTGACAAAGCCGTTGATTCGTACAATGAAGGTTAATAGCTCTAAACCAATCTAATTCAAAGGGGTGTACCTTACTACACCCCTTTTTTATTTCAATTAATTTATGGCAGTACGTGTTGTAATCGGCGCACAATGGGGCGACGAAGGTAAAGGAAAAATTGTTGATCTATTAAGCGATAAAGCGCAATATGTTGCTCGTTTTCAAGGGGGGGCAAATGCAGGTCATACCCTAAAATTTGACGACAAAGAAGTTGTTCTTCACTTGGTTCCATCTGGAATATTCAATGGTGATGCAAAATGCATTATTGGTAATGGTGTTGTTATTGATCCTATTGCATTGGTTAAGGAAATGGAAGGTGTAAAAGCAATGGGTTTTTCGCTTGAAAATCGATTCTATATTAGCCAAACTGCTCATGTGATCCTTTCTTACCACAAAGTCCTGGATCAGCTACGAGAAAAAAGAAAAGGAAAAGACGCCATCGGGACTACCGGGCGAGGAATCGGTCCTGCTTATGTAAGCAAAGTTGCTCGTATTGGAATCAGAATGGTTGATTTACTAGATCGCGAAGTTCTTACGAATAAGATCAATCAGAATATCAAGGATATCAATTTTGCTCTTGAAAACATGTACAAAGAGGAAACAATTGATGCCGAAGAAGTTGTGAATTCGTTAGAGGATGCAATCTCTCAACTAACTCCATATATCTGTAATACCTCAAACATTTTACACGAAGCCATAGAAAACGGCGAAGAGATTCTGCTTGAAGGAGCTCAGGGTTGTTTATTAGATGTCGATCATGGAACCTATCCTTTTGTGACTTCCTCTTCTCCAACCTCTGGTGGTGCTTGTACCGGTACAGGTGTTCCTCCAACAGCGATCACTCATGTAATGGGTATTACAAAAGCATATTGTACGAGAGTTGGAAATGGTCCATTTCCAACAGAATTGTTAGATGAAACAGGAGAAGAACTTCGCAAAAAAGGTCATGAGTTCGGCGCTACTACCGGCCGACCTAGACGTTGTGGGTGGTTGGATCTTGTTGCTCTAAAATATGCTGTTAGAATTAATGGCATGAATGAGCTGACTCTGACTAAAATGGATGTTATGGATGGTTTTGAAACTATCAAAGTATGTACCAGCTACATTATTGATGGTAAAGAAACAAATGTCTTTCCATTGAGTCTTTCAGAAATTGAAAAAATTGAACCCGTCTACACGGACCTTCCCGGTTGGGATACCGATATTTCCGGAATCACGAATTGGGGAGATCTTCCTGAGACAGCAAAATCGTATATCGAATTTGTCGAGAATTATCTTGGAGTGAAGTTCACCATTATATCTACCGGTCCGAAACGTACGGAAACTATTATTCGCTAATCATGTGTGGTCGATACGCTCTATTCAAGTTATTGGATGAAATCGACCACTTTTTGGGAGTATTAGAGCGTAGAGGAGAAATCACTCCTAATTATAATGTAGCTCCAACTAATAGAATGCCTGTTGCCTATTTGGATGATACAGGTAAACGAGTTGCGGAAAATATGTTCTGGGGATTCATGGGATGGAAACCTAAAGAAGGACAAAAACCTTTTCTCCCAATAAATACTCGCGATGATAGCTTGACAAAGAAACCAATGTGGCAGCGCGCTTTTTCATCAAAAAGGTGCTTGGTTCCAATGAATGGTTTTTACGAGTGGCAAGGCCCAAAAGGCAAAAAAGTACCGCATTACATTTACCCGAAAGAAGACAATTTTCTGGTTGCCGCTGGAATTTATTCTGATTTAAGTCCTTTAGATGGCACTCGATCATATTCCGTGATCACAACTTCACCAAATCGTCTAATGGAACCAATTCATGATCGGATGCCTGCCTTCTTACATCCTTCAGAATTTGATGCTTGGCTTAATCCTGAGATAGAAGCAGAATATCTACTCGATATTATACAACCCTATCCAGAAGATGCAATCACTGAACATATTGTCTCAAAAGCAGTAGGCAATGTTCGAAATAATAGTAAAGAGTTAATTGAACCGGCTACTTTGCTTTAGTAACGATCTTTGGTTCTTCAAACATCAAACGAACAAGCTTATTCAACTTTTCCTCAATATTGGGAATAGTACGTAGCTTTGTCTCTCTAACTGTGTTTTTAGTTTCCTCTAATTTCATTGTTGTCTATGTAGATGATAGTCTTTTCTTAAGTTCAATGTTAAAGCTTTTTAATATTTCCTCCGTTCCCGGAGTTTTCATCTTTTGTTTCTTTCTCAAACAGTAGGGAAACAAGTTCTTCAATCTTGTCTTTTAACTCTTCTTCCGTCATCCTTTTGGTTGTCATGGGATAGTTCCTCTTATTTTTCTGCCCTTGTTTTGTCCTGCCCTTTTCTTTCATGATGCAGTCCTTTAGTAGATAATTCTCTTGTTTTCTCTTGAAATACACTTTAGTAACGGCAAAATTGTTCCGTGAGTATATAACGGGCTGCCCAGACTGTGATTACTAAAGCTATAAAAATGGCTCTTCTCAGCTAATGTGTTAGGCAATACACAAATCTAGCTAGTAAGAAAACTCTAGCTTACTTAGGAAGGATTAATAACAGTTTGATGAAGAATCAGCTTAGTTTAGTTCTTAACAGATTTGTCAGAATCTTTTGAGGAAAAGTATTCAATAAACTTTTTGAATGAGCGGCGAACTTCATTTTCCAAGCTCACATATTCTTTGGTAGATCTGGTTCTAAAACGGGTAAAATCGCCCATTCCATCGTAATCAATAATGTGTCTTCGATCTGGCTCTTGCATAGGTAACTCTTTGATGAATTGTTAATACTCAAGTTAATGAGAGTCTTAATCGTTCCATCGGCTCATTTTGATCTCACAAACAGAAACTGCTCGTCTACTTCCTGCATAAATCGCCAGTCACCTTCATCTAAAATGTACACCAAATGATAAAATCGACCGTCGGTATCTTCAGCTACATAATGAGCATGTTTCGTCACCATCACATTTTCAAGATGCTTCGTTTCAATACCTTTTACCTGGACCGAGATTTTAGCTTTCCTAAATCGATAAGGCTGCATTCGATCAACTAAAGCCATCTCGATGGGACTTTTCCGATCCATTCTTTCTTTGGGGATGAGCTCAAACCTCAACGGAATAATTCGATGAGAATCGGAAGGAAGATGTTTGTGACGCTTAACATATACCAGCAATCGGTCCACAACATAACCCTTAAAAGGTTCGATTGGATCTAACTCCCAGATCATTTCTTCTTGATCCAATTGCATATTCAGAATCTCCCCTTCTTTCGTCTCTACTGTGTAATACGACTTCTTTATTCCCCCCTCTAATTTAGTGTGACTCGAGCGAATCCGCTTGGTATGACGAACAAATCCCTTCCTCCATGCAGGAGTTTCCAGCCGACTAAATCGGCAAAAAAAAGCGACCATTTCTACCAAAGGAAACTTATTCATTCGTCAATTGGGTTTGGTCGTTTTAAATTACACACATATATTGTACATATCAATTAGAACTGAAATTAAATGCCTAAAAAGAGAGGAAATCCAAGTCACCACGAGAATGATGTCCACCGCATCACGCTATACAACACGGTCTATCCAGATCATCAGCATCGCTCGATTAAAGACCGGTTGTATATGCATTTTGATTTTGCCTGTTACTATGCTCAGGTGGAGCAATTGAAAAAACGGATGTATGGACTTCCATTAATAATCGGTGGCTGGCGCAAAGAAAATGGAGTGGTAAAAGGGATTGTCGCCACGGCTTCTTATGAAGCCAGGGCATTTGGGATCAAAACGGGAATGAGCGCACTGGAAGCTTATAAAATCTGTCCGTTTGTGTGCATGCTTCAGGTAGATTATGCCACCTACACTGCCATTTCGAAGCAGGTTCATCATATCATGAAAAAGTATTCTCACCAGATTGAGCGCTATTCGATGGATGAGTATTTCATGGACCTTACTTTTATGAAAGATAAAAGCGAGCCGGAAATCCGAGCTTTTGTACAGCGACTTCAAACAGAAATCTACGATGTAACCGGACTATTTGGCGCTATTGGAATTGCTCGATCCAAAACCTATGCAAAACTTTCCAGCAGTCTGGATAAACCTCGGGGTGTAAGTATCATCGTGACGGATGAAGACGAACGCGCCTACATTCATCCTCTTGATTTAAACGAAGTCTGGGGAGTGGGCGGCAAGCGATATGAACATCTTCGGGCGGAAGGCTATCAAACCATTGGTGATGTGGCTAGAAAGGGAAATATTCGAACCTTCATCCGACTTTTTGGAGCCAACTTTGGGCGAATGCTTTTTCAAACGATCACGGGAAAAGATCAGGGACGCATACTCGAAGAAAACGATGAATATTCTCCAAAATGGGGAGTGAGTTATGGTCATACATTCTCGGAAGGAAGCGCGGATATTGAACGTATCAAAGGAGAGTTCGCCATTGGCATTGAGATGATTTGTTACCGAATGCGGGCTTATGGTATTCGTGCAAACAGTTTTAGCGGGATGTTTGGCTACAATGATACCGATTTACCCTGGGTAGGATTTCGATTCGTGACCGATGGATTCACCAACATCAACAAATACGTGTATGAAGCCTGCATGGAACGTATTCTCCCAGCCATCACAAAAGCCGCTGAGCAAGGAATGGAAATACGGAATATGATGATCGGAACCCATACTATTGACAAAACCAGCCAGATGAATCTCTTTTTCCAAGATGAAGCCGAACACGTAGCTCGCTACGAAGCCCTGGATGAAATCAACAATCGTTACGGCAAAGGAACGGTGATTAGCGCCAACACCATGCATCGGGTGGAAGGAAATACGCACTTTTTGGAGCGAAACGTATGACAATGATCGATTAAGAATTGTTCAATTAGGAATAGAGAACATTCAATAATCAATTTTCAATATTCAAGGTGCTATGTATAGATGCAAGAGGGCATCTGTAATTAAAAAGTATTAGAGGGACTAATTCGCATTTAGCTTTCGATCAATTTCATTAGACGCAAACAAAATTGATATAAAACTAAACATCCCCATGAAATAAGAAATCAATATTAATGCAGCTTCGAAAGCAGTAGAGATAAATGTGTACTTAAAAAAAAGTGGGAGACTCATTAGAAAAGAGATTGATAAAAAGAAAAGTGCTAAATATGCATTAGCCCTGAAATGAACGTATTCGTCCCACTTATAAAGTAAAGATTTTTTTTCATCACTGGGTTTTAGCAATTTATCGAGTCTTGCATAAGTAGCTGCAACCAATAAACTTGGAAACACATAGGAAAATTTTAACAGATCATTTTCTACAAAAAATAAATAAAGAATATGAAGCTCATCAATTAGCAAACAAGAAATTACTAGTAGAATTACACTTCCCCACAATTCTGGAGCAATGACAAAATCCCGATATAGTTGAGTAACTCTATTTATGAGACAAACCCCTTTCTTTGTTTATTTGAGCAAATTCTTCGTATGCTTTCTTATATAATTCCACAGGTTCGGGCTCCCTACTAAACTGAAAATTCTTTGTTGTCATAGATGTATCAAGTTTTCTATAGACTTTTTTCTCAGAACCTTCAACAATAGCACTTCCATATCCATCGATGGCCAAAAGTAATGCTTGATCTGTTATATCCACATTATCAGTTTCTTCAATAGCACCTGACAATATCTGAGCTGCAACTGATGATAAATTAGTTTGAATAGACTCATCTAGATAACTAGTCTCATCAATTTTGAGAGTATTAGTATTTCTTTTCTTCAAATACTCATCAAGTGATTTCCAATAATGACCAAAAAGTGGATTGGTTGGGAAAACCTTGGCATATATTCTTTCAATCGATGTAAATACACTTAATTTTTCAATGAACCCTTGCAAATCTGCAATCATTTCTACTTCACATTCCACAAAAAAATCATCATTAGTCTCACGAATGATTTTACTGAACCTTTTGCCAAAATTCCTTTCAGTTATTTGACGTGAAGCCTTCATAAAACAAATTCCTGAGAATTCTGGTATGAACACGAACGGACTAGATGCTTTTTTCAAATTAGGTTCTTTCTTTTGATTTTCAGTACCTACTCCATCATCAATAATTGTCACTTCTCCATCAGGTTCATATTTAACCAACTCACCATATATAAATCTATTAAATCCAATAACTCTAATAAAAGTCCAAGCGTTTTTTCGAACTAAGATAGGTTTAGGGTTCAATATCGAATCAAAAATCACTTGATCCGTTAACTCCCCAGCCTTATGCACCCTTGCCAACAAATATGTTCCACTCGTATCCGCCATATCCAAGAATATAAATTAAACCGTAACTATAGTTTAATTAATTCTTTGGTTACTATCAGAAAAATCTAAGGCCTAGAAAATGAATACTATATGGAATTTCAGTTATCTATAAGAAGTATTCATAGTCATTAAATTTTTAGAGATATAATCAATGTGGCTTGCCGTTCGAGCTAACACTGAATAATGAAATTGCTTTCAAAACCTATAACTGATTAGATTTGTAGGATTGATAAAGAGAATATCACAACAAGTTTATACTCATTCTAGTAATTCTCTTGGATGAATAAGTAGAAATCATTCAACATTTTTATTCTTGCCTCTTGAAATATGAAGCCTTTTTTATCATACATAACTAGAGCCATCCTACTTAAAAACGTCGATTCAAAATGCCTTTGCTTTTCTGTCTCATTTGTTTCGCGAGCAAAGTTCCTAAAAGCCTCTATACTATCTTCATCAATCAACTCAATAAATACATCAAGGTTTTGACTGTTAGAATTCAAATTATGCAGTAATGATACTTGCAGAATTATATTCTTTAAAAAATCAACTTCATGTTTAGATATAAACCATTTGAATATGATATCTGATCCCATTTTACTGTATTGTTCATATTCAATTATAAATTTATCAACTAATCTCACTCTCTTTTTTTGATAATACTTTTCTGAAGGGGCTGATACGATTGCAATTAAAATAATCAACAATACAAAAAAAGCGAGAGTGTAAGTAAATATTTTAAAAACTTGAACCAGAAAACTACCGACAAAGACATCTTCAAAAAAAGTAGTTTCACGTCTTTCATCATAGCTGTTTATTACTTGAATCTCATCAATTCCTGCTATTTTTCCAGTAGATAGAACCTCAGGCCTCAAAGAATCAGGATGTATTGTTAAAATTTTAATATCGAAAAAATCTTTTGAGTCAATTATTACTTGATTAAATGACAAGTTATTATCTGAAATAGATAAATCAACTGAGATTGAGAGATATTCATCACTTGTTGAAGTTACTTCATAGCTTAAAATCTTTGCATTTTGAATAGTTAGGCCGGGCAAATAGCTTGGATCGTACCGATCCAGAGTTAAACTTTTCTGCCCCTTATTTTGAACTCTAATTACTAAACTAGAAAGTTGAAAATCATCTTTTACAACATCAATACTATCATACAATACCTTGAGATTTTCGACATCTTCTCTTAAGTCTATTATACTCTCATTGAAAAGTATATCATAGCTAAGACTTGCTTTTTCTTTGATGAAAAATGAATAAAATGTGATTAGGATTACAATTCCGCCAACCGCCTTACTAAAAAAAACGAAATATTTGTTTTCTATTAACTTGGTAAATAATTCTGTCATTACTCATTTTAATATTTGTCGATAATAAAATAAACACTCTTCAAACAACTCTTCCAATCCCACAGGAACTATCAAATTTTTAAGTTTATAAGGCTGAAAGCTAATTGATTTGTGCACATTATGATACCAATGCTTTGCCCAGATTCCATCCTCAGGTCGAGCACCGGCTTCCCAACTCAGCATGTTTTCATCAAAAGGAATTTCTAAATGTGCACAGATTTCAGTGAGTTTTTTTCGGGGATCGAGAAGTACATCTTTGGAATCAATCACGATTGGATGTTGACCTAATCCATTCAAATATTCCATCAACTCTAGATGCTGTGGATAGCCTGTATCTCGCAAAGTAGGATTTGGAATTTGCTTGATGAAAGAAGTGAGCATTTCACTTGGTTCTCGAGTCAAAATCACGTTGATGGTATCTTTCATGAAACTCCAATCCAGATCAACCAGATGGTGGGTCATATGTTTGAAGAAAACGACCGGAGTTTCATAGTCACCAAAAATCACATCCTCGATCACTTTCTGTCCATCATTTTCCTGATCAGCAATTACTTCTTCAGCTCCGGGGTGATATTCATTCGCATTGGTAGAAGTGAGATAGTGAGCATACAGCGGCTCATCAACTACGGTGGTGTCGCTTCTTTGGGCGAATGAGTACATTAATGCGGTGGAGATGTTTCTCGGTCCTGACCAGACGCAGATTCTTTTTTTTACCATTTCTTTCTTAATTAAGTCATTCTGATCCCGACAGCGGTCGGGAGAAGAATCGCCGATCCTTCGGTAGTAGCCTCAGGATGACTATGAGGTTAAATTCGCGAAGCGGATTCAATCTTGCCTTCATATAAGTTCTGAAGAAGTCCAGTTATAGTTCCGGGTACAGAACCCGAAATCTCCCGCCCGTCAATTTTGGTGACTGGAGTTAATCCTCCAAAACTACCGGTGACAAAAGCTTCTTCAGCTCCATATACATCAAACAAAGAGAAGTCTTTTTGAAAACATGGGATCTTATTCTCAACGCATATTTCGATTACTTTTCCACGTGTAATTCCATTCATGCAATACTGTCCGGTGGACGTCCAAACTTCACCATCCTTCACTACAAAGAAATTCGTAGCATTACAGGTACTCACAAATCCGTTGATATCCAGCATCAGTGCTTCATCTGCACCAGCTTCGATAGCTTGAATCAATGCCTGCACTTCATGAAGTTTGGAATGGCAATTCAATCGAGGATCGAGATAATCGGGAGAGCCACGACGAATGGTACTTGTGAAAAGTGTGATTCCATTATTTCGGGTTTCCGGATCGGCTTTCTTATGTTCTGCGATTATCACCACATTAGGACCCGAAATTGTTAGTCGAGGATCCTGACTTGGAGTTTTCTTGATTCCTCGCGTGATCATGACCCGAACGTGAACTCCATCTTCCATCTCATTTGCAGATAGTACGGCTTCAACCTGTTTCCTGATTTCATCTCGGGTCATACCCAAATCCATACCAATTGTCTTTGCTCCCTGATACAGCCGATCCATGTGATCATCCCAGAAAACAAGTGTTCCATGATGCAACCGAAGTCCTTCCCATACTCCATCACCAACTAAATAACCCGAATCAAACACCGAGATTTTTGCATCCTTTCGTGGAAATAATTCACCGTTGATTGATATCAATACTTCCTCATTTCGAGGATCTTCTAGTGCATTGTGTGTACCGCGAACCAATGTAATTTTGAATTAAAGATTATGGATTATGAATTGAGAGTAATCATTCATAATCCATAATTCAAAATTTATAATTCTTAGGAATCAAGATAGGTTCTTATCGCATCTCGAAGTGTGGTAAATGTCTGCTTCAAGAGTTCTTCATTCTCTTCAAGCAATGTGACTCGAAATCCTCTTAAATCCGAACAAAAAGAGGAAATAGGAACTACACAAATTCCTGTAGCGCCGAGTAAGTAGTACACAAAGCGAAAATCTAAGGTAACTCCATCAACCCAATCCTCAACTAACACTTTTACTTCCGGGTTTTCAATTGGAAGAGACTGATCGTGTGTTAGTGTTCCATCTTTGAAAACAATGGTGTTGTAAAATGCGCCATATGTAGGATTAAAGGTAAGCTCGGGAATTTCCTGTAAAGTCTCGGAAATGAACGTGCTTCTTTCGCCCGTTTTCTTATTAAGTTCAGCGCGATACTTCTCATAACGTGGATCACCCAAAATTCTAGGAATCGCCATTTGTGGTAGCGTTGTTGCGCATACCTCAATCATTTTAGCATCATCAAGCACTCTACAAAGTCGATTGAACTCTTTATCAGCGTTGCGATTATAGCACTCTATCCATCCGCAACGAGATCCCGGCCAAGGTAGTTCTTTAGAGATTCCTTTCATTGCAATCCCCGGAACATCACCAATCACTTCCGAAAGCGCATAAGCTCGTGCGCCATTGTATGTGATTTGATTGTAAATCTCATCGGAAATCAAAAAGAGATCGAATTCGCGAGCCAATTCAACAATTTCATTCAAGATTTCTTTCGGATAAACCATCCCAGTTGGATTATCCGGATTGATTAACAAAATGGCGACAATATTCGGATTGTACTTCACCTTATTTCGCAAATCTTCCATATCAGGATACCAATGATTCTCCGGATCTAATCGATATGTTAATGGGTGATGATTTGCGTGTGCGGCTTCTGCAGATGAATGTGTTGAGTAGGCCGGTGAAGGACCAATTACTCTCGTTGTAGGAGTTAGATAGTGATAAAGAGTTGCAATGGCATCACCCAATCCATTGAAGAATAAGATATCATCAGGGGTGATTTGAACACCACCAAGTTTGTTGTTTCTTTCAGCAAGAAATTTTCTTGTAGTCAGCTCTCCTTTAGAATCACAATATCCATACGTTTTTTCATTTTGAGTAAGCTCAGTTACAATATCTTTAATCCAGCCGGGAATTCGAGCATTTTTTTGAATGGGATCACCAATATTTTCCCAAAAGATTTCAACATCATGTTTTTGTAGAATCTTTGCCTTTTTTACGATCTCCCGAATTTCATAGCTAAGCTCTTTTGCCCCCGCGCTAAGCAGTTTTTGTCTCATAATGTACCTAAATCGTCAATTACCGTCCTGATATTCAGGGTGTTTAGAAATAAACGCATTTAATGAATCAAGTGCCTGTTTTTGAACTTTATTTTTTAGAAAAGGACTCCATCCTAAAATCAATCCAGGGAACCCTAAGGCCTGCGTGCTCCATCTCCAAAAATCGAAATCATCTTGGTGGTTGATAATCAATCCATCTTTAAAAATGAATGAAGCCGCAATTTCATTTACAACTGGTCGCTTTGTTGCAGAAAATGTATATCTGGCAATCCAATTTGCTGATCCAGTGTTTGCCGAAACTTCCACCTGGTCATATTCAATCTCTAAATCTTTACCTCGCTCACAGAGCATGTGCCACATGGCAGGGACTTGTTTACCTGAAATCTGAAATGCTTCATCTCTGAATTTAATTTCAGGATGATAGCACTCCCCCATTGTTCTGTAATCTCTCTGAGCAAATGAAGAATAAAACGTATGAATGAGAGCAGTATTTTTTTCTTGTTCATTCATTATTTCATTGTAGCTCCCTGAACTGTATATAGATTTGCAAGAACACTCTTTTTAGCCTGAAACCTTACACGATTTCTAAGCCATTTTGACCATCCAAATAATCTCCCCGGTAAACCAAATGCCTGGATGCACCAGCTCCAAAAATCATATTCATCAATATGCTTAATTACTTTATCCCCATCGAAGAAAAACGTTGCTTTCTCTTGAAGTTCAATTTTTCGATTTATGCTATCAATGGTATAAGACATTTTCCAAATGCAAATGACTTTATCTCCGACTTCTTCAATTGAAATACAATCTGCACTCATATGCATACCCGGTCGTGTTGCAGTATACCACAAGGCATGTATTTCAAATCCTTTGAAACTAAAAATTTCATCTTCATAGATGGCATTAGGATGGTATAATTCATTTGCTGATTTATAATCACCTTGATTCAATGCCTTGAAGAAGTCCTTTACCTTATCAGAATTTTTTGCCACAACACCCTTTATTTCTATAAGAGTACGAATCCAAATTTTAAAAACCTATTATTGACCTCTAGACAACTTTTCTGATACAATTCCAGCCATAATTACGATAAGACTTCCAAATAAAGTATAGAGTGGCCACGCAATGATAAGACCTTCACCTGGCAGAATATTTTGAACTGGTCCATTTACCATAAAAAGCAACGCAATTAATCCAGTGAAAAAACCGATCATGGCATGTTTGGTTGTTGGCCTTTGGAATAGCATTCCCAAACCAAAAACACCCAATAATCCCCCATAGGTATATGATGCAATTCCCAACCCTAATTCAACAACTGTTGGTCGTTCTCCTTGGTTCAATTGTAGAATTGCAAATACTATAGCAGAACCTGTTAGTATAACTCCCCAAATCAATGTAACTCTTCGGGATAATCTGAGTTCTTGAATTTCAGTCAGTGTCTTTTTTGATACTGATTTAATTACATCGAAAGTTGTTGCCGATGCCAGTGAATTAAGGGAAGAACTTAAGCTACTCATTGCCGCCGCAAATAAAGCTGCTACGATCAAACCAGAGATTCCCGGAGGAAGCTGTTCAACAATAAATTTGGCAAAAATCTCATCATTAGTTGCCAAACCAAGTGCTGTCGGTGACTGAGCTTCATAAAAAGCATATAACATTAATCCAATTACCAGAAACATCGCGAATTGAAAGATTACAACAAACCCACTTCCAATTAATGCTTTTTGTGCTGATTGAAGTTTTCCAGATGCAAGCAGCCTTTGTACCAATAATTGATCGGTACCATGTGATGCTAGTGAAAAAACAGCACCTCCTACTATGGCTGTAATCAATGTATAGGGTTGGGCAATAAATTCCTTAAAGCTCAGATCAAATCCCCATCGAATAATTTGAGTTTTGTTTTCTTGATCTGCGAAAGAAAGTACCGATTGCCATCCTTCCGGAAGTTGATTCAACAAAATGATCATCGCCAATCCAGCTCCTCCCAGATAAACTCCAAGCTGAACAACATCCATCCAAACAACCGCTTTAATCCCCCCAAAAAAAGTATAAAACAACGTGATTATTGAGATTACACTAATTGAGAGCAGATATAATTCAAAATCTGTCCAGTTTAAAAATGCTCCACCTAATCGAAGTATGATAGCCAGTGGAATAGCTGTTGCAAATAGTCTAACCCCATCAGCTAATAATCTTGTAATCATGAATGTGGAACTTGTTACAATACGCATTGAAGTCCCAAAACGTTTTTCCAGAAATTGATAAGCCGTATACATTTCCCCTTCGAAATATTTTGGCAGAAAGTATATAGCAACGATTATACGGCCAATTAGATACCCAATAGTTATTTGCAAAAAGGTAAGATTACCTCCGTATGCAACTGCCGGAATACTAATAAAAGTAAGAGTACTCGTTTCTGTCGCGACTACAGAAAATAAAACTGCCCACCAGGGAATCCCTTCCCCAGCTAAAAAATAATCTTTTGTAGATGATTGTTTGCCTGACGCTTTGAGTCCAAAAAAGGCAACCGCCACTAAGTAGACTACCAAAACGATGTAATCGATCAGTCCAAATTGCATGGACTGAAGAAACGACTATGCTTTCAGAAATGCTATGAACTTTTGGATTGCTCTTCCTCTATGGCTGATAGAATTTTTCACACTCGGTTCAAGCTGGGCAAAAGTTTCTGAATATCCGTTGGGCATAAAAACAGGATCATAACCAAAGCCACCATCCCCTCTTTGATCTGTAAGGATTTCACCTTCAACAACGCCTTCAAATGTGTGTTCCTCTTCCTGACTAACAAAAGCAATCACTGTTCTGAAACGAGCTGATCTTTGATCTTTATGAGCCATCTCAGACAATAACTTTAACACATTATCTTGATAAGTCACGTTTTCCCCGGCGTATCTGGCTGAATAAACTCCAGGAGCTCCTTTCAAAGCATCAACTTCCAAACCTGTATCATCAGAGAGTGAAGGTAGTCCCGTAATTTCATGCACATAACGAGCTTTTTTTAGGGCATTACCTTCAAGTGTGGGCTGATCTTCATCAACTTCTTCGAGTTCAGGGAAGTCCAAAGCCGAAAAAACTTGAATTCCCAATGGAGCGACAAGCTGTTTCATTTCCTCAATCTTGTTCACATTTCTTGAAGCCAGAACCAGCTTATTCATCAATTTTCCGAGGTTTAATTTTATAGAATAGATTTATGCCACTACCCAAAGTTAGCAGACCATTTAGAGCAATAAAGACGTAATCCATATTTAGGATTGCGTAGGTAGTAAGAAGTGCACTTGAAATCACATAAAGGATTATGAAAACAATATTAATCTCTGTTCGACCCTGTTTTATTGTTTCAATAGTTTGAGGAACCCACGCTCCAACTAAAAGGAAAAAACCCAACCAACCTATGATTTCTGTACCTGTCATTAATGGAATCTCTTCTTGATTTCCTGAACTTCGTCGAAAGTCAATCGCGGTCCGTATTGTGAAACTACTCTAGATGAAGCCAAACTTGCCAGCTTACCAGATCCGGCAAATCCAAGTCCATTCGTAATCCCGTAAAGAAATGTTCCTGCAAACATATCTCCGGCACCATTTGTATCAATAGCATTCACTTTGTACGGTTCGATATCTATGAATGTATCGCCATCATAAATCATCGCTCCGTTTGAGCCCTGAGTAATTACAAATCTTTTTGCGTCTTTTTTAAGTGCTTCACGAGCGTCCAATAAATTACTCTGGCCCGTAAACTCCATTGCCTCTTCCTCATTACAAAATAGTAAGTCCACCGAGGCGCCAACTAATTGGACAAATCTCTCTTTGAAGATTTTAACGATCGATGGATCCGAAAGTGTAAGTGATGTAAGTACTCCGCTTTCTTCTGCAATTTTCTTTGTATATCGAAGAGCATCAAATGCAGAATCTGAGGTAACCGGATACCCTTCGAGATAAATATAATCTGAATCTCGAATAGCATTTTCATCTACTTCATTAATAGAAAGATCAACACTAATTCCTAAGAATGTATTCATGGTTCGATCTGCGTCATCCGTAATCATCACCAGACATTTTCCGGTATGTCCATCTTCTCTTTCCATTTCATCCAGATTTGTCACGATTCCAGCATCATGCATATCCTTTATAAAATGATCCCCGTATTCATCATTTGATATTTTACAGGAATAAAAAGCCTTACCACCAAGTTGACTTACTGCCATAACGGTATTACCTGCAGATCCGCCGGACTTCATTTTCGTATCGTTATGGTCGATTTCTTTAATAAGTCGAAGTTGTTTGTCTTCATCTACTAATGTCATCAAACCTTTTGGAATTTCATGTTCCTTTATGAAAGACTGACTTACTTTAAATTCTAAATCGACTAAGGCATTTCCGATGCCATAAATATTGTATTTTTTCATGAAATGAACAGGATAAACGATTTGTGTAAAGGTACGCACACATCAAATCGATTAAAAGAAGTTCGAGTTCCATTTATGCGTTTTTGTTTAGTACTACTTGATTTATATTTCACTTCAAATTTTACCCCGTAAATGGATACCACTTTAGAAGCTAAACCATTAATTAGTACTTCAGAACGAGCGGCTAAACCGACGCTTTCTGTTGTTGTTTGTGTTTATAACGAGGAAGAGAACATCGCTCCACTGGTTGATTCGATTTACTCATCACTAAATGCCATCGATTTTGAGTTAATTTATGTTGATGATGGTTCCCGAGATAAAACTGTTGAGAATATTAAGAACACACTTCGACCGGGAATGAAGCTTATCGAACTACAGAAAAATTATGGACAAAGTAGTGCACTTGCTGCCGGTATTGATCACGCCGAGGGTGAATTTGTAGTATTGATGGATGGAGATTTACAAAATGATCCATCTGATATTCCGATGATGCTTGACAAAGTAATTAAAGACGACCTTGATGTTTTAGCAGGAATTCGAGCTAACAGAAAAGACGGATTTATTCTTCGAAAAATACCGAGTTATTTTGCTAATAAGCTCATAGGGAGAATGACTGGAATTGATATCAAAGATGCGGGATGTACCCTGAAAGTGATTCGATCTACTATCGCAAAACGTATCGGCCTTTACGGTGAATTACATCGATTTATCCCGCTACTTACACATTTAGAAGGTGCAACTATAGATCAGATTGAAGTAAAGCATCACCCTAGAGTTTCCGGGGATTCGAAATATGGATTGAGTCGCACTTACAAAGTTCTCAGTGATCTGATTCTAATGGTCTTTTTCCAAAGATATTTAGCGAAACCAATGCATTTATTTGGTGGAATAGGACTTCTACTGACCATGACTGGAATTGGAATAAATCTTTATTTACTTGGACTGAAAATCTTAGGACAGGATATTTGGGGAAAACCATTACTTATTCTTGGATTGATCACCTTTTTTAGTGGTCTACAGTTTTTAACTACAGGTATTGTTGTAGAAATTTTGATGCGAGTATACTATGAAGGACAAGAGAAAAAACCGTATTCCCTACGCAGAGTTACAACTGCTGAAACCAGCAAAAGTTGAAATAATTGACAATCATCACTAACTATTCATTGAATTAATGAAATTATTGATCACCGGCTCAGCTGGATTTATTGGCTCTCATACAGCTGAATATTTTGTGGAAAAAGGTTATGAAGTGTATGGACTGGATAATTTTGACCCTTTTTATGATCAATCCATTAAGAAGCAGAATCTTTTTAGTCTATTAGCTGAGCCAAATTTCACATTCGTTGAAGGTGATATTTGTGACAAGAATTTTATTGAAGATTTATTTAAGTCAAATCATTTTGATGTTGTAATCCATCTTGCAGCAAAGGCTGGTGTGCGTCCATCTATTTCGGATCCGGATTCCTATTTTCATGTTAATGTTGATGGAACACAAAATATTCTAGAAGCTATTTCAACCCATCCTACAACAAAGCTGATTTTCGCCTCTAGTTCATCGGTATATGGCGAAACAAATAATGTACCTTTTGTAGAAACTGAAGTTTTATCCGAGCCAGTCAGCCCTTATGCATCTACAAAAATTGAAGGTGAGAAATTGTGTATGCATTATGGGAATGATTACGGAATACATTACACCATTCTTAGATTCTTTAGTGTGTATGGACCTCGTCAAAGACCGGATATGGGAATCTCAAAATTCTTCAATCAATTGATTAATAACCTTCCTGTTACTTTATATGGTGATGGAACCAGTAGAAGAGATTATACTTTCATCGAAGATATTGTAAAGGGAATAGCTGCTTCTGTTGAATTAGCAACAAGCGGTGAAATTATAAATCTCGGTAATTCAGAACCAATTAAGCTTCGTGATTTGATATCAACGATGATCTCCATTGTGGGGAGTGAAGCAAATATCGAATACCAATCCAAACAAGAAGGTGACGTTTTTCAGACTTATGCTAATATTCAAAAAGCTAAAGAACTGCTCAATTTTGATCCCGGAACTAAGTTAAATGATGGCTTAGTTAAACAATTTGAATACCTAAAAGTCTTTAATCGTGTCTAACTTCAGGGAATATCTTAGCAATCGATTACTAGAACCCTTACCAGGTTCTGTAGCTCAGAATCGAATGCGACCATATCCTGCGACTTATCATAACCCTACTTTTAAAAGCTATTCTCCAAAATCGGATAGTTATAGAAATAGTAGTGTTCTAGCCCTTTTCTTAACGTGGAATAATGATTTAGAGATTTTATTGACACTCAGAACATCAGGAATTAAACATGGTGGTCAAATTAGTTTTCCAGGTGGTGGTCGAGAAGGAGATGAGACACACGAACAAACAGCATTGCGGGAAACACACGAAGAAACCGGATTAATTGAACAAAATGTTGAGACGGTTGGAAGATTAAGTCCACTTTTTGTGGATCACTCAAATAATATGGTTACTCCAGTTGTTGGTTTTCTGGATGAGCCTCAGGATTTTACTCCGAACCCAAATGAAGTGGATGAAATATTCAGTGTTTCTATTTCAAAATTGGTTGGGGAAGAGAATTTTAAAAGAGAAGAATGGCCTCTTCGTGAAACTAAATATATAGTTCCTTTTTGGAATATTCATCGTGTTCCACTTTGGGGAGCTACATCAATGATGTTAAGCGAACTAGTTTCTATTTATGAAGAATTTCTTGAAATAGGAATTAGGAATAGATGAATTAGGAATTTTGTTGGATCATTATTCCTAATTATGACATTCCTAATTGATTCGCGGCTCTTTTGCCTAAAGCCATTCCTAGTGCTACGCCCATTCCACTAAGCCCGGCAACTTGCCAGGTTTTTTCGCCTACTTTTTCAAGTGATGGGGACTTCGATTCTGTGAAACCCATGATACCCGTCCACTCCCTTTCAATTTCCCAACCTTCAGGTAGCTTGATTACTGTATTCACATAATCAATCAGGTAATTTTTAATAGTCTCATTAACACCAAAATCATTCGTGGTTTCTGCGTCATAATCAACGTTTCGACCACCACCAATCAATAAGCGGTCTTCTCCAAGATTTCTGAAATACACATATCCTTTATTAAAATGAAAGGTACTCTTCCATTTAAAATCCGGAATCGGTTTGGTAATAAACACATAACCTCGACCCGGTTTTATTTGATCTTGATTTGAAAACCTGGAAGTAAATGCATTTGTTGCTAAAACCACTTTTGTGCCGTGAATTGTAATTCCGGTCTCTGTTTGGACTATTCCTGCATCAAGATTCACATCCGTTACAGCAGACTGCCATCGAATTTCGTTGCCTTCTTGGATATTTAGATCAGTCAGTCTTTTCGTCATTTTACCGGCATGCAATGATCCTTCAACCCGATTGAAAATTCCAGGGTAGCCTTCAAATTCACCAATTTGATAAACTTCTTTTTCGCCAATCAACTCCTCCATCCAGCTATTAAAACGAACAACATTTAATTCTGCTTTTTCAAATTCAGCCCGATCGGTAAAGATTTCCCAACCACCACAACGATCTAATTCCATTTGATCTTCACCAAGAGTTTCGATCAATAGTTCTAAACCTTCATATCTAGCTTTGATTCGAGTTCTTAATTGATCTTCGGTATCAATTTCTAAATCAGCCAATAATTCGGTTATAGAGCCAATGCAGGCAAATCCTGCATTTCTGGTACTTGCACCAAGAGGAAAAATACCTCGTTCAAGCACTAAAACGCGTGCATTAGGATTTTCACGCTTAAAAAATAATGCTGTTGAAAGACCTGTTAACCCTGCCCCAACAACTACTAAATCGTAGTGCTGGTTGTACAGTTCATCTTCCCAAAATGACTGATTTGAATTGTATCGACTATCCATTGAGAACTACCGCTGCCATTAATGGTGCCGCATAATTAAAAAATCGTTCGTCCACATTGTATTTAGGATGATGCCATACATACTGCGAATCTGATTCTGGAGATCCGCTTCCAGCAAAAAAGAATGCGCCAGGGAAATACTCCTGGTAAAATGAAAAATCCTCACCTGCCATAATTGGTTTTTCCATTTCATTTGCTGAATCATTGCCAAACAATGCTCGCATGGAACTTAGAACCTTTTCAGTTTCTTCTTTTGTATTGTTTACAACCGGATATCCTTTATTGAAAGCAAATGAATAGCTTCCTCCAGCTCCTTCTGTAATACCTTTGAGTAGTGACTCTAATCTCTCAGCAATTAAGTCTGCATTCTCTTTAGAAAGTGTTCGAACCGTGCCTAAAAGTTTGACGCTCTCCGGTATAATATTATGTGCGGTTCCTCCTTCAATTTTACCGATCGTAACCACAGCTGAATCTGTTGGATCAATGTTTCTACTTACGACCGTCTGTGCAGACGTTATAAACTGAGAAGCTAAAACAATAGGATCAACAGCTTCATGCGGACGAGCTGCATGTCCGCCTTTACCAAATATTTCGATTTCGAACTCATCCGGACTTCCCATAAGAGGACCTTTCTTCGTTGCAATTTGACCCGGCTCCATCAAAGGATCGGTATGCAATCCGTAAATTGATTCTACCTTTTGATCCTGAAGGAATCCGGTTTCACAAAGTAGCCTTCCACCTCCCGGTAATTTCTCTTCACCCGGTTGAAATACCAACAAGACCTTACCTTCTATTTCATCTTTTAAGTCACTTAAAATTTTAGCAACTCCAAGAAGGTTAGCAGTATGAGCATCATGACCGCAACAATGTGCTGCTCCTTCATTCTTAGATTTAAATTCAGACTTTGCCTCCCCTTCTTCTTCCATTGCCAATGCATCAATATCGGCTCGTAAGGCTAGAACCTTTTCAGACTTTTTTCCTCCTTCGATTATTCCAACACAACCTGTTTCTAATGGACTTTCATATGGAATTCCCATCGAGTCTAACTCGCTTTTAATGAACTTTGTAGTTTCATATTCTTTATAACTCACTTCCGGATATTGATGCAAATACCTTCTCGTTTCAACCATGTAAGGCACATATTTTTCCGTAAGTTCAAGAATTCTATTTTTCAGAAGCATATTCTATCAATTTTTCAACGATAATACGGCTAAATTTTCTACTAATGTAGCAATTCATTAATGAGTTCAATTGAGCATCACATATCTAAAGATGGATCATCAACTCTGTTTTCAAAGGATTTTGATCAGTTTTATCATAATCCAAATGGAGCGATTTCTGAAAGTAGACATGTATTCTTTGAGCAATCAGGACTCATAAAAAAATTAAAACAATCAGATGGTCCCATTTCAATATTTGAGATGGGGTTTGGAACGGGGTTAAATTTTTTTCTCCTTTTGGAGTATTTGAATACGCTTAAATGCAATTCTTCGATTCATTTTTACTCGATAGAGGCGTTTCCGATTTCTCGAGATCTGGTAGAAAAGATTAATTACTCTGAATTCCTAGAAGTAAAGAATGGAAAGGAAATTATTAATCAGGTTTTTACTGATATAGATACTGGCTGGAATAAGTTTGAATTCCCTGAGTATCCTAATATTGAGTTTTCACTTTTTGTAGGGTTTTTTGATGATCTGATCCCTCCAAAACAACAGATCGATTTCTATTTTCACGATCCTTTTTCACCTGAGGTAAATCCAGAACTTTGGTCAGTTCAAACATTTGAGAAACTGAGAAGCTTTGCAAATACCGACGCTGTGTTATCTACTTACTGTGCAGCATCAAGCGCCAGAGCTGCCATGGCAAAAGCAGGTTGGTTGATCTCCAGAACAAAGGGAGCGTTAGGAAAGCGAGAAATGACGGTTGCCTCATTAAACGAAAAGAAGCTCATCCACCTAAAAAGAGTAAATGAGCTTCGTTTAATCGAAAGACTTGAAAACGGTGATTTCGACAATTAAGTCAATGACACATACCTTAAATGCTCTATCCCATCTAAGGCAGAAACCCTACTGAGTTCTGTTTCGTCCATTTGCTTATCAACAGAAAAGGCGGTAATAGCTCTTGATCCCTTTTCAGTTCTACCTAGACTTAATCCACCAATATTGATATTCATATCTGCGAGAGCACCACTAACTGATGCTAACATACCCGGCCTATCTTCATTTTGATAAAGTATAATATCACCTTCCAACCGAAGCTCGATACCATAATTCTCAATCTCAACAATTCTATAGTCTCCATCACCGAAAACACTGGCGGAAATACTTTTATACTCGGCACCCTTTGGAAGTTTGATAGTAACAAGGTCGTTATAAAGAGGAGTTTGATTTGAAATTACCTCTTTAATGTTGAATCCACGTTGCTCTGCATAAATTCGGGCATTAATCAAATTAATGGATTCACTCACATATTCTGAAAGCATTCCTTTTAGAATGCCGTCAGTTAAAACATCAGCATACTTCCCACTTTCACCAGAGTATTCGAATTCGAAGCTATTCGCATGATCCGGGCTGATTTGTACGGCGAGATGACCTAATTTTTCCGCTAATTCCAGGTATGGACCAACTTCTTTATTCGTTAGCAATGCAATTGATTTACCGTTAAGGCTACCTTTGTAGTTTTTATTTTCCAACGCATCCGCCATTTGAGCTGCAATTTGTTCAGCCACTTTTTCTTGTGCTTCTTCCGTTGATGCACCTAAATGTGGAGTACTGATTATATTCTCATGCTCCAGTACTTTGTAGATGTCTTCGGTTGGAGGCTCGGTTGTATAAACATCCAGAGCTACACCTCCTAATACACCATCATCTAATAATTGCGGAAGATCGGCTTCTTCGTAAATCCCACCACGAGCACAATTTACTAGACGAATTCCTTTTTTGAGTTTATCCGCATTCTTGAGCGACACCAGACCTTTTGTCTTTTCTGTTAGTGGTGTGTGAACAGAAAGATAATCTGAAGTAGATAGCAATTCATCTAGCTCGACTAATCTTACTCCTACTGAATTAGCATGCTCTTCCGTTGAAAATGGATCATATGCCTGGATATCCATTCCAAAAGCTTGCATTCGTTTTGCAACTTCAGTACCAATTTTACCAAGTCCTACAATGCCTAGAACTTTACCATGAACTTCCGATCCCATGTAAGCTTTTCGGTCCCAGCCACCGCTTTTCACTTTAGAGACTGCTTTTGGAATATTTCTTGATAAAGCAATGATCATTCCGCAGGTATGTTCGGCAGTAGAAATAGTGTTGCCATCAGGTGTGTTCATTACTAATACCCCTTTTGATGTAGAAGCAGGAATATCAATATTGTCAACGCCAACACCGGCGCGACCAACCACTTTCATTTTAGTGGCGTGTTGTAATAAATCAGAAGTAACTTTGGTTGCACTTCTTACAACCATTCCATCGTATTCTCCAATTCGATCGATAAGTTCTTCGTTCGTTAGTTTCCCTGGTTGATCTGCTTGAATACCACGACTTTGAAATACTTCTGCGCAAATAGGATCAACGCTATCTAACAATAATACTTTAAATGACATGTGAGTGAGAGAGTGAGTTTAAATTTGGATTATTATTCCACGAACTCAGAGATCAAATCCTGAACTGCTTTGATACCAAATTTGCTCTCCGATGAATAAGGCAAAATAGGAACTTCGATGTTCATTTCTGCAAGAATTTTTCGAACATCAGCCAATGATTTTGCACGTTTATTATTTGAAAGTTTGTCTGCTTTAGAAAGCAAAACACAGAATGGCATTTGGTTACTTGCCATCCAATAAAAAAAATCTTGATCTAGTTCTGAGGGCTTATGTCGTGCATCAACTACATGAGCAATCAATCGAAGAGTGTGTCTTTTTTCCAGATACTCTCGAATATTTCTTCCCCATCGTTCGCGTTCTCTTTTGGGAACTTTTGCATACCCATAACCGGGTAAATCAACAAAATACGCAGCATCAGAAATATTGTAATAATTCATCTGCTGAGTTTTACCCGGAACATTAGAGGTTCTGGCCAACCTTTTTTTATTCGTCAATGCGTTGATAAGAGAAGATTTTCCAACATTAGATCTGCCCGCAAAACAAACTTCAGGAAATTTTGCAGGAGGACAGTCTTCTAATCTAGGTGCGCTGGTGATAAATGTGGCTTGGCCGTTAAACATTAGACCAGTTCGTTTTCCTCTTTTTCGACACCAAAATTAACTGGAACCGGATATTTTGATGTAAAACATGCGGTACAATAATCATGACCGGAAGGATTCGCTTCTTTTACTGCATTTACAAGTCCATCTGGTGATAAATATCGTAAGCTATCAACTCCGATTTCTTTCGCCATTTTTGAAATATCGCGATCAAATCTGTTGGCGATCAGTTCTTCCGGATTTGGAAAGTCCATACCATAATAACATGGACTAATAATTGGTGGCGAACTTACCAAGAAATGAATCTCCGCAGGGTTACAATCTCGAATCATATCAACCAATAATTGCGAGGTAGTGCCTCGAACAATAGAATCATCAACAATAATAACGCTACGACCTTCAATAACACCGCGCACAGGATTGAATTTAGTTCTCACCTTTTGTTCACGAGACTTTTGACCGGGAGAAATAAAGGTTCTCCCAACATAGTGATTTCGAATTAAACCGATATCATACTTACAATCATATCCCAGTTTTTGGCTTTCACTCGCATAACCAAGTGCAGCGGTATTGCTGGAATCAGGTACTGAGATTACTACTGGTTTTTTATCCGATTTAGTAAAATCAATAACCTCTGATATTGGATGTTCTTTAGCTAATGCCTTACCTAGATTTCTTCTGATTTTGTCCACCATTTCTCCAAAAACCATGCTGTCTGGTCTTGAGAAATACACATATTCAAAAATGCACTGGCTTGTTCCAGTTCCTGCTTTAGGTGATATGAAATAGGATTTAGGTTCGTCTAACTCTACCGCTTCTCGATCAATTACCACTACTTCACCCGGCTGGATATCTCGAATGTATTCTGCATCAATGATATCAAATGCGCAAGTTTCACTGGCAACGCAAAACTTTCCGTCTACTTTCCCAAGAGCTAAAGGTCTGAAACCGTTTGGGTCGCGAACTGCGATTAATTTATCATCCGTCAACATTACTAAACAATAAGCGCCTTCAATTTGATGTAGCGCGTCCATGATCTGGTCTAACTGCTCTTCTTCCTTACTGTGCGCAATTAAATGAAGGATTAATTCTGTATCAGAAGTACTCTGGAATAAAACGCCTTCATCCTGAAATTGTTGGCGTATTTGCTTTGCATTCGAAAGATTACCGTTATGTCCAATCGCGATATTCCAATTCTTGTAGTGAACTCTAAATGGTTGGATATTCGCCGGGTTCTTAGATGATCCTGAGGTTGAATATCGGTTATGACCGATGGCAGAATCCCCTTTTAAAATCTTTTTGAAAATTTTGGGCTTATCGAAAACACTTAATACCAACCCAAAATCCTTATACATCGGCATAATATTTCTTTCTTTTTCTCGATCGAAATAGGACGTTACAATACCTGCTGATTCCTGTCCTCTATGCTGAAGTGCGTGTAGTCCATAGTAGGTTAACAATGCGGCATCAGGGTGATCGAATACTCCGAATACGCCACAGTATTCGCGGGGTTTATCGCTCATTTAATATTGCTCCAAACTCATTTAGTAGTGCAAAACAAAAAGATAACAAATCCATTCCGCACATTTACATTAGAAGTATTTATCGTCTTTATCGAAAATCTGTTAAATCGACTAATAATTGAGGTTTATCAGCTCAAAATTAAATTTTGATTCCCGAATTAATTCTCGTGTTGATGAGATTTCTACAAAAATAAAAAAAGCCCATCAATCAATGATGAGCTTTAAAAAAATGTGGAATATATTTTAAGCTAATTTTGCATCCAGAATTATCTGCATGTTTAATGCTCGAGACACAGGACAAGCTTCTTTGGTTGCTTCAGCAATTACTTGAAATTCTTCATCAGTCAATCCAGGCACTGTAGCAGTAGCATCGAGTTTAATTTTAGAGATAGTTGGAGCTCCCTCTATCATCTCTAAGGTTATTGTTGCATGTGTATCTACACTCTTTGTGTCATGACCTGCTTTTGCCAGTTCATTGGATAACGCCATAGAGTAACATCCAGCATGTGCCGCAGCTATAAGTTCTTCGGGGTTAGTGCCTTCGCCGTTCTCAAAACGAGATACAAATGTGTATGGCCCTTCAAATAAGCCACTACCAACTTTTACTGTTCCGTTTCCGCTTTTTAAATCTCCATTCCATAGAGCCGATGCTTTTTTATCAGGCATAGTTCAATTTATTAATTACTATTTATGCCGATAACATACCGGAATTGGAGATGATTCCCGAGTAAAGTTTTGATAAGACTTAAGGATAATTGAGTGAATTTTAATCAAATTTTGAGATGACTCTTATTAAACGTATGATTCAAATGACTAGTAAGACAAAGTGGGTAATACATGAAGGTTGTTCGAACCTATAAGGATTTTATTAATAATCCTTGGGCGATCGTTGGATTTGGAGTAGCTGCCAGTGTTGGCTACATACTGGATTCTGTGTTTTTTGATTCCACGGATAATCTGAGAACATTAAATAAAATCTGTTCCGCTCTTACTGCTATTACTCTTATTTATTATCTGATTTCGAGAAAGAATGAAAACAATGTACTCAGAACTTATGCTATCATCTTTTGGGGAAATCTCTTAATTGCACCCTTCATTTTATTCGATTACGATCCTTATGAATGGTTCTTTATGAGGAATACCCTCTTCTATTTCTCGCTATTGCCAATTGTGGCACTAATGTTTGGAATGCGAGAATATATTATAGCTACTATTCTATTTTTTCTTCAATTCTTATCCATCACTTATTTGACGAGTAATGTTTACCTCGTTGATAGCTTCGTGACAATTGTAATAATTCTCGGTGTTTATGCTATCATTATTTACGCATTTATAATAAGTATCAATCATTACATCGATTTCCAGACTGAAACTCAAAAGACACTTAAAGACCAATCAAGTGCTTTAAGCTATTCGGATACAACAAAAGGAAAACTATTATCTATCATTGGTCACGATTTGCGCTCACCATTGATGAGTTTAACCAGCCTTTCAGTTTTGATAAATGACGAAATCGCTGAATCAGAAAATGAAGAACTAAAAGAGTTAATAGGGATTCTAAACACGACAATAGATCAGACTGCTTTTCTTGTGAATAACTTATTAGAATGGAGTAGATCTCAAGAGAATAGAATCACGGTTGATTTAAAGCCGATTCGGGTTGAGCCTTTTCTCAACAGCCTTAGAGATCTGCACAGTTTCAGTTTAAGTTCGAAAGAAATTGAGTTTAAGATTGGTCCTATAAATTCAGTTGAAGTATTTGCTGATCAAAATACATTGCAAACTATACTCCGAAATCTGGTTACCAACGCAATTAAGTTCACTCCAAATGGTGGGGAAATTTCAGTGAGTACAAGAAGTGACTCAGATGGCGTTTATATCGAAGTTTCCGATACGGGCATTGGAATGAATGAAGAGACAATTCAAAAGTTACTCGATATTGAAACCTATGAATCGAGTAAAGGAACAGATCATGAGAAAGGTTCGGGAATAGGATTTAATCTTTGTTTAGAGTTGATGGACCTACATCATGGAAATATCAATATCGAAAGCACTCCAAACGAGGGCACAAAAGTAATTTTATTTTTCCCCGGAATTGAGATGCAGGCAGAAATATCCGAACAAAAGCATCCTGCCCAGTAGGTTAACAAGAAAGCTCAATTCTTAAAATTTCTTAATATTTTCCGTTAAGTCATTTTTTCTTCTGCCGATAAATCTAAGAAGACTATTTAAAAAAAATAGCCAAGAGAGAAGAGAACCGTATGAGTATACTAACAAAGACTGCGGTTGATGATTGTATTTCCCGTTTAAAAACGAGCATTTACGACGAAGTACTATCAAAAATTACCAAGCGAGAAGAAAAAGAAAAGTTAAAAACCTGGGCTAAGTGTAAAGTGGATGCTTTTTTGGCATCAACACAAATGTACAGAGAGGAAGAGTTCCAACTGGCACTGATGTGGTTCTATGTACAGATGAAAGCAGAATGGAGCCAATTAAACACCCATGCTCAATATCAACAAATGAGAGGATACCTTGCCAAACCTTCCTTTGCATATAGAATGCGGATATTAAGTATTACGATTAAGGAAATCGAAAACTTCATTAACCTTTATCATGTTGATGGTGTTACGAGTTTTCTATCGTTACCAATGGAAGAGTTTGAAAAAGAGCCGGTTTACGATTAATAATTATCCCGTTACTTCGTCTTTCAAATAATTTGTTACCCTAATATCGAATTTTGATAATAATTGAAGTTGAATTTTAGTGGGTAGACGTTATCATCATTAAACTCAACGCTTGCTTCAAGCTGTTTGAACAAAGCTTTGATTACAGTAAAGCCTAAAGATTTCGGGGTAGCTAAATTATCTGTTGAAAAGCCGGGTCCATTATCTGAAAAGTTGCCGTGAATAATGCCCTCTTTAAGATGAAGTGAAAAGCTAATTTTTGGGTTCGAGACATTAGCAAAAGCATACTTGAATGAATTTGTAACAAGTTCATTCAAGATCAAACCCAAGGGTACCGCTTGATTGATATTGATTTTTAGTTCATGATCAATATCCAAATCCAATTCAACTTCTACTTGATCTCTTTTGGTGATGGTTGATGATATAGTGTCAAATAGTGTCTTTACATAGTCATCGAAGGTTATATCTGCAAACGAATCAGAGTTGTACAATAATTCATGAACTCCTGCTATAGATTGTATTCTATTGCCCATCTCCAGCATGATTTGAACCAACTCAGGATGTTTGCGATCTTTTGATTGCAGGTGAAGTAATCCGCTTATTATTGCAAGGTTATTCTTCACTCTATGATGTACTTCAGACAGTAGAACTGTTTTTTCATCCAAAGACTTTTGCAGCTCCTGTTGCGCGTCATGTTTTTCCTTCCGTAAGTGAGCAGCATTAAATTTAATCGCAATTACGCTTGCTACCGCTTCCAGATTTCGCAAATCTCTATCATTGTAGTACCCATATTCATAATGCTCTGAATCAATCACACCAATTACATTTCCATTTAATTTAATTGGGACTGATATCTCAGAGTTCCTGATGTCATCATCGATATGATATCTCGGATCTTTACTTGCATTATCAAGAATTAAAGGATTACCCGTTTCTGCAACATGACCCACAACACCCTGACCAAATTGCAAGGTGATAGGGTTTTTAACATGAAATGCGACATCCTCTTTTGGTCCTTTTGCTGCAACTTGAGTTAAGGATTTACCATCACTATTCACCTCATAAATCACACAATCCTCGAAGTGAAAATGTTTTACAATACGATCGATAACTAATCTTGCAATTTCATCAAGGTTCTGAATTTCAAGAAGCGATGTGGTAATATCTGTTATTGCATTGAGAAGCTCTCCAGCTTGTCTTCGCTCTATTATCTCTTTCTTTTGATTTAACAATTCGAGTTCTCTCTTAATTGTTAATTCTAGAAGGGTAGAAGAATCGCTAATTAAGAAATTATCTACACCAAATTTTGAGAGATTTAATTTCTCAATACTCACAAGATCATTTTGTGAAATTGATATCAGTATACATTTCTCATCAAGAAGACTAAGTCCGTGCTTTGAAAATGTACTTTGAGGTAGGATATGGCAATCAAAAACTATGACATCATAAATGACAATATCTACACTCTCAATAACATATTCAGTCATCACCCTGACATCATATTCAAGGTCTTCACCATATTGCTGAAAAACATCGATTACTGATGATAATCTGCCCGGTTGGTATTCTAGAAATAGAACCCTTACCATGCTTTTACTCCTTCGTTGCCCAAAAATCCTTCCTTATTCTTAAACCTAAATACACATTTATTATATCACTCTTTTAAGATTCGAGTTGATAAATATTGTTCTAACTCGTTATCGGACAAACAACTAATTTCGAAAGCTCACTTAGTAGATCGATTATTTCTTTAACAGGATTATTGTTAATGCTTTTTCATTTGTATAAAAAAGCATTCAGATTATATTATTTGCTGTCTAGATGATAAATAATTATGTCTGGCATTTAAGGTTCATTTCCTTGTTCACTTAGGGGCGAAATGGTGGTAAGACAATAGAATTGTCTACCCAAATAATTTTATAAAGCGTGAATTCATCAATTGATTATCAACAATTTGATCTTAGACTTTTGGATATCAGTCCAACAGGAATGACTATTCTTAATATGAATGGCGAGATCACCTATGCAAATAAAGCTGCTGAGAGAATTTTAGGGCTTTCGGCTAATTTGATATCTGTTCGGTTATATAATGCTCCAGATTGGAAAATCACAGATTTTAGTGGAAATCCCATCTTAGATGAACATCTGCCTTTCTCAGTGGTAGTTAGAGATAAGAAAGCTGTATTAAATTTTGAACATGCTATTGAACATGTAGATGGAACCAAAGTTTACTTATCAATAAATGCGTCCCCTATCTTCAATTCAGATGAGCAATTAGAAGGTGTTTTTGCCTCCATTGAGGAGATCACATACAGAGTATTAAAAGAAAAAGAGTTAATCAGTGCCAAGGAAATTGCAGAACAAAACGAACAGAGATATAAAGGTCTGTTAAAAAACCTTGAAACCGGTGTTATTATTCATGCCGCCGATACCTCAATCATATCGTGTAATGTACGTTCGCAAGAACTTCTGGGTTTAACAGAGGATCAGTTGAAAGGGAAAGTAGCTATAGATCCATATTGGAAATTTATTTTCGAAGATGGAACAGATATCCCATTGGAAGACTACCCGGTTATGAAAGTAATTAGAACCAAAACCATTTTAAGAAATCAGGTTGTTGGTGTTACTAAACCAAATAATGAAATTACCTGGGTTTTGGTTAATGGATTGCCCGTTTTAAGTGAAACTGATGAAATCAAAGAAGTCATTATTTCTTTCATTGATATCACAGAAAGGAAACTAGCTGAGGACGCTTTAGTTATAGCTAAAGACAAAGCTGAAGAATCAGAAAGGCGATTAAGTTTAGCTACAGGCTCGGCTAACCTAGGAATTTGGGAATGGGATATTGAAAATCAGAAAATGATTTGGGATGACCGAACCTATGAGTTGTTTGGGTATGATAGAGATGCAAACAGATCAACTGATGAGATTTGGAATGATGCTATTCATTCGGAAGATCAGGATTTGGTATTGGAAGCAATAGATCAAGCCATAAATGGTAATGGTGTATATAGTGCGATATTTAGAGTAGTACACCCGGATGGAAAGATATTATACATTAGCGGAAATGGATTTGTTCTCAGAGACTCTGACGGAGAACCAACTCGAATGATAGGAATCAATCGTGATGTCACAATATCTAGAATTCAAGAAATTGCCTTAAAAGCATCAAAACTAGAATCGGAAAAAAGAGAGTTTGAACTAACTGAATCACAGAAAATTGCTAAAATTGGTAGCTGGTATCTTGACCTTGCTACTAATGAAGTTGTATGGACGGAAGAATTGTATCATATGTATGGATTCGATCCGGCCCAACCATTGCCAAACTATTCTGATTTTGAGCATTTATATACTCCTGATAGCTGGAGTATTCTGTCCAAAAAAGTAGAGAATACAATCAAAACTGGTGAACCATACGAACTTGAATTAGAATTAGTTCGGAAAGATGGAAGTGTTGGCTGGATATGGGCAAAAGGTGTACCTGTCCTAAATGATACTAATGATATTATTGCACTTCGTGGAATTGCACAGGACATTCTAGAGAGAAAGAGATTAGATAAACAACTAATCGAAGCAAAAGATAAAGCCGAGCGAGTTGTTGCAGAACTAAATGAATCTCAAAAAGTAGCTAAGATTGGTAGTTGGTACCTGGATCTAGCCACAAATGATGTAGTTTGGACGGAAGAATTATATAATATGTATGGGTTTGATTCTTCGAAACCTCCACCAAATTTCACTGAGTTTAGTCATTTATATGCTCCTGAAAGTTGGGCAATACTTTCTAAGGCAGTTGAAGAAGCGATTATTAATGGCACACCATACGAATTTGAATTAGAGACTGTAAAAGATGACGGAAGTCCAGGTTGGATGTGGGCCAAAGGTGAGGCTGTAAAAAATGAGAAAAATGAAGTATTTGCTCTACGTGGAGTGGCCCAAGATATAACAGATAGAAAGTTGATGGATAAACAACTCATTCGCTCAAAAAATGAAGCAGAAAGAGTTATTGTAGAATTAAATGAATCCCAGAAAGTAGCCAAAATTGGAAGCTGGCAT
Source organism: Balneolaceae bacterium (assembly GCA_965601825.1). Lineage (GTDB taxonomy): Bacteria > Bacteroidota > Rhodothermia > Balneolales > Balneolaceae > HXMU1420-13. The sequence continues at coordinate 1,295,891 of OZ271839.1, read as the reverse complement.
CTTGATGTACTAACCAATGAGGTTACATGGAGCCAGGAATTGTACGATATGTATGGATTTGATTCTAGTGTTCCACCGCCGCCATATACTGAGCATATGAAGCTTTTTACACCAGAGAGCTGGAATCTTTTGTCCGAAAATTTGGCATTAACTTCTCAAGAAGGAATTCCTTACGAGCTAGAGCTTCAGACGATACGAATTGATAAATCCAATGGCTGGATGTGGGTTAAAGGTGAAGCGATTAAAAATGATAATGATGAAATTGTTGCTCTTCGAGGTGTAGCGCAGGACATCACTGAACGAAAAGAGAGTGAAGAAACAATCCGGAAATCACTTCTAGAAAAAGAAGTACTACTCGCTGAGGTGCATCACAGAGTAAAGAATAACCTTGCATTGATCAGTGCAATGCTCTATTTGCAACAAAAAGAGTTTAATAATAATGATTTTTCCGAGTTGATCTTAGATACACAGTCCCGTATTCAATCGATTGCTAGTGTACATGAATTACTCTACCAAAATGAATCTTTTATTGATATTCGCGTTGATCAATACATCGAAAAAATTCATGATCAATTAAAACGAATATATATCAGTGATCCCGAAAGAATTACTTTTGATATACAACTAGAACCAATTGTATTGGTAATTGCTGAAGCTATTCCATTAGCACTAATTATCAATGAGGTTCTTACTAATACATTTAAACATGCCTTTGATGATGATTCAAAAGGGAAAATTGAGATCTTATTGAGGAATCACCGTAAATCGGTAGTACTTGAAATCAATGATAATGGAAAAGGTTTACCAGCAGATTTCGATGTTGAAAATTCAGATAGTCTTGGCTTCACGCTGATCAAGCAATTCACCAATCAGCTGGAGGGTACTTATGAGTTTAAATGTCCTCCCAAGGGTGGAACCAGTTTTTATCTCTCTTTTGATAAAGAAGTGATGTAACCTATCTTTCTAAATCAGATTATCTAAACAATCCAATTAACTAGTTGATAGTAAACTCGATTCCAAAAAGATTATAAGAGTGTCTCAACCTATTATTGGTATCTATTTCAATTGCCAGTATCCTTTGTATCTCAGTCGTAAAATCCCGGATAATTACAGACGATCCATCTAATAGAAGTGAATGATCTTCTTTTTCAGTAGCTCCAATTTGAATAAGGAGATTTTTCAGCTTTTCACCGGATTGAATGGTAACTGAGGATATCTTCTGAGCCTCATTATCATGAGTTAAAATCGAATCTGAATCCACAATTGGGTGCAAATATTCGATGAAGAAAACATTATGTAGTTCATGGTCTGTAAAAGTCAGATACTTAAATGCTTTTGTTTGAATAAAATTAGATTCAATACCTAAAAGTTCAGCAGCAATTTGAACATCATCGATTGGAGCAGTAAGAGCAAGAAACACTCCTCCTTCACTTTCCTTTAAAAAATCGTGGTAAGTTTGAGATAATTCATCAGTCGGATTACTCATAAGCGTCATCAATTCTACAGAAGATCCATCTTGAAATTTGATGTGTTTATTTAGTAACCCATTTTCATGCAATCTTCCATCTTTTATGGTAAAACCCAGATCCTGAAATTTTTCAGAAGCACTATCAAGATTGTGTACCGCTATTATCACGTGATCAATTTTAACCTGGGCCATTGAATTGACACTAAGAGAAATCAGCAGTAACACTATTATTAGAGATGCGTTCTTAATTACTTTACCTCGAAATCATAATTCCAATTACCGAAGAGCTGATACAAAAGTTGGTAATCTTTGTTTTCAATTTCTTCTTCAATCATATGAATTTCTGCCATGAAATTACTTAATTGTCCTTTGATTTATCTAAAGCTCTGCAATCTTTTGTTCAACTACATCCAATGAACCAAAAGCTATTATTTGATTATTGGCATCAACCAGTAAATATGCCGGTATTGCATAAATGTTGAAGTGCTTCGCAAATTCCCCATTAAATGCATTTGTGTCTATAAGGTGAACATTACCTGGTATATCAAATCTTTCCAATGTGTTTTTATGAACCAATTTGTCTTCATCAAATGATAGAGAAACAACATCTAATCGATCTGCATAATCACTTTCTATTTTCTTTACCCGGGGGAATCCTGTAAAACAAGGAGCACACCAGCTAGCCCATATATCATAAAGAACTGCCTTCCCATTTGATCGTAATTCAAACGGCTCACCTTTATCAGTAAGTAAATCAAAAACCGGAACCAACTCTCCCGGTGCTATCTTACTAAAAGTCTTTACCTGGTCATTAAAGATGTCTTGAATCTTAGTGTAGTTTGTATTCGATAGATACTGACCATACTGATGTACCAATCTCTGAGTATTTACTAATTGTGCTCTATCAGCATTGCTATTATCCAAGATTAGGTAGTATAACCGCTCGTAATTGTACCAGTTTTCCATATCTGGAGGAAAATGACTATGTACTGTACTGAGCACCATATTCGAGTATCCAACCACTGAGACAGAATCCCTCCAAAATGTGCCATAATCTTGTTCGAAATAATACTCCAGGACATATTTACCAACTAGAAAACGGTAATAATCAGACTCGAAATTTTCGGTTGCGTTCGTGAATGTTATATACTCTTTTGCTAGAATCTCCTTATTAAGTAGGTTGTGTGTAGCCAAGTCAGATCGCTCATATTGATTTTCTATAAAATTCAATAATGCATAATCCCGAAAAGCTCTTTGCTCAACTAGCCTCAATTTATAGAATGGATTCTCTTCATCAGATATAAAATCTCTCAGTATCTGTTCTTTAACTTCGAAGTATATATCTAGCTTTTTTTTCAGTGTGTCTAAATTACTCTCTTCCGAAGTACTCCAACCAACTCTTCTAAGCTCTTCGTTATTCTTTATATCTTGTAAATAGCTGTTCTCATTGATCAAATCACCTGAAAAAGAGTCCACCTTATTATCTTCACCAATAGTTACACCTATTGCAGATCCGGGAGTTAAATAAATCTTGTCTTCGAAATCGCCATATGTGACAGATATGTACTGGGGTTTGAATAGATTCGAAGAAAGAGTAATAGACGTATTGCCTTCTGGATAGTATGTCTCTGAGACATAGTAGTTTAAAGAATCAGCAATTTTCCTAACTACAATACTATCAGATAACATCTCACCCGTAACAGTAGTAAGTGTAATTGTAGCAATAGAAAATTGATGATCGGAGGATGCCAACTTAGAGCAGTTCACTAATACTACCGCTAAAAGAATAATTGAAAGTAGTTGCTTTGCTGGAGCTTGATATGACATATCGAATGAGTTTAGTTTCCATCTAGACAATCAATGGCCAACTTTCATTCGATAAATCAGGTATTTAGTCCTTTATTTTTCAAACTGTATATAACTGGATATACTCTAATTAGTTAAATGAAGAATTGGTGATTATTACCAGTTTAAAATCACCTTACCACATGAAGTAGCTTCCATTATATCGAATCCTTTTTGGAACTCATCTACAGAAAACCTGTGAGTGATTATTGGAGAAACATCTAAGCCTGAAATCAGCATTTGTTCCATTTGATACCAGGTTTCATACATCTCTCTTCCATAAATCCCTTTTAAGGTTAAGCCCTTAAAGATAATCTTGTTCCAATCAACATCCGTTTTAAGAGGAAGAATCCCTAGCAAAGCAATCTTGCCGGAATTATACATATGAGATACCATTTGGTTGAAAGCAATGGGAGATCCGGAGCATTCTAAACCAATATCAAAGCCTCGCATACCTAATTCCTGCATCACTTCTCGTAAATCTTCATGAAGAGGATTGACAACTCTGGTTGCTCCAAATTTACCAGCCAACTCAGCACGGTACTCACTGGTTTCTGTCGCAATTATATTTCTGGCACCTGCAAATTTTGCGATGGAGATACACATACTGCCTATCAACCCCGAACCGGTAATCAAAACATCTTCTCCTATTACTGGAAAAGACAATGTAGTATGTGTAGCATTTCCTAACGGATCCATAATCGCTACAATTTCATCCGGTATCTGCTCACTGACCTTCAAAACATTTGATGCCGGAATCTTTACATATTCCGCAAAAGCGCCATTAACGTTTACTCCTATTCCAAGTGTTTGCTCACAAATATGTTGGCGACCTCTTCTACAGTTTCTACAATATCCGCAGGCGATATGTCCTTCGCCTGTAACCCGATCTCCCTCTTTTAAATTGTTAACTTCCGATCCTAATTTCACAATATGACCGACATATTCATGGCCAATTGTTAATCCTTGTGGAATGGATTTCTGAGCCCAATCATCCCATAAATAGATATGTAAATCCGTTCCACAAATCGCAGTTTTCGAAATTTTAATAAGAACATCGTTCGGGCCAATCTCCGGAATAGGGATGTCTTCCATCCATATTCCCTTCTCAGCTTTGGATTTAACCAGTGCTTTCATGCTTTAGCTAATGCGTAAGAAAATAAATGCCAACAAAAGTATTTCTGGAAGCTAATAAATGCAAGATACCTTACATTCAAACCACACTTTTTTACAGTAAAAAAGCGCTCCCAACTAATTACAGAAAAAGAATAGAATGTATACCCAGTTTCAGAAACATCTGCAAAACCAGCTATCGGAAATAAGTAATGCCGGATTATTTAAAGATGAACGAATTATAGTCTCACCTCAAGATGCAGAGGTTACTCTTGATACTGGTCAACAAGTAATTAACTTTTGTGCTAATAACTATTTGGGTCTCTCCAATGATGATAAGTTAGTTGAATCAGCAAAAGAATCATTGGACTCTCATGGATATGGAATGTCGTCAGTTAGGTTTATTTGTGGCACTTCTGATATTCATAAAGAGCTAGAACAAAAAGTCGCGGATTTTTTTGGAACCGAAGACACCATTTTATACGCCGCTTGTTTTGATGCAAATGGTGGATTATTTGAACCACTTCTAACTGCAGAAGACGCCATTATTTCAGACGCCCTGAATCATGCTTCCATTATTGATGGTGTACGACTTTGTAAAGCAGCTCGATATCGCTATAAAACAGCAGATATGGAAGATCTTGAGCAGCAGTTAATTAAAGCTCAGGAGCAGCGCTTTCGAATTATTGTTACTGATGGTGTTTTCTCCATGGATGGAAATGTAGCTCCAATGGATAAAATTGTTGAATTGGCAAATAAATATGATGCAATGGTAATGGTTGATGAATGTCATTCTGCCGGGGTAGTTGGTAAAACCGGAAGAGGCGTTACCGAACTTTTCGATATTACTGGTCAGGTTGAGATCATAACGGGAACCCTTGGTAAAGCTTTTGGTGGTGCAATTGGAGGATTCACAACTGGTAAAAAAGAAATCATTGAAATGCTACGCCAAAGAAGTCGTCCTTATTTGTTTTCAAACTCTATTCCACCTCTTATTGCAGCAGCAGGAGTAAAAATGTTTGATATGATGACAGAAACCAATGACCTTCAAGAGCAGCTCCAGACTAATATTGAATACTTTAATTCTGAAATCAAAAAGGCCGGATTCGACATTAAACCTACAGAATCTGCTATCGTTGCTGTGATGTTGTATGATGCGAAACTTTCCAAAGATTTTGCTGCCAAATTATTGGAAGAAGGTATCTATGTGATTGGCTTCAGTTACCCGGTTGTACCTAAAGAACAAGCTAGAATTAGAGTACAGCTATCCGCTGCACATCAAAAAGAACATATTGAGAAAGCAGTTGCAGCTTTTACAAAAGTAGGAAAAGAGTTGGGTGTGATTTAAAACCTGCAATTGAACTCACTAAATTAAAAAGGCGACCAAGTCATCTTGATTACCTGCCTTAAAAGCGATCCCGATACATCGGGACGCCCCCAACCTTGGTCGCGTCCTGTCGGATGCTTACCAACTCAAAATTAAACAATCAATATAAAAAAAGGGTCTTCAACGATTGTTAAAGACCCTTTTCAGAGCGAGAAACGAGACTCGAACTCGCGACCCCAACCTTGGCAAGGTTGTGCTCTACCAACTGAGCTATTCTCGCTAATTGAGATTAGTTTTAGTAAATCCGGTTGTTGCCCCAACCTTGGTCCCGACCTTTCGGGATGCTCTACTCCCGATTTATCGGGAAGCTATTCTCGCGTTCAATAAAAAACGCCTCATTTCTGAAGCGGCCCTAAATATAAGAGTGATTTCATATTCTTATCAAGACTTTTTCAAAAACCTTTGAATTTATTTTGTCTTCATGTGAAATCACTTCATTGATATTGAAACATTAAATATGAAATCTATGAAAGCAATCAAATTTGTAAATGGTTTAGGTCATGCACAGGTTTTAAATCTCGAAAGAGTTACTTCTGTAGAAATACCATCTAGTAATACAGGTTTAACACTTTGGTTTGGTAAAGATCATATGCAGATCACATTAAAGGATAGAGAAGCGCGTGATGAACTATTCGAAAGAATATGTAAGACCTACGGCATTGAATAGTCAGCACTAAAGGGATATTTCTTTTAATGAGTGAAGAAGTCTTCCTAAGAATTTTCGGCCATAAACATGATTAATGTGATTCATATCTGCAATCACAATTAAGAGTTCTTTGCTTCTTGAAAAGGCTACATTCAATAATCGGGGAACACTCATACCATTTTTAGTTTCATCGAACGGTCGTACCGAAAAATGCCTTCGCTGTCCATATTGAATTTCAGCACTCATTACGGTATCGAATAAAATCACTGATTTTTCCCTTCCCTGAAAGGTATGGATAGTACCAACTTCAATTCCTGAATGACCTTTTTCTTTAAGATGACTTCTTACCTGATACACCGAACTTCGAAAAGGAACAATGATTCCAATTTCATCAGATGGATGTTTAAGCTTTAACTTTTTCACACTCTCTTCAATCAATCGAAGGTGTACTTCGTTTTTCGGCTTGAATCCTTTATCTGAATTCTCTTGCTCAATTCGAGGTCCATATTTCGAAGAATCTATCAATGCGACCGAAATATGATCAGTTTTTGAGGATTTAATTTTTCCTGTTTTCAATCGTCCATCATAAAAAACAGAACTTATCACTCCTGCCAAATCTGAATTCAATCGATACTGAGTATCAAAAAAAGAAGTGAAATCAGGATTTTGATCATGCCAAATAAATAAGTCATCTGTATTGGATGCATTTGATACATAGGTGAAAATATCCTGCTCCAGAAAAGCCGCTGCCTCTTTATAATTGGTAATGGAAATGGGTGGTAACTGCATCGGGTCACCTGCAATCACTATATGCTCTTTGGATTTGGCGGCCATCAACAACAAATATGGCAAACTCGCCATCGAAGATTCATCTACAACAACTGCATCGTAACTAATATTATAAAACAACTCAGAGGTACAAACTTTCGCCATTGTTGTGGCCACGAGTTGTTTCTTCTTTAGCTCATACCGCTCATTCAGGTTTAGAAGACGATCAATCTTTCCCTCTAGCTCCAGAGGCCCACCAAAACGATCTATCTTTTCTCCTAATAATTGAGCTTGAAGATCCAGAGCTTGCGGAACTTCTTCGTCATTATCCATTAGCTCATCCACTTGTTCCTGAATGGCCTCAAACTGACTTAGAAGCTGACTCAACTCAACAGCTTCAGACTTTCGTGAATCCAGTTTCTCTTTTACCTGATGCTCAAATAAGACTGATTCCAATCTTTCATCGTCAATCCAGGCCTCCCCAAAACGTGTAGTTTGTTGAAGATCAAAATCAGGTTGGATTTCATAGAGTGCATCCATCACATTAAGTAAACCAACATCAACAGCACGGTTTGTATTTGATACAAATAATACACGTTGACCTAATCTTAAAAAGTTTGCAATTATATATCCGATTGTGGCTGTTTTACCGGTTCCCGGAGGTCCCCAGATAAAAGTGATGTTATTATTGATGGCTTTCTGAATGGCATCGATTTGTGACTCATTTCTTAAATCATCAACCTTTGAAGCAACTTTAGTACCCACTACATCAAATCGATCTTGAGGATTGAGAAGCAGTTCAAGTTGAGGGATATCTTTCCATTTATCCTCGAGAGTATGAAGGTGTTCTTCAGTTCTTCGTAACACGAAATCATTTTCCCATTCGAGAAAAACTTCATAAATCATTTTCCCTTCGTCTTTGGAAAATTCCAACCAGACTTTTCCATCCTTCAAATCAAGAACTTCTACAATTTGTTCTTTCTCACCCTCAACCTTAGCTTTGACTTCTTCAGCAAATCTGAGTCCCTGGTTATTCGACTCAAACACGTATACATGATGTCCCGATTTTTTCTCTTTGATACCATTGGTAAGAACATCGGTGGATGGAGTCTCTCGAACAGCTTCGATCTCTTTACCGATTGCTGAAATAGCTTTCTGGATAGTCTCTTTTACCTGCAAAGTCTCTTTTTTAGTCATTCTGAACGGTAGCGAAGAATCGTCGATCCTTCGGCAGCAGCCTCAGGATGACCATCTTGAATATTCTAAATTGAATCATTCTTAATTCTTAATTGCAAAACTATTGCTCCCAAAGCTCAGATCGTATCATTTCAGCTGAACGATCCGACAATTTATATTCCAGTTTGATTCGTTTTTTTTCTGGTACTTTCTGTTCCACTAATCGAGCACTATCGGGTGTGTATAAAATCAAATCCGTTTCGCGAACAAAGAGTGGTAATGACTTCCCATAAATACTACCTGCTACAATTGATCCCTCAAAAGGCAATGTTGGTTTGATTTCAGCAATAATTCTAGAAATAGAATCTTCTTGAGATGTTACAAGACCGATTGTTTGTATCCCAAATAAATCAACCACTGATAATAAAACATCAGGATCATATCCATACACAATCGGGATAATCATGATGGTTTCACTCAGACTTTTGAATTGATGTACGTACTTAACCGGCACGAAAAGAGCGTCGAACTTTGCAGCACTTTCATATTCAGTAACCTCGATAACCCGACTTTTTACACCAACTTCTTTCTTGATGGCACTTGCTAACATCCCTCCAAGCTCGATGTTTTCTCCAACGCTGGCGCATGTCTGAATTCGATTTGGCCAATCGATATAGTCTAGCTGTTCCTGGAATAGCAATTCGATTTCTGCATCATCGAGTCCATAACCAATTAACTCTTCTATCAATGCCTGGACTTTAGCACCACCAACTTCCAATCGTTGTTCTTTATCCATCAAAGAGGTCTGGCGATTTACAATAAAACCACGTCCTTTTTCACCGGAGATCAAACCTTCATCTCCTAAAATGTGATAAGCCTTACGAACAGTATGAAAACTAACTCCTAGCTGGTGACCCAATTCGCGTGTAGATGGCAACAATTCCCCAACCTGAAACTGTTTGGTAGAAATCATCAATCGTATTCTGTCTGCGATATGTTTAGCGGAGTTTTTCAAAAAAAGTCCCCTTTAGAGAGGGGATTTAGGGGTGTGTACTTTTATTATGATGTGCGTGAATATAACGTTCAATTTCAGCTAACGCATCCCGATTCTCCGGATAAATATCAGAATCCTGAAATCGAATTACAGTGATCCCAATTGAATTTAGAAACTGCTCTTTTCGTTTATCCTTCAATCTCACTTCGACTTGATTATGCGAAACTCCATCAAGTTCAATTGCCAACATTAATTCATGGCAAAAGAAATCAACAATGAATTCGCCAATTGGTTTTTGTCGATGGAAATCATAACCCATACACTGTTTACCGGAGAGTGATTTCCATAAAACAATCTCTGCTTTTGTTGCATTATTTCGTAGTTGGCGTGCGAGTTCTTTTAGCCGAGGATTGTATGGTATGATTTTTCTTCTTGTCATTTCTGACACACCCCTAAATCCCCTCTCTAGAGTGGACTTATTCTATGTAATACTAAATTCAAATCCATCATCAGTCAAATCGATAAAGAACCTGGTCCCATCCTCGAATTCAATTCCTATTTCATTTTCTTTACTTTGAAAAACTCGTAGCACTTTCTTCCCTCTAAGTATCGAATTAATCTTTACGATTTCATCTTTCATTCTCAACATCTTATTTTTTCGGTAATTCTAAAGTCCCCTCTAGAGAGGGGATTTAGGGGTGTGTTTGGTGGAGTTTATCAAAAAAAGACAAAAGACTGTCGACCAATGACCAACGCCTGACTTTCGTCGTACGTCGTTTGTCTTTCGTCGTTATTTGAACTATCGAATATCAAATTCAATCCCCCAAAACCTGTTTCAATTCCGTGACAATCATCAAAGCCTCTATTGGAGTAATTCGATTTGGGTCGATGGCTTCGAGTTTATTCATCAAGGTCTCGAATTTAGGATCCAGATGATTCGCAAAAAGATTCATTTGGGAAATCTCAGGCTGGACAGGAATGCTTTCCGTCATCTTCTTGACTGCCGCTTTTTGTTTGATAGCATCGTTTTCCGGAGTTCCGTTTTTATTGGTCACATCCAGACTGTGGCTTTCTAAATTTCCTAGAATCTCTTTTGCTCTTTCTATGACTACTTCCGGTAAACCGGCCATATTTGCTACTTGTATTCCGTAGCTGTGATCCGCTCCCCCTTTGATAAGCTTTCGAAGGAAAATAACTTTACCATCGTGCTCTTTAACCTGAACATTAAAGTTCTTGATGCGATGATACATATGCTCAAGCTCGTTCAACTCATGATAGTGAGTTGCAAATAAGGTCTTTGCTGCCACTGGAGCATGATTATGTAGAAACTCAGCCAATGACCATGCTATACTTAATCCATCAAAGGTGCTGGTACCACGACCTACTTCATCTAGTAAAATCAAAGATCGCGGTGTTGCATTGTTCAGGATATTTGCAGCTTCATTCATCTCAACAAGAAACGTTGACTCACCTGCAGCTAAATTATCTGAAGCACCAACACGAGTGAAAATCTTATCAACCAATCCAATAAAAGCAGACTCAGCCGGAACAAAACTTCCAAGTTGAGCCATCAAAACGATCAGACCAGTCTGACGCAGAATGATACTTTTACCTGCCATATTTGGTCCGGTAATAATCATAATTTGCTGCTCGGAATTGTTCAGCTCGATATCATTTGGGATGAAAGGCTCTCCAAGTGGCAGTGATTTTTCAACAACGGGATGCCGCCCTTTCTTGATGATGATTTCTTCTGAATCACGAACTTCCGGCTTAGCATAAGCATTACGGAAAGCCACTTCTGCAAAACTTTGGAGTACATCAAGCTGTGCGATTGCCTGAGCAATTTGTTGGATGTCATCTGCAAATCCAGCTACAAAAACCCTCAATTCTTCAAATAGCTGATATTCGAGCATCTTGCTCCGATCTTCTGCAGAAAGCACTTTCTCTTCAACTTCTTTTAGCTCAGGTGTGATGTAACGCTCAGCATTGACTAAAGTCTGTTTTCGAATAAATGTCTCCGGGACTTTATCCTTATGAGCGTTAGTCACTTCGATGTAATACCCGAATACTTTGTTGTATCCAATCTTTAAAGAAGGAATACCGGTTTCAACAGAAAGCTGATCTTTGATCTGTGCGATATAGTTCTTTCCATTCTTGGCAATATCGCGAAGTTCATCCAATTCCTCATTCAAGCCTTCTGCAATCATCCCGCCATCACGAATTCCGGCCGGTGGTTCATCAGCAAGAGTTTCATTGATTCGATGTTGAACATCAATCAACATCTTTAGTCTTTGGTTAATGTCTTGCAGCAAGACATTCTCCCAACTCGCAAATAGACTTTTGATTCTAGGAACCTGACTTAACGATCTTTCAATTTGTTTGATATCGCGAGCATTTGTGCGACCAACACAGATTCTAGAAATCAATCGCTCTAAATCACCAACTTCTTCCAATTCTTGTCGAATAGAAGATCGAATAGAATGATTTTGATATAACTCATCAACTGCATCTAGTCGCTGCTGAATGGGAGTCAATCTCTTTAGAGGACGCATAATCCAGCGCCGGAGCAATCGTCCACCCATTGCAGTGGTGGTCTCGTCCATGATGGAGATCAAAGTGCCTTCTGTTCCACCTTCTTGAATACTGCTGGTAAGCTCAAGATTTCTTTTTGTGGAGGGATCCAGCGACATAAAATCATTGCTCTCATAAGCATATAATCTTCGCAGATGCTGTAGATATGCTTTCTGCGTTTCCTTCATGTAATGAAGTAAAGCTCCTGCAGCAACATGAGCTACTTTTAGTTCTTCAACTCCAAACCCTTTTAAAGAGTGGGTTTTAAAATGATCGATTAACGTGGTGTATCCGTAATCACCTTCAAATACCCAATCAACAATGTAAGAGACATTAAAGTGATCAAATGATGGAACAAGTTTTCCTTTCAACTTAGCCTGAACCAAAACCTCAGATGGTTGAATTGCCGCTATTAAACTGTTCAACCCCGCATCCGAAACCTCGCTCAATCCAAACTCACCGGTCGAGATATCTGAAAATGCCACGCCTATTAGCGGACCTGCCCAAAACAATGAAATGATATAATTATTTCGTTTGTGATCGAGTAGCTTATCTGAAAGTGTAACTCCCGGAGTTGTAATTTCAGTTACATCACGTTCTACAATTTTTCGACCGGCCTTTTTGGCTTCTTCCGGACTTTCAGTCTGGTCACAAACCGCCACTTTATATCCTTTCTTTACCAGTTTCGGTAAATAAGTATCCAGAGCGTGAAATGGGAATCCCGCTAACGGAGTTTGATCACCTCCATTATTTCTTTTGGTGAGTGTAATTCCCAATTCCTTACTAACCAAAATGGCATCATCAGAAAAGGTTTCATAGAAATCCCCAACTCTGAATAGTAAAATCGTGCCCGGATATTGCTCCTTAATCTCATTATACTGGCGCATTAAAGGAGTTTGTTTTCGGGCTGTCATGTAATGGTTTTGAATCTAGATTTTTATCGTAGTCATCCCGGACTTGATCCGGGTTCTGCGGAGGTCGAAAAGCTGATGATCACTAACTTTAAGAAACGTATTAAAACAGATGCTGAAACAAGTTCAGCATGACAACTTTTTAGCTAGTTAAAAGTACCAAAGCATTGACTTAAAATCTAAGCAATCCAACTTTTGATTAATCTTTAATGCAGTGTATTTTGATTCGACAAAAGATCATCACGGTGCAAACATTCAAAGCCTATTGGAGACGAGCACTTGCATTGGCAAGCGAAAAAGACATTTTCTTTAATGCCTCTGCTATCACTTTTAATCTTTTTATTTGTGCAATCCCATTTGTACTGATTTTGATTTCCATAATTGGGTACATCTTATCTTTTGATGAAGCTTTCGACGAAATTGTTAGATATGGATCAGAGCTTATTCCAATTTTTGATTATGAAGCCACTGAAACTGATGTAATTCAAGGAGCCCAAACCTTAGAAAGTTTACTCTTACCATTAGTAGGTGCAAGAACAGTGTTTGGGATTACCGGTCTAATCATATTAGTTTTGTTCACTCAGGGACTATTACACAGTTTCAAACATGTAATTTTTGATGTATTTGATGTTGAGGAACGAGCACACCCTGTAATGGATGCTGTTTATAATTTTTTGGGATTTGGGGTTATCGGATCTGTCTTCTTGTTCTTCAGCCTGACTATTTCGGTGATTTCACTGTTCGATTTTAGTGTAATAAAAATCCCTTATACAGAAATCGAAATACGTCTTCCCTGGATTTATGATTTACTCGATTTTGTGCTTCCAATCGTATTTACATTCTTCCTCATTTTTGTGATATACAGATTTGTGAGCGAACGTAAAATTTCCAACAGAACAGCGTTTATTGGAGCTGCTATTTATACTTTTTTGTTTGAATTAGCCAAATGGATTGTGACTATTTATTTGGGATATGCTTTTGAATCTTATCAATATTTCTATCAGGGATATGCCATTTTTGTAATAATAGGTGTTTGGGCTTTTTATACCTCACTCCTTTTTGTGATTTCTGTAATTCTCACCCGAGCATACAAAGAGATTTATGAAAAACCTCCATCACCGAAAGTAGAGATCAATCCATATGCTTCGTTGGATTAATGAGCACTAAACTACCGCTTAGTTTTTATGAGCGTGATGATGTTGTTCTAATTGCTCAAGATTTACTTGGAAAAGTACTTTGCACTAACTTTGATGGAATTATAACAAAAGGCATCATTGTAGAAACAGAAGCATATAATGGGAGAACAGATAAAGCGTGCCATGCCCATTTTGCAGGAAAGACAAACCGAACCAAAATTATGTATGAAAGAGGTGGACGTGCCTACGTCTATCTATGTTATGGAATCCATCATCTATTCAATATCGTTACAAATAAAGAGGGATTGGCAGACGCTGTTTTGATTCGTGGAATCGAACCCATTGAAGGTATTGAGGTTATTCTTGAACGAAGAAACAAGAAGAAGTTGGAACGATCAGTCGGAGGCGGTCCCGGAATTGCTTCTCAAGCACTTGGAATCCAGACAATCCATTATGGAACTGATTTACTTGGTGATTTGATCTGGATTGAAGATCATAATAAGATTTTACAAAAAGATCAGGTCATTGCATCACCGAGAGTAGGTGTGGATTATGCAGGGGATGACGCTCTTTTGCCATGGCGATTCCGCATTCAGGGTAACAAATTCACGAGTCCGGCTAAGTGAGTCAGTGATCAGTTCCTCAGTTTTCAGTTATCAGAAGAGCGATTATTTGGAAAACTAGTAATCGGATTCATCTCATCCCATAAACTAAAAGCTGAAAGTGAAAAGCTATAATCACTATAAAGAAAACCGATTATCATATCGCAAATAATTAGTTTAACATTGAATGAATTATTTGAACATAACTTTGGTTCTGAAAAAACATAAACTAATAACTATTCTATTTTAGTAATGAAATTCTCAAGAAAATTATTCTCAATGTTTGCTGTTGCAGTTTTTGGTATTGCAACAATTGCAGCTGTTAGTATGGTTGCTACTCCTTGGACTGTTGATAAATCACATAGTTCAGTTAAATTCGAAATCCGTCACTTCTTCTCAAATGTACCGGGTGCATTTCATGATTATGAAGCTGATATCAATTTCAATCCAGAAAATTTAGGTGAAAGCTCAATCGACGTTGTAATTCAGGTTGCAAGTGTTGACACTGAAAATGAAAGAAGAGACAATCACCTCAGAGACCCTGATTTCTTCGAAGCAGATACATGGCCAACAATGACGTTCGCTAGTTCTGAAATCGTATCAGCTGGAGAAAATAACTTCGTTGCTAAAGGTCAACTTACCATTAAAGATGTAACTGTAGATTTCGATTTACCGTTTACTCTATTAGGTGTTATGGACCACCCTTGGCAAGAAAATACTCAGGTTGCCGGTATCGTTTCTGAGTTCCAAATCTTACGTAATGATTTTGGAGTAGGTACTGGTAATTATGTATCAGATGTTGTTATCGGTAACGAAGTTAACGTAACATTGAATCTAGAATTAAATGCTACTACAGCCGGCAGTTAATTTCTAGAGATTATTCATCAAGATTTGCAAAGCATCGTTTCATTGAGGCGATGCTTTTTTTATTTTAGGCAAAATTAAATTCAAGTACATGAACAAACGATTTCTAATAGTATCAGGAATAATTCTAGCAGCAGCTCTAACGAGATTAATTCCACATCCCCTTAATTTTGCTCCACTAGGTGCAATGTCTCTTTTTGGTGCCGCCTATTTTACTGATAAGAAATTCGCATTCATCCTACCTATACTTGGAATGTTTATTACCGACTTGGTAATAAACAACACAATTTATGCAAGTTATTATGGTAGCTTCACATTATTCACCCCCGGTTTTTGGTGGATTTATGGAAGCATTGCTGCAATCGTATTAATTGGATTTGTTGTACTCAAAAAAGTAAATATTAAACGTGTAATCGCCGGTAGTTTATTAGCATCGGTAGCATTCTTCATTATATCTAACTTTGGAGTATGGTTAATTGATCCTGATTATCCACTTACTGTTTCCGGTTTAATCTTGTGTTATGAGATGGCAATCCCATTTTTTAAGAATACTCTTATGGGCGACCTTGCTTATTCTTTCATTCTTTTTGGTGGTTTTGAATATGCTTTATCGAGAGTTCCAAAGTTACAAGAAGCTTAGTTCATCAGTTTTTTCTTACTCCTAAAAGAATAGTATACTCTTTGCGTTAAGTGATCACTTCTCTTTGTTCAGAGACTTTACTATTACCTTATGTTCGAGCTTTTTCCGGATCAACCTGTTTACGAGTATCCTACTTTAGTCAACGTTTTTTATTCTTTGATCTGGGCTTTCGTTCTCTCATCCATCATTGCGATAACTCATAAAATCACCTATACAGGTCCCCAATATCCTAGAAACTTTTTTCAGGCTATTGCATTAGGTTCTATCGTTGCCGCTATGGTAATGATGGCAATTGGAGATAGCTTAGCTCGCGGACTTGGAGCCTTTGGTGCACTTGCCATTATTCGATTTCGAACAAGAATTCAGGATGCTCGAAATATCATTTTTATTTTCGCAGCATTGAGCGTCGGTTTATCAATTGGAGTATTCGGTTATACAATATCTTTTGTAGGGGCAATCATATTCTGTTCAGGTGCGTTAATTCTACATTACTCTCCATTCAGTACAAAAGCAGGTGAACGCGGAAGATTATTGTTAAGATTATCAAGCTTGGAATCAGTTTCATCAATTGAAGACATCTTATCCAGCTACTGTTCAGAGTTTGTTGAAGTTCAGTTAATTCACCGAACGGAAGAAAGTGTAGAATATGAAATCGAATATTCCATTGAGTTAAAACCGAATGCTGACAAACGTTCACTCACAGATTCAATCTCAAAAATTGATGGTGTAAAACGAACTAGAATTACAGTTAAAGATATTCTGGAGGAAAACTAGCATGCTATCCAGAATAAATTCTTTTTATGTAATCATTGGGATACTTTTTGTAACTCTATTAACAGTAAATACCAGATACTTTAAAGGAAGTAATGCATTTCTTGGAGTTACTTATGCGAAGAAGTATCAGATTAATACTGAGAAATCTGCTACAATCATTAATAGCTATGTGGTGCCCGGACAAACTGTTTCAATTGGAGACTTACTTGTTGAGTTAGAAAGCCCTGAACTTGAATTAGATATCAGAAAGCTGGAAAAAGAAATCCAGAATTTAATTTCCGAGAAAATTGAGAAACAAAAACTACTCGAATCGGAAGTTCAATTACTAGAATCAGAAAAGCGAATTGTTCAGAATGAAGTTGATAATGAAGTTCGGCAAATCGATTCAAAAATTGCACTAAACAGATCACTAACTGAAGATTTCACCGAAACGGTTGAAGATTCATTATCAGAATTACAGCTTCAGAAGCAATCAATTATCCAGAAAGGTGCATTGGAGATTGAAGCGATTAACATTCGCATTAATGACATTCAACAAGATCATGAATTTGATCAGTCACAAATTCAAGCCAATATAGATTTAGCCCGGCAAGAGTTAGAGTGGAGACTGCAAGAACAAGAGAAGTTGAATAAATATGCACTCTTCGATGGCGTAATTGACAATGTTAATATCAAACCCGGTGAACAGGTAGAGGCTTACACTCCCCTACTATCAATTAATCCGATACATCCTACAACGGTGGTTGGATATTTAGTCGGAAGTAAAGATCGAAATCGAAATTTGGGTGATATCGTCTTAATACGATCAACTGAACAATCAGTAATTGAAACTGAAGGAAAAATAATTGGTTTTGGATCGATCACCGAGCTCCCGGAAATACTTCAAAAATCCACTGCAGTAAAGGCATTTGGACTGGAGGTTTTTATTGAAATTGAAGATGAAAACGCATTGCCTGTTGGTGAAAAAGTAATGATCAAATGAAGATCTCAATACATCTGATTTTCATCATTACACTTTGTGTCTCTTTTAGTTCTGATGTAGAATCTCAAACAACGGTGAATGATTTTATTCTCACTGCTTTTGAAGATCCAAATCTCTCGGAATACTCAGATCGATTAAACTTTTTAGAAAAAGGGAATTATAAAATTCCTTTGGCCGATGAAATTGAATTCAGATACTCAAATGATGAACGTACCATTGATGATAGTAGATACCAATTACGCTTAAGGGCGAGTAATCCGTGGAAAATCAGAAGAAATAATGCTCTATTTAATGCCAGAAAAGAGGAACTGAGCCTTCGGCAATCTTTGGTTTATAAAGAGAACCTTTTTAACAGATATGAACTACTTATTTCGTATTACTTCACCTCAAAAAAAGCTGAAATAAGTAATAACCAACTAAATCTGGCGCAAAGAAAAATCCTGCTCTTTGAGCAATTAACCCAAAGTGAATTATTTGATGCTCGTGATTTCGTTGATGCTAAACTAGATTTAATTGAAGTACTTGACGATTTCGATGAAATAAGTTCTGAAGTAAGCTTAATCGAGCTTAGAATTCTGCAAGTTTTAAATGCGGAAAGTATTGATTGGAGTGATTTCGAATTAATCTCCATACACCAAATTCAAGAAGTTTTAAATGAAGTAGTCTCATCCACTTTCAATAGCACGGAATCGAAATATTTAATGCAACAAGTGGAGGTCGCACGACTAGAGTCTTCCGTTGAAAAATCCGACTTCGACTTTGGTTTCTTACAAGCTGAGTACGCCCCTTTTAGAAATAACGGTGATAATGAACTTGGTTTCTCTTTTGGCATAAACTTACCCATTTTTAAAAATAATCGTGATCAGATCGCAGAGCGCATTTTAGATGAAATTGAAATCGAAAATGAATTTGAAGCCCTTCAATACAGCGATTCTTTAAATAAAATTCTCGACTCAAATTTCTTATCAGCGAAAATCAAACATCATCAGCTACTACTCCAAGAAATTGAAAATCTTGATTTAGAAAATCTTTCCTTCAATCTGGCTCAATCAGAAGGAAATGATCCCATCATATTATTAGAATTAGAAGAAGGAAAACTTAAACTTCAGGAAATCGTAGTGCGTTCGATGGAAAATTTAATGGATCAATATTTAGACTTCTTATTTTCCTATGATGTTCTCAGTCAACGACCACTTAAAAATTATTTATCAAACGATCTAACACTTATTGAATGAAAAAAGTAATTATTACAGGAGCAACCTCGGGGATTGGTTATGAACTAGCTGTTCAAATGGCTAGAAAAGGGTATAAAGTTGGATTAATTGGACGAAGAACCGAGCGGCTTGAGCAATTAGCAGATGAAATAGGTGAAAATGCCTATTACAGAACTTGTGATGTTACGGATTACGAAACCGCAAATGTAATGTATCAAGGACTAATCGACGAGATGGGCGGACTTGATATAATGATATTAAATGCCGGTGTTGGAATCGATAGTTTACTTCCTAAATGGGGATCAGATCATAAAACAATTGAAGTAAATGTTACTTCGTTTGTTCATGGTGCCCATTTTGCATTTAATTATTTTCGATCTCAGAAAAAGGGTCAAATCGTAGGAATGTCGTCAATTGCCTCCCACCTGGCATCAGGTAGAGCAGCTGCTTACACTGCTTCGAAACACTTTATTTCGAACTATATGACGGGATTGAGACAAAAAGCCAATAAACTGGAAATTGATCTGGTAATTACTGACATCAGACCGGGATATGTAGTCTCAGAAATGACCGAGAATAACAAAAACATGTTTTGGGTTGCCAGTACGGAAAAAGCTGTTCAACAGATGGTATCTGCAATAGAAAACAAAAAACGTAGAGCTTATATTACAAAACGTTGGCGGCTCATTGCACTCATTGCTTCATTTACACCTCAATTTATTTGGGATAAATTGAAATTTTAGGGATTCACTAAACGATTGAGAGTTTTACAGGTTTACTTTCTGCTTTATCTTTTGATTGTGAATGTAAATCATGATCTAGTTTCATTGCTGCCATGGAAACCTGATCCATATATGTTCTCCATGTTTCAGTGAACAGTGAACGTGTTATTTCAGACATTTTTTCTTTATTCCCAGCTATTTTTTTCTTCTTTAGGGATAGAATTCGTGCTGCTTTCTCTCGCTTACTCTTTTTCATAGCATTGCTCCAATACAATCGTTGTGATAGATAACTGACTCTGATACTTCTATTAGTTACTTTTGTTCAACGGGAATTAATTAATGTTCTTGCCCTCAATCACATCTTTCATAATTACATAAGCAATCAACATAGTTTAGTTGTAAAATGAAAGTTAAAAAGAGCAAATCCCATAAACACGAAACGCAATTACGCAAATAATTTGAAGCAGTTTCATTAAAGCTTGTAATCACAAATATGTAAGGCTTCTAACTCTTTGTTAAAACTTATGGCGTAATTTCATTGTTTTTGAAATGAAGCTACCTTAATTACTTATTCTGCTTTAATAATTAAACCTTATTTCATGGCGCGTATCTCATTTTTTGCAATTCTTGTATTCATTTTATCATGTAACACCACCACTGAAAGTGATTTAATTACTAACTATGAATCAACATTTGGTTATTTAGAAGTCCCGCCAGGATTCGAAGTTGAAGTTTTCGCTGAAGGTGTTGAAGGTGCTCGCCAAATGGCAATGAGTCCAAATGGAATAATATATGTTGGAACGAGGAGAACAGGCGCTAACGGTAAAGTATATGCTGTTATTGACGAAGATAATGATTACAAAGCTGATACAGTAAAAGTAATTGCATCTGGATTAAGACTACCAAATGGTGTGGCCTTTCTTGATAACGACCTATATGTAGCAGAAGTAAGTAATATCTGGAAATATGAAGATATCGATCAAAACATGGATTCTAATCCGGAACCGGTTTTGATTAATGATACTTTCCCGACAGAATCGAGTCACGGTTGGAAATATATTGCTTTTGGTCCGGACGGCAAATTATACATACCAGTTGGAGCTCCTTGTAATGTTTGTAATTACGAAGATGAAAATCCCATTTACGCAAGTCTCACAAGAATGAATCCTGATGGTAGTAATCGCGAAATAATAGCTCATGGAATCCGAAATACCGTTGGATTTGATTGGCATCCCGAATCAGGAAATCTATGGTTTACTGATAATGGCAGAGATTGGATGGGTGATGATATCCCGGCATGTGAACTCAACGAATTAACAGAAGAAGGAACTCATTTTGGGTTTCCGTATTTACATGGTAATGATGTTTGGGATCCCGAATATGGTTCATCTGAAGAAATAAAGAATCGAGACTTTATCAAACCGGTTCAAGAACTCGGTCCGCATGTTGCCCCATTAGGACTACTCTTTTATACTGGTGATATGTTTCCGGCTGAATATAAAAATCAAGCTCTAATTGCTGAGCATGGTTCCTGGAATCGAAGTGAGAAAATTGGTTATCAAATCAGTATCGTAACTTTTAATGAGGAAGGAGAAGCAACTTCTTATCAACCATTTATTAAAGGTTGGCTACAAGGTGAGGAAGATGTCAGAGGAAGACCGGTAGCATTTTTACAGCTGAATGACGGGTCTGTTCTTATCTCTGATGATCACACTGGAACAATTTATCGTGTCACATACTCAGGTTAAGCATAATACAGATATTCCGATAACACCAACTGGAGAAATCCATATATTTGCATCAATAAATAATCCTGTCTAACGAATGAAGAAAGTTGTATTAATTCCCGGTGATGGAATTGGAGCGGAAATAACAAACTCAATCACCACTATTCTTGAAAAAGCAGATGCTCAGGTCGAATGGATCGAAAAATCAGCCGGCTTAAAAGCATATCAGGATACTGGAAATCCATTACCTGATGACACTGTTGATGCAATCAAAGAACATCGAATTGCTTTAAAAGGTCCATTAACTACACCTGTAGGTACTGGTTTTCGATCTGTAAATGTAGCCTTACGCCAACAATTCAATTTGTTTAGCAATATCAGACCTGCAAGAACACTACCTAATATTGATAGTCCATTCAAAAATGTGGATATGGTCATTTTTCGTGAAAATACTCAAGGACTATATATTGGTCGTGAACATTGGGTTGATGAAGGTGAAAAAGATCATGCTGAAAGCATAGCCGTAGTTACGGAAGCAGCCAGTAGAAAAATTATTACTGCAGCTTTCGAGTATGCGAGGGAAAACGGACGAAAAAAAGTAACCCTGGTACATAAGGCAAATATCTTGAAGTTCACTACCGGACTTTTTCTTGAAGTTGGGCGAAGTGTTGCTAATGACTATACTGATATCGAATTCGAAGACTTGATTGTTGATAATATGGCAATGCAAATGGTGATGAGACCAAAGCGTTTCGATGTTGTAGTAACGACAAATCTTTTTGGTGATATTCTGTCTGATTTAGCGTCAGGTTTAGTTGGAGGATTAGGTGTAACCGGTGCAGCTAATATTGGAGATGATGCTGCAATGTTTGAGGCTGTTCATGGCTCAGCACCTGATATTGCTGGTCAAAATAAAGCCAATCCATTAGCACTATTGTTTTCTTCTTTAATGATGCTCGAATATATCGGACAAAAACACACGGCTGATGAAATAAGAAAAGCTATCTATAAAACACTTGTCGAAAGAAAGGTTTATTGTACACCAGATATTGGCGGCGAAGGAACTACTTCAACATTTACCCAGGCAGTCTGCGATAATATTTAAGTAAAAAAAACCCTCAATTGAGGGCTTTTCATTAACTGAATATACTCATCAGCACTGAACTGATAATTGATAGTATGATGGTAAAAGCAAGCGCCCATCCAAAATTCTTGATCTTGAAATCATCAATAAACTTATCTACCAACATAACTAAAACAGTATTTACAACGATTGCAAATAACCCAAAAGTTAATATTGTAAAAGGTAATGCCAGTAATTGAAGAATAGGACCAAGCAAAAAATTCGCGAGTGATATACCTGCAGCAACCCAAACTGCTGCCCAGAAATTCTTAATTTCTACACCACTCAATACCTTCGCTGTAATAAAAACTGAAACACTGTTAATTAGCCAAGCCCAAATCATGTCATTAATATTTTGTTTAGGTTTGCAGAACGCTTACGACTGAAAAAGAAATTTGTTTACTTATGAATGAAATTCAATTCCTGTTTTCTTGTTTTGATGATTTAACATCTATTCAGTTGGAAGCTGTTTTTAGTCTACGGCAGAGAGTATTTATTATCGAACAACAGTGTTTTTATGAAGATATTGACGGTTCAGATTCAGAAGCAGATCACTTGCTAGTTTACAAAAAAGATCAATTGGCAGGCTATTTAAGGCTATTTAAACCGGGTCTAAAATTCAAGGATGCCAGTTCCATTGGAAGAATTATAGTCGACAAGCCCTTTCGTGGATCGGAAATTGGGAGGTCTCTAATTCAAAAAGGGATAGAACGAGCACAGACACTTTTTCCAAATTACCCTATAAAGATAGAGGCACAAGCCGAATTGGGTAATTACTATAATCAATTTGGTTTTAAGGCTATTGGTGAGAGCTATATCGTTGATGATATTCCACATCAACTAATGGTTCTAACCTTTTAGGATAGCTGTTCTCTTTTTGCAATTAAAGCCGGAACACACTCTTCTGTTGCACTTTGTAATCTTGAAATTATTTCTTCAAGACTAGCCTTATTCTCCCCTGTTTTTACAATCTGCTCAATTGCTTTAATATCTTCAAACATGTTTGATAAGCCGATGTATTGCAACGTTGGTTTAACTTTGTGTGCTTCTTTTCCCATTTCAATCATTTCTGAAGACTGATAATGGTTATGAATTTTCTGAATTTGGATTGGAATGTCACGAATAAAAAGATCTAGCATTTCTAATATAACTGCTCGATCTCCTCCTGTAATATCTTCCAAGTATGAAAGGTCAATATTCAACTTGCCATAATTTAGTTAGATGCTTGTAAAGAGAATATAGTTAATCAAACAATACTATTGTTTAAGAACCAAAAATGTTTTGAAGATGACACTCATCCGGTGAAAACCACAATACAAACTAATACTACAACTACAATTTTAAAAATTAGTCCTTTCCAGTTTTTCATTTTAATTATAAGAGCATAGAGATTAAAAACAGGAACTGATAAAACTAATTTTATAAACTAAAAACAAGTATAATATTTATACTTTTTTAGATTTTTTATTTAACTATTTAAAGTGTTTAAGCTAAAACAAATATTCAATAATATATTTCTTGAATTGACTATTCCACAGTAACACTCTTGGCTAAATTCCTAGGTTGATCAACATCACAACCTCTATTTACTGCGATGTAGTAAGAGAGTAACTGCAAAGGAATTACACTCAATAGTGGTGAAAGAATATCTTCAGTGGTAGGTATTGAAAAATTAAATTCAGCTAGATTTCTAACTTCATCATTTTCTTCAGAAGTAATCGAAATAATCCTACCTTTTCTAGCTTTAACTTCTTCAATATTGCTAACCATTTTATCATTGGTATGATCAGTAGCTGCAATTACAACAACTGGCATCATATCATCAATTAATGCAATTGGACCATGTTTCATCTCAGCTGCAGGATAACCTTCTGCGTGACTATAGGAGATTTCTTTGAGCTTCAAAGCTCCTTCCAATGCAACAGGGAAACTTACTGTTCTACCTAAATAGAGAAAGTTTGGCGCATAAGTGAATAAACTGGCAATCTTTTCAAGCTCTTCACTTTTATCTAGAATTTCTTGAATTTTGGTAGGAATGCTTGCTAACTCTTTTAGTATTTCTGAGCATCTTTCTTTAGAAAGTCTTCCATTTTTTCTAGCCATTAATAAGGCTATTAAAGTCAAAACGGTTACTTGTCCGGTAAATGCTTTTGTAGAGGCAACTCCAATTTCTGGACCAGTATGTAAATAAACACCTGCATCAGTTTCTCTTGCAATCGTACTGCCTACGACATTCACAATTCCTAGAACCATTGCTCCATTTTCTTTTGCTGTTCTCATAGCAGCAAGAGTATCAGCAGTTTCACCAGATTGAGAAATAACAATCAATACATCACCTTCTCCAATTAACGGATCTTTGTATCGAAATTCCGATGCATACTCAACTTCCACTGATCTTCGAACAAGCGACTCAATAAGGTATTCACCAACTAAGCCAGAATGCCAACTAGTACCACATGCTGCAATTACAATTCTTTTAGAGTTAATTAATTTATCAACAACACCTTGTAGTCCGCCTAACTTTACCTCACCTTCATCAATATTTATTCGACCTCTTAAACAGTCGGATATGGTTTTAGGTTGCTCAAAGATTTCTTTTAGCATGAAGTATGGGAACCCTCCCTTTTCAATCTCTTCCAGGTTCATTGCTAGTTCATGTACGTCTTTATCCAAAACTACATCATTAGAATCAAGAACCTGATAAGAGTCATTTGTGATTACTGCCAGTTCTCCTTCATCTAAATAAATAACTTTATCAGTATACTCAGCAACAGCCGAAGCATCCGAAGCAATGAGCATTTCACCATCTCCAATACCTATTAACAATGGAGAACCTTTTCTCGCCACGATAATTTTATCTGGAAAGTCAGAATGAATCATAGCAAAACCATAGGCACCAGTTATTTGAGGTAAAGCCATTTGTAGTGCTTTTTCTGGAGTAATGCCTCCATGTGTGTCCATTATACTTTCAATAAGTTTTACAGCAACTTCTGTATCCGTCTCAGAATAAAACTCATATCCTTCCGACTCTAATACCGTCTTTAATGAAGTATAATTTTCAATAATACCATTATGAACAAGTGCGATTTTCCCTGAGCTGCTAGAATGTGGGTGGGAATTTATGTCATTTGGTTCACCATGTGTTGCCCAACGTGTATGACCTATTCCAATGAGTCCCTCATGAGAACCGTTTACTAAGTTCTTTAAGTCTTTTACTTTACCCTTTGTTTTAGAAATATGTAAACCACCGTTCAAAGTTGCTATTCCAGCAGAATCATAACCCCGGTACTCCATTCTCTTTAATCCTTGTAGGACAATATCTTTCGCGTCTTTATTTCCTACATACCCAATAATTCCACACATAATCTTTAAAATCTATTTATGGTTTTTATAGCTTTATAAATATGTTACTCAAGATGAATACCGCGCTATAATAATGTCTTTTTTATATAAATAACATGAATATTTGTTTCTTCAATGATGATATCGCTTCCAATTTTAAACCTTTGTCATTAACACGCCCACTCGACGATTTCAGAATTGGCATCTATACAATTCGAGAAAAATGGATAAAAATTCTTAAACCAGACCACTGGATTCGAAAGACTGATAACTATCTTTCAGAGGTTTTTCCTAATGGACAAGTTGACATAAGTACTCAATATTATTGTATTAATTCACGCTTTCTACCATCGCCTGATCTAATATATAAAATCCAAAATCTCTCAATCGATGAAAGCCTCATCTGGAATAATGAATTAATAGCATGTAAGATCAGTGGTAAAAAAACCAGTCTATTCATTGAAGAGGAGAAAAACCTTGAAACTCAAACTGAAACTAAAATCGAGCAAAGTCCGATTTCAATAACATATTTTTCAGATTTATTAGCATTGAATTCTGGACAAATTTCATTTGATATCTCATTACTGCCAACATCATTTCCACGGAAAACAGAATTCATAA
Organism: Balneolaceae bacterium; assembly: GCA_965601825.1. GTDB lineage: Bacteria > Bacteroidota > Rhodothermia > Balneolales > Balneolaceae > HXMU1420-13. The sequence goes on along the minus strand of OZ271839.1, from coordinate 1,269,265 downwards.
GCGATATCATTATTAAAAATCCAGAAATTGTATTTATTCATGAATCAGCAGTTATTGAACCAGGTTCAATTTTAATGGCTAAAGATGGCCCGATCTACATTGGAGCGAATGCATTAATTGAGGCAGGTTCTATTATCAAGGGACCAGTTGCAATATGTGCAAATGCCGAAATAAAAATGGGTGGAAGAATTTTTAACGGAACCACTATTGGACCCGTTTCGAAAGTTGGCGGAGAAATTAATAACTGTATTTTTCATTCTTACTCGAATAAAGCACACGATGGATTTGCCGGAAATTCTATTATTGGGCAATGGTGTAATTTTGGCGCAGCTACAAATACATCAAACCTAAAAAACAACTATAGTAAGATTAAGCTTCAACACTGGGATACTAAAGTTCCTTTTAACGATGATGTTCAGTTCTTAGGGACAATATTTGGAGATTTTTCAAAAACCGCCATCAATACTAGTTTAAATACCGGAACAGTTTGTGGGGTAAGTTCAAATATCTTTTGCGAGGGGTTCCCGCCTAAAGTCATTCGATCTTTTTCATGGCAGGGAAATAAACCTCAAGTGTATGAATTTGACAAAGCTATTATTGCAATGCAGGCAATGATGGCTCGTCGTGGAGTTAAAATGTCTGATGAATACATCGCTATGATGCAATATATCTACGACTTAGAGAATTCTGCGAGTAGTTAAATAGGTGCTAACCCAATATTGATTTTGTAGGTTTGAAATAGTTACCCCACTACTTGTTGAAGCATGCATGAATTGCTCACCATTTATCATAATCCCGACATGATAGGTATCACGCCCAGTTTTGAAGAATACCATATCGCCAATTTTAATATTCCTTTTTCTAACTGAACTACCAACTTTCATTTGTTCACGTGTAGTTCTCGGCAGTGGTACTCCTAAATAATCCTTATAAACTATTTGGATGAAAGCTGAACAGTCGATTCCTCTTGAATTAGTACCTCCTAGCACATATCGAGTACCTTTCCAATTCGCAAAAGCATCATCTAATTTCCCACGTAATTCTCTTTCAGATTTAGAATAATTTAATGGCACTGAAGCTCTGGCTCCATCTACAATTGTAGTATCCTCCCACGGAATAGTCCCTCTCTTTACTACACCACATGAAATGAAAAACAAACCACTCAATAAAACCAACGAAATTCTATACAACCTGTGCATCAAAAAAAATTAGATGAAATAAATATAGCTACTATTAAGTATTTTTAAAGGATAAACAAATTTCACCTATCAATTAGTACAGTACTTTATGCACCTTCTGGTAAACATAGACCATATTGCAACTTTAAGAAATGCCCGAGGAGAAGGTTATCCCAGACCTGTTGAAGCTGCAGAAGTTTGTGAAAAAGCAGGTGCGCAAGGCATTGTTTTTCATTTACGTGGAGATCGAAGACATATAGTTGATCGTGATGTTGTTGAATTAAAGAAAGCTGTTAAGGGAACGCTCGATTTTGAGATGGCAGCAACTGATGAGATGATTGGAATTCTACTCAAAACAAAACCTCATCTATGCACTTTAGTGCCTGAAGGCAGAGAAGAATTGACTACTGAAGGTGGATTAAACATGTCGAAGGTTTTTGATGATTTTCGTGATCGAGTATTTCCGGCGATCAAACCATCAGGTATAGAAATCAGTCTTTTTCTTGATCCCGTTAAAGATGACATTGAAAAAGCGCATATCCTTGGTGCTGAAGCAATCGAATTACATACTGGTAATTATGCTAATGCAACGTCAAAAGATGATCAATACAAAGAATTAGTACGGTTGAGAGAAGCTGCTATTCTGGCACATAAATTAGGAATGAAGGTTAACGCCGGACATGGATTAAACCTCCAAAATCTTCCTACCCTTCTTGAAGTTGTTCCATTTTTAAATGAAATAAGTATCGGACATGCTTTAATAAGTCAGGCAGTTTTTTGGGGACTACCAAAAACTATAAAAGCCTATTTAGAAGTTATGAGTATCCATGAGGATGTTGAGTGAGCAGTGAAGTCTCACATAAATCTGGGTATGTTGCCATTGTTGGGAAACCCAATGCCGGCAAATCAACTTTAATGAACCAGATTCTTGGAACAAAGCTTTCAATTGCAACACACAAGGCCCAAACTACACGGCACCAAATTGTTGGCATTCATTCTGATGATAACTCGCAAATTGTATTTTTAGATACACCCGGAATCATCAATCCAAAATATGAGCTTCAAAAAGCGATGATGCGCTTTGTAGAAAAAGCTGAAAAAGACGCCGACCTTATCTTATTTATTGTTGATGTTAATGCTGCTGAGATTCCCGAATATGCATTTAAAGAATTGAAGAAATTTCAAAAACCGGTTCTTCTCATCATCAATAAAGTGGATAAAAGTGATTCTGAATCAGTTTCAAAAATTGAGGCGAAATTGAATGAACAGTTTTCATTCTCAGATTCTATTTCTGTTTCAGCTCTGGAGAACACTGGAATTGATGATTTAGTGGATTCGATAAAAAAACTTCTCCTGCCGGGACCACCATTCTATCCTAAAGATGAATTGAGTGAACATCCGGTTCGATTTTTTGCTTCAGAATTAATTAGAGAGCAGCTTTTCCTTCAATATCACGAAGAACTTCCCTACTCAGCTACGGTAGAGGTAATTCAATATGAAGAACGTGAAGATCTGGATTATATTAATGCAGAAGTTATTGTAAATCGTGCTTCACAAAAAGGTATGATCATAGGAAAGCACGGAGTTGCTATCAAAAAACTGGGAATGGAATCTCGAAAATCGATCGAAGATTTTATAGGTCGCAAAGTGTATCTCGACCTTCATGTTAAAGTGCGTGAGAAATGGAGAGAGAAGGAAAATATGGTTCGTAATTTGGGTTATCGATCCTGATTCCCTTTATTTCATCTTGATTTTCAAGTAAAAAAGAGATGAATTCTGGTGTTGATCAATATCTTGAGATTGGTTGTGGCCGATGTCCTTTAGTAGGTACTCCGGATTGCAAAGTTAATTTCTGGCGAAGTGAACTAATTGCATTGAGAGATATCATTTTAAAATCCGGGTTGAAGGAAGGGATTAAATGGAGTAATCCATGCTACACTTTTGATGGAAAAAACATCCTCATGTTAAGTGCACTTAAAAATCATGCACTCATAGGCTTCTTCAAAGGTTCGCTGATCAATGATACTCATGGGATTTTAGTAAGTCCTGGTAAGAATTCTCAGGCAGATCGTCGACTTGTGTATACTGATGTTGTAACTGTTCTTGATCAGGAACCCATCATACTAGAATATATACAACAAGCAGTAGAGGTTGAAAAAGCAGGATTAAAAGTAGAGTACAAGAAAGAACCTGAACCCCTACCTGAAGAATTGATTTTGGTGTTCGAAGAAGAACCTGAACTGAAATTAGCCTTTCAAAAACTCACTCCTGGACGTCAACGAGGATATATACTTCACTTCTCACAACCCAAACAACCGAAGACAAGATTCTCCAGAATTGAAAAAGCAATCCCTAAGATCATAATGGGAAAAGGCATCAACGAATTTTAAAGTCTGCAAAACCACTTGGGTATTAAATCACGTTTCTCTACTCTCCTCATTTAATTAATCAAGTAAGATATCATGAGACTAAGATTATTGGGGTTATTAGCATTCTTTTCAGTTGCAATTTTACTCCAGGCTGAAGCGCGACAATCAGAACATCTGTTTACTACCAATCCAACAATTTCACCGAACGGTGATTTCATCATTTTTTCATTTGAAAGTGATTTGTGGAGAGTTAGTTCTTCCGGTGGAACGGCAACAAGAATAACAGCGATGGATGGATTTGAATATTCAGCGAATATTTCACCTGATGGTAATTGGGTTGCTTTTACTTCTGATCAATTTGGAAATCCTGATGTTTATGTAATGCCTGTAGAAGGAGGTGAAATAACGCGACTTACCTTTCACCAGGCTTTTGATGTTGTAAGCTCATGGTCCTGGGACTCAGATAAAATCTATTTTACCTCTAATCGTTTTAACCGAGCAACTACCTATTCTATTTCAATAAACGGTGGTACCCCGAAACGATTATTTGGTCACTATCATAATACCGTCCACAATATCGTGGAGCATCCATCAGAAAATGCTTTTTATTTTAACGAGTCGTGGGAAAGTCTATCCGCATCGAATAGGAAAGGCTACCAAGGTGCTTTTAATCCAAATATTAAATCCTACAATCTCGATAGAGTTATTTATACCGAACACACAGATTGGATCGGAAAAGATATGTGGCCAATGGTTGATTCAAATGGATCCTTGTATTTCACATCGGATGAAGGAAATGGCGAGTATAATTTATATACACTAGAAAATGGTTCACCTAATCAACTCACCAACTTCAATACATCTGTTCGATATCCAAAAATTAGTGCCGATGGTTCAACAATAGTTTTTGAAAAAGAGTATCAAATATTCATTTATGATGTAGAGGACGGCGAGTCACAAAAAGTTCCAATTAACATTTTCAGAAATAATACACTGGATCAACACCAAAACTTTGATATTTCCGGTAATGTTACCGGTCTTGATGTATCAATGGATGGCAAGAAAATGGCTTTCATTTCCAGGGGCGAATTATTTGTTTCTGATATTGACGGAAAGTTTATCAGACAAATCCCTACTTCTCCAATGGGTAGAGTATTAGAAGTAAAATGGTTAAGCGATAATAAAACCTTACTGTTTAATCAGACTTCAAATGGCTATCAGAATATCTATAGTATTCTGGCTGATGGATCCTCGACTGAAGTTCAACATACTTCAGACGATCGAAATAACAGAAATATTGAAGTAAATTCTGATCGTACTCAAGCTGTTTATCTAAGTGGTAGAGATGAATTGCGGATGCTAGATCTATCCACTTTTGAAAGTACCACAGTTGTAACTGATGAGTTTTGGGGATTTCAAAACACACAGCCATACTTTTCACCAAATGACCAATATTTACTCTACAACGCAAAACGAAATTTCGAATTTGAGATTTATACTTACGAGATTTCTACGGGTGAAACAATCAATCTGACTAATACGGGTATTTCCGAATATGCGCCTTATTGGTCACCAGATGGAAAATATATTTTCTATTCATCTACAATCACCGTTCCTACATACCCTCGCTGGAATGCAAATGGAGATTTTGATTTGTTTAGGCTCGCATTAGATAGATATGAAGAACCATTTAAAACAGAAGAATTTGATAAGCTCTTCGAAGAGAGTGATACCGATTCAGATTCGGAAAATGGAGACTCGGATGATGATGATGAAAAAGTAGAAATTACTATTAATACCGATAGGATAATGGAACGGGCTGAGCGAATTGGTCCTAGTTTTGGAAATCAATACGTTTTTGTTGCCCTTCAGGCTGGTGATAAAACAATGGTAGTTTTTACAAGCGATCATGATGAAGGAAATACTGCTCTATATGTAACTACATACCAACCTTTTGAAAGTCCTTCAACCAAAAAATTTGACGGCATCAATCAGATTCAATCTATTAGCGTTACAGATGGCAAAGCATACGCAATAGCCAGGGGCTCTATTTATAAACTAGACGTTGGTTCTGCGAGCGCAACAAAGATTGAGACGAGTCACTCGTTTTCAAGAAATTTACGGGATGAGTTCTATCAAATGTTTGATGAGTTTTGGGCCAATGTAGAAGAAAATTTCTATAACGAGACCTTTCATGAAAAAGATTGGAAGTCAATTAGAGATAGATACAGTAATTATTTGCCATTCATAACAAACAGAAATGATTTCGCAAGAATGAATCAAGACATGTTGGGTGAACTAAATTCATCTCATCTCGGATTTTCTACTTTTGGACCTGAAGATGATGTCTTTTTCTCAACTTTTACTGCATCAACCGGATTGCTTTTCGAGAATGATAGACCATATGTTGTATCATCTATTGTCAAAAGAGGTGCTTTGGATTTATCTGGAAAAAACATTCGTGTTGGTGATGAATTAATAGCAGTAAATGGTACAGAAATTGATAAGAATGTTAATCGGGAATACTACTTCAATTTCCCTCAACGTGCTTCAGAAATTGCTCTGACATTCAAACGCGGAAGAAATACACATACGATTCTTGTACATCCTGAGACATTCGGTTCCACTAGAACCGCACTTTATGATGAATGGGTAGATGTTAATCAGCATTTAGTAGATCGAGAATCAGATGAGAGAATAGCTTATGTACACATGAAAAATATGGGAGGTCAGCAATTGCAGAATTTTCTTGTTGAAATGACTTCTGAGGCATATAGCCGTGATGCCTTAATTCTTGATCTCAGATTTAATACTGGTGGTAATGTTCATGATGATGTTCTGCGGTTTCTTTCACAAAGAAAATATGCTCTATGGAAATATCGTGAAGCTGAGTTTACTCAACAATCGAACTTTACACCTGCAGACAAACCAATCATACTTCTCATCAATGAAGCATCCTTAAGTGATGCTGAAATGACAACTGCCGGTTTTAAAGAATTAGGTTTAGGAACAGTGGTAGGTACAGAAACCTATCGCTGGATAATTTTCACATCAGGTAAAAGTTTAGTAGATGGTTCATTTTACCGTTTACCTAAAGTTGGAGTCCATAGCTTAGATGGAACCAATTTAGAAAAAACTGGTGTCGCCCCGGATATCTCAATTAGAAATACTTTCAGTGACAGAATTTCCGGGAATGATCCTCAACTTAGAAAAGCGATTGAATTAGCTCTAGAACAAATTCAAAACTAGATAGCTAGGCGCAGAATATAATTCTGTAAATAAACTTTTAACAATACATAATTCTAAATTATTGGAATTTTATCAATCTTTTAGAATTATGTTCTTTATTAAAATCAAAAACTTAGCCGATCTATTTAAGTAAATCATTACATAGGCCGAAAAAAATGAAACAGTTCTTGTATCTAAATACAACGACTCGTAAGCTTAAAACAATGAAATTTTCAATCCGACATAAAATGTGTAAGCCCAATATGTGTATGTGCATGAATATGATGTGTACATAAGGGCTGGATAATATCATTTTAAATGCAAAGCCCTTTTGAATGCAATTTCTAAGGGCTTTTTTGTTGGAGTTAAATCTCAATCGTTCTTAAAAAAGTTATTGCATTCTCATTTAGAAAGGTGGAGGGATCAGGTCCTTTGAAGCCTTGGCAACCGTTCAGATCGAAAGTGAAGAAAAAGGTGCTACTTCCTGTCCAACATCATAACTGGTGTTTGGAAAAGATGAGTTCGAAAGATTAGGTAAAAGCCTCGTTCGAACTCTTCGAGCGAGGCTTTTTTATTGAACAAAATCAAAAATAATCATTCAAAATAACTAGATAATGAGTAACGAATTAACATCACGAAAACTACGATTTGATACCCTGCAACTCCATGCGGGTCAGCAGCCTGATCCAACAACCGGTTCAAGAGCTGTTCCTATTTATCAAACTACATCTTACAACTTCAAAGATTCTGAACATGCTGCCAACCTATTTGGATTAAGAGAATTCGGTAACATTTATACCCGGATCATGAATCCAACTACGGATGTATTTGAACAGCGAGTAGCAGCACTGGAAGGTGGAACTGCTGCTCTAGCAACCTCATCAGGACAAGCAGCACAATTCCTTGCTATCTCGAATCTGGCTGAAGCAGGCGACAACATAATATCTACGCAAAATCTTTATGGCGGTACTTATAACCAGTTCAAAGTTACAATCCCAAGACTTGGAATCGATGTTCGCTTTGCTGAAGAAGACACCGTTCAAGCTTTTGAAAAACTGATCGATGATAAGACAAAAGCTTTCTACGTAGAATCAATCGGAAATCCACGAGGAAATGTTGCTGATTTTGAGGGGCTGGTCAAATTAGGAGAGAAATATGGTATCGCACTAGTTGTTGATAACACTTTCGGAGCTGGTGGTGCAATCGTTCGCCCAATCGAACACGGTGCAAATGTCGTGACTGCTTCAGCAACAAAATGGATTGGCGGTCACGGAACATCCATCGGTGGAGTTATCATTGATGGCGGTAACTTTAACTGGGGCAATGGTCGATATCCCTTATTCAGTGAACCATCACCGGGATATCACGGATTAAATTTCTGGGAAGTTTTCGGTACGGATGGACCATTTGGCAACATCGCTTTTGCAATCCGTGCACGAGTTGAAGGACTACGTGATTTTGGCTCTTCACAATCACCATTCAACAGTTTCTTGCTTCTTCAAGGGCTCGAAACCTTATCATTACGCGTAGAACGCCACAACTCTAACGCATTAAAACTAGCTTCATTCCTTCAAAATCATGAAGATGTGGATTGGGTAAACTTCACGGGGCTTGAAGAACACCCTCATCATCATAGAGCTAAGAAGTATTTTACTCCAGATCATTTTGGATCTGTTTTAACATTTGGTGTGAAAGGCGGTTATGATGCAGCTAAAGATTTCATCAATAATGTTAAGCTTGCCAGCCATCTTGCTAATGTTGGGGATGCAAAAACATTGGTTATTCACCCTGCATCGACAACTCATCAGCAATTAAGCGAAGCCGAGCAAGCAGCAAGTGGCGTGAAGCCTGATTTGATTCGAGTTTCAGTTGGAATCGAACATATTGATGATATTATTGAAGATTTCGAACTGGCCTTTCAATCTATAGCTGAAACAGTAGCATAAAAAATTATACACTCATCGAAGAAGTCTGGTTAGATAAACTTTCTATTCTAACCGGACTTTAAGATTTCAAGCTATGAGCGAATTACAATCATACATTTTTCAAGAGGACTTTGTTTCTGAGTCAGGTGAGGTAATCGTTAAGCCGGAATTAGCTTTTCAGACATGGGGGTCCTTAAATGATTCTGGTGATAATGTGATTATGATTTCACACGCATTGACCGGAAATGCTGATGCCGAGGATTGGTTTTCAGGGTTGTTCCATCAACGCGGAATCATTGACCTTGATAAGCATTTTGTAATTTGCATCAATCATCCAGGGAGTTGCTACGGATCGGTCGGACCAACTACTGTAAATCCAAAGACGGGAATAAAATATCGAGCTGAATTTCCCGATCTAACTATCAGAGATATTGTTCGACTCGAACAACAATTATTGAATAAACTAGGTATTCGTGAAATCGAACTTATCATTGGTGGATCGATGGGTGGCATGATTGCTCTTGAGTTTTGCCTGATGGATAACCGAATTAAATCCGCATGCTTGATGGCCATGGGAAAATCACATTCTGCATGGGCAATTGGAATCAGTCAGGCGCAGCGAATGGCAATACAGGCTGACAAGAATTGGAATGACGGTTTTTATTCAGATGAAAATCCACCTCTAGATGGATTAGCTGCTGCTCGAAGTATGGCCATGATTACTTATCGCGCCCCTCAAAACTATGATCAAAAATTTGGTCGAAATTGGAATATCCAAAAAAATATTTTCGAGGTAGAATCCTATCTCAATTACCAGGGAGAGAAACTCACTAATCGTTTTGATGCCAATACATACATCAAGCTTTCAAAAGCGATGGATTCCCACGATGTTGCGCGTGGTCGTGGTACTGCAAAGACAGTTCTTTCTAGAATTGAAATTCCTGTCCTTATTATTGGAATCGATTCAGATATATTATACCCAATACAAGAGCAAATTGAATTAGCTGAACTAATTCCCACCGCCACTTTCAGAGAGATAAAATCAAAATATGGACACGACGCTTTTTTGATTGAGTTCGAGCAAATTAATAATGCACTCAAGTCTTTTCGGAACATAAAATCCACTCGTCTTTCAGCCTGATTCCGGTTATTCGTTATTCGTTATTCGTTATTCGTTATTCGTTATTCGTTATTCGTTATTCGTTATTCGTTATTCGTTATTCGTTATTCGTTATTCGTTATTCGTTATTCGTTATTCGTTATTCGTTATTCGTTATTCGTTATTCGTTATTCGTTATTCGTTATTCGTTATTCGTTATTCGTTATTCGTTTAGGATAATTTTTAAATTCTCAAATTAATATTCAGTATTGGATGTTCATTTTCGAACTTCATTGTTCAAACCTCTCACTTCTCACTGCTCACTGCTCACTTCTCACTTCTCACTTCTCACTTCTCACTTCTCACTTCTCACTTCTCACTTCTCACTTCTCACTTCTCACTTCTCACTGCTCACTGCTCACTGCTCACTGCTCACTGCTCACTGCTCACTGCTCACTGCTCACTGCTCACTGCTCACTGCTCACTAAGAAAAAATCTTTTTTAACCCATAAATTGGATTTTATTTGACAGATTATGGCAAATAAGGGTACATTGTGGAGCGATGTGGGAGAAAGTGGGGACTTTTCAAACACAAAGCATTTTAGCAATCAATCATCCATTCCACGGGTATCGTGCATAGTTTTAAAGGCCAATACGAGCATAGTATCGACGAAAAAGGTCGTATCTCCTTTCCGGCAAAGCTCCGGAAAATGGTCAGTCCTTCCGCTCAGGATCGCTTTGTTGTGGTACGTGGAATCGAGACTTGTCTTTATTTATACCCCGAAAATGAGTGGATTAACGTGGAAAATGCACTCAATCAGGCCAATAATTTTACCCGAGCAGGCCGAATTGCTAAGAGAAACTTCCTCCGATTTGCTGAAGACCTCAATTTAGATAAGCAAAACAGACTCGCAATCCCTAGTGATCATTGTACATTTGCTGAAATTAGCTCAAAAGCTGTATTCATCGGAATGGGGCAATACATCGAAATATGGTCACCTGAAAAGCTGCAAGAAGCAGATGATAATCTCGATGCAGGAGCATTCGAAGAGATTTTTGAACAAGTAATGGGAGGCGGAACTACTTCCGATGCTGATTAATATGACTTCATATCATCAGCATATCCCTGTAATGCTTTCGGAGTGCATGGATGGATTGATTACCGATCCAAATGGTATTTATATAGATGGCACTCTTGGCGGCGGTGGGCACTCTAAAGAGATTTTGAACCATCTTGGACCTGAGGGACAACTCTTTTCTATTGATCAGGATGACGAAGCTATTTCTGCAGCGACAGCATATATCGGTGACGATGAGCGATTTTCAATTTTAAAAGGAAACTTCGGATACCTGACTACACTTCTACCTCCCCCTAACAATGGTCAGGTAGCCGGAATCCTTTTGGATTTGGGTGTATCCACCCATCAAATAAAAGAAGGTGAGCGTGGCTTCAGTTTTCAAGAAGATGGCCCACTTGATATGCGAATGGGTAATATGACGCGATTGACTGCCTATGAAGTGGTTAATAACTACGAATACGAAGAGCTACGTGATATCATTTTCCATTATGGCGAGGAGAAAGCAAGTCGCAAAATCGCTAAAGCAATTATTGAATCACGTCCAATTGAGACTACTGGTGAACTTCGAAAAGCGATTACTGAGGTTGTAAATCAAAAGTTCTTAGTAAAAACTCTTGCTAGAGTTTTTCAGGCTATTCGGATAGAAGTAAATCAAGAGTTAGAAGTTTTAAAGGATGTACTCACTCAATCTTTAGAAGTACTAAAGGTTGGTGGCAGATTAGTGATCATGTCCTATCATTCATTGGAAGATAGATTAGTAAAACGATTTTTAAAGTCCGGGAATTTTTCCGGCAAGGTCGAAAAAGACTTTTATGGCAACGATTTGTCCCCATTTCGCTTGATTAATCGTCAAGTGATCACCCCTTCCCCACACGAAGTTGCCCACAACCCTGCTGCTCGAAGTGCTAAACTTCGAGTTGCTGAAAAGATAAATGGAGGCGGCTCATGATGGTGCAATCCCCGCTAAAGCGTAGAGAAGTACAGCCTAACCTCCGAAAAGTCCCAAAACCTGACATAACGCCCTCTTCTGCCTCCTCAAATAGGCAAAAAAGTAAATCAAAAAAGGTAACGGGTACTCCAAAAGCAGTAATTCCAAAAATTAAACCCGGCATGGTCATTCTTATTAGTTTGATAGTGGGTGCTTTAGGATTTGCTTACTTAACGCATGTTTTTGCTACTCAAAATTTACTTCAAGAAGTTCAGGCTCTTGAAAATGAGTATAACAAAGCACGGCAAACTCACGATGAGTTAAAACTTCAGTATGATCGATTAATTGGACCTGCTGAAATATATGATAAAGCTCAGGAAGCAGGATTCATCAATGGTGGCCCTGCAGATTATACAATTACGGTGGAAGAATGACAGAACATCGTACTTCTATATTGAGCCGAATGTTTATTGTATTGGGATTCATATTTCTGATTCCATGTGCACTCGCTTTCCAATTAATTCGCATCAATTATGTTGAAGGAGAGGGATTACGCGAGCTTTGGAGTGAACAGGCTTTAGATGAAATCCCTATTCCTGCACAACGTGGCAATATCTATGACCGAAATGGGACTCTTTTGGCAACAAATGTTGCTGATTATCAAATTGCCTTAGACCCAAAAGTTCCAGGTTTAACTGAGGATCAAATCTCTGAATTGACTCAGAAATTAGGAGAAGTGACAAATCAGTCTACTACAACCTATAAGCAGAAAATTGATGAAGCCCCATCAAGGTCCAGATATGTTGTACTTGCTAAAAATCTCACTGGTATTCAAAAAGACGAAATCCAAAATCTCGGAATACGAGGAGTCATTATTGAAGAAACATTCAAAAGAAAGTACACTTTTGGTTCACTAGCAGCTCATTCATTGGGATTTGTAAATCACAATATGGATGGCAGAATCGGAATTGAGGCCTTTTATAATGATGAGCTTAGTGGAGAAGATGGTGTTCAACAAGTCCGAAAAGATCCGTTCAATCGAATATTCCAATATGTAGGAGCACCAAAGAAACTCCCAACAGAAGGCTACACACTACGAACAACGATCGATTCATACATCCAGGCTATTCTTGAAGATGAATTGAAAGCAGGTGTTGAAAAGCATCAGGCAAATTATGCTACCGGTATTATTATGGATCCCGAAACGGGCGCCATTCTTGCGCTAGCTAATTATCCAACCTTCGATCCAAATACCCCCGGTTTATCAGAGTCAGAAAATCGTAGAAACTTTGGTATATCTGATATGGTGGAACCAGGCTCTACTTTCAAGCTAGTTACCGCAATTGCAGCACTGGAACAAGGAGTTGTGGATTTTGAAGAAATCTTTGAAACACCGGAAGATGGTGAAGTTGTAATTCATGGATTGACTCTGCGCGATCATGATCCACTTGGAGATATAAACTTTGAAGAGGTTATGCGGCACTCTTCAAACATTGCAACCGCTGAAATTGCTATGCGGATGGATAACAATCGTTTTTACCAGTATGCACGAAATCTAGGATTTGGAACTCCAACATATGTAGACATTGCCGGTGAAGAAAGCGGAAGAATGGCGAAACCCTACGATTGGAGTTTAGTGAGTTTACCATGGATGTCACATGGTTATGAGCTATTGAGTACTCCTCTTCAAGTCACTCAAGCTTATGCAGCTTTTGCAAACGATGGTTTGCTAATGCGGCCATACATTATTGAGAAAATCGAAGACAATGATGGCAATATAATCGCTGAACATGAACCAATAGAAATTCGTCGTGTAGCCAAAAAGAAGACTCTTGATCGATTAATGCCAATTTTTGAAAGTGTTGTTAGTGATTCAGGAACGGGAGAATTCGCACAGGTTGAAGGACTTCGAATTGGTGGAAAAACAGGAACTGCAAAAAAAGTAGTTGATGGCAGATACACCAATAGATATCGAGGATCATTTGCAGGATTCTTCCCTGTTGATGATCCAAAATATGTGTGCTTTATCATGTTGGATGAACCAAAACCAATAGGATATGGTGGTTATACAGCCGGACCTATTTTCAAACAAGTTGCAAAGCGTATTTCTGGACTGGATGAAGAACTTCAGTCTTCAGCACCGATTGCTGAGGTATCGAATCATCAAATCATGCCGAATCTTATCGGTTTATCTAAAACGGAATCAGAATTACTCCTTGAATCTTTAGATACTGAAATTGATTTCGAAGGTGATTTTGGAAACGTAATTGCTCAGTATCCATCAGCTCTTGATACTCTCATCTCAATATCAGATATCCAAGTTACTCTATCTGATGTTGCCCCACCTGATACAACACTTAGAGAAGGTTATAATCGAATTCCAGATGTATCAGGAATGAGTATGCGTAATGCAAGCAACACTCTTTCAGCTCTTGGTTTTGACGTCGAACGAATTGGATCAGGAACTGTATTCGCTCAGTTCCCTCGAAAAAATGAAGTGATGAGAATTGGTGGAAAAATCACAATTCGAGGAAAAGCACGGTCTTTAGAAACACGAACTCTAGCTAATCTCAACAATTAATTGCAATTAAAAGAACTCATAGCGCTTGTTAATCCACTGGATGTTACCAACCAAAAGTTGAAGGTGGAGCTGACCGGAATTCATCAAGATTCTCGACAGGTGAACGAAGGCTGTGTATTCATCGCAATTCGAGGTACTGAAGTAGATGGCCATATGTTCTTAGAAGATGCCATTGCACGGGGAGCAAGTGTTCTGATCTGTGAAGAATCCTTTTATACTGATGCTCCCGGCGTTTGTGTGATGGAGGTTGAAAGTACAAGAGCTATTCTTGGTAAAATTGCTCAGGCATTTGCAGGTAATCCAGCTAAAGAATTAAAAATTGTTGGCATTACCGGCACAAATGGAAAAACTACTGTTGCAACCTTAGTATATCAGGTACTTTGCAAGGTCGGAAAGAAAGCCTCTTTATTAGGAACCGTTTCTAAACGAATCTTAGAAGAAGAAATTGATAGTTCACTTACTACCAGTGATCCAATTGAGCTTGCAAATGATATGAAAGCAATGGTTAGGGCAGGTTCAGAGTTCCTGATTATGGAAGTTTCATCACATGCACTATCTCAGGAACGAGTAAATGGATTTGATTTTAGTGTCACGGCTTTTACCAACCTTAGTCATGACCATTTAGACTATCATAACACTGTAGATGAATACGCGGAGGCCAAAAAGCTACTTTTTGATCATCAACCGAAAGGTTCAACAGCCATTGTAAATGTTGATGATGTTCGCGGCCATTTCATGGTTCAGGACTCTAAAGCAGCAATTAATGAATTTAGTTTTAAGACAGATCACAATCACATCTTACAAAATACTTCTGATGGTCTTTCTTTATTAGTAGATGGCGTTAATATTCAATCACCGCTTGTTGGTGATTTCAACGCATACAACGTAGCACAAGCTTTCCTGATCTGTAAGTCACTGAATATTCCTGCTCTTGATGCTGCAAAAGCTTTGAATACTTCTAGCGGTGCTTCCGGGCGAATGGAAACTGTTGTAGTTGAAAATGGTGAACTACCTAAAGTAATTGTGGATTATGCTCATACGCCAGATGCACTTCAAAATGTATTAGCCACACTATTCAATTTGAAGTTTAAGGAGAGCAGACTTCATTGCGTATTCGGTGCAGGTGGGGATCGAGACCCAACAAAGCGGCCCGAAATGGCACAAGCTACGGCTAAATATGCAGATCAAATAGTCGTAACAAGTGATAATCCAAGGTTTGAAAACCCTGATTTGATTATTGACGACATAATGAAAGGATTTGATCAAACAGAAAATGTAATTGTAGAGCCAGATCGAAAGAAAGCAATCGAAATTTCGGTAGACAATGCATCTGCGAAAGATATTGTACTGATTGCCGGTAAAGGTCACGAAGATTATCAGGATATCCGTGGAACCAAGCATCCCTTCAACGATTATGAAATCGCAGAAGCGGCATTGCAACTAAAAAAGGAGGTCCACTGATGCTTTACGAATTATTTGATTGGTTAGAACGAATGTATGAGTTCCCTGGCGCTACAGCCATGGCATTTATTTCAACCAGAACTGCACTTGCAGCTGTTTTTTCATTGCTGATAAGTCTTTTTATCGGGCGAAGAATTATAAAATGGCTGAGTAATATGCAGCTTAAGGAAGTTATTCGTGAAGATATTGGCCTTGATCATCATCACCAGAAAGTTGGCACTCCATCTATGGGTGGTGTTATAATTCTATTAGCCACTCTTATTCCAACCATATTATTTGTCAGAATGGACAGCATTTATGGTTGGCTGATTTTCTTTGTGATGTTCTCTCTTGGTGTTGTCGGATTTGTTGATGATTACATCAAAGTTGTTAAAAAGGATAAGAGCGGACTTGCAGGCCGTTTTAAAATTGCTGGTCAGGTTACTGTCGGTCTAATTTTAGGATTAGTTCTTTACTACCATCCAGAGTTTGAGTCTTTCAATACACTTTCAACTGTTCCATTTGCCGCGCATTTAAATATTGACTACGCCTTTTTTGGTGATGAATGGGGTTGGGCAATTTATCTACCTGTTGCAATTTTTGTAATTACAGCTGTAAGTAATGCAACAAATCTAACAGACGGTTTAGATGGTCTTGCTGCAGGAATTTCAGCTATCTGTGGTTTTGTATTCGCGATCTTTGCCTATGTATCTGGTCGTGTTGATTTCTCGGGCTTCCTGGACATTATGTATTTACCGGGCGCTGGTGAACTAACGATTTTCTGCGCCGCCTTGATTGGTGCTTGTATGGGATTCTTGTGGTATAACACAAACCCTGCTTCAGTTTTTATGGGAGATACTGGTTCTCTAGCATTAGGTGGCGCATTTGGTGCCTTAGCACTAATGCTGCATAAAGAATTACTTCTTCCATTTATTTGTGGTGTGTTCTTCTTTGAAACTCTTTCAGTAATTGTTCAAACCACATATTTCAAATACACCAAGAAAAGATATGGTGAGGGTCGAAGAGTATTCTTAATGGCGCCAATTCATCATCACTTTGAAAAGAAAGGCTGGAGTGAACAAAAAATCGTGGTTCGCTTCTGGATTATCACCGTGCTACTTGGACTTATCAGCCTCTTAACCTTGAAAATCAGATGATCGAAGTTCAAGGTAAACATATCACCGTGATTGGGGCTGCCAGAAGTGGTGTTGCGGCAGCTATACTTCTTCATCAAAAAGGTGCTAACGTTTTTGTTTCTGATTTTGGAGCAATTGAAAACAATTTCCAATCAAAACTGACTTCAGCCGAAATTGAATTTGAGGAGAATGGTCACTCAGATCGAGCGAAAACAGCTGATTTTGTAGTTGTGAGTCCCGGAGTTCCAACTGAAGCACCAATTATCCAACACCATCTTGCGAATAACACCCCTGTTTATTCAGAAATTGAAGTGGCTTGCTGGTTTTCTGATCAAAAGATTATAGCAACTACAGGAAGTAATGGAAAAACTACAGTTACTAGTTGGCTAGCTCATATCTGGAAGTCAGGGAAAGCTGATTTTTCATTAGCCGGCAATATTGGTTATGCATTTTCTGAAAAAGTGCTGTCTGCAAAAGGACCACATATTTTAGAGGTAAGTAGTTTTCAATTGGATCACATCCACACATTTAAACCGGATGTTAGTGTTCTATTAAACATCACTCCTGATCATCTGGATCGATATGAAAACAGCATGGAGAAATATGCTGCCTCAAAATTCAGGATTACAGAGAATCAGACCAAAGAAAATTATTTCATCTACAATTACGACGATCCTCTTATAAAAGAGCATGTCGAATCACTACAGAAAATAAAAAGTCACCCGCAGCTCTGGGGTTTTTCATCGAAAAACGAAGTCCCGGAGGGTGCTTTTATCCGAAACGATCACATCATCTTCAGATTTAACAATATCGAGGAATCACTCATGCCCATTCATGATCTCGGCTTACCCGGCAACCACAATTTGCAAAATGGTATGGCAGCAGCTTTAGCAGCACGTGCAGGGGAAATCAAAAATGACATCATACGAGAAAGTTTAAAATCCTTTACAGGAGTTGAGCACCGTCTAGAGCTTGCTCGAATTGTTGATGGCGTGAAATATATCAATGATAGTAAAGCGACCAATGTAAATGCAGTTTGGTTTGCTCTTGATAGCTTCCATGTTCCTGTGACCTTAATTCTAGGTGGTAGAGATAAAGGAAACGATTACTCAGAACTCAATTTCCTGCTTAGAGATAGAGTTCACACTATCATCGCGATCGGTGAATCCAAAGACAAAATTGAAAAAGCACTCGAAAATAGTGTACCAAACTTCCATAAAGCTGAAGATATGCGCCAAGCAGTAAGGATCGCGAAAAAAGGTGCAAAACGAGGTGAAGTGGTGCTATTGAGTCCTGCCTGTTCTTCCTTCGATATGTTTGAAGATTATGAACATCGTGGCAAAGTATTCAAAGAAGAAGTCGCAAAGTTATGAGCAACAAAGTGACAAAGAACCAAAGTTACATAGGGGCAAAGTCAATGACTTTGTTACTCGAGTACTTTGTAACTGAGTCACTCAAGAAATGATCTATACGAGTCCACATAGCAAACTTTCAAACGTACTTGGTACAAGTCCAGAGGATATCGATTCCGGTAAGCAAGGAAGCGACCGAATACTGCTTATGGCCATTATCATGCTAATGATATTTGGAATTTTAGCAGTCTATTCATCTATCGCATTTTTTGCAGAATCGAATGACACTTCTGCCTTTGCTTTAGTGATCCGACATGTTGTAAAACTGGGTATAGCATTCTTTGTGATGTTGATTGTTTCCAAAATCAATTATCACACTCTTGCCAAGTTTTCCCGGGTTGGGATGATGCTCAGCCTGCTTTTACTAGTTGCAGTACTGATATTCGGAACCGAGCAATTCGGTGCAAAACGTTGGCTAAATGTTGGTGGATTTAGTTTCCAACCTTCCACAGTTGCAACCGTTGCCCTCCTGCTTCATGTAAGTGTTCTGCTAAGCGAGAAACAGGAATACGTCAAAGATTTCAAAAAATCCTTTCTCCCAATCATGATATGGGTGACATTAACTTGTGGACTTATTGGAATCGAAGACTTCAGTTCCGCCGGAATATTAATGGGAATTTGTTTGGTGATGATGTTCATCGGTCGTGTAAGCGTCATTCAAATGGGTTCTATGATAGCAGTCGCTTTACTAGGTGGAATGCTATTATTGAATCAATCTTCAAATCGACAGGACCGGATTGAACAATATCTTGGACAAATTAAGAATATCGAAACCCAGGAGTTTTTAACTGGAAGTGGATATCAGGCGCAACAGGCTCATATCGCAATTGCAAAAGGAGAAATCTTTGGAGTTGGAATAGGGAAAAGTACACAACGTGACTTCCTCCCTGCACCTTACAATGATTTCATTTTCGCCATCATTGCCGAAGAATATGGAATCTTTGGAGCGATGAGTTTAATTGTAATTTTTAGCCTCATTTTGATTCGAGGAGTTGTCTTCATTGCTCGAAAAGCAGAAGACACTCTTGGTGCTCTTCTAGCTATAGGTTGTACATTAACAATCGTCCTTTATGGTTTTGTGAATGCAAGTGTAGCAAGTGGATTGCTACCAGTTACGGGTCTCCCCATGCCTTTTGTGAGTTATGGTGGAACAAACATGCTTTTTGCTGGCTTGATGGTGGGCATACTGCTCAACATCTCAAAACATAGTCAAGAAAGGAGGCCCTTTTATGCATAATCCAAGAATTTTAATTGCTGCCGGTGGAACTGGCGGACATGTTTATCCAGCGATTGCCATTGCTGATGCACTCAAAGCTCAGAACTCAGAAACTGAAATTCAGTTTGTAGGAACCAAAGATCACATGGAATGGAAAGCTGTTCCTAAGGCAGGTTATGATATTGCAAATGTTTGGATCAGTGGATTCCATCGTCGATTAACAGCTAAAAATTTGATGTTCCCAATTAAGCTGATCACAGCACTTACTCAAAGCTTTGGAATTCTAAATCGATTTAAACCAGATGTTGTAGTTTCTTGTGGTGGATATGTTGCTGGTCCGGTTGGCTGGGTTGCAGGAAAGAAATCAATCCCAATTGTTATACAGGAACAAAACAGTTTCCCTGGTATAACTAATCGGTTATTAGCTAAATTTGCATTCAAAATCTTTACCGCATTCGAAGAAGCTGACAACTTCCTTCCTGCATCAAAAACTCAGATTACAGGCAATCCAACAAGAAGTTCACTTGCTCAAGTTGAAATGAATACTGGTTTAGACGCCTTTGGGTTTGATGAGTCCAAACCCGTGCTTTTAATCATGGGAGGAAGCGGTGGTGCTAAAACCATTAACGAGGCCATCAAAGAAAACTTAGATGAACTCCACAATGAAGAAGGGCTTCAAATTATCTGGCAATGTGGCTCTCGATATGTAGATGCTTTGAAAGCTGAAATTGATGAATCAGCTTATCCAAACTTAAGACTAACAGAGTTTATCTATTCTATGCCTGAAGCTTATGCGGCAGCTGATTTAGTGATTAGTCGCGCCGGTGCAAGCTCATGCAGTGAATTCATGCTTATTGGAATGCCAAGTGTTTTGATTCCTTCGCCAAATGTTGCAGGTGATCATCAAACACAAAATGCACAAGCTATGGTAGATGCCGGAGCATCACAACTGATCAAAGATAGTGAGGCTGTTGATGCAATCGCCGAATTGGTAAGAAGCTTGATCACTGATCAAAAGAAATTGAAAGAAATGAATAAAGCTGCTCTAGCACTTGCAAAACCGGATGCAGCAAAAACCATAGCAACTGAAATTTTAGAACTCGCAAAATCCCGATTGAATTAATGAGTAGTAGATTCGAAACACAGCCAGTATTTGGTAAAACCAAGCACATCCACATGGTAGGGATTGGTGGCATTGGTATGAGCGGGATGGCTGAAATCCTTATACATCGTGGATATAAAGTCACTGGTTCTGATGGAGCTTTGAGTGATACTACTCGTCGACTTGAAGAACTTGGTGCAACTATCTTTGAAGGTCATACAGCAGAAAACGTTGTTGGTGCGGATGTCGTGGTTTACACCAGTGCTGTAAAGGCAGAAGAAAATGAAGAAACGCGAGCGGCCTTAGAGCAACGAATTCCAACTATCAAGCGAGCAGAAATGCTAGCTGAGTTGATGAAGATGAAATACGGAATTGGTGTCGCCGGTACTCATGGGAAAACGACTACAACTACCATGACTGGACTGGTAACTCAAAAAGGTAATTACGACCCAACCATTATGGTGGGTGGCAAAGTGCACAGTTTCGATAAGACAAACGCTGTTGTTGGAAAAGGTGATGTTATCGTGGTAGAAGCAGATGAGTTCGACAGAACTTTCCTTCGACTTACTCCTTCTATTGCGATTATCACCAATATAGAGGCTGAGCATCTGGATATTTACAGCGACTTGGAAGATGTTAAACGAGCTTTCATTGACTACGCGAATAAAGTTCCATTTTATGGAGCCGTTATTGTTTGCCTTGATGATGAAAATGTTAGAAGTATCCTTCCGGATTTGGAGCGTCGCATTGTTAGTTATGGTCTAACTCCTCAGGCTACAATTCGAGCGACTGATCTCCAAATGAATGAGTTCAATAGCACCTTTACCGTTTTACTTGACGGAGAAAAACTTGGTGTTATCACATTAAAAGCTCCAGGAGAGCATAATGTGAAAAATGCACTTGCAGCGATAGCTACCGGACTTGAGTTAAATATCGACTTCAAGAAAATTAAAGAAGGCCTTGAAAACTTTGAAGGTGTGTATCGAAGATTCCAATTGAAATATAATAATGGAATTATGGTGATTGATGATTATGCGCATCATCCAACAGAAGTTCAGGCGACACTACATGCAGCAAAAGCGGGATGGCCGGATCGAAGAGTCGTTGCCGTATTCCAACCTCATCTGTATTCAAGAACTCAGGAATTATATAAAGAATTTGGCCTCTCCTTTTTCGAAGCCGAAGTAATGGTTGTAACGGATGTTTATCCATCCAGAGAAAAACCAATTGAAGGTGTAACCGGCAAATTGATTGCTGATACCGCAGAAAAATATGGCCATAAACATGTGGTTTATGTAGAAGACAAAAATGATGTCTCTGAAAATCTAAAAGAAATCATTGAACCGGGAGACATCATTATTACGATGGGAGCCGGAGATATCTATAAATCGGGTGACACTTTTGTCGATGAAATTGAATCTGGAAATTTTAAAGTGGAAGCTCATAGTTGAGTAAAACCAAAACACATAGCGTTTCAACTAAAAAAGTTTTGCCATGGGCAGCATTGGTGATTTTGATCCTTGGTGGATCGATCATGACAGCCATGTACTGGAAGCAAAATCTAAGAGTGAATTCTATTGTAGTTGAAGGTAATTACTTCACTCCAACTGAAAACGTGATTTCAATTTCGGGAATTGAAGTTGGAGTTCATCCTGATAGTTTAGATTTAGGAAATGCAATTCAGCGCATCGAGACTTTGGATTATGTACACCATGCAACTCCATATGTAGATGCACTTGGTAAAGTGAAAATCACAACTAGAGAACGCTTCCCAATAGCCCTCTTAATTCAGGGTGATCAAGAAATATATGTTGATGCTTATGGAGTCAAACTTCCAATCATTCCTGAAAAGCAAAGAAACTTGCCTCTTGTTTATGGATTTGATGCAAAAATGAATTCGGACACACTTTCATCTCTAGAATTCAATCAAGTACGAGATTTCTTAGTGAGTGCAATTCGGAATCAGTTCGGATGGGCAACCATCAGTGAAGTGGTTTACGATCCAAACGAAGGAGTGATCGCTTTGAGCCATGAAAACGGTGTGAAATTATTATTTGGCCAAAATGACTTCGATCAGAAATTCAAAAACTGGGAAGCTTTTTATAGTGAAGTAATTACATATAAAGGCATCCAAAGCATGCAGCAAGTCGACCTAAGATTTGCCGATCAGGTAGTTACAAGAGAGGTGGAGTCATGAGCAGAAAGAACTTTAAAACACGTAGCAGTCAAACTATTAGCAATCATCTAAACAGCGGTATAATGTAATGTCAGAACAGGAAAACATTATGGTCGGTCTCGACATTGGGACCACAAAAATATGCGCCATCGTAGCATCCATCGATGAGTCGAATCGCATAAATATTTTAGGAGTTGGGAAAGCTCCAAGCGACGGACTAAATAGAGGAGTAGTCGTTAACATTGATAAAACGGTTAATGCAATCAAAGATGCGATTGCACAAGCAGAATTAGCATCAGGCATTCAAGTTAATTCAGTGAATGTTGGAATTGCCGGTGATCACATCAGAAGTATGCGCAGTAAAGGTGTAATTACTATCAACAATAAAGACAATGAAATTACTGGACAAGATGTAGAGCGACTTCTGGAAGATTGCCAACGCATTATGCTTCCTACCGATCAGCAAATTCTACATGTGATTCCTCAGGAATTTGTGGTTGATGGTCAGGATGGAATTGCAGATCCCGTTGGTATGAGTGGAATGCGGATGGAAGCAGAAGTTCACATCATCACCGGTTTAGTATCAGCAGCAAAAAACATTTACCGTTGTGTTGAGCGAGCTGGCTATCAAGTTGCGGATATCATTTTAGAACCTTTAGCCTCTTCTTACTCAGTATTAGATGTTGAAGAGAAAGAAGCTGGCGTAGTTCTAGTAGATATTGGAGGTGGAACCACTGACGTGGCTATATTCCGTGATAATACGATTCGCCACACTGCAGTTATTGCCATTGCAGGCCAAAAAGTAACGGATGATATCCGTCTTGGTTTAAGTGTACTTGATGATCAGGCTGAAACTCTGAAAAGAAATCATGGTGAGTCATACGCTGATCTTATCGAACTTGATGAAGTGATTACAGTGCCGGGTATTGCAGGTCGACCTCCAAAGGAAATCACAAAAAGTATACTGGCAAAAATCATTCAGGCCAGAATGGAAGAGATTCTCGAAATCGTAAGTATCGAAGTAAAACGCAGCGGATACTCTGATGCACTTAGCGCCGGAGTTGTACTTACAGGTGGTGGATCTCTCATTAAAAATATATGTCCATTAGCCAATGAAATACTTGGTATGGACGCAAAAATTGGTATTCCATTAGGAATTACAGGCGGACTTGTTGAAGAAGTTAATAGTCCGATTTATGCAACCGGTGTAGGTTTAGTAGTACATGCCTTACAAACCGGCACAAATACCAGCAAAACGATGATCGCAGGATCAGGAAAAGCGACTAGCGTGGAACAAGTGATGAATAAAATCGCTGACCGCATGAAAAGCTGGTTCAAAGAACTTTAAAAAATAATCATCTATCAAAAAAGACATCCAGTAAACAACAACAGGAGCAAATATGGCTAATTATAACTCTCGATTCTTCTTCGACGAACAGAGCCAGGAAAATGCCAAGATTAAAGTGATTGGCGTTGGCGGGGGTGGCGGAAATGCCATCAATAATATGATCAACATGGGCCTTGAAAGCGTGGAATACATTGCGTTGAACACCGATGCACAGGCCTTGAAAGCAAGTCATGCAGACATCAAAGTACAAGTTGGTGCTGCATTAACCAGCGGTTTAGGTGCAGGAGCACGACCTGAAATCGGACGTGAAGCTGTCGAAGAAAACCGACATGAAATTGAAGAATCCATCGAAAGTGCAGATATGATTTTCGTAACTGCAGGAATGGGTGGTGGAACCGGAACCGGAGGAGCACCCGTAGTTGCCGGAATGGCAAAACGCCGTGGAATACTTACCGTTGGCATTGTTACTACTCCTTTCGATTGTGAAGGTAAAATTCGTAAGAAATATGCACTTGAAGGAATCAACGAATTAAAGAAAAATTGCGATACCGTAATAGTAATTCCAAATGAAAGACTACTTGATATTGCCGATGAGAATACATCATTGATGGAAGCATTCTCGCTGGCTAATGAAGTACTTTATAATGCAACGCGCGGCATTAGCGACTTAATTTTGATGCCGGGTCTAATCAACCTTGACTTTGCAGACGTTCGCACAACTATGACAGATGGAGGAGCAGCAATCATGGGTAGTTCAACAGCATCCGGACCGGATCGTGCAGAAATTGCGGCTCGTGAAGCAATCAATTCTCCACTTCTTGATGGAGTTAGCATCAACGGAGCAAGAAATGTTTTAGTAAATATTTCAGCAGGTTCTAATCTCGGTATGCGTGAGACAACAACTGCGACTAGCATAATTCAACAAGAAGCTGGTGATGATGCTGAAATCATCCTCGGAACAGTATTGGATGAAAACTTCGGTGAGGAAATCAGAGTAACTGTAATTGCTACTGGTTTTGATTTAGCTGAAGAAAGATCCAGAGTAAAAATCGCACCTAATAAACCAGCAGGACTTCCGGCTGAGCAAGCAATGAGTACACCAACTCAGGCACCTGCTGCAAAGCAAGAAATCCCTACTCGCTTCACAAGAACGACTGGTGATTACTACAAAGGTGAGAATAACCTAAAGAAATTGGATACCCCTTCTTATTTGAGACGAGATATAAACGTTCGTCGTGAAGAAGAGCAACAAATGGAAGAGCCACAGCAAAGTGAGCAACCAACTAATGTTGCACCATTCCGACAAAGTACGGAGCGTATTCAAAAAGGCGATACTGATCAGCCCGCATTTTTGCGCAAGATCATGGATTAATAGTACAAAAACGGCTTTTCCCCAGAGATAGCTTGGGAAAGCTATGTCTAAGCCGAACTTGTTTTACTGGATTATAGCCCCATACTCCGTGGTGTTGTTTCAAAGCGGAGTACTTACAGACGGCAGGCTATAGATTGCTAACAATAAAGGGCACCCTTTGATCGGGGTTCCCTTTTTTAATTTAGCCAATTAACTGTTTTACAGAATTAGCCCAATTTGCCCAACTCATTTTCTCAGATTGATGTCGATATGCATTTATCGAGATTTCTCTATATGTAGTTTCTTTGGACCTTGTCTTAGAAATCCATTCTGCTACTTCCTTTGCACTTTGGTCATTTGATTTTACAAAGCCAGTTTTCGAATGTTTAATCGCCTCAGGTACACCGCCTACTAATGTTCCTATTGCCGGTAAACCTACCGATGCTGCTTCAATAAAAGACATTCCCACGCATTCTGCTGTTGTAGGCATAATGAAGAAATGAGCCTTTTTATAGAGCTCGATAAATGCTTCTTTTTCTTTGGGATTAGACTTATCAAAAAAGCCTACTTTTTTTAAATAGGGTTTATCAGGTGGTATTTCTGGATCAGAGCCTGCGATTATTAGTTCGGAATCGATTCCCATTTTTTGGAGCTCATCAATCACATTAAGTGCAAATGGCCCACCCTTTTCTTCCCATCTTACACCAACAAAAAGAAGATTTAACTTTTTAGTCTCTATTCTACTATCAATTAAAGTGTCGACTTCCGACTTATCTATTTTTATTCCAAGATTTGATCCATATGGAATCACTTCAATTTTTGAAGATGGAATTCCATAATGCTTCATCGCAGAATCAGCGAGCCAATCCAGTGGTAACAATAATTTTGTAGCCTTATTAAATGCTTTTTCCTCTAAATGAATCGCTTCTTTAATTGATTTCGGGTGTAATTTCGAGTGACTTTGATACAAATCTCTAAGAAGTGGAAACGTTGCATCAGTTGTGATATAAAGAGGAAGATTAGATTCAATATAGGCTACTTCAGGACTCATTAAAGAGGCTAATAATACATCAGGACTAGTTTGCCTGATTTTATTTTCAATTTTTTTAGCAGCTCGTTTTGCAAGACCAACATTGTATTGATACTTATAAACCTTATTTGAGCCAAAGGTCAACAATCGCCCATAAGCTTTAGGCAAAATTGTAAGTGATTCTTTGACAGGTCCGAAAGGAATTACATGTTCAAATGACTTTTTTAATGATTCGAACATGTTAAAATGAGTTCCTGAATAAGCAAGAACATCATTGGGATCTTGTTTGGTTATATAACCAAGTTTCATGATTTGTGAATTAATTCAACAAGCCTTCTTGCTCCAAAAATTCTAATGTATCGACAGCATGACGCATATGCGGAATCACGATGCTACCGCCAACAATTAGTGCTACATTTAATGCATCTACAATTTCATCTTTTGTAGAACCAGTTTTTGCACATTGCTCAAGATGGTAATCTATACAGTCATTACAGCGAAGTACACTTGATGCAACTAAACCAAGTAACTCTTTCGTTTTAGAATCAAGTGCTCCATCTCTGTAGGTATTTGAATCCATATTGAAGAATCTTTTAATACCTAAATGGCCAAGTCCTAATACCTTTTCATTTTGAGCGGTTCTTTTATTGCGAAATTCCTGTAACCGATTTTTGTTTTCTGAATCTGACATAGTTATTCTTTTAATAATTTTTCGGAAGGTACACAGTTGGAGTAATTATAGGAATGATTAAATGTTCAACAAGAAGGAAGCGAAACATAAATTAGTTGTTTTTGGGGATTCATTGGCTCAAGGTTTCCAAAATGGTGGAATCTATCGTACTGATATCAACTTCCCTTCTTTTATAGCACGCTGTTTCGATCCATATCCTGATTTTCAACAACCTGTTTTCACAGCACAGGCAGGTATTCCATTGAATATGGAAGTAATTATTAGAGGATTGGCACAAGAATTTGGACCTCATATCAGTCTAAATGAATATCCTTCAGCGCTCAGTCATACTTTTAATACTTTAAAGCGGATAAAAAAGTATTGGGAAGGTGGATTCAAAGATTTAAGAATAGATCGTGATCAACCTTACCATAATCAGGCTATTTGGGGATTAGCAATTAATGACTCCTGGATGATAAATGAAAAAAATAGTCGTGAATTCATTGAAGAACATAAAGAACGATATTCCATTTTCGGATTACTACCAGAGCATGCAAAGTATACAACTGCACGTCTGGTTCTAAATCCGAGCTTCAATCCTGATTTAGAATTAAAATCCCAAATTGATAACGTAACTCATCTTGCAGAGAATGGCGGCATTGAAAACCTGATTGTTTGCTTGGGACATAATAATGCGTTAGGTGCTATAATCAATCTTCATCTAACATGGTCTCAGGAAGAAGATCTGGAATCATTTATGGCATTTCGGAAGCATTCCATCTACCGACCTGAACACTTCGAATTGGAATATCGGAAACTAGCCCGAAGAGTTTCTAAAATTGGAGCAGAACGTGTTTTTGTTCCAACAATACCTTATCCGACCATTCCTCCAATTCTACGAGGTGTAAATTCAGTATTCTCATCAGATCATCTGGGATATTTTGATTATTACACAAGGTTCTGGATTTGGGATGAAGACTTTGATCCAGAAAAACATCCTTATTTAACAAAAGATGAGGCGATCCAGATAGACTTTACTGTAGATGAATACAATCACATTATTCGAAAAATTGCCAGAGAGTTTGGTTGGCATGTGGTTCCAATGGCAAAACATGTTGCAAGTATGGCTCAACGTCGATTAGGTGGTGAGCTTCTAAGAGGTTATCCGGATGATTTTATCGCAGCTTTAAAAAGAAATGAAGTAAGCAAACACCTTGTGAATGATAATAATGAAGCAACACTAACAACTGATTTTATCAGAGCAAAGAAAGAAACCGGCCAAATTTATAAAGGTGGAATATTCAGTTTGGATGGATTACATCCAACTACTCTAGGATATGCTTTAATGGCAAATAATTATAGAACTGTGATGCAACGAGCCGGGGTTAAATTTCAAAAACCTATGGATTGGGATTTTGCGATAAATGAAGATACACTGGTAACTAGACCACCAGCTCTTCTAACTGAACTACGTGTTGCGCTGAGATACCTTTCATTGGGAAGTCAGGAAAGGCTCTTTAAAATGGGAAAAGGAATTTTTGGTCAGCTTATCGAAACATTTTCAAATCGTTAGCTAATTAACATTAATTTAGATTAATTATAAAAAACCATTTGGCAATCTAGCTCCGAGCTTCTTAAATTAGTTCAACACTAAATGAATAGTATAGGCGGACAAAAGAATACGAAGGACAGTTCAAGACGAGGTACTTTATAAACTCATCTTAGGTTTGGCAGAGATTTTCCAACCAGGGTAACTCGAAATTTTTATTCAATAATTCTACATATGTTTTATAAACAAGTGTAGATAATCTTGCCAATTCATTTTAGTAGATCAGCATACATAATGAAATTAACCCCTAAGGAAGCCCCATTCCATACCCTAGGATTGGGGTTCATCCCCCCGAGAAAGCCTCACTGAACCTGAGGCTTTTTCATTTTTCACTAGCTTAGAAAAACGCAACTAAAGAAACGGTTTTATCAGCAGATCATAAATGAGTCTAGATTAAAATGGAGAAAAGTTAAGCTCTTCTAATATTCATTTCAGATTAGAAAGTTCTTCATGTTTGATAACCAGCCATTTGACAATCTATTTGTGAAACGAGTTGATTTTTTTATGCTTTCGTGATAATTCAAAGATCTGTTTTCTGCAACTTCGTGGAAAAAGATCATGATGAAACTATTATTAGCTCTGATAATCCTTTCTGTAGGAATCATAGAGAATCCAACGGTCACAAATTTTCGGCTTAAAAACCTAGACAATCGAACCGTTTCCTATAATAGTCTTAAGGGAGAAAGATTAACCGTTATTGATTTTTGGGCAACTTGGTGTAAGCCTTGCATTAAATCTATCCCAAAATTAGTTGAAATCTCTGAAGAATTAGAAGACGATGGTGTTCAGTTCATTGGAATCAGTATTGATGGCCCCAGGAATCTGGCTAAAGTGAAGCCCTTTGCTCGATCACTTGGTGTTACTTATCCCGTGTTACTAGACATAAACAGTGAAGTGATGGCAAAACTAAGTGTTCGTGCAGTTCCAACTTTGCTTATTGTAAATGAAGATGATGAAATTATTTATTTCCATGAAGGATATAAACCGGGTGAAGAAGATGATATAAGAGAAGAAATTAAAAAGCTCCTTGAAGAATGAGATCGTTTCAAAAATTCTTATTTGTAGTTTTCTTTTTGGTTTCCTGCAATTCTTTAGTCACGGCTCAGTGGTATGGTACTAATACCTTTGAATTTCAATTAGGTAATCTGCCATACGAAAATGATACCGATTATTCGACTTCTTATAATCAAACAAATCTTTATTACAATTCTGGTGACTTCAGCTTCTTTGGTAAACTAGAACAGTTTTTTACACCTGATGAGCAGCATAATTACTTTGATTTAACTCAGCGTAGGATTCAATTCCAAGATGACCAGTTTCGGGTTCGAGTTGGAAACTTTTATGAGACGTTAGGTCGTGGGTTACTACTAAGGAGTTATGATATTCCAGGCTCAGTATTTGAAGATGAATTTGAACGAACTCGCTTTGCATTCTTCAGAGACCTCGAAGGTGTAGCTTTAGATTACACTTCTGATAGATTCGAAATAAAAGGTGTTCGTGCCCAACCTCTTTTTAATCCCCTACCTCCTAATTTTAAACCCGACTCTTTACGACGACCAGATTTAGTAGAAGGTATTCAAGTAAATTTTTACGCCACTGATGATTTAAGTATTGGCGCAATCATCATGCGTACAAATTCTAATACAGCTGATTTTCGAGAATTCGGCTCATTAATGATTGACTATAATTTGAATCCAAATATTCAGCTATTTAGCGAATACGCCTTCGATTTAGATAATGCATTATCATTTAATTCCAATGCAGATTCTTTTGGACTATATCTAGGTTCTAACTTTTATTATGGCGGATTTGGCGGTAGTCTCGAATACAAAAACTATAGTAACCTGCGACTTGGTAGTGGATATAATGATCCTCCCTCTCTTATAAAAGAGCATACCTATCCAGTTTTAAACCGAAGTACTCATGTACTAGATACCGCCGGTGAAACAGGTTTTCAATCGGAGGTCTATTACAATTTTGATGATGGCCACAATATCACATTAAATTATACCAGAGCCATAAACGATGGATTTGCCAGATTCGAGTACTCCGAATTCTTTATCGAAGGGTTGTATCAAGTTAATAATGACCTAAGTGTTAAAGCTTTCTTTGATTTTGCTCAGGACGATTTAAAAGGAGAAGAAGATAGAATTTCAATAGGTTTGATTACAGAAAATATCTTTCCAAGTGATTTAAGCACAACCCTGGATCTTCAATTTCAACAATTCGACCGCTCATTTGATCCCAATAAAACATCAAATATATATGCTTCATTGTCACTTTCTTTTTCTTCTGATTTAATAGTAAGTGGAGTCATCGAAGCATCAACAGATCCTCAATTAACAGATGATCCACGCACCTTCTCTATTATTGAAAATGATACCAGGTACTGGATAGGTAGTAATGCTTTATATAAAGCCAATTCCAATAATACCATTGAAATTTTTGCCGGTAAACGTCGCGGTGGACCAGCTTGTACATCTGGAATTTGCTACGAAATACTCGACTTCGAGGGAGTCGAACTCAGACTAACAACAAGATTTTAAACAATTCATCATGAGAGTACTATCAATATTTTTATTTCTAATATTCTTGGCCGGTTGTTCAACCACATCAAGCGATTCATCTACAGGATCAACGCCAAATATACCTGCCCCAAATTTTACACATACTTCCTTAGATGGTGCTGAGGTTAGTTTATCAGATTTCCAGGGTAAGGTTGTCTATCTGTTCTTCTATGGAGCTGGCTGCCCTCATTGCCGAACAAATGGACCGATTACTGAATCCAGAATCAATCAGGAATTCAATGGCAATCCAAACTTTGTAGCTCTTGGACTTGATACTTGGAATCAATCCTCGGCAGACAATATTTCATTTAGAAATACTACTGGAATAACTTATTCACTTCTTTTAAACGCGAGACAAACTCTTGTTAACTATTACGGCTCCTCATCAGCCTACGATCGATCTGTAGTTATTAATGCTGAAGGTTTGATTATCTATCAAGGTAATGGCTTTGTAAATACAGATTCAGAAACGGTTGTCAACATCATCCAAAATGAATTAAACCAAATAGGAAACTGATATGAAAAAGTGGATTTCGATATTATCGTTTTTCGTCATTTTAACTGAAGTTCATGCTCAGGTTTCTGTAGGAGAAACAGCTCCTGATTTCACGCTTCCGGCTTTAAGCAATGGAGAAACTGTTACTTTATCTGATTTCCAAGGAAACGTAATTTATATCTTCTTTTATGGAGCTGGTTGCTCACATTGTAGAGCAAATGGTCCAGTAACCGAAACTCAAATTTTTCAGATGTTTAAAGACAATGAAAACTTTCGGGCTTTTGGTATCGATACATGGAATAACACTATTGCGCAGAATAATAGCTTTAAAAATGTAACTGGTATTACTTATCCATTATTATTGAATGGTAGACAGACTTTGATTGATTTCTATGGTACTTCCTCTGCCTATGATCGATCTGTTGTTATTGGTACAAATAATGTTGTTCAATACAAGGGATCCTTTTTTGTAAACAATGATTATCAGGATGTTGTTGAAACGATAAGAGCACAGCTTGAATCTATTGAAACGACTACAGAAGAAGATTATTCGAAACCTATTTCTCTTAATTTAAACCAAAAATATCCGAATCCATTCAATCCTGGTACAACAATCTCTTTTGAGTTACCTGAAGCATTAAATGTAAAACTCACCATCTTTAATACTCTAGGTCAATCCGTTTCAGTATTAGCTGATCAAGTTTTCTCAGCTGGTACACATCTACTTACATGGGATGCTTCCGAAATGCCATCAGGTGTTTATATATATCGTCTGGAAAGTGGAGGTCAATTATTTACCAGGCGAATGCTACTCATCAAGTAGTCATATATTTCATGCATCAGTTTTAATGGGAATTCTGAATAATATAGAAATTTAGAATCACCCATATTTCTGCTTTAACACTGTTAAAAATACATTTAACAGCGCTTGATATTAAATTTAGCCTTGGCTAAATTTAGAGTGGAATAAATAAAACTATTATGGCACCATTAACAACATTGAAACAAGGCAAAAGCTCAGTGATCTCCAAGATCGGTGAAGGTATTTCAGGTGCTCAAAGAAGAAGACTACTTGACTTAGGCATCTATCCTGGTGCAACGATAACTCATCGATTTAATGCCGCAACTGGCGAACCAAAAGCATTTGAAGTTTTAGGATCTGTAATAGCATTACGCAAAGAACAGACCGATATGATCTTCACCTCTGAAGAATAATCTACCATGGAAAAGGTAAGAGAGAGCTCTAGGCACTTGCCTTCTGAGCATGGTTTGCTTGGTCAAACGTTTAGGATCAAACAACTAAACAAACTTGGACTTAAACTCAATAAGTGGGACTATGTGGTTGCTCTTGCCGGAAACCCAAATACTGGAAAAAGTACTGTTTTCAATAGTTTAACAGGACTTCGACAACATACAGGAAATTGGCCTGGTAAAACAGTAAACAGAGCTGAAGGTGGTTACTCTTTTAATAGTAAAAACTACAAAATAGTGGATTTACCAGGCACCTATTCTTTGTTATCCACTAGTGAAGATGAAGAAATAGCTCGTGACTTTATTTTATTTGGTCAACCTGATGTGACAGTAATTGTCGCTGATGCAACTCGCCTAGAGCGAAATTTAAATCTGACACTTCAAATTCTTGAGATAACTTCAAATGCAGTTCTCTGTTTAAATTTGATGGACGAAGCCAGACGAAAAGGAATTCAGATCAATACTAGAAAACTAGAGCAGAGATTAGGAATACCGGTTATAGCAGCCACTGCACGTTATGGAGAAGGTGTTCAGGAAATCCTTGAAGCAATTGAGCAAATTGTAACGGGAGATTGGTCACCCGAAAGTAATATCTCCGTATCTATTCCAGAAGAACTTGAGACTTCAGTAAACTCATTAGAGAGAGACCTCAAATCATTATACCCTGAACTCCCAAATACCAGATGGATTGCATTAAGATTACTGGAAGGTGATGAGCGAATTATTGAAGCTCTTAAAAATGATGAATTTCAAGATTTGTATAATGTGCTAAACCAGCCTCCTCTCGACCTAAAGAAAGAGTTGGATAATATCATTGAGAAGGATTGATCGATATGGATAGAAGAGCCCGGTTGGATCAATTGCTTTTAAAATCCGATTCATTTAAATCTGAAATTGGTCAGAGTATTCACGACAAATATGTTGAGAATCTTTATCAAAAAGCTGCAGAAATTAGCAGTGCTACGGTAAAGAAAAATGCAATTCGATATCTTAAGGATGAAAAGATAGACAAGATCCTGACCAGCAAATTATGGGGCTTCCCAACCATGATTGGGCTTTTCACCCTTGTAATCTGGTTGACTATAGCTGGTGCTAATGTACCATCAGGAATGTTGGCTTCATTATTCCTGGACACCCTTTATCCTATATTAAAAGGCTGGACTAATGCCTGGCCATGGTGGTTAAGTGGATTACTTATCGATGGAATGTATTTGGCAACAGCATGGGTCATTTCTGTTATGCTTCCTCCTATGGCAATATTCTTCCCCATGTTTACACTTCTCGAAGACCTTGGCTATTTACCAAGAGTCGCTTTCAATTTAGATGGGCTATTTAAAAAAGCTGGCGCTCATGGAAAACAAGCATTAAGTATGATGATGGGTTTCGGCTGTAATGCTGCCGGAGTGATTTCTGCTCGTATTATTGATTCACCAAGAGAACGCTTAATTGCCATCATAACCAATAATTTTTCTCTTTGTAATGGGCGATGGCCTACCATTATTATCCTGTCAAGTTTATTTGTTGGAGCTTTGGCACCAGCTTGGTTTGCTGGATTTGCAACCGCATTATCAGTTGTAGGGATTGCTCTTCTGGGAGTTGCTCTAACCTTCGTTGCTTCCTGGGTGTTGTCAAAGACAGTTCTAAAAGGTGAGGCGTCTGCATTTAGTTTGGAATTACCTCCATATCGACCACCTCGAATTCTTCAGACTCTTTACACCTCAATAATTGACAGAACCATTTTTGTACTATGGCGTGCAATTGTTTTTGCATTACCGGCCGGTGCTGCTATTTGGCTATCATCTAATATTATGATTGGAGACCTAAGCGTTGCAGAGCACATCATAAATGCGCTGGATCCAATTGGTTGGTTCATTGGATTAAATGGTGTGATTTTGCTTGCTTACATTGTAGCTATTCCTGCAAATGAAATAATCATTCCCACTATTTTGATGCTTACCGTTTTAGCAACAGGAATGACAGATGTTGGATCAGGTGCGGGTGTTATGTTCGAACCGGAAGACATCAGCACATTAAGTAATGTTCTTGAAGCGGGAGGTTGGACTCTACTGACGGCAATAAGTGTTATGCTTTTTAGTTTGATGCATAATCCATGTAGCACAACTATTTACACGATATACAAAGAAACTAAGAGTGTAAAATGGACCACAATAGCTACACTACTGCCTTATGGATTTGGTTTAACCATTCTTGCAATTTTAGCAGCCGTTTGGAGAGCTTTTGCTTAGTTAAAGCATTTTCTCTTCAACTAAATACACTTGTTCAGCAATATTAAACCCTATGGTTTTTTCATCATCTTCCAGCTTTACCTGAACCGGTCCATTGAAAGGAGCCTTGTCAATAATTTGGATTTTCACTCCGGGGATTATGCCGATTTTTTCCAAATAACGTAGCAACTCTGGATCCTGATCTTTGACTCTTCCAATAATATACTGCTGATCAACATTCGCTTCAGCTAAAGGCAATGAGGCCATATCAGGCATAACCCCATCTTTAGTAGGAATAGGATCTCCATGTGGGTCATGAGTTGGATGATTTAACAATTCAGCAATTTTATCTTCAAATTGTTCTGAGATATGATGCTCTAATTTTTCTGCTTCATCATGAACCTCATCCCAGCTATATCCCATAATCTCTTTCAGGTATAACTCGAGCAATCTGTGATGTCGAAGTATTTCAAGTGCGATTTTGCGACCTGCTTCAGTGAGTTTAGCACCTTTATAAGACTTGTGTTCGATTAGGTTTAATCCTGACAACCGTTTAAGCATGTTTGTAACAGAAGCAGAGGATACTTCCAACATTTCAGCAATATTATTTGTAGTTGCACCAGAACCTTCAGACTCTAGTACATAAATCACTTTCAAATAATCTTCAACTGATTGGCTTAAACTCATTGGCTATCTCCGCCTTCGTCAATTTCTTCTACATATGAACTAAAATCCTGAGTATTTATCGCTCCGGTACCAACAAAGTCTAACATTAATGCATAAATATCGGGTTCAATATAACCCGGTTGTGCAGCCATAACTTCTCCCTTTGAGTCAATAAAGTAATGAGTTGGGTAAGAGTATAGCCTCAAATACCTGGCAAGCTCGTATTCAGGAACTGAGTTACCATTATATACAACTTCCCGTTCAGACTCTGCCTCTAATTGAACTGGGATAAAATATTTTTCTAATGAAGCTAAAACTGTAGAATCAGGAAAGGATTCCCTTCGCATTTTAAAACAGTATCCACAGGTTTCTGAGTATCCAAAAATCAGAATTTTCTTTCCGGTTTCTGCTGCTTTAACCTGTGCTTCTTCTAACTCTATCCATTCAAAACCAGAATCAATCTCTCTTTGTGCCTGTGCAAATACAACTGCAGGAAGAAAAAGGAATACTGCTAATACAAATAGTTTTCTCGAGCTCATAAAGTTCTGTTGAATTCATTACGTTTTGATAACAACGAGTGTCATGTCATCAAATTGGAGCGAATCACCAATAAAGGTACGAACATCTTCAATAATTAAATCACGAAGTTCTTTCGAAGAATTCGTTTTTTCTCTTTTTATCAATCTCTTGAGTCGTTTTTCTTCGTAAAATTCTTCTTTTTCATTCTGTGCTTCTGTAATACCATCCGTATAAAGTACCAGCACATCTCCTTTCTCAAGATCTATTTTTTCTTCCTGTGAGACTTTATTAAAGGTCTCACCTTTTGTCATACCTAGAGCAACTCCTTGTGGTTGTAGCCATTTAATTGTGCCATCAGCTTTTTTGTATAGAATTGGGTTATGACCGGCACGGACATAGGTAAAAGTCTTATCCTTAATATCCAACACTCCATAAATCATGGAAATAAAGGTGCCCCTGGTCGCATTCTGATTAAACAACTTATTTGCACGATACATCATCATTTTTGGTGATGGAAATATTTCGCAAAGACTATGAATCACTCCTTTGGCAAAAGTCATATAAAATGCGGCTTGAATTCCTTTCCCACTTACGTCACCAATTGCGATAGCAGCTTTTTCATTTTCTAGACTTATGATGTCATAATAATCACCACCTGTTTCTTGTGCAGGAATACAAATCGCTGACGCATCAATGCCATCAATTTCTGGTGTTTCTTCTGGTAGAAATGTCTCCTGAACATTTCGGGCAATATCCAATTCTTGTTGTATCCTCTGCTCTTTAGCCTGCTCTTCAATGTATTCAGGAATATATTCCGGCAAGCTCTCTCTATCCTCACCAACAAATAAGAAATAGATTGCAAAACCCATTAAAAGGAATAGAAACACTAGGAAACTAATATAAGCTGTTCCATCGGGTGAATTTGTAACCATCCAACCGGCAGTAGTTGAAATAAAATTAGTGAAGATAAAAAAGCCAAGAGCTACACTAACAAAGTCAAAGCGGGTATATAAATAACCGAGGATAAAACCAATAATTGCATTTATAATGATCCCATAAACTTCAGGATTTACTGAAATAAAGTAAGAATAGAATAACCCAAAACTTAACGCTCCTACAATGGGGACCAACCATTTCTTTTGCGTAGTTGCATACACCTGGTTACCAACAATCATAAAGGTGAGTATGATTATCGCTAAACTATATAATAGCGTAATAATGATGTTAGCGAGAGGTGAAAGAAAGAACTGATCATCTAAAAAAGTAACATTACCAGTGATATATGCATCACTAAAAATGCCAATCAAAATTGTATAGATACCAATCAGTATTGAACCAATACAAATCGCTCTTACAATAGCCCAACCAACCGGTTTGTTTTTAAACATTCCACGGCGGACCAAGTCCCAGGTCTTTAGTTGATTTGGCCAATATTGCCTGGTAATTGAATCACTAACAGCAATTGCTACAAAAAATGATACAGAAGTAATCGCACCAAATACGCCAAAAGATAGTATCTGATTAAATACAGTGGATAATTGTTCGGCTTCAAAACTAACGTTCAAACGTTTTATCATCGCAAGCACAGCTAGTAAGGGAACAAGGAACCCGGTTATTACAGCAACAATTAAAGCCGGTCGAGTATCAATCGCTCGAGCTTTAATTCGCAAATAAAATGAGATTAGCAGCCACACCACGAAAAGTAGAACTATCCCAAAAATCATATTTGTTCTTGTTTTGCTCAACCCTTCAACGGGCGGTAATTCGCTTACTAACTCATAAGAAATGTTCCGAATCATACCTGCCGGAAGCATTTCAACTTGAACTTTAGGAATCACTCCCATCAATGTATCGGTAGAAGTAAAATAGAGTCGAGCATAGCGGAATTTGCCATCATCGTCGAAAGAGACTGAATCTTGCCGGAAATTGAATCGCTTCCAATAACTATTTCCTAAATACCACTCTGCGCCTCTCCAAACGAAATTTTCATGTCCTGATCCACCTGCCATCATCATTAACTCGACAGCTTCATATGGGACCGATCTCAAATGTTGAAAATTGATCAAGTTTGTAATGATAGAATCTTCTTTCTGCTTGTTATAGCCTTTGATAACATTCTGAAAAGCCGCCCGAATCAATCTTTGATTAAAAGGTGTTTGTGACTCAATAAGTTCATCAGATACATTGAACGAGACAACCTCTCCATCCTTACTTAGCTCGAAAGAAACAGCATTCTGGGGCTCTTCATTTACAATTGAAAACTCCTCAACCTTCCATCTGTAAAGAGGAAGTAACTGATAATTCTCAGTGTCATTATTTGATAAATATTTCTCTCTTCCGTATGTAGACTGAATTCTATCAATTAGAATATTGTCCGCTTGAACAGATGCTCTCTTTTTAAGTTTTGCTGGTTGGTATTCCCAATTGTAGAAAATAGAATCTGCCGTAGCAATGGCTTCTTCTGCATCCATTTTGATGTCTACAGTACTGAGTGGATGATGATTTTTTAAATCGAAAAAAAACCAAAGTACCCCGAAAAAACCCAATACCAGAAGTAATACGTCCTTAAAGCGTTGATCTTGAAAAGCAAACATGAAAAATCTATACGGATTTCTATGATTAGGTTTCGGCAATATGCTTAGATTCAATCGTTTTTAAAACAAATCTTTTTCTTCTTTTCTAAATGTGTTTAATCACTTTTGCATACAATAATCACCCGAAGTATCGGCTAATATTAGCTGCTAATAGAGATGAATTTTATGGTCGACCTACTCGAAAAGCTCAGTATTGGACGGAAGAAGGACATGATGATATTCTTGGTGGTAAAGATCTTGAAGCAGGTGGCACTTGGATGGGTATCACTAAAAACGGGAAATGGGCTGCTTTAACTAACTATCGTGATCCTAATTGGAAGATTGAGAATCCACCAAGCCGTGGTGAGTTAGTGCTGAATTACCTATTAAATGGAGATACGGCAAAAGTGTATTTAGACACATTAAATAAAAGAGCCGATGAATACATCGGCTATAATATCCTTTTAGGTGATAAAGAAGGAATCACTCACTTTTCCAATTTCGACAAATCACCCAAGTCGATAAGTGCGGGTTTACACGGAGTTAGTAATGCATTACTCGATACTCCATGGCCGAAACTTGAACTCGCAAAGTCTTCTCTGCAGAATCTTATTACTAATCATGATATTGATAAGAACAAGTTGTTCGATTTTCTAAATGATGACACTCAGGCTCCTGATGATCAACTACCGGATACAGGAATTCCATACAAATGGGAAAAAGCAATCTCATCCCTATTTATCAAAACAGAAAATTATGGTACTAGGTGTTCAACAATTCTCTTAATAGATCACTCGGGGAACATAGAATTTACGGAACGACGATTTATCCCATCTTCACATGACATTTTAGAGGAGAATACCTATTCTATTCCCGTTTAAATCCAATAGAGGTAGAATCCATACGTTGGATAATTTTTGAACCAATCACGCATAATGACTTATAAATACGCCAAGCCTACTCTACTACAAGCTTT
This sequence comes from Balneolaceae bacterium, assembly GCA_965601825.1. Classification (GTDB taxonomy): domain Bacteria; phylum Bacteroidota; class Rhodothermia; order Balneolales; family Balneolaceae; genus HXMU1420-13. Next base: position 1,229,115 of record OZ271839.1, on the reverse strand, counting down.
ACTACCCATTATTTTTCTGATCATCGCTCTTTTTGTGAATGTTAGAATTTTTGGTGATGCATCACTCGATGGTTCCAATCAAATTATTCTCATGTTTTCAGCCGGTGTAGCATCATTGGTAGCTATTAAGCTTGGTTACAGCTGGAAAGAAATTCGAAATGGGATGGTTCAAAGCATCAGTTCTGCTATGGCGTCCATTATCATTTTGATGTTGATTGGTTCACTTGCTGGAACATGGTTGTTAAGTGGTGTTGTGCCGGCAATGATTTATTATGGTTTGATGATTCTTAATCCGACGATTTTCCTTGTGGCTGCAGCTGTTGTTTGTGCAATAGTCTCTGTGGCGACCGGATCAAGCTGGACAACTTCAGCAACAGTTGGAATTGCTTTAGTTGGAATTGGTACTGCACTTGGAATAAACATTGGAATGGTAGCAGGGGCCATTATTTCCGGCGCCTATTTTGGAGATAAAATGTCTCCGTTATCGGATACAACAAACCTTGCTCCAGCAATGGCCGGAACGGATTTATTCACACATATCCGTTATATGGCGTTTACAACTATTCCATCCATAAGCATCGCGCTTATACTCTTTCTGATTCTCGGATTCGTTTCTTCAAATTCTGGTACTGCTGTTGATACTCAGGATATTCTAAACGCCATTTCATCCGAATTCAACATTAACGGATGGTTGTTTTTAGTACCAATTATTGTGATCGCATTAATTGTAAAGAAAGTCCCTGCCATTCCTGCAATTGCAGCAGGTGCAGCACTTGGCGGAGTTTTCGCTTTAATTTTCCAATCAGATGTAGTCTTAGCAGTTTCAGGCTATGAGTCTTACACCTGGGAAGCTGCGTTTGTCGGAGTGATGACGTCTTTCTATGGGGATGTTGCTATCTCAACCGGAAACCCAATTGTTGATGACCTTCTTAGTTCTAGCGGTATGTATGGGATGCTAGGAACGGTTTGGATTGTATTCTCAGCAATGATGTTTGGCGGGGTAATGGAAAAATGTGGAATGCTAAAACGTATCGCTGAAGCCGTGATTTCATTTGTAAATAGCGCAGGTTCATTAGTAGCCGCTACTGCCGGCACATGTGTGTTCTTCAACATTACTGCATCTGACCAATATCTTGCAATCGTTGTTCCGGGAAGAATGTATACAGACACTTATAAAGAGATGGATTTAGCCCCTGAAAACTTAAGTAGAACACTTGAAGATTCAGGAACTGTAACTTCTGTATTGGTTCCATGGAATACATGTGGCGCTTACCATGCCGGTGTTCTTGGAGTTCCAACTTTGACGTTCCTACCCTTCGCGTTCTTCAATTTGATTAGTCCATTTATGACGATGTTCTATGCCTTTGCAAAGATTAAAATCAGAACACTTAAAGAGGCAAAAGGTGAGGCAATTACCGAATCAGATTTAGATAATCCTTGATTAGAATTTTTCATAGTATAAGTGTTGGTTTCTACCCCATCACTTGCAGGAATAGTTAATTCTATACAATTCTGAAATCTAGAATTTGTCTATTCTGAGACTCACTAAATTCATCAATGAGACATTAATTTTTAAAATTGCCAATGCTACCAATTGTACTGCGAAGCAGACCATCTGATTCTATATTGAATCTTATTCCATTAATAGTACTTTTTTTCGCACCATTAACTCATCTTTCAGCCCAAGAACATGTTGAAAATTTCGAAATCACTAAAAGTAATGATGGTTTAATTCTGAATTATTCTTCAGAAGCAGATTCTGTTCACTTTGAAGTGATTGGTGGATCAACAATTAAACTCACACAAAATGCTGAAGAAGTATGGTCAGCTAAACTAGAAAGCCAGAATCCTGATTCACTCCTGTTTTCTTATCTATTAAGTGCTTTCTTCAGAGATTCCGAACCATTTGAAATTGAGGATAAGTGGGTTGGTGAGGATATAGTGTTATTCACACCCGCAAATGAAATGAAAGGCTTTGTCACCGAGACCGATTTCCACAGCAAGGCTCTTGATGAAACCAGAATCCTGACACTCTATTTACCAGAAGTTCAAGACCCTTCAGAAGTCACAAAAGTAGTGTATCTCACGGATGGAGATGTTGTGACTAAGTATGCACCTTTTGTAGATCAATTAATAACTGATCAGCGAATTGAAAAGACTGTATTGGTTGGAATTCACAACGGTACAACGGAAGCAGTTGAAACATTCGATATTAGTAAAGATCCACGCTCATTAGAATACTTAGAAGGGCTGGCTAGATTTGTACCAGATATTGATACTCTGTTTTTCGAAAATCACATGAATTTTTTCACTTCAGAAGTAACAGAGTTCTTGAAGTCCGATTATGAACTCGAGACCTCAAAAGAAGATCGAATAATCTATGGTAAATCGAATGGTGCTGCTTTTTCGGCAAGTGCACTACGAATGAAACCTGAATATTTTTCAGCAGCTATTCTAGGATCATTTGGATGGGATTTAGTGCTAATGCAGAATTATCCGAAAACTGAATCAAATGCGGATATTGAGATATTACTATCCGCAGGGACTTTCGAACCTGATTTTTATGCAAGCAGTATACAATTATCAAAATTGTTAACTGAATCCGGTTATGAAGTGGACTTCACCACTTATTACTCAGGGCATCATGAAATCTTCTGGCAAAACTTTTTCCTGAATAGTCTAATTCAGCTAAATCCGAAGGATTAGATCATCCAAGCTTATCGATAGCCACATCCATTCGGCGAAGAACTTCTTCTTTGCCGACGAGTGCTAAAGCTGAAAATAGATCTGGACCAAATCCTTGTCCGGTAGTAGCAATACGAACAGGCATCATCACTTTCCCAAAACCAACTTCTTGTTCTGCAACAACTGCTTCCAGCGCTGATTTCAAGTTAGCCGCGTTGAAATCATCCTCAGAAAGTGCAGCTACTTTATCCTGATATGCCTTTACCATTCCGGGACTGTCAGCTTTCCATTTTTTAAGAGCACCTGCATCATATTCTTCAGGAGCTGCGAAGAAAAATGATCCCATCGCAACAAATTCGTCCACTTTAGCAACACGCTCGTGAAGTAAGCCAATAACTTCTTTTAAATAGTCATCGCTCTTGACATCAAAATCGGCTTCTTCCATCAGAGCCTTTACTTTTGGAAGCAGATCATCAATAGAAGTTGAACGGAGATAATGTTCGTTGTACCACATCAATTTCTTGTGATTGAAAACGGCTCCACCCTTACTCACACGATCCAATGTGAATAGCTCACATAACTCTTTCATATCATGAATTTCTGAGTCGTCTCCTGGACTCCAACCTAAATAAGCCAGGAAGTTGATCAGTGCTTCCGGGTCATAGTTGCCTGAGATATAATCTTTCGTATTTATCGGAATACCTTCACTTTCAGCTTTTCTCTTTGAAAGCTTTCCACCACTCGGACTCATTATCAAAGGAAGATGCGCCATAGTGGGAGCTTCCCAACCAAATGCCTGATACAACAACATGTGTTTTGGTGCTGAACTCAACCACTCTTCCCCACGAATTACGTGCGTAATGCCCATAGTATGATCATCAACCACATTTGCCAGGTGATAAGTAGGCATACCATCTGATTTTAATAACACCTGATCATCCAAACCGGCAGTATCAAATGAAACGATACCACGAATCAAATCTTCAAACTTCACTGTTTCACGTCGTGGAACTTTCAAGCGTACCACATAAGCATCCCCCGCTTCCAGTCTTCGAGCAACTTCATCTTTAGGTAGTGTAAGACTGTTTTTCATACTCTGACGCGTAATCGAATCGTACTTGGGAGAAGGATTACCTGAAGCTTTTAATCGCTCCCGCATCTCTTCAATTTCCTCAGTAGTATCAAATGCATAATACGCCCAATCGTTTTCAATTAGCTGTTTTGCATATTCATGATACATCGGTTTGCGTTCGCTTTGTCTATATGGCCCAAACTCTCCGGGTTTATTTGGACCTTCATCGATGGTCATACCAGCCCATTCCAGCGATGTGATAATATCATCTTCAGCACCTTCTACGTATCTAGCCTGATCGGTGTCCTCTATTCGAAGTACAAATGTGCCACCGTGATGACGAGCAAAAAGGTAATTATAAAGGGCTGTTCGGAGTCCACCGATGTGGAGAAATCCTGTTGGAGATGGAGCAAAACGTACACGAACGCTCATGTTTTATTCTTGGCTTGATTTGAATTTAAAAAGGCAACGAAGATAAGGATTTTAAAACTCGACTTCATTGAGGATTACATCGGAAAGTCAGGTTATTCAAAAGGACAGTTTTTTTCTTTTCAACTAAATTGTGTTTCTTTTGGCTTTGTTGAAATAATTAGAAAATAATGACAAGGTTTTCGGCTCTATTTGCTCTTTTATCAATCATATCAATCCAAGCAGTAGCCCAAAACCAATTTTGGGTTTCCGATACTGAAATTGAGAGAAATGGGCATGTTATATATCAAAATAAGTATGCATCATCTGTGGAGAAGAAACCTGATGAATATATAAACCGAATTGGTCGATATGAGATACAAAGTGTAGAAGCAAAATTCGATGACGGAAAATTTCAAATTTATGTCAAAGAGAGATATACAAATGTATGTAGCGATGGGAACACCTCATTTAAGTTTCGTGTATTTCATCGCGACCAACCACTAGAGTTGAAGCAAGTTTTCAAAAGAGCTGAAAACTCAAATTACAGAGATACTTATCTTGGGGAGTACCTTGGAATAAGAGGAGAACGACCTAAAAGCTATCCACAAGCATCCTCATATCTAATTTTTTCCGATAGAGGTACCTACTATTGGAATTCACCTGGATTTAATGCCGAGCAATTATATTATACACCTAATGATTATCGACAGGTAGGTAAGAATAGGACATACACTACAAGAATATTATCTGTTGATATAGATAATCTTGATATATCCATTGACCCCATGGACATCTCTGTTCAATTTGAAAAAATTCATTTAGAAGATTGGAGAACTGATCAAAATCAAGAAATCAACGCTCAGTCTAAGCAATACTTTTTTAACTGCGTAGAAAACTTACATGGGATAAAACTTAAAACTAAGTACCAAATTGATCGTGATTACGAAGCTCGCCAGAAAACTGAAAATCGAAATTCACTACCAAATATTAACCTTGAAGACTATGTAATCAAATATGATTATGAAAAAGCACGGGCTCAGGCAATAACGGATAATAAATTACTTATGGTTGTTGTGGAGAATGCAAACGGAAGTCTTTTAGGTCGGTTTAATGATGTAAGAGTGAATAGATTGACGAATTATTATTTCACACTTCTTATTGAAAAACCTACTGACGAATTTGCCCAAAAATATCGTTCTGAAATAACCGGAACTCCTTTTCTATTTATTATTAGGCCTTCTGATGAAGCTGTACTGGGATACGATATTCTACCAAGTGATCAACAGTTTCTAGGAGTAGTTCCAACTTGGGTGAACATCATTAAAACCGAAGGTTATTTCAGCTGGGATTAAACAGTGACTTATTTGAACAATCTTTCAAAGTTCCATCAACTTTTTATATTTGGCGCAGAATTACTTTAGGCTTTCAAAAATTTAGGTACACTTATGGCTCGGCTTTATTTTGCAATTTCCATTCTACTGATTTCTTCAACAACCATTTTTGGTCAAGCTGTAAATCTTGAACACGATTACAGTAAAATTGTTGGAATGGATGAAGATACATTTTATGGTAGGATTGCTGCGGAAATTACTAGAGTTCAATACAATAGAAGAGGTCTTGAAATATATACGAACTTTAATTCCTTAGGTAGCTCCTGTCATCAAGGGCCAGTTGATTTAGACTTTGAGTTCATAATTAATGGCCAAATAAATAATGTTGTTAACAAATATGATACAATCAGAGAAGAATTAGTAGAATCCTATTTTATCAGCTCTGACAAAACACTAGAAGACTTTGCAATAGAAAACGATTTAGATTATATCGCTTCAAGTACTCAAGACGGTGCTGGGACTGGGATGCCCTTCGTTGTTAATGAGGGCAAAGTAACCAGTGGAAATGGCAGATTTATATATAATTATGAATATTTTAGTAATACTATATCGACTGATTTACTGACATCAAACTTTGAAGGTGAACGAAAACAAACACTTCGATTTTATATACAGAAAGAACTAAGTAACCTTCGATTTAAATATGGTGACAATCTAAGCGCAAGTCTTTCTCTACCAATCAAGAACTATGGTGGGGATAGTTATGATATAAGAATTACTGGTGGTAGGATATTAATGTATCCTTGGTCAGAAAGTAGAAGTGGTGGTACCGTTGACTATTTTCATCCTGATGCCTATCCAAACGGTAGATCAGATCTATCTAGAAATCTCAATACTTATGAAGTAAGTGCGCGTGAAGCATTTTTCAAATGCCAACAAGAAAAAAAGGGAGAATGGTATGATTATACATTTGGTGAAAGGATTTATAGTCAATTCAACTCGTTTTTTGAAGAAGACATTGATTATGCAATACAGAGATCAGTAAATGAAGAAAAAAGTTTAGTGATATTTGTATATAACCATGAGAGTAATAACACAGACTTAAAAAGAGTACAAGACGATTTACAAAATCGGAGAGAAAACCGTCACCCACTATTTCGATCACCTTTTTTAGCTCAAAAATTTTATGACAATTTAATTCTAACAAGCATTAGCGATAAACAAGCTGTTGAGTCAAACATATTGACTTCAAATGTCACATCTACATTAATGAATTTGGATGGTGTAGGAATGGATTATATAGTGATTGCATTAATGTTTGACGATAATCAGGTTTCCAAAAGACACAATTATACAGGAATACGCTTGAGCACTGGAACATTTAATAACAATGTTGATGACGTTAGATCTCACATTTTAACGCAATTAACGAATCACGGATACATTTCAAAATAACATGACTTTATATTTACAGAGTAATTATACCTGTTGTAATTTTGAATAGAACCATCCTCATCGGCGATATCCATGGTTGTGTAAACACATTCGAAAGTCTTCTTTCCAAAATCGAGATTACCAAAGAAGATAATGTGATCTTATTGGGAGATTATGTGGATCGCGGATTATTCTCCAAACAGGTGATTGATAAAATCATGGAGGTACAGAATCAAGGATTCAACCTCACTGCTTTGAAAGGAAACCACGAAGAGATGTTTGTGAACAATTATCTGGCAGAAGTTGAAAAGGGTTGGCATCAAATGGGGGATGATGAACTCCTGCAAAGCTTTGAAACTCAGGAGATGAAATCCATTCCAAAAACCTACGTTGAGTTCTGTGACCAACTTCCTCTTTATCATGCTGATGATTCTTTAATTGCAGTACATGCAGGTTTGGATTTTGGATCTGACAATCATTTCGGGAAATCGGAATACTTGCTTTGGTCAAGGGATTGGTATCCAAATATCGATTTTGATTGGTTGGGTAATCGAATTATCGTCCATGGACACACTCCTCGAACAATAGAAGAAATCAAAACTCAGTTTGGTGAACTAGAAAAAAACCGCGTTTTAAATATCGATGGCGGAGCTTTTCTATCTGAACAAAAACATCATGGTCTTGGTCATCTTTGTGCTTTTGATTTAACTAATATGGAATTGATATTTCAGGAGAATGTTGAAACCAAGAATTTGTATTAATCTCACTATTGAATATCTGAACACTTGAAGTGTTGAAGTTTGATCTATCATGAAAATCGCCCTCATCCAACCCCAATTCGCTCCAAATATGTATGATTTGGTATCCATGCTTCGAGCAGATCGGGTTGTGCTATTAGATGTTGATCTATGGTCGAGAAAAGGGCGTACGCACCGGGCGATGATTAAAGAATCAGAATGGATCAACATTCCCATAAAAACCGAAGACAAGAAAAAAGCGATTAAAGAGGTTCGAATTGATCACACCAATGACTGGTACACGCCTTTCTGGAATGGGATTTATCACAATAATCACCATAGAACGTATTTCGATTATTTTGAAGATGAACTAAAAGCATTATTCGAGGAAGTTCGAACTTCTAAATATCTAATTGACTTCAATCTCGCGGTCTTCCAGAGATTACTACAGTTTCTAGAAGTGGATATGGATGTTGAATTAGCCAGCGAATCATCATTCAATCTAGAAGAATACTCCACGATTTATATCGAGAATGAATGCAGGAATTATTTTCGACACGTTCCCTATCCGGACAAAATAGATCAGCGTGTTAAGTTATTGGCGTATTACTTTGAGCTCTCGATATTCTTTCTGCTCTTTAATGAAGGTCCGGAGAGTTATTCTGTTCTGGAAAGCTTATCGTATTAATACCACAGATCAATCTTTCAAAGTAAGTCGGCAATTCCTATCATCCACTATGCGAGAAACATCTGATGATACCAACTGGACAAAAATCTACACGATTGTATTTATAACAGGTATAGTTTTTATTCTGCTTTTTTGGTGGTTCACATCAACTTTTAACCTGCCATAAACTATGCATTGGATAGACTGGCTGGTGCTAATTGCATTCCTCGCTTACACCATTTGGGATGGAACCCGAAGAGGAAAGGATTCTGAGAATATTGAAGGATATTTACTCGCCGGTAGAGGGATTCCATGGTGGGCAGCCGGACTTTCAATTATGGCTACGCAGGCTTCAGCCATCACATTCATAGGAACAACAGGGATTGCCTACACTGAAGATATGCGTTTTGTACAGGTCTATTTGGCTATTCCTTTTGCCATGATTTTGATCTCCATGTTCCTGGTTCCTTTTTTTAGCAAAATGAAGGCATTCACTGCTTATGAGGTATTGGAAGAACGATTTGGACTCAAAACCCGACTTACTACCAGCGCACTATTTTTGATTTCTCGTGGTCTTGCACTCGGTACGGTAATCGCAGCTCCTTCGTATGTTTTGGCATTGCTGCTGAATATGCCATTGAGCATCACGATTATCATAATCGGCATTATCGCAACGATTTATACTATGATTGGCGGGATGGCCGGAGTGATCTCAACAGATGTGAAGCAAATGGCCGTGATGATGTTTGGTCTCATTTTCTGTTTCTTCCTTATCCTATTCAATCTCCCTGAAGATGTCGGATTTAGTGACGCTCTTTATCTGGCCGGCTCTTTGGATAAGCTCACAGCGCTCGATCTCAGTTTTGATCTCACCGAGCGATACAATGTGTGGAGTGGAGTTATTGCAGCTTTATTCTTAATGCTCTCTTATTTCGGAACCGATCAAACTCAGGTTCAGCGATATTTGACAACCCCCACAGTTAAACAAGCTCGTAATTCTCTGTTGATGTCGGCGTATGCAAAAGTTCCGATGCAGTTTTTCATCCTTCTTCTTGGAGTGATGCTGTATGTGTTCTTCATTTTTAATGATGCCCCAATTTCTTTCCGTGCTGATGACCCGGTTGCTCAAACCGAAGAACAGCTAATTCGCGAACAGAATATCTATCGTGAATACAATATGACACGTTCAGCACGTGAGAATGCTGCTCTTCAAGCAATTCAGAATCGAGATGCAGTATCTCAGCAATTGTTCGTAGATGCAGATGCTGCTATGAACCAAGCACGTCAACAAGAACTGGCATTACAAGCGGAAATCCTCGATGCCGATGTTAATGATACGAATTACATCTTTCCTCACTTTATTCTGAATTTCGTCCCGATTGGGCTTATTGGGTTGATCATTGCGGGGATATTCGCCGCAGCTATGAGTTCTATTGATTCCCAGTTAAATGCATTAAGCGCCGTAAGTATTGTTGACTGGTACAAACGTTTGGATAAGAACAAACACGCTGATTCGCACTATCTCAAATATTCCCGTTGGACCACTTTAGGATGGGGAATCTTTGCAACGGTCTCTGCCCTGGCATTGGGCGAAACGCGATCCATCATAGAATTGGTAAACCAAATAGGAAGTTATTTCTACGGCTCAATTCTTGGAGTCTTCATTCTTCTGCTTTGGGTGAAGAAAGCCAATGGAACCGGAGCCTTAGCCGGACTTGCATCAGGAATGCTCGCTGTGTTCACCTTCGATCGATTGTACTTTTCAGAAACATTTTCCGATTACACCTTCTTCCTCCCATGGACTCAGGTCCCCGATACCTACACGAAGGCTGTCGAATTCCTATGGCTTAATCCGGTTGGTGCGGTTACTGTAGTTGTTGTAGGAATGATGGTGAGTTTGATTTTTCCTAAGAAATCCGATTAAACCATTAAATCATAAGCACTTTTGTCTGGCGCTGATAATGCATTTAGAAGCTCGTTTCATAGACAAAATTACTCCACCAACCTCGCTATAAACCCCCAGTTCATCGCTTGTTTTCTTCCAAGGTAAAGGGGATTGTTTACGACATCCTGCCATTCATCATCCGATCGCACCCAAAATATTAGTTCATTCTCTCCTTCCTGGAGTTCAAGTGGAATTTCCTGCTCGCCGTCATACATTCGCATGAAATTATGATGGTCCAATTCACGACCATGAAATAAGATTCGATCATTTAAAGAAACCAACAATACATTGGTGTAATCAAATGCCATGGTAACTGATTTTTCCCGATCTGAATTAATCGTTGTTTTGGCAAATACCGATTCTTTGGGGTGATCAAAATATTCTGCTAGGTTTACGACTCCATATTTATCAGCTGAAATGTTTCTCCAAGTATGGTTTTCCTCAGCACTTGAAAGCATTCCTTGGAATTGACTCTGAGAATAGATATTACCAAAAGTCTGTTCAGATATTTCCCAGTCGGATAAGTAATCGAATGAACTTTCAGTCTCCGGGATTTCGAAAGACTCATTCAACTCACGGATACTGACATTCGCAACATACAATTCAGCAAAGTTGGATTTAAAAAATATATCGCCCGTTACTAAATCACTGTGCAGGAGTTCCAATTCCATATTAGGAGAATCGACATTACCAACAAAAACGCGCATTCTGTTATCAAACACTTCTAACCTAACTTTAAACCATTCTTCCGTTTCAAATTCAGCTGCTCTTTCGTAAATAGGATCGTTATATAATTGCCAGGGCATCGCCCCTTTATGAATGGGTACATATTGGGTGGCTCCTTTTCCCCCACCATTAAAAACCCGGAAGTACAAAAACTCATAATCCCAAAGATCCTGTGCTCTGAAAGCAATTCCCGGCATTGATTTACCTGCTATTTCAGCTTCTAGTACAAAGTTTGAATATTTACCTGAGGTAATTCTAGCAACATTTTGCTTGCCCAAATAAATGGCTGACTTCCCCTTATAAGTTGTTGTAATAAAGTCACGTGGACTACCGGATTCATTATCAAATACCTCCCAGTGATTATTATTTAATGGTATGTTTTGTGCGAACGAATTTTCTAAAAACAAAGTGAGTAAAATCACGAATACAGCCAGCAAGAAATTAGCGTTTTTGGTAGTTGGTGCTATCATAGTATTATGTTTTGAATTGGTTTCTGAAAATCTAGGTCTTTAAAAAAAACCTTCACATTCAAACAGCGTCCATTTATCGTTCACTTTAAATTCATTCGCATTTTATGAGTAAAACGGAGAAAAATTTATTAAATCACTGTATTCAGCTAATTGAAGAACGGTATTATCCTGAGCTCATAAGTGTAGGTAAAAATCTTCGTCAACGAGATTTAGAGTACTTAATTGATCTGATTGATGAGAAAAGCGGCATCATGATTAGTCTTTCGACTATGAAAAGGATTTGGAAAGGAGAGTTTAATAACCTGCCACACCCAACAACATTGAATGCGTTGGTTACCCTTTTGGATTATTCGAGTTGGGGCGATTTCAAGCAATCAATGCAGTCTGAAAAATCTGCGACACAACTCGAATCCAATAATCAGCGTTTTAAACCAACATCCAGAGTTATTTATGCAGTATTAGGAATAGTGTTAGTAGTGATTGTCGGTGTTTCTGCTTTCAGGTATGAACCAAAGACTGAGATTCCGGAATCTATATTATTTACAGCCGATAAAACGGTTGATGTGAATGTTCCAAATACTGTGATTTTCGAATATGACCTCAACGATGTTCAAGCTGATAGTTTCTTTATTCAACGTTCCTGGAATCCTCTGAATAAAACCGAACTGAATCCTCAAAACAATTACTTTTCAGAAATATATTACTATCCGGGTTTTCACTGGGCCCGATTAATTGTAAATGAAACTACTGTTGAACGAGAGCGGATTCATATACAAACCGATGGCTGGTTTGCGCTGGCTCGTACTGAGATGATGCAAAAAATTCCGACTTACCTAGATCAAAACGGAATAATTGATGATGGTATAATGGGCGCTTTAACAGAAAATCTACTAGCATCCAACATTAACCCAGAAGAAAACTTACAGCTCTCTTATTATAATATTCAGGATTTTGAAGGAATTGATAGTCAATCATTTACCCTCGAAACAAGGATAAAATTCGAAAGTACTGAAGGCTTAATTTGCCCGCAATTTGAAGTACAACTCATCGACGAAATTGATATTTCCTGGTATAGAATAATTCAACAAGGTTGTGAAAGTAACCTCTTATTGAAAATAGGTGAAAACTTATTACCAGGTTCCGAAAATAATTTTTCCAAACTAGGAACCAATTTGAACGAATGGCAAGAAATTCGCCTACAAGCCACAAATGGAGAGCTATATTTCTTTTTAAATGATGAACTCGCTTTCGAATCAGAATATTCAGGTACGGTTGGTAATTTTATGGGTACGGTATTGTCCTTCTCCGGAATTGGAGTCGTCGATTATTATAAGCTGACTTCACATGATGGGACGAATTCTTTCATTTATGAATTCTGATTCCTACTCCATATGATAGATAGAATGAATAAAAATCTTATTGCACACTTACTCATTGTATTGATTTTTGGATCTTCAAATTTAGCTGCTCAAAATTTTCTAGAAGAATCCGAACCCATCGAAATTGGAAATATCATTACTATTGAATCTGAGATTATGGGAGAAGAACGAAAACTCTATATTTCTCTTCCTCATAATTATGAATCAATTGAAGATGAGCTTCCAGTAGTATATGTTCTCGATGCCGAATATCGATTTAATATCGCCCAAAGCATTCAATCGTATTTTGGAATTACCACGCGAATCCCACCAGCGATTCTGGTAGGAATAGCGAATCCATCAAGAGATACTAGAAATCGTGATTTATTACCTGAAAGTTATGGAGGTGAAGCAGATCAATTTATCGAATTTATTGAGTTTGAAGCTTTCCCATTTGTTGAAGAAAACTTCAAAGTAAGTGATCAAAGATTCATTATTGGTCATTCTCATGGTGGTGTTTTTGCAGTTCACACCTTACTAAATCGTTCTGATCTTTTTGACGGATATGCAGCCATTGATCCAAGTTTAAAGTTCATTTATGGAAAAAACGATACTTTGTTAACTAATGAATATAGCGGCAAAAAACTTTATCTAACCTCCTCTGATGTTGCTTATGGTTATATGGAAGATATAAAAGCAGATATTCAAAATGATTTCAATTCATTCGTTTCACTCCTTGATCAACATCAGCCATTAAATAAGCTTAGCTACAAAATTGATCATATAGCTGATGATCATGGTAATTCTTATATCCAGGGTTTCAGTCGCGCTTATCGATTTCTCTTTAACTGGAGGTTCGAATAAAGAGGCAGTTTCAAGTTTTACATATCGCTGAGAAACCTTTTGCTTTTTGATACGTGTATCCTGCAATCGCAAAAAGTGGTCAATAGGTATAAATCTCGGTAGGTAAATTCAATGAAAGTCAGATTTGGTATTATTTTCATTCTAACACTATGTATAACTCCATTTGTAAACGCACAGTCACAAATCGAACAAAAAAGTTATACAACCCAACGTATTACAGGTGATAGTCCAAAAATTGATGGCTTAGTCGACGATGAAAGCTGGAATATGGTAGAATGGTCCGGTGATTTTACTCAAATCCAACCTGATCATGGTGCAGATCCATCTCAGGAAACAGCGATAAAAATTTTATACGATAATGACCATTTGTATGTAGCCATACGAGCCTTTGATAGTGATCCAAACGAAATTGTTCAGCGATTAACCCGTCGTGATGGCTTTGAAGGTGATTGGGTAGAAATCAACATAGACAGCTATTACGATAAAAGAACAGCTTATTCTTTTACCGCTACAGTTGCCGGTGTAAAAGGCGATGAGGCAATCAGTGAAGATGGAGACAACTGGGATTCTTCATGGGATCCTCTCTGGGATTTTGCAACCAGTATCGATAATGAAGGCTGGGTTGCTGAGATGAGAATTCCATTTACTCAACTTCGTTTTGATGCTAATGATCGTCAAACCTGGGGGATTCAATTCACCAGAAGATTTTTTAGAAACGATGAGCGTTCAACATGGCAATATTTCTCTCAGGAAGAAGCTGGTTGGGTAAGTAATTTTGGAACTTTACATGGAATTCAAGGCATCAAACCACAACGACAGATTGAAATTGCACCTTACACTGTAACAAAAGCAGAGAGATATGAAGCTGAAAATGGAAATCCATTCAGAGACGGTAGCGATGAAACACTAAGCCTGGGTGTTGATGGTAAGATTGGATTAACGAATGACTTCACACTGGATTTCACCATTAATCCGGATTTTGGTCAAGTTGAGGCAGATCCATCAGAAGTTAACTTAACAGCCTTCGAGACTTTCTTCCAGGAACGCAGACCATTTTTTATTGAGGGTAGAAATATAACTACCTTTCAAATAACGGGTGGTGGTAATCCATATTCCTCCGACAATCTATTCTACTCCAGACGTGTTGGTCGGAGCCCTCATAATTTTCCAAGCATCGATGGTAGTCAGAACGAATATGCTAATGTTCCACAGAATACAACTATTTTAGGAGCTGTTAAATTAACCGGCAAAACTCAAAATGGTTTATCCGTTGGGATCATGGAAAGTTTAACTTCTGCAGAGTATGCGGATGTATTTCGAAATGGCAATACCGGTGAAGAAATTGTTGAACCAACAACCAATTATTTCCTGGCTAGTATCCAACAAGAAACTAATGAGAGTAATACCATTTTTGGTGGGATGTTTACTGCAACTAATCGATTCATAAATAATTCCTCTCTCAATAACTTAAATGATAATGCCTATACCGGCGGTCTTAACTTTCAGCACTATTGGAAAGACAGAACCTATTATTTCCAGGCCAATGTTGTTGGAAGCCATATAACTGGTAGCCCGGAGGCAATCCGATTGCAACAGCTATCATCACGTAGATTTTTTCAGCGACCAGATAACGACTATAAGTCTTTCGACCCGGACAGAACATCCTTAACCGGTACAGGTGGACACTTTCAGTTTGGCAAACAAGCGAGCAGTGGCTGGAGATATCTTGCCTGGTTAACCTGGCGTTCACCTGAATTGGAACTTAACGATATGGGTTTCTTACGACGTGGTGATTCCATTTTTCAGGTTCTTTGGGCCGGTTACCGTATTGCAAATCCTGTAGGCGTATTCCGAAATCTGAATTTGAATTTAAATCAGTGGACAGGCTGGGATTTTGGAGGAACCAATAATTTTAAAGGTGGAAATTTCAATATCAACGGTCAATTAAAAAACTATTGGTTTGTAAATTTTGGGATGGATCTTGAAGGAGAAGAAATATCAAATTCTTTCTTACGTGGTGGACCATCGATGCGAGTACCTGGCGGATATAGTTATTTCATGAGTGTAAATACTGATAATCGTAAAAAGCTATCCTTTGGAGCTAATCACAGTCAATGGTTTGGTTTTGATGACTATGGAAACCGTAATAATTTTGGTGTTTCTGCTAGATTTATTCCAAGTGACGCTTTCAGAATCTTTGTCCGTCCAAGCTTAAATATTTTTGATGGCGAACTTCAATATTTAACGACCACAACTAACCAAATAAACGAAGACGCCTATATCTTTGCTTCTATAGATCAAGTAACCACAAGTATTACCATGCGATTGGATTACGTAGTCTCTCCTGATTTTACCATTCAATATTATGGTTCACCTTTTATTAGTGCTATTGATTACTCAGAACCTAAAGTGATTACTGATTCGAGAGCGGATAATTTTGAAGATCGATTCTCACGTGATGTTTCATTTTCTTCTGATGATTACGAGAACAACTATGACTTTAACTTCCGTCAGTTCCGATCAAATTTAGTTTTGAGATGGGAATACCGACCTGGCTCTTTGGTATTCTTAGTTTGGACACAAGGCAGGACCGGCTTTGAAGGAGGAAATGGAGAATTTAATTACGGCTCCGACTTTAATGATTTGTTCTCGGTTAAACCTGAAAATGTGTTCCTGATTAAGTTTTCTTATTTGTTGGGATATTGATCTGAATTATCAGCACGGAATCAAAAAGATTCATTTTTGAAATTGGGAAAGGTAGTATGAAAATCTGCCTTTCCCTTTTTAGTTAAATATGGATACAACATAAATAACAATCTAAAGGCTTGGTCTTTAACATCTGATTTTCGCAACAATGGCTTTTCATATAATTGAGAAGAATAGATCCATGTATTACTGAAATCAATCAAGAGTTTTGCCAGAACATCATATTCATTTGAGTTCAATTGTGGCATCATGATTTCATCTTGAATTAAATAGCCAAAGAGATATTTGTACCCATTAAGTCTGTTTAAATAGACTTCTTCAAAGTGATTCCGAATCATAGAATTACTTGACAATAAATTGTACAGGTCGGTCCAGAAAAATCGAAATTCAATCATTCTTTCCATACTCGACTCAACATCATTTTTAATAGATTGAATCGTGATTTTTTGGTTACCTAGATTAGCCACTCTAGCATCGAAAGCTGCAACCATATCGAAGTACAAATCTTCTAAAATTAAATCTCTTGTTTTGTAATGATAATTCAGGTTACCGGAACTTATTCCTATTTCCTGAGCAATCATTCTAATTGTAACCTGGCTGAACCCATGATCATTAAATAGATTTTTAGCAGCATCCAGTATTTTTTTCTTCGTTCCAGACATTAGTAAACTTGTCCTAAATCAGATTATTTTAGTAAATTTGTCCTAATTATAAATAAAGTACAAAAATGAAGAGATTGTTTAAATCGGAAGAGGGAAAAGCTGAAATTCTGGACCTCTATGAAAAAAAGCTAGAAGAGCTGAATATCGAATATGAATCAAAGTTTCTGAGTACTAGATTTGGATCTACACATGTATTAGCAACAGGTGACAAAAATAACCCTCCGCTAGTTATTGTTCATGGTTCAAATGGATGCGCTCCGATTGCTATTGAATCTTATCCCAATCTGACAAAGAAATATTATGTCTATGCAGTTGATGTAATGGCTCAGCCTAATAAAACTGATGAGAATTTTTTAAGTATGAAAGATGACTCCTATGGTCTTTGGTTTAATGATGTATTAAACAATCTGGATATATATGATGTAGCATTAGCTGGATTTTCATTAGGTGGATTGGTAATCCTAAAGTCGTTGCACCTAGATCAATCAAGAATAAAAAGTGCATTTTTGGCATCTCCAGCATACATTGTTAACGGCAATCCGCTAGCCGGAATTTTTAAGATGTTTCTTCCTATGAAAAAGTATATGAAGACACAGGACATGAAGTATGTAGAAAAATTTTTAGCCGAGCTTTTCACAGATAGAGATGAATTCGCTATTCAGTATATCTCAAAAATTCTACTTCATTTTAATCTTGATTTCACACCAGTTCCGACAATCACTAAAAAGGAAGCTGCATCAATTAAAACTCCGATTCATTTATTTGCTGCAAAACTGGATATCATATTTCCGGGTGAAAAGATGATCAAGCGAGCTCATAAAATCTTCCCTACTCTTCAAACAGCTCATTTGTTTGAAAACTCGAAACATGTTCAAAACAGATCAGACAATACTTTTATCGAGAATTATATCCTCAATCGTTATAATGAATAGACATAATTTGATCTTAATCAATTAATCAATGAATTTGCTGTAATGAAAGCAGCAATCTTTGAAGAATTCCAAGGATCGATCTCTGTCGAAAATGTTCCTGATCCAACTCCAAATGATGATGGAGTTGTTGTCGAGGTAATGGCTACTGGACTTTGTCGAAGTGATTGGCATGGCTGGATGGGACACGATTCAGATATCAAACTCCCTCATGTACCGGGTCACGAACTTGCCGGAGAAGTAGTCGCTGTTGGCAAGAATGTAAATCAGGTAAAAATTGGAGATCGTGTAACTACTCCTTTTGTGTGTGGATGCGGAACTTGCCCACAATGTGATTCCGGAAATCATCAGGTTTGTGATCATCAATCTCAACCCGGTTTCACCCATTGGGGTTCGTTCGCTGAATTTGTAGCACTTGATTATGCAGATACAAATATTGTTCAACTTCCTGATGAAATTGATTTCACAACAGCAGCAACTTTAGGTTGTAGATTTATCACTTCATTTCGAGCTATTGTTCATCAAGGAAAGGTAAAAGATGGTGAATTTGTTGTAATTCATGGCTGTGGTGGCGTTGGGCTTTCAGCCATCATGATTGCAAAAGCGTTGAACGCAAAAGTTATTGCTGTAGATATCAATGATTCTACTCTTGAATTAGCAAAATCAATTGGAGCAGACCTTACAGTAAACGCCAATAATCAAGATGATTTGATTTCAGAAATCCGAGAGCTCACAAATGGAGGAGCTCATGTTTCTATGGATGCCTTAGGCAGCCAGGAAACCTGCTTCAATTCAATCGCCAACTTGAGAAAGCGCGGAAGACATCTTCAGGTCGGGTTAATGACAGAAGATCATCAGCATCCAAAAATACCAATGGACAGAATAATCGCAGATGAGTTGGAAATCTTCGGTAGTCATGGAATGCAGGCTTTTAAATATCCTGAAATGCTTAAAATGATCTTATCAGGAAAGCTTTCACCACAAAAACTAATCGAAAGAACAATTGCGCTTGAAGAATCAACGTCCATCCTTCCAAGAATGAATGAGTTTACACATTCTGGTGTGATGGTGATTGATAGGTTTTAGTTATTCATTTAGTTTTCTTTGGCACTTTTGTACGGACAAAAGTACCCAAAAACCGCCGTAAGAAATGTAGATTCACCCGCTAATGTACGCTGATTACATTACTTGCTAACGATAATTTCAATCCCCAGTTCATCCCTACCGCATTTCTTCCGGGTTTAATGTTAGACATAGTTCAAAAAAGGGCCTAAGAATTATTGATGAAATAAGACGAGAAAAAATGAGCGAGTCCGCCAATTGGCGGACAAATAAATTCGCACCGGTCATCAACTAAATAATTATGCAAGGAAGAAAATAGACCATCGAATATATTTAGCGAATGGAATCGAGGCGCATCAATAATTCTAAGCCTTGATCTTTTGGTGACTTTTGGATCAAGCCAAAAGTCACCAAAAGAATTCTAGCTAGTTACTCGACAAAAACCTAATCCCGACAGCTGTCGGGTCAGGATGACTTAGACGAAGATTCAGATTCCTCATCATCTCCAAACTTCGAACCTACGGGTGGGCGATATTTTTGAAATGGTATCTTTAGAAGGTTTACAACATCATCATGTTCTTTTGGATCCATATGTGTATCTATTCCGTAAACCAATTCTTTCGTGTTATCAACCTGCGCGAATGTACCAAACACTCTATCCCAGATAGCAAATATATTACCGTAGTTGGTATCCGTTAATGGCTGTGTGTAGTGATGATGAACTTTGTGCATGTATGGAGTTACAAATACATAAGAAAGTGCATTATCTAGTTTCTTGGGCATTTGAATATTCGCATGATTGAAATGAGTAAATGCCGCAGACATAGTTTGATAAAAGAATACAATCCAGATTGGTGCGCCGGCAATCATAACTCCAAGAATAGTAAATACCATTCTGAAGACAGCCTCTCCCGGGTGGTGACGTAACCCAGTGGTTACATCTACCGTTGTATCACTATGGTGCACTAAGTGAAACTTCCACATCCATTTTATTTTATGCTCAACAAAATGTACCAGGTAAGCTCCAAAGAAGTCTAGAATCATTACTCCTACAATTATCTGTAACCATATCGGCATTGAAACCCAGTTGAGTACACCAAAGTTATTAGCGGTAACCCAATCCGATGCACCAAGTAAAACACTGGCAAATAACAACCCAATTAAAACAAAGAATCCGGTAAGAATAATGTTAATACCGGCATGACGTACTTTTCGATAGCCGAATTCGAACAGTGGAAAAACTCCTTCAATAATCCAGAACAGAAAAATCCCGCCTACAAGAATCCCGGCTCGGAAACTGGATGGGATGTTCTCAAAAAATTCGATGAATGATTCCATAAAGTGCGTCGAACAATTTTACTCCAACGGTTAAATATAAAAAACCCCGATTCGTTTGAGCAAATCGGGGTAATTAACTTTGATTTAATTAAATTTAGCCATCTTTCTCTACGGTTGTCATTTCTTTGAATGGCGTTAAATCTGCTTCTTCCATTGCCATTTGATATTCAGCCCAGTCATTTTCAATGAAACTGTTAATTTCAGCGACTGCTTCGTTAACAGCCTCTTCAGCTAAACGGAACAGATTTTCTTCAGTGACGCCGGGACCATCCAAGTCATTACTTAAATAACGCAACGGACCAGACAGGCGTCGCATTACATTCATAGCCGGGTTTCTCGTAATTCCCTGACGATCATCGGCTTTCCCAAAAATCATATCCAACATATTTTCAATGCTCTCCATTGTTGCTTTATTCATGTCAGAAAGTTCTTTCTTTTCTTCACGAGGATCGTTTTTAACAAGCGTCTGATTCACTTCAACAATAGATTTGGCATCGCGAAGTACTTTAACTGCTTCACCTAAATACATACGTAAGTCCATTACTCTATCAACAAAATCAGAACTAGCTTGCATAGACGCCATAGGCATTTCAATTCTTGGATCAGGATGAACTGTTACCATAGTTGAATCGGAATAATCACCATAAGTATACTTCACTTTATATGTTCCCGGAAGTACTGAAGCTCCGCCTGGTTCAGTGTTAGCTCCCCATCTTGGATTATTTCTTGTTGGGTTTCTAACGCCTTTTCGATCTAAGCCCCAAGAAGTACGGTTAATTCCTGCTTCAGAAGGAGTCCGTTCAAGAGTTCGAAGTTTAGTTCCTTCTTCATCAAAGATTTCGATTTTAAGCTTTACATCTTCTCTGTCATCTCCGGTTCCTTCAACCAGGTCTTTATTTACAGAGTATGTTAACATAGCTCCTCGACCTCTATTATCACCTGAATACATGCCATCAGCAGCGAAGCGAGAACCCATTGCTTGTCTCCAGTTTGCAAGATAAGCATCAGGTGATGGGAAAGCTTTGATACCTTTTTCTAGCTCATCAGCACCATTTGCAGCCAGTTCACGTAGTGGACGGATATCATCCATTATCCAGAAAGAACGACCGAAAGTAGCGATTACTAAATCATGTTCACGTGGATGAATTTTCATGTCGTAAGTTGGCACAGTTGGGAATTCATTGGTCCACTTTGTCCAATTTTCACCGCCATCGACTGTGATAAATAGACCGAATTCAGTTCCAACAAACATCAGGTTTGGCGCAACCAGATCTTGAACAAATGAAAGCGCATAACCTTCCACTTTTGAATCTTCAAGGATGTTTCTCCATCGGCGACCATAATTGTCAGTATGTAGTACAATTGGTGTCCAGTCACCACGACGGTAATCATTAACCACTGCAAAAGCTTCTGACGCATTGAAAGTAGAAGCATGAACTTGAGCTACATAACTATTTTCATTAACACTTCTCGGGAAGCGAGAAACATTGTCCCATGATTCACCTCCGTCACGCGTGATGTGGATTAATCCATCATCAGATCCTGTCCAAATCAAACCTTCTTCAATAGCACTTGGTTCGATTGCTAAAAGCGTAGTATGATTTTCAGCACCGGTTGCATCCATGGTTAATCCACCACTTTCATGCTGCTTTTGTTTTGTAGTATCGTTTGTCGTTAAGTCCGGTGAGATGATTTCCCAAGATTCACCACGATCCGGTGAATAATGCACATACTGACTTCCGAAATAAATTCCGGTTTCGTTGTAGGGATCAAAATTGATTGGCGCATTCCAGTTCCAACGAAGATCTTCACCTTCAGGATGTGTTGGTTTTACAAAACGAGCACTTCCGGATTCTCTATCAACGCGCCCAACATTACCCTGCTGAGACATTGCATAAAGATATCTTGGATTACTTGGATCGATCATAACGTCGAAACCATCTCCAAAGAATAATTCATCCCAGTATGCATTTCGGATTCCTCCGCTTCTCCAAACATATGCCGGACCTTCCCAGGATCCATTATCCTGCATTCCACCATACACGTTGTAAGGAATTTCCATATCTACTTCAACATGATAGAATTGACCAACCGGGATATTTTCAATAAATCTCCAGGTAACGCCACCATCATGACTAATATTAAGTCCACCATCGTTACCATTGATCATGTAGCCGGGACTTTCTGAACTGATCCAATATGCATGATGATCAGGATGTACCCAATTGTAGTAAGGATATAAACTTTCGAAAGAGCGTGCGCCATCTTCACTTACAGAAAGGTAAGTATACAAGCTGTAAACACGGTTTTCATTAAATGGATCGACATAAATTTCTGAATAATAAAACGGACGATTTCCTACATCAGGATCATCTTCAACAGTTTGGCGTTGTTCCCATGTAAAACCACCATCATCTGATCTGTAAATTGCGTTCTTCTCAGATTCTACCAAGGCATAAACTATATTTGTATTACTAGGCGCAATCGCGATACCCATTTTGCCTAAGGTTCCTTCCGGCAATCCATCTTCAGAAGTAATTTCATTCCAGGTATCTCCACCATCAAGAGTCATGTATAAACCTGAGCCTTCACCACCCGACTCAAAGAACCATGGCCAACGGCGGTATTCCCACATTGCAGCGAAAATTTTGTTTGGATTGTTTGGATCCATAACCATATCACCTATACCGGTTCTGGTATTGTTGTATAGAATTTTAGTCCATGTTTTACCACCATCTGTGGTTTTATACACACCCCGATCTTCTGTATCAGCCCATGCATTACCTTGAGCACCTACATACACTGTGTTTGGATCATCCGGATGAACAATTATTCGGTGGATATTCCGAGTATTTTCAAGCCCCATAAACTCAAAAGAACGGCCACCATCTAAACTTCGATAAACTCCTGCTCCGGCATTTGCACTATTTCTTGGATTTCCCTCTCCAGTTCCAACCCAAACGATATCCGGGCTTTTTTGGTAGATATCAATTGCACCAATACCTGCAGTTCCGTAATCATCAAAAATGGGTTCCCAGGTAATTCCACCGGATATTGATTTCCAGATACCCCCGGAAGCTGAACCCACATAAATGACATCTGTATTCGATTCTACAACATCAATTGCAGTAATTCGACCACTCATTCCTGCAGGGCCAATATTTCGTGGTTCAATACCTTTTAGTAACTCCATATCTAGCTCTTGTGCACTAACAGCGACAGAAAGCAGGAGCAATAATAATCCCGTAAAATTAATTCTTAGTTTAGCTTTCATTCCTCTTTTATTTGGTTAATGGGATAAAAAAAAGATGACACGTTTCCATGCCATCTTTAAAAATTTTGTTAGTCATCGATGGCTAAAAGCTCATCAATTCTATGTCGTGCATCCTCAAGATGCGTTCGTGTGGATCGATCAATATTACCGGCATTAATTCGATTATTGATATCACGACGTAAGATATTTAGCTGATTTCTTACGATTGGTCTGATATCTGATTGACTTACATCCACTGGTGTGAAATCAATAAAGTTGCTAAAACCTGCTGGTATTGATCCAACTTCATCATTTAACAGATCTTCCATCTCTTCAATATAGGCACGTTGTAATGCTCTTCTGTGAACATCAATATTTCTGTTGGCACGAAGCTCACTAAAGATTCCATTTCTTACATCATCCATCATTTCAAATGGAGTATATGAATCACCACCAGTTCTACGTTCCCACTCAATTAATCGAGCAATTCTTTGTGGATCTACAAGATTTGCAAGTACACCTCTTTGCGCACCTCGGAATGTCTCAACCGTAGAATATCTATTAACCAGATCAAAAATTTCCTGATTATAAGCCCATGTTGGAGTTGAGAATGCATGACGCATCAAGAAATCCATTGCTCTTCGCTGGTCTTCTTCAGTTACTTCTGTGTACACTACACCTTGCTGGTCAGCTGTCTTATGATCTTCATAAACACCACCAACATTTGCAGTAACGTGACCCATGTAGCGTCTCCATTGGCCAATAATCTGGCCATAAAGCTCACCTAAGTCATCATAATCTTCTCCATCAATAGTTGTCCAGTCGATTAAGTTATCTGTGATTACCTGTAAATTGGCAAGGCCTAATTCTGATGCATTCATTGCATCGTCACCAATGTCTTCTGTTTGTGAACGAGGATCAGCAGGAGAACCGATTTTTTGAGCACCGAAGAAAAATAAAGGATCATCAGCTCGCTCTACAATCCATTCGTTGAGAATTTCTTTCTCGTCATCTGCTTCTTCAACATCAGGGAACCAAGTGTAACCCCACTTGATCGACCATAAATCGTACTCACCAATCTGTGGATAGAAATGTGTAACACCATCTCCAGGTTGAGCGACATAATTGAATCGGGCATAATCCATAATTGATGGCGCTGTACCGTGATTCGAGGTAAACTCTGGATCTCGTAATTGATCAACAGTATATCCAGGGCTGGAACCCATGTTATGTGGTAATCCAATTGTATGACCAACTTCATGTGCCATAACAAATCGTAGCATTTCACCCATCACATCATCTGTCATTTTTGGGCGACGAGCTTCAGGATTAGCTGCAGCTGTTTGAACAAAGAACCAATTTCTTAATAAGTTTTGGATGTTATGATACCAAAGAATATCACTTTCAAGAATTTGGCCGGAACGAGGATCATGAACATGTGGTCCTTGAGCATTTTGAATGGGATTTGTTATATAACGCATTACAGAATAGCGAACATCTTCCGGGCTGAATTCAGGATCTTCTTCCGGAGTTGGCGCTTCTTTACCTATAATTGCATTCTTGAAACCAGCTGCCTCAAAAGCAACTTGCCAATCATTTATACCTTGAAGTAAGTATGGAACCCATTTTTTTGGTGTAGCCGGGTCTAAATAATAGATTATTGGATTTTCTGGCTCAACTAATTCGCCTCGTAAGTAGGCCTCTTTATCTTTTGGTACTAAATTATACCTGGTGATAAACTGCTTATTTGCTGCACGATGTTCGTCTGAAGAATAATCGAATTGTGCGATTGAGAAGTAAGCTACACGCTCATCATAATTTCTTGGTACAACAGGCTCCTCAGGGAGTAATATCATTGATTGATTTACTTCTAATGATAATGTACCTGTCACTGCATCAGCAGGAGGGTTGGCAGCATCATAAGTCAGTACATGTCGTACTTCCAAGTTTTCGGGATAACTCGCCATTCTTTCGATGAAGCTTCTACTTCCATCTAAACGACGAACTTGAAAGCCTCTTCTCTGTCCAGCTGACATACCACTTAGCAATTGAATATCAGATGTAAAGAGTTTTGTTGCGTCAATTAATATTCCAGTACTATCAGTCGCATCGGCTTCAATGTTGAAGGAATAAACAACAGGTTCGAAATTGTTATTTACTACAGACTCATAAATAGGATCATCCGGATCAGCAACACTTGAAAAAGAAACGTGACGTAATTTTATAGAATTCTCTTTACGCTGCCATCTGATTACTTGTTGAGCCCTAGCTTTTTGGCCAGCGCCACCAAAACTAAAATTCTCTGTTGTACCAGAAACTCTGGTAACAAGTAACATTTCTCTTTCTAATAGATCATTTGGGATTTCAAAGTAATATTTGTCTTTAACTTTATGAACGTTAAAAACACCCTCATCCGATTCAGCTGCATCAGTTACGATGTCACTAAATGCTTTCATATCACCATTTCCACCTCCTCTAGGTGATGGCCGTTGTGTAGTAGTATCATTCGAAGATGCTGGTTGAGATGACTTACAACCTGTAATAACCAACATACTGCATAGCAAAAGAGATAGGATTTTGCCTGATTTCAATATTCCGTAGTTCATTCTTGAATTTTAAGTTTAGGAAAAGACTGGAAAGTCTGACTAGATGCCCTGTGAAGCAAGTTTTGGGTGTAAAAAGATGTGAGTCATCTTATCAATTAACATTATTCAACATGAAAATTGAACAGCACCTTTCTAGAATAAATTAGTTTGAAAAAAATGATCACCTAAGATGCTCGCGAAACCACCCAATGGTTTCATCTAACAGCTGTTGAAAAGGTTTTGGAAAATCATCTTCTTCAAAAGGATGGGCAATTCCAAAAGTGTGACCTGCCTTGGCAATTAATTTTAGCTCTTTGTCTTTTGCCGCTGAGTGAATATGCAATTGTTCGGAATGTGCATATGGAACAGATTCATCCTCACGAGCATGAATAAATAGAGATGGAACCCTTAATTCTTTCACTCGATGCATAGCTATTACTCTCTGTTCATTTTCAAGTGCATCATCAAAAACAACTTTCTCGAGAGGCATTGTTTGATTTGTTCTTGAATTGACGATTTCGGTCACTCCTTTTGATTCCCAATCAGATTTCATCGAATCAGACCAAAACTCTAAATAATTCGCAACAGCGCTCCAAGTGACTATGCATTGAATGGCTTCAAATTCAGCAGCAGCGGCAATGGCTAAATGTCCACCTCGGGAATGCCCTACAATACCTATGAAATCGGTATTCAGATGCGTATGGGAATCTTTTATTTCACCTTTCTGAAGGGCGGTAATTATGGATTGAATATCCGCTAAATCCTGCGTGAAAGTTTGACGTGCAAACAAATCTAACCGATCAAATTCACGACGATTATCCCCTATTCCATTTAAAGAAAGATTGAAAGCAACTACACCAAAACCGCTTCTGGCTAAATCTTCGCAAGCATCAGGGAAAGCGCCCCAATCTTTAAATCCTTTAAACCCATGAATAAATAGAATTACCGGGAATTCACGGTTTGTACCACTGATTGGTGAATATAAATCCCAACGAATGGGGTTACCTTCGGTTGAATCAATTTTTCCGGAGCTGATCGAAATATTATCAAATTCCATGCTATCCTTTTTTGAAGTCTAGCGCGTCAAGCTTTACAAGTTTGCGCAGATCATTAATCTCATTTTGTCTTAAAAATCGCCACCTTCCATTGGCTACACCTTTAAGATTTAAGCCAGCATATTCAATACGCTTTAATTTTGTTACTTCTGTCCCGAAAAACTCTACCATTCTGCGTATCAGTCGGTTACGACCTTCAAACACTGAAATAAGAAAAGTATTTTTCACATCTGCAAATCGTTTTACATTGTGTCCCTTAGCTTTTCCATCTTCAAGCTCAATCCCTTCTATTAAACTGCCCAATTCATTGTCAGTAAGCTCTCTTAACGATGTAACTTCGTAGGTTTTTCGAACTTTGTAGCTTGGATGCATCAACCGATGAGCCAGATCGCCATCATTGGTGAGGATTAATAAACCGGTTGTATTTCGATCTAATCTACCTACCGGATATACTCGATAACCTGTTGCATTTTCAATCTCATCTAGCACCGTATTTCTACCACGATCATCATCTGTAGTTGTAATCGTATTTTTCGGCTTGTTTAGCAACAGATAAACAAACGGCTCAAGGCTTAAAGTTTGGCCATCAACAACAATTTTATCTCGTTGACTGACCTTTAAGCCTAATTCTGTTACTATTTTTCCATTTACTTCAACTTTGCCATCAGCAATTAAAACATCAGCTTCGCGACGGGAACATAACCCGGCATGGGCGATGAATTTATTAATTCGAATTTCCTCTGAAACTGAATAATTCTGACTTACTGAATTCTTTGGTTTGGACTTCTTTTTATTTGAGGATTCAGTTCGCTTTTTAGGATTCTCTCTATTTTGATCAGGATTTGGTTTGTTTGATTTTCTTCTTCTCGGTTTCATTTCGAATTATTCCTAATTCTTAAAATCTAATTCTGCGGTTTAAAATTTAATTCTTTTCATAGGTGAAAGGAGAGAGGAAAAAGGAGAAAGGTTAGAATTTAGTTCTTCTGGTATTTATCAAACCTTGTAGCATGGCAGAAATTTCTTTGGTTTTCTTAACAAGCTCATTTCCTTTTTCTAGCTCAATTTCATCAACTTTTGATGCTATATGTAATTGTGTTCTCAACTCACCACAAGAGCCCTTCGCAATATATAAGAATCGAATGTACTCTTTATTTGACTGTCGCTCAAAACCTTCAGCTATATTTGATGGAATTGAAACAGCAGATCTCTGCAATTGATCTTTTAAACCAAAATCTCTCGATTCTTTCAAGAGACCGTAAACTTCTATACTTAGTTGAACTGCAAATTGCCAAACTTTCAAGTCTTCAAAACTATGTACTTTCTTATTCATTTCTTTGTGATTTTAAGTTGAAATTTCAACGTCATCACCTTCAGTCCCTTCGCCCATTTCCCCTTCACCATCTTTACTTTCTCCTTTTTCCTCTCTCCTTTCTCCTTCCTCCCTTTCATACTCCATCATCATCTGGCGCTCTAATAATAACTGCCTGTGTTCTGCCATGTCATCATCCTTAAGAATCTCTTCAATTTCTCTTGGCTTAGGTAACTCGCCTACCTCATTCAGCCCAAAATGACGCAGAAAATGCTTTGATGTTCTATAAAGTAGTGGTTTTCCCGGGCTATCTGATCTACCAAAAACTTCAATCAGTGTTTTTTCCATCAATTGCCGAATGATATAACCGGAATCAACGCCTCGAATTTGATCAACTTCTGGTTTTGTAATTGGCTGCCGATATGCAATAATTGCCAATGTTTCTATTGCTGATTGCGACAGTTTTCTAAACGCATTCTGATGTTGAAAAACACTTAACCAATAATGGTACTTGGGCTGTGTCGCAAATGTGAAGCCCCCGGCCAACGGCACTATTCGAAAACTAGATCCACCTTCGTCATACCGCTCATTTAATTTATCGATGAATTTTTCTACCGTCTCCTCATCGATTTCAATCTGATCTTCTTGCTCAACTATTATTGATCGGATTTTATCTGAAGAAATAGGTTCATCACTGGCAAAAATCAGTGCTTCAATTACCGATGACAATCTACTGCCATCAATAAACTGATAATCACTCAGTTTTTTACTCACTATCCCTCACTATAAAGAACCCATCGTAGCCTTGTTCCTGATACAAAGGCATTAGTATATAACCATCAGTTTGGGCTTCGATTTTTCCGTGCTTATCAGTTGCCAACCAATCTCCTTTTTCGATTGGATCGAAATTATTGAAGCCCGGATTCATTACAAACTCATCCCCTTCTTCAATGATATGTTTGTAAACAAAATCCAACTTATGTGGACACCCTTTCACCTTCTCCATTAAGTAGGCATAGTACATTCCAAACTTTTCAAGCTTGTCTGCTGGAATATAACCCGCATCTACTAAGAGGGTCATAACACCGGCTACTGCATTATTTTCTGCCAATACCGTACCATGGGTACCACTTTCAAAAGCAAAGCCAATATGCCCGGCATCTTCTACATACTCCATGGAGGTACCAATCAATGTGTGTTCAATTCCGAATACTAATGGAATTTTCAATTCACTTAATAACTCAATATGGCGTTGTTCTTTTGGAGTAATTGTAAACATCGCACCGGTACCGGAAAATGTGTGCAAATCAACATAAATCACTTCTTCTTCTGAGTAGACAATCGGATCTAAAATCGTTAAAAGTTCTTTTAACTCAACTCTCTCAGAACTCTGAATGTCTTCAAATGCAGTTCTTCTGATTTTATCAAGAAGTGACGTAATCCATAGTCGGTTCATGTCTTCATCAATAAACCGGACATTTCTTTCGAGGGCTCGAAGATTACCTTTCAATCCTATAAATCTACCGCGAAGGTGTTCTTTTAGTGGCATTAATTGTAGAATCACATCTTCAATTGCATCAACACCTGTGGGTTCATTACCGTGAATACCCGCAACTGCAATGATTGTTGGTCCGGGAAGATCTCCGCGAACATCGCCGATAAAGTGTTTTAAAATTCGTTGTGAATGATCATTCTGATCCTGCTGAATAGCTTCTTCCTGCATCAATTATTTTCCTTTTCTCCAGCCAAAGCGTACAATAAACGCCGAGTAATATCCATAAAATTGTGTTCGGTTATAATACCAACTAATCGACTATTCTTCACTACCGGTAAACAACCTATTTCATGTTCTAACATTATGTTCATTGCTTCCATAATTGAAGCCTCAGGATGTACTGTGATAGGATTTTTAATCATAAAATCACTTAACTGAACATTATCAATCTTTGTGTCTGTAATTACCTTGGAATATTCTCGCATTACCATGCGCATAGAAACCAGTCCAATTAAGTGTTTGCGATCGTCTTCAATTGGAATGTATCTGATTGCTCTCCAATCCATTAAATTCGAAACAAACTCTATCAAATCGTCTTTTCGGGCTGTGAAGAGATCGGTGGTCATAAATTCTTCAACAAGTAATTTGGATGGTGTCCATGCGGTTACGTCTTCAAATTTGGCCAGCCCCCATTTATGAACAGGCTCACCTTTCTTTTGATTCTTTAGCATGGATGCCGTTACAGTAGTCAACGCTTGTTCACGGTTACCTTCTTTAATGATATTTCCGTAAGATTTCACCATCCAATAAGCGCCGGTTTTTGAGCTTTCTACCCGGTCATGAATCACTGATAAGTAGGTGTCGATATCTGATTTTGTAATCTCGGCTTTTTCTAAACCATGCTTTGCCAGCGGTAATAGTTCATCCAGTATTAATTCTTTGGCATTTACTTTTCTTCCATTTGCCCATTCAAAATTAGTATCCAATCCCATTTTAGAAGCAGCAAAGAAATTTAATCGTGCATCATCAAACTCCAGCACTTTTGTGATGTCGGGATATTCATCTTCGAATCCATTTAACAGACCTAGCCAAAATGCTGTATTGGCCATTTCATCAATCACTGTTGGACCAGAAGGCAACACTCGATTTTCAATTCTTAGATGTGGTTTTCCGCCACCAACACCATAACAAGCTCTATTCCATCGGTACACTGTGCCATTATGCACTTTTAGTGCTAAGAGTTCTGGTGGCACACCTTTTGACATCATCTCTTCAACATCTTCTTCAACATCAGAACTAAGTAGAACCCGATATCGAGATATATCATCTTTATAGACATCTAGAATTGAATCTTTTATCCATGAATTACCAAACGTTACTCTTGGGCTACTATCACGTAAATGATCGCCAACTCCCCGTGTATCAACTGATTGATGAAAAAGTGCAATCCTGGTTTCTGCCCACAATCGTTTTCCTAAAAAGACTGGTGAATTTACGGCAGATGATAAAACTGGAGCTGTAATTGCAAGTGCAGCATTGTATTTCGATACAAATTCATTGGGCTTTATTTGTAAATGAACCTGAAAACCCGTGTTGCAACCTTCAAGGATTGGAGTATCGAATTTCATCAAGAGTTCATCCATCCCTTGAATACGTAACTCGTATTCTTTGCCTCTAAGATTATCGATAGCATCACATAGTGCTTTATATCGAGGTATTTCTGTAAGACTGTTCAGACTAACGTCAGACTTTCGAATGGTTGGAAGAATTCCTGTTAGTAAAACTTCTGCATCAAATTCATCTGCAATTTCACGAACTCGTGCGACGTCACGCTGGAGATTGTGTTCCATATGAGAAAGACAATCACCTTTAAATTCAAGTGGTGGGTTTAGATTGATCTCCAGATTGAACTTGGCAAACTCATGTGTAAAATTCGGATGATCTAGCTTGTCCAAAATATCAATAGCACCGAGAAATGGTTTCGCATTTCGGTCTATCAAACATAATTCCTGCTCAGCACCTATACGAATAGGTTCCGTTTCGAACCATTCTTCTTCCAACATCCGTTCTAGAGCACGAAGATCTTTCAACACATTTTTCATGAAGTTTTGAAGTTCTTCGTTCGATTGAGCCAGTTTTACCCGTGTATCACCCATAAGATCACATTAATCCGTTATACCGCCTAAATACTTACTTTCTGTTGGGATTTGCAACAATTTATCGTTGCGCATCTACATTTATATTTACTCTTACTGATGATGAGCTAAATGGAATGGATTTATCATACTGAGACATCATTAATTCCAAGACTTTCTCAATGTAATTAGCACCTTTATCAGTTGGCAATTTGATGGATAATTCCCAAATATACATTCCATTTAACCAGCCAATTACACCCTCTGATGGCCCTAAAACTTCAAGCTTAGGTAGCGTTTGCTTTACGATGTTTAAAACCGTTTGGGCTGATAATTTCACTTTATGCTCTTGCTTACCTTTAAAAATAAACTGAACAATTCGTGAGTATGGTGGATAATTAAGTTCTTTCCGAAAATTGATTTCTTCTTTTGAAAATCCATCAAAATTATGACTCCTTGCAAATTGAATTGCGGAATTTTCTGACTGTCTCGTTTGAATAAAGACTTTTCCTTTTTTAGCTCCTCTGCCTGAACGACCTGCAACCTGACTTAATAATTGAAATAATCTTTCACTAGAATTGAATGAAGGAAAAGCCTGTTCAGTATCAGCATCGATAACACCAACAGTGGTTACATCCGGGAAATCTAAGCCTTTTGCAACAAGTTGAGTACCAATCAGAATATCAGCCTCTTTCCTTCCAAATCTCGAAAGTATATCCTCATGTGCTCCCTTTTTTGATGTCGCATCTTTATCAAAACGAAGTATTCTAGCCTCCGGAAAATATTCTTCCAATTCTTCTTCTATTTTTTGGGTACCTGATCCCTGAATGAGTAAATGACTAGAGCCACAAACTTCACAAATTGTGTCCGCTTTTCGCGCGTACCCCGAATAATGGCACATCAACATATTCGAACGTTTGTGATAGGTAAGACTCACTGAACTTTCCGGGCTTTTTGGAATATGACCACAAGTCTCACATTGCATATAATTCGCAAAACCTCTGCGATTGTATAAGAGAATTACTTGTTCGTTTTTAGATAAGGATTCTTGAACTGCATTATATAAAGCAACACTCATCGATCCTCTCATAGCGCCTTTGTATTCTTTAAGATCAATTACTGTTACCTCGGGTAAAGTTGAATCAGCATGGCGATGACTAAGCGTTAGCATTTCAGCTTTACCTTGATTTACCATATTCAAAGCTTGCATACTTGGTGTTGCAGAGCCCATAATAACTAATGCATTTGCAGCATTGGCTCTCATAATTGCAACTTCTCTCGCATGATATCTAGGCGCCGGATCGATTTGTTTATAGGAGGCATCGTGCTCTTCATCTAATATGATGATGCCAAGATTTTCAACGGGTGCAAATACAGCTGAACGTGGACCTATAACAACTTTCTTTTGGCCGGTTTCAATACTCTTCCATTCTGATAATCGCTCACTGTTCGACATTCTACTATGCAAAACAGCAATTTTATCACCGAAAATTTGATAGAATCGGGAAACTGTTTGTGGAGTTAATGCAATTTCAGGGACTAAAACGATTCCGGTTTTACCTTGTTCTAGTACCTTCTTCAAAGAATG
Source organism: Balneolaceae bacterium (assembly GCA_965601825.1). Classification (GTDB taxonomy): domain Bacteria; phylum Bacteroidota; class Rhodothermia; order Balneolales; family Balneolaceae; genus HXMU1420-13. The sequence continues at coordinate 1,195,298 of OZ271839.1, read as the reverse complement.
GATATAAACTTCAGTCTTACCCGAACCGGTAATTCCATGCAACAAGAAATTTGTGAACTCATTTGCATCAATTTTGTCGGTTATGCTTGAGAATGCTTTTTCTTGTTCACTATTTAGTGACTTTAGATTATCAGGTTGAAACACAAGATGTTCAAATCGACTAGTAACTTCTTTCTCGATGTACTGAATCCAATCTTCACTCTTTAGTTTACTTAAGGTGTAATTGGTAAACTTTTCTGATACAGCTAATTCCGAGTATTTAACTGGTAAATCGAAAACAAGCAACGCTTTTAGTGATTGCTGCCATTTGGAGAGCTTTACTAAATCTTTTAAATAATTCTGTACTTCTTCTTCATTTCGATCTTCTGACCAATCAATCCATTTCTCTGTTTTAGGATTAACTTTGATTGTAGGTTCTTGCCAAAGCTCAATAATCCCCTTTTTTACGAGCTTATTATAAATCTTGAGAAATTTCGAATTTCGCCATCTTTTTTGTGCCTCTTGATGAGTAAGTTTTTCATCAGACTTTAATTCATCAACGACAAATAATTCATCATTTGATAATTCTGGTTCAGTTTGACCAGAAAGTCTGATTTGAGTATTTGAAACGAAATTTAATCCAGCCGGCAACGCTGCTTGAATTACTTCACCCCAACTACAAAAATAAAATTTATGAATCCATTCAGTTAACTCGAGAAGTTTAGCACTTAAAATAGGTTGATCGTCAAGTACTTTCTTTATGCTTTTAACTTCGAAAGCTGGTTTATCAGAATGAACTTTCACAACAACACCAATTGCAAAGCTAGTTCTATATGGAACCCAAACTCTTTTACCAATAATAGAGGTGGAAATTAATTCCTCTGGAACCTGATAAGTAAATAATTGCATTACGGCGGTTGGAAATGCTAATTCAGCAAACAAGACAACTGTTGGATATGATTTTTAATTCAAAGCATATCCAAATATCCAGCTCAAATCAACCTAAAGCAGTATTAATAGGTATAAAATGATTAGAATAATAGGTAGCGTGAATATCAGGTTACCTTGCCAATATGTCGATTCATTCCTCATATCAACCTCCAACATTTAAATCTGTAATCCTTTATTACAAATCCATTTACAATAATTGTACCAATTTGTTTCCACTACCCACACCGCATATTCATGCGAAATAACTAATATGAATATTGAATATCGAACAAGGAAGATTGATTTAAGAATTTTTTTGCATGTTTAACTTAGCAGTTTGAACACTCTTAGTTATAATGCTTATTAGTTCATTGCATTCATTAATTGATTTTAAAATGATCTCTCCTGACAGAAGGGGTTTTCTACTGATAATTTTTAAGCATACATAAGTTTCTCGAAGTTCTTTATTCACGATTTTCAGCTTATGTATAAAATCCCTTCTTGATTCTGCAGCGCAGGCTTCAGCATAATTCAATGCTGGAGAAGTTGAACTTCTAGCTAATTGCTTTGCCAAATGAATTCCTATATATGTTTTTGGCAGCAGCTCACTTATTTCAATACCAATTAATGCAAATTCAAGTAAGCGACTTTCCAAATCAAACTTTCCACTCATAATTCTTTATTCATTAATCTTCATTCAAGATTCATTAACCAAGCCATCCATCTCTGTCCAGACTTCGATATTGAATTGCCTCAGCCACATGATGAGATTTAATTCTTTCTGATTTGTCTAAATCCGCAATCGTACGACTTACTTTCAAAATTCGATCATAAGCTCTGGCTGATAATCCTAAAGAAGTAATTGCTTGTTTTAAAATTGATGAACTTTCATCATCCAATTCACAGACTTTTCTAACCTGCCTTGTACTCATTTGAGCATTACTATACACCCCTTTGATTCCAAGAAATCTTGTTGATTGAATATCTCTAGCTTCAACAACTCGATCCCTGATTTGTTGAGAACTCTCCCCTTTAGCTTTTCCGGATAATTCATCGTAACTGACTTTATTTACCTCTATATGTAAATCAATACGATCAAGTAATGGACCGCTAATTTTTGATAAATAGCGCTGCATTTGAATTGATGAGGTTCCGTTTACATCCATTGGATTGTACCAGTCACCACTCGGTGAGGGATTCATTGAAGCAACCAACATCACTCGACTTGGATAGGTTACACTCATCCGGGCTCTCGAAATCGATACAAACCCATCTTCCAAAGGTTGTCGCATTACCTCTAGTGCACTTCTTTTAAATTCAGGTAACTCATCCAGAAATAGAACTCCGTTATGCGCCATTGATATTTCACCTGGTACAGGTATTCCACCACCACCTACTAAAGCAACATCTGAAACTGTATGATGTGGGGCTCTAAATGGTCTTGAAGTGATCAAAGCCTTTCCACTTTCCATCAATCCGGAAACTGAATGCACTTTTGTTGTTTCAAGTGATTCATCAAGAGTTAGCGGAGGTAAAATGGTTGGTATTCTACGAGCCATCATAGTTTTTCCAGATCCTGGCGGACCTACCATAACTACATTGTGCCCACCTGCTGCTGCAATCTCTAGTGCGCGCTTTACGTTCTCTTGACCTCGAACATCACTGAAATCCAAAGCTTCGTATCTCCCATTTTTCGAAAACACCTGTTTTACATCTATCTGATAGGAATCCAAATTCCCTCTGTTTTCCAGCCAATCTTTTACTTCATTCAGATGATCAAAGGGAAAAATTTCTATACCATCTACAACGGCTGCTTCTGCACCATTATCCCGTGGTACAATTAGGTATTTAAATCCTTGCTTCTTAGCCTCTACAGCAACCGGTAAAACACCTTTAATAGGCCTGATTTTACCATCAAGGGCTAATTCACCCAACATTACTGTGTCTTCTAATTTTTCAGTGTGTAATTGACCGGACATCCTAAGAAGCCCAATCGCAATTGGTAAATCAAAAGCATTACCCTCTTTTGGTAAATCAGCGGGTGCCAGATTTACGGTAATTCTTCCCAATGGATAGTGTGAACCTGTGTTTCGAATTGCAGCTTCAACTCTATCTCGAGACTCTGAAACAGCTCTATCGGGTAGTCCAACAAGGAAAAATTTCACCATTCCATTTGTATGATGAGTCTCTACGTCTATGATTTTTGCGTCAACACCCACTGTTGACGCACAGAATACTCTAGCTAGCATTTGTCTATGAATCTTTTTTTTTTGCTTTCCGTAGTTAGACTCCGCCGGAGGAAACTCCTTACAAAAAATTTTATATAAATTGCACATATCATGAAAAAAGAAGAGGCAAAAACAAAGGCAAAGCACATTTTTGAAGAAGTGCAGGGTGGGGTAAATGAAGTTATCTCTAAAATTCGTGAGTTTATTAAAGAGGGCAGCGCACGCAGACTAATTATCAAAAACAGTGAGGGCGAAGTAGTTTTTCAAACACAACTAGCAGTTGGTGTTGGTGGTGCAGCTCTAGTCGGAGCGATGGCACCGGTTATTTCCGCAATTGGCATGTTTGCCATGTTTATTAACGATTATCAGATTTTGGTTGAGAGAGAAATTGAAGATGAACACGATGAATATTCAGTAGATGCTGAAATCATTGAAATCACAGAAGACGAGGAAGAAGAGACACATTCAGAAGAAGAAGCTTCAGTTGAAGAAGAAACTCAAGAGGAAGAAAAAGAAGAGAAAACGGTCGGGAAGAAGAAAAAGAAATAAGTATATGTCATGAAAAAAGCCGGATTTAAAAAGTCCGGCTTTTCTTTTTTACTGAACTTGAACTTCAGCTAATTCTTCTTCGGTTAAATCACCGAGATAATGCTCAGCATCTAAAGCTGCTTTACACCCTGTTCCTGCGGCAGTAACTGCCTGTCGGTAATATGAATCCATTGCATCACCACAAGCGAATATTCCAGGTAAATCAGTTTTTGTTGATTGCCCTTTGGTCTGGATATATCCGACATCATCCATTGTAAGCACACCTTTAAATAAGTCGGTGTTCGGTTTATGACCAATAGCTACAAATACACCGGTAACATCATCCATTACAGTTGATTCACCAGTTTTTTTATTCTTGATGCGAATTCCTTCAACAACCTGATCGCCTAAAACCTCTTCCACCTCGCTATCCCAGGCGAATTCAATTTTTTCATTTGCAAAAGCTTTTGCTTGCATTGCTTTTGATGCACGAAGCTCATCTCTACGGTGTATTACAGTAACTTTACTTGCAAACTTGGTAAGGAATGTAGCTTCTTCCATTGCCGTATCACCACCACCAATTATTGCTACATGTTGATTTCTGAAGAATGCGCCATCACATGTAGCACAAGCGGAAACACCACGACCGCGTAATTTTGTCTCACTATCTATACCTAACCACATTGCACTTGCACCGGTAGAAATAATAATTGTGTGTGCGTAAATGGTAGTCTTTTCATCAACAGTGAGTTTGTATGGGCGATCACCAAATTCGATGTCAGTCACGTATCCATAACGTAAATCTGCACCAAACTTTGATGCCTGCTCTCTAAAATCCTGCATCATTTGAGGTCCCATAACTCCATTTGGATATCCAGGGAAATTCTCTACATCTGTAGTTGTCATTAGCTGACCACCTGGCTCAGGTCCTTCAAATACAATTGGGCTAAGGTCGGCCCGTGCTGCATATAGTGCAGCAGTTAACCCAGCAGGGCCACTTCCAACAATTACTACCTTAAATGTTTTGTTTGCAATGTCTTCCATATGTATTCCTAAAATAATTTTGCCTAAAATACACAATGAAAAACAAAAATAGGTTTGAAACTTCCTATAGTTTCAATAGCTAAATACTTATTAATCGGTAGAGCACAAACTTGATTGTAATTGTTCAGTTGTAGTCTGTGATCGAAGATATCGTTCATCATACGATGAAGGTCCGTCTATAATCCTAGTTACCAGAACATTGGAATCAAAATACACTTGATATATCAAATCAATTGTTTCGGAAAACTCATTTGGGAAGAAGTAAGAATCACCTCGCCGAGCTTTTACAATATTCGTGAATTTATCATTACATGATTGTACCGTATTGAATACATAATAATTCAATGAATCTAGTTTGATCTCCATACGAAGTATACTAGCAGTCGTATTTGCAACACTTTCATACTCCCAAATACCTTCAAATCCTGAGGGAAAATTGTTCCCACAATTAGGTCCTAAGGTTGAAAAATCAACCGAACTTTGAGAGTATATGTCTGTTGAAATGGCACCATTTTCTTCTTCCAAACTAATTTCTAATCCTAAAGGAGTTCTTTTAATCTCGACAAATATTTGTGAGGTAAGATTATCTGTTACTTCATCCAACAGCCTATAAATATTTCCATTCCGACCATCAATTTTAAAATCGTTGATTTCAAAACAGTCTTCTGAGAAGAAATTACTGTACACTGTGATAGAATCTTCACGTATATCTACATAAGTATTTTCATCAGCCCTTAAAAACTCCCACTTACCTTGTATGTCAGTCTCGTTGACACAAATTGGGATTGATTCTACATCCTGATTAGTTGGCCAAAAAAATCTTAAATCTCCTGGTCGGTCATCAATTGATCTCAAGTGAATGCGATCACCATTTTTTGAAACAGCAAACACTCTTTCAGGACTTCCATCCCCTTTTTCAACCTGAAAAAAACCAGATCCATCTTGTTTAATCACTTGATTAGCGTCAAGCTCAACACAATTCAAACTGGCATTAAATTCATAAAAATTAAATTCTGTGCCACTTATTTTTACGAAAGTATTATTGCCACTTTCTAGAGTTTCTTGCCATAATCCATAAACTTGACCTGCTTCTTCTCCTTCTAAATCAAGGTCTTCACAGGATACTAGACCAACAAAAACAACCAATAATAACGAAACTTGGAACAGGTACTTCATAATTATTCCCCCAAATAATTTCATTAAGTATACATTTTCTTCATAAAAAAAGCTCAATTTTGAAAGGTTGGCGCTCAATTCTCGATGGAATCAGATCATCTTTTCTAGAGTGATTTATGTAATTTTCGAAAAAAGCGCTCCCAGTTTTATTTGTGCAGAACATCAATTTCGTTAAGTTGAACCAAACTAAGGTTGGAGGTAAACATTGATAATTGCAATTCCTAAGGAAACGGCAAAACTCGAGCAAAGGGTGTCTATTACACCCGAAGTTGTCGGTAAACTAACTAAGGCCGGACTATCCTTTCAGGTTGAAAAAGATGCAGGTTTAGCATCAAACTTTCTGGACAGTCAATACATTGAAGCAGGTGCAGAAATCGTAAATGATAGATTTAAACTACTTTCTGGAGCCGATGTTATTGTTGCAGTTCAAACTCCGTCAAATGCTGATATTGAGCTGATTAAAGAAGGTGCTATACTTATTTGCTTTATTTGGGCACTTCAAAATCCGGATCTGGTAAGCTTATTTAAGAAAGCAGGAATTTCTGCAATGGGAATGGATGCCATTCCTAGAATTTCCAGAGCTCAAAATATGGATGCATTATCATCAATGAGCTCAATAGCCGGTTACAAAGCATCTTTAATAGCGGCGAACAATTTGGACAAATATTTCCCGATGATGATGACTGCTGCCGGTACAATTCCACCATCAAAAGCACTAATTCTAGGTGCTGGGGTAGCTGGATTGCAAGCCATTGCAACATGCCGAAAATTGGGGGCTGTAGTTGAAGCTTATGATGTAAGGCCGGTTGTAAAAGAACAAGTTGAGTCGCTCGGTGCTAAATTCGTGGAAGTTCCACTAGAAGAAGAAGACACAGAAACAAAAGGTGGTTACGCCAAAGAGTTATCTAAAGATAGCCAGGAAAGACAAAAACAAGTTATTCATGATCATGTTAAGAAGTCAGATATCGTGATCACAACTGCATTAATCCCAGGCAAACCAGCTCCTCTTCTTATCACTAAAGAAATGGTAGCCGATATGAAGCCAGGTTCAGTGATTGTAGATTTAGCTGCTGAAAATGGTGGAAATTGTGAACTAACAGAAGCCGGGGAAACTGTTATTGAAAATGAAGTGAAAATTATTGGCCCTGAAAACCTACCGAGCCAGTTAGCAAATCACGCTAGCATGCTTTACGCCAAAAACATTCAAGCACTTCTTAATCTTCTAATTAAAGAGGGTGAAGCCGTCTTCGATTTCGAAGACGAAATCTTGTTAAATACAACAATCACCCATAATGGAGAGATTATTACTCCATTGTTAAAATCGAACTAACTATGTCAGCATTAATTTTTTCATTATTCATTTTTGTATTGGCTTGTTTCATAGGATTCGAGCTGATTTCTAAGGTGCCACCAACTCTTCACACTCCTTTGATGAGTGGTGCAAATGCAATTTCAGGAATCACCATTGTTGGTGCATTAATCGTTGCCGGAAGTACCGGAGGAGAACTAGGCAGATACATTGGTTTAGCAGCCATCATATTCGCTACAATAAATGTGGTTGGTGGATTTATGGTGACTGATCGAATGCTAGAAATGTTTAAGAAAAAGGAGGATGACAAATGAGTCAATTTCTTCCTGAAACAGTACTCACATGGTTACCCGATGCAATCCAATTGCTTTATCTGGTAGCCACAGCCTTTTTTATTCGCGGACTTAAACTTCTCAATTCACCACAAACTGCAAGAAAAGGAAATCAACTTGCGGCTATTGGTATGCTGATAGGTGTAGTTGTTACACTATTTGATCTTGAGATTGTAAGTTTCGAATTCATAATTATTGGTGTGGTTGTGGGTAGCTTGATTGGTGCAACACTTGCCAAACGTGTAGCTATGACGTCTATGCCGGAACTTGTTGCTGTGTTCAACGGATTTGGTGGTGGCGCTTCTGCATTGGTAGCCTGGGGTGAATTTGCTCGAACTACTGATGTAACATCAATCGATAGCACAGGCTTAGTAACAATTGGTCTTAGTATTTTCATTGGTGCACTTACTTTCACTGGTAGTTTTATAGCATTTGGAAAGCTTCAGGGCTTCATTTCCGGTAATTCTATCACCTTCCCTGGATTGAATATCATTAACATTGCAGCAATGGTTGCCGTTTTAGTACTGATTGGATTCTTCACATTCGACCCGGCTAATATGACCATCTTCTGGGTTATTCTTGGAGTCGCATTATTGATTGGTATAACATCTGTAATTCCTATTGGTGGTGCTGATATGCCGGTAGTAATTTCACTATTAAACTCATACTCAGGTATCGCGGCATCGATGGCCGGTTTTGTGTTAGGTAACAATTTATTGATTGTTTCAGGTGCATTAGTAGGTGCTGCAGGTCTAATCCTAACCAATATTATGTGTGTTGCCATGAATCGTTCTTTGGCAAATGTAATCTTTGGTAGCTTTGGTGGTGATGGTGTTTCCGGTGGAGGATCAACAGATGGTGATAAGACGGTTAGAGAAACATCCGCAGATGACCTAGCCATTCAAATTGCTTACGCATCAAAAGTGGTAATTGTACCCGGATATGGGTTAGCCGTTGCCCAAGCACAGCACATAATTAAAGAAGTTGCTACAAAACTTGAATCCAGAGGTGTTCAGGTTAAATATGGTATTCATCCGGTTGCAGGTCGTATGCCGGGACATATGAACGTTCTTCTAGCTGAAGCAGATGTTCCTTACGATCTCTTAAAGGACATGGATGAAATCAATCCTGAATTTAATTCGACTGATGTTGTACTAATTATTGGTGCAAATGATGTTGTAAATCCAATTGCAAAAACAGATCCCAGTAGTCCAATTTATGGCATGCCTATTTTGGATGTTGAAGACGCGAAACGTACTGTAGTTTTCAAGCGATCCTTAAATGTTGGTTATGCGGGCATTGATAATCCACTTTTCTATGCAGAGAAAAACCAAATGTTCTTTGGTGATGCTAAGAAGAGTCTCCAGGAACTAAACGAGGCACTTAACGACGTTTAGACTCTAGGATCGACCACTTTAAAAAGCACAGCAATTTTGTTGTGCTTTTTTTGTTTAGTAGATCAAAACTCAATGGCTTTACACAGTATTTCCATTGTATATTTCAACTCACACTAAAACCTCACATAACCGTGGGGTTTAATTATTTAAAAGACATTTATGCGCCATTTTTTTCTCTCTTTTTTGATTCTTGTTTTATTCATCAGCTGTAAGGATGATGACGACTGCAACAATGATCTCAATCTAAATGTTGATCAAACGCAGCTAGCTGCTGATATCACATTAATAGATAATTATTTGGCACAGAATAATATCATTGCTCAAGAAGATCCAACAGGGCTACGTTATGTAATTCTAGAAGAAGGAGAAGGCGGTTCACCAGGGTTGTGTTCACCAATCTATGTGAATTATACTGGCTGGCTGATTGGTGATGGGCAGCGTGGGCAACAATTCGATACAAGTGATGGAAGGGTGAGGCGCTTAAGTTTGACAACGGTAATTAACGGTTGGAGAATTGGAATTCCAAAAATAAATGAGGGAGGAAGAATACGGCTTTTTATACCATCTGTTTATGCTTATGGAGTTGAAGGAAACGATCGCGGCGAAGTTGAGATTCCACCTAATGCGAGCTTAGAATTTGAAGTAGAGCTAGTACTCGCAGATTAATCTCACTTATTGAATCTTGAAACTTCCACGTAAATCAAAGCAGCAGAAAGAAAGAGCCAATGAAATACTGAAAGAACTCTATCAGTATTATCCTAATCCGCATTGCGAGCTCAATCATAGGAATGCTTTCGAACTACTTATTGCCACCATATTAAGTGCACAGTGTACCGACGTTCGTGTAAATATTGTGACTCCAGCCCTCTTCGAAACCTATCCAACACCAGAATTAATGGCGGAAGCTCCGTTAGAAGAACTCGAGGAATTAGTTCGAACAACAGGTTTTTATAAGAATAAAGCGAAATCTCTTAAAGAGACATCAAAACGTCTAGTTGAAGAGTTTGATGGTGAAGTTCCAAAAACCATGAAGGAACTGTTGACCTTGAGAGGCGCTGCAAGAAAAACCGCCAATGTAGTACTTGGAAATGCTTTTGGAATCAACGAAGGCGTTGTGGTTGATACTCATGTTAAGAGAATCTCTAATCGATTTGGATTTACGCGAGAGAAAAATAATACAGACAAAATCGAACGCGATTTAATGGCGCTGATTCCACAGGAAAACTGGACGGATGTATCACACTTACTCATTCATCATGGCCGTAATGCATGCAAAGCAAGGATATCAAAAGCACCGGACCATCCCTTGTGTGTGAATTACGGCAGAAACTGTGAATGCAGAAAAATGAGAAAACTCCAATCTTAAGATTCTTAAAAATTCCTCATATTTATAATTGATTCAGACCAATTATTGAATAGTCAGGAAATGTTAAAAGAGAAGACATTAATTAGAGGTGAACAAGAGAGCCTTTTTAATTCGTTTAAAGAGCCAATCCCTCCGGTTAGACTTGATATCCAAAGCTTCCCCATTGAACAGGAAGGTGAAGAATATCTGTACTTTTACGATTCACTTAACTACGCAACCAACAATTTTACGCTACCATCCGATTCTAACACTATTTTATCGATGCTAGATGGAATGCGAAGTATCGACGACCTGATAAAACTGAGTACCGGTGAAGTATCTAAAAATGATTTGCTCAACTATGTTCGATATTTAGATGAAAACGGGATTTTATATTCATCTCACTTTAAAAAATTATCGGAACAGACTGAACAAGATTATGAGCAATCCAGATATCATCTTTCAAATACAGCTGGCACTTCATTCCCGAACAATCCAATCGAGCTGATTGATTATCTCAAAGTGGCGTTCACAAATCATGAAAATGCTGAGGCTCAAAATGCGCGTGCGTTGTTTGCTCCACATATCGACACAAGAGTTGGATTGTCCAGTTATGTGCAGGCTTTTTCTGGAATCAAACATATAACACCCAAAAAGGTGTTTATTCTTGCTACTTCGCATTATTCTGGTATGTACGGTAAACTCTATCAGGAATATCCTTTTATTGTTTCTGAGAAAACCTTCCAACTTCCAAACGGTAGTATAGAATCGCACAAGAATTTCAGGCGACAGTTATCACCAAAAAAATGGAATCAAATTGGTGTGAGTTTTAATGATCGTGCACATCGTGTTGAACACAGTATAGAAATGCATCTTCTCTTTTTGAATCATATTTGGAAACACGATTTTGAAATAATTCCAATTTTAGTGGGTGATCTTGACGAGCTTTTATATTCGGATGAATCCCATAAGCAAGCTCAGGTTGAGACTTTTGCAGCATTTTTAGAAGAGACTTATGGCGATGATCCTGAAGCGTTTTTTCTCATTAGTGGCGACTTATCTCACATTGGGAAAAAGTTTGGTGATCAGGATCCGGCGAATGAGATGCTGGAGGACGTAGAAAAAAACGATCGCCTATTTATGCAGGCCGGAGCTTCGGGGAATCCAAAACACCTTCTATACATGATGAAAGAGAATTACGACAAATATAGAATTTGTGGGTTTTCTCCTCTTTTGACTTTCTTAACTGCATTCAATGGAATTGAAGGCAAAATAGTGGGTTATGATGTTTGGGATGAACAAGAGAGAGAAAGTGCCGTTACCTACGGAAGCATTTTGTTCAATTAAGAATGCCACAATTATCAATGAAGAATATTTATCATGCTTAATTGATTAATTCTTAATCGATCAGGCTTTAATCTCCATCTTTTCCGCGAAGTACTCACAGAAATCACGCATGTCACCGGATATTCGAGGATCATTAATTGAATTCTCAAGTGTATCTGCCATCGTTAGTAGTGTTTGATGAAAAAAGATTTTCATCTCATCAACGGTCATATCTTTCGTCCAAAGATCAAGCTTTAACGTATCTTTGTTTCTGGCATCCCACAGGGAAAGCAGCATAGCTCTACAATCAGCTACATGCTTTTGGGTCATATCATCTGCCTGCCAACGGATATTTGTTGGAATATGATCGTTATCTAATTCTACGGTGATGTTAATATCTTTTTGATGCATTGCCTGTTTTTTTAATTTGTCGAAAAGATACGGCGAAACTCACTTTACATCGCGATGGAATCGCTAAAGATTGTTACTAAATTTTCATGAACTATTTAATTCTTCAATATCCGGGTCATAATTGGGTATATTATCAATCTGCGGATAAACTTGCCTTAGCTGAGTTGGCTGTAGCAGCTAATTCAATGGATGCCAATCTGGAAGATATCGAGATTATTCACCTGGCTAATATTCGATATGTATCATTCAAATCTGATTCATTATTAAGCTTTCGCGACCTCAAGATTCTTTCCCGATTATCTTTTGTATTCGCTCTTTACTCGAGGTTTGATGACAACCTTCAACCTATTGAACTACCGGTAATACATTACCTTGATCCAAAGATCAGCACTTTGATGAAGTACAAAGGAAAGACGAATGAGCTTTTCACTCGAATGATGATCAATGTTGCCTTACACTCTACTGAATTCGATTTCGAAGAATCGCTCGAATTACTTGATCCGGTTTCAGGAAAAGGCACAACTTTGTTTGAAGCCACAACCTTTGGATTTAATGCTTTTGGAATCGAAATTGAAGGAAATGCGATTCAGGAAAGTCAGACTTTTTTCAAAAAGTTTATGGAGCAAGAGCGGTTTAAACACTCACGATCAACTCGCGTGATCTACAAAAATGAAGATGGGAAACCGGCTCAAATCACGGAATTTAGATACGCAAAATCGAAAGAGGAATTTAAAGATGAAGAATCCAGAAAGCATTTAGCTATGGTTCATGGATCTTCAAAAGAAGCGCATAAATATTTCAAAAAAGAGCGATTTCATTTCATTGTTGGAGATCTCCCTTATGGCATCAAGCATGGAAATAAAGGAGGTAAAGTGTATGGAAGTCCAACAAGGAATCCTGCTGATTTAGTAAGTGAATGTCTTCCCGAATGGAAGAAAGTGTTGCGAAAAGGTGGTTCAATAGTACTCGCCTGGAATTCACATCTCATCAACAGAAAGAAGTTTGCTAAGTTTTTTGAAAAAGGAGGCTTCGAAGTGATGAAGGAATTCCCTTATGATCAATTCGAACACCGTGTGGATAGTGCTATTAAACGTGATTTGATTGTAGCAAGGAAAGCAAACGGGTAATGGCCGATTCAACTGATATATCCAACAAGTTGGTGGAATTACTTCAAATTGAGTACCCGAATAGTATTCCTGGATTTGAAATTCTGGATACTGAAAAAAATGATGGATACACACAGCAACTCATCGAATATATCGGTTTTGAAAAGGATAAAATTCGAGCATATTTAATTATTCCTGCAGGAAAAGGTCCCTTTCCCGGCATTCTGATTCACCATCAACATAACAGCGAATGGCATTTAGGTAAAAGTGAAGTAGCTGGGTTAAAAGGTGATCCATTAAACGCTTTTGGGCCCGCTTTAGCTAAAAGTGGATTCATAGTTCTGGCCCCCGATTCTGTTGGATTTGAAGATCGCCGAAGAACTCAATCCGGAACAGAAAAAAATGAAGAAACGGATTGGCTTCATTATTACAATGGGATGGCATATCGTCTGGTTAATGGTAAACTTTTGCTAACTACCGTTTTAAATGATGCACTGATTGCTACTGAATTATTAGCTTCACTCGTAGATGTAATACCTGAAAAAATTGGAATTCTTGGTCATTCTTATGGCGGCAATACATCAATTTTTCATGCTGCAGTTGATGAGAAAGTGAATTTTATTTGTACGAGTGGGTCAGCGGCAACATTCAGAAATAAAATTGAAAATGAGACCGGATTAGAAATGTCTCTTGTTGTTCCGGGAATTCTTAATCATATGGATATTGATGATATTCTCTACAATTCCCATGTAGATAACATGCTGATTGTTTCATCAAATGATGACATTTATTCCAAAGATGCAGATTCTATTGTTGAGTCTGTTCAGGAAAAGATGATTCAATCCGGTAAAACAATGAATCTTGAGCATAAGCGATTTCAAGGTGGTCATGCCCTGACTCAAGAGAGGTTTGATTTTATTATTGATTGGATTTCGAAACGTAGTTAATTAATAAATCAATGCGACTAGTCATCCAGAATATCAAATACTCATGAAATTCGATAAAACGTGGCTCTATTTACAACTGCAGTCCGGTAAACGCATGAAATATCTATTCTTTTGGGGACATCAACCCTCTAAGAATGGTGAAATCACATCCAGCTGTTTCAGTCAATGGTGGGAAAATCATGAATTTTCAGAGGATGGGGTTACGTATAAAACCGCTGAGCATTATATGATGGCAGGAAAAGCCCGACTATTCAATGATGATGAGATGTTAGAGAAAATCTTAGCTTCCGGTTCAGCGGCTGAAGCAAAGAAATATGGGAGAATGATTAGAAACTTCGATCAATATATGTGGGAGATTAATCGATTTGAAATCGTGAAAAAAGCCAATTATCTGAAGTTCACCCAACATGAAGAACTAAAGACATACCTTTTATCAACAAATAATCGAGTATTGGTGGAAGCTAGTCCAGTAGATAAGATTTGGGGTATTGGATTATCCGAAGATGATGAGAATGCTGAATTTCCTGAAAACTGGCCCGGACTCAATCTACTCGGTTTCTGCCTGATGGAAGTCCGCGAAATGATTAATAAATAACATGAAATACCTTTTTGAATATAACAGAAAGGTTAGAAATGAAGGGTTTGAGCTTGATATCGCAGAAACTGGAAAGGTCAAATTCCAAAATACCAGTAATGTCTAAAAATCCAGATCAATCATCTTCAAAGTTTATGAACTATGAATCCTTCTTGATCTTGAGAGAGAGATGTTATTTATGATTCAACCCAATTGAATAGTCACAAAATCTTAGCATTTACAATATAATAGTTCTTATCTACTTGTTATTTTCTTATAGATTTAATAACTATTTAGTCACAATTATCTAAATTTATTTAAGGTAATTTTAAATGGGGTAGCCGAAAACCGAATAGAGTAGGTATTCAAAGAAAAATAATTGTAATGGGAACAACAATTTCGTCGGAATTAACAAGAGCATTTAACCTTAAACCGAATGTGGCTCAATATTATGCAGCAAATTGGGATTTACAGGTTAATAGAATGAATGGCATAACTTTAGAACAAGCCGAGCAATATGCATTAAATAATGATGATGTAACATATTTCTTTAGAGTTAAAGATGGAACCACTATGGTCTTAGATGGACACGGAACATTTAACTCTGGTGATACTGTATTTTTTGCAGGTGTTCCTTGGTATGGATCAGCGGTCGGGTTAGCTGACTCTTATGAGAAAGTTGCCAATTCAAGAGGCATTACTTTAGAAACAGATGTTCCATCCGGATATGGATTTACATATTTGCAAGCAAGTATGATAGTGCCGAATTATATCACACCACAAGGAACTTTATTTTTATGGCCAGGCTTTGGACCTGGTGGAGAAAATTATTCTCCGATTTGTAATGGTGTTTTACAACCTGTGCTAACTTATGGGAACTCCTGTGCACCAAACCCAGGTAGTATTCCCAGTAATCAGTGGTGGATTTCAGGTCAGTATGTAAATACAGATACTACTCCCGGAATACCTAGCCAATTTAAAAATTGCCACGGTGGGGACAGAATGGCGCTTAATGCTGGCGATTTGGTTACAGTTACTATGGAGTATAATGAAACAACTAAGACATGGTTGCAAACGTGTGAAGTAAATGGAAATTCAGTTTCTTATTCAATATCTCTTGAAGTAAATAGTTTAGTTCAGGAACAGAATAGGTGCTACTTTGTGACCGAGCAACCAGGAGGTAGCTCAATGAATGCTTCATTTTCAATCTTCAATATAACAGTGAAGAATAAGCAGTCATATTCTTCTCTCGCTCAGAATCTTCTTTCTGTACCGCAAGTAACCGGCGTAAGTATAAACCCGAACCAGAAAGAGTTCACTATTGAACGTGTTGTGATTTATTCTCCAATTAGCTGAGTAACGTATTGAGTGTGGTCTATTAAACATAGATCACACGATTTTTAATCTCATTATTGCTGATTAATTGTCATCAAAATATATCGCCAATTCATAAACTTCTTCCATTGCATAATCAGCTTCCACTTCAATATTGGGGGTTACGCTCACTCCAACCCAATCTGAATTCGTGATTAAATGTTAACGTGAGATATCTGGCATTAAGAATTCATAGAAACCATTTTCTTCAACTTTTGTATTCTCGACTGCTAACATCATTCCGGTAACAGCGTCTTCGGCTTTTCTATTTGATAAGATATAGGGAATAGGTTAACTATTGATGATGAAAATCTTGAATTTCCTGTAAACTGGCCCGGACTTAATCTACTCGGTTTCTCCCTGATGGAAGTCCGCGAAATGATTAATGAATAACATGAAACAACTTTTAGAATATAACTGGCAGGTCCGAAACGAATGGTTTGAACTATTTGACTCAATTTCACATAAAGAGTTTATTAAACCTAGAATTGGTGGATTGAAGAGCATTTCTGAAACACTCTTTCATATCATTGTTGTAGAATATTATTGGTTGTGTGGATTATCAGATCTTCAACCAAATCGATATCAATATTCAGATTTCAAGAATTTAGAGGATATCAAAAAGCTTTCTATTGAATTGCACCCATCGATTAAAGATTTTGTATCTAATTGGATCACTGAAATGGATGCGAAAGTCTTTGAGGCTCACAATCCAAATGGGGAATTAGAACGATTTACATTTGGTGAAGTAATGCGACATGTTTTGATTCATGAAATCCATCACATTGGTCAGCTTTCCATTTGGGCGCGTGAACTTGGTCTTGAACCAGTTAATGCTAACTTCATTCGTAGAGGGATAATCAGTAAATCCAGCTGACATGAAATTTGAACTTAAAGCTACATTTATGGCTCCTATTGAAATGGTCTTTTCAGCCTGGTTGGATAGTGACGTTCATTCAAAGATGACAGGTGGAGAAGCTAAAGTATCAGATCAAATAGGAGAATCGTTCACAGCATGGGATGGTTACATTTGGGGAAAGAATCTCGAAATCGAACCAAATAAAAGAATTCTTCAAAGTTGGAGAACCTCAGAATTTTCTGATGAAGAAGAAGATTCAATTTTGGAACTACTTTTTTCTAAAGTTAATGGTGTGACTGAAATCACTTTAATCCATTCAAATCTTCCTTCTCACGGTAAACAATACAAACAAGGCTGGGAAGATCATTATTTCAACCCGATGAAGGAATTTTTTAATGAGTGACCTTAATCTCATCATCGATTTTCATTTAAACTCAGAGCGACAGGGTCCCGGTAGTGTCGAAGATACCTTAAAAGCGTTGAGCTTCATCAATTCAGCAAATAATACAAATCTAAAAGTCGCTGATATTGGATGTGGTTCCGGAGGTCAGACTATCACGCTCGCTCAAAATCTGAATGCAGAAATCACTGCCATCGATTTATTTCCTGAATTTTTAGGCGAGTTAAATGATAAGGCCAAAAAGCTTGGATTAACCAATGAAATCACAACGTTAAAAGCTTCAATGGATGATTTACCATTTGATAAGGAAGAGTTCGACATCATTTGGTCGGAAGGTGCAATTTATAATATGGGATTTGAGTCCGGTATAAAGAACTGGAAGAAATTTCTAAAACCGGGAGGTTATTTAGCAGTTAGTGAGATAACCTGGATCATGGATTCACGACCCAAAACTCTGGAAGATTTTTGGACAAAAGAATATTCTGAAATGGATATTGCTTCGAATAAGATCAAAATTCTGGAAGAGAATGGTTTTACTTTAACCGGTTATTTTTTTCTGGATGAAAGCAGTTGGATTGAGAATTATTATAAACCTTTGGAATCGAATTTTGACTCTTATCTTGAGCGTAATAATCATTCAGAACAAGCAAAAGAAGTAGTACAAGAATACAAGTCTGAAATCGAATTGTATCACAAGTATAAAGACTACTATAGCTATGGATTTTATGTAGCTAGAAAGAATTGAAAATCACATCCACCAACCCAATCATACCGTTAATTATGAGTGATTTATCCATGAAAACAAAACAAAGTGATCAATTGATTTATCTGGGATTTGTACTGTTTCTTCTGGGCTTAATAGTTGGTTTGTTTGTACCACTCATGGCAAATCCCAGAATGGGCGTTTCAAGCCATCTGGAAGGCATCATGAATGGTATGTTTTTAATAATTCTGGGATTGATCTGGCATAAAGTGAATCTCTCAGATAAATGGTTAAAAATAACCTACTGGCTTGCACTCTATGGCACCTTTGTGAATTGGTTTGGAATTTTTGTGGCTGCCATTTTTAATGCTGGTGAAATGCTAATTATTGCAGCTAATGGGGTTAAAGGAGATCCCATTCCTGAAGCAGTTGTAATCTTTAGCTTAGTCTCTCTCACAATAGCCATGCTTGTGGTTTCCATTGCGGTGCTAATTGGTCTTAAAAAGAAAAGTGAAATTCATAAAACTGATGCATAAACATCTGTATGTCCTTTCTATATCCATTGATCAAATCAAAGATTACAAAATAAGTCAGGAGTCAAACTAGTGAAGTCTTTAAAAGATCAGGTTGCTTTAGTAACAGGTGCAAGTCGTGGCATTGGCAAAGGAATTGCTCTAGCTTTGGCAAAAGAAGGCGCTATAGTCTATATCACTGGCAGAACTACCGGTCCAGAAAATTCAACTTCACAACTCTCGGGTTCAATATCTGAAACAGAACAACAGATTCTGGAACTTGGTGGCAAATGCAAAGCCATAAAATGCGATCATACAAACGACGACGACGTTGTGAAAGTTTTTGATCAAGTTTATGCTGAACAAAACCGTATCGATATCCTAGTAAACAATGTTTGGGGCGGATATGAATATTTCAACGATGGTTCTGAATTTTGGAAGGAAGAAGGATTCTGGGAAGCGCCATTTTCAAGATGGGATAAGATGTTTTCGGCGGGAGTTAGAGCCGCCTTTGTAGCAAGTAGTTTGGCTGTTAATAAAATGATTGAGATGAATACCGGAATAATATTTAATCTCTCATTTTGGGCGAGTCAAAGAAATGATATGGGCGTAGCTTATGGTACATCAAAAGCAGCTACTGATAAGATGACCGAGACTATGGCATTTGAATTACTAAAATTCAACATACCGGTTATTTGCTTATATCCGGGATTGGTTAGAACTGAATCTGTATTAGCAGCAAAAGATCACTTTGATTTATCAAATTCTGAGTCGCCTGAGTTTATCGGACGTGTAATAAGTAAAATTAGTTCAGATCCTGAAAGAATGAATAAATCCGGAAAAATTCTGATTGCTGCAAAAGAAGCAATTGAATATGGAATTAAAGATGTTGATGGTAATCAACCCAAACCGCTCTTTAAAGATGAAGCATAAATTTCATCACAAATATTGATTTATTTATTGATTCCATCCACCTTACTGCATGCATAAGGATTACATCGCCCGCATCAACAAAACCTTTGATTACATTGAGTCGAATTTAGATCAACCAATGAGCCTGGAAGAATTGGCCGGAGTTGCTAACTTTTCGAAATTTCACTTCAATCGAATTTTTAAAGCCATTGTTGGCGAAACGCCTTTCCAATTTATTCAGCGAGTTCGACTGGAAAAAGCGGCCATGTTCCTGATCAGCCAAAGAAATGATTCTATCGCGGATATCGCTTTTAAAGTTGGATTTACTGAATTGTCCATTTTCTCGAGAAACTTCAAGAAATACTTTGGTATTTCAGCTTCAGAATATCGTGTACAGAATAGCAATATTAGTCAAACGGATAGCAAGCAATATCAAAGAGATCTGTTAACCGGCACCTACCTTTCTTCTGAACCTAAACAATCAAACAGGAGAAAAGAAATGGAACTAAATAAGAGTGTAGATATCAAAGATCTTCCCAAAATGACGGTAGCTTATGTACGGCATATTGGTCCTTATAAAGGAAATGAGCAATTGTTCGAAGGTCTTTGGAATCGACTTTTTGCATGGGCCGGACCACGACAATTAATCGGTGCTGATACCAAGTCACTGTGTATTTATCATGATGATCCGAATGTGACCTCAGAAGATAAACATCGAGTGAGTGTTTGTATTACCGTACCATCAGAAACTGAAGTAAATGGTGAAGTCGGAAAAATGGAATTGGATGCAGCGCGCTATGCAGTAGCTCGATTCGAACTCACTGCCAGGGATTTTGAATCTGCCTGAGATTGGGTATATGGTCAATGGTTACCTGATAATGGCTATCAGCCTGATGACAAACCTTACTTCGAGTTATATCCGGAAGCACCAAAGGATGGAAATTTCGTAGTGGATATCTGTATCCCGGTAAAGCCTATTTAAGGCATCATAATCGGCTATAAAAATCGCCCTTCAATAATAACTAATCTTAATTGAGGGGCGATTAAGATAATTATTCAAAATTACTGACAAATGAATTTGAGTTATGACTCTTATTTTGTGAGTATTAAATGTGATGGGGTTCAGAATGAAACATGAATGGCGAAAACAAGAAAAAAATATATATCTGCCGAAGAATAAGCCTGAAATCGTAATTGTACCGAAGTATAAATACTTCACAATTGAGGGAGAAGGAAATCCCAATAGTGAGAGCTTTGCTGATTATGTCGCAGTTTTATACTCGTTGTCATACGCTGTTAAAATGAGTTATAAAAAAGGGATGGAGCCTAATGGGTACTTCAACTACACGGTTTACCCATTAGAAGGTTTTTGGGATATTAATGAAGAAGCAAAGAAGAATTTTACTGGAACAGTTAATAAAGATGACCTGGAATTTAAATTAATGATTCGCCAACCCGACTTTGTGAATATAGAATTCGTCGACAAAATTGTAAGATTCACGAAGGAGAAGAAACCTCACGAATTGTTAGAATCGGTCAATTTTGAGCTAATCGAAGAAGGAAGATGTGTTCAAATGTTACACCTTGGTAGTTACGATAATGAACCCGATAGCTTTAAGGTAATGGAGGAATTTACTTCTGATCAGGGATTAAAAAGAGTCTCAAAGAATCATAAAGAAATATATTTGACTGATGCGAGAAAGACTCCTGCTGAGAAATTAAAAACGGTTTTACGATTTCAAGTGGAATAACAAATCTAGAACTACCTAAACAGTTTCAACAGAGTGATTATTAATTACATCAAGTTACCTGGTTGACTTGAAGTAGATTTCATAACCTTTTGTATTTAAATCGTCTTACATGTATGACAGTTAGAGATAACAAAGTCGATTTTACCTCACAGCAAGTCGTCAATCATCATGAAAGCAATTATTTCAACACTTACATTAGTTGTACTAGTCATTCTCACCGTTAGCTTAAAAATGCAAACTGAGGCACCAACTTCAGATACCTGGTTTGTTCAATTTCCGGATGCCAACACCCGGCTCACCTACAACGACTATCACAACATCACTCAAGCTCATGCATTAAGTACCGGGAAAGGTGTAAAAGTCGGGATTCTTGGAACCTATTTTGGCTATTCAATGAATACTGATTTATATGCCGGAGGTCAGGATTTCATAGGTGATCGATCCGCACTGGATGAGATCGCAGAACACGGTTTTTGGATGGCTACAACGTTGCGAGAAATTGCTCCTGATGTTGAAATTTATGCGCTAAATGCCCGTGACAGAAATCGGGATATTGAAACAAAAGCCATTATTACTGCTATCGAATGGGCGATAGAAAATGACATCGATATTTTAACCTATTCCGCGGCACCTTTTAGAGATGGTGATAGAGCTGAAATAGATACCGCGGTCAAAAAAGCCATAGATCATGGAATTGTAACTATCTTTATTCATTATGATTTGGATGAGAATATTCTTCCAACCGGCTTCTTCCCAGAATCAGAAAAGTACTACTCTAGAGATGCTGATTTAAACGTATTCCACTATGATTACAATGTGCTTCTGATTTCAAATTATGAGCAATTTTTAGCTAATGGAATAAAATTTACTGGCAGTGGTTCTGATCCATACTTTTCGATGTCATCCATGTCTCCGGTATTAGCAGGAACTGTTGCAATGATGAAACAGACTAATCCTGGATTACCTCCATCGGAGTACAAGCAAATATTAATCGAAACCAGTAAAGAAATTGAATTTGATGGTTATAAAGTCCCACATGTTTTCGATGCCTGGGTAGCGGTGACCTCGCTTATTGATGGGAAGTAAGAGATAATTGGCTAAACCAAATATTGCTCTTCATTCAAATATCTAATTTATTTGTGATATCACTGTAATTATTGGGGATAAAGTGAACTGAGTTCGTTTTACTCTGTTTTTAAATCAACTTCCTCAATAGGCTTCTTTACAGTGTTCTCGAAGAGACTCCAACACACGCTGGAAATCTTCCGGGAGCTCAGAATCAAACTGAACCATTTCGCCATTGGCTGGATGTTCAAAACCCAGGGTTTTTGCGTGGAGAGCTTGTCGGCCAAGTCCGGTTAATAATTTATGGAACATCACTTTACGCATACCTGTGTTCGGCCCATATCTAACCGAGGTGCCGCCATAGGTTGCATCCCCAAATACATTATGGCCAATATGATTAAAGTGAACCCGAATTTGATGGGTTCTTCCGGTTTCGAGTTTTATTTCCACTAAACTGAGGTAATCGAAATACTCTAATACTTTATAGTGGGTCACTGCTTTTTTCCCGCGACCTTCGGGCAATACTGTCATTAACTTTCGATCGTGTTTGGATCTACCAATGTCTCCTTCAATGGTGCCTTCTTCAGCTGGTGTTCCCCAAATCACCGCCCAATACGTTCGTTCCACATCTTTTTCAGCAAACTTTGCAGAGAGCTTTGCCAGTGTTTCATCATTCTTGGCTACCACTAATAAACCTGAAGTGTCTTTATCTAGTCGATGTACAATTCCTGGACGGAGGTCATCATCACTTTCACCAAGTTCATCCACATGATGCATTAATCCATTTACCAATGTACCAGACCAATTTCCAAATGCGGGATGCACCACCATTCCGGCAGGTTTATTCACTACAATTAGATCATCATCTTCAAAAACGATATTCAATTCCATTTCCTCAGCTTTAGCCTCAGGTGGTGGAGCTTTAGGTAGTTCGATGAAGATTTCATCTCCAGGAAGTAGCTTATAACTTGACTTTTCTTTCTTGCCATTTACGGTCACATATCCGGCTTTTATCGCTTCCTGGACTTTATTCCGTGTGGCATTTTCTACAAAACTGGTGATATACACATCAAGCCGAATCATCTCCTGCTGGCCGTCCGGTACTTTAAATTCGTAGTTGGTTGTTTTTTTTTCGCTACTCAAAATTTTTGTAAGGAGTTTTCTTAAATCAGGTCTTACTTGACGTAATTATGAATTAAGGATTATGAATTTTGAATTATGTCTAAAGATAACCTGATCCAAACCAAAAGTTTTGAATTCTCTTTAATGATAATCGAATTGTACAAATCTCTGGTTAATGAAAGAGAATTTGTTATCTCTAAACAGCTTTTGAGAAGCGGAACGAGTATTGGTGCTAATATTGAAGAGGCAATTGCAGCACAATCGAGAAAGGATTTCATTCACAAGCTTTCGATCTCAAACAAAGAAGCTCGAGAAACTAAATACTGGCTGAGATTACTTAAGAAAAGTACTCTCACCGATATTGACGTGACAAATCAACTTGATGAAATACAACAAATCATTAATATCTTAACATCGATTGTCAAAACAACAAAAGAAAATTCATAATCCTTAATCCATAATTCTTAATTCAATGATTAAATCATTGTACATCAAAAACTTTGCGTTAATCGACGAGCTGGAAGTCCAATTTGGAGAGGGATTGAACATTCTTACAGGGCAAACAGGCGCCGGGAAATCGATCATTATCGGAGCCTTGAATATGATTCTTGGCGAACGAGCAGATACCGAGGTAATCCGATATGGAGCAGATAAAGCGATTGCTGAGGCAACTATACAAGCCTTTGAAAATGCTCAAATCAATGAGTTGCTAAGTGAAAATGAAATTGAATCGAATGATTATTTAATTCTCCGCAGGGAAATAAGACAAACTGGAAGTCGTGCTTTTATAAATGATTCACCGGTTAACATCGGCATCCTTAAAGCATTAGGTGATTTATTAGTAGATCTACATGGTCAGCACGATCATCAATTCTTACTAAAAGAAGAAAATCATAGAGGACTGATTGATTCATTTGAAGAAGTTCAACCCGTTTTAGCCGAATATCAAGAGGAGTTTACAGAGCTTAAAACTTTGAGAAATCAACTGGCTCAATTGCAAAAAAGAGAGCATGCTCTACAGGAAAAAACGGAGCTATTCAGATTTCAGGTTCAGGAATTAGAAAATGCAAGGCTTACTTCTGAGGAGGAAGAGGAATTGCAATCTGAGATGAATTTACTGGACAATGCTGAGATTCTGGATCAGAAAGCTGCAGCAATTTCTGAAATGGCAGAAAACGATGATGTGAATATCATCCAGCTACTGAATAACTTAAAACTTAACCTAGAAGATTTAGCCAGAATTGAGCCCGAATTTGAAAGTTATTTAGGCGAAATCAATCAGGCTCGAGTAAGTATTCAAGAGGCGGTTCATTTTGCAGAACGGTACCGAAATAACATAGAATTCAATCCTCAAAGGCTAGAAGAATTACGCCAAAGACAAGCCGAACTAAACCGACTTCAAAAAAAGTATCAGCGGGATATCCCATCACTGATTAATTACCTGACAGAAATCAAAAAAGAATTATCGATTGCAGATAATTTCGATCTGGAAATTGAAAAGCTGCATAATCAGGTGAATGACCAAAGTAATAGACTAGCTCTTATAGCTAAAAAGTTGCACCAGATAAGAATTCAAGTTGGAAACATACTTGCAGGAAAAATTGCTGTTGAACTTGAGAAACTTGGAATACCTCATGCAAATTTGGAAGTATCAGTGGAATACTTAGAACAACCAGGTGGTTGGATTTCTATTGAAAATCAAACCGTTGAATGCACAGAGTTTGGCTGCGATTTCATTCGATTGTTTATATCCACAAACAAAGGTGAAAGTCCAAAGCCTTTAGCGAAAATCGCTTCGGGTGGTGAAATCAGCCGGGTTATGCTCGCATTGAAATCAATTTTAGCAAAAGAACAGAGTTTACCTGTTATGGTTTTCGATGAAATTGATACTGGAATAAGTGGTGAAGTTTCAGAAAAAGTAGGAATAGCTATGAGGGCGTTATCTGAACATTGCCAAATCCTCGCTATCACTCATCAGCCTCAAATTGCCAGTCAGGCACATCATCACTATAAAGTGAAAAAGGTAGAAAACGAAGAGCGGACTATTACCGAAATCGTTGGTTTGACAGAAGAAGAACATATTCACGAAGTTGCCAGCTTAATGAGTGGCTCCGAAATTACTACCGCTGCTTTAGAAAGTGCCAAACAACTTATAGGACGCCAAAGCAATTTGAACTAGACGGTACAATGCTTGCATAGTGTTTAGTAGAATTTACTAACACATATTTACTTACTATGCAGGAATTAATGAACTTTGCGTCATTATCACCGGAACAACAGCGTCAACAGGCACAAATCTTAGTCCGCCGTATCGCGGAATCCTTTCAGAATGGACGAGAACAACGTGAACAACAGATTCCAAAAGTTCCACTGAATCCTGAAAACGTGGAAAATTGTTCCCTCTTACTCAATAGGGAATTAATGCTTCAGGCAATAGGTAAAGGCGGAAATGTAGCTGAAATCGGAGTTGATGAAGGTAAATTCTCACAGCAAATCTGGGATTTAAACCAACCGGATAATTTCCACCTTATTGATGTGTGGGGTTCGGATCGCTTCCATGATGGAAAGTATGAAGGAGTGAAAAAGTACTTTGAAGAGCAATTAGAAGATGAAGTAGTTCATATTCATAAGAAGCTATCAGTTCATGCGGCTGATGATTTTGAGGATGAGTATTTCGATTGGATTTATATTGATACCGATCACTCTTATGAGACAACGAGAGATGAACTACGATTATATGCTCCGAAAATAAAAGAAGGTGGCATCATTGCCGGTCACGATTATGTGAAAGGCAATTGGATTACCACCTATCGATATGGTGTTGTAGAAGCAGTTCATGAATTCTGTGTTCAATATGGCTGGGAGTTTATCTACCTAACCATGGAGCCCACAGAGAATCAAAGCTTCGCAATAAGAAAAATTACCGACTGATTTATTTAATCAAGGTCATTCGGCCGGTACCGATCATACTAGTTTGGCCATTTATAACAGCAGACACCTGATACAGGTAAACTCCTGTTGGGTTATTCTGCATGTCAATGGAAACTGTTGCTATACCTGCATCTGCAAATCCAACTTCTTCCATCAAAAGTTGTCCATGAACTGAGAATACAGAAATGGTGTATTGAACCGATTCTGATAGTTCAAATTGAATTTGAGTACTTGGGTTAAATGGATTTGGATAGTTACCAATCAATCTAAATGAAGTTGGGCGTTGCGTCTCAATTTCATTAGACGTTGGTACTGCATTTGCACCTTCTGTAATCCACTGTCGGATTAAAGCTACATCATTACTCGAAACGGAACCACCCGGAGGCATTGGATTCCCAAAATCAGGTGATCCACCATCAATCTTATCCAACAAACCGCTAGCTGCAGGATCACCAGCTACTACAAGATTTGAACCATATTGTACACCTACACTACTCATTAAGGTAGCAAAGTCACTCATACTTAAACCACTTGTACCACCGTGGCAACTAACGCATTGCGCGTTAAAAATTGGTTGAATTTGTGATGCATAATCAATTTGAGCAGTAGCTGCGCTCGAATACCCCATTAAAAATGCAATAATTAAATAGTAAACCTTCTTCATATACCTAACCTTTTTTTATTTGATTTATAGTTCTCTAAGAAATTTGTTTAGCAATTAATTGTGCCGGATGAAGTGCTTGTTTATTAGTTCCATCCAGTATTTGATGTCTACAAGAAAACCCCGGGGCACAAATGTTACTCTTTTCCCCAAATAATTGTAACGCTGGGAATAATCGTTCCCTGCCAATTTTCATCGAAATATCATATTTACTATCCTCGTATCCAAAACTTCCTGCCATTCCACAACAACCAGCATCTAACATCACCACTTCGTACCCCCATTGAATCAGCATTTTTTCTAATGCAGTTTTTGATGAAAGTACTTTTGCATGACAATGTTGATGAACCACAACCTTACCTCCGTCTTTAACGCTTTGCGGAGCTTTATGTCGGATCATGAACTCCTCAAATAGAAAGGAATATTTTGATATCTCCATAGCAAGTTCTAAATCTTCCTCATCTACTAAATCAACATATTCATCGCGGAGCGTCAACAATTCTGAAGGTTCAAGACCAACAATTGGTGTTCCGTCTTTCACATAATCACCTAACACCTCAGAAATTAGAAAAGCTGCATTTTTAGCTTGATCTAGTCTCCCTTTTGAAATTGCAACTCTCCCTGTTTCGGACAAATCAGGGATTATCACTTCATAACCCAGATATTCAAACACCTTTATTGCTGACTCAGCAATTTCCGGTTGATGATACTTGGTAAATAAATCAACCAGGAGTATCACTTTCGATCTATTGGTTTTCGGCGATTGATAACCGTTGATTTCGAAAGGTGTTTTAACGAATGATGGCAACGTTCTTTTGTTGCTGATCCCAAAAAATGTTTTTAATACATGTTTTCCCAGTTCTGAGGATGCAATCGAATTAGTTAGTCCGGGAAATTTTGCAGCTAATGGATAATATTTAGTAATTCCGGTAAAGAATTGATCTTGCAAACTGATTCCATTTTTTTGCTGCCAGCCGAAGTCGAATTCAGCTTTCATCTTTGCCATATCAACATTGGCAGGGCATTCACTTTTGCAAGCTTTACAGCTTAAACATAATTCAAGGGCTTCTTTTAAATCCCTGGATGCAAATCCTTCTGGATTTTCTCCTTCAAAAACTTGCCGAAAAACATTTGCTCTGCCTCGAGTTGAATCTTTCTCGTCGTTAGTAGCCATGTATGACGGACACATTGTACCTCCACTTTCAGCCAACTTTCTACAAACCCCTGCTCCATTACAACTTTCAATTACACCGTTAATTCCGCCTTCATTTCTCCATGCAAACATGGTATCAATGTTTGAAGCTTTATAATCAGGAGAGAATCTAAGATTGGCTTCCATTGGTTCCGGATCAACAATTTTACCCGGATTAAATACATTGAACTTATCCCAAATTTCTTTCACTTGTTTCAGAACGGGCATCATTTCTTCACCCAGAACTTGCTCAATAAAAGGAGCTCTTGCTCTTCCATCTCCATGTTCTCCAGATAGTGAACCACCGTATGATCGAACTAAATCTGCAATTTCAGAAGCCATCTCTTTCATTTTCTCGATGCCTTCTTCCGTTGTTGTATCAATCATCGGACGAAGATGAAGTTCACCAACGCTTGCGTGTGCATAAAAAACACAATCGACTTCATGGTGATTCAGGATTTCCTGAAAGTCCTTGATATAAGCTGGTAAATCTTTTACTCGTACTGCAGTATCCTCACAAAAGGCAGGCGTTCTGGATTCTTTGCCAAGTCCCATTAATAATCCAAGTCCTGCTTTTCTAAGCTCCCACACTTTCTGGATATCTTCCTCCTGCTTTACAACCGGATATGAATAACAAAGCTTCTTTTCTCGTAGTCGATCTTTGAGCCTTTCAATTTTCTTCTCTAGAATACCTGCATTATCACCTTCAAATTGGATAATCAAAATGTGAGAGGGTTCCCCTGAAATAAAGAACCGATTTTGAGCCTGAGTTTGATTTCCTTTTGTGGCATCTAAGATCACATGATCCACTAATTCAACAGCTGAGGGTTTTAACTTTACCGCTTCAACCGTTGCCAGCATAGCATCATCCAAAGACTTGAAATGTGGAATAATCAGCATTTTCTCTTTTGATACCGGCTCCAAGTTCACTTTGGCTCGAGTCGTAATTGCCAGTGTGCCTTCACTTCCACATAATAATTCGCACAAATTAAAAGGTCTTCCATCCGGATCGATTGGAGCCATTTCACACATTTTATCCAATGCATACCCCGTGTTTCTTCGGATGATTTCAGGATGAGGATAGTTTTTTTCAATTAACTCTTTGTGCTCCTTCATGAGCTCAATCATCCCTCGATAAATATCCCCTTCAAGCGTTTCATGCTCTAAAACATCTTCAAGCTCTTCCTCTGTTAGTGGTTTGAATGTCGCAGTGCTTCCATCACTTAACACGACATCCATTTCAAGCACATGTTCACGAGTTGTCTGATATTTGATTGAAAAAGAACCTGCTGAATTATTCCCGATCATTCCGCCAATCATACAACGATTTGTCGTGGCAGTATCAGGACCAAATAACAAATTTACCTTTCCTGCTTCACGATTTAGCGTGTCTCTGATTACGCCCGGTTCCACAATTGCCCATCGTTCATCTTCATTTATTTCAAACAACTCTGTCATAAATCGGGAGACGTCCATGATTACTCCCGAACCCGTAGCCTGACCTGCCAGGCTTGTACCGGCACTTCGTGCAGTAATTGAAAAACCATCCAAATTAGCCTGTCGCACCAACTGTATGATATCATCCTCTGATCTTGGAAAAGCAACCCCTGTAGGTAATTCCTCATACATGGATGCATCTTGTGCATATAACTTTAGCGAAAGAGAATCAGAGTAATAATTCATTCGAAGAAGATGTTTAAAACATAGATTATCCGCATGTTTATTTTCTACTGAAATTTGTACTTACATTTCTGATCATTTTTAAAAAAGACTAATTCTTACATTGAGTTTAGTAATTCAGATGTGCTTATCTTTGATGAATTAAGGGTGTAGGGATTTTTAGGTATTTTGAGCACATCCTTCCTGTTTATATCAAATAATTTAGAAACACATGCCACTAGTTAAACGCTTGTTGGTCATGCTTGAATTAAATGAGCATGATGAAACAATTTTCGATTTTGTAAACAGAATTGCAGCTGTATTAGAGGATCAACTGGAATCAATTTCATTTCTTCATGTTGCTGAAGAGATTGATATTCCTAAAGCTATTTTAGATAAGTATCCGGGTTTAATTCCCAATATCGACGAATCGATTAATCAGGCAATTGAAGAAAAGTTGGAGTCTTTCGATCATATTAATGATGTAAAAGAAATTTCCATCTCTACTTTGGGTGGCGCTAAACTACAGCAAGTACCAAAATTTATTCGTGAAAATGATATTGATTTGCTGATTGTAAATAGAGTTGAGGATGACGATGAAGAAATAAGACATCTACAAAAGTTGATCCGTAGATCTTCTTGCTCCGTTGCATTAATTCCTCCTTCTGTTCCATCCAATGTTAAAAATCTTTTGGTTCCTTTAGATTTTTCAAACAACAGTTTGATGGCATTAAAAACAGCCAAAGACTTATGCACCAAGCATAATGACATGCATATTCATGGTCTGCATATTTTCAATCTACCTCATGGATATTTCAAAACGGGTCTTACAAAAGAGCAGTTCATCGACGAGTTGATTTCGAATGCAAAACAAGAAATTGAGAAGTTCTTAAAAGAAACGGGAGTAGATCGAAATCGATTTACAATGCATTATCGCCAGCTAAATTCGAATGGTATTCCTTATATGATTAATCGTTTTGCGTTTAATCATAAAATTGATGCTGTTGTTTTAGGATCACGTGGTGGGACCACACTATCTTCACTATTCCTTGGTCGAGTTACTGAAGCACTAATCGACAGAGATCAATATCTACCGTTGATTGTTGTAAAGAACAAAGGTGAGAATCTGAAAATTTGGGAAGCTATTTCAGTCTAGTTTATAGACTGAAATGTTCCTTAGCTCTTCGAACGATTTCATCGCCAATTGATAGACCAGCAGTAGCTGCAGGACTTGGTGCATTCAAGACGTGGATTTGACGTTCAACCACTTCGAAGTGGAAATCATCCAAGATTTCTCCATTAGGTTGTAATGCCATTGCACGGACACCGGCTGGTGAATCTTTTAAATGAGCTGAAGTGACTTCAGGGATTAATTCTTGCAGTCCTTTGACAAATGCTGATTTAAACAATGAACGTCTGTATTCATCTAATCCCATTCGCCAATGTTTGAAACTCATTTTCCAGAAACCGGGAAATGTCAATGATTCCATTGATTCTTTTAAATCGAAAGCCATTTTGTTATAACCTTCTCTTTTGAAAACAAAAACTGCATTAGGTCCACATTCAATACCACCTAATGCCATTCGAGTGAAGTGAACACCTAAAAATGGGAAATCTGGATTTGGCAATGGGTAAATTAGATTATTAACCAAATACTCTGCTTCTGGCTTCAATTCATAATATTCACCTTTAAAAGGAACAATCTTGACCGGTGAATTAATATTTGCTGATTTTGCGATATGATCGCTATACAATCCGGCGCAATTAATCAGATACCTTCCATGAAAAACTTCTTTTGGTGTTTCAACATGAAGAGCTTGTCCATTTTGTGTGATATTTGAGACTTTCTGCCCAAACTGAACTTCCCCATTCGATTCAGATAACAATCTACTTAAGACTTCGCACATCCCGGCATAATCCACAATTCCTGCACAAGGAACATGAATTGCAGAAATTCCATTGACATGTGGTTCAAGCTCTAATAGTTCTTTTCGATCAATTTTTGCAACGCCTTCAATCTCGTTTTGAATTCCGCGATCATAGATACCGTCAAGACGATCAAGTTCCTCTTCTTTTGTAGCTACAATTACTTTACCACAAACATCAATTGCTACATTATGTTCATTACAAAAATCAACTAATTGAAGTCGACCATCTCGACAATTCAATGCCTTGTAAGATCCCGGCTTATAATAAATCCCCGAATGAATAACGCCTGAATTCTTGCCTGTTTGATGAGCTGCGACTTTTTTTTCTTTCTCAAGTACTAAAATACAGGAATCAGGAAAAGCCAGACTTAGTTTATATGCAGTTGAAAGTCCGACTATACCTGCGCCAACTATGATGAAATCGTATGTTTTTTGTCCCATAGATGAATAATGTTAGCAATAATATGCTGCCCAAAAGAAATTCGACACACAAGATACGGCAACTCTAAATAAACGGCTGTTTTTTTGTTTAATAAGAACTGTTTCAGAAGAATGCTTGTTAGTCAATCGTTATACTTTTGTCATTATATTATATCGTCTGAAGATTGTATCTTTATCGACTAATTAAATTCATCCATGAGTAAGATAAAATACCCTGTTTTAATGCTATTTTCGGCCATTTTCTTAATTTCATGTGCCGATCAAAAATCACAAAACCCAAGAAATTTACCGGCTGAAAGCGCTCGGATAGAATCTGTAATACAACGCGCCACCTTCCAGGATGTTGAAGGCAATGATGTTACTATCGCAGATTTTGCAGGTAAAGTTGTGCTTATTGATTTCTGGGAAACTTGGTGCGGACCATGTTTGCAGGTTTTCCCGGCAATGGACTCACTAAAGGCTGAATATCCAGATGATTTTGAAGTCTTAACGGTAAATTTGATTGATGGCGACACAAAAGCTGATGTAGAACAATTTATTGCCGATAACGACTACGACTTTGTGTTTTCCATGGATGTGAATGATATTGGAGATGAGGTTATCACTCTTGGAATTCCATTTAAAGTATTTATCGATCCGGATGGCTTCCTAATAAAAGCTGAATTAGGTTCAGCAGGAACTCAAGGAGATTATGATATGGCGAAAGTCATCATCGAAGACAATAAACGATCTTAAAAATTTAATCTATACATAGATATGCCACACGTAGAGGAAAAACTCGCTTATAAAGTAAAAGATATTAGCCTTGCAAAATTTGGGCGTCAGGAAATTGAACTAGCCGAAGCAGAAATGCCGGGTTTAATGGCTATTCGTGAAGAGTATCGCGAAGAGCAGCCGTTAAAAGGTGCACGAATTGCGGGTTGCCTTCATATGACTATTCAAACAGCAGTTTTGATTGAAACACTCGTAGAGTTAGGAGCTGAAGTAACCTGGTCATCATGCAATATTTATTCTACTCAAGATCACGCTGCTGCAGCCATTGCTGATGCAGGTATTCCAGTTTATGCATGGAAAGGTATGAATGAAGAAGAATTCGATTGGTGTATCGAACAAACTATATTCTTCCCGGATGGTCAGCCTTTAAATATGATTCTTGATGATGGCGGTGATTTAACCAATATGGTGTTAGATAATTACCCGGAATTAGTAGACGGAATCAACGGTATTTCTGAGGAAACAACTACTGGTGTACTACGACTAATCGAGCGTGAGAGAAATGGAACTCTCCCATTACCGGCGATCAATGTAAATGACTCTGTAACGAAGTCTAAGTTTGACAACAAATATGGATGCCAGGAATCTGCTGTAGATGCCATTCGTCGTGCAACTGATGTGATGATGGCTGGTAAAGTTGCAGTTGTAGCTGGTTATGGTGATGTTGGAAAAGGAACGGCCGCTTCATTACGAGGTGCTGGTGCTCGTGTAATAGTAACTGAAATTGATCCAATTTGTGCACTTCAGGCTGCAATGGATGGTTTTGAAGTTAAGACAATGGCGACTGCGGCTCCAAGAGCAGATATTATCGTAACCGCAACCGGAAACAAAGACATTGTTACTGCTGAACACTTCGAAAGCATGAAAGACAAAGTGATTGTAGGAAATATTGGTCACTTTGATAATGAAATTGATGTTGC
This sequence comes from Balneolaceae bacterium, assembly GCA_965601825.1. Taxonomy (GTDB): domain Bacteria; phylum Bacteroidota; class Rhodothermia; order Balneolales; family Balneolaceae; genus HXMU1420-13. The sequence goes on along the minus strand of OZ271839.1, from coordinate 1,161,462 downwards.
TTGGTTAAAAGACCACTCAAAAGAAGAAAACATCAAACCACAGGTTGATATCTTTACACTAAAGAGTGGCAAACAAGTGATTCTACTCTCTCAAGGTCGATTAATGAATCTTGGGAATGCAACTGGTCATCCTTCTTTTGTGATGAGTAATAGTTTTACCAACCAGACGATTGCACAAATTGCATTATGGAATCGCCCGGAAGAGTTTGAGACTGGTGTTCATGTATTACCAAAATCTTTGGATGAAAAAGTTGCCAGACTCCACCTTTCCAAAATTGGTGTAGAACTAGAAACTTTAACCGAAGATCAAGCAGCTTATATTGGAGTCCCTATTACAGGACCATATAAGTCGGATGAATACAGATACTAGTTTTAGTTCATTTGCGAACCCAATTTTTTGGGTGGAGTAATCTCGACTTTTAAGGCCTACTTATTATTGAGTAGGCTTTTTTTGTTCGCCCCAATCTTGTCATCCCGGACTTGATCCGGGATCTGTGTTAGTTGAGTTTTTTTTAACGACCCCGCCCCACCCCCTCCCCTACATTTGGGGAAAGGACTAGGAAAAAACGATTCTAATTCTCTACATACCACCCCTACCACAATTCTTCCGGATTTGATTTTGGATACATTTAGTCAACTTCTAGTTATTCATCATTAGAATAAAGGGCATTGAAATGTTGAACGGAAAAAGTGAATCCAAAGATTGATTGTTCGAATTCATCGTTGGAAGTTCAATAGCTCTGTGCCTATGTGCCATATTCGTTAACTCGATAAAGCGATATATTTTAATCCGTTTCATTTTCAAAAAAACCTCCGCGACTATTGTTCACAGTTTGAAAGCTCCGTATATTTAGGGCTCTCATAAAAACGAGAGCATTTACTGAATGCACCCGTAGCTTCCCGACTTGTCGGGAGATGAGTACAGTGACTACGAATCATCTTACTCCTACGATGCACATTTACTGAAATGCACCCGTAGCTCAACTGGATAGAGTACCTGACTACGAATCAGGCGGTTAGAAGTTCGAATCTTCTCGGGTGTACTTACTAAAAAACAGTGGTTTATAATAATATATTTATATCATATTAAATCACTGTTTTTCTTTTTGGGTAACAATTGGGTTCAATTTTAGATCGCTCTTCAGGAACTAAAATTGTCTATAACCCATGTATAGAGATATAAAAATCTATTAACGATATAAATAATTGAGTACCCAGTTATTGCGCTCAATGTGATTACAACTACATATTTAAAATTCCCAATTGATGTGGCGTCTTTAAATGGAAAAGTCAAAGAAAAAGGGAGAATAACGAGACTTAACCTTACAATAATGCCATAGTAGTAGAATAAGAGCGCTTTCCCCTTGCGTTTTTTAAATTCACTCAGGTCTATAAAGTCAAATGTTAGGTAAGCCATTAAACCTGCCCCAAAAGCCATCCCGATTATAAAGATTAGTAATAAGTTCTCTTGAATTATCTGAAATACTTGAATTCCTGATAACTGTTGATATACAAAAATAATTATCGATAATAGACCCAATAGATGAGAAACAAGAAAATCAATTTTCACGCTCTTTGATGCTTTGCTTGACTTATCTAGAATAGTCCACTCATTTGTCAACCTATAAGAAAAGTAAATAACTAGTATCAAAATTACATACGGAATTGCTTCAGGATTCTTTATTCCAAACTTGAGTGATGAAACTCCTGCTTCTAAAAACTGTATTCCAATAAATTCCCATCCTAGTAATAAACCTGAGAATCCGGCATAAATCCTTCTAGCCTTTTGGTATGACTCAGTAATCTCAACTTTAACTATATCCATTTTATTGAAGTCTTTTAGATCAAGATTTATTTACTTATAAAGTAAAATTAATAAGTTGGATTCTAAAATTGGAAAGACATTCTAATCATATACTTGAAGAAGACTCTAATAGAGCATTAGAGAATTTACTACCTAAACAATGGGTTGCTAGAAAATTACGACCAGATTATGGTTTGGACTATCTAATTGAAGTATTTACAATAGAAAAACCACATATAGCAACTGGTAAAATATTTTTTGCTCAGCTTAAAGCGACTGAGCAGATATCAAAAAACGATACAATAAAACTAAGAATAGAGAGAAAACATATTGAGTATTTTTCTAAACACTCTTCAAAAGTGATTTTGTTCCTATATAGTAAACCAGAAAATAAATTTTGGTTTAAAGTAGCTAATGGATTTGCACAAGACTTCAATCTCAAGGAATCCACTAATAAAAGTTTTACCATTGTATTTAACAAAGGAGATATAGCTACAGAAGAATCTATTGATTCAATTCCAAATATTCTCAACTATGAAAATCAATTTTATTTAGACATTAAAGCTGAATCGAAGTCAGCTGATAAAATTGCCAAACAAATTGAAGCTCATATCAATATTAAGGTTGGCTCAATTTTTAAAGACACCCCTTTAAACACAAAAAGAATTGAGATAACAATTAATAATAAATCGGAAAATGTTTATTCGATTATATCCAAAATAACTGATGATGATTACTCTTATTCATTCGAGTTACCTGATCCTTCAATACTAGAATATCTACCCAACAACAATCTAATTCTAGTTGAGTACTTAGCTCCTTTAGTTCAACATATATGTATGCATTCTTATAAATCCGATTTAAAAGGCACTTTGGATCTTTATATAGCTAGCTTGAATCAAGATTATAAATATAAATTAGGCAGAGAGTTTTATGCTTTAATTACTGAGACCTTTAGTAGTTCACTTTTTGAAGATATTGATGAAATGCTTGATCATTTCTTACAAACAGATGATTTAAATGGTATAGAATGTATTGAATTTGGATTGTATTTCAGTGTTTTTAAAACTGATTCCAAACTACATGGTGAAAAATACCGTTATTTTTTGAACAAAATTCTTGAACATTCTGAAGGAATAAAAAAAGGAATACTGTACTATAATATTGCCAACAACTACCATGCAACAGGTTTGGATATGATGGCAATTAAACATTATAACTTAGCTCGCAAGCATGAACCAGAATATAAAAAGAGATTCTATTGGTGGGAAGAACTAGGTTCTTCACTATACAACCTTCAACGATATAGAATTAGTTGTGAATGTTATAAATGTGCTATTGAATGTGGTTCTGATGCTAATAGAGATTTTATAACTTTTGCCTTTCTAGGCGATACTTATTTCCATCAAAAAAAATTCGAAAAAGCAATTAATGAATACGATAAATATTTAGAATCCTCCAAAAATATCCGGCATTTATATCTTATCAAAAGGTACGCATCTATTAAACTTCAATCGATCAAATTTGACTTTTCAAAAGAGTGGAATCTTTTAGACGAAAAACATTTTCAACAACTCTCGATTTCTGAAAAAATAGACTATTTAGAATTTAGATTATCAAAATCAATTCTTGATGCTAATAATTGGACAAGGCTAGGTGATTTATATAACGTTCAAGAAAATTTTAAATCATCGGTGATTTGCTACTTGATAGCGACTTCAATAAATGAAAATATTTCAAAAATCCTAGAATCTACATTCTGGAGTGCCTTCAATACACAAGATCAAGAGTATAGTATATTGCTTCAATCTACTTTTTTAGCAGGAACTCAAATCTATAAACAAGAATTTTATAGAAGTTTGATTTCTGATATTTATAACAATAAAGATATAAACTCTAGTTCTAAAACCTTTCTAATTGGTATAATAGATGAAATACGAAGTGTATCAAATGACATCCTACGAGATCAACAATCTACGAACTAAACATTCTATTAAATATGTAGCGATTTGTCTTCAGCCCTTCTTTTCTCAGATGATTGAATCGATGGCTTCAATCCAAATATGAAACGGGTTACATTATTGGTTTTTATTAAAAAGTAGAGAATGAATGAGACTGGTATCGAGGTCACAACTATCATCAAATACTTAAAACCAATACTCTGATCCATTGAAATAATGTAGAATCCGAATATGATGATCAGAGTTTGATGCAGAATATAGACCGGCAAAATACTATGGTTTGCCAACTCTAAATATTTATGATTGAAATCCATGAATCTTGCAAAGAATCCAAGAAAGAAAAACACCCAACTTAAGGCAGCAAACATTGCTATTACTGTACTAGAGTAATGAATCCAACCGAACTCCGGAAAAGTAAATCCCTCTGCCATCACTGGATCAGTAGCACCTAAATACATAAATATGCCAGAACTGATAATTCCCATTGTTAGCATCATGTAGGTCTTTTCCTTGATATGATCAATGAAGTCTGAGTCTGACATAAAAATAAATCCATACATGAAAGGCCAGATATAGATAAAAAAGTCAGCCCAATCGGTGTATTGTTGAAAGATTGGTTTCAAAGTAATTCTGCAGATGATCATTGGAATAACTAATAAGAAAATCCCAAATCGACTTTTTGTCATTCGTTTTAACCAGGTAAAATCTATGTTCCCACTTTGAATGTTTTTAAAAAGTGGAATTAGAACCAGTGTCATTACAAAGAGATATGGTAAATACCATAGATGTGTTCCAAGATGTCCAAACCAAAGAAGTACGTTTATTCCCATGTTTGCACTTAGTACTTCTGCCGGGTACCCTGAAATAAATGCGAAATATCCACCTTCAAATCCATGAAACATGATCCACTCATAAAAGCGTTGAGGTGGAATTAAGATCATTATCCCAAAAATAAATGGGACTATCAGCCTTTTCACTCGATCCGCCATAAAAAGGTTTTTTCTAGATCTTAATGCAAACCAGGTTCCGGCTCCGGAAACCAGGAAAATGAGATGCATTCGCCAACCATGAGTGAATATGGTAAGGATATCGAAAATGAAGGTTTGCTCATCATTTTTGATATGCCATGAGAAATGATCGAAAGGTTTCCATGCATGAAAGAGAAATAGAAGTCCGAAGGCCGTTACTCTAAGCCAATCGATATAATGAAGTCTTTTCTTTGATTCTAACATGATGTTTCTTCTCTAGACGTTTCGAATTCTTTAATTCAATTTTTTAACATTTCTGAGCTGTAATAATCCGACAAATGATGTTTTCCAAATGTCGGAGCACTCATATCCATCGTCATTACGGTCATGAAGAACTCAAATGGACCATACACTTTCTGTCCGCTGAATGTCCGCATTAAACCAAGAACCACATCGCGTATCCAAACTGGAACGTGTACTATTTTGGGCTTCTTTCCAGTTGCTTGAAAGGCTACTTCGGCGATTTCATTTTGAGTCATGAGATCCGGACCACCTACATCCAATTCTTTTCTGTCGGACTCTAAATGATTGATCATATAGCGAGCCAGGTCTGCTCCGTGGATAGGGTTTCCTTTATTCTCACCATCACCAAAAAGATAGACTGAACCGTTTTTTGCCATGTCCAGTAGTTCACCCATATCAGAGAAAAAACCGTTTGGACGAATAATGGAGTAATCCAATCCCGAGGATTTCAAAGCATCCGCAAATCGCTCTTTGGCCTCAACCATTTTTAAGTTTCTCATATGCGGACCATTCAAAACGGATACATACATGAATTTTTTAACATCCGAGGTCACAGCTTCAGCTAATAGATTCATGTTCGCCTGAAAGTCCACATCCTCATAGGTGAGTCCATCTTTTTGGCGGGTAATCCCAACTGTTGAGATTATGAAATCAACCTCATTGAAAATTCCCTCGAGAGTAGCAAGATTAGTGACCTCCGCCTCGATGATCTTATCAACTTTTATGCCGGAGAGTTTTGCTGCATTTCGTGCTAGAGCAATAGTTTTATAGCCCGCCTTCTTCAATTCATTTAATAAGTGTTTACCCAGGTATCCTGTTGAACCTGCTACTAATACAGTTTTCATTTTAATTCTCCTTCTGAAAGCGTTTTACCTTGCTGACTTTGAATGGTAGTGGAAGGTTTTTCTGGTTTTATATTGCTCATCAGCTTATCGAAATAAGGAGTTGATATTCCGCTAATTCGTTGGAGCTCATTGAATTCTCTTCCTAATTCAACCATCTCATCCTGAGCTGATTTCACATGCATCATCATGGCTATTTCAGCGAACTTGCTATCAAAAACTTTCCCCAGAATTTTAGTTAGCAACCAAATTGGGAAGATGGTGATCAACTTGAATTTTGGATTATAACTTTTTGTGAACCCTAGTTTTTTAAGTACTCGCCCGCATTCTCGAACTGCTTTCACATAATCAGATATGGTGGATGCATCTTTGGCAAGTTTATAGTTATCCCCACTTTGGAGGAGTGCACCAGCAACAGGGAGAATAAATGCGACGTGATATTTCATCCAACTGTCAATATCATCAACGATATTCACCGGAACGAAGGAAGTTTCAAATAGCTCCTTGATTTGACGTGTACGTTCTCTGGTTTTTCCACCCAATTCACCAATGGTAATCGGCATTCTGGATCCGCCCGGTTCTTCACTATCGATGTAATGAATGATGTGATTAATTCGTGATCCACCACCACCCGGGAATCCAAATAGGATGTTCTCTTTTGGGAAGTACTTCAAGTAGATATCAAAACCCGTGGTATTATTACCCATGAATAAGATATTTCGAAGATGTTTGTGCTTACTTAATTCAGGTAATAAATCGATTACTTTGTTTTTTCGAATGAGCACAATCACTAAATCAAATTCATCTTCTTCATGAATTCTTTGAATGACTTTAATCTGTCTGACTGATTTCTTCTGGGTGAATTCATTAATCAGTATTAGTCCGTTCTCTTTCAAAAATTCATAATGCTCACCTCTTGCTAAAAGAGTGACATCCTTCCCCGCTTTGTGCATTAAATTGGCGTATAAACTACCAAGTGGTCCTGCTCCAATAATTAGTGTTTTCATGATTTTCTGGTTTTATTTTCTTCGTTAGATGTGTGGGATACAGCACCTTCTATTAATTCCTGAAGTGTGCTGGTGTATTCTACCGGATGGAGAAAAATGGTGTGATGTCCACCCGGCAAATCAAAAATGCGTTTGCTGCTGTCTGGGTAAAGTTGAGACAAAGCATCAAAATATTTGAAGGTGTCTTTATCAGATTTTGTACCAAGTAACACTGTTCTTCCTTTCCAGGGAATTCTGGTCCCTTCAGAGTCAGCTACATCATGGCAGAATTGTATGCTTTCTTCCAACAGATTGATAAAGTCATTCTTTTGAATATTTGAAAACATCCATGTGAAAAATGCCTTTCTGAATGCACTCCATTCTGATTCAGTTTTTCCATGTAGTCTTAGAAACTGAATGAGATTTACGAAGCCAGATGGCAATAATCTTATCACTTTCAGCATCTTTTTTGTAGCTGAAATAGATTCCTCTCCTCTCATTAATCCGGTATGCGATAAAACTATAAGTTCAACTTTCTCAGGATATGTCTGAGTAAAATACTGGGCAATAGCTCCTCCATATGAGTATCCGACCAAAATTGCTTTTTCGACTTTTTCTACTTCAAAAATTTTATTGATTAGTCTATTAGCTTGATTTGCTCCTAATCCTTCTTTCGGTAAAGTTGGTGTAATTATTCGGTACTCAGATTCCAATTTTCTGATTACATAAAACCACATGTGAGCTGTAACCATCGCACCGTGCAATAAGAGAATGGTTTTCGAGCCTTTACCGCATGAAATGTATTCAAACTGATTTCCATCAATGTGAATCTCCTTAAACGGATGACAATCAAGAAAATCTTTGAAGAAATCTTTTTGATCTGATGGAACCTCATTGAAAAAAGGAATCCAGCTATTATCTTTAGATTGTTGACTAGTCTTAAAGTTGTCTGTTTCAACTTCGATTTCCATTATTATTGCTTCTGACGTTTTCATGGTGTTCACTTCACGTTTCAATCCTTCTTAGACATTCATCTCAGCGGGTTCGATAGCCATACCTTTTCTATAGAACTTGAAATAGCAGCAATCTCCCCCTTTTGCTAGTGTACAGGTTCTTCGGAACTCACACTGCACTGCTTCTTCTATCAATGGATATCCAGCGCAATCATGGTCGCAGCCTAGTGTATTTAATTCAGAGCACTCAATAGCTTCAAAAAGCTCAATGTTTGCACAAGAGGTTACTTTGAATTCCAACAGATCTTCAGTCTCATGAAAACCATCATGTTTCCATGTACCCATGCGATTGGTTTCTGTGAATAAAGCGCGATTCATTTTCTTGAAGTTGTCAAATATGTCGCCTTCACATTTCAAGAGATCTGGTAGTTGGTAAAGAGCTGGCATAGATACCGCTGCAGTCTTTTCCATCATTCTGGTCATAAAATCTCCAGCATATTTCCGCCCTTTTCGATCAGCTATTGACGAAAATAGTGCACCCATCATAACTAGCTCACTTTCAATTACAGGACTTATTTCTTTAGCTCTTGCAATTGCTTCGGGATATTCCTTTTTGATACGTTTTGCATGTTTTAGTACACCAAAAAGAATTCCTATACTTTTATAGCCGAACTCATTTTTCAGTTGATTGAAGACAATTTTGATTTGTTTCTTCTGAGCATCTTTCGGCATTTCCAAAGCCTTACCGTACATTTCTAATTCTTCGACTTTCATCACAATTCGATTTTTAATCAAAATTTCTAAGTCGAAGGTAGAAGAGCATCATAATAAAATCGTCCCATCATCAGACCGTGAGACCACTACTAGTCTCATTAAAAAATGCGACACTGATTTTATTGATGTTAGAAAGCCTATAAATAAGTCGGTGAGACCACTTTCTACATTAAGTATTTTAATGGGACTGGTTTTTATAGTCGAAACTCTTCTTGAATTCAGAGGGTGTTAAACCGGTGGAATTTTTGAAGAATCTGTAGAACGTAGCTTTGGAATTAAAGCCGGCATCCATCGCCAGTCCGAGAATGGAGATATTCTTATTTTTTGGGTCAGCTACCAGTTTCTTGAACTCCTCAACCCGATACTCATTGATGTATTCAAAGAAGTTTTTATCAAGCTGATTATTCAACAGTTTTGAAAGATGATGCGTCTGTATTTTAAGTTTGATTGCGAGGTCTTCGATATGTAATTCAGGTTCCAGAAATAACTTCTCTTCTTCAACTAAAGCATTCAAACGCTGGATATCGCCATTTGAAATTTCTGTTTTGGGGACTCCGTTCTTTCTCAGTTTTAAAGGTGATTGAATTTCAGCTACAGGAAGCTTGGTTTCTCCGTTTAAAGGTCCCATCCATTTTGCAATTACTTCCTGTTTATATCCGTAATAGGCGATGAAGTAGAAGAGCACCATATTCAATAATATCATGGAATAATCCATCCAGAATACGGAAATAACCTTAGCAGAAATCAGCATGTACATAATGATACTCATCCCGATTATTCCGAAAAATCCATAAGTAATCAGTTTAATCCAACGAAGATTCACATTCGTCTCATAAGAAAATGTCTGCTCGATTTTGGTTTGATGTCTAACAAGGACTACCATTGTACGCGTAAAGAAATAGATCCGAATGAACAACAACGTAAGCATTGGTACAAACACATAATACGATGGTTCTCCCTTTGACTGAACCAATAGCATTCGTTCATCCGGTGATAATGAGAAGTATGGGATGTAGGCAATGCAGAAAACTAACAGAAATCCAAAATGATAGAAGTTCTTCAGATTGAACTTGAATTCCGGATTTGTGAGTGAACTTGTATAAACAAAAATGAAAGGTGCATGCGCCACAACAGCCATTCCCATCACCCAGCCCCATAAAGACTCATGGAAAAAAAGCTGACGTTCTATCCCGAATGGAATCAAAAAATGAATAGCAAAATTGACACACCAAACCACTAGTATATAATCACTAATACTCTTTGATTTCTTCGTACTAATAAACCAGGCAATGAAAATTGCGTTGACCGAAGCTATCGCACTGATTATATCCATATAGTGTGATTAGATGTCGTAACCCCAATTATGGCAATCATTTTAATAAATGCATATGAAGATTTATTGAAACTGATATTAAAACAACTTCAAATCGTAATCACTGGAATACATTTACTTAAGCGATAGTTGGAAACCCTACTTTCTCAATCAGCCTTTTATACCGCTCATCATTTTCGAGAGCTTGGAATGCACCAATTGTTTTAATGAGTAACAATGATCCCAATCTATGATTATAGGCTTCTTCTAATTGCTTAAATGCTTCATCATATTCATTCAGTGCAACATGTAGTATTGCATAATCTAGAGCTAAATCGAACTCCGGATTTTCTAATCCTTTCTTCTTAAGAAGTTCCAGATGTCCCCTAGCTCCTTCAATATTTCCTTTTAAAGCCTGTATGTAACCCAGTTGCATATTTCCTTGCAATGGACCTTCAACATCAGATAAGTACTCAGTTGCTAGTTTTTCTGCTTTATCCAGTTCTCCTAAAAAAATGTAGTTAATTGCTTTAGCTTCCTGAGCCGCTCTAAAAGTAGGATCTAATTCCAATATTTTATCAAACTTTTCTAGTGCAGCTTCATATTGACCGATAACACAGTATGCATTCCCTAAATCCAGTAATACGTGAAGGGATAAAGGATCCAGTTTCTCAGCAAGTTCTGCTTGTTGAACCATCTTATCAAGGCGGGAGACAATACGATTATAGAAACTGTATGAGAGTCTTGCATCTACATTTTCGGGCTCAAGTGTGATTGCTTTTCTAAAGTAGGTTTCTGCTGATCCGAAATCCCATTTATCAAAAAGCTCAATAAAACCCAGTGTGGTATAGCTCAACGCCTGCCCCTGATTCAGTTCAACGGCTTTTTGAGCATATTCGGATCCTTTCTTGTAGGCCTCCCTACCGGATAAGTGACCAATTGCGGCAAGGTATACGTAACAATTTGCAAGCTCAGCATATGCATCAGCATAGGTATTACTAGCTTCAATGGCTTTTTCATAATACTCCATTGCTTTTACTGCACCTTCAGGAGTTCTTTTATTCCCAAAAAATAAACCTTGCAGGTATAGATTAAATGCTTCTACACTATCGGTTCCTGCGTCATATAGCTTTCTTGATTTATCAATGATAAAACTATCTTCCAACAAAGAAGCTATTCCTTGAGAAATTTCATCCTGGACAGCAAAGATGTCTTCCAGGTCTCCATTGAAGTTTTTACTCCAAATATGGAAACCATCACTCACATTTATTAACTGAGCGGTTACCCTAACCCGATCACCCGCCAAGCGAACACTCCCTTCCAAAATAGAAGAAACGTTTAATTCTTCTCCAATATCACGGATGTCTTTATCATTGTTCTTATAAGCAAAAACAGATGTCCGAGAAGCAACTTTGATACCATCAACTCTAACCAATGCATTGATTATCTCTTCGGTAATTCCATCACTAAAGTATTCATTATTCTTATCTGCACTGAAATTGACAAATGGTAAAACTGCTACACTGTTTTTATTACTTCCCGTAATCTGTTGAATATCATTCTGGTTTGGAGTTTGAATACCATTTGTTGCAATTGCATGTAAACTGATCGGCTTAACAATATTCTTTAATTCATGTTTACCATAAGACTCGACTCTAATACCCGGATGGTTCTTCACTTCATCGTAAACTTTGCCGGATAGCATAACTCCACTAGGTGCAGATAAACTTTGGACCCTTGCAGCTATATTAACAGCATCCCCATAAATTCCTTCATCATCATAAACTACATCACCAACATGGAGTCCAATTCTTAGTGGAACAACTATATCTTTTTGTAACTCTAATTGGATTTCAGTCGCGCATTTTACGCCGTCTATCGCACTACCAAACATGCTTAAAGTACCATCACCGTAATATTGCATAACCTGTCCACGATGCTTCAAAATGTATTCGTCTACAACTTCCCTTTGGCGGTCTCTCATCCTCTTTGCAGTAGCCTCATCTTCATGCATCAGCTTACTGTATCCAACCATATCAGCAAACATGATCGCCGCCAGTAAACGAATCGGCTCATTATAGGTACTCATACACTACTCTCTTCTTTTTTAAGACAAGGTAAACAATATTAATAATCGAGTTGCATGCTACTTAAGACAAACTTTTGGCTAGTGATAGAAAAGAAGTTCGAATCTTCTCGGGTGTACTTGAAACCTTAAGCCTCTTTGTACACAATGAGGCTTTTTTATGAAGGTCTATTAAATTAACCCCTTTTCTTCTAAATCGGTCTTGAGTCTGTTGTGGGTTTCCCAAAAACGGTCTTTAATTTTTTGAATATTCTGCTCGTAATCAGGATGCTGCATTAGTGGATGGATTAAAGGATCATCTTCCAAAAACAGTATTACCCAATATTGAACATTATCCTGCTCCGCAAAAACCTTTAGTTGTTCTATCCCTTTTTCAATATCACCATCAATGGCATATTTCATTGCTAAATGTATGCTTTGATAAATCGATTGATCTGCCTCACAAAATTGGGCATATGACTCATAAAACAAACTTGCTTCCTCTGGTTTGCCCATGTTCTCAAGTACATAAGCGATTTTTGCATCTTCATTAGGGAAAATTTCTAAACCATATAACTCTCTAGCATTCACAAATTTCTGATAATAATAATGAGCAGAATCGTATCGCTGGTCGAAATAATACGCTTTACCTAATTCCTGCATTATATCGATTCTTGTAGTGTCTTTATTGAACTCATGTACTAAACCTTGAATGGTTTGATTCAAGTCTTTATGCTCAGCGTATTCAATCAGAGGCTTCAAGTATGGTGAGAACTCATTAGCAGGGTTATACTCTATGGACAAGTTTATATATTCGATTGACTCATCCACGAATCCAGTTTGAATGAAAGCATTACTAAGGTGTAAATATAGATAGCTTCGCTGTATTGAATCACTTGCAGCCACATCTAACTGAACTCCGCGAAGCGCATACTCCAAGTACTTACTTGTATTAGGGAAAATACGCGCATATAAATCTGATAGTGTTTGAATTACGGCTGAAGAGTTGGGATTATATTCCAATGCCTTTTCGAGATATGGTACGGCCAGTCGATACTCAAGGGTGTGCATATAATAAAATGCTTTGGCTAATAAGCTCTCGGCCGACCTTGAATCAAATAAGAGTGCTTTATCAGCATAATTGTTGATCTGCTCGGTATACTGTTTCTCTGCCTGAAAAATCTCTAAGAAATAATAACTCATAGCCAGATGTGCATATGCCAACGAAAACTCAGGATCCAATTCAATGGCTTTTTCAAATAAAGGTATTGACACCAAAAGTTCTTGATTAGAGCGATAGAAGAAGTGCTCCATCGCTTGCAAGTAATAGTCGTACGCCTCAAGACTTGTGGTAGGAATTTTATCGATTTGCTCAAGTTCAGCAGGGGTGACTATAACTTGAATTGCATCTGTAATTTTTGTGGCAATTTCATTTTGAAGAGTAAAAACATCAGCTAACTCACTGCTATATTGCTCTCCCCAAATATGTTCATCGGTTGAGGCATCTATTAGCTGTATATGTAACAAAACCTGATCACCAACCTTTTGACCACTTCCCTCTACAAAATAACTTACGCCCAACTCACCGGCTATTTCTGGTATACTTTGTGTTGTATTCCTGTACTTCTCCACTGATGTCCGGCTGATAACCCTCAATTCTTCAATTTTCTGCAGGTTATTTAAGGTTGATTCCATCAATCCATTGATGAAGTACTCATTTGATGAATCACTACTTTCATTTTTAAAAGGAAGCACCGCAATAGACTTATCTAGTGGTGTTTCATCAACGCTGGTATTAAACCAGATGAATGAACCAATACTAATTACTATTAGTCCAACAACTGCAGCTAAAACCCAACGCGAATCAAGCTTTCTAACTTCAAACTCACCTGTACTTGAGATTTGGGTACTTGATTCATCCACTTTCTTGCATACTTCCCCGGGAGGATAGCCATATTGTTCTCTAAAGCATTTGATGAAATAAGAAGTACTTCCGAATCCAACTTTATATGAAACCTCTGAAACTGTTAAACCTCCTTCTTTCAACATCTCCATGGCAATTTCAAGACGCACCTGTCGAATGAATTGACTGGCTGATAGATTGGTCTGTTTCTTAATCTTCCGAAGCAGATTTGAACGACTCATATTTACGGCTTCAGCTAGTTCCGAAACGCCAAATTGTTCATCATCAATATTCTGTTCGATGATCCCAGTTATCTGACCTAGAAAGTCGTCCTGCATAAAAGCCATTTTTGTGAATTATACCATCTGAATTTAGGAAAAATTTAGACTTCATATAGCCTCACTAACAGAACCATATAAAAGTGAATCTGCGTCATAATTTATATGAGTGCGCCATAGTTTTTACTCCTGATTCAAACTTGATGTTTTTGGCTACATCACTATTATCTACCTGAAAACTGCATTTCTGATCTTTCTAGCGAACTTTTAATCAAATACTAAAGATCATGAAATCACTATTATCAATTATATTCATCGCCACAATTTTCACAGGTTGTTCCGGAAAGAGTGAAGAATCAAGTTCAAGCATTAGCACTCCAGATGTTGACATTCATACAGCTGTAATCACAAATAATCTTGAAGCAGTTAAACAACATATTGAAGCCGGTACTGATCTGAATCAAAAAGATCCAATGACTGGCTCAACTGCACTTATCACAGCATCAACATTTGGGAAAATTGATATTGCTAAAGCATTAATAGATGCTGGTGCTCAACTTGACGTAACCAATGGCGATGGTTCCACTGCTTTACATTCTGCTGCATTTTTCTGTCGAGTCGAAATTGTACAAATGCTTATCGATGCTGATATAGACAAAAGTGTACGAAACAACTTCGGAGCAACAGCAAGAGAATCTGTAATGGGTCCATTCGAAGCTGTTCAGCCAATCTATGACATGATGCAGCAGCAATTAAGTCCATTTGGCTTACAACTTGACATGGATGAACTGGAGAAAACACGTCCAGTAATCGCAATGATGTTACAGTAACAAAAATCCAAGAAGTTTAAAATCTCATGAAAAACCTATTAACCATTCTTTTCCTTTTTTGCTCTCTTAGTGCTTTTGCTCAAAATAACTCACCTGTGGGTGAAGAAACTGAAGTGGCCAATAAGTGGCGCGTAAGTATGCCTTATATTGTTCCAGATGAGATTATCTACGGCTACGGCGAGCGAACAAGTATTCAAATGGTAGAATTACATGTTAAACGCAACCTTGATGACAAAAACATTATAGGAGTAAAGTTTGCTACCTGGCGATTGTTTCAACCTATGGGAATCCTATGGTGGGAAGGCCTTTTAGATAAGATAGAGTCAGGAAGTGACTATTACGATGGATATCTAAGAGAAACTGGAATTGGTATTACCTACCAGCGAATGCTGTGGAAAGGACTTTTTGCTTCTGTTGAAGTGTTACCACAGATACAAACTTATACGGATTTAGACGGCAATAAAATCAAGAATGGTTTTAAAGTTTATAATTCATATCACTTGGGGTATCATATTGAATTTGGTAAGAAAAAACGATTATTCATAGAACCTCAAGTTCATGTTAATCAATGGTTTTTTGATAACAATTCGCCTGATGGATTTAAGGAGTTTGACGACAAATATGGAAACGTCTTTCTTTTTGAGCCAAATATATATTTCGGCATGAAATTTTAAGCTACAGTATTACAAGTCAAGACTTTACAGTAAATAATTTAAACCCCTATGAAAACTCAACGACGACACGATATTGATTGGCTGAGAGTAATAGCTATATGGCTTCTACTCATTTATCATATTGCAATCGTATTCCAGCCCTGGGCTATGTTCTTTGGTTTTATTCGAAGTCCTGAACTTATTGAAGGGCTTTGGAAACCAATGACCATGTTGAATGTATGGCGAATCCCATTCCTTTTTTATGTATCGGGTATGGGGGTGTACTTTGCACTTAGAAAACGTACATGGAAGCAATTAGTAACCGAACGTGTGAAACGCATATTGGTTCCTTTCATATTTGGATTTTTTGCCATCACACCGCTTCACATGTTCATATACCAGAAGTTCTATAATCTTCCATTCGACTATTATGCTCATGCTGGTCACCTTTGGTTCCTGGCAAATATCTTCGCTTACGTGGTAATATTGTCTCCGCTATTTATCTATTTACGCAAGAAGAAAGACAGTGCTTTCCAGAAAGGACTTTCGAGATTCATGAGTAATCCATTAGGTCCATTAAGTATATCCATCTTTTTTATACTGGAAGTATTAGTTATGAGACCCGGTATTTTCGAAATGTATGCAGAGACATGGCATGGTTTCGTTTTAGGATTCCTTGCATTCTTTTTCGGATTTCTATTTATGTATAGTGGCGAAAGTTGCTGGCAAACTTTCAAGAAATGGAGCTGGTTATACGGTGCACTTGCTGTCACATTATTCACGTTACGAATAACAATTTTTGAATCTAGTGCCCCTGTTTATCTAATGGCTATTGAATCAAATATGTGGATTTTCAGCTTGTTTGGGATAGGTTATCACTTCATGAACCGACCGAGTAGAGTCTTAACCTATCTAAGTCAGGCCGCTTATCCGGTGTATATCATTCATATGTTTGCTCTATATGCCGGATCATTAATTATCCTACCTCTTCAGATGCCAGTTATGTTGAAGTTTGTACTGATTGTGGTTTTCACTTTCGCTGCCTGTTATTTCATTTATGAAATCATCATACGAAGAATCTGGGTACTACGGCCATTCTTTGGGTTGAAGTTGAAACCAAGAAATGTGCAGGGAGTAATTGAAGAAGAAATGCCATCATTAAGGAAGACTGCAGTCGCAACAGCTTCAAATCCAAAAGTTCATGATAAACGAAATAAGCATTAATTAATTGGGTGTTCTTTAACTACTATCTGATATCAACTTCTTTTATAGTCAGTTGTTCACCATTTCGTTTGAAATAATATAAATCGTAGAGACCTGGCTTTAAAATGAGTGGCTTTGAATCATCTCCCGATAGATATAAAATATCAACGGGAAGATGGTCCTTGAGGCTTTCTGAGCTTTTATATACCAATAGCATTGACTGCTCAAAACCTTCCGGTATGTCCCGGTAATAGTTTTTATAATTCAATCTACGGAGCCAATCAGGTCTACCATTAATTAGATCAGTCCTTGGGTGAACAACTTGCAAATCAAAATCGCCTTGATAAGAAGATTCAACTAAGTACGTTCCATCAATTTTATTTTTGAATAAAGATGATTCCTTAATACCCAATGACTGTGCTATTTGAAAGTATTGTGATGATTTTCCTTTCGAATATTCCATCCAAACGGTTTGATTAATTGTTAGAGGATCAATTTTTAGACTATCCTTAATAATTGCAGCAAGCATAGGTGTATTTGCTGGTGGCATCTGTATTTCCGGATTTTCATTAATATGACCGAAGCCAACATGCGCTATCACCTTTACAGAATCAGACTTATTTAAATATTTGATTATGTTTTCTGCCTGGCCTAATTCTCGTGCTCTTAAGGAACTCTCATGTCCTATTACTTCATATCCCAACTCTAAAGCTGTTCTAACCATATTTGAAAAGGTTGGTTGACGCATATAACCTCCAGCTTCAATTGGTACAGTTTTATCTTTAAAACTTCTTGCTTGCTGAGGACTTAATGCCTCAAGACTTAAATGAGTAAATCCTTTATCTCGCAATCGTTTTAATAGTAATTCTGTAAAAACTCTGTGTCTTCCTCTATAATGAGATTCGTTGATCATGACAAGCCTTCTGGAAGTAGATAGACTTACAATTTCATCTAACGCAGACACCAGTTCATAGTCACCTATCAAATTTGCCAAATTATTATCAACAACAGGCTCTTGTCTATACTTCGATAGCAGTTTTACCACATGATCATGTTGTTCAATAAAGGAATACTCAAGAGCTCTATCACTATCAATAAATCTTGGTAGTCTATCTAACAGAGATTCGGGTAAAGAAGAATACTGCTGAGCAATCTCATCCGGTAAAGAATTTAGATCTTCCGAAGTCCATTTCAATAATGCTTCTGGGAAGAAGTACTTAACTTCCAAGCTATCATTAGGTTGAACAAATTCCAGGTAATGATTCATGCTATGATCACTCGTTTTTTGAGCAAGTAATGATACTGGTAAAGTACTAACGATTAAGACTATATGAATTAGTTTGATCATACAACTAATATTTCAACTTGAATTATAGTTTTCTATGGCTTATTTATTTTTTCAACACAAACTTGCAAATCAAAATCGCCCTGATAAACAGGTTCTTTAGCACCAAATAGAGTCAAGTTCAGAGCGCATTTTCTATTTAGTTTAAAGTTCCACAGTTATTGAACTAAAACACTTTATTCAAATAAGAACTTACTTTCTCTAAGTAATAAATTAATTAGAGGGAAATATAAATTTCTTCCGTTATCACCATTTGTAAAGATTACAAGTCCCTTTCCTGATTTGGGAAGTAGTACAATTAGGGTATTCACTCCAACATCCCCTCCGGTATGTAACAAAGCGTATTCAGAATCAACAGACTTATGCAGGATTTCCCACCCCAGCCCTATCTGAACATCATCTGTAGACTCACTATGAGTACTCACCATATTTTGAAATAAATCTTGATCAAGTGAAGCACCATTAATTACGAATTCAGCAAACTTAGCATAATCCCAAATGGTAGTTAATAAATCATCTGCAGCACTAGATTCATTATTGAAATAGGTCGGGTAAGAATTATTTCCCTCTGCATCATGCCAATGAGCAAATTGCTCCTTAATAACATTTTCGTCCCATCTAAACTGAGTTTGATTCATCCCAATCTTCTTAAATAAATATCTAAAAGCGAGCTCATCCAGTGATAACCCAAATTTTCTTTCGAGAGCCTTTTGTAAGTATTCAAACCCTTCCCCTGAATACATAAATTTTTTACCAGGCTCGAAATTAAACGCTAATTGTTTAGACTCATTTAAATGCCTCCAATTATCAAAACCTGTTCTATGTGAAAGAACATGTCGAGTAGTCAGTTTTTTTGTGAATGGATGATCCTTTATATCAGGATCAACCCAATAATTTTCCAGTGGTTTATCGAGTTCCCACTCCCCTAATTGAACAAGTTCTAATGTAAGCATTGCTACAATTGGTTTAGCCAACGATGCTACATTAAAATAGCTGTCTATTTCAACAGGGATGCCTCTTTTTAAGTCACCATAAACAGATATCTCCTGAATTCTATAGTCATCTAGAACGGCTAAACTTAATCCCGGTACATTATGATCACTCAACAAATTTTCAATGTTAGCTCTTTCAGACCTATCGACATTCTCTTGGGCTAGAGCAACATTAAAGGACATTGTCATAAGATAAATCAGCAAAAATATTCTACTATAAATAATACTGTAATCTTTAAGTATTTTGTTCATTATGTTAAATATTAATATTACTTATACTATTGTTATTATGTAATTTACTATTTAATTATGGTTATTTATAACATATCTGTTTTCAACACAAACTTGCTAAAACTGCTCAGGATCAATAAGTATTTTTTCAATGTTTTCAGTTAAGTAAAAGCCTGAATTTCCATTGACTAATAAGATGTACCCCATATCAAGATCATCATAAATCCTCAGAATAGATTCAAAATCGCCATTGCTTCCACTGTGCTTAATTACAGTTCCATGAGGTGCTTCTTCTTTAAACCAACCTAATGTCATTTCTTCAGCTACATTCCAAGAATTATCTCTCTCTTCTACTGGAATAGTTAAGTAGTTTTTGAATTGCTCATTATAAGTCTCTTGTTTTAAACCTTTTCGCCTTTGAATAGCCATGGCAAACTTTACTAAAGATTCAGCATTAGTAATCAATGATCCTGCAATCCATGGTTCTTCAGGAAAATCTCTAGTACCGGGATATCCATTGTAATGTCCACTCGATTTATGAGGAATTGCATCAGAATTAAATTGAAAGTAAAAATCTGAAAGCTCCAGTGGCTCCATTACTTCTTCGTATAGAATTGTATTAATAGATTTTCCTGCTATTGATTCTAACACTCTTCCCAAATATTCGTACGCTGATCCCGAATAACTATATCCTGATCCGGGTTTGAATTGAAATTCAAGCTTTCCATTAATGGGCCAATTTGGCAACCCAGTTTGATGAGATAAGACTTGCCTTGCAGTGATTAGTTTCGAATAAGGATGGTTTTTAACCTCATCAAATGATCTATATTGATATAAGGGTTTGTCTAAATCTATCAGTCCCTGCTCATAAAAGCTCATCACAGCAAAAGCAAATACTGGCTTAGTTATAGAGGCGACTTCAAATAACGTTGAACTTTCTACTTTTTCCTGAGTGAACGAATTTTTAAACCCATAGGAATTACTATGAATAATTTGATTACCCTTCCAGCTCAAAAATTGGGCCCCCTCGATACCATAGTAGGTCATATATTGTTCGATAACCGTATCCAGTGAGTCTCTATTTCCATCGATGAGTTCAAAAAGAAAATTATCTTTTTGAACTAAATCCGGCTTAGAAACACGCTTAATTATAATATCATCAATACGGGTTTGCTTATCTGCAATAATTGAAAAGGGATTAGCAGCGGTACTATCAGCTTTATAAAATTGTTCCCCAATAAAATGAGTGAGCATACCCGGTCTAATTATGTAATCACCTTCGGGTAATTCAGCTTCCAGAATATTGTCATCGCTGAGTGGAACATACATCCAAAAATTTGGATTATCTTTGTTCTCTAATCGTACTCCATTAAAAGAGATGGGAATTGTAGGATCGTCCCAATTAACCTCACCAATCAGGGATCCTAGTTGTATGTTTTCATTTAGAAAAAGGATAGACCCAAGTCTTCCAGGCTGAGCATTCCAGGTCTTTCCTCCATATGGCGTAAATGAATAGTATGATTTCTCACCTCCATCTGAGTCGGTGTACTCCAAATCAAAATCTAGAATACTTGGATTTTGAATTTGCTGTTCAAGCTCAAATTCAATTTCAATCTGCAGTCCATTTTGGGTTTTTTGGAAAACATGTCTAATCTTTTCTAATCTAGCATATTGTGATATGTTAGGATCCCAATGATTATCTGGGGTTATGCTTCTTATAGAGTTGCCTTGTATTCTATAGGCTACTACACCGGAACCTCTTGGATGATGTTGTTCGTTGATGTAGAAAGCTAATGCATCAAACGAATCTCCTTCATTCCATTCTAATTCATCATCCAAAATATTAACTGCCACATACATTTTGCGACTATTGTGTAAATGCACAACTTGAAATGTTACATCGATATCCCTATTTGATTCTCTTTCGGGGCCACCTAGCTTATGGGTAAGCTCATACCAGGGTGCTGATAAATCCCACTCAGATAAATCACCATCTAATTTTATTGATTCTCGTTCAAATGAATGAATAATATTCGATTGACCGAATAGAGGTAAATGAATAAAACTGAACACCCATAGAAACAGTAGAGCAAGGGGGTTAATAAGTACTGGTCTGGAAATCATTAGGATAAAAGAAAGAGTTAGACTTTTGGTTACCTTATTTACACTTCAGAAAACTCAATAGTTACCGGTAAATCTAATTTGAGCCATTTCAGTGCTTATCTGAGTCTTTAACCGCTCAATTGATTTTTTTTACTCTTTTTAAGTATAGTGTTTAAGTTATTGGTGGCCCTATTTTCCTCTTCTAGAAGACTATTGTTCTATGAATTCTAAAGAAGCTATGAGAGATCTAATAAAGCCTTCTGATAATTCATGAGGCAAAGAAGCGTACTCTTGAACTAAACCCGTTTCTGCTTCTTGAAAAAGGTGATTCATTTTTTCTTTCACGGAAATAAGGCACTCTAATGATGAACTATGACATACTTGTTCATACGTTTCAAGATTTTTCTCCTGCTTTACCTGAACATCATTCCCACCTAATATGATTGCAACGGGAACTTCGATTTTTCTTAAGTCTTCTGCAGGATCATAAAAGAGTAAACTTTCCATTTGTCTGGTTCTTACTTGATTTACAATTGACTGCTGATAGCGCATATTTATAAATGCATCAATATCTGGTATCTGATTTTGTCTCTCTTGCGGTAATTCTGCAATTCGATTTTTCATTCTTTCTGTAAATATACTCTTTACTATTTTCCACTTGGCACTATCCTTTACTGCATCATATATAAGAGCTTGAAATTCGAGTGCTTCATTTAGGCTTTCCTCCGAGTGGCCCATCAATCTTTGAGTTGATCGAATTTGTTCATTAATGATCTCATAAAGTGGTAATGAAGGCGACGCTAATAACAATATTGATGAGATTCTTTCATCAATGGTAGCGGCTTTGATAGATATAACGCCGCCTAAACTGTGCCCAGCCAGAATAAATGATGTATGTTGAAGCTCTTCTGACATCGTGAAGTAATTAATTATCGCAGAGATGTCTGATACAAAATCCTCTAATGTGGTTGCATCAAAATCACCGGTAGATAATCCTACCCCTCGATCATCAAATCGAAAAGTTGAATAGCCATTAAGGTTGAATTCCTCAGAAAGAGTCTTGAATACAGGATAGCCAACTATTTCAGATTCTCTGGTCTGAGCTCCACTACCTGATAGCATGATGATCAGGGGCTTTTCATTACTACCTTCAGACTTAGAATATGTCCCGGCTATTATAATTCCATTGTTGTCTAGTTTGATGTCTTTCTGCTGGGCGCTTATCTGATTCAGTGATAGTGCTAAAGTAAAAAGGGTCAGTAATAGCTTCATATAATTATCTCTTAAGTTCGATTTATTAAGTTGAAAGGAGTGAATTTAGAAGAAACTTTATAGGATATGTCAGGATTGCTATCACAAAATCCATCAAAAATCCAACCAAAGGGACCACCAAAAAATGCCACCACTTGTATTTAAAATCATTTGATTTTACTGCCTTTAAGCTATCCCATAGTTGCTTCAAATTTTCTTTATAGAATAGTAGAATCAATAAGGCGGCAACCATCATACTTGCTACTCTTACAGGCAAAGCAAAACCATGAATCCCGGTTGTAAATGAAATATCGATGATTAGGATTTGAGCTAATATGGATAAAACAAGAAGTGCTCCGGGTATGACGGTTTTATCAATAACGATTAGAATTCCGCCTATAATCTCTATTAATCCAGTTACGTATGAAAAGAATTCACTTCTTCCAAATAAATGCCATGCCACATAAAAACTATCAATTTCTTTCAGAGATAAATCTAGAATTGCAGGATCATGTACCCCAAATTGATTAAGTGTAAGTTTTGCCCAACCGTATGTGATCATATAATAGCATAAATACCAGCGCAAGGAGAGCGTACCGTAGAATAAGAGCTTTTCTTTCTTCATCATGATTCTAACAAAGTGATTAATTCGATCTACCCTTATCTACTAGATATCTGAACCTTTCAATGCAGGAATGAGATACTCTTTCAAAATTTCTTCCGCTTGATAATGCATATAAGGCTGGCCATAAGCAGTCGATGTGAGCACAATTACAGCATCAAGGCTTGGAATAATCCAGACCTTATTCCCACCATTACCACTCATATAATGAACTTCCATATCTTTATTTTCTACTGAAATATGTTTCTTCCAGATCAGGTATCCATATGATTCTTTGTCTCTGTCAGGCACAATTTCATGTTCTTCCATTGATTGTATCATCCAAGCTTCGGGTATTATCTGTGAATTATCATACCGACCATTATTTAAATACAGAGACCCAATTTTTGCATAGTCAAGCGTACTTAATTGAAAACTGCCAGCAGTATTAGGCACTCCTTGTGGGGTATACTGCCATTTATAATCAGTTATATTCAATGGTTTGAATAGCGAATTATCAGCAAATTTTTCTAACTGTACTGGTGCAGCTTTATTGAGTATATCACCAAGTAAAACCACACCACCAGTAAAGTACGACCAGTTTGTTTCTTGTTTTTGAGCTGGAAGATCAAGCACAAATTTCACCCAGTTTTCTGATGGATACATTTTTTCTTCATTACCGGGCGAACTGAAATCAGAATCATCACCATCAAATACTGAGCTCATAGTCAATAAGTCATGAATAGTGATGCTATCTTTTAATTTAGTGTAATTATGAAAGTTACCGAGCTCATAATAGTTGCTAATTGGCTCATCTACATTTTCAATGTGCCCTTGTTCGATTGCTATTCCTGCAAATAATGCAACTAAGGTTTTACTGACAGATCGAACATCGTGTAAACTCTCTCGGTTGTATCCATTAAAGTATTGTTCCAGTACGATCTCAGAATTCTGAATAACTGCTATGCTATTAATATTTTTGAAATAATTAAGAGCAATTTTAGAATTTAAATCCTCAATAACTGATTGATTTACTCCTGTTTGATTAACCGACCAATTTTCAAATGGTTTTACTTTTTGAATCGCAATTAAATCATCATCTATTTCAATATCAGATCTAACTAACCGAACCTTACCTGAGGCAATTACATTACCTGTTTTAAATTCAGAATCTTCCAAATAAGGCCTTACATCAACAGTTAATGTATGATTGTTACCTACTAATGCCTCTTGACCACCATTTCTTTTCAAGAACTTCATCCACATATATCTTCCCCAGTGTTCGGGGTTATCTTTATGTACAAGAGGGATTCCATAAACCGTCATTTGGTTTTTATACTCACAACTCCCCGCTCCAACTGGTAAATTATGCTCCCAAATTTCTTCACCGCCTACAGAAAATGTAAATTGGAAATTACCTTTATCGCATAATTCATTTACTGACAATTCAGGAGCTAATTCCGATAAATAATGAGTTAACGTTTTATCAAGAAACATTCTCATGTTGAAGTCCAAAATCTCATTGTAAGGCAGGGAAGATTTAATATGATATTCCTCAAAATCTGCATAGCTGATGAAGTCATTCATAAAAACTATTTCACCGCTGTGTTTTTCATGCATCTCATCCATATAAGATCCTGAGTTGAGTGACAATTCTTTATCATTTTGTTGTTTAGCAGAACAAGCACTTAGTAAAACCAAGAGTAAGTACAGGTGTTTTTTCATAGCGTTATCAATTGTAGAACCAGTAATAATTACTGACCGCATTCATCCAAGTGGGTTCAAGGTTGGTTAATTTTTAAAAGTTTATTTCAGCTCTTTTAAGGCGTTAGTTATTGTCTCAAGAATCCTAATTTTATCTTGATCCAAATTATCCCTTACCTCACTAAAGAAATCCTGACGATCCTCGCTTTGAAGACTCATCGGGTAATCAACCGGTATTCCCCTATTCTCATAAATTTCTCCTTCTAATGATTCGTAAATCTCGTTTGAGATTGCAAAATCCCAACCATTGGGTAGTTGTTTTTGAAGAGAAGTAGATAGTGCACCCATAGTTGGCTCGCCCACTGTATAAACATGAGGTAATGCTTTTGTGGCCAATGAAAATACCTCGGCAGCACTACCGGTTTGTCTGGAGGTCAACACAAAAGTTGGTTTTAGATATGGATTTGCAACCGCTTCCAGCTTAACGTCAAATTCAGGTGAGTAACCATTTTTATGCACAAGTTTTTGATATGCAATTATTCTTTCTTCAGAATTGAAGTATTTTAAAATATTCAGACTAACCGCATCCTGTCCTCCACCATTAAATCTATTATCAATTATAATTGCATCCGTAGATGATAGATCATTTAATACCCGTTGCATTAGCTTTGATGCACCCTCTCCTTCTTTCTCTATATATGCACCTTCGTTCATCAATTCCATGCTACTTGAAAACGCGCCCCAATATCCTAAGCTATCAATTAATTCATCTGATAAACCAAGATCTGCATATAGGAACATTGCTTTTATCTGGATATAGCCAATATTGTCGTCTATTAATCCCCATTGCATCAAAAAGGAATCTTCAGTGAATTCTTTATCGAGATGATGCTCGGCAACTATTCCTGCAATTTCAAAATCTCCAATTTCCGATTCTTCTACTTCTTCATCAGTTTCTTGCGCTTCTGACTCAATCAGTTCATATACATGCTCGCTTGCTTCTATAAATCCATGATTATCGTTGAGTGCAATTAACATCTCATTCATCACGGAATAGAGTGTAACATCGGTTGGGTCTGCAACAAGTTTTTCACTTGCTTGATGATATAATCTTTCAAAATTGATGTTATTCAGATCCATGAATGCATAGTGATTTTCAATAGTATTAGCGAATACCTCAAGATTGTATAAAGGATCATTGGATCTTTCATCTGGAACTACTTCTTCACATACTGATGGTAGCTTATTGGTTTTCTTATAAGTGTAAACCAGAACCCCTCTTCTTAAGCTGATCTCATCACCTTTTACAGCTATTCTATCTTCAAATTCTTCAACATGAGACTGCCTTGCAGATAAGCAAGAAATATCTGTGACATCGTATTCGATATAAGTCCCGTCGTCATTAATAGCCATCACCCAGCCGCCGCCTAATGATTGCCAAATTCCGTTATAGGACTCCGGTTGTATTTCTTTTTTACTGCAATAGATAAGGCTAAAGCAGCTGATTAAATAAATCCCTAAGTATGTTTTTTGAAAGATTGGTCTAAGCATTTATGGTAAAGATTGTTCGTTTTTCACCTTGGTAGACATGACCGCGATTAGAGACTGTTAAGTAGTAACCATCGCATTGCTATTCAAGTGTTTTAGAGCAAATGCATTCGATAAGATTGAAAGGGTGTTTACTCAAATAGCGTAAGTCACGGCTCAAATAAGCACAGATTAAAAAGCTTATCTCAGTTTTGTCTGCCGGACTTCTTCACAGTAGATGGATTCACTCCGTGTACAAATTTAAAGGCTCTTGCAAAGTGACTGATATTACTATATCCCATTTCCCTTCCAACCTCATGTACTGTATACCCGGATTCAATCATTTTGTAGGCTTCGCCCATTTTCAATTGTCTGATATGAGCCGAAATTGTATTACCTAAGATGCTTTTTGATAGTTTTTGAAGCCGATTCCTATTTATACCAAACTTTAATGATAAGTCATGAACAGTAGGATTATTCTGTAGATTTG
The DNA here is from genome assembly GCA_965601825.1 of Balneolaceae bacterium. Taxonomy (GTDB): domain Bacteria; phylum Bacteroidota; class Rhodothermia; order Balneolales; family Balneolaceae; genus HXMU1420-13. Next base: position 1,134,383 of record OZ271839.1, on the reverse strand, counting down.
TTCTTAAATATTCGTCAAGTTGCTGGATACAATACAACTCATGAGGATAAAACTGACTGTCATGATTAAGTTTGGATTTATTGAGTAGCAGTTCAGTTGTATAAGCCACAATCTCTAGTGCTTTTGCTTTCAAATAGGAACTTCTCATTTCTGATCTTGGCTTTGAAAGATGTAAACTTTGAATAGTAGCAATTAAGTGCGCATCCAGTGGGAAGTAAGTAAATATGGGCGCGTTTGTATCATCAACAATAGACAAGCTCTCCGTGCTTATCTGAGAAACCAACCAATCGACATCAATAAGAATTGAAAGTAGTTCATGGCTATTCCCGGGTGAGAACACTCCGACAGAAGCAGTATTTGGAGTCGATACATAGCAACCCGGTACTAACTTATTAACCTGCTTATTTGACTGAACTTCAAATTCATTTGCATTCTCATATAGAACCAGATCAAAGATTAAGTGACCTTGCAAATCATTAGGTTCTCTCTCTATGATCACAGGAAACTTAGATTCATATTGTGTATACATCACTGAGAAGTAATCGAATGCATAAGCCTCCGCAATTCCTGTCCCATAATCTTCCGGTATGTGGTAATGATTGCCCATCCATATGCCGCCTACTTGACTGCATACACTTTTAGCTACTTTCACAAAACTATCGATAGAGTAGGTTATTTTATTTTCAATCATTTATTCACCATATACCTTTTCAAAACTGAATGCTCATTTATTATTTACTTTATTCAAGATTTAGATCAGACTTTTCATATCTAACAAATCCATTTTTTGTTGGCAGTTGTTTTTTAAGCATCCAATATTTCCGGACTGATTTGATGTTCATTTCCGGATTATCTTTTAAAAAATCTCTTGTGTACTGATTAAACATATTATAATCAGCTATTTTTCTCTCAAAATTTGGATCTTCTTTCCTTTTTTCTAGCTCATGGTATTTTTCGATTGCCTCTTTTAGCGTTTTGCCTTCATTACTTCTAATCCATTCCATAAAATCTCCGTGGCATGAGAAATTATCTCCTATCTCTTTTTTCATAAATCGTCTGAAATTGGGTCCAAAAGAAACATTGTCAGTTATTTTTGTTTGTAAGTTTAAATCCGCACGTGCCCAATTAAATGATGATTTTTTTACTTGCTTATCCGCAATTGGCAGAACTGCTCCATTGTTGTCAAGAGCGAACATTATCCTGTCCCTTAAATCAAACTTACGACCTGAATATGGCAAACCTAGTTGCTTACAGATATCTGACATTTCATCTTTAGACCAATACCACGTATTAAATTCTTCTCCTGATGTTATTGCTTCAAAGTCCGGTTTTTTCATTGGTTTTTGAATGTTTTTATTATAGTCTGCTACATTTGTTTATAATTTCCTTGAGCTAGATAAGTCGAATTCTCTTATATCCATTCGCTAAGAGTCACATTCCAGGCAATAAATCCATTTCAAGCATAATTCAACTATCAGAATCATTTACCAATTTTCATTACAGGTCTACATATACGCCTATTTATTTTAAATGATTACTCTAGTCAGCACTAAGCTTACCCTTTTTCACACCTAAAACTCACTGTATTTTCTTCAGCAGTTCTTATAAGCTTCGAATTGTTTTTTACTCAAACACCCTATGAGTCACTAAGGTTGAATTAGAACAAACCCATGATTTGGATCAAGAATTGAGAATTCAACTAATGGAGAAACGTAATGCATAAAATGGAGCTGGTTATATGGCACATTTGCCATCACATTATTCACATTGCGAATTACAATTTTTGAATCCAATGCACCTGTTTATCTAATGGCTATTGAATCAAATATGTGGATTTTCAGCTTGTTTGGAATCGGTTATCACTTCATGAACCGACCGAGTAGAGTCTTAACATATCTAAGTCAGGCTGCATATCCGGTATATATCATTCACATGTTTGCGTTATATGCTTGGTCATTAATTATTCTCCCTCTTCAGATGCCAGTTATGTTGAAGTTCGTACTGATAGTAGTTTTCACTTTCGCTGTTTGTTATATCATTTATGAATTCATCATTCGAAGAATTTGGATACTACGGCCATTCTTTGGGTTAAAGATGAAACCAAGAAATGTGCAGGGAGAAGTGGAGAATGATAAACCTACAATTGCAATGCATGTAACAGCAAAGGCTTCAAACACGAATTCAAATACACCTAAGTAGTTCGTGCTTTTGTGTTTCTTTCTATGAAAGAATATTTTAATTGAATGTTATTTTTGATGATAGGTAGATTTGAGTCTAACTTTATGATTGGAAATTACGTAATGGCTCAACTTTGAAAAGTCTTTGTACTTCATGCCATCTGAAATAACACTTGCCGTTCTACCATTTAAAAAACACGATGGAAAAAGTGTATCAGCTCTTCATTTTGAAGAAGATTTAGTTCATCACTTATCACTGTTTCAAGGACTTTCAGTTCTCTCTTATTTAACAACAGAGCATCTAACCATAAATAGTGTTGATGAACTAAGCCAATTTGATGTATCTCACATTATAACTGGTTCTTTTAGAATAAAAAGTGACACTATTCAATTAACGATACAACTGATTGAATACCCTTCTTCAAAGATAATTTATAACTACTCAGATATTATCGATTTGAATAGCTGGTTTGATATCATCGACCAAACGGTTGTAAAAGCAACAAACATTCTAAGTAAACAGCTAAACGAGTCAATTCTTTCTCACTCATATAAAAAACCGGAAGTTCAACTTGATGCATACGAACTATTTACGTTGGGTACCTCTCACTTGAATATTAAAACTCCGAAAGCTGATGAGAAAGCTCGATTCTATTTTGAGAAGGCATTAGAAAAACAACCGGACTTTGCCCGTGCCTATTCCGGCATTTCGTCAAGTTACTTTAATGAATGGAGTTGTCAGCTTTGGGATCGTTGGGAATTGAGTCAACTAGGCGCCAAGAAATATGCCTTGAAAGCTATTGAGCTTAATGAAAATGATTACATCTCACTGGCCATATTAGGACGCGTATTACTTTTTGAAAAAGAATTTGATCAAGCCGAATACTACCTAAGAAAATCGCTGAAGATGAACTCAAATGATGCTGGAAATCTTATTCAGATAGCATTTTCATTCCTTTTTCTTGGTTTTAATACTGAAGCACTTGAATTATATCACAAGGCAAAAAAACTCAACCCTCTTCATGAAGATAACTACCTAACAGTTGGGGCTACTTTATACTTTGAATTGGGTGATTTCAAAAAAGCTTTAGAGATTGGTTCAAAAATTGATCTGTCCAGAGCTTACATCGACTTCCCAGTTTATTTAGCTGCTGCCAGCTATTATCAGAATGATAAAACAATGGTACAGCACTATTGGGAGTTTTTTTTAGAGAATTATCAATCTCATATTTATTTCGAAGACAAACCAAAAAACGATCAGGCATTAGACTGGCATAAAGAAGTAAATCCTTATAAGGACAGTTCTAGACTAGAATCATTTTGGAGTTTTATTGCTGAAGAAAAATCCTTCTCTAATAACACAATGGAGAAGAATCAGAACAGACGATATCAGGAAAATCATGGAAGATTCACATTCAATGGTAATCAGGTTCAATGTTCATTTCTCGGTAAGAGTATAAATATTAGGTCATCTAAGGGATTAATTGATATCGCCAAGCTTTTAGCAAAACAAGGGAAAGAAGTGCATTGCCTTGAATTAGCAGGTTCAAATGTCATTATATCTGGAGGTATTGATCTGACTGATGAACAATCAAAATTAGACTATAAAGAGAGATTGGAGCAACTTCAGGAGGAGATTCAGGAAGCTGAACAACTTCATAATGAATCGAAAATTGAAGCACTAAGTTTAGAATACGATCAAATTCTTGATCACCTATCGTCAACTTTAGGGTTGAAAGGAATGAGCAGAAAGGCTGCGACATCAGCTGATAGGGCCAGATCAGCTGTGACTTTGCGCATTAGGGATAGCATCAAAAAAATGAATGCTAATCACCCTCAGTTATCCAAACATTTAGAAAACTCAATCAAAACAGGCATATACTGTTCATACTCTCCCGAACATTATGTGGATTGGGAGATAGAAGGCATCTGAGTAATCAACGATCCTAAAAATCTTACATCGTAAGGTCATTTCTTACGCAATTAGGGTAAGTAACCTAAACTCTAATTTTATTTGAAATGACAAACTTACCCTCACCATTGGATTTATTATTAGATCCAATTTCACTAATCGTTATTCTGATGTATGCCGGTTTAATGATTTGGGAAGCCAATTGGCCTGCCAGATCTTTGCCGAAGATTAAATATTGGAAGCTAAAGGGAATAACTTGGTTTTTCGGCTTCTTCTTTCTTTCCTCGTATTTACCAATATGGGTAGATCCCCTTCTAACTCCATACTTGATTATTGATATATCAGGTCTTGGAACTGTTCTTAGTGTGATTATTGGAATGATTATCTATCAATTCTTCATCTATGTTTATCACAGATCTGTTCACCATTTTGATTGGATGTGGCGTGTATTTCACCAAATGCACCATAGCGCTGAGCGACTAGATACATTTGGCGCATTCTATTTTTCTCCAATGGATATGATTTCTTTCACATTTGTGGGAAGCTTTGTATTCGCCTTTTTAATTGGACTATCACCTCAGTCTATAACAGTTGTTATACTGCTATTAAACTTTCTGTCCATTTTCCAGCATGCAAATATCACAACTCCACGTTGGTTAGGCTATATCATACAACGTCCAGAAAGTCACTCCATTCATCATGGTAGAGGCATTCATAAATACAACTATTCAGATTTACCTATATGGGATATCATCTTTGGCACCTTCTATAATCCTGCTGAATATGAGAATGAGAATGGATTTTTTGATGGAGCATCTGCGAAAGTAAAGGATATGCTGTTGTTCAAAGATATCTCGAGCGAGGTAGAATGATGGATAACATCTTAACTAAAACCACCATAACTCGATCTCTATTAAGAAAGCTTGAACACATTGAAGCAAGCTACTGGATGCAATATTATAACATCGATGGCCCAATTAAATCGTATGCATCAATAATTGACGATGGCGTTGCTTGCTCTATTCCGGAGATTGATGTTCTCGTATTGAATAGAGTGATTGGTTTTGGATCACAAACTGAAATAAGTCAAGCAACAATTGAGCATGTAATTGATTTCTATCGAAAGGCTGGGAGTAATCGGTTTATGCTGCAATTACCACCTCAACTAGTGGATACAGAACTGGACATGTTGCTAAGAAAATTCAATTTTAAACATCACAATAATTGGACGAAACTCTATCGTAACACTGAAAATATCGAGATTAAACAAGCTTCAGATCTTACCATCGAATTGATCGATAAACAGAATGCTGATCTTTTTGCTCAAATCATTTATATGAGTTTTGATTGGAAAGATACTCGAATTATTCCCTGGTTAGCATCAGTAGTCGGTGCACCCGGGTATAGACATTATGTTGTAAGAAAGTCTGGATCTGCCATTGCTGCTGGAGCACTATACATTGATGGTGAAATGGGATCTTTGGCTTTTGCCGGGACTTTGCCCAATTTTCGAGGTCTGGGAGCCCAATCATTATTAATCCAAAAAAGATTAAAAGATGCATTTAACGCTGGTGTAATAACCCTCACCGCTGAGACTGCTGAAGAGACTCCAACGAAAAAAGTAAATAGCTATCGTAATATGATTCGCCATGGATTTAATGCTGCCTATCAACGACAGAATTGGTTATTTGAGTTTTGATTAAGCTCTAAAAAGCCTCGTATGACGGGGCTTTTTTATTCATCGAATTCTGTATTCATAATTCAATCATATTTCTTCACTATGCTAAGTGGATATGAACAATAATCACAGTTAATAGAATGATGAAAAAATTAGCAGTTTTAATAATGGTGCTACTTGTACCGATTGCACTTCAAGGGCAAGATCGAATGACTCCGGAGTTACTCTGGAAACTGGGTCGAGTTAGTGCATTAGGAGTTACAGAAGATGGGCAAAATCTTATCTATTCGGTGTATGTGCCTGATATAAAAAATAATTCAGGAACAAGAACTTTATACAAAGTTTCTGTTGATGGAGGAGCCCCTGAAATCATCGAGAGTTCGGTTGAGTATTTATCAGATTCAAAAGTATCAACTGACGGAAGATTCAAAGTAAGTCATCAGGAAGTACAACTTGATCAGGTCAAGGGAAAAGAACTATATCCCGATTACCCTGAAGCAAATGTACTCATCTATGAATCCTTGCATTATCGCCATTGGGATCGTTGGTTGGAAGGAAAATACAATCATGTCTTCTTGCATCAGAAAGATGGCGATGACTGGGACGAAGGAATCGATATTATGGAAGGTCAGCGTTTCTTCACACCAACCATTCCTTTCGGTGGTACCGATGATTATATCATCCGCCCTGATGGTAAATATGTTGTATACGTTACCAAACAAAAAACGGGTACCGAATATGTTCTAAGTACTAATACCGATCTGTTTCAATATGATATTGAGACCGGTGAAACCATCAATCTTACAGAAGAGAATCTAGGTTATGATACCCATCCGGTTTATGGTCCAGATGGAGAATCTTTAGCCTATTTAAGTATGAAACGTGATGGCTACGAATCCGACAAAAACGATTTAATCGTTCTAGTTGAAGGTGAAAAAACCAATCTAACTGCTGAATGGGATGGAACTGTAAACATTTTCACGTGGGCATCATCGGGAGAAAAAATCTATTTCAGCGCTCCTGTAGATGGGACTATTCAGGTGTTTGAGGTCAGTTTAAATGACCCGGGAAATGTAATTCAACTAACCGAAGGTGTTTTCGATCTCACCAGTATCGTTGCTGATCTAGATGATAGATTAATTGTCACCCGTCGAGACATGAATCATGCAACTGAAATCTATGCTTATGATCTGAGTGAGGAAACATTCACTCAACTTAGTACTGCAAATAATGAGATTTATGAATCCATCGAATTAAGCAGAATTGAAAAAAGAATGATGGAAACTACTGATGGAAAGCAGATGCTTACCTGGTTGATATATCCACCAAACTTTGATCCTGAAAAGAAATATCCAACCTTACTTTATGCACAAGGCGGACCACAAGGAGCATTATCACAATTCTATTCTTTCCGTTGGAATTTTCAATTGATGGCAGCTCATGGGTATATAGTCGTGGCACCTAATCGTCGCGGTATGCCGGGTCATGGCGTAGAGTGGAATGAAGAAATATCGAAAGATTGGGGTGGACAGGTGATGGATGATTATCTCACTGCAATCGATGAAATGGCCAAAGAACCATTTGTTGATACTGACCGACTTGGTGCTGTTGGTGCCAGTTACGGAGGATATTCCGTTTTCTATTTAGCGGGAATTCATGAAAACAGATTCAAAACCTTTATTTCTCATGATGGCGTTTTTGATCTTCGCAGTATGTACGGAACAACTGAAGAGCTTTTCTTCGTGAATTGGGATATTGGTGGTCCATATTGGGATGAAGATAATGCAGCAGCTCAAAAAAGCTATGAACAGTTTAATCCAATCAATCTTGTTAAAAACTGGGATACTCCTATGCTTATTTTTCAAGGAGCTAAAGATTATCGTGTTCCAGATGGACAAAGCTTAGCAGCATTTCAGGCGCTTCAACTGCTAGGAATAAAATCAAAGTTAGTGTACTTCCCCGAAGAAAATCACTGGGTCTTAAGCGGACAAAATGCTCAGGTATGGCATGGTGAGTTTTACAAATGGTTGGAAGAGACTTTGGAGTAAAAACCTAATCTACTCAAAAGCCTCTTAGTTTAATAAGGGGCTTTTTTATTTATTCTGTCCCGTCCTGAAATAAGTTGACACTAATTAGACGAAAAAATGTCAACTAATTCAAAAACATATACAAAGCGTACGCAACGTGATTACCCGATGGGCTTTAAATTATCGGTAGTCCAACAGGTTGAACGCGGCGACTTTACTTATAAACAAGCTCAAAAGCAGTATGGGATTCAAGGACTTAGTACCGTTTTGGTTTGGCTACGTAAACATGGTACTTTGGATTGGACAAACCCATCAGCTATGGCTAAAAAACCTCTCCGGGCCAAACAGACGCCGGCCCAAACCATTAAGCGATTGGAAGCGGAGCTTGCCGACCAGAAGCTTAAAAACGAGGTACTAACTCGTGCTATCAAAACTATGGAGCGTCATTATGGAGGGCGCACGGTAAAAAAGTAGTACGCCAAACAATGTGGGCCATGCAAGGGGAAGGCTATTCGTTAGCCCGCTTGTGCCGGTTGTTTGGCTGTAGTCGACAAGGAATGTATCAAAGGCGAAGGCGCCAACAGGCTCGTAGGATCGAGCTTACCCAGATACGGCCATTGGTGGAAGAACTACGCCGAAGTATGCCCAAACTTGGAGGACGGAAGTTGTACTTTTTGCTCAAACCTGACTTCGAGCGATTAGGTATAAAACTGGGCAGAGATAGGTTTTTTGACTATTTACGTCAACAGCGGTTATTAGTGCCACCAAGTACCTGCTATACCAAAACGACCAACAGCAAACATTGGATGCGTAAATATCCCAACCTGTTGTCGGCCCATCCACCAAGCTCGCCCGAGCAGGTGTTTGTGAGTGATATCACGTATGTGAAAGCGCAAGAAGCTACCTATTACTTATCGCTGGTGACCGATGCCTACTCACGCAAAATCATGGGGTATCACCTTAGCACGGATATGGCGGCAGAACAAGTGAGTAAGGCACTACAAATGGCCATAGGCGCACGCAGTAGCCACCACCGACTTATCCATCACTCTGATCGAGGGCTGCAATACTGCTCCAAGCTGTACCAGCAGCTATTAACAAAACATTCCATTACCCCATCGATGACCGAGGGATATGATTGCTATCAAAATGCGCTAGCCGAACGAGTCAATGGCATCTTAAAGCAGGAGTTCCTCATCTATCCATGCCAAACCCACCATGAACTTCAAACTTTAGTATCAGAGTCGGTAAAGACGTATAATAGACAACGACCTCACTGGAGCCTAGGGTTAAAAACTCCGGAACAGGTCCATAACAAAATGGCTGAACTTGCGTCCAGCCATAGTAAATAATGGTAACAAAAACCGTCAACTTATTTCAGGACGGGACATTCTATCAATCTACTCTTGGATAAGATCGCACCCAGTACAAAATGTAATTTGCCTTGCCTGTTTCATCAAACCTAATCCCATAAGTCCGACTTACTTCACTGTTTTGGAGCATCACTAACTGCCCAAGCTCGTTTTTCTTTACATCAAATTGCTGGCCATTTACACTAGCTTTGAAAGTAGAATTATGTTTGAAAAGTGAAATCCGCATTCCAATGTTTTGGCGATAATCACCTATTAAGTTTTCGATCTCAGCTTCATTAAAGTTTGTGAGTTTTTGTTCAGAACCAGAACCCGATTCGCAATCTGCACCAAGAATATCACTTAGTCCTAGTTTCAGAATTTCGCTTCGATTTAAATTTTCTCCATTAGAAAGTATAACCATCGAATACTTTTTCACTGGATGAAACAAAATATTGGCTCGATAACCCGGCATGCCTCCTGTATGCCAGTACACTTCTTCATCACATTGAGTCCATTTAAAGAGGCCGTATCCATAAGTCCAGCTGCTTCCAGTCATTTCCTCAGACACTAACGTTTGTAAGACCTTATCGTGAATAGGATTTTCAGCATCCATCAACCAAAGCAGGAATTTAGTCATGTCTTGAGAAGTCGTGAGCAGAAACCCTGAAACCCGACCTTCCGCATCATCCGGTAAACGATTATATGCGATTAAATCTCCGCCCCTTGAATGGTAGCCTGTTGCAATCATATCTCTGTTTAATTCATCTGCCCGAAAGGTGCTGGCATTCATCTCAAGTGGAGCGAAAATCAAAGATTTCATTGCATCATTAAATCCCATGCCAGTTACAGATTCTATTAAAGCACCAAGCATATTGTAGCCAGGATTGGAATAACTGAATGCTTCACCCGGTTTTGTATAAAAATCGCCATCATCAAGTTTTTGGGAAAAGCTGATATGTTTTGCCGGACCCGAATCACCAAAGTCTACAGTGAAATCTTCGAGTCCTGACATATGCGATATTAGGTCGATAATTCGGAGTCTGGCAATTTCAGGATGAAGTCCATTAACATATTTACCTATTGGATCTTCAACTTCCAATTTACCTTCAAATTCAAGTTTCAAAACTGCTGCAGCTGCAATTACCTTACTTGTTGATGCTGAGAATAATCGAATATCATCAGTGATTGGTTTTTGCAATTCAAAATTCGAATAGCCGAAATGTTGAGTGTGAGTATCTCCTTGCGTATGAATCGTAATACTTACTCCTGAGGCTTTTTGATCTGCAATTTCTGAATTAATAAAAGACTGGAGATTCTGAAGTTGACTCTCTGTGATTTGGGCATCCAAGGATGTAGAAAATGCCAACGCAATATAAACGACAAGTATTCTCATGATTGAAAGCGTGATGAATTTAAGCTGAGATACGTAGCAACTCTTTAAATTTGTCTTGACATCGACCAATGCCAGCTTAACTCCGACTTATATACCGTTTTTTTCTACTAATGCTCAATTGCAGAAAGAAAAATTGAAAATACGAGAAATCGTATTTCATACTCTAGAGTAGTTATCACCAACCACCTTCATCAGGTCTTCATATAGATTTGGTACACCACCTTAGGGTACAAAACTTAACAGGAGATCTAATGAAGAAGCTAAAAATGCTACTGTGGATGTGCCTGTTCCCTTTCCTATTGTTGGCACAAATTTCTACAGTACAAAACACAGTTGAACAGCAACCTAAACCTCTAACTATACACGAATATTTATACAAAGCACGAATCGTTACCATTGAAAACCAAGGCCTAATCCTTACACAAAATGGTATCCATTATGTATTTAGCTCCGACACTTCCTGGGGCTTTGATGAGATCACTGACGCGGAATCAGATGATTACACACCTAATTATTTTACTCAACATTTTGATATTGGTGATCCAACCACCTTTGTTCGTCATACTCGAAATTATGAATGGAATACCAATAATAATGACTGGATTTTGACACGTCGAGGAATGGATTATATCCATTCTGATTTTATTGACAGTTCTATAAGCCGGTATCTCGATGAATTTGGAACCACAGTTAGTGGAGATTATTACACCTATTTGAGACAACCAACAGGAGGTGCTACATCAGAGTACTATTATCAAAGATTTGAATCTGGTACTGGTTGGGTTCCGGGTGGGCGATCTCAGGCATACAGTAATGAGGATAATTCTATAAGATGGAGTAAAAGCTATCAATATAATAGTACATCCATGCTGTACGACCTCTCTAGTGAATACAATGTGGAAGACACTGATAATCACTATCTGTTTGAATCAAAGTCTTACTCATCAGGTGAAATTAGTTATTGGAGCAAACAGTTCACATTGTATAATCAGGATGGTAACGCAGTACATACTACCATGCACAACCTAAACACGAGCACTGATGCACTCAGTCCAACTGATAGTACTGCTTATGTTTATAATCAAGGATTTGCTGCGGCTCTTGGCTATTCATGGAATGGCACAAATTGGGATTTAGATGATTATACCAGAACTTTTGAAAGTGCTTCGTCGCAGGCCCCAAATGGTATAAAAATTGACTCCGTTGTTACCTACAATCTTGTTTATGATGCACAACTTGATTCCGTGGTTGCAGGATCAGTCAAATCAAAAACTGTTTGGAACTACGATCAAGATGATAATATGATCGAAAATTTATTCTACAACAGCCATGGCGGCCCGCTATACCTTTATATTAGAAGTACTTTTGAATATGATTTAATCAATGGTGATCACCATCCTACTCTAACTCGAAATTATGTGTATTCAGGTTCTTTGATGGACTTATATCTCAATTCTGAAAATCATAATCTTCGAAGTCCAGATGGAAGTATGCAAGGAGATATAAACTTCTATTTCTCAGAAGTTGGTGACACTACATCAGGTTATAAATCGCTTATGTATTTTGAAGGAGATGCCTTCTATACTTTCTCTTATCAGTGGATGCCAATGGATCATGCTTTCATCCAAACCGGATTCACCATGCATAACGAAATGGAACCCGTAACACAGTACACCTATAACGATTCTTTCGGGAAGAGCAGAAGTGTATATGTACTTGAAAGTCTACCTGCAGCAATTAATCCGGGACCTCTTTTCTTAGCACTTGGCGATACCGTTGATCTCATTATCAGTGCATCTAATCCAAACATGTCGATGCCGACTCTTACAATGACCGGCTTACCAGTTACTGCAACCTTCAACCAAACAACTAGACGTTTGTACTGGATCGTGGATGAAGAAGTAGCAGGACCATTTGAAATTACGGCTACTAATGGTTCTAAATCCTCAACTATCGAAGTGAAAGTTGTATTTGGTGAATTTACCGTTGGTATTGAAGATGAAAGTGAACTTCCTGTTGAGATCACTCTATATCAGAATTACCCGAATCCATTTAATCCGTCAACAACCATTTCATTTGAACTATCCGGACCACAAAATGTGACCTTAACAGTGTTCAATATTTTAGGTCAACCAGTTCAAATTCTTTTGGATTCAGAGTTTACATCAACTGGTCTTAAGGAAATTGCATTTGATGCCTCAAGTTTGTCGAGTGGAATCTATTTTTATCGCTTGGAAACCATAGATGCTGTATTCAATAAAAAGATGACCTTAATTAAATAGTCGCTTTGCATCTTGGGATAAATCCCTCTTCTTAGTTCGGGAGAGGGATTTCTTATGATTGAACTATCATCTTTTCCCTACTTCTGTTAATCAGCCTAAAAACACTCCAAAGTAGTAGCGACCAAACTAATAAAATGACCTCAAGGATTAAGATGTAGTATGGCCATTCCGGTAGTATGTTGAAAAAAGTAGTACCCGGTGGTTTTCCCATCAAATACATGTAATTGCTATCAAGAATTAGGTTTAAACCATAAATAATAATTGCAATTCCATTAAGTGCTAGTACAGTCCGAAATACATCTTTGAGTTCTAGAGTCCATTTCCAGGCAATAGCCGGGTATAGAGCCAGTAAAACTAAACCCAAATGAACGAGCCAATATCTTATTGCATCGTAATGAAATAAGGAAAACTCGACAGAAGGCGTAAAATTGGCCTGAGATACTCCTAGAATCACCCAAAAGAACGTGGTTGCCCATACAACTTTGCTCTTAGAATAGTAAACCCAAACCATGATGAAAGGAAGAAAATTGCATAAGTGAAGTGGAATATCATTCGTTGAATCAAAAACTCCCACATACATATTCAATGGAATTTTTATCAACTGAGCAAATGATACAACTATAGCAAACCACATCATTACTCTGGCCTGCTTTTCCATTTCATGGGTTTGTAACCATCGAACGAAAAACCATTGAAAAACAACAAAGCCAATCAATAACACATAATGCTCGGTGTTGTAACGGATAAAGAGCTGCGTTGTCTCAAAAAAAGAGTTCATTTGATTGAGTACTGAATAAATCTATTCCAGATTAAGCTTTGACCAGGTTTTTAGCATGAAAAATATCGAGATACCAAATATTGCTGCAAGAATAAATCCGTAACCAAGGTTTCCATAAATGAAATATCCTGTCGAAAACAAAGCCGAGTAAATTGCAATACAGCCTAAAAACACATTCAATAAACTGTAAGGTAGATCCCATTTTTCCTGTGTATCAAGGCTTGAATCCCCTGACAATTCAATAACCTTTTTCCAACCAGGTCCGCCGGGATGAACTGTTTTCAAAAAATTGATGAGAACTTCGTCCGATTCAGGTTTTGTTAAAAAGGTTGTCAAAATCCAGACAAGTGTGGTAATCGCTACTGCGATTAATAGTTTTACAGTTGCACCATCAATCAGGTTTGTTTCTACCATTTCGTTTGGTACAAAGAAAACTAAAATGAATGCAACTAATGTGGCTGAAATCATAGCTGCAATTTCAGTCCATGCATTGATTCGCCACCAAAACCAACGAAGCAAATAAATAGCACCGGATCCGGCTCCTGAAAGAAGTAGAATATCAAAAGCTTGTGTGGCGTTTTCTAGAATGGTCAGGGCCATAACCGCAGAGAATATCATCAGTAAAACAGTCGCAATTCTGCCTAAGTTGACCATCTCTTTTTCTGATGCATTTGGTTTTATAAATCGTTGATAGAAATCACTTACCAAATAAGATGCTCCCCAATTTAGATGCGTGCTGATGGTTGACATAAATGCAGCAATTAAAGATGCAACAACGAGTCCCAGCCAACCGGGACCAAGCTTTGTTAACATTACAGGATAGGCGATATCATGCCCCAAATATTGGTCTGCGATATTTGGAAATTCCTGTTTGATACTCATCAAATCAGGATATAGAACAAGAGACGCTAAGGCTACAATAATCCATGGCCAGGGGCGAAGTGCGTAATGAGCAAAATTGAAAAGCAGGGTTGCTCCAATCGCATTCTTCTCATCTTTAGCAGCCAGCATTCGCTGAGCGATGTAACCACCACCACCGGGCTCAGAACCTGGATACCAAACCGCCCACCATTGCACAGCAATTGGGATAATGAAAAGACTGATCAGTATAGAAGGATTTGAAATATCAGGAACGAGATCAATCTTGTCGATTACATTAGGATGACTAATCAGATTGCTAAGACTTCCAATTTCAGGTTGCTGAATCACTACATAAGCGGCATAAAAAGCCCCAAACATTGAAATCCCAAATTGAAAGAAATCAGCCCAAATAACACCTTTTATTCCGCCAAGAGCAGAGTAAATAACTACAATCACTGAAATTGAAATGACTATCGTGAGCGGCTCAAGACCAAACATTATGGATCCTATTTTGATCGCTGCCAAGGTTACCGTTCCCATGATAAGGCAATTGAAAAGAACTCCTAAATAAAGCGCTCTAAAACCTCTCAAAAATGAAGCAGGTTTTCCGCCATAACGAAGTTCATACATCCCCAAGTCGGTTGTAAGATTCGATCGTCTCCACAACTTGGCATAAATGAATACAGTTACCATTCCTGTAATTAAGAAAGCCCACCACGCCCAGTTATTAGCAACCCCGTTTTCTCGAACTAAGCCTGTAACCAGATTGGGTGTATCTGCCGAAAATGTAGTCGCAACCATAGAAACGCCAAGCAACCACCAGGGCATCGTTCTTCCACCCAAAAAATATTCGTTCGTACTTTTCCCGGCAGTTTTGCTCGCCCACCAACCAATTCCAATCATGGTTGTAAAAAAGAGAAGGATAATCCCCCAATCGATGGAAGAAAGAATCATATAATTGAATTTAGAATTTCAAAGCGATTGAATATGAGGTGTTGAAGATTAAAAGGGAAATAAAATTTCAGGGACAAAGGGACAAAGGGACAAAGGGACAAAGAATATAAAACTTGGTCTAAGTCTATGTCTCGTTAACTACTGAGTCGTTCTAGCCTAGCTACAAGACGAAGAACCCCACGTCTAATACCTGGACTTAGCGCATTAATGTGTTGGGGCTGAGTTACAGCATGAATTTCCTGAATTAACTCAGGATATTTTTCAACCATTTTTGCCATTTGTTGAAATGCAAAATATCTGGTACCGGGTTTTTTCCTCACTGATTCCCAGATGGTTACACATTCATCATAGAGAATACTTTCCCGATCATCATCTAAATTCATATTTGCCAGAATCTTCATTAATTCCCGCTGATGACCGTCTTCTTTTTGAGGTATTATTTCAAGCATTATATCTACATAGGGTTTTACTCTTTCATCATCTTGTTCCATGAAATTCTGAACAACCCAAGCCGCACGCCAACATATAGGCTTTTCATCCGTCACGCTTAATTCAATGATGGATTCAAACTCTTCATGATATTCATGCATGAATTTGAATACATCTTCTTTGAATAGTTTCGAGAGAACAATTTCTAGTGCCGGTTTTTCTGCCATTTTCTAATTTAAAAAGCTGACACTAAAATCTCTAAATGTTTAAAAAGAGGGGAATAGAGAAAAAAGAAAAGCCTCACTCTCCAGTGAGGCTTTTGGGGTCATCTATCAAAATGGCTCGCACAATCAAAAAAACGAGCCTGGGGTATCGGGGTTCTTAAAAAATCTCTTAGTTGCCTTCTTCGCGAAGGTCGTCAATACAATCCACAGAATTCAACAAATCGGAAACCATAGTTCTAATTCCATTATAAATGTAGAACTTTGCCTCCGGATACTCTTCAAGGAGCATCTCAAGCTGCATCACAATATTTCTTATATCTCTGTCCATTACTCTTCCCCATAATGGTTAAAGGTTCATCCACCGTACAACTTATTTATCGGTCGTAATCTGCTTACTTAAATACAATTTACATGCCAACTAAAATTTTAGGCGAACTGCAGCTCCAACTCTACGTGCACCAGGACCGGTTAAGTGCTCAAAACCCAAGTTGTTAACTCCTACTCCGTATGAATTAACGTTGGGATCAAAGCTTAGTCCATTGGGAAGATTAGGTGTGAACAGAAAGGCATTTTCTACCGAAATGGAAATATTTACCTGATTAATTCGGCTTTTTTGAAGCCATTTTTGCGGAAGATTGTATTGAAAACCAATATGAGAGATTCGAAAATGCGTCATATCATAAACACGCATTTCATCAGGACCAAAGCCAACATTGTTGAAATAATATTGCTGCTGATTGATTTCAATTTCATTTTGACTACAATCAAATCGAACACCATCAAGTACGATTGTTTCATTTCGATCAAATTTTGTAGTCTCTGTTACAACTCCGTGTCCAAGTAAAGATGATATCCATGAACTAAACATGTCCCCACCTTTTTGATATTCAAGTTGAACACTAAATTCGAAGTTCCTGAATGATATTTGATGTACCATGGAAGCATTCCAATCAGGAATTGGATTACCAATTACACCAATGTTGCCATTTATATAATTTCCATTGTTATCAATAATTGGAGTCCCGATTGGTATATTGGCAAATGTAGGGTCGTTTTCTTTTAAATCTTCATCAACCCTAAAAATCTGTGTACCATACATACTCATGAATGGTTCATTCACTCTTGCCCAATTTCCCCTCAGTGTCTGACTGTCGCCAAGTTGAACAGCTGTAAAGTTTCCTGTGTATTCATTCACATTTGTTTTATATGATGAAAACAAAGCTAGAATAGACCAGTTTAATTTTCGCTGGATCGGAATAACTGATAGTGATAATTCAATTCCATCAGTTTCAATTTCCATAAGATTGTCTAATATAGATGAAAAAACAGGATCGGAATTGTCTACAATTCTCGAGATCAAATCGGAATGTATTCGATTATATAAAACTGACTTTAAACTTAGTCTATTCTCGAAGAATCCTAATTCCAGACTCAATTGTTTTTCTGTAGATCTTTCGGGTTTTATCTCATCATTTTCGGCTACACTCGCCCTTTCTTGTAAGCTAATTTCATCTTCAGTAAATAATCCTCGTCCGGAAGTGAAGTATCCAACTTCAATTCTTAAATGGCTGATTGGCTCAGGCATGTAATCCAGAGAATTTGTGGCTTTATAACCTAACTTAATCGCAGGATACCAGGCAGAGAGCTCTTGCTGTTTCAATGAAAAGTTCAGATCACTGCGTAAACCACCAGTTAAATAGAATTGATCGAGGTAAGTCAATGTCGAATAATTAAAAAACGACATGGTTCTTCGATCGTACTCTCTTCCAAATAGGGTTCCCGAAAAGGAATTTACAGGACTTTGATCTCTGAAATTTCGATGCTCAAATATTTCAGGACGAATCATATTAGAACTTTCGAGTCCTTCTTCTTCAATTTGTTCGGATATATAGTTTATACCAAATTCTGTTGAAAGCCTGAAGAAACTGTTTAAGTCGTCCTTAAATAACAGGTTTAAACTCTGTTCATGTTGGGTTCTGGAAAGATCAATGGTCTGAAATAAACCAGACTGATACTGATAATTTACTACGGCTGTGGGATTTAACTGATATTCCTGATGCTCATCGTAGGTATCGAATGAATAGCGATATAAAACATTAAGCTTTTCATTGATATCAAAATGAACTTCAGTTTTACCAAATACCCTTGAAAGATCGTTAATTACTTTTGTTCGATCAGCTGTCCATCTTGGATTAAAAATATCATTAGCTGCTCTGTAATAAACTGAGCCACCAGTTTCCGGATTTTGATATGGGAGATCAAAACCTATTGACCTAGGTGTATAAAAAATATCTGAAAAAACACTCGGGATTCCTGAGAATAACCCTCTTCCCTGACCTAAACCTGCACTTATAACAGGTGATTGGATATTCGTTAATGCAAATTGAAGAGACGATATACTTTTTACTTTTTCACTGATTGGATAGAGAAATGAGATTCCCACATTATTACGGTTAAAGGAATTATTAGGAGTAAAACCATTTTCCCAACTCCCGGCATAATCCAATTTTAAACTATAGTCGGGCTTTGTAAGCTTTGCATTTAATATCGATGAAGAAGAAAAAGAAGCATCAAAAAATTCATCAATCGCTGTTGATTTAGGTGAATAGACATAATCCTGATTAGTAAACTCAGGGAATATGGCAGTATTGGCATTGTTATTCAGCAGCGGATGAGTAACAAGAATTTGACCATCATTATTAATGCCCGAATAATAAGTTCCAAAAGCACTTGCATCAGTTTGACTAAACGCTGGTCCCCATGAACTCAAAGATGGAATATATTCACCATCGAAGCCCAGACCATATTGATTTTGATAATCCGGTGAGTTTGAAATTCTTGTTGAATAAATAGATTGTTGGTAACTGAATTCAAGCTTTTCATTAGTCTGATTGAACTTGTCTCGAGAAGTTGAAATCAATATAACACCATTCCTAGCTGCCTCACCATATCGAATAGTTGCTTCCAGAGAATTCAAAACCTGAATATCAATAATTTCAGAAGGATTGATATCAATAATTCTGTTGGGCGTAACTAATGAACCACCGCCGGAAAATGAGCTATTATTTTGATTGTTCTGAGTATCAAATCGAATTCCGTCAACTATTATTAATGGATCACTTACTGCATTCAAGCTTGAATATCCTCGAATAACTGCGTTTGTACCAGAACCTGATATTCCTCCCGTTGATGTGATCTGTAAGCCGGGAAATACACCGTTTAAAACGCGTAAAGGATCTTGTTGCAGTGCCGTTTTTGTATCATATAGTTGAAACAATGAATCAGGTAATGATTGAGCACTTAGATTGGAACAACTAATTATCAGCAGAAAGAATGAAAGTAGTTTTTTCGGCATTCTAGAATATAAAACTACTTTTTGGCTGATTTCTAATTATTGAACTTTCAATAATAAATTCTTACAACAATGCGCCGGTTTAGCGCTCTATTCTCGATGATGTTATTCCCTTGCTCATCCACATGTGGTACAACCGGTTTTGTATCTGCATAACCGGAAGCTTTCAGTCGATTAGCTTCGATTCCATCCTCAATAAAATATTTAACTACTCCTGATGCGCGTGCCACTGATAACTCCCAATTTGATGGATAAACCGGAGTATTTATAGGAACATTATCAGTATGACCTTCCACATCAACGTTGAAATTATAGAATTCCAAAGCATTCATTGCCTGGGTAACCTTATCAATAATTCCCTGACCTGTTGGGAGTAACTGAGCTTCCCCTGAATTATAGAATGAGCTGCTTGAAAAAAACAGATTGATACCATCTCTATCAAGTGTAATATCTACCATGCCTTGCGCCTTCTCAACAGCTAATAGTTGATCGAGATCAGCTTTTACTTCTGCAAGTGGTGTGCGAACATTTTCTTCTTTAGAGATTTCAGATCGAAGTCCTTGCTTCATCTGTTCCCAGAGATTTAAATCCACATAAGACACGGCAATCAACATTGCAAAGAAAGCAAGAAGCAGAGTAATCATGTCACTATAGGTTAGTAACCACTCTTGATCTTCAACGTGTTCTTCTTGTATATCAGAATTTCCAGAATAATTGCGACCAATCACGCTATCACCTTCTAGTTATCTGCTTGTTGATTATTCTTAAAGTCTCTTCTTAGATACGTACTTAATCTATCTTGTAAATAGAATGAAGATTTTCGCTCATTAATAAGTAAAACACCTTCGAGAATGAAATACTCACGGAATCGATTTAATTGAGCTACATTTTTGATTTTCTCTGCTATCGGATAGAAAACGAAACGAGCTAAAGAAATTCCATATAAAGTTGTGATTAAAGCTGCTGCCAATCCCGGTCCCATTCCAGATGGATTTTCTAACTGTCCTAACATAACTACAAGTCCGAATAAGGTACCAAACATCCCGAAGGATGGTGCGGCTCCACCCATGGCGCGAAGAACATCTACTACAACTAATTGTCGGAAATAATGCTCTTCAATGTGATTTGAACCAAATTCCTTGATATCATCATTTGAGTAGTTTGTACTCATCAAAGAAAATAAATAGCCCGCAACTTCGCCTGTATGTTCGTCTTCTAATTTACTTAGAGCTTTAACACGATCACTTTTAATTTCATCATTCCAAATAAGCATTTCACCTAAATCGGTTTCCAATGTTCGTGCAGATGTTCGCGCCTGACTAAACAGATACAGGATACTAAAGAATGCCTGCCCAACATATCTGGGTTGGTAGGTTATAAATACGGCATTTAAAATCCCACCCATTACAATAAACAAACTGGGTAAATTCAAAAATGTATAATCTGAAAGTACCGGAATAGAACTTAGAACATTGGTAACACTCGTTATCTCTGTTATCCCAAATGCTAATATTCCTATACTAAAAATTACCCCGAGTATATTAGTTAAAGAAAGTCTCATTGATCCCCATCCTCACGTATATCGTTTATTAACGTTTCTAATTCCGGAATACTTGGTACCGGAATATTTGGATCCATCTGTACTGCTCGATTCCAATTTGCGCGAGCAGCTGTTGGATTTTCCATCATAAAGAAGATGGTTCCTTTTAATGCGTAGGCATCCGCTGTTTCCTGTATTTCCAGGGTTTTGTCCACTTCTGCAAGTGCATCTCTGTATTCCCCTAGATAAAATAAATCCTGTGCTTTTCTATAGCTTGAGAGTAATGTCTGAATATCAGCCTCTCTGTTTTTTACAAGGCTTGAATCAATTACAACTATTGAATCACTTTCTGTAGGTCTGATACCTTTCAAATCCAAATAAAACTCATCCTGAGATGGATCTAACGAAATCTGAATATTAGAACTCGCATTCTGGTATGAAACAATAATCGGATTACTACGCGCTTCACCTTGTAGTAAATTCCTATCATCTGACGCCGTTTGTTCATTCAATGAAGCGGTATTTTGAGAAGCTTGTTCAACTTGTTCCTGTACATTAGCCGCTGATCTACATCCGGCAAATGTCATCCCAATAAGTAAAACCACAAAGATTCTAGAATCTAATAACTGCCTGTATTCCATATCCCACCTTACTGTAAGAGATTTTATCGTTGTTTTCTAACGTTAGTGTTTCACCGGATACTATCAGGTTTGAATAGAGTGAAAGCCCAAGATTATCACTCAAATTGAACATTACGCCCGGTTTTGCAGAGAAGAACTCTCCGGTAGGTTTTCCAAGTGGGAATTGAACATTCGCATTCAGAAATAACATCACTCGGTAATCATCAATGTCTTCATTTTTACTTGTTATTGCCTGATAATAGGTTGCACCAAACTCAAACAATGTGACATTAAAGGCATCTACTTCACGTGCTCTTAAAATATTTAATCCCGCATTGAATCCGATATACGCACTGTTGTCGACATTTAAAGGCTGCCTATAAGTAAATGCTGCACTAAAAGTGACAATGATATCTGCAATAGCGGTATCTGGATTAGCAACTGTAGTATCAGCTCGCGTAATCGATTCTGATTCCATACTACCAGCACCGAAATTAACCATTGCAGTTTTACCTTTGTCAACTACAACATCGACTGTAAAAGGATTTGAAATGAAACTCTGAGTCCAAATTATTTCTCTCGATCTAGGATTAATCATTCGAATCGAAAGAACCAATCCATCAGGATTACGTTTCTGCATACTGACTTCTACCAATCCTTGCACACCATAATTAGCAGCAATTTCTGTAAGCAGATCAGAATTAACGTCAGCTAAAGATCGGCCCTGAATATTTAGGATTTGAAGTGTACTATCATTACCAACGATTTTCATCTTATCGTTGGGTTCCAATTCAGGGGGAGATAAAACAGTTAAACCTGCAAATTCTCTAAAAGCCGTTTCAATTTCGCCTCTTATATATTCAACTTCCTGAACGGTGAATCGCATTGGATTGTAATTCAGTTTGTAAACAGCAACTCTACGAATGTTTGCCGGCACATCACTTAATTGATCGACCATCTGTTCACTAATCTGCCCCATTTGATAAGGGACGCCACTTTTTCGATCCTGAGCTTGCGCGAAATCACTAAACGAGAACAGCACAAATACGCTTATAATGAAAACACTTCTCATGGCTTAGCCCTCAGTTTTCATTTTTCTTCTTACAGCATATAACAGAGTTTTCTGAGCGTCTTCAATTGCTGTTTTAGCAACTTCAGCAGGATTATCAACTTCGGAAAGTATAAGCTGCTGCTCTCTTTTCGGACGAACTTTAAGCACTTTTTCACGAACCGCTGCAGGTGCAGTTTTAAGAGCAAGAATGATGATATCAGTTTGAACTTCCTCCAATGCCGATTGCAGCATTTCATCTTTTACTTTTGGCAGATCATCAAAACCGATAAAGAACTTCTTGATTCGTTTTGCAAGATTCAGGTCTTGTTCGGCAATAGATCGAACATAATCATCTTGCTCATTTAATGGCAGAGTTTCGATGGTTGCTAGAATTGAATCAATTCCATCTGCAGCTACATATTTCATATCGGAGACCGAAAGCGCCTTATTCGAGAAATGTGCAGCAACTTTCTTATATACTGAAATTGGGATATTATTAATTTTACCCATTTTCAGTAGTATTGAAATACGTTTTTGATCATCCAATTTTTGTAGCAATGCACCGGCTCGTTCACCGGCTATCTGAGCCAGAAGAATAGCAACTAGTTCATCCGATTCTTCTTTGATCAAATGTTGCAGCTGAACATCTGTTAACTGATACACAAAATCGAATAAGTTCGAACCAGAATCAGATGCTCCGTTCTTAGAATTTACTTGCTGAATACTTCTTCGAAATGCTTTTGCCTCATCTATTTTTTCATCTAGTGTAGACTCTTCAGTGTTAGAGATGGCATACTTAACTGCATCAAAGGTTTCCACTTTCATATGTGGTTCAAGTACATTAATCAATTTTTCATCTACACTTGAAAGTGCTTTTGCTGATCTGATAATACCTTGTTCATCATCACTTGCCACCCACTGACCTATTAAATCCGCTATTGCATTGGGGTGACTAATACAATTATTAGTGACGTATGTTTTATCCTCTTCAAATTGTGCAAGCGTTTTTGCATCCGGTCCTTTTGGTTCATCAGTTTTCAAATCAACTGCCGGCAATGGAGATGCACCATCAAAAGCAGGATAAGGAAGGCGCATTTCTTCATCTTTACGTGTAGGTTTTTTCAGCAAAGCATAAAGTAATGTTATAAGAAATAAGGCTGCTAGAATTCCTACTACGTACAATAAATGTTGAGGATTATTCCAATCAATCCCCAAAAACATGTTGGGTTCTGGTTCTGCCGTTTGAGTTTCGTCTATTGCACCAAGTCTTTCTACTTGTTCCGCAGCGACAGGTTGATCAACATTACTATCCATTGGCTCATCTTGCTGGATAGCTCGTGCACTTCGCGGGAATACTTTCTTTTCTACAGTAACAATGTCACCTCTAAAAGGGTCTGCATTAGCTATTAAAGTCACTGCTTCTTCAACAAATTCAACATCTTCATCACTGTATGAAGTATCCACAAGCACCTTAATATTCAATCTAGTGAGCCTAAAACGTGCATCAAATCCTGAAGCTCTTAAACTATCTGTTGTACCCTCAGTTTCACCTTGAAGATTTGGAGGAACAAATGGAAGTCCGGGTAAATTCTCTATCCGAATAGGTTCTTCTCCTTCAATAACCTCGTACCCTCGTGGTACTAATACTCTTTCCAGAGTAGCTTTTGCATCAACAATAAAGGTACCTCTTCTGTAATAGTCAGAGAGTGCATTGTTTAATACAACTTCATAATATTGTTCGTACTTAGTTGCTTCTTCCTGTACGTCAGGTGAAACCGCCTGACCTGGTAATGTTTGAGCAAATAAACCAGTGGTCATAAAGGCAAACGCCAGTACTAATAGCCATTTTTGTGTTTTCTCAACCATTTCAAACCCCTGTAGAGTATGTTATGTGCCTGTAGTTATTGTTGTATCTAAGATAAAGAGGGTTAAGTATGCACAAAAAAAATAAGTTTTCCACATTATTATTTAAAAAACTACGTATTTATACTCACTCTTAACTACACAAAACCGCCTATATTTAAACTTCTCACCTCTCTTTCTCTAAACGTCG
Source organism: Balneolaceae bacterium (assembly GCA_965601825.1). GTDB lineage: Bacteria > Bacteroidota > Rhodothermia > Balneolales > Balneolaceae > HXMU1420-13. Next base: position 1,109,700 of record OZ271839.1, on the reverse strand, counting down.
AATAGTTATCAACAGATTATTCTAACTCTAATTATTCGATCCTTGAGTATTCGTAAGTAACAGCGATAATTTATTTTCTAGAAATGCTCGTTCGCCCAAATGTGATGTCATATCGATTGCGACCTTATAGTATGATCGAGCCATTTCAATTTCTTTAAGTCTCTCATACACTTTTGCGATAGCTGCGAATAATTGGCTGGAGTCTTTTTTACTTTCGCTTTCAATTGCTTTTAATTGAATTAAAGCTTCTTGGGCATTTCCTGATTCACAAAGAGCGATTGAATGATTTATTTGAACGGTAGTGGAATTATCAAACTCTTTTAGCGTCTGATAATACATTAGAATCATTTCCCAATTTGTTTCAGCATAGCTTCTTGCGAAACAATGAGCAGAGGCAATCCCACATTCAATATGATATCTTGATAAGGATTCGCTTTGTCTTGACTTCCCCTGATGATATGCCCCCTTATTAATTAAGTTTTTATCCCATTTTGAACGCTCCTGATGTTCAATGTCAACGATTTGATTAGAATCGTCAATTCTGGAAGTAAATCTAGCAAAATTAAACAACATCAATGCCAGCAATGCATGGACTTTACCATAATCTATTCCATCCAAATCTAGAAGCCATTCACATATCCTTATCGCTTCAAAAGAAATCTCTTCGTTTATAACCTCTTCATAAGATGTAGATCTATAGCCTTCGTTGAACATTAAATAAAGAACCCTAAGTACTGCATCTAATCTTTCTTGATAATCATCTCTACTCAAAATTAAAGATGCTTTGCCTATTTGTATCAATGAATTTTTCGCTCGATACGCTGATTTCCTAACTGCTTGTTCATTCATTAACATGGCTTTGGCAATTTCTTTGTCACCGAAACCTGATACAATTTTAAGGGCCAGTATTACCTGTGATTTAGAGGTTAATTCGGGAGAGCAACATTTAAAGAAAGCTTGAATCTGCTCAGTTTTAATGACTTCGTCAGGTTCATCTACTAATCGTTCGAATTCAGATAATTCAGCATATTTTTGATTTAAATTTCCATGCCTGTTAATCCGATTGAGTTCATTTATTAGCTTATTCCTTGCAACCTGCATCATCCAACCTTCAGGGTTTTCAGGAACACCTTTCAGCCCCCAATTTTTAAGTGCAGCTAAAAAGGTTTCTTGTACTACATCATCAATTAGATCAGAATGTTCAAAGCCAAAAAGATTTATTAGAATTGATGTCATCTTCCCTGCTTGACGCCGAAATAGATGATCCATCATTTTTGTTTTCGATTCCATTTACATCTCAATATGCATAACAGGCCTTACTTCCAGCGAACCGCCCAATTTTAAAATGGGACACCCTTTCGATAACTCAGTTGCTTCTTCCAGATTCTTAGCATTAATCAGATAAAATCCACTTACCAACTCTTTTGACTCAATATATGGTCCGTCAGTAACTAATTTGTCTTTTCCTCTAACCGAATTAGCATCACGCTCTAATGGTTCACCAGAATCATAATGTGCTCCTAATTCCTGAATCCATTTACTATGAGCTTCAATTTCCTTTTTGTATTCTTCGGGAGACATGTTTTCATAAGCTTCACCGGTTTCGAATAAAATCAGCATATATTTATTCATTATAACGACCTCCTGATAGTTAATTAATCGATGCTAACCATCAATATCCATTACAGGTCGAATTTCCACTCTTCCACCAAGACGTAATGTTGGGCAGCCTTTTGCTAGATCTGTTGCTTCTTCAATAGTATTAGCACTAATAATATAAAAACCACCAATTAGCTCTTTAGACTCAATAAATGGTCCATCAGTAACTAAATTATCTTTTCCCTGGATCGTTTTGGTTTCTTCTTCCAAAGCTTCACCGGAAACGTAGCGCTCTCCAAGCTCCTCAATCCACTTGCCATGTAGTTCAATTTCTTTTTGATAATCCTCAGGCGTCATTGCTTCGTAGCTATCCATATTGTCAATTAATAAAAGCATGTACTTTTTCATAGTTCTTTGATTGGTTAATATTGTCTCACCCTAAAGACAAATTGCTCCACATAAATGGGACAGAATAAATCAACGTTTTTCGAATGACTATTACAACCAGTGAAAATCCAGATCAGGCATCAGTTGACAAATTAAGGGCTGCTTTACGAGCTTATAACCAATCAGAAGCCGGTGTATTCAACTATGATTCTGTGTATCTATCAATATTAGATGAAGAAGGAGAATTAATCGGCGGTGTTTATGGGAAGTTTGGCTGGCAATGGTTATATGTTGATTTACTATGGGTACATCCCAACTACCGAAAACAAGGATTAGGTGCTAAGTTAATGAAAGCCATAGAACGTGAAGCTCATAAGCGTGACATTTATTCTTACCATTTAAGTACTGCTAGTTTTCAGGCACCCGTATTTTATCAGAAGCTTGGCTATCAAATCTGCGGTGAAATTGAAGGTCTACCGCCGGGTTATACTACTTATTTTTTAAAGAAACAGGATTAAGCCTTTACAACAGCACCCATTTTTTGTTGTAAATCTGCCGGATCAAAGGGTTTGGTAATAAAATCATTCATTCCACAGGCAAACACCTCTTCTTTCACTTCTTTGAGTGCTGCTGCTGTTAACGCGATTATCGGTACAGACTGCTTAACTGGATCATTTAGTTTTCGAATTAATCTGGTTGCCTCATATCCATCCATTACCGGCATTTGCAAATCCATTAAAACGAGATCAAAATCTTCCTTTTTAACTATTTCGACGGCTTCTTCGCCATTATCTACTATAGTTAAATCAATATTCCAACGATCAAGAAAACGACTCATCACTTTTTGGTTCACAATATTGTCCTCAGCTAGTAGAACGTGAAGTCCTTGTAGTCGTTTTTCTTCAGAAACAGAATCGTCTGTTTGAATTTCAGCTGTTTTTGTGAGCTCACCTTTTTCAAATGTAAGATCTACAAAAAATGTAGTTCCTTTAGCTACTTCACTTTCTAGTTGAAGTACACCGCCTTGTAATTCGGTTAATTGTTTACTGATTGTAAGACCGAGACCTGTTCCACCATAAAGACGCTTGGTACTCCCACTCGCCTGTGTAAAGCTTTCAAATATTGTTTCGATTCTATCTGCCGGAATCCCAATACCGGTATCTTTCACAGTAAACTGCAGGCTTACACTTTCCGCTGATTCATCAACTTTTTTAACACCAAGCTCTACATAGCCCGTTTCTGTAAACTTCAGAGCATTACTAAGCAGGTTATTAATGATCTGAGTAAGTCTGGCAGGATCACCTACTAAAATCTGATGAATTTCAGGTTCAACGCTACTCCTCAATTCCACATTCTTATTCATTGCCATCACTTTAAAACTCTCCATGATGGTTCCTAACAATCTTTGCAGATCAAATTCTATTTTTTCGAATTCTAGTCGACCTGCTTCAATTTTTGAAAAGTCGAGTACATCATCAATAATCGTAAGAAGCGTCTTTCCGGAGAAATCCAGAATATTTAATGGCTCTAACTGGTCATTTCTTGGTTGGTCTTTTTGGAGGAGATGTGTCATACCCATGATGGCATTCATGGGGGTACGAATTTCATGGCTCATCGTAGCAAGAAATTCTGATTTTGCTTTCGTACTCTGCTCTAATTGAATTCGAGTGTCTTCTAGTTCAGATATATATCGTTCTAACTTCTGTTGATTAACACTTAGCTCTTTGTTCAGCTCTATTTCCTTTTCAAGCAGTTCTATTGTTTTGTTTTCTGCACTTTCTTTGAATTCAGAAAATGTGTTAAAGATCAACCAGGTGGTGACAAAAGCAGCAGTGAGCACACTCCACCTAATAATTGAGAATCCATTTTCCGAAATATAAACCTGATCAAAAATGATATAGTCCAGGATGAAGTAAGAGAGAATGGAGATTAGAATAGAAATATTTCTAAGCTTTAAATGCTTGGCATCGAAAAGTAAAATTGATAATCCCATTGTAGGGATAAAGAATGCCTGAATTAAAGCTTCGCTACCAAATACCTCGCTCAGAATTATAATGCCAATATCTATATAAATGATATGTAGCATTTTTGCTGTGTTCTCATATCCTTGCCGAGCAAGTACAGGAATCAACCCGAAAGCGAGAGCTTCTGAGAGGAAAAACCAGGTTAATGAAACACTATCACTAAAATAAAAAGGGATTAAAAATAGAACACAGACTAGCAACAAAAAGAATGAAACTCTGTTCATTACCTTAATTCCAGGCTGTTGAATCTCTTCTAGTGGATCAACAAAGAACTTTCGCTCCTTATTAACAGCGCTGATACCTGTAAGTGAAAATTTTTGCTCCATAAACTGACTATGGATAAGAAATTATCTGCAATGAGACAACTTAAGTTGCTAATTTTGATTTAAACGCCATTGCGTAAATCTTCATCTGTTTCACCATGCTTGCTAACCCATTTGCTCTAGTTGGTGACAAATGCTCTGCAAGACCAATATTCTTAAGAAAATCCGGATTAAATTTTAAGATATCATCCGGTGTTTGATTCGAATAAACCCGAATCATTAGCGCGACTAAACCTTTGGTTATTGCTGCGTCACTATCAGCTCGAAATATTAGTTTTTCATCTTCAAGATTTGCAGTCAACCAAACCTGGCTTTGGCACCCTTTCACCAAATTGCTATCAACGTGATCCTCTTCCGGGAGTTCTTCTAGCTTTGAACCTAGTTTAATAATGTGTTTGTACTTATCTGTCCAGTCTTCAAAAAGACTAAACTCCTTAATTATTCTTGCCTGAATGTCTTCTATTGTCATAACGAAATAATAGTCAGATTATAGCTCCTAAGAAACAAAAAAAGCCCACAAGTGTGGGCTTTATAAGAGTAAATAACTTGGTGAGAATTACGATTCTTTCAATTCTAGTTTTACAACAGAACGAACATTTTTGACCTTAGTCTGGGCATCATCCCAAATAGGTTTGAATGATTGAATCATTTCAACATAATCACCGGATGATGTTAAATAACGACATGTTTCTGCAGCTTCTTCACCATTAAAAGCATTTTCAAGTGCTTTGTTAACAAGTTCTACATCATCGTCGTGCAATACAGCTTCTAAACCGACTTCAAATAACAGGTCTTTATTCAATCCTGTGATTTCTTCAAAAGCTTCGGTCACAAACCTACATTCAATTGAACTGTCTTCGTCAGTTAATCCAAATTTTAATGTAAACTCTTCTCTACGCTTGAGAAGCTCATCAAAATCTGTATTGAAGATTGCTTTTGCTGTTTCTTTCTTTTCAGTAACATCTCTCTGGTAAGATACCCAATGCGTTACTTCACCTTCTGCATTAATCAAAGGATGAATATCCCATTGGTTTATAAATTCTGTTCCGTCTTTACGGTAGTTGATAGTGTGCCCAAAGAAAGCCTGACCTTCTATTAAACGTCTCTTTAATCTATCCAGAATTGCTCGATCTGTTTTTGGACCTTGCAGCATTCTTGGAGTTTGACCGATTGCCTCTTCTTTCGAATAACCGGTCATTCTTGTGAAACCATCATTCACGTAAACGATTCGTGGACCAGGTTTCTCGAGATTCAATTCAGTAATAAGTATGGAATCATAATCATTACGAATCGCGCTTTCTAACAAATCCACATGATTTCTTGATTGAGCATACTTGTCATACAATTCTCCGAAAAGTGCCTCTAAAGCATTGTATGAATCAGCATCTTTAGCGTGTTTTTTAAGCTGCTCAATAATTCTTTTTTCTTCGTTACTCATTAATGTAATTCTTGATCGTGTTTTACGCCTATTTTAGTAAAACTTTGGAAGTTTACATATCATTCCAACCAATTTTATTTTCTTAGAATTCAGTTTTTTAAATAAAAAATGTTAATCAGATTATTCGTCTTAGTTTTTGTATTCGCACTTAATTCCGGCTGTGTCATTTTTAAAAAATCTCCAAAGCTTTATCAGCCTGAAATGGTTGCAATTGAAGGTGGCTCTTTTGTGATTGGTGACTTTTTTGAAAATGAAAATTCTGATGCTTTACCGCGCCATGAAGTTTATGTAGAACCTTTTTTATTGGGAAAATATGAAGTTACCTATGAGCAATATGACCAATTTATCCTGGAATCCGAGAGAGAATATCCGGAAGATGGCGGTCATGGAAGAACTAATCGAGCAGTTGTTGATTTAACGTGGGATGATGCTTTAGCATTCTGTAAAAGTCTTGGCTATCGCCTACCGACTGAAGCTGAATGGGAATACGCAGCTCGGTCTGGTGGTAAAGACCATGTAATATCCGGAACAGATGATATTGAACAAATAAAAGAGTATGCGATAATTCGAAGTTCCGGAATAAACTTCAGTTTTTTTGTAGGGACAAAAAAGCCAAATGAACTTGGACTTTATGATATGAGTGGGAATGTATTCGAATGGATTGGAGAGTTTTATCAATTTTACAGTGCCCCTGAAATGTTACATGACAGCAAAAGAGATGGCATAAGAATTATTCGCGGCGGTAGTTTTGGTGAAGAAGAAGGTGCAACCAGAACTTATTGGCGAGTGGGTACCTTACATGATGTGAAAGCAACTGATATTGGCTTTCGATGTGCGAAATCACTGTAAATAAAAAAGGGGAACCGAAGTTCCCCTTTCCTCACTCACTCATCGAAGTAGCAACTTAGCAATAGTGCTTAGCTGCATGTTCGTCGTACCCTCGTAAATTTTACCGATCTTAGCGTCTCGGTAAAACTTCTCTACAGGATATTCTTTCACGTAACCGTTACCACCAAATAAATCGATGGCCATTGAACTCACTCTTTCTGCCACTTCCGAAGAATAAAACTTCGCCATAGCAGCTTCTTTTAAAAATGCTTGTCCTGCCATCTTCATTCTGGCAGCGTTATAAACCAATAGTCTGGCAGTTTCAATATCAGTAGCCATTCGGGCTAACTGAAATTGAACCCCCTGAAATTCACCTAAGGTTTTTCCGAACTGCTTTCTTTGCTTGATATAATCTAAAGCCGCATCAAACGCACCTTGTGCAATTCCTACCATTTGAGCGCCAATTCCAATTCTACCTTCATTAAGGGTTTCTATAGCAACCTTGTAACCTTTGCCATATTCACCAAGAATGTTGTCTTTAGGAACTATGCAATCTTCAAGTAGAATCTCACAAGTTGAGCTAGCACGAATTCCCATTTTGTCTTCTTTCTTAGAAACTGAGAATCCTTCGAATCCACGCTCAACAACAAATGCAGTAATCCCTTTATACCCTAATTCAGGATTCACATTTGCAAATACTAAGAATATGTCCGCCTCATTAGCATTAGTGATCCATAGTTTCGCGCCATTTAGTACAAAATGATCATCCATTTCTTTGGCTGAACATTTTAATGCAAAAGCATCACTACCTGAACCGGCTTCTGATAAGCAGTAAGCACCAACTTTCTCAGCAGCTAATTGCGGCAAATATTTTTCTTTAAGAAAATCCGAACCAAAATTGATGAAAGCATTATTCACCAATGTATTTTGAACATCCATGAACACACCGGCAGAAGCATCAACTTTTGAAATCTGCTCGATCGCCACTATGCTCATCATAAAAGTACCGCCGGCTCCGCCATATTGCTCAGGGATGTCAATTCCCATTAATCCCATTTCAAAAAACTCTTTTACTAAACCGGGATTTAGTTTTGCTTCTGCATCCATCTCATGAACAAGTGGCCCAATTGAGCTCTTGGCAAAATCTGCAGCTGCATCTCTCAACATTTGTTCGTCTTCTGTAAGCTGCGTTAAAGGTGGTATAGATTGCTCTATTTGATTCATTTACTAATTTTGTAACTCTTTCAGTTTTTTCAGACGACGAATATACAATTGTAAGCGCTTTTTTACTATTAAAAAGTGCGATTTAATGAAATATTTATTTTAAAAGACTCTAATAAATTTTCAATTATTCATGAAAGAAAGAAATTTCATAGCTGCTTCTGAAGGACTTAGCTCTCCTCTCAATATTTGATCTTTTAGTTTCCTGACTTTTTCCTCATTTGATCTCTCATTCCAAACTCGCTGAATGACCTCATCCTCAACCAATCTTCTAAACCAGCTGATCTCCTGTTGATTTCTATTTGTCTCGAAAAGGTTTTGCTCCTGCAACTGAAGTTTAAATGATTCAACAGAATCCCAAACTTCTTTAATACCTGAATTCTGAAGAGCACTTATAGTTAGGATTGAAACTTGTATGCCGACATACTTGGGAGCAAGCATATGAAATGCATGTTCATATTCTGATTTTGCTAATTCTGCTAACTTCTTTTGATCTCCATCCGCTTTATTGATTACAAGAATATCGGTGATTTCCAGAATTCCACGTTTAATGCCTTGTAACGAATCTCCTGCACCCGGTAGCATCATAACCAGAAAACAATCAACCATTGAAGCGACTTCATATTCACTTTGACCAACTCCTACCGTTTCAACCAAAATGATATCATAACCGGCAGCTTCACATAGTCGAATAGATTCTCGTGTTCTCTTTGCCACACCTCCTAAGGTCCCAGCTGTTGGAGAAGGTCGAATAAAAGCTTTTTCTTTTGAAGACAGCGTTTCCATCCTTGTTTTATCCCCCAAAATACTACCACCTGATGTCGGGCTACTTGGATCTACCGCCAAAACTGCTACGCGATGACCTTCATCAATCAAATAATTACCAAATGCTTCAATGAAAGTACTTTTTCCAACACCCGGAACTCCGGAAATTCCAATTCTGAGCGTTTCATTTTGACGTGGAAGCGCACTTATTAGTTCACTTGCTTTTTGCTGATCCTCAGCACGTGAGCTTTCTACCAAAGTTATGCCTTTGGCTAAAAATCGCCTTTTTCCTGATAGGATCCCTTCGGCCAGTTGGTCGATGGTCATACTTTCATTGCTCTGATTTCGTCAATAACTTCAGAAGCAGCCTTTGGAATGTTTGTTCCCGGACCAAAAATGGCTTTTACACCGGCTTCGTACAAGAAATCATAATCCTGAACCGGTATCACACCACCGGCTACAATCATAATATCTTCGGCACCTTCTGTTTTCAGAATTTTGATGAGCTCCGGTATCAACGTTTTGTGTCCGGCGGCAAGCGTAGAAACACCAATAACATGAACATCATTTTCAATGGCTTGTTTTGCTGCCTCATCAGGTGTTGAGAATAACGGTCCAACATCCACATCAAAGCCCATATCAGCGAAAGCAGTTGCAACAACCTTTGCACCTCGATCATGGCCATCCTGTCCCATCTTCACGACCAGGATTCTCGGTCTTCGACCTTCTTCAGTAGCAAAATCTTCTATTTTATGCTTGATTTCCTGATAATGTTCGTCGTCTTTATACACGCTCTCGTACACTCCTTTTATGGTTTGATTGTCGGCTTTGTGACGACCCCATGCACGTTCCATAGCTCTGGATATTTCACCTACAGAAGCGCGACGACGAGTAGCCTCAACAGCTAGCTCTAACAAATTGCCTTTACCAGATTTTGAAGCCTCATAAATTGATTCAAGTGCTTCTTTCACTGATTTATTGTCTCGAGCATTCTTGATTTCGTCCAATCGAGCGATTTGTTTAATACGCACTTCAGTGTTATCAATATCCAGAATATCAACAGGATCTTCTTTTTCATTGATGTATTTATTCACACCAACAATAGTAATATCACCTTTATCAATACCTGCCTGTTTGATTGCCGCGGCTTCTTCAATTTTTCGTTTTGGATAACCTTGCTCAATAGCTTTCGCCATTCCTCCCATTTCAAATACTTCGCTGATTATCTCACGAGCTTTTTCTTTCAAATCGTGCGTCATCGATTCGATCGCATATGAACCGCCAAGTGGATCAACAGTGTGGGTTATATCCGTTTCTTCCTGAATGATGGTCTGCGTATTTCTCGCAATTCGAGATGAAGTTTCAGTTGGAAGAGAAATAGCCTCATCATAACTATTCGTATGCAGTGATTGGGTTCCTCCTAATACTGCTGCCATCGCTTCGATGGTGGTTCGAATTACATTGTTCAATGGATCTTGTGCTGTCAACGACCAGCCAGAAGTCTGGCAATGAGTTCGTAACATCATCGATTTCGGATTCTTCGGATCGAAATGTTCTTTCATCAATTCTGCCCAAAGCATTCGAGCGGCTCGAAGCTTGCTAACTTCCATTAAGAAGTTCATCCCAATCGCAAAGAAAAATGAAAGACGAGGAGCAAATGCATCTACATCCAAACCTCGATCAGTTGCTGCTTTTACATACTCAAGTCCATCTGCCAGAGTAAATGCGAGTTCAAGAGCTGAGTCAGCACCTGCTTCCTGCATGTGGTATCCCGAAATCGAAATCGTATTAAATCGAGGCATATTATTACTCGCATACTCGATAATATCCGAAACTATTCGCATTGATTCTTGAGGCGGGTAGATGTACGTATTACGAACCATGAACTCTTTAAGGATGTCGTTTTGGATGGTTCCACTTAATGCATCCTGACCAACTCCTTGTTCTTCTGCTGCTACAATGTATGCTGCCATGATTGGAATTACGGCTCCATTCATCGTCATTGACACAGACATTTTATCCAATGGAATACCATCGAACAAAATTTTCATGTCTTCAACAGAATCAATAGCTACACCAGCTTTTCCAACATCACCAACTACACGAGGATGATCGGAATCGAAACCTCTGTGTGTTGCTAAATCAAAGGCCACACTCAAACCTTTCTGGCCTTTTTCTAGAGCAGCTCTATAAAATTGATTGGATTCTTCAGCAGTTGAGAATCCTGCATATTGTCTAATGGTCCATGGACGTTGGGTGTACATGGTTGGGTAAGGTCCCCGCTTAAATGGAAATTGCCCCGGATAACCATCTTCAATTCCTCTATGCTCAAGATCGGTTTGCCCGTATAATGCCTGAATATTCACACCTTCAGGACTTACTCTATTTAATGATTCTGCTGGTTTTCCTCTTAGCGCCTTTTCAGCAGCAGCCTCCCATTTTGATCTGGTTTCTTTATTCTCGTTCGACATAATGCTCTATTTCATTCATGGAAACGGTTTTCTGACCCGAATGTACGAGTTTTACCGAAACCAATTAAGAACAACTATGTGAATTTGGGGTGAAGGATAACAATTAACAATTTGCCAATTCAGAATGCACAATTTATTAAGTGGTAATCGAATACTTACTTCAAATTCAATTCTGTTTGAGGAGAGCTAAAACCTACTTCATCGTCAAATTTTTCTACACCAAATGTATCTTCCATTTCGGATCGTAGCTTTTGAATGGAAAGTCCTGAAGTAAGCGAACCATTTTTTGAAATCGAAATTCGACCTGTTTCTTCCGAGACAATGAGAACGAATACATTATTTGTCTCACTCACACCAACCGCCGCACGATGACGGGTTCCAAATGACTGAGAAATATTTGGATTTTGAGAAATTGGCAGATATGCACTTGCAGCTACAATTCTATCATTTCGGATGATTACTGCACCGTCATGAAGAGGTGTATCTTTTTGGAAAATGGTTAGAATCATTTCCTTTTTAATCTTTGAATCAAGACTTACTCCATTATCAATGATGTCTTGTAAACCGGATGTTTTGGCAAAAACAATGAGCGCACCAATTTTCTCTTTAGACATCACTTTTACGGCTTCGATTACTTCGTCAATCATCTCATCAGAATTTGCACGGGCAAAAAATCGATCGAGATTCGTGTTCTGACCAAGTCTGTATAACAGCTTTCTGATTTCAGGTTGAAAGATGATGAAGACAGCAAGAATACCTACATCCAAAATTCCTGAAAGAATAAAGTCGATGGTATCAAAACCAAGAACTCTGATACCAAGATTTATCAGTACTAATAGTATAATTCCAATCCCTGCCTGAATGGCAAACGTTCCTCTAATCCATCGATACAGATATACCAACACGCCGGCAATAAGCAGCGTCTCGACGAAATCCATAATTCCAAAATCGAGAAAACCGATGGGGATCAATGAAGTAGATGTTTAAGCTTGTGATTGAATTGCGTTGAATATACGAATTGAATCGCTGGCTTCCTTTACATCATGAACCCGCAAAATTTTCGCCCCTTTCATCAATGCATGATAGTGAATTGCAATGGTTCCGGTAAGTCGTTCTTCGGGTGGACAGCCGTCTAAAATTTGTCCAATCATAGATTTTCGGGAAGCCCCAACTAATACAGGGAACGGCTTTTTTGTGAAAGTATCAAGCGATGCAATCAATTTTAAATTGTGTTCAAGTTTTTTCCCAAAACCTATTCCCGGATCAAGTATAATTTCTTCGACCCCGGCTTTCTGTAGATTTTTAATTTTTTGATCAAAAAACGAATCGATCTCTTCAACCACCTTCACATAAGTGGGATTCTTTTGCATGGTCTTTGGATCGCCTTGTGAATGCATCAAAACATAAGTCGCATCAAATTCAGCACAGAGACTTGCTAAACGAGGCTCTTTTTCCAAACCACTCACATCATTTACAATCTGCACACCAAGCTCTAGTGCCTGTTTGGCAACTTCAAACTTAGTTGTATCAATTGAATAAATGGCTTTAGGAAAGTGCTCTTTAGCCTCTTTAAAAATTGGAATGACTCGAGCTAATTCCTCTTCCAAAGAAACCGGTTCGGCATTAGGCCGTGTAGATTCTCCACCAACATCAATGATAGTTGCCCCCTCTTTTATCATCAGATGAATACGATCCATAGCTTTAGAAACAATATTGTATTTGCCTCCATCACTAAATGAATCGGGAGTGGCGTTGAGAACGCCCATAATAATTGGGGAATTGGACTTTAAAAGAGTAGTAAGAGATGACAAGAATGCTAAATGTTAAATGCTAAATTATCTATCAATTTAGCATTTATAATTGATCATTTAACCTTCAAAAAATTACCAGTCTTCTACCAGATCGCCGAGCTTGTCTTCTTTAGCAGCCCATTCATCTGCATCCGGCAGTGCGTCTTTAGTCTCGTTGATGATACGATCTTCCCAAGCTTCAGCAAGGCGCTCATTTAGTTCAATGTAGCTTTCCCACTTATCAGGCACTTCATCATCAGGATAAATAGCTTCTACCGGACACTCAGATACGCATGCATCACAATCGATACATTCATTAGGATCAATAGCCAAAAAGTTAGGGCCTTCACGGAATGCGTCAACCGGACAAACGGCAGCACAGTTAGTGTATTTACATTGGATACATGGCTCGGTTACTACGTAAGGCATAGTTTTAGGAGTGAGTTGTGTGATGAATTTTCAAAAAACGAATATCTATCTGAACTGAATTAGATTCAATCCAAATTACTGATTAAGTACATCCATAAAGGGTTGAAGTGAACCATCCGTTCCCGCTGATTCAATCCCAAGTAAATGAACCAATAATTCATATATATGGATGTTCTCCACTTCAGGCATTTGAATACCTTTTTTAAAAGACGGACCGCGCATTAACAGAATTGCGTGCATTTCCTTCTCCTGATTATCAAATCCATGATTTCCACCTGAAGGATAATTTTGACGCATTTCAAAAACCAATTTGGTGTCAACAGTATATCCGATATCAGGAATTACAACTAAGTCAGGCACTCTTCGACTTTCTTTTAAGCGAAAGCGCTCCGGCAAATTATCGCGAGTATACACCTGCATAGGTTCGTCAGCACTTTTCAGTTTTTCATAAACCTGATTTACATCACCAGAAATAATATTCATCATTAAACTTGGTGAAGTTGAAATTATATCAATTGATTCAACATCGATGTAATCATCTAAGACTATAATTTTATCTCTCGAGATTGCAGACATACCATGATCAGAAAGCACAACTACATTTGTGATATCCCACAGATTCTTTTCTTTCATTTGTTGAATCATATATCCGACTAAAGAATCCGCGTTTTGGATGGCTTGTTTTATTTCTTCTGAATCAGGGCCATACATATGCCCAAAATCATCTGTTTCACTGAAGTAAAGTGTACCGAAGTCGATTTCCTTTTCATTACCTAGGGTCATCCATTTCAAAACACTATCTATTCGTGCAAGCCCTTCCATATTTCCATTATATCTTTTCCAAAATGTTGGGCGAATACCCTGAATTGGAGCTTCAGAACCTACCCAAAACATGGTACCGGCTTTTTTTCCATTCTTTTCAATGGTATTCCAAATAGGCTCTCCGCCATACCAAACCGGATTTTCAACCTGAGCACGATCTCTAATTCTATACCGTAAACCCAGATCTTCATCAATCATGCTATTGCTAATTAGATTATGATTCTCAGCATAGAGTCCCGTTGCGATGGCATAGTGATTAGGGAATGTCTTAGTCGGAAATATTGGGATAAGACCTTCACTAATTACACCTTGTTCAACTAGTGAGTCAAAATTTGGTGTATTAGTTTTTGTCAGATAATCATACCTAAATCCATCAAATGAAATAAGTAAGACTTTTTGATCATTTGGCTGTTGAGCTTGAATAGACCCAATCCCAATAATCAGAAATAGCAAATAAACGAAAAGCTTTTTCATCGTATTACTTTAAAGTAAAAAGGCAGCCCTAATGAGCTGCCTTCTAAGATATTCAAATTTGAATTAGTTGAATAGGTAACGGATACCTACTAGCATTCTCCAACGAGAATTGAAACCGTTAATATCAAATCTGTCTTTTCCAGTTTCACCACCGTCAGTATAGTTGAACTGAGGAGTTGTACCATCAGCTTCATATCCAACAAAGTCATATAATGCATAATTGTTGAAATCGCCTGGTACAGAGTAAACTGTTCCCCAATCTTTGTTAATGAGGTTAGCAACGTTAGTGATATCAAGAGATAGCTGAATTCTATGTGTTTGTCCAGCTGTTCTGATACCTAGATCCTGACGAATTGCTAGATCAAAGATAGAAACGAATGGAGTCCAAGAAGCATTTTTCTTAGCATACTTACCACGGTTCTCACTTAAGAAATCATCATCTTCGATAACCGCATTTAAGTCTTCCCATTGCTGAGCAGCTGTTAATCCACCTGGAATATCAACTAGATTGATTTCAGTGGCATCACGCGGGATGTAAATCAACGTACGGTTACGGCTTGTGCTACCAGATTCATTAAGAATGTTTCTAGCATCTCTACCACCAATCACATAAGAGAATGGATTACCTGATTGACCATTAGCAAATAATGAAATAGTAGTTCTCTGAATATCAGATTGGCCCCAATTGAATGAATATGAAAGAGAACCAACATAACGATGTCCAACAGCAAAGTCAGAACGACCAACAACTGGATTGTTTCGGCTATCAACATGGATTTGACCTCTCCACTGAGAAGAGTTTTGAGAAGATGTACCTTCGTTTAATGCTTCTGCATCGCCATATGAATAAGCGAAGTAAGCATTCAATCCATTATTCCACCGCTTTCTGAATTCAGCAGAAACGTTATATGTATAACCTTCCGATGTATTCGATGCTAAGTAAATACCACTGTATTGGCCATCGATTTCGTCTCTATTATAGATTGCACGATTATCAGGAGAACCAGTCCAGTTGAAATCAACGGTAGGATCGTTGTTGATATTCGTATAAGCAACGTTATTCATTGTTTTTGTATACATAAACTCGAAGCTAGACTCGATACCATATGGTAGAGTAACATCGAAACCTAAGTTCGTTCTGAAAATCTGTGGATACTTGAAGTCTTTAGTGAACAAGTCAACCTGACCAGAAGGAATAGTGAAATTCGGGTTTGTATACTGATTCTGAATATCATCGATGAAATTGATATTTCCTGCAATATCATCTTCGTCAACACCGCCAATAGAAACACCATTATTGTTAAACATAGCTCCCGGCCATACAAAAGGAATACGGCTGGTAAATACGCCTAAACCACCACGAAGAATCATTGCTCTTTCGTTTTGGAAGTCATAGTTGAATCCTAAACGAGGAGACCACATTAATTGTCCGTCAGGAGCGGCACCACCTTCCGCGTCATTTGCGATATCATACTCAGCAGCCAATAATGGAAGCGTAGTTGTGTTAAATGTTGGATCAATATTTGGATCATCACTAATAACAGGGATATCTAAACGAAGACCTGCAGTTACCGTTAATTGAGGATTTACTTTCCACTCATCCTGAGCATAGAAACCAAGCTGGAATGCGTTGAATTCAGCTGCAGCTGCACTACCATCACCAGTAACGTTATCAACTAAAGAATAGCTACGAGTGTACTCATCCGCAGGGTTTCCGTTGATGAAATCAGAGATGCTGTCAAACTCATACACACCATAATTCTGACGAATAAATAAGTTGTAGATGCTGTAGAATTCGTTGTGAGTTCCTAAAGTGATTGTGTGATCACCTTTAAAGATTCTGAAGTTATTTGTGATAGAGAAAATATCTGTATCTAGCTGGTTTGCAGTAGAGAACTGCTCAGAACCTAACTGGATTTCTCCACCACCACCATCACCAATAATTACGTATGGGAAATCACCACCAATTGGATCACGATCATCTCTTACTGTCACATAACTTAAGATTAAGTTATTTGAGTAATCAGAACCAAAGATCGAGTTTAATTCTACTGCACTAGAGTTTGTAGTACTTGGGAAGAATACACCCGTGTTATTGTACTGAATTCTGCTGCTTGAACCATTATTTCTACTGAAATTCTCTGCTTTTGTGTATTGATGGCGCAAAGTTAAGAAATGATTCTGGTTGATGTTGTAATCAAGCTTAGCAAAGATTTTGTTACCGTCAAGATTATCTGTTGTACTGCCAAAACCACCGGGATTGTAACCGTAGTTGTTCACCAAGTAATTTCTAAGATTCTCTAAATCACCACTTGTAGATCTACCAAGTTCAGAAGTATAGGTTTCAACTTCAAATATGTCTGGAGTCTCGTCTCTCTGTAGTTCAATATTAGAGAAGAAGAAGAGTTTGTCTTTAATAACTGGACCACCAACTGTTATACCATATACTTGCTCAGTGAATTCATCTACTCTTTCTCTGTCTATGCTTAAACGATCAGATAGCGTTCCGTTAGTTTTACCAACAAATCCTTCATTTCTGAAAAAAGTATATGCTGATCCAGTAAGTGTATTTGTACCTGATTTTGTAACAGCGTTAACACCACCACCAGCAAAACCACCATAAGTAACATCATATGGAGATAGTACAACTTGTAACTGATCGATAATATCCAAACTGAATGGAGTGATACCAGTTTGACCACCATTTGTACCTGATGAAGCAAGACCAAATACATCATTATTTACAGCACCGTCAATATAAACAGCATTAAATCGGTTGTTTACACCGGCAAATGTGATTCCTCCACCATCGAAACTACTTGATTGAGGAGTTAAACGTAAGAAGTCATTTAGGCTTCTGTCGCTTGTTGGTAGTTGCTCAAGCTGCTCAGTAGAAACCTGAGTATTGGCACCAGATGTAGCTCCACTCGAAGAAGCAGAACCAATTACCTCAATTCCTTCAAGTAGTACAGCATCTTCTGATAAAGTAACCTGAACTTCAAAAGTTTTACCAAGTTCTAGTCTAATACCAGTTCGCTCCCAGCTTTCAAAACCAATGTAAGTAACACGAACTGAGTATGGTCCGCCAACACGAACTGTTGCAAAGGTAAAGTTACCATTTGCTTGTGTTGATGTACCATAAGTTGTTCCGGTAGGAACGTGAGTTGCGATCACTGTAGCGCCAATTAATGGCTCTCCTAGTTGATCAACTACTTTACCAGTAATAGAGGAAGTAGTTACACCCTGCGCTGCCACGAATAATGGCAGGAATACTAGTGATAACACTAGTAGTATTCTTTTATTCATGCGAGTTGTTTTAATTGAAATAAATCTTGATAGATAGAAAGTCTAAAGGTACGACTATCCGTATTAAGAAGATGTTAACTAATTGTTTTCCGTAGCTTAATAATTACTATCCTTGGGAAAAAATGAAGTAAAAATGGAACGTTAAACCATTAGTATCTGGTTACATTTCACTTAAATTTACAGCTGCTTTTTTAGACTGATATTATTCGAAATCAGAGGTGAGTTTATAACGAGCGATTCGGTTATTTCCTTTGTCAGCCACATAAACAATACGATCAAAGTAAGCCACACCACTTGGCTGATTAAACTCTTTAGGACCAGCTCCTAATTCACCAAATGAAACTAAGATTTGTCTAGTCTGATCTTCTGCTCCTGCAGGTGGTGGAACACCTTCCTGACCATTTGTTTGAAACTGAAAAAGCTTATTTAAACCTTCATCTACAACAAATATATAACTGTCGTCATCTGCTGTATATGCTATGTCAGAAGGGATAAGAAATTTGTTTGGCTCATATAAGAAGCCATCAGCCTGAGTGGTATCCTGAGCTAATAGTTCAGAATTTTGTTGAAATATTAATCCATCAATAGTTTCAACCGCGTTTATCCATAAAACCCTAAATGGAATGTCTTTGCTTTGATCGGCCTGAGCGACCAAAAAACTACGGTCATCGGTAAATGAATCTCTTTGAGGTGGCGCAACAAATGATGCAATCGCACTCATCCCAATCCCAGATCTTAATGATGGAACACTAGGACTTAAAGTTCGAATTTGACGAACATTTCTCATTTTATCTGTAAGCACACCATTCTCATTTATCCGAACGAACTCAAGAACAGTATTATCAGGAGCAGCGACCTGAATGGTTTCTTCATATGGACCTCTTCGAGTAACATATAAAGTATTATCACCAAGTATAGTTAATCCGGTTACTTCTACAAGTTCATAATTAATATTCGAATTTCGATTTAGACGAGCATTTTGAGCCGCTGAAGTACTTAAACTTGCATCATCAAATGGGAAAATTAACGTATCAACAAAAGTGACTGCTCCGGCACCATTCATATTTTTGATTTTGAATATTGCCGGCAAATTCCATGTAATGGTCGGATCAATAGATTCTATTACTGTATCAATTCGAGCCGAAACATATACGTTAAGTAATCTATCTTGAGTGATCGCATTTGCGCCAACTAGAGGAATTGTAACTCTAGGTGATAAATCTGCCCGATCTAATAAATGGATTCCTTGAGCATCAGTTACATATACAAACTCATCAAAACCGACATGAACATCATTTGGGGCATCGAAACCACCCCAGAACGGTTGAACTGGTGCATATCCATCAAGATTCTCTAAAGTTGGATCAATTCTACCTTCATCAAAAATCTCATCCGTATCATCGTTTGATTTAGAATTGAAGATGTCATCACAAGAGCTAAACGTGAGCCCTAAAATTAAAATAAGTGCTATGCTAGATATTCGATTCATCATAATGCTACACTAATTGCAATTCTATGGATTTCGCCAAGTCTTTCATACAGCGTAAAAGCGTAATCAGCTCTGATTTTTCTGTTTGCTACCGGCAATTCGACGCCTGCTCCAATACTCGGAATTTTTCTTTCCTCGATACCAAATTCATAACCCGTTCTTAAGAAAAACTGGTTCATGAATCCATATTCGGCACCGATATTAAATTGCTCAGCATTATCACTAGGGTTTGTTATTTGAGCAGTGATAACCAGTGAATTCTCATCTTTGTCAATGATGTCATAAGCGGCGCCAATCAAAAACCTGGTTGGTAATGATTGTTGCTCATCTGGTTCAACGTCAACAAGTCCATCGAGCGTTGTTCGTGTAGTGCTTCCTGTTGGTGATGCATCAAAACCAAAGTTGTTGATACCAACAGCAAAGCGTAAACCTGTTTCCCCTACTAAATAGGAAAATCCAAAATCAATGGCGCCAGAGTTGTATTGTATCTCCTCAATTTTCTCCATCAGAAATCGTAAAGTGATACCATAACTAAATAACTCAGTTACCTGATGTGAAGCTGTTAAACCGGCGGATAAGTGGTGCGTCCCAAATACACGACCTGTTCCAAAAGGTTGGAATTCGGTTGTTTCATTAATATCACCGGAACCTAAATACTGTACCGACCCACCAAAAGCGAAAGTCCCGGATTTTTGAACAATTCCAAGATAATTCTGAGTAATTCCAGCGAAGTATTCAGTGTGACTAATCATCACATTGGTGCCTTCCAATCTTGCTGAAAGCGCCGGATTCCAATATAAGCTAGAAGCATCATACGCATCAGCCATATTCGAATTACCCATTGCTGCACTTCTTGGATCAACAGCAATTTTTGTAAACTGAAACCCTTCTGTTCCTGCTCTGTCTTCTCCATATCCACCCTGTGCAAACAATGGACTAGAAGCCAACAAAAATAAAAGAAGAGGTTGTATAATTTTTCTCATTCTCATTAAAAACGTACCGATAAGCCGACCAGGATGTGTCTCTGCTGAATGTAATTGGCAGGATTATCGTAGGCTGGTAAATTATTGTCTGTAGGGTCGATGTACCTTGGATCGCGAACATTACTTGGTACATCATAACTTCGGTCATCGCGTAATGCTATGAGCGATGCAGGATCTGTTGGATATTGCTTATAACCTTCACCTGTAACTGGGTTTACAATTACAGAACTTCGGTTATTCAACAGATTAGTAATTTCAACAAAGGTTGATATGCGAGTACCATTTACTTCAAACCATTTTCTAAAGTTGAAATCCATAGTAAACCAAGCCGGACCGATTTGACTAAATCTCTCCGCAGGGTCATCTACTCGCTCATAAATTGGTCTCCAATCTTCAACACCGGTTACAGGATTACGTTGAAAACCGACTAATTCAGTTGGAGTATATCTGGTTCCACTTCTCCAAACAGCAGATAAAAACATCTGGAAATCATTTAAAATCCCTAGATCAAACAATGGATTTGCCCGATCATAAGTAAATGTCACATTACCTTTGATATCAAAAGGTCGATCCCAAGCTAAAGGTGTTTCAACATTTGCACCAATGTTTTGTCTGGCATTTATGCTATTTAAGTTGTCATCATTAGTTGAACTCAAACCTTCAGCTCTTGAGTATGTGAATGACAATTGACCACGTAGTAAATCTTTGTAGCGTTTTAGGTAAGATACTTCAACACCTCTTGCTCTTGCATAATCACCATTAATTCTGAATGCTTTTGTCACATCTCGACCATCAACATCCTGTACTCTGATTAACTGAGAGGTAACGAAATCATACTTATCTCTCCAGAATGCTGACACATTCAATGCATCATTAGCTGTGATTTGATTTCTCAAACCGATCTCGTATGAAATATCAATTTCTGGGTCTAGATTTGGATTCCCTAAATCTGGTAAATCTGATTGATCCTGGAAGAAAGGATCTAAACCTGCATAAATAAAGGTTGGATGTGGCACTCGTGCTGAATGACCATAATTGAAAAACAGTACCTGATTATCACGAACGGGGAAAGAAACGTTGATTTTAGGTAAGAATCTAAACTTGTATCGAAGTCCTGCGATTTTAGTCGTGTTGTCTTGATAATCTTCAGCAATAAATCTAGGGATAGTAGAAATCGTGTTTGGATCCAACGCATCTTCTACCGCTTCGTCCACATACTGTCCGGGTGCCCAATACTCGAATCTTGCTCCAATATTTGCAATCAACCCATTGTAGCGAATCTTATCTGTGATGAAGAGAGCTCCTCTTTTTGGCTTTACTCTCCAGGCATCAAAAGTCTCACCTACTCTAAATGTCTCTGAAACAGTATTCTCATCAATTTGGATAGGTGCTCCAATCCATGGTCGAGTTATATCAACCCATTGATAGTCATTGAATTTAGCTTCAAAACCAATTACAATCTGATTCTCACGGTCTCCAAAAAACTTGGTAAAAGTCGACTTCAATGTTAATTCTTCCGCAAAGTGATCATGCCATAACCGAGCAATTCCACCATTATTAAAATATCCGGGACCAGCTAATACATATGTAAAGTCATCAGTTCCCTGAAACTCTTCTGCCGGACTTGTTACAATACTTTCTGGATCGAATTCACTATCTACATTGTCCGGTCTCCAATCACGACCATTAGCATCGGCACGAAGTCTTGTAAATAATCGGCTGAATTGAACTTCATAAAATGAGCTTTCATTGATCGTTTGTGTCCACTTCAGATAAGAAAGATTACTATCGTGAGTATATGTATTTGCGTTGTCCAAAAAACCATTTGAGAATGCAAACTGGAAGCCCGGACGAATCTGAGTGTCTGCCCCTGTGATTTGAAGCATTCTCGTATTTTGGTTGATTGTAAGAGAGCGCTTGTAAGCACCCTGAATTCGAAGACCCGGTCTAACATTATAAGTTAGCTTCAACATCCCATTCCAACGATTTCCTTGTCTCGGTGACCAAAAATCACTTCCAACGATAGATGATCTAATCTGGTTTGCTGAAAGCTTAGTGTAGCCATCTGTTAAACCAACCTGACCAGTCAAGAAGAAAGTCATCTTTCCCGGAATATCAATTCCTAAAGCAGGCAGCAGCCTTTCAGTTAATACACTTGGGCCACCAAAGTTTAGTTCATAAACATCTTCAAAAAAGTTTGCCTGATTGCTAAGGTTATTAGAACCTGTGTTGTCACGCTTGTGAGTAAAGGTTCCTTCATAACGATCACCACCATTCTGAGTTCTTACTGCAACAACACCTGACGTTACATCACCGTATTCTGCACCGACCCCACCTGTAATAACTTCAACATTTGAGAAAGAATTAGAACCAAGATCTAATCCAAATCCGGTACCTGCAAGCGGATCCTGTGCCGAAACACCATCTACAACAAAGCCGGTTTCATAAGCGCGTCCACCTTTGATATATAATCCGGTTGGATCTTTTACTACACCAGATTGCAGGGATACAGCATCTTCTACTCTTTGAATGGGAGCCGCCTCCAAGTCTTGCTTTGAAATAGTTACTGAAGTATTCGATTTCTCAACATCAAAAATCGGAGCCTCTCCAATTACAACTACTTCTTGATCAGATTCATAAACTTCTTCTTCAAGTGTCTGATTCACCTCCGTAGTTTCACCGGCAACTACGCGTACACCTGTTACCTGTACCCGTTTAAATCCTAAAAACGAAATCTCGATAGTATATTCACCAGGCCGAACATTTCGAATAATGTATTCACCATCTAAATCGGTAGCAGCCCCAAGGTTCGATCCTAAAATTCTCACGCTCACTGTTGGGAGTGGCTCATTGATACCAGCTTCTAATATTATACCTCTTATGGTGCCTGTTCCAGGTCGTTGAGCAATAGCATCGATTGATATCAAACCAAATAGAAAAACGAAACCAAGAAAAAGACTTTTTCTCATAATACTATTGCTTAAAGTTTAGACGGTTAATGAGGAGCTCTTGTAACACATCAATCAAATTGTTATTTCCATTGACATCTGAATAATTCAAACTGAAGTAAATAAGATTCCCTTCCGCATTTTCAATTATTATCGATTCGTACCCATCATATGCTCTTACTCCTCTTGAAGTACGTCTATCAAAATCAGCTGAAAAAAGACTCTTAGCTCCACTAATTGGTTTTAAAGGCTGAGCATAATCCACGGCAAAGCTTACATCAATTTCCATTGCCAGTTCTTGTGGGATTTCAGGTGAATCAACATTAATTGACTTCTCATCTAAAACTAAAAAGGCACCATTTGCGATAGAATCAACAGGAATCAACCCAAAAACCTCACTTTCTTGGTCAATACCAGTAATTGGTATATTTGCATATAGTGTACCACCTTCATCAAAGAAGTCTGTCAATATTTCTTGTCCAGAAGAAATATTCCTTCTCAAATCATTTGATATCCAATAAATATGATCCCAGTTCTTTAAGGTATTAGTAAGCGTAGGATCCTTCACCGCCGGAAATGCAGTTGAGAATGGAACTACACCAAGACTTAACTCACCATCGTTGATAACCCAAACATCAGGAGTTATGTTTAATTGAGCTAGTAGATCTAAGTGAGCACTTTGTTCTTGATCTGAATTCGACCCTCTAAAATCGTTGAAGAATAAAGTATTCGAAGTTTGTTGTTTTACATACCAGGATGTAGAGTCAATAGAACTTACAGCGCCAGCATTATCTACCGTTCGCACATAAAAAGTGTTTAATGCATCAACTGCTATTCCAGATATATTCACATCTATTAGTCTTTGATAACTCCGCCCTTGGTAGACATTCGCATCTTTGATTCCAGTTGTAGAATTATCAACTTCTAAACTAATAAAAATCTGATTCTCATCTGTTGGAATTGGTATTTCTACCCATTCACCTTGCTTATTATTAATAATAATTTCTGTTCGATCAATATTTGAGAGACCATCCGGATCATCAATAGCCCATCCAAAACTTGCGATTGCATACATGGTATCCGCAGGAAGCTCGGTCAGATTTAAAGATACACTTGGTGCAGAATTCACAATCGGAAATATCAATTCTGCGCCATCTGTATCAACTGCACCATCATCGTCAATCGCTCTTATTTTAAATAGAACATCATCTTGGCTTTCACCTTCTTCTATCGGAAGGATAAATGTACTATCCGTTCTAGTAGTAAAACTCCATGCATTTTCGGAAGTGTCATTGATTGCGTACTCATAACCGACTATATATCCGTCGCTATCAGTACCCCACCAAGAGATATTTATCTGACTTGATAACCTAAAATCACCTTCACGATTTATCTGCTCAACCGTTAAAAATGTATTAGGTGGATTATTCTCAACAAAGTCACCTGTAGGTGCTGTTTCACATGTTCCTAGAATGATAATGCCAAGAAGAAAAAAGGATATGAGCTTGAAGGAGTTCAATAAAAGAATTCAATTAAAATTGCAGGCTGAGCTAAGCCCAGCCTGCATAAATAGTGTATTATTTAATTAGCATCATTTTGCGGGTACTTACAAAAGAACCAGCTTCGATACGATAGATGTACATACCACTTGCAAGAGCAGATGCGTCGAATCTAACGCTATGATTAGCAGCTTGCAGTTGATCGCCATCAAGAAGTGTTGCCACTTTTCGTCCAAGCATATCATACACGGTTAGTGTTACTCTACTAGCTTGTGGTAGAGCAAAGTTGATATTAGTACTTGGATTAAACGGATTAGGATAGTTTTGCTCTAAAGCAAACTTTGCAGGTATACCATTTTCAAGTTCTGAATTGGTTAATATTCCACGTGTCAAAGTTATGTTATAGAACAGTGTATCGAAAGAATTTGTAGCAAGATCGTAGCTAGTTGCTACATTCAATGTATCGAAACCATCATTTACCCTTACACTCCATAAGAAGTCAGCACTTTCACCAACTGACAATCCTGCACCAGCCAGTAAGCCATCAACCGTTGCAAATGGAAGAGTAACAGCTGCATCTTCACCAGAACTATTTGATGGTACTGCAACAACCTCAGTTGAATCAGTTTGATACAATACCCACTCATAAGCAACATCATTACCATCGAAGTCGGTTGTTCCAACCCATTCAACGGTAACATCATTTGTCACTTCTACAACAGCATTATCCGATGGTGAATCTAATGCAAATCTTGGATTTGGTAATGTAAAATCATCAGAATCAAAGAATGCAGGATTACCACCTATTAGTTTTTCGTTTCCGAAAGAGAAATCTAAGATGCCAGAAATTGCGTCGAAAGTAGCCCCAATTTTAATTGTCTCATTCACAGAACTTGACAATCGAGAGGATGAGTCATTATATCTCAACCCTTCACCAGCCATTAAAGTATCAGCTACACCACCACCTTGTCTAGAACCAATCTCAAATTCACCAAAGTCGCTTCCTGGACCATCTGCTTGGTTTGTCGTCACTTTAACGTCAGATAGCGTTACCCATGTACCTTCATATGGCTCATAGTTACTAGTTATATCTTGTGTTAAAAGACCAGTAACAGCCAATGTGTCCATCATTGTGTTAACACCTGTTTCAGTGAATTCGATAATGGACATATAGGTTACACCAAATACTTCATCGATTTCAAACTTCGTAACATTGATAATGTCACCCTCTTCGAGATTATCCGCGTCGTCACCAGTTTCGACAAAAATACCAGACCAAGCTGCAGATCTATCTTGAATTGCAATAAAACCATCTGTAATAGCACTTACCGTAACAGTTGCTGTAATATTAGCTGGAACAGGACCAACGCCATCTAGTTGACTAGGACCTGATTCGCCATCCTGAGTTTCTTGGACAAATTGTATGGTTGTAATTTGTGTATCCGTTACAAAGTAGCTGTATTCACCAGATTCAGGAGCCTTACCAACAAATCCACTGTCATCCGTTGCTTCAACTCTAAAGTTTACTGTAGTTAAATCTGGTTGACCAGGGATAGTTGCCGTAAACTCTGTTCCTGTTGTATTAGTCATAGCTAGTGTGTCAGCTACACCGTCGATAGTATAAATAAGTTCTACTTTCGTGAGAGTACCTTCTGCAGCTTCTGCATTTGCAGTTACTGTTATTGCCTGATTAGACTCAACAGTTGAATCAGAAAGTGCAACATTTGATACTACTGGTGGAAGCCCTAGAACCGTCAAATCATTTGGCCACTCAAAGGTTCCTCCTTCTGGTGCACAAAATTCACCATCTGTACACAAGACTGGCGTACCACTATTGTCTTCAATCCATCTCTTTCCATCTTCAAATGGAGCGATATTAAATGGCTCTGAATCACCGTAAATACCATCAGGATCATTACCACCATTAAGAGAGAGGAAACCACTAATATTAACTAATGCACCTGCTGGTGGAGGAGTAAATTCACCATCGACCGCATCTCTACGATAGTTCCATCCCGCCAGGTATCCATCATTTCTATCATTTCTGTAGCGTAAAGATACATCCTCTACATATATTCTAGACCCATCCTCATTAACAGCCCATTGAATTCTACCTTCAGCAAATCCAGTTCCAAATGTAATATTTGATACTGTAGCATTTGTGATGCTTACATAGCTACCATTATACTTTTCATAGCTTCTTGGTTTTAAAACTAACTCACCATCATCGAACATATTAAGGTCGGTAACATCAACCTCTATAGGATCGAGAAGTGGCAAATATTCTGGCATTGTTAAAAAGACTGAACCAACGATAGTAGGCGGCTGAGTTACATTGAATTGTGCTGTTGCAAAGAAAAATGAATGCTCACCCGTAATAGTAACTACGTCACCAACTTGTAAATTTTCAAAATACTCATAGGAAGTTTCTACAATACGTATTGACATTCCTTCTCTACCACGGCTCATTGCTGTAGTATCCGTAACGAACAAATGGATTCTACTTACACCATCAATTGTTCCATCATTTCCATCATCAATTGGTCCAGAAGCACCTGAACTTTTTGGATTTGAGATAATTACGCCTGTAAAAGTAACCTCTTCACCTACAAATGGACCCATTCCTAAATTTGTAGCATTAAATACATCCAAACCAGGATATGTATTTAAATCACGAACAGAAAATGGTGTGCCGTCAAAATCATGATATCCAAGATCAGAAAAATCATCTTGTAGTTTAACAATCCATTCAGAAGAAGCGTCATCTGTACCGAAAGAACCAAGAGCGGTATTATTTCCTACAGCGATTGAAGATTTACGAATTAGTGTACGATTTTGTGTTGCATTTGCAGAATCACCAACTGCCCAACCGCTGCCAGGATCATTATCTGGATCACCAAAAACATCGATTATTGTAGTATCTGTACCTGCAATGTGAACTATAGCGCGAGCATCATCCCCATTATGTGTTACCGGACTGCCACCAGAAAGTACATCATTGGCAAATGCTGGGTCAAAAACATCTTCACTTGTTTGTGAGTTAAGTATTACAAAAGTCCCATATGGAGGAATACTTGATCCATTTGGAAAAGAATAAAAGAACTCCCACCCATCGCGTCCATTAACTGCCTGAGCGATTTGATAATCAGCTAAATCAACGGCAGTTGCATTAGGATTAAATATTTCAAGAGCTTTATTATTACTAGAACCCTCAATGTATTCTGAGAAAATCAGAACATCTTGTGCCTGTACTTTTGTTGAGATTGCTAACAACATCAGCACAGATAAACATTGTATAAGTCTATTCATATTGATTGTTTTTATTTTATGATTACTAGTTTACCTGTTTGTATCTCCCCTGAATCTAAATCCTTCACAGAGTACAGGTATAACCCCGAGGTTAGGATTTGATTTGCATTCGATTGCAAATCCCACGCATGTTCTCCACCAGGAAGTACACGCGGATCACTACTGAAGTTGGAAAACCATCCAATGTCGCCATTGTATGTTTCCGAATCGTGAGTAAACTCACCAACTATATCACCTGCTATCGTGTAAATACGCACTTCTGATTTTGCCGGCAGATTATAGAAGTTGATTTTTCTCTCATTTTCTTGTGTCCCATCCCAAGCTGCATTTATACGATATGGATTAGGATAAACTCCCACCTGGTATTGCGAATTATTGCTTCCAAAATTCTCATTTACCGGTGTTCCCGGAAATACTCGAACCGCATTAACATTTGGACTTGTTTCTAGTGAACCCAGTCTAAAAGTTTCACTTCCTTTATCGAATGCAGTTACTGAAAGTTCATATTGCCAACCACTCAGTAGGTCGGAGATTTCATAAGCGTAATAGTAAGTATTTGTATCTCCTTCAAAGGTTACCGGTGTTGCTAATTCAATCTCATCAAAGCCAGTATTGAAAGCTACATCATTCCCTGGAGTATCAAATTCCCTGATCAACCTAGCTTGTGGATTTAAATCATCCCCTAACTCTGATCTGTAGACTCGATAACCTTCAAAATCTAATTCACGGGAAACGCGGTCGATACTTGCTTCGGCCTTTCTATCCCAATAAAGAGTTGCCTTACCTTCTTCAAGCTCAACTCTCATATTCGGATTATCCGGAGGTGTAGGAAATAGATACCTAGTTAATTCCCCATCTTCGTCAATATCTTCATCTGCATCGAGTATCCCATTATTATTTCTATCTTCTCCTCTGAATACTCGATTAATTGAGTCTATGGTGCGGACTAATTCTACTCTAGAATCTTCATTATCAATTCTTTTTCCAGCAGGGCCTTGAAATTCTTCCGGTTTTAAAGCAGCAGAAAAAGCATAATAAACGGTAATCGTTTCGCCTGGCGCAACTTGAGGAAAAGGTCCAATGGACATCATTGTAATATAATTTCCATTTCCTGATTGCCCATCTGTTCTGAGCTGATCCCTCACAGACTGACCAGCAATTACTGAATCCAAAGGAAATTTAGTTGACATTCGCTCATATCGAAGCTGATCATTACTTGGACCTACATATAAACCTGTACCGGCACTAAACAACCAATAGCTAGGATCTACAAAAGGTGCATTATAACCCAAACCCTCAAGTCTTTCACTATTTGATGGATGAAAATACTCTCCCCTATATTCAGCTCCAATAATTGATAATGCGCCATATGTATTAATGGTTGGAAAATCAGGTGATCCAGCATCAAAAACATACGCGGTATAGAGACTGTCTATATAGCCTAATCCGTTTTTATTAAAAAACTCTCCACCTGTTTCAGTTGCAGTATTAACATTGCGAACTACTAAATCGGCATACATCCCTATAAATACACTATCCCAGGTTGCTTCAGCGGCATATAACCCGGAATTATTTGTTATATCATATCGAATGATTGAGAAGTTTTCAGTAAATGAAAAACCCCAGTTATAGCTTTCCATTCTTACATCTGCATAAAGCGGTGTATCATGATCACTTATTGGAGTCCCATTAACATCTCTACGTCGATCACTGAATTCAGCAATTATGTCCTGCTCTCCTACTGAGAACGGTGAGAAAAACTCACTATTTGGGTCTGAACTTCTTTGACCGATTGGAGAATCTGCTGAGAATTCAAATCCTGCCAACCCCCTTCGATAGCCACCAGAAGTGGTAACAGAAGCCGTAGAAACCCGCAATGCAGCATTATTATATTGCGCCCCAATCCAAATGCCTGCTTCAAACAAATGCTCGGTTCCTGTATCGATTGGGTATCGCATACTCGAACCACCCTCCGTATTATTTCTTACATCAGGTTTACCAATTGTCCCGAAGTTTGTAATTGAGAGTCCGAATATACCAGCATCGGTTTCGAGTCTTTCAAATGGAGATTGCGCATTAACAATAGTTGCACAGAAAATTAAAGCTAAAAAAGCGGTAAAAGTCTTCAATAAAACAGGACATTAAATTTGAGCTCCGAATATAGTTAGAATAACCCTGAACCCAATGGAGCTTTTATCGATTTTACACTTCCGTAACATGCCCCTTAACGTATACTGCGAAAGTAAAAATCGACAATCTTTTGCTGATCGATGCCAATATAATACATCGTTAGCACAGTAGTAAAAATTAGTTGCAGTTTTATAACTCCAATCTTTTGATATTTTCTCGCAGAAGTAACAACTGAGTTATTAATTATATTGAATTTACTCTTCATCTTGATTGCTCGAATAATTTCCTGATCTTCCATTACTATTAGCTTTTCATCAAACTTACCAACTTCTTCGAATAGCTCTTTTTGGATGTATAAACTCTGATCTCCAAATCGAAAAAAATCAATATCAAATTTGGTGAACCAACAATAGAATTTGAGGATGGGATGGTCATAATCAAATAACAGTCTGAAGCATCCTGATTCGAATCCTAAATCAATCGATTTTTTTAATTCTTCTATAAAGTTTTTAGGCGGGTAAGTATCCGCATGCAAAAAGTATAAATATGGGTACTTCGATCTCTGTGCACCAAAGTTCATCTGTTTAGCTCTACCTTTCTCTGGAGATTGAATGACAATAGCCCCGGCTTCTGTTGCTACTTCCATCGTTTGATCAGTACTTCCACCATCTACAACAATTACTTCAACTTCATCGCGACCATATTCCAATACATATTGAACTAGTTTTGCGATTGATGACTCTTCATTGAAGGCTGGAATTATGATACTAAACATAATCTCTAAATCAGACCTTTAGCTTTCTCCCAGTCTTCAATTGTGTCAACATCATTGAGTTCTTTCAGAAGTAAATAAGTATGACCCAATTCCTGAATTCGTGCTATGGTAGTTCCCAAAACCTCAGAAGTACTCCATGGAATATCAATAAAAAGCTCTGACACGAATTTCTTCATTCCCAGTAAGTAATATCCCCCATCAACTGCAGGACCTATAACAACTTCATTTCTATCAAGTTCTTCAAATGCTTCGTCAAGAATTTCTGTTGTAAGTTCTGCGCAATCGGTTCCTATAACGACTACTTTTTGTTGATCATTTTTTAAAAAAGCATTTTTAAAAGCATTATGCATTCTCTTGCCCAAATCTGATCCATTTTGAACGTTTTTTGAGTATTCAACAGAATCCCAAATATCATTTGTATCGATTTTATCTGAATACCAGATCTGTTTATCAGCTCTTAAGGGATCTAATACTTTCTTTGTGTGTCTAATTAGCTTTAGATAAACACTGAGTGCTTTTTCATTTCCAACACTAGCAGCAAGCCTCGTTTTAACCTTGCCATGCTCTGGATTCTTTTGAAAAATAATCAGAGAATTTTTCATAGCCATAATTCGTATGGCGTTTTTTGTAGATATACCATTTAGAGGCTTATATGCTGACCTTCTCTAGCAAAAGAAATGGTTTCGTAGTTTGCAGAATGATTCTCTTTAACGTGATCATCTAAATTCTGTAAATAAACGTCATCGCTATCAGGGTCATGATGTGTGAGTACTAAATGCTTGATATTGCAATCCGCCGTAACCTCGATTAGGTGCTCCCAGGTTGAATGTCCCCAGCCTTTACGTTCGAGGTATTGTTCGTTGTTGAACTGTGCATCATGTATAAGAACATCAGCTCCTTTCACAAACTCTTTGAAGTTTTTTATAAACTCTTTGGAAGCTGGCAAATCATCCTGGGGAAGTTCATTATCCGGTGCAATAATTATTGTTTTACCTGCAACATTAAAACGATAAACAGCCGTCTGGACGGTATGTTTGGCCCACATATAATCAACTGAAAAGCCATCGAATTGTAACTCACCTGGGTAAAAAGTTTCGCAATCCATGTCTGCATCCAGCATTTCAATTGTTACTGGAAAAAAAGTGTTAGACATATGTCCCTGAAGAATCTCTTTACAACCGGCTCCATCTTGCGGTGGCAGATAAACTCTGAACCAGGATGACTCTTTGTAAAAGGGCTTGAAAAACGGGAATCCTTGTAAATGATCCCAATGAGGATGTGTAATGAATATTCGTCCTTTTATCTGTCTACCACCATTGAGGATATGGTTACCCAGGTTTCGGATACCAGTTCCACAATCAACAATCAGGAGTTCATCAAATGTATCGCTAGTAATTTGAAAGCATGAAGTATTGCCTCCGAAAATCATGTTTTCAGAGTTGGCACATGGTGTTGAGCCCCGTACACCCCAGAATTTTATTTTTACTGATTCCGCCACTAATACAAACGTTACTTTGGTAATAGCACTGACCAGACAAAATCATGATCTTTTTAAAAAAAGAAAAATTATGACGTTCTAATGCTATTTTTATCGCACATCAAAGAGTTGAATAGGACGAATGCAAGAAAGAATCGAATAATTTACTAGTCTTATTCGTCGGAACCTGACTTTAAATCATTGATTTTTTGTACAAGATCCGATATTTGTCGCTTACCTTTACCAATCGACTCTAATGAGGCATCAATCTTCGATTGAAGCTCATCCCTAAGTTTGTTCCCTTTATTAGTCGGTTTAAAGTAAGTCTGCGCTTCTTCGTATTGAATCATCTCAGATTCTAAACTTGAAACATGCTTTCTTAAGTTTTCCAGTTCTTTCTGATATTTGATAATCTCTTTTCTTGCAGCTGGTTCTATACCTTCAGAAGCAAGTCTGCGCTCCATTCCCAAATCTGCACCCGATGCCCGGAAGTTTCCATAAATCTTATCACATACTTCGCGGTAGTCTTTCCAAATTTTGTTCTTAAACTTTAATGGAACATGACCAATTTTCTTAAACTCTGCCTGTAACTGCTTTGCTTTTTCGACAGCTTTAGCAGCATCTTCGCCTTCAACCAATTCATTTAACTTGGCAATAATCTGCTTTTTTGCGCCGAGATTATCTTTTTGATCTTTCCGAATGCTTTTGAAATGTTCTCTTCGCTGATCATAAAATGCATCCATTGCCTCTTTGAACTGCTTCCACACTTTCGAAGACTTCTTACGTGGAACTGGACCAATTTTTTTCCATTCGTCCATCAAGTGTTGCATAGCTTGATGACCTTCGTCGTAGCTCTCAGCGCTTTGCGCTGCAATCGCGCGCTGAATCAAAGCTTGCTTAGACAGTAAATTTTTCTGCTCCTGCTCTCTTAAAACTTCAATGTTTTCTGTTTTCTTCTCATTAAAGGAATCAGTTGCGGCTTTAAATTTATCCCACAGCTCATTTTCCTCTTTTTGAGGCAAATTGCCTGTTTTTTTCCAGGCTTTATGAAGTTTATTAACTCGACGGGCTGCATCAGCAATGCTTGCATCATCGATTAGAGCTTCGGCTTCAGCAATAAGTTTCTTTTTCTTTTCGAGTGCACGTTCAATGCTAATTCTATACTGCTTATCGTGCTTAAATCTAAGCGTATTGAATTTATCCTGAGCCGAATTGTAGTGATCCCAAGTCTGCTGATTCTTTTCAGCTGGTACACGACCAATTTTTCTCCACTGAACCAGTAAATCCTGGAATTCAATATTCAATGCATTGTAATCCACTGATTCATCATCAGCTTTTAAATTTAATGCATCCATTTTTTCGAGCAGAACCAACTTCAGTGTAAAATTTTCTTCTTCTTGCTGAAGCTTTTTAACCAGACGATCTACTTTGTGATTTTCAAATTCCTGAAGCAGCTCTTCAAATCTTTCATTTAGCGCATCAACTTCACCTTGAGGTAGTAGCTTGATACTTTCCCACTTCCCTTTTAGCTGATTTACAGTCTTTGTATCCGACCAACGCTTTTCTGTTATCAGGTCACTTAACTGCTTTAGTACACCCTTTTTAGCTTCGAGGTTAGCCTCTTTCTTTTTATTTAACTCTTCATAGTGAGCACGTTTCTTATCTTCAAACTCTTCTCTAAGCGTATTAAACGCATTGATTTTTTCTTTTGAAACGTCATCGGAAGATTCCGGTCCTTCGGAGATGTGGAGAGCAAGATTGGCTAATTCGTTACTGATAAAAGCCCAGTCATCTTGTAAAATAAATTCTTCGGCTTTCGCCAATATGTTTGAGTAGAATTCCGGAGCTGCAACATCTTCAGTTACATCAGCATTTTCATTTTGAGCCTCTGTTTCAATTGCAACAGCTTCCTCAATTTCTTCAGCTACTTCTTCTATGATCTCTGACTCTTGATTAGACTCTTCGACATTCTCTGATGTAACTACAGCTTCTTCTTGGACAGTAGCTGTCTCTTCTATTTCATTTGCTGTTTCCGTTGATTCAGAGCTTACCAACGGTTCTTCTATTTGGTCTTTTTCCAGATTTGTTTCTTTTTGCTCCAGGTTAGTCACAACTACCTTCCTTTCCACTTGGTTCGTTAAATCGGCTTATGCCTGCGAATTCAAAAGATAAAGGAAGTTAAGCGGGATAAGCAATACCCGCTTAACCTTAATTATAACTTTCGAATCGTTTAATTTTGATGAATATGAACGTCTTGCTGAGGGAATGGAATATTTAATCCATGCTTTCCGAAATTTTTATAAACCTCTTCATTCATTTTGAAAAATACACCCCAATAATCAGATGCATTTACCCATACACGAACAGTTATATTAACTGAACTATCTGCCAGTTCTGCTAATGCCATGAACGGTTCTGGGTCATTTAATATGCGATCATCATCAGCTAGTAACTCTCCAATTACTTTATAAGCGGTATCAATATCGTCGCCATAGCCTATACCGAAAGTCCAACTTACTCGGCGAGTCTCCTGAGCTGAAAAGTTAGTTAGAGAACCATTTGCTAATGGCCCATTTGGTATAAAAATCGTCTTATTGTCAGGTGTTGCTAATTCCGTGACAAAGATTTGAATATCTTTTACTGAGCCTGAATGACCTTGAGCATCGATATAATCGCCAACTTTAAAAGGTTTGAATAGTAGGATGATTACTCCACCTGCAAAGTTTTGCAGTGTGCCGGATAAAGCCATACCAATCGCTAAACCAGCTGCACCAAGAATGGCAATAAATGAAGTCATCTCTATCCCCAGCATACCAATCGCTGAGATGTATACCATTATTTTTAGCAGAATCGAGATGAGACTTATCAAAAATCCTTCTAAGGAGTCATCTACCGCTGAGTCTCTGATTAAGCTTCCTATTAATTTTGAAACCATTTTTACAACCCAAAGCCCGATAACTAGAATTGCAATCGCACCGAGAATTTTTGGCGCATATAAAATTACTTGCTCTAGAATTGCGTCTGTATCAATAGTTAATTCTTCCATTTAAAGTGAGTTTTATTTAGAAAATGGAAGGTATAAAAAAAGCCGACTTTGTGAGTCGGCTTAATTCATTATTTGAAAATCGTAATTAATCTTAGTCGATATCGTAGACTTCTTTTAAAATGGCTTTGGCATTCGCATCACCACCTTGCATTACACGGTGCTGTAAATTAGTGATTATCTCTGATTGAGCTTTTTCATATGCTTCTTCTTTAGCAAGCTTATCACTCGAGGTTCTTATCAGTTCATAAATATCGTCTGCTCGTACCACACTATAGATGTTATCCGAATTGAATGCATGAGATCTTAGATCCTCGAATTCTTTAAAAACACGTGGAAAATCTTCGTTGTTTTCAGCTTTTGTAATAATTTCAACATCCGCAGGGCCTTCAGCACTCAGTGGCGTTTTGCACAAATAAAATTGATTTAATGTATAATTCATGAACTGTTTTTTTATCTGATTGAATTAGTTCGCATCTTTTCGCCAATATAAAGAATACATCATTTAGATAATGCCCAATCTCAAATCCAAAGGTATTTTTATTGTTATACTACTTTTTTCCTGGGCATGTACTGCTCAAAAAGAAAGTGCAGAAAGCTCTTCACAGACTTCTAGAGTTCAGGAAGGTTTTCAATTAACTTCGATTGGGGATTTACCTTTCGACTCGGGCTTAACCACATCAGTGGCAAAAGTATTTTATGGTAATTCTTTTATTGGAAGTGGAGCTTTTATATCCGAAAATGGACTTCTCCTAACCAATTATGAACCAGTTTTAGCTTTTGTTTCACAATCTCCGGAGCATCAGGAATTATTGGAAGGTTACTCTGCTGTCAATCAAGATCAGGAAATACCTTTAAACGGAGTGTCGGTTTTGGTACTGATCGAGGAAAGAGATGTAACAGAAATCATAAATCAGCAAATCCCGGAAAACTCCAATAACACTGTAATTGCCCGGTTAAAGCAACAGGCTACTCAAAATCTGATTCAAGAAGAAAAA
The DNA here is from genome assembly GCA_965601825.1 of Balneolaceae bacterium. Taxonomy (GTDB): domain Bacteria; phylum Bacteroidota; class Rhodothermia; order Balneolales; family Balneolaceae; genus HXMU1420-13. Next base: position 1,073,172 of record OZ271839.1, on the reverse strand, counting down.
GGTCATTCACCTGATATCATTGTACAGGTTTCTGATCTCTACTCAAGAAACCGACAAGTACTGAGTAAATATCAGTTATTCACTAATGTTCGGTTAGTCTGGAATGAAAGCTTATCGATTCCGAAAAATAGATTGACTGATAGCGATGCAGTTTTAGATGAATCAGATGTTTCTACGAGCTTGTTGCGTGTATACAGTGAAAGTGGTGACTTCAATTCTGAAATGGCACCACTAGAAGTCGCAATGCCTTTTAACCTGGCATCAACAATCTCACTTAACTCTGAAACTATTGCCTTAGGATTTCCGGAAACTACTTTCCGATCAGAGTCGATGAGAGCTTTGAATTTCTATAATACAGTGACCAACCCGGCTATTATTAACTCTTATCAACCGCATAAAGCTATTCTTGAGGAAATAGCTTCAACAAGTGACGAGCTTGCAATCACAACCTTATATAATAGAATCAAAACAGCCAATCAGATAAAAAGGTATTTGAACATACAATCCACCTTAACTGATGCACCTTTCTTGAAAAAGAAAAGTGATGAGATTGAAAAATTTAGAGTCTGGCTGGACACTGATACAACTATTTCACCAAGTTATAAAGGAATCTTCAGCTTTGTGAATCAGGCATATGATATTGCTGAACAGAATGGTGCCAGTTTCTTCAATATCAGCTATTCAAATCAATTAATGCAAATTGACGATCTCGCTGAACAAGTAAAAAATTTCTTTGAACAAGCTGCTCAAGCTACAAGTGATGAAGATGTTTCTGCATTAAAAGAAATGACTTTACAAAACATGACTCGCATTCGAAGTTCTATTAACATAGATATTGATCTAGCTTATCTATCCTCTACCATCGAGACACTTCAACAATTACCTGATGCTCAGCAAATACCAAGCTTAGACGGTATTATCACAGAGTCAGATCAATCATCGAAAAAGCAAATTGATAATTTTTTAGAAAGACAGAAATCAAAAACATTCTTATTCAATGCTGAAGCAACTCTTGAAGCCATTGATGAACAAACAATGTATCAAGATTCATTATTTACAATTTTGGATGAGCTTCTTTTTGTTAATGATATGAATCGGAATAATCATGGAATTTTTCTTGCATATTTACAACCTGCCCAACAAGTTTACACTAAAGCATTTCTAGAATTCAGAGGACAAGATTCTTTTCAACCGGAAGCAAATGGCACGCTTAGGTACAATGTCGGTAATTTTGGAAACACAGAATCGAATTCATTCATCATAACCATGAATGATTTTTCGGCTAATGCGAAAGGAAGTGCGGTTTTTACGAATGAAAGAAACTTGATTGGATTAGTGACAAACTACAGTGACAATATCAGTACTAATTATATTTTTGAACCTCAAAAAGCTTATTTAAAGAGTGTTTCGATTCCAAATCTATATAGAGAATGGAAAATGAATCACTCTAATTCCATCTGGTTTGATGAGTTAATAATTGGGAATTAAAGCAGCCCCTTTACAACCTTAGGTATCATCATCCATTTGACCTGACATGTTCCCGGGGTTATTTCATCCCAACGAACTGCGTAGCTTTCAAGACAAACCAAGCCGGCAGTTGGTACACGAAATGCAATTCGATCAGCACCTGCACTTAAAATAGTAGCTGTCGACTCAATTAAAGGATTGTGACCAACAAGCATCATTGTTTGTGTATTCACAGGAGTTTTATGAATCGCAGCCAAATATTTAGTTACTGATTCAAAGTATAAACTGTTATCCCACTTTACGATACTTTCATCTCGCTTCATACCTTGTAAACACAATTCGGTTGTTTGTCGAGCTCGCTCAGCAGTAGATGAAGCTACATATTCAGGCAAATAGCCTGCCTTCTTCAAGTATTTCCCCATTCTCGGTGCATCTTCTAATCCACGACCTGATAATGGGCGATCGTAGTCATCCAGGCTTGGATCATCCCAGCTGGATTTTGCATGGCGAAGTAATAAAATGAATTTCATATCTCTTACACTGACTTTTTTAACATCTGATTATAAATATGCTTTGGAGCAAGCAGAGTAAGTGCAACTCCCCGAGCTACCATAAATGCTATCATTGACAACCAAAGTGCATGAACCCCCAAATAATCTACCGACAAGTAAAATACTGGAATAAATACCAGTACTGTAGCAATCAGCATTGAATTCCGCATTGCACCGGTCGACGTTGCACCAATATACACACCATCCCAGATAAAACAGATACTATTTACAACCGGTGCCAAAATGGTCCAAATTAGAACTACACTTGCTGCTGCGATCACTATTGTTTGATTCGTAAATAATTCAATTAATTGAACTCCAATCAGACTATAAATTCCCGTTCCAATAACTCCTAAACCTAATCCCCAGATTAAACTCCATTTTATTGCTAGTCTCATATTCTCATGATCTGCTGCGCCTTTAAAACGACCAACTAAACTTTCGGCAGCAAAAGCGAATCCATCCACTCCGTACGCGCTTATATACCATAACTGTAGTAGAATGGTGTTTGCTGCAAGAACTACATCTCCACTTTCTGCTGATTTAGCTGTGAAAAATGCGTAGGAAAAAATCAGACATAATGTTCGAATGAAAATATCTGCATTTACAGAAAAGAACTTTTTTAACTCAACCGGATTTAGGATCGATGGAATATGAAGTTCTATAGGCTCGGAATTGTATCTCAGACGATATAAAAAGATTGCGAATCCAACGGCAACATAACTTGAAATCAAACTTCCCCAGGCAACCCCAGACACATTCATATCAAATCTTAAAACAAAAACCAGATTCAAGATGATGTTCAAGATGTTTAATAAAATAGTGACATACATTGGAAAACGAGCATTCTGCATACCCAAAAACCAACCATTTAATCCAAATAAAGCAAGAGTTGCGGGTGCTGCAAATATCCTAATCTGATAGTATTGCCGCATATAAAACTCTACTTCATCAGAAGCATCAACAATAAAAAGGGACAGTTCCAGAATTGGCCATTGTAACAGAAGGATAAAAATACTCACTGTAAACCCAACTAGTAGTACTCTTAAAAGTATCAATCGGCTTTCCTTTTTATCACCTGCACCAAATGCCTGAGCAACTAGACCGGTTGTACCCATTCGTAAAAATCCAAAACCCCAGAAAATAAAATCAAAAACGATACTACCTACTGCTATTGCACCCAAATAGTACACTTTATCTAAATGGCCAATTACGGCGGTATCAACTGCACCTAACAGTGGAACTGATAGATTACTAAGGATATTGGGTATAGCAAGTCTAAGTATTTGCTTATTCAAGTGGTAAAAATAGAGTCTAAGATTTCATCAAAGATATTTACACCATTAAATAATTGTAGTGCTAATTTTTACAAGATTGTGTAGGTTGCATCTATAGAAGGGCGCATGTATTTTCTTGCCTCACTAACGCAAGCATCAAAAACTTATAATAATCTGCTTCTCAAATGGATATCGATACCCGAAATAAAATTTTAAGTATTGTTCTAGGAATCGTAATAATTGCTCTCTCTTGGTTATTGTATGATTCAATAGTTACCCCTTATCAGGAAGTTAAAGAACGAGAAGCAGAAACTGAGCGTGTGAGAAATCGCATGCTTACACTTAAAGACGCTTTAGTTCAGTACGAAAGTACTTTTGGACATTTTCCTCCAACTGAAGGTGGAATGGATAGCATTGTTGTTTTCCTACAAACTGATTCCTTAATGATTGCAATGGGTGATACACTTTTCCCACAGATATACCCACTTACATATTCTCCTGAATCAATGGTAATTTCACCGCGCACAGATGAGCAGTTCATCTATACTCATGTAGATACTACCAGACCTCCACTGTATCTATTACAAGACCCAGGTTCTGATGATGAAATAGGCAGTTTATCCAGAACAACTATGCGTAATGCTCCGAACTGGAATTAATGGATGGCAGCACCCAGAATTTAGGACTCTGCTACTTCTCTGATCGGCTGTATTATGCCGTGAATCAAACTGATTCTGAAGCTACCCTTAAAGAAATTGGCAGCTTCGATTTTAATTTCGATGTTGCTGAAGCTATCAGAACTCAACATCCTGATCGGTATCCACACATTCAGAAAACAGTTGAGGATCTGGTTAAAGAGTATAAGATCGTTTCTCTACGAGCATTAACCTCTCTTACTGATGAGTGCTGGACTGCACTCCCAAAAGTTGTATATGATAATGCCGATGAGCGGGAAGATCATCTCTCGATTATAATGAAAGGAGTTTCTCGTGAAGATATTGAGCCTACATGGCATGCTGTTTCAAAAACTCAGTATAAATTTTTATGTATCCGTCGCAGATCTGTGATGGAAGGCTTAAATAAATTAGCGCTCTCTGTTGGTACAAATGGATATTCAAGTGACTTTGAAATAGCTTCATCATGGTCGGAAAGTAAAAATAGCAGCGCTTCTTTTTTAATGATTGGATGCCATAAACACGCTATCTCGGTTACTTCCTATATTCTTGGTCAATTCAGGGCAGCGACTTATATCAAATTCGATCAAATTGAAGATTTACCCTATCACTGGTTGCAATCTGCTCAACATTCTAGTTGGATGATGGGATTGCATGATCATACCTATCTATTTGGTCATCATTCTCATGAAGTTGAGAAAGTTCTGAGTCATTTTTGGGACAAATCAACAAAAGCTGTTCCTCTAAATACACTTGATGAAATGGGAGTAATCGCTGAAGAAACTACCTATGGATTTGACTTAGCTGAAGCTTTTCCCGCAATTTTATTAAGTCTCGATTAGAGCAAATTCTTTTGTAAGCATGAGAATTATTACTGGCAAATTAAAAGGTCGTCGAATTAATATTCCAAAAGGATTAGATGTACGTCCGACTACCGACCGAACCAAAGAAAGTATTTTTAATAAGATTGAAGTCTATAAATACCTCGAAGGTTCAAAGGTACTAGATCTATTTGGAGGTTCCGGTAATTTAGGTTTCGAAGCTATTTCTCGAGGAGCGAAATCGGTAACCTTTGTCGATATTAATCCAAAAAATATTGCACTAATAGAAAAAACAGCCAAAGAATTTGATGTTGAAGCTCATGTTAGAACAGCTGTTTCTGATGTTCAGCGATTTGTTGGCGGGATGGCAGTTCCGTTTGATTTCATTTTTTGTGACCCCCCTTACAATTATGAATGGATGGAAGAAATGATTGCTTTAATTCTAACTGAAAACTGGTTGACTGAAGAAGGCTGGTTTATTTTAGAACATGACAAGTATCATAATTACAAAGACCACCTACATTGTTTTTTCAGTAAAGCTTATGGGAGAACCACCGTTAGTATTTTTGAAAAGCATCCGGTAGATTCCTAGACAATTACCAATGTTACAATGATCAATTAAGAATTGATGAATTCTTAATTGCTAGCTCTTAATTGAATATGCATACTTTAGCGCTTTACCCCGGCTCCTTTGATCCAATTACCTATGGACACCTTGACATTTTAGAGAGAGCTGCTAATCTGTTTCAGAAAGTGGTTGTAACTGTTGCAGTGAATAAAGAAAAACGATCTGTTTTTACAGGAGATGAAAGAGTTGCCTTAATTCGTGAGTGTTTAAAAGATAAAGATTGGGCAAAGAATGTTGAAGTTGATCAATTCACCGGGTTATTAGTACATCATGCAAAAAAAAGAAGAGCAAAAACACTAGTTCGTGGTGTTCGACAAATATCAGATTTTGAGTACGAATTCCGAATGGCTCTTACTAATAAGCGGCTTGAACCAAAAGTTGACACTATATTTTTGATGCCTGCTGAGGAATTCACATTCATTTCTGCTTCATTGGTTAAAGAGATAGCCTATTGGAATGGAGATTTATCTTCATTTGTGCCGGATAATGTAGCAACAGCATTAAAAGAGAAGTTTCAGAAATAATTGGTCTTTTTCTGAAACTGAATTCATTTCGGCTGATTCCTTTTTTACATTCCAGCCGATTCAATTTTTGAAATAATCTCACTCATTCCTCATGATTTCTCAACGTGCACAAAATGTACAGCCATCAGCTACTTTAAAAGTTACCGGTAGAGCCAAAGAACTTAAAAGAGAAGGCAAATCCATTGTTTCTCTAAGTGCCGGTGAACCAGACTTTAAAACTCCTAAATATATCTGTGATGCTGCAATTGAAGCAATTAATGATGGTCAGCATGGATATACAATGAATCCGGGAACACCTGAGTTACGAGAAGCGATTTGTGCAAAATTGAAACGTGATAATGGCTTGGATTATGAACCCTCTCAAATCATTTGTTCAAATGGAGCAAAACAATCTGTTGGTTTTGCCATTCTTGCAACAGTTGATAAAGGTGATGAGGTGATAATCCCGGCACCATATTGGGTATCATATCCAGAAATGACCAAGCTGGCAGAAGGAACTCCGGTTACAATTCGAACTTCGTTTGAAAACAACTTTCGTTTAACTGCAGATCAGCTCGAAGAAGCTATCACCGAAAAAACAAAAGTTCTGATTCTGTGCTCACCATCAAATCCAACAGGCTCATGTTATAGTAATGAAGATTTAGAAGCTCTTGCTGATGTGCTCAGAAAACATCCCCGAATTGTTGTGATCTCTGACGAAATTTATGAATACATCGTTTTCGGTGATGATCATATAAGTATCTTAAATGTTGCTCCGGATTTAAAAGATCGTGTAGTTGTAATTAACGGTTTTTCAAAAGGATTTGCGATGACGGGCTGGAGATTAGGTTATCTTGCAGCTCACCCAGATATAGTAAAAGCTGTTTCCAAAATTCAAAGCCAGGAAACTTCGGCACCTTCATCTATTTCACAGGCTGCCGGATTAGCAGCTTACACTAATGATCTGGATGAAGTTCATGCTATGCGTGATGAATTCAAAAAACGCCGTGACTTTATGGTTTCCTCTCTTAATGCCATCGATGGTGTTGATTGTTTCACACCGGGTGGAGCGTTTTATGTATTTCCAAATATTGCAGCACATTTAGGTAAATCGAGTCCGGATGGTAACAAAATCGAAACTTCCACTGATTTGTGTCTTTATTTATTGGATGATTTCGGACTTGCCGTTGTACCCGGTGATGCATTTGGTGAACCAGACGGACTTCGCATGAGTTATGCAGCAAGTGTAGAAGACCTTGAAGAAGCAATGAATCGATTTAAGAAAGGATTAAATAGCCTGAATTAATTCTGATCGTTTTGTATCGATGGATGACCAGAGGAATTACTCTCTTGCAATTCCTTCTTTATTCACTATCTATTCCCGTTTTTTAAATTTAATCTGAGTTAGATTTTATCAATCACCAGCTTGTAGGTTGGGTCTTCAAGTACATTCACATCAATAATCTCGTCTGCATTCTTGAGTAATCTCAAACAATCTTTACTCAAATGTTTCAAGTGAACTTTCTTACCAACTTTCTGGTAGCGCTCCGTTAATCGGTTAAGAGCTTCAATTGCCGACATATCTACCACGCGACTTTCAGCAAAATCAATAATTACCTCGTCTGGATCATTTAATACATCAAACTTCTCATTAAATACAGCAACAGACCCGAAGAAAAGTGGTCCATATATCTCGTAATGTTTGATACCGTCATGATCAATATGCTTCCTAGCACGGATTCTTTTGGCATTGTCCCAGGCAAAAATTAAAGCTGCAATAATAACCCCAATAAGAACTGCCAGTGCCAAATTGTGGAGAACTGCAGTGACTAGAGTTACCAGCACCATCACAAAAATATCCGAAACCGGCATTTTGTTGAAAGTTCGCAAACTTGCCCATTCAAAGGTTCCGATCGAAACCATAATCATCAACCCGGTTAATGCTGCCATTGGCATTTGCTCAATTAAATTCGCACCAAACATGATAAATACCAGTAACATCACAGCGGCTACAATTCCAGATAGTCGTGCCCTGGCACCAGCAGAAACATTGATCAAGCTTTGACCAATCATTGCACATCCGCCCATTCCAGAGAAAAGCCCTGATAAAATATTTGCTGCTCCTTGCGCTACTGCCTCTTTATTACCCCGACCACGAGTCTCAGTGATTTCATCGATAATATTCAGCGTTAACAAACTTTCGATGAGTCCTACGCCCGCCATTATAGCAGCGTAAGGAAAAATGATTTGTAATGTCTCAAAAGCGATTGGAACCTGTGGTATATGAAATGGTGGAAATCCACCAGATATTGATGCGATATCTCCCACAGTTTTAGTCTCAATTCCAAACGCAAACACGATTCCAAAAACTGATAGAATAGCAACTAGAGATGATGGAATGGCTTTACTGATTTTTGGCAATCCCCAGATAATGATCATTGTGAGTATTACCAGTCCACCTAAAATAAAAAGTGGAGACCCTGTTAACCATGCACCACTTGGGTCTTTAAATTGATCTAATTGGGACATAAAAATGATTATTGCCAAACCATTTACAAAACCAAAAATTACTGGATGTGGTACTAGTCTCATCAACTTGCCCAATCGTAGTGCACCAGCAGTGACCTGGAGTAATCCAGCTAAAATCACAGCGGCGAATATATATTCAACGCCATGTGATTTCGCCAAAGCAACCAATACCACAGCAACAGCACCTGTAGCTCCGGAAATCATACCGGGACGACCACCAAATATAGAAGTGATTAATCCCATCATGAATGCGGTATACAATCCGGTTAGGGGTGATAATCCCGCAATTAGAGCAAATGCTACAGCTTCCGGTATAAGCGCCATAGCTACTGTTAAACCGGATAAAATTTCAGTGCGATAATTTATCTGACTCGAAAAATCGAATAGATTTAGAACTTGTTTCATTGAGAATTTGTGAAGAGCACAGGCTATCTAAGCCTGTTGTGATCTGTGATGATATTTTTTGGACTCTTTGATTTCAAAAGAAGAAAGAAACCAAGCTTCCAAAGTTACGAATTATGATTGGGTAATTAATTTTCTAACCTCAAAAAAAATATCAATCAATAGAATTTGATCTATTAAAAATAAAAAGCGTTTTTCCTGATCAGACTCATAAGGTTGAGTAAATAAAATTGAATCTAATTGTCCTTGAACCTAATCCCAGGCTTTAGAATTTTGGAATAATATTGTGTGATTTCAGAAATCTTGTGCTAGAACAATAGCATATAGGTACTGAAACTGGATTTGCAAAAACCTTATTTCACTCTCAAAATCAATCAAAAAAGCGTTTTTCAGGCTTCTATGTACGAAATTCAGGTTTAGTCTATATAATGGAATTGCCTTATCAACCAAATCTACTGCAATTCTAGATTTAAATAATTTTTGAACACAACCATAATTGGTTTAAAAGCTTTTCTAAATCGCTGCTTTTAAAGTGCATCTTCTCAATCTAATTATTCTTCTTAATTTAAAATTGAGTTGAATAACGTGTTTTTATGCCCACTTACGAATATCGAAGAGAAGACGGAACTACATTTGAGATCATCCAGAAAATAAGCGAAGACGCGCTAGCTGTTTGTCCTACTACAGGGCAAAGGGTAAAACGTATTGTTTCTGGTGGTGGTGGAGTTTTATACAAAGGAGACGGTTGGTATGTAACCGACTACAAAAATGGTGGCAAGAAAAACAAAACTGAAAACTCAGCTAAATCTACCGATAAGAAAAAAGAAACAAACGGTTCTGGCGATGAAAACAAGCCTGCAGAAAAGAACACGATCAGCGAAAAGAATTAATAGAGTATCTGAAGCAATTGAAGTTTTAGATTCAAATTGGCGAGATGGTTATACCGTACCTAGTCCATACCTGTATCCATTTCAGTGGTTATGGGATTCTGGTTTCATTGCACTAGGTTTGTCGCATTATGATGCCGATAAAGCATGGAGTGAGTTAGAGTATCTTTTTAAAGGACAGTGGGAAAACGGACTAATTCCTCACATCATTTTTCATCAGGAAAGTGATCTTTATTTCCCCGGACCGAGCGTTTGGAAAGCACATGAGGAAAACCATTCGGTAGATTCGCCAGCTACTTCCGGGATTATTCAACCTCCGGTAATGGGTTTCATTATGGAACAAATGTACCATGAATCACCAGACAAGGAATTGGCAAAAGAGCATGTTCTAAATTTGCTTCCTAAGCTTTATAAGTTCCACGCATATCTATACTCCGAAAGAGATCCTAAATCTGAAGGATTATTTTATATTCGCCATAATTGGGAATCAGGCTTAGACAACTCTCCAATGTGGGATGATGCATTAAATCGAATTGAAACTGAAAATACCGATCTAAGCTCCATTCGAAGAGATTTAGCTAGTATTGATGCATCAAATAGACCCACAAATCATGAGTATCAAAGGTATCTGTGGTTAATTGAGAACTTTATTTCTAATGGATATTTAGAATCTGATATTCAGAAAGATTGCCCATTCTTAATTCAGGATCCGGTTATTAATGCTTTGGCAATTAAGTCGAATTACGCACTTTATCGACTTTCCGTTGAATTGGGAGATCCGATTGAGGAATTCAAAATCTGGGGTGATGCCGGAAAACTAGCCATGAATTCTAAACTCTGGAGTTCAGATTATTCAAATTACTTGGGATACGATCTGGTTGCTGAAGAATTGATTCGGGAATCTGTAAATACAAGCTTCATGGCCGCCTTATATGCAGAAATTCCAAACAAAGACCAGGCTCAGGAAATTGTTCATGCGCACTTAATTCCTTTTGATCTGGAGAATTTTTACCTGATGCCATCAACTCCATATTATTCTGAAAAATTTGATCCAAAACGATACTGGAGAGGGCCAATATGGATCAACATGAACTGGATGTTCATGCAAGGCTTGGAAAGTTATGACTATAACTTTTGGGCAGATCTTGTACGAAAAGATACTTTCGAATTGATTGAGCAATTTGGCATTTACGAATATTACCATCCAAAAAAGTCAGAGACTGAAGGTTGTGGTAGCTCTCATTTTTCCTGGACTGCAGCACTTTATTTAGATTTGCTTCATCGGTCTTAGTGCGTTAACATCAACGCATGACAACTATCGACTGGATCATCATTATCGTCTACCTGCTAGGCTTGGTAGGTATGAGTATTTATTTAGGGCGGGGACAAACAAGTCAGGATGATTATTACGTTGGAAACAGAAATATCCCCTGGTGGGCTGTTGGTATTTCAACGATGGCAACTCAAACATCAGCCATTAGCTTTATATCCATTCCTGCTTTTGTAGCATTAAAAGATGGTGGTGGATTGACCTGGTTACAATATGAATTGGCAGTTCCTCTTGCCATGATATTGGTAATGGTATTCCTTATTCCATATTTCCGTCAATTAAATTTGGTGAGTGTTTATGAGTATCTGGAGTTACGTTTTGGTCCCTCAGTTCGAAACTTAGTAAGTGGAGTTTTTCTAATAAGTCGGGGTTTGGCGACCGGAGTTGGGCTTTATGCGAGCGCCATAGTTTTATCTGTAGCTCTAGATCTTCCGCTTTGGAGTACCATTTTGATGATCGGGATAATCACCATCATTTATGATACCATTGGTGGTATTTCAGCTGTAATTTACTCTGATGTGATTCAGATGGTTGTATTATTAGGTGGAATCATTGTTTGTATAATTTATGCCGCTGTTGAAATCGGTGGTTTTGGTGCCATGTTCTCTGCAATGCCGGCCGAACGACTAAATGCAACAGACTTTTCAACAGGCTTAGGTGACGGAGGTGCTGTTCCATTTTGGGCATTTCTATTCGGTGGCTTTTTTCTATATGCATCCTATTATGGCACCGATCAAAGTCAGGTTCAACGTGGTTTATCAGCAAAAACCGTTGATGAAGCCAAGAAAGCATTGATGCTTAATGGTCTTGCTCGTTTCCCACTAACTGTGCTTTATATTTTACTTGGAATTGCAGCATTTGCTGTGTATCAAAATACTCCCGAATTAGCATCAGCAATACCGGCAGATAAACCCGATTATTTAATCCCCGAGTATATTTTATTAATGCTTCCTACCGGTCTGAGAGCATTACTTTTTGCTGCTTTATTAGCTGCAGCAATGTCCAGTTTAGATTCTGCTTTAAATTCACTTTCAGCATCAACAATGAGAGATTTTGTATCGAAATGGAAAGCTGATGCTGATCAAATTAACCTTGGAAAAATAACCACTGTTATATGGGGGATTCTAGTTACCGGATTTGCTTTCGTTGTTGGTGGAATTTCTGATACAGTGATTGAAGCCATCAATAAAATCGGTTCTGCATTCTATGGACCAATATTAGCCGCGTTTCTAGTAGGGATACTTTCACGAAAAGTAACTACCCGGGCGATATTTATTGGTATTCTGATTGGAGTTGCATTCAACATAACTCTTTGGCTTGGTTTTACTGGTATTTATTGGATGTGGTGGAATCTATTTGGATGTGTAATTAGTGCTGGAATAGCCTGGTTAATGAGTATTAAGAGTGATTTTAAGGCAGACGAAAAGTACTCTTTAAATATTCGCGATATTTGGAACCGAGAGAAAAGCTGGAGCAGTAAATATGCATTTTTAGTAGGGTATTTTATTATAATTCTGGCAGTAATTTTATTCATCTGATTTAAATCAGAACTCATTTCAAGGGAAAAATGCAAAAAGGGACGAATCACTCCGAAGCTTATACTCAAGCACTCGATCAATTTGTAGGGTTATGGGGAGACATGGCATCAGCCTGGGGAATCAATAAAACCATGTCTCAAATTCATGCTTTGCTTTATGCAGAATCAAACCCGATGGACACCGATGCAATCATGGATAAACTCGATATTAGTCGGGGAAATGCAAACATGAATTTGCATCGTTTATTAGAGTGGGAATTGATTAACAAGGTGAATTTCCCAAGAGATAGAAAAGATTATTACACCGCTGAAACTGATATCTGGAAAATTGTATCGACAATAATCAGAGAACGGCAACAACGCGAAATCGAACCCATTAGGGCAGAATTACAGGAATGCATCAAAACACTGGAAACAGGTGGAATGAATGATCAGGAAAGCATTGATTTCAAACAGAAAATTGAAAACTACAATGATTTTTTGGAAATGTTTGAACGATTTACTGATGCTTTACTGCCTTATATCAACAAAAAGAATCTAAAATTCTTGAAGCAATTAGTTAAACTGGTTGAGGTGAAAGAATCATTAAAAGGGTCATTAACCAGTGGGGAAAAAGAGTAAGCGAGCTTTGGGGGACGAAGCTGAAGATGCAGCCTGTAACTTTTTAATAGATCTGGGCTGGGAGATTATAGACAGAAACTACTATGCCGGACATAACGAAGTAGATATCATTGCAAAAGATGATCCTATCATCGTTTTTGTTGAAGTAAAAATGAGAACCTCAACCTACTATGGTTCACCTATTGAGTTTATTGATGAATCAAAAGTTGAAAGAGTTTATCAGGCAGCTGAACAATGGGTTCAACAAAATGATCAACAGAATGCACCTCTGAGATTTGATGTGATTGGTATCATTAAAAATAAATCCGGAATGGAAATCAATCATATTCAGGACGCATATCGTTAATTTATTTTCTGGCAATTCTCTTCTAATAACTCGATGTTTGAAGGATGTCGACGTCTCTGAATTTTATCGAATACACACGAAGTATTCTTGGCTTAATTCTATTTGCTACTCTATTTATCATTGCAATTCCATTCATTTTTCTAATTCTGATTTTCAGTTTTGGAAAAGCAACTGATTTTATTGTCAGAACTTTTGCTCCGGGTATAGCAAAACCGGTTTTGGCTGTAATTGGCATTAAATTTAATGTGGTTCAGCATGGTGAAGTTTTCAAAGAACCGGCTGTTGTGATAATTAATCACAGTTCCACGCTTGATATTCTGACAATGATGGCTGTTGGGTTGGATAAAATCCGATTTGTGGCAAAATGGGAGCTTCAGTACTTCCCTTTCTTTTTCATCGTTGGAAGACTTACCGGTCAGGTTTTCATCAAAAGACAAAAAAGTGAAGAAGCCATAAAAAAATTGGTGAGTACCTACGAGAGATTGAAAAGAAACAAACTCTCGGTAATGGTAGCGCCGGAAGGTTCCAGAAAGCATGAAGGTGTTATTGGACCGTTTAAAAAAGGTGCATTTAGAATGGCAATTGATCTTAAATATCCAATCCTTCCCATTTACTTTGAAGGAAATGATAAACTAAGTTTGGGTGGCTCAATCTTGTCAAAGAGTGGAACAGTTAATGCCCATATTCATCCTCCTGTTGATACTTCAGATTGGAAATTAGAAACCATCGATGAACACGTAAAAGAAGTTCGTAGCCTTTATTTAGATTGGGCTGGGGTTACTGAGTGAGTAATCGCGTGGAACTAAATACTGTACACTGAATAGCTTCTTATCGTCAGTCCAAATCTTAGCGATTTCAAACCATGGAGAGACAATGTCTGAAAACTCTTCAATGGTATATTTATGTGAGTTTTCCGTGTGAAGATATTCGCCGGCATTTAAATCGAAAGAATGACCATTTAGTTTAATCGTATGATCATTTTTTGAATATAAACGCATCTCTATAGCGCCCTTCTCTTCCACCCAAACTGCTTTATGCTTGTAGTTTCCAATATTAAAATCGGTATCTATAAGATTATTGAGGTGAGTAAGCATGTTTTTATTGAAAGCCGCTGTAATGCCTTTTGCATCATTATAGGCGTCTTCAAGAATTTGGATGTCCTTTTTTAAGTCTACCCCAATCAATACCCCGCCTTTATTTCCTACTATATCAGCAATCACGGAAAAGAAACGTTGAACTTTATTCAGCCTGAAGTTTCCAATTGTAGATCCGGGAAAGAACACTATCCGACGAGCCTCTGGGTGTGTATCGGGCAATTCAAATGGTCGTGTGTAATCCGCAGCTAATGGCTCAATAGAAATATCCGGATATTCTAACTGAAGTTGATCCGCTACTTTGAATAGATAGTCTCCAGAAATATCTATTGGAACATAAATATGAATATTTGGAAGGTGATCCAGCAATATTCTGGTTTTCTCACTACTTCCACTTCCCGGTTCAATTAACTCGACATCATCCCCAAGAAGCTTTCCCATTTCTTCAAGATTATCCTGAAGAATTTTTCGTTCTGTTCGTGTTGGGTAATATTCATCAAGCTCAGTAATCTCATCAAACAATTTTGAGCCTACTTCATCATAAAAGTATTTACTTGGAAGCTGTTTTGGGGAATTTTTTAAACCCTCGATGATTTCATCGATAATGCGCTGTTTTTTGGTAAGTGTTTCTCCCATAAATTATCTCGCTAATCGGATACCGCTGAACTGCCAGCGCGCATTTGCATGAAAGAAATTTCGGTATGTTTTCCTGATATGCGAAAGGGATGTAGCACAAGAACCTCCCCTTAATACATATTGATTGGCCATGAACTTTCCGTTGTATTCGCCTAATGCTCCTGGTAATGGTTTATAATTTGGGTAGGGTGAATAACCACTCATCGTCCATTCCCAGACATCACCAAACATCTGCTTTAATCCATCATTGTCGGATGTATCAGGCATAGGATGAAAATTATCATTATCTACGAAGTTACCTGCTTTCTTTGTTTTTCCGCACGCGTGCTCCCATTCCTGTTCAGTTGGTAATCTAACGCCTTTCCAGCGAGCAAAGGCATCTGCTTCATAGTAACTGATATGAGTAACCGGTTCATTTTCATCAATATTTCTTGCTCCTGATAGCGTGAAATTCAGCCAGTTATTTTCACGTTTAAACCAATAAAGTGGCGCTTTCCAATCATTAGTTTTAACGGTTGACCAACCCTCATCAAGCCAAAGTTCTGAACGCTCGTAACCCCCATCTTTCATGAATTCCAGGTATTCTTTATTAGTAATCAGACGGTCTGACAATTCGTAGTTTTGCACAAAAGTTCGATGCCTTGGATGCTCATTATCATAAGTAAACTCTTTACCTTTATTACCTACTTTTACCATCCCTTCATCAAAAGAAATCCAATTAATCTCTTTTGGTCGAGGTGACTCAGGAATTACTCGATCGCGATAAACAGGTAGAAGAGGATTCTGAGCTAATAAATACTTTAAATCGGTTAAAATTAATTCCTGATGCTGTTGCTCATGGTGATTTCCGATTTCTAAAACAGGAGCTGCCTCAAACCAAACGTTACTCGAGCAATCATTGATGAATTGCTCAATTTGTTCATTTACATATGCCCGATATTCAAACACATCTTTTACTGTAGGTCGAGATAACAAACCTCTTTTCGCTCTGGTGAAGGGAACACCTGTCTGTAAATAATAGGAATTAAAGAAATAGGCATATTGAGGATGAAGACTTTCAAATCCAGGCTGATATTTCTCCAAAACGAATGTCTCAAAAAACCAACTTGTATGAGCTAAATGCCATTTTGCAGGACTGGCATTTTCCATTGGCTGAATTACAAAATCTTCAATTTCCAATGGTTCAACGAGATAGTGAGTAAACTCCCTCACTTTTCTAAACTCACTAAGAATCTGCTCTTTAGAATGGCGTTTAGCCTGCATTGTTTCATTAATAATACTCATGGACTCAATCTTTGAAATACTTGAGTGTCAATGTACCGAAACAGATTCAAATGCAAAAAAGATTACCCCGAAAAAGCCAATTATTTATCTCTGTAAAAAAAGATTTTTTTGTTGGCACTATCTCTGCGGCTTTTAACTGTGAAGTCTTTTTGTCTACAAAATTGATATACCGCAGTTCGCATTGAATTTACCCCTTTTTCACTGGTATATCCTACTTCAATTGCCTGACCGTTTGGTTTTAATTTTTCAACTGCTTCTAATAATGGCCTGAATTTCGAAGATCGCTTTTTTGACGCTTTAATCGTCGATCTTTTTACAAACTTAATTTCCACTGGATTGCTAATACTATATTTTTATTCGTTGTAAAGTATAATTCAATAAAAGAATGAATCAAATTTAAGAAGTTTTAATTTTATAAATATTAATCAATACTAATAAAGATCAGATTATAAATGTTAGTATAAAATCAAATACTTCAATATTAGTTTTGAACAAATATTTCATTGAAAAAAAACTTTGATATTGAACAAATAAATTTATTAATGATTAAAAACTGAATAATCTACAGGAAAAATCCACTCAGTTTCATTGCCACCAAATTCTTCAACTATGCCAATCATCAAGATTACAATATTCATCGTTTTTTTAATTTCAGCTTGTTCCAAGCCTTATTCAGAATCTGAAATTCTTCCTTACCAATTTCTTAATGATATAACTCCCGACTCTGTACCCATTATTTACGCCCCGAATATTATATCACTGGAAGATCGATATGAATTCGGAATCACTATTTCTAAAGATGGAAGAGAGATACTATTTGGAGTGGATCCAATTTTTGATTTGCAAACGCCTGGTGTTCACAAAATATGGAGAACAGCTTTTGAGGATGGGAGCTGGTCTGAACCGGAGATTTTTTTAACCCATCCGGAATTCACACGCAATGATCCTATGTTTTCACCAAATGAGGACCGAATCTATTTCATATCCAATCAACCTGATGAAGGCGAGGAAATAGATGATGTAGATCTATGGTATATCCAAAAACGTGATGAAGATTGGTCTGAGCCAATAAATCTTGGAAGTACCATAAATTCAGAGTTTGACGAATTCTATTCTTCATTTACATCAGATGGCAGTATGTACTTTGCTTCTAATGCTCAAGCTGATGAGAATTCTCGAAACTACGATATACATCGAGCACAATGGAATAATGGGATTTTCGAAGAACCAGTCGCACAATCTGATTCTATAAATACAAGATTTTATGAAGGCGATGTTTTTGTCTCACCTGATGAATCATATATCATTTTTGCAGCTGCTCGAAGAGGAGGCTTTGGTCGGGGTGATTTGTACATCAGTTTTAAGAATGAAACCGGCGAATGGAAACAAGCCAAAAATATGGGCGAACTTATAAATACCGAGAACCATGAATTATGCCCATACATAACTCCGGATGGTAAATACTTAATGTATACCAGCAATAAAGAAATTTACTGGGTTAGTACTAATATCCTAGATCGATATAAATAATTACACCCATGGTCCAGTAATCGCGATCGTTAAACCATCGTACTGAATGTTCATGAATAAGGTACTGCCATCTGGAGAGAAAACTGCACCTGCCATCTCCGATTTACTGACTGCATTTCTTCCAAATTTGTAAACTTCGCCTCTTGGCGTTACACCGAATAAATAATTGTCATCAGGCCCATCTTCGCACACAATTAAATCTCCCCACGGAGCCACCGTTAAATTATCAGCTCTTTGAACTACAGTGCTATCATTTGGTTCAACAAATAATTCGAGTTTTCCGGGATTTTCAACTTCACCGGCAGTTCCTTCAACTTCACTAGGAGTGTATTTCCAAATCTGGCCGTCTTTATTTGGTCCACCATTAGTACAGGCAAAATAAATGGCATCATTTCCAAACCACATACCTTCTCCTCTGGCAAATAGTGCAGCACCAGCCTTAAAACCACGATGGCGAAGATCATCATCATGAATCTTTTCCATATCGATCCAGGAAACGCTTAGTTCTTCACCGATCTGAACTTTTCTTTCTTCCCAGTTTCTTGTATCCAAACTTTCCTGACCTGTTACCACCAATGCCTGAAGCTTACCGCCATCCAGCATTTTCCCCGGTGTATTAGGAATAAATCGATATAGAATCCCGTCTGATTGATCTTCCGTTAAGTAGACCACTCCACTTTTTGGATCAATGGCAACAGCCTCATGGTTAAATCGACCCATATCTAAAATTGGTTTTGGATCTGCAAGCATAGGTTCCAAAGATGCCGGAACTTCAAATACATAACCATGATCTTTGGCGTATAGTCCATTCGCCTTCAATACAATTTCCTCACAAGTCAGCCATGTATTCCATGGAGTTGGTCCACCGGCACAATTTCTCAGTGTTCCTGCCAGACTTAAATATTCGGTTTCCACTTCCTGAGTTTTAGTATTGTAAACGATAGTTGTGGTACCGCCATCAGCAGGTATTCCATCCTCACCTACTCCTGCATCATACATTTTTTCCTTAGGCAGTTTCGAAGCTAGCTCATAACCATTTCCAAATGCTGATCTGCTACCTGTTTTACCTTCACTCAATTCGTGATTTCGAATAACGATAACCTGATCTTCCCCACCTGAAAAAGCAGCCATTCCATCAGGCAGACCGGGAACAATGAAACCATCTGTCATTTTATCGCCTATTTTCGATATGACCTTGTATTTGAAGCCTGATGGTAGATCTAAAATTCCTTCCGGATCTCGAAGCAACGGCCCATACTTATTAGTCACTTTAAGTGGATTAATGGTGTTCTCGCCACTAAGCGCCAGTACAGTTTGTAAACCGGAAAAACCCAGTGAAAAGGCAGTAGCGGTTTTAAGGAATTCGAGTCGAGATAGGTTATTCATTTTGATACTCCAGGGATTTATCTAGATGGATGTGGTAGTTTGACCAAATAGGATATCCCTAATGTAATAATCAGAGCGAATAAAATGCGCTCAACTTTCTAAAGTGGTGTTAAATCTTGATTAAATTCTTATTCCAAAAAACATACTGTCACTCTTCCAGAAATAAGCTATTTACTTTAATTTTCTAGTTCTATTCATAGAAAGGTCACTCTAAATTACGTTGTTTTCAATAGTCTATAAATAAACGCACAAGCCACTACTATTCATTTAAAAATGCGTTACCGCTCCTTTAAATGATGAATCAGTTCAATTGCACGAATGTAACCCGTTATCCCACTTTGATTGTGATCCCCCTCTATTACTTCTAATCGAATTAATTCTGAATCATTATTAATCTCTTTCAAAGACTGAAAAAAATCTTCCGTTATATAAAATGGCACATCCTGATCGGACCGACTATGAATAAAGTTCAGGGGAAATTGAACCTGAAATTCATGTACACTATTAATGTTATAAGTGCCTTTATATTCTTTTCTATCGAAATAACTCAAATACTCTGAAGTAATAAGCAAACTGACATCATTTGGTGTGAGTTCATTCAACTCCTGCAAACCAATATTCCCTTCTGCAAAATCAGATACATACGAATCTATGGGATTTTGAAAAAAAACATTCGGTTTTTGTTTCCAGTAATAATGATTATAAACTCCTAGTAAGTATGTGAGATATCCAGAGCTCGCAAATGGACCTTGTTTTTGTAAAATGAACTCGAGGTTTCTTTCAATATCAATCGGCCCTCCAATTGAACTCACACTCTTAATTTCCAATCCGTTGAAACCGTTATTTTCTAATACTTCTGCAAATGAAAGTACAGTATGCCCACCCTGAGAAAAACCAATTAGATGTAATGCGTTCTTAAAGGAAATTCCATTTACATTTAAAGCAGTAATAGACTGCTGTATGAAGTCTTTTAAATGGGATACCGATTCATCTTTCATAAAATATACAGGTACTTGTCCATCGGATTCTCCATAACCATAGTAGTCTGGTAAAAACAGAATAAATCCATTAAGTGCAGGAAGAGTTTCAATCTTAAGTGGATCTTCCCATGTTGAAGGCACATTTTGATGAAAGGTTGTACCATGAGCAAATAATACTAATTCAGGTACATCCTCAATATCTGTTGGTATTATGATTGAACCACTAAGAACTATCGGTTTTTCTCTTAGTTTGCTTGTAATTGAAATTCGATATGCACGAACCCCACTACTGAGATATTCAAGAAAAGGTCTATATATGTCAGAATTATCAAATATTTGAATTAACGTTTCCTTTTCCATTTCATATTGAAAAGTAATACGGAAATTCTCTCCATTCTTTGATAACTCCTGGGATAGAATTGAGTTAACTGGAGCAGTTGAGAAGAATAATAGAACAGCGAATAGTTTTTTCATTTTTCTTCAAAAGCTAATCGCTTAGTTGACTCATTTTCGATTCAAATAATTAAATGAGACCTTTCTTTTTAAATTCTACAGGGGAAACTCCCTTCAGTTTTTTGAATGCTCGTTGAAAAGTTGCTTTTGACCCAAATCCGGAATCAAGTGCAATTCCAAGCATAGTTTTTGACTCCCCAGCACCAGACTTTATCTCTTCTAAAAATCGATTTATTCGTATTTCATTAACAAGTTCTTTGAAATTTGTTTTAAACCGATGATTGATAATAAAAGAAAGTTCGTGAGAACCAACGCCTAATTCTTCGGCTAAATCATTTATTCTAAAATCTGGGTTTAAATAAAGTTCTTTTTCTTTTATTAATCCTACAATGTGATCCTTAGAAATTGCCGAACCAGTATTATAAGAATAGGTTGACTTACCGAACATATTTCTTTCTTTCATAAAAAGAATTGTGATATAGTAAATCATAATTCCTGCTACTGCATAAGCAACTTTCCAAAAAATGGCAGATGTAATTGGATCAAGAGAAACCGTAAGACGAGCAAGCAAAGAAATAAACCAACCTGCCATAAATATCAGAGACAATTGAAACACCCATTTAAGCTGCTTATTTGACTTTGTGTGTTTAGCTATTATCAAAGTAACTATGCTATAAATGATATTGTAAATGGCAATGAAATATGAAGTCGCTACACTTATCTGCCGCGAGATATCAAGATTACTTTCATGTATAGATATAAGTATGAGTTTGAAGATCAGGAATGGTAATAAATGAAGCAGTATCTTTTTTTTCTTTAAGCTACCCTTTAGCTCTAATGCAAATAGATATAAAAGTGGACCAAAAACTAATAGATTACCGTGATTAATTAAAAACAAATAAGAATCTAAAGGAGAAAAATGAGATAGGCTATCAACGGCAATAAGCAATACTAAACTTGAGAGAAAAGCTAAATTAAGTCTGAATTTCCAATATATATATCCCGCTAAAAATATCCCTTGAAATCCAACTATCAAGAATATCACATCGAGGTTTAATTCCATTTATCGATAATTTTCAGTTTTTGGATTAGTTCACACTTTTAAAATACTAAACAAAAAAAGCCTCCCAAGAAATCTTGAGAAGCTTTGATAATTGTGGGCGATGAGGGACTCGAACCCCCGACCCCCTCGGTGTAAACGAGGTGCTCTAAACCAACTGAGCTAATCGCCCTTCGTTGGAAGGGCAGCAAATATACGACTATTTCAAATCTACCCAAAGAAAAAAGGAATCCATTCTTGATTATTTGGTTAACACTGTTAACTTAAGGCGCAATCAATTCAAAACTCATGGCTAAATCTTCGAATTACGCTTTTAATCCTGTTTTGGTAGATGGAGCTCGCATTCCATTTCTGAAATCATCGACTGATTACAAACATTTCATGGCCTACGATCTTGGCAGGCTTGCGATCTCTGGTTTGATGGCTCGAAATAATATCTCAGCTGATCAACTGGATCACGTGATCATGGGTACCGTAATTCAGGAAGTGAAAACGAGTAATGTGGCACGGGAAAGCGCATTGGGAGCAGGCATTCCTAATATAGTTCCAGCTCATACCGTGTCGATGGCTTGTATTTCATCTAATCAAGCAATAACAACCGGAATGGATTTAATCCGAACTGGTCAGGCTAAGATTGTACTGGCTGGTGGAACCGAAACGATGTCGGATATTCCGGTTCGCTTCAAAAAGAAATTCCGACAAAAAGTACTCGATGCTAGAAAGTATAAATCACCCATTCAGTTTCTGAATTTCTTCATAGGTCTTAAACCGAAAGATTTCTTACCTGAACTCCCAGCAATTGCTGAATTCTCAACGGGTGAAACCATGGGGCAAAGTGCTGATCGTATGGCCGCAAGATTTGGAGTTTCCCGACAAGATCAGGATGAGTTTGCCATGCGCTCACACCATTTGGCCGCAAAAGCTACCGAAGATGGTTTGTTGGACGAGGAATTAATTCCAGTTTCGATACCCCCAAAATTCAAGAAAGTAGAACATGATAATGGCTTCCGAGCAGATACCAGTTTAGAAAAACTGGGTAAACTCCGCCCTGCTTTTATCAAGCCACATGGAACCATCACGGCTGGAAACGCCTCATTTTTAACGGATGGTGCATCGGCATCCTTAATCATGGATGAGAAAACAGCGCTAGAAATGGGACTTACACCAAAGGCTTACCTGCGAGAATATGTATATGTCTCACAAGACCCGGGAGAAGAGCTGTTACTTGGTCCTGCCTATGCGACACCAAAGGCATTGGATCGAATGGGATTAAAACTTGATGACATTGATGTTTTTGAATTGCATGAGGCATTTGCTGGGCAGGTTTTATCTGTTTTAAATGCTTTGGATTCAGAGGAATTTGCAAAACACTCTTTAGGGATAGATTCTAAAATTGGAAGTATTCCGATAGACAAAATGAACACCTTAGGTGGCTCACTTTCTTTAGGGCATCCATTTGGAGCCACCGGTGTTCGTTTAGTCACAACTGCTGCGAATCGTTTAATTCGTGAAGATGGCAAATATGCATTGGTCACAGCTTGTGCCGCTGGCGGACAAGGGCATGCAATTATCTTGGAGAGGTATATGAAATGAGCTACATCCAAAAAGAGATCAAAGATTCGGTTCTAATTCTCAGCCTTGACAAACCGGATGAGAAAGTAAACACTCTCGACGAAGCGATGATGGAGCAATTTTCATCCTTGCTTGCTGAAGTGGAATCAAATGAAGACATCAAAGGTGCAGTTCTGATCAGCAGAAAAAAAAACAACTTCATTGCTGGTGCTGATATAGAGATGTTCAAGGCTCGAGAAACAGCTGAGGAAATGCAGCAGCTGAGTTGGGATGGACATCTGATTTTGAATCGAATAGCAGATTCTAAAAAGCCTGTAGTTGTAGCTATTCATGGAAGCTGTATGGGTGGCGGCCTGGAACTTTCACTCGCTTGCCATTACCGAATTGCATCTAATCATCCAAAAACGGTCTTAGCATTACCTGAAGTTAAGCTGGGTGTGATTCCCGGTACAGGTGGAACACAAAGAATGCCTCGTTTGATTGGAATTCAAAAAGCGCTGACTTACATGTTAACCGGTAGGAATATTTATGCTAGAAGTGCTAAAAAAATCGGCTTGATTGATGAACTAACTCATAAAGACGCGCTAGAAGAAGCTGCCATCAAAGCAGTTCACAAGATTTCGAAGAGTGGACCAATAAAAAGAAAAGACAAAAGATCGTTTGTCGAGAAGTTATTAGAGGGAAATCCAATTGGCCGGAATATCATTTTCAATCAAGCCAAAAAGAAAACACTAGGTCAGACGAAAGGAAATTATCCAGCTCCTCTTTTAATCATCGATTCTGTTAAATACGGACTTCAAAAAGGTTTGAAAAAAGGTCTGGAAAACGAGGCAAAACTATTTGGTGAAGCCGGCTCAACTCAGGAGTCACGAGCATTAGTGAATTTATTTTTTGGAATGACTGATGCCAAGAAAAATCCATTGGAATCTAAAGTGAAAACTATTGATACCATTGGGATTCTAGGCGCCGGATTGATGGGATCTGGAATTGCAGATGTCAGCATCAACAAAGGAAATTATTATGTCTTATTGAAAGATCGCTCCCTTGAGGATGTTGCTCGAGGTGAAAAAGCCGTTTGGGATGAACTTCAAAAGAAAACGAAAAAAAGAATTCTTTCAACTTTTGAACCGGATCAAATTTTCAGTCGATTAACGGGAACCGATTCCTACGATGCATTTGGTAAAGCTGATGTTGTTATCGAAGCAGTATTTGAAGATCTCGATTTAAAACGAAAAATTGTAGCCGAGGTTGAAGCCAACACATCTGATCATTGTATTTTCGCAACTAACACTTCGTCACTTCCAATTTCTGAAATTGCTGAAGGCGCCAAAAGACCTGAAAATATTATCGGGATGCATTACTTCTCTCCGGTTCAGAAAATGCCTCTTCTTGAGATTATCACAACTGATAAAACAGCTGATTGGGTCACAGCAACCGCTTATGATATTGGAGTTAAACAGGGCAAGACAGTAATCGTTGTGGGTGATGGGCCGGGTTTCTATACCACGCGCATTTTAGCGCCATATATGAATGAAGCTCTTTTACTTCTTGAAGAAGGTGCTTCGATTGAATATCTCGATTCAATCATGAAGAAGTTTGGTTATCCGGTTGGACCTATGGCTTTATTTGATGAAGTAGGTATGGACGTTGGAGCTCATGTAGGTGAAACAATGTCTCCGATGTTCAATGCTCGAGGTGGAAAATCAACGAAAAAAGCGGACGAATTAGTCAAAGCAGGATATCTGGGTAGAAAAAATGGAAAGGGTATGTATACCTATCAAAATAAGAAGAAGCAGCCCAATTCTGATATTTATAAATATTTTGGCGGATCGAATCGAAACAATCCCGATGCAGAAACCGCTCAACTTCGCATGGCTTTAATGATGGTTAACGAAGCCGCTTATTGTTTGCAGGATGATATTCTAAAATCACCGGTCGATGGTGATCTTGGTGCCATTCTTGGACTCGGATTCCCTCCATTCACAGGTGGGCCATTCCGATACCTGGATTTTGCAGGTATAGAAAATGTTGTAGATCGCATGAATTACTTTGCAGATGAAATTGATGTGCGATTTAAACCGGCACCAATCTTAGTCGATATGGCAAAATCGAATAAGACCTTCTACTAATTTTTTTGGCCACTCGGAACAAAAGTCACAATTGCTTGATTCAAAGCTCCTATCTTTCGGGAGTTAATGAATTGTAAAGCGATAAATATCATATTTCTAGGCTGTTTGCTATTTGGGGGAATTGCAAATGCGCAATCTTTAAAAATTGATGCAATAGAAATAATGGGGCTTGGTCAACAATCTGATGATGATTTTGGCAGTTATGATTCATTTGTATCTAAGGTTAAAAATCCTGCGTTATTTCAAACAGGATTAGTTAACCAACCTGATAATATTGGAATTATCAGAACATCAGGATTTATCATTGATTTTATATTTGTTCAGGTTGATGAACCTGTAAATGAATTTGTAATTGGTATTCAAAGCGGAAGTATAGAAACCGAAGTTTTTAAGCAGCTCTCATTTCAAAATGATTCGGTTCAATTCAATTCCGATATCACAAATAACAGCCAATATTTCACTCTTCGATCGGGGTATCAAAGAGTTTTTCTTGCTGATAAAAGAGTTCGAGTAGTTGCCGGTATCATGTTACATCTTGGTATACCTGTTTCATCAAAGACCACTCAAACTATTGAGTCTAATTTAATTGGCGGCGAATATGATTTCTTTGCTCAGCAGTCAGCTTATGTAGGTTTTTCAATTCCTTTTGGGGTTCGCTTTAAGCTATTTCGCAATGTAAATATGTCGATTATGAGTCGGCCTACATTCTTATTCCAAAAAGTAGATGGCACTTCTTCAACTAGTTTACTTCGCGGGACGAATATCAGTTTACAATTTAAACTTCGCTCAAAATGAAGCAGATTATTTTAATTATTTTTTTGCTGCTTCTAAGCGGATCATTGCAAGCTCAATTTACACTGAGTGGCCATGTATATGACAAATCGGATGGAGAATCTTTACCGGGCGCAACCATTTATCTTCCGGATTTAGAATCTGGTACAGCTACCAATGCATATGGGTTTTATTCTTTAACTCCATCCATTTCTACTTTTCGATTACAAGTCTCATATCTGGGTTATCAGCAATTTGATACAACGATTACTTTAAATGACAATGCCCAGCTTTCGTTTTATTTAGCTGAAGATGTTGGCCAGTTAGAAGAAATTCAGATTACTGCCGCTCCAATTGAATTGCAGGAACAAGTCAATTCAACTAGGATGGGAACCATCAAGCTCCAACCCAGAGAAATAAGTTCTATTCCAACTCTAGGAGGAGAATCTGATTTAATAAAGGTCGCGCAATTACTCCCGGGCGTAACAAGCGGCGGTGAAGGATCTACAGGAATGTTTGTTCGTGGTGGGACAGATGACCAAAATCTGGTGATTCTTGATGACGCTGTTGTATATAATCTGGGACATTTATTTGGCTTCTTCTCTGTGTTTAATTCAGATGCTATTAAAAATGTTGAGCTCATTAAAGGAGCATTTCCAGCCAATACAGGTGGTCGACTTTCTTCTGTGATGGATGTTCGAATGAATGAAGGAAGTTTACAGCGATATAATGTTCGTGGTGGGATTGGACTTCTTACCTCTCGACTGACAGTTGATGGTCCAATTATCCCGAATAAAATGAGCTTTATGCTAGCAGGTCGACGTACCTATATCGATAAAGTATTCCAAACTTTTGGGGTTTCGCTACCCTATTACTTCTATGATTATAATGCCAAGTTGAATTACAAAATCAGTGATAGAGACAGAATTTATTTCAGCACATATTTAGGGGATGATGTTTTGGCGTTTGATGAAACCACTGAAACCGACGAAGGGAATGAAGATCTCGGTTTTGGATTCAAGCTGGGGAATTTCACTTCTACTCTAAGATGGAATCATATCTATGACAATCAAAAGATGTTCAGCAATGTTACACTTCATCAAACACGATTTAAGTATGATATATCCGGAAAATTCGTTGATAACAACATTCTTATTCGATCTCAAATTCAGGATATAGGATTACGGGCTGATTGGGAATACTTTGCTGAACCAGAGAATAAATTCATATTTGGGATCGAGAATGTTGGGCATTTTTTTCGTCCCAATGTAATCGGAACCTCCGGTGAAATCAGTGATTTTGTTGATGACAGAAAAGGTCAACTTATCCAAAATCTTGAAGGTGCTGTTTATGCTGCGAATGAACGCGAATTAACAAATCAACTTAGTCTAAATGTAGGTTTAAGATATTCCTACACGTTTGCGAAAGACAAAATCTATTCCGGTCCTGAGCCAAGAATTGCTGCTCGCTTCAAATTCAATGATCAAAATTCAGTAAAAGCCAGCTACAGTTTGATGAGACAATATATGCATCGTGTTTCATCTTCAAGCATTGCTCTCCCAACTGATCTTTGGTATCCGGTAACTGCTTCGGTTAAACCACAACTTTCACATCAGTTCAGCACAGGATTTACTCGGATTTTTCCGGAACCTCAAATTAGTCTCACGATTGAAGGCTATTACAAAACCATGGAAAATCTGATAGAATATCGTGAGGGAGCCTCCTTGATTTTGAACGATAACTTTGAGCGCGAGTTATTAGCTGGTAATGGAGATTCTTACGGTCTAGAAATACTGCTTAGAAAAAACAGTGGCTTTTTTACTGGTTGGGCGAGCTATTCTATTTCAAAAACATCTCGAAACTTTGATGAACTAAATAATGGCAGAACGTATCCGGCAAAATATGATCGCCGCCATGTAGCCAATATAGTTTCTCTTTTTGAAATGAATGATAGAGTTTCATTTTCAGCGGTTTGGACCTATCAATCAGGTGCCTGGTTTACGCCACAAACCGGTCAATTTTTGATGCCAAATGCGTCTCTTACTCAAGTCGATTTAATTCCAATCTATGGCGAAAGAAATGGTACTCCACTAGGTGCATCTCACAGGTTAGACATCAATTTTATTCTGAAACCTAGGGGAAATCGACGATTTGGAGGGGAATGGCATATTGGTGCTTACAATTTCTACAATCGAGCAGCACCGTTCAGAGTCGCCATAGAAAATAATGGCATTGCCTATGAATATGTGCAAGAAGGATTATTTGGCTTCATTCCGTCTATTGCTTATAACTTCAATTTTTCATCGAAATGAAGGATTCTCGCAAAATAGCTCATACATTCGCGAAGCCAAATTATTGGTTAAAGCGATCTCGATTAATAAACCTAATATTGGAGATTGCTTCTCCCGACAAATCGGGATCGCAAATGGCTTCCTGCGCGAGAATAGTTTACCAGACGATGCGATCTCTGTTAATATGCAATGTTATAAAGATTGCTTCGTCGATTAGAGTTCATAAAAATTCTACTATTTTAGGCTCCTCGCAAAGACAGTTAGTATTGATTTTTGGCGCTTTAATGTTCTTTTCCTGTGGCCCAGAAAGTCTTCCAATTTCAGTAGAACCGGCTGAATCGAAAATCGCTGTAGCTTCCTTAGTTGGACCCGATGATTTTGTTTTCGTCTCGTTAACCAGAAGTTTTTCTGCACTATCTGCAGAAAGTATCTCAGAAATATCCGATGATTTTACCGAGGCACTTTTAATTGACTCCGCACTTGTCACACTTTCATATGCCGGTGTAACAGATACGCTTGAAAGCTTATTCGGGATTTCCGGTCTTTATTTTACCGAACTCCAAACTTTCAATGAATTCCAATTGATGGAGTTATCTGTTTATGATTCAACAACGTCAGAAACAGCAACCGCTCAAAGTATATTACAACCTCCTGTTAGTGTTGATTCAGTTGTTATCACCAGGCGAGACACTACCATAAATTTTCTGGCCGATTTAAGTTTTGCTTTCGATGATCCACCAAATCAGGATAATTTTTATGTAATGCAGGTCTATCAATTTACACCACCTGACTCAGTTGTATCTGATACTTTAGATGATAATAGCTTTTACTTTGGTGATGAAAATTTTCTGATTTATGAAAGAATTTTTACAGATCGCGGTGTTGATAATGATGGCAGAATTCGAAGAAACGACCTCATCGACTTCACATCAACAATAGACTCTGCCTTAGTAGTTCTTACCAATATTGAAGAAGGATATTACAATTTTCTTGAAGCGCGTGGTCGATCAGGAGGTATCCTATCATCTTTGGCAAATGAACCGGTTAATCATCCTTCAAATGTCGAAAATGGAGTTGGTTATTTCTCAGCTCATCAACCTAGAGCAGAATTGGTAGTTGTCAGGTTTGAAGAATAGACTAATCTGTCTTTACTAATTCTTATACACCCAACCACTCTTTGGCCTCAGCCATATCTTCAAATAACTTGATGTTTATAGCTCGGTTATAAGAATAGGTTGCAGAAAACTCTGCAATGCTGATATCATGAGTTTCTCTTGAGAATACAATGGCATGCCTCACATGAGGAGGAAATATCTCTGGTATTCGACCAAATATCTCTGCAATTTCAAAAATCTTATATTCATGACTCATTTCAGTGATATCAACGATCACTTTATCACAGTCACCTTCTTCTATAAATGCATTAGTTTTATCTTGAATTTTCTTCCCGTCGTTCAAGGTTACAAAACCATCGATTTTCAGATAAACTAGATTTCCATCCTTTGTTAAAGTAGCCGGCATAATAATTTCCCCTTAATCCACCCTTAAAAATTGATTGATACATTCAAAAATACATTTTAGTCTACCTCATCGTTTCTGGTAAAAAAGTATTCTTGACCTTCCATATCCCAATTCTTAATTGAAATTCCCCTATCTTTGGCGACAATTTTAAAAACCTTAGATAATCAGCATGCAAACGCTACTATTTTTTATGGGAAACCCAAACGATCCAAATGGTGGAATCATCAACCTGGTATTTTTGGGCGGTATCTTTCTCGTATTTTACTTTTTCATCATTCGTCCACAAAGCCAAAAGCAAAAAGAGATTCAGAAAAAAGTTGAAGGGATGAAAAAGGGTGACAAAGTTGTTACTTCATCAGGACTTGTAGGTGTATTGAACGCCATTGAAGAAGACTCTGTTTTAATCGAAGTTGGCGGTGGAACAAAGCTTAGGTACTTAAAAACAGCGATCACCGATGTAAACCCGAATAAACAAGAAAAGAAAGATTAAAGAGTTGGAGAAAATCCGGTTTAATTCCATTCCCGAAGCTATTGAGGATATCAAAGCTGGTAAAATGATCATCGTTGTTGATGATGAAGATCGGGAAAATGAAGGCGATTTTTTGATGGCAGGCGAAAAAGCTACTACCGAAGCCGTCAATTTTATGGTGAAAGAAGGTCGTGGATTAGTTTGCGTTCCTGTTTCTAAACCAGTTGCTGAGCGATTCAAACTTAACAACATGGTGATGGAAGGTGCCGATCCTGATGAAGCTAATTTTACAATTTCTATAGACCATAAACGTCTAACTACAACTGGAATCTCAGCTGCAGATAGAGCGAACACTATTCGCGAGCTCACAAATATAGAATCTAAACCGGGTGATTTCCGTCGTCCCGGTCATGTTTTCCCATTAATTGGTGTTGAAGGTGGCGTACTTAGACGTGCTGGCCATACCGAGGCTGCACTTGATCTTGCCAGACTTGCCGGACTTCAACCGGTAGGTGTAATTTGTGAAATTATGCGTGAAGATGGGGAGATGGCACGTGTACCGGAGCTAGCAGTGATGGCCGAAAAATTTGATATGAAATTCATCACCATTAAAGATCTCATTGCTTATCGAAATGAAACTGAGAGCCTGGTTAAAGAAGTGATGGATGTGAATATGCCAACCATGTATGGTGATTTTCGACTTCATGCTTTTGAAGAAACACTAACCGGTGATGTACACCTTGCTTTAACCAAAGGCACCTGGACTAAGGAAGATGCAGTTCTTACTCGTGTGCACTCATCCGATTTAATTGGTGATATTTTTGGCGCTCGAAATGCGGACACTAGTGAATTACTTCACCAGGCTATGCTTCAAGTTGAGCGAATGGGAACAGGAGTTGTCCTTTATATGAATCGTAATCAAAGAGGTTCTGTTTTAGTAAATCAACTTCGCACATTGAAAATGATGCAAGAAGGTAATAACGGCGCTTCAGATGAAGAGGATAACAATCCAAAGAAAAGTGATTCACGTGATTATGGAGTTGGAGCTCAAATTCTACGTGCACTTGGCATCAGAAAACTAAAGCTCTTAACCAATAATCCAGTGAAGAGAATTGGTATTAC
Source organism: Balneolaceae bacterium (assembly GCA_965601825.1). GTDB lineage: Bacteria > Bacteroidota > Rhodothermia > Balneolales > Balneolaceae > HXMU1420-13. The sequence goes on along the minus strand of OZ271839.1, from coordinate 1,041,301 downwards.
TAGTTTCGATCTCGAAATTGTTGATCAGGTGGAGTTCGAAGATGATCTGGATATCTTTTCAGCTAGAAAGAATACTTCGCTAGAGAAGTAATTAATCCTCTTTATTAGTATCGACTATTGTATCTGGGGCTACTTCGGGAGTGTTAGATTCTTCACCTTCAATCTCAACCTCTTCCGTAGGAAAGAACTTTTTATTAAAGATAAGAAGGGTAATTATCGATACTGAAATGGCAATATCAGCCACATTGAATATATAAGGGAAGAGGGTTCGATCACCTATTTTTAAATAGAAAAAGATAAAGTCAACCACGTGGCCATCTAACAATCCGCCATAACCACCAACATACGCCATTGTTAATCGGTCAATAATATTTCCTAAGGCGCCACCAACCACCAATCCCATCAGGAGCAAATAACTGACTGGTGATTGTTTAATAGTGTATAATAGATACGTAACAATACCAATCGTAGCTGTGATAGAAATCATACTTACGATGTGAGTATCTAGTATATCAATACCCAAAGCCATACCTGAGTTCTTAGTGTAATAGAACATTAGCCATCCCTCGATAATGTCATATCGATGTAGTTCGGGCGTAGTCCTAACTATCCACTTGGTCCATTGATCAATGGCAATAACAATTACTGCCGGAGTAAACAGGGCTAATAATTTGGCTCGGGTCAAAGACTCGGGTTTAACGACGTTTTAGTTTCGCTTCAATACTTAGTTGTGTATGTGGAACAGCTTCTAAACGACCTTTGGAGATCTTTTTACCTGTTACTTTACATACACCATAAGTTTTATTGTCGATTCTCTTGAGTGCGTCATCGAGATACTTTACAAACTTACGTGTTCTATTGAACAGCATGTATGTTTTCTCTCGTTCCTGAGCATCTGTTCCTGCATCAGCCATATGAAATGAATATGCCGATTCATCCGAAGAATTTTCCATACTTTCGCGAAGCGTACGTTGCAGTGTTTCGAGTTCCTCTTCGGCTGCATCACGTTTTTTAATAATTATTCCGCGGAAGTATTCAAGCTCCTCGTCGTTATATGGGGATATTCGGGTGTTTTCTTCTACTGGTTTTTCAGCCATCTTCTTGCTCCTTACGAATTAATGTTTCTTCGAACGGAAATGGTGCACTCACCGTCACCAATCTCCCATGATTTTACAAAGTCAGATACTTCTAACTCTGTAAGCTGAATCTCTTCAGCCAATGTCTCTTCTTTGATGTAGTCGCTCATGGAAACCACTGCTTCTTTCAGAAGTTCCTCGCCTTTAAATCCGATGGATATTCTGTCAACTACGTCAAAATCAGCTTCCTTTCGCATGCTTTGAACACGATTAACAAACTCTCGTGTTAATCCTTCGATTCTAAGATCATGAGAGATTTCTGTGTCAACTGCTACACTAAGTCCGCGCTCCGTCTCAACTTGCCAGCCTTCCAAGCCGGTTCTGATGATATCAAGTTCATCCGCATCTAATCGAACTGTTTCACCATCGTCTAATAAAATGTCGATGAAACCTTGACGTTCAAAATTAGTAATTGTTTCCGTTTCAAACTGATTTACTTTTGCAGCAACCAATTTCATTTTCGGGCCTAATCGCTTACCAAGCAATGGATAATTTGGTTTTGCTGATTTATGAACAATCCCTGAGTCATCATCTACAAATTGAATGTCTTTCACATTTACTTCTTCCAGAATGATGTCTTTTACAGATAAAATTGCCTGACGCTCTACTTCATCTTTAATCGGTAAAATAATGCGTGCTAATGGCTGACGAACATTTACATCGATTTGATTTCTAATCCTTAAAACTATGGATGAAATCAAACGGGCCATATCCATTTTATGCTCTAGACTTTTGATAATCGCCGTTTCTTCAACTGTAGGGAAGAAGGATAAATGCACTGAATCTTCATCTAGCTTTGAAACTTCATTCAATCTTTGATAAATCCATTCACCCATAAAAGGTGCAATTGGACTCATCATTCGGCTCATATTCTTAAGACATTCATACAAGGTCTGGTAAGCTGCCGTTTTATCTAGCGTAGTACCAGACTTCCAGAATCGGCGCCTATTTCTACGAACATACCAATTGCTTAACTCTTCAGTAAACTGCTCCATTTCACGAGCAGCTTTTGTGGGTTCGTATTCCTCGAAATACTCTTCCATCAATTTTACTGTTGTGTTCAAACGTGAAATAATCCATTGATCTATTTCGGGTCGTTCCGAAACTGGAATTTTCGAGCCTGAATACGTGAATCCATCAATGTTTGCATACATAGCAAAGAAGGAATACGTATTCACTAACGTGTTAAAGAATTTTCGTTGAACTTCCTTCAGTCCTTCAAGACTGAATTTCCTGTTTTCCCATGGAGCAGAATTACTCATCAGATACCAACGAACAGTATCAGCACCAAACTGTCCAATCACATCAAAAGGATCTACAGCATTTCCTTTTGATTTAGACATTTTCTCACCTTTTTCATCTAGAACAAGTCCATTTGATACTACATTTTTAAATGCTACTTCATCAAAAAGCATTGTTCCTAATGCATGCAACGTGTAAAACCAACCTCGAGTTTGATCTACACCTTCAGCAATAAAATCAGCGGGGAAACTGTAACTAAATTCGTGATCATGATCGAAAGGATAATGCCATTGTGCAAAAGGCATTGAACCTGAATCAAACCAAACATCCAATAAATCCGGTATTCGCCTCATGGTTCCACCGTCTGGTGCATCCCAGGTAATATCATCAATGTATGGCCTATGAAGATCTAGCTCTTCATCTTCTGGAATCCCTGCTTTTTCTCTTAGCTCAGCAATACTACCAATACATTCAACGTATTCTGGATCTTTATCACTTTGCCAAATTGGAAGTGGTGTTCCCCAATAACGCTGACGTGAAATAGCCCAATCAACATTATTTTCAAGCCAAGTCCCAAATCGCCCTGTCCCTGTATTTTCAGGCTTCCAATTAATGGTTTTATTTAGATCAACCATCCGCTTTTTAACAGCAGTTGTTTTGATAAACCAGGATTCTACCGGGTAACTCATTAGAGGAGTTCCTTTTCTCCAGTCAAAAGGATAATTGTGCAAGTATGTTTCATGACGAAACATCAATCCTTTTTCCTTTATAGCACGAGCAATTTCTTTATCTGCATCCTTGAACCACATTCCGGCATAATCAGGCACCTGTTCAGTGAACTTACCGTCTTTATCGATCGGGTTAAACATTGGTATGCCATTCTTCTTTCCGGACTCAAAATCATCGGCACCAAAAGCCGGGGCTGTATGCACAACACCTGTACCGTCATCAGTAGTCACATATTCCGCAGAGATAACTTTCCATGCTTTAGATGGATCAACTTCATTTTTAGCGAAATCAAAAATTGGCTCATAAGTACGGCCAAGAAGTTGAAAACCTGGGAACTCATTTAGAATAACTGCTTCTTCACCAAATACTCTTGAAGCTGTATCTTTAGCTACAATATAGTTCTCACCTTCGAACTCAACTTTTGCATACGTTAAATTCTGGTTAATGGTAAGAGCCAGATTTGAAATTGTAGTCCATGGCGTTGTAGTCCATGCAAGAAAGTATGTATTCTCTTCACCATGTACAGGGAACTTCACATAAATTGATGGATCCTGAGTTTCTTTATAACCCAAACTCACTTCGTGAGAAGAAAGGACCGTTCCATTACCTGGAGAATACCACTGAATTTTATAGCCTTTGTAAAGAAGGTCTTTCTCAAAGAGTGTTTTTAGTGCCCACCAAACCGATTCGATGTATTCATTTTCAAAAGTTACATATGGATTTTCCTGATCCACCCAGTAACCCATTCGATCCGTTAGGTCGTCCCATAAATCTTTATATTTTAGAACACTTTCACGGCACTTTGCATTGTATTCAGCAATCCCGTATTCCTCAACCTGATGCCGACCTTCAAGTCCTAATTCTTTTTCTACTTCTATTTCTACTGGAAGACCATGTGTATCCCAGCCAGCTTTTCTATCAACTCTAAATCCTTTTAAGGTTTTGTATCTGCAAAAAAGATCCTTAACTGTCCGAGATAATACATGATGAATGCCAGGCTTTCCGTTTGCAGTTGGTGGCCCTTCAAAAAAGGTGAATGGAATTCCATCCTCTCTACTCTCCAGACTCTTCTTGAAGACATCATTCTGCTTCCACCACCCAAGAATTTCTACCTCTGCTTTTGGGTAACTAAGCTGTTTAATTTCCTTAAATTTCTTTGCCATAAATACGTTTTCAGGCGAATAGTTTATAAGCCCTGAATATAATCAATCTTTCATAAAGCTAGAGTTTTGATCGCATAAAATTTTCGATGTCTAAATCGTACAAAACAACTACTTTAAATCATCTTTCAATTTCCAAACCGTCATGGCTTCGTTAAACAACATTCGAGAAATCACTACTTCTAACCCTTATAAGGTAGTTTTTGTTTGCCTTGGTAATATTTGCAGAAGTCCAACTGCTGAAGGAATATTCATTCATAAAGTGAAAGAACGAGGATTACACTTATTTTTTTACATCGATTCAGCCGGTACAGCTGCGTACCATGTCGGAGAGCCTGCAAATAGCAAAAGCCAGTATACCGCGAATCAATATGGGGTACGACTTCCGTCCAGAGCAAGAAAGTTTGAATATGCTGATTTCGAAGATTTCGATTTAATTCTCCCAATGGATTCATCAAACATGTACAATCTGAAATCGATTGATAGAAAAAATAGATTTCATGATAAAATGTACATGATGCGTGATTTTGACCCTAAGCCGGAAAATGGTGATGTACCCGATCCGTATTATGGAGGCATGAAAGGTTTTGAGAATGTCTATCAAATCCTGGATCGCTCTTGCGACGCTCTTTTAGATAAGTTAGAAGCAGCAATAAAAAAATAGATTGCTTACTTACTTATTAGTCAGTACTTTTGAATCAATTCAATACAAAAAATGGCGACTACTAAGCAGCAAATCACCCTACTTGCCGACGAGTTTATTCGCTCAGGCGGATACAATGCATTCAGTTACTCAGATATTTCAAAACCTCTTGGAATAAAGAATGCTGCCATTCATTATCACTTTCCTTCCAAAGCTGATCTTGCATTAGAAGTGGTTCACTTTCATGAACTAAGTTTTGATAGATTCACTGAACGAGTAAATGAGAAATCAGCACTTCAGAAAATCAAACTCTTTTTAAACTTCTACACTTCCATACAACAAACTGGAAGAATTTGCGTAATCGGCGCCTTTGCAACCGATTGGGGAGCAATGAATGAAGAAATTAAAGAATCGATGACATCATTTACTCAAAAAGTAATTGAATGGATAACTGCTTCACTAGATGAAGGATTAAAAGATGAAACAATTGAACTATCTGATACACCTAATTCTGAAGCTTTAACTATCTTAACTAATATTTTCGCTGCCACACAATTAAGTAGAATAACCGGAAGCGATCACTTTGCAGCGATAAAACAAAACATCCTTAATCGGATATCAAAATAAACTTACCTACTAATAAGTACCATGAAAAGAGTTGTTGTTACCGGCCTTGGAGCCTTAACCCCAATTGGAAATGATGTTGATTCTTTTTGGGAATCATTAAAAAATGGAGTTAGCGGAGCCGGACCCATCACAAAATTTGACGCACAACATTTTAAAACACGTTTTGCACACGAATTAAAGGATTTTGATCCCAGCCAAACTTTAGATAGAAAAGAGGTTAGAAAAAACGATTCTTATGTGGTTTACGCTCTTTACACTAGTCTTCAGGCTATTGAAGATTCCGGCTTAGATTTAGAAAGCATTGACAAATCAAGAACCGGTGTAATTTGGGGAACTGGCGTTGGAGGATTCGAAACCTTTGAGGAAGAGCTACTAGATTTTGCAGATAGGGACCGTATTCCAAGATTCAGCCCGTACTATACCCCAAAAACTATCCCAAATATGGCTTCTGGTATAGTTGCTATAAAATTTGGCTTTATGGGAATCAATCAAACTGTGACCTCTGCTTGTGCATCTTCAAACAATGCAATGATGGATGCATTCAATTATATCCGATTAGGAAAAGCAGATGTAATAGTAACGGGCGGATCTGAAGCTGCGATCACTAACGCATCTGTTGGCGGATTTTCTGCAATGAAAGCTTTATCAACAAATAATGATGAGCCAACTGCTGCATCGCGCCCATTCGACACCGGAAGAGACGGTTTTGTAATGGGTGAAGGTTCAGGCGCGTTAGTTTTTGAAGAATATGAACATGCTAAAGCACGTGGGGCTGATATTATATGTGAGGTTCTCGGCGCTGCAAGCACTGCTGATGCATACCATCTTTCAGCTACACATCCAGAAGGATTAGGAGCAAGAAATGCTATTGAACTAGCTTTAGATGAAGCAGGCTTAACCATTTCTGATATCGATTATATAAACGCTCACGCAACTAGTACACCTGTTGGTGATATCAGCGAGCTAAAAGCGATACGCACAGTGATTGGCGATACTGATGCTAATCCAAGTATCAGTGGTACAAAATCTATGACAGGCCATTTACTAGGAGCAGCAGGTGCCGTAGAGGCTATAGCAGGCATCAAAGCAATGGAAAACAACCTGGTTCCTCCAACTATAAATGTGGAAAATTTAGATCCTGCAACTGAAGGTCTCGATATTGTAATAAATGAAGCAAAAGAACGTGAAATCAATTATGTGATGAGCGATACTTTTGGCTTTGGTGGTCACAATACAATTGTAATTTTTGGACCTGCATCATAATTGCAAATTCCTTTGCCCATACAGACCGCGATTGAGGAGCATTTAAATGCAAAGTTAACCTCTACGCAAACTGTCACAGGTGGAGATATTAATCAAAGCGCCAGACTTCAAACCGAAGCTGGCGTTTTCTTTTTAAAGTGGAACGTCGCTTCACCAAAGGACATGTTTAAAACTGAAGCCCAAGGACTAAGTCTCCTGGATTCTGCTGATAGTGGACTTATAATACCAAGTACAATACTTGTAGGTGATGATTTTCTCCTTTTGGAATATATAGAAGAAGGATATTCCAGAAACTCTTACTTATTTGGAAGTAAGTTAGCTATGATGCATAAAAAATCGAATGAATTATTTGGATTGAATCATAGCAACTATATTGGTCGCCTCCCTCAAACTAATCAGTTCTATGCAGATTGGTTAGATTTCTTTGTTCGTGAACGGATAGAGCCCCAAGTAAAAATGGCAATAGACTCTGGTAAAATGGATCGTTCTTTGTTATCCATTTTCGATCGTATTATGAATTTCACTTATGTACAATTTCCTGATGAACCACCTGCTCTTTTGCACGGAGATCTTTGGAATGGAAATTATTTGTGGACTAAAGAAGGTGAAACTGCAATTTATGACCCCGCTGTCTATTTTGGTCATCGTGAAATGGATATAGCAATGACTCGTCTATTTGGTGGCTTCGATCGCCAGTTTTATGATGGCTACAATGATATTTATCCTCTTGAAGATGGTATAGAAGAACGCATCATGCTCTGCAATCTTTATCCAGTTTTAGTGCATGCTAACCTTTTTGGTGGCGGTTATATTGAACAGGCAGCTAGATTACTAAAACAGTTTTTTTGATTCAAACTACTGTATCTGTATTAGGCAGAATTTCCTTTTTGATGATAGGTGCTACTTTTGAGCCAAATAATTCAATTGACCGCATGATCTCTTTATGAGTAAAACTTCCGATCGTCATTTTCATCAAAAACCGATCGTGATTAAATAATTCATACTGATACATGATTTTATCAATAACTGCCTGTGGACTTCCTACAAAGTTTGCGCCCTGCAATGTAGTTGAGGCATCGAATTGATTTCTTAGCATAGGAGGCCACCCTCTTTCTCTACCAATTTTATCCATGGTTTGTTTGAAATTAGGATAGGCTATATCAATTGCACTTTGATGATCATCTGCTATAAAACCATGCGAATTGATACTGAGTTTCGGCTTTTCTAAACCATTCTGAGATGCTGCCTGTCTATGGATTTCTGCAAACTGAACAAACTGTTCTGGATATCCTCCAATGATCGCCAAAGCCATTGGAAGGCCCAAAGCTCCTGTCATATATGCTGATTTCGGTGTACCACCTACTGCTCTCCATATTGGAAGTTTTTCCTGTAAAGGTTGAGGGTATATTCCAAAATTATTGATCGCTGATCGATATTTCCCTTCCCAAGTTACAGGATTCTCTTCTCGCAGTTTTAAAAGCAGTTCTAATTTTTCTTCAAATAGCTCTTCGTATGTTGAAAGATCGTATCCGAACAATGGAAATGATTCGATAAATGAGCCACGTCCTACAATTATTTCAGCTCTACCATTTGATATTAAATCAAGGGTTGCGAATTCCTGGAATACCCGAACCGGATCATCTGATCCTAATACAGTTACAGAACTAGTTAGTTTGATATTCTTTGTGATAGTAGCAGCAGCCGCTAACAGTGTGACTGGATTCGATGCTACAAATTCTTCGCGATGATGTTCACCAATGGCAAATACATCCAGACCAATTTCATCAGCTAGTTTAATTTCTTCCATCAAATCCTGAACTCGTTGTTCCGGACTTCTTAGTTCACCGGTAATTTCGTTTTTGGTATTTTCTACGAAACTATAAAGGCCTAATTCCATTTTTCGATTCCAATAATTTTATGCCATACAAAAGAATAATCAGCCTGGTTCCAAGTCTCACCGAATTCTTATTTGATCTTGGCTTAAATGATGAAATCGTAGGAAGAACCAGGTTTTGCATCCATCCTTCTCAACAAGTCTCGAATATTTCAATCATCGGCGGGACAAAGAATCCAAACATTGAGAAGATAAGAGATTTACGACCTGATTTAGTTATCGCAAATAAAGAGGAAAATCGTAAAGAAGATGTTGATGTGATCAGTGAATTTTGTGAGGTTATAGTAACGGAAATAGATACAATTACTGATGCTTTTAATTGGATGCATAAAATTGGAATCAAGGTTGATAGAGCTTATAAATCAGAATTGTTGTTAAGTCAACTAGTCAAATTTATGACTATCGCCCCAAGCTTTAATTCTATTTCGACCGCTTATTTCATCTGGAAAGATCCGTGGATGAGTGTTGGTCATGACACCTACATTCATGATGTGATGAAGCTATTTAAATTTGAGAGTGTTTTTGCGAGTAAAACACGGTATCCGGAAACTACTATAGCTGAATTAGTCGAACTTAATCCTGAGCTAATTCTTCTCAGCAGCGAGCCATTTCCTTTCAAAGAAAAACATATTCAAGAATTGCAGAATGAACTCCCGGATTCAAACATCCAGCTTGTAGATGGTGAATGGTTTAGCTGGTATGGAAGCCGGATGATACCTTCTTTCTACCAACTGCTTGAATGGAGAAATTCCTTAACTAAATAAGTCAACAATCGCGCTCATCCTCTCTTTAATAATCTCATTTCCCAGATTGCCAATACTTCCAAGATGGGTGTGCTTAATCTCTTTTGGAGGCACAAAACTACCATCTTTTATTTGCTTAGCTACTAGTAAGTATGCATCTCGAAAAGGAACTCCCTCCAGCACCAATTTATTTACAGCTTCTACTGAATAAATAAGATCATATTTAGAATCATCCATAATACTTTGATTCACCTCTACCTTAGACATGGCATATTCAGTGATTTCCAAACAGGACTTCAGCTCCTGAATTTGTGGAAACAACAATTCTTTCAGAATTTGAAAATCTCTATGATAACCGGAAGTAAGATTTGAGATCGTCATAGATATCGAATTTGGTAGTGCTAGCATCACATTTGTTTTAGCACGCAATAATTCGAAAACATCAGGATTCTTTTTATGCGGCATGATACTGGAACCCGTAGTTAACTCATCCGGCAGCTTTATGAAACTAAAATTCTGACTATTGTAGAGACAAATATCTGAAGCCAGTTTATTTAAGGTTCCTGCGATAGAAGCCATTGCATAAGAAAACACCTGCTCTGTTTTGCCTCGCCCCATCTGGGCATAAACAACATTCACAGCAGGTGAATCAAAATCTAAAAGCTTGGTGGTTAGGGGTCGATTAATAGGGAACGAAGAACCATACCCTGCCGCAGACCCTAAAGGATTGCGATTGACAATTGTATGCGCTGACTGCACCAGTACGAGGTCATCCACCAAGCTTTCTGCATACGCGGCAAACCATATCCCAAAACTGGATGGCATCGCGGCCTGGGTATGTGTGTATCCCGGTAAAAATACGTTTTTGTGTTCTTCGCTCCGCAATAACAGTGTATCAAACAACTTTTTTACCAAAGAAACAAGTTCAATTAGCTCAGAACGTAAAAATAATTTCAAATCAACGAGAACCTGATCATTTCTTGATCTTCCTGAGTGAATTTTCTTACCTAAATCTCCCAATTCACGCACCAACATGAGCTCAATTTGGGAATGAACATCCTCCACTCCAGTCTCGATTTCAAACTTTCCGGGTTCTATAATTTCATCCAGAATTCTAATTAACTCATTTTCGAGCTGACCTAACTCATTTGCCTCTAGTAATCCAATACTTTCCAGCATTTTAATGTGCGCCAAACTTCCCTGAACATCAAATTTTGCCAACTCAAGATCAAATTCCCGATCCCTTCCAACCGTGAACTTTTCGATGAATTGATCGGTGATGATCCCTTTGTCCCAAAGCTTCTTGCCACTCATAGTTCTAATCCATCTAACAATTTCAAATAAATCTGAATCCCTTCATCAATTTCATCCACAAAAATATACTCATCAGCGGTATGTGAACGTCGGGTATCGCCCGGCCCCATTTTGATGGTAGGAAAGGGCATATGCACCTGATCACTCATGGTCTTTGATCCATAGGTGTGAATTCCCATTTCCATTCCCTTTTGAACTATTGCATGTTGTGAACTAATACCAGAAGCGTTCAAATTCAAAGATCTAGGTTTAACCTCACAACTAACATGCTTCTTAATTAAATCCACAACTTCAGCATTTGAATAGTGCTCGTTCGGACGAACATCCACTACAAAACTACATTCATCAGGTACAACATTATGTAAGGAACCAGCTTTGATTTGCGTAACCGTCATATTGATGGAACCGAGAACGTCTGATACTTTTTCAAACTGATAAGTTTTGAGCCATTCGATGTCTTGCATTGCTAAGTAAATAGCATTTATTCCTTCGCCTCTTGCAGCATGTCCACTTTCGCCATGAGCTATACAATCAAGAACTACTAAACCTCGCTCTGCTGTAGCCATATCCATTGAAGTTGGTTCGCCAACCACACCAACATCAATTTTACCTAGATCATCTAATACTAATGGAACTCCATTTTTACCTGAGGATTCTTCTTCAGCACTTGCTAAAAATACTAAGTTGTATGATTGTTCTTTTTTATCCAATTCAATAAAGCAGTGCAATAAACTTACTAACGGACCACCAGCATCATTACTACCCAAACCAATCAACTTACCATCTAGTAAGTTAGCAACGAATGGATTGTTAACCCATTTCGTTGTACCGTGAACTGTATCATGATGTGAGTTTAGTAGTAGTGTAGGTTTAGAGTCATCAAAATGATTGGATTTAGCCCAAATATTATTCCCTTTTTGTTGAGCTTCATATCCATGTGAAGTCAAATAATCGCTTAAAATTTCAGCAGTATCATGTTCTTCTCCACTATAAGATGGAGTTTCAATTAACCGGCATAGTAAATCTAATGCTTGTTTAGTTATCTCTCTCATAATACTAATTGCGTCCCCTTATCATCTTGATTTAAATCAAAAACTTGCCGAATTGTAACTCTCTCAACCGAATGTGAAAGGGCTTTAAAGCCTAAATCAAGTTTTGGAATCATACCATCAGAAATAATTCCATCGTTTTTCAAGGCTTCATAATCATCATGTGTAATTTTCTGTATTACACTTTCTCCATTCATAACACCGAGCATATCAAAACAAAAGATCAATTCAACAGCATAATTTTGAGCTAACTCAGCGGCGAGAAAACCTGCAATATTATCTGCATTTGTATTAAGTAGGTTGCCTTTTCCGTCGTGTGTTAATGGAGCAATAACAGGAACAACACCCTGTTCCAAAAAAACCTTAAGCCAATTCGATTGGACATTTTCAATATCTCCAACCCATCCAAAATCAATAGGTACTGGATTTCGCTTATTAGAATAAATGGTGTTTAGATCAGCTCCTGTTAATCCAATTGCATCTTGTCCTAGCGCCTGCAGTTTCGCTACAAGTTTTTTGTTGATTAATCCGCCATATACCATTGTTACCACTTCAAGGGTTTCAGAACTTGTGACACGTCTACCATCTATCATTTGGGTTTCTATCCCCATTTTTTCTGACAATTGAGTCGCTAAAACACCTCCACCATGAACTAAAATTTTCGAACCTTTCATTAAATGAAAATCAGCTAAAAACCGATCAAGTGTTTGTTCATCCTCTGCTACTTTACCGCCAATTTTCACGATTTTGATTCGATGCATTACATTTCCTCTAAAATGGTTTGCAAAACTGTTTGCATAGATACGATACGGTTTGCAGCCTGATCAAGAACAATACTTGCTGAACTATCCAGCACCTGGTCTTCAACCACTACATTTCTACGTACAGGTAAACAATGCATAAACTTCGCCTGATTTGTCAATTCCATTTTCAGTTGAGTAATCATCCAGCTTGAATCTGTTTGAAGTACCTGACCATAATCGGAATAACTACTCCAGTTTTTCGCATAAACGAAATCAGCATCTTCTAAAGCTACAGCTTGATCGGGCTCAAAGTGTACTCCTTCCATTACCTGAACCGATAAATCATAACCTTCGGGGTTTGTAACTACCAAATCCACCTCACTTGCTATCATCCAACGAACAAAAGAATTGGCTACTGCTTGAGGAAGTGCTTTCGGATGTGGAGCCCAGCTTAAAACTACTTTTGGTCTTTCAGTTTTTTGATGCTCTTTTATTGTAATTAAATCAGCAAAAGCCTGGAGTGGATGCCCTGTTGCTGATTCCATATTTACGATTGGAATTCCCGCATGTTCAGCAAAGGCTTTAATCACTTTTTCAGAATAATCATCGCCTCGATTTTTGAGTCCGGCAAATGATCTTATAGCCAGAATATCGAAATATTGACCTAACACACCGGCTGCTTCAATCACATGTTCCGATGATTCTCCATCCATGATCACACCATCACCAAATTCAAGTTTCCAACCGCCTTTGTTCACATCGAATAAAATGACATCAAGTCCTAAATTCATAGCTGCACGTTGAGAACTGATTCGAGTACGTAAACTTGGATTTAGAAAAATCAACCCGAGAGACTTATTCCTTCCAATTTCATGATTTGAAAATGGATTTGCCTTCACTTCAAATGCTTTTTGAAGCAAAACATCTATTTCCGGTACATCATCTATGCTTAGAAACTGTTTCATTCGATCACTTTTTTTAATGCTTCTAAAAATTGATTTACTTCTTTCTCACCAATATTTAAAGGCGGGAGAAGTCTTAATGTGTTTTTGTTCGATGAAGATCCGGTAAACACGTGTTGTTTATACAATAACTTTTTTCTCATTTCAGCAATTGGAAAATCAAATTCTAAACCAAGCATTAGGCCTTTGCCTCGTATTTCTTTGATCGATGAAAAACCGGATAATTCATCAGCCAAATGAAATCCAACCTTCGCAGCATTTTGAATCAACTTTTCATTTTCGATTACCTCCAAAACCGCCAGTGTTGCAGCACAAGCAAGATGATTCCCTCCAAAGGTAGTCCCCAGCATTCCAATTTTTGGTTTCAAAGTCGGACTGATTAAAATCCCTCCAACCGGAAATCCATTTCCCATACCTTTTGCAATTGAAATAACATCCGGCTGAATAAACGAATGCTGATGAGCAAAAAATCGACCCGACCTTCCAAAACCGGATTGAACTTCATCCAAAATAAGAATGGTTCCGGTTTCATCACAAAGTCTTCGAAGGTGTTTAAGAAAATCAGCTGATGGTTCTACAATTCCACCCACACCTTGAATCCCTTCTATAATCACACAACAGATATCTTCTTTTTTCAGTGCTGATTCAGTTCCTTCAAAATCTTCAAAATTGAATCTTACTACATCAGCTCCTTCATTTACTGGAAATACAATATTGGGATTATCAGTTGCAGCAACTGCCAATGATGTTCGTCCATGAAATCCTCCGGAAAAAGCCAACACTTTCTTTCGACCATTATGTGCCGATGCTAGTTTCATCGCATTTTCATTGGCTTCTGCTCCGGAGTTACACAAGAAGAGATTCCAATTATAATATCCGCTCATTTCTCCCAACTTATGGGCCAGATCTTTTTGTAGATTGATGGGAACCGAATTCGAATAAAACGCCAGTTTTCCAAGTTGGTCAGTAATTCTCTCAACAAAATGTGGATGTCCATGACCAATCGAAATGACCGCATGACCGCCATAAAAATCTAGATATTTATTACCCTGTCGATCAAACAAAAGTGCGCCATCAGCTTCAACCGGCTCTACGTCGAATAAAGGATATACTTCGAATAGCTTCATTCAGCGATCGTATTAATTTTGTTGAAGGATGTCACAATTCCTTTGATAAGCGCAGAACTCAATCCCTGATGTTCCATCTCATTCAAGCCTGCAATAGTGCATCCCATTGGAGTTGTTACTTTATCGATTTCCATTTCAGGATGGGCACTACCTTCAACCAATAATGATGCAGCACCACGCGCTGTCTGCATCGCGATTTTTTGAGCTTCCTCTGCTTCAAACCCAAGTTCAATTCCTCCCTGAGTTGCTGCGCGGATATATCGCAAGAAGAATGCGACACCGCTTGCCGCCAATACGGTTGCCGCTTTCATTAATCGCTCCTCGATAAGCAGAGTCTCACCTAGTGTTTTGAAAAGTTTCTCAACAGTTTTCAAATGTCCGTTTGCCAAATCATTTCCACAAATGCAGGTCATTGATTCGGAAATAGCCGCAGCCGTATTCGGCATTGATCGAATAATTGGAAGTTTTTTAGAAGTTGCTTTTTGAATTTTCTCAAGTGAAACCCCTGTGATTGTAGAAACTAAAATGTGTTCAGATGGATCAATTACATGATCAATTTCTTTGAGAACTCCTTCAATTTGTTTTGGCTGAACGCAAAGAACAATAATTCTCGAATTCTTTGTTGCAGCAATATTATCATCGGTTGTTGAAAAACCCTGATCAGCTAATTTTTCAAGTCGGGTTACATGACGGCGAGTTAGAACAATTTTTTCTCTTGGAATATGGGAGGAAAAACCAAAAGCCAATGCCTGACCTAGATTTCCAGCTCCAATAATTGCTATTTCAAATTCTTTCATGATTAAAACGCACTAGGTTTTAGTTTAAGTCCGGTAGTCTCCTCATGACCGAACATCAAATTCATATTTTGTACCGCTTGTCCTGAAGCTCCTTTCAACAAATTGTCGATTACACCAGTTATTAAAAGCTGATCTCCTTCTTTCTGAAGTGATAAAAGTGCACGATTTGTATTTACAACTGATTTCACATCAAGAGGGAAATCAACCACATCGACAAAAGGGTGCTCGTAATAATATTGTTTGAATAGATTCACTGCATCTTTCAAACTCAATTCACTTTTTAAATAACTCGCAGCTAGAATTCCTCGAGTGAACGCCCCTCTCATCGGAATGAAATGTAGTTCTTTGGAAAATCCGGGCTGTAATTGAGTCAAACTTTGCCTGATCTCATTCAAATGTTGATGATTAAATGCTTTATAAATCGATGCATTATTTGAACGCCAGCTGAAATGTGTTGTCGATATTGGTTTTTGACCTGCACCAGTACTTCCTGTAATTGCGGTGATATGTACATCATCCTCTAACAAATTATGCACTGCCAGAGGAAGTAAAGTGAGTTGAATACATGTCGCAAAACAACCAGGATTCGCTACAAATTGAGCGGATTTTATATAGGCTCTATTCAATTCAGGAAGTCCATAGACAAATTCATTTCCATCTGCTTTCAATCTAAAATCTGCACTCAAATCAATGATTTTTGCTGATTCTGAAATTTGGAACCTCTCTAAAACTTCCTGTGACTTTCCATGTCCAGAACAAAGAAAAACCACATCCGGATTATGTTGAAGATCAGAATCAAAACTCATTTCAAGCCAGCCGCTCAAATCGGGATGTGCTTTTGATATTGATTCGCCACTGTGGCTACTACTTACTACCGAAACTAATTCTGCATCCTGATGAAGCATAATCAACCTGATCAACTCACCAGCTGTGTATCCTGCGCCGCCAATAATCCCCACCTTAATCATTTTGGATTCCTCGCTGAATTAATGTGGCATTACTCATGATTTTCGTAAATCCTTTTACGTCCTCTCCTGACCAGCCCTGGTTCATTTCTCCATATTGGCCAAATTTCGATTTCATTAAATCGTAATTAGATTCAATTCCCTGAAGCTCGAATCTTTTGGGTTCCAACTTTACAATCACTTTCCCGGTAACATTTTTCTGTGTATGAGATAAAAACTCTTCAATATCTCTCATCACCGGATCCAGAAATTGTCCTTCATGCATAAGCATTCCGTAGAAATCACCTAGCTGATCTTTCCAGTACAACTGCCATTTTCCGAGCACATGCTTCTCTAGTAAGCGATGAGACTCAATGATGATTAGCGGTGCAGCTGCTTCAAATCCGACGCGACCTTTTATTCCGATAATTGTATCACCAACATGGATGTCTCGACCAATTCCAAAAGGCGCTGCCAATTCCGTTAATCGTTTAATCGTTAATAGTTGGCCGAGTTTTTCGCCGTTAATTCCAACAGGTTCTCCATTCCTGAAATCGACTTCAACGATTAACGAATCACGATCTACGACAGGAGTTGGCCATGCTTCTTCCGGCAAGTATTTATGAGAGGTCAGCGTTTCAGCGCCACCCACAGATGTTCCCCACAATCCCTGATTAATAGAATACTTCGCTTTTGCCCATTCTTTTTCAATTCCATGACTTTTTAAGTATTCAACTTCTACCTCTCGACTTAATTTCTGATCACGTATTGGGGTAATGATTTCCATTTCAGGAGCGATCACATTAAAAACCAAGTCAAATCGAACCTGGTCATTTCCTGCGCCGGTACTACCGTGAGCTATTGCATCTGCTCCAACTTCATTTGCATAATTAGCAATTGCCATAGCCTGAAATACACGTTCAGCACTCACTGAAAGAGGATAAGTGTGATTTTTCAGCACATTACCAAAGATCAAGTATTTAATCCCTTCATCATAGAACTGCTGTTCCACATCCAGGCACACATGATTTTTGATTCCAAGATCTGCTGCTTTTTTCTCGAGTTCTTTTTGTTCGGCTTCATTGAATCCACCGGTATTTACAGCAGCTGAATAGACTTCATAGCCTAAATCTTTTGCCAAATGAATGGCACAGTAACTGGTGTCTAATCCCCCGCTAAAAGCTAAAACTACTTTTTTCATGACAGAAACATTTTTGCGCTGTTCATTGCTTTAAGAAAATGCTCTTTCTTAAGCTGTACCCAACGATAGAATTTTTTGATGTTACGTTCGCGTTGTTTTTTTGGCTTGTTGTCAGGATGCTCAGGATCATAGAGCATTCCGGTACACAAGCAGTTTGTTCGTTCATTTCTGGTAAGAATATCATAATTAGGACAACTCTGGCATCCACCCCAGAAAGTTTTATCCTGTGTTAACTCAGAAAATGTTACCGGTCGATATCCTAAATCAGAATTGATTTTCATTACCGGCAGACTTGTTGTAATTCCAAATAGTTTAGCCTCCGGAAATTTTTCTTTAGAAAGCTGAAAAGCTTTTGCTTTAATCTTTTTGGCAAGTCCCATTCCTCTGAATGTCGGGTCAACAATGAGCCCTGAATTGGCTACATATTTTTTTTCTTCCCATGTTTCGATATAGCAGAAACCAGCTAGTTTACCTTTGTCATCAATGGCAATTACTGCATTGCCACTATCCATTTTTGATTTTATGTATTGTGGATCTCTTTTTGCAATACCGGTTCCGCGTTTTTTTGCTGCAGACTCAATCAGATCACAAATAGCCTGCGCATAGCTTTCATATTCTTTGGATGCATATTGGATTGAAACGGACATTGTTGTTGAGTAAGTAAATGAGTGATAATTAGAATTGATGAAGAACGGATGAACGCCAGCCATTAACCGGCAAAGAAATGCTATTACCGCCGCCGCGGAATCCGAACTACGGGAGAGAAATCAATTCTATGTGCAACAATGTTTTGCATGGGTAAAAAGAAACGCAGAACAATTTTTAAATCCAACAGCTGAATTGGTTTTTTATTGTTCGCGCTTTTTATATCATCATCCGCACATTTTTATTTACATATAAACAGTTATTTATGCGTTTTTTAACCTCATCTGCAGCTCTTTTTGTTTTAATCACATTTTCAACTCCTTTACTGGCGCAAAGTTCAATCCATTTAAAAAACGGAATCGTAATTGAAACGGAATTTGAGATCATCTATCGAGAAGGGGATGATATGGTTCGAATCATCGAGGATAATTCGAGGATATCTGCTAGCGAGATAAATCTCATTATCAGTAATGAGGGAACAACTCTTGAATCCAGGAGTATCGGTTTTTTTAATAAAAGAACTAATGCAGATTTATTTAAGACTGCATTTCTCAAAAGAATTGCCGAAGGTCAAATAGGCCTTTTCAGCTATGAAGGACGAGATTTTCGATTTGTCTTAGAGAGAAACAATCAACTTACCGTTCTACTTAAACTAACTGACAAAGAGGCTCAACTTACCTCATTCTTGAATTATCAATCGATCTTACTAACAACATTTACTTCTTGTGATATAAGAACTACTGCTGAGCAAACAAACCTAACGCAAAACCAACTACTCAATTTGGTGAACTCATATAATGAGTGTTTAAACTCTAATTATGTACCACTAGTCGAAGCAAAAGAGAAAAAAGTCATTAGAAAATTTGGTGCAAACTTTGGTATCAACTCAGCTAACCTAGATATTTTTGTCCCTGTTATTGCTGGTGTTTCAACCGTAGTAGATACTGTAGGAAATAATGGCTTAAACTCTAATAGACTTGCCTTTAGCATTTCATATCAACAAAATATTAATGGCTCTGAGAGTCTTTTTTTAGATGTTGGATTAGATGTAAGACCAACTGAATTTCAAATTTCAACAACAGGAGCCCGAACATTAGATAATGATATTATTAAAATGAATCTATTCTATGCAAAAGCCGGACTAAGTTATAGTTACAAACTCAATAACTTGATTAGTACAGAGCTAACTGGCGGTGCATTTTATTGGAATTCAGGAAACATGGAATCGATTACCTATCGAGAATTAGATATTGTGGATCCTGCGGGACGACAGTTCTCTGGAGTTGGTTTTTATTTTAAGCCAACAATTGAATTCAATGTTTCCAATAAAGTTAGCTTAGTTGTTGCCGCTGAATTAAATGAACTCCTACAAAAAGAAGTATTCACTTTTGATAAAGAAGAATACGAGTATGGTCCGTTCGAAGTTTTTCATTTTGCAGAGGATAAACTATATAGAAATTTCTTCTTTCAAATTGGGTTTAGAGTTAACTCATTAACTCAAAAACTATAGAAGATCATTATCACATTGTATTTGATATTATAGTTTATCGAATGATGTAATCTAACATCATTTGACCAATTTAAGTGATTTATTTGCGTTACTTTTAAGAATGCCAAAAGTCACTTTTATATTTTTCATTCTAGGACTCATTTGTACTGCTACTTTAAATGCTCAAGTCCAGACTGTAGCCGAGAGAGAGGCAAAGACTGCTTATATCGAGGGAATGGAAGCCTTTGTTAATGAAGAATATGATCGTGCCACAACACTACTTCTGGAAGCGTATGATATTTTGGCTCCTCAAGCAGGGATCAGTTTTGCAATTGCTGATGTGTATTTCATGCAGGATGATTTGCCTAATGCTGCCTTTTATGGAAAAGAAGCGGTAGAACAAGATCCTGGAAATAAATGGTATCGATTTAGATTGGCAGAAATTTATCGTGCTGCCGGGCAAAATCAAGCCACACTTGATGAACTAATTGAGTTGTTAGAGTATCACCCGGAAGATTATGATGCACTCTTCATGTTGGCAGATACACAGAATGATTATGGTCAGTTTTTGCAATCCAATCAGACACTAGAAAGAATCTACAGACTTACAGGTCCGAATCCGGTAGTACTAATTCGTAAGTTTGAAAACTTTCAAGCATTAGGAGCACCTGATTCAGCCATAGTACAGCTTGAAGAATTGAGTAAAGTCGAACCTGATAATCTAAACACCTTAAACTTATTAGCGGACTATTATTTAAGACTCCAACGGGTTGAGGATGCTAAAATAGTATTGAAAGATGCTTTGTTTAGAAATGCACGTGATCCTGAATCATTAATTAGTCTTTCAGGAATTTATATTGATGAGGCAAAATGGGACAGTGCCGGAACTTTACTCGGTAATTTTATTTCTGACCCAATAATTAGAGCTGATCAGAAATTAAGGATTGCTCAATTTATGTATGCTCGGCAACAAGATGATCCGCAGAATATCCAGCTGGAAATTGAAACAGCTCGAATTTTGGATTTATATACTGAGAATTCCCCCGATTATGGTCCTGCATTCACATTAGCAGGTCAGTTTTTCTCAATTACGGGAGATAGTGAAAAAGCTATTGAAAAACTGGAAAAAGCAAACGAATTACTGCCTCAGGACGACATAGCCTGGCGCCAAAGATTGCAGTTACTGCTAGCAAGTCAGCGTTATGATGAAGCTATAGAAGTAGGGATTGAAGCTGACACAAAAGTACCTGAAGATGCATTTATTCAATATTTCATTGGAACGGCTTACATGCTAAATGATAACTCACAGAGCGCTGTGATCTGGTTACAACAAGCAGCTCGAGCTCCTTCAAGACGCCCATTTAAATCGGTTATTTATGGAACACTTGGGGATGCACAATCTGATCTTGAAAATCACGAAGAAGCTGATCGTGTGTATGAACTTGCAATTCGATATGATTCCGAAAATCATAATGCAATGAATAATTACGCCTATAATCTATCATTGAGAGAAGAGAAACTAGATCGCGCAAAAGAGTTATCCCTTCGAGCGATAGAATTGGACGCTGAAAATGCTGCGTATTTAGATACAGTAGGTTGGGTATACTTCAAGTTAGGTGATTTTGATAGAGCCCGTCGGTTTATTCGCGCCTCCATTGATACGGGTGCCGCCAGTGCAGAAGTACTTGAACATTTAGGAGATGTTTATGAGGCCTTAGGTAATGTAGATGAAGCAAAAAAATGGTGGAAACAAGCATTAGACTTAGATGCTACAAGAACATATCTGCAAGAAAAAATTAATTGATGTTGAGAACTAAACCATTTCTATTAATCGCCCTGATTGCAATTTTAGGAGCTTGTAAAAGCAGCTCTGAATTTATCTCTTCTGAACCCGCAAATTATCGACCTTCGGGTACACCTATAGCTGAATTATTAGAACAAATCCCTAATTACTCAGAATCCCTTTTATCAGTTGAAGGCAGAGGTCGAGCTATAGTAAGTGAACCGGGAAATAGTGAGCGATTCAATATTAATTATGCATCTGATAAAGAGCTTAGTTTGCTAAAAATCAAAAATCGACTTGGAATAGAAGGTGGCGCAATGCTCATTGATGCCGATTCAATTCTGATGTATTTCAAAGTTGATAAAATTGCTCAAAAGGTATCTATCAATGATGGTCGATTGACAAGTTTAAATGAACTGGCCTCCATCAATTTGATTGATTTATTGCATTTCACCCTTTCAGAACAATCTGTATTAGAAGTGTATGAATCTGATGAGAACTATTTACTAAGATTAGCCACAGATGGTGGAGCAGTAGTTAGCAAAAAAAACATGTTGATATCTGAAGTTAGACAACCATATACAGCGGGTTTGCCTTATTCAAAAATCATTTACGAGAATTATGGTGAACTTGAGAACTACAAATTGCCTCGAAAAATCACCATATTCAGTGCAGACGGACAATCTAAAGTCGTTTTTCAAGTTAGATCTTTGAATCTTAATCCAAGTTCACCTGATTTAGCTTTGAAAATTCCAGACAATATTATCATCGAACGACTATGATGAGAATTACTTGCATAGGATTACTATTTCTGCTTTTTACTATTGACTTGGCTTCTGCTCAGACTTATGAAGAGAAACGCCAACAAATCTTAAGTAGGCAAACAAATACACGCGCTGAAATCAATGTATTAGATGCCCGCATCAGAACTTATCAGGATAGAATTAAGCAAACAGAGAATCGATATGAAGAAATGTATCGACAGTATGAAAATGTAAATCGATTGATCTCACTTCAGGATGATAAAATCTCTACACTTGAAAGAGAGCAATTACAGATTCAGGAAGAAATACAACTAACCGAAGGTGAGATTATTCTTAGGGAAAAAGAACTTAGTAATCTCAAGCAAAATCTACGTGATATTTTACTTTACACTTACAAAAACGGCAGAACTTCGAATTTAGAACTGATAGTAACTTCCAGCTCTATCAACCAAATGATTGTCAGAAGCTATTATCTACAAAAGCTCGAAGAACAAAAGGAAAAACAAGCTGAACAGATAAGAGTTCGCCAAATAGAACTAGCCGGAGTAAAAGATAACCTAGAAGAAAGCATGGTGAGAAATGATATCGTGCTTGGTGAAATCCGAGATGAGAAAGTAGAACTAAGTTCACAACAAACAGTTCAGCGAAATAATGTAGAGAAGATTAAGCAAGAGAGTACCGATTTGCTTTCAGAACTACGTCGAATACGGCAAAACCGTGAAAATTTGGAATCTGTTATTAGTACACAGATTTCTGAGTATAATGAACTTGAGAAAGCAAATAATGAACGCCTTCAACGATTAGCTGCTGCCAGAAATATAGCCGATGCTTCTCGAAGAGCGGAAGAAATTGCGAAGTATTCAACTCCAACATTGACTTCATTTGTATCAGCTGAAACCATGGCTGCATATGAGACTAATTTTGCTGCATCAAAAGGTAAACTGGAATGGCCGGTAAATAGCTCAACCGTATCTAAGAAATTTGGTATAACCAGAAATCCACTTTATGGTACTCGCACCGAACATCCAGGTATTAATATTGTTGCTGATCCCGGATCTGAGGTTACTGCTGTTTCTGATGGATATGTTTTTGCTATCCAACCAACACCCGGATATGGAAATGCAGTATTTGTAAAGCATGGGTCCTATTTCACCGTTTATGGCAACTTAAGTCAGATTAGTGTTCAGAATTCTAGCATCATTAAAGCTGGTCAACGAGTTGGTTTATCCGGTACTCAAGATTCTGAATTAGGAGAAACTGTATTCTTTATGGTTAGAAAGAATAACACTGATTTGAATCCCGAAGAGTGGTTGAGTAGGAAATAGGAATTCCTTTTTCATTGAGTTACTGGTTTTAATTGCCTGTAGCTGTTTGTAATTTTCATGTTAACCAAGAAAATATATCACCAAGTTGGATAACCTACCTCGACTTTCATTTTACTTATCCGGAGTACTTATTATATCAGGCGCTTTCACGCTTTTCACTTCAGATTTCCTACCAAAAATCGCTGATCCAGGCATAGTGGGTTCACTTTTTCTGACAGCTTTTGGATTGGTCTATTTAAACATCACCTTTGTAGTTAGTCGAAGATTCATGAGACGCCTTGATGGGTCAAGTAATCTGCCCTATCTGATTGGATTTCTTGTAGCCATTGTTCCTATAATTTGGAGCTTTATTTACGATGGTGGGCTCTATGGTAATGTTAAATTCATGTATATAGCCACAGTGATTTTCTCTTGCATTATTGGTGCCTTTTTTGGTGAGCGTTCCGGTGTAAAAGCACAAGTTAAGTTCAAAGAGCAGTTGTATGAATACTTAAAACAATCAGGACAGCTACCGGATGAATTAAAACGTGCTCATGACAATCTTAATAGAAACTGAACTGTTTCATAAGCTGCTAGAATAGCTAAACTACTCGAATATCTAATTTCTTACCGGTTACTTCTTTCAATAGTTCTGATTTACGAGTCGCTCCCCAAATCTCGAGTTGAGGTTCATCAATTGTAGAAATAGTTAATTCGATCTTTTTCTTAGATAGGTGAACTTCAAGGCTTTTCACATTCTGGTAATGACTTCGATCAAGTCCATCAGCAACACGAAGAATTGCAGATAACTTCTTGATCCTATCTCTCAAGTCTTTGTTTAGATACCAAAATTCTAAATGCCTTTTTTTAGGAGTAGATCTTCGGTGATACCTGGCAACATTTGCCATAATCTCGATTTCATCTTGAGTGAATCCTCTTAGCTCAGCGTTTTTTATTAGATATAAAGCATGTTTATGATGACCGGTATGTGAAATATGGTACCCGATATCATGCATTAAACTGGCGTATTCCAGAAGCTCACGATCTGCTGATATTAAATTCAAATCCTTCACTAATTCATCAAAAAGGATTAGCGCCATTTGTGTTACATGGCGGGAATGGCTTTCATGCCAATTACACTTTCTCAATAATTCAAACACACTTCTTCTGCGAGGATCACTTAATTCTTCATTGATAACTTCTCCCTTCATTTCCGATTTAATATGTCGGATGATGATGCCTTCTCTGAGAGCTTGGGTGGATATTTTCACCTCTTCAATTCCAAGGTTTTGAATTATCCAATTCACCAAAACAACACCGGTATTTATAAATCGAATTCTTTTCAAATCCATACCAGGTACTTTTGTCCGTTTTTTCTCATTCAACCCGATAAATGAATTATAAAATTGAAAGAAATCTTCTTTAGTGTAGGTTAATTCATTGAGTGTCACATCAACAGATAATCCTTTACGTGTCGCAATCATTAATCCAATTGCTTGCATTGTTCCTGATGAGCCAATCATAGTTTTAGTAGGATTGTCTTTTAGAACAATACTCAAACCTTCTAATTCTTGAGCATAATATTTTTCCAACTCATGAATACCTTTTTCATCGATTGGGTCATTTGGTTTAAACATGTCCACCATTCTCGAAACACCCAGCTTTTTACTCATCAAATGTTTGAAATGATGATTGTTGAGCAAAATGAATTCAACACTGCCGCCGCCAATATCAACAACAAGTACAGGTTCATCCGAAAGTTTAAGTCCATGTTGAACAGCATACCCTATTAACTCGGCCTCTACTACCCCGGGTATTGCATTAATTTTTATTCCTATTTCATCAATGCTGGTTTGAATGAAGTCGCCACCATTTTCAGCTTCACGAATTGCACTTGTAGCGTAAGCCAGAATTTGATCAACTTGATAGGAATCACAAAGGATCTTGATTTTCTTCAATGCTGATATTCCACGCTCGAAAGCAGCTTTGTTTAGTCGCTTGCCAATCCCACCTTTAGCTAATTCCACCATTTCTTTGAGATCATCAATCGAGCGAAAACTACCATCAGAATACAAATCAACGATTACGACATGAAAAGAATTTGTCCCTAAATCAATGGCGGCTAATCGTTTTAAAAAAAGTGGCGAATTCATGAATCCCTTCAGCTTGATATTTTGATTGTACCATATTCTATAGAGAACTACTAAAAACTAAACGATTCTTTTCTACAAAACTCATAAAACTCTACCTTTGATCGCAATTAAAGCAATTCAAACTTGAAAGAATCTTTTAACCAAATTAAATCCTCTTATAGTAACAAATGGTGGGCATTTAATTCACATGTACACACTGTAGTTTCCTCTCAGTTCAGAAAAGTATCTACGGTTAATTGTAGTCGAATTGAAATAGATACTCCAGATGATGATTTTCTAGAACTAGATGTAGTTAAAGGTGATCCAAACAAACCGGTTGTAGCTTTGTTTCATGGATTAGAAGGTAACTCTGAACGCTTTTACATCAGGAATTTAATGTCTGAACTACATAAAGCAGGCTACTCTTGTGTAGCAATGAATTTTCGTGGATGTGGATCGCGTTTAAATAGACAGAAACGATTTTACCATTCCGGAGAAACATCCGATTACAACACGTTATTTGATTGGATCACTAAGAGCTTTCCAAATTCTCCCATTTATGCAGCCGGTTTTTCATTAGGCGGAAATGCAATGATCAAATCCTTAGGAGAATTAGGCAGAAATCATCCGGTTTCGAAAGCGGTTGCGGTATCTCCTCCCTTCGATTTAAAGCTTGGTTCTTACAATCTTCAAAAGGGATTAAATCGAATTTATGAATATCGATTCATGAGAACACTGAAATCAAAATTAGAACTAAAGAAAGTTCATTATCCGGATCTTCCTGAATTTGATGGTACAACCATTTTTGATTTCGATGATCAGGTTACGGCACCTGTTCACGGATTTAAAGATGCAATTGATTACTACGATTCCTGCTCTTCGAAATATTTCCTTGATCAAGTTGAAATACCTTTATTAATAATTCATAGCCACCAGGATACACTTACTCCTCTAAGATTTGCTCCATTTGAAATCATTGAACAAAATCAGCATATCAGCACAATCTTTACAAAAAAAGGTGGACATGTAGGTTTTCAATTCAATCCGGAAAATTGGTTGAACAAAACAATAGTTTCATGGTTAAACGAGTAATGGATTGCTATCTTACCACGTCTTATCACAAAAGATAAATTCATATGGTAATTATAATAGGTGCCGGTCCAATTGGGCTGGCTACAGGCATTCAACTCAAGAGAAAAGGAATTCCACTTAGGATAATTGAACGGGGTTGTCTGGTTAATTCACTGTACAATTATCCAACGAATATGACCTTTTTCTCAACTTCTGATCGATTGGAAATTGGTGATATTCCATTCATCTCACACGGTTCAAAGCCGACAAGAAGTGAAGCACTAGAATACTATAGAAGAGCTGCTGAACATTATGAATTGCCGATCAATTTGTATGAATCAGTTCAAAGAATTGATGGGGTAAATGGAAACTTCACCATTACCACTGATAAAGCTACTTATGAAGCTAAAAAAGTAGTTGTTGCAACAGGATTTTATGGTACAGCAAACAAGATGAATGTTCCCGGTGAAGATTTACCAAAAGTGAAGCATTACTACGACGAACCCCATCCTTATGCATGGCAAAATGTTTTGGTAATTGGTGCTGGGAATTCCGGTGTTGATGTGGCCCTTGAATGTTTCAGGGCTAATGCCAATGTCACTATGGCGATACGATATGGAGAAATCAAGAAATCAGTTAAATATTGGGTAAAACCTGATATCGAAAATCGAATTAAGTTTGGTGAGGTAAAGGCCTATTTCAATTCTGAAGTAAAAGAGATAAGGGAGAAAGAAGTTGTACTAAATACTCCTGATGGCGAAGTCACAATTGAAAATGATTTTGTACTGGCAATGACTGGTTATCACCCAAATTATAAACTAATGGAAGCACTTGGAATTGAACTCACTGATGATGAAAAATGCATGCCTGTACACGAAGAAAATTCATTAGAAACAAACCGCAAAGGAATGTATGTAGCTGGTGTTGTTTGTGGTGGGATGGATACGAGCAGACTTTTTATTGAGAATTCTAGAGTTCACGCCGACCAAATTGCTGAACACATTGCTGCTTCATTAAAATAAAAAACGGGCAAGCGACCTATATCACGTCGCTACGACCAATTTACCGTTGCTACGTTCCCGTCCTGGCGGAGTTCAAAGGGAGCTGACTGTATAGGACTTGCCCTAGAACAGTAAAGATACGGCTAATCAGCTTCAAGAGGCAAGTTATTTTGAAGTCATTACAAAGACTCCATTCCAATCTTTACCGGGAGGATTTGCCTTCATTAAATCACATCGTTCTATGAATATTTGCGAAGGATTTTTAGGATGAGTTTCAAGAGATAACGACTGATTGAAGAGCCCAATAGCCTGATCCCATTCTTGTTTGAAATATGCATCCATACCTTGCTCATAATGACCAATACAATCGAATAATTGTTGTGATGCATCAGCTCGCAAACCCGCAATTTCATACATAGTTACAGGTTTTGTACGACCTTTCACCACGATGGTATCCAACTTTCTAAAAAGACAATCATCACCAAATTTCTCAGCTTCCAGTTTGGTCGATTCGGTGACCATAGTAAATACATTATATGCTTTTGCACCACTTTCACAACGGGCTGCCAGGTTCACGTTATCACCCATCATTGTATAATTGAATCGCCGTTCTGAACCCATATTCCCAGTTACCATATCACCGGTATTCATCCCCATTCGATGCTGCATATAGTGTACAATATCCGGCCATGTACCATCTTTAACCCACTTCAATCTAAGTTCAGCTAGTTTTTTTTCCATTAATTGAGAGGTTATACAAGCTCTGAGTGCATGATCTTTGATAAAAACAGGTGCCCCGTAGAAAGCTACAATTGCATCACCAATAAACTTATCCAGCGTACCACCCTGATCATTAATGATGTCTGTCATCGCAGTAAGATATTCATTGATCAATGTTACCAATTGTTTTGGCTCCAGCTTCTCAGAGAATGTCGAAAAAGAAACAATATCGCTGAAGAAAGCTGTCATGTATGTGTCTTCACCACCCAGCTTAGGTTCCTCACCAGATTCAATCATTTGATCCACCAAAGTTGGTGATACATAGGACGAAAACATCCCTTTTATTCGGCGTTTTTCTTTCTGCTCATTGATGTATTCATAACCAACAGTACCAACCTGGCTAAAAAATACGGTTATCAAAACACCACTTACATTTATAAATAATTGAGTAACTAGAAAAGCCTGTATTGCTATTAAATAGTAGCCAATCATTATTGCCACGGTAAATCCAAAGCCCCAGGCGGCCCCATATTTTCGATTGAAGAATACTATCCCAAAAGCTGCAATTATCATCAATAATAAGCGATAAATATCCTTCTGACTCTTAAGGTAATTGCCATCTAAAATGGTTTGAAGTGCATGTGCGTGAATTTCGAAACCGGGGCGGGGGAAATCCGCACTTGAAAATGGAGTTGGATGGAAATCCTGTAAAACAGGCATCGTTGAGCCTACAATTACAATTTTATCTTTAAAAACCTCATCATATAATAAGCCGATTCCAAATTCAGGGTCATCAAATGAGTTAATCTCAAAAGCTTCTGCCTCCATTACAGTTGTGTAGTCAGGATCATCAATTACTACTTCATAATCATATTGAGGGAAAATCCCTTCAGGGCCATAATAATTTATTATAAAAGAATTCAATGTCTCTCTCTGAATATTGTAATCACCAATATTAAAAAAGGAGTCTCTTGAATTTGGATCTAATGGACTAACTAAGGAATCAGCTATGCTTTCATAAACTTTCAGTCCTTCAAGCCCAAGCATCAAATAACTATTCCCTAAGTAGTTTCGGCCAAAATTATAAACACGAACATATCCATCGATATCAGGATTAGTACTTACAAGCCCAATTGGATTTGGGCTGTTTTCCATGAGTACATTAATGGGAAAAATTGAGGTTCGTTGTACCCCTTCTCTGGTTTCAATTTGCTCAATATCACCTGCAAGAACTACGTTTTCATACTTTGAAATCATTTCAGCAAACAACGTATCATTGGCTTGGTCAAACTCATCGTTCTGCGGAAATAGAATATCAAACAGAATTGCTTTTGCCCCGGCTCGATTTAAATTTTCAACAAGCTTTGCATGAACATTTGTTGGCCAGGGCCATTTTTCGGGGATTTCAGAATCAGCCTTCTCACTAACTGCTACCAAAACAATCGGTGAGTCTTCTACCGATAATGGTCCTCTAATTTCGAACATTGAATCTTTGATTGAATGCTCAACTTTCTGAATAGTCTCAGAAATTGAAATCAATAATGAGAAGACGAATGTCGACAGCGCTATACCAATATAAATCCAAAGAGGTTTTTTAACGCTTTTCTTAGATGCCATAGATTAAAAACGGTAGACGTAGCGCAGCTGAACAAGACGATCATTTAGTCCACTTCCACCAGAAACTGATGTGAAGTTAGAATCAAAAACTAAGGATTGATTAGTACCTAAGCGGTATTCTGCGCCAGCCAAAAATACGTACGTATTGAATTCTGATTTATTGAGAGTTTGACTGAGAATATAATAGTCATTTAACAATGAAGTGTCGTCAGAATTTGCGATTTCAAGCGACCTCGATTCCGAAATATTTGATGTAAAAGCTAGTCGCCCATTCACTCGTAAATCACCGTCCATCAAGAAATAAGTACCACCAGCATAGATTCCAAAAATATCAATCTTCAACTGCCCAGATCCAGACTCCGTTTGATTAATTGATAATCCAACTTGAGTTCTCAATGGCAATTGATTGAATCTGGATGATACATTCAATGAATAAGATCTATTGGTTATGTCTCCGAAAGCAAACACATCATCAGTTGTGTTAAGGTTTGCCAAAGATAATGTAGCATCATGTACCGACTCATCCAGCTCAAGCTGTTGAGATACTGAGAGATTTAGATTTATAGTTTCGTTCACTCTTGGTGTAGGTGTTACAAGCGTATCACCATCAACAATCTGGAGGTTTTGTAATGCAGCAGCTTCTGCAGAAGCAGGAACTAATGGATTGAATCTAACTACTCCATTATCACGATTTCTGAGTCTCATGCCTAGACTTACTCGCGGTAGTCGCTGATCAACCGGATACCAACTTAGATTAGAACGGAATGAAGAACTTACAGTTGTAGCATCTTTTGTATCGGTAACATTATCAGTTAAACGCTCATAACCCAACGTTACATACAGTTGATTATCAAATAATCTAAACCTATCTAAAGCTGTAAAACCGGCAATATCTTTTCGAATGGTTGAATTTGCTAACGAAACAAAATCCGGTCCTACCCATCTATATTGTAAACGGAAAGTATTCTTAGGGTAGATCATGAAGATTTCTGTATTCGATCCTAAAATACCTGTTGGAAAGAAGATCTCTGTTTCTGTATCCGTGGTATCAGATCCAATTCCTGTTACACGCAGAGGCAACACATTAATGTTCTCATTAATAATGATGATTTGAGCGATATCAGATAAAATATCCAAATCGGATTGTTCGATGTCATCAAAACCTAATTCTGACGCTCTTTCCGCCGTTAATGGACCTCCATAAATATCATTATTCAGTGCACTAGCAACTGTTTCAGTTTGGAACCGAACCCTGTTGTCATCAAAAGCAAAACGCAAATCCAATCCAGCTACCAAATTACCTTTTGGCTGGACTCCTCCACCATCAACCCTTAATAAATCAGGAGATTGAGTTAATCTTTGCTGACCTGCAATAGATAGGCCACTGAGTAATGATGTCGGTCCAGCAAGGATATTTGAGTAATCAACTACATTATATATCGAGGTTGTATCATCCTCAACTTTCATCGCTTGAACACCAATTTGGAAGAATCTTGGGTTACCTAGTGCAACTCGACCACCAATAATATTTCTTTTGAAAGTACCTCTACCACCGCTTTCAAGTCCCAGAGTATATGTTGTATCTACAACAGTTGTTTGAGTAGAATCGAGATAGACAAATTCTTCATCAATGGATGTGTACAAATTCGTCACTTTTCGACTCAACTCACCATATACAAATTGGACATTTAAGTTTTCCCATAACAAATGAAGAGATGTGTTGATACCATATATTCGTCTACCAGAAATGGTAAACTTGCTCAATTGAGGGAATACATGACCAGCTTCAAAATTCCACCATTTTCCCAAATTCATGTTTAACGAAAATCTGTTCTGAGGCTGAAGTCGTGCTTCTTCTTGTGATGTTGCGAAACCATTCAATGAATACCTGAATTTCCCGTATTCACCACTTAAGCTTGATCTTGCTGTGTAAGCATTATTTGGATCCCCGGCAATGACTTGGTTTCTAGCGGTTAATTCAACTCTACCTTTTGGCTTAATATCCGGCCCTAAACTAATAACATTAGCCTGACCAGGTCGAACAATTCTGAAACTCCATTCTGCTATATCAAAGACTTCATTACTAGTCACATAATCGAGGCGAATCTGATAATTACCTCTAGCTAAATCTTTAGGTGCATATGATATGAAGTAGTCACTTGTATCTGCTTCTGCTGTAACATCAATGTTATTTAAAAAGAGCTTAAATCTACCTTCAGGTATCTCCGCAATATCATAGTAAAGTGCGATCGCTATGTATGCATCATCAGGTTCAAGTCCATTTCCAGGTTGGGGTGATAGAATAGTAAACTCAACTTCTTCTAATCGATTTTTCTCAATCTCAGGTTCTATAGAAATTGGTTCATTAACTATGTCAACTTTCAATGGATTCTCAGATGGCACATTATCAGGGTAAAATATATCCTGATCTAAGCTGCGGAGTGAGAGCTGAAAGTAGTACTCAAAGCTTGTACCAACTAACATTTCAGGTGTTAAATTCGCCAGAAAAACACCATTTGCATATGGGACTTCTATTTGTGAGTAGCTGTTATCACCTTCGTTTCTGTAGAAAAGTAGAGCATCTATTATGTCGATCGGATTTATTCCGGGAATGAAGAATTCGAGTGAATTCGCCTCATTACTGTTAAACACAGTGGGTTGTTGGTGCTGAACTGTAAGTTGCCCCAAACTGATTTGAGTAAAAAATAGTACCAAAGCCACTGAGGCTAAGATCCGTACTCCCCCGGTGATCATAATTTCTATAACTGAATAAAAGCCAGTGCTGAACCTAGCACCTAAAGAAAACTATTAATTTCCTTTTTCGAAAACCTTAATTGTGACTTCCCTGATTTGTCCATTTGCATCACGGAATCGAATAATTAAATCCTTTTCGATCAAATCTTCATCCAACTCATCATATCCTTCTTGAAGATCATCAATTTCATCTTCCGTTAATGTTCCTGAATCAATAGTGTTACCTGTTTCATCAACCTCGGCATACATTTGCTGAAACAACGAAACAGTTTCACCGGAATTAGTTGCAGTCACATCTACTTGTCCTTCTTCTACCCAAACATAACCCAAAGAAGTTGAACCAAAGCGTGTACCTTTTACAGAAGCAAGCGATCTTGATGTTGAAACTTCAAATGTACCAGATCCTTGAGCTTCAACCTCAAGAAATATTTCGCCTTCATCAAGGTCAATCCTTCTGGTAGTATTACGAGAATTTGGTTGTTCATTTCCCTTAACAATCAACTGGGATTGAGGCTTCACTTTTGCAATACTATTATCCATAAAGATTACTAAAGCATAACCCTGAGGATCTGTGGAAAGAGTATCCCCATTAAACAACTGCTCTCCAATATTATCTGCGAGATTCAATTGTATAGTCTCTTTATCTATCGATGCAAGTTCAACATTAGGCTTAAACCTTCGAACTATTGCCAATGGTCTTTCTTGCTCATCTACCTGTACAGGAACATAGATATCACTGGCCATCATAGAGCCAATCACCAGAATTAATATCAATGAAACTGCAATTGATGTAATTTTTTTCATGGTGTACCTAATTATCATTTACAATTAAATCCCCGTCATTAATTTTCTCCAAAATCTCTGCTAATTTTTGGATTCCAACAACACCTGATAACGTTTGATTATCCATCTCAATGCTTTCAAATACAAATCCATCTTCTGCTAATGTAGTGAATAGGTCGGATCCAATTAGTGCAATTAACGCCTGAACAGTCTCTTCATCAATTTCCTGAGCTGCAGCGGAAGTCTCATCGGTTGGATCTATCAAAGTGAAGGTCCAAATATCTGAGATTATCTCTTCGATATCACCTGTGCGATTTACCTCTGTTGAAACTTGCCAATAATATGTTTTCCCGGTTAATAATGCCTGTGCACCAGCTGTAGGATATTGTAAACTTGTACCATCTACTCGAATATCAAGAAACTCAAATGGAGTAATCAAATTCCCTCCTTCCATTTGTGGTAAAGAACCTTTTGCATCATCGAACATTGTTTGAATGTCTCTGTCACCGTCTTCTGAGACTACAATTACACGATATTTTGTATTCACATCACCTTCCCAACTCATTTGTGGAAATGGATTGGTAATCGAGAAATTAGTCCCTAAATCTGCACCCGGTGTGCGCAAAGCAATGGAAAGTTCATCTAAAATTGCACCTGTTTCTGAACCTCCTAATTGTACGATTTGCTCGTCTAGCACTACTCGGCCACATGCATTTGTTACTTGTGATACAGAAACATAAATAGTGTAGATATCTGCAGGTAGCGAAGTTGACCCTCCTAAATCTTCAATAAAATCTTCACCTTCTGTAGTTAATCCACCATCAAATCTAAAAGTCTCTTCAATTCCAGGTAAAGCTTCATCTACAATATCATTGTTTGTACCATAAACTAGCTGCTGTGGATCAAGTGTAAAAGGATATGCAGCCTGTTGTACTAGCTCAGCTAATAAACCACGTTGCTGAGCTTCTATCCTAATTTCGAAATAAAGGTTACCCAACAATTCATCGGTCTCATTTTTCATAGTACCTGTAACCACCTGAGGGCCTGAGCCTTTATTATCCAATCCAAGTGATATTAAATCAAGTACCTGAGCTTGTTCAAGGATGGGCGCTAGTTGAATATCAAGCGTAAAAGTTCCATCCAAATTACAATTATCCTGGGCAATGGCTTCCAGATTCGGAACTACCTGCCAAACTGATGCTATAACCAGCATGACCCCCAATCTTTTGAAATATTTCATATTTACCCTCTGAAATTAAATTCTCAAGCAATATCAAAGGATGAATGGATACATACAATTAGAATTACTCAAACAAAAAAAGCCTTCATTTGTATTAAACGAAGGCTTTGTGGAGCTAAAGGGATTCGAACCCTTGACCTTCGCGCTGCCAGCGCGACGCTCTAGCCAGCTGAGCTATAGCCCCAAACAGAAAATTAAAGATAAGGTGATTTTACATTTATCCTAGCTAGATTTTCTTTTTTTGTTTGATAGAGAGTGTAGTATCACTATTTTCACGGGCAATATTAAAAAACCAATAAAACCAAATAGCATAGGAGTATTCCTAACATGAAACGTAATTTTCACCTTCTATTCTTAGCTCTTTTCTTATCAGCGGGTGTTTTAACCCAATATGGCTGCGGTTCTAGTGAACCTGCTGTAGTTGTACCAGTTGATACTGATGGTGACGGCGTAACTGACGAACAAGAAATTCTAAACGGCACCGACCCAAATAATGCTGATACTGACGGCGATGGTGTAAGTGATGCTGAAGAATTGGAATTAGGAACTGATCCTAATAATGCTGACACTGATGGTGACGGCTTGTCTGATGGCGACGAAGTAAACACATATGGCACAGATCCAAATAATGTCGATACTGATGGTGACGGTCTTTCTGACTATGACGAAGTAATTACTTATAACACTGATCCTAATGATGCCAATGGCGATGCAGATGGCGATGGTCTAACTGATGTTGATGAAATTAACATGTATAGCACAGATCCTACTAATGCCGACTCTGATGACGACGGATTCACTGATGGACAGGAAGTTGATATGGGAACAAATCCAAACGATGGTTCTGATCCAGTATTTGTTGCTGCTGGTGATTTATCAACTGTAAACTTTAACTTCGATCGTTCTAACATTACCGATGCAGCAGCTCAGTCGCTTGCAGATAATGTTGAAATTCTAATGAATGCACCGGCTTTCCGTGTTCGTGTTGATGCTTACACCGATCATGTAGGTGGTGATCAATATAACTTACGTTTGAGTTTAAGACGTGCTGCTTCTGTTGTTGATTTCTATACTAACAACGGAATTTCAGAAGACAGAATTGAATCTCGTGGTTTAGGTAAGGCGCCGGTTGAGTGCTCTGAGTCTGAAAAAGAGCCTAACAATGGTTGCGAGAAAAACAGACGTGCAGAATCAATTCCACTAAGTACGCTGAAATACAATCCTGAGATGTAATAACAGGATAAATGAATTTAACCCTGCATATCAGTGATATGCAGGGTTTTTTTATGTCTAGTCTATTCTAGTTTCTGGCAGGAAAAACTCCTTGTATTGCTATTATGTAATTAACACCTGATTCACTTTCAAGATTTGGTAATGCAAAAGTAGTTCGGCCATCTCCACCGTAAGTTGTCCCAATAATTGCGAATAATGCATGATTTCCTTCTATAAGTAAGAGTTCACCATCACAAAATGCCCACCCTCTCGGTGCAAAATTGCCAGCAAACATTGCCACCTGACCTAAAAAAGGATCCATGGAAACTGTTGTACTTATTTCGTTTTCAATATTAGAAGAATTGTCCAATTCAATTATGGAATTAGAGAAAACCATTGAGATAATTAGAATTGCCGAATAGATAAAAGTCACTGTTTTCATAAGTCAAAACCTCATTTCATATTTTGGATTGAAAGATTTCAATGGTCATCAATAAAAACGTTCTTAATGACCAATCCAAAAATGAGATTTGAAGCAACTAAAATATGTGCCAATTATTGGATGAAAAATCAGGAATTAAAGATCAATAAAATCTAGAATAGTCTTGAGAAAGCAATACCGGGATAAATTC
The DNA here is from genome assembly GCA_965601825.1 of Balneolaceae bacterium. Taxonomy (GTDB): domain Bacteria; phylum Bacteroidota; class Rhodothermia; order Balneolales; family Balneolaceae; genus HXMU1420-13. The sequence continues at coordinate 1,004,580 of OZ271839.1, read as the reverse complement.
CGGGCTCATCTAACCTATAAGCAACATCAATTCTGAATAGACTAAAAATATTGCTTAAAGATACGCCAACTTCTGAGTGTAAATCACCAGTGTCAGAAGGTAAAAAGCCTATTTCTGATCTGAAAAACTCTCGCTGATTTTGAGATAACCACGTTCTTCCTACACCACCAAAAACCACTAAACTAATTCCACTTTTTGCAGCATTTGGTATTCCCAAAGCCTCAAATGGAGTAGATCTAAAATTGTGTTCGGCATGTAGTGCAACATAACTTGCACCTTCATAAGGTGAGTATCTTTTGGATTTAAATGCACCAAACGGTGTAAAATAACCCAAAGAAGCATCGACAGCTCCATTTCTCTGAACTGGTAAGTCTCCAATATAAGTACCGGCATTTAGTCGAATATCTAATGAATTTGGTATAAACCGGCGCTTATAAAAGGTCGAATATCTTCGGTAGATATCAATACTAAATCGGGTGAAATCCCAATCACTTCCGATTAATTCTAAGGATTGTTCAATTTCAAAATTGATATTATCTGCTCCAATTACGCCCAAAGCTTCTGCTCCTTCTCCGCTCTCAAAAGAAAGAGTTAATGAACTCAATGTTCCTTCATTTATAGGTGGATTGAGTCTCTGAATCATCGACGAGCCCATAATATCGTAGCTTGTTTTAAAATCAATACTTTCATGATTTTCAAAACGATATCTGGCATTTAAACTAGCTCCATATCTTCTTAAAGCATATGCTGCTCCAATAAAAAACCCTTCTTTTCGATAATAATCGAAGTAATCAGTATACCCAAATAACGGCATGGTGCTTAGAAACTCTTTCTCAAATAAATCAGAGCTATATCGAGTTTCGGTTGTTGCATCATAACCGGCAATTAAAGCTAATCTTCGGCTTGATTTTAGTGGCCACCAACTTAAATCAGCACCATAATTCATCTCTTCATATCCTGTGCTATACCCAACTCTAACTCTTGATCTTAACCTGCGATCTACATATCTGGTTTCATGTTCTAAACCAGCAAAAACAGCATCCACACGATTAAACCGTGCATTAACACTTAAATCATTGATAAACTCACGAATGGGGCCTCGTTCATTGGAATAAACGGTTCTTGTAGTTTGAGTGCCATCTGCATTGTTTTCAACCACAACTCTGGTATTTTCCTGATCATCATCCTCATCATCTAAGTCTAAAAATCGAACCAGGAAACCCTTTGGACGAAACGCCTTTTCTAGTGTTGCTGTACTATCGAGAGAACCATATGCCTCGAGTTCTACTGAGGAAAGCGGAATCACATCAACAGTTGCTTTAAATAATGAATCTGACTTATTAATGGTCGTTGAATCAACACTAATCCAATCATAATCGTTAAAGAGTGAATCTGGAAGTTCAGTATTTACCTTATAGTCGTTTAGTTTTGAAACCTGCTTAAATCCAATTGGAGGAAATCTCAAACCGGGAACTCCAATTTCGATGATACCGTCCATTCGAAAATCGACCGGCAACCAATAGTCTCCACCAAAGTTGCTGAATTGCTGTTCGTAATACATATCGAATTCCTGTACGGGTGGCGGAAATACAATTACATCATTCGGTTTTAAGCGAACAGATATCATTGCGTAATCCTGATCCTGTACAAAAATAGTTCCTTCGAAAAGTGGTTGTAATTTTCTCTTTGAGGTCACTTTAATTTCAAAAATCACCTTGTCGTCGATTTTTGAGAAATCAACTAACTCGAAATTATAGTAGCTAAGTGCCTTAGGATGTGTAACACCAACTACATCAAATTCTACTATGTCTAAATTATCATCGTAAAAATTTGGCAAGTAACTAACTCCGGCAAAATTATCGCTTCCTTCTATGTTTGCCGTTTGTCTTCGTGATTTTAAAACCTCTCTATTACCTCTCTCCCGATCCCAAAAAGCTTCTGAAATGGATTCACTTATTGACACAATACTCGTATCTGTTTTCAGTTGTTGTCTACTGTATGCATCCACACTGTATGTCTGTAAATTCGCTCTCCAAACTTGTTTTCTTTGGATCACCTCTCTCATGATAGAAATAGCGGGATCTTCACCTGTTACTGTGATTTCTTGCATTTCAAGAAAGGCTTCTTCTAAAAAGAAATCTAATGGTCCTTCATGACCAGCAAGAATTTCTTGTTCACTTGTTTTATAGCCTAGATATCGTACAACAATAGTAGCAGGTAAGGAATCTACTTTTAGAGTAAACTCGCCATCAGCATTAGCAATAGTTCCTTTATAAGTACCTTTAATTATGATATGAGCTGCTGCTAATGGTTCTAAAGTATTTGAATCAACAATTTTCCCATTAATGATATGCTGCGCACTAAGATTGGAAGTACAAATGAAGAACAGTAGAAATAGAGACCCTAAATTTCGAAACATCAATGTTTTTTTCTTTGAATAGTAACGGCATCATTACTCTTTTAATACATCTTTGTTTCAATTGAAGCTAAGATTTCAAGCTTCAATTCAATTAATATCTACCTAATTTTTAATTGAAATATCCTTCTAAACCATAAATTTTCATGATTTCGAAAACACATCCTATTTGTTAAACACAATGGTATAATGTAAGTTAAGGCACTTATAAAGAACGGTGTATAATAAATAAATCATCTAATAATCATGAAGAACGTACAACTCTTCCCCATTGCTCTTGTATTAGTTATTTTCGCCATTTCAGCGTGTGGTGGAGAATCGGAAGAAGAAAAACAAGCTCGCCTGCAAGCTTATCAAGACTCAGTTAGAGCCGCTGAACAAGCAAAAGTTGCCGAAATGATGGCTCAAATGCAGGATTCTGTTGAAACTGCAGAAGCAGATGGCATGATGGAAGACGAAGAGTCTTCATCAACAAGTGGATATGCATTCTCTGAAGAAGGCAGTTTTGTAGTTCAAGTTGGAGCATGGAGATCAGAAATGAAAGCACAAGCATTTGTTGATGGTTGGACTGACCGTGAATACCCAAATGCTTATGTAGTAAAAACCGGGAATGAATTAACCGGTGATGTTTGGTTCAGAGTCCGTGTAGGTAACTTTGGAACAAGAATAGACGCAGAAAATTTTGGGGCAGATTTAGCTGGCGAAATAAATTCTGGATATTGGGTGACAACTAAAGACTAATATTATTTTAATATTAGATTTTATAGTTGTAACTCTGCCAAGCATTTACGTAATTAGGTGAACGCTCAAGTAGCGTCTCTCTTGATGAATAGTCAGCCCCTCACATGTGAATTATGTGAGGGGCTATTTTTTTTGAATCTTTTTTTTTTGCGTTCGTAGAAGTCTCGTCCGGGAATAATTTTTCTAATTCTCGGGATAACGTTATAATCCGCAGATAATTCACACCATAAACATTCTAACAAAAGCGAAATGAAAAATTTCAGTATCGCTAGACGGCAAGTCGATCAAATTAGTGTGCTTGACATAAGCGGAGAACTAGATGCACACACTGCCTCTCAGCTTGAGAACTCATTAAAAGAACTTATTGCCGCAAAAAGTATTAAGATTATTGTAAACTGTGCCCGTTTAGACTACATAGCAAGTGCCGGATTAGGTGTTTTTATGGCTTATATCGAAGATGTACGCGGTTTAGGTGGCGATATAAAGCTCTCTAATATGAACGACCGTGTTTACAATGTATTTGATCTGCTCGGTTTCCCAACATTGTATGATATCGTTGACGATGAAAAAGAAGCAATAAGCGCATTCTAAATTTCAAGCAGTGGCAAGCACAAAAAAAATACATACACTATCTGTCGACTCTTCAACAAAGCATTTGAGTGAAGTTCGAGATTTTGTAGCTGCCCACGCACAAAACTATGGTTTAACAGAAAAAGAGATTTCAGAAATTCGCCTTGCTGTAGACGAGGCATACACAAATATTATTAAGCACGCTTATAAGAATAGTCCCGAGAATCCTGTAAAAATTGAAGTAGGTACAGATTCAAAAAAATTGTGGATTTCGATATTAGATAAGGGAGAAAGTTTTAAGCCTGAGGAATATAAAGCCCCGGATATTCTAAAACGTATTAAGAACAAGCAACGCGGTGGAATGGGAGTATTTTTGATCCAAAAACTTATGGATCAGGTGCAATACAACCGAAAAGGCAATATGAATGAAATTCGAATGGTAAAAAACCTTTGAGTTTCAATGGATACACAATCAATTTCTACTGACGAACGCCGAAGCCGATTTGAACTCCGAACTCTACTGGAGACGAGCAGATTACTCATCGAATCTCAAGACCCAGATTTTGTATTAAATAATCTGCTTCTCATCACCATGGGCAAACTGTTAGTCCCAAAAGGTATGATCCTCATCCATAAACCAGGAGATGAAGCTTATTTGGTTTCAAAATCAAAAGGAAGAGATTGGTTGGATGAAGGAAGTGATTTGAAAGCAGAATTTGATGAGGAAATTCTCGAATCCAGTGTTCTCTATGGAGAGGAATACGCAGATGTTTTTGAAGCCATTGGCATCGAGAAAGAAAGCACACTATTTAATTTAAAAACCAGTAATCATCACCTTGGTTTTTTATGCCTCGGCCCAAAAGGCAATAAATCAAAACTTACAGATCATGAAATTGAGTTTATAGAAAGTCTGACCATTATTTCGTCAGTAGCAATTGCGAATTCTCGTATGTTCAAAGAACTACGACATATAAATCGCCGTTTGGATCGAAAAGTGCACGATTTGAACACTTTGCTCGAATTGAGTAAAGACTTCAACATGATGGTTGATAGGGAAGAAATTGCTCGTGTTTTTAAGTTTGCCATGTTAGGCCAAATGTTGATCAGAACTTTCTTTTTTGCACTAGATATTGAAGGCAAACGTGAGATTGTTTCTATAAGCGGGATCAAAGAGCATCCTTCAGAAGATGATTTGAACCAATTATTTTCTATGGATGATGTCACGCAAACTAAAGACAATGATTGCTGTGATTTTGTTAAAGACAACAATATTGAATTAGTTATTGGTCTCTATTTTCAAAATGAAAAAATAGGAGTTGTTGGTGTTGGTCCACGAGCAACTCGTGAAGGGTATGGTTCAGCAGAAATCAACTTTCTACAATCTCTAGGAAACCTAGCTCTACTTACTATTCAAAAAACATTACTTCTTGAAGAACAGATCGTAAAGAAGCGACTAGAAGAAGAGTTAAATCTCGCCAAAACTATTCAAGAAGGATTATTACCTAATCCAATCCCACAAATTCCGGGCTTTGATATTGCAGCAGTAAATGTTTCTTCTCGACAAGTTGGTGGTGACTATTATGATGTACTCCAATTATCTGACTCTGGTCACCTACTTGCTATTGCTGATGTGACAGGAAAAGGAATTCCTGCTTCGTTATTAATGGCAAACCTGCAATCAATGTTGCATGCACTTGCTCCTTTATCCGTTACCCTGGAAGATGCTACCGGTCGTATTAATGATATCATCCATGAGAATACACCAGCAGATAAGTTCATTACTTTCTTTTGGGGTAAAATCAGTAATGATGGCAAATTATTTAGATTCACAAATGCGGGCCACAATCCACCTATGGTATTTAAAAAAGGTAGCTCGGAACCAATTTTATTAGAGGATGGTGGTGTAATACTTGGCGCTATGCCTACATTTGTTCCTTACTCAAGTTCAGAATACGAATTAGAATCCGGGGATACATTGGTATTCTTTACTGATGGTGTAACTGAAGCCATGAATCCAGATCAAACAGAAGAATATGAGGAACCTCGTTTAATTGATTGCATCAACAAAAACATTGATAAAAATGCCGAAGGATTGATGACTGCAATTATTGAGGACGTAAACGATTTCGCAGATAATATTCAGTATGATGATATTACTATGATCGTACTGAAAGTTAATTAAGTGTTTTAATTCCCATTATCCCGGGAATCCCACCTTCTCTCGATTCATTGACTTCTAAAATTGCCTGATAGGTCTCATATCGATTGGTGATTTCATTTACATATCGAACGGTCTCAATACCCCTACAGAAGCCAAACCTTGCATTTTGATAATACCTGCGTTGCATCAGTTTCAGTAATGAATCAGATATATTTACCCATTCATTGGGATTATCATTTCGATCAATACTAAGTCTTCTTGCATCGGCTAAATGTCCTAGCCCGGCATTGTACGTTGCTAAAGCAAATTTCCACTGATTAGTGGAATCCATATATGAGTAATGCTCTAAATGATCTTTTATAATACGTGCACCTTCACGAGCACTTACTTCAGGAATTAATAGAGAATCCTGTGAAATTTCCGAAAATCGAGGTAATACCTGCATTAAACCAACTGCACCCATCCAACTTACAGATGTAGGGTCAAATTTTGATTCCTGCGCCGCAATAGCTGTTAACATCAACCAATCAAGATCAAACTCTTCAGCGACAGTTTGGAATAAACTGTCGTAAGGTGAAATGATGCTTCCCGCACTATTTTCAAATTCGGGATTGAAATATTCGGCTATCTTAGAACTACCTTCGAAATACTTTCTTCGAAGAACATTCAAGAATGTAGATCTTCTTGGAATCCCGTGTTGATCATATCGATAATGTCGATAAAGAAATTTGTTCATTTCATTTTCAAGATCAGGGGAATTTGGTCTAACTGCCCATGCAATCTCATCACGCTCTGCAATTTGAGGACCTTCAACTAAACCGGACATATACTTATTTGAAGCATAAAATATGTGATCGTCTGCGATAGTTGCCTGAAAGTTACCACTTGCGACTTGAAATAAGAGAGACTCAGTATCTAAATCATCACCAACAAGATTAACTTCTAAATTGTAGCCTTCGTCAATTAAGTTTTGAATGGTTTGGTAGTATGAACTATTTCTACGAATTGTGATTGGGATACCTTCTAAATCAGAGATTGATTCAGGTTGAATACCCAAATCATCTGAAACCACTACAATCTGATTTACTAAGTTATAGGGTCTAGTAAAATCAACGATTTCTTCACGCTCATCAGTAATGGTGTAACTAGCGGCAATGACATCTCCTTCTCCCTGATATAATAACTCATATGGATTGTCTTCAGGACCCGCTATAACAACTTCTAGTGCTAAGTCATTTTTCTGAGCAAATTCTCTTACCAATTCATACTCAAAACCAACCTGAATTCCTCTATACAAAAAATATGCGCCTGAGCTGTAACTAGTAATCATTCTAAGTACACCACTTCGTTTCACCTCAGCTAAATCTCGATAAATAGGTTCCGATAAAGGTATATCAAGATTAGAATCATAAGTAATCACTGTTACTTCCGGTTCACTTGAACAACTAAGCATTAATAATGAACCAACAATGAGTACAAAAATCACAGGTTTCCAATTCGATATGATATTATTGCGTCCCAACCACATATTTCGTCACTTTATAACATTGTGCAAAATTTTATTCCCCATTAAAACGTTAGCCTCAATCCAAAGTTTAAGGTATTTTTGAGGGTTTTAATAATTGATTAAAAACATCCAATTTCAATCATACCACAAACTTTATAGGTTTTCTGGTCTTTAATATAATATACATCTATAGAATGCCAACATTGCTACAACGAATTTTACCAACACTTATGATAGTTTTTTTGTGTTGTTTCAACGCTGTTGCACAAATCGGAGGGGTTGTAAAAAATCTAGAAGACCTTAATCCGATTGCAGATGTAAATATTAAGATACTTAATTATGAGGCCGGTACAAGTTCAGATAATCTTGGCCGGTTTTTTATTGATTGGAAGAATTTCCCTGTCGAACTCGAATTTTCTGCCCTTGGATTTGAAAACACTACTCTTGTATTTCAAGAAGCTGATACCAATCAAATCATTTATTTAGAAGAGTCTGTAATGGATCTGGATGAAATTGTCATTGTTCCGGATAGAACAATAAATCCAATTACTCAATCTTCTCCTATTGCGCGAAGTAGTGTTAGTATTGAACAGCTTTATGACAAATCAGTTACAACTGCTGTAGAATTATTACGTGCGGAAACAGGGGTATTTGTTCAGCAGACTAGTGTCGGTCAGGGTAGTTTATACATTCGCGGTCGCGCCGGTAGGGATGTTCTGTATCTTTTCAATGGATTTCGCATGAATCCAAGTTTCATTCGATCCGGACAGAATCAATATTTTGGAGCCGTTGATCCTTTCTTAATTAGCCGGCTTGATGTTTATCGTGGACCAGTATCAGTTTTTTACGGTAGTGATGCGCTTTCAGGTGGTGTTAATATTTCTCCTATAGTAAAGGGTTTTGAAACGGACAATACTATTTCAGGTGAGATCTCTTCATTTTTGAATTTTGAAGGAAATGGAGAGAAGACACTACATGGAAAACTCGCTTATCAAAGTCCAACCGTCTCTTTATTTGTTGGTGGTAGTTATCGTGATTACGATTACTACAATATGAGTAATGAATCAGATGCTTCTTTGTGGTTTCCTTATGATGAAACCTTAGCAAATGCGGATTATCAGTTCAAATCACTTCAATTTTCATCTAAGATAAAGTTATCGGAAATTTCAAATCTTACGCTGATCAGTTACAATGGCCAAATTCCTGATGCACCACGAATTGATCGTCAAACACTGGGATTCAGCATTGAAAATGCAGAAGATGGTTTAAGACCGAGAAATGGTTATTACTCAAATACTTCACCACTGGTTTTTTGGGGAAATACAGCGGAATATCGTTTAGCAACTGATAATCCAATCTTTGAAAATGTTGGGATCAAAACTGGGTTTTTTCGTCTAAAAGATCACAGGAAACAGCAGGATTATGACTTATCAAACCCACCGGCATTTTCAATTAATAGCAGTGATATTGATTACTCTTTTTCCATTAACGATACCGCAAATTATGACAGAAGTGCGAGTAATCAGCTTCAATTTTCATTGGATATTCAATCCAGAATAAAAGACAATTTTTATATCAAATGGGGTGGTGACATATCCTTTGATAATGTAGAAAGTAAAAGGTTTTCAAGCGTTGGTTTAGTTGAACTTCCACGATATCCAGATGGATCAAAGTATATTTTATCCGGGATTTTCAGCCAAATTGATTATGCACCAACTGATAACTTTACTGTTGAATATGGAATCCGTTATTCAAAAACGTTTGCTGATATTCCTTTTGAGGGAGTAGCATCTGCCCGCAGATTCGACCCATATTCTGCCACCTTTGATCAATTTACTCATGCTTTAGGTTTGAGTTATACTCTTACCGACGACATCACTTTATTAAGTAATCTTTCCACCGGTTTTAGAGCGCCTAACATTTCTGATTTATCTGAAATCGGAACACGAAGAAATGATCAATTTCAGGCGCCAAATGCTGACCTTAGTCCCGAAACAACTCGAAATATTGATGTTGGTGTAATGTATAATGACGACACCTATCAATTTGAGATGTATACATTCTGGTTACATTATTCAGATAAAATTACCCGCGTTGAGACCGGTAATTATGTAAATGAATTTGGTAACATAGTTCCTCAAGACAGTGTTACAAACGGAGTGCAACCTTTTACGGAAGTCACCAATATTAATGCCAACTCGATGGATTTACTTGGCATTGAATTCGCGGGTTCATACACTAATAACGATTACATCAAAACAGGTCTAACATTTACCTATGCGTGGGGAAATCTTTTGAATATTGATGGAAGCTCTGAACCTGTTGATCGTATTCCACCTGCAAACGGCGTTTTCTATGTAAATTATACACCTGCAGAAAACATCTCTATTCGCCCACAAGCTAGATATGCTTTTGCACACCGGCGCATTTCTCCAGCAGAAATAAATGATAATCGTATTTCAAGTAATGGTACTGATGGATTTGTGAATCTTCAGTTATTGATAAATCTTTATCCACAAGAGAATTTCGCTGTTAAGTTTATAGCAGATAACTTAATGGATGAGGCTTATCGAGAGCATTCTAGTAGTTTAGATGGGATGGGTCGAAATTTTACGATCTCCCTTAGCTACACCTTTTAGTTTTTTGATTTTGTCCAGGTAAGTATAATCCCGATAAGTACTATTACCATACCAAAAAATGTGAGTAGTAGGGGAACTTCACCAAAGATTACGAAAGCCATCACAGAAGAAACTGCCGGCTCAAAAAGTATCAGCGTGGATAACAGTGTTGGTGAGATATATTTCACGGCATAATTTAAAGCTCCATGTCCCGCAATTTGAGGACCAATAGCTAATCCGAATCCCACTATCAGAACTAAGCCTGTAAACTCAGGCTTGAATCCATCGACAATAAGCATTGCGATCACGCAAGTTAACGCTGCATAACCATAAACAGGGAATACATAATCGAACCAGTTTCTGTTCTGTCTGATACGATTTCCAATCAAAAAATAGCCAGCAAATATTACAGCAGCTAATGCAGCCAAACTATTTCCTAGTAATGGATTTAGATATTCTGCTTCTCCATCAAAGTCTGAATAACCTATAACAATTGAACCAACAAAAGCTACCAATACACCCAACCAAACAATCGACCTAAACTTTATTCGATAGACAAATCGCTCAAAGACTATAATTATTATTGGGTGAATTGTTACTAAAACAGAGGCTGAGGCGATTGAAGTATAGTAAATGGAGCTTATCCAGGTAATGAGATGTAAGCCAAGTAAAATCCCTGAAATAGCAACTAAAACGTGTTCTTTAGGTGCAATATTTGCCACATCATTTTTCCTCTTTTGAGAGAGAAAAAGTGGTAGCAACAGAATGAATGCAAAACTTGTACGAATTGCTGCTATAAGATATGGTGAAGAGTCGGTTGCAACCTTTACCAGAATGGGTGAAAAACCAATCGCAGTTATACCAAATGCAAGTAAGCCGTAAACTCTGACTTTCGAGAAGGTTTCTGCAACTTGATTCATTATCGAATTCTATCGATAGAGCGGACTAACTTTTCATCCTTATGAATAAACCTAAGTCCGGCTAATTGTAATAAAAAGCCCAGAATAACTAATCCGGTTCCAACTGCTTCATCCCACAAATAAGTGCCAATTCCTCCAAGCGAAAGTAGCACGCCAAAACAAAATCCCATTCCAACAACCTGAACTAACATGGCACGCTTTACCCATACCATTTGATTCGATCGGTTATTAAAAAGAAATATAGTAACAATAGTTACCAGCATTGCTAAAGTGAGAGATATCGCAAGCCCTAAACCAATCCAAAGTTGTGGATCTTCCATTGCTCGATCATAAATAGGAGTAAAAAAGGCCCCTCCGGTAGAAATTACCGATAGAGCTAAAAAGACAGATTGTATACGTTGTAACACTATTAAAAATCAATTTTGAGTTTTTAAAGATAGGATTTCCATATATAAAAAAAGGGACCTAAAAGTCCCTTATATGGATTTGAGGAAAATTTAAGTAACCGGTTCAGGTGATGGTATGTTTAAATCTGGAACACTTACATCTTCATTACTAGTGTACATCATTTCTTTAAAACGAACTGTCGCTCTTTCAAAAGTATAATACAAAACAGGCACTAGTATTAATGTTAAAGCTGTAGCGAATAATAATCCAACGATTACAGCAATTGCCATTGGACCCCACCAAGCAGCTTGCTCACCACCCATATAAATATAATCACCTAAATTGGTGAAGAACTCTAAAGGACTACTAACTAAAACAATGAAATCAAAGTTAAAACCTACTGCAAGTGGAACTAGTCCTAGAGTTGTAGTTATTGCTGTTAAAATTACCGGCCTGAAACGAACTTTACCTGCTTGAATCAATGCTTCTTTTAATCCTAAACCGTCTCTGGTACGAAGTATATCAACGTAATCAATTAGTACAATCGCATTGTTTACCACTACTCCGGCAAGAGAAATCACCCCAAGAAAAGCCATCAATCCAAACGCCATTTGGAACATCACTAAACCGTAGAATACACCGGCAGTAGACATAATGACTGAACTCAAAATGATGAGTGGTTTTACTACCGAGTTAAACTGTGATACCAATATGAATGCTATTAGAAAAACAGCGATGATGAAAGCTCGACCAAGAAATTCGAAAGATTCATCTTGTTCTTGCTGCTGACCTGTCCAGCTATATCCATACCCGGTTGGTAAACCATTTAAATATTCACCCAAAACACCTTGAGCTTCTGCTAATACGGCATTGGCCTGATAACCAGCACGTACATCTGCACTAATGGTAATTACACGCTCTGATTCTTTATGTTTAATACCACCAAGTCCGTCACTTACTTCCCAAGTTGCAACTTCTGATAAAGGAATTTGCGTGCCTTCATGGAAAATAGTTAGATCGCCTAGAGTACTCATATCATCGCGATATTCATCACTTAACCTCACTATGATATCATATTCTTCTTTGCCATCACGGAATTTAGAAGCTTCTACTCCATTAATTGCCTGTCGAATTGTAAATCCGATAGTATTTGTATTCAGCTCATATAATGCTGCTTTCTCACGATCAACAGTAACTTTGATTTCCGGTCTGGCTTTCGGTAAATCTGATTCTAATCCATCCATTTTTATATAAATGGAATCTTCTTCAAGAATTCGAAGAATATCGTTAGAAGCTAATGTAAGCTGATCCATATCAGGACCTGAGATTTCGAGGTTAATTGGCTTTCCGGTTGGTGGTCCATCAGCTGGTTTTTCAACAGAAATCTCAGCACCAACAATTTTACCACTTAATGCATTACGCATTGATTCCATGTAAGCAAACACATCACCTTCTCGTTGCTGGAAATCTCGGAAATTCAAAGCAACTGTACCTAAATGAGTCGAATTACCTCCACCTCCTCCAACGTCAGCGCTAATTGCCGCACCAGAAGTTGCCAGTACTGAATTAACATCATCCTGATTGTCGATGATATATGGAATATCAGCTCGTATTTCATCGATGATATCTTTCGTGAAATCCACGTCAGAACCAATTGGCGCTTCAACCTGTACATATACATCACGTGGTGGTATATCTTCAGGGAAGAATTCTACACCGACAGGAAATACGATTAGCAGAAACCAAGAAGAAACTAATGCCATAAAAGCTGCAATGATTGTAACTGGCCAATATTTAATTGAAGCAGTTAAAGCACGTTCATATCGTTCAATTACATTGAGTATTCCAATTTTTCTCCACCAATCTCCAATAGGTTGTAGTGCAATACGATTTATAAACCAAAGTATAAATGCAAATAAACCAAGCATACCAAATACCACAGCTAGTTGCATTAAACCGCCTATGAAGCCAATGGCAAAAGTACCTGGTTCCAGTGATTCAGAGGATATACCAGAAATTACACCAGATACTAGAATAAAGAATCCGATTAGTACGGTACCAATTATTGAGAATACAATTTTTCCAGCTTTGGAAAGAGTTGCTTTTCCGGTTTTATCATCTACATTCATAAATAAAGCACAGATCACCGGATTGATGATCAGTCCTACAAAAAGTGAACTTCCAAGTGTAATAATGAGTGTTTTTGGAAGGTAACTCATGAATTCACCGGTTACTCCGGGCCAAAAAACCATCGGAGCAAAAGCAGCTATTGTAGTGAATGTTCCCGTGATAATCGGAAGGGCTACTTCCCCTGTTCCTTTTTTTGCAGCTGCAAAATTATCATATCCTTCTTCCAGGTAACGATAGATATTTTCCACCACCACAATGGCATTATCAACCAGCATACCTAAGGAAAGAATAAGTGAAAAGAGAACAACCATATTCATGGTAATTCCAACTACACTTAGAACGATGAAAGACAAAAACATCGACATCGGAATTGAAATACCAACAAAAGATGAGTTTCTAACACCAAGGAAGAAAAGTAATACGCCCACAACCAAAAGCAGACCCGAAATGATATTATTCTCAAGGTTGCTAACCATACTTACAACATCTTTACTTTGATCGTTGGTAATCTTGTAAGTGGTTGTTGGAGGTAAGAGTGGAAGTTCAGCTTCCAAAATTGCTTTAACTTCTGTGGCTGTATCAAGAATATTTTCCCCAGTTCTTTTCTTAACACCAAGTGTAATAACCGGTGAACCGTCTAAAGTGGAATAGGTAGCTCTTTCCTGAAAACCAAAAGTTACTTCGGCTACATCGCGAACATAAATTGGTGTCTGATTCTCACCTTTAACTACAATATCCTCAAGTGGTGAAGTGTCTTCATATTGTCCCGGAACACGTAACAAGAACTTCTTGGTACCAACTGTAATGTCTCCACCGGGAATTGTAACATTTTCATTTTGGATAGCACCAATAATATCTCCGAAACTAATGTTATAGTATTTTAGCTTCGGCAAGTCTACATCAACCTGAACCTCACGTTCAAGACCACCCGTTAAATCAACGCCAAGAACTGTAGGCACTGCTTCGATTTTCTCCTGAAGATCTTCCGCGATTTCTTTCAGAATTACTTCATCGTATTCTCCCGAAAGGTTCACATTCATTATGGGGAATTCAGCAAAATTGATTTCTTGAACCGTAGGCTCTTCAGCATCTTCGGGTAGTTCAGGTTTAACCAGATCTACTTTTTCACGCACTTTCTGAAGTGCGTCTTCAATATCAACATTAGTATCGAACTCTAAGTTGATATTAGAGTAGCCCTCTGATGATGTGGAAGTCATCGTTTTAACTTCTGAGATCCCACTCAATTCATCTTCAAGTTTTCGAGTCACAAGGCTCTCCATATCCTCAGGCGATACACCCGGATAAATTGTAACAACAAAAATATTCGGAACCGTGATACTCGGAAAAGACTCTTTCGGAATGGTCAAATAGGATACAATACCCATCACTGCAACCAATGCCACTAGAACCATCACACTGATTCTATTATTAATCGAAAAAGAGCTTAACCAGAATTCTTTTCTTTCAACTTCTTCATGTACTCCATTTCCATTTGATGGAGCACCATTTGTCAGTTCATTACTCATAGACTAACCTCTATTGTGCGGCAAGTGCACTTTCAGTTTCTATCACATTAATTCTCATTCCGTTGTTTAGGAATGCTGAGCCAATAGTAATCAGCTCTTCACCTGGCTCTAAACCAGACTCTACAATTACATTACTTCTGTAGGAAGGCCCCAGCGTAACCACCTTTTCTCTTGCAATGGCTTTACCTTCTTCATTCTCAGCCAATACATAAGAAACATATCTGCCATCCTTACTGTAAATGAATTCCTCACTTACTACTACCACATTTGACTCTACCAAAGTGCTTAGCCGGATATTTGAAATCATATCCACCTTCATACCTTCCGTTTGATCTAGATCGATCTCGATTCGGAATGTTCTGTTTTGAGGATTGATTGAGTTACCTACGAAATTGATTCTTTCACTTAGTGTGTCAGCATATTGTGTATCGAACCATATATCAACCTGATCACCTTGCGCGATTGCTGATGCATATCTTGCAGGTACACCTGCGGTTATTTTGTAGTTTTCTTCGCCAATTAATCGGATGGTTGCAGCGCCCGGGTTAACCATTTCCCCTACTTCAAACATAATTTCTTCAACGATACCTGAAAAAGGAGCTTTGATACTTGTATTAGCTAAATCAACTTTGATAGACTCAAGTGAGGATGCACTTTGATCGAACGTATATTTTGCGTTTAAATAATCGATTTCGGAGCCAATTCCATCTTCAAAGATTTTCTTCAAACGCTCATAATTCTCACGCGCCTGTGCAGTTAACGCCTCTAATCGGGCATGTTCCTGCGTAAGTTTAGAATCATCAATTTTTAAAATGGTTTCGCCTTCACGAACGCTTTCACCTTCTTCAACATAGTAGCGAAGAACTTTACCGCTAACTTCAGCAGAAATGTTAATGTCATCAGAAGTCTCAACAGTACCTACAACTCTCACGAAACTGTTAAAGTTTGATGGTGAAATCATGCTAGTACGCACATTCACCGTTTTAACTAATTCTTCTGTTTGTTGTGGAATTTCTTCCTCAGCTGAGCAGGCTGCAAAAACAACCAAGATGCTTAATAATGGGAGGAATAATTTATTTTTCATTGGAGTAAGTGTAATCTTTAAAATTTATTTCAATCGATAATATCTGTATCAACAAACGGTACAATTCCGGTTGCTAAATCATATTGTGCTTTGGCGGTTAAATAATTGAATACCATTACAGCATAATTTACCTCTGCTTGTCTCACTTGAACTTCGGCTTCTGTAACTTCGATTTGAGACCCTAAACCATTTTCAAATCGTAATTGAGCCCGTTCATACCCTTCTTGCGCTTGTTCTAATGCAATTTTACGTGCATTAGCTGTTTCAAACGCCATGCTAATATCTTCACTGCTAGAAGCTACTTCATTTTGAGCATTTAAAGTAGCAGCTCGATACTGTTCATTTAAATCTTTTCTTTCAATTAGAACACGTTGAACATCCGCATTCCTGCTAAAACCTTCGAAAAGTGGTAGACTCACATTAAAGCCTAATGTTTGAAATCGAACCTCATTTTCAAAGAAGTTTGGTGCGTCCGGCTCTGCTGCGCTCCACTGCAAATTATAAGTAGCACTTACAGTAGGTAAAAAGCGACTTCTTACTGCTGTAATCTCTTGATTCTTCAAATTTAGCTGCGCATCTAACACTCTCATATCACCTCGATTTCGAGCTAGAATATCGCCGCTAATTAACTCTTCCTGATAATTGAAAGGATTTAACTGGTCAATTTTCTTTAAGTCATCATTTGAACCATTACTTGAGCCTTCTGCGAGTATATCAAATTCATTAAGATCACCTATTACTTCGAATTCTAATTGATAGGGTAAACCTAATACTAGTTTTAGATTTCTGTAAGCCTCTAAAACGGCATACTCAGCTTCTATAAGTAGCGGACGTTGGTTATTTAACTGCACCTGAATTTGTAGTACTGCATACTCATCAATTAGACCTGCATCTCTACGTCGTTCATTCTCATTAAGATTTTGTTCTAAACGGTCGATTTGAGCTTGCTGCAGACGTAGTTGCTCTTTGGCTACAAGTACCTGGTAATAGGCAATCCTTGTTTGAGTAACAATTTGCTGACTAACAGATCGAAAGTTTTCCAATTGAACCGTTCGAAAGATGGTTGCAGAGCTCAATCCAATAATTGTTTCTCCTCTAAATAGTGTCTGATTTACCGTAAAACCACCTTGCCAGTTATTGTCTGTACCAAATTCTACAGGAATCAAAGTTCCAGGTTGACCACCGAAAAATTCACCTGGCACAAAAGTAACCGGAATTTCTACGTTTCTTGTATAGTTGATTGATGAAGTTATCTCCGGATAGATTTCACTATAAGCAATCTTTACAAGTTGGTCTGAATCTTTTGTTGCTAATAAAGCTCGGTTAATGTCTGGATTATTAGCTAAGGACAATTGTATTGCTTCAGTAAGTGTTAATTCAAAATCAGCAATTAGCTCTGTTCGCTCTTGTGCTTTTAATTGATTTAAGGAGAAAGAAGCAAATACAACTAATGCTGACGTGCACCATACCCCTAAGTTCTTTTTCATGGATGTTGATTTATTATGTTGCATCGTTTTTTGCAGTGATCTCACTACGCAGTTTCATTAATTCTGTTTCGGAAAAATGACTTAGAGTCAGAATTATTTTCATGTTCAGCACGGATACCAGATCCTATTAATTTCATATATCCGGAAAACATGGTTTCCAGATCAATTCCCAAGTGATCAAGTAGCTTGAAATGCCCTGAGTTTTGATGCATGTGTGCCATATTCACAACACCATGTGAAGTTGCCCAGAGCAATAATGCAAGTTCTTGTGCGTCAAAGGTTTTATTTATGGAGCCATCTTGCATTCCGATTTGAATAGCCCTCACCATTACTCTAAAGCCTTCTTGTCTGTTTTGGCTACATAAATTTAAGTATGCACTTTCTTTAGCCTGAACGGTATCTTTATAATTTTCGAGGAAACGCATTGCACGATAATATTCAGGATGCTCATTAGCGAAATTGATATAGTTTAAACCTAACTGGTAAACCATCTCAAGGCCCGTCTTATTCTCAGTTAAGACCTTCGCCGCCATGGAATTCATCATATCCGATGCTTCATGACATATACCAAGAACTAAATCGGTTTTATTCTTGAAGTGAAGATACAGTGAACCTTTGCTCACCTCCGCTCTTTCTGCAACTTCGTCCATATTGAGCTGATCAAGGCCTTTCTCCAGAATTAGCTTCTGTGCTTCCTGAAGAATCATCGCTTTCTTCTGCTCTTTTTCTCTTTCTTTTCTTTCAGCTATTCCCATAATTGACTCTAAGTCATTTTTTGAATCGAAGTCAAATGTATCGCTTAATAACTCTCTTTCCTATAGCCCTTGTGTAAACAAACTATAAACAATGCAGGTTCCGAAATGTCTTATTGCTTATCATTAAAAACACCAATTATTTGAACTCTCAATTGCTAAAAAAGTACTTCACTCAGCTTTCGCTCATATTCGT
Organism: Balneolaceae bacterium; assembly: GCA_965601825.1. Taxonomy (GTDB): domain Bacteria; phylum Bacteroidota; class Rhodothermia; order Balneolales; family Balneolaceae; genus HXMU1420-13. Next base: position 986,085 of record OZ271839.1, on the reverse strand, counting down.
AGCAGTAGTTTGGGCATTAAATTTTAGTGTCATCAAAGTCACACTTGAAGAAATTGATCCTTTCAGTTTCAATGCAATGAGATATGTATTTGCTGCATTGATTCTGATCTCAGTTACGAAATGGCGTGGATTCAATGTTTTTGTAAAGAAAGAACACCTATTAACTCTGATTGGAATAGGAATCGTTGGCAATTTGATATATCAGGTTCTTTTTATTGTTGGTGTAGATCTTACTAATGCTGCTAATTCCGCTGTAATTTTAGGTACTATTCCCGTTTGGATTGCATTACTTGCCCACTTATTTACAGAAGAAAAGCTAAACTTCAACAAATTGTTAGGAACCCTTTTTGCATTCCTTGGCGTAGGTCTAATCATTTTTGGTCGAGACGGTGGTTTTAGTATTAACTCTTCAAATGCACTTGGTGATATTATTGTTTTAGGTTCAGCAATTGCATGGGCCACATACACAATTCTATCCAAGAAGTATTTAAAACTCTACAATTCGAGCCAGTACTCTGCTTTCATCTCACTAGTTGGTGTTATTGGATTACTGGCAATCGGAACCCCATCCTTATTAAAAGTGGATTTTAAAAGTATCTCATTAGTTGGTTACGGTGGAATACTGTATAGTGGTTTTTTATCAGTTGGCGTAGCTTATCTGATCTGGAATAGAGGTGTACATAAAATTGGTGCTATAAAAACCGCCTCTTATCAAAACCTTGTACCCGTACTTGGTTTATTTTTTGGGGTGGTATTATTGGGCGAAACGCTTAGTTTCATTCAGTATGTTGGCAGTTTTTTTGTTATAATTGGAATCGTTTCAACACAAGCAAAATAATAGCCTTTCGAACACAGCTACAGAATTATCATTTAAATAAAGCTTAATCAAGCATTTGCATGAAACGATATTATAAGTTTGTCCTTGCCATTTTGGTTTTACAAACTGCCAGTTTATCCCATTTGATAGCCCAAACTCAGTCTGGAAACCTATCGCAATCCAATCTACAGAGTATTGGAAATCAATATTTTGTCGATGAAGCTGGATTACAACTACTACAAACCTCCAGTCCACTTGATCAGTTCATAGATGAAGGCACCTATTTTATGGGACCTTATGATGTTCTATCTATTCAAGGAAATGGATTATTCGAATTTAGCTACCGCGCAATTGTTGTAAATGCAAGCGGGGATATTACAGCACCACTCATAGGCTCAATTTCACTTAAAGGATTATCATTTACTGAAGCAAAATCAGCAATTGTTGAAGCTTACAACAATCAGCTTAAGGAAACAGAGGTTAGTGTTACGTTAGATCAACCAAGGCCGGTGAGTGTGCATGTTGGTGGAAACATCCCGAATCCGGGTCGTTATGTATTACCAGCAGGCACAAGATATGATGCACTAGTAACCGGCTTCCCTGTTGATGACAAAGTTGTTACTCCTTTAGTAAATCAATCTATTGAATCTCTGTTGGAATCAAGTGCCCAAAGACCTTCTTATTCAGGATTAAACTTCGATAAAATTGGAGCTAAACAACAATCAGAGTCTGAAATTCAGAATAATCAACTAGCCACACTGCGGCAGCAATATGACCTACGACAAGTGAAAGTTACGCCTTTGTATGGAGAGGAATTTTTAGTTGATCTGGATGGATATTTTAATAGTGGAAATCCTGATTTTGCACCTTTCATTCAAGATGGAGACCAAATCACTTTAATCACTTCTTCATCAAACCGAGCTACTGTCAGCATATCAGGTGCTGTCAACAATCCTTTTACCGGCTCTTTCCGATCTGATGATTCATTTGATAATTTGTTAAAGATTGCCGGCGGTTATAGTCCTGATGCAGATTCAAGCAACATCGTTTTGATACGTATAGATGGCGAACAAATTCAGCGAGAAGAACTTAATTCAAATGAAATTGAACCGCTCCAACCCGGAGATCAAATTATTGTTCGCTTTAAGGAAATTGAGACAAATTTCGGATCTGTTAGAATAGAAGGTCAAGTTGATTTACCTGGTTCGTTTACCATTCAAAATGGCGAAACTACTTTGAGTGAAATACTTGATATGGCAGGAGGTTTATCAAATGATGCTTTACCAAATGCTGCGTATTTGATCCGAAATTCTTATGACAATCGTGGTGTGAACTCAGTTAGTTCAATTAACCTATCGCTTCTTGGGCGAAGCTCCGATCAATTTCTTGAGGGTTTTGATTACCTAGAATTTGAACAGGCTCTTGATCCAAATCGAATGGCTCTTAATTTGACATCTAATGAAGTTTTAGAACAAACTAAACTTCAGAATGGTGACCAAATATTCATCCCAAAAGATGAGAATACAATCACGTTATTAGGTCAAGTGAATATTCCTGGTTTCTATAGTTACGACAATTCGAAAACTGTACAGAATTATATAGATGCTGCAAACGGAATAACCATGGCCGCAGATCCGGAGAGAGTTTTTATAATAAAAGCCGGAAGCCGAGCTTGGTATAAGATTGAAGAAACGGAACTCTCTTCAGGTGATATAATATTCGTTGATCGAATTCCATTTGAAGACATTAGTACAGGTAGGAATTATGCTATCAGCCTTCAGAGATTAAAAACTGATAGAACAAGATTGATACTAGCTGGTATATCTGCCGCTACAAGCATTGTGACCGCCTATGTAGCTATTAGAAGATTGAATTGATTCAACTCAATAAAGCTAATTAATAAGTGAATTTGATTATAAAATGAGTGAAACGGAATTTAAATCTATCGGCAACAAAGAGATTTTTAAGCATTTCTATAAAAAGAAACTTGGCATCATCTTAATTCCTCTAGTTGTATCGATTATTGTCGCAATTATCACCTTATTTATTCCAAATAAGTATACCTCTTATGCAAATCTTCTTCCTAGTCAACGACCGTCTATTGGTCTTGACTTATTTTCTGAATCTGGTGGCATTTCAAGCCTGGCAAGTTCTGTATTTGGCTCCGCTGAGAGTGATGATTTTAATCGATACACTGTATTATTAAGTAGTTACTCTACTAGAAAAGAGGTCGTAGAAAACTTTGACCTTATTAGTGTTTATGAACTTGAAGAAAGCAAGACACCTTTATCAGATGCCATCTCAATATTAGCAGAGAATTCATCTTTTGAGGGCAAGGAAGAAGGAAATTTTGTGATTTCTACAACAAGTGAAGACCCAATTTTAGCAAAGAACATCACAGATTATTATATAGAGTTATTAAATCGTAGGAATACCGAAATTCTATCGAAAGATGCTTTTGAATATCGAAAATTTATTGAAAATAGATACAACTTGGCTTTAAGCGAAGCAGATAGTTTGGAAAAGCGAATTATCAAGTTTCAACAGGATAATGGCGTGTTCGAGCTTAATGAACAAGTAGTTCAGTACTTTTCCGTGATTTCAGCATTAACTGTTCAACAGCTTGAAGCTGAAATGATGTTAAGCAGATTAGAACGTCAGTTAGACAAAACAAGTGATCTATATATACAAGCACTTTCTAACTATGAAACTGTTACAGATAAACTTGAAGATGTTTATAGTGATAATGATGTTTCAAACCTCCTCCTGAACTTTGATTTACTCCCCGAAATTGGAGCAGATTATGTCAAGCTGCAACTAGAGTTGGAAATTCAGACCGAACTAATAAAATTCGTCTTACCAATTTATGAGCAGGCAAAAATGGAAGAAGCAAAGTCACTTCCAATTGTTACTATAATTGATGCTCCCAGGACTCCAGAGAAAAAAAGTACCCCAAAAAGGTCTGTAATTGTTATTTCAACAGGAATTTCTACCGGTATTTTGATGCTTCTTTTTTACCTACTTCAGTTGAACTACACAAGAAACAGGGCTTATTACAAATCTCTTCTAAGCTAAATGGAAACTTCATATTCCATAGATAAGAGCTATGGCGAATATTATTTGCTATTGCCTTTAATAGGAATCATGATCTATTTAAGCATTACATATGCGCAGGAATATATATTCTTAATTCCGCTCTTCCTTTTTGGTATTTTGGTCCTATTTCTACTTAAATCAATTTGCAAGGGTTTATGGGTTCATCTTTACCTGCTATTATGTATCACTTTTTTTGAAAACGATCCCGGTTTACAGCTCATTGAAATACCCTTCTATCTATTTTCTGTTGGTTTAGCTCTTTATTTTCTGACTCAATTATTTCAAGGAAAATTACTAATAGTTACTACGCTAGATAAGCTATTTCTATTATTACATTTATTAATTCCTTATTCAATCATTATAGGCATAATTAATAGCTCTTCTATATACTTAGCTATTGGTGAATCCACTTATTTTTTTGGTCTATTAGCCTATTTTCCAATTAGATCGCACTATTCTGATGAACGCTTTCGAAAAATATTATTCTTTGTTGTTTGTTTCATATTCCTATATGTAATAGCCAGAAATCTGATTTTTTACCGTGAGATATTAATTCAATCCACTCTAGGGTGGCAAACTCAAAAAGCAAGGGTTTCAACAAATGAATTAATTCTGCTTGCTTCTAGCCTATTTAGCCTAAGTGGAGCAATTAATTTGAATCAAATTAAGTTCAGAATACCACTTTTCGGTCTATTTCTACTTTTTGCGCTGGGCTTAATTCTTACTCAAAGTCGCGGATATTGGCTAGCATTTTTCTTGGGTATTTTCAGCATGTTTATCTTCTCTAACAGAGAATTAAAGCTAAGATTGATATCAAGTTTTTCAATTCTGAGTATTTTGGGCTTCAGTCTTATAGCTGTTTTCTTGGGGGACTATTTTCAGTTAGTTATTGAAGGATTAGCCGCTAGATTTAGTTCAATTGGTTCAGGAAAATTAGATATCTCTCTTTTAGAGCGACTCTATGAGTCTCAAACTGTTTTAAATTTAATTCTGAATAATCCAATCAGTGGATATGGTTTTGGTTATCCATTTTCAAAGAAGCTATTGTTTTATGATTACTTCATTTCCACTCCATATGTGCATAATGGATACCTAGCTGCATGGTTTAAATTTGGATTAATCGGAATTCTATTATTCATTTCAATTTTTCTACTTGCATTTACTTCATCAATAAAGTTATACCGAACATCTGGGTCAGTTTTAACAAGAACTATTTCACTTGCAATAACAAGTATCATTGCTGGTATGTTATTAGTTAATAATACTAGCCCACAGACATTGAGCTTTGATAGTATCTTATTTCTTAGTCTTTTCTGTAGTTTCTTGAGTTCAGAATCCTCTAATCCTAGATTAGATGAATGATTTAAAGCCATTAATTAGCGTTATAACTGTCAACTATAATTCTGAAAGCGAAATACTTAAGTGCTATAAATCAATAGAGCAGATAAGTAGTGCAAACTATGAGTTAATATTAGTTTCCAATTCTCCATTAAATAGCTCATGGCTAGCTGAATTTGATGCTTTAAGTAATAAACCACATATAATTGAATCTGGTAAAAATCTCGGATTTGCTAAAGCTTGCAATCTTGGTGCTGAAAAATCAAAAGGGCATTACCTTTTTTTTCTAAATCCGGATACATACTTAGTAAATGATGCACTTTCAATACTTCTTGATTTTTATTTAAATAATAAAAAACCTGGAGTTATTGGACCAAAAACATTGTCAGCTTCAGGTAAACATCTTTCAAGTGTAAAAAAAGATATCTCCGGATACTTTTTTCTAAATATCATGCTTCCCTTTCTTAAATACATTCTTGAAGATTCAAAGATTGGTAATCATTATAAACTTTCAAATAGTAGTACTGTGGAGATATTAAATGGACATGCTCTATTTATTTCAAAAAGTCTATTCTATGAAATTGGGAAAATGCATGATCAGTTTTTTATGTATTGGGAAGAAAATGATATTTGTCTAAAAGCCAGAAAATCTGGTTTTCATAATTATTACTGCATTGATGCCGAAGTTGTACACTTCATGGGAACGTCTACAAACCCCTACTTTTTAAAGATGGAAGTTGAAAAACATAAATCTCAAAAAGATTATGTTTCCTTACATCATCCAAAATGGAGATTTATAAATAGAGTTTCTGGAATTATTGGTTATTTCATTCGAATGCTTGGTTCTATTTTCACTTTTAATCAAAAAAAAATAGCTCAACATTCAAGGCTCTTTTACTGGTACTGTTTTGAATATGAGTAGAGATGGCTTGAAAATTCTAGCATTAGTACCGCGGATTCCATACCCATTATCCGATGGTGGTGCAGTTTATATTTATAATAGTTTGAAATATTTAGCTGCTAGTGGAAATTCTATAAATATTATTGGTTTCAATTCAAACCTACATCCACAGCAAACATCAGGTCTTCAAGAGTTCTCAAATATCAAGACAATTGATGGAAGCTTCAAAAAGTATTCAATTTGGGCTGTACTAAAATCCATACTTAGTCATCAGCCAATATCTATTCAACATAGAATGGATAGAAATAAAATGCGGAAATTGATTAATGAAGTATCTAATGAACCCGACATAATACTATTAGAAGGAATTCATACCGCTGCTTTTATCAACGATATAAGAAATAGGTTTTCACAAGTCCCAATAGTTCTTAGAGAATCGAATGTTGAGTATTTATTATTGAAGAGAAATGCAGAAGTATCAAAAAACCCAGTTTTAAAAGCCTTTTATATTCAGCAATATAAAGCCATGAAAAGCTTTGAGTTAAAATCCTTAAAAGCTGTGGATGCGGTTACCGCGATAACGGAATTTGATAAAGAAACTTTCTTAAAAGATATACCCAAATTAAATTGCTTCGTTAGTCCTGCCGGCACTGAAAAGCCTGATTCATTTAATATTGAGAGAAAACGAAATCGATTACTTGCAATATCAAGTTGGAAATGGGCACCTAACTATGAAGGATTAAAATGGTTCTTAAATGAAGTTTGGCCAAAACTAAAAGATAAAAAACCTACGCTTGAGTTTGATATTATTGGAGCTGGTTTACCAAAATCTCTAATAAAAAAACACGCATCTACAAGAATACATTTTCATGGTTTTGTTGAAGACTTAGAAACATTTCGTCAAACTAATACTATTTTTATTGCACCTCTTTTTAGTGGTTCCGGAATGAAAATAAAAATTATTGAAGCTATGGCAAGTGGAATACCTATTGTAACAACTAAGATTGGTGCTGAAGGAATTGATATTACTCATGGAATAGAATATCTCGAAGCAAATTCAATTCAGGAATTCATAAAGTCTATCGAGTTGCTGCTTAGTGATACGTATTTGCATCAAAATATATCTATCGCTTCAGAAAAGAAGGTAGAAGAGAAGTATTCGTTGGAAAAAATCGGTCAAAATTTAACTGCTTTTTTAATAAAAGTAATTAACCAATAAACTGAGATTTGAGTTTAGTATTGTATTCTTCCCAATCTATATTTGGTGATAAGAATTCTGTTTCCATATGGGTACATAGCGCCGGGATAGGCGACACCATTTTTCTTTTTGGATAACGAAAAAAATATTTACCAAGGCCTTGAACAGCTCTAAACATCTCTCTTCCCCTTGGAATTTTACCCACTAGACCAAGTTTATGAATCCAAATATCTTTTTTTAAGGCTCTGATTCTTACACCGTACGTCTGGCAGCCACTTTCCACCGTTCGCCAATGACAATCTCTACTGACATATATTTTAGACCGTCCTCCATCAGCGTCATCGTTTCTGGTATACCGATCTAGATGATCATATAATGTAAAGTATTCAGCTTGAGGAATATCTTTAACGGCATTTATTAGAAACTCAAATGCCTCAGGTAGATGTAGGTAATCATCTTCACAAAAGTATATGACATCACCATCATCCCAATTTTTCTTAAAGAAGATTTTATATGCCTCCTTAAGTGATAAACTGTTGCCAACTCCGCCTAAATTAATTACCTCGGCATCCGAACATTGTAGCATCCTTTCTAACCATTCTTGATGTATTTCTCCATCATTTAAAAAAATCAAATCTCCTTTATTTGATGCATCTAATTTCTCAAATGAATTAATAAAGCTATTTAAGCAGGTTAGTTTGTCAAAATAAGCAGGTCTCTTATCACTCTTACTATCTCCAGGTGCTGCTCTATAGATAAAATGAATTTTCACGCTTTAAATCTAATTTAAAGTTAAGATAACCCAGTTCGTAATTTACGAAATGACTTTAATAAATAATTTCTCTCCATTACTAAATATGCGGCAAAGACTGTTATAGTAATAATCCAGTTAAGTATTTGAAAATCAGAGATAATTAGGATTATTAGAATTATAACAGAGAGCGTTAAGGGTTTAACTACGTGATTTAAGAACTGCTGCTTGGCTTCTAGGTTTTTAAATACAGAGCCAAGTAATAATAGTGTATCAATCAAGCTGATTACTAGCACTGATAGAACCACAACATCAATATTACCTCTTTTAGAGGTGTAGTAGATTAAAGGCAAAGCAATAATTAGTTCTAATAAGTGAAATTTTGCAGTTAAAAATGGCAAGTTTATGCCGTGGAGGTAAGTAGCATTTAAATAACTACATCCCTTAATGAAATAAATCAAACAAACGACTTTAGTTATAAAGTAGCTTTTATCCAGAAATTCAGATCCCAACCAAAATTCAAGTAATACGTCTGCAAATCCAGATAATAAAAGCATAACTGGAAATAGTAATATCATAACTGCTTTGCTTCCTTGAATAAGAATCTCCTCTCTTCTACTAGAAGTCTCATTTGAAAGCGCGGAGAAGGCAGGGAATAATACTGATATAATTGCCATCGGAATAATCATGACCTTTGATACTACCTCAATTGGTGTAGTATAAAACGTGACAGCTGTTACTGAAATAATTGCAGCAATGAAATATCTATCTAGCTGACCTATAATTGGTGATATTATATTCGAAACAATTACCCATTTTCCAAAGTCAATCATTTTTCGAAATTGAATACGATTGAAATGAAACCATTTAATTAGAGAAAGTTCCGTCAATAATGTAGTAGCTGAATACGCAATAAAAGTACTTATTTTCAGCAGTATTAAGCTAAATACCACTAAAATAAAGTTTTTACCAAAAAAATAGATTACAATTAGTGGCAGTGTATAGTTGAATAGAGAATTTACACTCTGTATCAAACTGATATGCTTAAACTTTTGCGTAGCAGTCAGAACAGATTTAAAACTTGTCATTGAAACTGTAAAGGGAACCGCTAATGACACATATAGTAAAGACTTCCCTGCAAGATCACTATCATTTTCAAAAACATTATTTAGTAAAAACTCACCAAAAAAATAAAGTAAAGAACTGGCGATGAAACCCATTATTGTTATAAAAATGATACCGGTCCATGCTGTTTCAGCAAATAAACGATCATCTTCAAGATCAATACAAACAGATAATTCCTTTATTAACGCCCGGCCAATACCTAAGTCAAACATCGAGAAATAATTGAGTATCAACCAAATTAATGCAAGTGTGCCAAAGTTTTCGTTACCCAAAACAGTGATTAGCAGCGGAATTGTAATGATTCCAACAATCATTGGAAAAACTTTTGCAATTATCACAATCAGTGAATTGGACAGTAGCAAGTTGTTTGATGTTAGCCTTGCCTTTTCCTTATCCATTTTTCATGAGTTTTTCCAGTGGCTGGTCTTTTGTACTAAGTATTTGTACTATTACATTATTGAACTCTTCTCCCCATATACCCCAATTAAATTTATTTTTATATGAGTTAAATGCATTTTTGGATAATTCAGAATACAAATGCGGTGAATTTAGAATCAATTCAATTTTGTCTGCATAATGCACTCCTAAATCATCAACATTAAGCAAATAACCATTATATCCATCCTGAATAATTGAGCTCACACCACCAGTGTTAGTTCCAATTGCAGGTAGTCCCTTTGCAAAAGCCTCTACAAATGATACCCCGTAGTTTTCGAATCTTGTTGGAAGTATAAATAAGTCAGATTTTTCGTATAAAAGATTGAGTTTATCAGCGTCATTAGTAATTCTTTTATCTAAAAAACCGTGAACTGTAACTCCTTCAATATCCATTGGATCTGGTGAATTACAACCACAAATATCAAGAGTAGCGTCTATACCTCTTTTTCTTAACTCAGTAACTGCATCAATCGCAATTGGGACACCTTTATCATTCCACCTGACTCCAACCAGTATTAAACTAATTTTATTTCTATTTAGCTTTCTCTTTTTTGACTTCAATTCAACTTCGTCCACATTAGATCCGTACGGTATTATGAATGTTTTTTGTGGATTTGCTCCGTAGTGATTTATCGCAGAATCAGCAGCCCATTTGGTTGGATAAATTAAGGCATCTGCATTTTTTATCGCTTTACTTTCAATTGAATTCCCTTGCCTACTTGAAAATTTGAAAAGTGAGCTAAATGCTTCATAATACTCTTCTAAAAGTTCAAATGTACCGCCTGATAAAAAAATAATTGGGATACCATTAACATCTAAATGAGCGGCTACAGCCGAAGAACTTGGTATAAAAATAATATCTGGTTGTAAATCGAGTATTTTTTTTCTATAAATCCGTCCATAGGTTTTTGATAATCCTGGGTAATGAGACCATTTGAATTTTCTCCCTAAAGTCTTTCGTGAAATATAATTAATAACTCGGTATACAAATATTTGCCTTAATTTCAGCCTTTCGAAAGCTATAACCTCATGTCCCATTTTCAGAATAGAATTGAACATTGAATAATGTATACCAGACCAAGATTTTTTATCAGTTGGGTCTTCTGGTGTTAGGTATAAAATTCTAGCACACATTTTTAACTAGGCAATTCACTTGATTGTTAAGGTAATTCTTTAACTGATATATATAGTTACCAAGTTTTATGACCTTTAAATTGAGACTTAAGCATTTGATTAAAGAAACCAAGAAAATGACCCAATTGCATCAGTATTAAACTAATAAGAGTAGTAAGTATGTTTGATAAAAAACCTGGTGTTTGATGCTGGCCTTTCCAAACCTCAGATTTAATGAACATTCTCTTTCTAGACATTTAGTTGAATTAACTCAGAACTTCACTTCTTCTAAATCGATCAGATAAAGCATCCAGGTAAATATCTCTGATCATTTTATTACTATGCTCCCAACTGTGATAGTTGTCTGAATATTGGATTGATTTCTTTACAAATGAATTATACAACTGCTCGTCACTTAATAAATTTATAACCGCTTGAGAAAATGTATCCGGTGTATCTTCCACTAATATTTCCTCCTCATTTTGAGCAAATAATCCCTCTAGACCATTGTGCGTAGTAACAACCGGGGTTCCACATGCCATTGCTTCAATAATTTTATTCTGCATTCCTGATCCAGAACGCATTGGAGCTACAGCAACCTGTGCATTATTTAATTCATCAACAATTGATTCAACATATCCGGTTACAAATATTGTCTTTCCATTATGTAGCTTCTTGATATAAGTACTTGGGTTTGCACCTACGATCCTAAACTGTACATTTGGTCTTGCATGTTGAATAATTGGCAAACATTCCTCTACAAACCATCTAACAGCATGTATGTTTGGCAAATACCCCATATTACCTGAAAATATGATGACACCTTCCCTGGGCTCTGATTGATACTTAAATATGTTTGTATCTACTCCATTCGGGATTACATTGATATGATTCATGCCAATGTATTGCTTGTCTTTTTTAGATACTACCGATATATATCTCTCATTCTCACACAATCTTTTCTCATAAACTTTCATCCTCTCAAGCTCGATTTTGTATATGATTTTCTTAAAAAATCGTTCTTCTCTTACCATATTTTGCAAGTTCAATTGCATGGAATCGATAAGTTCATAAATGACAGGCAAATCTAGTTTTTTACAGTATTCTGCCAATCTCAGTGTAAAGCAATGTACTAAATCAAATTCGTATTGCTCCTGTAATTCCTCAAGCTTTTGATGAAATGCCTTTGAGTGAAAGTAATTTACCTGTAAAGGATCAATATTGTTTAAAAGACCATTGATAAGATTTCTTTTGATATTGAAAGGTGTGTTTTTAACTGCAATAACTTTCTCACAATATTTTTCCAATTCAGCAAGATGACTTAATTCAGTATCGTTTTCATAAAATGTTAGAAAAACAATCTTGAAGTCTTTTGATAAACCCCTGATTCTATTAAAAACTATTAATTGATCACCTTTCAACATTGGAAAGGGAAATCTTGGTGATATGAATAATAGTGTCATAGGTTCTTGATGCTAAACTTTATTTCTAAAAACTCAATAATTTGTATCCAACAACATTTGCGTTGTTATTATTATAAGAGAGGACTAAATCTCGTTGATTGCAGTAAGGGACACGTTTGTTCACAGGATTTATTGTAACAGTAAAACTTGATATAAAATCACTGGAGCTAGAGATATCACTATAGTTATCTGTAATTCTTTCAATCAGCTGAAAGATCGTATCCAATATTCCTAAAATAAAATCCTGAAAGAGGTAGCATAAAACTAAGTTTTTAATACTGGTATCAGGACTTATTATGTGTCCAATATTTTGTACTAAGGATGATTTTTGAATGGCTAAGCAATACAAAACGCCTATTTTAGTTTTTTTCATTTAAATAAATGAACTCGAATTTAAATAGTAGCTGTATTCAGAGGCGTTTTTAATTTGAGATAGCTGATATAAACTGATAATAACAAAAACCAGAGAAATTATTGAATCAAACTTTTGATTTCTTTTGAATAATTTAATCCAGAAACTATTCCTAATAATGGAAATAGTTTTCATTTCCTAAACCCTGCTTCCGCCACTTAATAGATATAAAACTGCCATTCGTACCGCGACTCCATTTGTTACCTGATCCAAAATTACGGCACGATCACTATCCGCAACATCACTTTCTAATTCAACACCTCGATTTATTGGACCTGGGTGCATGATTTTGAAATCCGGATATCTTTCTAAGTGATGCATTCTTATACCAAATAAGTCATGATATTCTCTTAATGATGGAAAAAGTTCAGGTGTATCATCTTGCCTTTCTAACTGAATGCGAAGTGCCATTGCAATATTACACCACGCTAATGTCTCTTCAAGATTGTAAGATACTTGAACACCCATTTCCTCTACATATTTTGGCATAAATGTTTTTGGTCCACAGATTACAACTTCTGCTCCAACTCTAGTTAATCCAATGATGTTTGACCTCACTACTCTACTGTGTGATATATCTCCTATTATTGCAACTTTCTTACCCGTCAAGTCTTCATGAATTTGTTGCATGGTAAACATATCCAACAAAGCTTGGGTTGGATGTTCATGAGCTCCATCACCAGCATTTAATATTGCTGCATCCACACATTGCGTTAAAAAATTTGGCACCCCCGGACTTTCATGCCTGCAAACTACCATATCAATTTTCATTGAACTGATATTTCGAATGGTATCCTTTAACGACTCACCTTTTTTAGTGCTAGATGTACCTGCAGAAAAATTCACAACATCGGCTCCCATTCTTTTTTGAGCCAACTCAAATGACAAGCGAGTACGAGTGCTGTTTTCGTAAAACAGATTTACAATCGTTTTGTCTCGCAATGTTGGGATTTTTGGAACCGGGCGATCTAATATCTCACGAAATGACTTAGCCTGATCAAGAACGTATAAAATATCCTCTTTTGAATAGTCTGCTAATCCCAATAAATGCTTTTGGGTAAAATGGTAGTTTTCAGGAATACTAGTCATCAATTTCCTCCACATTTACAAGATAAACTGCATCCTCTTCGTCTAATTCCTGCACTTTAACACGAATTTCTTCTTTCGAATGAGTGGGCACATATTGTCCGGTGAAATCCGGTGAAATTGGCAACTCTCTATGTCCACGATCAACCATACAACAAAACTGAATTTTACGTGGTCGACCATAAGCCATAAGGGCATCCATGGCGGATCTGACTGTTCTACCTGTGTAAAGCACATCATCAACAAGAATTACATCGCGATCATATAAGTCGAACGGGATCTCGGTGATTTTAACTTCCGGCATTTTAAGTTTTGTGCGGAAATCATCCCTGTAAAAAGTGACATCCAGAACTCCAAAATCTATATCGATATCAAACTCTTCTTTAATTTTTTCAACTACTCTTTTCCCTAAAAATACGCCTCTTGTTTGCATCCCGATAATTGCGAGTCGAGAAGGATTATCATAGGATTCCAAAAATTGGTGAGCGAATCGCAGAAATGTGCGATTTAAATCTTCGGCGTTCATTATTTGAACTTTATTCAAGCCTGGGAGTCCTTTTTTTTAGCTGAATTCGTCAGAATATAAGAGATTTACCACATCTATTTAGATGTTTTCTTTAAATAAACATTCAATGATTCTTTGGGATGCTTTACCATCACCAAATGGATTCTCCGCTTCAATCATTTTTAAATATTTATCAGATGAACCTAATAAATGTTCAGTTTCTTTAACAATATTTTCGGTGTCAGTTCCTACCAAAATTGCTGTTCCTGCTTCAATTGCTTCTTGTCTTTCAGTAGTGTCTCTCATAACCAACACTGGTTTATTTAAACCTGGTGCTTCTTCCTGAATTCCTCCGCTATCGGTCAATATTAAATAAGATTGAATCATCAACCATAAGAACTCCGGATAACCAAGTGGTTCAATTAAATGAATATTGTCCACATCACCCAGAATGGAATAAACCGGTTCCTGAACATTAGGATTTAAATGAACCGGGTATATAATCTGCACATTATTGGTTTGAGCAATTTGCTTTAAAGCTATACAAATTCGTTTAAAGCCATCGCCAAAGTTTTCTCGTCGATGCCCGGTAACAAGAACTAGTTTTTTATTTGGTTCAATTATCGAGCTCAACTCATCTAATCCATCAGACTTATAGCTCTTTAACTGTTCCTTACCAAGATTTAAAGCATCAATTACTGTATTACCTGTCACCCAAATGTCTGATGGAGGAATCCCTTCATCTAGTAAATTATTCTTAGCCGATTGCGTTGGAGTGTAGTGGACATCAGCTATTCGTGCAGTTATTTGACGATTTACTTCTTCCGGATATGGAGAATATTTATTTAGTGTCCTAAGCCCGGCTTCAACATGGTGAACTTTTAACTGTGAATAAAATGCAGTTAAAGATGCTATTGCAGAAGTAGTTGTATCACCCTGAACAAAAACTATATCAGGTTTAAATGAATCGTATACTGATTTTAAACCAATCAATATTGAAGATGATAAAGAAATCAAATCCTGCCCTGATTTCATAACATCAAGATCGTAGTCTGGAGTAATCTGGAAGAAATCTAACACCTGATCTAACATCTCTCGGTGTTGTGCAGTTACACACACTTTCACATCAAAAGCTGTTGGGTGCTTTTTAATTTCATCGATAACCGGAGCTAATTTTATTGCCTCAGGTCTGGTTCCAAAGACAAATAGAATCCTCTTCAAATGCATAGGATTTTGAGTTCTATATTTCAGCAGAACATAGGGATAATTTTTTAGTCAAAGAATCCAAAACTATCTGGACCTTTACATTCTCTAGCATTGCACACCTTTCATTTAGTTAGCAATCTCGGTATTATTGCCCACCCGATTTTTAGTGATAATCAGAACACATTTTTAGGCACTTTTCCCATGAAAATCCACGAATATCAAGCCAAAGAAATCTTAAAAAAATATGGCGTCGCTGTACCTGATGGTATTGCAGCAACCACTGTTGATGAAGCCGCAAATGCAGCTATGAAATTACAAGCAAATGGCTCAAGCTTGTTTGTTGTAAAGGCTCAAATTCATGCTGGTGGTCGTGGTAAAGGTCGAACTAAGAAAAATAATGCCAAAGGAGTAATCCTCTGCAAAACGGTAGATGAGGTTCGCGCGGCTGCGGAGTCACTTTTAGGTGATGTATTGGTTACTATTCAAACCGGAGCAGAAGGACAACTTGTACAGCGACTTTATGTTACTGATGGTGTTGATATCGCCAAAGAATTTTATTTGGGGATTTTGCTTGATCGCGCGGTTTCAAAAAACGTGATCATGGTTTCTACTGAAGGTGGCGTTGAGATTGAGCAGGTTGCCGAAGAAACTCCTGAGAAGATCATAAAAGAGTGGGTAGAACCCGGCATGCCACTACAAGTGAACCAGGCCAGACATCTTGCTTTTGCACTTGGATTAGAGGGTGAAGCACTTAAGAAAGGGATCAAGTTCATCATGGCGATTTATAACGCTTATCTGGAAATTGATTCTGATATGTTCGAAATCAATCCATTGATTTTGACTCCTGAAAACAACGTGATGGCATTAGATGCAAAAGTTACCCTTGATGAAAACGCATTATTCCGCCATCCTGATTTAGCTGAGCTTAAAGATGAATCTGAAGAAGATCCCTTCGAGCTTGAAGCAGCTAAATATCATTTAAATTACATTAAATTAGATGGGAATGTTGGATGTATGGTAAATGGTGCCGGACTTGCAATGGCAACCATGGACATTATTAAACTTTCTGGTGGAGAACCCGCAAACTTCCTTGATGTTGGTGGTGGAGCGAATGTTTACACAGTGAAGAATGGATTCAGAATTATCCTTGATGATCCAAACGTTAAGGCAATTTTGATCAATATTTTTGGTGGTATTGTACGCTGTGATCGTATCGCAAATGGAATTATTGAAGCGGTAAAAGACGAAGAAATTGCTGAAAAAGTGAAGGGTGTTCCAATTATTGTTCGTCTACAGGGTACCAACGCTGAGGAAGCAAAGGAAATCATTGATAACTCTGGTCTAAATGTAATTTCAGCCGTGTTACTAAAAGAAGCTGCTGAAGAGGTTTCGAAGGCTTTAGTTTAGTTGGTTTTACAAAGGCACAAAGAACTTCTTGGTGCCTTTATCTTTCTGGAATCAATGTGTTCACGAGTATCAGCTTTCTGTCTGGGATGGCACCGATCTCATATTCTGGATATATCTTAACGATGCCTAATTCTTCATTAAAGTAAACTTCACTTATATATAGGTCAGGTCGACTACCAGCCGGAATTACGAATTTAAATACATTTACCATACCAAACTCGAGTTCTATTTGCTCTTCAGTTACCTCAACCTGATAGGAATAATTGCGAGTATCAGTGGAATAGGAATAGTTATAATTCCAGTCTGATTTACCAGATTCAAGTTTTAAAAGAAAACCACAATCAAAATCTAATTCATTTGGGTTCGCTGGCTCTTGATTAGATGCCCCTTCTACAAAATCGATGCAAAGGCTCCCATTTTTTACCCTTAAGCCAACATTAACAGAGAACTCAATATCATATAATTCAATTACAGCAGCAGATTCGTCATCAGATAAACTTGCAAGACTATAATCAGCAAACAGAGTTATAGTGTCCTCTTCGAAATCATCTATATATTCATATGTCCACTGGATCTCTCTATCCAACGGATATAATTCTGTTATTGGTGGAGATTCGTCATTACTGTCACCACACGAAATAGATACTATAAAAGCAAAAAGAAAAATTTGAGAAAAGTATTTTTTAGCCATAAATGATTATACGGCTAACGGCTTGTTATTTCAATAATAAATTAAACTGTAACTAAGCCAGCACTCACTTCCTCATAGAAGCGTTCATATTCAGCAACTACCTGTTCCTGATTAAATAATTCTGCTCTCTTTCTTGCATTCTCAGCTAATCGATTATGCAGCGTGTCATTTGTAAGGATATTCTTTGCATGTTCAGCCATGCACTCAATATCGTCTAAGTCACAGAGATATCCTGTTTCACCTTCAACATTAACTTCCGGTAATCCACCAATATTCGAAGAAATTACAGGAACAGAACAACTCATCGCTTCGAGAGCTGCAAGTCCAAATGTTTCGGAACCAGACGGAATTAGGAATAAATCTGCAATTGAAAGTACTTCCTCTACTTCTTCCAGTTTTCCAAGAAAACGAGTATGGCTACAAATCCCAAGATCACGACACTGTTGCTCAGTCTTTTGTCGATCAGGACCATCTCCAACAAGTAATAGTTTCGCCTTTATTCCATGATCTAAGATTTTGGCAAATACAGAGACCACTTCCGGTACACGCTTTACTTTTCTGAAATTTGAAACGTGAACTACAACCTTTTCTCCCTCTGGGCAAATAGCTTTTTTAAAGTGACTCTTATTTGATTTTTTAAATCGTTCAAGATCAATAAAATTCGGTATTACTCGAATATCTTGTTTGATATCGAAGTTTGAATAAGTCTCTCTTTTTAGATATTCAGAAACAGCCGTAACTCCATCACTCTTATCAATAGAAAATTCTACTACGTGCTTGTAGCTGGGATCTCGCCCAACCAAAGTGATATCAGTACCGTGTAAAGTTGTAATTATTGGAACTGAAATACCTCGCTCTGCCATTATCTGCTTTGCAATGTATGCACTTGTTGCATGTGGTAATGCGTAATGCACATGCAGTAAATCAAGATTTTCATACTCAATCAGGTTTACCATTTGAGATGCCAATGCAAGCGCATATGGTGGATATTCGAAAAGTGGATAGGAATTGATGGATACTTCGTGATAAGAGATGTTTGCATCTAGAATGTCCAATCGAGCGGGTCGCTGATAGCTAAGCACATGAATTCTATGCCCTTTGCGAGCAAGAACTTTTGCTAATTCCGTCGCTACAACACCGCTACCCCCGAAAGTTGGGTAACAAACAATTCCAATATTCATACTCTAAGAAATTTTATTCCGCTAAGTTAGCTAATGCTGATCAATTATCGATCTAGACAAAACAACCTTTAACACGCCTAAAAGGTTCAGGTTATTTCGATGTAGACTTTGATTCAGTATATTTTCGACTCCGTAAAAGCGGGTGTTTTCAATCTTTTAACATGATTCAAAAAAGATAAAAACAATCTTAATTGTTAAATCAGGTTTTAGATAGAACAACAATTAGTATTAATGATTCTCAGCTTAGCAACATATTTAATCGCATTTTTATTATTCGTCTCGAATGAAGATGCAAAAAAAGCCAATGAAGCTTATGAAAATGCTGATTATCCCTTAGCTGAAGAACTATATCGAGCAGCACTTGATGAAGAACCAGAGAATGCACAGATATATTTTAATTTGGGAAATGCTTTAGCCAAACAAGGAAAAATTGAAGACGCCATTCAGATGTATTTGCAGTACAGTTCTATGGTTGAGTCCCCTGAACAAAAATCACAAGCTGAATATAATATTGGAACAGTTCTCTCTGAAAGTGAACAATGGAAACCGGCACTTCAACACCTTAGAAATGCATTGAAGTATAATCCAAATGATACTGAGGCCAAGCATAATTTTGAACGTGCCTTGATTGAAAGTCAAAATGAAGACGGTGAAGAACAGCAACAGAATCAAGATCAAGAGCTAGAACCACCTACAGAATATGCAAAAGCTATGAAAGCAAGAGCAGAAGAACTTGTTAGTCAAAAACAGTATCAACAGGCATATGAACTCATGATTCAAGCTCTACAGGTGGACCAAACTGTTCAAAATTACAATCAATTTATAAATAGGATTGGAGCCGTAAGTGAAATCGATTCATAAAATTATTTCTGGATTCTTTTTTTCTATTCTAATAACTGGAAGTTTAGCTGTTCAGGCTCAAACTGCAGACGACTATTTCCATGATGGAGCCCAGACTTTTATCGGTGGTAACCTGCCGGGCGCAATTAGTCAGGTTCAACAAGGTTTACTTGAATATCCAAATGATCCAAAGCTTTCACAGCTACTTCAAAAATTAGAAGAAGAACAGGAACAACAGCAGCAACAACAACAACAAAATCAGCAGAACCAGGAAAACCAGAATCAGGATCAACAGCAGCAGCAACAAGAACAACAAGAGCAGCAACAAGATCAGGAAGAGCAAGAACAACAAGAGCAGCAGCAGGAAAGCGATCAGGAACAATCCGAAAGCGAGCAAGATCCTGAAGAGCAGCAGGCTCAACCTCAACAAAATCGTGAAATAAGTAAAGAAGAAGCTGAGAAAATCTTACAAGCATTAGCTCAAAAAGAAAAAGAATTGCTGAAAGAGTTTAAAAAGCAAAAAACACAGGGATCTGCCACACATGATAAGGACTGGTAAAGCTTTCGGCTTTATTTGTACGCTGATTTTTGTATTAGCTTTTCAACAAGCCACAGTAGCTCAGGATATTTCTGTAACCTCATCTTTAACTGAGACGAATATTTTTTCGGGTGAATCTGTTCGACTTGATATTACCATCTCAGGTCAATCATTAAATTCTATCGATCGACCAGAGCTTCCATTGGTTGATGGATTGCGTTGGTTATCAGGGAGTACCAGTCAATCAACAAACTATTCTTACGTAAATGGCCGACCTACGGTATCATACACATATGGTTATTCATTCATCGCACAGACACCCGGTGATTATACTTTTCCAACTTTGACCATTGATGTAAATGGAACTCAATACTCAACAAGTCCAATATCTTTCAAAGTTCTTGACCCTTCTACGATTGACCAGGGAAATGCAGCACGTTCTCCTGACATTTATGTCCGCTTAGAACCAAGCACTGATGAACCTGTTGTTGGTGAACAGGTAATAGCGAATATAGTTCTGTATTTCAAAAACGAAGTTGAGGTTGCCTCGTATCAACCTTCGCCTGGCTGGAAAGCTGAGGGTTTTTGGAAAGAGGATTTAGAAAATCGACAGCAGGCCAGAACAACTTCAACACTTATTGGAGGAGTTCGATATCAGAGAGCAGTTCTGTTGCAGACAGCTATTTTCCCTACTAAATCAGGTGTATTGACTTTAAGTCCATTTGAGGTAGTTGTTCAGGTTCGAAATCGAAATCGTCGTAGAGATATTTTCAGTTTTGGGATGGGGCAGGAGCGAAAAGAATTGCAGACACTTCCAATTACAATAAACGTTCGTCCATTACCTGACATTGATGCGGTTTATTCCGGCGCTGTAGGGAAATTTCAAATTTCAAGAATTATCAATCCAGAAACTGCATTTGTTGGTGAGACAGTAGAGATTACAACTACGATCTCAGGTAAAGGAAACATTCCACTTATCATAAAACCGGAATATGAATTCCCTGAATCTCTGGAATTGTACGATCCGCAAGAAAGCTCTTCAATCACCAGAAATAACCAAGAAATTGGTGGTACTAAAACTTTTACGGATATCATAATTGCCCGAAATGAAGGAGAGTATGTTATCCCTGAACAGCAATTTGCTTATTACGATCCTGAAAGAGAGCGGTACTCAACTGTAAGACTTCCCGCACTTACATTCTATGCAGAGCGAGATCCTAGATTAGCCTCAAATGCTGCCACTGAATACAGATTTGATGTTCAACCGATTACTGGTCTGGCAAATTGGGAACCGGTAAAGTCTGAACCGTTACTGAGAAAAGGCTGGATTTGGATGCTTCTTGTTCTACCAGTAGCATCACTGGGAATTGGGTTTGTAATCAAAAGCCACAATGATCGTATGAATAATGACTCTGCTTTCGCTCGATCACAAAAAGCCAGAGAACTTGCTGATGAGGCTTTATCACAAGCGGAAAATTCCACAGATATCAAAAATGGATATCATTTCATCGAAAAGGCTTTATTCCAGTTTATCAGTGATAAACTAGATTTACCAAGAGCAGGGCTTTCTGCACAAGAACTAGAAGAAAAGCTTCTCGAAAAAACGGATTCTGAAATATCCAGGGAAGTAAAGCGGATTTTGAATAAGTGCGAAACCATCACCTATGCACCAAATACATCACAAGAAGGTCTCCAAACGGATATTGAGCGAGTAAGAGAATTGATCAAAAAAATAGGTAGAATGGTATGAGAGTTTTGATCTTACTTTTAATCTTTTTTAGCTCATCAGACCTATTTGCTCGTCAGAACGCCCAAATTATGTTCGATCAGGCAAATACCATGCTTGAAGAAAATGATTTTATTGGAGCGCTATACGCATATAAAGATATTGAGCAAACCGGGGAAGTATCCGGCCCTTTGTATTTGAATATGGGTATTGCATCCATGGAAATTGATTCTTTGGGATTGGCAAAATACTACTTCATAAAAGCTCAAGATTTTAATGTGACGGAAACTCAAGCGAATGAAGCATTGGAGTTTATCTCATCACAATTTAGTAGGCAATCTGCCATGCTGCCTAAACTACCATGGGATAGAGCTGTAGATAGTCTCAAAAAAGGTATTGGAGCGACTGGTATTTTCTTTATCGGTTTTCTGATGATCTCAGTTTCTGTGATTGTAATCATCTTCAATTGGTTTAATCCAATCCAAATACCTAGAAAAGCCACAATTATTGCCACAGCAACAAGTCTTAGTATCCTTACTGTTATTCTAGCATTCTATGTTGATTACATTGATCAGCGATATCAAGATGGTATTATCGTTTCTAAAGAAATTCCGGTCACAACACAACCAACTGAAAGTGCTGATTTAGTAAGTATTGCCTATGAAGGATACACCATCACTATTGATGCATTTACTAGTGAAAATGCCGAAGGATGGTATTACATTCGACTGGGCAACGGACAATATGGTTGGATTCAAATCCATGGTTCAAAAATTTTATAAATGGAGTACACAATGAGTAATTCGCAAGCCTATATAGACGCAAACCAACAAAAGTTTTTAGACGAACTTTTTGAGTTATTAAGAATCCCAAGTGTGAGTACAGATTCATCTAAAAAGGGAGAAGTTCAAAAAGCTGCGAATTTCCTTCTAAATCAGCTAAAATCCTTAAACCTAGATCGAGTAGAATTATTTGAAACACCGGGTAATCCGATCGTTTATGGTGAGCATTGTCCACATGATGATAAACCAACTGTATTGATTTATGGGCATTATGATGTGCAGCCTTCAGACCCGGATGATTTATGGGATACACCGGCGTTTGAACCAACTGTGAAGGATGGAAATATCTATGCTCGTGGTGCTAGCGATGATAAAGGCCAGGCTTTTACTCATGTAAAAGCGCTCGAATCATACGTGAAATCCGGTGAAGATATTCCGGTTAACGTGAAAATCATTTTGGAAGGGGAAGAAGAAATCGGCTCCCCTAATCTCGTTCCTTTCATCGAAGCGCATAAAGAAATGCTAAAAACTGACATGGTTTTAATTTCCGATACTGCCATGTTTGGAAAAGATCAGCCTTCTATAACTTATGGCCTTCGTGGACTTGCCTACATGGAAGTTGAAGTAGTTGGTCCTAATCGTGATCTGCACTCAGGAGTTTATGGCGGTGCTGTTGAAAATCCATTGAATGTTCTTTGCGAGATGATCGCAAAAATGAAAGATGAAAATGGGATAATTCAAATACCCGGATTTTATGATAAAGTAATTGATCTAACCGGTGCAGATCGAGCTGCATCCGCAGCACTCCCTTTTAATGAAGTAGCATATAAAGAATCACTCGATATTGATGCTGTTCATGGTGAAAAAGGTTACACGACGTTAGAACGCGCCTCAGCAAGACCAACGCTCGATGTTAATGGAATCTGGGGTGGATATACCGGGGAAGGAGCGAAAACGGTTTTACCTTCTAAAGCGAATGCAAAAATCAGTATGCGTTTAGTCCCGGATCAAGAACCAAAAGAAATAGCCAAACTCTTTACTGATTACTTCAATTCCATCGCTCCTGATACCGTTAAAGTGAAAGTTACCGAACATCATGGTGGATATGCATCTATAACAAATCTGGATTTTTACGGATTAAAAGCTGCGGCAAAAGCTTTTGAAGATGTATTCGAAAAAGATGTGCTTTTCTCACGTGAAGGCGGATCTATTCCAATTGTAGCTGATTTCAAACGAGTTCTTGGTGTAGAGTCCATTCTGATGGGTTTTGGATTGACTAGTGATGCAATCCATTCACCAAACGAGAAGTTTTCTATTCAGGATTTCCATCGTGGTATAAAAACATCGGCAAGATTTTTTGAGTTACTCCCTGATTTTGTTGGGTAACTTATCCAAATGAAAGCTTCCTTTATCCTGATTCTGATAGGCATACTATCTATTTCTTGTGTTACACAAGATGTAGATAGTACTATCGAAAGTGGCTTACAGTCTGTAAATGGAACCCAATTATTTGTCAAAACTATGGGGACTGGTGAACCCATATTGATCGTACATGGTGGGCCTGGCTTAAGTCATGATTACTTCTTGCCACACCTAAAAAATCTCGCGGAAGATTATTTGCTGATATTTTATGATCAAAGAGCGTCAGGGCAATCTTCAATGGATGTAGATACTAGCTCAGTAAATTTTGATCAGTTTGTCGAAGACATTGAGGGAATAAGAAAAGCATACGGAATTGAAAACCTTAACCTTTTGGCGCATTCATTTGGTGGTTTAATCGCAATGAACTATGCGACAAAATATCCAGATAAAGTTGGGAATTTGTTATTGATCAGCTCAATTGGTGCTAGTACCGAGTTAAACGATCAATCAAATCAAGTTTTAGCCGAGCGTTTCACTCAAGAAGATAATATGAGTCGAATGGAAATATTCTCTAGTAATGAGTTCCGAAATCGCAACCCTAAATCTATTGAATCTTTAATGAAAATTGGATTTAAACATCAATTTTCAAATCCTACATTAGTGGATAGCTTGCGCCTAAATTTATCTGGAAATTATTTTCGAAGTAGTGAATTACTTCAATTGCTAGGCCCTGGTATTACTAATTACGATTTCCATTCTAGTTTATCGAGAATTTCAGCACCAACTCTAATTCTATATGGAGACTATGATCCTTTGGCTGAAATAGCTGGGCTGCCATTAGCTGAGACAATCGAAGGGTCAAAGCTTATCATTTTAGAAGACGCAGGTCATTTTCCTTTTATTGAAAAGCCAGAAGCTTTTAAATCAAACGTTTCAGAGTTTTTAGAAAACTAAAACTCCTGCTCATATTCGATCGGGATATCTCTTTCGAAATTATATAGCGTTAGTCGACGGAGGTTATAATAGCCTTCCCAGTATGTTCGAAGTGCAATTATATAACCACGACGTGCTTGATCTTTTTCGCTCTGAGCGATGAATAGATTAGTTATATCGATTCTACCTATCAGATAACGATTTTTAGCAACATCATATCGACGTGTGGCAATGTCATCAGAAATTTGTGCTAACTCAACCTGATCACGTAACTGCATAAATTCACGAACTGTACTTTTTACGCTTAATTCGAACTGCAATTTTTGATAGGCTATAGTATTTGCCGTTTCTTGCTGCTCATTTCTTGCAGATCGGATTTCAGCAAGATTCTTCCCCCAATTAAACAATGGAATTTGAAATCCGACGGAGAAAAACTGCCTGTTCTGTGGATCATTATAGAGATCCGCAATTTCACTTGATGTCTGATTTAAACCAAAACTAGCTTGCAAATTCGCTGAAAAACCGGTGTTTTTTCTGGCCTGATCGTAAGTTTGGTCAGCAAGCAGTCTATTCAAATCAAATAACAGACTTGTTGAGTTATTTTCGGTGGCAAGCTTCAAAGCCTGGTCGACATCTACTGATATTTCCGGAGCTACATCTGGGACTTCTATATCAATTTCGGTAGCATCATCAATACCTAGAAGGGCTTTAAAATTCTCAATCGCTCTTTGGTAATTCAAATTCGCAGTTGTGTAAGAAGCACGTGCATTTCTATACTCAAGTTCACTTTGAAGTAACTCGTTTTCTGCAATATTACCTACCTGGAATCGACCTTGAGAAATATTAAATATTGAGTCGTTTACAGTAATGTTGAATTCAGCTACTTCGACATTAATTTTAGCCTGAAGTACATTGAAATATCCCTGCGTAACTGTAAACGCAAGATCTTCCATTTCTTCAACATATTGCTTCTGTGCTATTTTATACCTCAGTGGTTCAGTTCTGGTGAGCCATTTAAAGCTATTAAATTGAAAAATTGGCTGATTCAATGATACAACTAATGGAGTGCTTTGCCACAAGTATGTATTCTCATCTTGAAATATCCCAAGTCGAGTAATACCCGAAGAAAGAGATAATCTACCACCTGTTGGAGCTAAATTTTGATTAATCGATAAAGCTGCAGAAGCCTCTGATTGAGTTCTAGAAGAAAAAGTGACTGTACCATCGTCCAAAACATTCGAGAAAATTGACTTGTTATAATTTGGTGCATCTCCACTAAGACTTAAACTCGGATACAAATCTGCCCTAAAAGATTTATACCTCCATTTTGCAGATAAAACAGCAAATCTTGCCGCTCTGGATAATGGACTATTTTGCTTCGCATATTCAATGCTGCTTTCTAAAGTGTAAACAGTAGCCTGTGCTTTTATTTCTGCTGAACAGAACAGACCTATAGCACTAAAAGTTAAAATGAGTAGTTTTTTATTCATGTCTTAAAGCGTGTACCGGATCTTGTTGTGCCGCTCTCTTTGCCGGGAAGTACCCAAAAATCACCCCTATTAAAAGTGCGACCCCGAAAGAAATAACTATAGAGATGGGGGTTATAATTGTATTGATGTCTGCGAAAGCCTCAATGGTAAGTCCGAAGCCCATTCCTAGTAGAATTCCTAGTAAACCTCCCGTTATGCTTATCGCTAATGCCTCTGTTAAAAACTGAATCTCAATATCTTTTTTCTGTGC
Source organism: Balneolaceae bacterium (assembly GCA_965601825.1). Classification (GTDB taxonomy): domain Bacteria; phylum Bacteroidota; class Rhodothermia; order Balneolales; family Balneolaceae; genus HXMU1420-13. The sequence goes on along the minus strand of OZ271839.1, from coordinate 959,436 downwards.
TCCAACAGCCATTCTAACGCCAATTTCACGATAACGTTCAACAACCGAGGCTAGCATGATATTCATGATCCCGATCCCACCAACAATTAAAGAAATGGAAGCAATCGAAGAGAGTACAATATTAAATATTCTCCTGGTTCTTTGTTCTTGCTGAAGGAGTTGCTCAGGTACGATGATCTCAAAATCTACAACATCGTTATGTCGACGTTTGAGCATTCTGGAAAGAACTTCTGCAATAGCAACACTATATTGAGTGTCACTTACTCTTACTATCAACTTATCTAATTGGTGATAATTGGTTGTTGCTTCTTCCTCACCACCATCATCATCACCACCTATAATAATCACACGGCCACCGAATCCGCCTGATGCATCTAGATCATCTTTGGTTACCAACGCACGATTTTTAAAACGGAGTAATGTAGTTGTAACCGGTAAAAATATATCCAGGTTATAATTTCGAATCCCCAAACTTTGGATGTTCTCAGTACTAAGAACTTTCTTTTCTAATACACCAATCACGGTTAGCCAAAGATTTCCAACTTTGATCTTCTTTCCAATTGGATCTTCTCCCGGAAAAAACTTTGTTTTGACATCATGACCAATTACACAGACTGGGGCAGCATTTTCAATCTGATGATCAGTGAATGAATTCCCTTCCGCTATATTGAAATTATTGATGAAGAAATAGTCATTATTAATACCAACAATTTTACCACTTCGAAGCCGTGCATTTCTCATGAAATTTGTTTCGAAAATAATCTCAGGAGTGATGTATTCTACCTCAGGCATAAAATCACGAATACTATCTAAGTCATGGAGACTCAATCCGGGTGAATACTTTCTACTGTCAGAATTAGTAGACTCAGCATCATCTACGACCCCTTCAATCTGTTCTAAAACAGGTTGAATAATGATGTTATTGGTACCCAACAATTCCATTTGTGAGAGAACTTCTTGTTGGGCTCCTGTTCCAATTGCTAACATGGCAATTACTGAGGCAACCCCAAAGATAATTCCAAGTGATGTTAGAAGTGCACGCAGCTTATTCAGGAAGATTGCTTCAAGAGCAATATCAAAATTATAAAGTAGTTTCTGTAACACTTAATCAGTTCTGTGAAAGTAATTCTGGAAGGCGTTCAATTCTGATACCGGATGTGTCCGGTAGTGATAGAAGTAATTCTTCATCTCCATTAACCCCGCGCATTATTACCACAGAATTATCATTCATTGGGCCCAGTTCAACCTGTCGCATCAAACTTGATGATCCGTCTTTTACCGCTACAAAACTTAATGAATCAATGGCATGAACCGCCTCTAATGGGATATGCAGCACATCTTCATGTTCTTCAATTATTATTCGATTGCTAGTTGTCATTGCGGGACGTAGCAAACTATCACTTTCGTTAATCTCGATGATAACTTCAAAAACTTTCGAGTCGTAATTCTTTCGCTGTTCACCCACATTTGCGACACTGGTAACTATACCTGTTAAAGCTTTATCTGGCATTGCGTCTAATCCAAGAAATACTTCCTGACCCATTTCAATTTTTTGAATATCGACTTCATTTACATACGTAACCGATTCCATAACTCTGAAATCCGGTAATTCAGCAACCCCTGGACTCCAAGCACTGATTTGTGATCCTTCAGTAACCTTTGAACCATCCCAGTTTTTTCTGTAAATAACCATTCCCTGATCGGGGGCATAAACCGTAAACTGGTTCATTATCTCCATAATCCGTTGAATCTCATTCTCTTTTTTAGTGAGTTCAGCTTCTCTCTCTTGTAATTTCGCTTCTGCCTGCTTCACTTTGGTTTCATAGTTCTTCGTTTCTTGTGCAAGCTGGCGTTCTGCTTTATCTAATTCGATTTCGGCTTTTCTTTGTACAGCCGGAGATTCAAATTTCGATTGATCTAACTCTATTTGACGCTCTTCTAATGCAAATTGCAGATTAATAAGATTATCTCTGGCTTGTGATAATTCTAGAGTACTATCTAATTGCGCCTGTAGTACTTGTGATTCTGCTGTTTGTTTATCCAGCTGGGCATCTTGTAATTTTCCCATGATTTCAGAACGATCTAACTCGGCTACAAAATCACCTTTTTGAACGACAACCCCTTCATCAACCATTCGCTGAATTCGAATTTGGTTGATTCTAAATTCCATCACTCCTCTTGGTCCATTTATATCAGTTGAGTTTTTTGCTCTTAGTTCACCTGTTGTAACTACATCAACAACAAACTCGCTTGTTGCAGGATTTACAAATAATTGAGTTGTTTCTGCACTGTCTGTACCACTAACAATCCAACCCGCAATTAGCACGACAACAACTGCCCCTATTATTCCAATTCTTTTGTTCATTGATTTAATATTTAATTTAACCCGAGGATTTAGGTTTTAATAACATTATCACACATAACATTATTGTTAATTTATTTAGCATCAAAAAGATCAAGGACCATTTTAAGCTAAATTGTGTAAACGCAAAACAAAGACGCTTTTGGAAAGGCTAAAGTTTTATCGCGAATTGGATTTTTACTTTATATAACAAGTAGCTATAAAATCAACATGAGCTCATTCAATTATATGTCTATTCAATAGATTTTATTTATGTAACAATCACTAACAATAATTCTCATAGTTTAAGCGCTAATACAAGTTATAATTATACTGACACTTACAAGTTTGTTATAAAATGCAATTAGCTATAAATAATAATTTAATCTTATTAAACATGAGAAAATCATACACAAAGCTATTAATTATTGCGGTTATCACAGTTTTCACATCGTTGGACTTAATGGCACAAATTGGTCCTATGCCTGGACCTAGTCCAACACCATCTAACTATTATGCACTAGGTTATCAGGTTGGCTGCAACCTTGCTCAAGATGGAAATCAGGTGGGCTATGCTAACACTCTAGCGCTTGCAATTGCACAAGGTAACTATACTTACTATGAAGGTGTTTTTGACGGTTGGAGTGACTGTCAACCTATTCCTGAGGTCGAAGTTTGTGTAACAATATATTTAACTAACGGCACTACAAGGGATAGTTGTGAACCATTACCACCTGGCGGTATTGACTTATAATATTTTTTTCACTGTAAAAGCCTTTCCATTCTTTAATGGAAGGCTTTTATGGTTTCTACTCCATCGTATCCTTTTTGATGAGAACCTCACCATACGATATTTCTTGTGAAGCAAGAGCTAGAATGGTCGTTGGTAATCCATCAACCCGATCCTGAACTTTCTCATAATAGGCTTCAAAGTTTTCATCGGGTTCAGCTAATCCAAGAAAAACCACATCAGCATTTGAGGAGTGCTTTTTTAGAACTTCATCAAAGTCTCGACCTTTTGCGGGAATAATATCAACTATTGCACGTATTCGGATTTCTTCAAGTAATCCAAGGATATTTTCTCGTGTTGGTTCAACTGCATCTTCATCTCCGACCATCATTTTGATGTGTAACTCCGCTTCTCTCCAATCAAGGCTTGTATTCATGAGATAAGCCAAAATCATCATCAAGCCGCCATTTCCTTTTAATCCACCCCACCAAACATCGATTCTCTTTCGATCCCGAAAAGCTTTTTCACCTTCTCCTTTATGAACAATAAGTACATTACGTTGAAAATCATGAAACTTAGAAATCATCCTGCAGAATTCAGGTCTGAATTTTGGGTCTTCGCTATCACCTAGAATTATAGTATTCGGTTCTAGTGAACCTAATCCGAATGATTGAACAAGGTTTATAACGCCTTGAAACCTGTCCTTAACTGCGATTACTTTTACTAAACCCTGTATTCCTCGTTTATTTAAAAACTCTCGAATGTTAACCGTCATTCTTTGTTTTTGATCCATACTCATCGAACCCTCAGGTATGAGTGATGCTACACTTAACAGGCCTTTGTCATGAGTAATTGTATTAGCGAAATCAATTAAGTGCCAGCGCTTCGTGGGAGATCCTGCCAATACTAATGGATTTGGTCGCCAATTCTTTGGTTCCTGATCTATCCTTAAGCGCATTAATCCTGCACGAATAACGGCCATCCAAATTCCACGTCCAATGTCGCCCCAGGCCGATTTCATTTCACGACGTTTTAGCCATGTAAAAATCAAACCAACAAAAACGAATGCAATAGCAGTAGCAACCGTGTTAATCAAAAACATTACTGCAATACAACCTAATGCTCCTGTTAGAGAGAAAAACCAATGCACCCTGAAGGTTGGGCGAAATGATGGACTTCCAAGGAATCGTTCTGTCCCTGCCGCTATATTTAATACCCCGTAAGTTGTTAAGAAAAACATGGTCAGTACGGGTGCGATCAGATTTAAATCACCAAACCAAACCGCCATGAGTGCAATTACCATTGTGAAAATAGTCCCTAGCCGTGGAGTATCTTCTTCGCCTGAACCTCGACCTAGCCACCCTAAAAATGGTGGCAAAATCTGATCTTTTGCCAAAGCCTGCAATACTCGCGGAGCTCCTAAAATGCTACCTACAGCACTTGATAAAGTTGCTCCCCAAACTCCAACCAATATCGCATCACCCCAAAATGAAATGTTCCGCATTATCAATGGATCATTGAGCAGAGATTCGGTATCAGCACGCATTGCTAAAATGAATGGCAAGGCCATGTAAATAAGGTATCCAACACCAATTGCAGCAAATGTCCCCGAGGGAATGGACTTTTTAGGTGTCTGTAAATCTCCAGACATATTTACACCAGCCATGATTCCGGTTACTGCTGGAAAGAAAACAGCAAAAACAACCCAAAAACTTTCCGGTTCAGCAGTTCGGGTATTCCACATATCAATGGTTACCCCTTCTAATGGACTACCGAAGATTAAACTCAACAAAGAAAGCGCAATCCCAAACATGATTACATATTGTGCCCTGATTGCTGCTTTTGCTGATGCTAATGCCAACAACGAAACAAGTACTGTGGTAACTAAACCAATGATTTTCTCATCAAGAACCGGGAAAACACGCACCAAACTTTCGGCAAAACCCACTGTGTACAATGCAATAGAAAGAGCTTGAGCAAAATAAAGAGGAATACCAATCGCTCCACCGGATTCAATTCCCAATGAACGACTAATCATATAGTAAGCTCCGCCGATTCTAACTCTCTGGTCAGTAGCTATCGAGGCAATAGAAAGACCTGTTAAAAAAGTAATACTTGTCGAAAGGGTAACAATCACCAAGGTACCGAACAGACCAACATTACCTACAACCCATCCAAAACGCAGGTACATTATTACGCCAAGGATCGTAAGAATGGAGGGCGTGAATACTCCTCCAAAAGTACCTAATCCACCTTCTTTGGCCGATAAAACGTGTTGTTTTTGATTTACTTTTGCCAAACGCTAGGTTTTCGTTGCCGGACTAAGGTAGGGCTTTTGAGTTTAAATGCTGATCGATAATCAAGAAATTCGAATCTAATTATTTCTCTTGTAACCCTGTTACTAAATCGAATGTAGTTTCGGGTTGTGAATAGTCCAGAATTGATTTTGGATCGTTATTCTCATCAACTACTACCGTTCTTGGTCGATAAGATTTTGCTTCCTCAGGTGTCATTTCAGCATAAGAAATTATAATTACTCGGTCACCAACCTGAGTTAATCTCGCAGCAGCGCCATTCATACAACAAACACGTGATCCTCTCTCTCCGGGAATAGTGTAGGTTTCAAGCCGTGATCCATTCGTAATATTAAGTACCTGTACTTTCTCATAAGGTAATAAATGAGCAGCATCCAGAAGGTCCTGATCAATAGTAATACTACCTTCATAATGAAGATTAGCTTCAGTAACCACCATCTGGTGCAATTTAGATTTAAACATAGTAAGCTTCATAGCTCAACAATCGAAAATAATGTTATCAATAAGTCGGGTTTTCCCTAGATAAACGGCTGTTGCCAGCACGTAAGTCTCTCCTTTTGTGAGTTTGGCAACAGGCTCCATTTTATCCATGGAAAAAACATCAAAATAGTCATTTTTGAAGCCTTTTGCTGCTAACTCGTTCTGCTTCAAGTCAAACAAAGATTTTGGCTCTATCAATCCCGCCTGAATTTCATCGACACTCTCCCTCATTTTCTTAATTAAAAGAGGAGCTAATTCGCGGTCTTGCTCGCTTAGATAAGCATTTCTACTACTCAGCGCCAAACCATCCTCTGCTCTTTCAATAGGAGCCATCACCAGTTCAAGATCATGATTAAATTCATTCACCATTTGTTGGATGATTTGAAATTGCTGATAATCTTTTTGACCAAATACAGCGATATCAGGTTGAATAATGTTAAACAATTTGTTTACAACTAGAGCAATTCCCTGAAAATAACCTGGCCTGCTGCCTCCATCTAAATACTTGTTTAAAACATCTATTTCTATACTAAAGAATTTTTCTCCCGAACCATACATGATTTCATCATTGGGAGTAAAAACAGTTCCGACTCCTTCTTCGCGACAAAATTCTAAATCTCGTTCTAAAGTGCGAGGATAACTACCAAAATCCTCGGTTGGTCCGAATTGTTCCGGGTTCACATAAATAGATACAACTACGTGTTCAGCCATTCTTCGAGCAATTCGAATAAGTGAGAGGTGACCATCATGCAAAGCTCCCATTGTAGGAACAAAAGCTACTTTCTTATTCTTTAATTGTAGCTGTTTAACTACTCCCCGAATGTCTTCTATGGATTCTACTATCTTCATTTAAACAAAAAAGAGACGCTTTGTTAAGCGCCTCTGGTATTAAAATAGTCAGACTTTAAACCGCTCGATCCACATCGAAGTCTTCAAGCATTTCTTTCACTCGATTTACGAATGCACCGCCATGTGCGCCATCAATAATTCTGTGGTCGTAACTCATGCTTAAGAACATCATATGACGGATAGCAATTACATCCCCGGCTGGGGTTTCCATCACAACCGGCCGTTTCACGATGGCTCCGGTTCCAAGAATTGCAACTTGAGGTTGGTTAATGATTGGTGTTCCCATCAGATTTCCAACACTACCGTAGTTTGTGAGTGTGATAGTACCACCTACTAAATCATCCGGACTTAATTTCTTACTTCTGGCTTTTGCTGCTACTTCATTTACAGATTCAGCTAACCCAACAAGGTTTTTCTGCTGAGCTTTTTTCATCACAGGAACAATCAATCCACCTTCACCACCGGTACCGAGTGCAACTGCGATTCCAAAATTAATATCCTTCTTGATATGAATCTCATCCCCAACTACAGAAGAATTTATCATTGGAAACTCTAACATCGATTTAATGATCGCTTCTACAAAAAGTGGGGTAAACGTAAGTTTGATGCCTGTCTTTTGCTGGAATGCATTTTTATTCGCATTTCGCCAATTCACCATGTTAGTCACATCCACTTCAGCAAATGTAGTTACATGTGCTGATGTCTGCTTTGAATGCACCATATGCTCAGCAATGAGCTTACGCATGCGATCCATTTTCACAATCTCAACATCTCCGGTAGGAGTCTTCGTTACATTTAATTCACCTGCAGAAATTGCATCTGTCGAAGCAGCTGGTTTGGTTATTGTGGAGACAGCAGGAGCAGCGGGCTTCGGAGCTGTTAGTACAGATCCAGATCCGCGATTCTGAACGTAGTTTAAAATATCTTTCTTTGATACTCTTCCACCCTGTCCAGATCCTTCAATTGCTTCTAGTTCCTGAGCTGAAATCCCTTCTTCTTTCGCTATTGATCTTACAAGGGGTGAGAAGAAACGTCCATCTGAACTTGTTCTTGGCACAGAACCTTCACCATTTGGCGTGCCACTTCCGTTTGCTAATAATTGCTCTGGAGTAAGTTTTGCAATGTCTTCTTTAGTTAAGGTAGAACTAGCTTCCGTGGTTGCTTTTGCTGCAGGTGTTTCCTGTACTGGAGTTGGAGAAGGAGTTGCTACACTTGCACCCTCACCTGTTGCGATTACAGCTATAACCTGACCAACTTCGATCGTTTCATCGGCTTGAGCTCTAATTTCAACTAAAGTACCTGCTGCAGGTGATGGAACTTCACTGTCAACTTTATCAGTAGAAATTTCAAGTAGCGTCTCGTCTTCCTCAACAGCATCACCTACTTGTTTACTCCATTCAATGACGGTAGCCTCAACAACAGATTCACCCATTTGAGGCATTATCACTTCAATCGTTTCTCCACCACCATTCATTGTTGGTGCAGGAGTTTCAGCAACAGGCTCAGGAGTTGGCTCGGATTCAGCTACTGGTTCAGGAGTAGCTTCCACTTTTGGCTCTTCAACAGCAGGTGCTGGTGCTGCAACCGGTTCAGCAGCATCCGCATCGGTTTCAATAATGGCAATGGCTTTTCCAACTTCAATGGTGTCACCTTCATCAACAAGGATTTCTACCAATACTCCAGCTTCAGGTGAAGGGACTTCACTGTCCACTTTATCGGTTGCGATTTCGAGGAGCGTTTCATCCACCTCAACGGTATCGCCCACGCTCTTCGACCATTCGATAACGGTACCTTCCATCACCGACTCTCCCATCTGGGGCATTACCACTTCTACCTTTGCCATAAAAATGTTTGTTTTTGGTGCCTAAACGGCATTTTTCTTTCAAATAAACAGGGCAGTAAAGTTCAGGATAATTTGACTTAGTTCAAAATCTACATCCTATCTAACTTTCTTAGAAAAGCGCTTTTTTGAAGACTAATCCTGGCTACTATTCTGACCTATTTTTAAAAACAGATTCCGTTTAATTATCGCTTGCTAAAACTGGATATTAATTCGCATTTTTTAATCAAAAGTCTAGACTCCAATTATATTTCATACAACCTATTCATAAAGCATTCATAATCAATATGTATCTACCATCATGTTGATTATTTATTAATATAGCGGAATCGATGTATTGGGGAAAACGATGAAAACAATCCGTTTTATACTTTTGCATACCCTCCTTTTAGGTCTAATTGTTTCTTGTGGAATGCTTGATGGAAATAGTGGTGATCCAGATGATGATGATGGTGAAGTAAGATTGCCTACCACAATTTATCCACAACCCTATTCCCAGCCATCGGTAAGCCCGGATGGCAGTAAATTGGTTTTTATTCGCACCTATTTTACAAACCTTCGTTCGCCTATGATTAATCCTGATTCCTCTGGTATTTGGATGTCCGACATCAATGGCAAAAATATGAAGCTCCTCATCCAAAGCCTGAATATTGGGACTCCGAGTTTTTCACCTGACATGAAATGGCTGCTGTTTGTGTGGGGAGCACAAATTTATAAAGTACCCTTTTCTGGGGACTCGGTTGCCATGGATGGTCTGGTTCAGCTTACAACTGGGGGTCGCAATTTTTTCCCCGATTGGAGCCCTGATGGAGAGTGGATTGTGTATGACTCGAATAATCAAAGTGCTACAGGTCTAATCTTTATTTGGAAAATGAAAAATGATGGATCACAAAAGCAAAGAATCATATATACTCCAGAACAGGGTGAGGCCAGAATGCCATCTTTTTCTCCAAATAATAATAACATAGCCTACATACAGTATCTAGTAGATGCATATTCCTCTGAAATATTTTCTTTTAACTTAAATGGAGATATTTCAACAAGAATTACTGAAAATGATATAACAGATCGCTACCCAAAATATTCACCAAATGGTAACACAATTGCCGTTCAATCTAATACTCAAATACGAACCATGAACGCTGATGGGAGCAACATAAATCAATTAACGGAAGATGGTGGAAGAGAACCTTCCTGGACTCCAGACGGCAGGATTGTATACGTTAAATACTGGGGATATACCTATGATATAAACAATGGTACTATTTGGATTATGAATGCCGATGGAAGCGAGAAACGTCAACTAACTTTCAACACTGGTATAGAGCTAGAAGGAAATTAATGAACCGTACATTCAGCTATTCCCAAAAGCAAGAGAATCTGATCACTGTATTCTGAAACCTGATTACTGAATGCACCCAGATGTTTTAAGACAGAGCCTAAAAACACTTTGATAAAGCAAGTTTACAACTTGCATTGAATACTAGATTAAGCTCCAACTAAATTTCCTACAACCTATTCATAAAGTATTCATAATCAACAGGTATCTACCATCATGTTGATTATTGATTAATAGAGCGGAATCGATGTATTGGGAAACGTTTAAAAATCTTAAAATTCTAGAATCTCTTTTACTTCTTACGCTTCTACTAGGTTGTGGAATTCTTGAATTCGAAAACGAGCAGGATACTCCCTACGTTTTATTTCCCTTAGCTGTAGGGAATTACTGGGAATATGAATATACCTATTTAGGTTCTCTCTACGATACTTTGCGCTACGAAGTAGTAAAACAAGTAGAAGTACCAATAAATGACACAACATTTACATCCTTTGCATTTAACCTGGTACCTTTTCCAGAAGGTGCTCCGGAATATTATTGGCTATTCCGAAACGGGGATGAAGGGACTTACTTAATGGGTGGAATATCTGATGTAGACACTTTATATATGAATGCACTTCAAGTTCCATTTCCAGCAGAAACTGGAACCTCCTTTTTGGAACCAGGTCTCGTATTTTCTTATTCCGAACTTAGATTTTACCATAACGAATCCAAAGTGGTTACTCTAATAGATACCGACCGCGAGATTACTACCCCTGCCGGCACTTTCTCATGTTATGTATTTAAATTTTGGGTTAGTAATGGGTATGATGTAATAAAAGGATGGGACTATTATCAATATTATAATCCTGGAATAGGCTTAGTTGCGCAAATATCATACACTGAAGACACTCTTGATGACATTAAAGAAGAGATGTACTTGATGAATTATAAGGTTAAAAAGTAATTAAAAAATTAAAGCCCAGCCGGGCTACTACTGAGTTTGATCCACCACGATCAAGAAACCACAGGAAGTATTGAATGCCCGACGGGGTTTTAATTCTTTCTGTTTAACATAAACTAAACAGGAATAATCATGAAACACAATATACAAAGTATAAGGCTGTTTCTCAGTGTCTTGGTACTTTTTTGTACTACCATTAATCTAAACGCACAATCCGTAAAAACACTCTTTGACATTATACCTAATACAGAGAGAGTACTAAGTGAATCCGAGAGGAGTAGATATGCCTCTATAAGCGAAGAGTTAATAATGGAAAAAGAGCTAATAGATATTTCTAGATTCTCACAAGTGCTTACTGAATCCACTTTGTTAGTACCATTAAATGGAAAAAATACTCAATGATTAGTGAACTATTTACTAAGGAAAAAGAGGACAATTTCACTTATAAGGGAAGATTTAGTGATCTAAATGGTGAACTGTTTTTATATTCTACTAATGGATATGTGTACGGAAATATCCATTTAGACAGTTTATCCTATCAAATAGAACCATTAAACAAAAAATACGCATTGCTCTTGCGTAGGGATTATTCTGAACTTTCGTGCCCTACAGAAGAAGAAAATGAGGATGGTGAAAAATCTAAGAGTATCAATAATAATCAAGAGAATATGCCCGCCATCAAATCTTCAAATCCTGTAATTGATGTGATGGTCGTGTTTTCAAATCAAGCAGCAGCTGCTACAACTGATATGGAAGCATTAGCTGAAGCTTCCATTCAATCAAGTAATACTACCTTTTCCAATAGTGACGCGGGAGTGACTTTTAACTTAGTCCACTATCAACAAATATCTTATTCGGAATCAGGTTCGGTACAAACTGATCATACTAGATTAGTCGGAACTTCTGATGGTTATATGGACAATATTCATTCTCTCAGAAATCACTATGGAGCTGATGTCGTAATGTTAATAGTAAGTAATGATCCCTTATACTGTGGGACTGCTGGAAACATAGGTGTAGTAAGCAGTCAAGCTTTTGCCGTTACAGTAGATGATTGTTCAGTAGGTAATTATACTTTTGCTCATGAAGTCGGGCATTTGGCTGGTGCTAGGCATGATAACGATAATGGTACATATCCATTTTCTTACGGACATGGATATAGATATTTACCTGCTTACTGGAGAACAGTTATGGCTGTTCGAAATTATAGTGGAGATCCAACAAATCGTATTCCCTATTGGTCTAACCCAGATAAATATTATGGTGGTATTGCAATGGGTACAAGCGGCTGGAATGATAACGCTAGAGTTTGGGATATTCGCGCCGGTACGATGGCCGCATTTAAAACACTAATAATACCACCACCAGCTCCAACCAACCTAACCCATACCAATCCAACCGGATCTTTCCCAAGTTTCAGCTGGACGGCTTCATCCGGTGCGAGTTCTTATAAGATTTACAGAAAATGCTATTATGGATACAATGGAGATTGTACTTCATCTTACGCTGAGGTAGGGTCAGCTTTTGGTACAAACTGGACAGACTACACCGTGATACAAAATAGTCCCGGACAGCAAGAAACCTATCAGTATGCAGTTAAAGCATATGATGGAACATCAACTTCAAATTATTCAAATTCTGTAAGTGTGCAAGCTCAACCAAGTGTGTTTAAGGTTAGTATGAGTGGTGTACCTGAGCATTTTGATTTAGACCAAAACTATTCAAACCCATTCAACCCAAGTACTACTTTCCGCTTTGATTTACCGGAAGCTTCTTCGGTAACTATCCACATATTTAATGTGATGGGGCAAAAAGTGGCCACCATTATCGATCAACAAATGGAGGCGGGAAGATATACACAAACTTTTGATGCCTCGAATCTATCCAGCGGATTCTATTTCGCTCAGTTTGAGGCAATCGGAAATTCCGGAGAAATCTTCTCCAAATCTATAAAAATGCAGCTCATCAAATAAACAACTTAAAGGGACGCAGTAATTGCGTCCTTATTTTGTAACAATATCTCTCTTTATTTCTGGCTAGCCAAATAGTACAATTGCATGATTCGCAGTTCATCATATCCGATCTGCTTTTTACACTCGTCATACACTAATCGAAGCATTAAATGACCGCGTTTTTTGAAGGCTTGTAATACCTGGTCACGCTGGCGATCGGATAAGGCGGATGCCTGAAGTAAGCCATCCAATCGAAGATCATTTCTTTCATCTACAAACTTCTTAAGATGACCTAAAATCGTCACTTCTTTTACCCCGTGCTCTTCAGCTAACAGCTTAATGGATTTCCCATCATTAAAGTCCTGAGCCACAATTTCGTGCTTTTCACCTGATTTCACCTCACGGGTTTTCTTAATCAGGTTCTTCTGGCGCTCCATTACATCGTGATCTTTCGAGAAAGTCTTGATCACTCCAATAAAAGCATCGCCGAATTTCTGTTTTTTAACCTGGCCCACCCCATAAATGGCTTCCAAAGCATCTTTACTTTGTGGGAAGTAATAGGCCATTTCAATGAGTGTAGTATCCGGGAATATCGCATAAGGAGGTACGTCATCGATATCTGCCAGCTCTTTTCGTTTTTCACGAAGTAACTCGAATAACTCAACATTGTATTCATTTTCGATTTCGCTCGAGGTACGGATTACATCTTCTTCATCCATTGAAACATCGGTTCGATCTAATACTCCATACACATTCTCTTTTCCACTAAGTACTGGCATTGCTTTGTCAGTAGTTTCAAGCACTCCAAAACTACCACGCTTTACAAAATGTTGGCGCATTAATAAACGGGATAATTGCTCCCATTGCTTTTTCGACCATTCTAAACCGGATCCATAACTTTCAAGTTTATCATGTTCATGTTCCAATACCTTTTGATTTTTAGAACCTCGAAGTACATCGATCACATGGCCTGCTCCAAACTCTTCTTCTAAATCCAATACACAATCCAGGAATTTTTTGGCCTGATGAGTTAGATCCTCAACATCAGCATCTTGAGATATGCTATTGTCGCACATTCCGCATTCCTTTTCACCATATTCTTCGCCGAAATATTCCAGCAATGGTTTACGTCTGCAGCCTCGTTCTTCTAAAAATTTGAGCAACTTTTCTAGATGCCTTTCAGCAATGGTTTTCTCTGTGCCCTTTTTCTGATTGATGAAATATTTGATCTTTTGCGTGTCTGAATAACTGAAAAGCAGCACGCAATCAGATCGAAGTCCGTCTCGACCCGCTCGACCAATCTGCTGATAATAGGATTCAATGTTTTGAGGCATATCATAATGCACCACAAAACGCACATTAGGTTTATTGATCCCCATTCCGAAAGCAATGGTTGCTACAATAATGCGCACATCATCCCGAATAAATTCTTGTTGATTGATGGTTCTTTCACGCGAAGTTAATCCGGCGTGATATGGTTTTGCAGCATAGCCTTCTTCAATCAATAGTTCTGAAAGCTCATCAACCTGTCGGCGTGAAAAACAGTAGATAATCCCTGACTGATTTTTACGTGTATAGAGGAAATCTAACAACTGATTTTCAGGATCTTTTTTATCTACAATTTTGATAAACAGATTCGGTCGATCAAAACTTGAAATGAAAGACTCAGACTCATCAAACTCAAGGCTATTTTTAATATCCCGCTGAACTCGAGGGGTAGCTGTTGCAGTTAACGCAATACAAACGGCATCCGGGAAATCCTTTCTAACCCTGGCTAATTGACGATATTCCGGTCTGAAATCGTGTCCCCATTCTGAAATACAGTGGGCCTCATCAATCGTAAAACAATCTATTTTGATGTCTTTTAAAATCTCTTTGGTTTTATCCATCAACAACGTTTCAGGAGCCACATAGAGCAGTTTTACTTCCCCGGCTTTGATTTTTTTCACGTTGTATTCATAAGCTTCCGGTCGAAGAGATGAATTCAAAAACACCGATGGAATATCATATTCCTTTAGCTGTCCAACCTGATCTTTCATCAAAGAAATGAGTGGAGAAATAACGATGGTCATTCCATCGAAAATGAGCGCCGGAATTTGATAACACAGTGATTTACCACCGCCCGTTGGCATGATAACCAGTGCATCTTTTTTATCTAAAACCTGAGTAATAGCAGCCTCTTGCTGAAGGCGAAATTCATCATATCCGAAGGTATCCTTCAGGATTTTTCTAGCTTGTTCGATCATGGAGTAAGATGGGTCTCAATAATTCGTAAAGAATATAAAAATAGGGTATTCGAGACTTTTAATTTTGATGAATATCAATTTTAAAATATAATTCCAAAAATTCGGGTTAGCTGGAAAGGCTGCATAATCATGCGGTTTCATTCTAGTATTTGGGATTTAACATTTAAATAAAATTCTGGGTAATTATGTTTGGTATCGAAGCACTAGATGTCGTAATAGGGTTAATCTTTGTCTATCTACTCTTCAGTTTATTTGTGAGTATTGTTAATGAGATATTGAGTCGAATTCTCAATGTAAGGGGTAAAGAATTACGGTTTGCGATAGAAAAAATGATTGGTCTTGAACTAAGAAACATACTTTACAGTAATCAGAGAATTGACCACAGTAAGTACAAGTCCAGTTTGTGGTATGGAACACCATTTTGGTGGTTTAGAAAACTGTTTAATAGAAGTAAAGATATCAAGAGTGAAGGATTAGATAATAAAATTGCTCGTAAGAGTCATCCTTCCGTAATCACTACTAATACGTTTACAGACATTATTTTCGAGATAATTGCAAACGAAGATCAACGGAACAAGCTTTTTGCACAGGCACCATTTTTAAAAACTGCTTATGAAAATGTGAATCAGGATGTGAATGAAATGAGAGATGCTATTGATACCTGGTTTGATGAAGTTATGAGTTATACTACATCTTGGTATAAGGAAAAACTTAAAATTGTTTTAATACTACTAGGTTTTGTAACTGCAGCAATTTTCAATGTTGATACAATCACCGTTGTCAATAAACTCGCAGATGATCCACAAGCTCGAGCCATACTTGTTGAGCAAGCAGAATCTTTTGTCGATCGATACGAGAATATTGATGGAAAAGTAATTCTTAAGACTGATACTACGTCTACAGATACCTTGGATAACAATCCGGTTGAAGTGAAAACTAAACTAACTGAATTGAGAGAAATGGCAAAATCGGACTTAAAAAGTGCTGGCTATCCTGACTCACTATTATCAATTGGAACAGATTCTCTTATGAAAACCAATTATCCTTCTCTCATAGCTCTAGATTCTTTATATGGTCAAATCCAGACATTCAATTCTTTAGAAATCAAAGCTGCAACTTCGGTACTAGGATTAGGCTGGTCAAATGTGCCAAAATTTCATTTTAATGCAGATATAATATGGATCTACTTAAAAATGATATTTGGATGGATTATTACAGCATTAGCCATAAGCATGGGCGCTCCTTTTTGGTATGATTCTTTACGCCGGGTAATAAATATCAAAAAAGAAGTGAGAAATAAGGTATAAGTCCAGCTTTGCAACACTAGACTTATAAACCCTACTTACTCAAGTACAAGCTCTTGAACTCGAATGGTTTCCTGAAGTGTTCGTCGTTGAAGTCTTCGGCAAAGTAGATACTTTCTCCCGTCGACTTCATCTCCGGACCTAATTCCTTCTTTACTCCCGGGAATTTGTCGAAAGGGAACACCGGCTCTTTAATCGCCCAGCATTTTAGCTTTGACTCTGTGTCAAATTCCTTGAGTTTAGCACCAAGCATTACTTTTACCCCAATTTTAGCCTCTGGGATTTCATTTGCTTTTGCAAGGAATGGAACCGTTCGTGTTGTTCTTGGATTCGCCTCAATCACATACACTTGCTCGTCTTTCACTGCATATTGCACATTAAGGAATCCAATAACATTCAATGCCTTAGCAATTTTTGTTTGGTACTCGCGAATGGTCGCCTGTACTTCCTTACTCAATGAATAGGGTGGGATGACAGCTGTAGAATCCCCAGAGTGAACACCTGCAGGTTCGATATGCTCCATCATTCCTGAGATATGGAGTTCATCACCATCAAAAACAGAATCAACATCAACCTCTGTCGCATGCTCTAGATATTTGTCGATCAGGAAGGCATTTTCAGGATGAGTTTTTAGGATGCGATCCACATATCGCTCAAGCTCTTCCTGCTTAACCGCAATCCGCATTCCCTGACCACCTAACACGTAACTTGGTCGGATTAATACCGGGTAACCAATTCGATTTGCAATTTCGAGTGCTCCATCAACATCTGTTGCCGTTCCATAAGCTGGGAATGGAATATCATTTTCGATCAGCAAATCAGAAAATTCACCACGATCTTCGGCCAGATTGATGTCAGCGAAATCAGTTCCATAAATCTTAATTCCCGCTTTCACTAATCGCTTACCGAGTTTAAGTGCTGTCTGACCACCAACCTGAATAATCACACCTTCAGGTTTTTCATGTTCGATGATATCCAAAACACGTTCCCAATAAACCGGTTCGAAATAAAGCTTGTCAGCAATGTCAAAATCGGTAGAGACTGTTTCAGGATTACAGTTGATCATGATGGCCTCATAACCAACTTCCTTGGTTGCTAATACCGCATGTACGCAAGAGTAGTCGAACTCAATACCTTGTCCAATTCTGTTTGGACCGCTTCCTAAAATGATCACTTTTTTGCGATCTGTAACCACACTTTCGTTTTCGCCTTCATAGCTGGAATAGTAGTAAGGAGTTTGTGCCGGGAATTCCGCTGCACAGGTATCTACAACTTTGAAAACGGGCTTTAAATCAAGTTCAAGTCTTCGTGCTCTTACTTCATCATCCGTAACTTTTTCACCGCCTTTGCTGGTAAGCCAGGCAATTTGTGCATCAGAGAAACCAGCTTGTTTTAACTCAAAGAAATCTTCTTTGGAAATTTCATCCAATGATTGGCCTTCGGTTCTGTTTTCCAGTGAAACCATGTATTTAATTTGCTGCAAGAACCACGGATCAATTTTGGTTACATCAGCAACTTCTTCTACAGATGCTCCTAACTTGAATGCATTTCGCACCTGAAGTGATCGATCCCAGTATGGTTTCATTAATCGTTCACTAACTTCTTTACGATCAATTTCTTCGTAACCATCTGCTCCTAAACCAGCTCGTCCAATTTCCATACTCTGCCATGCTTTATTCAAAGCTTCAGGAAAATTTCGACCGATGCTCATCACTTCACCAACTGCTTTCATCTGTGTTGAAAGCTCTTCATCAGCACCGGGAAATTTATCGAAGTTGAAACGAGGCACTTTACAAACCACGTAATCGATAGAAGGCTCAAAACATGCTGAAGTGGTCCCTGTAATTTGATTTTTCAATTCATCAAGCGTGTAACCAACTGCCAGTTTTGTTGCTACTTTTGCAATTGGATATCCCGTTGCTTTCGAAGCCAGAGCAGAAGAACGACTTACCCGCGGATTAATCTCGATGGCTACAAAACGATCAGAACCCGGCTCCATCGCGAATTGTACATTACAACCTCCTGCAAATGTACCTATCGAACGCATCATTTTGATAGCTGCATCCCTAAGGATTTGATACTGTTTATCCGTCAAGGTTTGAGTTGGAGCAACTGTCACCGAATCACCGGTATGAACACCCATTGGATCCATATTTTCGATTCCGCAAATGATTACCACATTATCATTCGCATCACGAAGTAGCTCAAGTTCATACTCTTTCCAGCCAAAAATGGATTCTTCTATTAATACCGAGTGAACGGGACTCATCTCCAATCCGCGAAGTACCATTCGATCAAAATCTTCTTCATTCCATACAATGCCACCACCGGCTCCACCCATCGTAAATGATGGTCGGATAACAATCGGAAGTCCACCTAACTCTTCCTTGATTTCTTTTGCATCCAAAAGTGATTCTGCCTGACGACTACGGCATTGTTCAATTCCAATTTCTTCCATTCTATCGCGGAATAACTGTCGATCTTCTGTTAGTTCAACCGCTGCAATATCAACCCCGATAATCTTTATTCCCTTTTCATCCCAATAACCTTGTTTCTCTAAATCACGGCAAAGATTTAATCCAGTCTGACCACCCATTGTTGGTAACACTGCATCCGGTTTTTCTTTTTCAACAATTTCCCGAATCGAGTCTGTAGTCATTGGTAGCATATAAATAGCATCTGCCATAATTGGATCCGTCATGATTGTTGCAGGATTCGAATTGATGAGAACAATTTCGTATCCCTCTTCTTTTAAAGAACGGCAAGATTGTGATCCTGAGTAATCAAACTCGCAAGCTTGTCCGATTACAATAGGTCCAGATCCGATGATGAGAATTTTGTGTATGTCGTCGCGTCTAGGCATTTTCTAATGGGTAATAATTATTGTCATTCTGAGTGAAGTGAGCAAAGCTGAAAGCTTGTGAACGAAATCGAAGAATCTCAAATCTTGGTTCTCTGCATTTGAGATCCCTCGGCTGCGCTCGGGATGACAGCAAGAAAATCTCAAGCTGAAACTCCTTTTTGTTCTTGCATTAATCCGATGAACTGATCGAATAAGTAAGCTGAATCATGTGGTCCCGGCGATGCTTCCGGATGGTATTGAACTGAAAATCCCGGGAAATTCTTAAATCGAAGCCCTTCAACTGTATTATCATTTAAATTGATATGTGTGATGCTTGCCACATCTTCTTTCACACTTTCTTCAATTACTCCAAAACCGTGGTTTTGTGTTGAAATCTCAACCAGTCCAGTTTCTAAGTTCTTCACCGGATGATTTGCACCTCGATGTCCCACAAACATTTTCCCTACTTCGATTCCTTCACTCATCGCCATTAACTGATGACCGAGGCAAATTCCGAACATTGGCTTTCCGGTTGATTTAGCATATTCCACTACTTCAAGTGCATAATCTCCTGTTGGATTTGGATCTCCGGGACCGTTAGAGAAGAAAAATCCATCTGCTTCCCAGGCTTTCACCTCATCTATTGATGTTTGCGCCGGAAAAACTCGAAGTGAACATCCGCGTGCAACCAAACTGTTGATGATATTTTGTTTGATGCCATAATCAAATGCGGCAACCTTAAACTCTGTTTCGGATTCGGGGTTGTAGGTTTGAGCTTCATCTCTGGACACTTTTGATGCAAGCTCGAGCCCCTTCATGTCTTCCCAGTCTTTGGCCATTTGAACCAGCTTTTCTTCATCCAATTCGGTGGACGAGATCACTGCGTTCATCACCCCTTTTTCTCTTATATGTCGAACCAGTGCTCGTGTATCTACACCGGAAATCCCAACAATTTCATTGTCTTCGAGATATTCATCCAGACTTCCATCCGCCATTGGGTTGCTGTATTCCCAGGAATATGCCCGAACAATTACTCCGGCTACCATCACCTTACGGTGTTCATCATCGCGAGCCATCGTACCATAGTTACCAATGTGGGGATAGGTCATCATCATAAGCTGACCGTAATAACTGGGATCAGTGAATATTTCCTGGTAACCAGTCATACTTGTGTTGAAGCACAACTCACCACCGGTAATTCCTTCGTGGCCAACTGCCCAGCCGTGTGCTATCGTGCCATCACTCAGTGCGAGGATCGCTTTTTTTCTGGGTTGTAAAGACATTCTTTATGAATTTGGGTTATTTGATTGCTGATCAAAAAAAATCCGACTACGAATATCGCGTCGGATTTTGAAAATATTTTTAATAACCAATAATGGCATCAGCATCCCTTTTTTTGGAAGGTTTCTATTGCTGATGAATCAAAGCTTCTATTTGCTAACAATGGTATTTGTGTACAGCTTTGTTTGAGGTTCGCAAAAGATACAAATCGGAATGGAGTGATTCAATTTGAATCCGGTTGAATTTGGGTTTTTATCAGACTCCCAGTTAGAGTAGCCAAACCACTAACCATTCCACCAAGAACTCCTGTAATTACTATCACCATTATTGGAGAGCCTACTCCCAACATTTCCGCAATTCGCCCTGACAATATTCCTTCATTGACTATGTGGATATAAAGCGCTTGTCCGCCCCACAGTAAAAACACACCTAAAAATCCCCATAAAAATGACGGAATTGGTTTTTCTTTAAACTGGAAACCGATTAATAATCCCGGAATAGCAATGCTCCACCACGGGAGGAAGAGGTTTAAGATAAATGCGCCAATTAAGACAAGTAAAGCAAGTAACATAATTTTTTTGACGATTGACATACGACGAAAGACGAACGTTGGTCGTCAGTCATCCGTCGTTAGTCATTAATTAATTTGTTGGTTTAATGGTTAGCTCAAACAACGATTCATCCGGTTTTTCGAGGTAGAAGTTAAGCTCATAAAGCTCACCTGTTCTCCACGATTCCATCATATGGTCATAATTTGGAGAGCCCGGATTCCCTGAAGCGCCACCCGGATAAACTCCATATCCTTTTACTTGAGGACCTAATTCAACAACCATTCTCCAGGAAGGTCCCCAGCCGCCTCTTGTGGCATTTACCGATTCATTACTCCCACTTGAATAAACATTTTGAGCTCCAAATCCCGGTATAAAACCAATATGGTCGAAATCGTTATTTATCAAAATTCCCCAATTCCAGTTATCACCGTAATTCCCATATGATTCATTTAATTCAACTACAGTCTCTTTAAATGCAGCGGTTACAATAGCCTCGATCGTCTCAATTTCTTCGGTTTCAATATTGTCCACAAATGCGATTTCTGGATTTTCTTTAATTATTTCATTGATATGATCTCTATCCAGCCATCTTAATAATGAACTCGAAGTTTGATAATCGTCAGACAGGATTCCACTATAAAAATTGGAATAAAAATACCTGAAAATACCCGGAGCTTTTAATTCAGAATTATTGAAGTAATCCCAATTCTCAAGTTCAAGAAGTATTTCTGATTCTAGTTGTGATAATGAATCTCTAATTATCCATTCCAGCATATTGGGAAGGATGGTCGCTGCATTATAGCTGTATGAATCCATCAGCATTTCTTGCATATCATCAACTGTGATGTCTTCCATTTCCGTAAGCAAGTCATTGATCCTTTTTCCACGCTCAAATGGAGCAAAACCGCCCTGCCAGACATATGGATAATCTGGAGCTGTTGATTCCTGATTTGCAGAACTTACAAATCCTCTTTCCGGATTTAGAACATTCGGCTCATGATCATCCGGAATCCAACCATGCCAATCATACATAGGATCTGAACCATCAGAAATGAAAGTTCCCTGACGCTCCCATTTGATTGGAAATTTCCCACTTATCCATTGTGCGATATCACCTTCATTACTCGCAAAATTAAAATTTTGCGCTGGTGCTACATAATGTGTCACCGCCTCTTTGAAATCATCATATGTTTCCATCCTATTAAATGATAAAAACGTTCTCAAATCGTTTGAAGGTTCATAGGCAATCCACCGAAGTGCATAATACACTGGTTCTAAAGTTTCATCTCTTGAATACACTTCAGTTACTGGTCCATGATGCGTATAGACCACTGTATCAATAACTGTTTCCTGATCTCTAACTTTTATTTCTTCAATCCTGAAAGTTGTAGGCTTCCATTCATTATCATACCAGTATTCCCGCTTTGAATCATCTTTAAAAGTGATTTCATACCAGTCCATTACATCAGCGCCGGTATTAGTTGTTCCCCAGGCAGCATGCTCATTATATCCGATAATTATTCCGGGCGTACCTTGTAAGGAAACGCCATATGTATTTAAGCCCGGTGCGTGTAATTGAATCTCATACCAGATTGATGGTAGCGTTAGACCAAGATGTGGATCGTTAGTGAGAATCGGGAAACCTGATGCTGTTTTCGATCCGGAAACCGCCCAGTTATTACTGCCTATTCCTTCCGGTTTTTGGTACGTCTCAAGTCCCGCCGAGTGCGTTGAAACAAATAATGTATCAGGAGCTTGTACTTCTACACCATCAAAATCCCACACTTTAGAAGCTGGAATAATTGGGTCAACAAGATCCGGTCTTTCTTCTACATACTTTTCAATGAACTCGGCTCCAAAATATGCCCTTGAATTACTCATCCGAGTTTCCTGACCATCATCAGTAAGCATCCGCGTCATGTTTTTTAGAAGATAAGAAGTCTTAATTGGTTGCCATTCTTCAGGGGCGATGTCAAGAATTTTGTATTCGATTGGGTAATCTTCAGGGCTCAATGTTGCAATATATGCGTTGACTCCTTTCGAATAGGCTTGCATGATAGCATAAGTTTCGGGGTCGTTTTCTTTGATATATTCTGAAGTTATTTCTGCGCCGTATGGTAATCCTTCTCTTCTTGTAGTACGATCTCTTTCTAAGGTTCTTGCACCTAATCTCTCAGAAAGTCGGCCGGCTGCATCATAAGTCTGTAACTCCATTTGAAAGAGTCGATCTTTTGCAGTGATGAAACCCTGAGCCATGTATAAATCATGCTCATTTTGAGCAAAAACATGAGGCACACGCCGCTCATCGTAAATCACTGAGACTTCATCGATCAAACCATCAATTTGCAGCTCCTCACTTTCGGGTATTGATGTTTCTGCATTCGCCCATAATCCAGCATCCGGATCAAAAAATTTACCAAGAGGTGGAATAGAACCAAACTTAGTGTTTAGGGCATAGATTAGAACCAGCAATGTGATTCCTGAAATAAGTGACTTCAGCATTTAGTATGTGTTCAAGTGTTGAGGTGTTAAAGTTTCTCTGTATGAACTTGTAAGGAGCTGTTCCAAAAAGGGTCTAATTATAAACATCGTTCATTAAAAATCATATTACCGTGAAGATCACAAACTTTGAAGACTTGAATTGCTGGAAAGGTGCAAGACAAATTGTAGTTCAAGTATATAAATTGACACATAATGGAGCTTTTGCTAAAGATTTTGGACTAAGAGATCAAATTCAGCGAGCTTCAGTTTCCATAATGACTAATATTGCTGAAGGTTTTCATCGATACTCCAACAAGGAATCAATTCGATTTCTTGATTTCGCTCAAAGTTCAGCTTCGGAAGTGAAAAGCCTGAGTTATGCAGCTGAAGACCTAGGATATATCACAAATGTTGAAGCTAAAAATCTACGTGATGATGTCAACGAAGTAAGATTTCAAACTCTTGCTTTAATTAAGCATTATCGATCTAGGTGATTAGAGCGTTGGTATGTTAGGGTGTTGTGGTGGAGTTAACACTTTAACACTAAAATACTTCAACACATGAACACCTGTACTTCACCACAACATCATCTTCATGCAGAAAACACTGCCACCGCTTTTCAGGTACTCATCAGTAGCGAATTCGTGAACTACAAATCCGAGATCTTCCAACTTTTGGTTTACCTCAACACATCCCTTTTGGATAAATACATTTTTGCCATCAGGTGACGTCGCATTACAGGCAAACAAATCTTCCGCTTCATGCTGGTTCGCTTCTATAACAGTTGAGAAAATGCTTCTGATTTTTTTCAAACCATCTTCTGTAAAAGCTTTAGGATAAATCAAGGCTGTTTCCTCATTCAAAACACATAGACAGGTATCCAGGTGATAAAATTTCTCGTCGATCAGTTCAAGTGCAATTACCGGTGTATCTAAGGTTTCTGCAATATGTGAATACACATCGGAAGATGATCGATATCCATATCCACCCCAAATTAGTCGCTTTTTGAAATGCCAGATGGCATCTCCCATTCCTTCGAAATCGGTGAACTGAGTTTCATTAAGATGGATCACATTATATGAGCTCTCTTCATACACTTCTTCAATGTGTGGAACCTCTCCTTTTCGTTGTGGAGAATGCATCACGCTCATTATCACTTCTTTGGTTCCGTCCGACTTTATATTTGGCAAACTCTGATTTGCACAAAAAACCATATCCGGGAATTCTTCCTGTGCCGGCACTTCGTGCACGTAAAGTCCCAGGTTTTCATAAGCAGCTTTCAGTTTCTCCCATTCTGCATGAGCTTCTTCAAAATTAATGTCTCCTATGTGTCCTTCCATGTGGGGATTGATCACATATTTCACATCAAAATATTTAGGATTTACAACCATCACTTTACCGGGTGCCGGCATATCCTCTAAATCCGCCAGGGTAAAATCCAATTGGTCAGAATACGTAATAACTTGGTTCATTCAGTCTTAAGAATCAGTATTTATGTTAGTGTTTGCTCCTTGAGGAGGGAACAATTCGAGAGTGATGTGATAGGACTTCAAGAATACGAATAAAGGTTCTTGAATTTCCATCGCAAATTGCTTCAATAGAACCACATTCTGCCTATATTCCATTCCCGTTCAAACTATTGCAAACACTACGGATGTCTATCAAAAACCTGATTATTGCCTTTGGAGGATCTTCTCCTGAACACGAAGTTTCGGTGCTAACTGCTATGCAAGTTTTCGCTGCTATGGACGAAAGTGACTTCGAACTCATACCATTATATGTTACCAAATCAGGGAAATGGTTAAGTGGGGAACCACTTAAAGATTTGAGCAATTACAAAGATTTGAAATCACTCGAATCAAATTCTTACCCGGTTTCATTTACAAAAGATGAAATGGGGACCACTCATTTAACAGAACAAAGCAAACCAAGTCTATTTAAAAAGAATAGCACTGTCCCGGTTTATGCAGTTGTTTGTGCATTTCATGGTAGTGAAGGTGAAAATGGATCTTTTCAGGGAGTATGTGAGCAATTCAATATTCCATATACAGGGAGTGGTGTTTTAGCGTCCTCCGTTGGGATGGATAAGGTAAAAGCCAAACAGTTATGCGAGGCCAATCAAATTCCGGTGACTTCCAGTCTCGATTTTTACGAAAGTGATTGGGAGCAACATCAAAAAACAATTCTCCAAGAAGCGGAAATGCTAGGTTTCCCACTGGTGGTAAAACCTGCAAATTTGGGAAGCAGCATTGGTGTAAAGAAAGTTGATGATAAAGAGGATTTAATCGAAGCCATAGAAGTTGCTTTTCGATACGATGCCCATCTTCTGGTTGAAGTCGCTATTCATCCGTTGATGGAAATTAATTGTTCAGTACTTGGAACTGCAGAAAATTGTAGAGCTTCCGTTTGTGAAAGACCACTTGGTTCAACTGAGACACTATCTTTTGAGGACAAATATCAAAGTGGTTCGGGTGCTGATAAAGGGATGGCTTCTGCGGATCGAGTGATTCCTGCTGATATTTCAGCAGAGCTGACTGACCGAATTAGAACAATGGCCGTTCATACGTTTAAAACCTTTGATGCATCCGGTGTTTCAAGATTAGATTTCCTAGTAAACGCAAA
This sequence comes from Balneolaceae bacterium, assembly GCA_965601825.1. Classification (GTDB taxonomy): domain Bacteria; phylum Bacteroidota; class Rhodothermia; order Balneolales; family Balneolaceae; genus HXMU1420-13. The sequence continues at coordinate 933,320 of OZ271839.1, read as the reverse complement.
TACTGAAGAAGTGTATTTCAATGAGATTAATACCATTCCCGGTTCATTTTCTTTTTATTTATGGGAGAAATCCGATCTGAATTTTACGCAATTAGTTGAGGAATTAATCGCGATTGCATTAAAACGACATCAAGCCAAAAATGGCCGAATACGAAGCTATGAAACCAACCTGTTGAGTGAAAAAGCGGCTACAGGAATCAAGGGATTAAAAGGGATAAAATGAGCACATCAAGTTTGAGTATTGGTATCATCGCCAATCCAAAAAAGTACGAGGTAAAAGCTGTTTTTGAGACTGCTTTGAATTGGGCAGAAACCAAAAAAGTAAAGCTCATTGTCTCAAAAGCGATTTGTGAATTACTTCTACCGGAAGAATCTCCAAATCTCACACTCACTGAAACGGATGAGGAAACGGTTCAGCAGGCAGATATTATTGTTGTAATGGGTGGGGATGGTACGATTCTGTACACAGCAAGAATATCGAAAGATAATCCAAAACCGGTGCTTGGGGTAAACAGCGGTCGACTTGGCTTTATGACCAACACTCAAAACGAAGAGTTAGTTGAAGCATTGGAACAAGTTAGAACAGGAGATTACACCTTAGATCGACGACATTTTTTAAAGGCTGTTGATAAGGCGGGCAACGAATTTTATGCGCTGAACGAATTTCTATTTACTCGGACTGATACCACATCCATGATAAATATCTCAGCCGAATACGATGGAAATCCAATCAATACATATTGGGCAGATGGTTTATTAGTGGCTTCACCAACAGGATCAACGGCCTATAATTTATCTTCTGGTGGACCAATAGTTGCACCTGGATCCGGAGTAATCTTACTAACTCCAATTAACCCTCACACGCTTACTTCTCGTCCACTTGTTGTGAGTGCAGAAAAAGGATTGATTATTAAAGTTGAGAAACAGCCTTCCAGCATTCTTTTCTCTTATGATGGAGTTGTAAAAGAGGTTGAGAAGCTTCCATTCGAAGTAGAAATCAGAAAATCGAAGATCGCATTTCCACTGATTCAGCTTCCGGGTCAAAATTACTTCGATACGCTGCGCAAAAAACTGATGTGGGGGCAGGACAGTAGGAGAATAAAGAATTAGGATCATCTGCGCTAAAGCTCCGATGATTTAAAATTAAGAATATTGAATAATGAAATCAGAATTCTTAATTCTTTACTCATTATTAAAAATTCTATTTTTACCATTCTTTATCTTCATAAAGGATACATAAAAGCGGGATAGCTTTAATCGAATTTTAAAAACTCAATAACACAATTAATAGGACCATGAAAGTAACAGTAGTAGGTGCCGGAGGTAACGTAGGGTCAACCGTTGCGCTAAGCGTAGCACAAAGAGATTTTGCAAAAGAAGTAGTCGCTTTAGATTTAGCGCGCACTGTAGACGACAAAACATTTTACCCAGCCAAAGGTCGGGCTTTGGATCAATGGCAAGTTTCACCCATCGATTTATTTGATACACGTGTAAAAGGAACCACGGATTATGCTGATACAGCTAATTCTGACATCTGTGTAATTACAGCAGGTGTTCCTCGTAGACCGGGCATGAGCCGTGACGACTTGCTTTCAATCAACGCTAATATTGTTGAGAGCGTAACAAAAGAGTTAATCAAATACTCACCAGATACCATCTTAATCGTAGTTTCTAACCCACTGGATGTAATGGTTCAGGTTGCAAAAGATGCATCCGGACTTCCATACGAAAAAGTGATGGGCATGGCAGGTATTTTGGATACAGCCAGATATCGTGCATTCATCGCTGAAGAAATCAACGTTTCTCCAAAAGACATTTCAGCAATGTTGATGGGTGGCCACGGTGATACGATGGTTCCACTTCCACGATTTACAACCGTTGCCGGTTTACCAATCTCTCATTTCATTTCTGATGAGCGATTAAATGAAATCGTTGAAAGAGCCAAAAAAGGTGGTGGAGAATTGGTTGGTTTGATGGGAACATCCGCATGGTATGCTCCTGGTATTGCAGCAGCACAAATGGTCGAGGCAATTTTATTAGATCAAGATCGTATTTTCCCAGTATGTGCTCACTTAGATGGTGAGTTTGGAATCGATGACTTATACATCGGTGTTCCTGTTAAACTTGGAAAAGGTGGTGTAAAAGAGATAATTGAAGTTGCATTAACCGATTCAGAGAAAGAACTTCTTAACAATTCTGTGACGCACGTTCGCGGAACATTAGATGCCTTCAAAGCTCTAATGGCTAAATAATAAGTAACAACGAGGACTAAGGTTCTCACTACTTGCACTTTAATCCCTCGCATGTTTTATGTGGGGGATTTTTTTTGCCAAAACTTCCGGTATTCTGATACCTTCCTTATCAAAACCAATAAATGCTATTTCAATGAGTTCATCTCTTCAGCGATTTCTTTCCGCAACATTTTTATTGATGATTGTATCATCAATCACCATCCAGGCACAATCTGATATCCAAATTCCGGTTATCGAAAATGGATTGGCTCAAATAATCCCGGAACTGGAAAATCCTGAAAACTGGATTCGTGAAGACTTATGGGTGGAAACTGAATTTGATTCAGACGGAGATGGAAGATTGGATCGAATGCATGTTGCTGTAACTCGGCCTGCACAAACCGAAAGTGGACTGAAGCTACCCATCATATATGAAACGAGTCCATATTATGCCGGTACTGCACGATTTATTGATGGACTTTTCTGGAATGTCCGTCATGAACTCGGACCATTGAGTGATGAGAAAAAACAAGAGTTAGAAGAACAACGAATTCACCCGGAAGTTGTTCGCCGAGGTGAAAGACCAATCATTTCTAACTCGCAACTGAGAACCTGGATACCTCGCGGTTATATCGTTGTACATTCATCATCACCGGGAACAGGACTATCTGATGGAGCTCCAACTGCCGGCGGGGATAACGAATCATTGGCTCCGAAAGCCGTAATCGAATGGTTGGCCGGTAAAGACAACGGCTATACAGAAAGAGAAGGCAATGAAAAAGTGGTGGCTTTTTGGTCGAACGGAAAAGTAGGTATGACCGGAACCTCTTACAACGGAACTCTTCCTCTTGCAGCGGCCACAACAGGTGTGGATGGATTGGAAGTAATCATTCCGGTAGCACCAAATACCTCTTACTATCATTATTACCGATCTCATGGTTTAGTTCGGCATCCCGGCGGATATTTAGGAGAGGATATTGATGTATTGTATGATTTCATCCACAGTGGGAAAGAAGAAAATCGAGCCAGAAATAATGAATTAATTCGCGATACGGAATATGCCCAGAATATGGATCGCGAAACCGGCGATTATTCTGAGTGGTGGGCAGATCGCGATTATCTAAATGAGATGGAACCGATGAAAGCTGCATTGTTGATGAGCCATGGTTTCAATGATTGGAATGTAATGCCCGAGCATAGCTATCGAATTTATGCTAAAGCCCAGGAAATGGGATTGCATACGCAGATTTATTATCACCAATATGGTCATGGAGGTCCGCCGCCGGTGGATATGATGAATCGTTGGTTCAGTCATTATTTGTTTAATGTGAATAATGGAATTGAGCAAGAAACCGGTGCCTGGATTGTTCGCGAATATGACGAACCGGCAAAACCAACTTCATATGCTGATTTTCCTAATCCTGCATCGGAAGATGTGACCTTCTATCTGACTTCCGGAGCTCCGGAACATGGCGATCTTAGTTTGGATCAACCTGTAAATCAACCGGAAGAAACCCTCGAAGACAATTTCTCTTTTGATGGGGAAGCTTTAGCCAGAGCTGAAAACACGGATCATCGTTTGATGTTCGTCACTCCCATTCTGGAAGATTCCCTCCATATCTCAGGAATTCCTTCCTTGAAGATCAGAGTTGCAAGCTCGAAACCTGCTGCAAACTTATCGGTTTGGTTAGTTTCACTTCCATGGACTGAACGGCGGGAAGGAAGAATCACGGACAATATTATTACTCGTGGTTGGGCAGATATCCAAAATCATGAAAGTATTTGGGAAAGTGAACCATTGGTACCGGGAGAATTTTATGAACTCGAATTTACACTTCAGCCGGATGATCAAATCATACCTCCGGGACAACAAATTGGATTGATGATTTTTTCCAGTGATAAGGACTATACCATCCATCCGGATCCGGGAACAGAACTTACGGTTGATTTGAATGGGACTCAGTTGATTTTGCCTGTGGTTGGTGGCGCTGATGTGGTTTCTAATAGTTTGGGGGATTGGTAAGGTAGTACATTAGTTTAAGTCATTCTGATCCCGATTCATCGGGAGATGGATCAGCGATATCTTATTACTGGTCATCCTGAACCATGTGCTGAACTTGATTCAGTATTGTTTCAGGATCTCTAAGGTGTAAGAACTTTGTTCAGGACCTTTTATTGATAACTGTACTTTTGGCTTGACCCAAAAGTACCAAAAGTTCAAGGCTACGAATTATTGATGCGCCTCGATTTCATTCACTTCATGAATTCAATGGTCCATCACAGTCCAAATTCAGTATCCATATCCAGCCGGTGTGAATTCATGACCTGCTCCACAGAACGTTCATTTCATCTCTCCTTGTTTTCATCAATAATTCTAAGGCCCTTCTTTTGGAGCTTCGCAATGACCTGACAGATAATTCAGAACCGTCATCGCGAGGAGGCGGGGTTTAATTTCCGATTACATTTTGTTTCGACGAGGCGATCTCATGGGTCTTATCCCACAACCGTAGATAGCTTTGTAATATAATCCCAATACTTTGTTTTCTTTCCCACTTTTGGCTTGACCCAAAAGTACCAAAAGTTCAAGGCTACGAATTATTGATGCGCCTCGATTTCATTCACTTCATGAATTCAATGGTCCATCACAGTCCTAATTCAGTATCCATATCCAGCCGGTGTGAATTCATGACCTGCTCCGCAGAACGTTCATTTCATCTCTCCTTGTTTTCATCAATAATTCTAAGGCCTTTCTTTTGGAGCTTCGCAATGACCTGACAGATAATTCAGAACCGTCATCGCGAGGAGGCGGGGTTTAAGTTCCGATTACATTTTGTTTCGACGAGGCGATCTCATCAGTCTTGTCTCCCCAACGCAGATTGCTTCGTCGTTCCTGTGTCGTCCACTTCTTATTCACTAGGCTCCTCGCAATGACGATGGTTTAGTTTGGTTCTGTTCAGAGGCTATCAAGGGGGCTTTTCAGGTAATTTCCTTCTTTATTTAGTACATGTGTATAGATCATCGTTGTTTTCACATTGGTATGGCCTAGTAGTTCTTGCACGGTTCGGATATCATATCCTGATTGCAACATTTCGGTCGCAAAACTATGTCGAAATGTATGAGCACTTACTTTTTTGCGAATGTTCGTTTTCGAAACTGCCTGTTTCAACGATTTCTGGACATATCGATCGGAAAGATGGTGCCGGTGTATTAATCCGCTTCTGGGATCTGTGGTTAACCGATTTGAATAAAACACATACTGCCAACCCAACGCTTTACCTTCATCGGGATATTTGCGAGACAACGCTTTTGGCAGTAGCGCTTCCCCATGGCCATCATGCAGATCAAGTCGGTGTTGTTTGGTTGCTTTCTTGATCTGATCTTTTAGCGCATCAACACATGACAAGGGAAGCATAACCCGCCGATCCTTTAACCCTTTTCCTGATCTAACCAGCAGGTAATGCTGAACAAAATCGACATCGGCAATTCTAAGTCGCAGAACTTCCGAAATTCTCATTCCGCTGCCATACATTAAACTAACTATCAGATGTGCAATTCCTGTTGTATGAGAAAGAATCTGCAAGACCTCATTTTTGGATATGACCACCGGAACCCGCACCGGTTTTCTGGCTCGTTCAAGTCCCGAAAGTTTTAAATTTGGAAGCTCTAACACTTGTTTATACAGGAACACGAGTGCCGATAGCGCCTGATTTTGAGTGGCGGATGCTACGTTTGCCTCATTGGCCAGATAGTTCAGGTACTGCTCGACTTCGGGTGCGCCCATTTCGGTCGGATGTGTAGTATTATGGTAGTAAATAAAGCGCTTGATCCAACCGATGTACGCTTGTTCGGTTTTGTAACTGTAATTCCTTCGCCGAATTTCTCTTCGTACCTGTGTAAGTAATTTACTCGCTGCCATACTGTTGATTCTGTTGTTAATAGCTCTATATTGTATGACCGTTCAGCGGGGAAGTCCTTACAAAAATATTAGGCGAACTTTTTTTCGGCTTTGTATTTCATATGTGGGCTTAGGAGAACCCGGTGGGTAAATCCAATAGATTATCCGAACAATATCCTCAACCTGCTGTTCGCTAAATAATATGTTAGTTTGCAACATTCAATTCATGAATGACAGAGAAGAGAAAGCTTTAAAAGATATTGAACAGTTTGGTTGCCACATTCTTCATGTAATGGGCGATGATGATGGACCTCAATTTTCATATTCAATTGGAATTCAAAAAACATCAAACCATCCTGAGCTTTTAATAACAGGATTGAAACCCGAGCTATCTCAATGGATCATTAATGAATACAATGAACGGATAAAAAGAGGCGAAAGCTTTCAAACCAATGTATTCTATAAGGATTTCCTAGAGAATTTTGAGGTGCTTTTTAAGGAAGTTGAAGTTAAGTACTATGATGAATATTTCGGTTGGGGAAAATGGTTCTATAGTGGAAAAGCTTTTAAAGTATTTCAACTTGTTTATCCAAACACATCTGGAATTTGGCCTTGGGAGAAAGAAGCTACAAATGAATTCACTTGGTTTATTCCCAAGCTTTATGCAAACTAACAAGCGTTTCAAGCGGACTTCGACGGAGTCCCGAACTTTAATTTATAAATTTAGACTCGCCGCTTAAACGCGGGGTCGTTATGCTCAACAACAAATGTCTGACTTGAAAATCACATCAATGTTTCCTCAAGAAAGAGACTTCTTTAGTAAAGTCAGAGATATTTATTTAGGTAGAGCTGAAAATCAAATTCCTGAGGAATTGTTAGTAGAAATAATTTCAAAAGTTACTGAAAAGCTATTCGATGATTATGTTCGATTTTGGAATCAATATCCCAAATCACGAAAAAGGTATTCTACTTTAAAAACTGAAGATGTTGATCACACTTTTGTGCATTATTTAATAACTGACTTTATCAAAAAAGTTCATCCAAATAGTTATCGTGATTATTCTAAGGTTTTACTACAGATGGATGACAAAGAATTTGAAGAGTATGAGAAAAGGAAACATTGGTATGAAACTAAGTAAAGTTAAGCATAACAAGCGTTTCAAGCGGACTTCGACGGAGTCCGAAACCTTAATTTATAAATCCAGACTCGCCGCTTAAACGCCGGGTCGTTATATGGCTTTATAGCAATGGATATTATTGAAAATATTGCCTCTAGATTTTTGTCAACTGGAAAGCTGCTTAGTCTCAATATTTATCCTGAAAGTTTCACAAGCTTTCTTATTGCTACGCCAATCACCTTGATTATAACTGTAGCTTTCAAAAAGAGTAATTCAGATCTATTTGACAACTATGCGATCCCACTCTTTTTGGTACTATTCATTGGCTCATTTATTTATTTCAAAGCCAAAAAGAATCCATTAACTGAAAAGGAAAAATTCCAGACCAAAAAATCTAGAATTATTAGTCATGCTATAATTATTTCATATTTAGTTGTTTCATTATTTCTATTTATTTCACTTCTAGCATGGTAAATAAACAGCCATATAACAAGCGTTTCAAGCGGACTTCGACGGAGTCCCGAATTTTAATTTTAAAATCTCGACTCGCCGCTTAAACGCCAGGTCGTTATGTTACTTAAAGAATGCGATTACCTAACAAAAAACTATTCACCTGGATTTGGGCTGTTTCACTAGCGTTAATCAGTTTTAGTATCTCTTCTTCTGCTTATAATGGAACACTTACTTTCAATGATGAAATAGTAAAATTAAGCTTGATTAAATCCGTATTAGCTGGTTCAGTATTTTTTATCGCTTCTTTTGCTTTAATGAGCTTTATAATTTTCATCTTATACTCGATTTTTGAAGATGGGAAAGCTCCTCGAAATTAAACCAAACTCATAAACTATATTAGTAACATAACAAGCGTTTCAAGTCGGACGCAGGTAGAGTTCGCACTTGAGCTTGTGGGCAATAAAATTAATCCGTTACTTCAACTAAAAACGAAGACCTGCGCCGCTTAAACGCCAGGTCGTTATACGTTTAACTTGAATTCTAAGCAGAATAATAAGCTCCCATTTGCAATTTGGATTCTCCTATTCATTATTGTTGTAATAGTGCTTCCATTTGTTGAATTGAAATATTTGATGATTTATTTAGAAGAAAATATTGATCCTAAAGCAATTGTTGAGAGATTCCCTTTTTTAGAAAATGAAACTTGGTTTGCAATAACTATCTACCCAACTATCGCATTTTTTATTTTCTTTGTTTATTGGGTACATATAAAATTTGTCCAAAGAGTAGCAGACATATTAGATTCTATAATTCAAAGAAATGGTAAGTCCCAAATTAACTAATAAAACGTATAACAAGCGTTTCAAGCGGACTTCGACGGAGTCCGAAACTTTAATTTATAAACCCAGACTCGCCGCTTAAACGCCGGGTCGTTATGTGTCTAAATATTTATAACTGATGCAGTTTAATTTAAAAATGCTTTTGATTTTCGGGTTTTCTCAGCTCCTTTTATTGATCATTTTATCCAATCATATTGTTGATGGGACTATAAATATAATGGGAAATAATGGGTTCAAAGTTGGAAACAAAACTTTTATGATTGAAGAGGTAGAGGGACTGGAATTCTCTACTGATCAACATTATAACAAAGTCTTCTCTCAGCCTTATGCTTCTTTCTTTTTATTAAAGGATTTAGGGAACAATCAAGTGGAAATGATATTGAGTGGAACCCCAATACGAACTAACGATTATCAGAACTTTGATGATATTATTTCTGATTATAAAAACGACTCAACATTAACCGTTTTTTCTTCTGAAAAGGTAAACAACTACCTAAATGTAAAATTCATAAACAATATGGATAGTACTAGAATTTATTACTCCAGATTTTATCAGGCTTATCCATATTTTCTTCAACTTTTTGGGGTTTCAGATGAAATGTCAGGTGATATTCCTGACGACATGAAGCAAGCATTAAATGCTGTGAGAATTGTAGAATGATTGATCTAATTAAACTTCATTTTCGGTTTGTAAAAAAACCAAGTCAGACGCTATTGGATGAATATTCTCAATTTTCAGTTAAAACAGGAATTGGTTTTTTTGTTCTTTATATGGGCTACGCTTTCTTAGCTAATCCAAAGCAAACTCAGATTACATATGACTTACTTAGTGTAACTCTTGATATCAATAATTTTGGGATCATCTATCTGTATACAATTTTCAGTATTGGTCTCGGTCTAATTAACCATTACTGGATTGTACCTTTTTTTCTAAAGTTTTTGAGTTCTAATGAAGCCATGGATGATGGAAGTTCCTACAGAAAAATTGTTTTTATATCTTTCTTACCCTATGTCATATTCTTTGTAATTGTGTTACTTCCCTTAAAATTATTAGCCGTTATTTTATTGGCAGTAGATTTGACAATAATTGCAATAGGGGTAAAATTCATAGAAGGTCTGCTAGGAATTTGGCTCTTGGTTTTAATAGTTCAGGCTTTGATCATGCGATGGAATGGACTGAAGGCAGTATATGAGCTTTCAAATTTCAAGGTTTTTACTGTCATGTTTTTGCTTCCTCTTTTAGCTTCGATACCTTCTATTTTTATATATGGAAGTTCATATTTAGAGTTCATCAACAAGTACTTAAATATTTGACACATAACAAGCGTTTCAAGTCGGACGCAGGTAGGGTGCGAACCTAAGCTTGTGGACATGAAATTAAATCAGTTACTTCAACTAAAAACGAAGACCTGCGCCGCTTAAACGCCGGGTCGTTATACGTTTAACTTGAATTCTAAGCAGAATAATAAGCTCCCATTTGCAATTTGGATTCTCCTATTCATTATTGTTGTAATAGTGCTTCCATTTGTTGAATTGAAATATTTGATGATTTATTTAGAAGAAAATATTGATCCTAAAGCAATTGTTGAGAGATTCCCTTTTTTAGAAAATGAAACTTGGTTTGCAATAACTATCTACCCAACTATCGCATTTTTTATTTTCTTTGTTTATTGGGTACATATAAAATTTGTCCAAAGAGTAGCAGACATATTAGATTCTATAATTCAAAGAAATGGTAAGTCCCAAATTAACTAATAAAACGTATAACAAGCGTTTCAAGCGGACTTCGACGGAGTCCGAAACTTTAATTTATAAACCCAGACTCGCCGCTTAAACGCCGGGTCGTTAGGTGCATTTACAGAATGCTTAAGTCAAAATTCATATCAGATATATTAACACTGCTTCTTGATGGAGATGAGAAAGGAATTTCGGCTTCAAAGCAAATTCCTTTTTTGGAAGAATCAGATTATGAATATACAGGTAGCGGAGTTTTTATTGGGTTTTCATCCTCCACTAGTATCCATGAATTTATAGTTTCTACAAAGGATAAACTTATTCTTGAGGGTGTAAAAATAGAATCGCCAGAACTTGAGGATGGTGCTAACTGTATTCTATTTTTCAAAGATGGAATCATTGATTTTCTAGAAATAAGTTCTCGTTCTGGAAATTACCCAAAAAAGGAACTTAGTAAGTACAAGTTAATCCAAAACTGAAGTGGATCACCAAAAAGAGAAATCGTATGTCTGTAAATCATGCACCTAACAAGCGTTTCAAGCGGACTTCGACGGAGTCCGAAACTTTAATTTTTAAATCCAGGCTCGCCGCTTAAACGCCGGGTCGTTATACCACACAAACTCCTATCATGGATAATCCAACTTTCAATCAGGTTTCAAATTTCCTTAGAGACTTTACTGGTAAAAATAAACAGATATTTCCTGAGACTAAGCTCGAAGATGATTTACATATAGCAGGAGATGATGGAGTAGAACTTCTTGATAAGGTCGAGAAACATTTTTCTATTTGTTTTCCCAGTGGATCAGAGTTTAGGGAGTTGTTTGATCTTTCAGAAAATGAATATCTATTTACTGGTGAAGGATTTGATCCAATTGGAATTAGTCTACTGATTGGCTGGATTAGAAAAAAACCTAAACCTATCATAAAGGACTTGAGTGTTGGCAAATTTCATCAAGTTTTAAATAAATTAAAACAAACGCAAAGTGTGGTATAACAAGCGTTTCAAGCGGACTTCGACGGAGTCCCGAACTTTAATTTATTAATCCAGACTCGCCGCTTAAACGCCGGGTCGTTATGCCCAATAAAGGAAAGAGATACTTTGAAATGAATGTACGAATTTTAGCCACTATTGGAATTCTATTCATGACTTGGGGGTGTGATAAGAAATCTCCAAATATTGTTGGAAAATGGATTGGAATCTCACCCGATAGAGAACAGATTACTTATCACTTCAAGGAGGATAACACACTTATCTGGACTGTTGACTCGCAAAATGAACCATTTTCAACTAATGCAAAGTATTCCATTGACTATACAACTAATCCCATCCAAATCGATATTTACGAATTCTCTTTTCCACCTGTGAAGGAGTTTACGTTTGTTGGTATCATAGAATTCAAAGGAATCGACAAATTGATTCTATATGGTGAGCCGTCAAATACTAAAGATGGTGTAACCACGCGTCCCGAAAAGTTTGGGACAGATTCTGTTGAATTCGAAAAGATAGAATAGATTTGGGCATAACAAGCGTTTCAAACGGACGCAGGCAGGGTTCGCTGGAAAGCTTGTGGGCAATAAAATTAATCCGTTACTTCAACTAAAACCGAAAACCTGCGCCGCTTAAACGCGGGGCCGTTATACCAACAAAGAAAATCCTAAATGTCATTAAGTAGTTTAAAACATAAGATTCTACCGATTTTAAAAGTGATTCAACATGCTGGTCAGAATGATGACAGCAGTCCAACAATCAAATTTTCAGAGTCCAATTCTCCAGTCTATCAAAAGCTAATTGGTAATCTTGCTGTTTTCTTCGGAATTGATACTGGTAGTCAGTTTCAGCTTTTGATGTCTAGCCAAGTTCCTTCCAATTTTGATACCTCCCTATTGGTTGAAGCTTCAGCAAATAATCTTGCCCGACTTTTGGAGGGAAAAGTACAAATTGCCCAAACTTCAGCAGGTGTTAATGGATTTATTTCTGATCCTGATCATACTGCTGCACTAATCATTTTGAATGGGTATTTAGATTTTGCAAAAAATAGGTTAGGTGATGATTTGATAGTTGCAGCACCTTCAAAAGATATTTTGTCCTTTGTTCCTGCTTCGGACAGCAGAATGATTGAAGAATTAAAAAAGGAAGTTGATGAAGTCCATAAAACAGCGGAACGTCCTCTATCGAAAATGTTATTCAAATTTGATGGAGAATCATTGTCAGAATATGAGTCTTAGTTGTTGGTATAACAAGCGTTTCAAGCGGACGTCGACGGAGTTCGGAACTTTAATTTATAAATCCAGACTCGCCGCTTAAACGCCGGGTCGTTATAAGTCCGGGCAGGCTTTTCTTTTTGGGTCTTGCGCTTTTGGGTACATAGCTTTTCAATTTCTGCTAAATAGGTAATCGGCGTTGTTTCTGGTGTGCCTCTTTTTCGCCAGTAATTTGCGCTCGTTTTTTTTAATGGCTTTTAGGTCATTTGGTTTCCCAAATCTCCTGCCAATTCCTGCTGCGCTCGGGGCGTTGTTGGGCAAACCCTCACGAAATTTCTGGTAGCGCCTGCCCGGGCATTTACATATTCGAGTTTGCTTTAGTGTATTGCTTTTTCCACATTTAGGGGCAGCTTTTTGGGTGGGTCAGCTCACTCATAACAAGCGTTTCAAGCGGACTTCGATGGAGTCCGAAACTTTAATTTATAAATCCAGACTCGCCGCTTAAACGCCGGGTCGTTATGTGGCCTAATACATTAAACGAAAACTAGAAGTATTGAAAAAAGTATCTGGATTTGACATTATAGCCATCATTTCATCAATAGGAATAATTGGATGGATTATTAGCGATTTTTTTGGTGGGATGGGACTTTACTTACTCGCCTACAGTTACTTTGTTCTACCAATTATTATTCTTTATCTGATATCAATAATTGAAACAATTATTTCTGTATTCAGAAAGAGAAAAGTGAAAATTAAACTGACATCACACTCTCTGGTGATTATTACGATTGTAGTTTTAAATCTATATAATTCAGAAATCTTCAAATCCAATAAGATTATGACAGCCACAATGGCTGATGATTTAACACATTATACACTAATCTTAAGAGAAGATGGAACTTGTGAAAATAGAGTTCACGGAATTTTTGCTTACGAGGAAATTTTTTACGGACAATATCATATTAAAAAGGACACTCTGATTTTTTCAAAACTACCTTATGACAACAACTGGCTTCCAGATACAATGTTGATATCAGAAAGTGATAGCGCGATTTACATTGAGAAAGATAGTGAAGGTAATTTTAGAGAAGTGAAAGAGTGGCTAAACCATTTTAAAATACAGCTACAATAACAAAGCAGCCACATAACAAGCGTTTCAAGCGGACTCGAACGCGATTCGGGTCTTTAATTTAAACCCCAGACTCACCGCTTAAACGCGGGGTCGTTAGGCAACCTAATTTCAAATCTTGAAAAGAATTTTAAAATACTTTCTCTTAATTCTTGTTGGGGTTTTTCTTTTGAATTTGATCTCATGGTTTTTTTATGGTCAAAAACAAATTCTGCTAGTTGGAGCTAATGTTGAGGAGGTCGAAAGTTGGATTGGCAAAACTGACACCCTTTATCTATTTATTGGTGAAGTTGATCATGATAATTATGTACAATTATCAGACTTTGATAAATCTACAATCGAAGAACTAGTTATTAAAATAAACAGAACAGGTCGCACAGCAATTATTGATGAAAGACCATTGCCATTATTTGTAGAAAGTGCTGAAGGTCGGGAATTACTTGATTCCAATGGTTCAGATGCATTTTCCTATACAGTCCAAGTAGTAAACCCTTTTCCCATGGTTTCTAGAGTTTATAAATTAATTTGGGTACCGGGCTTCGGAACTGATAGAGAGCATCTTTACATCTGGTTTTTTAAATGGTTCTGTGTTAAAGATCTTGGAGGCGGTGTTTCATAATGCTTCGGTTGCCTAACAAGCGTTTCAAGCGGACTCACCCCTGCGCTAAAGCTTCGGAGTGCAGGCGAAGTGAATAAATACCGAAGCTTAATTAACATTAACGCAAGACTCGCCGCTTAAACGCCGGGTCGTTAGGTGCCCAATTCAATGACATTAGTTAAGAAACTAGAAAAACTAATTTTACTACATAGTAGTTTTCTTAACGAAAATGACTTTCAAATTATTAATGAAATGAAGTCTGGAATGGGGTGTTTTGTTGATTATTCAAATGATTTTCTTTGTCTTCGCTTTATAAATGATCGTGGCATTTGTGAAGTTTTAATTGGACAGCAAATGAATCGAGCAAATCTGGAATTTTATCAACTGGACACTATTCGAATTTTATTTGTGAAGTTGAAAAATCAACCAATTGAAAATCATTTAAAGAAAAGTGTTCTATTCTCATGGGATGAAAATCACGATTTTTTAATTTCTAACTACAGTGTTCTAAAATCAATATTCTCACCGGATAAGCTTCTGAAAACTAAACGTACTCTTAACGACATTAGAAGTGCAAGAGCAAAGATTCAATATGGCACCTAACAAGCGTTTCAAGTCGGACGCAGGTAGGGTTCGAAAGTAAGCTTGTGAGCAATAAAATTAATCCGTTACTTCTATAAAAAACGAAAACCTGCGCCGCTTAAACGCGGGGTCGTTATGTAGCTTTATATAAATGAAGCCAGAGACAAAGTATATTCTTTCAAAATATCAGCATCTTATGAAGCCAAGTGAAAAACTAGCTGCTCGTTGGCTTACAGAAGAATGGGATGGTGAAACTAAACAGTTTCCTTCTTGGCTAAGAAATAAAATCTGGTCAGATTTTCCATACAAAATGATTGATTCCCCAAATGAACTTGCTCGACATATATTATTAAGAATTCTTCGAGATCATAAATCTGAAATACAAGTTGAGAAATCGTAAAATACATCTTTCGCTACATAACAAGCGTTTCAAGTCGGACGCAGGTAGGGTTCGCTGGAAAGTTTGTGGGCAATAAAAATATTCAGTTACTTCAACTAAAAACGAAAACCTGCGCCGCTTAAACGCCAGGTCGTTATACAAACTTCGAACATGGATCGGCTAACCTTTCAAGTAAAACACTGCAAAGGAAGTCACGATAAAACTTCCGTCGACTTCCAGGATTTTTGTATCAATGAAAAAAGCTTACTCGAAGAACTTCCAAATAAGGATGTAGTTGGAGTTATTGGAAGTTTTAAACCCGAATTTGATAAAGAGGCTGTGAACCAGCTTTTACTAAAAGAAAAATCTGAACTTAATTCCGGAAGAATACCAATTTACATATGCTCTGAATGCGGTGATTTAGGATGTGGAGCAATAACCATCTCTATTGAAGAAAATGCCGAAACTTATACATGGAAAGATTTTGGCTTCGAAAATAACTATGATAAAAAGTTGTTAGCCGAATACAATGACGTTGGTCCTTTTATATTTTCAAAAGAAGAATATGAATCAGCACTCGAAAAGTTTGTATAACAAGCGTTTCAAGCGGACTTCGACGGAGTTCCGAACTATAATTTATAAATCCAGGCTCGCCGCTTAAACGCCGGGTCGTTATAAGTCCGGGCAGGCTTATCTTTTTGGGTCTTGCGCTTTTGGGTACATAGCTTTTCAATTTCTGCTAAATAGGTAATCGGCGTTGTTTCTGGTGTGCCTCTTTTTCGCCAGTAATTTGCACTCGTTTTTTTTAATGGCTTTTAGGTCATTTGGTTTCCCAAATCTCCTGCCAATTCCTGCTGCGCTGGGGGCGTTGTTGGGCAAACCCTCACGAAATTTCTGGTAGCGCCTGCCCGGGCATTTACATATTCGAGTTTGCTTTAGTTTATTGCTTTTTCCACATTTAGCGGTAGCTTGGAAATGGGTCAGCTCACTCATAACAAGCGTTTCAAGCGGACTTCGACGGAGTTCCGAACTTTAACTTATAAATCCAGACTCGCCGCTTAAACGCCGGGTCGTTAGGTAAATGACCTTAAATGAATAATCAATTCAATAAATGGGTAAGAGTACTTTTGATCTGTTTAATTCCAGTTCATTTTCTAGGATTTATCTATCAATTTGTTTTTGGGTTTGTGTTCTCAGGGTTAGCACTAACCTTAGATTCTAACTACCCATCTTTTATCTATTTTCCATTACTCAGCGCTTTATCACTACTAAGTATCTATTTTTTATTTGCAATATTGAATTTCAAAAAATTTGGATTCTGGGGTTTTATAATCACGCAAATAATGATCTTATTTATAAGCTTATTAATTCGAGACTGGACAATTTCAATTGTATATGGGTTCTTTTTTGCCATCGCTCTCTTTGCAGTTCAAATTGATAAAAAGAAAAAAATATATGGGCATAGTTAATACTTATTATTTACCTAACAAGCGTTTTAAGCGGACTCGGACGCGGTTCAGGTCGTTAATTTTAATCCCCAGACTCGCCGCTTAAACGCCGGGTCGTTAGTAGGCTTAACCAATGAAGCCAGTTAAATCACCTTTTTTCTTTGTGGGTTCAATTGTGCTGATTATCTCGGTGATTGGCTCTATTCAATATTTGGTTATTGAACCAGGTGGAGGAATGGCACTTGCAGGAGTTTTATTTTTGATCTCACTATTTGTTACAGCGATAATTCTATTTTTTGAACAACTACTCCTCAAATTTTCAAACTTCAGAAAGAAATCAATTTGGATCACAGAGTCACTTATACTCCTACTTTTGCTAAGCATTTTCTTGTTTAATGATCGACAAATAGTTTATCAAATTGATGAGAGTGTAGAATATTTTATTGTTCTTGAAAACCCTGCAATTTCAAAAAGCAGTGGTAGCTATTCGTTCCCATTTAACAAACGATTTAAAATTCCTTCCAATAATATCCTTTCCGTAAATCCAGAAGAGCTTCAGCCCTTTAACAGTATAGATATCAAAGGAGCCGAATGGTGGGGAGGATACCGAGGTGTAGGAAGAACAATTGAAGTCGATTCAATGAAGTATAGTTTGTTTATATATTTTCCTCATGGTTCAGGTGTTCAAGAATCTGAAATACAACAAATACTTGAAAACATTAAAACTAAAATATAAAAATACGCCTACTAACAAGCGTTTCAAGCGGACTTCGAAGGAGTTCGGAACATTAATTTATAAATCTCGACTCGCCGCTTAAACGCCGGGTCGTTAGTTTGCAACATTCAATTCATGAATGACAGAGAAGAGAAAGCTTTAAAAGATATTGAACAGTTTGGTTGCCACATTCTTCATGTAATGGGCGATGATGATGGACCTCAATTTTCATATTCAATTGGAATTCAAAAAACATCAAACCATCCTGAGCTTTTAATAACAGGATTGAAACCCGAGCTATCTCAATGGATCATTAATGAATACAATGAACGGATAAAAAGAGGCGAAAGCTTTCAAACCAATGTATTCTATAAGGATTTCCTAGAGAATTTTGAGGTGCTTTTTAAGGAAGTTGAAGTTAAGTACTATGATGAATATTTCGGTTGGGGAAAATGGTTCTATAGTGGAAAAGCTTTTAAAGTATTTCAACTTGTTTATCCAAACACATCTGGAATTTGGCCTTGGGAGAAAGAAGCTACAAATGAATTCACTTGGTTTATTCCCAAGCTTTATGCAAACTAACAAGCGTTTCAAGCGGACTTCGACGGAGTCCCGAACTTTAATTTATAAATTTAGACTCGCCGCTTAAACGCGGGGTCGTTATATGGCTTTATAGCAATGGATATTATTGAAAATATTGCCTCTAGATTTTTGTCAACTGGAAAGCTGCTTAGTCTCAATATTTATCCTGAAAGTTTCACAAGCTTTCTTATTGCTACGCCAATCACCTTGATTATAACTGTAGCTTTCAAAAAGAGTAATTCAGATCTATTTGACAACTATGCGATCCCACTCTTTTTGGTACTATTCATTGGCTCATTTATTTATTTCAAAGCCAAAAAGAATCCATTAACTGAAAAGGAAAAATTCCAGACCAAAAAATCTAGAATTATTAGTCATGCTATAATTATTTCATATTTAGTTGTTTCATTATTTCTATTTATTTCACTTCTAGCATGGTAAATAAACAGCCATATAACAAGCGTTTCAAGCGGACTTCGACGGAGTCCCGAATTTTAATTTTAAAATCTCGACTCGCCGCTTAAACGCCAGGTCGTTATGCTCAACAACAAATGTCTGACTTGAAAATCACATCAATGTTTCCTCAAGAAAGAGACTTCTTTAGTAAAGTCAGAGATATTTATTTAGGTAGAGCTGAAAATCAAATTCCTGAGGAATTGTTAGTAGAAATAATTTCAAAAGTTACTGAAAAGCTATTCGATGATTATGTTCGATTTTGGAATCAATATCCCAAATCACGAAAAAGGTATTCTACTTTAAAAACTGAAGATGTTGATCACACTTTTGTGCATTATTTAATAACTGACTTTATCAAAAAAGTTCATCCAAATAGTTATCGTGATTATTCTAAGGTTTTACTACAGATGGATGACAAAGAATTTGAAGAGTATGAGAAAAGGAAACATTGGTATGAAACTAAGTAAAGTTAAGCATAACAAGCGTTTCAAGCGGACTTCGACGGAGTCCGAAACCTTAATTTATAAATCCAGACTCGCCGCTTAAACGCCGGGTCGTTAGGCGTACATCATAAAAACCAATCAATGAAGAATGGGAATATTTAATCTTTTTGGAAAAGCAAAAAAGCAAGACCCTGATGAACAAGTCATAGTTCAATTAGAAAAAGCAGGTTCTAACTTATCCCTACCTCACAATATTGAATTTTTCCTTTACTTCCCTTCTGAAGAAGCTGCAAATGAGTCAGCTAGCGAAATTGAACCAAAAGGGTTTAAAGTAGAGGTTAAGAATGCTGCAACTGGAAGTGAATGGCTTTGTTTTGCTAACAAAAAAATGATTCCGAGTTTAGAAAACCTTCAAGAAACTAGAATCTACTTCGACAAGATTACAGCATCTTTGGGAGGAGAATATGACGGTTGGGGAACTGAAATCGAAAACTAATTGCACGCCTAACAAGCGTTTCAAGCGGACTTCGACGAAGTCCCGAACTTTAATTTATAAATCCAGACTCGCCGCTTAAACGCCGGGTCGTTAGGCGTATTAAATGATTCGTCAAATTTTCTATATAGTTGTTTTTACAATTTCTGCGATTTCATGTGAAAATGCTGTTGAACCTGAAATTCTTGAGGTCGACGGTAACGATGTTTCAGTTATTACAGACGCAAAATTAATAGAACACCCTGAATTACTTACTCCACTAGACTCATTGACATCTCGTTTTTCAGATAAAGCCAAAACTTTTGAATTTGTTGGGTCACTTTATATCACTTTCACGGTTAACGAAAATGGAGAAGTGATCGAACCTGAAGTTATCAGAGGGGGAAATGAGCAAATCAATAAAATCGCAGAAGAAATTGTTCAAACAGCCAAGTTTAAACCAGGAACCCAACAGGGAAAAGCAGTTTCAGTAAAATTTGGGCTACCCCTTAAATCAACTCGGTGAATACGCCTAACAAGCGTTTCAAGTCGGACGCAGGTAGGGTTCGCACTTAAGCTTGTGGGCAATAAAAATATTCAGTTACTTCAATCAAAAACGAGAACCTGCGCCGCTTAAACGCCGGGTCGTTATGTAACCCTCCAAATCACTGCTACTTTTGATATGAATCAGGAAAGCTTGGCTCAGCAGAATTTTCAAAGCAAACGGGTTACTATTTTTCAAGTTTTGGTAATAGTCATATCAATTGTTCTATCATTTTTTATTTGGTCTACTAAAGCAAATCAAATTCCTGTTTTTGGAATTGTTGGAACTGGCTTAATTGCAGTATATGGGATTCAGTTTTTAGCTGCACTGACAAGCTTTTTCATATTTGTTAAATCCCACAAAACAAAAGTAGCTACATTTTTAGCTGTAATGTTAAACCTAATGGGAGCTTTTATAATTAGGTGGGTTGTTCTTTAAGCAGAAAGTGGTTACATAACAAGCGTTTCAAGCGGACTTCGACGGAGTCCCGAACTTTAATTTATAAATCTAGACTCGCCGCTTAAACGCCGGGTCGTTATGTTTCTAGGTGCTATGAGCAAATTTGTAGGCTTATTTCTTTTACTAATGTTTGCGACAAGCTTTTGCTCAAAGAGTAATAAATTAAATGATCGTGAAATTCTTTCATTTGCAAAAAGCTCTTATGAGCAAAGTAAAAAAATGCATACCCAAGAAATTTTAGGTTACCAAAATGGAACTAAAGTTATAGTTGAATATCCCTGCTCCGACCTATGTCCAGAATACACAAAGAGAATCATACACTACGCTGTTGATGTCGAAAATTGCGCCGAAGCTGATGGTATTGTTAAAGAAATTTCAATTCCTATGGGTATAGCATTTGGCCCAAAGGAATTTTGTATTCCGAAAGTACTTGAAAAGAATTGGAGCGAAATAGTTTTTTAGAAACATAACAAGCGTTTCAAGCGGACTTCGACGGAGTTCGGAACTTTAATTTATAAATCCAGGCTCGCCGCTTAAACGCGGGGTCGTTAGTACGCTTACTCAAATAACATGAAGAAACTCCTCATACTTCTCTTCTTTACTTTTTTGGGATTTAAAATTTCTCATGCTTGTATCTGTAATTTTGAACTGTTCGAAACTAGAATAGAGAAATCACACTTTATTTTTATAGGCAAAGTATTGTCAGTAGAAAATATTTATGAAAACGATTGGCCGGTTGAGCAAAATATTAGGATTAAAGTAGAAAAACGTTTTAAGGGTAATCAAAATGATACTTTAATCGTAAACAGTGGGTTCAGCTCATGTAGCTTTCTTTTTGAGGAGAATAAAAGCTATCTCATTTTTGCAGATCATCTTATTGAAAAGGAAACTAATATAAATCAAGCTTTCATCGACTTTAACGATAAGATTGTTACAAGTCAATGTTCAGGAAATAGTGAAGCCGGAAGCCAAAATTTTCATGAAAAAATCAGGAAATTAGAAAAACTTTTTTCTGCAGATTTACCCATTAAAAATATCTCCCCAGATCAACTTTATAATGAAATATGGAAAGAAGAGTCTTTCATCAGTACTGATGAAACTCCTACATTTCCTGAAGGCTCCGATAGTTTATCATCTTTCATCCATACCATTTTACGATCATGTTCATTACCCGATGAATGGCCTAATTCTTCTTGGGATAATGAAGTTAAAGATGATAGTCTTTATCAAGCATTGAATATGGATTTTAAGCCAAGAACGCCAACTTTTGTTTGGGTTCATTTTGATGTTTCTAAAACTGGTGAGCTCAATAATTTTCGCGTTAATAAAGATTTCAGTCTAAATAAAGTATGCAATGAAGAAGCATTAAGGGTTGCTAAATTAATGCCAGATTGGGTTCCTGCAAAAATTAAAGGAATTCCTGTCAATTCAAGCCATTGGATAGAAATAGATTTTAAATCAAAGAGCGCGTACTAACAAGCGTTACAAGCGGATTCGAACGTGGTTCGGATCTTTAATTTTAATAACTCGACTCACCGCTTAAACGCCGGGTCGTTATGTGTAGTTCTAAATCCAAACCAT
The DNA here is from genome assembly GCA_965601825.1 of Balneolaceae bacterium. GTDB lineage: Bacteria > Bacteroidota > Rhodothermia > Balneolales > Balneolaceae > HXMU1420-13. Next base: position 911,460 of record OZ271839.1, on the reverse strand, counting down.
CTTGAGAACTGTTTTCCTTCTTGCGTTAATTTTTATAGCCCACTACGTATCTCTTGCTTGGGCTCAAGAAAATTACTCATTTATCTCTCCTGATAGTTCTACAACCATATTTGTTCGAGTTGATTCATCAAATTTTGCAGAGTTCTATATCAGAGATGAAAATGGAGAAAAGAAACTCTTTGAGAGAAATCTTCGATATGAGCCTATGGTTAGTTGGATTGATAGTAATTATGTAGAATTCTTTCTTCCAACTGGCTCTCCTAATTACACAAAAGTTTTTTACAGCAAAAAATTAAATCAAGTCTCTGATGATTTTCCATTAGCTATAAATTTTGATACGGAAAGTACTCTTGTTGCTATTTTAGACTTCGACAAAATCAACTTCTATAAAGCATTTGGTGATAGTTTAATTACCAATCTAGAAATACCTGGGCTTGAGCCAATTAGTTTTTTGGCTTTTTGTAATCACTCGAGTTCATTTGATAAAGATGGTTTGTATGTGTTTTCATATGAGTGTAAAACGCAAGAAGAATTAGATTCTGACTTTTCCTCCAGCAATAAATTTTTGATAAATCTTAACCAAGAGTAAACTACACATAACAAGCGTTTCAAGGCGGATACTGATCTACATCAGCACAGGCTCCGGTAGGGCTCGAACTTAGGCTTGCGGGCATGAAATTAATTCAGTTACTTCTACTAAAAACGAAGACCTGCGCCGCTTAAACGCCAGGTCGTTATGTGTTTTAAAACATTCGAATGTGGCAAACTAAAAAGGAAGCATTAAAAGAATGGCTTAATGATTTATTTATAAAAATGGGAATTAATCCTGACTATGGTTTCCTATTTCTAATATTCTTTTTGGTCGCATTGTATTTATATCGAATCAAAAACTTTAAGAAGTACACGAAATCAGAGAAACGAAATTACATAATCAGATTCTCTTTAATAATTATCTTAGCTTTTTTCTTTAGTTACCTTATACTCAATAAGTAAACACATAACAAGCGTTTCAAGCGGACTTCGACGGAGTTTCGAACTTTAATTTATAAATCCAGACTCGCCGCTTAAACGCGGGGTCGTTATAAGTCCGGGCAGGCTTTCCTTTTTGGGTGTTGCACTTTCAGGTAAGCAGTTTCTCAATTTCTGCTAAGAAGGTAATCGGCGTTGTTTTTGGGGTGCCTCTTTTTCGCCGGGAATTCGCGCTTGTGGTTTTTATAGCATTTAAGTTGGCAGATGTATTGTTGAACTTTCAAAAAACATGCTGCGCTTGGGGCGTTGTTGCCTGGCTCCAACTCCGCATTTCCGGTAGCGCCTGCCCGAGCATTTCTCCTATTCGGGTTTGCTTTAGTGTATTGCTTTTTCCACATTTAGCGGTAGCTTGGAAATGGGTCAGCTCACTCATAACAAGCGTTTCAAGCGGACACTGAATCAAGTTCAGTGCAAGCTCGTTTCTAGCTTTTAATTTTAATCCTAAATTGTAACGTGCCGCTTAAACGCCGGGTCGTTATAGGGCTTAATTTAATGAGCAACCCTGATTGGTACTTTTACATTGGAGGTATTTTTTGGCTAATTCTAGTTTTATTTGCCTTTGCTAAATACTTAAACAAACTACGCTTTTTAGTAGCACTCCTTTTTTTATCATTGCTTCTGGCAGTTTATGGCTTACTCAACTTTAACGAACCTTCAATTCAAGTTAAATATGGTTCTGCAGCAGCATTCCTTTTCTTACCAATAGTTTATCTTGTCTTTTATTTAATTCTTCGAAAAGTTTATTTAGTTCTATTTGCTGATGAACCATTAATGACAGCTCCATATATGTTTAGTTGGGAATCCGGTGAGCATCGAAAACATAATCTACCTGATGTAATTTTTACTTTATTAACCGTTTTGTTACCACCTTTAGTGGTTTATAATTTGTCAGTTGTTCTCGCCCTATAACAAGCGTTTCAAGTCGGATACTGATCTACATCAGCACAGGCTCCGGTAGGGCTCGAACTTAGGCTTGTGGGCAATAAAAATATTCAGTTACTTCAACTAACAACGAAGACCTTCCCGACAGCTGTCGGGATTAGACGCAGGGTAGTTATACATATAAACATTCACTATAAGGGAAGATAAAATGGGTGGCTTTTTAACTGGGTTTCTTACTGGTTTACTGGCGGGTGGATTCATCTTTCTTGTTTATACACAATTAACTAATCAAAAAAGATTCACAATAAATGGTTGGGTACCTAAGTCAAAAAATCCATTGAAGTATTGGGTTTCTACTGCTGTCTATGCGTTACTTTCTCTTTTCTTAATTCTGTATATAATATATACCTAAGTCAGATAATAATATGAGTCAAAAAAAAGCTACCCAAAGTATATTTGTAACTTGGGGAATAATTGTTGGATCTCTAGCGGGTTTGTTTGCAGGAATATTTTGGTTTGAAATGGGATTATCACTCTTGTTTGGAACAGCCTCAGGATTGATCATTGGAACAACTTTAGGTTCAATTTTTGGAAGTAAAACTAAGCCAAGTGGGTCAGAAATTGATTTAATGAATAGCAACGAAGATATGCCAAACAAGCGTTTCAAGTCGAATACTGATCCACAGTACAGCACAGGCTCCGGTAGGGTCCGCACTTAAGCTTGTGGGCAAAGAAATTATTCAGTTACTTCAACTAAAAAAGATGACCTTCCCGACAGCTGTCGGGATTAAACGCCTGGTCGTTATACCAATTTAAGCGTTCTTGCCAATGCTTATTCAAAGTGATACTTTAGTAGCACTATGAAAACAGAATTGGTTACTACACTTAAGCGCCAGGCTACACAAATTCTCAAAGAATTACGTGAGGAAAAAGAGCCTGTTCTAATTACCGAACACGGACGCCCTTCTGCTTATCTTGTTGATGTAGAACACTTTGAACAGATTCAAAAGAAACTATCACTCCTTCAGGGGTTAGCTCGTGGCGAAAAGGCTATTCTTGAAGGGCGAATTGTACCCCATGCCGAAGCAAAAAAACGCATGGCAAGATGGCTCGAATAATCTGGTCTGAATCAGCCCTTAATGAATTAGACGAAATAGCAGATTATATTTCTTTGGATAGTCCAATCGCTGCTAAAAATTTAGTTCGATCTGCTTTTGAAAGAATTGAACATTTAGCATCTCATCCCAAAAGTGGCAAAGCAGTTGATGAGTTTCAAAACTCAGTGTATAGAGAAGTGGTATTACAACCTTGCCGGATATTCTACAGAATAGATAATGAGTTTGTATATATCATTCATGTAATACGGGAGGAGCAACTATTACACATAGATATCCTAAAGAAAAGGTGAAAAATTGACCTGATAAGCGTTTTATGTTGGGTCGTTATTTCGATAAGATCCTTCGTCCCGACAGCTGTCGGGATCAGAATGACAATGAAAAGTTAAACACATCCCTAAATCCCCTCTCAAGAGGGGACTTTTCAATGCCCATTCACTAGCACAATATTTTCGGCCACGTACCCTTTTTCGTTTTTGACTACATCAAATTCAAATACCATATCGCGATTTGGTAAGTGATTCATTTCCAAGCCTTCTTCAAACTGAGAAATGTGTGCAAAAACCGTTTTGAATGGTGAGTCTTCATCACGAGAATCGGTAATCCATAAGTGATCACTGAAATCAGTTAAGAAGCGCATGAATCCATAACCATCATGCGTGGAAAAATCATAACAAATTCCACGAACTCGAGAACCCGCTTGTCCCCAAGGGTAAGGAGATTCAACAGGAAGCATTCCCGGAATTAAATATCCTGAAACATAAGAATCAGCTGCTTTTTTAAGTGCGATGGAAACATGTTCAAATCCAACTACTTCCACTTTACAGCCTTTGTTTTGTAATGCATTAACCACGCTTACATAACTTCCGTTACTGGTTAACAGCATGATCTTATCGAGATAATCCGAGTGAACCATCATGTCCACTGCCATATCCATATCAATGGTTGATTTCGTGATCTTCTCACCCGTTTCATGATTGTTGTAAGTGATCAGTGGTTTTTCAGTCACTTTGTATTCGAAGTCTCGAAGCATATCACAAAAACGCTGCGTCTTTTTTCGGTAATCATGATCGTTTTGGAGACGATCTTCATCATAGGATAAGTACACATTCAGTCTGGATGCCGAGCCACCACAGCGAGTAGCAAATTTTCTTAAAACATCGTACCGTAGCCCATAGCCGCCATTCATAGTTACGTTTACCGCATCTACGTAAATCCCGATTCTGCCCATAATAATAACCTAATAATTTTTTAATGCTTAGGGTGCATTAAGCCTTACTGACTACATCTTTATAGCTTAATGCGCTGATCAATAATAGAGACACAATTAATAATAGTATCGAAGCGATAAGGTCTGAAAAAATCTGATCAGATAAAATGGGTTTCAGATAAACTGCTAAACCCGTAATTAACAGCACACCAAACGCTTGAAGCATTTTGTATGGTACGGGAAATGCTCTTGTGGAGTAGCGATATATGAGAATGGCCATTGCAAAATAACTGATTGCAGTGGCGATGGCAGAGCCCATAATTCCATAGAAAGGAATCAGCGATAAATTAGCAACAACGGTAATTGCGGCGCCAATCAAAGTGATCTGAGCCAGACGTTTTGTTCTATTTTTGATAAAAATCCCGGCCGAGAAATTCACATACCAGCCCTGGAACCAATAGGCGAATAGCAAAATAGGAACAACTGATAATCCCGCCCAATATTCTTCTCCAATTAAGTAGGCATCTAAAATTGGAATTCTGATTGCTACAATTTGCTCTACAAAGAGTGCCACAAAAAGAAGTATTCCTGCTGCTGCAATATTGAATAGAGAGAATGTTCGGGCAAATAATTCCGGTGCTTCTTCGTCATCAGACTTTCGCATGAAATAAGGTTGCCATGCCATTCTAAACATCTGAACGAGCAATAACATAAACACTGCCAGTTTATAACAGGCATTATAAATCCCTACCAAATACTCTGCACTTACACCCGCTCCATATACATTATTTATCGCGGATGGAGACATTCCCATGATGAAAAATCGATCCAACATCTCATTGATCACATGACCAATTCCTGCCGGGATAAATGGCAATCCAAATTGAAGGGACATTCCAAGAAAATCAAAATTCCATGCCCCTTTCAATTGCTTGAAAGTTACCACCCAGATACAAATGGCTGTCAATAATGAGGCCACAAAGTTTGAAATGAAAACGGCTTCAATTCCGTAATCCAGTCCCAATATCAGATAAAAATTCAGTCCCAGATTAACGAATACATTCCCGGTTTTTAAAACAGCAAAAGTGATGGCTTTTCGAACAAAGCGAAGTTCGGCAAATGGAACAATGGCTAGGGTATCAAAGAAAAGAATCCCGAGCATCAATAAGTAAATATCCTGGCTCGACTCTGTTCCAATAAGTGGCGTGATGGAAGGTTCTAACAACCACAGCAATCCAACAAATATTATGGACGAGCCAAGGAGAAATATCTGTAGCGTTTTAAATAGACTCGCTGAATTATCGCGATCCTTCGCATATCGTAAATACGCCGATTCCATCCCCATGGTGAATACCACATTCAACAATGCAATGGCTGCATAAACAAGTCCGACTATTCCATATTCATCCGGATCAAATACTCCGGTGTATAAAGGAACCAGCAAATAATTAATAAATCGCGCAAATACACTGCTGATACCATAAATCAGTGTATCGGAAAATAACTCGCGTAACTTGCTCAATGGGTTAGACTAATTGTTCGATGGCTTGCACACCAAGCACATAACTGTTCACTCCAAATCCGGTGATAATGCCATTCATTACTTTTCCAGTAATGGACTTTTCGCGGAATTCTTCACGCGCATGGATATTGGAGATATGTACTTCAACTTTTGGGAATGTGATAGGTTCCAAAGCATCACGAAGTGCAACGGAAGTATGTGTGTATCCACCGAAATTTGCCATAATTGCTTCAGTTCCGTCTTTCATTGAAGCCTGAATTCTGTCAATGAGCTCTCCTTCCACATTACTTTGAAAAAAGTCGAATTCGTGATCCGGAAATTCATTTTGAAGCATGTTGTTTACATCACCCAATGTCGTTGAGCCATAAACTTCAGGATCACGAGTTCCCAGGAGATTTAGATTCGGTCCGTTAAGAACTAAAATTTTCATAGCTCAACGGTTTTACTGATTAATTCAGCTACTTCCTGCATGCGTTCTTTGCTGATATCGGTTTTTCGAGCTAAGCTCATTGGTTGACCATCATAATAAATCGGTACTAAATGAACGTGAGCATGTGGAACTTCCATGCCTTCAACAATAACTCCTGTTCTAATTGAACCCAGAGCCTTATCAATTCCCAGAGCAACTTTTTTTGAAAATTGCATCAACCCACTCAATGTTTCTTCATCTAAATCAAAAATATAGTCCACTTCTTTTTTTGGAACTACCAGAGTATGTCCTTCTGAGACCGGATTGATATCTAAAAAAGAAAAGTAATTTTCATCCTCAGCTATTTTGTAGCAAGGTATTTCATCGTGAATAATTTTTGTGAAAATTGATGCCATAGAAGTTCGTTCTTTAATCCTATCTTGGCGAAGATACCACCTGCATAACTCAATATCTTGTTCTAGTTATGATTCGATTTATTTCTTTCTGTTTATTAATAGTCGCTGTTCTCAGTTTTGAAGCAAAATCACAAATGACAGAAATTCTGGGTGTAACCAGTGCGACCGAAATAAAGGAGGCGAATCGCATTTTTGATATTTACACAGACCGCTACGAACCCAATGAAGCTGCACTAGAGTTTCTGACTAGTGTTGAAGATTCCATTTCGATAAAAGTAATCTTCGGAACCTGGTGCCATGATAGTAAAAGGGAAATTCCCGCTTTTATCAAAACCATGGAAATGGCTGAAAACCCAAAAATTGATATCGAATACATTGGCGTAAACCGAGAGAAAACAGACCCTGAAGGAAGAGCTGAAGCATACAATTTGCAGTATACGCCAACTTTTATCATTTTTAGAGCTGAAAATGAAATTGGAAGGATAGTTGAGGAGTCGACTGAAAGTATTGAACAAGACCTTGTTCAGATATTGAAATCCGGAAATTTCAAAGATAATTGAAACTTTTAACCACTTTTTTGTGGTTGGCGTTGAAAAGAAGAAGGTAAAAACCTTATCTTTGTTGTCTTTGACCGAACCGGTAGCTCAGTTGGTAGAGCAACTGCCTTTTAAGCCGTGGGTCGTGGGTTCGAGTCCCACCCGGTTCACGTATTATATCCCCTAAAGAGTTCATATTGACTCTCTCTTGACCAGCCCCGTTCGATTGATCTCGGATGGGGTTTTTTCTTGCCCATCAAGCTTAGATCAAATGCCACCGGTAAAAAATCAATTGTGAACCCTGACTTTCTGTACTCGATTTTATTCGAGAAAAGACATTTAGTTCCTACTATCGTGTTCTCGGCAAGTTCCTAATTTTCCTTAAACGAATTAGTGTTAGAATATGCGATCTGAGAAGAAGTTTTTAGTGTATCAAAAGAATACCACAACCCTAAAACCTTTGATTGTCAATAAATGCCAAATTACTGTATTTTCGGGTATTGCAAAGTTAAAACTACCAATCATCTATGAAGCTTGACGCGCTAAATCCATTACGTTGGAATAAATCTTTTTTAGTGTCTTTACTTGTTGCATTCTTGGTTGTATGGTTTTCATTTATTGATGTTTATAGTCTGAAAACTCGCTGGGAATTAAGTCAACGAAAAAGTGACCTGATTGAACGAACAGAAGAACTGAACACGAAATCGGCGGATCTTAAAGTAAAACTTGCATCGCTTGAAAATAATCAGGCTTTACTCGAGAAAATTGCCAGAGAGCAATATGGTATGAGAAAACCCGGAGAAACGGTGTACAAAATCAAGCAACAAAAGTGATACAACAGACTAACTTATTCACTTACTTTTCAATTATTCTAACTAGCTGAAACCCATGAAAGCCATCGGAATTGATTTAGGCGGTACAAATATAAAAGTAGCCGTAGTTCATAAGAAGAAGGGAATTCTTGAACAAACCAGTGTTCCCACTCATGCCGAGCTTGGAAGAGAGCATTTACTCGATCGCATTGCAGCAACTGTTGATTCTTTAACTCATAAAGATGGCGTTATAGGAATTGGTTTCGGTTTACCCGGAATGGTGAACCTTGAACAAACTACGGTGTATCACCCACCGAATTTACCGGGCTGGGAACAAGTTGACGCCGCTACAGAAATCACCAAAAGAACTAAACTCCCCTGTAGAATTGAGAACGATGCAAACGTTTCTGCGCTTGGTTGTCTACATTTTGGAAAGGGTAAGAAGCTAGGCAGCTTTGTAATGCTCACTCTTGGTACAGGTGTTGGTGGCGCTATCATCCACAATAATAAATTGTTTAAAGGTACCAGAGGCATGGCCGGAGAACTTGGTCATGTTATTATTGATTATCATGGGCCATTATCGAATAGTGTAACTCGTGGAACTATCGAAGCTTATGTGGGTCAAAGATTCATGAGCCGATTTGCAACTGATATGATCAGCCAAAATCCTGAAAATATTTTGTTTAAACGTTTTCAGGGGAATTTTGATAAGCTCGAGCCCGTGGATCTTACCCGAGAGGCAGAAAATGGAAATGAGTTAGCGATTGAAATTCTGATGAAAACCGGTCAACGACTGGGCTATGCTATAATTAATTACACACATATTTTAGATATCAGAAAATATGTTTTAAGTGGAGGAGTTTCTAAAGCAGGTTCATGGATTACGGATCCTGCCCGAGAAATTGTTAAAAAACACATGATGGCTCCTTTCCAGGAAGGTTTTGAATTGATGGTAGAAGATTTAGGAAATGACAGTGCTTTATTAGGTGCTGCCGGTCTTGCCTTCGATTCATTTGGCTAAAAAAATGCACTCACTCTGATTTCAGACTGTACACATATTGGCAGATGGATTCTGGCTATTTGCCTGATGTTATTGATTTCAAATGAAGTTGCTTTAGCTCAAACTTTCCCGGATTCCTTAGCACGGCCAACATTAATTTCGAATCCTTCTGATACTGCCATTATCAATCAAAGCCAGATTCCTCAGAATCAGGTTAACCAATCTCCAAGTTCTCAACCTGATGGAAGTGGTGATAGAAGCAGTCGCATTCAGGATGCTGTGGAATTCCAATCTACAGATTCACTGATTGTTGATTTTCGAAATGGCAGAAGAGCAACTTTGTATGGTTCGGCAAAAGTGAGTCATACCGCGGGTACACTCACTTCCGGTACAATTGCTATGGACTTAGAAACGAATACTGTTGAAGCTACCGCTGAAAGCGAACAAGATACACTTTCCATGCCGGTGTTAACCCGGGCTACAGATGAGATACGAAGTCGACGAATCCTCTTCAATTATCAAACCCAAAAAGGGAAATTTGAGGAAGCACGCATAAGTGCCGGGGAAGGTCAATTAATTGGGTCGAAGGTTAAAAATGTAACCCAGAATGAAGTATTCATTGAGGATGGAATTTATTCTACTTGCCCGCCTGAATACTTGTATTACTACTTAAAAGCTGAGCGAATGAAGGTGGTTGATCAGGATGAGATCTTCTTCACTAATGCCCGACTCTATATTCTGGATATCCCATATCCGTTGGTCTTTCCATTCGGTTATGTTCCATCCGGGATCGAACAAAAACAATCCGGTTTACTTACACCTACTTATGTTTTTGATGCGACTTCAACGCGAGGAATTGGACTAAACAATGTTGGTTGGTTCCAATACATCAATGACTATATCACTACATCAGTTCGTGGCGATATATACACTTCGGGTACTTTTCTTGTTAATAACACTACACAGTACAGAAATAGTCACCTTTATAGTGGTTCCATTAATCTAGGTTATTCCCGAACTCAAGGACTAGAATCATCTGATCCGAATTTCAGCAGAACTATCAATAAGTCTCTTGGTATTCAACACAATCAAACGATTTCACCTAATGCGAAATTAAATGCGAATATTAATATTCGAACAGCAGATTATTTCACTGAAAACTCATTTGATATTGACGAAAGAGCTCAGGTCACATCCCAATCAAGGATGTCTTACACTTATAGTCATCCTGAGAGATTATTTAATTTCTCTACTAATGCGAGCTTGAATCAGGATTTCAATCGGAATTCAACCATTTTACGTGGTCCAAGTGCCACTTTTACGCTCAGAAACTTGTCGCCATTTCAGAATCAATCAAATAGTGGTCAACCCAGATGGTATGAAAGTTTAAATATTCGATATAATAATAAACTAAATACAGACTTCTCTTATCGACCGATTGATGCAGATTCAGCTGAAGTTACTTTTCTCGAAGCCTTAACTAGTCGATCACTCTATGAAGAGGCAACTGGTAACGACGACTATATCAGAGCAGGCTTTCAACAAACTGCAGGAATTAATGTAAGCGGATTAATTCCAAGTCAATTTATTAATACTTCGGCCAGTATAAATTTTAACGAATACTGGTTCCCAACTTCTATTAGAAAGACTTTTAATGCTGAAGAGAATCTCGTTGAAACTGATAAGCAATCCGGTTTTGCAGCGGGTCGTGACTTCAACACAAGTTTCTCATTTTCTACTACGATCTATGGAATTTCAAATCGGAAAATTGGAAAGCTGGAAGGATTTCGCCACACATTTACTCCAAGCATTGGATTGAGTTATCGACCTGATTTTAGTGATGAGAAATGGGGATTCTATAAAACAGTACAAAGTGATACACTTGGCAATACTCAAACGTACAGCATTTTTGAAGATGAAATTTTCAGTGGTCCGGGAAGAGGAGAATCACGCTCATTAACTTTCAGCATTAGAAATGTTTTTGAGACTAAAGTAGTAGATCGCGATTCAACAGGAGAAGTAAATGAAAACGTACTGAAACTAATCGAGAGCTTGTCACTCAACTCATCTTACAACTTTGCCGCAGATAGTTTAAATCTGGCAAATTTGCGAACTGAGATTTCATCATCTGCATTTAGAGGACTTAACCTGAGAGCTAATGCAAATTTTGATTTTTATAAAAGAGGAGAAAACGGTCAACGAATAAATGAACTGTATTTAAGTGATGGTAAGTTCGCTCAAATGCAAGATCTCACTATTTCGGCAAGTACTTCATTCAGGGGAGGGAGAAATGGAATCGAGCCTTATACCCCAATTTATAGGAGAGTGTATGATCCGTTTAATCAGGGAATTTTTCGAGCTGTTGATCCCGGGTACGGCTATGAACCCGTAGCACCTTTAAATTCACCTTGGAGTTTTGGTCTTAGTTTTAGTTACACCTGGAGGTATCAGTTTAATGATTCACCAACTCGTGCCGCTACATTAAATGCCACAGGTATCTCCTTCAACCTTACCCCAAAATGGAGATTCAGAACTCGTATTGGTTATGACTTTATCGACAAAGAATTGACTCCATCTCAATTTAATCTTGAAAGAAATCTTGAGTGCTGGAATTTATCTTTTCAAATCAATCCGTTTGGTGAGAATCAATATTACTTCTTCAGGCTGAGTGTAAATAGTTCTCAAATTCAGAGTTTATTCCAAAAACTACCGGTTCTTAGAAATCTGGAGAGAGGATCGTCGAATACAGGCCGTACGCCAAGAAATTTTAATCGATAAATTAAATCGAATCTCTACCAATTGAAGCAAGGTATTTTACGACATACTTGCCAATTACATCGAATTCCAGATTCACATCATCACCCACTTTCTTGTGCTGTAGATTTGTGTGATCCCATGTATATGGGATAATCGCCATGGTAAATTGATTTCCCTCTTCTCGCGCAACTGTTAGACTGATTCCTTCAACCGTAATGCTACCACGACCAACAATCATATTTTTGAACTCATCGGGATATTCAACCGTGAGAAGCCAACCTGTTTCCTCTTTTTCCATAGCAATTAGCTTACCGGTTGTATCAACGTGGCCTTGTACTAAATGACCTTCAATTCCTTGTTGTAAAGTCATCGATCTCTCAAGATTTACATGAGTACCTTCCGATAAATCGCCCATGGTAGTTTTTCTCAAGGTTTCTTCCACACTTTGAACAGTAAATGTTTCGCTATCAAATGCAGTAACTGTGTGGCATGCCCCGTTTATGGCTATACTTTCATCAATATGACAGCTATCAGCAAATGAAGAGGCAATTTTGAATTCCATTCCTCCACCATTTAAACTTTTTGCTGATTTAATAGTGCCGGTTTCCTGTACAATTCCTGTAAACATAATTCTATAAATAGGCTGTTAGTAATAAATCATCTCCGACTTTCTGCCAACTAGGTTCTTTGAATTCGATGATATCTCTCATTTTGTTGATCCCAAGATTTAGGATGGATCGTGTCCCGCCGCCAAGTATTTTTGGCGCTATAAATAGTTCAATTTTATCAACCAGATTTTCCTTCAATAAAGCAGTTGATAGTTGCTGGCCACCCTCAACTAAAATGGAATTGATTCCATGATTTCCAATTTTCTGAATCGCTTCCTTTAAATTGATATGATTCTCTTTTTTTGATACCTGAATTACTTCCCCTCTAAAATAATTGTGTTGCATAACCCGGAGCATTGGATCTGCATCCGTTGCAGATGCTTTTTTATTCCAGGTTACGATAATGGTCTTTTCTTCGTACTTATCAGAAAATAACTTTAAGTCACGCGGTAATTCATAGGGACCGTCAAGTACAATTCGTCTGGGCTGTCTTCCTTTAACATGACGAACTGTTAAACTTGGATCATCAGTAATAGCTGTTGTTCTTCCAACTAACACAGCGTCCATTTCAGATCTCCAGCGGTGAACCAACTCTCTTGATTTCTTACCTGATATCCATTGTGAATCTCCATCGGGAGCCGCTAAATAACCATCTGCGGTTTGCGCAATCTTCAGCGTTACAAAAGGTCTTCCGAATAACTGATGATGGATGAAATATTCATTTAGTTTTTCGCATTCTTTTTTAAGGATACCCACATCAACCAGAATGCCTTTTTCACGCAGCAAACTTATTCCATTCCCGTTTACTTTCATGTTTGGATCTTGATGTCCAATCACTACTCGCTTTATTGGCAGTGCAGCTAGCATTGGTGCACATGGTGGTGTTTTCCCGAAATGAGAACAGGGTTCCAATGTTACATACACTGTGGCATTTCTCAGTGCTGATTTTTTACTCACTGATTGCACAGCATTTACTTCTGCATGCGCTTCCCCAATTTTTTGATGATAGCCTTCACCAACTTTAGCTCCATTTTCATCTACAATTATGCAACCTACCATTGGATTAGGTGAAACCATTCCAACGGCTTTTCTGGCAAGCTCAATGGCTTCAAACATCCAGAATTCATCGGTATGTAAAGGGTGTGGATTTAGCATGCCTTAAGGTAGCATTCAAACAATTTTGGTAAAACAAAAAAGGGCGAAAACATCGTTCTCACCCTTTCAAAATTCCATCATTTAAGCTTAACGAAGTAATCGACTTCTATTGTCAATAATATCAGCTTCATCACGCAGCTGATCCAACCAAACTGATAAGTATTTCTGGTTTACTTGTTGTTCCAATTCAGTTCTGATAGTTGCAGCTGTTGCGTCATCTAAAGTATTTGGTGCTGGCTCAGTAATTGAATTAACAAATACAACGTATGCACCTGTTGTACCTTCTAAAGCTGGTGACATGGTATTGTCAGACATTGCAAACACACTGCCGATTACACCAGGCTCACGTCCACCACCCGTTAACACAGTTGCATTGGCAGCTATGCCACTTACATTCTGTATTTCTTTATCAGATGCGGCAGTCAGAGCTTCTAAGGTGGAGTTAACGGCAAGCATCTCAGTTACTTTCTCTAAAGTAAGTTCACGGCGTTTTTCGTTTTTAACCTGAGTTTCGATTTGTACTCTAACTTCTTCTAAAGGACGGTACCCTTCTTCATTCACTTCAGTGATTTCAATAACCACAAACTGAGCCGGTAGTTCAATTGGTTCAGAAATATCACCTTCATCACCAGTCTCAAGGAAATTCAATACTTGTTGGCTAGAACCAATTCCGGAAATAAATGGATTACCTTCAGTGGCAAAAGCTTCACCAATAGTAAGTCCAGATGATTCAGCTTCAGCATCAAAAGAAGTTTCTTCAGTTGCAAAGAACACAAAGTCATCTGCTAATTCGAATGATGCGTCAGTTGTTGCCGGAAGAGCTTCATATGCAAATGAAAGAACGGCAAACTTAATTTCACTGCCATTTTCATCAATATTTTTGATAATTGCTGCGCTTCCACCAAGATTGATGACTTCAGTAACTTCATCAACTTCAACATCTAAAACAGGGGCATAATCTTCACGGATATCATCTTTCTCAATAAATACATTAGCGAAAGCTGTAGTAGATAGATTTCTAATAACAAATAATGAGTCATTATCTGTGCTAGCGAAATCTTCTCTCAACTCTTCCAATTCACCATTTATCGTTAGAGTATCTTCTTGGGTAGGAAGTGTGCTAAATGAAACAAACTTCGCTCTGTAGCTTTCTTCTGTTCTGTAAGATTCTCTGTTATCGTTATAGTACTCACGGATATCAGCATCAGTAACTTCAATCTCGTCTTCAGTAATTTCATTGTATGGAAAACGGATGTAGCTAATATCAGCGAAAGAGTTTCTCTTATTGAACTCATTCACGATTTGCTGTTCTGTAACCTGCAGACCAGCTGTAATAAAATTGCTTAATTTCTCTTGACGTCGCTTTTGACGTAATTGAATTTCAATAGCTAAAGCTTCTTGAGAATAAGTAGGATCGGTCAATACGTTTTCAACTACGAAACGATCAATTGTACCATCTTCACGTTGGAAATACTGGCGAATTAATGGATCAGGTGTTTCACCAAAAACCATATCAAGTAATTCAGCATCCGTTACTGTGATGCCTAACTCGTCCATTTTTTGCTCGAGTAATTTTGTACTTACCAACTCATCCCAAACCTGTGACTCATAAATAGCACGAATTTCCGGAGTAATTGAAGCTCCTGCTTGTGCACTGTATGCATTCGTGTAATACTGCACTCGGCCGTTATATTCTTCCAGAGATATCGGTTCTCCATTTACTTCACCAAGTGATCTTGGTCCCATTGCTGTTACATTAGGATCATACACATCCATGATCACCCACAGCAATCCAAATGAACCGATTAATATGTACAAGACAATCGCAGTGTTGTCTCTCATTTTAGTCATTACACCCATAAAAGGTCGCCTCTAACTTGTATCTAAAATAGTTGTTGTTGATAGTTGGTTAATCGAGCCACTTCACCCGATTAGCGAGCCTGCAAATATACGCTACAATGCAAGGAAAGGAAAGAGCGGGTTGAATATTGAATACCTAATTAAGAATAAAGAATATTAAAGTTTATGATTTTCATAATTGATAGTTCAGGTTCAGTGTAAAACAACACTTTCCACTTGCTCCTTTCTTATAAATCCAGTTAGTTCGGTTGGAATATTTTCGGGAAGTCACTAATACAATTATCATTTATGGATGCCAGTATAGAAATCGCTCAAAAAGCGACCATGAAACATATGCGTGAGTATATGGCCGCACTTAATCTTGAAGAGGATAATTTTGAATTTTATGGTAAGTACACAGGAAAAATTCGATTAAATGTACTTGAGAAATTCAAAGATCAGCCAAATGGAAAGCTGATTCTGGTAACCGCAATGACACCAACACCTAGTGGAGAAGGAAAAACACTCACGTCAATTGGATTGAGTCAGGGGATGCAAAAACTCGGGAAAAAATCTCTAGTTGCGTTAAGAGAACCTTCTCTTGGTCCTGTTTTCGGCATAAAAGGTGGCGCTGCAGGTGGTGGATATTCACAGGTAATTCCCATGGAGCACATCAATCTCCATTTCAATGGCGATATTCACGCAATTGGTACAGCGCATAATCTGCTGGCTGCCATGCTGGATAACCACATCTTTAAAGGAAATGAGCTCGATTTTGATGTGACTAAACGACTATGGAATCGAGCCATGGATATGAGTGATCGTTCACTTCGCCAGATTGTACTTGGACTTGGAGGAAACGTAAACGGAGTTCCACGAGAATCAGGATTTGTGATTACGGCGGCCTCAGAAATTATGGCTATTCTAGCACTCGCAACTTCCAGGGCAGATTTGAAAAGACGTTTAGGTCAAATTATTGTTGGCTATAATAAAAAGGGTGATGCAATCCTTGCAGAGGAACTTGGTGCTCATGAAGCAATGGCGGTTATATTAAATGAAGCGATTATGCCTAATCTTGTTCAAACCATTGAACATGTTCCTGCATTGATTCATGCAGGTCCTTTTGCGAATATTGCACATGGTACTAGCAGCATACTGGCAAATAGAATCGGACTTAAACTTTCTGATTATGTAATCACAGAAGCGGGTTTTGGTGCTGATCTTGGAGCTGAAAAATTTTTCAATATTGTATGCCCTATTTCTGGCATTTGGCCTTCAGCGGTTGTATTGGTTGTAACCAGTAAAGCGCTAAAATATCATGGCGGAGTACATATTGATGAAGCCAAAGTAAATGGTCATCATATCGCTGCTCTTAAAAAAGGACTTGAAAACCTGGAAGTCCATATACAGAATCTCCAGAAATTCAGAACTCCAATCGTGGTTGCGATCAATCGATTTGAAATGGATGACGAGAAGGAAATCGAAGAGATCAAAAACTTCTGTGCACAGATGGGAGTTGAATGTGCGGCACATGATGCTTTCACGAAAGGTGGTGATGGGGTAATTGAGTTAGCAGAAAAAACCATCCGACTAGCTGACGAAAATACTGACCCAGCACAGGTTCAACTTTATGAAAGCAGTGAAAGTATCGAGGAGAAAGTGATCAAAATTGCAACTTCGATCTATCGAGCTGATCGTGTTTCATTCGATAAAAGAGCTCAAAAGAATATTGAGCGATTCACAAAGCTGGGATATGACAAACTACCGGTTTGCATAGCCAAGACTCAGGCTTCTCTATCCGATACACCCTCGGAGCGTGGTGCCCCAAAAGATCACAAACTTACCGTTACTGATGTTCAGTTATCAGCCGGAGCCGGTTTTCTTGTTGTAGTTTGCGGAAACATGATGTTGATGCCGGGATTACCAAAAATACCTGCTGCAGTTAACATGAGTGTTGATGAGGATGGTGTGATTTCAGGCTTGTTTTAGTGAATTAGGAATTAAATTTCTAAAGAGCAAAAACTATCGGGCACACTTTATTTGAACCATTTCCAAAACTAAATCCGAAAGAAATGCGGCAGGGATTATCTGAGGGTTGAAGTTAACGTTAGCAGGTAGATTCAACAGAGTTCATTAATGTGTGAATCTACATTTCTTGAGGCGGGTTTTGGGTACTTTTCACCGAAGAAAAGTACCATTAAAAAAATCAGTCTTTTTAAATTAGAACTGATGATCCTTCGGTAATAACCTCAGGATGACTAGGGGTGTCGTCTTGCTGAACTTGATTCAGCATCGTTACAAGATTGAAAAAATACACTAGTTTCTATTCTGGAATGACATAATCTTATTTTGTACTCCTCACATACTTCGGATTCGCTATGAAATCCTTTGGAACAAAACTTTCTTCTTTTTCAGAGTCTTTAAAAACCCATGAAAAAACACCCGTTTCAAGGTCGATCTTCACAATTTTACCCTCATCAGTACCGATAAAAATTTTGCCTTCTCTGCTGTAGTTATAATCACTAACTGAATAATTTTGAGTATTGGGCAATACTGTTTTCAAATGCAGCATTAAGTCGTCTTCAATAACTGTGTGCAGTAGAAAATCTTTTCCTTTGCTATATAATTGGTAGTTTTTGGATCCTCCTTCCCTGGAGTATATATCCAAAAACAGATCTTCAAACGAGAATCGAAGCAATCCTCCAATAATAATCGAGTTATTAGATACACTAATGTCCTGCCGATTTTGGCTTCCCTTTTTAATAAAAAATGGAATCAAAAAAGAGATTAGCATGATGATTATAAATATTGTAGCAACTGGAGAGTGCTCAAAAAATTCACCAAAGTTGAAAAGAATGTAGATCGCTGCACCTAAAAAAAGTAATTGAAAAAAGGATTGACCTGCCCTTATTCCCCGCTGATGATTAGTGTATTTGAAGTGTATCATTAAACCAACTTATATCGATATTACTCAGAACAATAATTTATGAAAAAACAACCATGAGCAGTGTGCTATCTTTTTTTCTGATCTACGGCTTATCAATTATTGTAGCAATAATAATTGCTTTGGATTTTTTTAAAAAAGCCAAACTAACTAAACCCAACTTAAAATGGGTAGTAGTGATTTTACTTTCGCTAGCGCAATTTTGGGTCTGGCAAGCTATAGACAGTTTTGATGTGGCTTTCGGAAATAGCGCATCATTCGAAATAGAAATGATCGTTTTTTCAACCATTATAGTAGGCTGGTTCTTAATGAAGCTTAGTCGATATTATCAATCAAAGTCGTCTACATAATCTAGATCAAAAGATTTAGGCTACGAATTATTGATATGGCTTGAGACCATTCATTTCTTCTTCACTCATTAATCATTCTAAAGCACATTTTATTCGATCCATTTCTAAAACAAAAACCGAAAGAAATGTGGCAGGATTTTTCCTAGGGTTGAAGTTGTGGTAATCAATTCCTCAACCTTACTTTGCTTTACTATCGTACTTTTGCCATGATGCAAAAGTACCAAAAGATCTAGGCAAAGAATTATTGATGCGCCTCGATTTCATTCACTTCATGAATTCAATGGTCCATCAAAATCTTCCCTTTTAAATATATCGAGCCGGTGTGAATTCATGAACCGCATTGCGGAACGTTCATTCAATCTCCTTTTTCTTCATCAATAATTCTAAGGCCCTCTTTGGGGCATCGGCATTGGTTGGATGAAGGAATAGAAGTTAATCTTTCCAAGAATTCGAATCCTAAAACCTGGTCGCGAAGTCGACTGATTGGTTTTAGGTAGAATTCAGAAGATTCACTGCCCGAAAGCCAACCTCGCCGAGTCCCGAAAGCTTTCGGGATGGTTCTTTTGTCGGTACAAAAGAACCAATAGGATGAAAACTCTATTAGAAGGATCGTGCTAAACCCCTAAAAAATCTCAATCAAACGCATGTACTTGAGGTAATCACCGGGATTCTCTTGAATTTGTTCAATAAGGTGATTCAAGTTGAAAGTGAGACTATCCAGATTGTTGTAAAGAGAAGGGTCATTCAGCATTAATCCAATGGTTCCTTCACCACTATCTACTTTGTCTAAAATACTTTTAAGTGAGTTCGTTGACTCTTCCAGATTCAGGCTAAGTGTTTCAAGGTCACTACTGAACTGCTCTAAATTTGCAACTAGCGATTCCAGGTCAGCTGAAGATGAATCCGATAATTCACTAATGTTTTGAAGGGTATTATTAGTAGCAGTTATGAGCGAATCAATTTCAGTTTTTCTGGCTGTGATAACTTCAGCAACTACATCCGTCACTTCTTTGAAATTATCAACCGTTGCTTCTATTTGAGAAGAAGCACCTTCCTCAATTTCATTAATACCTCTGAGTAATTTGTTAACCTCAGTTAAGGTATTCTGTACTGTATCAGCTAATGCGGCTCCCTGATCAGAAAAAGAACTCAATAAACCGATGGTTTGCTCGCCTCTTATATATCCGCCCCATTCGAGTATTTCGCTATTATTAGACTTAACAATCTGAATAGAAGTGGCACCTAATAAATCAGGCGCCGCTAATTGTGCTACGGATCCAACAGGAATTGGAATAGGCTCGGTAATACTAATTACAACCAGAACACTGTCTTCTTCCGGGATGTATGATAATTCGCGGACGCTTCCAATCTTAAAGCCATTCATGCTTACCATACTTCCCTTAAGCAGGCCATCAACATTGTCGAATTTGGTATTCAGCAGGTTTACATTGGATAATAATGGCTCGTCGTTCATAAAGCGAAAACCAAAAAATGACACAACAATGGCCGCCAATATGACCAATCCAATTTTTAATTCGTTACTCAAATTCATGTAGCGTTTGCTCCTTTTGATGCAATAAAATAGTTATATCTGGTATTCACTTGCTTTAATAAAATCGACTAATGGCGGATGATCACTCACTTTCATATCTGCTAAAGTACCATGCCAGCTCAATTTTTGTTCGTCAATAAACGCTACTTTTTCAGCAATTCGCAACACGCTATGCATATCGTGTGTAATCACAATGGAAGTGATATCCAGCGAGTTCGCCATTTGAAGTATCAATTCATTGATTTCATCTGATGTTTTTGGATCCAATCCCGAGGTTGGTTCGTCATACAACAAGTATTGTGGCTTTAAAATAATTGCGCGAGCCAATCCAACACGTTTTCTCATCCCACCCGATAGCGCTGACGTTGGCTTCGAACCTGCAGAATTCAAATTCACCATATGAAGTGCTTCATTTACATTATGCTGAATTTCTTCCTCTGTTTGATCGGTGAAATAGCGTAACGGGAAAGCGACGTTCTCGAATGTATTGATGGAATCGAATAATGCACCACCTTGAAACAAAATGCCAAAACGCTGACGAGTCTTTCTCAATTCTGAGTAAGACAACTCGAATAAACATTCCCCATCAATCAAAATATCACCAGAATCAGGATACAAAAGTGCATTCAAATGTTTCAGTAATACCGATTTCCCACTTCCTGATTTTCCAATAATTGCAATCGTCTCGTTATCCTTGATATCAAAAGAGACATCACTCCAAATCAAGTTGTCACCAAAGCTTTTTGTAAGATTTCTGACTTCGATCATATCACAATAGAATTGCTGCCAGAACAAAATCAGCCAGCAGAATATAAATACAGCTTAATACGGTTGATTGAGTAGTTGCATTTCCAACTCCTTCTGCACCACCATAGGCGAAATAGCCTTTAAAACATGAAATGGAGGTTATCACAAATCCAAATACTACTGATTTTACGATTCCGAAAACCACATCAGATTCAAAGAAAAAAGCGCGTGCACCTTGTAGAAACTCTGCCGGAGGTAAAATCCCATCCAGCGATCCGGCAAGAATCCCACCAAAAATACCTGTTGTAGCCGCAGCTATATATAAAATCGGAAACATTGCGATACCGGCTAAAATCCGTGGAACTACTAAAAAGGTAACTGAATTAAATCCCATGGATTCGAGTGCATCAATTTGTTCACTAACTCGCATCGTACCTAATTCTGTTGAAATCCTTGCTCCAACTTTACCTGTTAAAACTAATCCACCAATTACTGCAGCGAGCTCAATGATAACTGTTTGTCCAACAATTGATCCCACAATAGATACTGCAAATAAATCAGTATCCAATTGATAGGCAGTTTGTAGCGTTAATACGGCGCCGGTAAAGAATCCGGTGAGCATGATAATTGGAATGGATTCATAACCGATTTTCACAAACTCAGAAAAAAGGTTCTTACGGTACGTACTAAACTCAGTGACTGATCGTAAAGCCTGATATAGCAATAATGAGTATTGTCCGAATTGTCTAAGTGCGTCCATTCAAAATGAATTATGAGCGGATTAATCTGTAGATAGTTCTTGCGCGCTCAATTCTTATATTACAAAACATTTACACGAATTGGGATACCAACGGTGAGCATATTTCGAATTAGTCTCGTCTTTCTATTCAACATAGTATTTTTTAGTTCATATATATTCGCACAAACCGAAAGAGATGAAGTATACCGATTCTTAGAAGTACCAAGTTCAGCACAGGCATCTGCCTTAGGTGGAAATCAAGTTGCACTTTTTGAAGGCAATTCCTCCTTGATGCACATTAATCCGGCTTATCTTGATGAAGAATCCGCAAAAAACATCTCAGCAACTTTTGTGAATTATCTGATTGATGCTCGATACGGGTTTGTAAATTATGCATTGCATTATCCAAGTGTAGGTACCATAGGTTTTGGAATTCGATATGCCGGTTATGGTGACTTAAATGAATATGATATTAATGGCGTTAATCAAGGTAGTTTCAATGCCGGTGATCTTGCACTGAACAGCACTCTTTCAACGCAATTATCAGAAAAATTAAGAGCAGGTGTTGCTGTAGATTATATCCATTCATCATATGGTGAATTTGTTTCCTCTGCTTTTTCAGGAAGTGCCGGATTATATTATATGGATGCTGAATCTCGATTTAGCGCCGGATTATCAATAAGAAATCTAGGTGACCAGGTTGCTTATTACAATGAGACTCGTGAGGACTTACCTCTGGATATCTCAATAGGTGTTTCAAAAAAGCCGGAAAAGTTTCCTTTTCAGCTCTCATTAACACTTCGTCAGCTGAATAATTGGGATCTCAGAGTTCAAGGGGAAGATTCTAAACCAGAGTTTAGCACTCAACTATTTCGTCATGTAATCATTGGTGGAGAAGCAGCATTAGGCAAGAATTTTTGGCTTCGATTTGGATACAATCGATGGCAGCATGATCAGGCCAAAACCAATGAGAATTTTGACTTTGCCGGTGCAAGTATGGGCATTGGTATTAACTTTAGAAAAGTAAAAGTAGATATAAGTCGTAGCTCACTAAGTGACATTGGAGGCATAGTTCAACTTAGCATTCGTACAAAGACCCACTAGCTAGCCTATGAGAAATCCACTTTATTCGAGCATGGTCGAAAACGAGGCTATTAAGCGCATTGGTCTTGCTACTGTTCTGATGCTAGTGATCTTTTTTATTGGAAGTGTGGGTTATCATTACATAGAAGACATGAGTTTTTTTGATGGCCTTTATATGTCTTTCATAACAATCTCGACGATAGGATTTACAGAAGTAAGAACACTTTCTATACCCGGGAGAGTTTTTACAATGGGTTTATTTGTGACTGGAATTGGCGTAATTTCCTACATTGCTTCACAAACAACCCAATTACTATTCGAAAGCAAGTTATTCCTGAATAGAGCAATGAAAAAGAAATTGGCTGAAATAGAAAACCATTACATCGTTTGCGGATATGGCCGAATTGGTCATCGAATTGCACACGTTTTAAAAGATGCTGAATTGCCGGTTATTGTTGTGGAGAATAGTGAGTCTAGCATCAAACGTGTTGAAAATGACAGATTCCTTTATGTAAAAGGAAATGCACAAGAAGAAGAAACATTGATTGAGGCGGGACTCGAACGAGCAAAAGCACTAGTTTGTGCACTTTCTAGCGACCAGGATAATGTATTTACTACTTTACTAGCACGTGATCTAAATAAAGACATTTATATTCTTGTTCGATCAAATGAAAACACAAATCGAAAACGTATTCTTCGTGCCGGAGCGGATAAAGTGATTTCTCCATATGATATTGGTGCCGACCGTATGGCCAATGTGATTTTACGACCCAAAGTGGAGCAATTCATTGAGAAGATGACTCACGACGACGAATATGACCATACATTCGATGAAGTACTCGTAAATGAGGGTTCACCAATGGCAAACAGAAACCTGCTCGAAGTAAACATTCGAAGTAAATATGAGGTTCTTGTTATCGCTGTTATACCGAATGAAGGAAAAATTATATTTAATCCAAAAAGTACTCAAACTATTCATCCCGGCGATTCGCTAGTTATTTTAGGAGAGCTAAAAACTATCAACCACTTTCGTGAAGAAATGTGCAAGGACAAGAGGAGCCTTGCCGAAAGAGCCGAAGAAACTGAAAAAGTAGAAATAAATTAATGATCCGATACATTACTGCCGGGGAATCTCATGGCCCCAGCTTAACTGGTATAGTTGAAGGTGTACCAGCCGGTTTACCCATTCATGAAGACGATATAGCCATTCATTTAGCACGCCGACAGCAAGGTTACGGTCGTGGAGGCAGAATGGCCTGGGAAAAAGATCGAGCAGTTATTAGCTCAGGTGTACGTTTTGGCAAAACTATGGCTGGTCCAATTGCTCTAAGTTTATTTAACCGAGCTTATGAAAAAGACAAAGCTAATTGGCCGGTTGTGATGAACAAGGAGACTGAAGCTGAGGGAATTGAAAAGATAACCTTGCCACGACCTGGTCATGCTGATTTAGTTGGGGCACAAAAATATCGATTTGATGATATCCGTCCTGTAATTGAACGTTCTAGTGCCAGAGAAACAGGAATGCGTGTAGCTTGCTGTTCAATTGCTCGTCAATTTTTGAAGCACTTCGGTATTGAAATCGGTGGACATGTAATAAGAATTGGTGCCGCAGGATATGAATCCTGGGAAGATGCCAGAGCACAAACAGATCATATGTTTTCCGATGGAGCTGAATCCATTTACAAAAAAGCGGATGAATCTGAAGTGAGATGCCTCGATAACAACCTCACTGATCAAATGGTTGAGGAGATCAAGAAGTATCGCAAAGCCGGCTCATCGCTTGGTGGTGTCTATGAAATTATTGTTACAGGTGTACCAGTAGGACTAGGAAGTTATACCCATTGGGATCAGAAATTGGATGGTAAAATTGCTCAAGCCATTCTTGGGACTCAGGCCATGAAAGGTGTTGAAATTGGACTTGGGTTTGAATCTGGCGCAAAACCAGGTCACGAAGTGCATGATGAAATTACTCATGATGGCACAAATTTCACTAGAGGATCCAATAGAGCCGGTGGAATTGAGGGAGGAATGAGTACTGGTCAAACAATAATCATTCGTGGAGCAATGAAACCAATCCCTACCATGCTTAATCCACTGGGTACTGTTGATATGCATAGTTTGGAAGCCCAGGAAACACGTTATGAAAGATCTGATGTTTGCGCGCTTCCACGTGCAGTTGTAGTTGCTGAAAGTGTAATTGCGCCGGTTATTGCAAATGCTTTTCTGGAGAAATTCGGTGGCGATTCTATTGCAGAAATTGAAGAACGGTATCAAGCCCTTAAATAATAATGACTGAAAATTCTAACATTGCAGTACTCGCAAAAAGAGTAAAAATGCGTCCTGATGACTCATTTTCAAAATTCGCTCTGGCGTTAGAACTCATCAAAATTAATAAGAATCCACAAGCAGTTGTCTTATTTGAAGATATTGTAGGCAATGACCCAAACTATGTTGGCGTTTATTACCATTTAGGTGAGCAATACTTATTAGAAGGCGAGAACAAAAAAGCATTGGAAACCTATAAAATGGGAATAGAAATAGCCACAAACCTTAACGATGCTCATGCTAAATCAGAATTGGCAACAGCATTACTGGCACTAGAAATGGATATGGAAGAATAATGATCAAAAAAATCATCACAAGCTTATTTATTATTTCATTGTTCTCTATTAATGGATTTGCTCAAAATCAGCAGACCCATACAGTTACCGCAGGTGAGACTCTGTTCTCAATATCCAGAACTCTTGGAGTTACAGTTGCTGAATTAAGAGCCTGGAACGACCTAAGTAACGATAATTTATCAGTTGGACAGAGTTTGATCTACTACATAGAATCAGAATTACCTGAAGATACAACTGTAACAATTGAACCTGAGGATTTTGGGGAGTCATTAATCAATGTTTCAATTCCACAGGAAAATGAATATTACACGGTTAAGTCAGGGGATAACCTTACAAACATAGCTCGAGCTCATGATATGACATTAAACGAGCTTCGTGAGTTAAATAACCTTGAAGGAGATCTTCTTCGAATTGGTCAGCAATTAGCCGTAAGAAAAGTTAAAGACAGCGTTGGCCCATCAGTTTCTGAATATTCTGATGCGAATGCTCCTCAGGGTAGCTTTGTAGTATACACCGTAGAATCAGGTGAAAACCTTGATGACATCCTCACAAAATTTGAAATGACAGAGTCTGAACTTCGGCAGCTAAATCCGGAAGTAAATATTAACTCTCTGGATAGAAATCAGCGGATTACGGTTTTACTCCCACCATCCAGTAATTTTGATAATCCTTACACTATCAAAGCAAGCTTACAGGATTTAGGTTCTTTTAACGCTACTGTTTATTCAACAAATGAAGTTGGAAATACTACAACAAGTGGAGAATTGTATAATCCCGATCAATTAACTGCTGCTCATTCAAATATCACAATTGGAAGCATTCTATTTGTTGAAAACCCGCTCAATGGTGCAGGAATTTATGTAAGAATAAACGATAGAATAACAGACTCGGGTTTGAAACTTTCAAGTTCCGCCTTTCGAATATTAGGCCTGTCAGAATCCCCAAATCCCCAGGTAACCATATTCACAGAGAGTTAAAATGAACGCTGTAAAGCAATATTTCTCAGATACTCATTCACTGCTTTACAGTTTTCTTTTCAGTTTACCGCTTTTTATTCTTTATGAGGCGCTAATTGTAATATCCCAGCCCAATGCTGATCAATTAGTTAGAATTAGCGTCGATATATGGATGAAAACAATTTTCACATTATTTGGTGTGAATGCTATATCGTTTTCGTTGTTAGCAGTCGTCTTATTGGGATTTATAATCGTTTATAAAGAACGACATCGGCTGAAGGATCTGAACTTCAAGTATTTTCCAACACTCATTATCGAAAGCATAATTTATGCAATTGTGTTTGCTAACATTAGCAGTTTATTGACGAATCTGTTGCTTAATATGGCTGCAACCGACCCAATAGATCAGTTGACCTACTTACAAAAACTGGCACTATCACTTGGTGCCGGTCTTTATGAAGAATTGTTTTTCAGGGTGATTCTTGTTTCTCTTTTCATTTTCATTTTCAATAAACTTTTTAAGAACCAAAAATGGGCCTCAGTTACTGCCGCAGTTGTTTTATCCGCTTTTCTTTTTAGTGCTGTACACTATACAGGGTCAATGGGGGATTTATTTACATTGAATTCCTTCACATTCCGTTTCATTTTTGGCTTGATACTTAACGCGATTTATGTGGCTAGAGGTTTTGGTGTTGCCGCGTGGACTCACGCTCTATATGACGTAATGGTTATTACATTTTTTTAGATTAGGTATTTCCTTTCTGACCTATCAATACAATCTATTTACCCTTATAGCTCTTGAATGGTATTTTAAATAGGCGTAACGGCTGTATGTTATTTTTGTGCAGTAAGTTACATTAGTGAAAAAAAATGCCTTAATTACAGGAGAACGAATTTGAGGTATAGGGTGAGCAATACTGCTTCGAAAAAACAACAAGCATTCAACGATGAGATTTTACCTCACTTGGACTCGTTGTATAATTTTGCCCTTCGTTTAACTACAGATCAGAGTGACTCTGAAGACCTCGTTCAGGATACCATTGTCAAGGCCTATCGTTTTTTTGATAGTTATGAAAAGGGAACCAATGCAAAAGCTTGGTTATTTAGAATCCTCAAGAACTCTTTCATAAATAACTACCGAAAGAATCTCAAGAAACCACAAAGTGTAGACTACGACGAGGTTTCTTCTTATTACGAAACAGTACGTGCAGAACGAACAGATACAACAGACCTTGAGAGTATCATGTTTCGAAATTTAATGGATGACAATTTCTCAAAGGCATTAGCTAAGCTACCTGAAGATTTCCGTACTGTTGTTCTTTTGTGTGATGTGGATGGATTCACTTACGAAGAAATTTCCAATATGCTTGATGTGCCAATTGGTACCATCCGATCCCGACTTCATCGTGGTAGAAATCTTTTAAAAACGGAGTTGTACGAATACGCTAAAACTCGCGGATTCACTGATGATTAGTATTACACTAGTGGAAGTGTAATTCTCATTGTTGTTCCTTTTCCGATTTCGGTCTGTTTTACAAACACTTTTCCATTGTGATAGTCTTCAACAATGCGCTTGGTAAGACTAAGACCCAATCCCCAACCTCTCTTTTTAGTACTAAAGCCCGGTCGAAATACATTTTTTGTATTTCTGGATTCTATTCCGGATCCAGTATCTGAAATGTCAATTACTACTGTTCCATCTATCTCGAAAGAGGAAATTTTTATCACGGATTGATCTGATTTCTTCAACGCATCCATGGCATTCTTCACGAGGTTTTCAACTGCCCATTGAAATAGTTCTGGGTTAACCTCTACATCTCCAACTGCTTCTAAGGATTTTTGAACATCAATTGCTTTACCAAGTTGTGGTAGTCGGCGTTCTAAATATGAAGTTACCTCGTCGAGGATTGGCTTTATATCCATTGCTTTTAATTCGGGAGCAGAACCAATCTTTCCAAACCTTTCAGCAACGCCTTTTAAACGAAGAACATCATTTTCGATTTCATTGATGATCTTCTTTGCATTTTCATCTTGTTGATAATCATCTTTAAATAACTCAATCCAACCGAATAAACTAGAAATTGGTGTCCCAAGTTGATGAGCAGCTTCCTTAGCCATTCCAACCCACAAATTTGATTGTTCGGTGTGTTTTATGCTTCGATAGGTCGTATATCCAATTCCCAATAACAGCGCCATTATCCCGATTTGGAAGTATGGGAAATACCTGAGAAGCTGGACTGTCTGACTTTCTCCATAATAAACAAACTGCGATAGTTGCCTGTTCTCATCTCCAATAATTATTTCTATTGGTGGATTTGTTGCTTTTAGTTTCGCTACAAGTGCGGTTCTTTTTTCCGGAGTATCAATCTCATTTGCCGAAACATTTTGAAAGGCATAATCAACATTAGTGACCTGTTCACCATTTTCATCCACACTGATAAGAGTATATTCAAGTGGAATATCATTTTCATCAACTACAACTGCCGGGATTTCAAAATTTCTGGATTCATCAAGAATCAATTCATCTGTTACAAAATCTCGTGAACTCTTAAGGCTTTCAATATCGATCAACTTTTGAACTAGGCTATCAGGAATATTCTCTCGTTCAGATAGTTCATTTGCTAGCAATAACAGTTGAGTGCTAGCTTGTTGATGAACCGGTAGTGCATTGTACTCAATAGCCTTTGCCCATAGCTCTACGTTGATTCTCTCTTTATCTAAAATTTTGCTAACCAGATAATTATTATAAACCAACGATCCCGCACCAAGTAGAACCAGGAAAACAATAAGTGTAATTTTAATCCAATCTGTGCGAGAAAAGAGATTCATCCAGTTTTTTTGAGAATATAGGCAAGATGCAAACTTCCCCTAAATAAAAAACCCAGCTCATTAAAAATGAACTGGGTTTAATTTCTTAGCCTGTAGCTTTCTGTTTTTCGTAAACAGGTGGTGCTTTTTTCTCAATTGTATCTTTTGTAATAACACAACGAGCTACATTTTTCATGGATGGAAGCGTAAACATGATATCCAGCATTGCAGCTTCCATGATAGATCGGAGTCCACGAGCACCAGTTTTTCTAGCTTTCGCTTTCTTCACAATTGCAATTAACGCTTCATCTTCAAACTCAAGTTCAACATTTTCCATCTTGAAGAGCTTTTGATACTGTTTAGTAATAGCATTCTTCGGAGTTTGAAGAATATCAAGCATAGCTTCATCAGAAAGTTCATGCAGACCACAGATAACAGGTAATCGACCAATTAATTCCGGGATTAAACCAAAGCTTTGTAGATCTTCAGGTTCCACATAAGTGAAAATCTCAGGATCCTCTTTGTCGAACTTAACTTGATCCAAAGTATGGAAACCCATAGCACTTGTAGAAAGTCTTCTAGAGATAATTTCCTCTAAACCGGCAAATGCACCACCACAAATAAACAGTATGTTTGAAGTATCTAGTTGAATGAAACTTTGCTCAGGGTGCTTTCTTCCTCCTTTTGGTGGAATATTTGCAACAGTTCCTTCCAATATCTTCAAAAGAGCTTGCTGAACACCTTCGCCGCTTACGTCACGGGTAATGGATGGATTGTCACTTTTGCGAGCTACTTTATCGACCTCATCAATGTAAACGATACCGCGTTTAGCGCGTTCAACATCATAATCGGCTGACTGCAGAAGATTACTTAATATACTTTCAACGTCTTCACCAACATAACCTGCTTCAGTTAAAACTGTTGCATCAGCAATGGTGAAGGGCACATCAATTACCTTAGCCAATGTGCGTGCTAAAAGTGTTTTACCTGAGCCCGTAGGACCAAGCAGGGCAATATTACTTTTCTCGATCATGGTATCATCCATCTCGAGAGAATCACTGCTAATTCGTTTATAGTGATTGTAAACCGCTACTGATAACGTCTTTTTAGCGTATTCTTGACCAATAACATATTCATCAAGTTTAGCTTTAATTTCGACAGGTTTTAAAAGTGGCTTGTAGCTTTTTTCGCGTCTTCTTGCGAGTGAAGCTAAGTCACTTTTGATAATACTTGAAGCATCTTCAACACAACGATCGCAGATGTAAACACCCGGCCCTGCAACCATGCTGTTCACTTCCAGGCTTGATCGCCCGCAGAAACTGCAATTTACTATGTCGTTATTTTTATCCTGATCGCTCATGCTTCAATGTACAAATTCCTAATTAGTATCGGCACGACTTATCACATTATCAACTAATCCGTAATTTTTTGCTTCATCAGCTGACATCCAGTTATTACGGTCGGAATCTCGAATGATATCTTCAAGCGTTTTACCAGCATGATCACCAATAATCTGGCTTAATTCCTTCTTAATGCGGATTATTTCCTGTGCTTCGATTTCAATGTCACTAGCTTGACCCTGAACTCCGCCTAGTGGTTGGTGAATCATAACTCGAGCGTGAGGAAGACAACTTCTCTTTCCAGATGTTCCAGCTGTGAGTAAAACTGCGCCCATACTAGCTGCCATTCCCATACAAGTGGTGGCTACATCACACTTAATGTGTTGCATGGTATCATAAATCGCCAAACCAGCTGAAACCACTCCACCAGGGCTATTTATGTATAAGTTTATATCTTTTTCAGGATCTTCAGACTCTAGGAAGAGCATCTGAGCAACAATCGAGCTTGCAACCACATCATTGATTGGACTTCCTAAAATGATGATTCGATCCTTTAAAAGGCGAGAATAAATATCATACGCTCGCTCACCTCTGCTCGTAGTCTCAATGACCATAGGAACAAGGTTACTCTCTATTTGTTGATAATTATCAAAAATAGGCTGTTCGAATAATGGTTGCTTAATCATAGTTGTAAATGTAATTATTTCTTGGCTTTCGACTTCTTTTCCTGAGCTTTACGGTAAGCGTCTTTGTCCATTTCTTTGATTTTCACCTCATCCTGAAGCTTGTCGAACACCTTATTTTCTCTAATACTACTTCTTAGGGATTCCAACATGCTTGGATTTTGAGCATAATAACCTTTCAATTGATCCGCAGTAGCGCCAAAACGAGCCGCTTCTAAGGATAAGAACTCGTCGATATCTTCGGGTTTTATTTCGATATCTTCAAATGTTTCTTGCAAATTCTGGCTTATAAAATACCATTTAGCTTCACGGGTAGCCTGCTCGGTCATTTCTTCACGATAATTTGCTTCATCAAATGTTTCCGGAAGGTTACCGCCCATCTGCTGTGAAAGCTGATTTACATATCCACTTTTAACTTGCTCAACAAATGCTTCCGGAACATCGAAAGAATGCGCGTCAACCAATGAAGTTACCACTTCACTTCTAAAAAGATCGTTTGCGCTTTGATCGTAATACTCCTGCATTTTGCTTTTCAGATAACTTCTGAACTCGTCTTCATTAGTAGCTTCATTGTTACTGTTCTTCTTGATGAATTCCTCCGTCATTTCAGCGAGATGAAGCTTCTGTACTTTATTAACAGTTACACGGAAATGGTCCTTTTCACCATCTTCTTCAATTTTCATATCAACAACATCGCCGGACTTCTTTCCCTTTAATGCTTTTAGGAACTCCTTAGCAGCGTCCTGGCGCATGTCAATTGTCTGGTCTTTATCGGCTTCAGACTCTACAACATTACCCTCATCATCTAAAGTAACAACATCAGCAATTACCTTGGAGTCTTTGGTTATCTTGGTATCAACATCTTCCCAATTGCCGTCACGTTCAAGGCTGCGATCTACTTCTTCTTGCACATCTTCATCAGTTACATCATGAACCATTTTGTTCACTTTAACTTTTGATAGATCAGTTAGTTCAAATTCCGGTTTTGCTCCAATCTTGAAAACAACTTCAAGTTCATCGTTTTCCCACTGGAAATCCAGCATTTGGGCTTCGCCTACAGGATTGTGTTCTTCTACAATATTATTCTCAAATACTTCTTGAACGTATTTGTTGATTTCTTCAATCTCAATATCATTTCCAAAACGTTTCTTTACGATTCCCAAAGGAACGCGCCCAGGTCTAAATCCCGGCATAGAAATCTGGCCCTGATACTTTTTTAAGGCCTTATCAAATTTTGGTTGAAGATCTTCTCGTGTAGCTTTTAAAGTTACTTCTTTGTCAACGGAAGTAAGGTCTTTTACAGAAATGTTCACGTATTCTCCGCTTTTAAATGTGAATTCAATAAAATAAACAGGATAGTTGGGTAGGAAAGTACGAGAGGGGGGACTCGAACCCCCACGCCGGTTAAAGCACTAGATCCTAAATCTAGCGTGTCTACCAATTCCACCACTCTCGCAAAATTTCAGAGCTCGCAAAGATAGGGGGAAAGAAAAATAAAATCCACTATTAACCCTTGTGAAAATTCGTCAATTTTACACTCAATTCTATTCTCTACCTCACTCACCACAACCATGTATAACAACCTTCGCCTCGTTTATATTACTACTTCAAACAAAGATGAAGCTCGATCTATTGGACGAACACTCATTGAAAATGAATTAGCTGCTTGTATCAATATTATTGATGGTATGGAATCAATATATCGATGGGAAGGAAAAGTAGTAGAAGACAAAGAGTGTATCCTTATAGCAAAAACTCATTACAGTAAAATGAAAATCTTGACCCAGCGTGTTCAGGAGCTTCATTCATATGATTGTCCTTGCATAGTCTCTATTACTCTCACGGAAAATGAAGGTAATAGGGAATACCTAAATTGGCTAATTCAGGAATCCAGGGGAGAATTAAGTGTGTAAACCGCACTCAGTTTTACCCGAACCACCCCAACGACCATCTCTTCCTTTACCTTTTTTGGTACAATGCGTACATCCTAGAGAGCCGAAGCCCATTCGTTCTAGTGGATGGCGAGGTAAACCAAAATAGGAGAAATAGTCATCAACTTGTTCTTTAGTCCAGTCGATTAATGGATAAAACCTATAGATATCCGTTCTCTCCTGAATTATATCCAGCCCTGAACGATATCCATTTTGGTAGCCGATCAAACCGGAAATCCAGACTTCATGTTGTGCCTTAACAGTTTCTAGAGGAGCTACCTTGTTTACTCCACAACATGCATCAGGATCTGATTCCCATAATTGAGCTACACGTGTTGCCTCATGCTGAGCAAGTTCCGGGCGATGAGTTATAATATTTAAGTCAAGTAAGCGAGTTAATTCTTCTTTATAAGCAACAGTTTCTTCAAACAAATAACCTGTATCTATAAAATGAACAGGAAAACCAGGACGAACCCGACTTAAGAAACTTAGCAATAACGCTGAGGTTGTACCAAAAGACGTCGTAATTAGTGCTTTATCTTGAAATTTATTCAAGATATATGCTAATCTTGCATCTATTAATGAAGATGATAGAGCTTTATTTATTTGCTCAAGTTTTCTCGCTGACATACCAGAAACTCTCTCAATTTTTACTCACAAACAATAGATTTTCGACAATTTCAGATTAGAATTTTACTGTAAGCGCTTTTCTAAATTATTGGCTCGCAGACAATAACATTAGAATTTACCTGCCAACTACTCTTTTTCTCAGAATCATCTCCGCTTCATACTCATTTCCTTCACGAAAGAGTCTTAAAGTCATTGTATCTCCTTCTTCAAATTCACGCATTAAAGCCCATGCATGCATCTCACTCGATACTCTTTCTTCACCTATTCTAGTAATGATGTCACCGGGCATAATACCAGATTCATAAGCAGGACCGTCTTTATTCACACTTGTAACAAAAAGACCTGCAACAGGTGGTAATCCATATTGATATACCAATTGATTGGTCATTTGTGTGAATTCCATACCAGGATCAAAATTAAGAGAAACTTCTCCTGAATCTTTTAGCTGACCAATAATCTTCAATACTCGGTCACTAGGAATTGCAAACCCAAGACCTACAAATCCACTACTGGTTCCGCCGGTAAAGATGAATGTATTTACTCCAATAACCTGACCCTCACTATTTAAAAGCGGTCCACCCGAATTACCTCGATTAATTGCTGCATCGGTTTGAATCATATCCAGATATACACGCGGTTCTTGCGGATCCGGCCTGAAATCCCGATTTGTTCCGCTTACTACACCAACTGTAACAGTAGGTTGACCATTAGCAAAAAGTCCAAAAGGGTTGCCCATTGCAATTGCCCATTCTCCAACCATTACCTCATTGGAATTCGCAAATTCAACATATGGAAAATCATTCTTGTCACTAATTATTTGCAATAAAGCTAAATCTGCAAATTCATCGGCTCCTAATAGTTCTGCCTCGTATTCTTCTCCACTACTCAAAGCGATCATTATAGTTTTTGCCTGCTTGCTTGCTACATGTTCGTTGGTCACAATTAAACCATCGGCACTTATAATAAACCCGGAGCCCATACTTTGCACTTCCCTTTGAATTGGTCTCTCAAAAAAACGGAAGAAAAAGGAATCGAAATCACGAGTATAACCTCGTTGTAATTCAGTTACCGTGATACTTACAATTGCTGCTTCAGCTTTATCCACAGCACGGGTAATCGCATTATTTCTACTGTCACTTATACTTTGTGTACTCGACTGTACTTGTAGTTCTGCTTGTTCTGAATAAATAATATCAGCTGCAGTAGGTTCCGAACCTGTTGAAATTGGTATTAATGATTTTTCATTAGGTTCATTACAACCGCTGAGAAAAATTAATAAGGAAAAGAAAATTGTAGCTGTTTTAACCATAGGCTATTTACTTATTCAATTGCTGTTCTCCAATTTCTAATACATCTTTCATTGCCTGCTCGAGTGGACCGGGATGCCATCCGGCTGCAGCTTTTTTATGCCCGCCTCCATTTATTTGACGTGCCCAAGCATTTACATCTATTTCACTACGTGACCGCAGACTAATTTTGATACGATCATCATCCTCACGAAACAGAATACATGCTTTTACTCCCGAAATACTTAAAGGGTAGCTCACAAATCCCTCTGTGTCTTCCTTTTTTGTATTAGTTGACTCAAACATCGACTTAGTAACGCAAATACTTGCTAATTGTTGGTTAGCATGCAAAGATATCGTTTCGAGTGCTTTGCTGAGCAAATGTAACTGATTTAACTTTTTTGTGGAATAAACTCTTTCTACCACAGAATTGGGTTTGAATTCACCTCTTTGCAATAATTCTGCACCAGCTCTAAGAGTATTTGGCGTAACACTATCAAATTGATAGGAACCAGTATCTGTGACAATACCCACATACATTGCTTTTGCAGCTTTTTCATCAATTTGATTGATGTCATGTTCACTATAGAGTTCATAAACTAACTCAGCAGTAGATGAATAATCGGTTTTCGAAATTGCTACTTCGAAAATATCATCTGGCTGAGGATGATGATCAATCATGTAAATAGGCTTTCCTAATTCAGCTATACTTTCAGCAGCTGGACCAAAACGATGAAGTGCATTACCGTCTAAAATCACAAATGCATCATAATCAGAAAGTTTATTTGAGTCCGGTTTTTGAATAGTAAAGATTTCATCTAACCAAAGTAGATTATCAGAAGGACCATCCTCATTATACGCATTCGCCTCAATGCCATTTTTTTCTAACCATAGGCAAAATGCAACTTGAGATCCCAAACAGTCGCCATCCGGCCGAAGGTGCGAAAATGTGGCTACTTTCTTGTGTTGAGTAATTTTCTCGATGAATTCTTTGTACATAAAACTCCTTTGGGTCAAAAATACTCAAAGACGAATCAAATCCATTATCTTTTGATCCAAATTTATCTTAATCAATGCAAGCATTAATCGTTTGTGGTGGAACGCCACCTTCTAAAAAGTTACTTGAATCTGAAATAAATCTAGCAGACTTAACTATTGGCGCCGATAGTGGAGGTTATGTATTTCTTGGTTTTAAGCACTTGCCAGATGTAGTAATTGGTGATTTAGACAGTTTTAAATACACCAATCATGAAGGTGTAAATGTAATTCATGATCCTGATCAGGATACAAATGATCTTGAAAAAGCACTGAACTATGCTCTGCAAGAAGGAGCTAAATCATGCGTTGTGCTGGGAACTCTTGGAAAACGAATAGATCACACAATCAAAAACCTATCTGTTCTTCAGCAATTTCATTCTAAGTTTGTCTCAATCATATTTCGCGATGACTATGGAGATATGTTTTTGACAAAATCGCCTTATAAACCAAGCTATGAAATTGGAACCATTATCTCGTTTTTTCCGGTAGGAACTCCTGTAACTAATTTTTCTTCGAAGGGAGTAAAATATCCACTATCTAATTCAGCATTAGTAATGGGCAACCAGGATGGAACTTCAAATGAGATCATTTCAAATGATGTCGTGATCACCTTTGATGAGGGTTTTTTGGGTGTTTTTGTTGGAACCGGGGATAAGATCAAGAGACAAAAAAGAGACTAGAAGGGTTTTTGCCCCCACCTTAACCCTCCCCTACAATTGGCGAGGGAACTTCAAATAAAGACCACGAAATCAACATAAAGTATTGGTCGAAATTTGGATTCTGAATTACTATTCTTAAATGAATCATTCTTAATTCCTAATTGACCAACATGCATCATTTACACCGCGAAAAATTACTATCCCTCTTTGATGATCAACATGGAGCTGTTTACATACAAGGTGCTGATACCATGTATCGTTATGGGACTGACTATGAGTTTCCTTTTCGTCAGGAATCAAATTTTTGGTATCTGACAGGTGCTAATGAAGCGGAATGTGCTTTGATTTTAGATCTGAAAACGGAAGAATATCACCTGTTTGTTCCCGAGAGAGATGCTCAATATGCCGTTTGGCATGGATATGTAAAATCAAAAGAGCAATATCAGGACGAATACAAGCCAGATCATTTGCATTATGCGAATGACATTTTAAAAGTATTAAATGAGCTACGCCCTGAAACTGTGTATTGTTTAAATGAAGAACAGGCTGAGTTTGTAGAGGATTTGAATCGTGGTTTTAAAGTAGATACTGAGACATTGATTGATGCTTTAACCTATTGTCGCGTTATTAAAACAGACTGGGAATTGGATCAAATGCGAAAAGCATCTCAGGTTAATGATGAAGCTTATTTAGCTGCGATGAAGGCGATTAAACCCGGCATGATGGAGTATGAGGTTAAAGCAGCATTTACAGAAGTTCAACTTAAGCATGGATTACTCCAGGATGCTTATAATGGGATTTTTGCAACCGGTGTAAATGGCTCTATTCTGCATTATGTAGAAAATAACAGTGAGATTTCTGATGGAGATTTATTCTTAATGGATGCCGGATTCGAATGTAATGGGTATGCTTCGGATTTTACCAGAACATTTCCTGCAAACGGAAAATACACAGAAATCCAGGCCGGAATTTATCAGGCGGTTTTAGATGCTCAGAAAGCGGTGATTGAGGAAATCAAACCCGGGGTAAAGATGGAAGACCTGCATATGATGGCTTCTAAAATTATGATGGAAGGTTTAATCAAATTGGATGTAATCCGTGGAAGTATTGAGGAAATTATGGAGCATAATATATTTGCGCTTTTCTTCCCTCATGGACTTGGGCATTTCCTTGGATTAGATACTCATGATGTTGGAGGTTATCCAAAAGGTGTTGATCGAATTGATCGTCCCGGTATAAAATTCTTACGTGCCAGACGTGAACTTCAGGCAGGAATGGTTGTTACCATTGAACCGGGAATTTACTTTGTACCTGCGGTTCTTGAACCGGCAATGGAAGATCCTGAAAAGGCAAAGTATCTTAATCTTGAAAAAGTAAAATCACTACTCAATTTTGGCGGCATTCGAATTGAAGATGATATTGTTGTGACCGAAGATGGTTTTGAAAACCTAACCAGTGTGCCTAAAGAAATTGATGAGGTTGAAGCTTTAATGGCTTCATAAATGGAAAAAGCTCTTCATTTTTGATTTAATGGTAGTGACATCAGCACTTTTAATGGAACCTATCTTTTTTACTATTAGGTTTTTATCAATTGTAGTAAATTTCATTCTGCAAATAGCCGGTTTTGGCAAACCTGCTGCTTGCCAGTTTGAAATTAAATGATCTCCTTTTTTGGGTTCAGTTTTCACATTACTTGTCAAAAACATCAATACTATATCCTGACCTGAATCAGCAGATTCATCAGAAATAACGACAGCTGGGCGTCTTTTCTTTGATTCAGAATCTGATACAGGAAACGGAATTAAAACTATTTCCCAAGGCTTAAAGGTCATTATATACCTCATCTTCGTCGTTATCCCACTCTAAAAAAGAAGCCTCACTTGCCTTCATAAGCTCCATCAATTCCTGCCGATCTTTTAATCTTTCTGATGCTTCTGCTACATACTCATCAATTAGCTCGCTTAATATCAAACTCATTGATTTTCCTTCAATAGATGCAATTGCTTTAAGTTTTTTCCTCTTTGCTTCAGGAATTCTGATACTCATTACCGCCATATATTCAATGTCTGATTGTAGGTTACCCTACAAAACTACACTCATTTATTTGAATTCAAAACGGAAAAATTGACTAACTAACCCTTTCTACATTGGCTAAAAGTGCTTCATCAAAGTCGATACCGGGAATTGGAACGAGTTCTTGTTTTTCATCATCCCATTCAATTCGCCGTCCAAGCTTGTAAGACAATCCAGCCATGTGTGAAGTAATCGCCTCTTCAAATCCTGCTACAATATCACAACTTGGAGTTCCACCATTTCGGATACAACTTAACCACTCTCTTAAATGAAGATGAGTAGAATCTACTCGCTTGCCATCTCGATAGGTCCAGAGTAAACCTTTGTCCGCAAAGTATTGGGTTGTTGCT
The DNA here is from genome assembly GCA_965601825.1 of Balneolaceae bacterium. Taxonomy (GTDB): domain Bacteria; phylum Bacteroidota; class Rhodothermia; order Balneolales; family Balneolaceae; genus HXMU1420-13. Next base: position 872,380 of record OZ271839.1, on the reverse strand, counting down.
GAGCTGATTCCATCTACTTCGTTTGCAGTTGGATCGTAATTATAAATCTCACTTCCACCATACATTAAACCATCTTCAATTTTTTGTTTGAAACGAGTGGACCCCTGATCTGCAACAATGGTTAGACTGTTTCCTAATTCCATTGTAGCATCATGTCCCATTAGTAAAGTCTTACGCCCATAATTGTTTCCTAATGTAGCACTATAAACCATGCTCATTCCTTTTTCTTTCCCGGCTTCCTGACTTGCACCGGTTGAGAAGTTTGGGAACTCCATATTTGCTTGAAATACATCCGGTACATTGCGACCGTCTCTATGTGTATAAATACCACCTGATGACATGACAGAAGCAGGTATACCCATATTTAAAACGCAGTTAATCCGATCATAATCATGAGAGAGTAAATCCCCAGATAACCCCGAACCATAAGCCCACCACTTTCTCCAACGGAAGAAATGCTCAAGATTAAAGTCTGTATAAGGAGCATTGCCAATGAACTGATCCCAATCAATAGTTGAAGGCGATGCTTGCTCATGAATTGGATATTGCCATGCACCATTATCATCATTCCGATTTGTATTTGCCTGTATCAATGAAACATGACCAAGAATATTTTTATTTATTACGTCCTGTGCGGTTAAGAAGCTTTGTGTTTGCCGGTGCTGATGCCCAACAGCAAACACTACATCCGAGTTTTCCACTGCATTTTTCAGGTCATAAGTTTCCTTAATATTGTGAGTCATCGGCTTTTCGACATACACATGCTTTCCGGCTTCTAATGCAGCAATTGACATCGGTGCATGCCAATGATCCGGAGTAGCTATTATAACGGCATCAACATCCGGGCTTTCTACTAATTCCTGATAGGTTCGAAATCGTGCAACGGAAACTTGATCTGTGGAAAATGATGAAACAACTTCCTCGGCATAAACATCAAATAGATCACAAATTGCCGTTATTTCTACATTTAAATCTTCCTGTTCTAAAAATGTTTTAAGCTGTGTATTTGAAGGATCTTCTTTCAAAATCTCTGCTTGCTCTTCAAACCAACTATTTGTAGCGAATCCTAATGCTCTACAAAGTTGTGCTCCACGAATTCCAAATCCAATTACACCTATTCGAACCGGGTCTCCTGCCATAGAACCAGAAGGAGGTGGCGGTGAGGCTTCAATATTCAGAGACTTTAGTATGCTATCTCTAGACTGGGATTTTTGTTTCGATTTTGTTGCTCCAGCCCACCAAATAGCACCAACTACAGGCACACCAGCAATTCCTTTTAAAATCTCACGTCGGGTAAAGGTTCTTTTATTTTCTTCACTCATAGCTCAAGCAGTTTTTAGTTTCGCTGTTTTCTTGATGAGAACTTCCAAACCGAAATAACTACCGGTTGGAACTGTATAAAGCACAAAGAGTGCCGCTACCTCTACTAAATTCTTATTTATGATCCAGTAATTTCCTTCCGTTACAAGTTGAGCAGAGCTCATAAATGCTGGATGGGCAAAATAGTACATCACCAGCAAACCAATTCCGAAGAATGCTCCCTGTTTTTCAAAAGCTCCAAGTACTAGGCTAAGCCCTACAAGTAGTAACACAACAACGTTTAGAGCATCAACTAATCCAATTAAACTATCGCTAGCAAGCCACTGATAGAATCCGGTAAAGGTTTCAGCTGTTAGTAAGTAACCTTTTGCAGACCAATCTGGATTGTACACTTTTATAATTCCTTCATAAAGAAAATGCCATCCTACAAGAATTCGTAGAATAGTTATTGCTGTTTTCGAATTTTTGTAATCCGTAATTCGATCGCTCATATTTTAGACCCCAATTATCTTTATTAACCATTAAGGTGATATAATCTCATTTTTTTTGATGAATATTGTATGAAAAGAGCCGTACATCAAATGATGTACACTTATTTATAGTTCTATAGCCTTACATTCATCACTTTAAAATTCTCAATGAGCCCAAAATTTCGTCGAATTATGATTTGGATATTAAGTGTCTTAGGAGTCTATCTGGCAGTGGCATTCTTTGTGGCATATGCTGTTTCTGCACCTGGTTATCAAGGTCCCAAAACCGATAATTTTGATGGTTCGAAATTCTTAAATCGTCCGGGATATCAAGAGAAAGGATTTAGTGATTTGATTAAATGGGGATTAAATAGAAATATGGGCCCTTGGACAGAGCTTACTGTGGAGGATGTAGAGTTTGGACCAAAACCGACTGATCGAGTAAATAATTCAACACAGGTAATCACCTTTGTAAATCACTCCACTTTTTTGATTCAAACTGATGGTCTTAATATTCTTACAGATCCGGTTTGGAGTGATCGCGTAAGCCCATTTAGTTTTGCAGGACCAAAACGTATGCGACCTCCGGGAATTAGATTCGAAGATTTACCGGAAATCGATTATGTGTTAATCAGTCACAATCACTACGATCATTTAGATATAAAGACTGTTCGAAAATTAGAGAAAGAACATCAACCTAACTTCATTGTTCCACTTGGTGTTGATCTTTATTTGAAGGAAAACGGAATCCAAAATACAATCGCATTAAACTGGTGGGAAGGAACTCCTTTATCTGATTCAGTTTCTGTAGATGCAGTTGAGTCACAACATTTTTCTTCGCGTGGAATGTTTGATCGTGATAAAACACTTTGGGCCGGATTCGTAATCCAATCACCTAATGGAAATATTTATTTTGCCGGTGACACCGGTTACAACGATTTCTTTAGTGAAATTGGTGAACGATATGCACCTATTAAAACAGCAATCATTCCAATTGGAGCATATATCCCCAGATGGTTTATGAGTCCTGTTCATGTTGATCCTGCACAAGCTGTTCAAATCCATATTGATGTACAAGCTGAACTCAGTATTGGTAGTCACTTTGGTACGTTTCCATTAGCTGATGATGGTAAACAACAACCCCTCAACGATCTCGAAATAGCTTTGAACGGTGAAAACTTCATCGTGATCGAAGAGGGAAAAAGTATTGTTCGGAATTAGTTAATCCAATAGCTCAGTTTAACTACAATTCCTCTATTCTGGATCTGAAAATCGCCTGTATCATAATTGTCGTTATAAACCACAAATAGATCAGACATTGGTGCAAAACGCCATTGAATTCGGCTATTAACATTGAAATTTTCTGCCTGAGTGTTGTACTGCAAGAATGTCGTCCAGTTTAAATCTCTTGAAAAACTGACTTCAGTTTGAGGACCAATTAGATGTAATGTTCTATTACCAAAATTACCCGGTAAATCAACTTTATTCATGATGTACCGAACACCAAAATTCCCCCAGGGCTGAGCACGCATATTGATTCGACTTCCAAAAAATAGACGTGTACCATTGTAGAATCCTCCATACGAGAAATCAGCACTACCACTTATCATACCTCTTCCATCAGAGCGATATTCTAAGTTAACTGTATTGAAATTATAGGTTTCTGCAGGTAAATAATCCTCTCCACCAATTAAATCAGTTTCATACAACAATCGAATTTTATTATTTCGAAGAGATACTTCAAATGAACCAAAGTCTCTAGTGCTTATGAAGTAATTCAATGAACTGACTCTATCAATAAATTCTCCATTAGTTTCAAAGCTTGCGACTGTCCAGGAAGAAAATTCATGACTATTTACCCAACCGCTTTCAGGGCGATAGATATACCCAATCCACGGATTTATATAATTGAAACCAACTCGCACTAAAGTATCATTGGCTGCATCGTACTGAAAAGAACGTTGAGAAAAGCCTAATTCATTAATAAAGTTATCTCCAACTCTATCCATTGTAATACCGGCATAGCTAGTTCCATTATCATACATCATGGTAGCCCCTGCGAAAGATGCGTCACTAAATTTCTCTTCCGTTTGTGAATAGTGATACCTCACATTTCCTCTAAAACGATTGTTCTCTGACATGAAATGATATTCCAGACCAACCGTCCGATTAAAATCTTCCCCACTAAAACTATTATTGTTATATGCAGCACGATTTGTGACTAATGTTTTAAAACTTGATCTCCCCCAAACATTTTGTTGCGCGGCAATAACGGAGTAATTATTTGCTGTCAAATCATCAACTGAACGAGTTTGAACATTGAGTGCTCCAACTCTTAAGTTTTCGTTCACATTACCTGTCATTCTTGATCCAAATAAAATTGGAACCACTTCGCCTTGATTTAGACCAATTGTTCGAGAGAAAAAGGGTTTTACTCCCCAAGACCCAAAACTGGAAAAGAGATCACTATTTTCTAAGAAAAACTGACGTCGTTCCGGGAACTGAATACTGAATCTGGTCAGGTTAGTTACCTGCTGATCTACATCAACCGTTGAAAAATCCGGGTTAACTGTTAAATCCATTTTGAATTTTGAACCGACCGGGATCTTCGCACTTAATCCGAGCTCAACATCACCAACAAAGTCTTCATTATCTGCAAAATTTTGACTTCCCGAGCTAAGAACTGTGGGCTGGAGAACAACTCTTTGTCTTTTCGCAGGCAACGTTTCATTTAATGTCATTGTACCTAAATGACCCAAATCAATTCCTGGAAATCCCTGAGGAACGTGAGACCATGTTGAATACTCATTTCGCTTCATATCATTTCTTACAAAGTTGATTCCCCATTCATCTTTGTCCGGATCAAAATTAATAGACTTGAAAGGAATTGCGAATTCAGCTACCCAGTATTCATCATGAATTTTGACAGCGCTATGCCAAACATTATCCCAGTTTACATCCGGTCTGGTATTCGAATTTTCCAGACTTACAACTCCATCCATTTTTGCGCCAGCCGCATTAACTCCGAAAATAAAACCATTGGTTTGTTGATTATAAGGATCAATCACAACACTGAATCCGTCACTGTTCCAATGATAATTCGGATTATCTCTTTTCAATGTGGCAATTACCAGGTCTTCTTTTTTTTGATAATTGATTGCTGCGATATAAAGAAAATCGTCATCATAGGTTACCCAAGCTGTTGTTTGATTGACTGCATATCCTTCGTCTCTAGGCCATTTGTTTAAAAACTCTGAAGTCATAGAAGCACCTTCCCATGCCGCCTCATCAAGTACCCCATCAATAGATATTGTACTCAGAATCTTATTTAACCCAAGATTGTAATCCGAGTATTTTGGTTGCTCTTGTGCTTTAACGGGTATGTAAATGACTATAAATGCAAAAAAAAGATAGATTCTCATGACAGTTAGATCGATTGAATTTGCTGCCGAGATACCCAGATTTTATCATATATATTTAGAGCTCCTACTTATAACCTGTTGATTATGTCAGATGACAGTTTTTAGCTGTTTACTATCATTTGAGGCATATTTGGCGCCATTCGCAGTAAGTTTCAGGTTGTCTGTCGATGAAGAACTTTTTTGGTACTAAACATCTAGGACTTGACGTATTTTAGTGCTTCATATGGTTCGAATACTACAAAAATATCAAAGTACTCCTCAGCGTATAGGCTGGCATGCATTATTCTGGGCGAGTTATGCCTCAGCCTATATTTTCATTTATGGTAGTTTCAGTGATACCTATTTACTGGAATTTCAGTGGATGATGACTTCACTACCTGTGAAGATGTTTATCGTTTACTTCACCATGTATTTCATCATTCCGAAATATTTTCTAGAGAAGAAATACGTAGCTGCTACACTTATTTCAATCGCTTCGATGTTCTTAGTCTCGATTCTTCAAAGAGGTGTAGATATGTATATTTATTATCCAATCTTTAATCCTCGCGGTCTTGGCGATGCATTTTTCTATATGCCCAAGATTTTCAAAATCATGCTTGGTATTTACCCGGTTGTTGCCTTGGCATCATTCATTAAAATCACAAAGCATTTTTACAACGAAGAGAACAAATCCAAGGAGTATCAACAGCAGAAATTGGAGGCCGAACTAAACTTTTTAAAAGGGCAGGTTCATCCCCATTTTCTGTTCAACACTTTGAATAATTTATATGCCCTTACACTAAAGAAGTCTGAGTCTTCACCGGAAGTAGTATTAAAATTATCGGAACTTCTCAGTTTCATGTTATATGAAACCAACTCACCTACTGTGCCTTTGAGTAAAGAACTCAGTTTAATCGAAAATTATATTTCACTTGAAAAAATCCGCTATGACGATCGCCTGACAACCACTTATGAAACTGAAGGCGAAGTAGAAACCGGACAGATTCCACCAATGTTATTATTACCATTTGTCGAAAATGCTTTTAAACATGGGACGAGCGATTTACTTGATAAAGTGTGGGTAGAAATAAAAGTATCTGTCCGAAACAATCAGCTGCATTTATCCGTGATGAACAGCAATGGCGTTGAAAAGACGGAGAGTTCTGAATTCGATTATCAGCAAGGCATTGGTTTGAAGAATGTTAAACGAAGACTTGAACTTCTCTACGGAGAGCATTACGAGCTTAGTATAAGCGACAATGACGAAATGTACTCTGTTCAACTAACGCTACAAATGGATGAATTGCGCTCAAATGCGGTTGTATGAACTTAACTTGCTACATAATTGATGATGAACCACTCGCCATAGAGGTGATTGAGAATCATATTTCAAAAATTGATGGACTGGAGGTTAAAGCCACCTTCCAGAATGCAGTTAAAGCTTTTCAGGCACTTCGAGAAACAAAAGTTGATATTCTTTTTCTGGATATTCAAATGCCACGTTTAACCGGGATTGAGTTTTTGAAAACTCTCAAGAATCCACCAAAAGTAATTTTTACGACCGCTTATCGTGAATATGCTCTTGAAGGATTTGAACTTGATGTTGTCGATTACCTACTAAAACCAATTTCTTTTGATCGCTTTTTAAAAGCTGTGGATAAAGTCTTTGACATTCTGGAACCATCAACTCCGGCATTTGAATTTATCCCCGAATCACCGGATTCACCTCATTTTGTTTTTGTTCCATCGGAAAAGAAAAACATAAAAATTTGCCTTGAAGAAATAGAATACATAGAGAGTAAAAGGGATTATATCCTCATCAAAACGTCTAAAAAGGAAGTGTTAACACATCAGACCATTACATACATGGACGAACGCCTTCCTGATGACCAATTTCTTAGGGTACATCGATCTTTTATAATCAATATGAAAAAGATAGAAAGTTGGAATCATCATGAAATTGAAGTCGGTAAGGAGATGATCCCAATAGGTCGCACCTTCAAACAAAATGCCGTCAAAAAACTCGGCTCAAACTCGGACTTACTCTGAAAAAAACCTTGCTCTTTTTGAGATTCTGACAAAAGTAAACTCCATTTGATCGTCGCTTTTTTGTACATTCTAAGGTTAGCAAAAGCGATCGCTAAGAATGTCTGAAACCTACCGCGCTCTTACAAGAAAATACCGTCCAAATTCTTTCGAGGATATCGTCTCACAAGAACACGTGAGCAATACTCTGCTTAATGCGATTAAACAAAACCGTCTTTCACATGCCTATATGTTTTGTGGACCAAGAGGAGTTGGGAAAACCACAATGGCACGGGTTCTTGCACGGGTTATCAATGAGATTGATTTAAATGTTGATGGAGAGGCGCTGAATCAGACATTGAATATTATTGAAATGGATGCGGCTTCTAACAATAAAGTAGAAGATGTACATCATTTACGTGAAAGCGTTCGAATTCCACCGCAAAATGGTCGCTATAAAATCTTTATCGTTGATGAGGTTCACATGCTTTCAAAAGCTGCATTTAATGCGCTTCTGAAAACACTAGAAGAACCACCAGAGCACGCTATTTTTATTTTTGCTACTACTGAACCCCACAAAGTTCTTCCTACGATTTTATCACGTGTACAGCGATTTGATTTCAAACGAATTTCAGTTGAAGAGATCGTAACTAGATTGAAAAATATTGCTGCTGATGAGCATATCCATATTGATGAAGAGTCCTTACATGTAATTGCAAAAAAAGCAGATGGCGCCCTTCGTGATGCACTTGGACTTATGGATCAGGCCATAGCATTTTGTGGCGATAATATCATACACAACGAATTACTTAAAGCTTTAAATGTTGTAGGTACAGATCGTTTATTCCAGTTCATGGAATGTGTTGAGCAAAAGGATGCCGATTCCGGGCTTAAACTTATCAATACATTGCTCCAGGAAGGATATGATATTCAGGAATTTCTAATCGGATTAACTGAGCATCTTAGAAATTTATATATAGCGCATCATAGTAAACAGATGTTTTTAGTGGAAGCATCAAGTGAAACAAAAGCTAAATATCAGCAAACGGCACAAGCATTTTCACGTGATGACTTAATGCGTATGCTGCACATGGTGAGTGAAGCTCAAATCAAACTAAAAGATGCCAACCAACCTCGTATCCAATTTGAGATTGCACTATTGAAACTCATTCACATGGAAAAGAGTGAGAATCTAGCGAAGCTCCTGGCTGAAATTGATGATTTAAAAAAAAACTCTAGGAATCTAAGTGTAGCAGAGGCACAAAGGGACAAAGACACAGAGTTACTGAGTGAAATTGAATCTGAGCCTAAAACTGAAATGCAGGGAAATCAGTTGACTGTAGAAAATCCTCCTTTGAAGCAGGATTCTGAGCAAACAGCGAGGAATGAGGATTTCGAAAACACTCCAACTCCGGTACATGAGAAAATCCCTGATCCTGATCCAATTATTGATGAGTTTGATTTAGGTACGCCGGCACTTGTTACCGAAGTAACTCATCAAGCCAAGGAAATCCATCACAAAAATGGAAATAATGGTTCTACCACTGTAATTGTGGAAGAAAAATATGAAGCTGAGGTTCAAATTATCGATAAGAAACTCGTTTTTGAAGATGTGAATGCAATCTGGCCTGAGTTTCTTAATAAACTAGCTGATCGTGTTCCTAAAATTCTGGAGCTTCAGGTGCAAAGAGTTAAACCTACAGCTTTAAAAGGGCTTGAACTCACTTTAGAGTGTGATAATCCACTTGCTCAACGAATGTTAAATGAACAGGAAATGGATTTATCGTTGATTTTGAAGGAACACCTTGGCGTGAAAGTACGTTTTAATCCGGTAGTGGTTCAGGGACCGGAATCGCAATCAAAAGCGAAAAATCCCTACGAACGATTTAAGGAAATACAGCAAAAAGACCCCATTTTACGCGAATTAGTTGAGCGATTTGGGGCTGAATTGGAATACTAAAAGGAAGTATCATGGATTTTAATATGGCCGATATGTTCGGCAAGATTCAGGAAATGCAATCAAAGGTTCAGGAAACACAAGCACAACTTGGTGAGGTTGTTGTTGAAGCTGAAACCGGTGGTGGAATGGTCAAAGTGAAAGCAAATGGTTTGCGAAAAGTGATCTCAATTGATGTTGATAAAGATGTTGTTGATCCATCCGACAAAGAAATGCTCGAAGATTTGATTGTTGCCGGTGTAAATAAAGCGCTTGAATTGGCAGAACAGGAAGCACAAAAGAAAATGCAGGAAGCTTATAAAGGAATGATTCCTGGTGGTGGACTTCCAGGAATGGACCTTTCAAAATTCGGACTCTAATTAATTTTAAATTATGGATTATGAATTATGAATTGGGTCTTCCATTCATAATCCATAATTCGAAATTCATAATTTCTTGCAGCTTACCTCAGAATATTTAGAACGCGCTATCGAGCAGCTATCGAAGCTTCCTGGAACAGGAAGAAAATCAGCTCAAAGGATAGCAATTCATCTACTTAAACAAAACGATGAATACGCACTAAAACTGGCAAACGCCATCATTGATCTGAAGCAAAAAGTAATTCGGTGTTCTACTTGTGGTAATGTATCCGATACAGATCCATGCAATATCTGCTCAAACCCAAAAAGAGAGAATGGTCAGATTTGTGTTGTTGAAGAGTTTAATGATGTTTATATCATCGAAAAAACAAATGAGTTCCGAGGTCGATATCATGTTCTTGGAGGTGTCATTTCCCCAATGGATAACATTGGACCTGATCAGTTAAAAATTCAGGACTTATTAAAAAGAGTGGGTGGTGAGGAGCAAATTAATGAAGTTATTCTCGCACTGAATCCAGATGCTGAAGGAGAAGCAACATCATACTACATCAATAAGTTACTGATGCCTTATGAGGTAAAAGTAACACGGATCGCTTACGGAATTCCGATGGGTACCGAACTCGAATTCATTGATGAAGCCACGCTCAGTCGAGCGTTTATGAGCCGCTCTGCTTTTTGATTTCTTTTACCGCAGAGATCGGTGAGTTCGCTAAGATGGGTACAAATAAATTATTTACCCCTAAGCACAATATTATATTAATTACTTTGCGAACTCCGCGTCCATTGCGGTTAATTACAGTTTAAAATCGGGGTTATGACTGAAAATGATATTTCTAGCATTGTATTAGATGCTTCAATTAGGGTACATCGAAAACTGGGACCTGGTCTTCTAGAATCTGCTTATCAGGCTTGTTTAGCTTACGAACTACAATATCAAGGTTTAAATGTTGAATCTGAGAAATCACTTCCATTAATCTATAGGGATGTAAGGATTGATGTAGCATATCGCGCAGATATAATGGTAGAAAATAAAGTCCTTATTGAAGTAAAATCAGTAAAAAGATTGGATGAGATTCATTTAGCTCAGGTTTTATCATATTTAAAGCTAACAGATCTGAAGTTGGGCCTGCTGATAAATTTCAACGAGCTTTTATTAAAGAGAGGTTTTAAGAGAATCGTAAATAATCTTTAAGCGCTTATTGTTGAATCGATTAAAACTCTATTTTATACACATAATATAAACTTGGCTCACTGAGTGAGCATTGCTGATACTACTACTCTATGAAAAAGCTATTCTTCTTCCTACTTATTGTAGGATTGGTAACTATAAATACGTACGCCCAACAACATTCCTACTGGCAGCAACATGTCGATTATACCATGGAAATTGATGTAGATACTGAAAATCATCGATTTACCGGTACTCAAAAATTAGTCTATACCAACAACTCTCCTGATATATTAAATCGAGTCTATTATCATTTGTATTATAATGCTTTTCAGCCAGGTAGCATGATGGATGTTCGATCCAGGACTATCCGGGATCCTGATGGACGAGTTCGCGATCGAATTCTTTATCTAGAAGAAGATGATATTGGATATCATAAAATCCTTTCACTAAAGCAGGATGGTGAAGATCTGGATTTCGAAGTTGAAGGTACCATACTAGTCGTGCATTTGAATGAAGCAATTCAACCAGGTTCTTCTACAACTTTTGATATGGAATTTGAAAGTCAGGTACCGGAACAGGTAAGAAGAACGGGTAAGCAAAATGCTGAAGGGGTCGAATTCTCTATGAGTCAATGGTATCCAAAATTGGCAGAATATGACTACAGAGGATGGCACCCAAACCCTTACATAGCTCGTGAGTTTCATGGAATTTTTGGAGAATTCGATGTTAAAATCACCATTGATAGCAATTATCTACTTGGTGCTACCGGTGTGATCCAAAATCCAAACGAAGTTGGTAATGGTTATCAGGACGAAGGTGTTGAGGTAAATCACACTTCCGACAGAATTACTTATCATTTTAAAGCTGAAAACGTGCTGGATTTCTTTTGGGGAGCAGATCCTGATTTTGTTCATGAAATCGCTCAAGTGCCAAACGGACCAAAACTTCACTTTTTCTACCAGGCTGATCAGATAAGTGTTCAAGCTTCCGATGATGATAATGCTCGATATTTATCCTATTGGGAACAACTTCCAGAATACCTAATTAGAGCCTTCGAATATGCTAATGAGCACTTTGGTGAGTATCCATATCCGCAATACACAACTATACAAGGTGGCGATGGCGGTATGGAATATCCAATGGGCACATTAATCACTGGCGCCCGATCACTTGGTAGTTTAGTTGGAGTGAGTGTACATGAGATGTATCATAGCTGGTACCAAAACGTGATTGCTACCAATGAAGCTCTATATGCATGGATTGATGAAGGTTTTACAGTGTATGCCTCAAACGAAACCATGGATCATCTCTTCGATGGAGGTGCAATATTTCCCTATGCAAGCTCATATAACGGTTACTATGCTTTAGCACGATCTGGAGTTGAGGAGCCGTTGTCAACTCATGCAGATCACTTTAATACAAACTTTGCTTATGGACGTGCTGCATATAGCAAAGGTGCGGTTTACTTAGGTCAGTTAGATTATATTATTGGTCATGAAACCTTCCGAAGAGCTATCAAAGAATTACACAACCAGTGGAAGATGAAGCATCCAACCGACTTGGATGTAATACGTTTGATGGAAAAGGAATCTGGTATGGTACTGGATTGGTACCATGAATACTTCGTGAATACAATTAAAACCATTGACTATTCTATAGCAACGATCGAAGGGACTCAGGAATCCACAAGTGTAGAACTGGAGCGAATAGGTTTAATGCCAATGCCTTTAGATGTTCATGTAACTTATTCGGATGGTTCTGAAGAACTGTTCTATATACCTCTTCGAATTATGCGCGGTGAAAAACCTGCTGAAAATGATATAAAAAGAACCACATTAGAAGACTGGCCCTGGGTAAACCCAACCTATTCTTTTGACATCCCTGTTTCTGTGGATGAAATTGCGAGTATCGTAATTGATTCCAGTCAAAGATTGGCTGACATTGATCAATCAAACAATATCTATCCTGTTGAGGATATTCCTGAAGAAGAATAATTCAGGAAGTTATTCTTTCTAAAGGCGGCTTATGGTCGCCTTTTTTATTTAGAATAAACTCGTTTGTTCTTCATCTTTCTTCTGAGCCTGCTCGATTCTGGGAGATTCAAGTGGTGGCTCATCAGTGAGCATTTCAGGAAGAAATCGTTTTTCATACATCCTTCTGCAAATCCCATGTAATGCTTTTTCACCACGAGGTGTAATTCTTAAAAACCCGCTGTCATCCTCAGATAAAAAACCAAATGTTCTGAGATCGTTGACAATCAGGTAAGCTAATTTCTCAGTTGTACCAGCATTCTTTTCGATATACTCCCGATGAGGCAACTCCTCTTCCGATACATAAACGTGACCCAATACATTTAAATCAATGTTTGTAAGTGGGTATCCTTCACTTCCTTTTGTTAGCAGTGCATCCCAAATTTGTTGTGAATAAAATAAACCAAACCACCACTTCCCTTCTTTTAATAACTCTTTGGAATGTGCACAAGCAAAATATTCACCAGGCCCGGCTTTTCTAGGTTCACCACGACTTCGAAACATACTAACCATTGTAGCCAAATCCAGTTCATGGATGTTAGGAGGGTATTTGAAATGAAATTCGCTACGTTTTTGCATGTTTCCCGATTCAAAGAAATTTATTCTTCGGCTTAATATAGTTTTTTAAAACTAAATAGCCTTCCTGTAATAGCGATCAAATTTTAAAATCTATGAAGACTATTTAGCGAACTAACCTTTTTCAGCTATTAATTCTACGGCCTTTTCCAGAGTTACATCATCAGGTGTAGTGCCTTTTGGTAAACCAATATTCTTTTTTCCGTGTTTGATGTATGGTCCATATCGGCCGTCCATCACTTTTATTGGCTGTTCAGTTTCCGGATGAACCCCTAAATCTTTTAATTCAGAACTCTTTCTTGGCGCAGCTTTCATTGCCAATAACTCAATTGCTCTATCTAATTCAACTGTTAGCACATCATCGGTCTTAGGAATAGACTTGAATTTTCCATCATGTACTACAAAAGGACCAAAACGACCTACGCCTGCTTTTACGACTTTTCCATCTTCAGGATGTTCGCCCAAAGTTCGCGGTAATTCGAGTAGCTTTACTGCTGTATCAAAATCCATCGACTCAGGCGTCATTCCCTTCAATAATGAAACACGCTTAGGCTTTTTATTTTCTTCTGTAGCTTCACCAAGCTGAACATAAGGACCATATCGGCCACTCAATAAAAATACCGGTAATCCTTCGACCGGGTGAATTCCAAGTGGCTTATCTTGCTCTTCTGATAATTTTATGAGCTCTTCTAATTTTGCCGGAGTAATATCTGAAGGGTCCATATCCTGAGGAAGTGAAGTTGACACTTCTTCATCACCTTTTTGCATTTTTGCATAAGGACCAAAACGACCTACAGCAACACTTATTCCTTCTAATCCATCCAACGGTAAATCAAGCAATTTAGCTTTTTGTGGATCAATTTTATCTTCTTGCTTATCTACTTTTGCTCGAAGGCCATTGTCACCTTTGTAGTAATCATCCAAATATTTAACAGGATCTGTTGTACCAGCAGCTACACCGTCTAATTTGTCTTCAAGTCCTGAGGTGAAATCACTATCAACTAAGTCAGGAAAATGTTCTTCTAGTAAAGCTGTAACTGCAAATGCCGTGAATGTTGGAACTAAGGCTTTAGCATCCAATCTTGCATACCCACGATCCTGAATCGTTGAAATTACAGCAGCGTATGTACTTGGCCGACCAACTCCTGATTTTTCCAATTCCTTAACTAATGTTGCTTCCGTATAGCGCGCCGGCGGTTTCGTCTCATGAATTATGGATTTCAACTCCTGAAGATCGGTTGAATCACCTTCATCTAATGCCGGTAAAAACTTTTCTTGGTTTTCTAATGCTGATTCAGTGTCGTCGCTACCTTCAACATAAGCACGGAAGAATCCCGGGAATAGAATCTTTTTTCCACTAGACCTGAAATCAGCGGATGTGCCATTATTATTTGCAGTGATGGTCACATTAGTGAACTCCAACTCTGCTTCTGCCATTTGAGTGGCAATGGTACGCTTCCAAATAAGGTCGTATAATTTGAACTCGCGATCTTTCAATCCTGATTTTTCCGGAAGAATAAAGCTTGAACCAGATGGCCTAATTGCCTCGTGTGCTTCCTGTGCTGTCTTTCCTTTTGCAGAATAATTGCGAACACGTTCAAATAGGTAGTCTTCCCCATACATCTCAACAATACCACTTCTGGCGGCATCAATTGCCTGAGAAGATAATCGGGTTGAATCGGTTCTCATGTAGGTTATAAAACCCTTTTCATAGAGCTTTTGAGCCACACTCATAGTGTCTCTTGCGCTCATACCAAACTTACGATTGGCTTCCTGCTGTAAGGTTGAAGTAATAAAAGGTGGATACGGATTTCTCTTTTGAGTATTAATCTCAACATTCGAAACCGTCCATGATGCATTATCTAAATCTTTAACTAATGATCCAGCTGCGGCCTCATCTAAAAGAACTACAGAGTCTGGTTTCTTTAACTTCCCAGTATTCTCATCAAAGTCTTTTCCACTTGCAATTCTCTTACTGTTTAGATGAGTTAAATCAGCTTTAAACTCATCATTCTCACCAGACTTTTGGAGTACCGCTTGCAAATCGTAATAGGTTCCACTTTTGAATTTCATACGTTCCCGTTCACGCTCTACAAGAAATCCAACGGCAACCGATTGAACTCTCCCCGCAGATAAACCCGGCGATATTTTCTTCCATAGTAATGGAGAAACAGTATATCCGGCCAGTCTATCAAGAATTCTTCTTGTTTCCTGAGCAAACACTAAGTTCATGTCAATTTCGCGAGTATTCTCTAAAGCATTTTGAACCGCTTCTTTAGTGATTTCACGGAAAACCATTCGCTTAACAGGAACTTTAGGCTTAAGAACTTCTAGCAAGTGCCACGATATTGCTTCACCTTCACGATCCTCATCCGTTGCGAGAATTAACTCATCGGCTTCTTTCAACTTTGCTTTCAGACGAGAAACAATCTTCTTTTTATCAGGTGGAGTTACATAAATAGCGTAATATCGATCGTCTGGGTTGATACCTAAAGTTGCCCAGGATTCTTTTTTGTACTTAGCAGGAATATTCTTAGCAGATGCCGGTAAGTCTCGTATATGTCCCATCGAGGAATCAACCTCGTATCCTTTCGGTAGATACTTACTAATGGTTTTAGTCTTTGTGGGAGACTCTACTATTACAAGACTTTTCATGTACTAACTGCTAATTATTTCAGTGAACCTATTACTTCCTTAAGCTCTTCGGCGTGTGCCTTAGTGTCGATTTTTTCGATAGCTGCCAAAATAGTACCATCTGTATCAATAACAAAGGCTGATCGTGACGGACCCTCATAAACCTTTCCATACATCTTTTTTTCGACGATAGAATCGGTAGCTGCCGAAAACTTATAATCAGGATCTGAAGCTATCATGTAACTGATGCCATGTTTAGCGATGTATTTTTTGTGTGATCCACAGGTATCCTTGCTAATTGTGACAAGGTTATAACCCGCTTCATCAAACCATGAAGCATGCTCTGCTAACGAAATGTTTTGTTTATCGCAGCTCGAAGTATTGTTCTTCATATATACAGATACAATTGTCGGTCTTGATAAAACATCTGTAAAGTTTACTTCTTTTTCTTCTTCCCCTTCCACCACTTTAAAAGTGAAATTGGTATCCATTTGTGCTCCCACTTCAATCATAGTCTTTTCTCTTTATTATGTTGATTGTTCCCAAGTTGTAACCGGATCGTGCTTAACTTTGAAATTGCATGAGTTTGCGATAAAGCACATCTGATTAGCTTTTGAATGAATGGAATCTACTTTTTCTGCCATTCGTTCCTCTTTAACAGTAACTCTAGGGCGAAGTGTTACTTGAGTAAATTTCCCGCTCCCATCTATTTCTTCATGCATTACACCAACGGCTTCATCTTTGTAGTCTAGCACAATAACATCTTCTACGGAACATAGATGTAGAAACCAAAGCATATGACAGGATGAAATAGAAGACAGGAATAGTTCCTCAGGATTGTGTAATTCCGGGTTACCTCGAAAAGTTGAATCAGACGATGCTTCAATCTTTACTTTTGATCCAACTCGAATTTCATGATCACGAGTATAACTTTTATAACCTGAAGTACCAGACCCAAGGTTTCCTGTCCAAATAATTTTGGCTTGATAAATATGTTGTTTCATGATTAATTACAGATGGTTTGTAATTAATTTAAAGTATGAAAGATCTTAGCAACTATACCTACATCGAATTATATGATATGCTCACACATATCGATCAATATAAATTTGCAGATCGATTACATGCGGTTCAAAAAGAGCTAGATCTAAGACAGGAACACGGAGAAATCCCAACTGAATTAGTTCCAAAAATAGATTGGAGCGTATTTCGATTTCGAAAAAAGAAAAAGGCTAGTAAATCTCTGGTAGCATAAAAAATGCTTCCATTATCTATTCAATTCATTTAAAGGCTTAGACTTCTAAACTTTCAGCTTTTTCAATTTTCTTTAGAAACTCTTTGTTCTTTTTAAGCATATTATTTGCGTAAAAAGGCTTTATAAGTTTATATGTCAGAAATGTATTGACAGCATGCGGAAACTTTGGCATTGGCCTTAAAATATCGACGATTAAAACCACTCGCTCTTCTGTTGCCTTGTTGATCACTTCATGATCCCAGCTATCATCAAAAATTACACCTTCCCCGGTTTTCCATGTATAATAGGTGTCCTCAATTCTGATTTGAGGAGGATTTTCTTTGGGGATTTTTACTCCAATATGATACCGCAAATATCCCATGTAAGGACCTTTATGTGCAGGAATTGATCTTCCCGGCTCTAATACAGAAAACATCGCTTGAAATACATCCGGAATATCTTTAACCATCTTGCAGATTTCGGGACATAACCGGAGAGCAGCTTCATCAAATTCTCCCATCATGTTAAGAACAAAAACTTTCCATTTGGTTTCCGGCTTATCAGGATCCACCTGAAACTTGTCTAAATCTTCATAAGCAGGAATCGCATTCAGCTTCTCAACGTTTTTCAATTCTTTTGCTATAACATCGAAGTTCTCTTCAAAAATTTTAAGCTCAGGCTTGGTTGACTCAGTATCAAAGTAAATGGGTCTTTTATCGCCACCTGCATATGACCCGAAAAATGAATTGAGCAGATGAGATGGAAGTAATACTATTTCTTTTAAAATATTCATGATAAAATAGTCGTATTGGTTTCAAGAGTAATTCCCTCGGAGAAGTTAGTAATTTCTCCTGATGTTGGAATCTTTTTTAGGGATTTTGTTGAAGTAAATATTTAGCTATTGCAGCAACAACTAAAGAGTGATCAATCTCCCCAACTCTAACTAATTCAAGAAATTCTTTGAATGGAATTACATGTACATTTATGCGTTCATTTCCATCCAGTTTTTGCTCGTGAGTTTTGATACTTCCTTTGGCTAAGAAAGTGTGAGTATGATTGGTCATCATTGCTGGATTAGAGCTTACAAAACCCAAATTAATCCATTCATCAGCAGTATAACCGGTTTCTTCGAGTAATTCTCTTTTTGACGTAATTAGTGGTGTTTCACCGAGATCACAAACTCCTCCGGGAAGCTCTAAAGTAGGCTTCTCAGTTCCATATCTGTATTGCTCAACCAAAACTATCTCATTTTCTGAAGTAAGCGCGATAACATTAATCCAGTCGGGTGCTTCTAAAATCGAAAATGAGGCGCTATGATTTTCTGAATCAATCCTCATATGCCGTCTTAACACCTTGAAGATATTCGTCGTATATTCGACGCTCTCTTTTGTGGTAACCCACGACTCGATGGTAAAATTGATTTTAGGAGTTTTCATATGCCCGATTCAATGCGATTAAATTATGCTGATTTCACCTCTGAACAACAGATTGCCGAAGCTACGGAAAAAGCCTGCGATTTGATGGAGGAAATATATGCATCTGGTAAATATCCGCGTATGATCGTACATCGTGAGTTTTCAAAGCATAATCCTAGAATTAAAGGCGAATTAGCTCAGCCAAGTGCATTTCGTTGGTATTTGTTACGCGAAATGCGACGACTTTTAGCTAAAAAGGCTGATATTGAGATCATCGCAAAAAGAGATGTCATCGCTCTGAATGACCCCATCTTATTAGAACAAACTGATGAGGAAGAGTGGGATTTTACAAAGAAAAAAATGTTCCTATTCAGCCCGGAACGTACTGATATTTCACTTGACCGATTGAGCCATTATACAGGAACTAGTCCTCAGGATTTCCAGCGTTATATTCTATTTACCAATTATTCAATGCATGTTGAAGTCTTCTTGGAACTATTCCCGGATTGTGTAAAACCTGAGCGAGATGGAGTTCAAATGCCGGCCTACCATCATAAGTTAGATGACAATAAAGGGCTCACATTAATCAATATTGGTGTTGGACCTTCGAACGCCAAAACCATTACGGATCATGTGTGTGTATTACGACCTGATGCAATGATCATGGTTGGCCATTGCGGTGGACTTCGAAACCACCAGCGAATAGGTGACTTTGTTCTGGCAAGTTCTTATTACCGTGATGACCGTGTTCTGGATGATTTATTTCCAATTGGAAATCCAGTGATTCCGAATTATTTACTGAATCTTTACCTCAAAGAAGTACTGGACGAAAATGGTTTAACACACCGAATAGGCACCGTATTTACTACTGGAAATCGAAATTGGGAATTCTCAGCCAAAGATACGGTACAGAAAATCCACCAAAGCAGAAGCCTTGCTATCGATATGGAGTCATCAACCGTAGCTACTAATGGATTCAGATATAGAGTTCCGCATGCAACGCTTTTATCTGTTAGTGATAAACCTCTTCATGGTAAACCAAAACTCACAGGTGAAGCTCAAAAGTTTTATCAGAATTCAAAAGAGATGCACCTCAAACTTGTTATTGAAGCTATTGATAAAATAAAGAAGAATTACCCGAATGGTTTGCCAAATTCAAGCATTCGAGCCTTTAACGAGCCATTAATGGAAAGCGGAGAATAGACAAAAATCAATATTCAACGCTCAAGGTTCAATAAGCATTGACAATTCCTTGTTAATCCTTCTTAATTGATTTGCAGATATTATTTATTGTTTATCAATAAATTTTTGTTGTTTATCATATTTATTTGATTATCTTCGAATCACGAATTAATCAATTATTATGTCTAAAATATATCCGCTTGTTCCTAATATTCTGATTCTAAGTACTGTTTCTTTAGTTGCATTTACTGTAGGCTATTTGATCTTTTTGATACTTGCCTTTCTTGGAGTTATTGAACCCTTTACTAACATTTATACATCGGTCAGTTCGATGCAGAAAATTGGATGGATTCTACTTGGAATCTCATTGTCTAAGGTTTTCCTCATCATCACTTTATCACTCCTGATCAATATTTTGTGGAAGATTCGAAAAAATGAACCCTTCGAAAAACAGACAGTTCGCAGATTTTATTTACTGGGTCTTCTCATTTTTCTGATGCCTTTTGTGGAAAGTATTCCTCTTTATATCGGAGCAAGCTTTAACTACATATCAAGTGAGATAATTGGATACAACGCTATCATAAATAGAATCGGATCATTTATCATATTAGGTATCCTTATGCTGACATTTGCATCTGTCATGAAGCTAGGTTTTAAAGTGGCTGAAGAACAAAAGCTAACGGTGTAGCAAATGCCAGTAATTGTAAACTTGGATGTGATGCTAGCTAAACGCAAAATGAGTTTAACTGAGCTATCAGAAAAAGTGGGGGTTACAATGAGTAATCTCTCAATCTTAAAAACTGGCAAAGCAAAAGCTATTCGATTCTCAACATTAGAGGCAATTTGCACAGTTCTGGAATGCCAACCAGGAGATATTCTGGAATACCGAAAACAGTAAACAATATTCAACAATCAATGTTCAATGATCATTGGTTATTCCATGTTGAATATTGATCATTGAAAAAAAATTGTAAGGAGTTCCTCTGGCATCGGTCTAACATGTAAAAAACATGTGTAATTATGCTTACTAAGACCGAATCCTTTTCCCATGAAGATTTCTACAATCGAACTGTAAAAGAGATGCTCCCTGATGAACAACCTAGGGAAAAACTTCTCAATTATGGCGCTAGCGCACTTTCTGATGCAGAATTAATTGCAATCTTACTTCGTACCGGAACAAAGAAAATGAATGTGATTGAGACCTCAAGGGCTCTCCTTCAACATTTTGGAGGATTGCATTCCTTAATTAAAAGTGATTGGAAAGAACTCAGCGTCATTCCGGGCATCGCAAAGGTAAAGGCAATTACGTTAGAAGCTGCATTTGAGCTGGCTCGTCGAATCCAGGTAGCAGGACTTGGAGAAGAAATCCAATTAACATCTCCGGAATCTGTATGTGCATTTTTTGGCCCAAAAATGAGGCATTTAAATAATGAAGTATTCTACGTTGCCTTCCTGAACAACAAAAAAATAATGACTGGATTTCACCAAATCAGTTCGGGAGGTAGTAATGCCACCATCGTTGAACCTGCAGAAGTTATACGCCAAGCAGTCCTAAATAAAGCTAATTCCATCATTCTTGTGCATAATCATCCTTCCGGTGTTTGCAAAGCCTCGTCCGCTGATATCAACTTAACGAAAAGAATAGCAGAATCCGGAAAACTCCTCGGTATCCCGGTTGATGATCACATCATTATTGCTGGTTATGAGTTTGTTTCCTTAAGAGCTGAAAGACTCTTTAATTAAGAATTAGGAATAGGGGAATTAGGAATATGAAGTCTAGTAATATAATCCAACACAAGAGCTATATGTTTGCACGGAGGATTGTGAAACTTCACAAATACTTGTTAGAAAATTTTCGTGAATACGATATATCTAGACAAATTCTACGGTCAGGAACTTCTATTGGGGCTAATATTGAAGAAGCAATAGGTGGGACAACAAAGAAGGATTTCAATTATAGAATGGGAATTGCTTATCGTGAAGCACGAGAAACACATTATTGGCTTCGATTACTTAGAGATACCGAATACTTAACTCATGAATTAAGCGGCAGTATGATTGAAGATTGCGATGAATTATTAAAAATCCTTGGTTCAATAATTAAAACTACTCGCACGAGCATACAATAAACTATTCCTAATTCCCATATTCCTAATTCCTAATTCTCTTATCTTTGTGCGATAATCGAGATTAGATCATAAATGAACGAATATTTAAAGGAAATCATAAGCGAATCACTCGCTCAATTTGATTTAGTAGAAACTCCTGAAATCCAATTGGAAGCTCCTAAAATGGCTTCGCATGGAGATGCATCGACAAATATTGCCATGATGCTGGCAAAACCTCTTCGAAATAACCCAAGAGCAATTGCTACTCAACTTGTTGAGGGATTGAAATATGTTGAAAGTAAAATTTCAGCAGTTGAGAT
The DNA here is from genome assembly GCA_965601825.1 of Balneolaceae bacterium. Taxonomy (GTDB): domain Bacteria; phylum Bacteroidota; class Rhodothermia; order Balneolales; family Balneolaceae; genus HXMU1420-13. Next base: position 850,178 of record OZ271839.1, on the reverse strand, counting down.
CGCCGGACCGGGATTCATTAATTTTCGATTTGCTGAGGATTACTTGTACGATGAATTAGCCTCAATTATTAAAGGAGGAGAAACATTCGGAAAAACCGATTCTAATGATGGTTTAAAAGTTCAAATCGAGTTTGTGAGTGCAAATCCGACCGGCCCATTAACAGTAGGTCATGGTCGAAATGCAGTTCTAGGTGATACAGTTGCTCGATTAATGGAATGGACGGGAGCAAAAGTTGATCGTGAATACTATTTCAATGATGCCGGTCGCCAAATGCGTGTATTAGGTCAAAGCGTGCAGGCCAGATATCAGGAGCAATTAGGTGAACCCATTGAATTTCCTGAAGGTGGATATGAAGGTGAATATATCCGCGAAATAGCTGCACAAATGGAAGTAGAATTTGCTTCTGAATTACTTGGTACCGACGATTGGAAACCTTTCAAAGAAAAAGCAGAAGAAGCCATTTTTGAAGATATCAGCGGAACACTAGAGCGTATGAATATCCAAATGGACTCGTTCTTTAATGAGCATAGTTTATATGAAAGCGGTGATATCGATTCTACAGTTTCCAGATTACGAGAAAAAGGCTTGGTTTATGAAGCGGATGGAGCAACCTGGTTCAAAACCACTGAATTCGGTAAAGAAAAAGATACAGTACTGATTAAAAGCACTGGAGAGCCAACCTATCGATTACCGGATATCGCTTATCACGCAAATAAATTAGATCGAGGTTACGATTTGTGCATCGATATTTTTGGGGCAGATCATATTGCAACTTATCCGGATGTATTATCGGGTATACAATCACTAGGGTACGATCCTGAAAAAGTAGATGTAGTTGTGTATCAGTTTGTAACCATTGTAAAGGATGGAAAACCTTTCAAAATGAGTACACGTAAGGCAAATTTTGTAACATTGGATGAACTCATGGATGAAGTAGGAGCAGATGTTACTCGTTTCTTCTTTTTGATGCGTTCGCCTAATACCCATCTTGAGTTTGATATCGCACAAGCTAAAGAAGCGGGAGAGAAAAACCCGGTTTTCTATTTGCAATATGCTCATGCACGGATTTGCAGCATCCTTCGAAAAGCAGAAGAAGAATATTCCTTTGAAAAGGATGTTGATCTCAAACTCCTAAAAGAAGATGCTGAGATCGCTTTGATGAAGACGCTGTTCAAATTCCCAAAATCCATTCAAAGTGCTGCTGAATCTCGTGAACCTCATCGATTGATTAATTATTTAAACGAAGTTGCCTCAGCGTTTACTACTTTCTACCACGATTGTAGAATTATTGGTGTTGAAGCTGATTTAGCTCAGGCCAGAATTGCACTTGCAAAATCAACTGCCCAAGTATTGAAAAACGGATTGACTATTCTTGGAATTACTGCTCCTGAGAGAATGTGATCATTAAGATTCTAAAATTTTTTATTAATCACTTCTAAAAGATTGGAATCCCTAACCACACCTCAAATGACTGTCTTCTGGTAGTTACAAAATCTTCTGCTCTTATCATTTTTGTAATATCTCTTCTAAAATGTACTGACACCTCGAATTCTTTATTCAACAAACTAAAGTACTTCCCTAGCCCGATATTATATCCTAGATGTAAGTTTTCGGCATAGTCAAAAATGTTTTCTTCTTGAATTAGAACTTCTGTTCTAGTGTTAGTTGTAAAAGTATCTGTTGTATTTCCAAGTTTAATATCAATAAAAGGTCCTGCAAAGAACTTAAACTTCCTTGGGAGATTATAATTCAGGTTTGCTGGAATTGAAATTAATGAAATACCAGTCTTCGCGTCTGAAGATGTAATAAACTCCCCTGTAAATTCAGTAGGATCATCCTGCTCAAAAATTGGTTGTGGTTCCAAATCGAGTATCACTTGTTTATAAGAAAACTCAATGCCGAGAGTTACATCCAGTAAATCGCTAAGCTTTTTTTCGCCTTTAATTCCGACCGCAAAACCGGAACCATCTCTTCTAATTTCATTAAAAGTATCATCTTCTGATGGGTAAACTAAATCAGTTCGGTTAACTGAAAACCCGATTGAATATGCGTCAAAAAATTGTGCTTCAAGAATTGAAGAATTGGTTACTACAAGAAATAATAAGATGATTTTTTTCATGACCCCAGATTAAGATACACTTAAGCTAGTAGCTAATTATGAATAAATCATTAATTATATGCAGCTAATTAATTCGGAAGCAGTCTTGTAAAGCAAACAATCCCGCGTGTGATTTGTTTATCAACGCGAAACCCACCTTGTTTGAAGAGTTCATTGGATTCGTCCTTTGTCCAGAATTTGATTCCACCTAAAGCTGCGGATTCCTGAAGAAGCCGACCATACCAAACATCACTTTTAATCAAGTGCATCATAAAGAAGCAGCCATCTTTTTTAAGTACACGGTTAGCTTCGTACAGCACTTTCACAGGATCGGAAAGCTCATTTAGAGTGCCGCCCATTACAATTCCGTCGAATGATTTGCTGAAGAATGGCATATCGCTACCATCGGCACGAACTAAAAACATATCCGTTTCATCAGCTTCTGCTTTTAATCTGGCTTCTTCAAGCATTTGCATTGAAAAATCTAACGCCACGATATTCGCTTCAGGTTGAGCAGCTTTTAGCGCTCGTCCATATAGTGCCGTTGAGGCTCCTAAATCAAGGTATAACCCATCAACTTTTGGTTCTGTCCACTCGATCAATAATTCATGTTCTTTTTCGATTGGGAAATCTTCTCCTGAGAGAAGAGATAGAGAACGTTTTCGCCAGATGTCCTCATAAATTGAAGCCGTAAGTTTCCAGTGATTGGTACTTAAAGCAATACTTGCGAATTCAGGATCATTTTCCATCATATCAATGATGTTATTCTTCACACGATACTCATCCCCATCGGTAGTAGCGAATGATCCATTAAATGGAAGTGATAAATTTGCAACTTCATCGGGAATGTGAATTCCGATGCGTTCGTTGGCCGGCGACTTTAATTCAAGATTCATAGGAAACAATCAATTTGGGCTCCGTTACGCTGGCAATGTAATTCGGTTTCGCTTCTATTTTTGAAGCACCAGCGAGATTTGAGCACCCTTATCAACACCTAACATCTCTGCAGCATTTCCTTTATTGATACCAACTTCCAACATTCCAGAACTTCCAATAAAAGCAGCCGGTTCTCCCGGTTCAACATCACCAAAAGTATTCACCATGTGATCAATGATGGTATTACCCACATATACACGCACTTTCCTCCGACCGGCTGTATCCTCCAATAATTGTTCAGAAATATTTGTAATCAAATTTCCAAAGCGATCAATATGTATAACCCAGCCCTGAACGCCGTCTTTATCCCCAATTGGAACTGCCCAATGATAAGAAACCAGATTTTTTATTGGATCGCCAAGATCCTTTAAATCAACGCCATTGCTAATATGTGCTGCAACCGGACCAAAGATATCACGACCATGAAATGTTCTCGATCTATCTTTTCTCCAGTATTCAGGTTTATTCAACTTATAAGCCTTGAATTTGAATTCGTTGGTAATCAGACTGAAAATTCCATTGTCCGGTCCAACGAAGTATTGATCCTTAATTTTAAGAGCAATGAGATTTCTATCGGTACCGACACCCGGATCAACAACAACTAAATGAATACTGTCTTTTGGAAATTCGAAAGCTGCATTTCTAATCACCCAGGCTCCGGCCATAATATCCTGAGCCGGTATATGATGTGAAATATCGATAAAACGAGCGGTGGGAGCGATGCCGAGCATCACGGCCTTCATGACGCTTACATAATGATCTTGAGTTCCAAAATCAGTAGTAAGAGTAATAATTCGGCTCATTAAGCATAGCTATTCAACATTACCGGCATTACCAGCATGAGAATATCTTCGTTTTCGTCTTCTGCGGTTGGTTTAACAATTCCTGCTCTGTTTGGCGATGAAAACTCAAAACTAACTTCTTCATCATCAATGTTGCTGAGAACATCACCTAAGTACTTAGCATTGAATCCTATTTCCATTGAATCATTAGAGTATTCACAATCGATGGTTTCTTTAGCTTCGCTGCTCATATCTAAATCTTCGGCACGTATCGTTAATTTATCCGCCTCTAATTGAAGTCTGATCTGGCGAGTTGTTGAGCTTGAGAAAATGGATACGCGCTTTACTGTTGAAAGCATTTGATCTTTACTGATCGTCAGGAATTTATTGTTATCACGCGGTATTACTGAGTCGTAATTTGGATATTGCTCGTTGATTAAACGAGTAATCAGAATAGTGCTGCCAGCCTGAAATCGAGCGTGATCCTGAGTCACAGTAACTTCACATTCGTCACCACCAATTGTTTTCTGGATTAAGCTAAGAGCTTTATCTGGGATGATGAAATTCACATCATTCGCTGCTTTAATTTCTTTATTTGTGTACTTCACTAAACGATGACCATCGGTAGCTACAAACTTACTTTCTTCGGTACCGATTTGGAAATACACGCCCATCATAGCAGGACGTAAATCATCACTAGAAACAGCAAAAAGGGTTTTATTGATGGCTTTATGAACTAAGTCTGAAGTAGTCGAAATAACTGTTCCTTCATCTAAGTTCGGAACTTCCGGGAATTCTTCCGCTTCATCACCTACTAACTTATAATTACCTTTATCTGTACGGAAATTGATGTTTTTGCGCTCATCCACATCAAAGAATACAGTGATATTTGGAAGCTGCCGTAAAGTCTCTAACAATCTACGAGCAGGAATTGCGACAGCGCCATCTTCTTCAATATCGGCATCAATACTCTGGACGATTGAAATTTCAAGGTCAGTAGCAGTAAGTTTTAGCTTACCGTTTTCACTTTTAAAAAGAATGGTTTCTAAAATTGGCAAAGTTGCCTTTGTTGGAACAGCGCCTATCACAGAAGAAAGGCCTTTATTTAGTTCGCTGCTTGAGACCGAAAATTTCATAAAAATGTGTCAGAATTAGGTGTTTTTGGGCAATTTTTCCCCAATCTTGCCCTTTCATAAAGTTGTGCTTATACTAAGAAATCCTCGTTCCCGTTGCAATACGAGGTAACTCAATTTTCGAGTCCCAATTTAGCCCATTTCTATCGATACAGCGCTACTATTTCTTTAAGATTTTAACCACTGTTGATGAACCGCATCACACTAGCGCTCATATTCATTTTCGGATTATCCGTTTCCATAAAGGCACAAAGTTCGCTCTCGAAATATGGAAATGATTTTCTTTCGGTTGGAGCCGGGGCCCGTGCCCTAGGAATGGGTGGTGCTCACTCAGCTTTAGCAAATGATGTAACAGCCGGTTACTGGAATGTCGCAGGATTAGCAGCTACAGAAAGTCCTGAAATTATATACATGCACTCTGAACGTTTTGGCGGAATTGTTGGGTACGATTATGGTGCAGTTTCTTATCCTCTGAAAACTCAGGACGGCGTCATCGGAATTAGTTTTTTCCGTCAGGGTGTAGATAATATTGCGAATACATTAAATGCCTGGGATGCTGAACGTGGTGAAAATGGCGGACCAAAAGAAGATGCTGAATCCTACATCACTCGTTTTTCAGCTGCTGATGTAGCCATTTTACTTTCTTATGCCAAAAACTACAACGACCAGATTTCAATTGGTGGGTCTGCTAAGATTATAAATCAACGATTGGGGCCATTTGCAAATGCCTGGGGATACAGTTTAGATGTTGGAGTTTTATTGAAAACCGATTTTGCTGATTTTGGAATATCTATTCAAGATGTAACTACCATGCAGAAAATGTGGACGGTTAATGAGGATGAGTTTGAAGGATTCCAGGAAGCATTTGGGGATTCAATTCCATCCGGGCAAAATGAATATGTACTTCCCTCTGTTCGACTGGGTGCGGGAAAACAATTTTCTATTTCTGATTTCGATTTCGCTGCTGCTTTTGATTTGAATCTTCTCTTTGAAAATCGCCAAGCATATTATTTGAATGTGGGTCGAATGAGTATTGAACCTCATATTGGTGCTGAAGCTACCTACAAAAACCGATTATCTGTCCGTGCCGGACTTACTGATTTTGTAGATGATCCGGTTGCGGGTTTTTCTGTTTCACCAACCCTTGGTCTTGGACTAAAAGTCTCCGATTTCTACCTCGATTATGGATTTGCAAGCTTTGCGGGAACAGCTAGTACTTTGGGGTACACTCATCGTATTTCCTTGAAGTTTGAGTTGAGGAAGGAGTAATCCAAAACATGTAGTCATCCCGGACCTGCCTATGCCGAAGCGGCTTCGCGAAGGCAGGCTTTCTTACTTATGGACGGGTTTATAGCCAGATCATAAACAAGCATGCACTTTAGTCCTGCTTTTTAAAAGTCATCCTGAGGCTACCGCCGAAGGATCAGCGATTTTTTAATTTTGCTCCATAGATGCTATTAAGCTGATTCTTAGCTTAGGCTCAGAATGACTTATTCCATACCTTCACCAAAAACTAAATGCGAATCATCCTCCTTGGTCCTACAGCTTCCGGTAAAACGGAGCTTTCCCTTCAGCTTGGTGAGGAGTTGGGGACTTCCATTATTTCAGCAGATTCCCGCCTATGTTTTTCCATGATGGATATCGGGACTGCAAAACCGAGTAAAGAGGAGTTAGCCCGAGTTCCACACTATAATATTTCGAATTTATCGTTGGATGAAGAAGACAGTGCAATCAAGTTTAATCGAAGAGCTGAAGCCTGGGAAAAGGAGATTTTATCAAAATCAGAGCATGTAATTTATGCAGGTGGAAGTACCCTTCATCTAACGGGACTGATCCAGCCTTTTCAGGAAATTCCTGACTCGAACAAAGAAAATATCGAGAAGTTGAATCGTCAAATCGAAGAAGAAGGAATAGAATCGCTTTATAATCAACTCATAGAAGTTGATCCGGACTATATCCCAAAAATGGATGGAATGAATCGCCAGCGTATCATTCGAGCTTTGGATGTATGGATGCAAACAGGAAAACCATTCAGCAGCTTCCATAATGATGAAGATCTAGCACCGGATGAAAACACTATTATCTTTGGGCTCCATCACCCAAGAGAAAAATTGTACGATCGAATCAATCAACGCGTAGATTTAATGATTGAAGCAGGACTAGTAGAAGAAGTTCGAACTATTTTGGACTCTGGCTTTTCAAAAGATCTTCAGGCACTTCAAACGGTTGGGTATCGAGAAGTAATCTCACATTTCGATGGCGAATTTGATCGAGAAATCATGATTGAAAAAATCAAAACCAATACTCGTCGCTATGCAAAGCGACAGCTTACATGGTTTCGCCGATGGGACTTTATTGAATGGCTGGATGCAGATTCATTGAGTGTTAAGGAGATGAAAAATCAAATTCTCAAGTTTGTTTGACCCCACCCTATCCCTCCCCTTAGACAAGGGGAGGGAACTCTTTTGTACATATCTAGCCGTATAATGGAGCTTCCCTCTCCTAATGTAGGAGAGGGATTGAGGGAGAGGTCAATGAACATCACAAAAAAACGTTCAACTCCTTAGCAGCTAACCGATTTAAGCCTTATTTTTAGCGCTCACTTAAATCAAGCTCTATAATGTACAAAGCAAAAGTAAACGTAACACTTCGTCCTTCGATTCTGGATCCTAAAGGAAAAGCAGCACATCACGCATTAGAAAACCTTGGATTGAATCAGGTTGAAAAAGTCCGAATTGGCAAATTCATTGAACTGGATGTAAATGCTGATTCTGAGGATGCGGCTAAAACAATTGTAGAGCAAGCTTGCAGCAAATTGCTTGCTAACGAAGTGATGGAAGACTTTACCATCGAAATCGAAGCATAAACTATTTTGAAGATGCACTCTTTGGATGATCTTCTGATGCAGCTAGATCATAGTACTGATTCCGAAACGGAAGAGGTTATTGATGAGAGTGTTATGGCTCCTTGGAGAGTCATTCTTTATGATGACGATATTCATACTTTCGATGAGGTCATCAACCAATTAATAAAAGCTACTGGATGTGATTTGGGTAAAGCAGAAGAAATCACTCTTAAGGTTCATAATGAAGGAAAAGCCACAGCATTTGAAGGTGAGTTTGAGGAATGTCTGCGGGTCGACAGTGTTTTAAAAGAAATTCAACTAGTTACTGAAATTAAAGGATAACATGGCAACATTTGGAGTAATCGTATTCCCAGGATCGAATTGTGATCACGACGCTTATCACGCAATGAAACACGTTTTAGGATGCGAAACGAAATTTCTGTGGCATAAAGATACCGACCTATCCGGTATTGACTTTTTGATAGTTCCAGGAGGTTTCTCCTATGGTGATTATCTTCGTTCAGGTGCAATTGCACGCTTCTCTCCAATTATGCAAGAAGTCATCAAGTTCGCGAATAATGGTGGTCCGGTAATGGGAATTTGCAATGGTTTTCAAATTCTTCTTGAAGCTGGATTGATTCCCGGTGCCATGATGCATAATCACAAGCTTCGTTTTGTTTGTAAGAATGTTTTCATCCGCTGCGAAACTACTGATTCACTATTTACGGGAAGTCTTCAAAAAGGTCAGGTTTTTGACATTCCTGTTTCTCACGGTGAAGGAAATTATTTTATCGATCAGGATGGATTGAAGTCACTCCAAGATAATGATCAGGTACTTTTCCGCTATTCGGATGCTGAAGGGAATCTAACTGAAGAATCAAACTTCAATGGTTCTATTGATCACATCGCAGGGATTACGAATGCTGGACGTAATGTACTTGGTATGATGCCACATCCAGAACGTGCGATGGAGAAAATCCTCGGTTCTGAAGATGGAAAACCCATTTTTGAATCGATCCTAAACTCCTTGTCGGTTGCCTAAGTTTTAGTACCTTCTAAAACATGGCAGATCATTCAGAAACAGCGCTTAAACTCCACAGCAAAGGCCTGGTAAAAAGGTACCGCAAAAGAACTGTAGTTGATCAAGTTTCCATCAATGTTAATCAGGGAGAAATTGTAGGTCTTCTTGGTCCGAATGGCGCCGGTAAGACAACTACATTTTATATGATGGTTGGTCTTATTTCTCCAAATGCGGGTGATATCTTTCTGAATAATACCAAACTTACAGGAATGCCCATGTATAAACGGGCTCGACTAGGTGTAGGATATCTGGCACAGGAAGCTTCTGTTTTCAGAAATCTAACCGTTCGCCAAAATCTTGAATCAGTTCTTCAGTTCTTATCCTTTAGTAAAAAAGAAATTCAGGAAAGATGTGATCGATTAATCGAAGAATTCTCTCTTCAAAAAGTAGTTAACAGCAAAGGATATAGTTTATCAGGGGGAGAACGCCGCAGAACCGAAATTGCACGAGCATTGGTTACCAACCCAAAGTTTATACTACTTGACGAGCCATTTGCAGGGGTTGACCCAATTGCAGTTGAAGACATTCAGGAAATTGTATCAAAGCTTAAGCATCAGAACATTGGAATTTTGATCACAGACCACAATGTTCATGAAACACTGGCTATCACCAATCGTGCATATCTCATGTTTGAAGGTAACATTTTAATGGAAGGTGATGCAGATACACTAGCTAATGATGAAAATGCCAGAAAACTATATCTTGGCGAGACTTTTAAACTAGATCGATATACAAATCAATAAACCGATGAAAGAAATAACTGTTCAGGATTTAAAAGCAAAGAAAGACGCTAACGAAGACTTTTTCCTATTGGACGTTCGCGAAGGATGGGAGTATGAAGTTTCTAATGTGGATGGAGTTCACATTCCATTAGGTGAACTGCCGGATAGAGTTGCTGAATTAGATAACCAAAAAGATGCAGAAGTGGTAGTAATGTGCCGAGCTGGCGGACGTAGTGCAAAAGCAGTTGAGTTTTTAACAGCAAACGGCTTTACTAACGTAAGCAACCTGAAAGGTGGAATGACAGCCTGGGGAAAAGATATCGATCCAAGCGTTCCAGTAGCCTAAACTAAAGCTGCAATTTGATTTAAAAGCTCCTGATTGCTTTCTGTATTTTTGAGAACTTTCAGGAGCCCTAACATTGATTCTCTTGGGGATTTTTTCAGGAGATAACGTCGCACCATATTACGCTCTTCCAGGGAATCTGTGATGAATTTGTCTTCATTTCTTGTTCCTGACGCGGTAATATTGATTGCCGGATAAATTCGATCATTTGCTAATTCGCGATCAAGCACCAATTCCATATTACCCGTCCCTTTGAATTCCTCAAAGATCAGGTCGTCCATTCTGGAATTTGTCTCAACCAAACATGTGGCAATGATTGTGAGTGATCCACCACCTTCAATCTTGCGTGCTGAACCAAATATCTTCTTTGGAACTTCTAGAGCGCGAATATCCAAACCACCGGATAACGTTCTTCCTGTATTCGTTTGAACTGCATTATAAGCTCGGCCAAGTCGTGTCATTGAATCAATGAGCAACACTGCATCTTCGCCCATTTCAGCTTTACGTTTTGCATAACCGAGAGCCATCTCTGTAATTCTGATATGGCTTTGAGTCTTTTTATCGTTTGATGAAGCAAAGACTTCTGCATCTGTAGAACGGATGAAGTCAGTAACCTCTTCCGGGCGTTCATCTACCAAAAGAACACTTAAATGAATATCCGGATTATTTTGCGTAATTGAATTTGCAATCTGCTTAAGTAAAACGGTCTTGCCAGTTCTAGGTGGAGCTACAATAAGCGCTCTTTGACCTTTTCCTATTGGAGCAACTAAGTCGATAACACGCATTTCAATATCATCTGCACGATCGCCCATTCGAATCCAATCAACAGGCATTATTGGAGTTTGGCGCTCAAATCTCGAGCACTTTGTCCAAGCTTCAACTGGTTGATGGTTTACAGAATCGATATTATAAACGTGCTTATTCCCCTGATGATCTTCTTCGAACTCTCCTTCAAGAATTAAACCTTGTCGAAGTTCTAATGCCTTAACTTCTTCAGGCTTTAAGAATGGGTCTCTTGGATTGTAGGTAAATTCATAATCCAGCTTTCGAATGAAACCCCAACCTTTCTCATTAATCTCCAGCACACCTGCATATCTACCAGCTACACCCTGATTATTATTCCAGAAAAATTTTGGTATAAAAACATTACCGCCCTTGTTTCGGTTTCGGTTTTTATTCCCTCGATTCTTTTTCCCGCGATTGCGGTTTTTATTTCCGTAATTCTTTCTGTTGTTATTTCTTGCCATGAATTGGTTTATCAGATTTCTAGTCTCCTAAGCGGAAAAGCCTTTTAATACGGTACTTTGATATTTTTAGGAGAGCGAAAAAACTGGGTGCGGCTCTATTTCCGCACCCATTTCAGAAGATGAGAAAAGATACAAATGTTTTAACTGATAGCAAACTATCTAACAGTGGTAGATTCGTCAATCCAGCCGTAGCATGGATTCAAAGAAGAATCTATATCAACATTTTTTGTCTGTTCTGTATAACCAAGAGTAAAAAACTTATCCTCAGTTGATGGTGTTACTGCTTCATATGTTGCCAACTGGCTATTTACAGTATTTGTAGTGTTTCGATCAACTTCTTTCGCTTTGTTTAAGTAATCGATTACTAACCAGTAAACCACTCTATCGAATGCCTCAAGTTTTCTTTCTGATGTACAACTTGTAATAGCCTCACCATAAATTGCAGCCATTTTAATGTAAGCCAGGCCATAATTTTCATCGATAGCTATGGCTGCACGAACATATCGCCTTGCGGTTTGCAAATCATTCATGCTGATATACACATCCGCCAGATCAATATTAATTTCTTTTTTGTCCTGATCAGATGGAGCTTTTTCAAGAGCTTCTTTATATAATTCAGCAGCCTCATCATACACTGCATTACCTTGTTCAACATCTGCTAACTTCAGAGCGCTATCAAATGTTGGGTTAATTTCATGAATTTTCTTCAAGGTCTCGATTAATTCAGCCTGCATATTTAATGCTTCATATGCATCAGCCACACACTGAAGATCTGTTAATGAATTTGGGTTTTCTTCTAGTTTACCACCGCAGAATTCCAATCTTTCTTCTGGTGAACTGAACGCATCATTTAAGGTTTCATCGAAAAATGCAAGAATATCAGGGCTAGCAAATGGAGTAGCCGCATCAATGGTTTCGATCAATTCATCTTTCCTAGCATCATCTCTTGACATATTTTCAATCATCAAGCGAACATAATAACCATCAAAATCTGAGGTAGTTTTCTCAGTATCCATTTCAAATAAGGTCTCAATATCAGCATATGCTTTTTGTAAACCGTTTTGAATACTATTGTAATTTTCTAAGAAGAAACGACTTCTTCGTTGAAGCACTTCATATTTGTCTACTTCTTCTTCAGAAAAGTCTTCAAGTAGATTTGTAAACAAGAATTGTGCTGAATCTAAAAACGCTTCTTTTTCACTTGGATCACTTTTCGACAATCCAATTTCAGTATACATCCTGATGAATTTGTTGTACTGAGCTGAAAGGCTAAATCGTCCCGGAGGAATACCTTCAATTGAAGTAGGTTTTTTACAAAGCATCCATCGACCTATTTGTAAGGCAAAAGGATAATCTCCATTACTGTAATTCGATTGAAAAATAGAATAAGCAGAAATCTCATTCATATTTTGCGGTGGATTTGGATTACAATCGTCCTGAGCCTGCAAACCCGAAGCTCCAATTAAAATAATCCCTAATATTGATAATAGTGCTTTCATTGCTATTTATTTTATTCGTTAGTTCAGTATATAAACTCTCGTAGTAATTCTATTATTATTTAAAAATTATCTGAGCTTAGGTCTTACAAACATTAGTTCGCTTAAGCTAACAGACATACCAACAGCCCAGATATTTTCCTGGAAAACAGTTGAAGTTGAATTCCCTCTTATCCCATATTGAAAACTAAAATCAATAAAGGATGCTATTCTTGATGGAATCCCGATGCCCGAGTTGAACCAAATTGTTTGTATATCTTCGCCAGCTATACTCAGATGACCAGTATCATACGATACACCCAAAGAATACTTAAAACTTGACAAAAATGTACCAATGTTTGTTTTGTATGGGTGATATTCTCCACCAAAGCCAACTTTTAGGCGATTAACCATATTATTAACAGAATTTGGGTCTAATGAATTTTCGTATTCACTCCAATTTTGGATTTGTGCTTCTGCCGAAATATTAACAATAGAACTTGGTGCATAACCAATACCCAAGGCATATTCAGTTGGTAAGGATAGAGTTCCCGAATTATTTGTCCTGGTTATGTCAACAGACTCATTATTGCCGCTAACATTTTTTGTTGATGAGAAAGACTCCTCAATATCTATTTCAAAAGGTGCATTTAAAGTCGCTCCAACAGATAGTTTATCATTATCATTTAATAAACTGCTCCTTGTAAATGTTAGCCCAAATCTATGCGATAATGACGATCCACTATAAACTTTTTCCTGAAACGTATCACGAAAGCCTACTTCACTAAAAATAAAATTTTCAGATTTAGTCTGAGTTAAAAACACAACCGACGGAGCATAACCAATGCTAATGTTATCAGTTAGCTTAAAGCCGACGCCAACTTCAAACTTGTTAATGCCACCAATAGTTTGAATTTCATTATTAAATGAAATTGTTCTTCCATCCGTTAAGAAATCACCAACTGTTTTTTCAACATAATTAGCTCTTGTATATGGATATAATCCAACTGAAAGACCAATTTTTCCCGGTTTAACCGGCAAACTTACATGGATAAAGCCTGGTTCAAATAAGAAATTCGTAGCATTCTGTCCATTTCCTTCAATATTTGATTGAACTAAATTTACACCAGTTGTAGCATGGGTTAAAAATGTATTGGCCCAAATTGCCGGATTGGCAATGTTACTAGTTTGCTTACTTATATCGGTTAACCCGAGGATACCTTGTGAGAGATAGGCCGAATTAGAAACATCTACTGGAGAACCAAATCCAAAGGTAGAATAAATTGATCCCGATTGTATTTCTGAAGTTCTGGTACTGGACTGCGCTTTTACATTAGTGATTGTAAGTGAACACAGTATGATAATCGCAAATAGGTGTGATGTGTTTTTCAAAATATTCATACTGTTTTATTCACTCTCCAAGTAATAGACAATAATTTTAGGCTGCAGATTATCATCAGCATTTAATCCGTAAACAACGGTATTACTGTAAATTCCATTGTTTTGATTAGCATAGATGTAGGTCTCAGAAATATCTACATCACCAAAAATAGAGGCATTAAAAATACCGGTAATGTCAAAGTTATAAACTCCACCAGAATAAGTAGAGAGCAGATTAGTAGAATTAAAACCCAGTTGATATGGTATATCATTAAGCGGTCCGATCTGCATGTTTAGTGGAATAGGTGATAACCTACTCTGATTTGGAGCCAATGTAGCATCAAGTTGTGTGGTGTCTGCCACCATAATTAATTCAGCTCTAACAATATTATTGTTATCCAGCTGCTGCGCTAAAGTTTCCATATCCAGAGTCAGATATGGTTCTAAAATACTTGATAGCTGAATGGTCTCATTTGTATTACTGCCAACCGATGTAGTTACATCGTAAGCCCAGTCAATGATAGGATTGGTTGTTGTATCTTGAGCTGCATCAATAATTAATAAATCACTGGCGCCAAAATTGAAATGGATTATTTCATTCATATTTGGGTCAGGAGTCAGAGCTAAGCCAAAGTTCTCGAATCTATAAGTAGAATCTCTATTAGCGTCTTCACTATTATAAATAGTTCTAAAGTCGTCCTTCCAATCTCCTGTAAGTTCTACATCAACAATCCCAGCAGTATCAACTTGAAGATAATTGAAGCTTCCTACTAATGTGTTTGGCGCAGTTATTGGCCATCCATTTACTCCAACAGAATCAGATTTTTTATAGGTTGATCCTCTCCAAAAATCATTTACTTCATAAATATTAAAAGCAGGATTGGTTTCTTGATCACCAATAATAGTAACTGTATTAACCGATAAACGTAGTACTAATCTGTCAGTTTCAGCAATAGTTGCAGTATCGACTTTATTAATACCTGGTTTAAAAAATGCTATCGATGAAGTTGTACCAAAAAGTGGGTCATCGAATTCACCAACTGGTGAAAATGTAATCCTTCCTAAGTAGGGATCACCATCTACTACATTTATAGCACCAAGATTAAGTGTATCGGTAATTACTTCAGATGTTGGGACAAAACTAGAACCGATGCTTCCACTCTCTTTACAGGAAACAAAGACAAACAGAACTAATAAAGACAAGACAAGCTGCCCTCTTCGGGCAGCTTCTATTTTTTTAATCATTAATAACAATCTTGATGTTTATGCTTATTCAGCAATTACTCTATAATAATCAGCAAATTTACTTGAAACATCTTCTGGCGAACCTTGAATTTGTTTTGGAGTGATACCTAACTCTTTGAACAGCTCATCAAATTCATCTCTCAGATAATTACCTGTCACAACATGGTCGCTGTATTTTAAACCAAGTTTCAATAAATCTACTTTACCATTTTCAGTTAACTCATTGATATTCACATCTTCTGGTAAGCCAAGGAGTTCAAGAATTTTTGCTGTATCACCATGTCCTTCGTTCTCCGGGTGATGAAGATTGTAAACAATCTGTGTATTCTTAAAAAGCTCAGTGTCTTTATATTTAGTTTTTACCAGTAATGGAATTAAACCAGCCGGCCAATCATGACAATGAATAATGTCTGGTTGCCAACCGAGTTTCATAACTGTTTCCAGTACACCTTTATTGTAGAAAGCCAACCTTTCTGCGTTATCGGGATAAAATTTTTCATTTTTAGGATCAATGAACATTCCTTTTCGCTTGAAATAGGTGTCATTATCCAGGAAATAAACCTGAAGCTTTGCGTTCGGTATACTCGCAACTTTAATTCTCATGCTTTCACGGGTATCGCCAACCTCAACCTCTATACCGGAAAGTCTGATCACCTCATGTAGTCTATTTCGGCGATCGTTAATCGTGCCGTATTTTGGGAGTAGAATGCGAATTTCAAATCCCTTGTCTTGCAATGATGCGGGAAGAAAGCGCAACAAATCGGCGGTATATGTCATTCTAGCAAAGGGAGAAATTTCTGCCGCCGCGTATAATATTTTCATAGATGATTTTTAATCTTCGTTTGAGATTGAGTTCTCTTTTATTACTTGATCTAATTCACTGTTCTCATCCAGTGAATAAAAGTCCATTAAGGTGTCACTACGTAAACCTAATCGCAGTGTCTCTAAAGGTATTACTTCTTCTGGTTGGATATTTCCCAGATTAACGTTGCTTCCGTATTTTTTGATGAACCAAACTTGCTGCTCTTTTTTAGGGGCTTCGAATATTAAGTTCTCGACTGGAATTTGATCGGTTATCTCTTCGATTAAACCTGATCTAACCTCTCCATTTGGCCTGAATACACCAACGGTTCCACTTTCACGAGCTTCACAAATAACCTTATTTGCTCCGGCTTCAAGTTCTTTTTCAATAATTTTCACCCATTTATATGGAGGAATTATTTCATTTGGATTTTTTGAACCTACTTCTGAAAGTACTTTGAAATCTTGACTCAAGTCTCTGATAATCTGTTGTTTCTTTTCATCAGAAATCCAGATTGTACCATTTGAAACTTCAAGGCAATTAATATCATATTTATTTAGAAGCTTAACATAAGCATCTAACTGATTTCGAAGCATATAAGCTTCAAAAAGAGTGCCTCCGAAATAAACGGGAATTCCTGCATCGCGATATACAGCGAGCTTCTCTTCAAGGCGCGGAGTAACATATGATGTTCCCCATCCTAATTTCACAACGTCAATATATTCTGCACAAACGTCGCAAAAATCTTCAGTTTGACGGATACTGTACCCTTTATCAAGAACAAGGGTGATACCATTCGTTCTTGGTTTTGCGGTTCTCTTAGGTAGATTGTTTAACGAAAAAGGCATAAAACTAATTTTTCAAAGCTTGGAATATACTCAAAAACGCAATTTTTATAAAGGATCAGCTTCAAGAGATATTTTTTCTGTTTCCTAGCTCAATGAGAGCGTTTATTCTCTCCTCATCAACATGGTTCAACATATCGTGAGTATATCTCCAAAGCCAATTACCTGAGGAGGTACCGGGAAAGTTCATTCGATGTTCACCGCCTAAGTTCATGAAATCTTGAAGAGGAAAAATTGCCTGATCAGCAACTGATAACATCCCCAGACGAATAAAATCCCAATTTATGCGCGAACCATCACTCTTAGTGTACACTCTCGCATTGTGCTTTTCTTTTTCAGGTGCTGTATTGTACCACCCAATAGAAGTGTCATTATCGTGAGTTCCAGAATATGCCACGCAGTTTTGAGGGTAATTGTGAGGCAAGAAACTGTTTGCAGAGTCTGCATCGAAGGCAAACTGGATAATCTTCATTCCTGGAAAAGCAAAATTGTCACGCAACTTTTCAACACCTTCGGTTACAAAACCTAAATCTTCAGCGATAATTGGCAATTCGCCACATTCTTCCAATATGGTACTGAAGAGTTTTTCGCCAGGACCTTTAACCCACTTTCCATTTATAGCGGTTGTTTCACTTGCTTTCACTTCCCAATAAGCATCAAATCCACGGAAATGATCTACCCGAATAGCGTCACAAGTACTGAACATATGCTTAAAACGATCTACCCACCATGAAAAACCATCTTTTTCAAGTGCTTTCCAGTTGTATTGAGGATTTCCCCATAGCTGGCCGGTTTCACTGAAGTAATCAGGTGGCACTCCTGCAACTAACGTTCGATTTCCATCTTTATCTACCGCGAAATATTGTGGATTTGCCCAAACATCAGCACTATTGTGGTCGACGAAAATCGGGATGTCTCCAACAACACGAATATTCTTATTGTTAGCATAACTTTTCAGTGCATTCCACTGATTCATAAATTCGTACTGCAACCAGTTGATTAAGCGAATATCGTCCCGATATTTTCTTTTATACTTCTTGAGAGCTTCAGGTTTTCTTTGCGCAATATCCTTTTCCCAGGTATTCCATGGTTGCATCCCATGATGCTGACCACAAGACATAAACAACGCGTAATCATCTAACCAATGTTTATTAGCCCTTATAAAAGAATTAAACTTTTTTTCTTCCTCTTTATCTAATTCAGCATAAAAACGCTCGCAAGCCAAAGCAAAAAGTTTGTCTTTGTTTTTGAATGCAGAATCGTAATTAGCTACTAATTCTGAAGGCAATTCTGTTTCCGCAACCTCAGCTTTTGTTAGTAGCTTTTTTTCAATCAGAATATCCGGACTAATCAAATATGCGTTACCTGCAAAAGCAGAATAACTAGCATATGGTGAATTACCATAACCAGTTGGTGTTAAAGGAAGCACCTGCCAGATTGTTTGATTAGTCCGTTCTAAAAAGTCGATAAATGTGCGTGCTTCGTACCCAAAATCACCTATACCATATTTGCCCGGAAAAGAAATAGGATGTACAAGCGTGCCACATGAGCGAGGAAATCTCATAAACTAAATTATTTCTTTGGTTTTAGTATTACCCCAGCTAAAGGAGGAATAGTTAACGTTAAATTTGCAGGCTGGTTTTGCCAGTCACCTTGATGTGCTTGCAGATTACTTTCACCAACGTTGCTTCCCCCGTAAAACTCAGAATCACTATTCATTATGATTTCATACTCTCCAGCTTCAGGAACCCCAATCTTGTAATCATTATGAACTCCTGGTGTAAAGTTCAGTACAACAACCAGAAAATCTGATGGATCTTTTGCTCGCCGAACAAAAGAAATTACACTTCGATCTGCATCATTAAAATCGATCCATTCAAAACCTCTCCAATCAAAATCGTTTTGATGCAATGCTTTCTCACGTTTATCTAGAGCATTTAAGTCTCGAATTATCTTTTGTATTCCCTGATGATTCTCCCAATCAAGTAAATGCCAATCAAGAGATTTTGACTCACTCCATTCTGCCCATTGACCAAATTCACAGCCCATAAACAATAAGTTCTTTCCCGGATGTGCGTACATATAAGTATACAGCAGTCGGAGATTGGCAAACTTCTGCCAGTCATCACCAGGCATTTTGCTAAGCATAGCGTTTTTCATATGGACTACTTCATCATGAGAAAATGGAAGTGTGAAGTTTTCACTAAATGCATAAATCAATGAAAAAGTGAGTTCTCCCTGATGATACTTTCTATAGATAGGATCTTTTTCGATATAAGCCAGTGTATCGTTCATCCAGCCCATATTCCACTTATAGTCAAACCCGAGACCACCTGTTTGTGTAGGTCGGGAAACACCACCCCAAGAAGTTGATTCTTCTGCAAAAGTG
Organism: Balneolaceae bacterium; assembly: GCA_965601825.1. Lineage (GTDB taxonomy): Bacteria > Bacteroidota > Rhodothermia > Balneolales > Balneolaceae > HXMU1420-13. Next base: position 830,854 of record OZ271839.1, on the reverse strand, counting down.
ATGGTACCTGGAAAATGTTCATGCACTGAATCGTTGAATTTTCTAAGAAAATCTATAGCTTCAATGTTCTCACGTCCACCGTACTTATTTGGTATCCATTCACCATCTTCACGCGAATAATCTAAATACAACATAGAAGCAACTGCGTCTACTCTCAGACCATCAATGTGATATTTATCACACCAATAGAGTGCGTTTGAAATCAAGAAATTCTGAACTTCAGTTCTACCGAAATTAAAAATGCAGGTTCCCCAATCCTTATGCTCCCCTTGTCTGGAATCTTCATGTTCATATAATCCGGTTCCATCAAAACGGCGTAATCCATGATCATCTTTTGCAAAATGTGCCGGTACCCAATCAACAATAACTCCAAGTCCGGCTTTATGACATTCATCTACGAAATACATGAAATCATGAGGATTACCAAAGCGGCTAGTTGGTGCAAAATATCCCGTAATCTGATATCCCCAAGAAGGATCATACGGATGTTCTGCTATAGGTAACAATTCGATGTGTGTATAGCCAAGGTCTTTAGCATATGGAACTAGCTCTTCAGCTAATTCACGGTAACTCAAATATTCACTTCCATCACCTTTTCGCTTCCATGAACCAGCATGTACTTCATAAATCGAAAGTGGTTGATCCAATGATTGAGTAGCCGAGCGACTATTTACCCAGTCATCATCACCCCAAGAAAATCCTTCGATATCAAAAACTTTCGAAGCTGTGTCCGGTCGTAATTGAGAATAAAATGCAAACGGATCCGCTTTCTTTAAAGGTGGATCCTGTACTGGTGACTTAATCTCGTATTTATATTCATCACCAACTGAAACGTGTGGTATAAACAATTCCCATAAGCCCTGATCGTGATACTTTCTCATCCGATGCGTACGACCATCCCAATTATTAAATGATCCAATTACGGATACGCGAGTTGCGCTCGGTGCAGAAACAACGAAGTGAGTTCCTGAAACATCACCAAGTTTTTTTGGATGAGCTCCCATGAACTCATACGCTTTTTTATGATTCCCTTCTCCCCAAAGCTGTAAATCAAAATCATCTATCATTTTGCCATATGCGTAAGGATCATGGATTTCAAAAGTATCCCCATGATACGGCACGATGGTTAGTGTATAATCAGCGGCATTCTTTCTTTTTGGAAATATTAGCTCAAATAAACCTTCGTCAGAAAGCCTACTAAGCTCAGCAGGTTTTGATTTCCCGATATTTACCAGAACTTTATCAGCTTCTGGACGGAAAACCCGAAGTGCTAATTTCTCGGTCGTTTTTTGAACAATTTTATGAAACCCCAGTACAGAAAACGGATCCCCATGCGACCCATCCGACATTGATGCAATTTCTTCGGCAGAGAGTGTTGATGTCATGACTTTTTTAAATTTTGAAGGGGCGAAAAGATAATAAATTATCCATAAAACGTTTCATAGGTTATTTGATCGTGTTTGATGTTCTACGAATTTCTATTTTTCATTTATGGATACATCCGGATTTATAGCTCGACGATATTTATTCTCGAGAAAACATATCTCGCTCATTTCAACACTGACGTATATCAGCATTGCCGGCGTTACAATTGGTACAGCATTGTTAATTGTAGTTTTAAGCGTATTCAATGGGTTTTTTGATGTAGTCAAATCTTTACTTCTTTCCTTTGATCCGGATATTAGAGTTGAATCTAATGAAGGAGCGACTTTCGTTTTCTCAGAAGAGCTTCAGGAAGAATTATCTTCAATTCCTGAGATCACAAATATTACACCTTTTGTTACTGGAAAAGCATTATTAACCAGCGAAGACGAGGCTTCAAAAGTAGTTGAGGTGAAAGGGATCGATAAGGATACCTTTGTTGAGATGGTGAATATTGAGCAGTCGATTACTTCCGGGGTATTCGATTTAGAAGTTCGAAATCGTAAACCTGGAATTATTATACATGAACAACTTAGGGGTGAGTTATTTTTGGCAATGAATGACGAGGTTGCTCTGCTCAGTGCAACTGGAATGCGAAAGGCACTTACTCAAATTACTGTTCCTCGTTCTTATCGATTTGATGTTCGCGGCGCATATTTAGTTCAGTCTGTAGCATCTTCACCAAGTGTTTATATTGAAATTGATGCTGCCCGTAGATTGTTTAATGCTCGAAATGCTGTTACCGGAATTGATTTGAAGCTGACTGATAATCAGGAAGCGGAAAACCTTAAACCAGCTCTTGAGGCTGCACTAGGACCTAATTTCAAAGTTTCAACCTGGTATGATCTTCAGAAACCATTATATGATGTGATGTATCTGGAGAAATGGGGTGCTTATGTAATATTGATGATCATTGTTTTAGTTGCTGTACTAAATATTATTGGCTCGCTAACAATGATAGTTATCCAAAAACAGAGAGATATTGGTATTCTTATGTCGATGGGGTATTCAACTTCGGGAATAAAAAACATCTTCCGCCAGCAGGGTTTGTTTATTGGGTTAATTGGCTGTGGAATTGGGGGTGCACTTGGTTTGCTCCTTTGCTGGCTTCAAATGGAATTCGGTCTTATCAAACTTTCATCTGCCTTCATTATTGATGCTTATCCGGTCGATATTCGTCTACTTGATGTAAGCGTGATTCTTATTGGAAGTTTATTGCTTTGCCTGTTAGCTAGCTGGTTTCCGGCTCAGCGTGCTTCAGAAATTCAGCCAGCTGAGGCAGTCCGATATGAGTAATCATTCATTGTATACATCCGGCAGATCATTTTCATAAAGAATCACATCACCGGCTTCTGCTTTTTGTTTAACGATTTCATTCGCTTCAAATAAGCTGTTTACTACTAGTATATGCTCGTTTTCTTCTTGAATGCTTTCTACTCCTTCTTTTATTGGTTTTGATCGATCTTTGCCAACCAGAATCACAATATCTAAATCAGCTTTTCCGATTGCTTCCCCAAACTTAAAGTTCTCTTCTTCTTCAATTTCCCCTAATTCAATCATTCCCGGTGTAATGATAATTCGTTTTCGATCTTTAAACTGACCTAAAATTTCTACTGCATTTTTTGCTCCAACCGGGTTTGAATTAAAGGCGTCATCTATTACAAAAAGTTCACCGGCTTTCTTTAACTCTAATCTGTGCTCAACCGGTTCAATGGTTTTAGATGCAATAGCCATGGTCTTTGGTCTAATTTCGAAATATTGAGCAACTCCTATCGCCAGTAATAGATTTTGAACATTGTGAGCTCCAAGCAACTTTGTTCTGAATTCATGCACATCTTCATCAAACTGGACTTCAAATTGAGTACCTGATGTATCATAGCTAATACTTTTCCCTTGTATCTCACCTGATTCCAATCCAACCAGAATTCTTGAAATTTCAGGTCGACCTTCCCCCATAATAGAAACTCTTGGATCATCCGCATTCAATACAGCAACTCCACCTATTCCTAAATTATCAACGATAGTTCCTTTTTCTTTGGCGATTACATCTTGTGTTCCAAAGGTCTCTAAATGTGCAAAACCAACATTGCTTACCACAGAAACATCGGGTTTTGCAATGTCACAGAGTTCTTGAATATTGCCCGCATAACGAGCACCCATTTCTAGAATCAAGATTTGATGGTGCGATTGCAAATCATTATTAATCACTTTACAAATACCCATTGGAGTATTAAAACTACCCGGTGTAAAACAGACCGAATACCTCTCCTTCAACAAGTCTTTAATCATAAACTTGATGGAAGTTTTCCCATAACTCCCTGTAATTGTAATCACCTTCAAATGTGGCATGGAAGCCAGTTTCTGTCGGGCTTGTTTCTTGAATCCCTCCTGAATATTTCGCTCTATAGGCTTTGTGATATTGCCGGAAATCAACACATAAAAAGGAATCATGATTGCGGTTATTATCCAGCCGAATACAAGTAAAACAACTTCAAAAGAAAGAAACCCAGGGTCATAAGTTGGGGGAATTATCCAAAGAAATGGAATGATTCCAGTATAAGACCAAAATGTGAAACAGATTGGTAAAAAAATGGTGATAATCACCATTGGTATCATAAAACGTTTAACACGTGAAGTAATAACTAATGGTTTTTTTACCTTTTCCGCCTTGTATCGTTTTACACTTCCAAACCAATAAAATCCCCAAATAAATAAGGCAGTTGAAACTGCTGTTAAAGTCACATCAATTTCCAACCAGTCTAATCCAATCACCAAAGCAAAGAGTAAGATATTATACAACGCTAGGTCACCGGGTATAACTTTTTGCTCCCAATGGCTTCTCAGCCAATTCCAATATTCATTGTGCTTGTATCCTACTTGCTGATACACATGAACAAAAAAACGTGTACGATACCAGCAGTATCTTGCCATCATCAAGGAGAATAAAATGGAGAGAGCATCAAGAACTGTGTAATACAACTGGGGAGAATGTTAGGTTAATGTGATGATTATGTCTTTTACTTGTAGATGATCGACTTTTTATTACTCTGACTCTTATATTCGCCGAGTTGTTTAAATAAGAGTTACAGCGGTATCAAATATATGAAATTAATTATCCCAATGGCGGGCAGGGGAACCCGCGTAAGACCACATTCTCACACTGTTCCCAAACCTTTGTTGCCGGTCGCAGGAACCATGATCATTGAACGTTTGGTCGAAACTTTTCTTCGAACGTTAGATCGTGAAATCACTGAAATCGTGTATATCCTTGGACCTGATTTTGGTCAACAAATTAAAGATGATCTTACAGCAATGAGTTCCCGACATAATGTTAAAGCTACTTTTCGAGTTCAAAGTATGGCTTTAGGAACAGCTCATGCCGTGTATTGCGCGAAGGAAGATTTAGATGGCGAGGTGATAGTTGCTTTTGCTGATACCTTATTCGATAGCAAAGAAAAGTTTAATATCGACGATGCTGATAGTGTAATTTGGCTCAAAAAGGTTGACGATCCTTCGAGATTTGGAGTTGCGGTTTATGAAGGTGATCGAATCACCGGTTTTGTTGAAAAGCCGGAAGAATTCATTTCTGATCTTGCCATTATTGGGGTTTATTATTTTAAAGATGGTGCTGGATTACTTAGTGAACTACAGCGAATTATGGATGAGGATATTAAAGGACCAAGCGGCGAATACTTTTTAACAGAAGCACTGGATAACATGATAAATCATGGAAAAGTATTTAAGACCGCAACAGTTGATGAGTGGTTGGATTGCGGTACCCTCCCAGCATGGTTAGAAACAACCGGTGAAATTCTTGAAAAGGAGAATCATGCATTTGATCCTATAAAATTTCCGGGATCAAAAATAATTCCCCCTGTTTTTATTGGTGAAGATGTATCAATAACAAATTCTACAATTGGCCCTAAAGTGAGTATTGAAGCAGGAACTACAATATCTGATTCAAAAATCTCTAATTCGATAATCCGGGAATCTGCTACTATTAAGAATGTTGATACAACAGGTTCTACCATTGGTGCAAATACATCCATAGAGAATGTGACTGGTAAAATTGATGTAGGTGATCATTCAACAATTATCATAGGGAACAATTAAACGAAATTTCTGTTTATATTCCCGCACTTCGTGTTATCGCGGCTGCTGAACCGTGAACCTAAAAAAACCGAAGTAATGAATACTAAAAGATCCCGTGCTTGGCGTAAGCGCCAAAATACACTAAAGAATAATCGTGGAATGGGTTCGGCTCCGAAATTCAAACCTGAAAAAAAATGGAGCAATCTCTACTTGCGATCACACAAATTAGCTCGTGCAAGTCAATTGGGAATGGAATATCCCCGATTGAGTCGCCGTGAAATAGTTTCTCTACACACAGAAGGTGAATACTAATTATGAACCTTTTATTTGTTTGTAGCAGAAATCAGTGGAGAAGCCCAACAGCTGAGAAAATGTGGAGTAAGCATCCATCTTACTCCACACGCTCAGCCGGAACAAGTCCTAACGCCAAAAGGCCCATTTCAATTAATGATATTCATTGGGCTGATTTGATTTTTGTGATGGAGAAGAAACACAAAAACAGGGTTATCGCCAGTTTTCCTAGAGCTGCTCAGTTCAAAAAAATTCATGTATTAGATATTCCGGATGAATATCAATTTGATGATCCTGAACTGAAAACAGAATTATCTGCAAGAGTACATGTGATTTTAGATACTCTTTAGGAACAAAATTCATGGTAATTGGGTATTACCACCTTTATTACCTGTTATATATATTCCAAGTGGAATTTGCTCCGGTCGGGGATAATTATGCGGAAATTCGGAATACTACTCTTTCTCTTTTTATTTAATTCAGATTTCGTTGATGCTCAAGTGTCTGATTTCCAGGCATATCAAGATAGTATTAGACGGGAGATGCAAGAATTTGCCGCAGAAAATAGTCGTGAAGCAGCAATCGCAAATTCACTTGAAGAATATGAAGCATATCGTGAAAGAATTGAATCTGAATTTGAAGCTTTTAAAGCAGAAATGATTCAAAGATGGGGTGAATTTAAAGATCGATCTAAAACAGAATGGGTTGAATATATCGATGGCGGAAATACTCGAATTGGTGTTGATTTCGAAGAAAATGAAGTGCTCATCGAGGTTTTAATCGAAGATCAAGATGACGTTCAAAATATTATTCAAGACTTGCCCTCGAAAGTGATTGAGACTATAAATAATCAAGGCACAGAAATGGGCTTTGAATCAGCAGCCGGTGGAAGCAATCGAGTTTTAGATGAACCTGTTTTAGAGGATCAAATTGATAAACAACCGGGAGAAAGTGATGGCGACTTTGCCCTACGAGTTTTGGAGGAAAACCAGGTTGGAGTTGAACAAGTTGTTGGTCAGGATGGTGAAGAACGAACACTTCTAACCATTAATTTTTCATTAGCTCCAAATTCAATTCAGACACGCGCTGAAAAAGTTCAGGATTTTGTATTCGAATTCGCAGATGAATTTGAACTTCAACCACCACTGGTATTTGCCATTATACATACTGAATCCTTTTTCAATCCAATGGCAAAATCACCAGCAAATGCATATGGTTTAATGCAATTAGTGCCTACAAGCGGTGGCGCCGATGCTTATCGCAGTGTACATGACAGAGATGGGTTTCCGACTCCTGAATTTCTGTTTGTACCGGAAAATAACGTAGAACTTGGTTGCGCCTATGTAGACATCCTTCTTAACAGATATCTGCGAGATGTTAGCAACGATTTAAGTAAACAGTATCTGGCTATTGCTGCTTATAACACTGGTACCGGCAATGTGTATAAAGCATATGATTCTGGCGGTAGTAAGGAAAGGGCTTTATCGAAAATCGAGTCTATGACTCCACAAGAAAATTATGAGTATCTCACTCAAAATCTTCCTTATGAAGAGACTAGAGATTATCTAAAAAAAGTTGTAGATAGATCGATGTTATACGAATCTTGGAGCGACAACTAACCTAACCAACTACTTATGATTGCACTTGTAACCGGAGCCTATCGCGGACTTGGGCTGGAAACCGTTAAACAGCTAACTGAACTGAATTTTACAGTAATTCTCACCGGGAGAAATGACGAAAAAGGAGAAGCTGCAGCAGAGCTTTTCAGAGTAGGGGGGAAAGATGTTTATTATCATCATCTAGATGTTAATCTGGTTAGTGACATTGAAAAACTAAGCTATTTCATTGAGGATAAATTTGGTGTGCTTGATGTGTTAGTTAACAATGCCGGCATTCATTATGATACTGGTAATGATGTATCAAACCCTGATTGGAATATTGTTGAAGAAGCAACCAATACAAATTTTCTTGCCCCCTGGAAACTAACTGTTCAACTATTACCTCTGTTAAAGAAAAGCTCAAAAGGTAGAATTGTGAATGTCTCGAGTGGTGCCGGTTCGTTAACTGATATGACTCCCGGTACTCCCGCTTATTCTGCTTCAAAAGCCGCACTAAATGTGCTTACAATTCAATTATCAGCTAGGTTGAAATCAGATGGAATAAAAGTTAATGCAATTTGCCCGGGTTGGGTTCGAACAGATATGGGCGGCATGAATGCAACACGATCTGTTGAAGAGGGGGCACGAGGAATAGTTTGGGCTGCTGCCCTTGGCAGTGATGGGCCTACAGGTGGTTTTTTCAGAGACGGAAAACCAATTAACTGGTGATTTTCATTTAACTACAGTAATCGTGCCGTCAAAGTTTGCGATGATATAGTTACTCACTCCACCCGGACTGTCATCGTTGATATCCCATTTAAAGTCTGCACCACCAATAAAAATCTGATCACAATCAAGTTTTTTTGCTGTATCAACAATGGTTTCGCCAGGCTTACCAATTCTTACTTCTAGATTAGGTTCCACGATATTTTGACCTTCATCTTCAAATAAATATTTCGCCATTTCAACGATTCCGAGAGCAGCTTCTTCATCATCAGCAGTATTTGCAACCACAAGAATGGTGACAATTGGTTTTTCTTTAAACTCTGCGCTCATTGCACCAGCATGTTTAACAGCTATGCTCGCATACTTTGTGCCATTTGTTGCAATCAACCATTTAGATGGAAATTTCATATCCGTATACCAGTTTTAATAGATCGACCAAAGAAAATACAAATTCCTAAACATCACAATGAAACCGAATGTATTCATTCCTATCTTTTATGGCTATGAATTTTGTACATCAGATTCCATCTACACACCAAAAAGTGTTTGAAGTTATTTCCAAAGCAGGAAAAGAACTCAATCAACCTGTTTTTGTAGTAGGTGGATATGTTCGGGATTATTATTTAGATCGTTTGAAAGAAGAACCAGACATCGATTTTGTTACACTCGGGTCTGGAATTCAACTTGCACAATTAGTGCATAAAGCTATTCCTGCGTCTCACTTATCGGTGTTCAAGCAGTTTGGGACCGCTCAAATTAAAAAAGGAAATCTTGAGCTTGAATTTGTTGGAGCCCGAAAAGAAAGCTATAGGCGTGACTCAAGAAAACCAATTGTAGAAGATGGCACCCTTCAAGACGATCAGGAAAGAAGAGATTTAACCATCAATGCAATGTCATGGTCTCTGAATGAGGAGGACTTTGGTGTATTAAATGACCCATTTGGCGGATTAGCAGATTTGAAAAAACAGATAATCCGTACGCCCATTGACCCAGATAAAACATTTGATGACGATCCACTTCGGATGATGCGAGCGGTACGTTTTGCGAGTCAACTTGGCTTTGAAATCGCTGATGAGACCTTCAAATCCATTCAAAAAATGGCTTCTCGTTTAGAAATCATTTCAAAAGAACGAATTCTGGATGAGTTGAATAAAATTGTAATGTCTAAGAAACCATCTATTGGATTCGGTCTCCTTTATAAAACTGGTCTGCTTAAACAGTTTTTCCCGGAGATGCACAACTTACAAGGTGTCCAGGAGGTTAATGGTCATCGACATAAAGATAATTTCTGGCATACACTTGAAGTGTTGGATAATGTAGCTGAAGCAAGCAATAATCTTTGGCTTCGTTGGGCAGCAATCATGCATGATATCGCAAAACCACCAACCCAAAAGTTTGAAGAGGGAATTGGGTGGACTTTTCACGGTCATGATGCATTAGGTGCAAAATGGACATATCGCATCTTTAAGAGACTCGGACTTCCACTTGATGAACGCATGAAATATGTCCAGAAGTTAGTTCGTCTTCATCTTCGTCCAATTGCTTTAGTTTCAGATATTGTAAGTGATAGCGCGATTCGTCGACTTATTTTTGATGCTGGTGACGACATTGATGACTTAATGGCTCTATGCCGAGCGGATATTACCAGCAAAAACAAATTCAAAGTGAAGAAGTATCAAAACAACTTCACCAAAGTGGAAAAGAAAATCGTTGAAGTTGAAAAAAAGGATCATATCCGAAATTGGAAGAATCCTTTAACTGGTGAAGAAATTATGGAAGCACTCCAAATTCCACCGAGTATTGTTGTGGGCAACATCAAAAACGCAGTTAAAGAAGCTATCTTAAACGGAGATATTCCAAACGATCATGATGCTGCTTTTGAGTATATGCTTGAGCGAAAAAATGACTTTCTAGGTGTATCTGGTAAATCAGTCAATAAATAAACATTATGAGTAACAAAGATTCAGAGTTACAGAGTGATAAAGCACTCGGATTCAATACTCTGCTGCTTTGTAACTATATCACATTGTAACCAAATCAAGAAATGAGTGAATTGTGGGTATCGAATTCTTATGCTAAGATAAATCTTGGTCTAAATGTATTGGAGCGTTTACCTAATGGATATCATACAATCGAAACCGGTTTTTGCTTTATAGAATGGAATGATAGGTTTGAAGTTCGCCCGTCCTCTGCCATGAATCTTGAAACGAGCGACCCAAAAATTCCTGTCGATGATAGTAACCTTATTGTGCGAGCAATAAAGCTATTGCAATCTGAGGCAGGTTTGCGAGATGAATTTAGCATTTATGTTGATAAACGAATCCCGGCAGGTGCTGGGTTAGGAGGAGGAAGCAGTAATGCGGCCACTACACTCAGAATGTTGAATAAAATCTCAAACCTCGGTTTATCTATTGAAGACCTTGCATTGCTAGGTAAAAAACTAGGGGCGGATGTCCCATTTTTTGTTCATGGAAAAGCTGGAATTGGTACAGGTTTCGGCGATGAAATTGAGTTTCTGGATATCCAACCTAATGCACATATCATCACTGTTTTTCCTGACGTCTTCAGTTCTACACCTGAGGCTTATCAAAACTGTATTCCAAATCCTGAACCGGATTTCTCATTGCGAAACTTGTTAATTGAGCAAGAAATTGAAGAGTGGAATTATCTCCTACAAAATGATTTAGAACCTGCCGTTTTCCCACGATTGGAATTGGTAGGAAATCTTAAAGATCAATTCTACGATTATGGGGCAACCTATGCCTGTATGAGTGGTAGCGGTTCCAGTGTTTTTGGCATTTTTTTGCAGGATTTTGTTGCTATTGACGCCTATGAATCGTTTCATAGTTTGAATTTTCCTGTAAATCTGACCCGACCTGGGTTTTCTCCAGATCTTGGAGTATATCAAAAAGAAAATTAAATACTTATAAATTACAACGCGAAAGTAAGCGCTTACATTAAAAAGTAGAAATTGAACTAGAATGGCAAAGAAAAAGAATTTATCTGAGGTTGAAGTTCGCACAGGACTAAATAAAGAATCACTCAGAGAGGATATCAAATTACATATCCGCCATACACTGGCAAAAGATGAGTTCTCAAGAACTCCGTGGGATGAATATCGAAGTGTGGTTTTAACCTTAATCGATCGCTTACATGATAAGTGGATTACCACACAACAGCATTACCATCATTCCGGTGTAAAGCGTGTTTATTATTTGTCGATGGAGTACCTGATTGGACGCCTACTCGATAACATGGTTGTAAACCTAGATGTGCAACAAGAAGTAGCCGACGCATGTGCTGATTTAGGCTTAGACTACGATGATCTTAAAAATGCCGAATGGGATGCCGGACTTGGTAACGGTGGCTTAGGTAGATTAGCAGCTTGTTTTCTCGATTCTATGGCAACTTTAGGAGTTCCCGCTACTGGTTACGGACTTCGATATGACTATGGAATTTTCTATCAGAAAGTTGAAAACGGATATCAAATCGAAAAACCCGATTTATGGTTGAGATATGGAAATCCTTGGGATATAGTTCGACCTAAAATTCAATATCCAGTAGAGTTTTATGGTCATCAACACATGATTCCAAAATCGGGTGGTGGCATTGATTATAAATGGGAAAATACTGAAAAAGTGCTTGCCGTTGCTTATGATACCATGATTCCCGGTTATGATAATAACATTGTAAATAACCTTCGACTATGGAAAGCTGAATCCGATACAGCACTTGATCTGCATAGCTTCAATCAAGGGCAATACATTGATGCAGTTCGTGAAAATCAATTGGAGCAAAACATTACGCGCGTTCTTTATCCAAATGACAAAGTATTTGTTGGTCAGGAACTGAGATTAAAACAAGAATACTTCCTGGTTGCAGCTTCGATGCAGGATATCATCCGTCGATTTAAAAATCAGACCGATGACTGGACTAAGTTACCCGAAAAAGTTGCAGTCCAGTGTAATGACACTCATCCAAACCTTGCCATCCCTGAACTAATGCGTGTGCTTCTTGATGAAGTAGATATGGAATGGGATCAAGCCTGGGATATTACGACGAAGACAATGGCCTACACAAACCATACGCTTCTGCCTGAAGCTCTGGAAAAATGGCCGGTTTCATTAATGCGAAACCTACTACCGCGCCACTTAAATATCATTTATGAGATCAATCGTCGATTCATGGACGAGATCAAAGTGAAATTTGGTGATGACAAGTATCGCATGGGTAAAATGAGCATTGTCGGAGAAGGTGAACATCCTGTAGTGCATATGGCTCATTTAGGTATTGTAGGTTCTCACAAAGTAAATGGAGTTGCTGCATTGCACTCTCGTTTATTAGTGGAGAGTATGTTCCATGACTTTAATGAACTTTACCCAGATAAGTTTACAAACAAGACAAATGGAATTACTCCTCGTCGTTGGTTGAAGCAGTGTAATGTTGAGTTATCAGCTTTAATTAGCGAAAATATTGGTGAAGATTGGGTAACCGACCTTGATAAGCTTCAAAAACTTGAGGCTTATGCTGATGATGCAAAATTTCGTAAGAAATTTGCTGAGATTAAACTTGCTAATAAGAAGCGATTAGCTGATTACATTCAGGAAACGCAAGGTATTGAAGTAGATCCAAATTCTTTATTCGATATTCAGATCAAGCGAATTCATGAATACAAGCGTCAGTTGATGGCTGCTTTGCATGTGATTACGCTTTATAATCGCATCAAAGAAAACCCGAATCTTAAGGTTGCTCCACGTACAGTAATTTTCGGTGGTAAAGCGGCTCCGGGTTATGCGATGGCAAAAATGCATATCAAGTTGATTAATGCTGTTGCTGAGGTTGTGAACAACGATCCAGACGTAAAAGATAAACTAAAGTGTGTTTTCTTAGATAACTACCGAGTAACACTTGCTGAGATTATGATCCCTGCAGCTGACTTATCAGAGCAGATATCTACCGCTGGAATGGAGGCATCGGGAACAGGTAATATGAAGTTCGCTTTGAATGGTGCGTTAACTATTGGAACCCTTGATGGCGCCAATGTTGAAATTAAAGAAGAAGTGGGTGATGATAATATCTTCATCTTCGGACTTACAGTGGAAGATGTTCAAGAGCTTCGTCGATCTGGTTACGATTCAAAAACATATTACCATGGTAATGCGGAATTGAAGCGAGCTTTGGATCAAATTAAAAATGGATTCTTCTCACCGGAAGACAAACATTTATTCGATCCAATCATCAATGCTTTGCTTCACGAAAATGATTATTTCATGGTTCTGGCTGACTACGAAGCATATGTTAAAGAGCAGGAAAAGGTTGAAAAACTATTTGCTGATCAGGATGAATGGATGCGTAAAGCGATCATTAACGTTGCCAAAGTTGGTAAGTTCTCGAGTGACAGAACGATCAAAGATTACAACGATGAAATTTGGCAATCTGATTACGTTTCTATGCCAGAATAATTCATTTTATTTTCGATTTGAATTTAAAGCCGAAATAGAATTTCATCTGTTTCGGCTTTTTTTATATTGATGCAAATTATTCAGAATGAAAAACCTCCAAGAAGCTCAATCCGACTCGCTTGCAACCATTCAACCCGATTCTGCTCTCATTCAGGTTGATACTCTGCTAAATATTCCAGACCCAACAGATTATTCGATTGGCGAGACTTTTAATTATATCAGTGATTTTCTGCAGGTCACTTTATTCAAAATTGCTGATACGCCGGTAACTTTTCTATCGATCATCATTTTTATTCTCTTCATCATTGGATTTACCTATCTGGGTTCCTTTATGAAGCGATTATTAGGAGATAAAATCCTTCCTCGTTTTATTAGTGATTCCGGCTTGCGGTATACGCTGGCAAGGATGTCGCAGTACACCATTGTGATCATCGGTTTGTTTGTGTCTTTTCAATTTTTAGGGGTTGATCTAACTGGGCTTGCGGTTGTTTTTGGTTTCCTTTCTGTTGGTATTGGTTTTGGTTTACAGAACATCACTTCGAATTTCATATCAGGATTGATTGTACTTTTTGAACGACCCATTAGTGTTGGTGATCGGGTAGAGGTAAATGGTATTGAAGGGGATGTGGAAGAAATCAACATTCGGTCGACCATGATCAGGACCATGGATAACATCTCCATCATTGTTCCGAACAGTGAGTTTGTGAGTAAAGATGTGATTAACTATTCACACGGAGACCCAAGTTTTGTTCTGATTGTAGATGTAGGAGTGTCATACAATTCGGACTTAGACACGGTTCTAAAAGCACTAGATGAAGTTGCTACTGAAAGTAAAAATGTACTAGCAAAACCTAGACATCGTGTTCAACTTCGTAGTTTTGGAGATTCTGCCTGGAACATGAAATTGCTGGTCATGATCCCCAATGTACGAGATAAATACATTGTGCTGGATGAACTAAATCAGGCGATTGTTCGAAAGTTTGAAGAATACGATATCGAAATTCCATTCCCACAGAGAGATATTAATTTTAGGAATGAGATACCGAAAAGAGATGAAAACTGAGAGTTATGAGATTCACAAAGATGCTGAATTAAATTCAGCATGACGATAGCGGTTGTATTACAGGTTTGTCATCCTGAACTCGTTTCCGGATCTTGCGAATCTATTAAGGAATAAAAAAACCAGCGGGGGCTACATTGCCAATGAGCATAAACAAAAAATCCACTTCCATTTCTGAAAGTGGCTTTATCTCAATAAGAAATTCAATTATCGATTGATCGGTACTGCTGGGTTTTCAATTTCTTCTACCATCTGTTCATATTCACCATTCCAAATAGCATTTAGCTTATCCAATTGCACATCCACTTTAGCAGCTAAATCTTCAAAAACTGCATATTGTTGAGCAGTTGGTCGACCAAAACCCGTCATGACCGTGCTTTTTAATGCCGCCAATTTGTTGTTTAGCTTAATTGGGAAGTTTAGTACATCCTGAATAGCCTCTGCTTTGGTTTGAACTAGTTCATTCTCAATTTCTGAAACGGTCGTTGACAATTCTTTAAGTCGAGTTGTCAATTCTTCATTTCCTTCAATTTCATCAGCCATGGTTTTCATTTCTTCCATTGCCAATCGAATTCTATTGATGGATTTATGAGTAGTATCCAGCTTAGCATTAATAGTCTGAACCAACTCAAATTGTGCAATTAAATCCTCTTGAGTAATATCTACTAGTCGAGGGTCTTTCATCACTTCAAACTGCTGCTCTGCTACCATTTCATCCCCAATATGCATCCTAACAGTATAAGTTCCGGGAACAGCCATCGGGCCGGACGTATTTCCAGCCCAAAGAATCTGACGTCCATCTAAATTGGTAACTCCCGGATATCTGAGATTCCAAACAAATTTATTTAATCCGGGTTTGTTAGGAACAACAGTCGGTCTGGTTCGATCCTCTTCTTCAAAAAACAACGGAGATTCTCTAACAGCTCGACCACGAGAGTCTTCAGTACTTGAATACGTTTGAATGGTGTTACCTCGCATGTCCATAAACTCTAGCTTAATTTCTTCTTCTTGCGCTTCATCAAGTTTAAAGTAAACAACAGCACCATTTTCGGGATTTTGACCAGTTAGAGCACTTCCTCCTCTTGATCCTCCAAATAAATAAGCATCTTCAGGATCAAATAAGTGGTGATCTGCTTTCGCAATATTATCCGTCATCTGATGAAGAACCGGAAGGTCATCTAAAACCCAGAATGAACGCCCCTGAGTAGCTACAATCAAATCCTTATCTCGCTTATGAACCGCTAAATCTGTAATTGGAACAGCGGGCAAATTCATTTGAAGTGGCTGCCAATCATCGCCAGCATTAAATGAAACATACACGCCTGTCTCTGTTCCGGCATAAAGTAAACCGGATTTGTTTGGGTCTTCACGAACAACGCGAGTGAAATCCATCTCAGGAATACCATCTGTGATTTTATCCCAACTTCTACCATAATTAGTAGTGCGGTAAATCATAGGCTGGAATTCGCCAAACTTGTAACGAGTTGCTGCAAAGTACGCTGTTCCGGGATCGTGCTGAGAGGCATCCAATATGCTGATTAACGATTCAGGCAGTCCTCTTGGAGTTACATCATCCCATGTTTCACCATTATCACGGCTGATATGAATCAATCCATCATCAGTACCAACCCAAAGTAATCCGGGTTCGATTTCCGATTCAACGAATGTGAAAATCGTATTATAGTATTCTACTGAAGTATCATCTTTGGTGATCGGTCCACCAGACTCTATCTGTTTAGATTTATCGTTTCTGGTTAAATCTGGGCTGATGTCTTCCCAACTCATTCCTTCGTCCGTGGATCTGTGAACATGTTGTGAAGTAGCATATAACACATCAGAATTGTGAGGAGAAACAATGATTGGGAATGTCCACTGGAATCTATATTTCAATTGATCAGCACCTGCTCCCATCGGATTATCCGGCCAGATATCGATCCGATCATTCAATCTTAAACCGGCATCATAGCGTGATAATGAGCCACCATAACATCCGCCATAAGTTACATCATGATTATCAGGATCTACTGCGATATAACCTGACTCACAACCTGCAACTCTCCACCAATCGTCTTCATTAATTCCGGATTGATTGGTTCTGCTCATAATTGCAAAAGTGGAATTATCCTGTTGGGCGCCATAAATCATATAAGGAAACTGATTATCTACGGCTACTTGGTAAATCTGCGCAGTGGCCGATGTATGATATGAAGTCCAGGTTCGTCCACCATTGTACGTAACCTGTCCACCGCCATCATCACCAATTACCATTCTTTCAGGATTATTATTTGCAATCCAAAGATCATGATGGTCAGCGTGAGGAGTTCTGATTCTGCTAAAATTTTGACCACCATCAATTGATTTCCAGAATCCAACATTCAGTACATATACAACATTTTCATCTTTAGTATCAGCTATTACTTTGGAATAATACCACGCTCTTTGACGAAGGTTACGATTAGCACTCACTCGTCTCCAGGTTTCACCTGCATCTTCACTGCGGAAAAGTCCACCACCTCGAGCATTTTCAACTATTGCAAAAACTCGATCTGAATTAACAGGAGAAACAGAAACTCCAATTTTACCAACCATCCCTTTCGGCATTCCGACATTTCTGGTGATCTCTGTCCAGCTTTCGCCACCATCCGTACTTTTAAATAAGCCCGAGCCCTCGCCGCCACTGCTCATTTCATGCTCCGTTCGGTAAGCTTCCCACATTGCAGCATATAAAATTCTTGGATTATTCGGGTCTACTGCAATGTCAACTGCGCCGGTTTTATTATCTCGATAGAGCACTTTATTCCAGGTTTTGCCACCATCAGTTGTCTTGTAAACCCCACGCTTATCACTTTCTACATTTCCAAAAAGCTTACCCATTGCAGCAACCCAAGCTACATCAGGATTAGTTGGATGTATTTCGATGTCGCCAATAAACTGAGTATTCCCCAAACCTAAATATTGCCATGTTTTCCCTGCATCTGTTGATCGATACATTCCATCACCTGCACTCATGTTTCCACGGATGTCAGTTTCTCCCATCCCCACATAAATAACATTCGGATCAGAATCCGCAACATCTATTGCTCCAACAGATCCTGTTCTGAAATATCCATCCGTAACGTTTTCCCAGGTATTTCCACCATCGACGGTTTTATAAACTCCACCTCCCGTGTATCCAACGTAGTAGATGTAAGGTTGGTCATCGTGACCGGCAACCGCAACAGAACGACCACCTCGAAATGGCCCAATTTCACGATATTCCAAATCCTGAAACATTTGATCTTCGAACTTTGGTTTATTGGTTTCTGCACCATGTCCAAAGATTTGAGCTTGTGTTGGTTGAATGAGAATCACACTTAGAATGCACAGTGTGAGTACGCTATAGAATCGCTTCATTTGAATCCCTTTTATTGGTTAGTGTGAAGAGCGGGTAAGAAGTACCGAAAGTAGGTATTCAATATCAAGGGATCAGTAAAAAGTTGTGATTCAAAATCCCAACTTTACTCGACTATGAACTTAAACGTTATAGAACCGCGCTGATTTGTTTGGGGTACGCCCGCAGGAAGCCTGGTGAATCTCCAATTCTTTAAAGTTGCCATAACTGTCCGTTCTAACTCTGGATTTCCAGAACGCCTAATTGGCCATATTCTACCAACTGAACCGTTTGGTAACACTTCAAAACCCATAGTTACAGTTGCATTAAAGTTCGTATTATTCTCAGGAAGGTTTTGTGAAAGAGGTGTTCTATCTAAATCTCCTTCAAAAGTTAAATCATATGGAGATGTATTTTCTTCATCGTTTCCAATTCCCTGATCAGAATCTGTATCGCCAGTATTTCCCTCAACATCACCACTTTCCTCTTCACCTTCTTGTGTCTCAATATCTTCCTGAGCGATTGGTGCAATTTCAACTTCTTCTTCTAAACTCTCTTCTGTAACCTCGGTTGGGTCAATTTCTTCCGTAATTGGAGTTTCGATGGTTTCTTCAATTACTTCTTCAACTTCATCTGGTAGATCTACCGGCTTAGTATCTTCCACATCGGCTTCTTCCTGAACCTCTTCGACTTCAGGTGCTTCCTCAGTAGGTTCTTCTGTTTCTACTTCTGATGGATTAGGTCGAGTTGCAACCTCTTCATTTTCAACTTCTGAAAACTCGGTCATACTTCCGGTTTGGAATTCACCAAATTCAACCTCAATAAAAGATGGGCGCATATTTTGGCCCATATCAATTGTAAACCACAAAGAAAAGGCAAGTAAAATGCTAGCCATCGCAATTGTTGCGATCAAAGCTCTTCCATCATCTTTTGTGAAATGTGGTTGCATGAGTTTTTATAAAGAACTTTGTTCGGTTGCCATTACCAATCGGAGATTTAATGCCTTTCCGATATTTAAAACACGTACTGCATCATCAACAGTAGCGTCTTTATCTGCACGTAAAACGATCATTCCTTCCGGTTTGGTATTTCTTGCCTCTCGTATGGCACCTGCAAGTGAACCACGAGCGGTCAATTCACCTTCTACATAAAATTCACCATCACTGGTGATAGCAACAGAAATGTATTCAGAATCATTAACCGCGCCACTTTCAGCTCTTGGAATGTTTACCTGTATCCCAAAATTAGTCACAAAAGAGGAAGTGAGGAGGAAGAAAATCAGTAATAAAAGAACGATGTCTGTCAATGACGACTGCGAAAACAGAGTCAATGGAGCCAGTCTTTTATCACCTCTTCTAAAGTCTCGCGCCATGTTATGCCTGCTTTTTTGGAGCCGGAGATTGAAGCAGATCAATAAAATCTGCCGACGCATTTTCTAGTTCAAAAATCGACCTGTTGATTTTACCCAACAATAGATTGTAGAAACCAAAAGCAATCAAACCCACAATAAGACCAGCAGCCGTTGTAATAAGAGCTTCCCAGATACCACCTGCCAATGCACTCGGATTCACATTGCCTTGTAATGATTGAATATCCATAAATGCTTCGATCATACCTGTAACGGTGCCAGTAAAACCAATAAGCGGAGCTACACCTGCAATTGTGGCTAACCAATTCATTCGTTTTTCAAGAAAGAAAATCTCTTTCTTACCAGCGTTATCAATGGCGTCTTCAATATCTCGTAGTGGTCTACCAAGTCTTTTTATTCCTGCAATGATAATTCTGGAAAGTGGTTTATCGAAATCTTCACAGTAAGCTATTGCATCCGCTTGTCTGCCCGACTTCAACATTCCTTCAATGCTACCAAGAAAACGATTCGTGTCGGTATGAGATCTTGATAGTGCACTCCAACGTTCTGTAATTACATAGAAAGAGATTAATAGTAGAATAAAGATTGGAATCATTAGGATTCCTCCCTCTACCATTAAATCGAAAAAAGTGATGGTTTCTCCCTCTAATGATGTTGCAAGAGAATCAATAGCAGCCGTTGATTCCTGCAAAATGAGCAGTAATTTTATCATGTAGATGATCAGTTAATTTTTTTGATGATATAATTTTCTGGTAATAAGTCTTCAATTTCTTCAGCAGCAACTGCTGCATCAAAGAGTGATCCAAATTGACCAACACAAACTCGATATAATGTTCCAAAACGTTCACTTGGAATTGGAACTAAGAAACTTCTAAATCCAGCGTCTGTTAGCTTTTGGCGTTCATTAAATGCGTTCTGTTGATTACTCAATGTGTAAAGTATTATTGTGTAGCCATCAACTCCACTTGCTGAAACTTCTCCTCTTAATCCATATTGATCTGCGGTTTCAGAAACCGGGTTATTAATTGGCTGAGGTTGTTCAACCACTTCATTTGATGGTTGTTCCTGAACCGGTTCTGGTGTCATTTCAGGATTAACAGTTTCTGTTTCCACTTCATTATTTGAAGTAACAGGTTGCTCTACCGGTTCACTTACCGGAGATTGAGCTGGGGTTGTAATTACTGTAGTTGTACTTGATGAAGTTTGAGGGGTTATGAATGGAATATTTAAAATGCTAAAATATCCAAGCCCGGCAACACTACCGCCAACAACTACAAGAATTAATACGACCCATAACCACGCTGGTGCCGGTTGTGATTCTTTAGGTTCTTTTTTGGGTTTCTCTTTTTTGACTTTCTCTTTCTTTTCTTTCTTTGGCTTTTCTTCTTTTTCCTTTTTCTCCACCTTTGGAGTATCCGGCACATCCGTTGTGATATTCTTGATAACAGGAATTATCTCAGAATCGTCCAAGTCCGGCATATTTAGATCAGCCTCATCAACTTGATCATCTTCCAGCACTAAGAAAGGATCGTCAAAGTCGTCAGTTCCTTCTAATTCGATTTCTTCTGTTTCCTCGGAATCAGTTTGGACTTCTTCTTGCTCATCTACTAATTCATCAATTGATTCGATTAATTCATCATCTTCTGAGTCTTCATCGTCTGGATCAATTGCAGATTCAAGTTCAAGTACTTCTTCAATAATTTCATCTTCAACAGATTGTTCCTCTACTTCTTCTTGTGATGATTCTTCTTCAACTGTTTCCTCATCAACCGTCTCTTCTATAGACTCCTGAATCAAATCTTCAAAATCATCCTGATCTTCTGAATCTGCAAAAATATCATCCAATAAATCATCTGTAGGTATCTCGTTTTCTGGAGCTTCAACAGGTTCTTCATTCATAAACGATGC
Organism: Balneolaceae bacterium; assembly: GCA_965601825.1. Lineage (GTDB taxonomy): Bacteria > Bacteroidota > Rhodothermia > Balneolales > Balneolaceae > HXMU1420-13. The sequence goes on along the minus strand of OZ271839.1, from coordinate 809,556 downwards.
TACTTCAGCACCAAGATCTTCAGAACTTTCCGGCTCTTCTAATTCAGCAAAAACGTCAGTGAAATCATCAGAGTCATTTGTGTCTGAAGTGTCAATTCCCTCACTTTCATCCAAGGGTTCTTCGTATTCCTCACCCATCAAACTGGCAAAAAGTCGATCAGCTCCATCATCTTCTTTATGTGCTTCTACTCCCCACATTTCCGGACCCGGTCCTTCTTCTTCAACTTCTTCAGAAGGAGGTTCAGTGTCTGCGATAATATCATCGTCGATTAAGCCCGCAAAACGACTATCTACATCTTCAGTATGTTGGTCAGCTTCATCGAGTCCTTCAAATGGATCTTCTTCAACAACAGGCTTTGGCTCATCTAATTCGATGGGCTCCATTCCTACATATTTGAAATTAACTTCTGTTTCTAATTCATCTGATGGGATGAACATAATCCTGTTTCCCAACTTTGAAAAAATCCCAAAACCTTCAATTTCGTAAGCCCCTTCATCACTTAACGATTGCTGTATATCGCTGATTAAGTCAGTAAGTTGTTTTTCAGCTTTTTCAATGTCATAACCGGCAGCTTCGGCAACTAACTCGAGGAATTGTTTGTGTTCAATATGCATGATTAATCCTCAGTTTCTGCTACAAATTCTATGGCATCTCGAGGTGGAACCATTACTGTTACACCGTCTGCCCTTTGTTCCTGCTGTTGACTAAAATGCACCGCCTTGAAGGTACCCAGCCCCTTAATCTCCACAGAGTTTTTCATGATTATTTGATCCCGAATAACAATACTAAATGCTTGTAAAAACTCTTTTGTCATACCTAGAATTTTAAAGTTAACCCTCCAAATACTTGAAATGGACGTTCTTCATATCCATCCCAAAGTTCATACTTTTGCCCCAAAATATTCAATACTTTAGCATAAACACCAAATTGAGATGTAATTTCATATTCAACTTTCACATTGGCTAGTATAAATGCTTCTAATTCTCTGTTAGTTGCTGGTGCTTGTCTACTTCCAACAAAATCTATCCAGCCAGTAAGTAGTACTTCCTGAACAGGCTTATAATTTAGCGCTGTGTTAACTCCAATTCGTTCTTCAAATGGAACATCGCCACCTGCATCTAATTTGGGTTGGCGAGCATAAAATCGTACATCAAACCAGAACTCTTCAGGGTTTAATTGTTGAGTCATACCACCGTAAAGCTGAAATTCTGTGGCTTTCCCGTAATTTATATTATAGAATAGTTGATAATCCTGACCGATTCTTGTCTCCGTGGCCCGATCATAATAGGCTAGGTTTTTTGTGATGGAATAACTCAAACCACCATATAAACTATTGCCTTCAAAAAGCTGAAAACCGACCTCAGAAAAAGCCTTTGATTCGTAGCTATGACGAAGTATTACATTATTGCTAAGAAAACGATTTCTTTGAAAATGATCCTGTAAAGTGAACATCTGCGGAGTACCGGAGAATCCTACTTTCAGAATTAATGCATCCTTTAAATTATATGTGGCCAGTGCGTTCGGTGCGAAATAAGCACGGTTCGAAATTCCATCCGAAACGTAAGCAATTCCAGCGCCTGCAGTAATGTGTAATTTAAAATTGATCAGCTTTTTATACGTACCATCAATTCTTGAATAGATAATATTTTCAGAATTAGAAGATGAGTTTTCATAATTACCCGCCATTAGGCTCCCGGAAACACTGAATGTTTCATATAGCTTTTTTCCGGCCCAGTATTTTTCAAGATCTGCAGAGATAAAATACTCACTACTGTTTCCACCAAGGTTTGTAGTACCAGCGCCTAATTCACTGCTATAAGTATTGAAAGCAACGTTTGCTCGAAGTCCTTCTAGTGCATTTTTAATTTGATTGATGGACAAACCAGAATTAAAACCTCCATACGATTTATCAGCTGTATTGCCAATAACATCCTGATAAATAGTGGCAAGATTAAACAATCGATTAAAATCATAAACGCCACCAATACTGGCTTCTACACTCGTTTGTCGATTTACTTTTGATTTAAATCGAACGTCTCCATCCAAATATCTAAAACTGCTTAATTGATTATCAAGGTGTCCATCAGAACTTGTGAAATCGATATTCCCAGAAATTGATGATTTCTGATTTAATCCTCTGAAAAAGTACCCTTGAAACTCTGGTGTAAGAAAGCTTCCAAAGCCTGTCTGTGCGTAAACTGTTTGTCTTAGTGGAGCTTCAATTATTGATCTTTCAGGTGGTTCAGGTCGATCTAATTGAGTGATTGCAATGGCAGCAACAGCCTCATCGCGTGTTTCCATGAAGGGAATTCGATTTGGATCAATTCTGAATACTCTTGGTTTAGGGTTGAATCCAAGAATAGGTTGTCGCCTTAATCCGGGGAATCTAGCTCTAAATTCACTTCTAATTTCAATGTCCTGAGGGTTGATTTCAGGAAGCAATGTATTTTGCGCATTCTGGGCGGATGCGTCCATCGGAATTAGAATAACCGCAAAAAGAAGTGGTAATAGTCGCGAAATCATAGCAGATGAGTTTGTGGAAGGTACAAATTTTTGATGGAAGGAATGAACCCATCATTTGTGAAAAACTGTACTTCAGAAAGGAAGCGAAGTTCCAGTTTAATCTTCTTCTTTTTTCGATTTGATCTCATATAAATAAGATCCTCTTGCTGTGCTGTATTCGCCGGTTAGTAAATATTTACCTACCACAACACGATATACTTCATCTTCTTCAATATTATCAAACTCAATATTATGCTCTCTTGAATTTGGAAATCGAAATGTAACTGTTTTAATGTCGTTTCCTGATTCATCTAGTAATTGCAAATCTAACATCACACCATAAATAGTGTCCACTTGTTCACCAGCCTCCCAATAATAATAGGGCCAGTTTGCATCTGTATTAAGCTTTAAAATACGTGCATCTGTCTCTGTTGGCGTTCGATCAAGATCTGTATAAGTCTCGCTTGAAGAACAAGCCCAAATACCTATCAAAAACAGAAATAGAAAAGCTGTTTTTAAATACACTTTGAATGAATAGATGTTGTTAAAATTTTAGTAGAATGCAATGCTTGATTTATTCGATTTTGTATCCTGGTAATGAACAATTATTGAATACAAAAATTGCCCATTTAACTCAATTTGTTTACATAATCGAGCTGTTCCCAAGGAAACTCTTCTCTTCCAAAATGCCCATAAGCAGCAGTGGGGCGATAAATTGGACGAAGCAAATCAAATCGTTCAATAATTCCTTTCGGAGTACAATCGAAGGTTTTGGCTACAAGATCAGCGAGCTCAATATCGCTTTTCTTTCCGGTACCATAACTATTCACAGAAATTGAAACCGGATCTACAACGCCAATTGCATAGGCTAGTTGAACAAGACATTCATCTGCTAGTTCAGCCGCCACCAAGTTTTTTGCAATATGACGGGCTGCATATGCGGCACTTCTATCTACTTTTGACGGATCTTTTCCTGAAAATGCTCCACCACCATGAGCACCAAAACCGCCATATGTATCAACAATAATTTTACGGCCGGTTAAACCTGTATCACCATGTGGACCACCAATTACAAATTTTCCTGTTGGATTTATGTGATATAACGTCTCATCATCAATTAAGTCCATGGGCATAACCTGAGGAATTAATATGTTTTTGATGTCTGAATGAATTTGTTCCTGCTCGATTCCATCATCATGCTGAGTTGATAGAACAATAGTGTGAATTCTTTTAGGAGAACCGTCTTCATTGTATTCAATCGTAACCTGACTCTTGCTATCAGGACCTAAATAGGTCAACTCATTTCCACCTTTTCGGATTGCAGCCAGATTCTTCAACAAATTGTGTGATAGTTGAAGCGGCATGGGCATGAATTCAGGTGTGTCTTTGGTAGCGTATCCGAACATCATTCCCTGGTCGCCTGCGCCTTCACGATCCACACCTTGAGCAATATCAGGACTTTGTGTGTGTATGGTTGAAAGAACCCCACAACTTTCAGAATCAAATCGGTAAGAAGCTTTTGTATAACCGATATCTCTAATTACTTCTCGAACTATCTCTTGAACATCGACATAAGCTTCAGTTGTTACTTCCCCTGAAACGACAGCTAGTCCGGTTGTTACCATGGTTTCAACTGCTACTCTTGATTTGGGATCCTGTGCCAACATAGCATCTAAAATGGCATCAGATATTTGATCAGCTACTTTATCCGGGTGTCCTTCAGATACAGATTCTGAGGTAAATAATTTTTTCATTCTTAATCGTCGATGTTAGGTTCTTTCGGTTACGAAGAGCGCAAAAGGTACGAATATCTTTCAAAAATTTATTCAACTATTCGAATAAATCTCCCGCTGATCCACCTTTATTAACATCTAGATATTGATAGGACTTCGCAGTAGCTACGCGACCCTTTGGAGTTCTTTGCAAGAAGCCTTCTTTAATTAAATAAGGCTCATATACTTCTTCGATTGTACCTTTATCTTCCCCAACCGCAACACCGAGCGTATTTAATCCAACCGGTCCACCGCCATAATTTTCAATAATCGCTCGAAGCATTCTAACATCCATTTCGTCGAGACCATTGGAATCTACATCTAGTGCATTAAGTGCTTTATCAGCCACTTGCTGGTTGATAGCATTTAATCCGTCTACTTGTGCAAAATCTCTGGTTCTTCGAAGAAGCTTATTTACAATTCTAGGTGTTCCTCGGCTTCGACTTGCAATCTCATGAGCGCCGGCTTCATCAATACCAAATTTCATGATATGTGCCGTACGAAGAGCAATTCGTTGAAGTAATTCAACATCGTAGTAATCTAACCTTATATCGATTCCAAATCTTGCTCTTAACGGAGCAGTGAGCATCCCTTTTCTAGTTGTTGCTCCAACTAAAGTGAAGTGATTCAAATCGATTTGGATGCTTCGTGCATTGGGTCCGGAATCAATCACAATATCCAGCTTGAAGTCTTCCATCGCTGAATACAAATATTCTTCAATCACCGGATTCAGGCGATGAATCTCATCGATAAAAAGAACATCTCCTTCTTCAAGATTCGTTAGCATACCGGCAAGATCTCCGGGCTTTTCTAAAACAGGTCCGGTTGTAGGCCGAATATTCACCCCCATTTCCTGTGCGATTATATAGGAGAGTGTAGTTTTCCCCAAACCTGGTGGTCCTGATAAAATCACGTGATCGAGAGCATCGCCACGTTGCTTCGCAGCTTTAATAAACACCCCTAAGTTAGTAATGGCTTTCTGCTGCCCAATAAATTCCTCAAGTGTTGCCGGACGCACAGATTGCTCAAATGCATCTTCTTTTTGCAGCGGATTTAATAACGGATTTTGCACAGAATATGTGGATTGTGATGTTTACTTTGCCTCTAAACGATTATACTTAGATTTAACACGAATTGCCTGTAGAAGTTTAACCAACACCCTATGGAAAAGTCTTCATTCTCACCCGATGCACTATCATTTGATCCAATCGAAGAACAAAAAAAACGTAGAGGGGATAAAGTTTCAAATAAGAAAAAGAACGAGATACTAAAAGAAAAGGGACTGCATAAAGACAAGAGAAAAAGCACCTTAAAAATATTCGGTAGCGATTATTTCTTTAATTATGAATTAAGCTGGTTAAAATTCAATGAGCGAGTATTAGCAGAAGCTCAAAATGAGAAAAATAAACTCCTGGAACGTGTTAAGTTTATTGGAATCGTTTGTTCAAATTTGGATGAATATTTCCAGAAAAGGGTAGGTGGACTAAAGCGTCAATTTCATGCAAAAGTTAAGACGCTATCGGTAGATGGCATGTCTGTTTCAGATCAATTAAAAGCGATTCGAGAAGTCATGCAAGTCATGATAGAGGATTATCGATCATGCTTTTTCGATGATCTCGTACCTGCTTTAGAAGAAATTGGTATTAGCATTAAGAATATTGAAGATCTTACAGATCAACAGAAAGAAGTATGTGAGAAGTACTTTAAAAAAGAGATTTACCCAATTATCACGCCGCTGGCTGTAGACGAATCTCACCCGTTTCCCTTTATTTCAAATCACAGTTTATCCCTTGCTGTTGAATTACAGCACCCAAAAAGTAAAGAGAAATCATTTGCCCGAATAAAGATTCCTTCAAATAGAAAACGATTTGTTGAAGTTTTTAAACGTGGTAGTAAGGTCACTTTAGTTCCAATTGAGGACATCATTAGAGAAAAAGTTCAATCTTTTTTTCCCGGGATGAAAATCATTTCAGCAAACTTATTTCGAGTTACTCGAAATGCCTCACTTGAAAGAAATGAAGAAGAAGCGGACGATTTACTTGAAGTTATTGAAGATGAATTACGAGAGCGAAAGTTTGCCCAAATAGTTCGTCTGGAGCTAGAAAAAAGTATGCCTCTTCACATCAAAAAATACTTGATGAAAAATCTAAACATCACCTGGGATGATGTCTATGAAATGGAAGGAGCCATAGGGCTGGTGAGTGCATTTGAGATTGCAGGCTTACCGGGATATGCTCAACATAAAATTCGAAACTGGACACCTGTACTCCACCCTGCACTTGCTCATCCAATTGATGAAGAACCACCAAGTATGTTTGATGTTATCAAAGACAATGAATTCATGGTACATCATCCTTATCACAGTTTTGAACTTTCCACTCAGCGTTTTATTGAAGAAGCTGCGGCTGATCCAAAAGTTCTGGCTATTAAACAGACACTTTATCGAACATCAAAAGATTCCCCTTTGATGCATTCGTTAATGCGTGCTGCAGAAGCAGGAAAACAAGTAGCCGTTTTAGTAGAAATAAAAGCCCGATTTGATGAAGAACAAAATATTCAATGGGCACAGCAACTAGACACTTATGGAGTTCATGTTGCATATGGTATTCCGGGCCTGAAAATCCACACGAAGCTTACAATGGTTGTCCGTGAAGAAGAACATGGATTAAAAACATATTGTCATATCGGCACAGGAAATTATCACCCTGGAACAGCTCAGCTATATGAAGATTTAGGAATATTTACGTGTGACGAAACCATAGCTTCTGACGTAACCGATGTATTCAATTTGCTTACAGGATATGCGCCCGATCAATCTTTTGAGAAACTACTTGTTGCGCCAAAGCATATGCGAAAACAAATGGAGAGTTTTATCCAGTTTGAAATTGATGAAGCTAAAGCCGGAAGGCCTTCACGTATCATTGCTAAAATGAATAGCCTTGAAGATCCTGTGATTATTCAATTACTATATGAAGCTTCTAATGCTGGGGTTAGTATAGATTTAATTGTGCGAGGTGTTTGTAGACTTATACCCGGAAAAGAAGGTCTGAGCGAGAATATTCGAGTTTATTCAGTAATTGGTCGGTTTTTAGAGCACTCTCGAATTTTTTACTTCCACCATGCAGATGAACATGTGTATGCCTTAGGTTCAGCTGACTGGATGCATCGCAATTTGGATAATCGAGTAGAGGCTGTGATCAAAGTCGAGCAGCCTGATTTCAAGAAATATCTTCAGTTTTTAATTAGCATCTACTTGCAGGATAATCAACAACGGTGGGAATTACACTCAGACGGCAATTACAGTAAAGTCGAAAAACAAAAAGGTGAACGAAAAGTGTCCACTCATAAAGTACTTATGAACCATATGGCGGATGCAGCTGAACCTGTTCCCATCGAAAAAACCTGAGTTTAATCTCCGGCTGATTCAGCCTCTGAATATCCCAGGTCGTAATTTAGCTTTTGTAGAAGCAAAAAAGCTTGTTTTCTAAAAACTCCATCTAAGGCGTATGCTTGCAGAATAGCATCTCTTGCTTGTTCCACTTCACCGGTATTAACAAGAGCGTTTCCTAAAAACCAATAACCTTTTTCTTCAATCATTTTACTGTTATCAACTCTGGAAAGGGCAGAATTAAAAGCAACTATTGCTGAATCATATCTACTTTCGTTATAAAAAACGATCCCTTTGTTTAAGTATGCTTTTGAACCATATGGCTTATAATCAAAGTCATCAATCACTTCATTAAACAATGCAAGTGCTCTGGTTGTGCTACCGGAAACAAATTCATTAAATCCTAGATTTAGAATAGAATCAGCTTTACTTATTTGCATTTGTTTAGAACGAATGCCATCAGCTGTTTCAAGTTGGTCTCCATTAATAGAAGTAACTACAAATTGATCAAGATTCGACTTACTAGGAATTTTAAGCAATTGAATACTTGCTACAAGTAGCAAAACAGCCGCAGCTGCTGCGTGCCAGGTCCAATTTGGCAGTGAAATAATTTTCGCTTTCCTAGCTGATTCTGTTTTAATACTACTCTTAAGTACTTCTTTTACTCCTACTTCCAGTTCTAAATGTTCTAATAAAGCAGGATTTTTTGCAAACTCCACCCAAAGATCATTTATCTCATCTTCCGTAAGACTCCCTTTCACATACGCATCAATGCGTTTATATATGTCTTTTAACTCGTCACTCATAATAAATTTCAAAATTCAGAATGTGTCGTTTTACTCACATTCTGTTATGTAAGACCCTTCCCAAACCAACTCCTTACACTATGCCGCTAATTTTTTTTCGACACACTCTTTTAATGTTTTAAGTATCCGATGTTTTTTTGTCCATGCGTTATTCACTGATATCCCAAAATGATCGGCAACTACTGCTGCTTCATCATTGGGATGCCTAAACCAATACGTGATATAATCCTTTAAATTAGGCTTTAAAAGCTGCATACATAACTCCAGAATCCTTAATCTCTCTTCATTTAACAGTTTCGAGAGTTGTTCTTCATTCTGGATATAGCTTTCAGGAACTTCATCATAATTTCCTTCCTTTATCTTTTTCAGATACTTGTAATATTCGTTCTTGGCAGAAGTAAACAGATAATATATGACTGAATCGGGGTTATCTAATTGATCATTTTTGATCTTTTCTGTCACTTTAATGAGCGTATTCTGTGCGCAATCTTCAGCATCATGATGGTTTGCTCCAATCCGAACTTTCAGAAATTTGATAAGCACACTCATGATAACAGGCACTAACTCATTGATTGAGGCCTGATCATCTTCCTGCACTGCAATTACAAATTTAGAATAGTCCATTGGTTATAAATTACCCCAGTAGAAACAATGCTTAAAATAACATTCAGTTAATTAAAGAAAATGATGAATTTATCATATTAAGCCATTAGTTTTCTAAACATGTATCGTGTTCAGTTAAATAACTTTGAGGGCCCATTAGATCTCCTTCTCTTTTTTATAAAGAGAGACGAACTCGACATTTACGACATTCCAATTTCTTATATCACAGAGCAATTCCTTGAATTCATTAAGATGATGGAGGAATTAGATTTAGATGTAGCAAGTGAATTTGTATTGATGGCTAGCATGTTAATGTCGATTAAGGCAAAAATGATGTTACCGAGAGAGGATATGGAAGATGAATCAGAACTTGATGAGAGTGACCCTAGATATGAATTGGTTCAAAGACTCCTGGAATATAAACGCTATAAAGAAATGGCCGAAAAAATGGCCGATATTGATGAGGAAACTCGCAAGAAATATACCCGCGGTTTCCATGAGTCAGACCAAGTAGATAAGAAAGCTACCGGCGAGGCTTTAAAAGATGTGACCGTTTTTGATTTGATTGCTGCCTTTAGAAAAGTGCTTGCTGATGTTGAGCGTAAAAACATTGTTCATAAAGTTGAAAAAGTAGAAACAACTATTGAGCGACAAAGTGAATTTATTCTATTAACACTGCAGAATAGAGGTAGACAAAGTTTTCATCAACTTTGCTATAACTTAAAGAGCAAAGTTATCGTAGTTGTTACCTTTTTAGCAGTTCTTGAAATGATTAAGGAACAACAAATCAATTTATACCTAAAAGAAGATCCAACCGATTTCTATGTTGACCTTAAACCAGTAGATGAAATAATCGGTATTTCTTAAATTTTTCGGGTTATGAAGAAATATTTTATTCTGACATTTTGTGTACTAACATTTGCCTGTAGTTCACAAAGAAAAACTGTCAACAAACCATTACCTGTTGTTACAGACTTCCAAAATACGATTACAGAAGAAGGACTTTATATTGATTTAGCTTTTCTAGCAAGCGATAGTTTAAGAGGCAGAGACACAGGTAGTGAAGGTGAGCGAATTGCTGCTGAATACTTAGCAACCCGTTATCGCGAATTCGGCTTGTCACCTATTAGTATAAGTGGTAGTTATTACCAACCTTTTGAACTTGGGCAAACAATCGTTGATAGTATTCAATACAAACTTACCTTGAATGATGAATTATTAAATCAGTCAACTCATAGTCCAACAAAAATTGGTGGTTTCATCTCCCTTTTAGGTGAGCAATCGATGGATATGGGAGGAATTGTATTTGTAGGATATGGCATTGACGATATCGAAGCGGGAATTAATCATTTCAATATTGACGTGACAGGGAAATGGCTGCTTACTTTTTATGATCGCTCTATATCAAGTTTTGCAACCATGCAACGATTGATTAGAGATGAAAATGCCCTTGGTGCCATTTTGATCATGGATTCCGAAGAAGACACATTCTTGGCACAAGCTACAGAATCTCAATCTGAGTTCGGTATACCTACAGGGTTTGAGTTACTGTATTTGAATGAAGAGAATAATCAAGGTTCATATACTAGAATTAATCCGGTTTTAGCTCAGCAACTCCTTGACCTAGCATCCTTGGAAGCTCTTTCAGATTTAGAAGCTAGCATCAAAGAAAATCCAACAAACTTCTCTCCTTATACCATTGATGCTTCCTTTAGTCATCATCCAAGTATTTCTAATGTAAAAGTTCAGACAAAAAATGTTGGTGCATTTTTAGAAGGTACCGATCCCATTTTGAAGGATGAGGTTATTGTTCTCACTTCACATTATGATCATGTAGGTGTAAGCAGTCCTGATAGTACCGGAGATGTTATATATAATGGTGCTGATGATGATGGAAGTGGAACTGTAGGAGTTCTTCATGCAGCTCATGCTCTAGCAACTGCGAAACTAGCTGGCGCAGAAATCAAAAGAAGTATTCTTTTCCTTCATGTCTCCGGTGAAGAACGCGGATTACTCGGATCAAGATACTATTCTGATCACCCCATATTCCCAATCGAAAAAACAATTGCAAATTTGAATGTAGATATGATAGGAAGGCGCGATAGCGAAAATGCTAATAATCCTGATTATGTGTACATCATCGGCGGGAAAATAATATCGTCAGGTTTACAAACTACACTTGAAGAAGCAAATGAAATGAGTGTGGACATTCAGCTAAGCGACCGATACAATGATATAAATGATCCTAATCAATTCTACCGAAGAAGTGACCACTGGAATTTTGGCAGATTAGGCGTCCCATTTATCTTTTTCTTTAATGGTACTCATGCTGATTATCACCGGCCTTCTGATGAAGTTGATAAAATCGATTTTGAAGCACTACAAAAAAGAACTCAACTTCTTTTTATGACAGCCTCACTATTAGCTAACACAGAATCGCGACCTGAGGTGGATAATCAAGAGTTTATCGAGCGAACACGACAATAATTACTTCCCGGTTATTACAAAGGGAGCCCAATGAACCGGATGGCTGTAATACGGGTGTTCGATCATTTCAATTTTTGTCTGCTGAAGAGCCAATGTTTTATAATCTACTAAATCTGGTTCATACCAGTTAGCCGCCATTTTTAGTTTATCCAGAAGCGAGATTTCTTCCTCTTCGAATGAATTCATTTGATTATAAAACTTATTCATAAACACAGGTGTACTTCTATCAAATATGCTCCATAAACTAACTACAACAGAACTTGCTCCGCTGATGAATAACGATCTTTGAAGTCCCATAACACCTTCACCATTTATTACTTTTCCGGTTCCGGTATTACAAGCACTTAGGACTACTAAATTTGCCTCAATATCTAATTGAGAAATTTCACGTGCATTTAAAAACCCATCTTCCCCGAATAGAGTCTCTGTATTTCTTTTTTTCGATAATATTAATCCACTTTGATCGGGAGCAAATTCATTTATTTCTCCATGAGTTGCCATATGAATGATTTCATATCTGTTTAATGGTAACTGCTTAAATGCAGCTTCTGTGACTTGTTCATTTTTTAGTAAAAGTGGGTCACTAAAATTCGTTGCGATAGAATCAACTTCAGCTATGGCATATGGAAGTGTACTAAAATCATTTTGAGTTGAAGATCCTCGAATATCGTCTCCTGACTCAAAGCCTGAACCTGCAATGCCCAAGAATTTGTCATCAAAATCCCCTGGGTTAGTCTTGTTTAAAATAGTATAGACTGAAATTGATGGTAGGTATTTTATACTAAACCTTTGAATGAGGTATTCATTTTTGTTGATAAGAGCTTCGAAAGGTAATAAGTGTAATGGCCCATCCGGAATAATGATAAGATTTTTGATTTCTTCGAGTTCATTCGAAACCGGGTCGATTAAGAATTTTGTTAACTCAGTTGAATGGACTTCTAATTCATTTTCATTCTCCTGGTTGATGATAGCTTCAAGGTAATTGTTAACTAATTGGGTCAAATCTGATATTGATACCGAATGATTTGAATAAAATTGAACATCATCTTCAAATACCATATAGAGATATAATCCTTCATCAGTAACCCCATAACTTAAAATCGCATCATCTCTATCCAGTAACTCTTGTGCCTCACCTAATGTGGTTACTGTTGGATATTCTAAATTACTCCATTCTGGATTCGATTCGGTCAAATCATCAAAAGTAGTAGTATACTCCAATTCCAATTGGGCTATCTCCAAGAGTTCAGCATCCGAAGCCAGATCATTATTCTGGTCGTTATATTTTTGATCAATTCGCTTTTGAAGCTCCATTAATTTCATGGAATTTGGATTCTCAACATCCATTAACTCCAGTTTTTGATGTTCATAAATTTGCTCAAATAGAGTTCTGGATTTTGCTTTTTCAAAGAGAAGGAATCCCTGATCATAATCCTCATTATACACCACTTCCCAGCCAGCTACAGTATAATAAAAACCCTGCCATTGGCTATTTGCAATGCTTTTTACTGAAGATGACGACGTATTAAGTCTTCGGTCTTCAAGTTTTGCTATACTACTATATGCATACGAAAACGCACTATCAGCACTAACTTTGTTGAACAGTTTTGAAAGCTTCATCTCAGCAAGCATTGTACCTTTCTCGGTATTTCCGCTTTTAAGTTCATATAGCTCTTTGGCCAATTCAATCTTGTTAGAAACTGACAATAATGAATCCGGTAAATTTAGATAAGCCTCAATTATTTTTGCCCGATAAAGGCTTACTATCGTATCTAATTCAGTCTCTGCTTGCTCGATATATTCCTTTGACTTCTCAAAATCACCCATTTTTTGATACAAACTTGCATATTGCAATTTTAAACGAAGTCTAGATTCAGGCAGCTTTACCCTTAATATTAGTTCATCAAGTACATTTCGCGCTAATTCGTATTCCCCATCGGCTATTAACAATGAAATGATTAGTAACTCAGATTCTTCATGTGGTTTTGAATTACCAATATTGCCATAGTAGTCAGCAGAAGCATCGTAATATTCTATTGCTAATTTATTCTGCCCTAGATCTCGGTAGATATGACCTAAAGTAAAATTAAATAACGCTTCACTATCCGGGTCATTTGTTTCCTGAGATATGATTAAACCTTCTTGAGCAAATTGCAGCGCTTTTCTTAGTTCGTTTTGAACCATATGATATTCTGAAAACCTATGTAGAATATCTTTATAGCGTCCAGAATTTTTCTGTTTTTTAAAAACCTCATAAGCCGCCAACAAATAGGGATATCCATTTGCAAATTCTGACTTAAATGAATGTGCTGTGTATAGTCCAACGTTTATTAATGCTACATCTACGCTGTCCAAACTTTCAAGATTTCTAACTGTTTTCAATGTTTCAATCGCATCATCATATCTCGATAAATATTGTTCCGCTACACTTTTTGACCTTAGTGAGCTAAAGATTAGTTCATGGTCATTTGCAAGTTCACCATAAGAAAATGCACTCTCATATTCAGTAATGGCTTCTTCATAGTATCCTGTTTCTATCAAACTCCACGCTAAGCGATTCGTAATCCAGCCTTTTTGATAATTACTAAAACTTTCAAAATGATTTTCTATCAAAGCACGCAATAGATCTCTAGCTTCAGAAGCTTTTGCGTACCATAAATAGGTTACAGCTAAGTAAATCCCCGATCTATAAATTTCGTTGCTACCCAATTCATTCTCAGCGAGCTGTAATGAACCTTTAAAAGTCTCTATTGAAGCATCATACTCATAATTATTTCTTAGCTCTATAGCTGAACTATATAAATCTTCAAACCTCTCTAAGGCACTTTGACCATAGCTGTCACTAACAAATATAAATGTAACAGCGAGAACGACAATCAAACGCATATGCGTGGATTAATTTCAATTAACTTTCTTGAATTTGATGCTAATATGCTGTTTTATTTAACAACACAAAAGAGACAATCAAACTTTAAGGAGACTCTATGAACTGGCAAGAAAAATACGGACACAGCAATATGGACAATGGTGATGGAAATGGGGGCGGTAATGGCGGTGGTGACAATGGTGGCGGTGGCGGCCCAGACAACCCTCCTGGAGGCGGAGGAGGTGGAAACTCGTAAGTTTTAAAAGCACCCAATTGGGTGCTTTTTTTATTCCCCAAATAAAGCGTTTACAAATGCTGCTTTATCAAAAACCTGTAAGTCTTCAATTTTTTCACCAAGACCAATGTATTTGACGGGCACATTCAACTCATTCGAAATTCCAATTACAATTCCACCTTTTGCGGTACCATCGAGCTTTGTTAAAGCTAATCCAGTGATGTCCACAGCTTCAGTGAATGCTTTGGCTTGTTGCATCGCATTCTGACCGGTAGAAGCATCCAATACTAAAATCACTTCATGAGGAGCACCATCCACTACTTTGTGCATCACTCTTTTGATTTTGGAAAGCTCATCCATCAATGCTTTTTTGTTGTGTAAACGTCCGGCAGTATCGATTAAAGCAATGTCTGCACCTCTGGCATTGGCAGCTGAAACTGTATCGAAAGCGACAGCTGCGGGATCTGCATCCTGACCTTGTTCTATAATTGGTACATCGGCACGTTCACTCCAAATTTTTAGCTGGTCAACAGCCGCAGCTCGGAAGGTATCAGCTGCTCCCAGCAATACATTTTTACCTGCTGCCTTATACATGAAACTCATTTTACCAATGGTAGTTGTCTTTCCAACTCCATTTACACCAACAATTAAAACAACATGTGGTTTATTAGGCAAAACAGCCTCAAATTCAGCGGGCTTATCCGGATCATGCTCCTGAAGCAATGCTATAATCTCTTCTCTTAATATATTCTGTAACTCTGCCTGAGTTACATATTTATCTCTGGCAACCCGATCTTCAATCCTGTTAATAATTTCGATCGTAGTTTTTACCCCAACATCAGAAGTAATCAGAATATCTTCGAGCTCATCGAGGGTAGCATCATCTACACGATCTTTTCCTGCGAATGCTTTTCCAAGCTTGTCTAATATACCTGCCCGGCTTTTTTCAACACCTTGTTCTAATGTTTCTTTTTTCTTGAATCCTAGCTTTTCAAATAATCCCATACTAATTGAATTGTGCGCCGCTCATTATTTTGCGGTATCGATTGAAATAGTCAAAAAACGAAATAATCATGATCACCACAGACATCCACAAAAATATTTGATGATATAGTTCTGCATCTCGGAAAAAGAAAACCGCGATCCAATAAACTGAAATCACATTCACAGAAATCTTTCCGCTTAAGGTACTCATTGCCACTTTCCCATACTTAACCTTGATAAAGGTTGAGCCCATCAAAATGAAGACATCACGAATGATGAAAAATATTAGAAACCAAAGTGGTACCCAACCTAACCAAACGGTATAAATGAATAATGCGCCGGCACAAAGCTTATCTGAAATTGGATCAATCATCTTACCAACTTCCGAAATAGTATTTGTTTTGCGAGCAACTAAACCATCTAAATAATCTGAAATAACGGCATAAAAAATAAGCACCATAATTTCAGTATTGTACATCTGATTATTATGATAATGGATGTACATAATTGGAAAGGCGATAAATACCCTGCTAAAGGATATAAAATTGGATATCGTAAAGACACGACCCGTCACCGTAACTTTTTTGCCGTCAATATTTTCAGTGATACCCAATGCGATAGATTATTTTCGATATTATCCCATAAAGTTAAAGCCAATATTTACATAAAACCACTATGAAACACAGCCGGGAATTGGTGGAGCGTACGCAAACATCCAAAAAAGTATTCGATGGAAAATTATTACAGGTTTACTATGATGATGCTGAGCTTCCTGATGGTTCTTCCAGTTCAAGAGAATGGATTAAGCATCCCGGAGCCTGTGCCGTTGTTCCCATTTTTGAGAACAATGATATCATGCTGATCAAACAGTTCCGATATCCTATGGCACAAATATTTTATGAAGTACCTGCAGGTAAAATTGATGCAGGTGAATCTCCTGATTCAACTGCAGAGCGTGAACTGTTGGAAGAAGCCGGACTAAAATGCGATGAATTAATTTATATCGGTCACTTTTATCCGGCAATTGGTTATGCCGATGAAGTAATTCACATCTATGCAGGCAAGAAATTGACTCAAGTTGATCAGAAAACTGATGTAGATGAATTCGTAGTTAATGCACGCATTCCTTTTTCAGAAGCAATGAAAATGATTTCAACCGGAGAGATTAATGATGGAAAAACCATCATTTGCTTACACAGAGTGTGGAATTGGTTAAATGAGCCCTTCAGCTTGGGCCAAGCTAAATAGGGATTCATGTTTGTTATTTTCATCTACTGATCCGCGACGAATTAATTCCTGCATTTCGTCACCACTCAACATCAGAACACATCCCATATCAGCAAGAACAGAATCAAACATCCTTGGGTCTGCATTAGCTAGTTTAGAAATATCCACTCCATCCGGATTACGAACTAAATCAATCAATAAGTAATACTTGTCTTCAGGCTTGTTCCCGAATTGATAAGATTCTAAAGCGGTGTCATTAACGGTTCGCATATCTTTCAATGAAATCTCTGGCTTTTAATATTTCTGTTATTTCGTTTGTGTGTCTATCAATAATTTGCACCTGAAAAAGGCTAATTATGGCTTGTTCGTTCAGCACCGTCAGAACTTCATCGACTGTTTCACATTCTTCAGTTTCACTTACAAGATCGTTTACACCTTGTACAATGAACTTCGGTCTGACGTCTTTTTTGATTGGTTCAACTACTTCTACAGGTTGATCAAAATATTCTTTAATGGCATCTTCTGTTACATACCAGCTCACGCCTAATTTACGACCACGAATTTTGCCTGTTCGTATATAACTTCGGAGCGTTAATTTCGAGACACCAAGCATTTGATGCAGATCATCAACCGAATAAAGTATCAGGGATCCTATTTTTTTGGGCATGATGAATAAATATTAGCTTTCATTTAGTTTTCTTTATTCGAATTTAAAATATTAATTATTAACTATTAATTATCATTAGTTATACAATGTAAAATTCATTTGGTCGAGGGCAGCATCTCGCCGTATATTGGTTTCAGTTACTTAAAAATAGGCCGCAAATCAGCTGGCCTTTGTTGTATCTACCGTATAATTACATTAATCTCTTCCCTAACGGTATCAACAATTTATCTCGCTTCAATGCGCTTAGTTTCATTATTTGTTTTATGTCTCTTTGTCCTATCCTGCGGTTCCACTGGTCTTTATGTTGATTCAAGCGAAAGAAACTGGGAAGAAGTTCTGCCACCTGATGAAAAAGAACTTATTTATCGTGTTTATCTAATAGGAGATGCCGGCGCACCTAAACTGGATGGAGACCCAACGCTTAATCTCTTTTCCAATTTCCTGCAGAATGCCGATGAACAAAGTGCTGCACTTTTTCTTGGTGATAACATTTACAATTACGGACTACCTGATAGCACACACCCAAGAAGATCATTTTATGAGCAGCGTTTAGTTGCTCAATTAGAAACTGTACAAGATTTTCCAGGTAGAGTTGTCTTTATTCCTGGCAATCATGATTGGGACGATGGCAGAATAGATGGATTGAATGCAGTTCGAAGACAAGAGCGTTTTGTTGAAGAGTATTTAGATAGAGGAAATACTTTTTTACCAGATGATGGGTTTCCGGGCCCGCATGAAATTAAACTTATGGATGAGGACGATCATCCATACTTGAACTATGATATTCGTCTCGTTGCACTTGATACACAATGGTGGCTACATGAACATGAAAAGCCTTATGGAGATAACGGTGATTTTGAAGTAAATGATGCCGGTGATGTGATCAATGAATTGCAGGATATTGTTCGTGATCGAAAAAAC
The DNA here is from genome assembly GCA_965601825.1 of Balneolaceae bacterium. Taxonomy (GTDB): domain Bacteria; phylum Bacteroidota; class Rhodothermia; order Balneolales; family Balneolaceae; genus HXMU1420-13. The sequence continues at coordinate 791,097 of OZ271839.1, read as the reverse complement.
GATTATTTGATTGTTGCAGCACATCATCCTTTAATTTCCAATGAATCACGCGGTGGATACTTCCCTTTATCCACTCATTTTCGCCCACCTGTTTTTGGATCTCTGTATGTTTTATATCGACGAATCTTCGGTTTAAGACAGGATATTTCGCATCACCAGTATTCATCTATGGCACGCTCCATCCGAAGTAGCTTTAGTGATAAAGAGGAAGTGATTTACGTATCCGGACATGCGCATACTTTATCTTATCATAAACAAGTTCTGAACAAGCGATATACTACTCATTTCATTGTGAGTGGATCAGGATCAAAAAGAAGCCCTATAGCCAAGGGTAAAGGTGCAAACTTTGCTTATGGTGATAAAGGATTTGTAACCCTTCAATTCTACACAGATGGATCTGTTTGGATGGAAGCCTGGGCTGCATTAGGTGATGGATCAACAGGAGAGTTACTTTATAGAACACAAGTTCAGGAACCAAAATCTAGAGTTGAAACCCAAACAACCGATGAAAATCGGGAAGAAATTATAGCGGCTACTCCCAAAAACATTGCCGCCAATGGTGATTACGATCGTGGCGGTTTTGTTTATCGCTCACTGCTTGGATCTAATCGAAGAGAGATGTGGTCTGTTGAATCAGAATATCCGGTTTTTGATGTAACTAAAGTGGAAGGTGGATTAACGCCGGTTAGGTTTGGTGGTAGAGGTCAATCGAATACACTTCACTTAAATGGAGATGATGATAAAGAGTTTGTTTTAAGATCTGTTGATAAACAAGCCGGTAAAGTTTGGGGTGATGCCCTTCGTCAATCCTTTGCACTGGATGCAGCACAGGATCAGTTTTCGATGCTAAATCCATTTGCTTCACTTGTTGTTGCGGAATTAGCTGGAACAGCAGGAGTTTATCATACCAATCCACAATATTTTGTGGTTCCTGATGATCCTCTTCTTGGAGGGTACGGTGACCTGATGGCAAATCGCCTGGCTCTATTTGAGCGTAAACCTGACAATAATATGAGTGATCTAGCATCTGTTGGCAGACCAGAAGATGTTATTTCTTCTGTTGATTTTCTTCGTGAAGTAGATGGTGATATTGATCATCGGGTAGATCAACCGCTATTTGCCAGATCGCGTTTATTTGACATGCTGATTGGAGATTGGGATCGGCATGCAGATCAATGGAGATGGGCTGCTGTTGAACCAGAAGATGAAAAGGGGAAAATATATCAACCTATTCCTCGAGATCGAGATGTTGCTCTGATGAAATTAAATGGCATTATCCCAAATCTGGCTAAGCTTGGTCCATTTATGCAGTATCAGAATTTTGATCATAGTTATGGAAATCTCAAAGGATTGAACTTCAATTCACTTGGCCTCACTCGTAGATTTACAAATCAACTTGATGAGGAAGATTGGATATCAATTGCAGAGGATATAAAAACACGATTGACGGATGAAGAAATTGAAAAATCAGTTGCTGCATACCCAGAAGAAATTCAGGCAAAATTTGGTGAAGAAACCATTGAGATTTTAAAATCACGACGAGACCAATTGCATGAAATCGCTAAAACGTTTTCTTACCAGTTAGATAAAGTTGTCTCTATACCTGCTAGTCATAAAAGAGAACGAATACTTATCAATTTCTTAAATAATGATGAGGTTCAGGTTCAGATATTTAAATTGACCGGGAAAGGAAACCTCAGAGAGAAATACTTCGATCGAACCTTCAGTGATTCTCGAACTGATGAATTGCGCATTTTCGCAATGGGAGACGATGATGAAATCTTAGTTTCCGGTAATGGGGAGCCAAAAATTGGTTTAAGAATTGTTGGTGGCTCTGGAGATGATCTATACATTGATGAAAATCCTGAAAGTGAACGAAAAATTCACGTTTACGATACTGAACTTTCCAACCCGGAAGCTTTCGATAATGATGCTAAGTTCCATATTTCCGAAAACTCAGAAATCAATCGCTACGACTATAATCATGATTATCGCTGGAACTCAACAATGGTTGGATTCTTCTTTGCTTTTAATGACGACGATGGCTTGTTCATTGGTGGAGGACCTCGATTTACGAGGAATCAATTCAGAAGAGTTCCCGGTCAAAAACACTATATCCGCGCTAATTACGCGCCTTTAACAGGTGCCGGAAACATTCGCTACACAGGGGATTGGTACAAATTCAGAGGCGACTGGCATGGCAATGTTGAAGGCACTGTGCTATTACCTAAGAGTTACAGGTTCTTCTTCGGTTTGGGGAATGATACTGAGCGCGAAAACCAGTTAAATTCTGATTTCTATCGAGCTCGTTTAGAACAATATCAATTATTCGGAACTGCGAGCATTCAACTTGAAAATATCCTGACTTATAACATCGGAGCAGGGATTCAATTCACGGAAGTTGACGATGTGCAAGGTGAGCAAAGTATTCTTACAGATCCACAACTTGGAATTAATCCGAATATCTTTTCCAGTCAATATTATGGACGATTTTCAACCGGAATCTCTATTAATGATGTAAACAATTTGATCAATCCTCAATATGGATTCAAATTCTCTATTCAATCAGAAGCGAATCTTGGGCTAAATAATGTTAGTAAAAGTCATGTGAACCTCTCTGGCTCAACTTCATTCTATGCATCAGGCTCCGGGAAAAGGCAATTTACCTTTGCAGGACGTTTTGGCAGTGAACATATAATTGGGAGTTTTCCTTTTTATCAAGCCAATACTCTGGGTGCAAGTCAGAATTTAAGAGGATTCAACAACCAGCGATTTACAGGGAGGACAACCGTTTATTCGAACGCCGAAATACGAGTAGAACTCGTTGATTTTTATAGATATTTGTTTGGTGGAAAAGGTGGTATTCTTACCTTCTTTGATACTGGTAGAGTTTGGACCGATGGGGAAAATTCAAATACTTTACATAAGGGCTATGGTGGAGGTATTTGGTTTAATTTGTTCGATCAAATGCTTATGAGTGCGACTTATGGTACATCAGGTGATGAAAACAGCTTTGAAATAAAGGCAGGATTCTTTTTTTAAAATTAGACGGCACGATTATTGACAATCAGCGCCTAAGTCGCCACATTTAAGCAGGTAATTAACTATATGGCTGAAAAACAAAATATCCGTTTGCTAGCCGCTGTCATGTTTGCTGATATGGTTGGGTATACCAAAATGATGCAGCAAGATGAAGCCATGGCAAAGTCGAAGAGAGATCATCAAAGAAAGATTGTTGACGAGAAGATTCTTGATCACCGTGGCCAGGTTATGCAGTACTACGGAGATGGGACATTAAGCATGTTTGCATCTGCGATTGACGCCGTGAATGCAGCAAGAGAAATTCAACTTGAATTACAAAAAGATCCGGCAGTTCCAATGCGAATTGGAATACATTTAGGTGATGTTGTTTATGATGATGAAGGTATTTATGGGGATGCCGTAAATATAGCAGCCAGAGTTCAAGCACTTGGTATACCAGGTTCAGTAATGGTATCAGGAAAAGTCTTTGATGAAATAAAAAACCACCCTGGAATTCGAGTTGAGGCATTCGGTGAACATGAGCTAAAGAATGTTTTTCAGATGACCAGTATTTTTGCATTAGCTAATGAAGGACTGCAAGTTCCGGCTCAAAGACATATTCAGGAACAAACTGGTTCATATCAAAATAGTGTCGCAGTTTTACCATTTGCCAATTTTAGTGGCAGCTCAGATGATGAATATTTCAGCGATGGTATTACAGAAGAAATCATTAATGCACTGGTCAAGGTTAGCGATCTTGAGGTGGCTTCCCGCACCTCAGTTTTTGGATATAAAGGAGATCATAGAGATATCAGACAGATTGGAAAAGAACTAAATGTTGCAACCATTTTAGAAGGCAGCGTTCGGAAAGCCGGAAATCGAATTCGCGTAACAGCTCAGCTTATTAAAGCTGATGACGGCTTCCATATTTGGTCGGAGAATTTCGATGGCGAGATGAAAGATATCTTCGAAGTTCAGGATGAGATCTCTCAGAAGATTGTAGAAAAGTTAGAGGCAGATTCTTATTTCGATAAGTCAAATAAACTCTATGAAGCTTCTACCGATAGTATTGTTGCTTACAATCATTATCTGGAAGGTCTTTTCTTTTGGAATAAGAGAACACCGGAATCAGTACGTAAAGCTATCACACTTTTTGATAAAGCAGTCAATCACTGTACCACGTATACCAACGCTTTCTCAGCTTTAGCTAACTGTTATACTTTCCTGGGTGCAATGGGGCAGATGCCTAGTGATGAAGCCTATACCAAAGCCGAAACTTATGCAAATAAGTCTGTTGAATTGAATAGTACTCGATCTGCTTCTTATGTTGCCCTTGGTTTTGTTAATCTGTTCTCAAAATGGAATTTTGAATTAGCTGAAGCCAACTTTAGAAAGGCTATTACTTTAGAACCGGATGATACAGGTGCACGTACAGGGTTAGGTTACGTTTATAAGTGTTTAGGTGAATATGATAGAATGATTCACCATACCAAGGCAGCAGCTAAAATTGAACCTCTTTCACTCCCTCTTAAAGCAGACCTTGCAAGAGCCTTTATTTACAATCAGGAGTATGAAAATAGTTTAGCAGTCTTGGACGAAATTCTTGAGTTAGATCCATTATTTAGAATGGCCTACGAAGCAAAATCTATGACATACCTAGAAATGGGTGATTTGGATAATGCATGGCTATTTGCCAATAAATACTTAGAGTTAGTTAAGGACCCAAATTCAGGTGGAGCGTTTTTAGGATATATTTCAGCATTAAGAGGTGATTCCAAAGGAATAGAAGAAAACCTTCAACGATTGTTAAACCGTACTAAAGAGAATCCGGATTTAGATCTTTCGATTGATTTTGCATGTGTTTATGCGGGATTAGAAGATTTTGACACAGCTTTTAAATATTTAAATCAAGCGGTTGAAAAACGTCTTGGGGCAATGGTTTTTCTTGACGCAATGTTACCATTTAGAAAAATGGCCAATGACCCACGATTCCAGGAAATTCGAGAGCGAATTGGCTTACCTACTATGAAAGTAGCAGCGGCATGAAAAAAGAGATTGGGGTTTATATTGATCGAACCTATAAAGTTGTTCGTCAGGATTTGATCAATCGTTTTAAAAAAGCCCAGATCGATATTACGCCGGAACAATGGGTGATTTTGAGTCAACTAGAGAAGAAGACAATGAGCCAGGTTGATTTGGCAGGGCAAAGTTTTAAAGACAAGCATACCGTCTCACGTATCATTGATTTACTTCAGAAAAAAGGATTCGTAAATAGATCTCATGACCCTGATGATGGCCGCCGTTTTCTAATTTCATTAACTGATTTGGGACGGAATGAGACTGCAAAAGCTAAAGAACACGTTTACGCTTCCAGAGAATTAGGATGGGAAAATATCTCTGATGAGGAATACGATCAGCTTAGAAAAATATTGGATAAAGTGTTTTTGAGCTACTCTAGCAATAACTAATTCATAAGTAACCTTTTTGGTTGCATAACCTCATCAACTGCTTTTAAGATTAAATTTGAATCAAATGGCTTCTTAAACAATTCTTGATTAGTTAGCATCTGAGCTTTCTTTTGGTTTTCATAGCTATCATCTGATGATACAAATATGAATGGAATGTACTTGTCAGATATTTCGGAGTTTACAGTGAGACAAAAATCTAGCCCGTTACTGTTTGGCATATGTATATCTGAAAGGATAAGACTCGGCTGATCTTTAGCAACTTGGTCAACCGCCAAACTAGCACACTCAAATATTTTAGTTTTAAATCCCTTTTTTTCTAAAAGGATGCGCATCAATATTTGATAAGATTTTGAATCCTCTAAAATGTATACGAGTCTCTTTCGATTTATTTTAAAAAACATTGTGTATGAATTAATTATTGAAGACGACATCGAACGATCAAATTCAATACCGAGTATGGGGAATGACTAGATGAATCAAGGGTAATAAAAATTCGATGTGATTTAAGTCTTGTAGACATCATGTAGACCATGATTTAATAGCCAGATTAAAATTTATGATCTCCAATTTGTAGCTTTAGGATATATTATTTGTCTACAAGCTCATCGATATGATTACTAATCAAAAACTATTTCTAAGTCTCATTTTCAGTCTCATTCCGATTATAGTTGGAGCACAACCGGCTATAATTGACTCACTAAAGAGTGAATTATTAATTCAAACACAGAAAGACACTAACCGTGTTAAACTCTTGCTTGATGTTGCTCGACGAACTTATAGAAATGAACCCATTCAAAGCAGAGCATATGCCAGAGAAGCATTAGTAATTTCACAAATGGAAGATTATGTGATAGGGCAAGCTCATGCTAATCGTTACATAGGCTACAGTTTTAATGCACAAATGCATCAAGACAGTGCCCTTTTTTATATGGATGAAGCGTTGAAACTCTACGAAAGTCTCAATGATAGCCGAGGAATTGCCATTATTAATGGTGCGATTGGAACAACGTACGCGATGAACGATGAATTCGAGCTTGCTATTACTAAAATGCTCGATGCTCTAGAAGCATATAAAGAGTTAGAGAATTACTCCGCAATAGGAGTAATGTATAATAACATTGGTAACATTTATTTAGAATAGGAAATCTTTGATAAAGCCATCGATTATTACATTAACTCAATTAACTCCTATGAATACTCGGGTAATCAAAGAGGTAAATTTTACCATATTCCGGGATCGCAGCAGTCTTTATAAGAATAAAAGACTTTGAACAAGCTCAATACTATAACAATCTGGGTATACAAAAAGCACTTGAGTTCAATGCTCAATCATCCCTCGGATACATGTATGAAAATGCCGGTGAAATCAAGAAGAATTACAATCAATTCGATTCTGCCAGAGTATATTTTGAAAAATCGGCTGAAATATTTAGTCGCCTAAAAAACCCGGTAAAAGAAGTCGATGTATTGTCGTTGATTGCCAAACTCGATTTTGCCATTGGTGATTATACTACCGCTCATTCCAATTTAGAAAAGGTACTTCAAGCAATTGAAAGTGGCCGGGTTGAGAACATTTTTATCTACGAAAATTCACTTGAGATGATGGCCTTAGTTGAACAAAAATTAGGATTCTTCGCCTCTGGCCTAACCAATGCACTTACAGCAAAATCAATATCTTACAGCCTGAATCTTGAAGAAACAGCGTTAAAAGTAGCTCTGTTAGAAACTAATTTTGAGACTCAAAAAAGGGACAATGAAATTCTTCTGCTTGAGTATGAGAACCAGGCAGCAAATCTCAGAATAGTAATTATTACTATTCTTTCGATAGGTATCATTCTTGTAATTACAATTATCTATTGGGAATCCATAAAAAGGAAAGCATTTCAAAAAAATCTGGAGATGAAATCTCTTCAAAAGGAATTAGAACAATATGGAATTCTTCTTAATGAAAAGAATTCATACTTAACTAAAGTTGTAGATAGGCTAAATGAATTAAATAGTGATATTAAAACAACAACCGGTAGAAAAAGCCTTTATAATCTCATTGATTCACTAAAACAAAATATAGCTACATCAGAATCTGAAGAACTAATGTTCAAAAAAATTGAACAGGTAAACACTGGGTTTTTTAGAGCATTAAGAACTAGATCTCAGGATCTATCAAGTTCTGAAAAACGATTGGCCTCACTTGTTCAAATGGATTTATCCAGTAAAGATATTGCGAATATCTTGCACATTAATCCGAAGAGTGTAAACCAAGCTAAATATCGACTAAAGAAGAAACTAGATGTTAAACCTGAAATAGATCTGAAGGAATATCTCAACTCTCTGGTTACTGAATAAAAAAAGGCGATCCTGAATTTCAGAATCGCCTTTAAAGGTGGGTGATTGAAGAACTATAACGTTCCTCTTAATTCTTGTTCACGTTCAATCGCTTCAAATAACGCCTTAAAGTTACCCTTACCGAAAGAAGTAGCTCCTTTTCTTTGAATAATTTCAAAGAACATAGTTGGTCGAGCTTGTAATGTTCTAGTAAAGATTTGAAGCAAATAACCTTCATCATCACGGTCTACTAGAATTCCAAGTTCTTTTAGTTTATCAATCGGCTCATCGATTTTCCCAACTCGGTCTTCGAGCACATCATAATAGGTTGTTGGTACAGTGATAAATTCAATGCCTCGATTTCTCAATTCTGTAACTGTATGAACAATATCATCGGTAGCTACAGCAACATGCTGAACGCCAGCACCTTCATAAAAATCGATGTACTCATCAATCTGAGATTTCTTTAAACCTGCAGCTGGTTCGTTGATTGGAAATTTAATTCGACCATTTCCATTGCTCATAACTTTACTCATCAATGCAGTGTATTCAGTAGAAATGTCTTTGTCGTCGAATGAAAGAATCTGCTTGAATCCAAGCACATCTTCATACCATTTAACCCACTTATTCATGGCACCGAGTTCAACATTTCCAACCATATGATCCACATACTTTAAACCAACCGGCTCTGGACTGTAATGCGTAGTCCATTCTTTATAGCCCGGCAGAAAAGCACCTTTATAGTTCTTTCTCTCAACAAAGATATGAACCGTTTCCCCATAGGTATGAATACCGGCACGAATCACTTCACCATGATCATCACTTTCAGTCATAGGCTCAAAATATGATTCAGCCCCTCTTCTTACTGCTTCTTCATAGGCATAAGTGGCATCTTCAACCCATAATGCAATCACTTTTACACCATCACCATGCTTATCAATATGACGACCCATATCAGTTCCACTATGAAGTGGAGATGTTAGAACTAATCTGATTTTGTCCTGAACCACCACATATGATTCACGGTCTTTTAGTCCGGTTTCTAAGCCTGCATAAGCAAGTGATTTAAATCCAAACGCTGATTTATAAAAATGAGCGGCTTGCTTTGCGTTGCTAACATAAAATTCTACATAATCGGTACCAAGAATCGGCATGAAGTCTTGTTCTTGATCTAAAACAGGATTTGCTAAGGTTTCCATAGGCTTCTCTTTTGAAATAATTAGTTGCTATAACAACTAATTTAAGCTTTCTAAAGTTCTGGAAAAAGCGCTTTTATGTTAAGATTTGATTCTACATCATCTGTCTTTTCCTTATCAAGGAGAAGGACTCGTTGAAATATTTATAAATTAGTTATTAAGCTCCCTCCCTTACCAAGGGGAGGGTCGGGGTGGGGTCAAAAAGACTCCGACCCAACCAAGTACCCAATGGCCTTATCAATTGAATTCATGAAACCTTGAGAAGTATCAAAATAGGGAAGATCATATTTCTCACACTCTTCTTTAATCATCTTGCTGTAACCGATCATATTTCCGATATGATCTTTGATGTATTCATCAGATTCACTGATTAACCAATCATCATCTCGATCACAGTATTCTTTCACTAATTTGACCTTTTCGTCGACCTCAATATCAGCATAGCCAACGAATACTACTTTAAGTTGATCGGGATATTTCCCAATTAACTCGGCAACTAATTCTGGCAACATGGCTTCTCCTTCAATCACATAATTCACGCCATCGAAGAGCATGTTATCGATCATACCCGATAGAAACGGCCACATTTTTTTAGCTATTTCATTGGGCCAAAGCAGATGATGAATACCGTAATCAGGAATGCCATCGTTGAAACCCATCATCAACCAATCGGTTGATAAATAGGGAATCTTATAATTCTTCATCAACTTTTTTGCGATGATGGTCTTACCCGACCTGGATGTGCCGCTTACCAGATACAGCATCTATTTCTTAATCAACTCAAGAATTTGATCGTCAATTTCATCGGTTTTACCTGTAAAATTCCATCCAAGATGCCGATAAAAACCATGAGCTCGAATTTCTGGGTCTGGAGAGGCCGCCAACCAGAGTTTGTCAAAACCTGAATCAAATAGAGCATCAACAACTCTTTGGAGCAATTCTTTACCAACTCCTTTTCCCTCAAACTCCGGTAAAACTGCCAATACCTGAACTTCTCCAGTGGTTGTAATTCCTGTGCAAAACCCAACGATTTCTCCATTCGATTCTGCAACATAACCAATCAATATCCCATCATTATATAGTGGTTCCTGAGTTTCTGCTGTAATTCCAATGGAAGCTAAAAACTCAGCGGAGGCAGGATTCTGTCTGGTCTTACTTCTCACCTCAACACATTTATTGAAGTCGGATGCTAGAGTTCTTCGGTAGTTTATTATTGGTTTTTTCATAGTTGAAGAAACTATTACTCAATCAAACCTTATTCAATATCATTATTTAATGTAGGGATTCTGTTCACTCAAGATGTAGTTCCCTGTTCTACAGAAGGATCACCTAGAATGCGAGCAAGTAATAGCCGCCAGGGGATTTTGTCAAGTTCGATGGGCGGTGAAGTTTGCCTAAAATCTTCAAGTCGAGAAGGTTGATCTGAATCTAAAATCAGATCAAAGCTAAATACATATACACCATCATTTGTTAACCAACCATCACTTCGCCCAAAACGAAGATCATGAACAACTAGCTGTTCACCTTTCAAAGAAACGGACATATATCCACGAGTGAACCACCAGAGTCTATCTAATTCTGGGCTTTTTTCTATTCCTGAGAGTAACTCTAAATTCTTATCAACACGTTGGAAATTTACATCTTTAGTTGGATCGAGAATGGAATATAGGCCAACAAGTACATTATCTCCCTGGTCGACATAAGCCACCCAAAGCAACGGATTCATTGGGCTCGGAGTTGTGATCATCTGCTCGTATTTGACATTTTCATCACTTAATGCTCGTTCAAAAACAGATCCAGCGTAAACTTTGAGACCAAGCCCCAGCACCACATAGGCTGTACTAATCCCAAAACCTAACACTAATGCCCAATGCCTCACTTTGATCTTACTGCGCTTCATAATTGCTACTGATAAACCTACAAGGAGCGGAACTGTAAAGAACGGATCGATAATAAAAATGGAGCCAATACTAACGGGATAGTCGCTAAATGGAAGCAAAACCTGCGTTCCATAAGTATTTAAGGCATCCACCATCCAATGAGTGTTCAATGTGAGCAGCAAGAAGACTGCCCAATCCTTCAATGTTGTACCTAGTGCCTTATAACGGCGGGACAATGGTATAGCCAACAGAGGTGCAATCAATGTACAAACAAAAAACGCATGGCTATAACCTCGATGTAACACAAAACCGTCGATGCCTGAGAGGAAAGGCATAGCCAAAACATCCAGATCGGGTAAAGTACCGAAGAAAGCGCCCCACAAAGGCGCCTTGTTCCCAAGTTTTTTACCAAGAGTAGCTTCTCCTATGGTTGCACCTAGGGTTAATTGTGTCAATGAGTCCATTTCTTAAGCGATGATGAATAGATTTTTATACCGTTATTCGAATGAACAAATATCTATAGAAAAGGAATCCCTCAAGATCATAATTGGATAAATGGAGATAAACACCGATTGATGGTAGCTTAGATTTGATGAACGGGGATAAGAGATTGATGAATCTAGTTTGCTAATATCCTGGTCTTATTCCAGAATCTACTGGATTTAATTTGCACTAACCGTTCGTGTCTTTGCCCATTCTCTTAGATCTTGGATTTTCTCCCCATAGGTTTGAGAGAGTGGAAATGTTTTGGAAAGCTCATGAATAATATGCTGCTGGGAAAGCTCCTCATCTTTAGCAAAAGAAGCATACAGCGCACTTATTACAACTTGCTCAATTTCAGCGCCACTAAATCCATTTGATTGTTCTGCTAATTGATTTAAATCCAGATTAACTGGTTTTAGGTTACGGCGATTCAAGTGAATTTTAAAAATTGCTTCTCTTGTTTCCTGGTCTGGTAAATCCACAAAGAAGATCTCATCAAAACGACCTTTACGAAGTAATTCTGGTGGTAATTTGGTTACATCATTGGCTGTTGCAATCACAAACACATCTCCCTTTCTTTCCTGCATCCAAGACAGAAAACTTCCTATCACTCTTTGTGATACTCCTCCATCACCATCGCCACCACTGGCAAATGCTTTCTCGATTTCATCGATCCAAAGAATAAGGGGCGACATCTTTTCGGAGACCTTCATGGCTCTGTTAAATTTATTCTCAGTCTCCCCAATGTATTTACTGTACAATTTAGCAGGATCTAGCCGAAGGAGCGGTAATCCCCATTCTTGAGCGACAGCTTTTGCACATAGACTTTTTCCTGTCCCCGGGACTCCAAGCAGCAATATCCCCTTTGGAAAACTCAGTCCTACTTTTTCTGCTTTATCCGGATTGTCAACAAACATTTGTCGTTGCTTTAACCAGGTTTTCAGTCCTTTTAGATCCGCAATATCAGCAAAGCTTTCTTCTGCTGTGTAGTACTCAAGTAAACCCTCTTTTTCGATTAGTTTCTTCTTCTTATCAATGACCTTCTGGATGTCCTCTTTTGTGATTATCCCATCTTCCACCATAATCATGGTTAGAACTTTCTTGGCTTCAAATAGACTCAGACCCCGAAGATTTAAAATCAGTTTTTCTAAATCTGATCTTGTAATCTTGAGTTCAATATTTTGTTTACGACCCAGATCAGTATAAATCTGCTTGAATAATGTTATCAATTGTTCTTCGGAAGGAAGAGGTAGCTTAACCGATGCTACATGCGATCGCAGTGGTTCATCTAATTGAGCCCCTTTACCAGTGAAGAATAATGCACTTTTATCATTCTTCAATCGGTTAACAAGACTAATCAAATGAGTATTAACATTGATGTCTTCCAGATAAGGTTTAAACCCACGTAATAGATAAATCCCCTCATCAATCGTACCGCTAATGTGATTGAAAAGTCTAAAAATATCCTCTGTATCAGGATAGATTTCCCCCGTTTTTCGAAGTCCATAATGAACGGACCACTCATAAAATTGAACCCCTTTTAAATCCGCAATCTCTTTAGCAATTGCTCTGGCCTGATCATCATCTACCGTCTCAATATTGATGATGTGGTAATGAGATTTTAGAAGAACCGAGATTTCATTTAGGATTTGATCGTTCACAGGGGTTTTTTACTGTTTTCTTCTTGATGGAATTCTTTGGATGAAAGTACCAAAAATCAGCACAGCTCGAAATGGTTCTAAGCTTCTCTTTGAGCGACCTAGTGTTCGTCATAAATTGAAGTGTTTAAGTAGTCAACAATGATTTGTGCCATTTCTTGTAATTGTGCATCAAGTTCTGATTGCGATTTACTTTTAGCTACAGAAGCACGATATACATCTCCTATTTTTAACTCAACTAAATAATCGTAACCATCAATATTAACTACTTCAATTACATTGCCATGAACATCTTTGCTAATATTTGGGGCAGGTTCAGCCTCAGATTCTAATTTTTTCACTTTTAATCTATTTAGTTCATTCCACAAACCATCAAGATCTAAATTTTCAGAAAGTTCAATTACTGACACATATTCTGTCACATGTAGTATATCCGGAACAATATTAAATTCAGCTGATTTATTACAGTCAATCTGGTCAGTATAAATAACTGGTATTTGAAAGTGCATTAGATTGGAAGTGTCGACATCTCCTTTTACTGAAAGAACTTCACAAAGCTGAATCTCAACCTTTAAAGCCTTCCATTGGTTAGATTCTCTTCTAAGAACTACAGCTTGAGTTCCTATAGCGTTAAACCCCCAAAATCTGAATTCAATATCGTCGTCTTGAAGCTGTTTTATTTTAAGTGATTGTAGATCAGAATATTTACCCCACTCCTGAACATTGTTTAGAAGATAATTTGCCATTTCAGAACTAGGTTCTGAATGTTTTAGATCACAGTATAAAAGTGTAACAAGAAAAAATAGAAATGGTTTCATAGTTAAACTTGATTAAACAAATATTAAACGAGTAGCCCGTTATTAGAATTGCCGCCGAATTAAAAGAATTAATTAGTTAGGTGAAAGTTGTATCTGTTCTTTTGTACCGACAAAAGAACCAAAAGCTCTCGGCTGAAATACTTCGCGGGTTCATCAAAGATTCCACTGAATGAATCCAATGGTCCACTACAATTTCTTCCATGTTTACTTTTCAACCGGAGTGGATTCATTCTCCCACAAGCGGGTCGTGAAATCTTTGAATTCACTTATGCCGCTCAATATTTCAATGCCGATTTTTAAAAAGAAACTCTCGTTTTTCTTTGTTATTCACACACAAATCCAATCCCGGACCTTTTTTAGCTTTCTATTGTCCGTAGTTCTGAAACAAAAAATGCTTCATTTCAGCTAAAAAAGATATTCTACTAAACTTCCTCCAAAATAAATCCGAAAGAAATGCGGTAGGGGTGCATGTGAAGCATAGGGCGTTCGTTATCGATGGGTAACAAACAGGGTTAATTAGCGGGTGAATATACATTTCTTGAGGTGGGTTTTAGGTACTTTTGCCCAGTCAAAAGTGCCAAAGAAAAATTACTCACTAAAGATCCTGAGCCAAATAGTCGTTGCAAGGAGGCTATATATATTATTTTGTAATTATACTCGACACGGCAATCTTTACTTCTGCAAGGAGATCACTTCGTCGATTTAGAATAGTACCTTAATTTGATTGTGCCTCCTCGTGATGACGAATACTTTTTAAAAACTCCCCGCTAAGTCTATAAAAACATCCATCGCCTGTGGATTACGACTGGCATCAGGGTTCATATGCTTAGAAACATCTAAACCCATGAGCGCCTTTTTAACCGGGACTTCCATTTTTTTGCCACTCAAGGTGTAAGGAATTTCATCCACCTGAATGATAGTATCCGGTACATGTCTTGGTGAGCACTCTTCTTTTAACTTCTGCTTGATGGTCTCTGATATTGATTCAAATTCTACATCTTCAATAACAACAAACAGCGGCATAATGTCCGATCCGTCTATCTTTTCAAGATTTACAATCAATGAATCGGATAATCCCGGAATTCGATCCAAAACTGAATAAATCTCAGCCGTTCCGATTCGAATTCCTTTTCGGTTTAAGGTCGCATCAGAACGACCAAAAATCCGGAGACTTCCATCTTCTTCAATTTGAATCCAGTCGCCATGACACCATTTACCAGCAAACTTTTCGAAATAGCTTGCAGAATATCTTTCGTTGTTATCATCTCCCCAGAAATAAATAGGCATGGATGGCATTGGATTTGAAATCACCATTTCACCTAATGAACCGACTACCTCATTTCCATCCTCATCCAAACTTCGAAGATCGCATCCAAGTGCACGACCCTGAATATTCCCTCTTCGAACCGGTTTTGATGGAATTCCACCAACAAAGGCCGTGCATACATCCGTACCGCCACTCATGCTACATAACCACAAATCTTCTTTGACATACTCATACACCCAGTCAAATGCTTCAGGTGGAAGTGGAGCGCCCGTCGATCCAATAGATCGAAGCTCAGAAAGGTCAAAATCAGCTCCCGGAGTTAATTCTTTTTTCATGCAGGCGATCAGGAATGGAGCACTTGTTCCAAAGTGATGAATGGGTAGTTCTTCCGTCAATTTCCAAAGAGCATTTAAGTCCGGTGAACCGGGGCTACCATCAAATAAAACAGGAACTGCCCCGACTAGCATTGACGCTTGTAAGAAATTCCACATCATCCAGCCAGTAGTTGTAAACCAAAAGAAATGGTCGCCGGGTTTTACATCATTATGGAAATGCATGTATTTGAGATGCTCTAGTAAAACACCGCCATGCGAATGAGTAATCGCTTTTGGCTTTCCTGTTGTTCCTGAGGAATACAAGACCCAAATTGGGTGGTTGAATTCAACAGCTTCAAAAGTCAGTTGATCGGATTTTGTGGAAATTATCTCCGACCAATGAATAGAATTCTCCAGAACTGAATCATCATTTAAAGTAGGAATCAAAACAACCGTTTCGATGGATGAAATGGAATCAGCAATCTGCTGCACCTCATTCAATCGATCTATTCTTTTCCCACCATACTGATACCCATCACAAGTGAAAAAGAGCTTTGGTTCAATCTGTGAAAACCGATCGATTACTGTGTTTATACCAAAATCAGGTGAACAACACGACCAAACTGCTCCTAGAGAATTCACTGCCAGAAAACAAACAATCGTTTCAGTAGTATTAGGTAAATATCCTGCAACACGATCGCCTTTTTTAATTCCTTTTGATTTTAGGAAACCTTGTGCAGCAGTTACATATCGCTCAAGACCATACCAAGTGAGTTCTTGGATTTCGTCATCTTCATTCACAAAAATCAGCGCCGGCCTTTCATTCGATTTTTGCCGAAATATATGCTCTGCGTAATTCAGCGTAGCGCCATTAAACCATCGCGCACCGGGCATTTCATATGTATCGATGACGGATTCATAACCTGAATGCGAAATTACATCAAAATATTTCCAGAGCGACTCCCAGAAATCTTCGAAGTGATTATTCGACCATCGCCAAAACTCTTCGTAATCCTTAAAAGTGAGTCCAAATTCATCTTCCAGCCATTTTTCGTAGTTCTTCAATCCGCTTTGTTGGATGAAGTCATCACTTGGTGACCATAAGATATCAGCTGATTCAGGCATGAATGGTGCACAGTATAGTTAGTGCCTTTTCAGCATTACCCATTTCCAGCTCAATCTTAGCTAAGCGATGAATTTCATTTCTCAACTCATCATTTTCAAATTGAGTAAATGCGGCTGCAACTGTATTAAAGGCTTTAGCTGCTTTGATCTGATCCTGTGAGGGAAACTTCTCAATATTACCAAGTCGACCCAGATTATTCGCAGTAAGCAAATCACTTTCTCGAACATGCTGAGGTAGCTGATCTACTCCAATTCCTTTCGTTTGAAGTGGTTTAGGAATTTCAAATAAAGCTTCTTCGTTAGCCCTCGTGTACCAGTTAGCGCCCATCCGACCAACGAGATCTAATTTCAAGTTATCCAATTTCCCTTCTTCATTTAAATATTGGCTATCTAAATGAATTTTTTGAACACGAGCTAAAACCAGATTGCCTGCTCCACCTTCTGTCCCTAATTCAATCACCTGATCAACTGTACATTCAAAAGAAACCGGACTTTCTTTCACTCTCGGTGGTTTGATTGTATCCGAAGGTACTTCTGTAAAACCGGCCTTAACAAATTCATTAACCCCTTTTTCATACTCAGTACTAGCCAAAGACATTTGCTCAACCATCGGGTAATTCACAATGTTGATACAAACTTCCGGAACTTCTTTAATATTCTCGTACGTGTGTTTGGTAGTATTATCGCGACCTCTTCGAGAGGGTGAAAAAATTAGAATCGGTGGATTGTTCGAAAATACATTGAAAAACGAATATGGACTCAGATTCACCTTTCCGTCTTTATCCACGGTACTTGCAAAACAAATTGGCCGTGGACCAATTGAAGCAGTTAAAATTCCCTGTCGTTCTGCAATGGAAAAATCATAGGGATCGTATGATTTTATTTCACTCATTTTGCAGGCAATAATTTTGATCGGACTTCACCGAAACCAACACGAATTCCGTCTTTTTCACAATGTCCTCTCATGATCACAGTGTCTCCATCTTGAAGGAATTTTCTTTCAGAACCGTCATTTATTTGAATGGGGTTTTTCCCTGCCCAGGAAAGCTCCAACATCGAACCAAATGAATCGGGTGATTTTCCAGAAATAGTACCCGATGCCATCATGTCTCCGACATTAACATTACAACCATTTACTGTATGATGGGCTAACTGCTGCGCCATATTCCAGTACATATACTTGAAATTGGACATTGAAACAGTTGTCGCTTCTTTTCCTTCAGGTTCGATTTCTACCGTAAGATTTAAATCGTAATTCAGGTCACCATCTGTTTTCAGGTAATCGAGCACCGGTGGATCCTGATTTGGTCCGGCAACTTTAAATGGGCCTAAAGCTTCCATAGTCACAACCCAAGGTGAAATCGAAGATGCAAAACTTTTTCCAAGAAACGGCCCAAGTGGCACATATTCCCATTTTTGAATATCACGAGCAGACCAATCGTTAAAGAGAACCATTCCAAAAATATGATCCATGGCGTTATTGGCGCTGATTTGATCACCAAGATCGGTTGTCTTCCCAACGATAAATGCCATTTCCAATTCAAAATCCATCCGTTGTGATGGCCCATAAACCGGATCACCTTCTGGTAGTTTAGTCTGGCCTTTAGGTCGATGAATATCCGTGCCCGAAAGAATTATCGATGAAGAACGGCCATGATACCCAACCGGTAAATGCTTCCAATTTGGAAGTAATGCATTCTCAGGATCACGAAACATTTTTCCCACATTCGTAGCATGCTCAATGCTGGAGTAGAAATCAGTGTAATCCCCCACTTTTACCGGAAGATGCATGGTCACCTTATTCATTGGGATGATTGCTTTCGATCCGTTTAGAGGTGAAGTAGAATCTGAAAGATGATTTTGTAGCTTTAATCGAATTTGAGTAGTTACTGGTTTTCCAAGCTCAATGAATTCGTTTAGAAATTCATTTTCCAGCACTGAAAGTGAGACATCAATATCATCAAAAATACCTAAATCTTGTGCTTGAACTAAATCAACGACATAATCGCCAACCGCAACTCCAACTTTTTTTGGTCCCTTTTTTTCTGAGAAGATTCCGAATGGGAGATTGTAGATTGAGAAATCAGAATCAGGAGAAATTTCTAGCCAGGTTTTCATTTTCTATAGATTTTGGGGTGTATGGCCATACGCCCTTACTGTAAATTATTATTTATCCAACCACGATTGATAATACACTCCATCATCAATTCTTAGTGCATTTTCTGTTACTTGTAATGGCTTAAAAGTATCTACCATCACGGCGTATTCTTCAGTTCCTTTTTTACCGATGCTTGCTTCGTATGCTCCGGGATGTGGTCCATGTGGAATTCCCGCAGGATGTAATGAAATGTATCCTTCTTCCACATGATTTCGACTCATGAAATCACCTTCAGCGTAATAAATCACTTCATCTGAATCGATATTAGAGTGATTATAAGGCGCCGGAATTGCGAGTGGATGGTAATCATACAATCGAGGAACAAATGAACAAACTACAAATGCTGAAGTCTCAAAAGTTTGGTGAACGGGTGGTGGTTGATGGACGCGACCAGTAATTGGCTCAAAGTTGTAGATCGAAAATCCATATGGGAAATTGTACCCGTCCCAACCGATTACATCAAAAGGGTGAGAGGCATAAGTTAACTGATGCATCATTCCTTGTTTTTTGATCTTCATCAAAAACTCGCCCTTCTCATCAAAAGTCTCGAGCTCAGTTGGTAGTTTTAAATCACGCTCGCAGTATGGAGAATGCTCTAAATACTGACCAAACCAGTTTCTGTATCGCTTTGGGGAATAAATCGGAACAAAAGATTCAGTGATGAAATGACGATTGTTCTCATCATTAAATGAAATCTGATAAATCATCCCGCGAGGTATCAGCAGATAATCGCCAGGTACAAATTCAATATTTCCGATGAATGTCCTAAGAACTCCACTTCCTTTGTGGATATAGATCAGCTCATCGGCATCTGTATTTTTATAGAAATATTCAGTGAGTGATTTTTTTGGAGCAGCCAAATGTAAAGTCACATCGCTGTTTGTTAAAATGGGTTCTCGCGCTGCTAAATAATCGTCTTTTGGAGCGACATCGAGACCTTTCAGCATCATCGATTTCATATTATTACCAACAGCAACTTTCGGTGATACATCAATCGCCTCGCCAACTTCAGCTACCATTGTTGGGCGATGAACGTGATAAGACAATGTTGACATCCCATCAAAACCGATGGTTCCGAATAACTGCTCATAGTATAAATTTCCATCCGGTTTCCGGAATTGTGTATGCCGTTTGGGAGGTATTTTTCCTAAGCGATGGTAAATAGGCATGGTTCTTCTCTTTGATTAGTTAGGCAGCTGAATTATATCGAATTCACAACTTCGAGGCAGAAAAAAGTTGTTATAGCAACTAATTTTTATATTGATAAAGTCCTTGTTCCGATATTGGAATAACTGTGGGGTCGGAGGATGATCTGAGAAAGCCATATCCGACAAATAAACTTTCTTTAAACTGTACAAAGTGATGAATTGGGTAGTATAAATCATCAATCACACCGTTTGGATCTAATCTAATCGGTAATCCTGTCCTTATGTTTTCCCAATTACCAGCGTCTGAATTCCACTTTAGTACACCTCCTAACCTAGTCGCAATAAATATCTCATTCTCTACGAACTCAATGTATAATGCCCAATTAATAACCTCTCCATCAAAGCTTGATGCGTATTTTGTAGTAGGAATTGTATCAGTTAAAGCAACCCAACTATTGTTTTCATATATCCTAATTATTTCCGGGTAGTTAGTAGCTATATACCAATTGTTCTTATGCTCTTGAAAAGCAGTTAATGAAGAAACTCTGGAAGAAGAATCTGGCACCCAATTTCCATCAATGAATTCTCCATCAGGAACCCTAAATAAATATGGGCGATCGCCCGTTGGTTGGTACCCTCCATTTTGAATTGTCATTATTTGCCCATTTTTGAGCATAAAAAATTTTCTGGCCCCTCCATAATTGTTATTAAAATCAACTATTTGTTCTGGAAATCCATCTTCTATGATATATGTCACTGTTGCTGCAAAACTGCCATATAAATTACCTTCCCAAAAAACGATATCATCTAAAATAAAAGGATAAGTATGAACTATACGACCATCATCTTCCGGAACAATTGAATCCCAGTTTTCAAAGTCTGAAGTAACATGAATGGTATCTGCTACCCAATAGTATAATCCATTATTGTAAGTAATCGGCCCCGGGAACCAGGATGTTGATTTTAACTTTATCCATGTATCTCCATCCTCACTCATGTATAAGCCACCTTTATTGGGCGTTTCTCGGCTCAACCTTTCATCTTCAGCAGATACGAATATTCGGTCATTGATTACCTTGATATAGTGAATAGATAATTCATCAAATATCTCTACTCTTTTCCATTCAAGTTCAATTGGTAAATTGTTGGAATCCTTGCATGAAGTAAATGCAATCAGAAAACAGAATAAAAGGGACCCTTTTCTAAACATCAGGTTTTTATATACCCTTAGCTATATCAAATTATTTCATTAATTTATGAAATGTCTTGATATAGTTGAAATACTTTAGCTTATTGAATCAAATAATTCACCAAGTAAATGAAAGAAATCAAAGTTAAAGTGCCAGATGAAAAGCTAGGTTTTGTAGTTGAATTATTAGATCAGCTTGGCCTTGAAACTGATTTCGAAATTCCAGAGTCACATAAGAAGATCGTTCTTGAGAGAATGAACAATTCTGTTGAAGAGGATATTATTCCATGGGAAGAAGCTAGAAAACAGTTAAAAACTGATTAGAAGTGAACCGTCCATTTGAGTTAACGATTGATCGCAGAGCTATTAAGGATATCCAGAACGCGATTGATTACTATAATGAACTTGAGGCAGGACTCGGCAAAGACTTCTCAATTTATCTAGATCAAAAACTCCAATCTCTAGTTGAACAACCTTTCTATCAAGTTAGATATAAAAATGTGCGTTGTTTACCTCTAATTCGATTCCCGTACATGGTCCATTTTCAAATTGATGAAGAAAAGAATCGAATAATTATTCGGGCTGTATTAAATACCCATCGAGATACTGAATCTTGGTTGTAACTTAACTCATCTATTTCTCTATATTCAGCATCGATCAAAATCACTATGGAAGAAGAGAAAAAGCCAAAAAAGGAAAAGAAGAAGAAAATTACCGACGAGAAGAAGTTAGGCTCGACTAATCGCGGTGTATCGGATATGTTCCGTACTTCTTATCGAACGCACATTGAATTGAGTGCCATTGCAGATAATAAATCGAATATTATGATTTCGATTAACGGTATCATCATTTCGATTGTAATCGCATCTATTTCGCCAAAAATAGACTCGAATCCCTGGTTGCTCATTCCAACAGCTGTATTACTTCTTACCTGTCTTGGCTCACTGATTTACGCCGTTCTTTCCGCGCGACCTCGAGTTAGTAATGAAACCGTTACTCTTGAAGATGTGAGATCAAACCGAGCCAATATTCTCTTTTTTGGGAATTTCCACACTATGCCGCGTGAAGAATATGTGGAAGGGTTGGAAGAACTTATGCAGGATAGCAATCGACTCTATGATAATATGGCGAGAGATATTCATGGATTAGGGAAAGTTCTTGCCAAGAAATACCGGTTACTTCGATTTTCCTACAACATTTTCATGGTAGGACTGATTCTATCTGTAATCAGCTTTATTGTTGTTTTTGGGATGGTGGTTTAAATAGTCATCCTGAGGTTATCCCGAAGTAGATTCTGGAAAGAATCTGCAATTTTAGTGAACTGGCGTGGAGTATTATGAAGATTCTTCGCTTCGCTCTGAATGACATCTAACTCTCAATATTTTTATAAGCCTCTGTTATCCGCTGATTCATTAGTCTCTTGTAGTTTTTAAACTCGTATTCACTTACTGTGAATTCAGATTTGTATTCTCCATCAAAACATTGGATGAGTAATTTATTTGGACGATCATCTTCAACTACAGTCACCTGTACTTTACCAAGTTTATACGATTCGATGGGTTCTGACATAAATTGTAAATGGATTGCGTTTAGAATTGCCAAAGATAGTATTTTAACACCCAATCAACGTGAAAGAGTTCATTTCCTCCATGAATAAAAAGGCCATCATTTTTATAGTCATCGCCGGGTTTATTGGTATTTACTTTGTTGTAGCGATGAAGAATACTGCTCCAATCGAAATAGAAAATGCACCTGATTGGATGACACTTGCAGCCGCACAGGAAGAAGCACGAGAAACTGAAAAACTGATTTTAGTTGATATATTTGAAGTTGGATGTAAATACTGTCGTGCCATGGAGCGAGATGTTTATCCGGATTCCACAGTTCGAGCCGTGTTAGATGCCGGTTACATTCCTGCAAAAGTGGATGGCAATTCTGAGGAATTAATATCATTTAATGGGGAAGAAATCATGTCCCGACAATGGGCACAAAACTATGGTGTATTTGTTTTCCCGGGCACTTTAATAATCGATGCGGAAGGTAACCTCCTCAAATCCAGAACCGGGTTCATGAACGTGGATGAACTACGCAGATTTTTATATTAAATCATGACTTCTTCCGACCACGCAATTCTTAGGATTCATTGCGATGACCAGCCAGGTATAATTGCTGCAGTAACTCAATTTGTGCATCAGCACGGCGGCAATATCGTTGATTTGGATCAACACACCGATTCAACTCGTGATAAGTTTTATATGCGCATATCATGGGAAATGGATCGATTTGATTTATCACACAAGGAAGTAAGAAATCAGATTGAAACTTCATTAGCAGCAGCTTACAATTTTAACTGGAAGCTGAATTTCACTAATCAGCCAATGAGATTAGCTCTTTTTGTTTCAAAACAACTTCACTGTTTGTATGATATTTTAGGTCGTTGGCAGACGAAGGAATGGGAGGTTGATATTCCACTTATCATTAGCAATCATGAGGAAGCAAGAGATGTGGCTGAAAAGTTTGGAATTGAATACCGGCACATTCCAATCACTAAAGAAAACAAACTGGCACAAGAGAAAAAGCAACGTGCACTTTTAGATGAATATGATATTGACCTCGTGATTCTTGCTCGTTACATGCAAATCCTTACAAGTGATTTTATTGATGCGTGGAGAAATAACATCATCAATATCCATCACTCATTTTTACCGGCATTCCCGGGCGCTCGTCCATACCACTCAGCCTTTGAGCGAGGAGTAAAGATTATTGGCGCTACAAGTCACTATGTAACCGAAGATTTAGACGAAGGACCAATAATTGAACAAGATATTGTGCGTGTTACGCATCGTGACGATATTCAAGACTTAGTAAGAAAAGGTCGGGACTTGGAAACGTTAGTCCTATCTAGAGCGGTTTGGAAACACATACAGTGCAAGACCTTAGTGACTGACAATCGAACAATCATATTTAATTAACTCTGTATCATGAAAGTAAAAACACTGATTCTATCATTTTTCTTCAGCATTGTTTTGCTGATCCCAGCACAAGCTCAAGAGTATAAATCTGAATTGTACGTAGAAGGTATTGATGTGCCATGGGGAATGGCATGGCTGCCTAATGGAGATATGCTTGTAACTGAAAGATCCGGAGCGCTTTATCTTGTTAGAGATGGTGAAATTGTGGATACGATTAACAATTTACCTGATGACATTGACGCTAACGGTCAAGGTGGATTCTTAGATGTTGATGTACACCCAAACATTGAAGAAAACGGATGGATTTATTTCTCTTATTCGTCTTCATCAGGAGAAGGGCAAGGTTCAAATACCGCTATTATTCGGGCCAAATTAGATGGTACGAGTTTGACGGAAATTGAAACACTCTACAAGGCTACACCAAATTCACGTCGTGGTCAACATTACGGTTCACGCATTGAGTTTGATAACGACGGTTATTTATTCTTCACTATTGGTGATCGTGGAAATAGAGATGTTCTCCCACAAGATTTATCTATGGATGGAGGAAAAATCTATCGAATTCATGATGATGGAAGTATTCCCGACGATAACCCATTTATTGGACAAGATGATGCGCTTCCTGCTGTTTGGTCATATGGTCATAGAAACCAGCAGGGAATGGCGATGAATCCGGCTACCGGAATTATGTGGGCTCATGAGCACGGTCCTCGGGGTGGTGATGAAATGAATATTATTAAACCAGGGGCTAATTATGGCTGGCCAATTTTAAGTTTTGGAGTTAACTATAGTGGTACTTCTTTTGCAGAAGGAACATATCGTGAGGGAATGGAGCCACCTGTAACTTATTGGGATCCTTCAATTGCTCCTTCAGGAATGACTTTCGTTACTAGCGATTTATACCCTGAGTGGAAAGGTCATTTATTAGTTGGATCATTAAAATTTGCTCAACTACAATTACTCGAACTTGATGGAGATAATGTATTAAGTAGAACTGAAATACTTGGTGGAATTGGTCGTGTTCGCAGTTTAAAAGAAGCACCGGATGGCTACATTTATGTTGGAACTACAAGAGGTGGGATCCATAGAATTGTGCCGGCCGAGTAATTAAATACAAGTAAAAAATCTGAAAGCCCGAATCACCATTCGGGCTTTTTTCGTTTAATAACAGCAGAAAAGATTGATGATTATTACTCGTCCCATTTTTTTACAACCAGGCAGGTATTTACATCACCAAAAGCGAGATTTGCTTTAATTACATGGTTTATTTCTTTTTCTACTAATTCCTGAACGACAGCTTTTTCGTTAATTTGTGAACTAATGTCAGGATGAACTTCATCAATATTTATATTCGGGTGAATAAACTGGTGATGCAATTGCAGCATACTTGCGACCATTTCAATTGAACCTGTTGCGCTGAAACAATGACCGGTCATTGATTTAAGGCTGTTTATCATTGGAAAATTATCATAAGATAAATCAAGTGCTTCCTTCCAGGCTATCACCTCTTTAGGATCGGCTATTGTGGCTGTCAAATGACCACAGATCAAATCAATATCTGTTCCTTCAAGGCCCGCATCTTGCAAAGATCTGGCAATGACCTTTTTTGTCGCATCATAATTCGACATAGTCATTGTTCCACCGTTTCTTAAACCTCCGTTATTGATATTTCCTGCTAGTATTTCGCCGTAGATTTTCGCCCCTCTTGCAACTGCAGTATCTAGATCTTCAAGAACAAGTGCGCCAGCGCCGGCACCCGGCACTAAACCTGAAGCGTCAGCTGCCATTGGTCTGGATGCTTTTTCGGGGTCGTCATTTGAGTTACCACAAAGAATTCGAAGAGCTTCAAAAGCACTCCATATAACCCAACCTGGTACTTCAGTACTACCACACAACATTCTTTTAGCTCTGCCCGACTTTATTCGATCATATCCTAAAATCACTGCTTCTGTACCCGTAGAACATGCACTAGAATTTGACATTACCACATCTCCAAATCCAATAATTTTGTTCAAATAAGATGCGGCTCCACTATTCATTGTTTGTTCTACAATTCTGGGACCAATCCGTCTGGGTTTCCCTGAAGCGACTATTTTTTGTTTTTCATAGCTAAACTCTCCCATAGCCAAAGAACCGGTACCAAAAATAACACCCGTCTCAGGATCAGGATTAACATCAGGTGGTGTAACCTCTAAACCTGCATCATTCCACGCTTCGGTGCCCGCTAAACATGCATAATGAAGACCCTCATTTTCAAGGCTCTTAAACTGGACAAAAGACATTAAACCCTTTATTGATTCAACATCAATAGTAGGTCTGCCTGATACTTTGCATGAGAAATTTAACTCTGCAAGTTTATCATCAAATTTAACCCCTGATTTGCCCTTTTTTATTGCGTTTAGAAAACTGTCTACACCTGTTCCATTTGGAGAAACAACACCTAAACCAGTAACTACAACCCTATTGTTCAAATCTACTTTTTTACGGATTTACATGATCTGATCATCATCGCTTAATTATAGGATAATTTTAAACAGTAATGAATAGCATGAACTAAAGGAATTTTACCTTTTTCGATGATTCGAATAATACGAGATCAGGCTCCCATCAATTATACTTCACTTCATAACCATCACCCACCCAGGATACTTTTCTTTTAAGAATAGCATAAGTGGGTAACCAAGCATAGATGTAGATGGAATAAACAAACGCTACAGGCAGCAATCTCATAAATTTTTTGTTCTTTAATTTAAGCTTCATTGCCAGCATCATAATAAAATCACTGAAAAACTTTAAAGATCCGAAGATGAGCAAATATTCCGGATTTGTTATTACTGCGTAAATCATTAAAAAAACAAGTGGCAAGAATACCAGTATTAAACCTATTAATATTTTATCAATGGCTTGCATTTTATCCCCTTCAAACCCCCCTTTTATCCATCTAACTTGTTGACTAATTAACTGTTGATAGGTATTCACGGGCGTTAAATGAATCAAGGTGTACTGATCGAAATGATATTTAACCTGATAACCTAATGAATTAGCCATTTTGAATAGGGCGATATCCTCCGCAATTAGAAAATTTGCTTTTTCTAGACCGCCGGATTTTAAATATGCTTCCTTTCTAATTGCCATGTTTGGGCCAAGAGCAAAAAATGACAGCCCATAACCTGCAATTCCAAACGCAAAAACCATTTTCCCAAAGCCTACAATTTTTTCCATCGTGCTTACAAACGATGGATTCAGTGTTTCCATGCACGCGGTTATAATCCCATGTTTGTCTTCTACACCATCCAACATATGCCTTATCCATGTAGAAGGTACTCTACAGTCTGCATCAGTAATAAAGAACCAATCTCCTGTAGCCTGCGAAGCTGCGTTATGAATTCCGCGTGCCTTTGCTTTTAGGTGTGTTTCCGGCAGCTCTTCACTTGAATAGTACTTTACATGATCATTCTCTGAGGCTGCTTTCTTTAATAATTCAGGAGTTCCATCTGTAGAAAAATCATTAACTAAGATAATCTCGAGTAAATCTTTTGGATAATCGATATTTAGAAGGGAATCAATACAATCAGGAAGATCTATTTCCTCATTTCTACATGAAACCAAAACAGAAACCTTAGGAAGATCTTCTAATACTGGTTTCGAGGATTTAAACCTCATCATTCCGATAAAAAAGACAATTGAAATAAGGAGATATAGCCCAACAAAGACACTTAGAATAATTAGGAGCACTCTGACAATTAATTATTACCGGTTTATCACTGTCAAACATTGATTGACGGGCTAAACATATGAATAATTGAAACGAACTAGATTAACTTTTCAAAAATAATTCACTTTTCTTGTAAGGAGTTGCTTTGGGAAGGGTCATACTAGTGTGAAAGGAAAAAGGAAATACCAATTTCCCTTCTCAAGATATCCGGCAGTACGCATAGCACTCTTATTGATCTCGGGGGTTCTTTTAGGGGAGGCTTTTTCGGGGGGATATTACCTGCCTTTAGGAATCTTTGGCGTGCTTGTCGCAGGACTGTGGGTTCTCCAAAAAATGAACTCACAGTCTTTTTCTTTTCAGCTTACCCGAATTAGTTCAATTTGTTTTCTATTTCTGATTGTGATATTTGGTTGGTTCAGATATTCAATCCAAAGTTTTGCAACTCAAACAAACTCAACTGAAAATCTCATTTCAATAATGCAATGGGAGACCATTGAATCAGTAGGGGTAA
Organism: Balneolaceae bacterium; assembly: GCA_965601825.1. Lineage (GTDB taxonomy): Bacteria > Bacteroidota > Rhodothermia > Balneolales > Balneolaceae > HXMU1420-13. Next base: position 762,852 of record OZ271839.1, on the reverse strand, counting down.
TAAAGAATTATTCAACGAATTCATCAGGAAAGCTTCGCGCAGATGTTCAAGTTCTTAATACGGGCTTTGATGGATTTAATTCCAATGAATCATTTTTAGCTCGATTATTATTTGACCAGTTAATGGAGATAAATCCTGGTGACACGATTTCATTTACAGCTACAATAATTCCAATCTCCGAGATAAGAAATCCACTTCAGTTCGATTACAAGTCTTACCTAAAAAGCCGTGGAATTGAGGTTCAGTTAATGATTGATGAAGTTTATGGCTTAACAAAAAATCAATCCATTTGGACATGGAGTTGGTGGCAAAATCAAACAAAAGAAATTCTAGAAAGCAATTTCAGTGAAATTTCAGATCCTTTAGCAAAAGCTCTTTTACTTGGTTTTAAGCAAGATCTTGATCGCGAAACAAAGAAAGCTTTTTCACGTGCCGGATTATCTCACATAATGGCCGTTTCCGGGTTGCATGTTGGATTTATTGTCGCACCATTTTGGATAATTATTCCATATATAAGACGACTGAAATTCGGCAGAGAGATTGGATTATTTATAATCATTTCTTCACTTCTAATTTATGCCGGATTAACTGGTTTCACAGCTTCCGTGATGCGAGCTTCGGTCACAGCAACATTTCTAACCTTTGGCAAGCTCTTCAATAAGTCACCAAACTCAATCAATCTCACAGCTGCAGCAGCCATTTTCCTTTTATTTGTTGACCCTTCCGATTTATTCAATATTGGGTTCCAGCTATCATTTTCAGCTGTTTTCATTATTCTGCTCATTCTACCTGTTATTCAGAATTACTTTCCGTATTGGTTCAGGGTTAAATGGTACGCAAAACCACTTATGGTTATAATTGTGTCTATTGTTGTACAGTTTGGGCTCTATCCATTACAAGTTTATTATTTTGGTGAGATTTCGATTATCAGCCCGATCTCAAATGCTTTATTTGTTCCTTTGCTGGGTTTTCTAATACCACTAGCACTGTTAGGGACAATACTCTCGCCCATTTTCCCCTTTGTTGGTTCATTGCTTAGCACACCTCTTGACTATATGCTACTTCTAATGCATCAATTTGTACTTAAAGCAGCCACTATGGATTGGGCGTGGCATGAAATTAAAAGCTTTCAAATACTTCTTTTTCCTTTTTGGGTGGCACTCATTTTATCAATAGCAAGCTTTAAAATCCCTTCAATTCGATGGAAATTGTTAATAGCCTGTTTTTCCATATTTAGTCTTTTACAAGTTCAGAACCTTATTGAGAAACACTCTCCAAATCATATAACTCTCACTTATTTTGACGTTGGACAAGGTGATGCCGCCCTAATTCAGACACCTAATGGAAAAAATGTTTTGGTTGATACAGGGATTTGGAGACCGAATTCAAATTCAGCCAGTTCTATACTTCTACCATATTTTGATGAAGTTGGAATCACTAAACTTGATGCCATTTTTCTTAGTCATCCACATGCAGATCATATTGGAGGAATTCTTGAACTAATAACTGCTATAGAAATCGACACAATTTATAATTCGGGGTATGAGTACGAATCCATTTTGTATCATAATTATCACGCATTAGCAAAGAAAAATGGAGTACCGATTAAATCACTTCGTGCTGGAGATCAACCAAAAATAGACCCAAGTATTCTTTTTCTTGTACTTGCTCCTGAAGGTGGGATTTTCAACTCAGATCCTAATCAGCACTCGTTGGTTCTCGAAGTTATTCATGGTGATTCTGAGTTTCTTTTTATGGGTGATGCGGGTGAGTCTCAAGAAGAAAGAATCCTTGAAAACTATTCTGAATTGGTAAATACCGATGTTTTAAAAGTTGGTCATCATGGAAGTAAAACCAGCTCAGGCAATGATTTGATATCCGTTACTTCACCTGACTTTTCAATTATTTCATTAGCAGAAAGAAATCGATTTAATCATCCACATCCCGAAGCCATTCAAAGAATTCTGGAATCAACAACAGAATTACTTTACACAAGCAGAGATAGAGCCATCATTTTAAAGTCGGATGGAAATAGAATTTGGCAAGAGACATGGAAAAATTAGCCATAAATCATTTTCAGAAAATTATCGGGAACGCTTAAATAAAGATGTATATTTCAGGTTCTGAATTTTCCGGATTCCTACATGCCTAAAACAACATCTGCTCAAAAAAATTACTCTAAATCGGCTGAAGAACGACCGATTATTATTAAAGGAGCAAGAACCCACAACCTTAAAAACGTAGATGTTGAAATCCCGAGAAATAAACTAACCGTAGTAACAGGTGTTTCAGGTTCTGGCAAATCCAGCCTTGCATTCGACACTATTTATGCAGAAGGACAGAGACGTTATGTAGAAAGCCTTTCAAGTTATGCCCGACAGTTCCTGGAGCGCATGGATAAACCGGATGTGGATTTTATGCAGGGTATTTCTCCGGCAATGGCCATTCAGCAAAAGACAACTACATCGAATCCAAGATCAACGGTGGGGACAACCACTGAGATCTACGATTACCTCCGGCTTCTTTTTGCTCGTATTGGGATCACTTATTCACCAAAATCAGGCAAACCGGTAAAAAAAGATTCTCCTCGGACAGCTATTAAAGAATTGATGGAGTCTCAGGCTGAAGGAACCAGATTTTATGTTTTATATCCGATTCCTCATCATCAAAAAGCCAAACTGGATGATGAACTCAAAGTACTTAAAGAAAAAGGATTAACTCGTCTACTGAATGTAAAGGATGAGTCGGTAATTGATCTTACTACAGACGAGATTGACAAAAAGAAATTCAAAGCTGCTTATCATCGGGTTCTTATAGATCGATTGGTTTTGAAAGATGATGAAGCTGTTATAACTCGTATTGCCGATTCTCTGGAAACCGCATTTCGCGAAGGGGCAGGAAGATGCTCTATTAAAATCAGAAATGGGGAAGAACTTCATTTTTCTGAACGGTTTGAAATGGATGGAATGGAGTTTGTTGAGCCAACTCCTCAAATGTTTTCATTCAATAACCCTTTTGGAGCCTGCCCAAAATGTGAGGGCTTTGGAAAGGTTACCGGGATAGATGAAGATCTTGTCATCCCAAATCATGATTTAAGTATTCGTAATAATGCGATCGCTCCGTTTGATTCCCCAAAATTCAGCGCTCACTTAAAAGACTTAATACGAGTAGCATCACGTGAAAAAATTCCTATCGATGTTCCATACAGAGAACTTTCCAAAGATGTGAAAAACATTATTTGGCGTGGAAAAGATGAATATATCGGAATCTGGAAATTCTTCGATGAGGTTAAATCTCAGAACTATAAAGTTCATATGCGGGTGCTATACTCGCGATATCGTGGATATAGCCGATGCCCTGAATGTGAGGGCTATCGAATTCGAAAAGATGCCCAGTATGTTCGTGTGGGTGATATGCATGCCGGTGAAGTCTCAGAGCTAACAATTGGTCATGCCCGAGAATATTTCGAGAAACTGAATCTTACTGAATTTGAGCAAGAAGTTGCCGGTCAAATTCTGTTTGAAATTCAAAAACGTTTGCGATTTTTAGATGAGGTTGGTCTGGATTATCTCACGCTCGATCGACTCGCAAATACCTTGAGTGGTGGTGAATCACAACGTATTAATCTTGCGAATGCATTGGGCAGCTCTCTCATCGGTAGCATGTATGTGCTTGATGAACCTACAATTGGTTTACATCCGCGAGACAATGATCGACTCATCAAGATTCTAGAATCACTGAGAGATATTGGAAATACTGTTCTGGTAGTCGAGCACGATCCGGAGATGATGAAAGCAGCAGATAATATTCTTGATATCGGGCCATTTGCAGGTGTTCATGGTGGAGAAATTGTGTTTGCCGGTCCTTATGATCGCATACTGAAATCAGATACGCTCACCGGTAAATTTTTAAGCGGTAGAAAAGAAATACCACTTCCTAAAAAGCGCCGAAATGGCAATGGAAAAATAATAACCCTTGAAGGTGCGAGCGAGCATAACCTGAAAAATGTGAATGTTGAATTTCCGCTTGGGAAAATGGTTGTTGTGACCGGCGTTTCCGGATCAGGTAAATCAACTCTTGTACACGATACACTGTATGCGGGTATTAAAAAGCACATCAGCTCTTACAATCAGAAAGTTGGTAAATACCGCGATTTATTTGGTCTGAGCTCTGTTCACAATGTTGAAATGGTGGATCAGAGTCCAATTGGTCGATCAACGCGTTCTAATCCCGCAACATATACCAAAGCATTTGATGGAATTAGAGATGTATTTGCATCTACTCGTCAGGCTAAAATCATGGGTTATACTGCTGGACATTTTTCATTTAATGTTCCCGGTGGTCGATGCGAAACATGTCAGGGTGAAGGGGTTCAGAAAATCGAAATGCAGTTCATGGCTGATATTGAGCTTACCTGTGAAGCATGTAACGGAACACGGTATAGAAAAGATGTTCTGAATGTAAAATATCGAGGTAAAAGCATACATGATGTTCTTGAAATGCCAATTTCTGAGGCTATTGAGTTTTTTGTTGATGAGAAATCAATCGTAAATAAGCTTCAGCCATTAGAAGATGTTGGGCTTGGTTATCTCAAGCTAGGACAATCAGCAACCACTCTATCTGGTGGTGAAGCGCAACGAGTAAAACTTGCCCGATTCTTAAGTAAAACATCCACTGAGCATACATTGTATTTCTTTGATGAACCTACAACAGGACTTCATTTTGAAGATATTGCCAAACTACTGGATGCATTTAATGAATTAGTTAATGCAGGACATTCTGTAATTATAATTGAACACAATTTAGACGTCATTAAAAGCGCAGACTGGATTATTGATGTTGGTCCTGAAGGAGGTTTTGGTGGGGGTCAAATTGTTGCGACAGGCACCCCAGAAGACATTATGAAAACGGAAGGTAGTCACACTGGTAGGTTCCTAAAAGATTATTTACCAAAATAAACTGTAATTATTATAGCATTCTAAACTCATTCGTTGGTCAGAGCATTTAAATTACCACATGTTTTCAAGATTACTCTCATTAAACTGGCGAATATTTCTATCCAATCTTAATCGGTTTCAGTTGATGCTGATGATTGGCTACATCATGTTTTTAGGTGTGATGTTAGTTAACCTGATAGGTACTGCCATTGTTGTAGTACTAATGGATACTGATCCTTGGATGTCTACACAACTACCATGGTTAACGCCAAAGGTTTATTCTTTCATCCTTTTGGTTTTTGCCAACACCTATTGGGTGATGCACTTTTCCTTTACAAATTTGCGTTTACTTAATATAGAAGAGAATAGAAAACTACTTGGTTTTGGCTTTCCACTTAAGAGACTCGCAAAATATTTGATCATCATTAGCTTTTGCCATCCGGTAAATATCATCTACAACTTTACCTGGTTGGTCTTTTTGATGATACAAGTCGATTATTGGTATCAAATTCCGGTAGCATTCCTGGGGATCGTAGTCAATTATGTTCTTATTTATTCCATCAAACATCGTTTTCTGCAAATAGTTGAACGACGTTTCATTGCTGTTGTAGTGGGATTTGTAATCTTAGTATTCAGCTTATTCCAGCTGGTACAAATGATTTCAACAGAGAATGTTCGAATTTTCTATCAGATCATACCTAGAATAGAAACCATCAATGCATTTCTAGGTTGGCTTCCGGGCGGACTTCTAACAAAAGCTGTAAATCTTGATTATGGCTTACTAAATGCAGGAATCTATTCAGCACTTATGTTGATTTTTGTAGGCATAATCATGGTGGATCATTTCAATAAAACCTGTGATGGCCTTCATCGACCGGCTCTTAAAAAAGTAGAAGAAGTTTCTAGCCAACTTTGGAAAGTATTACAGCGAGTATTAGGCAGAAATGCAGGTAAGTACTACTACTATGTGATGATTCATCCCTACAATAAATTGCAGCTGCTAACTCTGGCAATCATTCCAATAGTTTATGTTCCGCTACTGCTAAATGTGCAATATGAGATTGCCCAAACTATTGCAATTCCAACAATCCTTGCCGGGATTCCTGTTGCATTATTAGCAATGGGAATGGCAAACATGTATGGATATGAAAACAGAGAATTATTAATGCATCTTCAATTCCCGATAAAGCTGGAACAGCAACTTAAGGAGCGTTTTCTTGGTGTAATAATTCTCCCTTTACTTGTATTCTATTTCATTACAATTATGGAGATTTTATTCATTCCACAAATCGGGGAAGTACTTAATATTTTTGTGGCAAACACTTTTGTTTTTCTTTGCTTTATGCTTCTGTTCATTTGGAGTTCTTACTATCAATATCAGAAAGCCATTTATTCTTCTTTCAGCTACAAACATCCGATTATTTCTCAGAAAGTAACCTTTGCGATCTCATTCACCATTTTTACCGTTGGGTATCTTGTTTTTGTACCTCTTGATGGTCTTGAATGGTACAGATTAACGATTATGAGTGTAGTTATTGTGATTATTGGAATCTATATCTGGGGACATATGGACGTACTTGTTAATCTTTTCAAAAAAAGAATACTAATGCGTATATGGAGTGAGCTATAATTCATACCTTTCGCAGAATTTTTTGTAATCCTGTTTTATGTTTCCAATACACGTAGACCTTGGCTTTAACACCATTTATTTTTATGAAGGGCTCTATTTTCTCATTTCCATTGCCCTAGGAGTTTACATTGCTTACCTCAGAGTTAAAAAATATGGCGGCAAGATGGAGCTCTTTGATGGTTTAATTACATGGTCTATCATTGGGTCACTTATTGGTGCCAGATTATCTCATTTCCTATTCTGGAATCTTGATTTATTTCTATCTAATCCGGCAATCATTTTCAGTTTATCGGGAGCTGGAAATAGTATTACCGGCGGGTTAGTTGGCGGTATGGTGGGTGGTCTGCTTTTTGTCCGAAGAAAAAAGATTAACTATTTCGAATATTTCTCATTTCTATCACCAGGTATTTTATTGGGTCAGGCTTTAGGGCGATTAGGTTGTTTTCTAAATGGTGATGCACATGGTACAGCAACCAATTCAATCTTTGGAATGGAATTCCCACGATATGGTACCATGATTCCGGGATTTGAAACTGAGTTTGGAGTTTCAAGTCCGGCATGGCAATGGTCGTATGAGAATGGATTAGTTGATATGGCATCTACAGTTTCAGCGTCTTTACATCCCACACAGCTTTATGAAATGTTTGGAGATTTAATTCTCTTTGGAATCGTACTCTGGGTTTTCAATAAAATCTGGGAATCAGATAAAAAATCACCTCTAATTTTCTTTATCCACACTGGTGGATATGCCCTATTAAGGTTTAGTTTGGAGTTTATTCGAGGTGACCGAGAATTTGTAACTGTTGCAAATATGTCGAACTTACAATTGGTACTTTTAGCATATGGACTATTTACCATCTGGTATGCAATTCGATACTATTTAAAAAGGAGAGCAAATGGCTAAAGCCATCGTTATTGACGAATTAATCAAGAGTTATGAAGATAAAGTCGTACTCAAAGATTTAAGCCTTGAGGTTCCTGAGGGTTCTATATTTGGTTTGATTGGGCCAAATGGCGCCGGGAAAAGCACCCTTATTGGCGTTCTAACTGGTTTATTAAGTTACGAAGGTGGAAATATTGAAATTTCAGGTCTTGAATTAACCTCTGATAATGAGCTAGAAATAAAGCGCCAGATTTCATCAGTTCTTCAGCCTCCTTTATTATTTGAACAGTTTACCAGTCTCGAATTCATCGAATATGTTTGCGAGATTTATGAAATCGAGAAAGATGGCTTGATTGAAAAAGCCTATTCTCTGATGGATTACTTTGAAATCAAAGACTTTGCGAAAATCAAAGTGAACAAGCTTTCCTCTGGTAGCCGTAAGAAACTGGCCTTTTGTACTGCGGTTTTAGTTGAACCGAAAGTGATGCTTCTTGATGAGCCTTTCGAAGCCGTTGATGTCATCTCTATCGATAGAATGAAAACAGTTCTTCGAAAACTTAAAGCGAGAGGGGTTACCATTATTGTAACAAGTCACATTCTCGAAGTTGTTGAAAACCTATGCGACGATATTGCAATACTACACAATGGCTTTATCACGGCATATCTTGACGAAATAAGTCGTCGAGAGCTCCAAAAAGATGCTAGCCTTCACGAAATCTTTGAAAAGTTCGTGGAAGTTGAACACAAAGACGATATCGTTGATTGGCTTTAATGCACGTGCATTACTGTTACTTCGTAGCCAATTTTCTTTTGATATCCTTCGATAATAAGATCAGCAACATCATCCAAACTCATGCTGCCTGAGTTTACTATCATGTCGTATTCAATAGCAGAATCAATGCTTTTATTGAAATTGTGCTGAGTGAATCTCGCCCTTTCCTCGTCTTTAGTTTTAATCACAACTCTGGCTTCTTCCTTACTGATATCCTGAATGTCAGCAATTCGATCAACTCTAAGAGCTAATGGTGCAACTAAGCGAACATTAAATGTTTTCTTATTTCTACACACGAAATTACCTCCGCGACCAACAATTATTGCATTTCCATACTTTTGAATGGCTTGTAAAGCTCGAACCAGATAAATACTGTAATTAAGGTTGGTACTTTTTCTGTTGAGGAATCCAAAAATAGTGTCTTCAACTGCGTTTTGAGTTTTTTCATCCAACGACTTCATGTAATCAACATCGCTTCCTAGTTTTTCGCTGATCACCTCAAGGATTTCTTTATCCCAAACCTTAAAACCGAGTCTTTTTTCCAAAATTCGGGCAACAGCAGCTCCTCTGGCACCAAACTCTCTGGATATGGTAATCACAGGTAAGTTCTTTCCTTTATGTTGAAGTTTGTGTTCAACTGGATGGTTCATTCGCCAGAAATGAACCTGGTCTTCGATCATTTGTGCTACTCTCTTAGCCATAATACCCTCCTCAGAATCTAAATTGACACCAATAATGGTATTAATTAGCTAATACAATAATATGAAGATGGTATGAAATGGGAGTTTAACTTACCAGGTTCTTGCCCAGACTCTACTGCCTACTCCTGCTTCAGAAAAAGGCACACACGGCTCGTATCTACCCGGCACCTGTATATATTGATTCACCTGAGTCATTCCAACTTCAGTGCCCATATAACAAAAAACGATGCCTTCTTTCATTTGCCACATAAAAGGTTTCGGATCTTCCCATCCTAATTCTTGTGCAAATGTTTGATCGTGTACTTTGGTAACGAATGCCAGTTGTTGGTCTGCATTTGCATCAATAAATGGAACACCTAATTCTTGCTGAGCATCTGATTCAAAACCGGCCAGCTTACTTAGAAAATCAACCTGAGTTTCTTCGCTTTCAACAGCAAAAAGGACGTCTTCCATCACCTGAACTGCACCAGACTCTGTAGCTCCGGGAGTGTCTGTAGTTGGTATTATAATATCTGCAATTGCATCGAGAGTAGCTCGCTCTGCTTCTGAAAATGAGGTGGATGCTGCTCTAACCTCGCTACTACATCCCTGTAGTACAGTCAAAGCAACCGGGGTGCTGAGAATTCCACCAAAAACCATTGCAGCCTTTTTTATGGCGTCTCTTCGAGAGATTATATTCTTGTTTTGCTTCTCCATCTTATAAATTACCTCTATTTAATTCTTTAACGGCATAATCAGCAGCTCTAGCTGTGAATGCCATATAGGTTAATGATGGATTCTGTGCTGCCGATGATGTCATAAAAGCACCATCAGTCACAAATACATTTTTCACTTCATGAACTTGATTCCATCTGTTTACTACAGATGTTTTTGGGTCGGCACCCATTCTGGCGGTTCCCATTTCATGAATTCCTTTACCAAGGGCTATTCCATCGTCAAAAGTACCGACATTTTTTAGTCCGGCTGCTTCTAACATTTCTGCACCTGCAACTTGAATGTCTTCTCGCATTTTAATTTCATTTTCGCCAGGACCGGCATCAAATACGACAGTTGGTAATCCAAATTTGTCGAGCTTTTCCGTAGTTAGGTACATCTTGTTTTCATGATATGGAAGCCATTCGCCAAATCCGCCTATGCCAAAAGTCCATGGTCCGGGCTCATTTACCTCTTCTTTAATTTTTGCACCTATACTTAACTCTGCAATACTTTTTTTCCAACCCGTTCTGCTCGCCCCACCCTGATAACCATATCCACGGATGAAATCCATATTATTTTCGGTAAGATTACGGAAACGTGGGATGTAAATACCATTTGGCCTATTTCCATAATAATACATGTCTTCGAATCCTTCAAAAGTCCCGTATGCTCCAACATTAAGGTGATGATCCATTATGTTTCGTCCAAGTTCACCGGATGCATTACCCATTCCATCAGCAAAATATTCTGTAGAATTCATCAGGATATATGTAGATGCAATCGCTGAAGCACAAAGAAATACAACTTTAGCATAGAACTCTCGATACTCCATGGTTTCAGCATCAAGAATGCGAACACCTGTAGCTTTCTGAGTTTCCGGATCAAATAAAACTTCCGTTACAATAGAATCCGGACGAAGAGTCAGATTTCCTGTAGCAACTGCAGCCGGCAACGTTGATGATTGAGTACTGAAGTAAGCTCCAAACGGACATCCTTGAATACACATATTTCGATATTGGCAAGAAGCGCGACCATTATGCGCACGTGTTAGATTCGCAGATCTACCAATGGTCATCATTCGATCTTTAAAGTTGGCCTCAATACGCTTTTTAATTTCCTTTTCGACGCAATTCATTTCCATTGCCGGCAGAAAATCGCCATCTGGTAGTTGCGGTAATCCTTCTTTCTTTCCATTTATTCCCGCAAAACGCTCTACATAAGAATACCATGGATCAATTTCCTCGTAGGTCACTGGCCATGGAATTGCAATACCTTCCTTTTCATTCGCCTCGAAATCCATTTTGGCCAATCTGTAGGATTGTCTTCCCCACATAAGTGACCGCCCTCCAACATGATAACCTCGCATCCAATCGAACCGTTGAATTTCTGTGTAAGGATGCTCTGTATCTTTCACCCACCAATGCTTATGAGTTTGTCTTATCGCATAACCGGTTCTACTTTGAACAGGATAATCTTTTAATTCCTCTGCTGTTGCCCTGTTGTTATAAGGCATTTCCCAAAGGTTTGAAGTAGTTGTTGGGTAATCAACGACGTGACGAACTTGTCGCCCTCTTTCAAGCATTAGTGTTTTTAATCCTTTTTCTGTCAATTCTTTAGCGGCCCAACCACCGCTTATTCCGCTACCTACAACAATGGCATCGTAGGTATTATCCTGCTTGGCTTTTAGATTTAGATTCATTTGGAGCTAGCTGTAATCTTATGTGCAAAAGTGATGAAAGTATATTATTCTAGCGAGAGTATATAGAAACGCTTCCACATTTAAAAAAAGGGAGTTGTAAAAAAGGTTGATATGAAAGTTTCGCGACGAGAAGCAATTAAGGGTATCACAAGTGCTTCATTGTTAGGAATGCTCTCTTCTATAGGTACAAGTAAGAGGAACATAACTAACAAAATTATATCGGGTTCAATTAAACATTCTGTTTGCAGATGGCCATATTCTGGAAACTCATTAGACGAACTATGTGAAGCTGCTGTAGATATTGGAATTGAATCCGTTGAATTACTTGACCCCAAGGACTTTGATACGATTAAGCGATATGGGTTAACATGTGCAATTGCTAATTCGGTACCATTGAGTTTAACGGATGGATTCAATGACCCATCCAATCATGAAAAACTCCAAAATGAATATTTTGAGTTAATACCGATTGTTGCGGAAGCCGGCTTTGATAAAATTATTTGTTTTTCCGGAAATCGGAATGGGTTAGATGATGATCAAGGTATTGAGAATTGTGCTATTGGATTACAACCTATAGTCAAAAAAGCCGCAGAATTTGATATTACAATTTGTATGGAGCTACTGAATTCAAAGGTTGATCATGCAGATTATCAATGCGACCATACAGAATGGGGTGTTGCACTTTGTGAAAAGTTAGGAGAGCCAAATTTCAAACTCCTATATGATATTTATCATATGCAGATTATGGAGGGTAATATCATAGCAACGATTCGGAAATATCATCCTTATATAGCACACTATCATACTGGTGGTGTACCGGGAAGAAATGAGATTGATGAAACACAGGAATTAAATTACACTGCTATTATGCAAGCAATTGCTGAAACCGGTTTTGACGGATTTGTAGCACAAGAATTTATTGCTTCAAAAGAAGATGTATTTACTTCTCTGAGAAGAGCCGTAGAAATATGTACTGTTTAATAATTTGAATTATGAAAAGAAATCTTCTAGTACTTATCGCATTAATTCTGGGTAATGTGGCATTTGCACAAATCCCTGACCCATTAATTCCGCAAGGTACCAACTTACAGGTACCGGAGGGCTGGGAAATTCGACTTGATCGTCCGGATGAATCTATAAATGTAGGTGCTAATCCCGATTCTTCAGATATCTACTTCGTGAATATGACACCGGGCTGGCATATTACAACAGGTCCTCGAGGCATCTTCTATCATCCTGACAGTGAAGTCGAAGGGGATTATACCATTCAAACCCTTTTACACCTATTTGATCCAAAAGGAAGAAACCGAGAAGGTTACGGTCTTTTCTTTGGCGGTAAGGCGCTCAAAGACGCAGAATATGAATACCTTTATTTCTTGATTAGAAACACAGGGGATTTCTTAATTAAACGAAGAATTGGTGAATCAACGGAGCTAATTCAAGACTGGACAGAGAGCTATGATATTAATATTTATGATGATCCGGCAGGCTCATCTGTTCCTAACAGGTTGGCTGTAAGCATTGAGAATTCTATGATGAATTTCTTTATTAATGGAACTCAAGTTGCTCAAATTAATGCCGATGAATTCAATGTGGATGCCGACGGCGTATTTGGCCTTCGAGTAAACCATGCTGTTAATCTCCATATAGAAGATTTAGGACTTGGTATAGAATAAAACTTTACTAACTATGCAAATTGAGAGACACGATAATGGAAACATTGAAGTAAACATCTCCTTTGTAGTGATGAGCTATTTAGCTCTAATCGGAGCTGTTTGCTGTGCATTAGGAATTGGTTATTTCTGGATTTTTGAAGGTTTACACATCTTCTCAATCCAGATTATTGGACTTGTATTAGCCGGCGTTGTTCTTGGAATCGCGGGTGTGATTATTTATGAAAGTTCAAATTTTGTTTTCGACAATCAGAAGAGTGAACTACACTGGTATAAAAAGAAGTACTTTCGCACGAAGAAAGGCGTCATTCCTTTTCATGATATTGAAGAAATAAAAATTGAAAAAGCTCTTGAAGACAGTAAAGAGATGCTTGTTAAAATCATGACTGTAAAAGATGAATTGAGCTTGTCTGATTCATATTCCATCAGCACTAATTATGAGGTTGAGGAATTAGTTGGTGAAGTGAAATCGATAACAGGTTTAAGTCTTGATGTAAGTCCTAAAAACAGAGCTAAGATTCTTCTGGATTTAGGTCAGGAAAAAGGGGCAATTGATATTATCAGAGAAGAAATGGACATGTCTCTTGAAGAAGCAAAAGATTATTTGGGTATCTAATTAAACAAAATCGCTTGATTACACGTGGGTTAATTTTGCTATTTCTGGTGCTAATGGCATGTAGATCAGCACATCCTATAACAGAAGCTCCGTCTTATACCGACTTGAAGCAGGGAGTTGATGGCGTTCGTCTTGATGACTTCCCATCTGCTATCATTGATTCATTAGAATGGAAGGATTTACCATCAACAGATACTCGAAAAGTAGGTGAAGAATTTCATATCGCGATCAAATCTGACCAGAAACCTTATCATCTATTTCGAATCTCCAAATCAAGAAAAAATCCCGGTGAGACTATTCTGTACTGGCCCAAGCCTGAGGTACAGCTTGGTATGGAGCCGGATGATAATATGCGCGATTACCTAAATGGCATGTGCGAGGAATTTTTTACTGCAGGTGAATATGAATACTGTATTCCTCTCTTTTCTAAAGAAGTGAATTGGAAAGGTATATTTGGCAGCCTGGTTAATAGAAATGTTTGGTCCGTCGCTGATGGAGTTGCTTTCCAGTCCGACTCAGCAGACATAAACAGTTCCTGGAGTATGATATTTCAAGTTCGAAGTGGATCTAATTATCGAACATATCAGCACAGTAACCCGGATAACTACACGGTTTCTGAAGAAACAACCGATATTATGGCGATTGCTGTTCAATTGAAAAATGTTGCTGACAATTTCACACCGGCACAAAATTATGATGTGTTTACTGGTATCACATCCGGTGTTAGAGGGACTGGTTTTAAACCCTGCAATTCAGAAGAAACATGGCGGTTTAATGGAAATATATCAGAGCTTATTTCAGAAAGCGGACTACCAATAAATCTGACTGAGCAACGAAATCTGAACTTCTTATTAAAAGTCGAAGGTACCATAAAAGACGAGTGGTATGCTCAACGCAACAATACAGGATTCACTAAAGTAATCACCCCGGTGCATGTTAATTCAGTTCAGGTAACCTCCGCAACTGAGTGTAATGAGTAGATTATAATCTACCCATAATTTCATAACATCTTTATGTGAGTATTACATTAATTTTTATCACCTTATACTTAGAAAAAAGTATAAATGACTCGGATAGCACTTAGTATATTTTTGATAGCGTTTCTAATCACATGTAACACTAACAATTCAAGCTCTGATGATTTAGCTGATCTAGAAGAAGCAAGAGAATTATGGAATACAGATAATCATCTGAATTACACTTATCACTATCGGAGTATATGTTTCTATTGTTTTGCTGAAGAAGTACGTGTTATTGTAGAAGCAGATAGTGTAGTTGATGTCGTAGACATTAAATCAAATGAAACTGCATTAATTGAGGTCAATGGGGAGCTTCTTCCTATTTTAGAACACTTTGAACAATCGTTCTTTACTATAAATGGATTCTTTAAATATTTAGAATCGAGTTTACCCGATTCAGAATCATTCAGCCTAAACTTTGATGGCACAACTGGTTTTCCGATAGAAATTTCAATTGATCCAGAGGTTACTATAGGTGGGAGTGGTGGAACAGTATACCAGTTCTCTAACCTTTCTATTAATTAAAACCCAAACTCACTACGAATGTCGTCTAACTTCTTCTGCTCATTCATTTTCACTTTCGAATCGCAACTGGCAATGGCATCAAGAAGATTAAATACCATTTTCTGGCCATCGTCTGAAAAGTTAGTTTTGATATGATCGATTGCTTCCTCAGCAATGGTATTCAAATTTTCTGTACTCAAGGCACCAAGATTACTTAGTGTTTTATGATAAGTACTTAGATCATAATTCATGTTTGCGAGCACACGTTTAACGGTTTCCTCTTCTTTAAAAGAAATACTTCCGTCTGCACTTTGAATCCAAAAGATTAAAACATCGATTGAAGTTTCATCGGTTAGTGAATATGTACTCATAATTACCCCGCCATTCTGTTAAAATTCTGCACTTAACATCTTACAGATTTTTTCTAATGCTTCTGTCTGTTCATCTGTAATTGAGTTCTTAGTATGTGAATCAATATCCAATTGTGCAACAAATTCTCCATTTGCCATAATCGGAACTACAATTTCCGATTTCACATCCATACTGCAAGCTAAGTAATTATCCTCAGCCATAACATCTTGCGATACAAATGTTTCATGCGACAAAGCTACCTGTCCGCAAATTCCCGTTCCAAAAGGAATGCGTGTGTGATCCGTGGCTTCACCTACAAATGGTCCTAAGACAAGCTCATTTTCAGCATCTTCAGCTACAAGATAAAACCCTACCCAATCGAAGGTTGGTACTTCATCAGCTAATAGCTCGCAAACAGTGAATAATTTCTCGTTTCTTGTAACTGGACGATCCAGAATCTCTTTAGTATGAATAATCAGCTTATCTAAAAGGCTGACAGCTTGTGTTGTAGACATGGAGATTAATTAAACAGTTTCTTTTGAAAATAAAATAAATCGTAGACTAGAAAAGTTAAGCTTTGAAATTTCGTTTCAACGCGTATGTTTATTATCGAATGATTCAAATTTTTGATAAGTAAATTAATACGCTATTCTTGAGCAGGGATATTGAATTATTAAGATGAATAAAGAAGTCACAGAGCTATTACATCAGGTTAGAGATGGTAAAACCACAGCAATGGAAAAGCTCTTTGCTTTGGTATATGATAAACTTCGATTACTTGCTCAGGCACAACTTAATAAAGAGCACTATCAAGTTACTTTTCAACAAACAGAGCTTGTACATGAAGCCTTTATAAAAATGGTTGGTCAGCAATCATTAACTGCTGTAGATAGAAATCACTTCTATAACATTGCCTCACGATGTATGCGCCAGATTCTGGTTGATCACGCCCGAAAAAAGAAATCTGAAAAACGCGGTGGTGATCAATTTGATAAAACCTTCGATGAAGACAACGACCTTAGTATACAAGCACATCGTGTTTTAGAAATAGACCGTTTACTCGAAGATCTGAACAAATTTGATGAACGAGCCGCTAAAGTTGTAGAATTGAAGTTTTTTGGCGGATTGAAAAATGCTCAGATTTCAGAAATTCTTGATGTATCTGAAAAAACAGTGACCAGAGACTGGCAACACGCTAAAGGCTGGCTTTTTCAAAAAATAAAAGAGTAGTGTCTGAAATCAGTTTGGTTTTACGCAATTAGAGGTATGGATAATTCAACTTGGACAACCGTCAAATCAATCGTCTCTGAAATTCTTGATTTACCGGAAAAGGATCAAAAATCAGCCCTAACTAAGGCAATCGCAGAGAATCCGGCACTAGAAGACACGATTAAATCTCAATATGAGAGTATTGTACACTCTACTGAATTCTGGGAAAAAACCATTGATAACAACCCAAATTTGATCGATGAGTTCATTGATGTAAATGCCGTTAATAACATCCCCATTGTAGAGTATAAAAAAGGTAGTAGAGTAGGTCCATACATCATTGACGAACAAATTGGCAAAGGTGGCATGGGTCTGGTTTTTAAAGCCAAACGCGCCGATGGGGAGTTCAGTCGAGTTGTTGCCATTAAACTTATGGCATTACACATAGAGTTTGATGAGGTAAAAAGAAGATTCGAGCAAGAAAAAAAGATTCTGGCGTCTTTAAACAATCCCAATATTGCTCAACTTTATGATGCCGGTG
Source organism: Balneolaceae bacterium (assembly GCA_965601825.1). GTDB lineage: Bacteria > Bacteroidota > Rhodothermia > Balneolales > Balneolaceae > HXMU1420-13. The sequence goes on along the minus strand of OZ271839.1, from coordinate 745,621 downwards.
TAAGTGTTGCCGGAAACCCATATTTAGTTATGGAATATGTAGATGGACAAAATATCCTCACATATTCACTTAATAACGAACTTAGCTTAAAAGAACGACTTCATCTTTTTCTATCCGTTTGTGATGCTGTGGAGTTCGCGCATAAAAACCTGATTATCCATCGCGATTTAAAACCTGAAAATATCCTGGTTACTAATGATGGAGATTTGAAAGTGTTGGATTTTGGAATTGCTAAGTTAATGGGTGAATCCATGGATGTGGTGGATTCGATTATCACAAAAGAACAGCAGAAGCTATACAGCCTAACTTATGCCTCCCCTGAACAAATACGGGGCGAGTCGATTAATACAACCTCTGATGTATACACTTTAGGTTTATTGTTATATGAATTGATTGCAGGAGAGAAGCTATTCCAACTGGATGATTTATCACGAAAGGAAGCAGAGCAAACAATACTTGATCAGCAAATCGATCGAAAATCCGCTTTAGAAAAGACATCAGATAAAGACCTCTTTTCCATTATTAATCTGGCAACAAGAACTGAATCAAACCAAAGATATTCCAGTGTTCGGGATTTAAAGAACGACGTACAACGATATCTTGATAATGAACCTGTTGCAGCTCGACAAGGAAATACTGCTTACTTAGCCGGTAAATTTTGGAAGAGAAATAAAGCTCGTGTTAGTGTGGCTGCCATATTCTTAATAGCTACTATTCTATTTTCCATATTTTATACTATTCGTATTAACAATGAGCGCATCTTGGCTCAACAAGAAGCTGAAAAAGCTCAATTAGTTACCGATTATTTGATTGATTTATTCGAACAAGCAGATCCAACCGGGGAGCAAGGAAGAGATCAGACCGTGGCAGATTTTGTTCAACAGAGTATCGATGATCTTTCTGGATTAGATGATGATCCAATACTCAAGCAAGAAGCAGTACATACATTAGCCAAAGTAACCTTTAAGCTTGGAAATGTAGGGCAATCCGAAAATCTATATTTTCGGGCTCTGGAACTGGCAGAATCCAATAATTCAAATGCTTTGACAATAGCTACCATTAACTTTGAAATTGGATTACTAAAAGAATCCGGTGGCCACTATCGACAAGCATTAGTACACTTTCAATCAGCCGATTCGATTCTTAAAGAGAATTCAATATTGGATTCTGGTTTCCACTATTCACTCACCAGATCTCTTGCCACTGCAAATGCTCATATCGGTAATATTGAACAAGCCGAGTTTCTTTTAGAATCACTTTTCAGTTCCATAAGAACTAATGATGAAGCTGCTAACATACAACGCATTGAACTCCTAACCGACTTGGCTGATATCGTACGCGAATCCGGTAATTATGAGGCTTCTGTACAATTTGATTCTGAAGCATTTGAGCTTCTAGAACAATATCAATCAGACGATCAAGAATCTAGAGTAATCATCCAGAATAATCTTGGATTTGCACTGAGACAATTAAATAGACTGGATGAAGCTTTAGACTATTATGGTGCAACATTAGTTGAAGCTGAAGAGCTTTATGGCCCTACTCATCCAATCGTCTTAACAACCCTCGGTAATATTTCATCATTATACACTTACCGAAATAATTTTGAAGCAAATATTGAAATACACCGTGAAATATTGAATAGAACCCTTTCTGCTTATGGAGAAAATCATTGGCGAACGGGTTCTGCTTTTGGTGGCTTAGCGAGTGCTCTTGCAGAAGTAAGTGACCAAGAAGCTGTAGAAATGATCAATACTTCTGTGTCTATCTTTGAATCTGTGTTAGGGGAAGCTCATTTTTGGACTCTTCGCCAGCAGTTACGTCAGGCTCTAATTTGGTATATGTTTGATAATATCACCGCGGCTGATACTTTGACGAAAATGACAGTAGATCGGTTGATTGAGACTACAAGTGCACCACTCGCTTATTATGACAAATTAGGGTTAGAAAGGGTTGCCGACTTGTACGAAGAGAGTGAATACGAAGTTGGAGTTGAGCATATCTCAGAATTCTTCGATTGGTATGCTTCGAATATCGAATTAGAGCAATAAAAAAGGCCAATCAATGATTGGCCTAATGAGATCTATGAACAAGGGGTATCTATTTTCGATGCATCCCAACATATCCTTTCTTCACCAGTCTGTTCGTAATAACCGGTTCCATTTTCAGTCTCCCAAAAAATAGTTGTTTCATCTCCGGTATCATCAGTTAGTATTAGGTAGTTTTCTTTAGGTGCTACTCCAACTTTTCTCATAGTCGTAAAATCAGAGCTGCCAATAGTAATTTGAAACTCATTTACCTCATCAGATTCAATATCCCAAGTATAGGTTAGAACCGGCGAATTTGACTGATCATCAAAACTATAGAAATTCCATTCGCCACTATTATCTGTATTGCTTACAAAGCCATCCATGAACTTATAATTGTTAAAAGTGTATTCCTGCGAGCTTGCCGAAATCAGCATTTCCCAGTTTGTACTAGCTCCCACATCTTGCGCAGTAAGTATAACCGAAACAGATGCGCCCGCACCTGCAGATGTATATTCCCATCTCCAAACACCGTTATTGAGTGTCGCGCTTTCACCATCTGCTGTTTCCATGAATGAAGCCGGTAGCGTGGAAAAACCTGTCATTAGAGACTCAATTGTAAAAGTTAAAGCAGCTGATAGTTGGTAGGTCCCGTTGGAAGTCTTTTGTAGTTCGTTTATCACCTTTCCTTTGAAGTATTCAAACGAAGGTTGAGTCGCTGTCACATCGGGAATAGATGGCGCGTCATCTCCTGACCCACTATTTGTAGAGGAGTCTTTACATGCTGTGACTAGCATTAATGCAATAATTGTAATTTTTAGAAATTTCATAACCTTTTTAAAATGAATTGAATGATTTGTATACCACAATGCGAAATGCCCAACTAATTACGGACAATTAAATCGGACATTTCTCTATATGCTACTTAATCAGAAGCATCTTCTTGATTTGGATGTTGGTTCCGGCTTCTAATCGATAGAAATAAACCCCACTTGATAAGTTATCAGCCCTAAATGTTGTGGTATGTGACCCGGCACCTAATCGCTCACCATTGAATAAAGTGGCTACTTTTCGGCCTGAAACATCAAATATTTCGAGTTTAATGTTATGTGCTTCAGGTAATGAGAACTGAATATTAGTACTTGGATTGAAGGGATTAGGGTAATTCTGCAAAAGTTCAAACTGCTGAATTGAATCGAACTCTTCGGTAGAAACGGGTGCTGCCATTTCGAAAGTCGCAACCTCTGACCAAGCACTATATCCATTTGGGTTTACCGCGCGCACTCGCCAATAATAGGGCGTACCAAGTCTGAATTCGGTTCTTACCTCAACTTCGTTTTCTGAGATTCCGGTTAATCCAACAACTAACGAATTAAAATCAGGGTCTTCGGATAGCTCAAATTCAAAAGCAGTTGAATAACTCGCATTTGACCACACAAAGGTTAATGATTCTGCATAATCAATTACCGGAGTGTTCTTAAACGAAATGGTTTGCGGTGTTGATGGTGCTGTTTCACCGCTCCAGAAGGTAAAGTTTGAAGCCGGCTTGTTTCCAGCCATAAAGAAATTACCTCCAACTGCTAACTTACCATCTGAGGTAATTATGGCGTCACGAACACCCGGTTCAATCTCATCACTAGTGCGGTATCCTTTAACTCCACTACCTAGTGACCTCCATGATGTTCCGTCCCATGTAGCAATATGATTGAATTTTGCGGCCCCCGACTCAGTCGCATTAAATGCGAATAGGCGATCATTACTTCCAATTACTTGTACAGCATCCTTTGACGGGCTTGGTAAAAACGACGATAGAGTATCCTTGCCAACACTAAAAAGCGGCACTGATTCGTAGATTTCATCCTGATTTAAAATGAAGTCATTTTCGACTGATAGTAAAACCTGATCATCAATTTTACTGAATTTGCCCCCTACACTTTTTAACTCCTTTAAATATTCTGGAATTTTGATAGCAGTAGCCTGATCGCTTTCAATTCGCAATAGCTTAGCTTCCTGGGGTTGATTTGTATTATAACCTAGAATGAAATCACCAACGAGATATAACTCGTTTTCATGCACTATCATGTCTTTCACATCATTAATGGTTACGATGGAAAAATTATTAAAACCATAAAATGATGACCATACTCCATTCTGATATATTAAAATAGAAGATTGATCCTGTTCTACATTGTATGTTCGTACATATATAGAATTTTCAATTTTCTCTATATCATAAATAGGATCATTGAAGTAATAGTCTAATGAAGACCATTCTTTACTGCTTGAGTCATAAAGTGCGATGTTTTTTGAATAAAAAGGTCCCTCTTCAGTTGTAATCCGACTAAAATCGCCTGCTACGATTAAATATTTATCGTAAGTCGATAAGCTATGTATTACTCCATTTGTCAGCTCATTATCAAACTTTCCCACGTTCGACCAATTTCCATTATTCCATACCGCTAAATCATATTGAAAGTCTCCACCTGCAGTTAGGAAATCCCCAGCAACGTAAATATCATTACCGAACTCTAGAATACTATTTACAACCCCTTCTATTCCATTAGCACTAGGTGACTCACCAACTCTGGTTGCTTGCCCATTAAGTAATCCAAAATCTGATACTAATGAGTTCGCTTGATTGATATATCCGTTAGCTGAAAAGAATGTCCCATTTTCTGTGTGATATATTTCTTTAACTGGTAGGAATGGTGACCTTTTTGTGGATTCAACTATATGAGTCTCCGAAAGCTCTCCATCTTTATAAATTGAGATACTATTTACTAACCCTTCAATTCCTGTGGTTGAAAATGATAAACTGTAATTATTTTCATCTGTTCCATCAATATCAACTGGATCGAATACACCGAAACTATAAAAAGGAGTTGTAGTCCAGATTGAATCTATAAATGAAAATTTACTTACCGCACAATCAAAACAATTGAAATCATTCGGCTCTCCAGCAACAAGAATCCCATTATCAATGTACTCAACATCATTTATTTCGTTAAAAACAGAGTCAATTCCGAAATCTTCAAGGCTCATGTTATAGTCTCTGTTTGTATAAACCAATAAAGGATCGGATATCGAAGAACGACTATTATACATGCTCGTTGCATCAAATGAGTGAACAATTACGCCATCACTAGTTGCTTCTAATTTTGGAACTACCGGCGAGCCATTGTAAACATTATAAATATCACGCCATCCTGTCTCATCTAAGAATAGAACTGTTCCTGAATATTCAGTAACAAATAAGTCTTCATTTGTATCAGCCGCAGTTAATCCATATAAAGTACCATCATCTGCAAGGGAAATATCAACTATGGAATAAAAATCATTTCCGAAGAAACCATACGGATTGAGAATTTCTTTGGCATCAAGATCATATGCAAAAACATAACCAGCTTTAGATTGGTCATAGTTACTAAAGCGGCCCCCTGAAAATAAAATGTATAGAATACCTTCATCAGAATATTCGATTTTTGATACAAACCCAGAGGATAATTGTTCATTGCCTTCGGGAATCGAACTCCATGATTGGCCATCCCATAATGCTACTATTGGGGTATGATAGCCATTTATAAAAGTAAATGAACCGGCAACAATAACGCTATCCTGATTGATATGTATAATATCACTAATAGTGCCATCAACTCCATAGCTCCCAAATGCGTTATCCCAGTAGATATCGTCCGGCTCATCGAATTTCATTTTTTGTTGCTCCTGAGCAAAAGCAGCAGAACCTAAGATTAATAATAGTAGTGTGATTGTAGACTTCTTAAACATACTCACAGTTTGTTAGTTAAGATTTCTACCTAATGCGTGAAAGAATTCTAAACACAGACACTGCTAAATACTAAAACATAGAAGCCGACCACTTTTTTGATCGGCTTTTTAAATTTCAACTAGCTGTTTGATACTACTACTTAATCAGAAGCATCTTCTTGATTTGGATGTTGGTTCCGGCTTCTAATCGATAGAAATAAACCCCACTTGATAAGTTATCAGCCCTAAATGTTGTGGTATGTGACCCGGCACCTAATCGCTCACCATTGAATAAAGTGGCTACTTTTCGGCCTGAAACATCAAATATTTCGAGTTTAATGTTATGTGCTTCAGGTAATGAGAACTGAATATTAGTACTTGGATTGAAGGGATTAGGGTAATTCTGCAAAAGTTCAAACTGCTGAATTGAATCGAACTCTTCGGTAGAAACGGGTGCTGCCATTTCGAAAGTCGCAACCTCTGACCAAGCACTATATCCATTTGGGTTTACCGCGCGCACTCGCCAATAATAGGGCGTACCAAGTCTGAATTCGGTTCTTACCTCAACTTCGTTTTCTGAGATTCCGGTTAATCCAACAACTAACGAATTAAAATCAGGGTCTTCGGATAGCTCAAATTCAAAAGCAGTTGAATAACTCGCATTTGACCACACAAAGGTTAATGATTCTGCATAATCAATTACCGGAGTGTTCTTAAACGAAATGGTTTGCGGTGTTGATGGTGCTGTTTCACCGCTCCAGAAAGTGAAGTTAGATGCAGGTTTATTACCAGCCATATCGAAATACCCACCAACGGCTAGCTTACCATCTGAAGTAATTATTGCATCACCTACATAAAACCCATAGTTGATAAAATCATTTTTGAAATTCAGACCGCTTCCTAATCTAGTCCAAGAGTCGCCATTCCATGTAGAAATTCCATTAAAACCTTCTGATCCTGCAATATCAGATGTAAATGCAAATAATCTGTCGCCACCTCCAATAATTTTTAAAAACCCATTATTTGATGGTGACGCTAAGAAGCTCTCAACAGTATCTCCTACGACTTCAAATAGTGGCAATATGGGATAGCTTCCTTCTGAATTTTCAATAAACCTACTTGTCACAGCCATTATAACTTTATTATCTACGATGCTGAATTTTGTACCAAAATGATTGATATCAACATCAATCGGCATATTCAATTTTTGTAAGCCTTCAATACTTAAAGTAGCAGCGTGTAGTGCTGTTTTAATCCCATCGATATAGAACTCTCCAGCTATAAATAGTTTATCGTCCTTAGCTATTATATCGTCCGCATAAATTGATAGGTCTCTATAATCCGGTGCATATATTCTATCAAACCAATATCCAGATCTATAGGTCCATAGCCTTTCTTTACCTTGATCATTTACCAGAGCGTATAAATTATTTTCAATCTTTTGAATTTTGCTAACATCACCATCAACCCCTGTGCCTAACATCTCCCAAGAATCAGATTCCATATTGTAAGCAGCAATATTTTTAGAATAATAACTGACCCCATTATGGTATATCTCATCGAACAGCCCACCCACGAATATGTATTTATCGTATCTATACATATGATTCACAAATGGCAAACTAACTTCACTGCCAAAAAAACCAATTGAACTCCATTCATTATCGCTTAGAACTGCAATATTTGATGTATAGGTATTACCGGCCATATCAAAGTTGCCACCAACAATTAATGAATCACCCACTTCTATCATTGTCTGCACAAAGCCATTTAAACCCATTAAGTTTTCGGCTTGCCCTATACCCTTAATACTATTAAAGCTTTGTTCGGTGCTCAATATTCCAATATCCAGTACATACTTATCTTCATTGGAATCATAGCTTTTAAATACCCCTGCTGTTACAACCCCATTTTTATAGGGAAATAATTGTACATCGAAGAAATAAAGGTCATTATAGAATATTTTTGAGTCGGAATAGAGTTCATCATCATATCGCCTAACATGTATATCATCATCTGCATAAATTCCTGTTTCAATTTCAGCCATATACACGGTATCATCATGAATAGCTTCCATTTCCAGTATATCATTTGTGCCATAAAAATTAGTATTTGTATTCCAAGTACTTGATGAGATGTCATATTTCGCAAAGCTTTTTTCAGTTTGATTACGTTGAGTTCCATGTGCCAAATAATAGTTTCCAGTAAATTCTACCATCCCTATATCTTGGAATACTGACCCATTGTTTAAAGTGCTGTAGCTACCAGAGATACTTATTTCTACCAATTGTGGATTTTCTATTGTGCTTAAGCTCTGCTTTAAATCACCATCTATTGGAAAGGTTATAAATGAGCCTCCCTTTCCTTCTTTTAAATACGGTAGGGTTGTATTACCGGCTATTTCTGGACCTAGTGTATATATCAGGCTCCCACTAAAGATCGAATGAAAATTGATGTTATATTCTGTCGTATCATTATAAATTACTTCAATTGAACTTAGAATTATCTGCCCATCCTCTGTTTGCGTCATATCATTAAAATTCGGGAGCTCCGAATAGTAATAAGTATCATTCAACAGATAAAAGTCTTCAGTACTAGTATCATATCTCAATAATCTTCCTGAATATCGTTCATCAAAATTTGCGAAAGTAGTACCCTGATTTAGTATGAAAAGCATACCATCTACATATTCTATATCGCTTACATAAACATCTGTAGTGGTTTTATTACCTGGCGGAACTGCCTGCCATTCACTACCTGTCCATAGTGCTACTCCCGGTGCAAGAACTCCATTTATTTGAGTAAAATCACCTGCTATGAATATGCTATCCCCTGTAGCATGTGCTACATCACGAATGAATCCATTTGCACCAATTCCACCAAATCTATTATCCCAGTAAATATCATCGGGTTCATCAAATTTCATTTTAAGTCCGTCCTGCGCTACTGCAACCGAACCTATCAATATTAAAACTAGAGTGATTGTAGACTTCTTAAACATACTCACAGTTTGTTAGTTAAGATTTCTACTTGTTGCGAAAAAAAACTCTTAACTCGGACATTTTATAATTCGATACCCCGTGAGATTTCAATTATCGAGGAAAAAGCATGTATCTTTCCGGAGTGGAAAATTTTATCAACGACATATTTTCATTTTCAACTGATTTTATGGGGGCCGGTGCATTATTAATCGCCAGTTTTACTTCATTATTTTCAGTAGTTAACCCAATAGCCGCCATGCCGGTGTTTCTTTCACTATTGGGTGATCATCCTGTTGAGGATCAAATTAAGACCGCTAGAAAGTCCGCCATTTTTATGTTTTTAGTGCTGGTAACCTTTCTATTCCTTGGAACATTTATTCTCAATTTTTTCGGGATTAGTTTGCCGGGAATAATGATAGCAGGAGGATTTGTAATTATGCGCGCCGGTTTTTCTATGATGAACCCGGAAACAGGCGGGCGTAAACTTTCAAAGAAAGATCAGGAAGCTGCGATGGAAAAAGAGGATGTATCATTCAGTCCGATAGCAATGCCATTATTATCCGGACCGGGAAGTATTGCTGTTGTTATTGGCTTTGGCTCTCAAGCCAGTGGCATTAATGATTATATCATAAATACTGTTGCTGTTTTATTGTGTGCTTTCATCGCCTGGGGGATTTTAAGGGTATCCCCATGGTTAAATTCTGTGATTGGTAGAAGTGGTATGACTGTTGTAACCAGAATGATGGGATTTATCGCATTAGCAATTGGAGTTCAATTTGTAATTAATGGAATCGGTTCGTTTTTTGGGTTGAACTAATCAAGGGGTATTCATGACAGAGAAGAAAATTCAGTATGATCTTTGGGCAAATCATCTTATTTGCCAGGCCATCACACCAATTCAAGATGATCCAGAAACTCGTCAGGAGGCTATCAAACTATTTACACATCTTTTTAAAGCTCAGGTAATTTGGTTCAATCGAATTCATGGGATTAAGGATAAGGTTGATGTATGGGGAGATTACACTGAGGAAACCTGTATTAGCTTGTTGAATGATAATCACTCCATGCTAGAAGGCATAGCCAGCAAAATTGGAAAAGAATTTGAGTATCAGGATTCTAAAGGAAATATGTTCAAAAATTCAGTCGCAGATATTTTTGATCATGTAATCATTCATGGGCAACATCATAGAGCGCAAATTGCATTAATTCTAAGAAACGCAGGTTATACACCCCCAGCTACTGATTACATCTATTTTCTAAGATCATTATAGACTGAAGGCAACTTTTAGTAGATTTGGGCTGTTTTTAAATCAATTCATCATCACTAAATCTTCTCGTTCTGGAAACTATAGATCGCGTTCTTGCTGCATTTTCCTCGTTTATGTGGGGCACTCCGTTAGTTGTTTTATTAGTCGGAGGTGGACTCTTTTTCCTGCTCTATTCAAGATTTACGCCTTACAGGTATTTCTTTCATGCTGTAAACATTCTTCGTGGTAAATTCGACGACCCGGATGCACCCGGTGACATCAGTCATTTCCAGGCTCTTTCTAGTGCACTTGCTGCAACCATTGGAATGGGTAACATCAGTGGGGTAGCAGTTGCCATTGCAGTTGGTGGTCCAGGCGCTGTTTTCTGGATGTGGGTTAGTGCTGTTGTTGGTATGGCGACAAAGTTTTTCACCTGTACTCTTTCAATCATGTATCGTGGTAAAGATACCGAAGGCAATATCCAGGGTGGAACGATGTATATGATCATGGAAGGATTAGGCAAAAAATGGAAACCACTGGCTGTTCTATTTGCAGTTGCCGGTTTATTTGGGCCGCTTCCAATATTCCAGTCTAATCAGGTTACTCAAATTGTTCGAGATGTAATACTTATTCCTAATGGATTAACTGTTGCAGGAGATTCATTCACTACTGATTTGATTTCAGGATTAGTAATTCTTGCAATCGTATCCCTTGTAATTTTTGGTGGGATTAAGAGAATTGGTAAAGTAGCGTCAAAGATGGTTCCTGCCATGGTTGTAATGTACGTGAGCTGTGTACTCTACATTTTAGCAGTTCATTTTGGTGATTTGGGCTATTACCTAAGCCTAATTGTAACGGATGCTTTCAAGGGTGAATACTTCAATCCTGAAGCAGCAGGTGGCGGAGCTATAGGTGCATTAATAGTTCACGGAACTAAGCGTGCTGCGTTTAGTAACGAGGCCGGAATCGGTACCGCCACTCTTGCTCATGGCGCCGCAAAAACCAATGAACCTGTTCGCGAGGGTTTGGTAGCAATGATGGGACCATTCATCGATACTTTGATTGTTTGTACAATGACGGCGTTAGCAATTCTGGTTACCGGTGTATGGCAATCCGGCGAATATAATGGCATCACCTTAACAGCGAATGCATTCCAGGAAGCGATTGGTCCGGCTGGAGTTTACTTATTGCTGTTTTCAGTACTGATATTCGCTTTTAGTTCATTATTCACCTATTCCTACTATTCAACCAAATGTCTTGGTTTCCTGATTGGAGCAGATAAGCAGAAATACTTCAATTATTTCTATGCGGCTGCCATCATCTTTGGTTCTGTTGCAACTATAAATGCTGTACTAAACTTTACTGATGGAATGTTTGCATTGATGGCAATCCCAACTATGACCTGCGCCATTTTATTATCACCAAAGGTAAGAGCAGCAACTGTGGATTATTTCAAAAGAATGAGAGAGCAGAACTTACTCTAACTCATGATTTTATGATTGTTCATTGATGTAATCTAGCGCAGCTTCGAGTACAACATCATTACCTGAAATGATATCCTGAATTTCAGGTTCAACCCGGATATCAGGGAGAACTCCCCGATCAGTCCATGCTTCATTGAAAAATGGTCGTCGAACATTCATCAATGGCAGATTTATATTTATCAGAGTGTTGGGTAAGTCGAATGTTGGGTTATAGCCTGCTACACTTCCGATATAACTACCACCAGTTTCCTCTCCAACAAAAATTGCTCGTTCTGTGTGATGTAAAAAAGAAGCCATGCCAGATGCCGCTGAAAAAGTGTGCGCATTAATTAGAACAATAAGTCTGCCTTGATATCTATTCTGCAGTGGTTGTTGTATTCCCAAGGTTGACTCACCAGCATCCCAAAGAGCTTCGGTTGCGTCAAATGAGCCCTGATTATTTGCCTTAAAACCAGCTTCCGGAATATCCCAATGCTTGCCATCAGGAAGAAACTTATAATCATCTTTTCTGAAGGTTAATTGACCATACATCTTAAAAGGTTCACTCATCAGATACCGCAGTAAGTACGCTTCATAAGAATCTTCACCTCCTGTATTATCTCTCAAATCAAGAATCAGGTTTTCAATACCTGCCGAATTAATCTCATAAAAATATGCATCAACCTGATTGGTGTACTTTTGATAATCATCTTGAAAATGATGCGTATTAAATGATCCGATTTTTAGAACTGCTGCTAATTCTACATCCGAACTCATACTCAAATTAAAAAGTGACGGCTTTGGCCTGCTTGAAGAATATGCACTAATCGAAGATCTCGCCTGAGATTGAGTCAGTGCATTCACCTTGAACATCTTTTCCTCACCTTCTTTGGTTTTAACAATTATTTGGTAGGTCTCGCTAGATTTCCCGAATACCGTCATCAATCTGGTTAAATAGAAATTACTTTCCATTTTTCGATATCGAGACAGTTTGATGCTACCATCGCCATGAACGTAGTTAAAGAACTCTGCGAACATATTTTCTGCAGATTCTGAGTTTATTGAAATGAGTTCTGATCCAACAGGAATATCACTACCACTTAAATCAAAGAGCACCATTGGTTTATAATCTATGAATCGAATTAAGACAGGGAAAAACACCTTTCCCGTAATTTGATCCAGATTAGGCATGAAGGCCTGTGAATGACCATCCTTTAAGAGAGCCATTATTTTCATTGTTTCTTGAAAAAACTCTTCAAGTATCAGTCCATCATTTTCTTGAATTCTTTGGATAGAAGCCGTGAATTGTTGATCTATTTCTTCTTTGCTTGTGTAGCGATATGGGTCTCCATGAGCTTCATGAATCCAGTATTGAAGGGTTTCAAGATCACTGATAAGATCTTCGGCTGTTAATACAGTCTTGGGTTGAGCTTGAGTACAACTAATTGAGGATGTAAGTATTAATCCGAAAAAGAGTACCGTAACGAAAATAGATTTTGATGCCATATTAATTGAATTATTATTTCAATTGGACACCAACAATCATCAAAAAGTCGCATTTGCGATTTTAGCTTAAAAGAACTCCCTGATCATAAATACATTTCCTTCGGGATCGGAGACATTACAAACGTTGAAGTACGGACCACGAAAGATCATTTGTTCGGCAGTTCCACCTTTTTCCAGAATCAGGTCTTGCGCTGATTTTATATCGCTCACAGTGAAAAACGGCTTAATTGCGCTCTCTCGATATTTAGAATCGCTTTGCAGTGATATTCCAAAATCCGGCGCATGAATCACAAGCTGACCATCTGGTATACTAATGACCGCCATCTCATGATTTGAAAAAACGATTTTGGCTTCAAGCAGCACATCCACATAAAATTGAGAAAGCCCTGTGACATTATTCGAGTAAATAAAAACGCCGGACTTGGCAGGGCCACTCACTTTAATTCCACCCAGCCGGAATCTGGATCATTTCCTGCCATATCCAAACCAGCTTTAATTCGATAGGTATGGCGGGCATATCTTCCAAGATAAATAGGTTGTGCTGACTCGGGAATTATTACTTCTTCCGTCCAGTCATAGGTCATAGTGGCGGCTAAATTCATTTGTCCGGCCACATTTATTTCATCAATATATGTTTGATGGGTTCTATTAATGGTCTCTGATCTTGATCGAGTCTGTCCATCTTGGCTACGTTGAATATCCGTATCATGAACCCTGACAGCTTCCAGTCCCTGAACCTGTAGATAAACCCGATCAATTTGGATCGGTTCATCTTTCACCATAGCCTTGATCCTTACCTGAAACGGTTCTCCAATCTTCATGGAATCGGCTTCCACAAAAACCTTTGCTGATCCACCGGTTATCTTGTTTGCGAATGATTTTACTTTATCAAAAATGCCCATTTTGTTTCTTAATTATTCCAGATTATCCAGTTATTTGCATCAAATCCGGGATCATCCATGTCGCGTAAATCCCGAATTATTGCTTGTAATTCTTTTCCTTTTTTTGATCCTAAAGTTACAGCTCTTTTTGCTGTTTTTTCAGCTTCATCGTATTTACCCAACATTGCCAAAGCAAGAGCCATATTTGAATAAGAGGCGTAAAAAGAAGGATCAAGTTCAATAGCTCTCTTTAATGTTTCTACCGCTTTTTCCGGCTCATTTAGGTAAATATAATTCGCTCCTAAATTAGTATGAATGTCGGGATAATCAGGGTTTATTCGAATAGCCTCCTCATAACATCGCACTGCTTCTTTGAAATTGCCATTCTTTCGATGGAAAACCCCCAACTCTGACCAGGACTTATGATAATTAGGATTTATCTCTATCGATTTTTTGTAGGCATCGATGGATTTATCAAATAAATAAAGTTGCCAATAGCAGTATCCAATTTTCGCATAAATCTCATAATCATCATATATCTTCAACTTCCTATCTAGAGCTTTATAGTAATTTTCTATGGCCTGTAGGTAATTACCTACTGAATACTGCCGCATTCCCTGATATGCGTATGCATCGCCGGATTTAAAAAATGGAAAAAGCTTTTTTAGCATAAATCAATATACAAAGGGTAAAGTCAATTTTTGACACCTAAAAGATCTATATATATTTAACTCTACTAATAAGTTAAAATTAGACTTGTAATGTGATTAAAAATCACTATAAATATATAGTACTAACAATAGTACTCTTCATTTTATGGCAGTTGCTAGAAGCAGCTGCCATAAACTTTTTTGTGAATAACAACGAGACTTATTTCACAGTTAAAATATTCTCTGATGTTATCTTAGCGGTAATATTATTTTCCTTCATATTCACTTTTTTCAATAACTACAATTTTGGTTTTACAGATATAAGCTTAACGATTAGAGTAATTTTAATTTGTGCTTTAATTTTATTGCTAACATTTAATTATAAGTCATTTCGTATTCTAGCAATCACAACTACTTTCTTCGCAGCTTTAACTGAAGAGTTCGCGTTTAGGGGAATATTATTACCTCTTATTTTTCAAAAAATAAAGGAATCAAAGTACTCGCTTTTGTTTACACTAATTATTTGTTCAACAATTTTTGGTTTCGCACACCTTATTAACGTTATAAAATACCCTACATACTCTTTAGGTATCGTAATGCAAAGTTTATCAGCTTTTACCGTAGGAATGGTGTTTTGCTACATATTGATTTGAACATCAAATATTCTACTAGTTAGCTTTTTTCATTTCTCAATAAACTTGCTTCTTAAAAACCCAGAACGGTCAAATAATCCAGTTGAATTTGAATTTCTAAGCGCCGCAGCTCAATTTGATATCATTGGATTCTTTCTAACTATCACAATAATAATTGCAGTTTGTCTAATAATATCTTTTAAAGCACTAAGAGTTGATTCAGGAGTATGGTCTAAAAAACAAATCCAAGAGGTGTAAAAAAACCATTTAGTCGTTTTCAAATCTACCTAGAAACTCCGTTCTTTCGGCATCAACTTCAAATCTACTTCTAAGCAATGAAGCGACTATCGATACTACTTCTTGGGATACTTATATCTACTAATCTTTGGGCTCAAACTCCTACTATATCAGATAAAACTGATGGACTCACAAAAACAGAGGGTTTTTTTGATTACTACTTCGATGAAGATCAAGCCAAACTATGGCTGGTAGTAGACAAGCTAAATTTCGAATTCCTCTATGCAAACTATTTAGCTGCCGGAGTTGGATCTAACGATATCGGTCTTGATCGTAGCCAACAAGGTGGAGAGCGTATTGTTTACTTCGAAAAGCGTGGTCCTAAGCTTTTTCTTATCCAACCAAACCTGGATTACATTGCCAGATCGGATAATGAATTGGAGAAGAAGTCAGTAAGAGAGGCGTTTGCTTCCTCTGTTTTAGCCGCCTTCAATATTGAAGCCGCTTCTGACGGAAATTATTTAATAGATCTTACTCCATATTTAATTCGTGATGCGCATGATGTGATTGGGCGATTAAGAGGGAGAGGAGAAGGAAACTATTCGTTGGATAAAAACCGATCTACCTTATACAAAGAGGGAACCTTCAATTTCCCAAAGAATACTGAATTCGAAACTATGCTTACTTTTGCAGGCAGCAATCCCGGTAGACAGGTTCGTTCTGTTGTTCCATCGCCTACAAGTATTACAATCCGTCAACATCACTCATTTATTGAGTTACCGGATGACAATTATGAACCGCGCAAGTTTGACCCTCGAGGTGGTTTTTATCCAACATCATTCATGGATTATGCGTCACCAATTGATGAACCAATGATGATTCAATTTATCAATCGTCATCGTTTGGAAAAAAAAGATCCAACTGCTGAGATCAGTGAAGCCGTTGAGCCAATTATTTATTACCTGGATAATGGAACACCGGAACCTGTAAGAAGTGCTCTTCTAGATGGCGCTCGTTGGTGGAATGAGGCTTTTGAAGCGATCGGTTATAAAAATGCTTTTCAGGTTGAGGTTTTACCTGATGATGCTCATCCACTGGATATTCGCTATAACGTAATCAACTGGGTGCATCGCTCAACTAGAGGTTGGTCGTATGGTGGTTCAGTTGTTGACCCAAGGACCGGAGAAATTATCAAAGGAAATGTTTTACTCGGTTCACTTAGAGTTCGCCAGGATTACATGATTGCAACTGGTTTACTAGCTCCTTTTGAAGAGGGTGCTGAAGAAAACCCTGAAATGCTTGAAATGGCTTTAGCAAGAATTCGTCAGCTTTCAGCCCATGAAATCGGTCATACATTGGGAATCTATCATAATTTTGCTTCTAGTGTTGATGGTCGTGAATCTGTTATGGATTACCCACATCCAAAAGTTGATATCGTTAATGGAAAGTTGAGTCTTGATGATGCATATGATGTTGGAATGGGTGAATGGGATAAAGTAACCATCGCTTTCGGATATCAGGATTTCCCTGATGGAGTTGATGAGACTGAAGCCTTAAATGAAATTCTGGAAAAAGCCCATTCAGACGGACTAAGATATATTTCTGATAATGATGCCCGTCCGCAGGGTGGTGCTCATCCATATGCACATCTTTGGGATTACGGAACCGATGTTGAAAGTCAACTTTCTCACATTCTGGAAGTGCGACGAATTGCTCTCGAAAACTTTGGTGAAGCAAATATTCCTGATGGAACTCCGATGACTATGCTTCATGATGTTCTGGTACCAATTTATTTATTCCACAGATATCAACTCGAAGGAACTGTTAAATTGATTGGAGGGCTGGATTATACATACAAAATCAAAGGAGACAATCAGCCAAACCCGGAGATTGTTGATAGGAGGACTCAAGAAAAAGCACTAGATGAAATGTTGAAAACAATAGACCCTGAAGTGTTGGCATTACCAGAAAATGTATTGGATTTAATCCCAACACGACCTGCTGGTATCCCGTCAACTCGTGAACTTTTCCGAGGAAATACCGGTCCCGCGATGGACGCACTTAGTATTGCTCAAACTGCAGCAAATGCACCATTGAGTTTGATTTTAAATCCAAACAGAGCAAATCGATTAGTTGAATATAGTGCCAGAGAGGGCAATTTAAGCTTAGAAGAAGTAATTGATGAAATCATCGAACATAGCTGGGAGCGAAATTTCAGAAATGACTATCATGATGCTATTCAAAAAGTGGTCAATCATCTTGTAGTCGTTAATATGATTCGACTTCATGCTTCTGATCAAACAAATCCACTCACCAAAGCAATTGTTTTTGGCAAGTTAAGCGATTTACTGGACATGCTTGAAGAACGTGATGGCGATGTAGTTGCCTTACAAGCGGCCATGATGATTGATAGTTATTTAGATGACCCGGAAGAATTTGATATGCCCGGAACATTATCTCCACCACCTGGTTCACCGATTGGTTCGGGAGGGTTTCATTTATACTGTAATCACTAAAATTTGTCCAAAATGTATCTTCAACTACATTAATAAAACCAATTATTATGAAACGACTATTTCTTTTCTTCTTTATTACATGCCTTACATACAATGTGCAGGCTCAAAATGTTGTTGTTAATCTCGGCGCTGTACAAAGTGATGACTACGAACTTTTTATGGGAGGTATTCTGGCAAATAATATCGATATCGAATTATTTGGCGGAAGCCCTGATCTTGGAGATAATTCAAATTCTATGTTTGGTGGCAGAATCGGATATATGATTTATTTAGTAAATGATTTTGGCACTTCGGTATATGTCGGTCCACATGTGGGAGGTTATTCACTAACCAGAAATAATTTCGATAGTAATCTAAATGATATTTCCGAGAATGAAACTAGTCTGAATTATGGTATTACCGGTGGGCTTTATTTCCGGCCATTTAATGTAGCTGTTAGCTATGGGGTAGATGATTTATTTGAGTCTAACTACATCTCAATTAAGGTGGGTTTTGACATAATGGGATATCTATAATTTTTAAGTTGCCCAAGTTTGCAAATAATCCACCCTGAAACTCTGCTTGCTGCTTATGAACAAGGGATATTCCCAATGGCAGAGTCACGGGAATCGGAGTTTGTGGATTGGTTTTCTGCAAATAAGCGCGGAATAATCCCACTTGATGAATTTCATGTATCCAAAAATGTACAACGCTTAATTCGAACAAGGAGATTTTCAATTAAGATTAATAACCGATTTCGGGATGTTCTTGAAAAGTGTGCGGATCGGGATGATACATGGATCAATGATCTGATAATCAATTCCTATGATGTGTTACATCAATATGGGCATGCACATTCTGTAGAAGTCTACAAAGAAGAAAAATTAATTGGTGGGCTCTATGGAGTACATTTAAATGCCGCTTTTTTTGGTGAAAGCATGTTTAAAGTGGAACAAGAAGCCGATAAAGTAGCACTTTATTATTGTCACCAAATTCTAAAGAAGAACGGTTTTTTGTTATGGGACACTCAATTTTATACAGACCATTTAGGGAGATTTGGTTGTGTAGAAATTAAAAAACCCGAATATGAACTCCTTCTAGAAGAGGCTATGGGAAAGAAGTGTAGATTCAGGCTTTAGTGTGTAAAAGTGTTCGAGTGTTGTTGTGTTAAAGTGTTTGTAAGTTAATCAAACACTTTAACACTTCAATACCTGAACACCAGGTAACTCAATCAATACTCAGTTATCGAAACAGCTTTGATAGCATCATCTCTGGATATTCTTCCTCTATCCAATTGCTCTAATACCGATTTCTTAATCTGAATATCAACTCGTTCAGGAATGCCCTCAGCTCCACCTGAGGAGACATTAACACTGGTCAATATGAATTGATCTGAATCTACAGAACTTAAAGTTCTTCCATAATCAACAAGATACTCAGCAATATTTGATTTTAAATCATCATAGGCTTCAAGCATCTTTGCTTCAAGTTCATCTGCTTGCTCTTGTAAAGACTTCATTTCTTCACTCATAGCTTCCGAACCTTGGGGTAATCTAGCCCTCCGTTCTTGCATTACTCTTGTTCCTCGTAATGTTGAAGCCAATCTACCATACACGAAATCTATGCTAGAGCCAAAACGTACATCAAAGCTAAAAATGGCACCAAAATTATCTAACATAATGTGGCTAATCCCTCCACTCATTCTATAAGCATCTTCGCTGTTTTCTTTAAGGCCTGTTTCAAAAATGTTACTCATAACTTTCAAATCCATGTACTCTTTGTCTTCTGAGTTAGCAAATCTGATACGTTGCTGTATTTGATCAGCATTGAGACTACCGCGGCGGTAATCGTTTAAATCTTTCATAGTTACAGATGCAGAAATAATTGGAAGGGCATCATCGGTTTCTCTCTGAAAACTACTATTACCATTTGCATCAACATAGCCAACTAACATGGATCGTCTTGTATCTTCACCTGATCCAAAAATTACCATGATGTTTTCATCATCCTGAAGCTGGCCAATAGTTGAACCATAATCGGTTAAGAATTCGGACATACGGTTTTTAATTGCATCTTCATCAATTTCCCGTGAACTATTATCAGAATTATCATCTGTGGAGTAGAAAAACATGAATCCGTTTTGACCATTCACACGAAGGCTATTTGGAAATACACTGGCACCTGGAATCATAAAAATGATGCCGAAATCTTTGAGGTAGGTTCCCCTGATACCACCGCGTCTACTCCCTGCATTTGATAAATAAATAGTTCCTTCTGAGGTAACTTGTGATTGTGTGCGGAACAGTTCGTTCAAAATATTTTCCATTATTTTGATGTCCCGGTTCATGCGATTTGCGTCGATGTTTTGAGCCATTAGCGTCGGTGCTAAAAATATGCTCAAAAAGCCGATCAGCAGTGTTCTTTTGAGATGTTTCATTGTTTTATCTGTTTAAACTTACGGTTTCTATGATTTCGCCTAACACCTGATCGGTTTGAACAAAGCGATTATATGTAGTTTCTTCTAAGCTGGTTAAGCTATAATCGATAATCTCCAGATCTGAAGTTCGTTGCTCTTCTAAAAAGTTAGCAAAACCTGCTAAGGTTAATTGAAACTGCTCCTCTTGTTGCTCTTGTGCCGCTTGTACAATTTGTGAGACTAATTCTGCATTTTCTGCCTGAACCTGATTGATTAGTAATTCAACCTGGGCTGCAGAATAGCCAACTTGTTGTGGTGCTTGTTCACCAAATGATATGGAGAATTCACCACCATCTAATTTTAAATTCATTTCTGTTAGGCTTCCTGTTATAATGAAAAGGAAAGCAAAGCTTGTCACGGCAACACCAAATCTTCCAAATCCGGAACGCGGAGTCAGATAACCAAGTAAATTTTCCCACCAATTTCTCAGTGTAGATTGAGCTGAACTTGGTTCCATTATAACTATCTGCTCTTTTGGACTTTCAACCGGCATTTTTTGTAAAACCTGCCGGGTTTCCATCAGTCCATCTAATTCTTCTTTTAAATCAGGGTGTTTCCCAACAAAAGTTTCGAGTTTATTTTGTGTGTCAATATCGAGCCCACCGTACATATAGTCGATAAATAGCTCGCGTGCTTTGTCTTTAGTCATAGCTAAACACCTCTTTGTTGATGTTCCAAGAATCAAAGGTCTTTTTAAGTCCACGAAGACCGTAATACAATCTTGATTTGATCGTATTCTCTGATTCTTCCAAAATTTCTGCAATTTCTCTGAAGGTCATCCCTTCATATTCTTTCATGATTACAACAATGCGTTGCTCTGTTGGTAACTGAAGTAAAGCTTTATGCAAAATCACTACTGCTTCACTTCTTATTAGTTTACTGTCAGCCGATCTCTCCATTTCTGTTTGTGGTGCTGACTTTAATGCTTCCAGCGATGTGGCTCGTTTTCGTCCCACACGCTTCAATTCATCCAAACACATGTTATTTGCAATTCGATATAACCAGGATCCGAATTTACCGGCATCATCAAGGGTATTCATTTTCTGATATGCCTTGATGAAGGTTTTTTGAGTGATTTCTGCGGCATCATCATTATTGGCGAAATAGCGATAGGCAAAGTGATGTATGCGATCCTGCCATTTACCAATCAGCTTGTTAAAAGCCTGATGATTACCACCCAAAAAATCCTGAACCAGTTGTGCGTCTTCCATTATTTCTTTTTGCAATTCAACTCCCGGAGTTGCTGACATATGTGTCGAATTCGAGTGTAAGACGAATGACATTTCCCGAAAGTTTTAAAGGTGTTCACTTTTTTTATTAAAAACACCTGAGAAGTGATTTGCCCCTAATCTCATTGTTGTCATTCAGATCCCGACTCGTCGGTAGAAAAAACTGATTGGCTATTCGACAAGATCCTTCGTCCCGATAACTGTCGGGATCAGGATGACTTATTTATAGATTGAGTAGTTGGGCAAGATTAACGCATGAAAACCTGAATACTAGAACTCACAAACACTCCAACACAAGAACACCCGAACACCTATACCCCAAGTTCCAACTGCTCCCAATTATCTTTTTCAATGAGATTTAAGTTGGATAGTGAAATACCTAATAATCGAATCTCTCTTTTATCCGCTTCTGTTAACTCTAGTAATTGTTTTGCAACTGTAGCTATTTCATCTGCACTATTTGTGAAATGAGCAATTGAATGACTTCGAGTAATCGTCTCAAAGTTCTTATACCGTACTTTCAATGTTATGGTCTTTCCGGCTGTTGGGATTTTCCTCATTCCATCTGAAATTTGTTTAGCCAAATCATCCAGGAAGCTTTTCACCCATTCTAAGTCGCCAACATCCTCTGAAAAGGTTCGTTCTTTTCCATAGGATTTTCGAATACGATGTGGTTTTACTTCTCTATTGTCTATTCCACGTGCAATCTTGAAATAGTATCTGCCTGATTTCCCAAAAGCCTTTACCAATTCAAATTCAGGCCATTTCTTCAAATCTGCTCCTGTTTTAATTCCCAAGGCATGCATCTTCTTCTGGGTAGCTTTTCCTACACCAAAGAATTTCTTGATGTCTAATTCTTCAACAAATTGCTCTACTTTATCAGGAGTAATAACAGTTAGCCCATTTGGTTTATTAAAATCGGAAGCAATCTTAGCAAGGAATTTATTGGGAGCCACCCCCGCAGATGCTGTTAATTGTGTTTCTTCAAAAATTCTGGATCGAATTTCATTAGCAATCAAAGTTGCAGATGGATTTCCCTTGTGATTTTCAGTTACATCTAGATAGGCTTCATCCAAAGAAAGGGGCTCAACCAAATCGGTATAATCGAAAAAGATATTTCGAACAATATTAGAGGCTTCTTTATAGGCATCAAATCGAGCTTTAACAAAAATTCCATGTGGGCAGAGTCGATATGCTTCATTAGTAGGCATTGCAGATCGAACACCAAATTTCCTCGCCTCATAACTGCATGTAGAAACAACTCCTCTTCCACCTGGTTTTCCACCCACAATAACAGGTTTACCACGCAGTTCAGGAAAGTCACGCTGTTCAACAGCCGCAAAAAATGCATCCATATCTATATGAATGATCTTTTTTATGTCCTCCCGATTTTTCATAGACATAAATTACACATATAATTTCAGCAAGTCATTTCCTACTAAATATTCTAATGTTTGGAACAATGGGCCGTTTTAGTAGTTCCCAATTAAAAAATCCTACAGACATCCATGACGAAACAAGATCAAAGAACTCAATTTTTCCTTCAACTCTTTTTACTGTCCACTGGGTGCTATATAGCCGGGTTTAATATTTGGAAAATAACCTCTGATTTCTGGGCTTCGGGAATATTTGAATTCCACTTAGAAGAACTTCCAGTATTTCGTTTAATAGCCGGCTTAATTGTTGGTTTTACAGGAGTTTTATCCGCCATTTTTCTGTGGATGCGTACAAGCTGGGCTTATAGTTTTAGTTTATTAGTAACCGGACTGCTTTTTACTTATACACTTTTTGAACTTGGGACTGTAGTATTTTCAATGCCTTACCACGCTATTCCATTGGCATTAATACTATTTATTGTGATGCAAACCATTCCTTTTCTCATCCGCAGAACGAATCGCCAAATCTAGCGCAACCATCGTTAATTTAGTACGTTTACGGGCACATGGAAAAAGTGTCCCAAAGCGATATTGATTGGCTATCTCAACCTAAAGAGAACTTCGATATGTTCTCCAAAAAGAAAGTTGAGAATAGACCAAAAGCAACCAAATCCAAAAAAAGGAGAAGTATCGGTTACTATGTATCTGGATTCATTTTCATGGTTGTTAGTTTGATAGTACTACCTTTTTTCATTCTAATTCGAACCGCTGTTTACCTAAACTTAGATCAAGACTGGAATGCCTGGGTCTCACTTTTAGGTGGTATGGGCGCTACAACACTTTTCCTTTCGCTTCTTTTCTTTTTTGTGTTTCGCAAGGTTAAGAATAAAAAAACCATGGTTAAAATAACTCTCAGCGGTATTTCGATGCTAGTTGGGGGCTTTATCATTTATGGTTTACTGTACTTAAATAGTGTTAATGCTAAAACTGAAGCTATTCAGGAAGTGTATTCAACCCTACATCCTATTCTTAGAGTTGCAGTTGCAAGTACTACTTTAGCTGAAAGAGATCTGGTCATCACTGATATTAAGAGAACCCAGGAAGATTATATAGCAATGGGATTAACTCCTCATGAAAGCTCGATGCACTATGTTCAACCAACCGGATTTGTACACGCCATAGACCTGCGAACTATTGGTCATTCTGAATTAAGAAATACCTCACTTGAATGGGGCTTAAAACTGATGGGTTTTCAGACGATAAGACATGTTGGTACAGCCGATCATCTCCATGTAGCTTTACCAACGAGCGATTAATAAAAAAGCGCTTTTCTGTTGTTTATCAGCTAGAATATTCCGACCATTGATTGCTCATTTTTTTTAAGTGTAATCAGTACAGAATAATGGCAAAATATAAATTCTTCGAGCAGGTAAATCAGAACTTTGATAAGGCTGCAGCTTATACAAAGTTCGATAAGGGGATACTCAATCAAATTAAAATGTGTAACAATGTATATCAGATGTCTTTTCCATTGAGAAGAGATGATGGTACCGTTGAAGTAATCCAGGGTTGGCGTGTAGAACATAGCCATCATAAAATGCCGACCAAAGGCGGTATCAGGTATAGCCACAAAGTGGATGAAGATGAGACAATGGCATTAGCTGCACTGATGAGTTATAAATGTGCAATTGTTGATGTTCCTTTTGGTGGTGCTAAAGGTGGGGTGAAAATCAGTACTCGTGCATATTCTGCTACTGAAATTGAAAGAATTACACGTCGTTATACTTTTGAACTGATGAAGAAGGGATTCATCGGTCCTGGTGTTGATGTTCCTGCACCTGATTACGGTACCGGAGCCAGAGAAATGGGCTGGATTTTGGATACTTATCGCCAGATGAATGATGACTTGAATGCAGAAGCATGTGTGACAGGTAAGCCACTACAACAAGGTGGAATCAGAGGTCGAACGGAAGCTACAGGTAGAGGTGTCTATTTTGGTATCCGTGAAGCTCTTGATGTGAAAAGCGACATGGACGCATTAGGTTTGGAAACAGGTGTCGATGGTAAAACATTTTGCGTTCAGGGTCTTGGGAATGTTGGATATCATGCCTCAAAGTATATGACCGAAGCCGGTGCAAAACTAATTGGCGTGGCTGAACTTGAAGGTGCTATTTATGATCCTAAAGGAATGGACCTTGAAGCCTTAATGGCGTTCAGAAAAGAAACCGGATCAATCATTGGATTTGGCAATTCTTCTCAATTAGCTAGTAATAGAGACATTTTTGAGCAAGAATGCGATATCATGATTCCTGCTGCGCTTGAAAGTCAAATCACTCCGGATAATGTTGATAAAATAAAAGCGAAAATTATTGCTGAGGCCGCAAATGGGCCGGTTACCGCAGATGCCCATGAAACCCTTGTCGATCGCGGCGTACTCATAATTCCCGATACTTATCTAAACGCGGGTGGTGTGGTTGTTTCATATTTCGAATGGCTTAAAGATATCCAACATGTCCGCTATGGTAGAATGAGCAAACGATTTGATGAAGGAAGCCTTTTAAAAGTTGCCCGAGAATTAGAAAAAATCTCAGGTAAGAAGTATAGTGAGAAAGAGCTTGAAACACTTACTTATGGCGCAGGAGAAGCAGATTTAGTTGATTCCGGTTTGGAAGAAACAATGATTACTGCATACAACCAGATCAGTGAAATCCGTGAAATGCATGGTTTAAACGATCTTCGTACAGCTGCATTTGTAAATGCGATCAGAAAGATTGGAATCATGTACGAACAAATGGGAATTTTCCCATAATTCGCTATTTGTTAATCGTTATTCGTAAGAACTGATTTCGAATAACGGTTAACCCTTTTCTGAAGTTAGTTTTCCTCCCCGGACAGTGGCTCCTAGAACCAATGCTGAACCAATTAATACAAGGTTCTTAAAGATATACTGCCCTTCAAGAGTCAATCCGAAAGGAAATTCTGTCCACACTACTTCTGGTAATATGAAGATCGGCATGGCTGTTCCCGGCATTTGAAGGAAGAGTAGTAACAGAGTGACTCGCATCCAAATTCCACCAATTAATCCAATTCCAATTAAAACCTCCCAGCTGGCAAGTATGGGAATGAAAATATCCGGATTGAAAAAATAGATCGTATTTCTAACAAGATCTTCAGCCGGGCTTAGTCCCGGGAAAAATTTAAGTGCACCAAACCACAAAAAAATAAGACCTAATCCAATCCTTAAGATTGCAAGACCATTCCTTGCCATCCAATCTGTGATTGCGATATCAATTTTATCAAAGCGTTTCTCTAATATCATAGTCATACCTCCTAACCAAATTTGTTGGAGAGATATTAGGGGGCTTCTATGAAGGATTTATGAAGTTCAGATCAGGATTTAAATGAAATCTGGACTTTTGGCTTAGATTCAGCGGCTTTAAGTGCCAACTGCTGCTGCATATTTGAAGTTACTGTGAAGAAAGCGTGTGAAGCATCGGATTGATCATCAGCCAATACAATGGGCTTTCCATTATCACCGGCTTCACGGATAGGTTGCTCAATCGGAATTTCACCTAAAACAGGAACGCCTAATTCATTTGCTAATCTGGATGCGCCACCTTCTCCAAAAATATGATATTTCTTATCTGGCATATCTGGTGGCGTGAAATACGCCATATTCTCTATCACTCCAAGAACCGGAACTTTCACTTTTTGGAACATTGCCACACCTTTTCGAACATCGTCAAGCGCAACAGTTTGAGGGGTTGAGACAATCACTGCTCCTGTTAAAGGAATCGTTTGAACAATGGTTAACTGGATATCACCGGTTCCAGGAGGCAAGTCCAACACCATGTAATCGAGCTCACCCCATTCCACATCTTTCATAAATTGTTGGATGGCGCTAGTTGCCATCGGTCCTCTCCAAACCATTGCCTGATTCACATCAACCAAAAACCCCATAGAAACCATTTTGATTCCGTATTTCTCAAGTGGAACTAGTTTCTTTTGAGTAGTGATGTTCGGTCGATCAAATAAATCGAACATAGTTGGAATACTTGGACCATAAATATCGGTGTCCATCAAGCCAACTGAAGCGCCCGTTCTTGCAAGAGCAGCAGCAATATTAACTGCAACTGTTGACTTCCCAACTCCACCTTTACCTGATGCAACTGCAATTATATTTTTGACGCCGGCAAGTGGTTGAGCAGGCGGAGGGGCTTGTTTTGGAGTCGCCGCGCGTTTGGAAACATTGATACCAACCTGAATATCCACAACAGCATCTCTATCAATAAATTTATGGATGGCTCCTTCACAACGTTGTTTAAGTTCGGTAGCGAGGTTTTCATTTTGCTCAGCCATTTCTAAGGTAAAGGAAACGTATTTATCCTGAACAATCAGATCCTGGATCATATCCAGAGAAACCAAATCTTGCTTTTCTTGTGGATGAAGAACGTGTGCTAACGCTGTTTTTACTTGCTCTTTGTTGATCGACATCTCTATTGATGGTATAAATTAACTTTGTGGCTGAAGATAAGGAGAATGGGAATAGTTTAATTCCCAAAAACTGTAAACGAGATTTTTATTTTTACTCATTAAATCATTCTTTTAGGAACTAACGGGTAAGATCAAAAATATCAGGGTGAGTCATATGGAAGCACCTCCGCAAAGCTTAGAAAGAGATGTATTCATACTGTTTAATGAACGCGAAAATGAGGTTGTACAGGTAGTTGAGGAATTAGAAAAAAGAAATATCTCAACTTATTTTTTTAGAAGGGATATCGAATTAGGGGAAGAATGGGTAGAAACCGAAAATAAATACCTCCACACATCAAGATTCATTCTTCTATTTTTAGGAGAAATTGGTTGGGGTGAAAATCACCTACGAATAGCAAATGAAGCGCTAAGTCAATATTCTGAAAAAATTATCCCGGTAGTTATAGGAATACCTGATGAAAAGGCATTAAATGAATTAGATGGCTTTTTTATTACACGACGATATCTGGATTTAACTAAAAACACCGAAGAAGCATTTAACGAACTTGAACGCCTAATAAAAGGTGAACCAGAAGTATCTCAAAGTACTACACAAACTGCCGAGGAACAGGTTGAAGCAAGTGCTGGGGAGGCTAAAGAAAAGAGCACCAGAACCTCTAAAAAGCAAACCTCTGAGAAAAGAGAGAGAAGTACAAAATCTACTATTGATGGGCCTTCAATTAAAGAGGAGAAGTCGAATTCAAATACGGAATTAAGCCAAATATTAAGTGCACTAATTGATGGGCCGGATGAAGAACGAGTTCAAGTTTTAGAGACAGCACGCAAGTTACCGGATAAGGATAAAACTGAAGTCCATTCATTATTTAGAAATGAATTAGAGCAAAAATATTCAGTAGAACACGAGATCAGATCTGATACTTCTAAAATAGACGTTGATCAAATACCATTTATACGCTCCTGGTTGCTTACTGCAATGATTGCAACCGTAAATGATAACGTTGAAGAGCTTAGTTTTATACTTGATTATTTGAAAACAGAGAAAGAACCTAATAATACGGTTAGGTTTTGGATACTCACTTTGCTGTACGGATTACAGTCTAGTATTCTAAATAATGCACTAACAATTGCAAAAAATGATCCTTCTAAAGATGTCTCTGGTTTAGCAGAACTAATTTCAAGTTCCGATTCAGATTTTGAAGAAGAGTTCTTTCAACTATCAGATCAAATTGAGGAGCATCCATATTCATCTTTTGTAGAAAATGTTAGAAACCTTGTCATGAATATTGAAAGCGATGATAATGACAGTCCTTCAAATAGTTATCTCGCCGGTTATACCAGTGACACCGCTGCTTCAGGTCCGGATGCTCTTGGAATAGAAAATGACGTGGATATTTTAACCGCTGTGATGATGTCTACAGATGTGACCCCTCCTCTTGCCATTGGACTTTTTGGCGATTGGGGGTCCGGCAAAAGTTTCTTCATGAATAAAATGAAGGAATCAGCAGAGCAGCGGGAAAATGAAGCCATCGAAAAAATTAAAAATGATGAGAAAACTCCTTTTTGCTCTTCCATTGTCCAAATAGATTTTAATGCCTGGCATTATGTAGACAGCAATTTATGGGCCAGCCTTGTGTCACATATTTTCGATGAATTATTTAAGGAAATATCCGGAGAGGAAAGCGAAGAAGAGAAAAAGATAAGATTGGAAAATGAAATTATCAGAGCAGAAGGATTGCTTGGTGAGGCTAATCATATTCTGGAACAAGCTGAAATTGAAGTTGAATTAGCAATTAAAAATCTCACTGCCGCAAAAGAGAGTTTTTTCCAACAACAACATACATTTAATGCACAATTCAACGATCTAAAAAAAATTTTAACGGATGGCAGTCTTAATGAGTCTCTGGAAAATGCAACTCGTGAATTAGGCATGAGTTCAATAAAAGATAGCTACCAAAACTTAGAACAAACAGCTACAGAAATTCAAGCTTTTTCAAATCGTTTTAATGCTATACTCAAATTCATATTCGATAAACCCAGCAAACGAATTATTCTGCCTGCAACTGGTTTAATCGTTGCCATATTGGTTCTGAACCTTATTCCAACAATTACAGCAGGAAGTGATTTACTTGATATTTTTGGAACATTTCAAACTTCATTTGTTGCAATAGCTTCTGGTGTTTCTATATGGTTTGGACAAATATTGAAAACGGTAAATCCATTTCTGGAGACCATTGAAGATGCTTTTACAAAAGCATCGGATTTGCGAGATGAGAAACTTAAAAATGATACAAAAAAAGAAAAGGAAGCCTTAGAAATCGCGAGGCAAAAGCAGGCTGTTGCACACAATAATTTAGAACTGGCAGAACAAAAAAAACAACAACTCAAAAATGAGTTTGAAAATCTAAAACCCGGTAGAAAGCTCTACAATCTTATTAAAGAAAGAAGCGGTGGAAATGTTTACAACAAGCATTTGGGAATTATAAGCCTCATCCGCAAAGACTTCGAAAAAATGAGTGAACTATTGCGGAAATCAAAAAATGAAGCAAGTGATGGCTCGGCAGAAGACGAAGTACATAAAAAAGTAGATCGAATAATTTTATATATCGATGATTTAGATCGCTGTCCACCGGAGAAAGTGATGGAAGTACTACAAGCCGTACACTTGCTATTAGCTTTTCCTTTATTCGTGGTGGTGGTTGGTGTTGATCCCAGATGGCTTATTCAATCGTTAAGAAGTAAGCACCAACTATTCGAAAAAAGTGAAACTGTTGAGGAGTACTGGAAAACCACACCTCAAAATTATTTAGAGAAAATCTTCCAAATTCCGTACAACTTGCAACCCATGACACTGGATGGGTATGAAAAGCTTGTTGACTCACTATTATTAACCACAAAGCCAGAAGCAGGCGATAGTACTAAAGAAGTTGGTCCACCAGTTGATGGTGAGTCTAATACAGATGTTGAAAAACCTGTGCTAAAACCTGAAGATGACAGCACTGAAAATGACCCTGATCCAATTGATGAAGAAGTGACGACCGTTCTAAAGAAGAAACCAGATGAAGAAGGCAAAGTTGCCTTTGATCCTAATAAAGATCCAGAACCCTCAGATAACAAAGAATCTTTGAAATCCGGAATTGATGCTTCTACTCATGATGATCCAGAATCTGAAGTTTCAGAAGTTGCAATTGAATCGCTATTCATTCAATCGTGGGAAACTGATTTTGCAAAAAAACTATATACACTGATTTCAACCCCCAGAGGAGTGAAGCGTTTCACAAATACTTATCGGATTCTTAAAGCATCGGTAAAAACAAAAGATTTACCCGCGTTTGAGGGTACGAAAGAAGAGCCCGGTGATTTTGAAGTCCCAATGTTATTACTGGCAATCCTTATTGGAAATCAGAAAGAAAGTGTTCATTTATTCCCACATCTATATGATCAGGCAAAAGAAGAAAAAAAATCTTTCCAGGATGCTCTAAAAAGTTATTTGGAAAACCCGCTTTCAGGATCAAAAAATAACACTGCGTTTTATTCAAAGATTAAATCAATCGTTAATGAAGGAGATAATTTTCATTCTTCTAAAGCTATAACAGATTGGATTCCTAAAGTGACCCGATTCTCATTTGAAACAGGTCGGGCAATTAATCATTGAACTATTGAATTCTAGAAACAAACAATTTACATGAAATACAAATCACCCATCTTCTTACTATTGCTCTTGATTGCACCTAGTTTTTCAAGTGCTCAATCCAATTCTTTTTCTGGTAAGATTGTGTATGAATACACATTTGAAAATCCAAACAATGGGGCTGATTTAACCGCAAATTTCACTCCCTTTTTTGGATCAGAACAGCATTATTACATTGATGGGTTGAACTACAAATCATACAATGCTAAAGGTGAATTAACCCAATTATATAATAGCGACACAAACACCTATTACTATCAGAATCCACAAGATGGGAGCATTTTAAAAATGAATGCCGCTGAAGGCTCAGAGGAATCTATCACGGTAAAACATGAAAATTCTACTGATATGATTTTAGGAAAGGAGCTTAAGAAAGTCACCATAATTTCCGACGGGTCAAAAACTATTTATTGGTACAATAGTGAAATTAGTGTGGATCATACTGTTTTCGAAAACCATAAATTCGGTGACTGGGGTATATATTTAGAAGCAACTGATGGTGCACTCCCATTGAAGTATATTGCTGAGGTTCAGGGTTTCTTATGGATTTCAACGGCAATTTCCATAGAAGAAATGACTTTTGAAAAAGGGGATTTTGATATCGAGAAAATCAATTCCATAAACGATTAAGCAGTTATGTTTCGAGGGTTACTTTTTTTATTTGGTTGCTGGCTAATTATCTCAAACTGTAATGTCTTTGAAGATGATCTGGATGCTCAGGATATCGCTATTGAGTTTCAGATTACGGTTTATGGATTACCTTATATATACCGAGATACGCTACTCATCAGTGAAACCGGGTTTGCTGAAATCACCTCAATTAACCCTGAATTACAACAGCAATTAACCAATAAACAATTTAGAGATCTCAAAAAGCTGTTGTTTGGTTATGAGAATATGGATCGTGAGTTTTTTGGAAACTGCGGTGAAGGTGCATTTTACGATATCATTATTACTGAATCTGAAAAAACAACCCTTTTCGAAACTGACGAATGTGCGTTTATTTTTGATGAGATTGAAAGTAACGACATCATTAAACTCGAACTTATTGTTGATAAACTAAATGAAATTTATCGGCATGTATATGACAATCAGGTGCCATGGAGAGACCTGATCCTAGAATACTCTTTTAATAAAGATCGGTATGATCTCGGAGAAGAAATTATCGCCGATTATATTATTCGTAATCCAACTAACGAAGTACGAGAGCTTTGGCTAAAATCCGATGAGATTTTCTTTTTTGATGCCTATGCTAATGATCAAAGCTATAGATATAGTTGCGAATACTTTGACCCTCCAAGAAACACCCGGTTTGGCACTCATACTCCTCGCATTCTAACAATCCCTCCAAATGAAGAACTAGTATTTCAATATACGTGGGACCAGCAGTACCAGAGTTGCGATCCAGAGTTTGGGGGATTTAGAGATAGATTTAGAATTTACACCCAATTTAATACGGATGAATTTCACTATGAAAGTCATCTTATATATTTAAATCTACCTGAAAACTGAATTCTGGACGCCTAAAGAATGGATTTTATTTCCTTGTCAGGCTGTGCGTAACTAAATCGATCGAGAATTTTTGGAAGTGCATAACCATCCAGTCCAGTTGCTGAAATGGTACCCGCTCTTTCCAGATTGATGAATCCGTCTTCACTGATAATATCATCCGAAAGATAAATCTGTTCCATAGCGCCTACCACGAATCTGCACTCGTTTTCCTCAAGGAAGTATTCATTTACAAATCGGCAGCCGATTTGAATTCTGCTTTCTTGAACATATGGAGCCTGAAAACCATCTTTGTATTCTTCTGTTAATCCGGTTTCTCCAAACTCAGAAACACCTCCTGGATACTTTGCCGATGTTTGATGTGCCGGCTTTATCATATCTGCATTCACATGATTAACCGTGAAAAAACCTGTTTCTTTCAGGTTTTCGAAGGTATTTCTCATTACTGTATGAGGTCGAAGTACAAAACCAAGCAGTGGCGGATTGCTTCCTAAATGAGTTACTGAACTGAATATGGCAAGGTTTGTAATTCCATCGCCGGATATGGTACCAATCAAATTCGAGGATTTAAATCCGGTAACACAATTCATGAAGTGTGCTCTTGCCCTTGAAGGCATTTCTTTAATCTCTTTTTCGGAATAGTATTTCATAAAAATCTCGTTTGGATTAGAAACCTAAGTTAGGGACGATTAATTCTTTCCTTATTCTAAAATTCAGTAACTTCGAAATGCACTATCATCACATTTTTTAATAAGGTACATGCTTAAAAGAACGCCGTTCTTTGCCATCCACAACCAAGAAGGTGGCAAAATTGTAGAGTTTGCCGGTTTCGAAATGCCGGTTCAGTACAAAGGGATTAAAATTGAACACGCCGCTGTCCGCGAAGCAGTAGGTGTTTTTGATGTTTCTCA
The DNA here is from genome assembly GCA_965601825.1 of Balneolaceae bacterium. Lineage (GTDB taxonomy): Bacteria > Bacteroidota > Rhodothermia > Balneolales > Balneolaceae > HXMU1420-13. The sequence goes on along the minus strand of OZ271839.1, from coordinate 712,054 downwards.
TATGGGAGAGTTTTTCATATCTGGTGATCAAGCTCTTGACTTAATCCAAAAAGTAAGCGTTAACGACACATCAAAATTATTCCCCGGAAAAGCACAATATTCATGTATGTGCTATGAAGATGGCGGAATTGTCGATGATATGATCATTTACATGCTTGCAGAAAACGAATATCTGCTGGTGGTAAATGGTGCAAATGTTGATAAAGATTTTGAATGGGTTTCTTCTCAAAATACAATGGGAGCTGATTTAGTAGATCGATCTGATGATTACGCTCTACTTGCAGTTCAGGGGCCAAAGTCGAAAGCGGCACTTCAGAAACTTACGGATGTAAACCTTGATGAGATTGGGTTCTATTCTTTCAAAAAAGGTACACTTGCCGGAGTACCAATGATCATTTCGGCAACAGGTTATACGGGAGAAGCAGGTTTTGAACTATATTTTGAACATGCCAATGTAAACGTTGATTCAGTTTGGAATGCAATCTTTGAAGCTGGAGAGGAATTTGGCATTGAGCCATGCGGACTTGGGGCGCGAGACACGCTTCGCCTTGAGATGGGATTTGCTCTTTACGGAAATGACATTACACAAAACACACATCCTCTGGAATCAAGGCTTGGCTGGATCACAAAATTCGACAAAGAGGACTTTGTAGCAAAAGATGTATTACTGGCAAAAAAAGAAGCCGGTCTTTCTAGGCGAATGGTTGGTTTTATTATGCAAGATGAGCGTTCAATTCCAAGAAACGGCTACCAAATTTCTGATGCAGAAGGTAACGAAATTGGTTTTGTAACAAGTGGAACAATGTCTATCACTTTAGGTAAGGGAATTGGGATGGGTTTTGTAAAAACTGATTTTGCCGGCGATGGAAATGAAATTCACATCAACATTCGAAAAAAGACCGCACCTGCAACCATCACAAAACCTCCGTTTATCAAGAAATAATTGTACATGCCAGATTCAAATTACATCGACGTATTTTTTTCTGTACAGGCTTTTCAAGAAGAAGACTTGCGGGGAAAAAGTGCGGTTATTATTGATATTCTGAGGGCAAGTTCATCTATAGTTACTGCAATCAGCAATGGTGCTAAGAAAGTAATTCCAGTTGAAGACATGAGTGATGCAGTTAAAATTGCTCACACCATGGATAATAATGACTACTTATTGTGCGGCGAAAAAAACGGTGTTAAAATTGAAGGGTACCATTTAGGGAATTCTCCATTAGAATACACACCGGAAACTATTGAAAATAAAACCCTCATTTTCAATACTACAAACGGAACAAAAGCCATTAAAAAAGCACATTTGGCTAATCGTATTTATATCGGCGCTTTTTTGAATCAGCAAAGCATTTTAGAAGCTTTGAAACACCATGATGACGAAGTGGTTCTTATTTGTTCAGGCTGGAGAGGTCGCCTGGCTCTTGAAGATACCTTATTTGCGGGGTCACTTTTATATCAATTATTTGATGGTAATCTTCCACAAAAAACGAAAGATGGTGCAAAAGTATCTTTCGGTTTATACGAAAAATTTAAAGATCAGCTTGAAGAGACAATAGGTGGAAGTGATCACGCACACAGGCTGAGTAAACTCGTTCCTGAAAATGATATTCCATTTTGCTGTCAGGTTAATAAATTTGAGGTACTTCCTGGAATGCGAGATGGACTCATCACAGATTTAAATGGCTAAAAAGAAATTAAATACTGCAAAGTCCCCCGGACCCGTTGACTCAGGCCGGAAAATGGAGATTATCGGAGTAATAACAATCGCAATTTCGATTCTGCTTGGTTTAAGTATTCTGTCTTACACAGCAGAAGATTATCAATATGCACGTAGTTTGGGGTTTTCTGATTTATTTAATCCCGATACCTCCTCAAGATTAGTGCAGAATTGGCTGGGACCAGTAGGCGCCTATATTTCTCATTTTGTGGTGTACTCACTTTTTGGTTATACCAGTCTGATTTTCGCTCTATTAGTTGGATATAATGGCTGGCATGTATTTCGTAGACGCCCTTTTGGAGAAAATGCCTGGTTGAATGTACTGTCAATTTGGGGAATGGTTCTGCTTTCAACATTACTTGGTTGGATGACTACAAATATCGGAAGTCCTGAAGATCCAATTTGGTCGGGTGCTGCAGGAATTGCAATATCTAACATACTCCACAACATAACGGGTGTTGGTTCGATCTTTATTTTAGTCGTTCTGATTTTGGTAACTCTACTTTTGCTATGGGAGCGTGATCTTCAAAAAACGATCGATAATATTAAAATTTGGATGGATTCTCTTCGCGAGAGTATGGAAGCTTCCAGAATTGAGCGCGAAGAAAGAAAAGCTTTAAAGGCCGCTGAAAGAGAGGAAAGAATTACAGAAAGAAAGGCTGAAATCCAGCTTCGAAAGGAGGAGAAACTCGCTGAAAAAGCTAATAAAGAAGAAGAGCGTGCTCAAAAGAAGGCTGAAAAAGAGGCTACAAAATCCAAATTAGCCAAAGAAGAAGCTTCTACCCAACATCAAACTATTGATGAGATTGTCGAAAAATCAGAAGAAGAAGATCGCAAGAGAATTGAAGAAGAAAAGGCTGAAGTACAAACTTTAGATACAAGGCCACGAGCAAGCATAGAAAAGTCTGAAGAAGAGAAAAAAGAAGATGATCTGGAAGTAGCGATATTCAAAGGTGCTGAAGAAGAACAGGCGGGAGAAAAACAACTTGATAAGCTGAATAAAGAACAAGCCAAAGAAGTCCCAGTAATCAAGTACAAATTCCCTACCATTGATCTGTTGAATAAGCCGCCGAATGAAGGAAATAAGGTTGATTTAAATGAAATCAAGGAGAACAAACGCATTATCCTTGATAAGCTTTCTCGCCATAAAATCGAGATCGTTGGAATTAATGCGATTGTTGGTCCGACAGTTACGCTGTACGAATTGGAACCTGCACCAGATGTAAAGATTAGCAAGATTGAAAGCTATTCTAACGACTTAAAAATGGCCACAGCATCCAAAGGGCTTCGGATGCTAACCCCAATTCCCGGCAAATCTGCTGTTGGAATCGAGGTGCCAAATAGTACTCGAGAAACAGTCTACATTAAACAGGTTATTAATACGAAGAAATTCGTTGAAACCGATATGACGTTACCTGTGGCTTTTGGAAAAACCATCGAAAATGAAGTATTCATGATGGATTTAACAAAAATGCCTCACTTGTTAGTCGCCGGGGCAACCGGTTCCGGTAAATCTGTTGGGATAAATACCATCATCACTTGCCTGCTTTATAAATGCCATCCAGATAATCTGAAGTTCGTGATGGTGGATCCAAAGAAGATTGAACTTTCTCTATATCGCAATATTCAGAACCATTTTCTTGCGATGCTGCCAAACGCTGACGAGCCGATTATTACAGATACATCAAAAGCGCTGGATACGCTAAATAGTGTATGTAAAGAAATGGATCTCCGCTACGATCTTTTGAAAATGGCATTGGTTCGTGACATCAAAGCTTACAATAAGAAATTCAAAGATGGTGAGCTCGAAGAAGAATTAGGTCATCGACATCTGCCTTATATCGTTGTTATAATCGATGAGCTTGCCGACCTAATGATGACTGCAGGCAAACAAATCGAAGAACCGATTGCACGAATTGCACAGCTTGCTCGTGCTGTAGGTATTCATATGGTTGTAGCTACTCAGCGCCCTTCTGTAAATGTAATTACCGGAACCATCAAAGCTAACTTCCCGGCACGAATTGCTTATCAGGTTGCCTCAAAAGTTGATTCCAGAACTATACTCGATCAAGGTGGTGCAGATCAATTAGTTGGAATGGGTGATATGTTATATCACAATGGGGCAAGCATGGTTCGTATTCAAAATGCTTTTGTATCTACAGAAGAAGTTGAACGAATTAATGCATTTATTGGTGAGCAAGCCGGTTATCAGCAACCATTTTATTTACCTGTAATTGTTGAAGACAATGCCGGCATACCTGATCCGTTAGAAGATATAGACGACATGTTCGAGAGTGCTGCCAAAGTTGTAATATTGCATCAACAAGGATCGGTTTCTCTCTTACAACGAAAGTTAAAAATTGGCTATAACCGCGCCGGAAGAATTATCGATCAGTTATTTAATGCAGGGATTGTTGGACCATATCAGGGCAGTACAGCCCGCGATGTTCTCGTTCAGGACGAGGACGAATTACAAGAGATTTTGGATGGAATCAAAAATCGGGATTAAGGCCGTTCAAGTATTATTTTTCGGGTTGATGTTTTCAACCTCTTTGTTTTCTCAAACTACTTTTGAGCAGCTCCGTTCTAAGTTTGATGATGGGAATATATTCCAGGCTCAATTTGATCATACGTACCTGGATTCTTACACTCAGGAAAGTACTTCGTCCAGTGGTGAAATTTGGATCAATGCAGTTGGTTATAAACTTACAAGCGATCAACAAACCATCGTAGTTGATGGAGTTTTATCTCAGGTGTATGATTCAAATCGAAATAGAGTAATAATCAGTGATTATGAGGCTGATGAAGATGATTTCGCTCCATCCAGAATGCTTAGCGGTATTGATGAAACTTACACCTCATCAGAATCAGTATTAGAAAACGGAAATACGCTAATTACTTTAGAAACAGATGATGATTTTGCGGCATTTCTTGTCGTCGAAATAGAAGTTGATCAGAATCTACTGCCGATCAAAATTACCGCATATGATATTGCCGACAATATCATTATTACATCTTTTGGAAATGGATTGTTTATTGAAGATGAACCTTCTGTTTTTGAATTAACCTACCCGGAAGATGCCGAAATCGTTGATATGCGATATTAGCCTATGAATAAGTATCTCAAAGTTGGACTCAGTTTATTATTTGCGGGTGGATTTTTGTGGTTTGCATTCAAAGATGTCGAGTTTTCTGAAATAGTTGAGGCATCAAAAGGTGCAACTTGGGGCTGGTTTATACCATTTGCCGCCATAACTCTATTTTCGCATTACATCAGGGCCATTCGTTGGAGGATGCTATTTGAAGACAAAGAAAATCTACCAAACCGATCTACACTCTTTACAGGCGTTATGTTTGGTTACCTTACAAATATTGCGTTTCCAAGGTTAGGTGAAGTTACTCGTCCGGTTTATGTAGCAAGGCAAATTGGTGAAAGTAACTCAAAGTTAATTGGAACCGTTGTATTAGAGCGTATTGTAGATGTTCTGAGCATGCTTTTAATCATGGTTCTAGTGGGGATTTTCCTTATTTCAGATCCCGAAGTTTTATCAAACCTGTTTGGTGTGGATGTAACCGATCCAGAGATATATAAAGGGTTACTTAAAGCAGTCGCACTTTATGGTGGCGCATTAACTATTGCCGGCATCTTAGTTTTTTATGTGCTTAATAAGCTTAGTGCAGCTGAAAGTAAATTGGGTCAATTTTTCACAAAATTAAGCATCTCCTTTAGGAACTTTGGTAAAGGTGTTCTGGCTATCCGGCAACTTGATAACTGGGTGCTATTTATCTTATACACAGCTTTGATTTGGGGATGTTATATCACAATGACTTACATCCCATTCTTCATGTTTGATATGACGAATGTATTTGGACTTACGTATACAGATGCCATCGTTTTGACCATGGTTTCTGCAGTTGGCATTTCAATTCCAACACCGGGCGGTATAGGTAGTTACCACATCTTTATAAAGCTAGCTCTTCTATTATTATATGCAGTTCCTGAAGTAACCGGACTTGCATATGCAACAATCGCACATGCAGCTACATTAATTGTAGTCGGAATCAGTTCTCCAATTTTATTGGTAATTGAAAAGAGATTAGCAATAAGGCGTCAAGAAATCACTCAAAATTGATGGTATGCTTAAAAGGTTTTTAATCACGCAATATGTAATGGTGTTTTTTATCGTAATAATGGGTCTGAATCAATCTATTATGACGCTATTTGATTCAACTCCATACGATATGGATGATTTGATGACCGTAGGGGCGGGTCTATTTATTCTAGTAATTGGATTGGTGAATCTTGTATCGATCAATAATGACAAAGCTAGCTTGTACATACTAAGTCTTATTGTCAATCTTATTGGTGCTTTCTACATCATTTTAATAATCATTACCATAAATGGGCCTCTACTATTTGCCTTAATTCCTTTTCTTGTTTTGATTGGATTCAATATTAGATCTATCCAAAAACTCCCCAAAGAAGCCGTATCGCCATAACTGTTGCAAGAGATGCAAACCCCCACTGCAAGTATTTTCTGTTCACTTTATGATTGATGATCGTTCCAAAATTAGCTCCGAATAATCCGCCAAGAGCTAAAGGAAATGCAGCTCCAATGTCGACATAACCAAGATGATACGGACTTATTCCAGTCGTATTTACTTCTATAGTGGATAATTGAATCAATCCAACAAAAAGAAGAATACTCATCCCAAGATGAGAAATACTAACTGATTTTTTAAATGGCTGTTTGAAAATCAAGTTCATAATAGGAACCATTATCCCGCCACCACCTACACCGGCTAGTGACGCTATTGTACCTCCGATTCCGCCTGTTATAAACGCTGCCTTGATCTCAAACTCTCGAAAAAACCGTTTGCTTTCATCTGTAACATCTTGCCCTCTTTTAAACATCATTATAGCGGCATAAAACAGAATCAAGCTGAAAAATACCACAAACTGTTCTCTTTGATAATACCCGGATGTTAATATCCATTTACCAATACTAATTCCAACTGCACCAAAAATCCCAAGTAATATCCCTTCCCTTAAATAAATATTATTATGCAGTCTTTGACGAATTGTACTAGCTACAGCAGCTGTAAAAGTGCAGAGTAAACCACTTGCCACCGACCATTGTACCGAATCCTCTACCCCGGCTTCTTCAAATAAGAAAAAAAGGACCGGCGTGAATATTATTCCTCCGCCAACGCCCATTGAGCCAGCGATGAGTCCTCCAAGTACTCCAATTATTATTAATAGAATTGGTTCTAGCATCCCAATCTTACACAGATCCCGGATCAAGTCCGGGATGACATCATATTAGATTTCAATTTCTCCTCTTAAGAAGGTCACCGCGTTTCCTTTCATTTCAACTCTATCTCCAAGATACACCAAAGATAATGTTCCAACTCTTTTTGAGATTTGTAAAGCTGACAACTCATTTTTACCTAATCTTTTTGCCCAATATGGTGTCGATTTTGTATGTGCTGAACCGGTTACAGGATCTTCATCAATACCAACTTGAGGCGCAAAAAAGCGCGATACAAAATCAACATTATCTCCAGGTGCAGTAACAATTATACCGCGAGCATCTACTTCTTTTAGAAACTTGAAGTCTGGCGCGAGGTTTTCAATTTGTTCTTCACTCTCCATTACTACCATATAATCATCTGATTTATAGACTTCCGGTGTTCTAGGAATTCCTAATGCCTGGAATAAAATTGGAGGTGCTTCAACTTTTGGTATGTCTTCTGTCGGAAAATTCATTGTATACCAATCTTCTTCCTTTCGAACCGTTAATCTTCCACTTTTTGTATTAAACTTTAATTCACTACCCGCAAAACCTAACTCTTCAAAAAGTACATGAGCCGTTGCTAAAGTTGCATGCCCACAAAGATCAACTTCAACTTCGGGTGTAAACCATCGTAATCCGAATGCTTCATGCTCTTCTACATAGAATGCTGTTTCGGAAAGATTGTTTTCCATGGCGATTCGCTGCATCGTTTCTTGGGATAACCAGGCATTAAGTGGAACTACAGCCGCAGGGTTTCCACCAAAAATAGAATCTGTAAAAGCATCAACTTGAAAAATGGGGAATTTCATAGGCCTAGAATTAGGTTTATCTTTGCAATCTCAATTCTGCAAAGTACAACTATTTTTTGATGGAGTTTTACCCCGATAATGTTTTAGAGAAACTTGGTTTCGAACAAGTCAGAGAGGCAACGCTTGCTGCCACTCAATCAGATCGGTCTGCAGAATTAATTGCTGTGCTAAAACCAACAAATAGAAAGGATCGGGTACTCATCTTACTGGCTCAAACCAGTGAAATGATAGCCATACTTCAAGATCCGGATATTTTCCCTATTTCAGAGCTTCCAGATATTCGATCACATATGGATACCGCCAAAGCATATGGAAGCATCATTCCTTTATATGCATTCAGAGATATTTTGAAGATTTGTTTTACAGCCAGAACTACAAAGAAATTTATAAAAGGAAAAGAAGAGAGAACTCCAACTCTTTCTGAAATATCAGAAAAACTAATCCCCCTGAAAGAGTCAGAGAATTATATCAAGAGTAAAGTAACTGAAAATGGTGATCTGCGAGATGATGCAAGCCCGGAGTTAAAGAGCATTCGAAAGAGACTGAATTCAAAACGAAATGAGCTCCGTTCAACCATTAATAAGATGATGCGAAATGCTGTTAAAGACGGCATGGCAAGCGATGAGGGAGCAACTATCAGAAATGGTAGAATGGTAATTCCTATTCAGGCTGAATACAAACGGCAAATTCAGGGGTTTATTCATGATGTCTCTTCAACGGGTCAAACGGTCTATTTGGAACCTGTTGAAGCACTACATCTTAATAATGAAATACGACAGTACGAAGCAGAAGAACAACAAGAAATTGAGCGAATATTAATTGAGCTTACCAATCATATCCGTGATAATAGAGAATACATTCTGCTGAATATTGAAACCCTTGCTGAACTTGATGTTATTGCCGCTAAAGCGAAAGTATCAATCCAATTAGAAGGTGAAATTCCAACCATTTCAAATACTGGGTTTACAAAACTTCGAGAAGCTTACAATCCAAACTTAAGACTCAAAAATCTTTCCCTAAAGAAAGAAGAACGGTTAGAAGTTATTCCGTTAAATCTTGAAATGACTGAAAAGGAACATTGTTTGATGATTACCGGCCCAAATGCAGGTGGTAAATCAGTTGCAATGAAAACAGTCGGAATTTGTGCCTTGATGAATCAATCCGGTTATGCAATCCCTGTTGATCCTACTTCCGAATTGCCGGTATTTAATGGTGTTTTTGTTGATTTAGGTGATGATCAATCTATTGAAAATGATTTAAGTACATTTTCATCCCGTCTTTTATGGATGAGAGAAACTCAGGATCGATTGAGAGAAAACTGTCTCATTTTAATTGATGAAGCCGCCGCCGGAACTGATCCCGACGAAGGGTCCGCACTATTTCAGTCATTTATTGAATATCTGCTAAAATATGACTGCAAAATTTTGGTAACTACACATCATGGTGCCTTGAAAGTCTTTGCACATGAGCATGCAAATGCTGTGAATGGATCTATGGAATTTGACCAAAGTTCACTATCGCCAACTTATCGTTTTAAGAAAGGTATTCCCGGAAGTTCTTACGCTTTTGAAATAGCAGAACGAATGAGTCTTGACAAAAGATTGCTCTCTCGTTCTCGGGAATTGATGGGTGATGCAAAGAATAAGATGGAAGGTTTGATCGCCGAATTAGAAGCCAAAGCGCAATCAGCCGAAGAACTAAGAGCAAAAAATCAGGAGATATTAAAAAAGGCTCAGGTAAATGAAAATCGCTACAAACAAAAGCTTGAATCACTAAATAGAGAACGTGATAAAATTCGCGAAAAGGCTTTAAAAGAGGCTAAATCCATCATGGATAAAGCCAATCAAAGAGTTGAAAAAGCAGTTGAACAAATTGTTGAGGAAAGGAAAACTGGCAAGAAACAGATTAAACAAATTCGAGAAGGTATTGAACAAGAGAGGGCCAGCATAGAATCTAGCCTGGAAGAAGTAAAAGAGCAGCGTGAGGCTTTGTTCAAAACAAGTACAAAACCACCTCAAATCGGTGATTTTGTTCGATTTTTAGATGGTAATACAACAGGAGAGCTGGTTGAAATTCGTGGTAAAAATGTTACGGTTCAGACAGATGGTTTACGCCTCAAAACTAAGTATAAAAACCTACTTAAAGTTGAACGACCAGCAGTTAAGAAATCGAAAGCAATTCGCTCATCTGTTATATCGTCCGATTCATCGTTAAAAGACTCTGTTTCACAAAGACTTGATTTACGGGGGAAAAGAGCAGAAGAGGCTATTGATGAGGTTACTCAATATATAGACAAGGCAGTTTTCAGAGGATTAAAACAGGTGGAAATAATTCATGGAAAAGGAACCGGAATACTGAAGGAACAAATCCACAAATATCTGGGTGACCGATCTGAAGTCATCAGTTATGAATTGGCAAATGAAGATTTTGGTGGCGCCGGCTGTACTGTGGTAACTTTAGGGTGAAATAATTTAATTTTTTGCATTTATTTCTTCGAACTAATCATTCAAGAGATGAATAAAGCCATTTATTTTATTCTACTTTCTGCTTTGCTTTTTCAATCATGCACCATTCTGGAAAGTGATAATATTACAAGAATCACAGTAGGTGAATTTGCCTACTTCCAGTCTTCTAATGAAATCTTCCGCTATTCGACTGAAACAGATCAAGTTGAATCACTTCTATTATTCTTAGATGCCACCAGAATCACTTTCGATATAAATCCTAATGGCGAGCAATTAGTAGTTGAGGTCAATAGTGGTGATCCTGAATCTGAGATTTACATTTATGATATCCAAAACAATGCATTAGATAGATTAATTGGCAGGCTGTCTACTAACATAGCCCCCTATTTCCCCCCTAATGTTAAAGTTCAGGGTTTAAATCCAATATGGAGTCCAGATGAAAGGTATATCGCCTATTCTCACGAAAGCTTTGATGAGTATAGTTTCCTTGATATCTATCTCTATGATATGACAACAAATACGATCGATATCGTAGATTATACATCAAAGAATAAATATCCACACCAATGGTCAATGGATAGTAATTCAATATTCTACCATCGGATTACAAGGCGAAATGAGGATGAGGGTCTTTTTCGATCAAACCTTATTGGCGAAAATGTTGAGCGAATTACGATCACAGAAAATGCCTGGGTTCATCCTGATCCTTCTGAGCAAACTTATTATGTGATCGAAAACGAAAATGTGGCTTCAAGAAGCAGTACTGATGATAGTATTCTTGATATATTCGAATTAAATGCACCTGATAATTCAGAAATAGAAATCAGTGGCTTTTGGGGCAGTGAATACCAGTTACTACTAAATATAAACTCCACTGATTCTCAAACCGGGTTGATTACTTATAGCGCACAAGCCATTGATTTATATAGTGGTGAGATTGAAATCATTTACACTTCAGTTCCAAGTAATACTAACTTTAGCAATTTCAGATATATTAATTCTGATTGAAGTAAAATAAATTGGATAGATAGTTGTTTTCTCAAAAATGAATCGAATGCGACCAGTACTATTAGTCTTAATAAGTTGCTTCACTTTGGCATCATGTGATATTCTCGATGGTGGTTCTGATGGAAGATCTACAAAGGGGGAATTCGTTTATTATGCCAGCAATAATCAAATCTTTAGATATGATGTTGAAGATGATAAGACTGAAACCTTGTTAACTATTAGTGGGGCTTTGGATCTTACTTTTGATATCAATCCAAATGGAAGGCAACTAGTCGTTGAAGCTTTATATCAAGGGAATTTTAACCCAATAGATTCAGATTTATACTTATACGACATCAAAGATGATGTATTAGATCCAATTATTGGCAAGAAAGTTGTTAATCCACTCAGTCCTTCAGATTCAGTTACTGCAGCTTTAACAGGTACTAGCCCTACTTGGAGCCCCGATGGAAGGTTTATTGCATTTGGTGATACTTCGTTTAGCCAACTCGGAGTAAACGATATAAACATATATGATACCGAAACGGAATCGGTATCTGTTCTTGATTTTAATACAGTATCAGATACCCCTGTTTACTGGTCGAGAGATAGTCAGGAAATATATTTTCGGAGTAGGAGAGGTGGCTCCAATTCTCTGTTTAAAATTAATATCTACACGCTAGAAATTGAATTTATTTTTCGAGATCAAATCTGGCTAAACAGCGACTATAATAACTCGATTGGCTTCTATGAAAGAAACGAAACCATTCAGGCCTTCGACTACAGTACTAGCGAAACTAATTTATTTTATAGGAGCGACTTTGAGAATATTGATATCAGTGGGTTTTGGGGTCGGCAAGGCATTTTGCTTTACCAAGTAAATACCATTAATCCTGAAACAGAATTAATAACATACTCAGCTCATCTACTTAATTTGAGTACACGAAACTCTAAGACTGTATATTCTTCTAATGAATCAGAAACAAACTACGGTAATTTTCGGTACTTCAATTCGTCTCGGTAAAAGGTTGCAGATAAGGTAAAGTTCTCTTTATCAATTCCTCATCTTTGTTATTTAATTTGTGTTTTATACTGAATAATGCTGATATGCTATCACCAAGCGGCCAACCCTCAATAGAGCTTTTTGGAATTACAATTATGGAGCCGGTAGTTACACTTACCGATTTCTTAATTACCGTCGTTTGTCTGTATGCCTTTTTTAAGTTAAAAAAGAAAAATCTGCCCGGGAAGGTTCATCAGTATATGCGCTGGTATTTCTCAATCATGGCTCTGGCTACATTTCTTGGTGGTTTACTTGGTCATGCTTTTCAAGCTCAAGTTGGGTTGGTATGGAAATTACCAGGTTGGCTAATTAGTATGCTTGCTGTTTCATCTATAGAGCGCGCAACAATAATGTATGCTTTTCCATTACTCAAACGTCGTTTTGCTCGTTTTTTAGAAATTGCCAATGTGATAGAATTGATCGTTTTTGCTGTTTTAACTTTTGGAACACTTAACTTCTTCTTTATTCAGGTTCATTCGGCTTATGGACTAGGATTAATTGTACTTCCCATCCATTTCTACATATTCATGCAAACCCAGAACCCGGGAAGTAGAATGATTTGTTTGTCAACACTATTCGCAACATTTGCCGCCTTTTTCTACACCAGTGAAATAGCGCCAAGTATCTGGTTTAATCATTTGGATGTAGCTCATACAATCATGGCAATCAGTTTATTCTTCTTCTATAGGGCTACTTTAATGCTCCCAGTTTTTGACCAAACAACTGTAACCAATCCGATTTCATTTAGTAAGGCAGTTCCATTACTTTTCAAGGGCATTAAATAGAGAACGATGGGACTATTCACAAATAAGAAAAAGGGTAAACCACCACACACGTGGTATCCTGAAATTTTACACTGGAAAGATGGCGATCGCATTAATTGCTGGAATATTGCTCAAGCTTTAACTGGCCAAAAATTTGATTGGGGGACTTATCACAAATATACAGATGGAAACTCAGGCCAGGGTCAGTATGTCTTCACTTTTAGAAGCGTTGATGAATTTGGCAAGATTTACCTGGAGGACGATGAAGGTGATTTAGTAGAATTTCAATTCTATAGATTTGTCAAGTATTCCAGAAATGAGACCTTAAAATCAAGAAAACTCGAACAACGCATGCTTGACTCTAAAGGCTATATGGAGCTAATGAGTAATTTTCAAAAGGCTTTTGATGAACTTCAGGAAGCTGATAATCACCCAAAGAGACTGGGAACGAGAGATAGAGATAATCAGTAAAAAAACATCAATAGTAATAGCTGTACTTGAATGAACGCTTCGGATTCCATTCTTTGGAATTGAATTAAGTCATTTTTATGAAGCGAGCTCAACTTCTTCTATCCATTCCTCTACTTACAATTATTGTTTTCTTTTCGTGGCAATCAGGTGAATCCTGGGTCTTAAACCAAATTGAATATGAGTTTAATGGTGATCAGCTCACACATGCCTTCACTAATGTGAATGTAATTCCAATGACTGAAGAAGGTGTTATCCTAGAAAACAAAACTGTGCTAATTGAGAATGGGCGGATTTCCATGATCATTGATGACGCAAAAATTAAATTCAGCTCAAATACTCAAGTTATAGATGGATCTGGCAAATACTTAATTCCAGGATTAGCCGAAATGCACGGCCATGTTCCTCCAACGCATCCACCGGCAAATGCGCCATCCTATTTTGATGAGGAATATGTAAAAAGCACTTTATATCTCTATGTATCAGCCGGTATTACAACTGTAAGAGGAATGCTTGGTTATAATCATCAACTTGAACTAAAAGACAAAGTAGCTTCTGGTGAATATATAGGCCCAAATCTATACCTCGCCGGCCCTAGTTTTAATGGTTATTCTGTTGATTCACCTGCACAAGCAATTGACAAAGTAAAACAGCAAGTTGAAGAGGGCTGGGATTTATTAAAAATTCACCCTGGATTAACTTTGGATGAATATAATGCAATGGCTGATGCTGCAAATGAGCTAGGAATCAGGTTTGGAGGCCATATTCCTGATGAAGTTGGGATTGAAAGAGCTATTGAAGCAGGTCAGGAAACAATGGAACATATTGATGGATATGTTGCTTTCTTACAAGCTTATGAAGGAGCCGATTTAGACAACAAAATGGCCGAAATCATACAGAAAACTAAAGATGCCGGTGTTTGGGTCGTTCCCACTCAAGCGCTTTGGGAAACCATAATTGGAGCTGGTGATTATGAAGCAATGATGGCATATGATGAATTAAAATACATTCCAAAGGCGGTACGATTTAACTACAATAACTTCGTTCAGAAAAACGTATTCGATAATCCCGGCCTGAATCTTAATGACGCAAATAAGCACGCAGATCTCCGTCAACGCCTTCTAGGTGAAATGAATAAAGCAGGTGTTAAAATTCTTATGGGAACAGATGCTCCGCAGTTATTTAGCGTTCCGGGCTTCTCTATACATCGTGAACTACCTTTTATGAAAGACGCCGGCATGACCAACTATGAAATTCTCCATTCTGGTACTAAGGCAGTGGGTGATTATTTCTCTAATAAAGATATATTTGGAACCATTGAAGAAGGTATGCGTGCTGACCTTATCCTTTTGGATGGAAATCCATTGGAAGATCTAGACTATATTCGAAATCACTCGGGTGTCATGGTTAATGGTACATGGCTATCTAGAGAAATGATTGATGAGAAATTAGCTGAGATTGAGGCGATGTATAACTAAGTTATTTTAAAGGACGATTAAGCCCCATCTTCGAGAGTAATGCCCGGTAAAAACTTCAACTATTACTTTTATTCAATATTTTTTCCGCATCCACTTGATTTTGCTTTTATTAACTCTATATTGAAGCAATGTTCTGCGGAATAATAAATTCAAAATACATAGCTACTAATTGCTTTGTATAATTTGAAAAATATGGCTAATCGGTTTTTGTGTATAGTCATTCGGGGGTTTATTGAGCTTTTTAAAATCTCATTACTGGGTAGATTTTTTCGAATATGGGGATATAAAATTTATGAAAAACGAGCTCATCACGAGTGTACTCAACTACTGATACTCTGTTAGGCTAATTATTCTGGCTGATTACATACCATCTATAATTCAGTTTTAATAATCAAATCAACTATAGGAGTAAATCATGGCAACAATGTCTTACAACGAATTCATTGCAGCAGTAATCGCATGGGCCGAAGCGAATATTCCAAAAATTGCAACAATGTGGCCACAAAAGGGAGGCTGGGAAGGTTGGGCTCAGGCTGAGATTTATAACTATATACTTGGAATTAACAATACTACTGATATCCTTCGCGAACAGGCAGTATATACTTCTCAAAGAAAAGCAGCTGATTTCTTACTTAATGCTCACAATCCGGGTGTTCAAAATGTAATTGTAGAGCTAAAGTGCCAATCTTTTGAAAATTATAAGAACTTTGTTCCCGGGATCGAGGCAGACGTGAAAAAATTAATTCATGAGTTAAAGCCAGGCTACTCAGGTTCTGCTCTGATTGTATTAGGCATCTATTTTACGGCGCATTCGAGTATCCCGGATTATTTTGATAAACGCGTACTTACAGGAGGAGAGATAGGAATTTGTTGGGCAGTCGATTTAAATTCGTAGTTGTTTCAAGCTAATCTTCTAACTGCTAACCAAAACCTCAGCTAGACTCAGATTAAAATCGTGTTTACTGAGGTTTTTTGTTCATTTCGGTACGAACCTAAACACTTACTCGAATTCAGTCCTCCCATTAAATCCATCCTTTCATCCCATTTAAATTTCACTAACTTCAGGCTCGGAATAAACCAGCCTGATTTATGAAAAAACTAACCTGTCTGATCATAGGGGGCATACTCTTCATATTTGCCTCCACAAATCTACACGCCCAGGAAAACCCAGTTGCATTTACTGGAGCACATATCATTCCGGTTGTGGGTGATGAAATTGAAAATGGAGTGCTCGTGGTACATCGAGGGGAAATTGTAACTGTTGGTGATGCTAATACCCGTATCCCAAGAAGAGCTGAACGAATTAATGTTTCAGGCAAAGTAATAATGCCTGGCTTAGTTGATCCACATTCACATCTTGGTGAAGGAGATGGCGGTGATCGCTCTGCTACAACCCATCCTGAAGTGCGAATTATGGATTCCATTGATCCAAGAAGTACTACTTTTATAAGAGCCTTAGCTGGTGGATTAACATCAATAAATGTGATGCCGGGCTCCGGACATTTAATGAGCGGCCAAACAGTGTATCTAAAACTTCGAAAAGCGAATATGATTGAAGATATGCTGCTCGTTGTTGATGAAGAGAACAACATTTTCGGTGGATTAAAAATGGCAAATGGTACCAACCCGCTTAGAAATCCACCTTTTTCAGGTACGCGTGCAAAGTCGGCGTCAATGATTCGTGAATTATTTATCAAAGCGCAAAACTATATGGATAAGGTGGAGGCAGCAGATGGAGACGAATCGAAAATGCCCGCTCGAGATATTGGAATGGAGGCTTTAGTTGAGGTCCTTGAGGGTAAAAGACTCGTTCATCATCACACTCACAGACATGATGATATTTTAACCGCTATCAGATTATCCGAAGAATTTGGGTATAGAGTGGTGCTACAACATGTGAGTGAAGCATATAAAGTAGCCGATGAAATTGTTGCTGCTGGAGTACCAGCCTCCTTAATAGCACTCGATTCAAATGGCGGTAAACTAGAAGCTATGGACTTCAGCAATACTAGTGGTAAAGTACTTGAAGATGCCGGGGCGTGGTTTGGTTATCACACAGATGATGGAATTACTGATTCGCGACTATTCTTAAGATCTGCTGCAATGGCGATGCGAGAAGGTATGAGCAGACAAGCTGCTTTAGAAGCCTTAACCATTAATAATGCCCGCATGTTAGATGCAGAACACATTATTGGCAGCCTGGAAGAAGGCAAACATGCTGACTTCGTAATCCTTTCTGGCGAACCATTTAGTGTATATACTAAAGTTGAGCAAACATGGATCGAAGGAAATAAAGTTTGGGATAGAAATAATCCTGATGACCTAAAATATGCCACAGGAGGTTTCGAGATTTACCGAAGCGGAGTTTTCAATCATCATACCGAGGAGGCGCACTAATGAGAGTTTTAATAGTCTTAGCCATCCTATTATTTGTAACTAGTTCTGCTTTTGCTCAAATCGCAATCAAAGGTGATTTGGTTTATACCATGAACGGTGATCGCGGTCCCATTGAAAATGGAATTGTTCTTATAAAAGATGGGATAATCGAGATGGTAGGTCCCGAAGGTCGATTGATAATCCCTCGAGATTATGAAGTCTATGAAGCTGCTGTTGTTACTCCTGGGCTCATTGATGCTCATACCGTAGTTGGTTTAGCAGGTTATTTAAATCAAGATCATGATCAAGATCAGTTAGAAACGTCGAATGCAATTCAGCCTGAACTAAGAGCTATTGATGCCTACAATTCTCAGGAAGTACTTGTTTCTCATTTAAGAAACCTTGGTGTTACAACCATTCATACCGGTCACGGACCCGGAGCCTTAATAAGTGGACAAACCATGATCGTGAAGACAACCGGTAAAACAATTGATGATGCGGTTCTGAATCCTTCTAAAATGCTTGCATTCACTTTAGGTGATAACTTAGATAGTGATTTCAGAAAGCCGGGAACCCGAGCTAAAGGTGTTGCTATGCTTCGGCAGGAGTTGATCAAAGCTCAGGATTATCTGGAGAAGAGAAACAGTGATGAGCCTCCAACCATGAATCTCAAGATGGACGCACTTGCAGATCTATTAGAAGGAAAGCTTACAGCCATGGTAACGGTACATAAAACAAACGATATAATGACCGCCATTAGGTTACAAAGTGAGTTTGACTTTCCAATGGTAATTGATGGCGCTGCAGAGGCTTATTTAATGTTGGATGAATTGAAAGAGGCTGGTTTTCCAGTGTTTGTTCATCCAACTATGCTTCGTCCTCGTGGTGATGCTAAGAACGTGAACATGGAAACTGCTGGAATGCTCCATAACTCTGGTATACCTTTCGCTTTCCAAAGTGGATTTGAAGCTTATGTACCTAAAACCCGCGTAGTACTCTTTGAGGCTGCAGTAGCAATGGCTAATGGATTGCCATTTGAAGAAGCACTTAAAGCTCTAACTATCAATGCTGCCGAATTGTTAGATATTGACGATCGTGTGGGTTCTATTCAAGAGGGCAAAGATGCTGATATCGTTCTTTTTGATGGCGATCCCTTTGAATATGTAACCAATGTTCAGGATGTTTTCATAAATGGCGTGAAGCAAGACTAATTTTATATGAATTTGATTGAAATAATCAAAGATTCATGGGGATGGATCGGCATTGATCCCGTTGAAGTAATTGGTGAAAATGATTTTGGAAACTTGATCATAAAAGACAGTCTAGGTTGCTACTGGAGGTTAATACCGGAAGATCTTAATTGTGAGATAATTGCCAGAAGTCGAGAAGAGTTGGATCAACTATCCCGAGATCAAGAATTCTTACATGACTGGTATATGAAAAACCTGGTCGATTCTGCTACAAATACCTATGGCCCATTACAAACAGGAAGAAAATTCTATTTGGTAATTCCTGGTCCACTCAGTGGTGAGTATTCCATAAACAATATTAAAGCCGCTCCCTTAAATGAGATCATCATTAGAGCAGGAGATATTGCAAAACAGATACAAGATTTACCTGAAGGGGCTCAAATAGAACTGAAAATTATTGGATAAGTACATTTCAGCCTTAATAAGAGTAAGGTATTTGATTTTATGGTACTTTTGATTGACCAAAAGTACCCAAAAGTCACCGTAAGAAATGTAGATTCACCCGCTAATGTACTTCGGTTTCATTTCTTGCTAACGATCATTACTAGCAATTGATCATCCCTACCGCATTTCTTTCGGATTTTAATTAATAGATGGAGTTAAAAACCGAGCCCTATTCAATTCGGCATTGGGTGGATGAAGGAATAGCAGTTAATCTATCCAAGAATTCGAATCCTAAAACCTGGTCGCGTAGACGACCGATTGGTTTTAGGTAGAATTCAGAAGATTCACTGCCCGAAAGCCAACCTCGCCGGGAGTTTTTGGTTCTTTTGTCGGTACAAAAGAACAAGAAGTAGTAAAAATTAGCTTAATAGCTCAGTGTTTAAAAATTGAAATAATCAAATAGCTTTCATCCCGCCAATAATCTGTTAACTTCCACCCGTTATTTGGGTCACTAATTCGGGAGTTTACATCGATGGAAATCATCAAATCGAGAAAAGAGTATGATGCGGTTATAATTGGATCAGGCGCCGGTGGCGGGATGTCAGCCAAGATTCTGGCTGAAAATGGATTAAGCGTTGCTATCATAGAGGCTGGTCCATTTTTTGATCCAGCTCAAGACCAATATCGAAGTCAACTTCGCCCGGCATGGGAATCACCAAGAAGAGGTGCTTCAACACCGTTGCGAAATTTCGGTGACTGGGACGCAGCATACGGCGGTTGGAACATCGATGGTGAACCCTATACTAAAGAAGAAGGAACCGATTTCTGGTGGTTTCGATCTCGGATGCTTGGGGGGAGAACCAATCATTGGGGAAGAATTTCCCTTAGGTTTGGACCACTCGATTTTAAGCGAAATGATATTGACGGATTAGGCGATAATTGGCCAATCGGATACGATGACGTCAAACCTTTCTATGATAGAGTTGATAAGATGATTGGGGTTTTTGGGAGTAAAGAAGGCATTTATAATGAGCCAGATGGATTCTTTCTACCTCCTCCAAAGCCTAGATTACACGAACTGTATTATATCAAAGGAGCGAGAAAAGCCGGAATTCCGGTTATTCCTTCTAGACTTTCAATCCTCACAAAGCGCTTAAATAATGATCGCGGGGTTTGTTTTTACTGTAATCAGTGCTTTAGAGCATGTCAGATCTATGCTGATTTCTCATCCGGAACCTGCCTCATCTTTCCTGCCCAAAAAGGAACTGGTCGCATAGATTTATTTGTGAATGCAATGGCACGTGAAGTCATCACCAATGAAGAAGGCAAAGCCACTGGAGTTTCCTATATCAATAAAGAGGATGGATCGGAGCGAGAAATAAATGGCAAAGTGATTGTTATGGGAGCATCTGCTTGCTCAACGGCCAGAATCTTACTGAATTCTAAAAGTACACAGCACCCGAATGGATTAGGGAATAGTAGTGGAGTGGTGGGGAGATATCTTCATGATTCAACCGGCGCCGATCGTATGGCGCTCATTCCCGATCTTTTGAATCGTAAAACTTATAATGAAGATGGTGTTGGTGGATTACATGTTTATACACCATGGTGGCTAAACGATGCTAAGCTTGACTTCCCAAGGGGTTATCATTTTGAGATTTGGGGAGGACTTGGTCACCCTTCCTATGGTACCGGATTCAATATCACTGATTTGAATAAATATATCGGAGGCACTGTTGGCGGATATGGGGACAAACTTCGAGACGATATGAAGAAGTTTTATGGGTCAACGATCGGAATATCCATGCGTGGGGAAAGTGTCCCCCAATATGATAACTACTGCGAAATTGATCCTGATAAAGTAGATCAATGGGGAATTCCTGTTTTGAAATTCAATTATAAGTGGACGGAGTACGAGTACCTACAAGCAAAACATGCTCAAGATTTGATGGAAGAAGTACTGACATCAGCAGGGGGAATCATGATGGGAGACAAGCCTGGTGAGGATCGCGGTTTTGGATTAACAGCGCCTGGTCAAATTATACATGAAGTCGGAACTACAAGAATGGGAGATGATCCAAAAACTTCAGTGACTAATAAATGGTCTCAGTTACATGATTGTGAAAATGTATTCGTGGTGGATGCCGGCACCTTCGTTTCCCAAGCCGACAAAAACCCGACCTGGACTATTCTTGCACTTTCGATGCGAGCCTCAGAATATGTAGTTGATGAACTTAAAAAACAAAACCTTTGATTATGAATAGACGCGATTCTATCAAAACTATGCTTCTTGGTGCTTTTGGTACCGGACTTTTAATAAATGGTTGTGCTCCAGAAAGCGCTGATCGAAGGAAATTACAAGATGTTTACGATTTCAGTTCATATGGTCGGACACCGGAAGAAAAAGACCGGGATAAAGAACTCTTTGAAGATAATTTCTTTACTGATCATGAATTTGAGACCGTCGCTGTATTATGCGATTTAATTCTTCCATCAACTTCTGATGCGGGCGCAGCTAGCGAGGCTTTCGTCCCAGAGTTTATTGATTTTGCAGTAAAAGAATGGCCAAATCAACAGGATGGTTTTCGTGGAGGAATACGCTGGTTGGATATATATTCTCGCTCAAAAAATGGGACTGATTTCATTTTTGCTACTTATGAAAACCAAATAATCATATTAGATGAGATAGCTTATCCTGATAAAGCCACTGAGGAAACACAACCCGGTGTAGATTTCTTCAATCAGATTCGAAACTTCACCTTAACCGGTTATTATACCACTCAAATGGGTTGGGATGAGCTTGGTTATGTTGGAAATCGCCCGAATGTTTGGAATGGGGTTCCTGAAGATGTGTTGAAAGAGCACGGACTCGAATACGAACCTGAGTGGCTAGCTAAATGTGTGGATCAATCTAAAAGAGATGTGACTGCCGAATGGGATGAAGACGGGAATTTGTTGACTTAGCCTTTTTATTCATACTGTACTTTTGCCATGATGCAAAAGTACCAAAAGATCTAGGCTACGAATTATTGATGCGCCTCGATTACGTTCGCTAAATAACTTCGATGGTCCATCTTCTATCTCAATAGTTTATTGATTAATGACCGGCACGAATTTATTTGTCCGCTGGACACGCTCACTTCATCTTGTCTTAATTCATCAATAATTCTGAGGCCCTCTTTTGGAAGTCGGCATTGGTTGGGTGCAGGAATAGCAGTTAATCTTTCCTAGAATTCGAATCCTAAAACCTGGTCGCGAAGTCGACCGATTGGTTTTAGGTAGAATTCAGAAGATTCACTGCCCGGAAGCCAACCAGCCGAGAGTTTTTGGTTCTTTTGTCGGCACAAAAGAACGGTAATAATTCAAGAATACTACTTTCAAAGTTGATTGATATAGCCTCGTAAATCAAACACCTCCAACGGCGCAGTTTTCCTCAAATACAATGGATGATGTGGATGCCCTGCTTTTGAAATAGCTCCACGCTTGAAGTAATTACAACTTGCTCCCTCCAATATCTCAAACATTTCAAGCATACAACGCGATAAAAAATCTCTCTTCTCGATCAATGTGCCCCATGCACACCATACATCCAGTGATTGCTGACCAACTAGTCGCTCAATCGCATCCATATTCTTTTGATGGATCTTTTTCTGAAAGCGTTTATGCATGTTATTAGGGTTGGTCGCCCTCTGCGGATACAAATTAAACATCAACCAACCATCGTATCCTTTTTCTGCTGCAAATCGAGCAACTCCGGCAACTGTGGGATCGAGATTTCCCGGAACTGCCGTACTTGGATTTACTCCAATACCAACTAATGGATTTGAACCTTCCTGACCTAAAGAATACCGTGCTAGGGGTTCATCATGGTCGTATATCCAGGGTTTTTCTGTCATTTATTTTCTAATTATTCCAGCTTGTAGTCATTCCGGGCTTGATCCGGAATCTGTAAGGATTAAATCCATTTATATGAGTTAATTCAATATCAAGGCCAGTTTTAATGGTACTTTTGTGCGGACCCCGCAATATAGCGGGGCAGGCGGCAGAACCCAAAAACCGCCGAAAGAAATGGATATTCACCGGATTTTTTTCTTTGATTTAAATCTAGCTAACGAACGCTCTTACCACCAGATTACTCCTACCGCATTTCTTCCGGATTAAGTTTGAAGCCAGTTAGTTCACTAGTCTATCTAATTCCGATTTAGTATAACAAGCATTGGATGGGCAAAGGAATTGAGGTTAAATAAATAACCGGCTATCACCTGATAATCGTCATCTTTTTTGACACTACTCCATCTGGTTTGGTAAGTCTATAAATGTAAACCCCACTTGCCAATAAGCCAGAATTGAATTCTAATTGGTAATCACCGACTCGAAAATTTCTATCGAATATTTCCTGAACTTTTGCCCCTTTTATATCAAAAATCTCCAGTTTAAAAACACCCGGCGAGTTTACTCTGAATTCAATGATAGTTTGATTTCTGAATGGGTTTGGATAATTCTGTGAAAGACTATTTATGATATCAGTATCAGCATTACTATTAGTAAATACTACAGGTACTCTTATCGGCTCATTCGTATCATTGGTATAAATAACCAAATTAAGTTCATACAAATCAGCCTCACCCTCAGGTATATTGATAGACATACCAATGGCTTCACTTTGATTGGGTTCAATTACTCCACTTCTTTTATCTATGCTTATCCAGTTAGTAGGGCCCGCTATTCTTGTAAGAGATAAATAATCAATCTTAATTTTATCGCTGTCATTTACATCAAGGTCAGATCCAGAAAGAATAACAGCCCTTGGTAAATCATATGAAGTTGTATAAGGCGCCCGTCCAACAATATGGTTATTTAATAAAAAATAACGTGTTTTGTCATCCGCATTGTAGTTGATTTTTAATTCATTCCAACCATCCTGTATATAATCTCGAATATTATTCTCCGGCACCTCCACTCGCGGTCGTATTAGCCTAAACTCTTTGTTATCAGGCCAAATGACTTCCCAAATTCTACTTCCTGTACCTACCCAAACATAACTTTCATCAATTACTTGAACATCAAAAGAAAAATGAACGAGTGTCTCCATTTTTAAACGAATGGTAAGCTCATAATTGCCATAAGGAAGTTGCTCTATGTAAGGACTATAGATGTTCCAGCCACTTTCCAGATTTTCAATTACTAATTGTGAGCTATCCTGAGTTGATTCAACTCCAAATTCAATAACTGCTGGGAAATTATAGGCTCTCCAACCATTGTTGGCTGAATGATTCCCAATAGCAAAGCCGCCATCAGTACTGAAACTTGAGGTATAAATTGTATCTACTGTATTACTTCCTTGAATTTCATTATTTAGACGCTTTTTTAAATAGGAACCATTATTCAATCTTGTAATACCAAAAGTTTCAGCATTAATAAAGTACCGTAAGTCTGAGGACCCGGTATTAGTTAGAGTAAAGCTGGAATTACTTATCGCACTCCCATTATAAACACCACCTATCACATCTGTAGATATACTCAGCTTTGGCGCATCAATCTTTGTAGTAAAATAATTAGCTACGATATCTTTTGTTTTTTTCAAACTACTTACTGCATCAGCCTTAAGAAGGGGATTATTAGTTCCAATCGGAAACCCTAAATACCTGAGATTCGGACTGGAGAAATAGGGAATTCTATCGTGCCCCCCCTGATAAGCCATGATCGTAGCTTTCGAAAATATTGGTTGGAGGTATCCAACTGATTCATGAAAAATACCACCATAACTTTCTGAAGGTTGATTTTCTTGATTCCTAGCATGTTTAAGTCCAAGATTATGCCCAATTTCATGGATTAATGTATAGGTATTTTGCATTTGTTGTACTCGGTTCACGGAATAACCCCGATATGGGCTCCCTGCAACATTATTAAGTACATATGCAACTCCCCCAGTTCCTTCAAAAACAGCGAATAAGGCTATGAGATCTGCTCCTACAGCATCCCTTTCGTCATGAATTGGTTCAAAGTCTATCAAATCATCTTCATCCTGTTCTTGATTCTCATAAAATGAGCAATCGGTTCCGGTAACTGAACAGGGCATCAATCGAAGTAAATAGGCACTATTTGAGTCTGACCTTTGGTCATAATCTAAGTTAAAAGTACTTACCAGTCGTAGTGTAATGGGGACTCCACTATTATCTAACGCAGATTGTGAGAGGTTCATGGCCTGAGTAATGGAATCGAAAATGTCTGTTACCTCAAATGTTGTTTCGGCCCAAGATCGTGCATCATTGGTATAGGCAATCATGATATCAATCGTGGTGTTTTTTTCTTCCATTTCACTGGTAGGACCTAATTTATTCCTCCACCAATCGTTACTCTTTACCTTACGTCTTATATCAAGTTCTTCAACAGTTGCTTCCTCCAATCCACAGCTTAACGCATCGTGCGCACTTGTTGTTTGGTAGTTTAATTCAACGGTTGGATCAAATTTGAAGTGAGTATCTAAATTTGTATCGAACTCATGTAATAATCCGATTACTCTATTGTCCTTTTCTGTAAATGTGAAAATTGATTTTCCATCTTCAGATACAGCACTCACCGAGGTATATCCCTCAATATATTCTGAGACTCTTCTGACTGATAATTCAAGTTCGTTTGTTGCGGTGTAAATCTTTAGTCGATTGCCCGCCTTTAACTTATCACCGGTAAATATGCTGGGATTTAACTGATAGTAAAGCGTGTCTTGTACTTGCTGTTTTTGATATTGAGATTCACCGCTAATAACAAGCTCATTGAATTCGAAAACCTGCTGCCCATACAAGTTTATATTAAGAAGTAACCCAAATACAATGATTGGGATCGTAACTTTAACGTTCAAATTATTCTGTGTAGTTTCGCCTCTTCTAACGCAGCAATTTGAAAAGTATTCTGAATAAAAACAAGAAGTTCTGAATTAGTACTTATTTATTTTCAGTGGCACTTTTGTGCGGACAAAAGTAATTAACTACGCAAATCGATCTGCCAAACGATTTATCAGATACCCGGATTCTTCCAATGCCTGTGTCGCAAATCGACCGAAGAAATCAGTAACACCTTCGAATTCTTTGATGAAGCCCTCGCGATCATTGGCTTTCACAAGCTCTGCAAGTTTTTGATGATGTTCAAAGAAGTTGGATAATAACTCTCGGCGTTCTTCATTGGAAAATACAATATCAGCATAGAGTTCAGCAGACTGAGCGAAAATTCGACCGGTCATCATAAGCTCGGCTCGGTAAATTGGTGATGAATACTCCACCATATCCGATGGTTTCAAATCATACTGCTTCATGAATGAACCATGCAATAAAGCAACGAAATGTCTTAATCCCTGAACTAAATGCATTACATGATCATGCTTCTGTTGATCAGCATTGATAATTCTCATTCCCCAAAGCTCACATTGCTTCACAAACCAATCCGCTTTTTCCGCTTCTCTGCCGGGACAAACCACCATCAACTGCTTAGATAAGTTTGCGACATCAGGACCATGCATGGGATGGAGGCCAATCACCGGTCCCGGATGAGCTTCCAACATCGCATTAATTGGCTTTGTCTTATTTGATGTGAAATCAGCTAAAATGGTCTTTTCCGATAATCTGCCCTTTAATCGCTCAACTACTGATTCAGTAACATTGATGGGTACAGTCACTACTACTAAATCTAGCTTCTCAGCTAAATCCTCAAGCTCAAACCAGTTTCCTTTATCAATGGAATAGGCATGATGTCCGGTTTGTTCAGTAATTCGCTTATATAGCTTTCCCATTCCACCTTCACCACCTATATACAAGATGTGTTTTGGTTCATAAGTAGCAATTGGAAACTTTGATTGAGACTGACTATCCCGAGAAGAACTCATGATCAATCGAAGAAAGTCTTCTGCCCATTCTGGTTTTATTCCCCGTTCAGCTGCCAGTGCTTTAAAAGCTTCAGATTTCTCTTGTTCGCGAATTGGCACAAAAACTGGTAACTGATTCTCGATCTTTGTTTTAATCACTTGCTGAACGGTTTCCGCTCTTTCTGCTAGTAAATCTAGAATCTGTTCGTCAATTTCATCGATACGTTTTCGGGAGTTTTGAAGCTCCTTATGGCGATGGGGCATTGTATATTATCAGTCGTTTTGAGTGAGTCGGCAAATCTACACATTATTCATGCCTGTTTCTACCATTGACAGGTTATCTGTTTTACAAAGTGAGGTTAAAATAAAACAATTCTTTAAAGAACATTATTTCAAAACAAGCTAGTTTGGGCGTAATAATTCAAAGTTACTATGAATCGACTGTTTTCCATTTTCCTCTTCTCTCTTATTGCCATTATTCCGGTACAATCACAACAAATCATTCTAGATGAGGATATTAGCGATTGGGCTGAAATTAATACTGAGTTCATAGATCCTTCAGGTGATGGCGTTGGAATTGATCTACTTCGTTTCAAAATTACTAATGACGATCAATTCCTTTACTTTTTCATTGAGCTAAATGCTGAGTTTGATATCCAGGAAAACAATGATTTAGTACTTTATATCGATACAGATAACAATGTAGAAACTGGCACTCTATTTAACGAAATTGGATATGATTTCCGATTTACACTAGGTAATAGGCAAGGTACTTTTGGATCATCTAGTGTTAGTCCATATCAAATTGGGCTGGTAAGCTCACCAACCGTTACTTCTACTACCTTCGAATTCAAGCTTGATCTTGAAACAGCTTTGGCAGGCACTAAAATTTTCGATTCAGATGAAATTTCATTGTTCTTTCATTCTGAATCGGCAAATGAATTTGTTCCTGATTTCGGCACACCTGCAAATTATCAATTCGATCTTGTTTCAACCTATGCTGATAGTGATTTTCGGTTGGCAAAAAGCCCTGTAACAGATTACCGTGTGTTATCTTACAATGTTCTATGGGACAATCTTTTTGATTCCTCTCTTAGGGATGAATATCAACGCATATTTTCTGCAATACAACCTGATATAATTGGTCTTCAAGAAGTTCGAGATAATAGCGGACTACAAGCTGCTACTTTAATTGAAGAATTCATCCCATCACTGGAAGGAGAAATGTGGTATTATGGAGACGCTGGTGCAGATAACTTAATTGTAAGCAGGTATCCAATAATCAAGCAGAAAAAGATTGATGGTAGTTCTTCTAACACAGCAAATGCTAACTCTGCTTTTTTGTTAGATACAGGTGAAACATACATATTTACTATTGTTGCTCATCCCCCTTGTTGCGGAAATGATGCTGGTCGGCAAAATGAAATCGATGCTTTCATGGCTTTTCTCCGTGATTCTCAAAATGGATCTGAGTTCGACATCCCAGAAAATACACCCATTATCATCATGGGAGATATGAATTTGGTTGGATTAAGTCGACAGCAAACCACATTGATAACCGGGGATATTGCAAATGAAGGAAGCTATGGTCCAGATTTTAATCCAGATTGGGATGGTTCGGCTTTAGAAGATGCTAAACCTATCAATCCGGGACTACCAACGACTTTCACCTGGTATAGTCCGAATAGCTCCTTTGGTGCAGGAAGATTGGATTACATTGTATACTCAGGCTCTGTACTGGAAATGAATAATTCATTTTCATTACATACTCCTTCACTTTATTCGGATACTTTACAAGCATATGGACTAGAGGTGAATGATACGATACTTGCTTCGGATCACCTACCCGTTGTGGCGGATTTTAAATTTAAAACCCCAACAACATCATCAATAGAAACTGAAAGACCAAGTTCATTTGAATTAGCACAAAATTTCCCAAACCCCTTTAATCCATCAACCACAATTCCTTTTACACTAGATAAGGCAAGTAATATCAATCTATCTGTGCATTCAATAAATGGATCGATGATCGCTTCATTAATAGATGATGAATTCTACAATTCAGGTGAATACTCGATTAACTTTGATGCAAGTCTACTTGCATCTGGAGTTTACGTTTATCGATTAATGGCCGATGGTGAGGTTCAAAACAAGCAAATGATTTTAATCAAATAAGCTATCTTACATAGATGTCTGATTTCAAACTTCAATCCCCGTTTTCTCCTGCCGGAGATCAACCCAATGCAATCGCAGAACTAAGTGAAGGAGTTGAAGCCGGAGATCGTTTTCAAACATTGCTTGGTATTACCGGTTCCGGAAAGACACGTACCATTGCCAGTGTTATTGAGAATGTGCAACGCCCAACTTTGGTCATGAGTCATAACAAGACGTTGGCAGCTCAGTTATTTCGCGAGCTAAGTGACTTCTTTCCGGATAATCGTGTCGAATTTTTCATTTCCTACTACGATTACTATCAGCCTGAAGCTTATATCTCTGCTCAGGATAAGTACATCGAAAAAGACTTATCCATTAATGAAGAAATACAACGACTTCGATTAAGAGCTACAAGTTCATTGCTTTCAGGAAGAAGGGATGTGATCATCGTTTCTTCAGTGAGCTGTATTTATGGGATTGGGTCACCCAGTGAATATGCAAAGCTGATTATTTCCTTAAAAACAGGGATGGAAATCCCTCGAAATAAGCTGCTTTATGATATGGTGGATCTGCATTACACTCGGAATGATCTCGATTTTAAAAGAGGGGTGTTCAGAGTTCGTGGTGATGTAGTGGATGTATTTCCTGCCTATTCCGATGAAGGTCTTAGAATCACTCAGTGGGGTGATGAAATTGAAAAACTTCAATTATTTGACGTAGATACCGGAAATGTGATCGAAGAAATCGATGAGTTTCGCATTTATCCGGCTTCCCATTATGTGACTACAAAATCGCGCCTGGAAGATTCCATTCAGCAAATTCGTGACGAGCTTCAATGGAGAACAAAGGTTCTTATTGATGAAGAGAAATTCCTTGAGGCCAAAAGATTGGAGCAAAGAACCTTGTTTGATCTTGAGATGATTCAGGAAATAGGTTATTGCTCAGGCATTGAGAATTATAGCCGATACTTGTCTGCAAGAAAGCCGGGAGAACGACCTTATTGTTTAATGGATTATTTCCCGAAGGATTTTCTGGTTGTGGTGGATGAAAGTCATCAAACCATTCCACAGATTTCCGCAATGTATGGCGGTGATCGGTCCAGAAAAGTTCAATTGGTTGATCATGGATTTCGACTCCCTTCAGCAATGGATAATCGTCCTCTTACTTTCGATGAGTGGGAAGGAATCGTTAATCAGGCCATTTTCGTGAGTGCAACTCCCAGTGATTATGAATTGAAGCAGAGTGGTGGAGTCTATGCAGAGCAAATTATTCGCCCAACCGGTTTAATGGAACCGGAAATCGAAGTTCGACCTCTTGGTAATCAAGTAGATGACTTGATGGAGGAAATCCGACAACGAGTCGAAAGAAAAGAGCGCGTCTTGGTTATCACATTAACCAAACGACTTTCGGAGGAGCTCAGTGAGTATCTAAAGAATGTGGGAATTTCTGCTGCTTACATGCACAGTGAGTTAGATGCGCTTGAACGAATAGAAGTCCTCTTTAAATATCGTCGAGGTGATTTCGATGTGTTAGTTGGTATCAACTTATTAAGAGAAGGAATTGACATCCCAGAGTTAAGTTTGGTGGCTATTATGGATGCCGATAAAGAAGGGTTCCTTCGATCAGAAACTTCACTGTTTCAGATTGTTGGGCGGGCTGCTAGAAATGTAGACGGCAAAGCCATTTTATACGCGGATAAGATCACTGATTCCATGCGAAAAGTGATTGATGAAACCAATCGCCGACGTAAGATTCAGAATGATTACAACAAGGAGCATGGCATTACGCCGCAAACGGTTCAAAAAGAACTAAAGCCATTGGTTGATCCTGCACTCATCTCAAAAGACAAATTCGATTACAGCAAAGAGGCCGAGGAACAAGCAGAACTGGATTACCTCGAATCAGTGAAAGTTGCGGAAGATGGCATTCAATACAAAGCCTCGCCGGCTATGCATGAGGTTACTTTCGAAAGTAAAGACAAGCTGATTGATCATCTGCGTGCTACTATGCTCAACGCTGCCAAAAACATGGAATTCGAAGAAGCCGCCAGAATCCGAGATCAGATTGATAAGCTGGAGAAAGAACTTTAGCATTTTGTCATCCTGAGGCTACCGCCGAAGGATCAGCCATTTAATAAATATGGCTACAAATTTCGTTTCGCTGACCCTTCGCAAGTTTGCTCAGGGTGACTTCAAAACAAAAAAAGAGGGAGTAAGCGGATCAAGCCTCCTTAGAAGCCATCCAGAACGCAGCGATGGATCTTCACAATTAAGTTCATATGAACAGTATTTTGTGAAGGCTCTTCTCCCGACCACTGTCGGGATCGGAGTGACTGAAATCCATCTTTAATGTAGCGATAGAGAAAGAACTCTAATCCATCATAAATCTTCTTATCTTATAGAATTCTGAATACATACTTTGTTTGACCTATCAGTTCTATTTATAGCCCTTTTACTCCTCTAATTCTTGTATTCAGTCGCTTATTCAGAACAAAAATTTATGTTTTAGGGCTTTTACTATACGCAAAACGCACCCTGCATTTTCCTATTTACTTATTCAATGACATTCAACGACTTACAATTACTTCCGTCTATTCTAAAAGCTTTGAAGGATGAAAATTACACCACGCCTACCTCCATTCAGGCCAAATCAATACCTCTGATTCTAAAAAGGAAAGATGTACTTGGCAGTGCGCAAACCGGAACAGGTAAAACAGCTGCATTTGCAATTCCAATTATTCAGCATCTTTCAAACGAAAGAAGGTCAACCAGTAACCGAAAAATTACCACACTCGTTGTAACACCCACTAGAGAATTAGCCATTCAAATTGGGGAAAGTTTTACGACATATGGGAAATACACTGACGTCAAAAACACGGTTATTTTTGGTGGAGTTAAGCAAAACCGTCAGGTAAACAGAATTAGAAATGGTGTAGATGTATTGATTGCAACTCCCGGACGTCTGCTAGATTTGATGAGCCAGGGAATATTTACATTGAAAGACATTAAATATTTTGTTTTGGATGAAGCCGATCGAATGCTAGATATGGGATTTATCAATGATATCAAGAAGATCATAGCTCAGCTCCCGAAGAAAAGGCAATCTCTGTTTTTCTCTGCGACGATGCCTCAAAATATTATCGATCTGTCGCGAAAGATTCTTTATAAACCGATGAAAATTGCCGTTAATCCTGTTTCTTCAACGGCTGAAACCACCCAGCAATTTGTTTATCCAACGAATAAAAACTTTAAAGGCCAGTTGTTGCTGCACATTCTTGACGACACTGACATAAAGCAAGTATTGTTGTTTTCCAGAACCAAACATGGGGCAGATCGAATCGTTAAAAACCTTAGAAAAAAAGGGATTGAGTCGGCGGCCATCCATGGGAATAAAGCTCAAAATCAACGTCAAAAAGTGCTTAAAGAATTTAAATCGGGCAGCATTCGTGTTTTAGTTGCTACAGATATTGCTGCTCGGGGTATTGATATTGATAAACTTCGCCATGTTATAAACTATGATATTCCAAATGAACCAGAAACGTATGTTCATAGAATTGGCCGTTGTGGCCGTGCCGGTGAAGATGGAATTGCAATCTCGATTTGTGAACCAGAAGAAAACCTTTATGTACGAAATATTGAAAAGCTCACGAAGCAAAAGATTCAAGTTGTGTCGGACAATCCATTTCCACAAACTGATAAACCGATGACACCCATCGAAAAGAAAGAAGCCGAAAAAGAGCGAAACAAGCGAAGAGCTGAGTTTTTTGCAAATCGTAATAAGAATAGAGCAAAAAAGAACGCCGGCAACAACAGATCTAAAAGACGCTGAGATTCCATCTGTCTTGTAAAAAAAGAAGTAGTACGCGGATCAAACCATTCTTATAATGCATCTAATTTGGTAATTTAGAACAATAGCGGTCTCATTTCTTAATCTCGTTGTAACAACCCTTTTTTGTACCCGTGAAATGCTGTACTTAATAATGTTATCAAATTTCTACACGGATGCATTTCATTTTGACTCTCCTTTCTCTGTTTCCGGTAGTATCAGACATTGATAAGCCTGCTCCAACAGATATTTCAAAAGAATTAATAGGCGTTTGGTCCGGGCTTCTATTTCAAACCGAAAGCAAATACGACTCTATAGCTGTATTTCCAGCTGATGATCCAAATAGTGTGATTTTATTTAAAAATGGAGAGGAAAGTCACTACGAGTTAGAAGAATTTGAAGATCATTATCGATTTAGAGGAGAAGGAGGTTTACGATTCGATAGTAAAATCGAAGATAATTCAGCTAACTTTTTTGGTGTGTTAACTTATAATCTTTGGAGCCAGGGTTTAGTCTTCACTCAAAAAGGTAATCGATGGGTTTCTGAAATCGTAAAACACGAAATCATTGATACCGATTATAATGTATATCTGGAGTTTTATGAGGATAGTACTGGTCAGTTACAAGCAAATATTCAGAGTAATAAAGAGAATAGAGAACTACACTTCACTATTAAATCTTTACAGGTAAACAATAACAGTATCTCTTTTGATATAACCAATGATAGATTCAGTATCACAGCAAAGTTTGATCCGACAGAAAATGCAATTAAACTGACCTATCAAAACCCTGGAGGTAGTAGAACAATAGATTTGGAAAAGCTACAACCACATCAATTATTAGGTTACAAACCACTATCAAAAGGGCAATACTATTACAGCATTCCTGATCCTTTAGACTCTAGCATTCAATCTGCCTCCATAGAAGAGGTCGGTATAAATAACTCTATGCTTGGTTTAATGTCTGAATTTGAATCAGGTGAGTTTGATCATATCCACAGTATTATAGTTACGAGAAATAATAAACTGGTGTTCGAAGAATACTTTCATGGGTACAACAGAGAAAGCTTACATGATATAAAATCATCCTTTAAATCAATTGCTTCATTGATGCTTGGAATAGCAATGATGGAAGATTCAAGCATTCAACTAAATAATTCAATTTTGGACTATTATTCGGACTATAATTTTTCTGATACCAATAAGGAAAACATCACTATCCATCATGCCTTGACCATGAGTACTGGTTTGCAGCTTGAAAATGAAGATGTAATGCAGTCAGAAAATTTCGATTGGGTTGGTTATAAATTGAGCCTACCCATGGCTCATCAAGCTGGTAAAGTTTATGAATACTCTTCAGGTGGAATGAATTTATTAACGGGAGTTATTCAAAGTTCATCCAATAAATACTTGCCACTTTACTTATTTGAAGAAATACTTATTCCAATGGGCATTTATGAATTTCAAATGCGGTCTTCTCCATACGGTAGAGCTTACCTACCCGGTGATTTCTATCTTCGCCCGATTGATTTGACAAAGTTTGGTTTACTAGTATTGAATAATGGAATATGGAATAATGAACCACTTTTAGAATCAGAATGGATTACAGTATCAACAGAATCACAAATAGAAAGTAGTTGGCCCATAAATTCCGGTTATGGTTATTTATGGAGAATTTTAAAACGAAATGTTGGTGGTAAACCAATGAAGACCATTGAAGCATGGGGTAATGGTGGACAGTTTTTGATTATTATACCGGAAGCCAACATGACCATTACTTTTACAGGTGGTAATTATAATCTATTCCCTGAGATGGAAGACAAACCTTTTTCGCTCTTAGAAAACTATATACTACCAGCTGTAGAACTCAGAAATTGATCAAAAAAAGAGGGAGTAAGCGGATCAAGCCTACCCCCTGAGGGATTTATGGAGTTTTAAATACTAGATAAAAACCATTTCGAAAGGTTTTTATTTTGTTTGGGTTCCCACTTTTTTTGCAAGAGCTCCCAATTGCTCCAATTCCTCAGGTTCGAGAATATTAAATTCTGAGACTATTCGTTCCAGATGTTTAGGGAAAAAATTTCGAATAAAGACTTCACCTTGAATAGTTAAGTTGATGATCATCGCCCTACGATCTTTGGGATCCGGATTTCTTTCAACCCAACCACTTTTTTCCAGGTTATCAATCACCATGGTGATGTTGCCACCACTCTTTAGTAATCGTGCACCTAACTCTCTTTGATTTTGCGGCCCAACATGTAACAGCGATTCCAGAACACCAAATTGACTAACCGTCAAATTGTTTTCAGAGAGATGCATGTTCAAACGGTTATTCAAACTCTCCGTTGAACGCATCAGCTTAATAAATGTATTTAACGTTCGGACTTCATTGTCCGACCCCTTGTAATGCGTTGGCATAATATAGTTAGCTCCTCTACAGCAATAGTAAACAAACATTCAGCATCAGAATCAATGCTCAAATGTCATAAATAATCGATACCGGTGCGTGATCTGAGATGTCCCATTCTTTCTCGATGATAGCCTCTTTGGCTTTACCCGCTATATCCGGCGTCCCCATTTGATAGTCAATTCTCCACCCTTTGTTTTTCCCTTTTGAACCGGCGCGATAACTCCACCAGCTATAAAGATCTCTTTTGTCCGGATGAATTATTCTAAATACATCCTCATAACCGGTTGCAAGAAAATCTGTTACCCATTGACGCTCTTCCGGCAGAAAACCCGAAGTCTTGTGTTGTTTATCAGGATTGTGAATGTCTATCTCAAGGTGACATATATTGAAATCCCCACAAATGATCGTTGGTTTTGAATCCCCTACAAATTGCTTAGCCCACTCAATGAAATCACCTAAAAATTTCATTTTCATTTCTTGTCTGGCATCACCGGTCGTTCCACTTGGAAAATAAGCCGAAACAACTCGATATGATTCATATTCGGCTGTTATAACTCGACCTTCAGAATCAATCCAGTCTACACCCATTCCGATTTTAATTTCTGGAACTTCATTTCTACTAAATATGGCTACGCCTGAGTATCCCTTTTTTTCTGCTGATACAATGTGTTGATGATAATCCAGTTCTTTGATTTCATCTGGAAGTTGAGATTCGTTAGCGCGTAATTCCTGTATACAGATAATATCAGGACTCGACTGATTCACCCAATCAATAAACCCTTTTCGATGGGCGGCTCTAACACCATTGATGTTATATGAACTTATTTTCAGCATTAAGAACCCTTCAGGATGGCGTATTTACGCTTTCCAACTTTAAGAACTTTTTCATCACCAATTGCTAACTCAAATTCTAAGCCAAAATCTGTGACCTTCTCCCCATCAATGCTTACACCGCCCTGTTTGATGAGGCGCTTTGTTTCGCCATTACTTGGAGAGAACTTTAGTTCTCCAATGATTTCCATAATTCGTTTAGAGCCAACAACTTCATATTCAGGTGCATCATCAGGAACCTGTTTGTTAATCACGGTTTGTTCAAAATGATTCTTCGCTTCTTTTGCAGCTACTTCACCGTGATACAACTTTGTAATTGCAAACGCTAAATCGTGCTTTGCATTTCTTGGATCTGATTTTGCCTTTTCTTCAACTGCTGGCAAATCACTAATTGCTACATCCGTCACTAACTCGAAATAGGTATAAATCAGCTCATCAGGAATGGATAATGACTTGCCGTACATATCGTTCGGGTTTTCATCAATCCCGATATAATTATCATAAGACTTCGACATTTTAGCTGATCCATCCGTCCCAACAAGTAATGGCATCATTAACGCAACTTGAGGCGTTTGCCCAACATCTTTCTGTAACTGCCTTCCCACCAATAAGTTGAATTTCTGATCAGTACCTCCAAGTTCTACATCAGAATGTAAATACACTGAATCTTGTCCTTGAGCTAACGGATATAAGAACTCATGCAATGAGATAGACTCATTATTGCCGAAACGTTTTGAGAAGTCGTCTCTTTCAATCATCCTGGCTACGGTCATTTTGGATGTAAGTCTAATCACATCCATGAAATTCATTGGACCTAACCAGTCGTTGTTGTTAACGAGAGTAAGTTTATCTGAGTCAAGGATTTTGGCTGCTTGTTCGATGTATGTCTTAGCATTATCTTCAACCTCTTCTAAAGTCAATGGAGGACGTGTTGTATTCTGTCCGGTTGGATCACCAATCATGGCTGTAAATCCACCTATAATCAAAATCGCTTCATGACCTAAATCCTGGAACTGTCTTAGCTTTCGAAGAATAACCGAATGTCCTAAATGTAAATCAGGTCGAGTTGGATCGACACCAAGTTTAATCTTAAGTGGCTTATTCTCTTTAAATGATTGGGTGAGTTTTTCTACGAGTTCGCTTTCAGGAACAATCTCAACGGTTCCTCTTTTGATGATTTCAAGCTGCTCTTCTACAGGCAGAAATGACATTGTCTCTAATTATCGTTTATGATTGGTAGGTTATCAATGGGATTGTAGTTACTCAGATTTTCCTGAATGGTCTGAGTGTAATTTTCAGCACCTGGATAAATCACTGCAACGGCATCATATGCCCATGGCCCTAAATAAATAATGTATGGATATAACAAAGACTCATTTCGAACTTCCTCTTTGGGGATGTTGAATCCGGCAGCAAGCAATAGGATGGTACTTACTACTAATCCGCTTTTAAGTAAACCAAATAAAGCGCCCAAAACCCTATTTACCGTACTTAGCTTTATTGCTTTCAGGAATTCCTTTGTTAGATATCCAATAACAGCTACAATTGTAAGCGTACCAATAAATAATACTGCAGCTGATAAAAACGGAATATATGGTGATGCGTCTTCTTCAAAGAACGGTGCAATTATCACTGATAAAGCATCCATATAATTGAATGTCAGGAACACAGCCAATGTAATTCCGACAATATTCAGGATCTCCTTCACTATTCCATTTACAGCTCCTTTATAAATAAAGTACAGAAGTGGAACAGCGATGATAAGATCAAGAATGTGCATGTTATCCGGCTAGAAGTTCTTTAACAAGTTGACTAACGAGTGAACCATCTGCTTTTCCGCGAAGCTGACCCATTAGCGGACCCATCACTTTACCCATATCTTGCGGTCCGGTTGCACCAACTGCAGCAATTTTTTCCTGAACGATTTTTCGAACTTCATCTTCACTCATCATTTCAGGGAGATAAGCTTCGATTATGGCCAACTCCAATTCTTCATTAGCAACTAAATCTTCTCGACCGCCTTTCGTGAACTGATCGATAGATTCCTTTCTCTGTTTTGCTGCTTTAGTTATTACCTGAATGGCACTTTGATCAGATAATGAAGCTTCACCGCCTTTTCGCTCAGCAATCTCCGCTTCCATCATTTTAGCTTTTAGTGATCTGAGGACACGTAATTTATCCTGATCCTTGGCTTTCATTGCCTCTTTTAGGTCTGCGAATATTTGATCTTTAACCGACATGTCTCAAAAATTTTAGTGTTGGAAAATAAGCAAAAAAAAAGGCTACACAATCAGCTTGTGTAACCTTCAATATCTTGCAGATAGTTACTTAAGCTTTATTTTTTGCAATAAAGTCTTTTACGTTATCCTGATCGATCATAGTCTCCTGGTACGAATACTTACCATTCGCATTTTTTGTAGAGATCACCACTTTAGCCATTCTTCTGGCTGATGCTTTCGCTTGTAATGCTTCTGAACCGAATACTTGTTTCTTAGCCATATCTCTACTTACTTAATTTCTTTATGAACGGTGTGTTTTCTAAGTACTGCATTGTACTTCTTCAATTCCATACGCTCCGTTTGGGTACGACGATTTTTTGTAGTCACATACCGAGACGAACCAGGTTTTTCTGTGCACTCAAGGATTACTTGAACTCTGTTACCTTTTGCCATGGTTTAAACGTGTTTTAATAATGTGCCTTTTGCTTTCGCGTCTTTCAATACAGCGGTAATCCCTTTCTTGTTGATCGTCTTTAAAGTTTTAGCAGAAACTTTAAGCGTAATCCAACGGTCTTCTTCTGGGATATAGAAGCGGCGTTTTTGTAAATTTAGATGAAACCGATGTTTCGTTTTGTTGTTGGACTTTGATGAGCGATAACCATTCATCGCTTTTCTGCCCGTAATATCGTCTCTTCGCGACATTGTTCTTTCATTTCGATTTTCGGATAGACGCCAAAGATAAGGCTTTTTAATCAGAATTCAATCGATGAACCACCAAAAAGTTCTAAAAAATTGAGTTTTCCACTGAAAATCGAAATTATCCACATTAGAAGCGGTTTTGAAAATCGCCAAATTTTCGCTCTCACAGACAATCTCTACTTTTTTCAATATGGGTGCCGTCTCACTTTGTTTTGACGGCTATAAACCCTATTTTCTGGCGTTAAAAACCTCATCTATAAAAGCTATCACCCATACTTTATGGCAGACAAGAAAAAAACTGACTACAAGGCGTCGAATATACAGGTTTTGGAGGGGCTTGAGGCAGTTAGAAAGCGACCAGCGATGTACATCGGGGATACTGGTCAACGCGGCCTTCACCACTTAATCAACGAGGTCGTAGATAACTCGATCGATGAAGCCTTAGCTGGGCATTGCGATCACATTATTGTTCAGATTAATAAAGACGGTTCGATGACCATTGAAGATAATGGTCGAGGAATTCCCGTCGACAAACACCCCAAACTCGGAATTCCAGCTGTTGAAGTTGTACTAACCAAGCTTCATGCCGGTGGAAAATTCGATAAAGACACTTATAAAGTATCCGGTGGATTGCACGGGGTAGGTGTAAGTTGTGTGAACGCTCTGGCAACAACATTCTCAGCTGAAATTCATCGTGATGGGAAGATTCACACGATCGGGTTTGAGCGCGGTATCACTAAACACCCTTTAAAAGTAGCAGGTAAAACCGATCGCCGCGGTACGATTATTAATTTCTTACCTGATCCAACTATTTTTACTCAGACCGTTGAATTCAAGTTTAATATCATCGCTGAGCGGATGCGAGAGTTAGCTTTCCTGAATCCGGAAGTTACTATTGAACTCATCGACGAACGAGAAGAAGATGAAGCACTAGGTAAAGAAGTCTATAAATATGAAGGTGGTCTCAGAGACTTCGTAAAATATTTGGATGAGGCGCGTGACACTTCAATGCCAACACCCATATATATAGAAGGTGAAATTGAAGGAGTACCCGTTGCATTGGCCATGCAATACAACTCCTCGTATACAGAAAACGTCCACTCTTATGTAAACAACATCAATACACGAGAAGGTGGAACGCACGTATCTGGTTTTAGAAGAGCACTGACTCGTTCTTTGAAGAATTACGCGGATAAGAATAACATCATCAAATCAAATTCTAAGGTTACCATTTCCGGGGAAGATTTTAGGGAAGGATTAACCGCTGTTCTTTCAGTGAAAGTGGCTGAACCGCAGTTCGAAGGTCAGACAAAAACGAAATTGGGTAACTCAGAAGTTCAAAGTGCTGTTGAGATCACCGTGTATGATCAGCTGAATGAGTACCTGGAGCAAAATCCAAAGATTGCCAAAAAGGTAATTGAGAAAGTAGTGCTTGCCGCTGAAGCTCGTGAAGCAGCTCGAAAAGCTCGCCAGTTAGTACAACGAAAGAGTGTAATGAGTGGTGGTGGACTTCCAGGTAAACTGGCAGACTGCTCCATCAAAGATCCTGAGCATTGCGAAATCTACCTGGTGGAGGGTGACTCTGCAGGTGGATCTGCAAAAATGGGTCGAAACAGAAGCTTCCAGGCTATTCTTCCTCTTCGTGGTAAAATTCTGAATGTGGAAAAAGCCAAGATCAACAAGATTCTGGAAAACCGTGAGATTCAGGCGATGATCACGGCACTTGGTTCTGGTGTAGGTCATGCTGAAGAAGAATTCGAGCTCGAAAAACTACGTTACCACAAAATCATCATCATGACGGATGCCGATGTGGATGGTTCGCACATTCGAACTTTACTGCTCACATTTTTCTATCGATATATGCGCCCATTGGTGGAAGCAGGTTATGTGTACGTTGCTACCCCACCATTATATAGAGTAACCGCTGGCAAGAAAATTGATTACGCCTGGGACGATGATACTAGAGACAAGTTGATCGTTGAGTTGAAAAAAGGAAAACGAAAATTTGATGTATCCCGCTACAAAGGGTTGGGTGAGATGAACCCTGAGCAGCTTTGGGAAACTACCATGGATCCTGAGACCAGAACCCTACAGCAAATCACTATTGAAAGTGCTGCGGGTGCAGATAAAATGTTCTCAACACTAATGGGGGGCGATGTTGAGCCTCGCCGTGAGTTCATCGAGCGTAACGCCAAGTACGCAAAATTAGATATATAAATTCGAATCATTCTACAGAGTTACTAATACAGTTATATGGCTAGAGAAAAGATTATTCCAATAACCATTGAAGATGAAATGCAGTCATCCTACATCGATTATTCGATGTCGGTTATTGTTTCCCGGGCGTTGCCCGATGTGCGCGATGGACTTAAGCCCGTTCACCGCCGTGCTTTATATGGAATGAGTGAATTAGGAATGCTCCACAATCGCGGCTACAAGAAAAGTGCGCGTATTGTGGGTGAGGTTTTGGGTAAGTATCACCCGCATGGTGATACAGCCGTATATGATACTATTGTTCGGATGGTGCAAGACTTCTCATTGAGATATCCTTTGGTGGATGGACAAGGAAACTTCGGTTCTGTGGATGGCGACTCTGCAGCAGCGATGCGTTATACGGAAGTTCGTATGGACAGAATCGCGGAAGAGCTGTTGACGGACATTAACAAAGACACCGTTGATTATCAGCCTAACTTTGATGATACGCTACAAGAGCCAACGGTTCTTCCCGGTGCTCTTCCAAACTTATTAGTGAACGGTTCTTCCGGTATCGCCGTAGGTATGGCGACCAACATGGCTCCACACAACCTGACTGAAGTAGTTGATGGAATCGTGGCCTATGTTCAGAATCCGGACATCGAAATAAAGGAGTTGATGACCCTTATCACTGCACCGGATTTCCCAACAGGCGGTATCATATATGGGTATGAAGGGGTAAAAGAAGCTTACGAAACCGGTCGTGGTAAAGTAACACTGCGTGCTCGCGCTAACACTGAAGAATTACGTGGTGGCCGTGAACAAATCGTTGTTACTGAGATTCCATATCAAGTAAATAAAAGCACGTTAGTTCAGAAAATTGCTGAATTGGTACGTGATGAAAAGATTACTGAGATTTCAGAAGTTCGGGATGAGTCGGATCGTGAAGGTATGCGTCTGGTGATCATCTTGAAGCGATCAGCAAATGCGGGAGTGGTTCTAAATCAGCTGTACAAATACACGCAGATGCAAACCACATTCGGTATCATCAACCTGGCGCTGGTTCAGGGCCGACCAAAAGTGATGCACCTGAAAGAGCTGATCCACCATTATGTGGAACACCGCATTGAGATTATTATTCGTCGTACGATTTATGATCTGGAAGCTGCCGAAGCTCGTGCTCATATTTTAGAAGGATTGAAAATTGCCCTTGATAACCTTGATGAGGTCATCAAGACCATTCGAGCGGCGAAAAATCCACAAATTGCGAATGTAGAACTTCGTAAGAAATTCGCCCTTACTGATATCCAGGCAAAAGCGATCCTGGAAATGCGTCTCCAGAAATTAACCGGTCTTGAGCGGGAAAAGATCGATACAGAATACCGCGAGATCGTAGACAAAATTGAGAAATTCCGAATCATTCTTTCCGATCGTAGCAAACAAACTGCGATTGTAATTGAAGAATTAGAAGATCTGAAAGCTCGTTATGGCGATGAGCGCCGCACTCAAATCGTGTACTCTGCAGAAGACTTCAACGTGGAAGACATGATTGCCGATGAAGATGTAGTTGTGACTATTTCTAACAAAGGCTTCATCAAACGAATGCCGGTGAGTGGATATCGTCGCCAGCGTCGTGGTGGAAAAGGTATGAAAGGAACCACCACGCGTGATGAGGAATATGTAGAACATTTATTTGTGGCCACCAACCATAATTACATCCTGTTCTTTACTGAGAAAGGAAAGTGTTACTGGTTGAAGGTATACGAAATTCCAGAAGGTGGACGATTAGCTCGAGGTCGTGCGATTGTGAATCTGATAGAAATTGAAAAAGACGATGCCATTAAGGCCTTCGTACCGGTTAAAACACTAAGCGACGAAGAGTATGTGAAATCACAGTCTATTGTGATGAGTACGCGAGAAGGTCAGATTAAGAAGACTTCGCTGGAAGCTTACAGCCGACCACGCCGTGATGGTATTATTGCCATAAACATCCGTGAAGGGGATTCCTTATTAGGTGCTTCTCTTACTGATGGCGACAGCAACATTATCTTGGCCAACAGAAACGGTCGTGCGATTCGATTCCACGAAAGCGATGTGCGCGAGATGGGTAGAAACACCTCCGGTGTTCGCGGCATGACCTTAGGCTCAGGCGATGAAATCGTAGACATGGTGGTTATTAAAAACTCTCATGAAGCAACGGTGCTGGCCATTTCTGAAAATGGCTATGGTAAACGTTCATTGGTGGATGACTACCGTGAGCAAAGCCGTGGTGGTAAGGGAGTGATTACCATGAAGGTGACTCCAAAAACCGGAAACCTGATTGCCCTTAAAGAAGTGACTGATCAGGATGACCTAATGATCATCACGGAGCGCGGAAAAGTGATTAGAATGAGTTGTTCCGGCATCCGAACCATGGGCCGAAATACACAAGGTGTTCGCATTATGCGCCTCGACTCAGACGGAGCCATTGCTGCAGTAACCCGAGTTGTAAACGAAGACGAGGACGAAGCCGAAGAGATTTAACTTCGCCTTTTACTTAGTCTAGATTTTGAAACCCT
This sequence comes from Balneolaceae bacterium, assembly GCA_965601825.1. GTDB lineage: Bacteria > Bacteroidota > Rhodothermia > Balneolales > Balneolaceae > HXMU1420-13. The sequence goes on along the minus strand of OZ271839.1, from coordinate 668,253 downwards.
GATCAAGAAATTGATCGGGGTTTTTTTGTTAAGGCTCAATTTTAATAAGCTGAATTTTGGGATATTTTCCATCATCATCTTTTTTAAAAATTTCACTAAAATCTATAGCTAACGGTTTGTCACCCGCTATATCATTATTAGCATAATTGATGACTTTTGTTAATAATAAGCCGCTACCTTCGATTTCAAAAAAGAATATGTAATCGACTTCTTCATCACTGCATATCTTAAGCCTGTTTCTATTCTTACAAAGATTAGACCTTAGCTTGTATTTGTTACCATTCGACTCATATACATCAGTTTTTTTAAAATCAATATCAAACCGGTAATCATTAGTTGGAAATTGAATAAATTTCTCTGTGATTGGAATCATTAAAGTGTCTCTTCCACTTGGTTGATTGATTATTGTGCTTTTGTAGATAGTTATGAAGTCAATGTTTTTAAAAGTGTTTGTATTAGTATTCAAAAGTGATAGAAAATCTTTGCCTGTTTCAATCATTTGATCATCAGGGTTTCTCTTTATTTGGGAAACATATACAAAGTATGACTCATTTTTTGCGTTAGTATATTCATGTAGGGCCAATGTTACGCTGCCTACAATGCCATATGTACAAGTAGTTTGAAATGAAAAAGTCTTTGTAATAACTGTATTAACTTCTTCTAAGCACTCGTAATATGTACGTTCATAGGTATTTGAAATTTTAAATCCATCAATAACAATCATGTTTGATTCTTGATTAAGATAAGTATCAATATTTGCAACATAAAATTCTCTAGCACAGCCACTTACAAGAATTACTAATATTAGTAGTAAACTTAATCTTTGACTATTCAAAACTATCCTCATTTAAGATAAAATTGGAGTTCAACCCCATAAAACCTCGGGTTGATTCATTATTAGGGTGGAGAGGAAACTTTCTAACTATGTGAATGATATCCTGAATACCCCAATAGTTCCTTTTTTTTAAATTACCTGATAATCCAGCATTAAACCCTACTTGATTTGATAAGAAGTAAGAGACACCAACTAATGAATTATTATATGAGCTTGGCGTAATTGTAACATGACCATCTGTATATAATGAGTTATTGATTATCTCATAATTTGGAACATCAACGCCTAAAACTTTTGATAATTCATAAGCTAGAGGTGAATAACCAGTAAATTGTTTGAAATAGAATTCAATCTCATTAAATCCGTCATTTGTGTGTTTAACAACACCTCCACCTCCTGTCCACCATCTATCAAAACCATCACTCAATCCTAGCCTACTCATTAAACCACCGCCATCGTTGTAATAGTTAACAGTTATATCATTAAGTGTGATATTCAAAGAGCTTAAAGTTTGGTTTCTTCTATAATTATTAATTAAAAAGTTTGTTGAAAAAATTACAGCCCTATCCATATTGTGTTTAATGTTATAGTTCTGTGAGTTATTTATGGTTCTTGAATACTTAAAATAATCTATTGTTTTACCACCAACACCTGCACTAAAAGTATTCACTAAGTCCATTTGAATATCAGAGAATAAGCGATTTGTATTATTTCCTACTGTTTTATTATAAATTGATAGTGTTAGCGCATAGTTACCTATTAAGGAAAAGCTTTCATCTTCATCCCGAATTATAACCTTACCTTTGTAAGGTTCTCTTTGATAAGCATGTATTATTGTACTCATAAAAATTGTAATACTAGGATGAGTTCTTGGTTGTAAACCATAAAAATTAATATTTACCCCAGTTCGTAACTCGTAGGTATTCTCAAATTCAATTTGATATGAATAACCTTTTGAGTTAGCATTAAAAATAACTATCAAAGGTAAAAGTGCTGTACTTATTGCGATTCTGATCATATAGTTATGCTTATGTGGCTTGCAATTAAAGAATTATATTAATGAATAAAAACTAAATTGGTGTTCCTATTTTCGCTTATAAACAAATAAGTGGTTGTACTTAAATAAAAGATTCAGTTTGTTATGCGTAAACCAAAGTATTGAAACCATGCCCACAACTACTCCCGAACACGACGCCCGCATAGCTTCCCTCAAATTCTTTTCGGTCTATCCGCACTATGTAACGAAAGTGGAGAAGAAGGGCCGAACCAAAGAAGAATTGCATGAGGTGATCGAGTGGCTCACTGGTTTTGATGAGGCCACGATTCAACAATTGATTGATGAAAAAGTAACCTTCGAGGAATTCTTTGATCGGGCTACGGTAAATCCTAATTCGGAACTTATCAAAGGGGTGATTTGTGGCTATCGGGTGGAGGATATTGAAACCAAACTAACCCGTGAATGCCGCTACCTGGATAAAGTGGTGGATGAACTGGCGAAAGGAAAAGCGATCGAGAAGATTAAGCGGGTTCCTAAATAGGGTCACTCTGATCCCGACAGTGGTCGGGAGAAGAGTCAGCAGGTTAATATTTCCATATCGGAACATAGTTTCGATGATCCTTCGGGCGTACCCTCAGGATGACTTAGTATTATAAAATGGAATCTTATTAAAGTCACTCTGAGGGTACTCCCGAGGAGTCGGCGGAGTAGTCAACTAATTCTAATAATTTAAGATTGGCTGATACTTTTACAAACAAGTCACCATCAAAATAATTTATTTTGTAAGGAGTGCCATTTATAAGGGTCTTACTTCTACTTCATGTAACATATTTGAAATATGAATTTTCTTAAAAGTAAATTCCCCTATTACGTCTTTGCACTCATAATTTCGATTATTATTCACATACTAATTGATATCATTATTGCAATGCAACATTACGAGGGTGCACAGCTTTTGCTTTTTCTACTGGGTAATGCTATGTATCTCTTGGGGTTATTTTTTGGCCTTATTGTACTGTCGATTCAGATTAGTCAAAGTAAAAAAGTAGTAGAAATCGATAAGAAACACATCCACCAATTACCTGGTAAATGACTTCTCTGTTTGAGTTTCTGCCAACCAGTCACTCTGAGGGTACTGCCGAAGAGTCTACAAAGTAGTGAACGAATTCCAATATTCAAGAATCGCCGATCCTTCGGAAGATTCCTCAGGATGACAATCTTTATTTAATTATGTCCATTTAAAGTCACTCTGAGGTTATCCCGAAGTTAATTCGGGAAAGAGTCAGCGGGATCAAATCTCAATATGGAAATTAAGTTCCGATGATCCTTCGGGATTAGCCTCAGGATGACTTGTTTTAGTAATGGCGATCATATCCTCGCATTCCAAACCAGGTCATCCTCACTTCGACCCATCATATATTTTCCCGGCTCAAAATCGGATCGAACCCATTTAGCTAAGAACTCAGCTCGACCTTTTCTCTCTACCCGGTAAATCATCCCTTCGGGATTATTATCAGGATAAATACTTTCCGTTTTTTCGTTTAGAATCGGTACTAACTCTTCAACTTTGATAGCATCACCATTGTGTAAAAGCCTGGGTAGTGGAACATCAAATTGTTTCAGGAAATCAAATGGTCTTCTTCTGTTTTGATCCGTGAAAAAGTCAAAGAAAACAATAGGTTCCTGCTTTAGATTATATTTTAAACCATGCGCCTGAAGCAGCCATTCTCCCGCAATACGTTCTCCTTCATTCAGGATTTCGTTGAACTTTTCAGCATGCTTTTCTACCCAATTTGCAAACTCATGATGTTGCCTGAATGGGCTTGTATGAGCTTCATATCCGGCCCGGTTCAGTGCAAAGATTTTTCCCTCTTTCTTCGCAATTCCCACATTGGAACCATCATATTTTTCGAAGACTAAAATCGTGTCTTCTTTATCTCTTTTCTTTTCGGTAAGTATTTTCTCCTGACCCTCTTCGATATAGTAATCACCTTCCCCGAGTTTGCTATTACTCAGGTGAGGAATACTACCATAATTCTTTCGTTTCAGGGGTTTCATTTTGTGAAAATGATTATTGATTATCCAACTATTAGTGCTCTAGAATCTTATTGTTCCTAATGAATTATTTGTGGGCGATCAGGATAATGAATTCTTTCCATTAATGAGATAGTCTTGTGATGGATTCTTATTTATGATTTACTATGTTACTTGGAAATATTGGGGAAAGCTGAAAACCGTATCAGAGTAAGCATCAAAATAAAGGAACAGAATGACTGAGCAATTAAAATCCATGACGGATAAAAACTGTGCACATCCGCCAGCTAAATACGACGACCTTAAAGTATTATTTCTGAATTGTACATTGAACAGAACTCCGGTTCTATCACATACTGAGGGCTTAATCAATGTAGCTAAAGATATTTTTGAATCAGTAGGAGCAAGCACCAAAGTTATTCGGCCCGTAGACTATGAAATACCAGCCGGTCTTGGTCTTGATATGTCTCAAACTCCCGAATGGGATAAAGACGATTGGCCGATCATCCAGAAGGAAGTGGATGCATGTGACATTCTAATTCTTTGCACATCGGTTTGGCTGGGCGAGAAATCATCGGTTTGTAATCGAACTCTGGAAAGAATGTATGGATACACCCATCAGTTTAATGAAAAGGGACAGTATCGCGATTATGGGAAAGTTGGGGCTACACTTATTACAGGAAATGAGGATGGAGTAAAACATTGTGCAATGAACATTTTGTTCTCTCTTTCGCACATAGGTTATACTGTGCCTCCACAAGCCGATGCTGGCTGGATGGGTGAAGCTGGGCCTGGTCCGTCTTACAGAGATCCGGGTTCCGGTGGACCAGAGAATGATTTCACGAATCGAAATACCACCTTCTTGGTTTGGAACTGTTTGCACCTTGCTCGAATGTTGAAAGATATGGGCGGTGTTCCAGCTTATGGAAATCAACCCGATGAATGGGCCGCCGGTTGTCAGGCCGGTTTCGACAGCCCCGAACACAAAAGATAGCTAACAGCTGTTCATTTTTAATCTCAGGCAGAATCAGAAAATTGGTTCTGCCTTTTTGTTGAGACCAAAAGTTAGCTCAACATTTTTTGGAGTAACTCTTTTCTTTTCGACTTTAACTCCTCCGGGGCTTCCACTTTTAATGCGTCCCCAAATTGAAGCAGCCATTCGTTGATGAAGTCCAAATTGTCGAACAAAAATTCGATCCGAACTTTTTTAGAATTTTCGCGCTTCTCCCTAAAAATTTTAGCCGGCAGATTTGCTTTAAATCGATTAACTGCGGCATCATCTAGTACTAGTACTATTTTTTGTTCGGGGCCGTCAGATCGAAAAATTAAGGCCTCTATATCGATTTTCTCTTTTAGGCTGATTTTTTCTTCCAAAATTCTGACTTCACTCATCCGTTCGAGTCGAAAATTCCGAACATCTCCACGAAGATGAGATTTACCGATCATGTTCCAGTGATCTTCGAAGAAAACCAAAATGTATGGGTCCACTTTTCGAGTTTTCACTTCGCCCTTAGCTGAAACATACTTGAACTCTACACGTTGCTCTTGAGAAATAGCACTACTTAGTAAGTACCAATCACCGCCTTCTCTTTTGATGGCGCCATATTTTTGGTAAGGATCAACAATAGTTCTTGTTGAAAGTGAGCTCATGAAATCGCGTAACTCCAGTGGTAACACATTTTTTATTTTTAACTCCACACCTTCTGCATCTTCCACTAAGCCATTGTCTATTTGTGACTTAACGAAATTAAGTCCAACCATCACTGTAGCAAGCTCTTTTGAGGTAAACATGAGGGGAGGAATCTTATAGCCTTTCATCATCCCATAGCCGGCATATTTATCCCAGGTAACGGGCACATTTATTTCTTGTAAAGCATTGAAATCTCTGAATATAGTTCGCCTACTAACACCAAATTTATCTGCAATCTGTTCAACCGTCAGCTTTTCGCCCGGCTGTTGGAGCAGAAGCATTAACTTTAATCTGCGCTCTGAACTATTCATTTATTCGTGTTACTTCTACCATTCCTTTACCCTTATAAAAGGTATCATCAATACTCATGTCTAATTCAATAATATTTGATGATACCGGAATATCCAATCTTTTTATTTCAGGCTCAGCTTCATTAGTCCCTTTCAAAAACAGGAGCTTTTTCCATGGCAGATTTCCTAACAACCCAACAAGTTCATCTACCTTAAACGCATGCTTTGTTATGATCAAATGATCATCCACTTCCTGTTTAGAAATAGATCCAGCCGATGTTTTAACGTTCTTCAAGTTCAATTTGAAACCCATTTGCTTCATAGCCATTACTTTCTTGGCCACGATATCATTGAGCACAAACTGCTTTTCAGGAAAACAAATAGCCAACGGTATTCCAGGAAGACCACCACCTGAGCCGGTATCAATTATCTTATCAGACTTTTTAAAGCTAGTAATCGTGCTAATAAGCAACGAATGCTTAATATGTTCAAATATTGTTTCATGTGAAACATCGCGACTCACTAGGTTTAATTTCTGATTCCACCAGAGAAGCTGGTCAGAATATAGTAGCAAGGATTCAACATGTTCATTAACCAACTTATTCCATTCTGAAAGCTGCTCATCGGTTAGGATTGAATATTGAATCTGATGTTTCACATGAAACCTAGTTCTTTAAATACACCATAAGAACCGCAACGTCACTGGCAGAAACGCCACTAATTCTTGAAGCCTGACCGATGGTTTCGGGGCGAATTTTAGAAAGCTTAAGCATTCCTTCGGTAGAGAGGCTCTTTAATTTAGAATAGTCGATCTTCTCAGGAATAGGAGAGTTCTCTTTATTACTTAACTCTTCAACCATCTCATATTCCTTTTGAATGTACCCGGAATATTTAATCTGAATTTCTACCTGTTCAAGTACATACTTGTTTGAAGTGATTTCAGAAACCTGTGATTTAAGTTCTTCATCAGCATTAATGATGTTTTTGAGATGAACTTGTGGTCGCATCAAAACAGAATGTGCTTTTACCGGTTGAGAAAGAGGAGACGTTCCTAACTCATCAAGCATGGTATTCATCTTCACAGGACGAACGGTATACTTTGAAATCAATTTATAGAGCAGGTCTATTTCTGATTTTTTCTGAAGATAATTTTGATAGCGCTCTTCGGTAGCCAATCCAATTTGATAGCCGAGTTCGGTAAGTCTTAAATCCGCGTTATCCTGTCGTAGTAAAATTCTATGTTCAGCGCGAGAAGTAAACATTCGGTAGGGTTCTTCAGTGCCTTTATTGATCAGATCGTCGATTAAAACCCCGATGTATGCCTCAGACCTTTTTAAGATGAATGGTTTTTTCCCGGTCACTTTAAGTCCGGCATTTATTCCCGCCATCAAACCCTGACAGGCAGCTTCTTCATAACCTGTTGTTCCATTTATCTGTCCGGCAAAGAACAACCCTTCAACTTGCTTGGTCTCTAATGTTCTTTTTATCTGATGAGGAGGGAAGTAATCGTATTCAATTGCATAACCTGGTCTAATCATTACTGCATTCTCAAAACCCGGAATAGTTCGTAATGCTTCGTATTGTGTTTCTTCTGGTAATGAGGTCGAAAAACCATTCAAATACATTTCATATGTATTCCAACCTTCAGGCTCAAGGAATAGCTGATGACGATCTTTATCTGCAAAACGATTGATCTTATCCTCAATTGATGGGCAATAGCGCGGTCCTATTGATTTAATTCGACCATTAAACATCGGGCTTCGATCAAAACCGGTTCTTAATACATCATGAACCTTATCATTGGTGTACCCTATCCAACAAGTTAATTGATCTTCTGCTTTAGGAAGATCTCCTTCTGTCATAAAAGAGAAAGGAGAGGCGTCGTCATCACCATACTGAATTTCTAGCTTTGAATAATCGATAGATCGACCGTCCACTCTTGGGGGCGTTCCGGTTTTTAATCTACCGATTTCAAGTCCAAGTTTTTCTAGTGCTGCAGAAATACCTGTTGATGCTCTTTCACCCGAACGACCACCACCGTAATTATTCTCACCTATATGAATTAGGCCATTTAAAAATGTACCGCTAGTGAGTACGACTGCTTTCGCATTAAACACCTGACCGGTTTGAGTAACTACACCTGCAACTTTTCCATTTTCTGTGATAAGATCAACTACATTATCCTGGCGGAAGGTTAATGAAGGGATTTCTTCAAGTTTCTCTCTCATTTTCTGAGCGTAAAGCATCCGGTCGCTCTGACACCTTGGGCTCCACATTGCAGGACCTTTACTTCGATTAAGCATTCGAAACTGCACCGATGACTCGTCACTAATGATGCCACTTAATCCACCAAGTGCATCTATTTCTCTAACAAGCTGTCCTTTGGCTACACCACCCATTGCCGGGTTGCAAGACATCTTTGCGATAGCCTCTAAATTCATTGTTATCAATAATGTATTAGCCCCTAATCGAGCTGCAGCACCAGCGGCTTCGCTACCAGCATGGCCGGCACCTACTACAATAACATCATAATTTGAATAGAGTGATCGCATTGTTATTATTTGACTTAAATTGCTTCTCTTGAAATTAATATGGTCTTAAAATAAAAAAAGCTCTGAACAACATTTCGTTCAGAGCTTTGAGCGATCCGGAAGGGACTCGAACCCTCGACCTCCTGCGTGACAGGCAGGCGTTCTAACCAACTGAACTACCGGACCTTTTGAGAGCACTAAATATACTGAGGTATCGAAATCTAAGTCAACACCTCAGTATAAAAATTATAGTAATGCCTTTATCGCTGAAGTAAGCTCTTCGCTCTCTGGTTTTACTGAACTACGAAATCTTCTTTGTAGATTTCCTTCTCTATCGATAAGGAATTTTTCAAAATTCCATTTGATCTCACCATCAAAGTCATTATTTGGTAAGCTTGTCAAATAAGAGAACAATGGTTCTTGATCATCACCTTTCACAGAGATTTTTGAAGCCATTGGAAATTCAACACCGTACTCAAGCGTACAAAACTGCTTAATATCTTCATTTGTGCCTGGCTCTTGTCCCATAAAGTTATTTGCCGGGAAACCAACTATTACAAGTCCTTCATCTTTGTACTCTTCATAAATTGCCTGTAATCCTTCGTACTGCGGAGTATACCCGCATTTTGAAGCAACATTAACTATAAGAAGCACTTCGCCTTTATAAGCTTCAAGTGACATTTCATTTCCATCAATATCAGTTAATGGAAAATCATAAATGGAATCGTTTGTGTTCATTGTATGGTTAGAAATAAAAACTGTTAAAAGAATCGTTAGTAAGATCTTCATCGCATAAATTTTTGAATGTTTCGTTATCCTACAAATTTAAACTGTTTTATATTCATTCCCCATGAGCAGAATTGTACTCACACTTTTCTTTTTTTTACTAGTTCTTGAGCCAGTATCGCTTAAAGCACAAATGTTTTCGGTTGAAGATGGCCCCGAAAGAGTTAATCGACCAAGTACCCTGATTAGAATTGGTGCGTCAGCAGTAGATTTTACTTACCAGGGAACTATACAAGGAACACAGCCGGGTTTAATTGAAGTAGATAATACTCTTCTGGCATTCACTTTTGAAACTCAAGGCCTTTCAGCTAATGCAAACTTAGGGAATTCGATCACCGGTTTTGATAATAGCTCGTTCTTTGATCTCAACATCCGATTTACAAATGGTTTTCGTTTAATTAGACAGCAGAAATTTCAAGCAGGTTTACCTATTCAACTAAGTACTGGTCTAACTACATCAAATAGTGATTTTAACGAGAACAGTTTTAACCAAACTCATTTCTCTGGTGGCACGGGTCTCTTTTTTAATATAAACCCATCTAGAAAAATTCAATTTCAGAATACTGGAGTATTTGGTTATGGTTTTAGTAATTCCAATGGTGGCTTCTTTGGTGGGACTATGAATTATTTAAGCGTGGGCTCAAGACTAAACCTTCTCAACTTTATTGGTGATAGAACTTTAAGCCTTGCATACGATTACATCTTCCGCTCTTATGATATTGATAGTGAGATTTACGATTATGATCTTTCAGCACATCAAATCACATTAGGAATTTCATTTTGAAACCCGACAAACTACTACTCGAGCTAGAACAATTATTAGAGCAATCAGGATATCGTTTAAGAAAGGAACGAGGATCATTTAGGGGAGCTGATTGTATTGTTGAGGGTGACCGACTAGTTATTGTAAATAAAAACAAACCTGTAGAAGCTCAACTCAGCACCATTGCAAAAGTACTTGGTCAGGTGGATTTGACCGAAACCTATATAAAGCCTGTAGTAAGAAAAGAACTTGATAAACTATGGGACAGACTATCAGTTACTCCCGCCTATACTGATGATACCTGGGAGCTAGAATAAATGAAGCTCACATTTTTAGGAACAGGAACATCAATGGGGGTTCCTGTGGCCGGTGGATTTATGAGGGAGGCGTTATTTCATGACCCAAGAAACGAGCGTACACGTTGTTCTGTGTGGATTCAAACTGATAAACACTCTTTTTTAATCGATGTTGGACCCGAATATCGTATTCAGAGCATTAAGAGTGGTATTAAGAATGTAGACTTTGTGTTAGTAACTCACGAACACATGGATCATATTGGTGGGCTTGATGAATTGCGCATGTATAATTATAAAAAGAAAGGCCCGATTCCTGTTTATACAACTGAAACGGCGAAACAGAGCATCGAATCAAGATTCGAATACATGTTCGGGGAAAATAAATATCCAGGATCTACTTCTTTAGATATTGAGATAATTAATGCACCTCTAAAATTCGACGATATTTTAATTACTCCACTTCCTTTAATGCACGGTGATCTGGAAATCTTCGGTTACCGAGTAAATGATACAGCTTATATGACGGATGTAAGTGAAATTCCGGGATCCACCATGAAATTGTTGGAAGGATGTACAACAGTAATACTTAGTGCATTGAGATGGGAGCCAGCTCACCCAACACATCTTACTATTCCTGAAGCTGTTGATATCATTGAAAGATTGGGTTCACCCAGGTCTTATCTAATTCATATGAACAGTTATGTTGATCACGGGCCAACTAACAAAAAACTACCGGAGCATATCAAACTCGCATTTGATATGCAGACCATCGAGATAGACTAAAGGAACTTATTTAAGTCTTCTGATGCCTTAAGCTGATCAACTATTTGTTTAACGCCCTGAGCCGTATTCAAATTACAAATCAAGATTGCATCTTCTGTTTCCACGATAGCGACATTATCCATCCCAACTACTGATATCATCTTTTCTGAATTGGATACAACAAGATTGTTCTCTGCTGCTGAAAAAGTAACGTTAATAGCCTGAACAGCATTGCCTAGTTTATCTTTATCCGCCAAATCGAAAACCGCAGACCAGCTTCCAACATCATTCCAACCAAATTCGCCCGGAACAACAAAAACAGACTCCGATCTCTCCATGATGCCATAATCAATAGAAATTGATTCGCATGCATAGTAGAAATCTTTTATAGAAGGAATATGATAATCGGTATACAACTCTTCTGATGTTTTTGATAACTCAGCATACATATCCGGAAGATGAGATTGAATTTCTCTTAATACTGTTGATGCCTTCCATACAAACATACCGCTGTTCCAAAAATACTCTCCGGATTCAACAAACTTTTCGGCTGTGGCTAAATCTGGTTTTTCGGTAAATGCCCTTACAGGATGAACAACATTTCCGCTGAAAGATTCCTTTGAACCACCATCTGCATGGATATATCCAAACCCGGTTTCCGGCTTATCTGGATTTATACCGATTGTAACCAAGTGGTTTCCGGATTCCGCCTTTTCAACAGCCGACTCTAGAAATTCTAAGAATCTATCAGGTTCGGTAATGTGATGGTCCGCCGGTAAAACGACCATGGTCGCATCCGGATCCTTTTTATAAAGTAGTTCTGCAGCTATTGCAACACATGGCGCCGTATTTTTAGCAACTGGTTCGCCAACAATATTTTCATCGGGAACTTTTGGAAGCTGCTCTTTCACGATGGAAACATAGCTTTCGTTGGTCACAACCATAATTCTCTCTTGAGGAATAATGGGCTCAATTCTCTTGGCAGTATTTTGAATCATGGTTCCTTCACCAAATAAATTCAAAAACTGTTTTGGAAGAGATTTTGTGCTCTTTGGCCAAAAACGTGTTCCAGATCCGCCAGCCATGATTACTGCATATACCATAAACTCTTAGTTAATTTGAATAGTCGATTTTCTTTCAGGGGGTGATTTTAGATAAACTTACAGAGAAAACCGAACCTTTATTCGGTTCACTTTTAATTTCAAGGGATTCTCCATGCGCTTCAATAATGTGTTTCACAATAGCCAATCCAAGCCCGGTTCCACCTCTTTCCCTTGATCTTGATTTATCCACTCTAAAAAATCGTTCTGTCACTCGCGGAAGATCTGCCTCATCAATTCCCATGCCAGTGTCCCTAACATATAAGTAAATTTTACCAGGCAAATCATTTTCTCTAATTCCGATATGCACTTTGCCGCCTTTCATATTGTACTTAATACCATTTTCAATCAGATTGATAAATACCTGTTTCATTTGATTTTTATCAGCACGAATCTGAATATTCGGATCAATATCATCAAGTACCAATTCAACATCTTCCTTATCAGCTTTGTAAGTCAAACCTTCAACGGCATCTTGTACTAATTCAGACAGGAAGACTTCTTCTATTTCTGATTTTAATTCCCCGGTTTCGAGTCTTGAAATCTCCATTAAATCCTTCGTCAGGAAAATTAGCCTGTTCACATTACGCATCGCTTTCTGAAGAAACTTCTCGTTTACTTCTTCATCCTCAAGCGCTCCGTTTAGTAAAGTCTCTATAAAACCCTGAATGGCAAAAATTGGGGTTTTCAATTCGTGAGAAATATCACCGATAAATTCTTTTCGGTAGTTCTCAATTCGGTTTAAACGCTGAATCTCTCTTTCAACTGTTCGGCTGGATTTGATTAAATGCTTGATAATGTAATCCAACTCATCATCATACTGAGTCCGTAAATCTTCTATTTCCTCAAACCGCTTTTTAGAAATATTCTTTGAAACTCGTTCGAGTACCTTAATGCGACGAAACTGCAGTTGCTGACTTACAAAATAGCTAGTTAGAAACGTGCCCACCATTACCATGCTTGAAAGGAACAAGGATTCTTGTATCCCATGATCAAACACATAAATAATACCAAATGATATTACGGCAGATATAATTGCCGTATAAATGGCAATTCTTAAACCGAGTTTATAGACAACCCGGTTTCTTCTTGAAGTTTTTCTCATTCTTTAAAGCGATACCCTACGCCTTTTACAGTCTCAATATAATGGTCACCTAATTTCTCTCGAATTTTTCGAACATGAACATCCACGGTTCGATCAACTACATAAATATTATCACCCCAAACCTTATTGAGCAGTGTTTGACGATCTAACACTTTCCCTTTTCTACTAGCTAAGAAAAATAGAAGTTCGAATTCTTTTCGCGGTAACTGAAATTCTACATCTTCTCTTTTAACGATGTATCGATCTTTATCAATTTCAAGATCATGAACTTCCAGCTTATTCATCGGTTCAGAAGATTCGTCAAATCTTCTCATAACCGCCTTAATTCTTGAAACTAACTTTGTTGTACTAATTGGTTTAGTGATGTAATCATCACCACCTTTATTTAATCCTTCGATTTCTGTCTTTTCATCGCTTCTTGCGGTCAAAAAGATGATTGGGATTCGCTTTAAAGCATCATCCTTTCGCATTATTTCAACTGCTTCAAGTCCATCCATTTTAGGCATCATGATATCAAGAAGAACTAAATCCGGCTTATTTTCTTTGGCTACTTCAATCCCTTTTTCGCCATTTTCAGCCTTCAAAACATTGAAGCCTTCTTTCTTTAGGTTGTATTCAATTAGATCCAAAAGATCCTTTTCGTCATCAACAACTAAAATGGTTTTCTTTGCCACTGGTACAATTGGTTAATTTCCTGATAACAATTCCATAATTATACTAATGTATTGTTGGAATGTATAATGAACAAATTGTTATGGGATTGGCTCCCATTTATTTATTGAGCATCGATAATGCTTTTCTGATTACTGCTGAAGAATCAGAACCATCCCCTTCATTTATTACTTTGATTGCTGCCTGTTCAGATTCCTTTGGTTTAAAACCTAACGCAACTAATGCCTGAATCGCTTCTTCTAAAACTCCGGAAGATCCAACAACTGAAGCCACACCATTGCCCGTATCAAAAGACTTCAATTTTTCTCTCAATTCGACGATTATTCTCTCTGCCGTTTTTTTGCCAATTCCCGGCACTCTTGATAAAGCGACTGCGTCGCCTGATGTTATTGCAGAAATTAAATTAACCGCCGGTAATCCGCTTAGAATAGTAAGACCAAGTTTGGGTCCAACCCCTTTTACAGTTATTAATTGTTCAAAAAGTTGCTTTTCCTCTTTAGAAATAAAGCCAAATAAACGTTGGTCATTTTCGGTAATGTGATGATAAGTAAGCAATTTGATTTCACTGCCTTGTGCTTCAAGTTGTTCAATGGTTTGAGTCGATACCTCAACTTTATATCCCACGCCTTGTACATCAAGTAAAATTGAGTCCGATCGTTTTTCTTCAATAAAACCTTTTAAAAATGCGATCATAACTTTCTTACTCGTTCAGGATTTTGTTCAACAAAACTAGCCCAATCCCCTTTCTTATTATTTTGATGTGTCTTTTTATTGCCAGTTGGAACACCACGATTATTCATCATATGACACCACGCTACCGCTAGTGCATCTGTTGCATCATTTGATAATTTCTCATCTGGCAATTGAACCATTTTCTTTAGCATAAAAGCAACTTGCTCTTTGCTTGCATTACCATTTCCTGTAATTGATTTCTTCACCACTTTTGGGAAATACTCTACAGCATCAAGACCATATTGTTTAATGGCCAAGATTGCAGCGGCTTGAGCTCTACCTAACTTTAACATTGCTTGTGGATCAACTCCATAAATAGGCGTCTCCACTGCACATTGAGTTGGTTGAATAGATTTTATGATGGCTGATATGTTCTCGAAGATATAATTGAGGCGATCAGAATGATCTTCAATCTTTGCCATTCTGATAACATCGCAACGAAGGGCAATAAGCTTGCCATTTTCCTCGGTAAGAACCGCATAACCGGTTACCCTTGAGCCTGGATCAATACCGAGGATTATTTCTGGCATAAATACTATTCTTCGTCAGCGTAGAGCTTAGCTAAATCATTCATCATCTCTTCTGAGATACCGTTGGTTACAAAGCCTCCATCATGGAATAGATTCTGCATAGTAACTTTTCTGGTCAAATCAGAGAACATGGCAACGCAATAATCTGCGCAATCATCAGCTGTAGGGTTACCCATTGGCGCAAGCTTCTCAGCGAATGTGAACATGCCATCAAAGCCCTTAATGCCTGATCCTGCAGAAGTTTTCGTTGGAGCTTGAGAAATTGTGTTTACTCGAATTCCACGATGTGCTAATCTGCTTCCATAATTTCTAGCAATACTCTCCAGAAGTGCTTTAGCGTCGTTCATATCAGAATACTTGCTAAATATTCTTTGAGCACCAATATATGAGAGAGCCACAACTGAACCACCATCATTTAAGATGCCCACTTCATCGGCATAGTGAAGAACCCGGTGAAGTGAAATTGCAGAAATATCTAAAGATTGCTGATACCATTTATAATTGATGTCCGCATATTCCTTCTTCTTTCTGATATTTGGAGACATCCCAATAGCGTGCAGAATAAAATCAACACCTCCTAATTCCTCTTTCACCTTCTCCATCATTTCTTTTACGGCATCATCATCAGATACATCACAAGGAATTATGGCTGCGTTTGTCTCCTCAGATAATGCGTTCAGTGTCCCCATTCGTAATGCAATCGGTGCATTCGATAGCACAAATTCTGCACCTTCTCGATGGCAGGCAAGAGCAACTCGCCATGCTATACTACGCTCATCAAGTGCTCCAAAAATGATTCCTTTTTTTCCTTTTAGTAATCCGTGGCCTTCGCTCATTCTATTAACTTTCTTGTTGTGAATTGATAGGTTTGATAAATCGGCAATAAACAAAAAACAAAGCCGTCATCCTGAATACTGAATCAAGTTCAGCACAGGCTTGTTTCAGGATCTGTAGTGCGTTGCTCAAGACTTTGTGTTGATCACAGTTCAACAAAACACAGATCCCGGATCAAGTCCGGGATGACAACAATAAGGATAACTGCCAGTGCAGAAAATCCTACTTATTCTAATAAAATGATAGGGCGAATTAAACCAGCTATTCTACAATATCCACAAGAGTAAAAATCCCGTTTTCGATTTTAAAAACGGTCCATTCTCTACCACGTTCATTACCATTTAATCGATAAGTGTGCATTAAACGATTATCTGCATAAACACGAACCACAGCTCTGGACCTGCTAGCTAAATCACGTGACCTGCGACTATTTCGGTTTGAATAATCATGCACAAAATAGGTGTAAGAATCGTTGCGGCTCAATTCATTGATGGTAATAGTCTCCGGGCCATTT
The DNA here is from genome assembly GCA_965601825.1 of Balneolaceae bacterium. Classification (GTDB taxonomy): domain Bacteria; phylum Bacteroidota; class Rhodothermia; order Balneolales; family Balneolaceae; genus HXMU1420-13. The sequence goes on along the minus strand of OZ271839.1, from coordinate 651,782 downwards.
CCATTTCTATCATCACGATCAAGTTGGGCTGAGCCGTCGTCACTGGTTCTTTTGTCTCGATAGGAAATATGATAGCCGTTTTCTTTAATCAGATGAGCATCTAAATCCCTTGGTCGATTTGACCAATCCAATACAATTCGGATTTGTTGAGGTTCTAATTCAGGAGATACTGACACCTGATTTTGAAATACAGAACCAACCATGATTTCTAAGTCAAAACCACTTGAAATGAAACCACTTTTTGAAAAAGTGACTGGGAGTTGCCCGTTAACAATGTCTGTTTCAAAGACAACTTTTCCTTCAAAGTCTGTTGAAAAGGTTTTATCTCCAACAGTAACACGGGCATTTTCTACATAATCACCCGTTAGTGCGTTTACAAAGCGTAGTGTAAGCTTTCCTTCATTTAGTTCACGGAAAGCATCATCTGCTCTGCCACTAACCCCTGAAGATCCGGAGCCTGATTGTGCAAAAAGCAGCGAAGTTGAAAAAACTAGTATTGCCGAAAAAAGTGTAATTGATTTCCCCATAATGAACACGCTTACTCCTGATAATTATTTTTGTTCCCGAAATGGAAAGTACAACTTCAAATTTGGAAATCCAGATTTAAGAAAGCTATAGAAAGAGAACCCTGAAATGAGTAATGGGATACCAGAATGGCTTGGCAAAAGGAATCAACCAGTTTTGCATTTCTTCCTCATCTATTTCACCCAACTCTAACAGCCGAAAGCTATCAACAAATGGTCGGTACAGAAATAGATAGAAAGAAAGAAACACGAAACCGACTGTATCGCCACTAAACTGAAATACATAATAGTTTACAATCAGCGGAAATAGCAGTAGGAGCAAATACACATACTTGTTGCTCATATAATCAATAAAGTATAACCCAGACGTATAGATGAGTTTTTTCTAGGCCTATTGTTACATCTTGTTATCTAGAAATATTTATCCACATTGGTGTTGATAAGCCCACCTTTTAACCGTATTTTTGCAGGCTCTAAAACTGACGAAATATCCTGTATATAAAGATTCATGTTTGAGAATCTATCATCCAACTTAGAAAAAGCATTCCAGAGCCTAAAAGGCGAAGCGCGTATTACCGAGGTAAACATTGCCGAGACGGTACGTGAGATTCGTCGTGCACTCTTGGATGCAGACGTTAATTTGGAAGTTGCTCGTCAGTTCACTGCGGACATTAAAGATAAAGTACTCGGTTCTGATGTACTCACCTCCGTTAATCCAGGTCAACAATTCACGAAAATTGTTTATGATGAGCTGGTTGAAACATTCGGTGGTGAAATGCATGATATCGCGAGTGCTCATGTTCCGCCAACAATCATTTTAATTGCAGGTTTACAAGGTTCTGGTAAAACTACCTTCACCGGTAAGTTAGCCAAATATCTCAAGCAGGAGCATAAAAGGAATCCTCTTCTTGCTGCCGCCGATGTTTATCGCCCTGCTGCCGTAAACCAGTTAAAAACCCTCGCATCTAGTGCAGATGTGCCGGTGTATTCGATAGAACAAAAAGATCCTATTCGGGTTGCCAAAGAAGCCGTTTCTATGGCAAAAAGCCTGGCTATGGATACCGTTATTATCGATACCGCTGGTCGACTATCAGTTGACGAGGAAATGATGGATGAAATTGCAAACATTAAGGATGCAATCAATCCACATGAAATCCTGTTCGTTGTTGATTCAATGACGGGTCAGGATGCTGTAAACACAGCAAAAGCCTTCAACGATCGAATCGACTTTAATGGCGTGGTTCTAACCAAGCTTGACGGTGACACCCGTGGTGGTGCTGCACTTTCAATTAAGTCGGTAGTTGATAAACCTATCAAATTTGTAAGCACCGGTGAAAAACTGGATGCTCTTTCTCCTTTCTATCCTGACCGTATGGCTCAGCGTATTCTGGGGATGGGTGATGTGGTTTCTTTGGTTGAGAAGGCTCAAAAAGAATTCGATGAGAAAGAAGCTGAGCGTCTCCAAAAGAAGATTAGTTCTGACGAGTTCGACCTCGAAGACTTTTTGGATCAAATTCAGAAGATCAAAAAGATGGGAAGTTTTACTGATCTCGTCTCGATGATCCCCGGCGCCAGCAAAGCAATAGAAGATGCTGATCTCAGTGATGACGCTTTTAAGCCCATCGAAGCAATAATCTATTCTATGACGCCGGAAGAGCGTCAGAACCCAAGCATTTTAAACGGTAGTCGACGACGACGAATAGCAGCCGGTTCTGGCACCACTGTTCGTGAGATTAATGATCTCATAAAACAGTTTGAACAGATGAAGAAGATGATGAAGACCATGTCCAAAATGGGCAAAATGGGTAGAGCCATGCAAGGTCTGAAAAACCTTCCTCTGGGACGATAGATTGAAATACTGTTTGCTTTAAGAAGCTAATTATGTCACTCAGAGCATAGCTGAGAGTCTTCACATTATTATAATAGTGCAGATTCTCTGGACTCTGGAAGACTAAAAATTAAAACCTTGAAGCAATTTTTAAAGAATAGATTAACAACATAACTCACTGGAGATAACCATTGATTAAAATCAGACTTCAACGCAAAGGGCGCATCCGACGTCCTATTTATCATATTGTAGTTGCTGATAGCCGCTCACCACGTGACGGACGAATCATCGAGCAAGTTGGACGATATGATGGCGTTACCGAAAAGAAAGAGACCATACTGAACGAAGATCGTATCATGTACTGGTTAGATACCGGAGCTCAGCCAACCGACTCCGTTAGAAAAATCCTTCGCCAAGAAGGTGTTCTTTACAAGCGTCACTTAATGATGTGGGGCAAAAGCGAAGCTGAAATCGAAGCTGCGCTTACAGAGTGGAAAACTTACCGCGATTCAAAGAAACAAGATGTTGAGTTAACACATCGTGATCAGGTAAAAGCTGCACTTGCTGCTGAAGAAAAAGAATATAAGTCTCAAGTAACTAAGAAAGCCGCTTCTGCTGCAGAAGAAATGGCTACTGAAGAAGCTACCGCAGCAGTTGAAGAAACTGTGGATGAAGTAGTAGAAGCAGAAGTAGAAGAAGCTGCAGTTGAGGAAACGGTTGAAGAAGTTGCTGCTGAAATTGCAGAAGAAGTACCAGCTGAAGAGCCCGTTGCCGAAGAAGTAGTGGAAGAAGCTCCTGCTGAAGAGCCTGTTGCCGAAGAAGAAGTAGTAGAAGAAGCTCCTGCTGAAGAGCCTGTTGCAGAGGAAGCAGTAGAAGAGGCACCAGCTGAAGAGCCTGTTGCTGAGGAAGCAGTAGAAGAAGCTCCTGCTGAAGAAGCTACTACTGAAGCCAAGACTTCTAGCGATATGAGTGCAAAAGAAGCAGCTGATCACATCGCTGCAACTGATTTAGCTGATTTAGATGGCTTCGTTACCGATGCTGAAGAGCGCAAAACTGTGCTTACAGCTTGGGAAGCAAAAAAAGCTGAATAAAAATCTTAGGCTCCTATGGCTGCTTTAACCAGTAAAGCTCCATTCACAGAGATTGGGACCATTGCCCGATCTCATGGACTCAAAGGCGAATTAAAAATTCAATTCGATTCCAATTCACCAGAAGTAGTTCAACAATTAGAAATGGTGTATTTACAGAACAGCCGTGGAGATTACTTTCCTTGTCGAATTAAGCAGTTACGAACTGAAGGCAAGGGAGACCGAATTTCGTTCTTTGTACATTTTGAACACATCGCTGATCGCAACGCTGCAGAAGCACTTCGTGGAAAGCTGTTATTTATCGAAACGGATAAAGCAGATGCTTTCTTTGAAGAAGAAATCGAAGAAGACAGCTTTAACGATTTCGAAGTTGTAGATGAAAACAATCAACATAAAGGATTGGTGATCGATGAAATCGATAATGGAGCACAGCTTGTACTAGTTGTTGCAACAACATCAGGTTCATTGATGATCCCAATGGTTGATCAATTCATTGAAGAAGTTGACGAAGCAGAATTGCGCATTCGGTGTAAGAACTTAGACTTGCTCGAGGGTTGATATGAGAATTGATATCATTTCAGCTGTTCCGGCTTTATTAGATGGGCCACTTAATCACAGCATTGTTAAACGAGCTCGTGAAAAAGGATTGGTCGAAATCCATATTCATGATCTTAGAGACTACACCGAAGACAAGCACAAAAAAGTAGATGACTATCCATATGGTGGTGATGCCGGAATGGTGTTGACACCACAGCCCATATTTAGTTGTATCGAGCATCTTACGTCACAAAGAAGTTACGATGAATTGATATTTACAGCTGCTGATGGAAAAGTATTTAATCAGGGAGATGCCAATGAGCTTTCTCTCAAAAAGAATATTTTGATTCTATGTGGTCACTACAAAGGTGTTGATCAGCGAGTTAGGGATGAGTTAATCACCAGAGAATATTCGATCGGAGATGTTGTACTGTCCGGCGGTGAATTACCTGCCATGGTAATAACAGATGCGATCGTAAGGCTGCTGCCCGGATCAATTGGTGATGCAGAAAGTGCTCTTAAAGATTCATTTCAAGACGGTTTATTGGAAGCGCCGGTCTATACTCGACCTGCAACTTTCCAAGGATTTGAAGTTCCGGAAGTATTACGATCCGGAAACCGAAAACTGATTGATGAATGGCAGCATGAGCAATCCCTAAAAAAAACAAAAGAACGAAGACCGGATTTATTTAACCAGTTTAAGAAAGAAGAATAACATACAATCCTCATAATGATTGAGGATAAACATTTAGAAACATGGATAAGCTAAAATTAGTTGAACAATCGCTTGTAGCAGAGAATCTTCCTGAATTCATCGCAGGTGATACTGTGAATATTCACTACCGTGTAAAGGAAGGTGAAAAGGAAAGAATTCAGCAGTACCAAGGTGTTGTTATTGCAATGAGAGGAAGTGGTCCAAACCGCACATTTACTGTTCGTAAAATGAGTGGTAACATTGGTGTTGAGCGTATTTTTCCGTTCAATTCTCCATTCATCGCTCAGATTGAAGTGAAGCGTCGTGGTAAAGTTCGTCGTGCGAAATTGTTTTACCTACGTGAATTACGCGGTAAAGCAGCTCGTATTAAAGAGCGCGACACAAAAGGCCGAAAAAAGTAATCAAACGGATTACTTAAGAATGTTATGTTAAGCTCAAAGTTGGTAATCCCGACTTTGGGCTACGTACATTTATTATATATTCTCATCATTGAGTAAGGGATTTTTATTATGAACATTATTCTATTTGGGCCTCCGGGCGCCGGTAAAGGTACACAGGCGGAAATGATCATTGAGAATTTTCATATTCCGCATTTATCAACGGGTAATATTTTCAGGGCAGCTATTAAAAGTGAAACTGCTTTAGGCCTTAAAGTTAAAGCCATACTTGCAGCAGGCAAACTAGTGGATGACCAACTTACTGTTGATTTAGTAGCTGAAGAATTGACTTTTTCACGCTATAACAGTGGTGCCATATTCGATGGATTTCCAAGAACCGTTTACCAGGCTGAAGCTTTAGATAAGCTTCTGGCAGATAAGGGCTCGAAAATTGATTATGTAATTTCCTTAGAAGTGCCGGATGAGGAGTTAATTAAACGTGTTCTATCTCGCGGACAAGGTCGCGCAGATGATACTGAAGAAGGAATTAATAAGCGTCTGGAAGTTTATAATAATGAGACCGCTCCAGTACTTGCCTACTTTAAAGAAAAAGGATTAGTACACGAAATCGATGGAGTTGGTGATATGAACCAAATCTTCAATCGGATAATCTCCGTCATTGAATCATAATCGATTCTGATAACTTTTAATCCCCTCATTCGAGGGGTTTTTTGTTTCAAAAAGGAAGCTGTAAAAACAACAAAGCAGCTAAAGCCCCGCCAATTACTGGTCCAACTACCGGTATCCATGAATACTTCCAGTCACTTCCGCCTTTATTCTTGATTGGCAAAATGAAGTGAGCAATTCTTGGTCCTAAGTCACGTGCAGGATTAATTGCATAACCTGTTGTTCCGCCTAAAGACATTCCTATCACAACAACCAATAGGGCAACAGGCAGGGCATTGATTGCTCCAAGCCCAACATCTGGTGCTGCCATATAAAGTACACCCAAAACTAACACAAATGTGCCTAGGATCTCTGAGATCAAATTGGAAAAAGTATTTCTGATTGCCGGCGCTGTACAAAATGTAGCTAGCTTTAGGTCCTGCTCTTCAGTGCGATCATAATGATCTTTGTAATGCAACCAAACAGCAGCTCCTCCAAGAATAGCACCCAGCATTTGGGCAAGTATATACCCACCTACTGATGACCAAGCAAATTTACCAGACAGTGCCAACCCAATAGTAACCGCCGGGTTAATATGAGCTCCACTAATATCAGCAACAACAAAAACACCCACAAATACTGCAAGACCCCAAGCTAAAGTTATTACTACCCAACCTGCGCCATTTCCTTTTGTGTCTTTCAATAAAACATTTGCCACCACTCCATTCCCAAGATAAATCAGTAGAAATGTTCCTAATACCTCACCTAAATATGTTACTTCCATAGTTTGTTTTTATGTTAATGTATAGTGTATTGCCAGATCTTTAAACTCGGCTACTTCCTGATCAATCCACGCCTGATCTTCGCTAAACTCTTGTGCTAAAAGTTGTGCTACTATTTCCGCGGATTCTAAAGCAGCTTTAGCATCTAGTAATAACATTCTTGTTCTTCTTGATAATATGTCATCAATAGTAATGGCCATCTCTTTTTTGGCTGCCCAAACTACTTCTGCTTTCAGGTATGGTAGATTTGGATGTATTTGTTCTCCTAGTTCCGGTCGTTTCTTAATCAGTTTGTCAATTCCGACCCGATCTGACCCATACACATGCAGATGATCATTCATATCTACATTTTTTAGCCACCCGTGAATTCTAAGCCCTTCTGTAATACATTCAGCTTCTTGAAGTCCAGCCACTAAAACAGCCTGATCAATAGTATCCTCAGCCATTTTTCTATAAGTAGTCCATTTTCCGCCAGTGATTGTCACTAATCCTGATTCTGAAACCTGTAAATGATGGCTTCTGGATATCTGCGATGTTGAGGTTTCATCTTCCGGCTTAACTAAAGGACGTAAACCTGCAAATACACTTTTCACATCATCTCGTGTTGGATCTTTTGATAAATATCTTGCAGCATGTCGAAGTACAAAATCAATTTCCTCTTCAAGTGCTCTTGGCTCGAGATCCGGTTTCTTTATTGGAGTATCTGTAGTACCAACCAATGCTTTTCCATGCCAAGGAACGGCAAAAAGTACACGTCCGTCATCTGTATGAGGAACCATAATTGCTGCATCGCCAGGTAAAAACTCTTTATCCAGAACCAGATGGATTCCCTGTGAACACTGAATCATAGGTTTATGGAATTCATCATCCATTTTCATAATGGAATCAGTGAAAATACCTGTAGCATTAATGACTGAACGGGCATTGATGGAATATTTATCACCATTGACCATATCCAAGGCTTCAACACCGGTAACAAAATCTGAGGAGTTTTTAAGAAGCCCGGTTACTTTCATATAGTTCAAGGGAAGTGCGCCGTGATCTGCCGCAGTTTGTGCTAGATTCAGAGCAAGCCGAGAATCATCAAACTGGCCATCGTAATAAATTGTCCCACCAAGTAAACCTTCTGTTTCCAGGGTCGGAATTTTTTCTAAGGTTTCTTCAACTGTTAGGCTCTTTGATTTTTTGATATTCAGCTTCCCAGCTAAAACATCATAAACCTTCATTCCAACTCCATAAAATGGTCCGCTCCACCATTTATAACTTGGTACAATAAAAGACTGATGACTCACTAAATGAGGGGCGTTTTGAATAAGAAGACCGCGCTCTTTCAGGGCTTCAATCACCAAAGAAACATCTCCTTGTTGAAGATACCGAACTCCACCATGAACGAGCTTAGTACTACGACTTGATGTACCCTTAGAAAAATCGTGCATATCTAGTAGAACAGTTGAATAACCACGAGAAGCAGCATCCACCGCACATCCTAAACCCGTTGCGCCACCACCAATGATGACAACATCCCAATACTGATTTTTCTCTCTGATGGTTTTTAGGTATTCAAATCTATTCATTTATGACCTCCGCTGTCTCCTCCGTCCCGACTAGTCGGGAGAGGAGGACTTTCTATATAATTCTTATCCATCCAAGAAGTCCTTCCCTTTTTGAAGGGGAAGACAGATGGAGTTTTTGAATAAACTGCTTCTTTTATTTCATTAATCACTATTTCTAGACTATTAATCACTGATTCATTCGTAAAACGAAGCACTCTAATGCCATTTTCCTGCAAATAAACATCTTTATTTCGGTCACGATCTGAAACTTCTTTCTTAATATGTATATCTCCATCAATTTCAATAGCAATTTGTGATTGAGGTAAATAGAAATCCAAGATATAAGGCCCAATACCATATTGTCTACGCACTTTGAATCCTAGTTTTTTTGACCTTACAGCATCCCAAAATACAATTTCTGCTTTTGTAGATAGTCTCCTTAATTCCTGACGTCGATATTTTGTCTTTGCTGGATTTCTCTCAGTCATTAACTACCTCCTCTGTCTCCTCCTGAACCAGGAGGAGGACTTTCTAAATGATTCGGTTCCATCCTAGGAGTCCTTCCCCTTATGAAGGGGAAGACAGATGGGGTAGATATAAGTAGTTCTGAATAACTATTCATCCCAACCTTTACTTTTTTCAACTGCTTTATTCCAGTTCTTTAAATATCCGGCTGCTTCGTCTGCACTCATCTTTGGCTCAAATCGTTTATCAACCTGCCATTGTTTTGAAAGTTCATCAGTGCTGTTCCAGAATCCTGTTGCCAGACCTGCAAGATAAGCAGCGCCCAGTGCGGTTGTTTCTAGAATCTTAGGGCGCACCAAAGGAATTTGGAGTATATCAGATTGGAATTGCATTAAAGTATCATTAATTGTGGCTCCACCATCCACTCGAAGCTCCTGAATTTTAATTCCGGAATCTGCTTCCATTGCTGAAAGCACATCTTTTACCTGGTAAGCAATTCCTTCTAAGGCCGCTCGCGCAATATGTCCTGCAGAACTAGCTCGAGTTAAACCAAACATAGCTCCTCGTGCTCGCTGATCCCAGTGTGGGGCTCCTAATCCTGCAAAAGCCGGAACCAAATAAACGCCACCATTATCAGGTACAGAATTAGCCAGAGCTTCTACATCCGAAGATGATTTTATAATTCCCAAACCATCTCGTAACCATTGAACCACTGCTCCGGCTATAAAGATTGAGCCTTCCAATGCATAAGTTACTTTTCCATCCAAACCATAACCAATGGTAGTAAGTAAATTATTCTCGGATGAAATAGCTTCTTCACCCGTATTGAACATGATAAATGAACCCGTACCATAGGTGTTTTTTAACATTCCAGGCTGTAAACACATCTGACCAAACATTGCAGCCTGTTGATCGCCAGCTATTCCTGAAATTGGAATTCCATAGAACGATTCACCATATACTTCGCTGGAGGATTTAACTTCGGGTAGCATCGATTCCGGAATTCCCATTAAATCTAACAGCTCAGTATCCCAATTCAGATCGCGGATATTATAAAGCATAGTTCGGGATGCGTTCGATACATCCGTCACATGAACATTTCCTTCTGTTAATTTCCAAATCAACCAGGTATCAACCGTACCAAAAGCTAGTTTTCCTTGTTCCGCTTTGGCTCTTGCTCCATCTACGTTTTCAAGGATCCATCGAACTTTGGTCCCGGAGAAATAGCTATCGATGACTAACCCGGTCTTATCCGCAATTTTTGGAGCCCATCCTTCAGCTTTCAATGTATCACAATAGTCAGACGTTCTGCGATCCTGCCAAACAATGGCATTGTGAATTGGTTCTCCGGTTTCTCTATCCCAAACTATAGTTGTTTCTCTTTGATTGGTGATACCAATTGCAGCGACTTCACCATCATGACCTTTCAGTACTTTATCAATCACACTTTTTTGGGATGACCAAATCTCATTCGGATCATGTTCTACCCAGGCATCTGCAGGAAAATGCTGTGTGAATTCTTTTTGTGCTACTACATGAATATCTCCTGAATGATCGAATAGAATTGCACGTGAACTGGTTGTTCCCTGATCGATTGATAAAATGAATTTCTTACTCATTGATGACTCCGTTTTATTCCTCGCTGAATATGAACGAATTTGGAGTCATTCTCAAATGACCGTATATAAAATAATTGTTGTTTTATTTATTGATTCCAGGCTTTTTCAAAAGCCATTAATCCAGAATTGTAAACGTATTCAGCCTTCCAAAATTCAAAGGTACTACATGTCTTTCGTGGTATTTTCACCAATACATCGGGAGGGTACACCTTAATCATCAAATCCTTCAATCGATCTTGAGTAAGAATGAATGAGCTTTCCATCAATTCGAAAATGGAAAGAGAGTTTTCCTCTTTTTTTGTTTCGATGCGGGTTTTCTCAAGAATGTTTTCAGGGATTACATTCTCATACCATTTTGGTGGTTTGCTGGTTTTCTCTACATCTTTGATCAGCTGCTTACCTTTTGAGTTTAAATCAACAGCAACGATTATTGCATCCTCTCTTTTATTGACCAGGTTTAGTGGTAAAGGATTAAGTACTCCACCGTCCACCAGCATTTGCTTTTTATTTTCAACGGGTAGAAAAACTCCCGGTATTGAAACTGAAGACCTTAATGCTTTATACAAATCGCCGGAAGTAAAATGAACTTCCTTTCCTGATTTCACATCCACAGAAACCGCTGTAAATGGAATATTGAAATCCTCGATGTTCAGATCACCGGTCATTTCGCGGTGTTTGGCAAATATCTTTTCACCTTTAACAAAACCCTCTCTTTTGATGGTGAAGTCAGTGAGATCAAATACCTGATTTCGATCTAAAGAAAACAACCATTCTTTGTATTCCGCCAGATGTCCACCCGCATAAATTCCACCAATTACAGCGCCCATCGAACAGCCAATAATTTCTATAATTTCGAAACCTCGATATTCAAGTTCTTCGATCACTGCAATATGAGCAATCCCTCTTGCTCCCCCTGATCCTAATACTAATTGGACTTTATTGTTCATGAAATTTTAGCGGATTTTATAACCAATACCATCTATGGAAATACGATAATATTCTGGTAATGAAATTTCCGCATCTCTAAATGCTTCACTAATTATAAAATGCTCAATTGCAGTTTTTGCCTTTATTTCATCAATTGATGGTCCAAAATGAATAGACTTAATTGCATATATCAAATCTTCAGATTCACTTTTGTTAACTAATGAACTTTTCCGAAATGGAATCATTTCATCATCTTTGATTCTAATTTCGATTTGATTGGGATAATCGTCAGCTAAAGTTACTCTAAGTAATCTCCACTCTTGCTCTTCAATAAATGCTTCACTCTTAAATGTTAAAATCATATCTATCAAAGAGCTAGTAAGATATCCTGAAACAGCAGAGGAATAATAGTTTTTATCATTGTCAGGAATTTCTTCTAATGATTTGAGGAATGCATCTACAACTCTATCAATTAGTGTATTTATAAGTTTCTTTTGTTCAGATTCAACATAAATCACTTTCCTTAGATAAGGTTCATAATGTTCTGAAATATTGTTTATATCTGGGATTAAATAAGTTTTATCAGAAAAATTAAATCCCAAACAATAACCTTTCCCATTCTCACCATAACTTCTCCATTGACTTAACACATTAGGTGATTCGCAAAAACAAAAAATAAAAGGTTGATGAATGGTTGTACCTACAGTATTAACTAGGATACTAACATTCAAAAGGAATGCTTCAAGTTCTGAATTATTATTTTTCGCCCTTCTATCATCTAGAATATCATTAATAATTTTTTTTCCATATTGAATTTCATTTGGATCGTTCAGTGAATTAATATGACTAAACCAGATTGTCCTAGATTCTATTATTCCTTTCAATCCATTAATACCAGTATAGTGATATAGGTTTTTTTCAGAATCAAAACTGTGTAAGGGTAACCATATCTCTTGATTAAAATTGTCAACTGCAGTTGCAATAGTTTTATTTGGAACTCCCGGATCTAAAAATGTTACAGTTCTTGATTTATAACCCATAATAATCTGACTCTTGTAATTAAACGATTAAAATTTAGTTAAATAACTATAGTTTATTCAACACACTTCGCATTTTCTCTCGCCATTCTAAACATTTCCCAATAAGGTGGAAGATAATTTTCATCTGCTTTGAATTCCTGAATGTCTTCATCAGTAATCGCTTTCAGGTTTTCATGTCGCTGGATAAAAGCATCACTTTTTAAGGCCTGAGTAGCGTTCATTCCTTCCGGAACCGGTCCTTCAGAATCCATCCAGTTTTGCATAACACTATATGCTTTCACTAATCGAACAGCCGGTAACATGAAGTTATTTACGTCTATCTCCACTTCTAATTCTGCACATTCCAGCATAGCATCAATCACGGCGTTATATAAGTGATCATCATACAAAGCTTCGGTATCTCGCCATTCGGCAACTACTGAGAGTTTCGGATCATATTCTAAATCAGAGGGCATTTGAGTTACAAAATTCTCAACACCGAACGTATTCAATAGAGTAACCACACCATTTGATGAGATCGTGGATTCTGATTCCCATAGTTGAATGCCTCTATTTTTGTAAGCATATGAACCAACTTCAGAACAAAACATCTTTTCAGAATCATAGAAATCCATTTTAAAATCATAGGGAATATGTCTTGAATTCACTTCATCAAACATATCTTTGGCAGCCAAATGTGGAAGCATTGGATTATCAACTAGCTCAGGTAAATCAGCTCGTGGGCGTAACACCATGAATCTTTGTTTACCATCATTCATGTATTCTTCTGCAGTTGCAATTGCCACTCCACGTTCGATATGCGCTTCAATCAGGTAAGCAATATTGGTTTCTTCTTCGACATAAATCAAAGCGACATGAGAGAAATTTCCAGGAAAATCATTGCCTCTGGATATCAAAGCCGATACTTCAGCTCCACCTCTGGAAACCAATAAATCACCACTATGAACTTTGATTCCAAACAATTCTGTAGACGGTGTTATTGAAGACTCATCAGTTACAAAAATTACCGGTTCAATTTCATCTTTCGATTGAAGCAATACTTCTTCAACGGTAGCTCTCATACCAAATAATAATTTATATAAGGAGGTCCGTGTTTCAAGATCATCCATATCCCAGCCGATGGATGCAGTTTTCATTACTCTTCTGGTTCTGTCGTAAGTATGAAAGAAGGAAGGGTCCTGATAGTTTTGGGCAGCAACATAAGGTGCAGTCTCAAAGAAATGATTTAATAAGATGTCTAGTCTTTCATCAAAAGCATTGAAGTATTCATCTTCCAAATCATCCAGAATCACATTCATTGTTCGAATTCCACGGGCTGCTTCATAATCAATTATTGATTCAGGTTTCTCCCGAACTAATTTGAACTGTTCTTCAAGTTCATTCCAACGATCATCCTGATTCCAAATAAATGGAACAGAATTTCCTTCGGTTGCAATTTGAATGGAATCAGAATTTGGGATTAGTAATAGTCCATAAATAAAGACCAGCCCACCCAATGAATAGAGAAGTATTTTTTTCATGGGCTGAATGTAATCAAAGACTGATCGAAAAGAAGATCAATCTAGTCTAATATCTAAATCAGAAAATCTCGTTATATCTGCAATTTCTTGATATATCATGTAAGCATCATCTACTTCCACATCCAATCCAAAATCATAAAGTTTACCTTTATATATAAAATGGAAAATTCCATTGGTTTCCTTTATAGAAGTATTCTTTAAGTATTCACCATTTTCATCAGTTCTTCTCACTCCAATAGTCAGGCTTTCTATATCATCCAGGAGAAATTCCATTTTTGATTGTAAATAGAAAATGCTTCTGGTAACTGTTAATTCTCTTGTGGTAAATCTTACCTCTTCTTTACCAAAATACACCCAGAGATTAGGTAATAGAATATAGAATACGAGAAGTACAATGGTTATTAACAGAAAACCAGAAAAGCTAATATTCATCAGTAATTTGATGATATCAAACATTTGAATAACTACCAGAAATGCAGTGTAAAAAGTAAGTATTCTAATAAGATCTTTAGTTGGCTTATTTGGATAAAAGACTAATACCAATTTATTTGATCTATTATCAATCGTAAATGTCTTATCTGAAAAGACATTTATAGCATCAAATAGCTCTGATAATTTCATTTTTCACATCCATTAAGCTTTCAACGCTATTAAAATTCTCTGCGCCATCACCATAAACCATAAGTGGAACATCATATCTTGTATGAGTTTTTACCGAGAGATCTTCCAAATTTCCATGATCGCTGGTTATAACCAACACATCTTCACTTCGCTTATTCCTTAAAATATGATGTAAAAATTCATCCAATGGTTTTAACACTCTTTCTGCATCATCATGAGATTTATTATGACCTGCTTTATCCGTGAGATAGTATTCATAAAGCAGTAAATCATAATCCGGAACTACATTTAATAAACGTTGAGCTGCATCTTTCGCTGTAATTTTTGGGATATCAATACTCAAGCGTTCTCGCCAGGCATTTTGAACAATCTCAGCTGTTAATGCTTCCTCATTTAAAACTTCATCCGTTGAATTAAGTCGAACACCCGCTGATTGAGTCATTAAAGTAGTACAACTCCATCGATTTCTTTTCTCTGCTATTTCAAAGAAAATGGGCGGATATGCATTCATGAAATATGGTTTCTTTCCAGCATCCAGTACATCATGAAAAACACTTTCTTCTCTTAATAAATGCTTGATTCCGGAATGAGGATATGGACCAAAATGCTTTCCAATTAATTTACTCGCATTCTCTCCGGTAAAAAGTGTGGTTTGACCAGTACCACTTTGAGGTAATCCATCTACTTCAAGATTAGCATCAATGGGTTTAAAAAGATGATCGGATTTATTTATCGATTCGGCATCTTTAAAAAAATTCCCTCCTGATAGAATCTCAAAACTTTCATAAGTCTGAGTAAAAAATGGATTCTCTTCCGATTGATTTCCAAGTCCCATTCCATCAATAAAAATGAAAATTACTGCCAATTTACTTCTCCAAAATCAATGTAACAGGACCATCATTCACCAGGCTCACATCCATCATAGCTCCAAATTGCCCACCTTCAATAACCAAATCTGAATTCTGTTTTAAGTAAGAAATCATTTGTTCATACATAGGTTCAGCTTTTTCCGGTCGAGCTGCTTCTATATAAGAAGGTCTTGTTCCTTTTTTAGCATCACCATATAAGGTGAATTGGGAAACAACCAGAATTTCTCCATCAATATCTTGTACTGATTTATTCATTTTTCCTTCTTCATCTGCAAATACACGCAGTTTCAGAATCTTTTCACACATCCAGTTTAATTGAGCTTCAGTATCGGTTTGATGCACTCCAACTAAGAGTAAAAGTCCTTTACCAATCTGACCAACAATTTCACTTTCTACAGTAACTTTAGCTTCACTGACGCGCTGAACTATAACTCTCATGATGAAAATCTGTGTGGGTAAATATGTGGATAGTTAACTAATAACATCGGGATAATTAGAAATCACAAAAGTTCTGCACAAGTTTCCACAATCTGTAGATCAAATCAACATTTCAAAAGAATAACTTTTGGTGTGGATGGAAATTTATGTTCACTTATGTATGATTTTTGTGTGACTGTGGAAAATGAAAAAGTAATTGCTATAAATCTCTGATTTTTAACTAGATTTTTTCAACATTGCTATCCACATAGAATGGTCAAGTTTTGTTTAAAAAAAAGAAAAGTTTTTTATCCACAAATCCACATGACCTATAACTAATAACAAAAGATTTAAATTTTATTTTAATCGCTTAAAAGGGTGTGGAAAAGATTTAGAAAATTGATCCTTTAAAGCTTTTAAAGTGTGGTATATTTGAATCCAATAAAATGAGAATCAGATGAATCCTTCATTTCCTATTGGTGATTTCGATTACGATGCTGAATACAAAGCAGAAGATGCACCAACATACATTGCTGAGATTGAAGCCTTACCAGGCAGATTAAAAGCGGAGATTGAGTCGGTTCCAGAATCTTTGTTAAACACACCTTACAGAGTGGGTGGGTGGTCGGTTAGAAAGGTGATGCATCACATTTGTGATAGCCATTTAAATGCATTTATTCGTATTAAAAACACACTTACCGAAGAAAATCCAACCATCAAACCCTATGAACAACATTTATGGGCAGAACATGGTGATTATGAAGATGTTTCTGTAGAAGATGCCCTGGTTTTCATTGAGATCTTACATAAAAAGATGGTTGCCACGCTTAAGCGATTAACTCCGGAAGAATTGAATAGAACTCTTCATCATCCCGAAGATTCAAAATATCCGGATACCTTAGTTGGAGTTGTTGCCTTGTATGCCTGGCATGGAAATCATCATTTAAGTCACATTCAATTAGTAACAAAAACGAACAGATAAATTTCCTGATCGAAAGAAATCTGAATTTTAAGAATGACAAAAAAGAGTTTTACCTACAAAGATGCCGGCGTTGATATTGAAGCCGGTGAAGAACTTGTGAATTCCATCAAAGGGATGGTTAAGGAAACCCACAGTGATGCTGTTTTATCTAATATTGGTGGATTTGGTGGTTTCTTCCGACCTGATTTTACCGGCTATAAAAAACCGGTTTTTGTGAGTTCTGTGGATGGTGTAGGTACTAAACTGATTGTAGCTTTCAAGGCCGGTGTTTATGATACGGTAGGTCAATGTTTGGTGAATCATTGTATTAATGATATTGCAGTTTGTGGTGCAACGCCCCTTTTCTTCCTGGATTATTTTTCTACCGGAAAGTTAGAGCAAGGAGTTGGAGTTGAAGTAATCAAGGGATTTGCAACCGCCTGTAAGGAAAATGGAGTTGCTTTAATTGGTGGTGAAACTGCAGAAATGCCGGATATTTATGGGGAAGGTGAATTTGATTTAGCTGGTACCATTGTTGGTATTGTTGATGAAGATCAGGTGATAAATGGCGCTGATGTTAAAAAAGGAGATGTTCTCATTGGTTTTAAAAGCTCGGGCTTACATACCAACGGTTATTCACTTGCACGAAAAGTGTTATTCAGCAAATACGAGGTGAATGAATATGTGGATGAACTAGGATCTACTATTGCTGAAGAATTATTACAAGTCCATCGATCTTATTTACCCATTATTTCTGCATTAAAGAACATGAGTGGAGTAAATGGTTTTTCTCATATCACAGGTGGCGGTATGGTTGGAAATACCAAGCGAATTTTACCGGAAGGGTTGGCGCTTGATATTAACTGGGATAGCTGGAAACGTCCTCCTGTCTATAATCTAATACAAGAGATTGGAAATGTACCTGAAGAAGATATGCAGGCTACTTTTAATCTTGGGATTGGATTAGTTGCTGTCGTTTCTCCTGATGCGGTTGATGAGGTAAAAGCAAAAGCTTCGGAATTGGGAGAAGAGGTTTTTGAAGTGGGAAGTGTTGTTTAATTGAAATTGACTACATCCGGACTAGAAACAATCACAAATAAGAAAACCGAATAAAGCACTACGAGTAAAAGCATACCTAAGGCAAACCAGGCTCTGGTATGACTTTTCACAACATTGTAGCTCATCTCCAATCTGGATAATTCTATATGATGGGTATTTCCTCTGAGAAACCATCCTTTACAGGTTGCTTCTACTCCAAGAAAGTTTTTCAATCTCATTAGCGAGAAAATCAGATTGCCAAAGATGGCAAACAGAGATTCAAAGTTTAGAAAAATGATTCCTGTTTTGTCTTTGAACACCATGTCTTCATCAAATATAAAACCTGCTGTTCCGCGGCCAATGGTTTCTCCCTTTAATGCAACCGGTCGTCCTCTTACCGGTGAAGCATATATATCAGCCATGCATTCCAATATGGTTGTTTCCTCAAACTCACTCATTGGAAACTTATGAACGAACTTCACAAGTGATAGAAAGAATACAGAACCAATACATAACCATATAGTTGTTGAAGTGAATGATATTCCTAGAGGTATTTGAAAAATTGCCAATCCTAGTGTAGCAAAAATGAGGAGTATTGGAGCATAATGAATGATGCAATCACGAATAAAACTGGTCCACAAACTTCGCTGGTCAATATTCAGAGTTTCCAGATAAGTGAATTTGAAGAGGGGTTTTTTTGTGAGCGAACATAATCTTCTAATTCTTTTTCCAATCAATGGATGTGTAGAACCGAGTTCCAATAAACCAGCCCATGGACTCACTAAATCGAAGAGAAAAGCTTTTTCCATTAGCGATCTGTCTTTTCGACCATTTCGGAGAATCAGGCTTAGATCCTTACTCTTTTTTGGATCAGATATTCCCAAAGCTCGGGTACTTTTTAATAATCGAGTAGTTACCTCGGTATCTTCTTCAGCAAAGATTCCATAGGCAACCTTAATGAGTGCTCTAGATAGAATGTTTGGATCACCAATTTCTTTTGCTGCAAATTCATCGGCATAGTATTCACGAACTCTACTTAAATAAAGTAGCAGGTAAGTTCCAATCCAATAAAAGAAATAGGCTAATAAAGCGATGGGGACAAGAATTCCCCCACCTTTGCCTTTTGAATCATTTGAACTGTGATGATTGTGATCTTTATTCTTTTTTGATGAAATAATGAGCTCATACAATTCATATAGTAGCTGAACTAAAGTCGATGCAAAAGTCATGATGATAAAATCCCGATTTACAATATGACCGACTTCATGAGCTATCACGGCTTCCAACTCATCACCATCCAAATAATTAATCAAACCCTGTGTGATTATGATTCGAGCATTAAATGCAGCTGAGCCATAGGCAAAAGCGGTCGGGTTTAAATCATTGATGATGCCAATCTTTGGAACTCTAATGCCATGTTTACTAGAAGTTTTGATTAGGAAATCAGCAAAGGAAAAGTCCAGGATCTCATCACTGCTTAGAAAATGTACCTTATAAAAGAATCGATGAATAAAGTCCTGGATGTAGGGTGAAATCAGCCATCCAAGTAGATTTATAACCACAACTGCTCCGACTAAAATCTCCCAGGGAAGCTCAGCAACGTAATATGAAATCAACAAAAGAATGATCAGAATGAATGCTGATAGGATGGCGAGCGTTATAAATGAGGCAAGACGGAGACTTAGTTTCATTCAGTAAAACAATAAGTTGAATGCAAAATATATATTCGATACTCTAGAAAAGGGATTAGAATATTGAAATAACAGATTGGCTTAGGTAAGAGAAATTTTGATTAGTTACAGAGATCATACCATTCAGGAATTATCATTTTTGATAGATGAATATGAATTTGATAAACCTATCAGAAAAAATCATGATAACAGAGAGTTTTCATTTACCTGGAAAAAAGGGGAAATAGAAGTAGTTATTAAATGGGAAATGTACACTTCGAGAAGTGCTCCTTTTCCACTTTTTAAGGTAAATAATCCAACTATTGAAAAGCCTTTCAAAGACTATCTGGATAATTATTCAGGTTGCTGTTACAATAAATACCATCGCCATGAGAAAATTCGCAACAAATGGATTTTCAGTTCAAAAGTGAATGATCGAAGAAATGATATTCTAGCAGAGTTATTTCGACAAAGGCTGGGTGTTTTTACAAGATTATTGCGAGAGCATACTGAATATCTTTCGTGATTTATATACTTACTCAACAATTAATCCCTGTTGTTCAATCACAAAATTCATTCCCAATTCGGAAAGTGTTAATCCATTTACAGTAGCATCCCAGGCAGTATGACCCCAACCTACAAGTGGATGAAATTCATAGTCTACTCCATTTGCAATGTAAATATCTCTTAGTTCCTCACCCTTGCTAAATGGTACAGTTTCATCTTCTGTACCATGCACAATCATCACTGGAGTATCTGTTGGGTCGAATCTATCGACATTATGAACTACTTCATAGGCATTCGCATATCCGATTCCTCCCCAAAAGTTGAGCACAGTGTGAACTTCAGTTGATTGATCCAAATTGGTAGTTGATAGAGTTGGATCATCGATCACAGATAGTTCATTCGTAAAATCTGATGGCTCTGAAACACCCAGTGAAACACTTAATGCAGCACCTGCTGAACCACCACCAACTGTTATATAATCTGTGTTAATGTCATAAGAAGATGCGTTTGCATACACCCAACGAAGAGCTGCTTTTGCATCCCTGTTTGCAGGATAAATTTTAAGAATCTCATCGGTAGTCAAACTCGGTATTGAATTACTTGTTGCCAAATCATACCAGATTTGTGGAACCGTACCAATGTTTCGTGCCAATCGATAACTAACGGAGAATACAACCCAGCCTCTTTCCGCAAATTGATTTGCTATGTTCACAATATTAGGATCTTTTCGTGAACCAATTTCTAATGCCCCACCATGATATAAGATAAGAACGGGTCGATTATCTGGTGCATTTGTTGGTAGATATGCATCCAATAACAAGGGCAAAGTTATTGTAGTATCACTGCCCCAACTGGAATGTCGTAATGCCTCGGCATATTCAATATTTTCGATTACTGAAACGCCATATGTAGATACTGATTTAACCGTTGGAATAGATTCATCTGCAGGATCTACTTCTAAGACAGAGCCATTATCTTTACAGGATATTAAAGCAGCAGAAATAAGTAATAGAAAGAGTATTGCCCGAGTGTTCATCATTCTGATATTTATCAGTAATACACTCATTTCTAAAAATACCCCTAATGGACAGTATTTGCGCTTTCGCTGACAAACTCCAAAAGTTTATCCAGATTTTCCTTCAGGTTTTTCCAAAGTACCGATTTAATTAAGAGCTGCTTTACAAAACGTTTTAATGGAGAATTGTCATCTAAAAAAACCTCGACTTCCAATTTGCAAGAATGTTGATTTATGGGAGTTATGATATAAAACTGATAAACCTCGCCTAAGGGGTTTCCACTTGTTGATAGCTCTCCATAAACAAATTGTACCGGTTTACCTTCTTTAGTCACCGTGATGAAATCAATGTGTTTTTCGTTAATCACACACACATGCTCAGATCCAATCCGGGTTACTTCATGTTCATTGAATTCAAATGAATCGACACCATCCACCCAGTTATGACGATACTTGTAATTAGTGATGTATTCCAATAATACGGGCGCAGCAACCGGAAATTTATAATCTAAATGAAGAATAGGGTCATCATTGAAATGAACTTTCTTTGCCTGATTGAAAGGCTTTAGTTTTAAATCTTCTTTGCGAATGATGGAATAAATGTATTCTACATCTTTACCATCATAAGTGTCCTTTCCTTCATCAAAATTGAATAACATACTCCGATAATTAGGAGACAATCGAATTTCTTCCGAAAGTGATCTACTCATTAGCACATAATTATTGCTATCCACAGAATTTTTCATCAATCGATGGGCTTCAATTACTTCCGAACCAAATGGTTTTCGACGATCCTGAACATTTAAAAACTGTAATTCGCCGACATGTGCGATAATCTTCAATTCCAGGTTTGGAGCCATTGCGCAGGCATTACAAGGACAAATTCGATTGGTTTCCAGCAACTTTAAATGGCTATAAAAAGCTGTGAACATTCGTTCAACCTGGGCAAGTAGCATTTCCATGGAAGGAACTTCTCCCTCTTTGTAGAAGAATAATGCATCCCCTTCGATTTCAGCTAATTGAAGATTTAACGAGTTGGCATCAAGTAAAACTTCCAGCAATTCTGATATCACATGCTGGCTGTGCGATACTTCTGTCGTGTTCACAAATTCTGTGAATCCGGAGATATCAGGTAAGAAAAGTAGAGAAGGTTTCACATTTAGAGTGTACCAATTTTTTTTGATACTTCTTTTTCCAAATTGTTCAGCTTTTTAACGATCAGATCCCGGTTTTTTGCTGAAAGTATCCATTGAGGTAGGTTCGAGATCAAAGAGTATTTGGTACGCTGATTATCCTCACGAATGGTAGCCTGAACATAATCTCTCAAATATCTTAGATGATCTAAATTATAGAGCCAAAGAGTATTGGATTTAATTTCCGGCTGCATCCAAAGTTCAAGACCAAAATGCGGATCAAGAGTTCCATCTTTAAAACTCTTTGTCCATGTGACTTCATAGTCTTTTACTGTTCCCCAAACTTCACACGTTATAGAACGAAACTTATCCGGTTTTCTAGTAGGATTGAATTGTCTGAATAAATTTGAACCACAATTACCACAAGGAGTAGAAACAGAACCTTTGTAGAATCCAAACCATTTTGTCTTATCAGGAAGATTATATCCACAATTTGAGCAATGAAAACTTGCCGGTTCTAAACCGGGTAATGCACCCTTCACTTCTTTTGATTTTGTTTTAACTAAACCAAGACTCTGGCATTTGGGACACTTCACATAAATCTCATTGCTGAAATAAGCGGTCGGATATGCGGGTTGTTTAAAGGCTGATGACATGTTTAGTTGATTATTTCATCAAAGAGGAGTCTAGAAATCTAGTCAACTCGTACATTGCAGATTTATAAGATCTTTGAGTAGTTTTTTCGGGTGTATTAAACCCAAAAAAATTCAGCTTACTATTATCAGTATTTATTTCAGTTGTGAATTTCTCGTTTTCTTCACGGTTATCATATAAAGTCACGTTAAATTCTATTTCAGCCTTCCAGGTATTCAAGCCTATTTTTAAATCTGCTTTATAGCTGGCAATATTAATTTTCAACGTAATTCTATCAGGTACCGGGTCTCTAAAATAATCAGATTCATCAAGTTGGATAAAACTGGCTGATGGATAAATTCGAGTAAGATCTTGTGTTATTGATTGCTGAATCTCATTCGAGAATAGTTTTTTCGATCTGTTATCAAAATAGACGATTTCAATTTCCTCACCATCTAAAAAATTAACTCTTTCCGTTAGTGAAACAGGATCAGCAACGGAAACCTTTGAAATTGTACAACCGGTTAGAAGTATTAAAACAAATATGCTTAATAGGATGGGAAATTTGACTTTTGAAACTCTAAGCATCAGCATATACCTCAATATATTCTGGGCATTTCTCAATTAAGTGACCAGGTTTAGGTCGATATCCGATTAATGGATTACACCAAAACCCCAGCTTATGGTTGTAATTTTCCATTCACCTTGAATCTTATGGAGGATCATTAGCTTGTATTCTGGTACATCTGTTCGAAATTGGTCAAGGCGTAACCGAGCCAATGCCACATTCTGGTAAATTTCTATACTTAGTAACTCTTCCTGGTAATTAGGGTCAGCACTATCAGATTCTAAATTGAAGATACTTTCCCCATATTCACCATTTCTATTTACATAACGATAAGCCCCTTCTTCATGCATGGATAACTTCTTGTGTTCGATGCTTCCGGTATGATCTCCGATATAAAAGTTTTTGATGGTTTCAATTACGGCTTGTCGATCAGTAAATTCACTATCATAAGTTATTTCATCCAGCACTTGATCAGATTGCTGAGAAAAACCGGATATAGGCACAAAAATTAGAACAATTAGAAGTAAAGATTTCATAGGGCGCGTTTATTAGAAGTGAGATTTTTGGTTGGTTAGAATATCAATGAATAATCATTCAGTATACTCCTCGATAAATTTTTGCTCAGCTTCTGTCTCGCCAATAAGTATCAGGTCGCTATTTTCGGGTATTATCTCATTAGGATCCGGATTGATAACTTCAATTTCACCTATTGAATAAGCAATTACATTACAGCCGGTTTTATGTCTAATATCTGCTTCGATAAGGGTTTTTCCACCAACTTTCTTCGGTGTTTTTAGACTAAAGACATTCAAGCCTTCAGCAATCATGATGATTTCATTTTCCTCATAAATGTTATACAAGGCATTAGCTCCCATCGATGCATAAGACATCACAAAATCAGCGCCGGCGCGATGCAAGGAGTTCACATTTCTTTCGATCGTAGATCTGGCTACAATGTGAATATCAGGTCTTAAATGCCGAGTATAAATGGTCAGATAGATATTAATGTCATCCTGATTTGTACTAATGATGATACTATGCGCGGTATCAATACCTGCTTTTTTAAGCGTGTTTAAATCGTTGGCATCGCCAAGAATGAAATTCTCTTTATTTCGAATTCGCTCAGGGTTCTTGTCAATAATTTTGAATTTGATATTCCGGCGCTTCAGGTGATACGCTGCAGCACGACCAACCCGGCCACCACCAATGATAATTACCGGCTCATCACTTACCCCATAGATTCCAAACAATTCATCGTAATATCTTAACTGTTCCACGGTTCCGGCCATCATCAGAACAGAATAATCATGAATTACAGTATCAGGATGTGAACCCTGAAATTTCCCACGTTCCCAAATTCCAACCACATTTATTCCTAATCGTTCGCGAATTTGAGACTCCCTCAATGTTTTTCCAACAAGAGGAGTGTCATGAGCAGTAGCTTCCGCAATTACGATATCACCCATACGGCCAATTGTATGCACTCTGGCATCCTGACCTAAAGTTCTACGAGATAAAGCTCTTCCTAGTAAATTTCCCATGTGCAGTACATTATCTGCACCTGCTAGTTTTAGGATGTCAACAGATTCATGGAAATTTGCTGTGGTTACAATTTTTACTTTTTCATCAAATTCCCGAACTGTATGGGCAACATTGGTATTGAACATATCCGAACCGGAGGCGACTACCATAGCTGCCTGGTTTAGCTGCATTTTTTGATAGGTATCAGGATTATCAGCATCTCCTAACATCACTTTGTAACCTTCATCATAAAGTTCAAGAGCTCGTTGTAGCTCTGAGACTAACAACACATACTTCTTTTGATACTGATCGAGTTTTTCAATGAGCGTCTTGGTTACAGGATCAAAATTTGTGATGATCACATGATCTTTAAATGACTCAGGTAATTCTCTTGGAGCTCGTGCTCGAGATTGTGCTTCCATCCATGGCGCGTAAAAGAACTCGATAAAAGTAAATGGCAGCATAATCAACAAAACAACAATACCTGAACCAAGGACTAACATCGAGAATAGTCTTCCTAAATCTGAAGTAAAAGTAATGTCTCCAAAACCTAAAGTACTCATGGTTACAAGCGTCCAATAGAAACCGGTCATCCATGAATGCTGTTGGCCTTCCATTTCCATGATTACATGGAATAGAACACCATAGGTGACAATCAGTGTTAAAAGAATCGCAAGAAACTGCGCCAACCTCTGAATATTGGTTTTCGATTTCTTGTTGGCGATGAAATAGGTGATTTGAGAAGTAAAAAACTTCATTCAATGATATTGATTACCGTCTGATAGGAGAATATAGGCATCAGATTGTAAATACTGGATAAAAAAAAGGGATCGACTTACGAATCCCTTTTTTAGTGACGTCACTTTACTGCGAAGCAAATATCAGCAATTAGTTCTTTATCCGGAACATCACCCGGTTTATTGTGATATCGTTCAAAAGGATGAATTCCTCTTTTCATTTTGAACTCTTTTCCTCGCTGCATATTCATTTGTGCACTCCAGGCACCTCCAAGGTGTTCATAAGGACCAATATGTCGAACCACATTAACATCGTTTGCAGGGATTTCACCATTAAACATGTTAGCAGGTAATGTATCAGGGTGTTTGTTTACACCGAAACAGGAAGTGTAGGTAACCGATTTATTTTTCATGTCCCATTTGTGATAGATGGAATAAGAACCGGTGATTTCAATACCAGATAGTTTTTCAATTTGAGACTCAAGAGCGCCAAAGTCTTCACCCATTTTCTTGCCCATATCTTCCATTGAGCAAGTAGTTTTTATTCCGACATATTTTGTACCGGGAAAAGGTTGAATTCCAAGAAATTCAAGTTTCGACTCTACTTCTCCTTTTTCCACATAGTCTTTAAGAAGCTTTAGTCCACGTTCATAATCCATTCCCACAAATCCCTCCATCATTTTCTTCATCCAAAACATGAAGAATGGGAGTGAGCTGTCCATGGTCCAGGTAACTTCGGTTTCGTCACCGGTTTGTGTAATGATAAATGAAACCTTGGCATTAGACTTATATGGAGTGAGAAAATTTAAATCATAGTCGATTTTCTTATTTTCAACCTCTCCAATGATTTTCATATTTCCTTCCCCGGTTCGCGTTCCTTTCCACTCATAATATTTTGAGTCGTTTGAAACGGTCACTTTTACATCAGGATCCATTATTAACCAGGGCGACCAGCTTGGCCAGTGGTTAAAATCATTGAGTTTTGAAAAGACGGTAGAAGCATCTGCATGGATGCTGGTTGTTCGAACAACATTCATTTTAGGCATGGCACACAACAGGTTAGGTGAGATTATGTGTGCAATGTATGTAAAGAGAACTTAATCCGCAAAAACTTATGATGAAGTGTTTGATTTCATCGACAAGCCTTTACGGATTAATAATTCTTAGCCGAAGAGTTTAAAAAGCGAACTCTTCACTTGGTTGCTTAGCGCTTACCGAAGCCTTGTGGTTAGGAGATACCATTCTACTATTGTAGTAATTAGCCGGTTTTGCATCAGTAGCAGAAACGGTATAGAATGAAATATACTCTTGTAACCTACCTGCTTGCTGAGAAAGCTGTTCGGCGGATGAAGCTAATTCTTCACTCGAAGCAGCAGTTTGCTGAGAAAGTGAATTCAAATGCTGAATGGAGTTATTTACTTGTTTCGAACCTTCATTTTGTTCTTCAGTAGCATGAGTAATATCCTGGACAAGATTAGAAGTCTCAGCCATCTTAGGTATGGCTTCTTCCATCACCTTTCCTGTTCTGGTAGATATGTCATAAGCTTTGTTTGTAAGGCTAATGATCTCATCACTCATAGTTTTGCTTTTCTCGGCGAGGATTTGTACTTCAGATGCAACAACCGCAAAACCTTTACCAGCATCACCGGCGCGAGCAGCCTCGATTGCTGCATTCAATGCAAGTACATTTGTTTGGAAGGCAATTTCGCTGATCACATTAATTCTATTGTTAATGGTCTCATTCGCTTCAATCACTTCTTGAGATTTCACAGCTACATCTTGTAGCTTAATATTGGTTTCAGTCGAAATCTCACTGGTTTTCTTAGCATTATCAGCATTTTGGTTAATGTTGATAGATACCTCTTCCATTGTACTTGAAATCTCCTCTACAAAAGCTGCTTGTTCGTTTGAACCTTTTGCTAGTTGAGATGATGTTTGCTCGAGCTGATTGCTAATTTCTGTAACCTGATTCGTTTCAACCTGAATGCTGGAGATTACATTTCGAAGTTGACCAACCATTTGATCTACAGCGGTGCCCAGGCTACCAATTTCGTCCGTTGTTTTACTGTTAATTTGCTCAACATCAAGGTTTCCTTTTGCTACATTTGACATCACATTAGTGATTTTCCCAAATCTAAGGAATGTAGGCACTACCCATAATCCAATAGCAATGGTAATCAGGAAAGAAGCGATCATGATATTGTAGCTAAGACTACTAAAACCATTTGCAACTGCTAAAGTAATAGCAGTTTCTTCACTGTTCATGTTTTCTTTTAAATCAATAAACTCATTAATCACACTTAACCAATCAGTAAAAAGTGGTCTTGCCTGATACATCAATACATCATATGCCTCTTCAGAATTATCATTATTGATAAGCTCAATTACTTGAGTAATTAATGGTTCTGTTTCAATTTCAACCTGTTTAATACGAGATAGGATTTCGTAATCAGTTCCATTTTTTGAATCAGGAGAATTAAAAAGTTGATCCATCTTAACCGCTGATTCCTGGTAGAAATTATATAGATCTTCAATTTCTTGAATGGCAGCATTTAGTTCGTTCTCATTTTCTACTAGCACCACATCTCTTAATGCAATAGCGCGATCATGAACACTACCTCTAAAATTGATCGCATAGCGTTGTTTAACACTATTTTCTTCGTTTATAACTTTTAAGCTGGTTTGAATTTTGTCAACCTCTTGAATACCGAAAATACCGATACCCGCAAGAAGAACTAATACCACACCGAACCCAAGAACCAAGCGTATTGAAATCTTTACATTGAACAGGAAATTAAACATTGGATTATTTCACATTAAATTAAAATTATAGTTCTTGGCCGACTTATCGGTGAGACTATATTTTTTATTAAATAGAAATTGCTAATGAGGCTGATAATTCTGAAAAGGAAATAATTATCAGCTATGTAATTTTATCAAATCGTTGAGTAATACATCTTCATGAATTGGTATTACTCAACTCTATTAAAGGAAAAAACCTCTTCAAGATTTAACTCAAAAACCTCTGCTATTTTGAATGCTACTTCGAGTGAAGGGGAATACTTCGCAGCTTCAATCGCATTGATGGTCTGCCTTGTTACTCCCACTTCATCAGCCAATTCTTGTTGAGTCATTTCATCATTCAAAAAACGGAGTTTTCGAATTTGATTACTAATGGTTCCTTCAATCATATCAGGAATCCTTACGATAATTATAAATCATAGTGATACGCTTAGAAGCACTTGCCACAAAAAGCGATAGGAATAGGAAATGAAAGATACCTTTGGGTTCAAACATAGTTCCGAATAAGTAGGCATCACCTTGTGGTCCAATCACGCCGGATAAGAAGAACTGTACTAAGGCAAATGCTACAGCTGCAACTAAAATGCTATATCCGATTTTGTATCCTCTTCCTTCAATTAGAATATCTCGTTCGTCTTTTTGGACTTTACTTTTCTGTTGGCTGATCTCAACAATAATTTCTATTACAACAGCAATCCAAAAAACATTGAAGAAAATTTTAGTGAATCTGGCCGAATAATCTGGAATAGCGTCTGGCCAGCCAAAAACCATTAGTACATAGAATACTACTACTGATGTTGATGTTGCTATTGAAGTCCATGATAAAATTTCTGATCGTGACATTTAATTCTCCTTTTGTTTGATGTCAAAAGCACCTTACGCAATGTAAAATAAATGTTACACCATGTCGTAAATTTTTTTCACCATTTTTGATTTATGAATATCTAATTTCACGCATTGACTCTTCACAACCGATGAAAACACCTCTTAAAAGACTATTTCTGCTACTTTTTCTCTTTTCCTTGGGATGTGAGAGTGAAGAACTGTTTTCTGTATTTCCTGATACAGATACAGATTTCAAAGTAGAATTACTGGGTGATTTAAATTATTCAATTGAAGGATATGCAGATAACGAATCCATTGAATACACGACTATTCTGAGTTATCAGGATGTAAAGGAATACAATTTTAACGGATTTGTAGAACCCATATCGAGCCGGTATTCATTACAGTTTTTTATTACAGAAGACCCTAATAATGAACCAACCCGTGTTGATATCCAATTTTCTAGTCAAAAAACGGGGTTGCAAACTGGTGAGTTCGAAATTATCGATGCAGAAACCACTTCCGAAGATGCAGATTACGATGGTTTTGTAGCATTGGTCTTCTACAATCCTGATGAAGGAACACCAAGTTTTTATAGAAGCCTGAGAGGTACGCTTAGAATTAAGGATTTAACTGACGGCAATAAAGAAGTAATGTTTGAAATGAGGTTGAATCCCATATTTGGCGCAGAAAATTGGTTGGATGCAAAAGGAAAAATGTTAATGGTTGCCAATTGAGCCTATGAAAATCAGATACTTCATTTTGATCTTGCTGTTGGTCTATAACGGGTGTAACACGAGTGATTCTGAGTCAGTTGAAACGGAGATTAGACTGTCAATAAATGGAGACATTTCAGATCTGTTGGACGAGCGTTTACTGGTTAATTATAGGACGATATTTAACATTAGGATTGATTCCGACAATGGAGAAATAGATCCAAATCAATCTGTAAATAACCTCGCAATTTTAACGGAACAGCCTAATGGTGATAGCTGGGATTTATATTTTAGATTCTTTGAGCCTATTGAGGAAAAAAGCTATACCAGTAATTATTCAACATTACTTCAATTGAGAGATGAAGGAGAAGCAACCACATTTTTATATGATTTCACTTCATTATCCGGGGAACTAAGAGTCAGAGAATTCAATGCAGATTACATTTTATTAGACGTTGATATACCGCTTGAATTAACGAACCTGGTTGAAAGGGATAACACAAATAATCAGAACATTCAAGTTGATAACTACGATCCGATGAGTGTGAGGCTTGAAGGGCGATTGTTATTAGATTTGAATTAAGTCCATTACTTTTAACTTAATTCGTTTACCTTATAGCTAAACAATTGTGATACTACAATCTACTTATGAAAAAGGCTATTCATATTCTGTCATTGATAATTGTGATAATCACATTGGGGTGCAAGGATGATCCGTTTTCGGTGTTTGCCGATTCTGAAAGTGATTTTAAGATAGTGACTGACAAGGATTATTCGTTTTCATATGAAGGAATGATCGATGACGTAAATGTAGACTATACGTCAAGTTATGCATTTTTACCCACTAGCTACGATGGTAATAATTTCGAGCGCTTACTAATTACTGTAGTGATCTTAAATGAAAGCGAAAACAGTAGATTTGAAATTAATTTTCAATCATATAGTACGGAATTAAAAAACGGCGAATATTCAATTTTAGAGGCTGGTATTGACCACCGCCTTACAGGCTATGATGGATTTTCAAGCGAAATGGTTATTGATCAAAATGATTCTAACTTTAACTGGCTAAAAAGTAATAGTGGTAAAGTTAAATTGAAGAGGAGAGATGATGGTAGCTGGTATGTTATGTTCGATATTAACTATAGATCATCTGTAAATGATGAACAACAGAATATTCGGGGAAAGGGTAAAATCTTAATTACTAGTGATACAGAGTGCATTTGTTCATGATTTGAATCAAATCAAGGACAACGCTTTCGTCTGAATTCTTTTTTTATAGGTTCAAGAATTGAATCAATGCCATTGGTTTTAATTTCATACATCGTCGACAAATATTGACCTAATTGTCCATTTGGGTAACCTTCTCTACTGAACCATTCCAAATAATGAACAGGTAAATCGGTAACGTAACGACCTTCATATTTACCAAAAGGCATTCTAGCTTGAACAAGATGAATTAGAAAAGAGGAATCGTACATAAGGTCACATCAATATGTGAAGTTAGAATTAGTGAAAGGTATTATTTTTTTCAAAAATGGAGACTGAATAAAGAAATACAGAATGAATAATAAAATGCTATTGGGTTTTATTTTGGCTTTTATAGTAACGGCTGCATGTTCCATTTTTGATAATGAAAATGATCTCGAACCAATTTCTGCTATAGTAGAAGATGATGAATTCCTGATTAGAAATAACTTGAATGAAGACATCTACTATTTTGCCGTAAATGAAAATACTTTAGCTGTAATACTTTGGGTTCCCACTGTTACGGATTCAAATAAAGTCGAAAGTGAAACAACACAACTACTTTCAACTTCGGATATTCTTGGTTATTCAAGTGATGCAAATCACTTACTTTTTTATTGGGACGAGGATATTTCAGAAGTTTTATCAATTCCAATCGAATAAAAAGCGTACCATTCGGGCAGAATAAAATTAGCGGAATGCCTGTAGTTAAACTTATAAGAATTGCCCATGGTAGAAGCGGAGATAAGGGCAACGGAAGTAATGTTGGAATAATAGCTCGTCACCCGGAGATCTATCCTTTCCTAAAAGAAAAATTAACTCCTGAAGTAGTTAAAGATCACATGAAATACGTGTGTAAAGGCAAAGTGGATCGTTATGAACTCCCAAATATTGGCGCCCTAAATTTCATTCTACACGAAAGCCTGGGTGGTGGAGGAACTGTTTCTTTAAAACTTGATGCACAGGGAAAAACGCATGCTTCTCAGGTATTAAGAATGGATATAGATGTTCCACAAGAACTACTAGATTTAGTATAAAACTTACTCGCCGTAAAACCTGATAGGGATTTCTACCTGAACCAAATCCCAGGATAGACTTAATGTAGTCATTGTAGTTGTTACCTCAGAAAAACTCATTGTTAGTGCTTCAACCGGGTTTTCTAGATTAGTTACAGGAACTTCAAAACGATGATAATCACGATCTTCATTGTATTCGAAAGCACCCCATTGACCAAGCTCTGAATTTAGAATAATGGTCCAGTTCTCTTCATTAGGAATTGTGAAAAGAGCATAAGTCCCCGCTTCCACTACTTCATCACCCATAAAAACTGGTCGTGTAAATGTAATTTCTGTAGCTTCGTTAGCTCCCGTTCTCCAAACTTTGCCATAAGGTTCCCAATCACCGAAAATGGTTCTTCCATTTCGATATGGCTGTCCATATACAACTTTTATATAAGTCCCTTCATGTTTAATAGAGCTTATTGAAATCGGACTTTTTCGATTTCCAACGGGAGTATATCTCGTCTCAATGATTGGCTCTTGTTTACAAGCAGATAGAGCCGTAAGTAATCCTAGAGTTACTATTAAGAACGGACTAAATTTAATTTTCATCAGAAAGAACCAAAAATTAGGTCAGTGGAGTTTTTATTTAAATCATAGGTAATACCAACACCAAAGTCGATATTGATATTACTTACTTTATATCTCAAATGAATACCGGCACCTACAAAATTACGAGTATTTCCGAACGCGTTTGAATTTTCAAAGTCAATTAAGGTATGACTGAAAAGGGTCATATAAACATTACTGATATAGAAAGGAACTAAAAACCCACCATTATCTGGATAAGTAAGTGGAATCGCATATCGAGAACTAAAACGACCAACAAACTCAGAAAATGGGAATAAATCACGTTCTACACCTGGTGGTATGATCGTATTGTTGCTATAGATTCTATTTGCAGATTGATTTAAAAACTGTGTCGAAAGCAGTAAAGAATGGTTGGTTTTAGGGAGAATATTAGTAAAGAGATTTGCTCCATAATAAAGACCATTTCTAGTTGGCAGAATAAGACCATATCTATTCCCGGAATATCTGAGGGTTAACTCACTTTCGTTCAGATATTGTTCATATTGTGCATAGAGCTGAATACCTGAAGAAGGTTGGATATCACGGGCTCTTTGAACTATTCTGTAATTAAGCTGAGTATAAAAACCAGCCTTCCACTGTTCTGCATTATCAGAAACTTCATCCGGCACTAAATCATAAAAGCCCAGGGTTTCTCTATGAATGGATGGTCGTAGAAGAAAAGAACTAAATCTTGTTGCACGATTAAAGTAGTGCACATAACTGGTTGAAAGACTAAACCCTTTTTCTTCTTGTAGTAAAGTTACCAGCCCAACATCCTGGAGGTTAAAAGTGACAAAGTCTGGCTCTCTGTATGCGGATAACCCAAAACCCGGGAAAAAGGTCTTATTTGAATAACTCGCATTGTACCAAAACATATCTTGGAGATTAGTAAGCTCCACAGAATAAGATTGGCTTTGAAGAACATCAGTACTCAGAAAATTTACGCCCCATTCTGTGATGGTACTTCTTTCTTTCGCAACAGGTAGTACTGCTCTGGGTTTTAACCAATTCAGATCAACACTATATTCACTTATTTCCCAATCAGAGCTTTCATCGAGTAGTTCGTCACCAAGAATGGGTAGATTCAAAGCATCTGAGAGCTCATTCCCTGCCAGCAATTCTGTGCCGGATATTTCTTTACCATAGAAATCATCCCTTTGTAATACCGCTATTCTTTGCTCATTATCAACCTGCGTTACATACGCAATGGATGACCCATCCGGCGAATAATCAGCTTCGAAAGCATTATATCTTGAATTGGTAATCTGAATTAACTTTTGAGAATCCAGATTATACTCGAAGACATTCATCGAAGGAAATTGATCTACGGTAAAGAGGATTTTTCTTTCCGATGGATGCCAGGTTACATCGTGAATTGAACCACCTTTAAAGGCAATATCCGGATTTCTTTCCAAATCATTTGATATACTCTGAACCGTTGTAAGCCAAAGCGCCTGGATTCCTCTTTGATTAACTATTATGGCTAATTCATTCTCATTAAGGTTTGAGCCAGCGATTCCAACTGCAGATTTATCATTGAAAGATGTGAGAAGCTCTTCTTTTTCCCCATCAACTCTAACGACATTGGCCACATCTCCATCCGGTTTCAATGCAAGAAAATGATCTTCGATTTTAACAGGAGAAAACAGTCGTTGTCTTTTCGTTAACCTGTTAGTTCTTCCACTTTCAACATCAAGAGAAATTAAATCGCTTTGGTAATTTGAAACTTCACGACTCAATGCAAAATATTCTGCTAAATAGAGTTGATTGGAAGAAGCATCAAAATCCATGTAAAAATCAGAAACCATGAATTGCTCTCTAACCTTCGAATGCTTCATTTCAAGAGTATCGAAAGTATATAGTGCTGATGGAGCATTATACTGCCGGGCTTGATATAAAATCTTAGTATCTGAAATCCACACCGGGGAGTTTTGACGAACTCCTTTGTATGGACTATTTATTAGTGAATGCAAGTCATCTGTTGAAGTAGAAAGTTCAGTCAACCTTTCGTCTTCATTGGATTCCATATCCACTATATATTGCTGATATAGTGCTTTTGGCCACTTACCGGTTACTTTGCGAAGAGCATAACCATAGCCTAAAAAGAACATATTTTGATGCACTTTAATAGCCCGCCTAGAAATATCATCGCCATAAGATTCATGCAGCCATTTAGTAAAATGTGCACCACCGATATAATGACGGTCTCCCGGATTTGTGTTTTCAGAGATAATTAATGACTGACCTAAATTCCAGGTATTATTTCCTACTAGATTAGCCGTGAATTGATTTTGAAAAAAAGAATGATTTAAACGGCCTGAGGTTTCTAAAATTCCATGTTCGGATTCGTGATAAACAGCTAAACCTTCATGAACTCCCAACGGTGGAAAGAAATTTATGGCCCTCTCGAAGTCTGGGCTAAAAATCCCAACAACGGTACCGAGTGAAAACCTTGAAGTCACATTGGAATGATTTGCATGAAGCAACTCATGAGGAAGCACAGATTCCATCCATAATCCAGACTGTGGATTTAATGATTTACCTTTGAATGGGGCTAAATCAACTTCAGATCGAAAATTGAGAGGAGTTACAAAACCATTCGTTAGATCATTGTATGGGATTAGCACCACCGGGAAGTTTTTCAGTTTTCCACCGGTAAGGCCATAGGTAAGATCATATTGACTTTCCAAAATTCTCGCAGATCTCCGGGCAATAACCTCCTGCCCTTCAGCAAAAATAATTCTAAAATGCGGACTTTTTAACTCTTGCCAGTTCAAACCTGCAGGCCGGTGTTGGGTCAGGTACAATTGATTTTGAGCAAAAGAAACCTCTAAAAAAGAAAATGCAATTACTGCCAGAAAGAGAAATCGTAGCATTGTATGAAATTAAAATCCCGGTAGGTAATAGTAAATTGCCCAAAAGTGAGAGAATGCACCTCCCATTACAAAAAGGTGCCAAATTCCATGATATCCGAACCATCGCGGTGCAGGGTTAGGCTTTTGGCGAGCATAAATGATGGCTCCGATTGTGTAGAATAGTCCGCCAATTACAATCCAAAATGAAAAGCCTTTTGGTAAAATGCCCCAAATCTGAGGGAAAATGATAACTGCAATCCAGCCCATTAATAAATACAAACCTGTTGAGAACCAACGAGGAGAATTGAGCCATAATATCTTCTTTAAAACACCAACCACCGCGAAGAGCCAAATTCCCAGCAACATTCCAAGGCGCCATTCACCTTCAAGAGCAATGGCACAAATAGGTGTGTATGAACCTGCAATCACCAAATAAAT
The DNA here is from genome assembly GCA_965601825.1 of Balneolaceae bacterium. GTDB lineage: Bacteria > Bacteroidota > Rhodothermia > Balneolales > Balneolaceae > HXMU1420-13. The sequence goes on along the minus strand of OZ271839.1, from coordinate 615,942 downwards.
CATGATATGATCGATTCGCCGATATATCTCTTCTGTTTTAAAAGAAACCTGAACTGAATGATATAATGCTGATGAACCAAACATCAGAAATACAGTAATTCCGTATATAATGAATGCAATTTTGTAAGAAACCGGATCGATGGAAGCATCAATCATCAGCAGAATGGTTCCTACTAATGCCACCAACGCACCAAATAGATGCGTGTATGCATTGAACGGCTCTCGAATTGGAAATAAGTACTTCTTCAAAATCTCAATTTATTTAATGCTATGTCACGAAGAACTTCCAATAGAGAAAGATCAACGCGAAACCTGATATAAACAACATTCCAAACCAGCTTAATAATTTCAACCAAGTCGCAGGTTTTTTATCATCCGGAAAATGATCCGAAAAAATCAGCTTATAGTTAATGTATGCAAATACAGGTCCGGATAGAAACGACATAGTTGTTGCCAGATCTATCATGAAGATGAAACGGCTGCCGGCCACAAATAGTACGAAGAGCGAGATAAGAGAGATTATTATTAAAGTGCCTCTATAGCTTGTTAAAACCGGCACTTTCTCTTCTTCAGTTCGATTTAAGTTCAATATATATGAAACAGTTCTTGGATAAGCATCAGTGACAGTTAGTGTTGTACTGAACATGGCCGTGAAAGCGCATATAACAATGATCACATACGCCCAATCACCCAGGGTCTCTGTATATAAACTGATTAATTTACTGGCAAACTGCGATCCGCTAACCGCAAAATCTTCTCCGGACCCAAACAATATGAGTGCGCCAAGGCTCAAGAAGCCCAATGCCATAATTGCGGCACCAATAAAACCTACATTAAAGTCGGTGAGTGATTCTTTTAAGGTTGGAGTTATCTTCGTTTGTTTGATGCGTTCTAAAATCCAGAGTGAATGCCAGGCTGAGGCATCTATAAGAATGGGCATCCAACCCATTAATGCGATTAAAAATGAAATACCACCAACGGTCCAAATGGTTGGTGCTTCTGGCCTTGGTGCTGAGCCTGTATTTGTAAAAGCAACTACAACGGCGATTAATGTTGATATAGATAACACAACAATGATAATCTTTATCGCTTTATCTAAGGCTGAATATTGTCCCCCTTCAAGAATGACGATACAAATCGTCAAAATAATTGCGCTCCAAATTAGAGGGGAAAGTGTGATTCCTGTTAATTCAGCGGCAAGACTTGCAGTTACAATAGTTACGGCAGCTTGAACCACACACATAGTGAGCATGGTAAATCCGGTGAATGTCCACAAAGCCCATTTTCCCAGTTTCTGATAACCTGTAATAATACACTCACCCATGGTGATGGTATATCTGGGACCAAATTCGAGAAAGGGATATTTAGAAATGTTTGCAAGTACAACGGCCCAAATCAAAGTAAACCCGAATTCTGCCCCGGCGCGAGTTGATTGAACTAGGTGAGAAACTCCGATTGCAGCAGCAGCAAGAATTAATCCGGGTCCCAGAGCATATTTTAATGTGGATTTAGTTTTTGATAAGGTATCAGACATTCAACAACCGTTTTGGCGATGAGTGTACAAATTAATGTTCAATCTGAAAAGTGTGAAGCTTGAGGAAATAAAAAAGGCCTTCACTTGAAGACCTATAAGATTAATTGTCGCGATTCTGATTTGAATCGATCCATTCAAAATCAGACTCATAAATTTCAATGAAGAGTTCAGTATTAGCTTCATTTGAAGGTAATGCCGATAGTTGAACTGAAGATGACGACACAGAGGACAGGGTGTAAGTTCCATTTTTATTATATGCAACCAATCCATCTGAACTGAGAGAATCTGAAGCGAAAGAAATATCATAGAATGTCATATCCGTGAATTCTCCACCACCTCCACCCATCGATTCATGCTTCATCAGATAGCCCTGAGCCGTTGTTCCTATAGCCAACATATCTTGCCGAACGGCATCTACATTGTATGAGTCTGCATTTTGCCCAAATGTTGTGATTGCGACAACCGCAGCAATCCCAACAACAATTGTAACAAGTATTACCAGAAGTAATTGTTGCTGTCCCATTAGATGATACCTAAAGTTAGTTTTGTACTAATGATACTAATCGCTTGGATTTCATCCTGTTAGCTTTTTTTAATTCAACGAGTAGCTTTTTCAGCATTTTTCAATTGCTAGGGTTACACTATGCAGCTATCGAGGGATTTAATTCAAAACCTGTTATGAAAACTATCTTCACATTTATTTTTGCTCTTTTTCTATTCATCAATGCTCAAGCTCAGGATGAAATTACACTAGATTATTATTTACCTGATGGAGTTGGATACAGCTCCGAAATACCAACACCAAAAGAGGTGCTTAACTTTGAAGTTGGTGAATGGCATGCTCGTCACGATGAGATTGTAACTTACATGTATGCCGTTGCAGAAGCTTCAGATCGAGTTGCTATCGTAGAAACAGGAAGATCTCATGAAAACCGTCCGCTGCTTTCGATAGTATTTACATCTCCGGAGAACCATGATCGGTTAGAAGAAATCAGGCAAAATCACTTGGCTTTAGGAGACGCTGATAACTCAGATAACATCGATGTGAACAATATGCCCGTAATAGTTCAGCTTAGCTACAGCGTACATGGAAACGAATCAAGCGCAGCAAATGCAGCTATTTTAGTTGCTTATCATCTGGCGGCTGCAGAAGGCAACGAAATTGAAAACGTGATGGATAATTCAGTGATTTTACTTGATCCTGTTTTAAACCCAGACGGACATGCACGATTTGCGCAGTGGGCAAATTCACATAAAAGCTTAAATACATTGGTTACTGATCCAGAAACCAGAGAATATGACGAAATGTGGCCCGGTGGACGAACTAATCATTATTGGTTTGATTTGAATCGCGACTGGATGCTGGTTCAGCACCCAGAAAGTGAAGCAAGAGTAAAGCGTTACCAGGATTGGAAGCCAAATATCTTGATAGATGTTCATGAAATGGGTTCAAACGCCACGTATTTCTTTCAACCTGGGATTCCAAGCAGAACAAACCCGCTTACACCGGAAAGAAATCAGGCATTAACAGCGAGTATTGCTGAGTATCATGCAGAAGAACTAGACAAAATTCAGTCTTTATATTATACCCGAGAAAGCTTTGACGACTTCTACTATGGAAAAGGATCCACTTATCCGGATATTCAGGGAAGTATTGGAATCTTATTTGAGCAGGCAAGCTCAAGAGGACATGCCCAAGAGACTATTCACGGTGTATTGAGATTCCCGTTTACGATTTTAAATCAGTTTACAGCAACTCAGTCGACCATTAAATCTGCAATTGACTTAAGAGTGGAGTTACTTGAGCACTACCGATTGTTCTACAAGGAAGCGGCTAGAGAAGCATCCAGGTCAACTATCAAAGCATATGTTTTTGGTGAATCAGCAGATCAGGCACGAACATTTCACTTGGCTGAACTGATCAATCGACATAACATTGAGATTTATGAGTTAAATGAAACGATTACTGCTAACGGAGAGACTTTTGCTGCCGGTGAGGCTTATGTGATACCTACAGATCAGCAACAATTTAAGTTTATCACAGCCTTATTTGAGCGTAGAACATCTTTTACAGATAGCTTATTCTATGATGTGTCAACCTGGACCATGCCGTACGCTTTTAATCTTCCATTTGCAGAATTAAATAACCGCGCATTTGATACCGATCTTCTTGGAGAACGATTTGATGGTACCATGAAAAATACGGGACAAATCGTTGGTGGTCGTTCAAGATATGCATACGTATTTGAGTGGGATGAATACTATGCCCCAAGAGCATTATACAGATTACTTGAAGCTGGGGTTAAAGCAAAAGTAGCAAAACTCCCATTCTCTGGTGTTACTTCAAGCGGTGAGCGTAATTTTGATTTCGGGACTATTCTGGTTCCATTAGGAATCCAGGATGATCAGATGAAAGTTCAGGAAATTATCGAAGAAATAGCATCTGAAGATAACATCAGAGTGTATCCATTAAATACAGGCCTTTCGACAAAAGGGATAGATCTTGGAAGTAATAACTTCTCAATGCTCACAAAACCTAGTGTTGCTGTAATTGGTGGTGAAGGCACCAATTCAAACGAGATTGGAGAAATGTGGCATTTAATGGATCAGCGCTATCATATGCCGTTGACAATAATTGATAAAAAAGATCTCAGAGGAGCTGATTTAGATAGATATACAGTCTTAGTAATGACCGGTTTTAATTATAGTGATTTGTCTTCAGGTACTGTTGAAGGTATTAAAGATTGGGTTCGTGATGGGGGAGTTCTATTAACCATAAAACAAGGTGTACAGTGGGCAGCTAGACAAGAGTTAGCAGATGTAGAATTCGTTAGCAGAGAAGACGATGAAGATGAAGAAAATGAAACTCGACCGTACATTAAACAAAGTTCTGATCAAGGTTCACAGTTTATTGGTGGGTCCATTTTCAATGCTAAGCTGGATTTAACGCATCCTCTTGGCTATGGATTTAATGATGAGGATATAACTGTATTTAGAAACAGCACTATCTTCATGGAAAAAGGAGAGAACCCTTATTCGACTCCACTTTATTATTCTGATAGTCCATTAGCAAGCGGATACATATCACCGGAAAATGAAGAAACTATTGCTGGAACAGCTGCCATTGTTGTAAGTCGATTTGGCGGCGGAAAAGTTATTGCAATGCCGGATAATCCAAACTTCAGAGCTTTTTGGTTTGGAACCAACAAACTGTTTGCTAACGCAATTTTCTTCGGACCAAATATCAGAGGGAATTCAGGAAATTAATTCGTTAAAACAAATTAAAACCCGGGTTTTTACTCGGGTTTTTTTATGCCCATAATTCATAGTTTTTGACTTCACCGTCATTTAGAATACATTGTTTTAAGTTTTAGGTATATCCGGGGTATTTATGAAGGTGATTATTTTTGGTGTGTTCCTGTGTTTTATTTCTCTGAATTTAAAAGCACAAGAATTAGCAAGTATTGAAGATGCCATTAAAATGGAAGCACAAATCAACCTGGATGGAAAGGTTGATGAAGGGGTTTGGAGAGAAATCACACCTGTTCCGCTCGTAATGCACTGGCCCACCTACTATGGGGAAATGACTGAAGAAACTGAAATCAGAATCTTCTATGACGATGAATACATATATGTTGGAGCAATTATGTATGACTCAGAGCCGGATAAAATTCAGGAAATATCCTACCGAAGAGATGCTATTAGTGAACAAGCGGATGGTCTCGCATTAGTACTTGATCCCTATGACGACAATGAAAATGCACTATTATTTAACGTATCTGCAACAGGTTCGAGAGCTGATTTATCAATAAAAAATGATGCTCAGGGAGGTGATACCTGGAATATGTCATGGAATAGCTATTGGGACGCTGAGGTGACAAAAACTGATTACGGTTGGGAAGCAGAAATGAGAATTCCTTTTAGCAGTTTACGATTTCAGGAAACAGATGGAAAAGTTCAAATGGGAATTGGGGCCTATCGCTATATAGCCAGAAAGCGAGAAATGCAGATTTATCCGGAAATACCGCCGGATTGGGGGTTTTGGAGCTTTGCAAAACCATCAATGATGCAAACAACAGAGTTCGAGAATATAGAAAACAAGCGCCCTTGGTATACTTCACCATACATTTTAGGTGGAATTGGTCATAATCACGAATATGATGACAACGATAATCCCGAAAAAATTAATGATAATGACATCCAGATAGGTCTGGATATTCAACATGCTTTTAGTGACAATCTGAATGCCGATTTTACTATTAATACAGATTTTGCTCAGGTTGAAGCTGATAACCAGGCTGTAAACTTATCTCGCTTCTCACTCTTTTTTCCGGAAAAACGACGCTTCTTTTTAGAAAGAGCCAGCACTTTTGACTTCAAAGCTGATAACAACAACAATCTGTTTTATAGTAGAAGAATCGGAATAAATGAAGGGGAACTAGTTCCAATGCTGGGTGGTGCCAGGGTGGTTGGACGTGTAAACTCCTGGGATGTTGGTCTTATTAATCTACAATCAAGAAAAACGAATTCAATTTCTGCAGAAAATTTTGGGGTATTACGGCTTAGAAGAAATGTGCTAAACCAAAGATCATATGTCGGTGGAATGTTCACATCAAGAATAAATTCTGATGGTGATGAGAACTACGCTTATGGTGTGGATGGAATTATAAATGTTTTTGGTGAGGACTATCTGCAGGTAAATCTTGCCCAGTCTGATGACAGTAATGATTCTACTAATGTTGCACTTGATAAATCCAGAGTTTTTATTCGTTGGGAAAATCGCCAATCACGAGGGTTTGGTTATTCACTTAGTTACTCCAATGTGGGGAGTGATTATAATCCGGGATTAGGTTTTGAAAGCCGATTTAATTTTAGCCAGTATAGAGCAAATCTTGGATACGTTTGGTTTATTAAAGAGGAAGCGAAACTAAGAACGATAGAGATTTCATCAACGGGTTCTTATTCTACCAACAATGACTCAGGTAAACTGGAAACTAATGGACTTGAAGCCGGCTTTACTTTAGGCTGGGATCGGGGAAACTCATTTAGTTTTAGTGTTGAACGAGAATTGGACAGGGTACCAGACGCATTTAGCTTATCTGATGATATTGAAATTGTTCCGGATGAGTATATCAATACAGAATATTCACTTAATTATTCCACAGCTCCAGTTGGGTTGGTTCTTGCAAACTTCGGCGCTAATATGGGTCAGTTTTATGGGGGTGATTTATTTAGTTTTTCATTTTCACCCGAGTATGTAGCATCACGATTCCTTCAATTTTCCGGATCTTATCAGTATTCAAATATTGAGTTTTCGGATTTGGGGCAAACATTCGAATCACACTTAGCGCGACTTAATACAACTGTGTCGTTAAATGTGAAATGGAGCATATCAACCATTGCCCAGTATAATTCACTAGCAGAAATTAGTGCGTTAAACTTTAGATTGAGATATAATCCAATTGACGGCAATGATTTTTACCTCGTATATAATGAGGTGATAAATAATAATCCCAATTCTGTAATTCCGAATCTACCTACCTCTGAGAATAGAGCTATTATGGTAAAGTACGTTCATACACTTAGGTTGTGATAAGTAATTCAAGCTTCTAAATTCAATAGAATTAACTAAGTTCGAAAATGCCTGAAATAAAACTGGATAATAATAACATACTGGAACACCGCCCAACCCCTTGGGATGAAAGGGTATTTGACAATAAAACAATTGAAATCACAGATCTTAAGATTGATTCTATTACGTCTGGGACAAAACTGATTCAGGATTTATTGAATAAACAGGCACCTGATATTTGCTATGGTCGGTTTCAAGCTGATGACTTTGTGATCAAACAAGCAATGTTAGAATCAAGTTTTTTTCCCGTAGAAACACAGGCCTCTCTTCATATCCCATCTTTAGAAAAGTATCAATTACCTCTGATGCACAGCAAAAGAATTCTTCCTTTAAGAGACGCTACACTTGATGAAAGATTGCATGTAATTGAGTTGATTCCAGGAATGTTTAACTTCTCTCGATTCCATGAAGATCCATTTATTGATTCCAGGCTCGCTGATCTAAGAATGCAGAATTGGGTTCGACAGATGGTAGAAGAGGGAAAGCCACTAATCGTCTATAAAATGAAAGATGTTTTGACATCATTTGTTTTCTATGAGATAAATGGTGGTGTGGTCACATTAACTGTTGGCGGCAGTGTTGAAGGAAGAGGAATGATAACACCGTATTTTTTTGGTTCCGTGATCAATCATTTTAAGAACATGGGGTTAAAGACACTAAACGGAATTGATGTATCTATAGCTAATACTGGAATCTTCAAAGTATATCTTGCTTTAAATCTTGATTTAAGAAATACCTACATCGATTACCACTGGCATAGAGTAAGATAAACCACCCAAGATCATCAAGCTGCTTCTTATTTCCAGTCACTCCGAGGAATCGAGGAGTCTTCATAAACCAAAGACAGGCCAGAACAGCGTTGTGTAGATCCATCGCTGTGCTTTGGATGACTCTTTGTTATTGAGGGTCTTTGTTGTTATTGTAATTTATGAACTTAGTTGTATACATAACTACTAATCCGAATCGAAATGTTCTCTATACAGGTACATCAAATAATCTACAAAGAAGAGTAGTTGAGCATTATCTGGAACGTGGAAAAGAAGATTCCTTTGCTGGAAAAAATTATTGTTACAATTTGTTGTTTTATGATGTCTTCCCAACAATGTTAGACGCAATTGCTGCCGAAAAAAGATTAAAAGGAAAGTCAAGGAAGTGGAAAGAAGAGCTAATCTCATCGAAAAATCCCAATTGGGAATTTTTAAATAGACAAATCGTTGGTGAATGGCCACCAGTTAAAATATTGGATGACCCATATTTTGTTAAATACAGGGAAAGATTTAAATGAGTTGCCTCGGTTTGAAAGCTATGTACTCACCAAGCCAAAAGTAAGCCAGAACAAAGTTGTGTGGATTCATCGCTATGCTCTGAATGACTTAATGTAGAGTCTCGATTGTGTTTCTAGTCTCTCCGAGGAATCGAGGAGTCTTCACAATCAAGAACAGGCCAGAACAGAATTGTGCAGATCCATTACCGCGCTCTGGATGACCCTTTGAATTACTTTGCATCACAGAAAAAAATGCCTTGGCACAGGAGTTGCATTTATTAAGTGAACAAAACACTGGTTGTAACCGAAATCACTTAATAAACATAGTTAATGATGTGCCATGAGTAATTTAGAAAAGTACAGAAAAGCCTTTGAGGATAACTTCGGTATTGCTGAAGCGGAAAAAATTGACGTTCTGGAATATAATTCCATTCCGGAATGGGACTCGGTTGGTCATATGGGTTTAATGGCCACACTAGAAGATGAATTCGAAATTATGATGGATATGGACGACATCGTGGATTTCAGTTCGTATCAAAAAGGGTTAGAAATTCTAGGCAAATACGAGGTAGAATTGGCAGCATGAGCGAGCATAGGGTCATCAGAGATATAAACGTTGTTGAAATTCAGGAATATCAACGTAATCGGCACCCTATGCTATTCATTGACTACGTGGATGAAGTAGTAGTAGGTTCACATGCAGAAGGATATAAACAATTCACATTCAATGAGTGGTTTTTCCCTGTTCATTATCCTGATGATCCAAATGTACCGGGTTTCATTTTAGTTGAAATGCTAGCCCAAATGTTTTTGATGACATTTCTCTCTTACGATGAACATAAAGGAAGTAAGGCAAGTGCAATCTCATATAAAGAGGTTCGATTCAAAAAGAAGATTGTTCCGGGAATGACTATGAAAATTAAAGCCGAACTGGACTCATTTCGTAGAGGTATGGCTAAAGGCCGATCTATTGGATATGTGGATGGTGAGCTTGCTTGCAGCATCGAATTACAGGTCGGAATCCCGGAAGTATTAAATGAATATTTACCAAAAAAATAATGGCTATTCGAGTTGCTGATCATATCGTAAATAAGATTTTTGATGCCGGTGCGGACTCCTGTTTCTTAGTTACTGGGCGTGGTGCACTTTTTCTGAATGATGCATTAGCACGTCATAGCGAAATCAACATTGTCCCAGTTCATCACGAGCAAACAGCGGGATTTGCTGCAGTATCTTATGCGGATAAAAGTGGAAAACCAGGTTTTTGTATGGTGTCAACAGGTTGTGCGATGACCAATGCCCTTACCGCAGTTTTAAATGCCTGGCAAGACGGAATTCCATGCATCTTTGTATCAGGTCAGAATAAACTAGAGGAGACTACCAACTTTACCGGGAAGCAAATTCGAACATTTGGTCAGCAAGAAGCTGATATCATTCCAATGGTTGAATCCATCACAAAATACGCCGTGATGATCACCGACCCAGAAAAGGTGGATGAGCAAATTAACCAAGCGATTCATCAGGCGACGACGGGTAGAAAAGGACCAGTTTGGATAGATGTTCCTTTAAATGTGCAAAACATGCGTATTGAGCCTGAAGAATACTCAACAATCGCAGAAAAAAATGTGTCACTACCTCAGGCTAGTTCAGAAGATATTTCAAAAGTTATCGAATCGATTAAAGAAGCTGAAAGGCCATTAGTTTTGATTGGAAGTGGAATTCGGTCTGCAGAAGCCGTTGAAGAGTTTAATCAGTTTGCAGAAAGGCATCAGCTACCAGTAGTTTTTTCAGGTTCTGCGGTCGATACTTTTGGATCGACACATCCTCTTTCAATTGGATCGGTGGGTATAATGGGATGTTCAAGAGCGGGTAATTTTGCACTTCAGAACAGTGATTTATTGTTGGTGATTGGAAATCGACTCACAACGATGACCACCGGTGAACAGCTTGACAAATTTGCTCGCGGAGCAAAGCGAATTGTTGTTGATATCGACGAAAATGAGCATCAAAAAAATGATCTTAGAGTGGATCAATTTGTTCATAGTGACGCCAAATATTTTATAGAAGAATTATCAAAATCAGAAACATTAGAGCCAAAAAAAGAATGGTTAGATCGACTTAGCTACTGGAAAGAGTATTTCGATCGAGAGGGAATAATTGGCGGAGAAGAAGGCTTGGTCGATTTGCATGATTTGGCGAGAGAACTTGGACATTCCATGTCTGATAATGCCACCGTTGTTACCGATTCCGGTTTGATTGAATTAGTTATTCCAACAAACACTCCATTTAAGAAAATGCAGCGATGTATTCATCCTGCCTCTCAAGGATCTATGGGGTATGCATTACCGGCAGTGATTGGAGCATATTATGCCGGTGCCGACCAATTAATTACAGTAATTGGAGACGGATCAGTGATGATGAATCTTCAGGAATTGGCAACGATTCAGTTTCAAAATATTCCGGCAAAGATCTTTATCGTGAACAACAATGCATACGCTGTAATCCGAAAACGCCAGGTTCAGCTTTTTAGAAATCGAACCATTGGTGTTGATGAGCAAACAGGCGTTGGAATACCGGAATTTGAAAAGATTGCAGCCGGATTTGATATCCCCTTTAGGAGAATAAATGAGACCTCGGAATTAAGTGAGGGATTGAAAGAAGTTCTTGAAATGGAAGGTCCGGTTTTGTGTGAGATCATGGGTAAACCGGATCAAAATTACATTCACATGACGCACGCCAGAACAAAAGAAAAACGGTTTGTTCAGCGACCTTTAGAAGATCAATCTCCCTTCCTTGATCGTGAGATAATTCAACGAGAGATGATTGTTGAACCCATAGATTTGTAAAGCCATGAGCACAATTACATTCAGAAATGGAAAAAGAGTAGGAGAAGGAATGACTCCGTATGTGATTGCTGAACTAAATACGAGTCATTTTGGGAAGGTGGATGTAGCCAAAGAAATGATTCGAACCGCCAAAGAAATTGGGGCCGATTGCGTAAAATTTCAGTCATGGACAGATGAAACACTTTATTCGAAGAGCTACTACGAGGAAAACCCAATTGCTCAACGCTTTGTAAAGAGATATTCCCTAAAAGAAGAAGAGTTAGCAGGATTGGTAGAATATTGCAGTGAAATAGGGATCGATTTTTCTTCGACACCATATTCTGAAAAGGAAGTTGATTTTCTGGTTGATCAAGAAAATGTTCCTTTCATCAAGATTGCATCGATGGAATTGAATAATCATCCATTTTTGAAATACATCGGTGCAAAAGGTGTTCCAATTATTCTTAGTACAGGCATGGGATCTATGGAGGAAATCGAGAAAGCAGTTGAAACACTCGAAAGTACCGGGAATACCCAAATTGTGATACTTCATTGTGTTTCTATTTATCCGGCAGACCCATCTATTACCAATCTTAGAAATATTACTTCATTAAAAGAGAAGTTTCCAAACTATGTAATTGGATTCTCGGATCATTCTATAGGACCGGAATTGGCACCGGCTTCCGTAGCATTAGGAGCAGGAGTTATTGAAAAGCACTTCACATTGGATCAATCCAAAATTGGAATGGATAACCAAATGGCGATGGAAGCGGATGATTTTGGTAAGATGATCAAATACTGTCACTCAGTATCGGTTGCTATGGGTAGCGCTGAAAGGATTTTGATAGAAGAGGAAATAAATCAGAAAAAAAATATGCGCCGAAGTGTGGTGACTGCTCGGACGCTATGCTCGGGGCATATTTTATCTGAAGAAGATCTGACTTTAAAACGGCCAGGAACAGGGATTCAGCCTGAAGAACTGGACTCATTGATTGGTCGGGAGTTAAAAGAAGATCTTGAAGCAGATATTTTGCTAAAACCGGAAGCTATGATTTAGCACTATGTTTTTGGGAACCGATATATCATTTTTTGAAGATCAAACAGCCGTGATCTTACCCGATGGCAAGCACATTAAATATCGAAGTCTGGCCCAATCTTCAGAAATGATTCAGGATGTAATTCCGGATAGAGCTCTTGTATTCTGCTTATGTACCAATTCTATTGGTTCTCTAATTGGTTATTTATCAGTTGTTATTGGCAATCATGTTGGCGTGATGATTGATGCGAAAATGCCAAAGGATCAATTAAAAGCTTTAATCGAGGCTTATCGACCATCTTACATATGGGCTCCTGAAAATCATGAAGTGCTAGTTGATTATAAAAAAGCCAGATTTGAATTAGAGGACTTTCAACTTGTTGAAACTCGAGAGAAGAATCCTCCTGAATTAGCACATGAATTAAATCTTTTACTTCCGACATCCGGAAGTACAGGAAGTGCAAAGTTTGTTCGATTGACTAAAAAAAACCTGGAATCAAATGCTCGGTCAATAGCCAAGTATCTTGGTATAAATGCAAATGAACGCCCAATAACAGCTTTACCGATGCATTATTCATTTGGCTTATCAATCATTAACAGCCATTTAATAAAGGGCGCGACTTTACTGTTGACACCGAATTCAATTATGGAAAAGGAATTTTGGTCGTTTCTGGAAAGTGAAAAAGCGACCAGCTTTTCCGGGGTACCATATACTTATCAGATGCTGAAAAGATTAGGGGTAATGAAAAAAGAGTATCCTAATCTTAAAACCTTTACTCAGGCAGGTGGAAAACTCAATAATCTATTAATTAGTGAGTTCGACGATTATTGCAAGCAGAATCACAAAAAGTTTGTGGTTATGTATGGTCAGACTGAAGCCACAGCACGAATATCTTATTTACCGCCGGGTTCACTTCCTAAAAAAGAAGGAAGCGTAGGAATTGCAATTCCTGGTGGCGAAATCAATATTCTGAATGAGAATGGAAAAGAACTTCTTCATTCCGAGGCAGGAGAATTAGTTTATACAGGAGATAATGTTTCCCTCGGTTATGCTGAAAAAGCAGATGATTTAAGTCGGGGAGATGATTTCAAAGGACTTCTGAAAACCGGTGACATCGCCAGAAAAGATCGGGAAGGTTTTGTATACATCATTGGTAGAAAAAAGAGATTCCTTAAGATATTTGGTAATCGAGTAAATCTTGATGAAATAGAGGCACAACTTAAAGTCATTACTCCTGACGTAGCTTGTGGAGGAAGAGATGATCTATTGATGGTCTTCATTGAAGATATTGAGAAGAAAGACACTATTAAATCAGCAATCATCAAGAAGGTTCAGTTGCATCCGTCAGCTTTCAGGGTAGAAGTTGTGGATCAAATTCCAAAAAATAGCGCGGGCAAAATATTGTATGCCGAACTAAATAGAGAGGCTGCTGCATGAAGTATGAAGACCTCTTTGAAATGGATCCGTTCAGTATATCGAAAGCAGAGAAAGAAGCTTTTTTTGATGTACACTTAAACGAGTTAACTGAATTGCATTACGAAAAGTGCAAACCTTATAACTCGATTTTAAAGGGGTTGGACCATAATCCAAACAAACCGGTGTCCTACAAAAAACTTCCCTTTTTACCGGTTCGGTTATTCAAAGACAATGATTTCTATAGTGTTGAAGAAGATGAGTTAATCAAAAAAATGACTTCATCAGGAACTTCCGGTCAGGGTGTTTCACGAATACATTTAGATAAAGAAACTTCCAGAGACCAGACCAAAGCTTTGGTAAAAATAATGTCATCTGTTTTGGGGAAACAGCGTCTTCCTATGTTGATTGTTGATACACCAAGTGTACTTCGGGATCGAAATTCATTTTCAGCCAGAGGGGCAGGAATCCTTGGTTTTTCAATGTTCGGATCTAAAAAGTTGTATGCCCTGGATGACCAAATGAAGCTTCAGGTTGATCAGGTTAAGAGCTTTTTAGAAGAGCACAAAGGCAAACCAATTTTCGTATTTGGGTTCACTTATGTAATCTATAAATACTTTGTTAAATCCTTAATAGAGCAGGGAATCTACTTAGACTTAGATGGCGGGATTTTAGTTCATGGAGGAGGCTGGAAGAAATTGGTTAATGAATCGGTGACCAATGATGCCTTTAAAGAACTGATTCAACAAGCAACGGGGATCAAGTCTGTACATGATTACTATGGAATGGTAGAACAAACCGGATCCATTAATCTGGAATGCGAATGTGGATACCTACATACATCAAATTTCTCAGACATTGTAGTGCGTGACCCATATGATTTCTCAATTTTACCCCACGGTGAAGAAGGAATAATTCAGACTATTTCAGTTCTTCCTAAGAGTTATCCTGGGCATTCCTTGCTTACAGAAGACCTTGGTACCATTCATGGTGTAGATGACTGTAAATGCGGAAGAAAAGGAACGTACTTCAAAGTTTCGGGTCGATTGAAGAAAGCTGAGATCAGGGGGTGTAGTAATGTTATTTCCTGATGTCATTCAAACCGAATTAACTGGAGTTAAGTGGCTTTGTCCTGTTGATGCGGAATCTGGAATGGAACTGCTTAACGAACAAGTCCGACCATTATCACCATTTTCTGAAGCAACAATAAGCTTTTTGGATGATCTGTATCATGTATTGAAGAATCATCCTATGAAAAGAGAGTTTCCTGAGGTAACAACATTCGCTTTTTTCTGTCGAAGATCTAATCTACTTCAAATGCGGAAGCCTTATGAAAGTGAATTAAGAAACCGACTAGGAAGAGGTCGGGTTTTTCATATTACACCTTCAAATGTACCAATGAACTTCGCTTATTCTCTTGTTTCGGCATTATTAGCTGGAAATAGCAGTGTAATTAGGGTTAGCTCTACTGAAGTTCAACAGGTTGATATTGTGATTGATGCGATCAATCTATTATTAAACCGTGAAGAGCATCAGCAATTGCAATCATACATACAGATTATAAGATACGGTCGTGAGTATTCTGAAAATACTAAGGCATTAACAGCTCTATGCGATGTTAGGGTGATTTGGGGAGGGGACGAAAGTATTCAGGTAATCAGAACAGCGCAACTTTCGGCGCAATCTTTTGATATTACCTTTGCAGATCGAACTTCTCTTGCAGTAATCGAGGCTGAATCAGTTTTAAATAGTGAGAATATTGATGCGCTGGTTTATGGTTTTTACAATGATACTTATTTAAATGATCAGAATGCCTGTACATCTCCGGGTTTAATTGTTTGGGTTGGTGAACAAAACCAAATTTTGGCAGCAAAAAAAATATTCTGGGAAAGATTAGAAAAGACAGTTCAAGAACGATATCTATTAAATGAAATAAGCGGTGTTGATAAGCTGGCAACCTTTATGCAGCATAGTGTTGATGCCGGGGGTGATATTAAAATCGCCGAAAACCAAAGCAATCATCTGTGGAGAGTTAATATTGATGAATATAATTCTACAGCAGATGAACACCGATGTAATAGTGGTTACTTTCTGGAATTAGAAATCAAGGAGACCAAAGAGTTATTTCCAAAATTATCCCGCAATTATCAGACATTAGCTTATTTCGGTTTTACAAGAGAGGAGCTGCTAGAATCAGTTAATGATTGCCATTCACGTGGAATAGATAGAATTGTTCCAATTGGTCGAACGCAGGATTTCACCTTGAATTGGGATGGCTACGACCTTATTAGGAGTATGAGTAGGGTTATTAGCTAATATAAATCTTACTTATTGTACTTTTACCATGATGTAAAAGTACAATCCCTACCGCATTTCTTCCGGTGACTTTTGGGTACTTTTGGTCAATCAAAAGTACCATATAATCTTCGAAGAAATTCATAACACCTGATTCAGGACATGAGTCGGATAATTAGCTAATTACTAATTTTCTTCAATCAGCTCCAGATATCTATTGTAGGCAGCTTCTGATTTATCTTTCATATCAAGCCGGTCATAAATAGTAAAAAGTGTATTCCAAAGAACAGGCTCATTAGGTCGAATCTCAGTTGCTTTTTCCATATGGGGTAAGGCATCGTTTAATGATTTTCTTGCACTTATTTCAAGCTCTGGGCTCTTATCTTCATATTCTGCAAGAGGCAGGTCATTAATTTCAGCCAAAATATCGACGGCTTTATTGTAATGAAGAACAGCCAGATTATATGAAGCATCGAAATTATAAGAATCTATTTCGATAGCACGCTCATAATTCTCTATGGCTAATAGTTCGTCACCGGTTGTTTCATATAAGGTGCCAAGATTAAAGAGATAGTTAGCATTACTAGGGTTTATGGAAACAGCTTCATTCAGTGCATCAATGCTCTCTTCAATTTTCCCTTCCTGTATCAGAATATTTATTTCATGTGTTCTAAAATATTCAACGTCAGGGAACTTAGTTTGAGCTTCTCTTGTAAGGCGTAAAGCTTCAGCATTATCATACTTATAATTTTGTGTGTAATAGATAACAGTCTCATAAATCGAAGGGTCATCATATCCTAAATCGATTAAGCTGCTATAGTACTGAAGAGTTTTAGGAACATCGTCCAACTGTTGAGCCATAAGGCCTGCATATAAGTATGCGGTTGTGTCTTCCGGCATCACAAATAGTGCTTGCTCAAAGCTTTCAAGAGCAGTTGTGAAATCAGAGCTACTAAAAGCACTCACCCCTTTATTTATGAGCCCAGACCATAACTCAGTCAAAGCATTATCAGCAAGGGTATAATATGCGTTTGATTCTGGTGATAGCTCCTGAGTTTTTTTAAAGGCACGAACGGATTCGTTCAGCGCATCATCTGATAGAGAAATAACAGCAGGCTGGTCAGAAAGTGCAATTGCCTTATACACCTGACCGTATTGAAACCATGTTCGGGAGGAACTTTTTGTTAGGTCATTTTCAATTGCCAGATCAATAGCTTGTTTTGCACCCTTTATGTCATCAGCTTTTAAAAGCCTGTCTGCTTCATTTACATTTGATAGTTGAGCGGACGCATTTATTGAAAGAAGAAAAAGAAGAGAAAATGTTAGAAATCTAGTCATGAATTTGTACCCTGATTCGAAGTGTATTAGCACAAGTTTAACAGTACTCGATGTGAAAGCAAAGTTTTAAACAAAGGATATAATTGCATCAATATTAATCATAGCCTATAATCCCGACCAAAAATTCAATTATGCGCAGTATTTCTCTTTTCATCTTTTTGGCAATCCTGGCCTGTTCACCGATTAAACAGGATAACACAACCTACGATTGGGGGCCAAATCCATGGCCGGAAATTAGAAAAGAACGCATTTCAACCTTATTGCCTCAAGCAATGGAAGCTGCTGAAGTAGATGCCTGGTTAGTTATTTGCCGGGAAAATGCAAATGACCCTATAGCTGATCACATTGGTGGCGAAAATGCAGGTGGAACAGCTGTATTCATGTTTTATTTTGATGAGGATGGTTTTCACTCAATGGTCTTTTCACCGATAGGCGAGTCTACTGCTCTCGACGAACTGGATATTCATGATCGTGTGATTCCCGTGGAACGAGGAAATTCAGCGATTGAGCAGGCCGCAGAGTTCATCAACTTCAGAAACTTTGATGCGATCGCCATCAATACATCCAGCCAGAATAAATTAGCGGATGGTTTATCTCATTCACAGTATTTGAAATTAGTGGAAGCGGTTGGTGTTCAAACTGCTAGAAAGTTTACTTCATCTGAAACACTGATCTATGAATGGCTAAGCGTGAAGCTACCGGCAGAAGTTGAGATAATGAGGCTAGCTGCTGAATTAACTGCAGCATGGCAAATTGAGGCTTATGAAACCATAGTTCCGGGTGTAACAACCGATGCAGAAGTCGCTGCTTTTATGGATGCTAAAATGCAGGAATATGGAGTGGGTGAAGCCTGGGCACCGGATCAAAACCCGAATGTAAATTCAGGCCCGGATCGTGGACATTCTCACGCTACAGATAAAGTGATTATGCCGGGAGATGTAATTCAAACTGATTTTGGAATTAGAGTTTATGATCGTTGGGTAACTGATATTCAGCGATTTGCATACGTGCTTAAAGAAGGCGAAACAGAAGCACCTGAAGATATCCAGTATTATTGGGAATCTGGTCGTGATGGAAGCAAAGCAGCCTTTAATGCGATGAAGCCGGGTGTACGCGGGGAAGATGTAGATGCTGCTCAACGTGCTTTGATGCAAGAAAATGGCAGCGAATATGTAATGTGGAGTACTGGGCACCCTGTGGGTTATGTTGCTCACGATGCCGGACCAAATCTCGGTGGTTCACATATGCCGGGACAGCGACCAGCTGCTCAGTTACGACTGAAGCCGGGAATGGTGTTTGCTTTTGATGGTTTTCATGCATGGACGCTTGAAGGTGGAGGAACAAAAACCATCAGTGTAGAAGAAATGGCAGTGATTACTGAAACAGGAGCAGAATACCTGATCCCACCACAACAAGAGCTGATTTTGGTAGGGAACTGATTAATTAAGAATTCAAAATACGCAGTCATTGCGAGGTGCTTCAAGCAACAGAAGTGACACAACTTGTGTCGACGAAGCAATCTCTAGTTTAAATGAATTGACCTCCCCCCAATTCTCTGCTCGCCTTCCGCAAGTAAACTTTATCCATAAGACTAAATGATTTTCATTATTCCACTTTTGTATGGACAAAAGTGGAGCAAAAACCACCGGAGGATTTGTTTAGGGCATTCGATAACCACATCAGGCAAAACATCAAAGACTCGCACGCTCGCGGATGTTTTGCTTCTCTGATGCTGTGTTAACCTCATGCTATTCCTGCACAACTCCAATCCCGGACCCATTTATTCCGAAGTGTATATTTAGAGTGGAGCTTTATAAAGGCATCCAAATAACAACCGAAAGAAATGCGGTAGGAATCATCTGAAGAATAAAGCGGTCGTTAGCAAGTAATATAACCGAAGCACAATAGCGGGGGAATCTACATTTCTTGAGGCGGTTTTTGGTACTTTTGTCCGTACAAAAGTACATAGTAAAAGAGAGCCAATTCCGTAAACTGAATTAGCTGATGCTTCGGTAGTAGCCTAAAGGCGGCAAAAAAGAATCACTCCCCCTCAAATTTAGCGGGCCGTAAAATCTCAACATTTTCGAGATAAACAATACCGGAATAGTTAACAAAGCACTCTTCTAAAATCTGCTCTGCGATATTCTTGGCAGTCGATTCATCATTGACAATTACATCAATCTTGATGTTTGCAAAGTCAGCGACAACAGAAGCTCTTTCGGGAGTGTAATGCATATGATGCTCCCCCTTGCCACCAGCCGGCACAACGGTGTAACCATGGGCACCATGGTGATCAATAATTTCACAAATTCTTGTAGTCAGAATCTTTTCTGCTACAATCACAATCTTTTTGGCTTTATAAAATGTCATGTTTATTTCCTCCTGAGAGTATCTAAGAGTGTAAAAATCATACTTCAAAAACTATTTGTGCAAGGGCTATGAATAGCGGAATTCCAACCGCAATGGAAACAGGTGTTCCCACCGATGTTGACGCTCCGATATAAGAAGAAGGATTTGCAGCAGGTATGCCGGCACGTAAAGTAGGTGGACCGGAAATATCAGAATTTGAAGAGGCAATCACAGCGAGAATTACAACTCCCCCAGCGCTAAATCCAACTAAAATGTGGGCAACATAACCAAGTCCAAAAGCGATTAAGCCATGCAGTAGCGGAGCAAATGCTGCATAAATAGCATACCAATGAGCTACACTTCGAAGCTCTTTAATCCGATCATACGCCTCCATTCCCATAATTAACATCAGGATCGAAAGGAAGCCACGGAAAAGAGGCTCATAGAACGATTCCAATACAGAACCTGAATCAGTTAATAGTCCCAGAGCCAGACCAAGCAATAAGGCTGAAAGCGCAGATCCACGCAAACTGTCTTTGATAATTTGCATTACATCGACTTTGGTATCCTTGCCATCCTTTTGTTTTTTGAGATGGATGTTCGCCAAAACGATGGCCAATATTAATGCTGGAATATCCATGAAAGGATAAAGAGCCGGCGCCCAGGCTTCGAACAAGATTTGTTCTTCTTCCAGCATCACAATTGCTACAGCAAGCGTTGAAGCACTAACCGCGCCAAATAATCCGGCCGTTGCAATCCCATCCAGTTTATTCACACCTGGTAAAATTCCAAAAAGTGTAACTCCTACTCGAACAATGATCACGCCAATAATCATAGAGAAAAGGGCCGGCAGTGCCATTGCAGAAAGATTAGCTTCTCTAATCTCAATTCCGCCACTGATACCAATCTTCATCAAAAGCATGAACACGATGAATTGATAAATGGCACTTGGGATTTTCAGCTTACTCCCTAATGCGGCAATGAGCATACCACCGATTAAAAAGCCAAGGGTTGGAGACTGAAATTGTGAGACAAATTTTACCAGGAAGTCCGCTAAAAATTCCATGTTTTAAAAACTCAGAAGTAGTGTGTTAATGATGCCCTGCTACTAATTGAAGAAAAACTACTCCTTCCAATTAAAGCGCATAAAATTAAGTGAAAGCGGGATAAGAGTTTTGTAAGAATTGTTAAGTGTGAGATGAGAAAAAGATGCTAAGTCCTTAAAACGCCAGGCAGATTAAAGAAGAGGCCTCAATGCTATCGCAGAGTTTAGCTAAGATGAAGCGAAAAACATTTAGAAGTTTTTGGGAAAACATCAGGATGTTTTTAGAAAAAGATCGAGATGTTTTTGGGAAGGATACTAGTTGGTTATTGGGATGGATTGGTTGATGCTTTTTACCCTTCAAAAAGGCAAATCATCATCGATATCATCGAAAGCTTGGGTGTCAATTTCGAAACCTTCGGTGCTTGGCGGAGGTGGTGAATCCGGAGCATTTTGAACTCCTGTTCCCTGTTCAATGCGCCATGCTTTAACATCGGTGTACCAATTGCCATTGTATTCTCTGCTTTGAATATCCACCGAAGCAGTGACATCCATTCCTTCTGAAACTGCTTGTTGGTCGATGTTATCTCCCCATTGGGTGATGCATACTTTCTTTGGATAGTTTCCCGGTATTTCGAGGATGAAATTCCTTTTTCTCCAGGTCCCATTTTTCCCCTGGCCGCTTTGCTCTTCTAAAACCTGTACTACTTTTCCTCTCAGCTGAATGTCCATCTTTAATGTTGTTTTTAATTGAGTTTATAGAATGTAGTTAACTTAAAAGTCGAATTAAATGATCAGCTGAGAATTATGAATTAAAGATTAAGGATGATGAATTGATGCGATTCCAAACAATTCATAATTCCTAATTCATAATCTTTAATTATTTCGGCTACAGCCGAAAGACAACCTTCCCAATATTCTTTCTTTCTTCCAGATAGCGATGGGCTTGTTCGGCTTCTTCCAAAGAAAAGGTTTTATCAACATAAGGTTGAACCCAACCATCGTCTACACCTTGTACAATGGCGGTCATCCAGGACTTAGCTTTCACAGGTTCATGCCACATATGTCCAAGGTTCACACCAAACACACCTCGGTTTTTATCCAGCAATGAAAGCGGGCTAAATTTAGGCATCGACAATACGGTTTTAATAAGACTCAATTTGGCACCAAGTCCCCCAGTTGTGTTAGTACTGGCAACGGAAATACCGAACATTCCCAAGCGACCAGTGGTTCGTAGCGCATTATAGCTTCGCTTCCATTCTTTTCCGCCAAGGGGATCGATAATTAAATCTACCCCCCTTTTATCAGTTAGCCTCATGATCTCATCAAACCAGTCTTTATTTCTATAGTCGATCGCATGATCTAATCCCCGTTCAGCCAGAAACTCATGTTTTCCGGCACTTGCTGTACCGTAAGTTGTCGAACCAATATGCTTGGCTATATCTAAAGCAGCAATCCCAACACCGCCACCGGCATTGTGGATCAAAATGGATTCGTCAGGTGACAGGCCGCCCATAGTTACCATCAACACCCAGGCAGTTAAGTAATTAACCGGAATGGCAGCGGCTTCTTCAAAGTTGAGTTTTTTCGGCTTTTCATAAACTTGCATCTCTTTTACCAAAACCTGTTCTGCCTGACCTCTAAATCTACATAGCGCAATTACCTCTTTTCCAATCCATTCTTTAGACGCATCAGGACCAACTTCGGCAACAATTCCGGACACTTCATAACCCATTACACAAGGCGTTTTTGGTCCATCGGGGTACTGACCTTTTCTTGCTAATATATCTGCGAAGTTTAATCCGGCAGCTTTAACATGGATAAGTACTTCATCTTTTTTAGGACTTAGATCTGGTACTTCCTGTACCTCTAGAACATCATAGCCGCCAGATTTTAGATAGGTAAGTTGTTTCATACGGAATTGGTTTTTAGCGAAGGTAGCTAAAAGTATGATTATCACCCACACTTGTTCATTCAACTTATCTAAGTGAAGGTGTGAGATAATAAGCATTTAATTAATCAATTTTTGCACCCACCCTTATTCCCTCCCTAAGACTAGGGAGGGAGACTCTTTAAATAGAAAGAAATGGATAGTAAAGTCCTCTCTCCTAGGCTTAGGGGAGATACAGATTAGGTCAATAAATAGATTGTTGTGAAGTTCAGTCAATCCAGATCCTCCCGACCAGTCGGGACCGCGGGATGACATTGATGTTTTGATTAGCCATGGTACTAAATGCCCTATTTAAATTCTCCGGCGGGTATTGTTCCGCTTTTGCTCAATCTAAAGAGGTAAAAGAAGAATGAACTCTAAACTAAGATTTATCTTGATGTGGGTGGAGAATTATTAGAGTTAATAAGTAAAGACTGCACCCACCCTTATTCCCTCCCTAAGATTAGGGAGGGAGACTCTTTAAATTGAAAGAAATGGATAATAAAGTCCTCTCCCCTAGGCTTAGGGGAGAGACAGAGAGGGGTGCGAAGAATCAAGCTAGAACTCATAAAAACAATACATTATGGGTTGTGGCACAAAATAAATCGAGTGATCTTATTTAAAACTTTATCAATCTCTTCCAGGTCATCATTCAGGATTCGACAGACTCGAAAACCTAGAGAGCTAAGTACAAAATCTCGATTGGCATCATATTCTTTCCTAGATAAATGAACTGGACCATCGAGTTCAATGATCAATTTTAGTTTTGAACAATAAAAATCAGCTATATAAAAGAATTTTGTTGTATTTGATTCTTCATGAATAATCGGGAATTGTCTCAAAAACCGTAATCCATTAAGCTGTCTTTTCCTTAGGTATGTCCATAAAAACTTTTCTGAAGGCGTAGGATTGTTTCTTAGTTGCCGAGCTAATTGATTTATAGACTTATGATTAAGGTTGGAGGTCATGATCAACTAGAACCGATTTATGAAATCACCTCTACATCTTTATCCTTCAAAAACTCAATGGCAGCTTCTACGTTGGTGAAAGTTTTATTAATCAATAGGTCATTCTTTTTGATCATCGCATTCTTGAAGGATTCACCCATTGTTCTAATGAAAATGATGCGTTCAAATTCTGAATAAGGCTTGAATGTATTACCAAATAGAGTGTTGCGCTGAATACCATCTTCTTTAAAAGTGATGGTATTACTGGTTCCATAAACAATCCCTACTATAGCTAATACAAATGATAAACCAAGTGACAGAAATGTGATGTTTAATTGAGACTGAGTCAGGTTATTCAGTTCATCCATATTGAAAAAGAATACGCTAACAAGAAGGATGAAAGCAGTGAATATAAATCCAACTTGAATAACCCTATAGCGAGTAGCGATTCTTACCGAAACTTCTTTGTTCATTTAACCCCCAGACTTTTGTTGATGAGTAAATGAACTAAAATCAGTAATTAAAAGAAAGGATTTACTTCATTCGGTTAACTGCAAAGGCACTTAACATCCAGCCCGGTAAAGATTTCTTAGGATCTCTTTTGGTCATATCGATGAAGAGCCCCAACTTTTTAGCAACAGGTACTTTATGAGTTTCTACAAACTCAATCCAGGTTCCATCCGGGTCGTCGATGTAGGTAAATCTGCCGGCAGCTTCGCCCATATCAAATGAATCGGCACTATCTACTGTAAATGGAAAACCAGCTGCTTCGCATTCTTCTTTTAATGCATCCATGCCCTGTACATCAAAACAAAGGTGGATAAAACCTAAATCTCCCCAATAACGATTTTCAAAGATTTTCTTTGGTTTTCGGCGTTTATCAAGACATTGAATCAATTCTATTTCGGTCGGACCGAAGAGTTTCACAAATGCACCATCGCGAGGCCTACTTTCTCTTAACAGTACTCGACGATATTTCATATCACCGCCAGGAACTCCATTGAAATCCTCAAATACCCCCGATTCATCGTACACTACTTCATCATAGCCAAGAATATCTGAATAGAGAGTTCTGGATTTTTCGATATCTGAAACACCCATTATAGTACCGGAAACTCCGCCCGTGGTCTTCTTTTCTCTTTTCTTAAACCAACCGAGACCTTTTACCACATTGAAGATGTTACCGTTTAAATCTTTCACAAAGAAGTTGAGATCACCGGCGGGGTTTTCTTTCAAAGAAGAAATTACATTTAGTCCTGCACCATTAAACTGCTCGTAGGTTTCTTCAACATCGATGGATTTAATCTTTGCACAATTAATCCCATAATCTCCTAAACGAAGTTCAAAATCAGCAGCAACAGGTGTTCGGCTGGTGTACTGCCAAATCTCGAAACCACCACCACCCCGCATACTCAAAGTTAAGATCGCGCGGCGTTCATGAGGTTCACCACCAGTGTAAGGAAGCATAAGGTTAGCAATTGCAGCGTCGTCAAAAACCTTAATATCCATCCCAAAATAATTCTTATACCATTCGGTAGCTTCTAGAACGTTTGGGTTTCCAATTCCAATTTGTTGTATGCCGGAGATGATTTTTTCCATAGAGAATTTATTTGATCTGCTTATGATATGTACTTTTGCCATGATGCAAAAGTACCAAAAAATCTAGGCTAAGAATTATTGATGAGACTCAATTTCATTCGCTAAATATATTCGATGGTCTCCTAGCTAGACATACATTTTAATGATTAACCACCTGTGCGAATTTATTTGTCCCGAAAGTCTTCGAGACACGCTCATATCATTTCGTCTAATTTCATCAATAATTCTAATGCCGCTCTCGAAAAGAGCCAGAATTAAAGAAAGATGCCTGCGGATGACTACAGGCTTTTCAAAAACTCCCGAAAAGACTTCGTGTTATAATTCGCCATGCCTCTTTTTTCTGTCACTATGTATCCATCGGGTGAGATCACAAAAGTAGTCGGAACTACTGTGCTGTTATATACACCAGGTTGGCGACCAGTCAGGAAATATACCGGCATGGTAAAGTCTTTTCTTTCCATAAAGGCCCGGGCTTTATCAGGATCTTCATCTAAAGAAAGCATCACGAAAACAATATCTTCATCATCTTGGAAGTCGTTGTAAAGCTTTTGGATGTTTGGCATCTCTGCAATACATGGTGGACACCAGGTTGCCCAAAAATTCAGGAAAATGGTTTTCCCTTCATATTCATTCAGGTTGGTTTGATTACCATCTATCGTCATCAGCGGCATGTTGTATTCCGCCTTCACGAATTCGGATTCATCTACTGTAACATCAGGTCGAAAGATACCGGTTGCGAGAATTCCTCGTTGCAGCGTGCCGATTACCTCAGTATGCCAACCCATTGCGTATATAAAGCCGGCAATTGCCAGAAATACACCAATTTCGATGACCTCTCGTTTAAGTCGGCCACCTTTTTTCTTCTCTTGATCGTTACCCATTGCTATATAAAACTTGCAATCTCCTCTAATTTCTTTTTGCTGATATCCGGAACCTGAACACCATCTGCCGGATAACCAACTACTAATAATAGAAATGCCTTTTCATGGGCAGGTCGTTGCATGATCTCATTCAGAAATCCCATTGGACTAGGTGTATGAGTTAGCGTGGCAAGACCTGCATTGTGAAGAGCAGTAATCAACATTCCTGTAGCTATTCCAACCGATTCCTTAACGTAATAGTGCTTTTCCTTTTCACCTTGTTCATTTAAGTGAAAACTTTGAGAGAATATTCCAATAAGAGCAGGGGCTGTTTCTAAAAAAGGTTTGTGCTCATTCGTGCCAAAAGGAACCAAATCTTCCAACCAATCTTCAGGTGCTCGTCGGTTATAAAATTCATGCTCTTCTTCTTCCGCTGCTTCTCGAATTTTTTTCTTTATTACAGGATCAGTAACAACGGCAAAATGCCAGGGTTGTTTATTGGCACCATTCGGAGCCGTACCAGCGGCAAGTAAGCAATTTTCAATCACACCTTTAGGAATGGGTTGATCAGAAAATTCCCGAACGGTCCGGCGCTTCTTTATGAGTTCATAAAATTCCTTTGCCCGTTTTTGCATCTCCTCGGCTGAATAAGAGGCATAATCTTCTAATGGGACAAATTTCGCTTCATTCATTTTTATTTTACTCCACTTCCTTTTGCTAACCACCAAGGATGTGTCTCTACAACTAACCTTCCGGCTTTTACCATCGGGTCTTCATTAGCGTATCTAATTGCATCTTCAATGGTAGCAACATTATAAACTGAAAACCCACGTATTTCACCCTCGCCTTCTGATGGGCCATTTAAATTGATAATTCCTTGTTCAAATAGTCCACCTAAATAAGCTAGATGTTCTTGTTGTAACTGATTAGCTACTTCTTCAGGTTGATTTCTTTCAGGGCCACTTTTTAGAAATACGATAAAATATTTTTGCATTGTAAATGTTTCGCCAGCCCATTCATAATTGAAAGTCTCTGGACCGTCAGTTTTAGTTGTGTCCTGAGCATATGATCCAATAGATAAAAACGTAAAAAGTAAAACAGTTAATATTCTTAGCATCATTTTAATTTATTATTGTTTCCGAAAATCCAGCCATTCTTGTTGTTCTTCAACTCGTTCGATGTGTCGGTCTCTTAAATCATTACTCAACAATTTATCAATCCAACTTTGGGCCAAATTGAATTGATCTAAATATACCAGCTTGTCAATTAAAGAAATCTGAGTTTCAAACCAACGAGCTTCCAATTCTTTGGATAACATTTCCTCTGCATACTGAGGTATGAGCTCGTTATCGTTTCCATCAACAACTCTACGTATTGATAACCACTGTAATGGTTCAGGAAGTGATTGAAAAGATGTAATATCAACAAAAGTGTTCTTATAGCGAGCGTTGATAAATGTATTCCAGGCCAAAGAATCAGTTCTAACCAAAAACGATTCCTGTGCGGAGATATCATTAATGTAAATACTATCGGCGCGTAATTCGTCAATTATGGAGTAAGCATCATTCTGCCTTGCCTCAATAAATAATGCATCAGCTCGCATTAATTGTTGTGAAAACAGTGTGTCTGAAGTGCTTGTAGAATTGATCACGCCAATACTATTACTATTCCGTAATTGATAGCCATTCCATAATTGTTTGATCAAAGGGACATCAGGAAAATCATTAAATAATGAATTTATTGTAGTGAGTGAGTTCGAAGAGTTACCCAAAGATTCATAGAATCTTAAATCATCCAGACCTCGAAGTATGGGGTGGATTTTACGAGGACAACTCATTTGAAAAAGTGATCGCTGAGAAAAAACCATTTGCGATATACGGGCATCCACTGAATCTACTTCTGTAACAGGTAATTGTGCTTTCCACCGGGTTACCAGTGTATCAAAAGGAAGTTCATAGGCGCTTTCAATATCAGTTGATGCATAGGCTTCTTTAAAATGATCAATGGGGTAGTTTTCCAACAAATAGCTTACAAAGGAACCGGATGTAGTATAGCTAATAGAAGAAGCAGAAACATAAAACCCGGTTAATGACATAGCTGCAGCTATTTGTTCGGTAGTTGGAAGAGGGTCTTCCGCTGCAATAATTTGATCCAGAGTTGATACCCCAGAGGCGTCTTTAGCTATTGCCTCGGCAACACCCTCTACTAATCCAATACTCCAACTCGCATTTATAAGATCATTACCAAATTGCTTTGTTATAACATGAACCAGTTCATGTTTAAGAACACCCTCTAAGTGCTCTTTAGCGATATGAAGTTGATCCTGTTCTAGCCAAACCGGTACATAGCTTGTAAACTTGGCTCCTACCAGATCCTTCTTTTGCCAGGCATTGGCGTAGGCAAAAGATTCAATGATTTGATTTTCCGGCCAATCAATTTCAAGAATATCGATGATTTGTCGAAAATGGAATTCATGTCTTGCGGCCCAATATTCTCTTTCATCCGGATCAAAATTCGAAGCATCATAGTAAATGTGAAAGTGCTCAGTTTTAATTACTTCGCTCAATTCAGATTTCAGAAATGACCTTGGTGTTGAGATTCTAAGTTGTGGTTGAATGAAAAGTGAGATTATGATTAGAATTCCTGAAATCGAAACTATTGAAATACTTTTTTTGGAAGATGAAATTGTCGGCAACCACCAAATCAAAACGATCCACAGAAGGGTAGTTAACCTGAACCAAAGTAATCCAGCGGTGATACGAATCTCTTCATCGTAAATAGGTCCCGGCCATGCCCCCCAAACATGATTGAAGTAATATACTTGTGGAAGTGTGAAGAACTCATATGCAAGTATTCCAACCGCAACAAAAGAAATAGTAGTTATGGTGAGTAATTTTGGTAGAGGTAAGCTCATTTTTCTATAAAAACGCCCAATAGAAACTCCAAATAAAATGCTCGGAATTGGTAATAGCACCCACAGGCCAACGCCGGTCCACATTAAACACTGGGCAAAAATGCCATGAATTATTAGAGGAATAGATATCAACAGAACTTTTAAAGCTAAACCGGATATGATTTCAAAATCAGAAAATCTTTTTGTTTTTGACGCTTTCCAACCTCCCCAAAAACAGAATATCGTAGAGATGAGCAATGCCGATTCAAGGTGCAAATCACGAAGCAAGGGTACAAAGAGCAATAATGCCCCAAAACCAAGCGGCCATAGATATTTGATAACCCGTTTTTTCTTTTGCACTAGACTACATTTTATTGCGCTAATATAATGTAGAAATCAGCCTAAGGGAAAAGATTGAATAGAGCCCTTTTAAACAAAAATATCAGCGATAATCGAACTCCTTAACGCGGATAATAGAGAAAGGTTTTAGGCAATTGTTACTTTTTAAGCATAGTGCTTAAAACAAACCAAATATTCTCTTTACGTTCCATTAATCGCCGACTAAAATATGGGAACCAATCAGTACCAAAGGGTACATAAACTCGGGTTAGATAACCTAGCTTAGTTAAGTCAACCATGGTTTCTTCACGAAGACCGTACAACATTTGAAATTCGAGGCGATCTTTAGCGATGTTTTCCGCTGCGGTATATTCACGAAGCCAATTAACTAATTCATCATCATGCGTGCCGAATCTTGGTCGTTCAGTTTTCTCGAGAAGAACTTTTGAATATTCTTTGAATGCTGATCTAATTTCCGGCATACTTTGAAGGGCAACATCCGCAGATTCTTTATAAGCGCCTTTCACTAATCGGATATTTGCTCCTATGGATGCAAGATCGTTGATATCATCTTTGGTACGGTGAAGCATGGCCTGGATAACAGTACCAACAGTTTGTCCGTATTTTGCAAAAGCATCTTTAAATATGTCGATCGTAATCTGTGTGTACTCGCTTCCTTCCATATCAATATTCACAAACTGATCGTGCTTTTTAGCAACATCCAGCAGTTTGTAAAGATTTTCAACACAGTATTCTTTGTCTATATCCAGTCCCATCATGGTTAATTTGATGGAAATACTGCTAACTAAACCGTGTTCATTAATTCCATTCAGCAGATTGATATAGGCATCAACGGTATCATCAGCCGTAGCCTTATCGCTTACATTTTCACCGAGGAGATCTAATGTAAGTTTCAGATTTTTATGATTTAAGTATTTCGCTTTTGGGATGGATTCCTCAAAAGTTTCACCGGCTACAAACCGTTTTGCAAGTACAAAAGGAAGTTTCATTCTACTCAAAAATTTTAGTCGCCAAAGGTAGCGATTCCAACAATTATCGACATCACTTAAAAATAAGTAACCTTTTACAAATTACTACGTGTACAGATGGCACGAAATCAATCAACACATTTAGAAACGAGTTGCGTTTCACAAATCAATGGGTGAAAAAATGGATTTAGTAAAGTCAAAAAACGGGAAAATTTGGATATCGGCATTTATGATGGCCGTATTTGTTTCCGCAAGTGCGATAGCACAGAAACCATATACGGAAGAGAGTTTTGCGGTTGGTGATAATGTTCAAATTGAAGTAGAGACTTCTGGTGGAAGTATTGAGGTTCAAGGCTCGAATACTGATGAAGTGAGAGTTGAGATGTATGTTAAACGACGCGGTAGAGATATTGAGGCTGGTCAAGCTGATTTAAGTGAGTGGGATATTGAAATTGATAAGAGTGGTAACACTGTATACGCTACCGCAAAGAAAAGAGGAAGAAATAATTGGGGAAACAGTAATTACAGTATTTCATTTGTAATCTATTCTCCAATATCAGCGAGAGCAGATGTAAAAACCTCAGGCGGTAGTATTTCATTAAGCAACTTAGCGGGCACTCAATACGCAAAGACAAGCGGAGGAAGCATTACTGCAATTCAAATCGTAGGAGATGTTGATGTTAAAACATCCGGTGGATCAATCACTATCGATGAAATTGAAGGATATGTTGATGCCAACACATCGGGAGGAAGAATAAGAGCAACAGATGTTTCAGGCGGAATAGCTGCAAAAACCTCTGGTGGTAGCATCACACTTGATAATGTATCAGGAAACGTAGAAGCAAAAACCTCCGGTGGCTCAATTGATGTTGAAATCGTGAATCCAGAAGATTATATCGAATTGCGAACATCTGGTGGAAGTATAAGCATCGCAGTTCCAAAAGATCTTGGCTACGATGTTGATCTTGATGGTAATAGAGTTCGAGCTGATCTGAATAATTTCCAGGGAGATTATGACAGAAACGAACTTGATGGAAGAATGAATGGTGGCGGAACAAGAGTAACTGCTAAAACTTCAGGTGGATCTGTTACACTAAAGTATTTATAAGAAACTATACGATAAGTTAGTTACAAACCCTTCAAAAGGCCCGGGAGGAATTCCAGGCCTTTTTTTATTTTGATCCACCTGAGAAATCTATTGGTAGAATTGATTTCGTATTTAAATATGAAAGTGGTGTTAGAAACTGACTACTACTTCTTTAACTAAGAATCCCTTAAATTTAAGTTTATCCTGAAGGGAGTTTTACTTCTATCAAAAAAGAAACATGGAAGAAAAGGAACGGCTGAGCTTCGAAGATGCTTTAAAGCAACTGGAATCTATTGTGGAACAATTAGAAAGCCAGGAAATTACACTTGAGGAATCTGTTAAGTTGTACGAGCAAGGAATGGAGTTATCTAAGCTTTGTAACAAAGTACTTCATCAAGCAGAGTTAAAGATTCAGCAAGTGAACGAGGAACAAGATTAGGTATCTATGGAACATCTACCAAAAGCGGGACCACTTTTATCAAAAATTGATTCTCCGGATGATTTAAAAAATCTATCAGCGGATCAATTACAACAAGTTTGTGATGAACTTCGAGATTTCATCATCGATATCGTCTCAGTTTACGGCGGCCATTTTGGCGCTAGCCTTGGTGTGGTAGAATTAACGACTGCACTTCATTATGTATATAATTCTCCTGAAGACCGCATTATTTGGGATGTGGGTCATCAGGCATATGGCCACAAAATTTTAACCGGTAGAAGAGATAATTTTCACACCAATCGTAAGTATGGCGGACTTTCTGGTTTCCCAAAGAGAAGCGAGAACATCCACGATGCTTTTGGTGTAGGACATTCTTCAACCTCTATTTCTGCAGCTCTTGGCATGGCTGTTGCCAATGATTTAGATCAAAGTGATGCTAAAGTGGTAGCAGTTATTGGTGATGGAGCAATGACGGGCGGTCAGGCGTTTGAAGCACTTAACAATGCCGGCGCGATGAATAGCGATGTATTAGTTGTTTTGAATGATAATAATATGTCGATCGACCCAAATGTAGGCGCACTAAAAGAATATTTAGCAGACGTTACATCTAGCCGGACTTTCAATAAACTTCGGGATGAAGTTTATGACATGCTTGGTCACTTCAACAAAGCCGGAAAAAAGATGCAACGAGTAGCGTCTCGGTTTGAATCTGCAATGTTGGCCGCATTAACCCCCGGTTCACTTTTCCGTTCTTTCGGATTCAAATATTATGGACCAATTGATGGCCATGATGTAAACGGTTTGCGCAAAACGCTCGAAGATTTAAAAGAAATTAAAGGCCCAAAGCTTCTTCATATTGTAACAGTGAAAGGGAAAGGCTTTGCTCCGGCCGAGAAAGAGCAAACGAAGTGGCATGCTCAAAGCAGCCCATTCGATAAAATTACGGGCGATTCTCTTAAACCAAAATCGACGAAGAAATCAGCTCCTAAGTACCAGGATGTATTCGGTGATGCTTTAGTTGAACTTGCTGCCGAAAATGAAAATATAGTGAGCATGACACCGGCTATGCCAAGCGGTTCAAGTTTATGGCCAATGATGAACGCTTTCCCTGATCGTGCATTTGATGTAGGAATAGCTGAGCAACACGCAGTAACATTTGCAGCAGGATTAGCAGCTCAGGGCAAAAAAGCATTCTGTGCCATTTATTCAACCTTCCTACAAAGAGGTTTCGACCAGTTTGTTCATGATGTTGCCATTCAAAAACTTCCGGTTGTTTTCTGTATTGATCGTGCTGGTGTTGTTGGAGCAGATGGGCCAACGCATCATGGCGCATATGACGTTGCCTACATGCGATCGATTCCAAATGTGATTATATCATCTCCGCTGAATGAACAAGATCTTCGTGATATGATGTTCACTGCTAGTGAATATGATGGAGCTAGTTGGGCGATTAGATATCCACGAGGAGCTTCAACCGGAATGGAAATGAGAGAGCACTTCGAAAAGATGGAAATCGGAAAAGGAATTTGTATTCAGGAAGGCGAAGAAGTAGCCGTTCTGAGTTTTGGCCCAATTGGTAAGTATGTGACTGAAGCATCAGCAGAACTGGAACAACAAGATATTCACGTTGGCCATTATGATATGCGTTTTGCGAAGCCAATTGATACTGAACTTCTAGACGAAATATGCCAAAAGTATCAGCATATCATCACTCTTGAAGATGGTGCAAAATTAGGCGGATTTGGTAGTGCTGTGGCCGAATATCTTGCTGAAAAGGCAGATAAGCCAACTTTGACAATTATGGGCTTACCGGATCGAATCATCGAGCATGGAACCCAGGAAGAACTTCATGCTGAAGTTGGGATAGACGCGAAAGCACTGGCTGAAGTTGTGAAGCAAAAATTTGTTAGCGCTTAGTTGTAGATTCTTGTTTTAATAGACAAGGTTTTTAGTAGATTTGCAGAACTAAAATTCCTGCAAATGCAAAAACTAAAAATCCTCCCGGTTCTATTAATTTGGCTTTTCTTGGGTTGCTCAAAAGATGAGGCCAGGATCATAGATGGTCAGGTTGTTTCACAAAATGGAGACCCCATTGAAGGTGCGGATATACATTTTGTGCCATCTATAACAACTAATCTTAAGCTTAAGCCTTCTACTTTAATAAATTATACTATTTCTGAAGCAGGGAATGTTAGGTTAGAGACTTTTGCAAAATGGAGGGGGGAATTAATTGAAGTTCTTGTGGATGCCTATCATAGCGGTGGTTCTTATACAGCCATCTTAACCGAGGGGGCGTACACAAATAGATTGTATGAGTACAGAATAAGCCAATCCAGAGGTGAGGATGTCATAGTTGGTGAATTTTTCTTAGCTGCCCCGGCTGAAGAATTAATCGGATCAAATCCAATAACTACATCTGATCAAAGTGGGCGGTTTGAACTTGATATAGGTGAATTAGCAATTGGTAAAGAATTTAATATTACATCTGAGGAAAGCTCTGATCGGATTGCAGAGACTAGAGTAACAAATCAGGTCGAATTTATTGCAATTAAAGAGGGTGAAATTATTGCCAGGGTGGTAAAAGAAGTCAATGAGGATAAAAATAATTCAGTGACGTTGACAGCCGAATAATCTGTTTACAATTCATAAAAATTAGTTCACTTGAATAGGGCTTATATTTCGACATGACCTACACCCTCTCCGATTTCGATTATCATTTACCGGAAAATCTGATTGCTCAGTCGCCGGCGCATCCACGTGATCATGCGAAATTGCTGGTTTACGATCGTGAAACGGGTGAAATAATCGATGATGTTTTCTACAACCTGGGAAATCACCTGCCTGAAAACTCTGCTTTGGTTGTAAATAACAGCAAAGTAGAAAAATGTCGACTGATGTTTGAGGGTGGAAAAAGAGAGTTGTTCGTCACATCAGTAAGAAATAATAACACGATCGAAGCACTGGTTCGTCCGGGTAAAAAATTTAGACTTGGTAAAACGGTCGAATTGGTAGATGACATCACAGCTGAAGTGACTCACATTGCGGATGATGGTCTTCGAACCATGATCCTTTCTTGCGATTTGGATGATTTAAGATTGGAACCTTTTAAATACACACCATTCCCGCCATATATTGAACAAGACGAAAGTTTAGCTGACGAATATCAAACGGTATATGCGAAAGACCTTGGAAGCAAAGCCGCGCCAACTGCCGGACTTCATTTTACCGACGAACTTCTCCAAAATTTGAAGAATCAAGGTATCGAAAAAGAAGAGGTTACCCTTCATGTAGGTCTTGGGACATTCGCACCTGTTAAAACCGAAGACATTCACGATCATGATATGCATAGTGAATGGTATCATATTGATGACCAAACTGCGTCAGTTTTGAATCAAACTGATCATGTTATAGCAGTTGGAACGACTTCGGTTCGAGTATTAGAATCAGTAGCAGATGAAAGTGGCGTTTTGAAACCTGGTATTGGAGAAACTGATATTTACATTACTCCCGGGTACAGATATAAAAGAGTTAATTCTTTGATTACAAATTTTCACTTACCGAAGAGTACCTTGCTCATGCTAGTATCTGCATTCATGGGTTTTGATGAAATGAAGCGTCTTTATGTGCATGCGATAGAAAAAAAATATCGCTTTTACTCTTT
This sequence comes from Balneolaceae bacterium, assembly GCA_965601825.1. GTDB lineage: Bacteria > Bacteroidota > Rhodothermia > Balneolales > Balneolaceae > HXMU1420-13. Next base: position 580,469 of record OZ271839.1, on the reverse strand, counting down.
TGGGGACGCTATGCTCATTTTGTAGAAAATTGCGGTAAGAATCTCATACCGTTGAACTTATCCACATTGTTGTTGATAACATTAGAAGCGCTTTTTGAATGCGAGTTTAAATTTCACTTCAAAATGAAAGGATACAGTACCAAATCACTTGTTTTTTTTAGTATCTTTTGCGCCTTGAAAAGTTTCAGATCAATTGCTATCGGGGGTTTAATAAAATGATATTATCACCCGATAAAACTCCAAATTGAAAACTCATACATGTCTGAAGTAATTAAAATTAAACGCGGTGTTGATATTAAGTTGGTTGGGGAAACCGATAATGAATTCGCTCCAGAGACACGCGTTGAAACTGTAGCCATAAAACCAGGTGATTTTCACGGCGCCCGATTCAAGCTTGCTGTTAAAGAAGGCGAGGAAGTGAAAGCTGGTTCAACTCTTCTATTTAATAAGGACGATGAAGCTGTAAAGTTGACCTCACCTGTTAGTGGAGAAGTTGCACAAATTGTGCGAGGAGCTAAGCGTAGAATTCTGGAAGTAAGAGTTCTGGCAGATAAAAAAATTAAATATGAAAGCTTCGGAAAAGCAGATCCAATTGAATTAGATCGTGAAGCTATTCTTGAGAAACTAGCTGATTCCGGTTGTTTTGCTTTCTTCAAGCAACGCCCATACAACGTAGTTGCAGAAACTTCGAAAACACCAAAAGCCATTTTTATTTCTGGTTTTGATTCTGCTCCTCTAGCCCCTGATATGGGAATGTTGTTAGATGGTAATGAAAAAGAATTCCAAACCGGTGTTGATGCCTTGGCACAACTTACTACTGGTAAAGTGCATTTGGGCTTGAATGCTGATGCCGCTTCAGGTCGTACGCTTTCAAGTGTGAAAGGAGTTGAGATTTCTAAATACTCCGGTCCACATCCTGCTGGTGTTGTTGGCGTGCAAATCGCACAGAAAGACCCAATCAATAAAGGTGAAACTGTTTGGACAATTACGCCTGAGCATGTAGTTATTATTGGTCGTTTATTCTTAACTGGAAAATTTGATGCTCGTATCAATATTGCTGTAGCTGGGTCAGAAGTGAATGATCGAAAGTATCACTCTACAGTAATTGGAGCGGCTGTTAAGCCATTTATTGCTGATAACCTTTCTGATAAGAAGCCAAGAATTATTTCAGGTAACGTATTAACTGGAACTCACATCCAAGAAGATGGATATTTAAGCTTTTATGAGCGACAGCTAACGGTACTTGCCGAAGGTGAAGATCCGGAGTTATTTGGCTGGTTAATTCCAAAGCCAGATAAGTTCAGTATTTCACGTGCTCTTCCATCTTTCTTTATGCGTCAGGCTGAAAAACTTACTGGTCAGCCTATGGTATATAACTTAGATACCAATTTACATGGTGAAGAAAGAGCATTTGTAGTTAGCGGGCAATATGAGCAGGTGTTCCCTTTCGATATTTTTCCCGTTCAGCTTATCAAAGCTATCATGACGAACGACATCGAATTGATGGAAAATTTAGGAATTTATGAGGTTGTAGAAGAAGACTTTGCACTTTGCGAAGTGGTTTGTACTTCAAAAATCCCAGTACAAGAGACAGTTCGCAGAGGACTTGATCTCATGAAAGAAGAATTAGGTTAAAGGTTTAATCAATACTTTTTATTTAAATGAAAGCTATACACGATTATTTAGAATCAAACATTAAGCCACTTTTCGACAAAGGATCGAAATACGAAAAGCTATGGCCTGTGTATGATGGGTTCTCAACATTCTTGTTTGTTCCTGGTCATACTGCTCATAGTGGCGCCCATGTTCGAGATGGTATCGACTTAAAGCGTACTATGAATACAGTAATCATGGCGCTTGTTCCATGTTTATTATTCGGTATGTGGAATGTTGGTTTCCACCATTATGCAGCATTAGGAATCGATTCAACATTTATAGAAAACTTCATCTTTGGCGCAATCAAAGTGATTCCAATGGTGATTGTATCCTACGGTGTAGGTCTAGGTCTTGAATTCCTATTCTGTGTAATTAAAGGACATCAAATTGAGGAAGGATATCTCGTAACCGGTATGTTAATTCCTTTAATTATGCCAGTTGATATTCCACTTTGGATGGTGGCTATTTCTGTTGCCTTTGCAGTTGTTATTGGGAAGGAAGTTTTTGGTGGAACCGGAATGAATATTTTCAATCCGGCGCTTCTTGCCAGAGCATTCGCTTTCTTTGCATATCCAACGTACATGTCTGGTGACAAAGTTTGGATCAATACTTCTGTACAAGAAGGTCAGGCTGTAGTTGATGGCTGGTCTGGTGCAACCGTTCTTGGTGAGCTTGCTACAACCGGAGCAACATCTTATTCGGCTTTTGATGCATTTATCGGTACAATCCCGGGATCAATTGGTGAGACATCAACAATAGTAATTTTATTAGGTGCCGGATTATTGATTTTCACAGGAATCGGCTCCTGGAGAATTATGCTTAGTGCCCTAATTGGTGGTGCTGTTATGGGTTTGATTTTCAATGCGGTTGCTCCATTTGCACTTTCACCAGAGCAACAAGGATTCATGGCGGTACCATTCTGGCACCAGTTAATAATCGGTGGATTTGCATTCGGTGTAGTATTTATGGCTACAGATCCGGTATCAGGTTCCCAAACAGAAACCGGTAAATATGTTTATGGATTCTTCATTGGATTCTTTGCCATTATGATTCGGGTATTTAACCCCGCTTATCCCGAAGGAATTATGTTAGCTATCTTATTTATGAATACGATGGCTCCACTTATCGACCACTATGTGGTTCAGGCGAATATCAAAAAACGCCAAAAACGATTAGCTCTTAAAACTGTGGCAGCTTAATTATGAACGTAAACAGTAACGCATATACGTTTGGTTTTGCAGCTTTGATGGTAGTTGTAGTGGCAGCTGGTTTGTCTGCAGTTGCAACCACTTTGAAGCCTATGCAGGACGAAAACGTCGAAAAAGAAAAAATGCAGAACATTCTAAGTTCGATTCAAATTAATGTGAGTCGAGAGGAAGCTGCTGAAATTTATGACGACTACATCTTGCAAGAGCTGGTAGTAAGTGAAGGTCAACTGGTTGACGGCCTTGACGCTTTCTCTGTGGATATGGTTAAGGAAGTTCGCGTAGAAAATGTTGAACGAAATGCACCTTTATATGTCGCGGAAAAAGATGGTAAAACATATTACATCATCCCACTTCAAGGAACGGGTCTTTGGGGTCCAATCTGGGGATACATTTCTTTGGAAGAAGATCTAAACACAATTTACGGTGCTGTATTCGATCACAAAGCAGAGACCCCTGGTCTTGGTGCAGAAATCAAATTCCCAATATTTACAGATCAATTCCCAGGCAAAAAAGTATTAGCCGACGATGGTGGTCTTCGTGGTATTGATGTTCGTAAAGGTGGTTCATCAACTGAATATGAAGTGGATGGAATCAGTGGTGGTACTATTACATCAGATGGTGTAGAACTTATGATTTTGGATTGTTTGGAAGCATACTTCCCATTCCTAAACGAATATGCTGGAGCTACTGCCAGCGCTCAACTCATCAACTAATCGCTGGCTAAAAAAGAATAACATGGCTGAAGTATTAGAAAAAGAAGTAGTTGAAAAGAAGCCGGTTGTAAAACCAAAAGAGCCTCTTTTCAGCAAGAAGAATAAAAAATTATTAAGCGATCCATTTAATGATAACAACCCAATTACAGTACAGGTTCTTGGGATTTGTTCAGCGCTTGCGATCACCGTTAAGTTACAACCTGCAGTTGTAATGGCATTATCGGTAGTATTTGTTATGGCAGCTGGTAACATTATCGTTTCATTACTTAGAAACTTTGTACCAAACAGAATCCGAATCATTGTACAGCTTGTTGTAGTTGCAACGCTTGTAGCTTTGGTTGATCAGGTACTGAAAGCTTTCGTTTATGATGTAAGTAAAGAGCTTGCAGTATTTGTAGGATTGATCATTACCAACTGTATTATCATGGGTAGACTTGAAGCGTTTGCTCTTGGTAATAATGTTTGGAAATCATTCCTTGATGGAATTGGTAACGCAGTTGGTTATGGCGTGATTCTAATTGTTGTCTCGTTCTTTAGAGAGTTATTTGGATCAGGTCAACTTTATGGATTCCAGGTTATTCCTGAAACATGGTACTTAGCTAATGGCGGTTTTTATAGCAACAATGGTTTCATGTTACTTCCACCAATGGCACTTATTACCGTAGGTATCATTATTTGGATACAACGTGCCCGTAACACAAAATTGATCGAGGACTAAGCCATGCAAGAATTAGTAAACATTTTTGTTAAATCGATCTTTGTTGACAATATGGTATTTGCCTACTTCTTAGGCATGTGTTCATATTTGGCAGTTTCTAAAAAAGTATCTACAGCTGTAGGTCTAGGATTTGCAGTTATTTTCGTGCTTGTTGTTACAGTACCGGCAAACTACTTACTTCAGAATTATGTGCTTACAGAAGGCGCATTAACCTGGATAAGTGAAGATTTTGCTGAAGTTGATCTTAGCTTCCTTTCGTTCATTCTCTTCATTGCGATCATCGCTTCGATGGTACAGTTAGTAGAGATGACGGTTGAGAAATTCTCTCCGGCTCTTTATGGAGCGCTAGGTATCTTCCTTCCATTGATCGCTGTAAACTGTGCGATTCTTGGTGGATCACTATTCATGCAAGAGCGAAACTATGCAAACATAACTGAAGCAACAGTTTTCGGTTTTGGTAGTGGTATTGGCTGGTTTTTAGCTATTGTTGCAATCGCTGCAATCCGTGAAAAAATTCAATATTCAAATGTGCCTGCTCCTTTAAAAGGATTAGGAATCACATTTATCGTAACCGGCTTGATGGGCATTGGCTTCATGTCGTTTATGGGAATCAAATTATAATTATCAGGTAGAATACATTATGGTATTTGGAGCAACCACATTAATCGTAGTTACCAGCATTGTAATCTTCTTTGCGGTAATCATTCTATTGGTTTCCATCTTGTTAGGTGCGAAAGCAGTATTAACGCCATCAGGGCCAGTTAAAATCACTATCAATGGTGAGAAAGTAATTGAAGTAGATTCTGGCGGCACTCTTTTAAGTACACTTGGTGATAACAAAATTTTCCTTCCATCTGCATGCGGTGGTGGTGGAACATGTGTTCAGTGCGAGTGCCAGGTTCACTCTGGTGGTGGAGAAATTCTTCCAACAGAAACACCACATTTCACTAGAAAAGAGCAGGCAGAAAACTACCGTTTAGGCTGTCAGGTAAAAGTGAAAGAAGACATGGAAATTTCTATTCCTGAAGAAGTATTCGGGATTAAGAAATGGGAAGCTAAAGTGGTATCAAATTACAACGTAGCTTCTTTCATCAAGGAATTTATTGTTGAGCTTCCTGAAGACATGGATTACAAAGCGGGTGGATATATTCAGATTGAAATCCCGGAAGGTGAAATTGATTACAAAGACATCGATATCACGGCTCATCCGGAAGATCACCCGGGCGAACCAGACAAGTTCAAAGTTGAATGGGACAAATTTGGTCTTTGGGATCTTAAAATGAAGAACGACGACATTGTTGAGCGGGCATACTCTATGGCTAGCTATCCAGCAGAAGGCCGTAAAATCATGTTGAATGTTCGTATTGCAACTCCACCATGGGATCGTGCAAAGAATACTTGGATGGATGTTAATCCTGGTATTGCTTCTTCATATATCTTTGCAAAGAAACCAGGTGATACTGTTACTATTTCTGGTCCATATGGTGAATTCTTCATCAAGGAAAATGAAAGTGAGATGTTATACATCGGTGGTGGTGCAGGTATGGCTCCTATGAGATCTCATCTTTATCACTTATTCAAAACTCTTGAGACCGGAAGAAAAGTTACCTACTGGTATGGTGGACGTTCTAGAAGAGAATTGTTCTATCTAGAGCACTTCTACGAGTTAGAGCGCAAGTTCCCAAATTTCAAATTCTATCTTGTATTATCTGAACCATTACCGGAAGACAATTGGGTAGAAAAGAAGAGTATGGACGATCCGGAAGGCGATGGCTTCTTAGGTTTCGTACACCAGGCTGTAATTGATCAGTATTTAGTTGATCACCCGGAACCGGAAGAAATTGAATTCTATTTCTGTGGACCTCCACTCATGAACCAGGCCGTACTAAAAATGTGCGACGACTGGGGAGTTCCTGAGGAGAACGTTGCCTTCGATGATTTCGGAGGATAAAAAATCTTAAAACCCCGACCATTTTGGTTGGGGTTTTTTTATTCTATCAATATGAGATTAGCAACACTACTTCTTTTATTAACATTGCTTGGATGTACTAACCCAGAACCAAGACTTGTGGTAGCTACCGGCAATGCTCAGGGATCAACCTATCAGATTCGTTATATGGCAACTGGATCCGCGGATTTCAATAGTGATTTTGAGCAGTTGTTTCTGGATATCGACAACTCTATGAGTACCTGGGTACCGACGTCTATTATATCTCAGATCAATGATTCCGGTGACTGGGTGGAAGTAGATGAGATGTTTTTGGAAGTACTCAATCGCTCGATTGAAATTGCTGAAGAGTCTGATGGTAACTTTGATCCAACGGTAGGTCCTTTAGTACAACTTTGGGGTTTTTGGTTCGATGAAATTCGTGGACAGGTATCTGACGAACAAGTTGTCAATACACTTGAGTTAATCGGTTACGATAAAGTTGAAATTGAAGATCAAAGGGTTCGAATACCTGCTAGCAGTACCATCGACTTCAATGCGATTGCACAAGGGTATACGGTTGATGTAATTGCAGAATTTCTGGAAGAAAAAGGAATCGACCGATACATGGTAGAAGTGGGTGGAGAAATCCGAACTTCGGGTTTAAATGATAAAAATGCTGTTTGGGTAATTGGTGTAGATAAGCCTCAAGAAAGCATAGATGTTGAAGATCGTTTTCAGTTCATTCTTAAACTAGAGGATGCAGCACTTGCTACTTCTGGTAATTATCGAAAGTTCTGGGTTGATCATGAAACTGGTTTAAAGTATTCACACACCATCGATCCAAAAACAGGGTATCCCGCAAAGAATAATTTACTCAGTGCTTCTATCATCGCACCAACGGGAATGGATGCCGATGCCTATGCCACAGTTTGTATGGTAATTGGATTAGAAGAGTGTAAAGACTTTTTGGATTCTAAAGCTGACCTTGAAGGATACCTTATTTATACAGATCTAGGCGGGAACTGGCAGGAATACATTACCGAAGGCTTCCAAAGCTTCATCCTCGAATAATTGGTAATTCGTCATGCTGAACTCGTTTCAGCATCTACACCGGGCTAGTTCGTTAGAATATCAATTCACAAAAGGACTAAACTCTCTCTCATCCTTTTGCTTTAACTTCTGATCATCACTCTTACACTTCTCTTCCGGAAGTGCGCCACACATACTGCAAGCTTCACCTTCCTTATTCAAAAAAGGACTTTGACTAGCGCAAGTCCCGGAGAACTCGCCATTTTTTTTAAGCAATATCTTTATAGCAATACCTGCGAAGCCAAGTCCGACTAAGGTAATTGCTAATCCTAAAGTGACTAAAAAAGTATTCATAGCTTTTATCTCTTGTGATCGTTGAAGATCGTGAATTAGATATGTAACCTCAATTATCGACACAGAATTTCACAAGCGTTAATGCACGATAGTGTGTATATTTGCAGCCCTTTCTCTAATAAAGAAGAGAAAAATGCGCCCGTAGCTTCCCGATATGTCGGGAGATAGAGTACAAAGTCCTTTAAGGTGGAATGAGTATTTTTTAAGGGCAATTACTTATTGAAATTATTGCACAATGCTTTCAACTTAAGATTCGAAATACAGATTTCGGCTCTAAAGTAAATCAGCATTTTTGCAAAAAAATGCGCCTGTATCATCTCGATAAAATGAGATGTAAGTGCAACTGACATATTGAATACTAGCAACAATGCTTATACTAAGATCGAATAATAGGTTTCGGCCCTAAAGTAATTCAGCATTTTTTGCTAAAAAATGCGCCCGTAGCTCAACTGGATAGAGTACCAGGTTTCGGCCCTGGGGGTTGGGGGTTCGAACCCTCCCGGGCGTACAACTAAACCCTGATTTAATTAATAATTAGATCAGGGTTTTTTATTGTAAACCAACTTTTCTAGTTCCATTTAGTTAACTACTTTCTGGAATGCAGCGATTGAAGTTTTTTTCTCTTTGTATTCTTTTTTCAGTTGTAAGTAGTGCGTATGGTCAAGAGATTGCCCCAGGCTTCACCCATTATGTCTGGACTATAGACGACGGCCTTCCCGCTGGTTCAGTAAATGGCATTACAATTACAGAAGATGGTTCACTTTGGTTAAGTGCAGGAAACGGGCTGGCTCGGTTTAATGGTTTAATTCAATCTGAGGGGGAAATGTTCACTTTGCTAAGTGACATCAATGATCAGGATTTCAAACCGTTTTATGGTAAGCCGATTTATAAGCTAAATGAAAATGAGTTTGTACTAATTTCAGAGAGAAAAGACAGCTCCTTGCTATGGTATCATGATCAGGTTTTCGAAATAATTGAATTAGAAGGTGAATTGATAGAGAACCCTGAAAGCAGGCATGTGGACGATGAGGGGCAGTTTTGGTTCATTCTAGATCGAAAGCTGACTGTTTTTCAGAATGGGAAAATAGAGACAAGAAACCCTTCCATAACAGTGACTGACGATGATAATTTGAAACTACAGGTGGTATCAGAAAATGAAATTTGGTGGTTAGGAAGTATCGAAGAAAAACTATACAGGCTAAAAGATGGAATTGTTAAAGAAATAAATAAAGAGGTTGGGTTATCATCAGATCGAGTACTAGCATATAGAGTCGCAAGAAATGGTAAAGCATGGATTCTGACACCAAATGGGCTGGAACTAATGGAAAACAATAAAGCACGTTTAGTTCTAAATAACCCGCCGCTCGGCAGACTGAGGTTTCTTACCAGTTCTAATGAACAACAAGATTCGAAAGAAAGAATAGTTTATACCACTGTTATGCAGTCTGAAATAATTGAATACCTGATAATAGAGGAAGAACTTAAAGGCGCACCATCAGAGTTAGCTAACTTCTCAGAAATGGAAATTACAGGAAGTTATGGTGGTGATTGGACTCAAACCCGATATAATATACTCTATAATGATTCATTAGTATTTAAATCTCCAACAGTTATTGAAGAATCAGTTGTTGATAAGAATGGGGATTTATGGATCGCGACACACAATAGACTGTATTATCTGAAAAAAAACCGTTTTGGCTCATATGCTCCACCAAATCACGATGTAGTCAATGTATACTCCATCATTCAGGATTCAGAAAATACTCTATGGGTAGTTAAACGAATGAATGGGGTCAAAAGAGGTAGAAACGAAACGTTTGAAGATTTTGAACCTAATAGTGAGCTGTCAAATACCAGGGTTTATTCTGTAATGGAAGACAGTGAGAATAACCTATGGTTTGGCACTGATAAAGGTCTTTATTATTGGGATAGGGACTCTGATATTAGGAAAATAGACCCCTTGGAAGGAATAGAGCTTGAAAGAGTAAAAGGGTTATATGAGGACAGTAAAGGCACCATCTGGCTAGCAGGTTTAGAACATCTTATATCCTTTTCTGAAGATACTGGGTGGAGAAATTATGAGATGGCGGATAACAGGACCTTCACAGGTGGAACTGCAGTTCAAGAAGATCTCGATGGTAGAATTTGGATCATCTCGGCTGATCTTGGTTTGCTATACTTCGATGCTGAGATTGATGCTATACAGACATTCGAAGGAAACACGCTTTCACCTTATGGCAGTATTAGATCTTTTTATCAGGATAGCGATTCCACTTACTGGCTAGGAATGAATGGAACTGGGGTTATAAAAATGAGGCTTAACCCCGACCAATCGATTGATGAAATTACCCATTATGACAGAAGCAATGGAATGCATGGAATGGTGATTAGTTCCATAATAGAAGACAATTATGGAAGATTATGGATGGCTAGCAATAGTGGACTATTTTGGGTTTCGAAATCAGAGATGGACCGGTATGAAAATAGTGAAGTTGATCGTATTTACTCTACGGTATATAGTGTGAATGATGGTTTGCCTGGCACCGAAACGAATGGAGGTTTTCAGTCCAGTGCAGAGGAAACCAATGAAGGTCATATTCTATATCCTATGATGGAAGGAATTGGAATTGTTTATCCAGAAAGAATACAGTATCAAAAAGATGATCTGTATACACGAATTATTGATATTAGCACATCAGATTCGTTGTATTCATCTAGTAGAGAAAATGTAACCTTAAGCAATAATGAGAGAAACCTTCAATTCAAATACGCGGCCTTTAACTATGAATTGCACCCGGAAAACATTAGGTATAGATACAAACTGGAAGGATACGATGACGATTGGGTCGAAGTAGGTGACAGGCAGGAAGCATTCTATACCAATGTACCGGGAGGAAATTACACATTTGTAGTTCAGGCAGCTCTATTCGGTTATGATTGGTCAGAAAATGAAAGTGAATTAACGGTATCAATAGACTACTATTTTTATGAGACCCTTTGGTTTAAAGTCACGGTAGTTCTATTCGCCCTCATCCTTTTATTTGCAGGAATACGATGGAGAATCCGGGCTTCTGAGCTTCGTGCCACAGAATTATCCAAATTGGTGGATGAGCAAACCGAGCAGCTTGTCGCACAGGCGGAACAACTAAAGGAATTAGACAAAGCCAAATCTAGATTCTTCGCCAATGTTTCCCATGAATTCCGAACTCCGCTAAGTTTGATAATCGGCCCGCTCGAAGAATTGGTAAGAAACCCGGAGACTTCAAAAGAAGAGGGTTCTTCGAGTAAACTGGAAATGGCAGTTCGAAGTTCGAAACGATTATTGAAACTGGTAAATGAAGTGTTGGATATCTCGAAATTGGAATCCAATACCATCAAACCAACCATTCGAAAATTCTCTATGCAGGATTTGCTTGAACAAATCAGCCTGGAATTTTCATCCACGGCAGAAATAAACCAGGTTTCGTTTAAAAAGGAATTTAATGGTGGTGATTCAATCCTATATGCCGACCCGGATATGATGGATAAGGTGTTTGTGAACCTGCTATCGAATGCGTTTAAGTTTACTCCGAGCGGTGGAGAAATATCCATCAGCATAGAGGAGAATGAAGAAGAGTATTTGGTAACGGTTAAAGACACGGGCACCGGAATTAAAGAAGAAGAGCTCGAGCACATTTTCGATCGTTTCTATCAAACCAATGAATTATCTACCCAAAGACCTGTTGGAACGGGCATTGGACTGGCTCTGGTGAAGGAACTGGTGGAACTCCATAAAGGAGACATTTGGGTGGAAAGCGAATTGGGCAAAGGTGCCAGCTTTGTAGTAAATCTGAGAAAAGGAAAAGAACATTTTGATGAAGACACGATCATCGATGAGCCCCTCTTTGATCCTGCCTCCTTCCTGAAAGCCAAATCAACTGAATCCACCGAGGACTTGAAACAACCGGTTAAGGATGAATCCGAAGAAAAATCGGAACTGGATCTCCCGACTATTCTGCTGATCGATGACAACGAAGACATCCGGGAGTATCTTCGGGATCACTTTTCGGGAGCCTACAACGTGCTGGAAGCTCAGGATGGAAAACGTGGATTAGAAATTGCCACTCAGGAATTGCCGGATGTTATCATCAGCGATGTGATGATGCCGGTGATGGATGGATTCACCTTCACCAAACAATTACGGGCGAATAAAGAAACCGACTTTATTCCGGTAATGCTGTTAACCGCAAAATCGGATGTGGTTACCGGACTGGAAACCGGGGTAGAAGATTACATCGTAAAACCCTTTGATGTAGAAGAAGTAAAGCTGAGGGTAAAAAACCTGCTTCGCTCCCGAAAAAAGTTGATGGATCATCTTATCGGGAAAGGAACTGTCTTTAAAGTATCTGAGCTGGATGTGAAGTCGGAAGACACGGTATTCCTGGAGCGGGTACTAAAATGTATTGAAGAGGCATTCACGGATGAACATTTTGGGGTGGTTCAGTTGTCCCATGCAATGGCCATGAGCCGTGTTACCTTGCATAGCAAACTTAAGTCTGCGGTTAGTAAAAGCCCCAGTGAACTGATTCGGGAATTCCGGCTTGAGAGAGCACGACAATTATTATCGAATAAAGCCGGGAATGTAAGTGAAGTTGCCTATAGTGTAGGCTTTAAAAGTGTAGCCCAGTTTTCCAGAGCATATAAAGAACAGTATAACAGCACGCCACGCGAAGCCCTGGAAGTAAGCGAGTCTCGATACGGCCTTTTCTATCTTTTCAGGCTGATTTAACACGTTTTCTTACCTCATGTTAAGGATTCCTTACCTCGTGTAAAGTGTAGCAGGTGTAGTTCCATTATCATCTCATCAAAATAGAAGGAATACATTTTATGAGGCGTCTACTATTAACTACTGGGTTTATATTTCTTGGGCTAAGTTCCGGTTTAGCCCAAACAAGCGTAATTTTTTCTGAGATTGGTGGAGGGTCTGCACCTTCAGGTTGGACTTTTACTAACTATAGTAGGGATTATTCTATCGATCAAGGAGATTCCTGGTTACTCGAACCAGATGATCCTGGTGATGAAATTATCACAGCTACCTATGATTTGACCAACTACACTTCGCCAACATTATATGTGGAGGTAACTGGTTTTGGGTCTGGTACCAACAATGCCTTGAAGATTGATATTTCCTACGATGGGGGATCTAGCTATACAGAAAGTTTTAATACCGACACTACTTCGGGTTCAGATGAATTAGAAATAGAGTATGCACTGGGTTCTTCTAGTAGTCAGGTAGTAATTAGGTTTAACAATTCAGGATCATCAGGAAGAGGGATTAGTTTTTATAGTCCTTCTCTAAGCGGGATAAAGGCTGAACCAACAAACCATCCAACCTCTTTTACCGCAACAGCGGATGGTTTTGATACTATAAATTTGTCCTGGACCGATGCCACCGGTACCGTTTTACCAGACAAATATTTAATAAAAGCCAGTAATGTAAGCTTAGCAGCCATTACAGACCCTACTGATGGAAGTAGTTCAAATGATCAGGACTTATCGGATGGGAGTGCGCAGGTAAATGTTGGGCAGGGTACTCAATCGAGATCATTTACCGGCCTTGTTTCAAGTACGGAATACTTTTTTAAGATTTATTCTCAATCAAACTCAGGTAGTGAGAGTAATTATAAAACTTCTGGCACCATACTGACCGCCAGTGCAACAACGAGTGCATTTAGCTCTGATTTACTTATATCACAATACGTTGAATCAAGCGCGGAAAAAGCCATTGAAGTTTGGAATACTTCAGGTTCTACGATTGATTTTTCCTCTAGCAATCTAGTAGTAAGAAGATATACCAACGGATCACCTGTTGCTACCAATGAAATTACGGTTAGCTCAGGCACTCTGGCATCTAATGCAGTGATGGTTATTGGTACAGGCAGTAAACTTAGTAGTTATTTATCTAAGTATTTACCAGATGTAACGTATGTTAATCATTCATTTAGTTTTGATGGAGATGATGCGCTGGATATTACTCTAGGTGGTACATTACAGGATGAATTTGGTACTATTGATTCCGATCCGGGAACAGAATGGTCAGGAAATGGAGTGAGTACTGACGATCAAAATATTGAGTTACAATTTGGAATAACAAGCGGGACAGATGTTGGGTTTTCAGATCCTAGTACTCGTTTTCAATCCGTAAAGAAACTTTCATTCTCGTTGGAAGAAAATTTTAGGGGCTTTGGACTTGCACCAAGTGATGTCTTGATTTATGGGAATGAAGGCTGGCGATTACTTTCATTACCTAAAACAGGAGGTACCGTTTCTGATGTTTCGGATGATAGCCCAGTACAGGGTATTAGCGGTGGAGATAATGCTGGAAATGCAGCAAATTTTTATATCTATGATTCAGATGGTGCTTTTGAAGAACCTACCAATGTTTCCACTGGCTGGGGTGATGGCTATGGGTTTGCACTCTATTTTTATGATAATATAACAGCCGGTAGTTCCGAGCTCCCGATTATTCTTGATGCCGATGGATCTGAACCGAGTAGCGATGTAAGTGTTAGCTTATACAGTGGTGCAGCAAATCAATTCACCTTAGTGGGTAATCCATTTTATTCGAACTACAATACCGGTTCGATTACTGAAACGGGAGGTAATATTTCGGACAACCTTATTACATGGACTGACACCACATCAACTTATTCAACTACTGACAGAACCAACAGTAACCTACAAGTATCCGCGATGTGGCAGGGTTTTTGGGTGGAAACGGCCGACGCTTCCGTTACAAGCATCGCTTTTCCAACCAGTGGAAAAACCACTTCAACGGTAGGTATCAACAGTTTCAATAAGCAGGTTTCAAACCGCGGTGATATCTCTTTTACACTGACAAGTAAAGACAGTAATGATGAGAATCTTAGAATTGCCCTAAGAGAGTATGCCACACTTGGTGATGACCGCGCCGATGGGACAAAGCTCATTCCACTATTAACTGAATATGCAATCATGTCATTCAACAATGGGGAACGCCTTAAATCGGTGGAATCCTTGCCATGGGATTTGGAAGAGGAAGTTACTCTTGCCCTTGAACATACCTTAGTGGGAGTATCCGGGGAATTCACTTTTGCATGGAATGGGCTGGAAACCATTCCGGGAGATTGGCAGCTAACCTTACATGATTATGAGTTGGAGACCTCGCTAAATATGCGTGAAACCAGTAAATATCAGTTCTTGGCACAAGCGGATGTGCAAGCTAAAGCAAATCCAATAAGCATTCTTACCGGCCCTGCAGCAGTAACAGCAAAAGCAAAAGCAACGGCCCATCGCTTTGGTATCACCATCAGCCCGACTTCGGTCAGCAATGAGCTGGAAGAGAAACCAGAAAGTTTTTCTCTAAGTCAAAACTATCCAAACCCATTTAATCCGGCTACTACGATCAACTATAGCCTTCAGGAAGCAGGTGCTGTAACCATCAGCGTATACAATGTGATGGGACAAAGAGTAGCAACCTTGGTGGATGAACAGAAATCAGCGGGTCAGCATAATGTGCGCTGGAATGCTTCCGGAGTTTCTTCAGGCATGTATTATTATCGGCTGGAAGCAAATGGACAATCCATCACCCGAAAAATGACTTTAATAAAATAATAGCTTTGAGTTTTGAGCATTGAGGCATGAGGGAATCCTCACCTCAAAGCTCACGGCTCACACCTCAAAACTTAATACCTATGAAATCACGCATTGTATTTACACTTTCCGCATTTGTTTTATTCGCCTCTGAACTGGTAATGGCTCAACCATCTTTACCAGGAGCACCGTCACAGGCCCCCATTGATGGAGGTCTTGGATTATTGGCTGCAGCCGGTGGTGCATATGCCATCAAAAAGCTTCGTGATAAAAAGAATCAGGTTGAAGAAGAAAACATCGATATATAATCAAAAATAGTGGTCTTTTTATCATTTCAATATTGTCAATTATGCAGTGTTTTTTATTTGATAAATCAAAGTTTTGTTCAATGTAAGATTCAATAATTCTTATTCATTTTCTCGCGATAATGATTAGATTCTTTGCCATAAATAAAAGGAATACAAGTTTATGAGACGTCTACTATTAAGTACTGGGTTTATCTTCCTCGGGTTAAGTTCAAGTTTAGCCCAACAACTATTAATAGAAGAAGATGGAGGCGGTTCGGCAACTTCCGGCTGGACCTTTAATAATAACGTGGTAAGCAATGGGATCGATCAAACTACATCCTGGCTTTTGGAAGCAGGTTCACCAGGTGATGAAATTATTACAGCAACCTATGATTTAAGTGACTTTTCATCGGCATTTTTGAGTGTTACATTTAGTGGCTTTGGGTCTGGTTCAAATAATGCGTTGAAGGTTGATATCTCCTATGATGGGGGCTCTACATTTACGGAATCGGTAACTGCCGATACCACTATGGGCTCTAGTCAAATAGATTTAGAAGATTATGAACCGGGTTCTTTCAGTAGCCAGGTAGTTCTAAAATTTTCTAACTCAGGAACATCTGGTCGAGGCGTTAGCATTGTAGAGATTGGATTTGAGGGAACTAAGAAAGAGCCGACCAATCATCCTACATCATTTGCGGCAAGTGTAAATAGTTTTAGCTCTATAACCTTGAGCTGGACGGATGCCACAGGAGATGTATTACCTGATAGATATTTGATAAAAGCAAGTAACGTAAGCCTGGCAGCGATCACGGATCCAACAGATGGGTCATTGGCTACTATTGATTCTGACTTATCTGATGGAAGTGCGGTTGATACCGTTAGCCAGGGAGATCAAACATATACCTTTTCGAACCTAAAGGGCAGTACTGAATATTTCTTTAAAATCTATTCATTTACGAACCCGTTATATAGTTATGATTACAAAACCTCGGGGACCATACAAACGACAAGCGCTACGACCAGTGCCTTTAGCTCCGATTTAGTTATATCACAATACATTAACACAACCTCTGGTGATAATGCAGATATACGCCAAGGAATAGAGCTGTGGAATGTTTCAGGATCTACCATTGACTTTTCAACTTCCAATCTCGTAATAAGAAGATACCTCGATGGATCAAGCACACCACTAACGGTCAGTACGATTAATACTGGAACTCTAGCTGATGATGAGTTATTTATTGTTGGGTATCACAGTGATTTCACTGATTACATGACCACCTATTTTCCTTCTGTAAGCTTTGTTTTTGATTCTTTGCAGGTCAATGGAGATGATGCCATAGATATCACGCTGGGAGGTACGCTTCAAGATGTGTTTGGTACTATTGGTTCTGATCCGGGAACAGAATGGTCCGGTAATGGAGTGAGCACCAGAAATCAAAACATTGAACTGCAATTTGCAATTACAAGTGGGACAGATGTTGGATTTTCTGACCCAAGCACTCGCTTTCAATCTTTGGTTGGAAGTATTGGAGCCAATGCTGATTCATCAGCATTAAAAGGATTTGGCGCCAGACCGGGTGAGGTTATTATTCTTGGCAATGAAGGATGGCGATTGCTATCTATTCCAAAGACGGGAGGTAAAGTTTCTGATATTTCTGATGATACAGCTGTTCAGGGTATTACCGGTGGTGCTAATGCCGACAGTACTACAAATTTTGTTATCTATGATTCTGACGGTGTCTTCGAAGAACCCACCAATGTTTCCACTGCCTGGGGTGATGGTTATGGGTTTGCACTCTATTTTTATGATAATACATCGGCAGGTAGTTCTGAACTACCTGTTATTCTTGATACCACCGAACCTGAACCATTTCTTAATGTAACTGTTACCTTAAATAGTGGTGCAGCAAACCAATTCACCTTAGTTGGGAATCCATTCTTTAGGAATTATAATACCGGTTCGATTACAGCAACGGGTGGAAGTATTTCAGACAACCTATCAGTTTGGTCTGATGTATCATCATCCTATTCGAGCGTTGATAGAACGAATAGTAGCCAACAGGTATCGGCTATGTGGCAAGGCTTTTGGGTGGAAACAGCCGACGCCTCCGTTACGAGCATCACTTTTCCAAAAAGCGGAAAAACCACTTCAACGGTAGGTATGAACAGTTTTAGTAAGCAAGTTGCAAACCGCGGTGATATCTCTTTTACACTGACAAGTGAAGACAGCCATGATGAGAATCTTAGAATTGCTCTAAGAGACTATGCCACAATTGGCAATGATCGAGCGGATGGGACTAAGCTAAATCCATTATTGACTGAATATGCAATTATGTCGTTCAACAACGGGGAACGCCTTAAATCGGTAGAATCTCTGCCATGGAATTTAGAGGAAGAAGTCACGCTTGCCCTTGAACATACTTTAGTGGGGGTATCCGGGGAATTCACCTTTGCATGGAATGGGCTGGAAACCATACCGGGAGATTGGCAGTTAACTCTTCATGATTATGAACTGGTAACTTCAATCAACATGCGCGAAGTCGGTGAATATCAGTTCATGGCACAAGCGGATGTGCAAGCTAAAGCAAATCCACTAAGTATTCTAACGGGACCAACAGCAGTGACTGCTAAAGCAAAAGCAACGCTCCATCGCTTTGGAATTACCATCGGTCCGACTTCGGTTAGCAATGAGCTGGATGAAAATCCACAGAGTTTTTCGCTTAGTCAGAATTACCCCAATCCGTTTAATCCGGCTACTACCATCAACTATAGCCTTCAGGAAGCAGGTGCTGTAACCATCAGCATATACAATGTGATGGGACAGAAAGTAGCAACCTTAGTGGATGAACAGAAATCAGCCGGTCAGCATGCCGTACGATGGGAAGCTACGGGTGTATCCTCAGGCATGTATTACTACCGCCTGGAAGCAAATGGACAGACTATAACCAGAAAAATGACTTTAATAAAATAATAGCTTTGAGTTTTGAGCATTGAGGCATGAGGGAATCCTCACCTCAAAGCTCACGGCTCACACCTCAAAACTCAATACCTATGAAATCTCGCATTGTATTTACAGTTACCGCATTTGTTTTATTCGCCACTGAACTGGTAATGGCTCAACCATCTTTACCCGGAGCACCGTCACAGGCACCCATTGATGGCGGTCTTGGATTGTTGGCTGCAGCCGGTGGTGCGTATGCTATCAAAAAGCTTCGAGATAAGAAAAATCGGGATGAAGATGATATTGATGTTTAGACCCTGAGCTTTCTATTGTCACTTTTATGTCCATAAACGGCCGTAATTACGAATTGCCTCTTTCTTAATGAAGAGGCTTTTTTGTATAACAATGTAACTCAGTTGATTAATACGTCAGATAGCTGTTGCATTGGGAGGAATCCAGCGCAGGTTACTTTTTCAACCAGGAATCAGAAACTTCAAAAAAGTGTTAAAACCAGCATCAACAATACTATGAGAACCGAAATTTACAGTTGATAACTTTTTTAAAGTGTATAATTAGAGCTCGAATTAAAGTTATAAGCAATAATCCATGCGCTTCTCAAATCTTAAACATAGATATAGCAATAGTGATCACACTATTTCTTATCTGGATTTTTCTTTAAAAGAGAAAGAGCACCTGTTGATAATAGGGGGTTCAGGAAGTGGAAAAACTACTTTGCTTCACATTCTGGGAGGATTGCTAAAGCCAACTGAAGGTGAAGTAATTATCAATAATACTTCGATCTACAGCAAATCCGAATCGAACTTAGATCAATTTCGGCGGAAGCATATTGGAATTGTATTTCAGCGTGTTCATTTGATTGCCGCACTAACGGTGCTTGATAATTTAAGACTAGCACAATACTTATCTAAGACTCCTAAAGATCATGATCGATTGATCGGCTTGCTGAAAGATCTTGGAATTGCTGATAAAGCAAAGAAATATCCGAATGAACTCAGTTTTGGTGAATCACAAAGGGTAGGAATTGCCAGAGCGGTGATTAATCAGCCTGCTATTCTATTTGCTGATGAACCTACTTCCAATCTTGATGACAAGAATAGCGCGAAAGTTATCTCATTATTGCAAGAACAAGCGGAAAAGAATGGAGCGTCACTGATCATTGCAACTCATGATGAACGTATCAAGCGGCATTATAACAATGTGCTAAATCTTGATAATGTAGTCGCAGAAGAAGGAGTTCAGTAATGAATATCTTCAAATTGAGCTTCTACTATTTAAAGAAAAACCCACTTAATACCGGGTTAAATATTCTGTTGCTTGCCTTAGGTATTGCAACTATTACCATCCTTTTGTTATTCAATCATCAGTTCAGAAATAACTTAATTAGCAATGCAGAAGACATTGATCTGGTAGTTGGGGCAAAAGGAAGCCCCATCCAACTCATTCTTTCAAGCGTGTACCATATTGATTCCCCAACGGGAAATATATCTTTAAGGGAGACTCAAGGAGTTATAAGGCATCCAATGGTTGCACAGGCAATACCTCTTGCTCTGGGTGATAACTATAATGGTTATCGAATAGTTGGAACACAAAGAAGTTACTTAGACGTTTATGATGCGACCATTGAACAGGGAGAATTTTGGAAATACTCAAAAGAAGTAATTGCCGGATCTAATGTAGCTAGCAAACTCCAACTATCCATAGGTGACGAAATTATTAGCAGTCATGGAATAATCGAAGGCGGCGCTTCTCATGATGATGAGCCCATGGTTATTGTTGGAATTCTTGCAGAGTCAAACAGCGTATTAGACCAGCTATTGCTCACAAGTGTTGAATCGGTTTGGGATGTTCATGAACATGATGAAGAACATGAAGAAGAAGGTCATGACCACGATGAGGAACACAATGACCATGATCATGATGACCACGACCATGATCATGATGACCACGACCATGATCACGAAAATGATGATCATAGTCACGATCACGATTCTGATCACGAAGACCATGATCGCGAGCACGACCATAGATCACATAAGAAAGAAGTCTCAACTGAACCATTTGGATTTATTACTGATGATAACCTGGATAAAGAACTGACTTCTTTACTTATCACGTACAATTCTCCGCTCGCCGGAGCAATGTTTCCAAGATTTATTAACGATCAAACCGACATGCAAGCCGCTGCCCCAGGTTTCGAAATTACCCGTTTATTAACACTTCTAGGGATTGGATTTGATGCATTACAAGTATTTGGCTTCATTTTGATTTTAGCATCCATCCTTGGTGTTTTTATTGCTTTATATAACGCGATGAAAGAACGTAAATACGATTTAGCTATAATGCGAACATTAGGCGGAAGTAGAATTACATTGATGTCACAAATTTTACTTGAGGGTACCTTACTAGTTCTGTCAGGAACTTTGTTAGGGATACTTCTCGCACATTTAGGAATTGGTTATCTTTCTACAGTATATGAACAAGCGGAACAGTTCAATATCAATGCGTGGGTTTTATTGCCTGAAGAGTTTATGATAATAGGTGGCGCTATACTCCTTGGGCTGATATCTTCGTTAGTACCATCTATAATTGCATATCGAACCCCAATTTCTACTACATTATCAAAGGAATCTTAAAACTGTAATACCATGAAGAAATTATTCACCTATTCCTTTTTATTGATTGGATTTATCTTGATGTCCAACAACAATGTTTATGCACAAATCGAAGGCGATTTAACTTCCTGGGAAGTTCTGGCAAATGTTAGCTGGGAAATAGACTATGAGAATGGATTATATGAAGCCAGTTTTGATGAGTCGATTGAAGATCTAGACCAAAAAGATGTGACTATTAGAGGATACTTGTACCCACTAGGGTTTGGTTCTTTTTCATCAGAGTTTTTGCTAACACCTTATCCTATAAATGGCTGCTTTTACTGCGTACCGGGAAGCTCTGAAACAATGGTTTATATCCCTGAAATTGATTTAAGAGAAATCCCATACGAAGAAGTAAACCTGAAAGGGAAGTTTCAATTAGTTCGAGACAGTCCCTATGGCCTTATTTACGAAATGAAAGAAGTAAGTATTGTAGACTAATTCAAATAAGCAAAGATCAGCCTCTTCCCGCCAAGAAAAAGAACTGTTTCTTAAAAGAAGCAGTTAGCTCATTGTAAATCATAAATTAAAATCATGAAAATGAAAGACATTCATCTTTCTATTGTACCCCTGTTTATAATTACATTATTAATCTTTCCAACTAATCTTATGGCTCAAATTGATCGTGAAGCTGGAAGTGTGATTCAAACCCGATCTGAGGTAATCGGCCAGCGAGGAATGGTCGCTACAAGTCAACCTCTTGCTACTCAGGTTGGACTTCAAATCCTGAAGGATGGCGGAAATGCAATAGATGCTGCAATCGGAGCTAACGCGGCGATGGGATTGATGGAACCTACGGGGAATGGAATTGGCGGAGACCTTTTTGCTATCATTTGGCATGCTGAAAGCGGTCAGCTATATGCCCTTAATGCAAGTGGTCGTTCACCACTTGGACTTTCTTATGATCGATTGATGGAAATCCTCGAAGAAAAAGGAGAAGATGATATTCCGGCATTAGACCTACTATCTGTTTCTGTACCGGGTGCTATTGATGGCTGGTTCGAAATGCACGATCGGTTTGGTTCCGCATCTATGGAAGATATTTTGGCAGAGCCTATTTGGTACGCTGAAAATGGATTCCCGGTGAGTGAAGCAATTTCTGCAAGTTGGATACGAAGTGCGCCAAGATTAAGTCGGCAACCGGGTGCATTTAAAGAGACCTTTACTTTTGATGGACGCGGACCGGAAAAAGGAGAAATTTTCAAAAATCCGGATTTAGGAAATACATTTCGATTGTTGGCAAGTCAGGGAAGAGATGCGTTTTATCGAGGCGAAATCACTGAGAAGATTGATATCTGGATGAAAGAAAACGAAGGTTATCTCCGCTATGAAGACTTTGATAAGCATGTTTCAACCTGGGAAGAACCTCAAACAGTAAACTATCGTGGATACGATGTGTATCAGGTTGGAGGAAATGTTCAGGGAACCGCAGTACTTCAGATGTTGAATATTCTGGAAGGATATGATCTTTCTGAAACCGGATTTGCAACTGCTGAGACTTTTCATTTGATGATTGAGGCAAAGAAATTAGCTTTTGAGGATCGCGCAAAACATTATGTGGATGAAGACTTTTATGACATCCCTTACGACAGATTATTATCCAAAGAATATGCAGAAGAACGCAGAGCCTTAATTGGTGATAGAGCTCGTAACGATTTAACAACCGGTGTTGATGTTTTGGAAGACGGTGATACCATTTACCTCACTACGGCAGATAAAGATGGAAACATGGTTTCATTGATTCAAAGTAATTTCCGTGGAATGGGAACAGGGTTTGTAGTACCGGGAACCGGATTTAGTTTTCAAAATAGAGCGGAATTATTTTCGTTGGATCCAAATCACCCGAATGTGTATGAACCGGGAAAACGACCATTTCACACCATCATTCCTGGTTTTGTGATGAAAGATGGAAAGCCATTTATGACATTAGGAAATATGGGTGGCGCTTACCAGCCAATGGGACATGTAAGTTTGATCACCAATGTGATTGATTTTGGAATGAATATGCAACAGGCTGGGGATGCGTTACGCTGGACTCACCGCGGATCAACACAACCAACAGATGGATTGGATGACACACTAACTAGCGTTGGCTTAGTTAGTATTGAGGCTTCTGTTGATCCCCAGGTTGTGAGAGATTTAAGAGCTATGGGGCATAGAATACAAGTTGGAAATAGTTTCTTTGGAAGATTCCAGGCTATCATGCGTGACTTAAATAACGGTGTGTATTATGGTGCTTCTGAGGCAAGAGTAGATGGTCAGGCTGCCGGTTATTAGCAGGCTTTATCTAGATCGAATTTCAAAGCCACTTCAATTATTTGGAGTGGCTTTTTTTGTTTAATTGAAGCTATAAACTTTTTCTATTGGTAAAGGAACGGAGCGACCCATACTATTAGTTCAATATTAAACTATTTATTATAAACTAATACTATTACAAAAATGGAAACAGCAGTAAAAACATTATGGAACGTAGATACCATGCACTCAGAAATCACTTTTAAAGTGAAGCATCTGGTAATATCTACAGTAACAGGAAAATTTAATTCATTTGATGCTAGCCTTGAGTCAGAGGGTGATAATTTTGAAAATGCATCTATCAATTTTAGCGCTGATATTGACAGTATCGACACAGGTGTAGCTGATAGAGATGCTCACTTAAAGTCAGATGATTTCTTTGGTGCAGAGCAATTTCCAAAAATGACATTCAGCTCTACATCTTTTGAAAAAGTAGCAGAAGGAACATTCAAGCTAACTGGTGAACTAACTATTCGCGATATCACAAAGGTTGTAACCCTTGATGTGGATCACGGCGGTGTTGTTGTTGATCCTTATGGACAAACTAAAGCAGGATTTGATTTAACAGGATCAATCAACAGAAAAGAATTTGGTTTACAGTGGAGCGCAGTAACCGAGGCTGGTAGCATCGTTGTTGGAGATGAAGTAAAGCTACAATTAAGCGTACAAGTTGTAAGACATTAAGACTTCATAAGATTACTTTTACAAAGGACACTTCGGTGTCCTTTTTTATTTGTGTACATTCCACAGTTCAAAAAGCATATTCAATAAAATCGATTAGGTCATTATGCGAAAAGCTCTATTAACTCTTCTTTGTATTACGTTTTCAATTTCAATTTATGCCCAGGATAATTCGCAAAAAGAGTGGGCTATAGCACTTCATGGTGGTGCAGGCTACTACCCTAAAGATGCACCGGAAGAACAAGTACAAGCGTATTTAAACTCTCTAGAAGAGGCACTGACAATCGGAACAGAAATTTTGGAAAACGGCGGTTCAGCTTTGGATGCTGTTGAAGCAACTATTATTTATTTAGAGGATAATGAACTATTTAATGCCGGAAGGGGTGCGGTTTTTACAGCAGAAGGCAAAAATGAATTGGATGCTGCGTTTATGCACGGAAATACTTTAAATGCGGGAGCAATTACCGGTGTAACAACCGTCAAAAATCCGATATCATTAGCTCGAATAGTGATGGAGGAATCAAATCATGTCTTCTTTGCCGGTGATGGTGCGGAACGGTTTGCCGATGAAACTGATGTAGAACGAGTAGATCCATTGTTTTTCAGAGTAGAAGAGAAATATGAGAGATGGAAAAGAAATAATGCAGGTCAAGGTTACAATGATCAAACTGAAGATAATGGTTGGAAAATGGGAACTGTTGGTGCTGTTGCATTAGACAAAGATGGAAATATAGTAGCAGGTACGTCAACAGGTGGAATGACCAATAAAAAGTATGGTCGTGTCGGTGATGTGCCAATCATTGGTTCAGGTACCTATGCGAATGATCTTGTAGCTGTTTCCGCAACTGGATGGGGTGAGCGAATTATGTTGAACGTTTCAGCACATACCTTAGCATCCTACATGAAATACACAGAATCTAGTTTACAAGAGTCGATGGATTACCTTGTGGATGATTTATTAAATCCAAGGGAAGCAGGATTTATAGCCATCGATAAGCATGGTAACATATCTATGAAGACCAACACGGGTTCCATGCACAGAGCTGCAGCTGATTCAGAAGGATTTAAAGTTGTAATGATCTGGGACGATTAGTCCATTCGATTATAAAATCGATCTCTTAATTCCTGAACGTAAACGCCGATATCATTGCGGATTTCGAAAATACGTTCGTGGAAATCGCCATAAACTTCTTTAGAAAAGTACTCTTCACCTTTTAGCGATTGAAGCAATGCTAAACTAAGGTTACAACATTTAAGTGCTTTCTTAGTGTATGCAATATTTGCACCCAGATAATCTGCTTCAAATCCAAAGGAATAACCGCCCGCAAGCTTAGCACCAATTTTTAAGGTTTCTCCTACAAATTCCTGGAAAGCTTTATTTTGCGCTTTTGAAGGTACTGATTCAGCCCATTTTAAAACTTCAACAGCGAGTTCTTTTGATCGATTGAAAATCATAAGATTATCAAGAGAGCCATAATCTGAGATAGCAAATTCTTCACTAAGAGCCTTCCATTCTTCGCCAGTGTCAAAGTCTTCAGACTCTTCTAATTCATCAAATTCATCTTGTGATCCGAACAGAAAATCTTCATCATCAAACTCATCTTCGTCCTCCCAATCATCATCTTCTTCAGGGAAATAAGCTTCATCCAGGAGTAATTCTTCTTCAACGTACGCTTCGAATGCATCGTCTTCGTTTTTACTCTCTTTAAGTAATGTTATCCATCTAGGAATATTTCCTTTAGGATCGGATGAGATAAAACGGCGAAGTTGATCACTTTTCTTTTCAACTTCGTCAAGATGAGCTTCCCATTTATGTTCGTCCCAGAGCTCGTCGTCGAATCCATCAAAATTCATATATGCAGATACCTATCGATGGTTATGGGTTTACAATAGAAAAGGATTTCTAGTGTAGTTTGCAATAGTACGTGGAAAAATAACGCTTTTTGTGGAAAAATAGTCTATAAAATCAACTAAAGTCTTTCAAGAACACCCACAATCACTTGTGTCATTTTAGGTTCAGCCATTCCGGCTGCCTCCAAAACGTCGTCTAAACTTACAGGTTCTAGTGCATCAGGGAAGCATTCATCAGTAATTACTGAGATACCAAGCACTTCTAAACCCATATGAACGGCTGAAATAACTTCAGGAACCGTACTCATTCCCACAACATCAGCTCCTAATTGTCGCATGTAGCGATATTCAGCTTTTGTTTCTAACATGGGTCCTGAAATAGCCAGGTATACACCTTCATGCATTTTGATTGATAATTCGAGTGCTACGTTTTCAGCAGTCTCAATAAGTCTCTCGGTATAAGGCTCACTCATATCAGGGAAACGTGGGCCTAATTCATTGTCATTGGGTCCGATTAGTGGATTATCGCCTAAGAAATTAATATGGTCATTGATCAACATGATATCACCACGACTGAAATTCGGATTTAATCCACCACAGGCATTACTAACAATTAGTGTTTGCACACCAAGAGAACGCGCAACGCGAACAGGAAAAACAATTTCCTGCATGGTATAACCTTCGTAATAATGAAAACGACCTTGCATCGCTACGATAGGTTTTCCACCAAGATGACCAAATAATAATCTTCCATGGTGGCTTTCAACTGTTGAAACCGGGAAATGTGGAATGTCATCGTATTCGATGGCAATTTTCAGGTCAACTTCTTCTGCAAGCTGCCCTAGCCCAGTTCCTAAAATGACAAGATATTCAGGCCGAAAATCCTGAATTTTACTTTCAATGAAAGAGACTGCTTCGTCCCGTTTTTTTCTAAATACTTCTACTGTATCCAAAGTTCTTTAATCTATTTCGTCGAGAATGTCATCCAACCGATCAGCGCCCGGGGCAAGAGAACTGTCTTTTTCTTTGTCCAGGAAGCTTGTATCAACATCGGCTTCTTCATCAAAGGCAAAACGTGAGCCATTAGTAGATTCATCTAATGACTCATTTTCATCCTCATAATCACTTTCAGAAACAACCTCTTGAGGTTCTTCTTCAAGAGTGAAGACTTTCATCTCATCGTTTTTAAATTTTTGAATCGTAGAAGTTGCATTCTCAAGATAAGAGCTAATTCCAACTATGATTTCTTCTCGTTTATCCAACAGCCTTAGAATACTTTGTCGTATCCTAGCTTTTTCGTGATGTGCTTCTTTAACTATAGATTCTGCTTCGATATGCGCTTTATCAACAAGATTTTTTGCTTCTAATCTTGCATTATCCATTTTTTGAGCAACGGACTCTTTCGTTGTTTGAAGAGTTTCATGAAGAGCTTCTTCTACTCTTTCGTAGTGTTTTACTCTATCAGTAAGCTTCTCTATTTGCTCTTCTAACTCTTTATTCTTGGTTAGAAGGTTTTCGTATTCATTTGATACAAGAGTTAAAAATTGTTGTACCTCAGCAACATCAAAGCCACGTAATGATTTTTCAAATTGTTGCTGCTTTATCTCAAGTGGAGTCATTTTCATAATCTGTAGGAATTTACATGTCCATAAGCACTCTTAAAGTACTATTTATTCATTTAACATGTTCCTCAGATTACCATCTTGTGTTTTTTTTGATGCCGTTCTTTGACTCTCTTCTTCAATTTCTATGTCGCCGGTACTTTCAGCTTCCTCTGGTATTCGAATTCTCTCTTCCTCTATATCGGTGAGAATAGCTTCAACGTTATTTAAACGGCGCTCAGTAGTTTTTTTGAAGTCAGAAAGTGCTCTGAAAAACTGAGGGTCTATATTACCTGATGATTTGTTACTACTTTCAATCTTGGATCTTATCAGGCTAAATATGTTATACATAATGAAACCTGCGAATCCAATTCCAGCCACTATAGCAACTAAAGCTATTACAAACTCTTCTTCAGACATATTTATTCTCTTACTCGTCTCGAATTTCTATTATCGTCGTCAAGATCATTTTTAATCTCGATATCATCAAGTGAAATTTCACCCTGAGGTTGATCCATGTCAGATACGATTTCCTCTAAATGCTCAATTCTTGATTTAAGATTAAAGATCATTTTTCGAAGTTCTTGCGATTCTTTGGCACTTGTGAGGCGTTTTTCTTCCAGTCTCAATTCTTTTTCTCTTAAGCCACCCCATATACCACCAATTATAGCTACAATAGCAATTACTGCAAACCAAGGTAAACCAAATAGCATAATGCCCTCTTTGTATTTTGTTTTTGAATGATAAGTAAAGTGAGAACAGCTACGGAATTAATCAACCTTAGTTTCGTACCCCAAAAATGGCGCTTCCAACCCTCACCATTGTAGCTCCTTCTTCAATTGCTACTTCAAAATCATTACTCATACCCATAGATAATTCATTCAATTGCACATTTCCTTCATTTAGGTGAAGGTGTTCATCAAAAGTTTTCTTTAACAGAGCAAATTCTCCACGCACATCCTCGGGATCTTGAGTAAATCTAGCCATGCCCATTAATCCTCGTATTGTAATGTTTTCATATGAATGAGCAGCTTCTAGAATAGATTCAAGTTCTTTTGGATCACATCCGCTTTTTTGATCTTCAGCACTGATATTAACCTGAATCAATACATTAATCTTACGATCAAATTGTTCTGCTCTTTTATGTATCTCTTTGAAATATTTTGCTTTTCCTACTGAATGTATCCAATGAACCTTCTCTGCTATATATTTAATTTTGTTGGTTTGCATCGTTCCAATCATGTGCCATTGTAATTCAGGATGTTGGATCTCTTTCATTTTTTCCTGCAATTCCTGCATTCTGTTCTCACCAAAATGAAATTGACCTGCAGTTAAGGCATCAATTATCGCTTGATTTGGTTTCGTTTTTGAAACGGCGATTAGTTTGATATTATCAGGATTACTTTCTGCTTTTTTAGCAGCCTCTTCAATTCTTGATTTTATCGTGTCAATATTTTGTGCGATTGAACTCATTCTTAGATATGAATATGCATATTCCTGTTTAATACCCTAACATTAACTTACGCTTTTTAAATTCACGTTTTAGTCGTATTTTTTCTAGCTCAGAATAATGTAAAAACAGTCTAGTTACTTGTTACTGAAATATTCTTCCCACATAGGCTACATAAATAGCTACTCACCGCAACTGATCTTCAAAGAGGATAGGTAGAGTGGCAACCCAAATCCAACATATATCCACCTTTCTGAATCAATGGGCGCCGCCAAGCATAAAGATGGATTACGATAACGTTGGATTGTTAGTTGGGGACCCAAGCGCTGAAGTAAGTTCTGTTCTAACCTGCCTAGATGTAACCGAAGCGGTAGTTGAAGAAGCGATATCAAAAAACATTCAACTTATAGTTGCTCATCATCCACTCATTTTTAGTAAGATTGGGAGCATTAACCCAACGGACGAGCAAGGTAAAATCATCTATAAGCTGATTAAGAATGACATTGGATTACTTGTTGCCCACACAAATTTAGATGCAGCTTTAGATGGAGTTTCTTTTGTTCTTGCTAACACTCTGGGTTTAGATAATCTCAGATTCCTTGACAGAAGCTATGATATCAGCCATAAAATTCGTCTGGTAACTTCTCATGAGAATCCGGAAGCTGTTTTAAAGTTGCTTAATTATTACTCAGCTGAAGAAGCGCATTATTTCACAGTTGAAAATCGTGAACATGGGCTCACTTGTTTCGAAGCTATAATAGATGAGCACCATCTTAATACCCTAAGAGCAGGGTTGAAAAATGAGGGTCTTCTTAAGTCAGGAAAATTCCAAATAACACAGCTAGCCTCTTCATCTAACAATTTTGGCCTTGGAGTTGTTGGTGAATACCCCGAGGATGGTGTAGGTCAAAATGAATTTCTCCATCTGGTATCGAAAGCACTAAATGTAAAAGCAGTAAGATTCTCCGGAGCTGTTGACAGAATTAAGAAAGTAGCAGTTTGTGGTGGTGCCGGTATTGGCCTTAAAAAGAAAGCCATTCAGGCAGGTGTTCAGGCTTTTATTACCGCGGATATAAAATACCACGATTTCTTTACTGAAAATGACGACTTCCTTCTTGTTGATGTTGGTCATTATGAAAGCGAATTCCCAATTGTTGAAGAACTTAGAAGTGAATTGGCGGATGCTTTCGAAGAACTTTCAGTGATGTCTACTAAGACTATCACAAACCCAATGAATATTTACATATCTGATACCGAACCTCAATCCATTCATCAAAGCTGATAACTATTCCATGAAAGAAATACTGCAACAACTAGCAAATCTTCAGTATATCGACAGTAGAATTGACGAAATAAAACAACTTAGGGGAGATTTACCGGAAGAAATCCTCGATATCGAGACTGATATCGCTCGAGGTGAAGCCAAGCTCAACCGCTTAAAAGAAGAAGAAAAAGGTTTAATTGTCGAATTTGACAATTTAAAACTTGAAATCGCATCCTCTGAAGAGAAAGTAAAGAAATACGAAGACCAGCAACTTACAGTTCGCAATAATCGTGAGTATGATGCTTTAACCAAAGAAATTGAAGCTCAGAAGCAAATTATTGAAAACAGTACTGCCCGTATTCTTGAAATCGAGAAACGTCAGGAGTCAATTGGACCAGAACTTAGCGAAGCTGAGCAAAGCCTTGCTGAGGTAAAAACATTATTTGATGCTAAGAAAAACAGCTTAGAACAAGTAATGAAATCGACAGAAGAAGAAGAGCAGGTTCTTATTGACAAACGGGACGAAGTTGAAAAAGAAATCGATGAGCGATACATCAGAAACTATAAGCGACTAAGAAACGGTCTTCAAAATGGAATTGCTGTTGTAGCCATGGATCGTGGTGCCGCACTTGGTATGGTTTTACCACCTCAAACTCAGGTTGAAGTTCGTCGAATGAATAAAATTATTTTCGACGAAAACAGTGGTAGAATCGTGGTGGATCAATCATTTTTTGATAACGCGAAAAAGACGTTAACGCTCTAACGTTTAGAGTTAAATAAAATAGTTTAAAAGGGAAGCACATTGCTTCCCTTTTTTATTTGTATCTTATTTGATGGAAAAGTTGGGCAATCGCCTGGTTCATTTTGAGCTGGGAGGAAAGTCCGGACACCAACAAGTACCACGCTCAACGATCCTTCGGGCGAAGTTGAGGCTCGTTTCCGGTGACGGAATCGGGATAGAAAGTGCAACAGAGAATATACCGCCAGGTTCATATTGTATGTGTTTGGTAAGGGTGAAAAGGTGGGGTAAGAGCTCACCGTATCGTATCGTGAGATCGATAGCTAGGTAAACCTCGTGGGGTGCAAATTCATGTAGGGCAGTATTCGCCACTTGTCGAGACGCTGTCGGGTGGAATGCACCAGATAAATGATTGCCGATTTCATTACTGATGAAGGAACAGAATCCGGCTTATAGACTTTTTCATAGAATATCAGAACCCCGACCGAAAGGTTGGGGTTTTGTCTTTCTATATTACTTATAGATGTGACTTAAGTATTAACCTTTTCCGCTAAATTTTGAAGTGCTCCGCTCCATGCATTTTCAAAATAAATTCTTGCCTCATTCCATTTTTCAGTATTTCTCCAACCGGAATGAATTAATGTTACTTTTGTAGCACCTTCAAGACTTTCAAATAATACAGTGACCTGAGTCAAAGGGTCAGTATCATTCATAAATGATTTGAATTGAACAGGTCCTTTCCAATCAAACATTATATAATTTGGAGTATCCAGAGCTAAGATTTTACACCCAATTGTACTATTGTCATCAGGTGTTTCCGGATCCCAGAAAAGCTCATATTTACCGCCAATAACGGGTTCAACATCTGCTTTATTTGTAAGCCACTCTTCTAGCTTAGAATCGATAGTAAAGTATTCAAATGCTTGCTCTGAGTTTATATTCAGAATTACCGTTTGAATAATTATCGAAGTACTGGTAGAGTCACTAGTTAGGTTAGCATTTAAAGAATTAATCAAAAGTAGGATTAACAAAAATGACATCATTTAGAAGATTAGTTTCAATTATATCCGAGTAACAAATCAGTTTACTGTTATGGGACATTTCAATTAGTCGATGAAAACGGGCTCAATTTCATCATAAAACCATGGAGTATACTGGTTAGTTATGGCGATCCACTTCCATTGACCATCTAATTTTTTTGCCGAAAGTGTCATTAGGCCAATTTCTTTATTGACCGTATCAGTTGGCTCTTCATACTGGAACCAAAACATTTTCCACGAATAGTAAGCCAGGGCATTATTTTGATCGAGGATTCTAACTTTTGGAGCTCCTGCCTCATAGTAATAATCCAATGATTCGTTTTCCGCTAACATATTGTGAAACCTTAGAACTTCTTCTTTTCCAACGAAATAATAACCTTGGGAGTTAATCCATGTTACATCATCCGAGAATTGATCCATAGCCAAATCAATGTTTTTGTCAATCATTGCTATTTCTCGATCATAGATCATTTCTATGAGTTTTAATGAGTCAGCAGTGGCGTTATGATTATTGCTTTTTGATATTTCATTACCAGAACAGGAAATAAAATAAATGGAAATAATAAGAAAGATTATATACTTCATATATAATTGGGTTTAGATTAATTTTGTAGCTTTATTCATTGATTAAGCCCCCGTTACTTATGATGTATGAGTATGTTTCGGTGGCGGTTATATCCTCAAGTGGGTTTTCATCCAGAATAACTAAGTCGGCCTCAAATCCTTTTTTAATCAATCCAACGCGATCTTCAATGCCAATTAACTTTGCGCCATTAAAGGTGGCAATTTTTAGTATTTCAGAGTTAGTAAAACCTGCTTCTGAAAACAATCGCAACTCATCATGAAAGCTATCTCCGGGAACCATCCAGGGATTATTCGCATCTGTTCCTGCTGTTAATAAAATCCCTGCATCATGCAGCATGCGAAGCAATTCCTCAACTTTTGACCATGATGCTTGTGCGACTTCGAAATCTTTTTCTTTCCATCCCAAGTTAAAATTGAAAGTGGTATGCCAATTTTCAACTAGAGAGGCTGGTATAAGCTTTAATTTTGGATTTGTTTGATAGATATTTTTATCACCAAAAAAAGCGGCATGGAATGGTACTAATGTAGGATCAACCGAAACCTGATTTTCTACCAAGGCATCAATCATATCAGCAATTTCTTTGCTTTTCAAATCTACATATTCGAACCATTTATAAAATGCGATTGCACCAAACATCTCAAACTGCCGATAAGCTTGGCGATGTTCTTCCGGAAGTAATTCAGCATTTCCAGGTATAATATGAACTATATTATCTAGACCAAGATTAGCTGCATCGGTCCAGGAAGTAGTCTGTAAGTGAGAAACTGTTTTTAATCCCAATGAATGAGCATAATCAACTCCTGTTTTTAATTGAGCAGGTGACAGACTTGTGTAAAGCTTAACCATATCAACATCGGCATTTTTTTGACGGAGGATTTCTTCTCTAATTTCTTCATCAGTTTTAACCTGCGCTGTTAAGTTCTTGAAATTGAGTGTGTCAATAATGCTTCCGGCTACAAATAGCTCCGGTCCTTTAATTTCGCCGCTTTTGATTCGATTTTTTGCCGAGACAGTAATCTCAGTTAAGCCACCCGGATCTCTTGTTGTGGTAATTCCGTGTTCGAGAAGAAGTTCAAGGCTGGTAACAGTAATTTCATCGTCTAAAGTCAGAAATAAAGTTGGAGTTCCGTCTTCAAATGCAACTCCAACAGGACCTATTGCTATATGAACATGAGTATCGATGAAACCCGGCACAAGATATTTTCCTGTTCCATCAATAACTTTATTTGCTGAGATTGAGGTTACAGGAATCGTTGAAATGGAAATATCAGTAATTAAGCCATCACTAATTGTGACATACGAGTTAGGCTGTATCTCACCGGTTTCAACGTCAACAAGATTTATATTCTTGATTAAAATATCCTGTGATAGTGCTGTAAAAGTGCTAGCTAAAAGGATGCAAACTGAAAGAATCGAAATTTTCATTCTCTTGAATTATGTGAACATTTTCTCGTTAGATGAATCCTATTTCAACTTTCTTACACTTTGTTGTAAGAAAAAATGTCTCTCACTTATCTAATGATTTCAGTATGATTGATAAGAGCAGTTCTATAGATTTTGAAGTGGCTTTAAAAGAGCATTATACCTTTATAACCAAGGTATGT
Organism: Balneolaceae bacterium; assembly: GCA_965601825.1. GTDB lineage: Bacteria > Bacteroidota > Rhodothermia > Balneolales > Balneolaceae > HXMU1420-13. The sequence continues at coordinate 546,236 of OZ271839.1, read as the reverse complement.
GTAGGCTTTGCTGATTCAGAAGATGAGCTTAAAGATCTGGTTCAGGAAGTCTGCTATAGGATTTGGAAAAACTTCCCAAGTTTTAAAGGAAAGGCAAAATTATCGACTTGGATATATCGTGTTACCATTAATGTTTGTTTATATGAGCAAGGTATAAAATCAAAGAGTACTACTGAGTATGTAAACCAGGAATTACTAGAACAAATTGGAAACCATGATGAGATTGCATCTCCGGAAAATCATTTCAAGAATAAATTATACGCTGCTTTAAAGAGACTGAAGCCTGAAGACAGAGCCTTGATAATGCTGTATTTAGAAAAAAATACCTATGATCAAATTGCTGAAATATTAGGTTTAACATCATCAAATATTGGGGTGCGGATTAACCGAATTAAGAAGAAACTTAAAAAAATTATTACCAATGACTGAAGATCAACTACATGAACTTTGGGAGCAGGCTGAGATTCCGGAATCCGTATCGGTTCCTGAGCAGGTTAATTATCGTCAACAAACGATGTCTCATCTGAGTGTTTTTAAAAAGACAATCATTACAGAGATATCACTTGGAGTCATAGTTTTTTTAATCGCCATGTTTATGCCTTTACAGCTGGTAACAAAACTATTTGTAGTATTTATTTCACTTGGTGGATTGGGTTTAAGTGTGCATGGGTTCTTAAAAATGAAAAGAATTGTTCATACGGATAGCACGCATTTATTTTTAACGAATGTGATAGAAACACTAAGAGCGTTTTCAATTCAATTTTTAGTATTTAGCTCGATAATAATGATCGGTGCAATTTTCTTTTTCGTGCAAGCAAATCAATTCTTAGCAGATGGGAATATTTTCTTTTCAATTTTGATGGGCTTAGTAGTTGAGCTTCTATTGTATGCCTACTACAGAATCTTCTATAGAAGAAATATTATTCGTTTGGAAAAACTAAAGGTGAATCTTGAAAGTGATACAAATAAATAGGTCTTATATCCGAATCTTCCCGCTTTTTAAAGCACGATCCATATCTCTTTTAGTGTCTTTATCTTTGATGCTCTCTCTTTTATCAAATCTCTTTTTCCCTTTCGCCAAACCAATCTGAACCTTCGCGAAACCGTTCTTGAAGAAGACTTTTAGAGGGATAATGGTGTTCCCCTTTTGTAGTACCGCACGATCCAGTTCACGAATTTCTTTTTTGCTGAGTAATAGTTTTCGATCTCGACGAGGATCGTGATTGTAATAAGAACCGTGTTCAAATGGCTTGATATAAAAATCACGCAGCCAGACCTCGCCGTCTTTTATAAATGCAAAGGCATCGGTAAAGCTTGCTTTACCCTGACGTAATGATTTAACCTCGGTTCCTTGAAGCACCAATCCCGCATCGAAGGTTTCTTCAATGGAATAATCATGAAATGCTTTGCGGTTTTGAATGTTCATTGAACGACTAATGACGAACGGTTAACGACGATGAGAAAAACTACTGGTCATTCGTCGTTAGTCGGTCGTCGTATTTTTAAAATCCTAATTCTTCCAATGCTTCCATCACATCCGGATCTGGAGATCGATCTGGAAAAGTGGAATAAATACCTAAAATCTGCTCAACCTCAGTGATAGCTTTCTCATTATCAGGGTTGATTCTTAATACTTCGATATACTGACGGAGAGCTCCATTCATCTTATCACGCATATTTGTGACGTTTGAATCGCGATACTCTAGGAAGAGACCATAATTTAAATAAGTCTTTTCACGAAGTTGAAGTATCTCCTCAGAATCTTCTTTGTCTTCTAGTAGAGTTAATGCTTCAACATACTGATCAGCATCAATCAAAGCGTTGATTTGATCAGTTAAGGTTTCTGCTCCTTGTTGAGTCGTATTTTGTTCGGCATTTTGATTCGAAGAACAAGCGGTAAATCCAAAAAGCAGGCTTAAAATGAATAGTTTTTTCATGGAGTTGTTTATCTGAAGGATAATGGATTAAAACTGATACAAAGCACGAAGATAAGCATACTTAGCCATCCTAGCACTTTTCTGGTTGGGGTTAATTCTCGTTCGACAATTACAGGTGGATGTTCAACTCGAACAAAAAATGTGATGAAGAAAATCCAGAATAGCCAAATGAGTGAAGATTCTGTTCCATCGTCTTGTGCAAAGAAATAAGTGTAACCGACAGAAATAATCACTGATGATGCAAGTCCAGCAGGTACCCAAATTGGATCACGGCGGAATGATCTTTGGAACATCAAGAATAAAAACCCGATCCAAATAGTCCAGGATAAAAGCATCAGATCATTCTCAAATCTACCTATAAATCCATTGAGGATTGGAATAGCTTCAAAACTTGCGAAAATTGTAATCAGAATGAAAAAGAGTCGGGCTACAATTCTATGTCTCTTATATCCGATTAAAGTGTAAAGAATGTGCCCGCCATCCAGCTGACCAACAGGCATTAAGTTTAAAGCAGTAAAGAATAGCCCAAACCATCCTGCTAACAAAAATGGATAATGATAGATTTCCCAAAGCGGGGGGGCTTCGGGGAAGAATGATGCAATACCATTGTACAGGAAGGTTTCACCAAAGAAAAAGGCAATTTGCCCAGGTAAAAGCCTTGGTCCATCCGGGTACACCCCAAAATCTTTGTAATACTGAATTACATAACTGTGATCACCAAACTCATTTAAAAACTCAACCCCCGGTACTGTAATAAAACCAATTAATAAAATAATAATGGATACAATAAAGCCGGCAATAGGCCCAGCTGCTCCAACATCAAACATTTTATTTGTTTCATGAATTTGCTCACGAATGCGGATGACTGCTCCGAGTGTACCTATTCCTAGTGGAATAGGAATGAAATATGGTAAGGAAACGGAGATTTTATGATATACCGCGGCAAAGTAATGCCCGAATTCATGTGCGGTTAGAAATGAAAGCAAAAGTGTTGCGAAAAGAGCACCACGCATCAAATCAGCTTGGCTTGGGTATGGCAATAGTATTCCCCAAAGCGTTGTAGTCTGCATGTCTTTACCAACAAGAAAAACACTAACTACAGAAACCGAGATAAAGGTGATTACAAAAAGTAGACTGTGCTTAAACAGTGTTTTTGCATTAGGCTTGTTTTTTCCGGAAAGAGGGAGAAAATCAACGATCCGAAATGGCTTTTTCTCTATTGTATTTAACGACTCGATTGTCTGTTTTGGTTGGTCGAAATCCAAAGAATTATTGATTAAGTGGTTCTCTCGAAATTGGCATAGTCATACATCGTGCGCCTCCTCGTCCACGACATAATTCACGGCCCTGAAAGCTTACAGCAATTCTTGTCTCATCGTTCACAGGCAAGTCTTTGTTTTGATATTCTTCCACAAACTCAAACTGATTCATAAACGAATAACCGTGATCGACCAAGGTGTTAAAAGTTTTTGTGTTTCTCTCGTAACCAACAGCTACTCCGGGTGCTAGAGCGAACATATTGGCACCATCGGTCCACTGCTCTCGATATTGGCTAGTTCTGTCTTCTCCACCACATTTGATAAAGGTATAGTCCACACCAGAAAATTCTCTTAAAGCAGATTGTAAATTCGATCGTTGCTCAGCTAAAATTTTATCACCGTGTTTTTGTAGAGCAATCACATTGTCTTGCTGTTCCAAAATCGCTGGTGGGAAGGCGACACATTCATTGGATGAAATAAAAGTAAAAACAGTATCAAGATGCATACTAGCTCTTTGTTTTGGTATGTCAACGGCAAGCACTGTTTCCACATTATGACTAAGCAACCCATCTGCTGCTTTCACTAAACCGGTGAATGAAGTTCGCTCACTCATGCCAATTAAAACTAATTTGTCTGATTGAACCAAAACGTCACCACCCTCTATACTTTGATGGCCTGAAATTCGAATAGCATCCTTCTTTATATCGGCAAACAGAGGGTTGTATTTCACAATCGTTTCCATGATCAATGACTCACGTAAACGAGCATGAGTTGCAGCCCTTGAAATCAAAATTGCATCTCCACAAACGGCTGCAAGATCACGCGTAAAAAGTAAGTTGGGTGATGGATGTAAATTGAAATCTTTTGAAGTATGAAGTTCTCCCTGAACAGCGAATTTCAATAGATCATCAGGTGATAAAGCCAATAATTCTTTTTCAATTACCTGAAGGTTCTCCTCATGAAATTCCCGCACCAACTGATCAATGAAATAAGGTGATGCATCATCAATTTTTAAGGTACCAAGAAATAGATCAGAAATTTCAATTACTTTACCATCCTTATTCATGGCTGCTTTGAAAACTTCCAGCATATCTAAATGTTCAGTGCGGGCATCATCTTCGAAAATGATGTCATCAAATAACAATTCATCCGCAATTTCCGGGTTAACCAGAGACACCTCATGACCAGGTGTATGGACGATTACTCCGTTAAGATGCCCGATTTCTGAAGAGACATTTATTTTCATAGCTGTGATCTTTTTATTTGAATATAGGGACTAACAAAACCATTTATTGAGGATTTGTGCTCATGTTTCGGTATTTTCATGAAGGTTGAAGAGATATCATGACAAGTAAATCAGAAATAGAATCATTACTATCCTTGCTAGAGGATCCCGATCCGTTTATTCAAGAGAGTGTACAAAATCGGTTCACTGAATTAGGGGAAAACGCGGTTCCATTATTAGATGAATACAGAATCGAGACTCAGGATTTAAAAGAAAAGACTAAAGTTCGATCTATTATTCATCAGCTTACTTTTCCGGCGCTAAAAGCTGATTTTCATGAATTGTTAGAAAAGGGAGTTCGAAACAGAAAAACCCTCGAAACAGCTGTTTTCACTCTTTCTAGATTTGGAAACCCAACACTAAGAATCTCTGATTTTGAAAAGCAATTAGATCATTTTGCTGAAATGGTTGAGCCGACCATACGATATCGATTAGATGAGCGCCGAAAGATGAAACAGCTGATCAAATTTGTTTTCGAAGATTTAAATTTTTCGGGTGATACTGAAGATTATCACAATCCTGCAAATTGCTTCATTGATCAGGTGATCAAAAGAAGAAGAGGACTGCCAATTACCCTTAGCATGGTAGTTATGTTTTTGGCTCGTCGTTTAGATATGCCATTTTTCGGTATAAATATGCCGATTCACTTCATGCTTAATTATGTGAGTGAAAAAGAGGAAGTGCTCATTGATCCATACGATAATGGTGCTATAGTTTCCTACGACCAATGCTATTTCTTCTTAAAAAAGAATAACATCGAGCCGAAGCCTGATCATTTTAAAATCGCTTCTGATCTGGAGATTCTAATTCGCTGTATTCGAAATCTCATCCATAGTTACGAACGTCTTGAACAGCCGGAGCGAATCGAAGACTTGAAAGAATTGCTCGCTCTTACAGAAATGTATGAGTAATGGCTGGCTACTCTGGTAATCCGCTTTTTAAAAAGCTAGGAATAAAGGCGTTTCAAAAAGTTTGTGTGGTTAATCAACCGGATGGCTATCTCGATTGGTTGCAAGGGGTGCCTGAGGGTGTAGAATTCTATGATTTAGATGAATCTGACAGCTTTTCCATGATTCATCTTTTTTGTTCAAACGAAGAAGATCTGAATAATCTGCTGCCAATTCTAAAACAGAAAATGGAAATTGATGGAGCCATTTGGGTTTCATGGATCAAAAAGGCATCCAAAAATTATCAATGGACGATAACAGATATGGATGTAAGAAATTTTGGTCTTCATATCGGTCTTGTTGATACAAAAGTGTGTGCGATAAATGAGGACTGGAGCGGTCTTAAATTCATGTATAGACTTGAGGATCGTAAAAGAATGAAGTAAGAGTAAATGTAAATCGTTGCAACGCAATGCAGTGCAAAATTGCATTGTTTGATTATTCTGATAGATTGAGGTATCACTAATCTCACTATCATGAAAACCCTTCTCATTACAATCCTAACATTTATATTCGGTTTAGGATATATCAATACGTCGGAACCAGTTCCTGAATATTCAAAAAAAGAGATCATCCAATCTGACACTTCAGAATTCGATCAGGCCGAAGCTATTGCTGCGATAAAAGAAGCTATCGCCGGTAGAGAAAATCTGCCAGCTAAAGAGGTATTCGAAAACCTTGAGTTGATGGGTGAATTTCCTGCTGGTAGAATTACAGCCATTATGGAATTCGGTTTTTCAAATTCCCTTGGAGTTACCTGTACACATTGTCATAATCCAGACGATTGGGGAAGCGACGAAAAACTTGAAAAAGAAATAACTCGAGAAATGTGGCGAATGACAGGAAAGATAAATTCTGAGATGCTTCCTGCAATCGCAGACCTTTCTGATCGAAATGCTGTAGTGAATTGTACAACGTGTCATCGTGGAGATATTAAGCCAACTACCAATATGGAGTAGGCATTCGCTAATAGTTATTTTTTAATCTCTATTCGAATGTTGTAAATAGCGCTTATAACTAGTTTATTAAACAGAGTTTCTTATAGTCATTCGGGTAAATTTATCTGGCTGAGATACCAATTAACGAATAACTAAAAACGATCAACGAACCACCAAAATATCACCTTGGATTAACTGGTTGGAGTGTACCTGATTGGGTTGGTTTGTTTTATAAAAAGGGAACAAAACAGGAAGGTTTTCTAAGTCAGTATTCCTCGGTCTTTAATACAGTGGAAGGGAATACCACCTTTTATAATTCGCCATCTTTAGAAACGGTACAAAAATGGAGCGATCGAACTCCAGATGGCTTTAAGTTCTGTTTTAAACTACCAAGAGAAATCACTCATATTCGCCGACTTTCTCATATCGATCGGGATGTGGATGATTTTCTATCACGATTTGAATCACTGCGTTCAAAGCTCGGGCCTTTTATGATTCAATTACCAGAGTCATTTAGTCCGAATGAGCTTTATAAGCTGGAAAGTCTTTTTAGTTATCTTCCCAAGATATTTCATTATGGTATAGAAGTTCGTCATCCGGATTTTTTCAATCGGGGAAAAGAAGAACATGCGTTTGAAAGTCTGCTGGAGAGTTACGGAATAGAACGCATCATTTTTGATACAAGGAAACTTCATTCTATGCAAAGTGATGATCCAACGATAAAAGCAGCGCAACGAAAAAAACCGAAAGCTCCGGTTCGGTTTCAATTAAAAGGAACTAGGCCGATGATCCGCTTTGTAGGAAGTAACGATATTCTGAATAACGAAGCATACCTAAAAGAATGGGCTATTGTAGTCGCTGATTGGATCCGTGGAGGAAAACATCCATATATCTTTGTTCATACGCCGGATGTCATTTCGCAGCACATTGTCGCGGCCCATTTTCATAGACTTTTAGGTGAGTTGATTGAACTTCCGCCCTTCCCCGAATGGCCGGCGAATCAGGAACAACAGTTGGGGTTGTTTTGATAAACCACGATAAGTCATGCTGAATTTAGTTCAGCATCTTAAGTGATATCAAAGATCCTGAAACAATACTGAATCAAGTTCAGCACATGGCTCAGGATGACCTATTTAACTCTACTCCCCAATAATCCCAATCAATGCCGTGTAATCAACAAATGGAAGTTTTTCCACCTCCAGCATCACTTCTTGTTCGGTGCCCGGCTCAACAAGGATATTTATAGATCGAGGGAAATCAGAAATAATCTCATAAGCCACTGATCGAAAATTTGTCATGAATTTGATTACAGCTTCTTCATTCATAAAATATTGGAACTGAAGATATAATCGTTCAATTGTTTGGCTGGCGATGATCCTATCTAAAGACGATTGGTATTCATCAGCACTTAAATTTTGAGTGGCCAATAATTCTCTGAAATAAGCAGAATCAACAGGGTCTGGCTGATAGTTAAAATCCAGAATTTGCTGTTGCGAAGTCAACTCATCAACAATCACTTGGTCAGGTTTATTTATTATCGCAATTGTAAAGGGCTGAATGTCTGTAAAACCTAATTCGTAACCCAGGCTTTCAAGTTGATTTATCGCAAAGTCGGGTGAAACAGTATCCGCCAGATATACAATAAATTCCCCTTCAACTGTAGAAACCCGACCTTCTTCAAGCTTTCGCAAAGCTTCATCGCCAATTATTTGGGCATTTATTGTCAGGGGCAGTAGTAATAGAAAAATTATAAAAGTGACTAAAGAGCGAATATTCAAGGATTTTTTGTTATTCGTTATTTGTTAATCGACCGGATTAAAATCGAATAACCATTAACGAATAACTAATTACAATTCACGAATAACCAAAAAAGCTCGTATTTTTCACGGCTTATAATTACCCAAATTCATCACTCCATGTCACAAGCGGCAACCGCTGATAACGAAATTCTAAAGGAAGCAAAAAAGAGACGCACCTTTGCCATAATCTCTCACCCGGATGCAGGGAAAACTACGCTCACTGAAAAGCTTTTATTATATGGTGGAGCAATTCATGAAGCGGGGTCTGTTCGTGCAAGAAAAGCGGTACATCATGCGGCATCAGATTGGATGGCAATTGAAAAGGAACGCGGTATTTCGGTGACGTCTTCTGTAATGCGATTCGAGAAAGAAGGCATTAAGTACAATTTATTGGATACACCGGGTCACAAGGATTTCTCTGAAGATACACTTAGAACCTTAGTTGCAGCTGATTCCGGCTTAATGGTAATTGATGTAGCAAAGGGTGTGGAGGAACAAACAGAAAAACTATTTGAGGTATGTAAGCTTCGTGAAGTCCCGGTTATCACTTTTGTAAATAAGTGCGACCGACCTGGTATGGACCCACTTGAAGTGCTAAGTAACGTAGAGGCGAAACTAGGGATTGAGGCACTTCCTGCAAGCTGGCCCATGGGTTATGGTCAGAAATTCCAGGGGATTTATGATGTCCTTGATAAGAAAGTTCATATTTACGAGAAAGCAGATCACGGCGCAAAAAAAGCAGTGACTGAAATCCTTGAAGTTGATGAAGCGCTGGAGCAAAGCAATTTATCAGACGCAGAAAAAGAAGCTTTTCTTGAAGAATTAATGCTGATTGAAGACATGTATCCCAACATGGATCAGGAGCTGTATAACTCCGGTAAGGTTACTCCTGTTTTCTTCGGTTCAGCATTGAATAACTTTGGATTGGATGTTTTTCTGAACTATTTCCATCAACTTGCTCCAAGTCCACAAGAATATGAGCACGTTGAAGGTGCAGAGAGAATTTTAGGAGATTCATTTTCAGGGTTCATATTCAAAATGCAGGCGAACATGAATCCGGGTCATCGTGACTGTGCTGCTTTTATCCGAGTTGCATCCGGCAAATTTGAACGTGGTCAGCAAGTGGTGATCTCGCATTCAGGTAAGAAAATAAAAATGGCGACCCCACACACATTGATGGGCGATGAACGCCAGCTGATGGAAGAAGCCTATCCGGGTGATATTGTATCTATCTTCAATCCTGGTGATTTCAGAATTGGAACTACTATTTATGCAAAGCAGCCTGTTCGATTTGATGTAATCCCATTATTCACACCTGAACACTTCCAAAAAGTAGCCACTAAAGATCCATTTAAGAGAAAACAACTTCGCGAAGGTTTAAAGCAACTTTCTGAAGAAGGCGTAGTTCATGTATTCGAAGTCCCAAACGGAGTTGGAAATGAACTTTTGCTTGGTACTGTAGGTGTGCTTCAGTTTGAAGTAGTTCATCATCGTATGAAAGAAGAATACGGGGTAGAACTAGTCATAACTCCGGTTTCGTTTTACACTGCCCGTTGGTTGGCAAATGATGATGATGTAATTGCTAAACTCGAGGCCAGTTACTCAACACATGTGACCAAAGATCTTGAAGAGCATCCGATTGTCTTGTTTGATTCGATGTATGCGTTGACCCAAGCCGAAGAAAAAGTAGGTGCTGAAAACCTTTTCAAGTTCAAGCAGGGCTAAGCAATAAACAATAATAAACATTCAATGATCAATGAATGTTGGGCATATTTAGTCAATCTCTAATTTGACATTATTTCTCTTCGATATTTTATTTAGGTAAATACAATATGGGGGAAATATGAGAATTCTAAGGTTTTTTATCGTATTTGCAGTAGCAATAATGGTATCGGGAAGTTGCCAAGAAAAAAACGAGGGTGCTGTATACATAAAAGGCCTGAGAACAACATTCGATATTAATCTCGAAGAGCGAGATGGAATATTTTATTTGCCAAATGAAGAAACACCGTTTAATGGAATCCAAACATCTTATTACGATAACGGAAATAAAGCTGCTACATCAGAAATAATAGATGGTCTTCCAAGATTCGGTACCTACTATGAATATGATGGCTCCATCGATCATAAAGCAGAAAATATTTATCACAATGGCCAATTATTAAGATGGCTGACATTTTATCCAGATGGAACACCTCAATCATCATATGATTGGGTGGAAGATCCTGAAACCGGGAAAAAAGAAATCAAGCAATGGTACTCGAATGGTCAACTTAAGTTTGAAGCGCCTTTGAAGGGTTCAAAATACCATGGTATCATGAAATACTACGATGAATCAGGGGCTTTATTAACAGAAACTCTTTATGAAGATGGCAAACCGGTAGATGGTTAAAACTGCTTTTCATTAAAGTCCTTTAAGGACTGTTACGTTTGCTTAATGTAGTTGGTGATGTTCCAAGGAATGTTGTTTTTTCCATCAAAAAAAAGATGCGGATTAAATACCTATTCCTTGCAGTTGTATTAGTTGTCTCGAATTGTGCAAAAGACACACATTCAGAATTTGTAGTTGGCGATATCGTTCTGGTGTATGAGAACCTGGTTGAAGCAGAAAAATCAACGGAAGTTTTAACCATTAAAGAATATACACGAGGATATGAGATGTTGTTTCTCGATCCAAAAACCAATCTACCTTTTTCCGGTACTATCGAAGACGATCATAGTTTATATCGTGGTAGATATTCAATTGAAGAAGGTTATATGCGAGAATTGATTACATACTATGAAGACGGTTCGCCATCTGATTTTGGAGTCTATAATCAAGGTGAAATCGAAAAGATGAGCAGCTGGTACAGAGATGGTCAATTAAAGTCTGAGTTAATTGGTGGTGAAAACTGGATCTACACCTTTTACAGTAATGAAGGTAATAAGCTAATTCATATTGAGAACTCCATTCAGACCGAATATTTTGAAAGCGGAGAAATTAAATCAGAAATACCCTTCAATGAGCTAAATCAGTACCACGGAACAGCAATCGTTTATAATGAAGATGGTACTGTTAAAGCAGAATTAGAATACCAATTTGGGAAGCTGGTAACCCAAGTCGGAGCTTAGCCATCAAGACCAGATAGTATTTCTTCTGCATCTTCTGCAAGTGCAAGCACTGCTTTTTGATACATGGTACTTGGATTATATCGAAGTACTGATTTCTCGAGACTACCAGTCACGTTTTTATAGTGGGCTAAATAATTCGCTACTGAATTGATGTTATCAGGCATATGATAAAGTTCCGAACCCACCCAAAAACGGTTTAACGACCAGGGAATAAACTGAGCATAACTCATGGCTCCTGCATATGAAGACTTCATCTCAAGCATATCGAGCTCTTTTCTATCTGCAAATTTGATAAGCTCTTCAAGCTGAGCTAACGTCCATTTTGTACGGTATTCCTCAACATACATGCTAACATACGCATTGAACGGATTATAACTTCCTTTAAATCGACCGAATTCAGATTCAACTGCCAAAATCCCAATGATCACTTCTTTCGGGATACCATACTCTTCTTGGGCAGATTTTAATTCTTGATGATACTCGGCATAGAAATAGGAGATTTTATCCTTCTTTCGATCATATTTAATTACACGTTGATAATCCTCAAAGGACTCAATTTTTATTTCAACAGCTCGAGTAAATTTTGAGGTGATGTCATCAACTAAAGCAAAGCGTTCATCATCCAAAAAAGGTTGAATATCAATTCCCTTTTGATCGAAATGATCAACTAATTGCTGTAAACGAGCCTCTTCATTTGATATCTCAGGATTACCTCCTGGTATCAGGAAAAGTATGAGTAAGTAGATAATTGAGAATTTCATTAGCCAAACGTGTGTATAAATAAGTGATCGGTACTAAATAACGTTTATTTAATTGTTTCTATCAAGCTTCCGTTCTCATAACGTTCTTGTTTGATGATATTGCCTTCGTTGTTGAATTCAGTAAATAATCCATGATATTTGATACCATCTTCATTTACTGGCCAGAGCATTGTTTTATCTGACCAAAGATTTCCATTCCTGTGATAGTATTTGCTGTTTCTTGTAGTACCTGAATCTGTGAATTGTACAATTAAAATCAATGAGTCGGTTTCAGTCTCTTTAAATGTTTGAGTTATAAGATTCCCGGCCGAATCGGTGAAATATTTAGTTTTAGCTGATATTTCAGGTGTCCCTTGTGGATTTACATTGTGTATTAGTGTTTCAAAAAGAAATCCATCTTTGTAGAAATGCGTGTATACCAATTCATCAGTATCAGATTTAAACACATTTTGCTCTCCGGAATACGGTGTGTCTTCTTCATCTACCCAAATTCGATTTTCGGTTTTTGTTAGCTCAATGTCGTTATAGGAGCCAGGAAACAATTCATCAAGTTCAAGATGAGACAGTGTTTCGTAGAGGTTCTCAGAGTCTGAACAGTTAAATATGAATAGAAGTAAAACGAATACTGAAAGTTTATACATGGACAGAAAAAGATTTCTTATCAAACTGATATTAGAATAGAGTTGATGCTACCAAAAATCAATTAAGTGGTTGTTTTAATTGAATAATATATGAAAATAAACAACTAGTAAACTAAATTTGAGCCTATAAATAACTACCTCAACCCTAAACCCAAACCAATTCCTAATCCCCAGCTATTTAAACCAATGTTTAGAGACGTATTTGAGAGGTATGTATCCTGTCGACTGTAAAATGATAATGACCAGGGAGCTTTGACAAACTCAACCCTGTATCCATAAGATGTAGTTTGAACATCATCATTATTATCAGGGTCAAGGAATTTGTAGTCACTATTTTCTTGTGCATCAACGTACCATCCTGAAATCCTCAAAAATAAATCCTGATTATTTAATAAGTAAACAGAAGCACGTGCCCCACCATCGAAGTGTAGTTTACCTCCAATTGGCACATCAGAGAACTCGCTAGCATTATAATTACCATCAATTCCGAAACCATTGTATAGGTAATCTATTTCAAGTCTTCCAAAAAAACTGAGCCCGGCAAAAACTTGAATAGTTGTAAAATCAAGACTGGTTGAATAACTGCCGCCAGAATTATTCGAACCTGAATAATCATCCCATTGGGAGCTATATTGTACATTTCCACCGATATGGATTCCTATTTTTTTCATTTTATCGAGCCAAAAAGATCGGTCAACCAATAAGTAAAATATGTCCATTCTTGCAGCAGAAAACTCAGACAACCCCGGGGTATTAGTGGCATTATGTTCAGAGTACCCTCCTGAATGAACCAGTGATCCATTGAGTCTTTCACTAGGTACTAGATCAGACAGTTCATTCATACCCGTAATAAAGGTTGCAACTCCTGCTGCAAAAGCTTGAGCATCAGCCTTTTGTTCCATTTCGCGGATTCTATCTTCTAACCAATACTGCCGTTTTAAGCCATAAGCAGTTTTGTATTCTTGTAGTGCTTGATAATAATCACCACGAGCTTCTGCATTTCGAGCTCTGGATAGTGCCGCGTTAAACAGATTATCAATGGAGTTTTCATTAGAGTCGTCATCATCGTCATTGAATAATAGATCTTCGGCCAGATTACGTAGCCTTTCATAGCATTGATCTACTGAAGTTCGTTGCCACGACTGAAGAATTGGTTTGTTATTCTGAACCTCTGTTAATCTTGAAAGTGCTCGCCTTACATCATCATATTCATCGTAATTTGCATTACAAACATTTTGATAAATATTCCAAAGCTCTCTTCTTCGTTGCTCATTGGCGTTTTGGCGTTCATCTGCTCTTACTTTAGCTCGAATTGCGTTTTCGATTGTAATTCTGGCATTTAAAGACACTTCGAAAATCTGAAAGTTGTAGAAATCGACAAATTCCTCCCAACTTCCATCTGTGTTTCTTCGATAATCGTCTAGGCAATCTTTAATAGAATCTGAAAGACCATCAAGATCAAAGGCAGTTGGTTCACCGGTAAAAATTCGTCTTGATGAAAGGCGTATTGATTCAACACCACAGTAGGTACCACTCATAATAACAGCATCAGCAGACATACGTATGTATCCATCACTATAAAATGGAAATATTATGCCTTGATCAGAAAGATCTCGACCATCATAATAAACGCCATCATAATAATAACCCTCAACTAAGAAGCCTTCTCTCCCAACCTGTGTACGAACATATGGATTCCCCATCGTGAAGGGTGTCCAGTATAAATCGAAATAAATATCAGGCCCATTTTCCTGGTTATATATATTAGGCGACCAGTTAAGGTTTTCAATATTAGAATCTTGAGCTGTGAGGCAAAAAGGGACGAGTAAATAAACAAATAGGAATAAATAGAAAAGTCGTGCCATTAGATATTGTCCGGAATATTTACTCGTTCAAATTTACAGTCTTCCAAATTGTCTTCGGTGTAAACCCAAAAACTACCTATTGGCCTACCAGTTATCTCAATATCTGTTAGTCCATATCTGCCAGGCTCTAATCGAAGTCTTAGTCCATTACTTTGGATGCAATCCTGACTAGAAACATTATTATGAATTAGTTGAAGTTCAAAAATTCCAAAATTCTGTGCCTGTGATTCACCGGCGAGTCTTCCTTCAACATTTACAGTAACACTTTCCCCATAAATCGAAAGTAAGTACTCTTCATATTCAGCCATGGTTAGGTTTAATCGATCAGCTTCTCGTGACGAGGGCTCCCTGAATTCAATAATTACAAGTGCTTTTCCATCAGGTATTGAAACATTTATATCCTGATTAACAGTTGGTCCTTCTATGCAACTAGTGCTCCAAATACCTAAGATTATTATTGGTAGGATGAGTTTTTTAGTCAACGTATTCAAATTAATTTCGAAAAATTACGGGCTGATGATAGTAAATTTTAAGTACTCGACAACATCAAATCTTTACTTTTAGTTTAACATCTAGTGTCGTTTTATAACAAATGTTTCCTCATTCCAAACACTCGAACTTCATCTACAAAACTCGTACCTTAACGCGCCTTCAAAATCCAAGAGTTTCCTGTTTCTGATTTAGAAGGAAGGCATTCAATAAAAACTATTATCAAAAAGAAATCATGGCTAAAGAATTTGATGTATGTGTGATTGGTTCCGGTCCGGGCGGTTATGTTGCAGCGATCCGAGCGTCACAATTGGGTTTTAAAACAGCAATCGTTGAGAAGAGACATTTAGGTGGTGTTTGTTTGAATATTGGCTGTATCCCAACAAAAGCATTGTTGAGATCAGCAGAGGTATTAGAATCTATTCAGCATGCCGGAGATTATGGAATCTCTGTTGGCGATGTTAAGCCGGATTTCGATGGTATCTTGAAAAGAAGTCGTGGCGTAGCTAACAAGATGAGCAAAGGTGTTCAGTTCTTGATGAAAGCCAACAAAATCGACGTTTTCATGGGTGCAGGTTCATTCAAGTCTAAAACAGAATTAGCTGTAAATGATGAGAATGGAAAAGAGAAGGAAAGCATCAAAGCGAAGTACTTTATTATTGCCACTGGTGCTCGTCCACGGGAATTACCAAGTCTGAAAATTGATGGTGAAATGATCATCGACTCAGAAAAGGCGATGACCATGGAGAAGCAGCCAAAGAAAATGGTAATTGTTGGTGCCGGTGCAATTGGTGTTGAGTTTGCTTACTTCTACAACACGCTAGGAACAGAAGTAGTGCTTGTTGAGCTACAGAAAACACTAGTTCCAATCGAAGACAAAGACGTTGGACGTGAGCTTGGTAAGGTTTACAAGAAAAAAGGAATGACTATTCTTACAGAAAGCACCGTTGAGAAAGTTGAGAAAAAAGGAAAAGGTGTTGAAGTAACTGTAAAGACCAAAAAAGGCGAAGAAAAGATTGATGCCGATGTAGTTCTATCTGCAGTTGGTGTAACCGGAAACGTTGAAGGAATTGGCCTGGAAGATATCGGAGTAAAAATTGAGCGTGGAGCCATAGTAGTTGATACGTCAACGTACTCTACAGGAGTTGAAGGTATTTATGCAATTGGTGATATCATTGGAGCCCCGTGGTTGGCACATAAAGCCTCACATGAAGCAACGGTATTAGCTGAACAATTAGCTGGTCATAATCCAAAGCCGGTGAATTATGAGAACATTCCAGGTTGTACTTATTGTGAGCCACAGGTTGCTTCGGTTGGATTGACTGAAGAGGCAGCTAAAGAGGCTGGCTATGATGTGAAAGTTGGGAAATTCCCTCTTTCAGCAAGTGGAAAAGCTACGGCGCTAGGTCACGAAGAAGGTTTCGTGAAAGTGGTATTCGATGCTAAATATGGCGAATGGTTAGGATGTCACATGATCGGATTTGGTGTAACTGAAATGATTGCTGAAGCAGTTGTTGCTCGTGATCTTGAAACAACCGGACATGAAATTATCAGTGCAGTTCACCCACACCCAACTCTATCAGAGGCGGTAATGGAAGCTGTTGCTGAAGCTTATAACGAAGGTGTTCACTTAGGAACTCCTGTTAAGAAGTAATACACAGTTGTAGTCATCCCGGACTTGATCCGGGATCTGTGATGGCTACAGATGCTGAATCAATACTGAATCAAGTTCAGCACATGGCTCAGCATGACGACTATTTATTTGGCTCCCATTTGGGAGCCATTTTTGTCTTAGAAAGGATGAAATAGATAAGAAAGTCATTCTGATCCCGACAGCGGTCGTGAGAAGAATTGACGATCCTTCGGCAATAGCCTCAGGAAGACAATAAAGTATGAACCAAAAAACCATCAATCTTTACGATTTAGAACACGATTCTTACCAATCAGTTTGGGACTTGCAAAGGACCGTTCAGGAAAAGCTGATTGAAGAGAAACGAGCTGAATCAAAAGGTGAGTTTGAAGGTGATCGTAAAAAAGATGCCTTACTTTTTGTAGAACATCCTCATGTATATACGTTGGGTAAAAGTGGAGCTGAAGAGAACATGTTACGATCCATGTTGGAGCTTCAAAAACTATCTGCTGAGTTTGTAAAAATCGATCGCGGTGGTGACATCACCTATCATGGTCCGGGACAAATTGTTGGTTATCCAATCTTTGACTTAGATCGTCACTTCACAGATATCCACAAGTATCTGCGCTATTTAGAAGAAGTTCTTATTAAAGTATGCGCTGATTATGGTTTAAAGGCAGACAGAATCGATGGGTTAACTGGTGTTTGGATCGGGGAAGAAAAAATAGCAGCTCTTGGAATTAGATCTTCGCGCTGGGTAACGATGCATGGTTTTGCTTTCAACGTAAATACTGATTTGAGCTATTTTGGGCATATAGTTCCATGTGGTATCTCTGATAAAGCGGTTACGAGCTTACAAGCTCAATTAGGAAAAGAAATTGATCAAAACGAAGTAAAGAAAAGAATCGTTAATCACTTTGAAGAAGTCTTTGATGTGGCAATAAATCCATGTGGCAGTACTAGAGAACTAGAACAATATTTTTCGTAATTTTATTGACTTAATTTTTGTCATTCTGAGTGAAGCGATAGCGGAATCGAAGAATCTCAACTACCAAATGGTAAAGATATTTAGCATAACTTGAGATCCCTCGACAAGCTCGGGATGACACTGTTTAACTTTATACAATGATAAAAGAACTACAAATTGTAGAGAAGAAATCGAAGCAGAGGCGCCCGGACTGGTTACGCGTGAAGCTTCCATCAGGAGAGAAATTCAAGGAAGTGCTTGATACTATTAATGAGCACAAATTGAATACCGTTTGTTCTGAAGCTCGTTGCCCAAATATGGGGGAGTGTTGGGGAGCTGGAACAGCCACATTCATGTTATTAGGTGATGTTTGTACTCGATCATGTTCATTTTGCGCCGTAAAAACGGGCCGGCCGCCGGCAGATTTAGATTGGGATGAACCAAGACGTGTTGCTGATGCTGCCTCAAAGATGAAATTAAAGCACGTAGTTCTAACATCCATCAATCGAGATGATAGAAAAGATGGTGGAGCACCAATATTTGCGGCCACTCACATCGCTCTGCGTGAAGCAATTCAAGGAGTAACGATTGAATCATTGATACCAGATTTCAAAGGGGATTGGGAAACTCTACAGATTGTTCTTGATACTCCGCCGAATGTATTAAGTCACAATTTGGAAACTGTACCAAATAAATATCGACGAGTTAGACCTCAGGCACGATATGAAAGATCTTTAGAATTACTTCTAAGAACTAAAAAAGCTGGCATCAAGTCGAAGACAGGGATTATGGTTGGACTTGGTGAAAAAAGAGAAGAAGTGATTGAATTAATGCAGGATTGCGTTGATCATCAAGTGGATGTTTTAACAATTGGGCAATATATGCAGCCTACAAAAATGCATCACCCGGTTCTGGAATGGGTACATCCTGACCAGTTTGCGGAATACAAAGAAATTGGAGAAAAACTAGGAATAGGCCACGTTGAAAGTGGTCCGTTGGTACGTTCATCTTACCATGCTGAACGTCACGTTTAAGCTCTGCTAAACGTAAATGTTGAAAATTTAGAGATAATGCTATCTACGCTAACCGTACTGTTAATCAGTTATGTGCTGGGCTCAATACCATCTGCGATATGGGTTGGAAAAGTGTATAAAGGTATTGACGTTCGTGAGCACGGTAGTGGAAACGCAGGAACAACAAATACATTCAGAGTTTTAGGCATTCCTGCCGGTATTACTGTTTTTGCAATGGATTTCATGAAGGGTTTCGTCCCTTCATTCTGGTTGAGTTTACTTGCATTTCAACTTATGGAGCCACCATTTTCTGGCCCGTTATCTCCACCAAACTGGGATGTCGAAGCTTTTCTAAAAATCTCTTGTGGTCTTTTTGCTGTGATTGGTCATATGTATCCACTCTTTGCACGTTTTAAAGGTGGGAAAGGAGCTGCAACTGCATGTGGGATGTTATTTGGTATCGAGCCGGTGTCTATTGCTATTTCTTTCGTAATGTTTGGTTTGATCATTCTAATTACAAAATATGTTTCACTAGCTTCCATCACAGCTACATTACTTTATCCAATTAATCTATTGGTTATGCGATATGGATTAGATTTGGAAGTAGACGGTAGTATCATTGTTTTTGCACTAATAGTTGCTACAGGAATTATCTATCGTCATCGTTCAAATATTCAACGACTTCGCGATGGGACAGAGAGTAAAGTAGGTGAAAGCAAAAAAAAAACTGATCTGGAAGTACAACCCGAGCAGGTTCAGGTATGAGAAATGTGACTATCGTTGGAGCTGGTAGTTTTGGTACAGCACTAGCTACTGTTTTAGATACAGCTGGTAATAATGTTCAAATTTGGGCGAGAGAACCTGAAGTTGTCGAATCTATAAATGCACATAATAGAAACTCAGCATACTTGACGGATCTCGAATTACCAAAGTCAATTAGAGCTTTTCATGATCTTGAAAACTGTTTAAGTAATCAGGATATGATCCTTTTTGCCACTCCATCTCATACACTTCGAGAAATAGCTGCCCGAATAAAACCGTGTTTAAGTGGTGATGAGATTCTGGTAACAGTTTCAAAAGGGATTGAAAACGACACATTTAAAACAATGTCGCAGATCCTTGTAGAAGTAATGGAAGGGATCACTTATGAAGACAATATTGGCGTATTGTATGGTCCATCTCATGCTGAAGAAGTAGCTAAACTTCACCCGACGACTGTAGTTGCGGCTGCTTATTCAAGTAGAACTACTCGTATTATTCAGGAAACATTTATGACACCAATGTTCCGTGTGTACGCGAACAATGATGTGATTGGTGTTGAGATTGGTGGCTCTGTAAAAAATATTATGGCAATTGCAGCTGGTGTTGTTGATGGGTCCGACCTTGGTGACAACGCAAAGGCGGCCTTAATAACTCGTGGTTTGCATGAAATGAAAAGAATGGGCTTAATGATGGGAGCTCATACAGATACTTTTTCTGGTTTAACCGGAATGGGAGATTTGATTGTGACCTGTACTTCTGAGCATAGCCGAAATAGATACGTTGGTGAACAAATTGGAAAGGGAAAAAAGCTAGACGATATCATCAAAAGTATGAACATGGTGGCTGAAGGTATTAAAACTACAAAATCTGTGTACGATTGGTCCGTTAAGAATCATGTAGAAATGCCAATTACAGAAGCTGTATATCATGTTTTATTTGATGGTGTTGATCCATCAGACGCGCTACAGCGATTAATGACTAGAGATCCAAAAGACGAAATTATCATCTAATAAGTGATAGAGGGCCGTAAAAATGGATGAAATGAATTTTTACCTGCAGCACACAGGGAATATGCCTATAAGCGAAATGAGCAGGCAGGATTTAAAAAACCTGATTGCTACCGGAGAAAGTTCATTTTTGGAATTCAAGCACAAGGTTGCGTCACCTGAAAAAATAGCTAGAGAGATTTCTGCTTTTGCTAATGCAAATGGCGGAACCATTTTAATTGGTGTTGCAGACAACGGAGAGCTTATCGGAACAGAAAGCTATATGGAAGAAGAATTTTGGCTGAATCAGGCTGCCGATCTTTGTGTTCCTAGAGCAGAAATCCATATGGAACTGTTGAATATTGGAAACAAAGACGTGATCATTGTTGAAGTACCTGAGGCTGAAACAAAACCGGTTTATGTTAAGGGGAAAAAGCAACGTAAAGTGTTTGTTCGACAAAATGATGAAAGCCAGCTTGCTTCAGAAGATATGATTGAAGTTTTGAAAAAAGGTTATGCTGAAGAAGGAATTACCTTCGAATTTGGAGAAAATGAAAGGTTATTATTTCGTTACCTCAACGAATACAGTGAAATTACAGTTGATAGATTCAGTACAATCATAAACATGACCACCTATTCAGCAGCTAAGATTCTTGTGAACCTGGTTAGTGTAGGAGTGTTAGATTTGTTTGAGAGAGATGGTGTTGCACATTATACTTTATCCAAGAAAAGTGTTTAATTTGACACACCCCTAAATCCCCTCTCAAGAGGGGACTTTTGGTAGTGTCATCCTGAACTTGTTTCAGGATCTTTAAGTACACAGAAATATTTTGAAGAAATGAATCAAGAAGAAAATTTAGACGATGTAATTGCTTCCCTACTGGATGACTTTATAGATGAAGAGTCTACCGAGTCTGCTGAAGAGACTATTCAAGAGCTAACAGGTGAGCCGGTTACACTAACAGAAAGAGCTGCTAAGCAGGTATTGAAAATCAAAGATGATAGTGAAGACCATAAGAACTTGTTTTTACGAGTAGCGGTAGAAGGCGGTGGATGTTCCGGTTTAAGCTATAAGCTTGGTTTAGATCATAGAACAGAAGAAGACATTGTATTCGAGAACTTTGGGGTTGAACTCATCGTCGACGAAAAACATCTGATGTATTTAGAAGGCATTCAAATTGATTACCCAGATGGGTTGGATGCCAGAGGTTTTACTTTCGATAACCCAAATGCGGTGGATAACTGCGGTTGCGGGACAAGTTTTTCGATTTAGATTTTACTCCTTCATTTCCGGCTTAGAGATCAATCGAACACCACGTTTAAAAGTGATATAATGCCATATCCACTCTGCAAATACTCTAAAGCGATTTCGGAAACCGATTAAAAAGAAGATGTGAATCACACCCCAGATCAGCCAGGCAATCAAACCAGTGAATTTTAAACCATTAATGTCAGCAACGGCTTTTGCCCGACCAATGGTTGCCATGGTTCCTTTATCCGTGTATTTGAAAGATTCCCTGGGTTTATTTCGGAATTCATTTTTTAGAAGTTTGCCTAAGAATCGGCCTTGTTGCATGGCAACAGGTGCAACGCCTATAAGCGGTTTGCCTTCTTTATCCAAAGCATGGGCAGCATCACCAATTACAAAAATATTTGGATGATTTGGAATTGACAGGTCAGGATTTACCTTAACTCGCCCAATTCGGTCTTTCTCATCTTCTAAAGAATCTGTGAGAGAAGTACCGGAAACTCCGGCAGCCCACATCACATTTGGGGTTTCGATAAAGTGATTCTTGAGTTGAACACCCTTTTCAGTGATTTTTTCAACCGGAGAGTTCAGAATTATCTGTACGCCCATTTTCGTTAAGGTATCAAGAGCATTCTGAGATAAACTTTCTGTGTAACCATTGAGTACCCCACCGGCAGCTTCGACCAAATACACAGTAGTCTCATTCTTATGGAAGTTTCGATACTCTCGCATCATATTACGCTTCGCAATCTCTGCAATTGATCCTGCCATCTCAACACCGGTCGGACCCCCGCCAATCACAACAAAGGTTAAATAAGGCTTTCTATCATCCAGCTCAGGTATTTTCTCTGCTTTTTCAAGTGATAAAAGAATTCGCTCCCGAATTCGGAGTGCATCATCCAAGGACTTAAGTCCGGGAGCAATTGGCTCCCAATCATCGTTTCCGAAATAATTGTATTGAGCGCCAGTGGCAATTACCAAATAATCGAATGGAATTAAATCACCTTCAGCAAGTTGAACAACCTGATCTTCTTTGCTAACAGTTACAACTTCACCTAATATTACTTTTACGTTCTTTTGTCTGGAAAAAACCGATCGAATTGGAACGGCAATATCACCTGGAGAAAGTGCAGCTGTCGCTACTTGATACAATAGTGGTTGAAAAAGGTGATGATTGGACTTATCAATGATTGTGATTTCATAGGCAGTGTTCGTCAAAGATTTAGCCACGTTCATGCCGCCAAATCCACCCCCAATTATCACTACTTTTTTTGCCATAAGGCATTACCTAATGTTTAATGCGGACGTCTTGATCTATCTGTATATCACTCAAATCATCCAAATCCTGAAAATCTTCAAGATCAATTTTTGGTTTCTCTTGCTCCTTATAACGTCCTGCTCTGAATCTTCGTTCTAATCCCTGTTGAATGGTCTCGATAAGCTCGAGTAACTTTTTCTTTTTCCTTCTTTTAATTGACTTCACAAATCTTGAAAAACCATAACTACCTGCAATTAACATACTACCAACTATCAGCATTGGTGCGGTTTCATTTCCTGGTACACTATCAAAAATTAAAGCAGCAATCATCATAAACCCACCAAGCGTAAATGCCAATGGAGGTAAATAAAGTTTATTGACAGTTTTCAAACTTTGGCGCATAGTTAACTTTATTCGGCCATTCTTCTCACTTATTTCAAGTTCGGGAGATCGAGTGATTTCTAACAACTTTGCAGGGAATGCTGGTTTAGCTTTCCAGTATATATTGCCTTTTCTTCGTGATAATGAGCCGACTGTATTGAAGTGATATTCTAATTGTGCACGTATCTCATTTAAAGTGCTTCCATCAACAGAGCCATTTGCATAACCAAGAATTTCAACTTGAGTATCACTATCGTTATCAATCATCACGGGTTCTTCAATGGTAATACCTTCGTATTCCATTAGCGCCTCTTGAATGAAATGCCGCTTAATATTTAGTGATTCGCCGATTTCAAAAACCGGGTCTTCCTGGTTTTTGGAGAGTTCTTGATTCAGGCTTAGAGATTGTTCATGGAATTTTTGAAGAATGGAAGCTCTCTTGATTATTTCTTTAATCTCGTCGTTTGTTAGCTTCCCCATGATGTTTGCCCGAATCTATTAGTTAAGTTTTGCCTGTGCCTCGCTTATTAATTTAGCGATTTCTTCTTTCGAGATTTCTTCTTTGTTGTTACAGTAATGGCAAACAATTTCCTGTGATTCTCCCTCAAGGTCTTTTAGATCGTTTAAGGTTAGCATAGATAGTGCATCCAGAAAACGTTCACGAGAACAACGACAAAAGAAATCAACAGGTTGGCGACTTAACTCTTTAACCTTAATTGGAGAAATTGCTTTTTCCATAATTGAATCAATGTATTGACCATCAGATAGTAGTTGATCAATTGGTGGAAAAGAACCAAGGCGTTCCTGGAGCATATCAATTTGGCCTTCGGGCGCATCCGGTAGTCTTTGCAATAACAACCCACCAGCTTGAGTTAGGTTTCCATTATCATCAATACCAACATCCAATAAAACGGCGGAAGGAACTTGTTCTGATTGAACCAAATAGTGTGCAACATCAGCGGTGACATCACCGGTTACAATTTCAATTGCACTTGTTCTAGGTTCAGCCTCATTGTATAGAATTTTTGTAAATGAAAGCACTCCTACACCAATACCATCACCTAAAGAAACTCCGGGTTTGGAATAGTCTAGTTCTGCTTTTGGATTTACTACGTATCCTCGAACTTCACCCAAACTATTAGCTTCTGCAATCACACCTCCAAGCGGGCCATTACCATCCATACGAAGTTGAACTCGCTCTTCTTTCTTGAGTTCAGATGCAAGTAGCATTGTCGCTGTCATGGCTTTTCCTAAAATCACTTTTGCCAGAAGTGATAATTCGTGTCTTTGAGCAGCCTCTTTAACTGTTTCTGTAGTTTTAACTACTGAGATTTTAAAGTTACCATCGGCCGTAATTCCCTTGATTATTCTGTCTTTAAATTGAAATTCTTCAATATTCATGGATGAAACCTCTAAGCATAAAAAATCCCATTCAGTGCTTCCGAATGGGATTTAAAGATAAGGATTTATCAGATTCTTTTATCTATTGTCGAGACGATACATCTCTCCTAGTCGACCAGAGATTTTACTGGTTGAAGTATACATACTTCTCAGTTTTCCAACTTCAGCAATTCTCTTTTCAGCGAGCTCGTTTGATGCCTTATGAGTAGGAATTTTATGCTCTTCAGAATAATTGAGAACACTCAAAGTAGTATCGTAAATTTTCTCTGTTTGGTTGAGCGCTTGTTGGCGGTTGTAACCTTCTAATTCACTTGAAATATTGATGATTCCACCTGCATTTATCACATAATCAGGTGCGTAAATGATTCCACGATCAAGAAGCATTTGACCGTGAACATCTTCAACATCTAAAATATTATTTGCACCACCGGCAATGATATCACATTTAAACTGATCCATAGTGTCATCATTAACAACTCCACCAAGTGCACATGGCGCAAAAATATCAACGTCAAGGCCATAAATTGAATCCGGCTCTACCAATTCGGCTCCAATTTTTTTTGCCAATGCTTCAGCTTTTGTAGTATAGATGTCTGAAACAAATACTTTTGCACCTTCTTTGGCACAATGCTCAGCAAAATAGGAAGCTACATTTCCGGCTCCCTGAACAGCAATTTTCTTTCCTGAAAGAGAATCAGAACCATATGCTTTTTGAGCAGCAGCTTTTGCTCCCATGTAAACACCGAAAGCTGTAACAGGTGATGGATTTCCGCTTCCACCCAAAGTTTCAGGAATTCCTGTTACAAATTTAGTTTCCGAGAATATCCACTCCATATTTTGGACCGTCATCCCAACATCTTCTGCAGTGATATATCTGCCACCTAATGAATCCACAAAACGACCAAAAGAACGGAATAATGCTTCTGTCTTATCTGTATGCGGATCTCCTATGATTACAGCTTTTCCACCACCAAGATTTAAACCGGAGATTGCAGCTTTGTATGTCATTCCGCGAGATAAACGTAACACATCTTTAAGTGCTTCCTGATCATTCTTATACATCCACATTCGGGTTCCACCTAATGCTGGACCTAAAGTTGTGTTGTGAATCGCTATGATCGCTTTTAAGCCGGTATCAGGATTTGAGCAAACAACAACTTGTTCATGTCCCATGCTCTCTAGGGCGTTAAAAATGCTCAATTCAGTTTCTTCTTGTTTCATTATCTCTTTTTCTGCAGATGGAGATTCAATCATGTTTACTTAATATTTTTATTGATTGGAACCGCTTCCAAAAATCTCGCTTTTAGCTCAGAAAACCTAGTTAAAAGTTATATCAGCCAAGCAATGTTCAAGAAGACGAAAGATAATGATTAGCGGAAAATCAGCGGTGTAAATACATGTACTTTTTAAATAACGGAAACGTTAAAGTGCTTGCTGAAAGTTATCTTCAAAAGTGTATTTTAAAGTATTGAGTTAACCGAAACGTTGGATTTCGGTTTGGTGTCGCGGTTTGATAGCCGACTCGCCTCTTATGTATAAAAGTAAAAATAAAGGAAAAGTAAACTATGTCATTCCGCTGGGTGTATGCGCAGCCGGAACAGAAGGAACGTGTGTCCGAAATAAAGCAGGCACTCGGAGTTCCGGATATCATAGCCAATTTACTGGCTAACCGTGGCATAAAAACATATGATGATGCAAAATCTTTTTTCAGACCTACGATAGATCTCCTGTTCGACCCCTTTCTCATGCAAGATATGGAAGAGGGAGCCGAGCGATTAGCGTTGGCAATACGTAAGAGCGAAAAAGTATTGGTGTATGGCGACTATGATGTAGATGGTACTACAGCCACAGCTACGTTATTCACCTTTTTGCAAGAATTTGGCGTTGATGCAGATTACTATATCCCGCATCGATTCAAAGAAGGGTATGGAATTAATCCGGAAGGGATTCAATATGCCGAAAGTATTAACGCCAGCCTGATTGTTTCTGTTGATTGTGGGATTACAGCCATTCAGGAAGCTCAGGAGATTAAAGCAAAAGGAATGGAGCTCATTATTTGTGATCATCACACGGTTGGTGATACCATTCCTGAAGCAGTTGCAGTTTTGGACCCAAAAAGACCCGATTGTACCTATCCATTTGATGGATTATCTGGTGCAGGAGTTGGCTTTAAGTTGATTCAGGGAACGCTTAAGAAGCTCGGACTTCCGGATTCTATAGCGTATAAATTCCTCGATTTGATTGCGATTTCAATTGCTTCTGATATTGTACCCATCATTAGTGAAAACCGGATATTGATGCGTGCCGGATTGCAAATGCTTCAAAACAATCCAAGAGTTGGCATCAAAACACTGATGGAACTAATTAAGATGCCGGTTGAGGATATTTCGACATCAAAAATCGTCTTTTCAATTGGTCCACGAATCAATGCAGCCGGTAGAATGGGTGATGCCTCAACTGCAGTAAAATTGATGATTGCTGATACCTATAATGAAGCAAAATCGCTATCAACCGAGCTTGAATCCATTAATCTTCGTCGTCGAGACAAAGACACCAAAACGATGGAAGAAGCACTCGCTCAAATTGATGAAGAACTGGATATCGATGATGTTTCGACTTTTGTCTTATACAAACCTGACTGGCATTTAGGAGTTATCGGAATCGTTGCATCTCGTCTGGTTGATATGTTCCATCGACCGGCAATTATGCTGAGTAATGTAGACGGAAAACTCAAAGGGTCAGCTCGTAGCATTCGTGGATTCAATATTTACGATGCAATGAAAGAATGTGATGATCTGCTTGATCAATTTGGAGGTCACGAATTCGCCGCCGGATTAACCTTAGACGAAAAGAATCTGACAGAATTCAGGCGAAGAATGAATCAAATCGCTTTTAATGGACTGTCACGAGATGCGTTTGAACCTGAGCTATTAGTTGATGCAGTTCTTGATCTTAAAGATATCGACATGAAATTCTGGAAATTATTGGCCCAGTTTAAGCCCTTTGGTCCGTCTAATTTGCGTCCTATTTTTGTAAGTAAAGATGTCCAGGTGGTAGGTATTCCAACGGTTGTTGGAAACGGGCATTTAAAAATGCGACTGAAACAAGGTGACTCAGGTATCTTTGATGCAATCGGTTTCAATATGCATGAGTATTTACCTGATGTTAGAAACGGCCAGGCGTTCAACATTGCTTATGTGTTGGAGGAAAATCATTGGAATGGTCGAAGAACCTTACAGATGCGTTTGAAGGATATTCATCTGAATGGAGTTGCAGAAAGTTAAATCTTTTATTGTATCTGGATAGGAAAGACGGTATTTTTGGCGTCCTCAAAACGGGACTGTAGCTCAGTTGGTAGAGCAACGGACTGAAAATCCGTGTGTCGGCGGTTCAATTCCGCCCGGTCCCACTTTGGAACCCCAATCAAGATTCTTGGTTGGGGTTTTTTTATGGGCTAAAGTCATTGTACATTCTGCACCGGTTAAAAAATCAAAAATGGAAGAAGAGCGACCAAAAAAGTCGGAAGAACTTAAAAATAATGTAATAGGGTGCTTTGGTGCACTTGTCATTTTTTTTATTGCTGCAATGATCTTTATCAGCCTCACTTCTGAAGGGAATTTTTATCAACCAAGCGAAGATAATCTTTGCATTGAAGCATTGGAAAGGAGCTTTAATGAGGTTTATCGCATCATGCCTGATAGTCTAGTTTTGAATGATGAATTAAATCCTGTTGCTCAATACTCTAGCTGCAAAAGCTTTGAGAACATCGCCTATGTAGTTAATCCAATTCTTCAAACTCAGCTTAAATCAAACCCTGAAATTACCTACAACTTTCAATATGTGGCTCGATTAGACCACATCGGAAATGAAGAATTTGAGTTGAAAGACTTCCTAGTTGATTCTGTATGGTTAAAGGAAGTAAGAGTCAGACAATATGATATAATGGATTATTTAGAAGAGATTGAAGAGTAGTGAATTAAACTTCTAATCTCTCCCGATCCCATTTCCCTGAAATAGCTGCTGCTTGGTAGGTTGTTTGAAGAAAATCCATCAGTGTTTTTTCCGGATCATTCGACAATCGAACATCTTCATACTTAAGGATAAATTCGCCTAGATCATTACTCCAGAATGTTGCTTCAGGTTTAACCTTAAAATCTGAAAATCCTTCTGGATTTGGATAGCAATATGAATAGAAAATAGGCTCTGGAAAATCATCACTACCCGGCCAGAAACCTGCAGAACTTACTTCTTGTGAATAGGCTTCCTGCATTACATCCAAGGGCATATTTGGCATTCCACCGGGATGCAACGGAGCTTCCCTTCCAGAAAATCTTGTTACTGCAATATCAAATGCACCCCAGAATAAATGAACCGGACTGCACTTACCAATAAAATCAGATCGAAATTTTAAAAACACATTGTGAATACTAACCGCTGATTGCCAGAAGTTAAGAGCTGCTTGTTCATCGTATTCGCCGAAGGTATTTTCAATAAAAGGAGTGTTGTCTTCCAGCTCATTTGGTCGTGCATAAATATCCACATGGATATTTAGCTCTTTCAAAACATCAAAGAGTGTCGAATAGAAGGTGGAAACCGTTAAGTTAGATAGGTTTACTTTTCGGTCATTATTAAACGTTGTTCGTACGATTAATTCATGATGTTCGAAATCTAGTTCTATCTCGAAGATGCCATTTTGATAGGGCATGGAACCGGTAGTAAATCCTCTCGAACTCACTAATAGCGTTGTATGCCAGGAGTGATTTTGCCATGGCATCGCTTTTAGTCGCACTTTGCCAATGATTTGTGTCCAAAGGTGGATGGTTTTTAGTGTGTTCTTCCAGTTTTGATAATTCAGTTCCGGCCAGGCTGAATTACAACCCCTGATAATGGTATCCATAGTCTTGTTAGTTTGATTTTCACATCTAACAAAAAACGATTGAATTGTATTCCATAGCTAATTATGCCGTCTTATTTTCGGGAATATTTTCCAATAAAACCAATGATTAGAAAGATGAAACCAAGGGGCCATATCGCGGAATCAGGATAAATAATTAATCCCATGATAAGCCAGACTACACTGAGTACTAAAAATACACTGTATATATTCTTCTTATTCATAGTCACCTAACTTTCAGTTCATTAGAAGTGACATTTGAAAGTAGGTTAATAATATGAAGAGTTTAAGTATCCTACGAGGAGTTGGGCAAAATCAAACTAGTTTTAAACCGATTCTCCCTCGCTCTAAATCCAATTTTATGACTTCTACAGTTATGATATCACCAACACCTATAACATCATGAGGATTCTCAACTTTCCTACCTGAAAGAGACATACTTGAAATGTGAAGTAATCCATCCTGTTTTACTCCAAGATCAACAAAAGCACCGAAATCTACCACGTTTCGAACAGTCCCTTCAAGTTTTTGGCCTTCTTTCAAATCACTCATATCCATTACATCGGTCCGAAGTAAAGGTTTTTGGAGATCTTCTCTTGGGTCACGACCCGGTTTCTGCAGGTTTTCTATGATGAGTTCTAATGTTGGGGTCCCAATTCCAAGTTGTTGGGCAGTTTGCTCAAGCTGAACATTAGATAATTTCTTTGCGACTTCAGACTTATTGATAGAAACTGATTCGAGATTAATTCCAAAGAGATTGCAAAGTCGTTCAGTAGCCTCGTAACTCTCAGGATGAATTGCAGTGTTATCGAGTGGATTAGAAGCTTCCGGGATTCTTAAAAATCCTGCTGCCTGTTGAAAGCGGAAATCGCCCACTCCTGCAATTTCTTTTATTTCGTTTCGAGAATTAAACACGCCATTCGTTTCTCGGTGACTAACAATGTTCTCAGATACTTTTTTGCTCAATCCCGAAATATGTGACAAAAGTGGAGCACTGGCCGTGTTTAAATTTACACCAACCTCATTCACACAACTTTCGACAACATCATCCAGTTTGGAGGTCAGTTGTGTTTGATTAACATCATGTTGATACAATCCAACTCCAATCGATTTTGGATCTATTTTCACTAATTCTGCAAGTGGATCCAGAACTCTGCGGGCAATTGAGATATTTCCTCGTTGAGCAGCATCTAATTCCGGGAATTCTTCTCGAGCGATTTTTGATGCAGAATACACTGAAGCACCTGCCTCGTTCACAATCAGATAACTAAGCTCGGACTCAGCATCATTTTTCGGCCTTTTTTGGATGTAATCGGCGATAAATTGTTCTGTTTCCCGGCTTGCCGTTCCGTTTCCAATCGCAATGAGATTAACCTTGTATTTTTTAATGAGGCTATCAATTACTGCCTCTGCTTCAGCAACTTTCTTTTGTGGTGGAGTTGGATAGATTGTGGTTCCTTCAAAATATTTGCCGGTTTCATCCACTACAGCCACTTTACATCCTGTTCGGAACGCAGGGTCAATTCCCATAATCACTTTATGTTGAAGTGGCGGTTGCATCAACAAATTGCTGAGATTCGTGGCAAAGGTTTCTATAGCATGTTGATCCGCTTTTTCCGTTAAATTATTTCTTAATTCACGTTCTAAAGATGGAAATAATAATCTCTTGAACGATTCTTCAACCGCATCCTGCAACTCACCTATAAAAATTGAATCCTCGTTTTTTATAACCAAATCATCGATAGTTTCTAGCGTTCGATCTTCCCAAACATCAACTTTTACCGTTAATATCTTCTCTCTTTCGCCTCGATTTAATGCAAGAATTTGGTAAGGTTTTAGTTTGGCAGCTTTAAAGTTGAAATCGTAATAGTCTTCAAAATTAGTCCGCTCTTTTACCTTCGAGGTTTTCTTTGATGTTATGTTTGCATGATTTGAAAAGATATCTCTCAATTTTTCTCGAACCTCAAGCGATTCATTGATCCACTCTGCGACGATATCGATGGCGCCAGACCAAACTTCTTCAACGGAATTCAATTCAGCTTCTTTGTTGACATACTGCTTAGCAAAATCGACAGGATTGCCTTTCGTTGTTTCCTGCTTCCAAATTAGCTCGGCTAGTGGTTCTAAACCTTTCTCCTTCGCTTTATCACCTCTGGTTTTTCTCTTTTGTTTGTAGGGCAGATATAAATCTTCCAAAACGGTAAGATCATCACAGGCTAAAATTTTTGCTTTAAGCTCGTCGGTTAATTTGCCTTGTTCTTTAATAGACTTTAAAACGGTCTCTTTTCTTGCTTCAAGCGCCCGAATTAACTCCAGAGAATCTCTGATATTTCGAAGTTGCTCTTCATCAAGTCCACCTGTTGCTTCTTTTCTATAGCGAGCTAAAAAGGGAATAGTAGCTCCTTCATCCAAAAATGATGAAACAGTACTAATCTGTTTAGCTGAAATATTGAGTTTTTTTGCAATTACTACGGAGATATCCGGTGCTGGCATTGACGACGAGAGTTTTGTGTTAAGTAAACTTGAAGATATGGAATGGAATAGTTCAGAGGTACAAAATCAGTAATGTAGTATTGCAAATTCTGTAAAAGTTATTCAGAGCTATTAATTAAGAAATCACAAAACAGTATAATTAGTAAAAATATGATACTGGAATTATGATTTTCAATTCCGTGTTAGTTGATGCGCAACAATTGATTATAACGCTCATGTTTTCAATTGCATCAGAAAAATTGGTTCTACAGTTTAGGTATAAGTAGCCGATAAATTAACAATCCTGTTTATTATTTAGTATTAGCCGGGTACTTGAGTCACTCCGATAAACCCATAAAACGATTTCCACCTGCATTGTCAGGCTTGCTGATAGGAATTATGATTCTATCCATAGGAATGGTATTGGCTTATTCACAATATCTGGTACAGTTACAAAATGAATTGGATGAAAAACAGGAGAACCTTGAAATCGTTGAGCAAAATATTGACGATCTAATTCGAGAGGCTAGTAATGCGGCTGTTTTTCTTTCTCTTACAGTTGATGAAAATGGTAAAGTCAAAAACTTCGAAGAAACAGCAAAGCAAATAGTTGAAAACTATAAATCGGTTGATGTTGCCCAGTTAGTACCCGGAGGAATCATCCAACATGTTTATCCTCTCGAAGGAAATGAAAGTGTTATAGGCTATGATATCTTAGCGGATCCGAACGTCAACAAAGAGGTTATGAGAGCTGCTGAGTTAAATTCCATCTATTTTGCCGGTCCTTTTGAACTCAGGCAGGGAGGTATGGCCATAATTGGACGTTTCCCAATTAAGAATAACGACGAGCTGCTAGGGTTCTCAGCCGTAATCATTTATTTGGAAACGCTGATTAATAATTCCGGGATAAATGAGTTATCTGATGTTTATAATTTTCAGTTAGCGAAAGTAAATCCAAATACCGGAATAGAAGAAAAGTTTATCGATTCAGACTTTACCGGTGATTTTAATCAATTTGAATCGGTCAGTTTTCCGGAGGGTGACTGGAAATTGTATGCAAGCAGGATTGATTCTTCCGGACCGGTAAATTACTTCCTGATATTGGTTCTGATTTCTTTGATGATTTCCTGTGTTTTAGGGTATCTCTCATACAAGTTATTTCATAAACCGATTGAGTTGGAGAGTTTGCTTCAGGAGAAATCGAAAGAATTGTTGGACAGCAGAGAACAATTTCGACTTAATTCTGAGTTGTTAACCTCCGTTTTAGAGAGTCCACAGAATATTGCCATCTTCTCTTTGGATAGATTTTATAATTACATCGCTTTTAATGAAATCTATAGGAACTTAACGTCAGAACTTTATGGTATTCCTATCAGAGAAGGCATGAATGTTTTTGATGTAGTACCCAAAACAAAGCGCGCCATTTTGATGGTTAACTATAACAGGGCGCTAAATGGAGAATCCTTCGATTTTATACAGGAGCTGATTGGGCAGGATCTACAAGTCTATTATTGGCAAAACTGGTTTTCGCCAATCAAAAATAAAGATGGCCAAATAATTGGGCTTACCGTTTTTTCTATTGATATCACAAAGAGAATAAAAGCAGAAAAAGAGCTAGAAAGAAACGAAGGCCGCTTAAGAACACTAATTTCGAATTCGCCCTACTGTATTCATGAATTAGATACTGAAGGAAGACTGATTTCCATCAATCAAGCGGGAGTTGAAATGTTCCACCTTGAACACCCGGAACAGTTAATTGGTCGCTATTATCCGGTTTTGTTAGGTAAGAAGCATGCCAATATGATTGATGATCTTTTCAATGAGACATTACTGGGTGAATCCACTGAATTCGAATTTGCTACAGGTGAGAATCAATATCAGTCGCTCATGGTACCTATTAAGAATGAAGATGATGTTGTTGTACGTGTGATGGGAATTACTCAGGATATCACAGAGCGTAAAAAATCTGAAGCTTTTGTAGAAAATTCTTTAAAAGAAAAAACTACACTTTTGGCTGAAATCCATCACCGGGTAAAGAATAATCTGGCTATTGTTTCAGGTTTACTTGAACTACAGAAAGTTGAGTTAGATGACGACGAAATGTCATCCATATTTGATCAAAGTATCAATAGAATTATTTCGATAGCTATGGTGCATGAGTTGATGTATAACACCCATGATTTATCTTCAGTAAATGTGCATGATTATCTTGAAAAACTGATTCCTGCTATTAGCGCAACTATGCAAAACCAGAAACAGAAGGTAGAGTTTGATTTAGACATTGTGGATTTCAAACTAAATATCAATCAGGCTATTCCTCTAGGGCTGCTATTAAATGAGCTGATAACAAATTCATTTAAGTATGCATTTAATGGGAGTGCAGACAACAGAATTTCAATTAATTTATTAGCTGATCATGAGCTGTTGAAAGTACGTTATCACGACAATGGACATGGCTTTCCAGAAAACATTGATTTCGACAAGCCAAAGAATCTTGGATTAAATCTAATTCATGCTCAATTACAGCAGTTGGATGCCGACTATAGCTCAGATACAAAAGAGCAATTTGAATTAGAGTTTAATTTTGCCGCCACTCGGCGAGGATCACATTCAAACTTTAACTAGTTTTTGTACTCTTCTGTGTTTCAGCCTGTTAGCCAGGCTTAATTTGAATTTATCCTATAAAAGTCAGTCTTTACGAAAAGCGCTTACACTTCATTATTCCTACATAATTGTTTAAGAACTTCTGTTTGAGTTAAGTAAGAATTGTGTTGGAGTAAACTTATAACTCTAAATGGATAAATCGATGAAAGTAACCAGTCTTATAGTAATAGCTTTTCTGATTTTAAGCAGTGCTTGTACTAGTAAACCAGAAGCGACAGTTGAAAATAATAGTACTGATGGTTTTGAGCTGGCTGAAGTTGTAACTGCGAAAGAGAACATCGAAACGGTGTGTAATGCTTGCCATAGCCCAACAGCTCCGCCGGATGATCGTTTTGCGCCTCCATTAGAAATAGCTAAACGAAATTATCTGGCTGAAACTGGTAGCAAAGAGGAGTTCGTTGACAAAATGGTGCAATTCATCCTGTACCCAACAGCAGAACAATCAATGTTGCATAGTGATGTTGAACAATACGGGTTGATGGATCCGGTTGGTTTTTCTGAGGAAGATGTCCGGGCAATTGCAGAGTACATTTACGAAAACGAACTGGAAAAACCAGATTGGTTATTAGATAATTAGTAAATGATGCATCAATGATTCTTGTTACGAAAGCTGATTAAAACAAGAATCAGTTGACGTAATATGTTCAAGATAGCTTGGCACCCAACGTATGTTCATCCGGTGCCAAAGAATCATCGCTTTCCTATGATAAAATACGAGTTGCTTCCGCAGCAACTTGTTCGTCTTGGTATTGTAACCGAACGACATTTCTTTGAACCAACAGCAGGTTTGGCTTATGATTTTAGTATTCATAGCCAAGATTATCTTCACCGATTATATAATCTGGAATTAACAAAAAAAGAAGAGAGAGCCAGTGGTTTTAAGCAAAGCAAATCTTTAGTTGAACGAGAAATCAGAATTACAAATGGTACCATAGAGGGAGCAGTTTCTGCATTAAAAAATGGAGTAGCGTTTAATATTGCAGGGGGAACACATCACGCGTTTAAAGATCGACCAGAAGGCTTTAGCTTGATTAATGACCAGGTGGTTGCGGCGATGCATTTATTGAATCAGAACTTGGTGTCTAAAGTTTTGATTATTGATTTGGACGTACATCAAGGAAATGGAACCGCAGCAATGCTGGCTGATGAACCAAGGGTGTTTACGTTCAGTATGCACGGCGCAAAAAATTATCCAGCCAAAAAGCCGGATTCAGATTTAGATATCCCACTCGAAGATGATACTAATGATGAAGAATATTTAGGTATTCTTAAGAAAACACTGCCAAATCTTATTCAGCAAGTGAAACCGGATTTTGCCTTTTTCCTTGCCGGCGTCGATATATTGAAGGAAGATAAACTGGGTCGACTCGCGTTAACCCTGGACGGCTGCAGAAAAAGAGATGATTTTGTTTTTAATATTCTAAAAGAACAAAAAATACCTGTTATGGTGACTATGGGCGGAGGGTATTCACCAGATATCAAGCTGATTTTAGAAGCACATTGCAACACCTTTAGAATAGCTGCAGATTTATTTCATTAAGGGGTAGGGTATAATTCGGGTTAGTTGTTTTCTATTGAAAAACAAAACAACATGAGACCCACAGCTCTACTTTGCATCATTGTTCCACTAATCTGGATTGGGACAAAAGAAATCATCAACGAGAATGAAGTTTTTTCGAGTGAACTTCCTCTGTATGAAATTACCTATGAATTTATTTTAGAAGGTAATAAAGAGAATTATCGAGTTAATTCATTTCTGCCACTAACTGATTTTAGACAGATAATCGAACTTCAGTCCCCACTAGGTTCAAATATTGAAAGTGAAATCATTAATGAAAATCATGAAGTAAGTTGGACAGGCAAATTAACATCAGATAAAACACTCACCTTCTCATTTTTGGCGCAACCTCAGTCTGTACAATATAATTTTGAGGAGTTGGAAAGCATCGAAATTGAAACATCCAATTTTGATAAATATTTATCACCAACTGAGGTTATTCAGGTTAGGCACCCGGATATCCAGCTTTTATTACATCAATTGAGTATTAGTGATCATGCAAGTGGCTTGGATTTAGCACGATCATTTTTTGATTATGTGGATAGTATCCCCAGTGCAAAAATTTCTACACTCACTGATGCCGTTACTTGTCTTCAAAATCAAAGCTGCTCATGTAACGGGAAAAGCAGATTACTTGTAGCGATGTTCAGGTCTCAAAATATACCGGCGCGGATGGTTGGTGGGATGATACTTGAAGAAACTTCAAAGAGAACATCTCATGCCTGGGTAGAAGCTTTTATTGGGAATAAATGGGTCCCGTTTGATGCTTTGAATGGTCACTTCGCAAGCCTTCCTGCTCATTATTTGAAATTATATGTAGGTGATGAATTTTTAATTACAAGAAATACCGGCTATGATTTTGATTACATGTATCACATTAAAGAAGTTGGAAATAAAAATGCCGGTTTTGTCTCGTTACTTTCTATAAATGAACTTTTTGATGATACATCGCTCCCGGTACAGCCACTTTTATTTTTATTGTTATTGCCGCTTGGAGCGTTGATTGTAGCAATATTTAAAAACGTAGTAGGTGTTCAAACCTATGGTGTGTTTCTTCCGGCATTAATTGGTTTCGCCTTTATCGAAATGGGAGTATTAGCCGGCATTCTTTTCTTTACCGGTGTCATAATATTGATTTCAATATTAGGGATTCCATTAGGCAAATGGCAGTTATTATATACTCCTAAAATTGTAATCTTACTATCAGCGGTTACCATTTTTTGTTTGATTTGTATCCGTGTTTTTCAGGAATATGGATGGGTTGATCCTTCATCTGCATTGCTATTTCCGGTGATCATCCTCACAATGGTTGCAGATAAATTTGCACGAAAAGTAGAAGAAGATTCTTTATCAAAAGCGTTATCTGTATATGCCCAAACTATTCTTGTTACTATTTTTTGTAGCTGGATTTTAGGTTCCGTTTTTATTCAATCACTTTTTATTGACTACCCAGAATTATTAATCACAATCATCGGAATTGCACTATTCCTTGGTAAGTGGATTGGGTTGCGAATAAGTGAGTATTCCAGATTTGGAGCACTTCAAAAAGTGGAGGTTTAAATGTTAGGAGGAGTACTTAAAAGATTCAGAGATTGGGAAAAAAGTGTACTCGGAATTAATGAACGCAATTCCAGCCTTGTATATGTTCACAATAAAAGAGAGAACTACAAATTTGCTGATGATAAACTGTTAACAAAGGAGATACTGGAACAGCATGGTTTAAGCTGTTCAAAGACCTTAGCAGTTGTTTCAAAGATTGGCGAAATAGAAGCTAAGTGGGCGGAAGTAAGTCATCTCGAAAGTGTAGTTATAAAGCCGGCAAAAGGAAGCGGTGGAGGAGGCATAAAAGTACTTACCAAGCGAGACGGAATATGGTGTGAGGGACGAAAACCTATTTCCATAATGGAAATAGGTACTCATATGGCGAATGTACTATTTGGCATGTACTCTTTTGGTGATTCAGATAGGGTAATAATCGAAGAACTAATTAAACCACATAGAGACATTCTTAAACTATATCCTAAGGGCGTTGCAGATATTCGAATTATAGTTTGCGATGGAAAACTAATCATGGGAATGTTGAGATTGCCAACCGAGAAGTCTGGCGGAAAAGCTAATCTCCATCAAGGTGGTCTGGCAGTTGGACTTGATTTAAATTCGGGTTGCTTAACGCAAGCTTATACAGGAGATAGTTATGTGCGTTTTCATCCAGACAGTAATCAAAAATTAGCCGGTTTTAAAATTCCTTGTTGGAGGGAAGTGGTTCAGCTTTCAAAAAAAACTGCCTCAGCATTCCCACTTAATTATATGGGAATAGACATAGTTATTGATGAAGAAAAAGGTCCACTGGTTTTAGAGGTAAATGTTCGTCCAGGTTTGGGAATTCAATTAGCAAATAAGTCAGGACTAAATAAAATGCTTCATAAGCTAGAAAAATAAATTAGGGGGTAGGGTAAGAGTGTCTTCAATTGTTTTATAGAAAAACGAAATCTATAACATGATGAATAGAACACTTAATAAATCAAAATGGCCGTACATGCTACTTTTGCTGGGATCAATGATTGCAGCAAGCATCAAGCCTGATTCGAGCCAAATAGAATCAACTGAAGAGCCTTTAATGGTCACTGTTCAAACAGAGAGAGTAGACGAAAGTTTAATTCCATTCACTAATTGGTTAGTGGAAAGAAAATCAATAGAGGCAGCACCATGAAAAAAGTAATTCTAAGTTTGTTGCTATTTGTTTCCTTCAATTCAGTTTTCGCCCAATGGACAGCATCCATTGAGACCAATCAAGGATATGAATGGAATATTTTTAAAAATCCGGATTTATATATCCAGTCAAGTGATACCATGTATCGTGCAGATATGTGGCAAAATTCAATTTATAACGAAGGTACTTTGTCGGTTGATGGGGAAATCCCACTTACAAATGGTCGGATTAAATTGAGTGCCGATGTTTCAAATAATTTCTACTTCCAACAGAAAGATGCACAACGTCTTTTTTATCGATTTAAGGGTTCCTATCGTGTGAAATATGCCAGAAGAAAATATTTCGAAATTGATCCATCTTATTCACGTCGGCTTCAGGATGGTATAGATCAAAATGATCTGGTTTTTAGTACACGGCTTTCTTATCAGCAGTTGGAAATTCCCATTCATACTGATTTCTATTTGGGAAAAAAGGCATGGTTAAGAATGGAAATGAGATTTAGAAATCGAGTTTATGATGCCTTTCAAAATCGACAAACTTTATATAGGTCATACTTCATCCATTCTGAATACAGAAAACGTTGGGATGGAAATAGCGGATGGGAGAAAACAATATCACTTCAGGGTTCGCTAGAATACCGGGATCAGGAATTTGAAAATAATCAGCAAACGAGTCCATCAATCAGCGAGCGACAGTTTTTGATATCATCAATTTCAGCAACTCCATCTATAGGTAAGGTTTCTGATCGGGTGAAGATTTCACTTCCTTTAGAATTGAACCTCTATAAAGATCAGCCAACGGGAAATCTGGATTATATTGGCTGGAGTTCAGCTATTGAACTAGAATCTGAATTCGATCGCTCTGGATTTGAAATCGAAGCTAAATATGGGAACAGACAATTTCAGAACTTCATAGTGGATTCAGGAGAGAAATTAGATTACACCAATGTGATGTTATCAGGAACGGTAAGATTTGAACTCACTGAATATATCGACTTTCAAATTCAAGGTAGATATTTGATCCGTGATTCAAGTCGTGACAGATTAACAACTACTGCATATCGAGGGTATCAAACTTCTTATATCCAAACAGGATTTAAAGTAAAACTATAAGTATCATGCAAGGCGTTCAAGTCATAGCAATTCAATTCCCTTTCGGTTTCATGCAAAATGTATGTGAGGATAAAGTAATCGAACAGTTGTATCGGCAACATGCCGAACAGCTACGGAATTATTTGTATTACCGCTGTAAGAATCTTGAACGCTCGAATGATCTTGTGCAGGATGCATTTTCGAAATTATGGGAAAAATGTAAAGAGATTCTCCCTGTTGCTGCTCCTTCCTTCTTGTATACCGTTGCCCGAAATGCCATGCTTAATTTGATTAAAAAAGATCAAATCAGGTTTAAGTATGAGGCTGATCGTGAAGATAGACTAGATTATGAATCTCCAGAATTCAATATGGAGATGAGCGAATTTAAAGTGAAATTGGAGCAATCCATTAATGATTTACCTGATGGTCAACGTGAAGCATTTCTGATGCACCGAATCGATCAACTGACCTATAAAGAAATAGCTGAACGATTAGAAATCAGCGTAAAAGCTGTTGAAAAGAGAATCCATAAAGCCTTGGTGAAGTTGCGAGGAAAATTAAAAGAACACGCAAAACATCTTTAAAATGGAAGCCTGGGAAAAAGACGATACTTTTTTAGCGAGATGGCTGGCTAATGAGCTCAGTGAAGAAGAAAAAGCTGTGTTTGAATCTAGTGATGCATTCAAAGAGTTTGCACAGATTAGAGATCAATCTGCAGACTTTGCTCTGCCAAAATTTGATCTTGATGCCGGGTTTGAGTCACTAAAAACAGCCAAGAGACAAGTTAAGGCGCCTGCGAAAATCTCTCCCATTTCGAGCTTTAAGAAATGGGCAGCTGCAGCTGTAATTTTGATTGCGGCCGCTAGTACAGTCATTTATTTCAGTTTGAATCAGGATACAATACTTCAAATTCAAACTATTGCCGGAAGTGTGGAAACATTTCGATTACCGGATGGAACTGAAGTAATTTTGAATTCAAATTCTGTGATCAGCTATGATGAAAGCAGCTGGTTAGAAACCCGAACTTTGAAATTAGAAGGAGAAGCTTTTTTCAAAGTTCCCTCCGGCTCTCCTTTTACAGTTGAAACCCAAAATGGATCCGTAAGAGTATTGGGTACGGAGTTTAATGTTAAGAGTCGCGCTGATTCTTTCGATGCAAGTTGTTTTGAAGGTCGAATTGAAGTTACCGTAGAAGAAACGATTGAAGAATTAACTCCTGGTGAACAAATTCGTTATTCGAACGAGACAGGAATTGAGTCACGATTATTTGAAGTAAGCCCGGCGCCCCGGTGGACTTCGGGCATCATCGAAATTCGAGAATTACCGCTAAATATGGTGGTTCAGGAACTACAAGCAATTTTTGGAATAGAATTAACGAATCCGGAATTATTATCCGATGAATTATTCACTGGAAGTTATCCTTCCAATAATGCTGAAACGGCTATTCGTTTAGTATTGGAACCATTTGGATATCAGTTTGAATATGATGAACGAACAAAAGTGCTTACACTTTTCAAGTAAGATTCTAAAGGGGATTTTTCTTTTTGGGGCATTTCTACTTTTTAGCTCAGTAGAGCTTTACGCCCAAAAAGTTTCTTTAGATATCCAAGCAAAAACGCCCGCTCAAATATTAGACCAGCTTTCTGTTGAATTAGGATTGCGATTCTCCTATCCAAGTGAAGTTCTTAACCGGGAAGAAATCGATTTTAAAGTTGTTGATGAAAATATTGATGAGGTTTTAAATCGCCTTCTGAAACAGTTTGGATTAGGATTCGAGTTTATAGATGGCAACTTTATTGCAATTGTTCCCATTGAAGATGTTGGAGTTCAATTGGAGTTTGTGATTGTTGATGCTCTAGATAAGGAACCATTACCATATAGTGCGATACAGGTGCAAAATTCCTTGCGAGGCACTCAATCAAATGACAATGGCAGGTTCAAATTCTTTGTTAGGGAACCATCAGAAAGCATTCTTGAAATATCTTACATCGGTTATGAAACCAGGCAATTTTCAGCATTGGACTTGTATTATTTCGAATCCGACTCCATTTTTTTAGAACCCGATGTATTGTCGTTGGATGGTTTTGTTGTAACTGAATATCTCAATTCCGGGATTACCTTCGATTATCAAAATAATAGTATTGATTTGAATCCTGACGAATTGAACGTGCTACCAGGGCTTTCAGAGCCCGATGCCTTGTATTCACTTCAGCAAATTCCGGGAATTTCATCTTCGACAGAGACCGCATCAGATTTGAATATTCGAGGTGGAACCAGCGACCAGGTTTCTATTTATTGGGATAATATTCCGGTCTATCATTCAGCTCACTATTTCGGATTGATTTCATCTTTCATTCCCAGCTCTATCGATGATATCAGTATTTATCGTAATTCAGTCCCTGTACGATATGGAGGGAGTGCTTCAGGTTTAATTTCGATGAATTCAGAACTGCGACCGGCAGAAGCAGTCTCCGGGAATATGGATATGAATATGACACATTTTTCTGGTGCGTTATCTATTCCAATCGTAAAGAATAAGTTGTCTTTATATGTGGCAGGAAGGCGCTCTTTAAATGATTATTATGAGTCTCCAACATTCATCTCTTACAATGAAAAGTTATTTGATGGAAGCCGGTTAGGTGAGAGTCAAAGTTTTGCAAGAGAGGAAGAATTCTCTATTGAAAATGTTCTGATGTTTTGGGATTTGAATTCTAAAATTAATCTGAATTTGAATGAAAGAAACCAAATTACAGCCAGTTATTTTCAGGGACGAAATACGCTAGATTTTAGTTCAATCGATCAGGATTTCAGGACGGCTGATTTTCAATATCATAATGTTCAACACGCAGGTGCAAATCTGAATTGGAGATCTCAGTTAACTTCCAACTGGACGAGTGAGGTATCAATTTCAAACTCCAGATATAAATTGGATTTCGAATATCTATTTCAAAGAGAAATTGATACCGGTACTTCACAGAAAGCAACAATCTTCAATCCGATACAGATGAATTCATCAAATGAATGTGAAGAAGAGAGTGAGGAAGAATGTGAAGAAGAGGAAGAAGAGGAAGAAGCTGAGGATCAGGAAGAAAACGAAGACGAGCTAGATGATCCTAATGAAGATGATGATTTTTTTGATGATCGATTTGAGCAGGCACCAGATTCGTTACAAGACAGGGGTTCTTGGAATAATTCATTGATAAATACAGAAATAAAATGGCTAAATAGAGTTCAATTAAACAAGTGGTCATTTCTTTTAGGAGCTCAATTCAACTTCATGGAAATTCGCTATTCCCTCCGTGAAGAAAATGCTTTCGAGATTGACGAGCTCAGAGCTTTTTATGAAAAAGGAAATAGCTATGCCGGTTTTACCGGACTGCAGTTCAGTCCATTTGAGTTGTCCAATCTTGAATTAGGGTTACGACTTAATCACTTTAGTTTTGTAAACAGTACAACCTTAGATCCTCAGCTTAGTTATCGCCATCAGTTTAATCGATTGCTGCTAAAAACATCTATTTCAAGAAAGCATCAATCAATTCGTACCTTACAAGATGTAGACAACAGCATTTCCAATACCACAGAAGAAATTTGGTTTATAGCGGATAGAGAAAGCATTCCTCTAATCCGAAATGAGCAGGTTATGGCTGGGTTTGTATTTCAGTACAAAGGGTGGCTGTTTGACGTGGAAGGATATCTAAAAAACTTAACAGGACTAACGACTCTTGGATATACGAATGCTGGATCAACGATTGACGAGTTTGAAACGGGGAATGAAATTATTCAAGGTGTTGATGTATTGCTACGAAAGAGATTTAAACGATTAAGAAACTGGGTATCCTATTCTTACAGTCATTCAAGAAGTGATTTTGCTGATTTAAGTGATAGCAGATTTGTTTCACAGCTAGATCAACCTCACAAACTTGCCATTAATACTAGTTATTCCACCTCACGGTTTGAGTTTTCTATTGGCTGGCAATATAAATCCGGACTTCCATATACTCCTATTTCGTCTCAGGAGGCAATTCGGGTTGAGGCTGTTGATGATAACGATGGCGATCTTGAGGCTGAAGTATTCTATGAAATAAGTTATGGTGAGATAAATAGTAGACGGTTACCTGACTATCACAGAATGGATATTTCTGCTTGGTATTACTTTGCAGGAAAGAGGAAAAGTTGGACCGGAAAGCTGGGTGTTTCTATTCAAAATGTATATAACCGGACCAATATTCTGAATCGAAACTTCTTTGTAGATCAGGATGGAGTTGACGATGAAGACGAAATTGTAGATATCTATTCCGAACAAAGACAACTACTTGGCATCACCCCGAATGTTACACTAAGCATCTCATTCTAAATTTTTTACATAAAGCGCTTTGAAATATTAAAAACTTCTAATATATTTGTGTTAGATATTTTTAATAAATGAAATGAGAGAGTACCC
Source organism: Balneolaceae bacterium (assembly GCA_965601825.1). Lineage (GTDB taxonomy): Bacteria > Bacteroidota > Rhodothermia > Balneolales > Balneolaceae > HXMU1420-13. The sequence goes on along the minus strand of OZ271839.1, from coordinate 501,727 downwards.
CATGAATTTATCGTCGCAACAAGTCATGATTGTTGAGGATGATTTACTCTTATTGATGGTTGAAGAGAGATTGGTAAACAATCTTGGCTACAAAGTTGTAGCAAAGGCAAGCGAGGGACAGCACGCACTTAGACTATTTAGAGAGATTAATCCGGAGTTACTGATTGTGGATATCAATTTACAGGGAGAATTAACAGGTATTGATATTGTAGAACAATTAAAAAAGGAAGGATCGGATGTTCCGGTGATATTCCTTTCAGGAGAACAAGATGTTAAAATGATTGAGAAGGCCAAGAGCTTGGGCGTTGTCGATTACTTATTGAAACCAATTACAGCAGCTGGTTTAAAGCGATCGCTTGATAAAGCAATGATTCGAAGAAAAGCAGCTGTTCATGCAGCATAAATTTTAGTAGTAGATATTATTGATACCATAACCCTAATATGTTATAGTTTGACCGCTATATCATATATTCAGCTTAAGGAGTGGGCCCAGCCTACTCCTTTTTTTATGCATGCTTTATAACAACTCTGCCCTTTTGCTCCCCTTTTAAAATACTTTCAATTTCGCTATCAAGATCATCTAAACTAACAACCCTGAAGTAATTCTCAGGTAAGTCAGCAAGATTCAATGATGCGGCTTGCTCCCATATTTTTTCTCTTATAGACCTTATACAAAAAGCAGAGTCGATGCCTAATAAGGAGATACCTCTCAGTATAAAGGGTAAGATATTTGTATTCAATTCTATACCAAGAACATTACCACAACAGGCTACGGCTCCTTTTGGGGAAACTTGGGTAAGAACTGAATCAAGTATGTAACCACCGACAGTTTCAATCGCACCGGCCCATTTTCTTGCTTGGAGCGGTCGCTTATTTTCAGGGATTATTTCGTCATAATGGAAGACATCTTTTGCTCCCAACGATAGTAAAAAATCCTTTTCATGTAATTTTCGAGTAGCTGCAACAACTTCATACCCCAATTGTGATAAAGCAAATACAGCGAACGAACCTACTCCACCGGTCGCACCAGTGACTAGAATTGAGCCGGTATCTGGATTTAGATTTTCTACTTGTAATCGATGTATACCATATAGTGCAGTAAATCCTGCGGTACCAATCATCATGGTTTGAACGGGAGAAAGTAAATCAGGTTTTTTAATAACCCATTCTTTTGGAACTCGGATTTTACTTCCAAAACCACCATAAGTATTAGTACCTAAATCATTTCCGGTTACAATTACCCACTCATCAACTTCGAATGTTTTAGAAGCATCCTTGATAACTTTTCCAACAGCATCAATTCCCGGAATATGTGGATATGTTTTTGTTACCCCGCTTAAACCTCTAGACGAAAGTGCATCTTTGTAATTAAGTGATGAATAATGAACTTCTATCAACACCTCATTATTCGGAAGATATGATAAGGGTACATCTTTAATGGATCCTTGATATGCCTCATCCACATAAAATGCTTTAAAAGTATCAGTACTCATCTAAATATGGTTTTTAACCATTTGATCTTTCCATTATAAGGTGCATAACGAATAGGAATATCTAGTAAGAAATTCTTTTTCATAATGCTTTTCTGATGGGAGAATGAATCAAAGCTTGCTTTCCCATGATAGGATCCAAATCCACTGGCACCAACACCACCAAAACTTAAATGGTGGTTACCAAATTGAGCAATGGTATCATTGATTGCCCCACCGCCAAAAGGTACTTGCTCCAAAATTTTCCGCTCAGTATCTGCGGAATTAGTAAAAATATAAAGAGCTAGAGGTCTTGGTGTTTTAAGAGCTTGTTCTACTGCATCATCAATGTTTTTAAAAGTTAAAACAGGAAGAATAGGTCCAAATATCTCATCTTCCATAATTGGATCACTCCAGGTGATATCACTTATAATAGTCGGCGCTAAGTATTTTGATTTAGGATCTGAATCACCGCCAACTTGGACTTCACCCTTATCAAGCAAACTAACAAGTCGATTAAAGTGGTCATCGTTGATAATTCGAGGATAATCTTCTGATTCAGAAGGATTATCACCATATAAGGATATAACAGCTTTTTTAAGTTCAATCAGTAGTTCTTCTTTTATTGATTCTTGAACTAACAAATAGTCCGGCGCTACACAAGTTTGTCCAGCGTTAACAAATTTACCCCAAACAATTCTCTTTGCTGATACTTCAAGATTCGCAGTTTCGTCGACTATACATGGAGACTTTCCACCAAGTTCCAATGTAACAGGAATCAAGCGCTTGGAAGCTGACTCCATTATCAACTTACCTACTTTCGTACTACCAGTGAAAAAGATGTAATTGAAATCTAATTTTAATAGTGCCTGGCTTTCTTCAACTCCGCCTAGGATAGTAGTCACGACTTCTGGCTTAAAATATTGCCGAATCAATTTATCTATTACTGCAGAGGTGTGTGGAGTTAATTCTGATGGTTTAATTATCGCTGTATTTCCGGCTGTTAAAGCACCAACCAAAGGAAGCAAACAAAGTTGAACAGGGTAATTCCATGGTGAAATAATCAAAACGGAACCATAAGGCTCTTTAAGGATATAATTCTTTGATGGAAAATTTACCAGTGCGGTAGGTACAGACTTAGGTTTTACCCATTTATAGATATTCTTAAGAGCGAAGTTTATTTCATTTAGAATAAGTCCAATTTCGGTTCCGTAGGTTTCAAATGGTGATTTGCGAAAATCTTTATATACGGCTTCAATTATTTCGTCTTCATTTTCTTTAAGGAGCCTTCTTAACGTTTTTAACTGTTCAATTCTGAAATGAATAGCTTTGGTACCACCTGAACGAAAGTAATCCTTCTGTTTCTGTAATATTTTAGAAAAATCAGCCATTACCATGTCCTTTAAATGTATCCATGGATGTATAGACTCTAAATACTTTTGCAGCTACAAAATCATACCAACTCTGCGGTAATAGTCCTCTTGCTAATGTTGTAATCTTTACCAGTGAAGGAGCTTTAAGTGTTGTTTTATTTTGTTCAACTGAATCGAGGATTTTGTCAGTTAATTTTTCAGGATCTAGTAATGGCATCATTCTAGGAGGTGTGACGCCATCAAACATTTTACTCTTAATATAGCCTGGCATAACATTCAGGAATTTGATCCCCGGGTGTGATCTTTTTAATTCTAATCTCAAAGATTCAACCCAGCCTACAGCTCCCCACTTACTAGAAACGTAAACAACCATTCCAGGATTGGGTGTTAATCCAGCTGAGGAAGTTATTGCTACAATATGACCGGCATTATCTTTCATCATTCCTGGTAAAAATGAATTAGTGACATACATGAGTGCTAATTGGTTCACACCTACTGTTCTTTCCATATCTTCTGCTGTATGCTCATGAAATGGTTTACCCACTATTATGCCGGCATTATTAAAAAGTATATCAACTTTATGGTGCTCTTTTAAACATTGATTGGTTGCAACGTTTACATCATCTGCATTGGAAACATCAACCAGTTGAGTTGAGACGCTATATCCTTCTTTTATTAAAACTTCACTAGCATCATCCATTAAACCCTGGTTAATATCCCAGATAATTAGATGTTTTGCGCCTCGCCGAAGTGCCTTCGATCCCATCATTAAACCAATTCCGCTAGCGCCACCTGTTACCAGAACTACTTTATTCTTGAATGAACTCATACTTATAAACTGACTATTTAGTAGTAAGCTAATCATTTACATTTCATAAACTCAAAAGACTTTTCATTCGAAAGACTGAAGCATATTTTTATACCACTGAATTATCATTTAGAGTTCAGAGCTAAAATCTGAAAACAAGAAATTTGAATCACAAAAATCAGCCTAATGAGATTATCATTAATAGCTCTTTTATTTACTATCAATGCATGCACATCACAAATTGAAGAACCAAGTTTAGTAACCAAATTAGGAAACGATACCCTTGCAGTTGAAACTTTCAAGTTTGAAGAAGACCGATTTATCGCGGAGGTGATTGTAAGGTCACCACGAACCGTACTTACACGATATAAAGGCGAAATGACTGAAGCAGGCGGTTTGGCTTCACTAGTGGAGTATCGCTATAACCCAGCAACAGGGTTTGATGGTGAGGGTTCATTATTTCGAGAGTTTAGACCAGATGGTGATAGTTTAACTATTACTACTAATCTGGAATCCGGAACTCGAGTATCAACCATTGAATATACTGGTGAGTTTCTTCCTTTTATCGAGTACACACACTGGCCATTTGAGCTAGCATTACTAAAAGCAGCAGAAAACGAGTCGGATACTTTAGTAGTACCAATGCTGGCCGGTAGAAGAACATTGGATTTTACTTTGGCTGATTTAGGTGGTAATAATCGAACTGTGCGCCATCCATTCAGAGGAGTGATGGATGTTACTGTTAATTCATCAGGTGAACTAGAAACACTAGATGCATGGCAAACAACACGGAAATTGATTGTTGAACGATCTACAGATGAAAACATCGATGCTGCAGCTAAAAAATTTGCAGCTGATGAGGCAAGCGGAAGAGGTTTTGGCGCATTATCAGGCGCAGTTGTGGATGAGTTTGATGTTCGAGGTGTCAACTTCAGATTAGAATATGGGTCACCATCAAAAAGAGGCAGAGATTTATTTGGTGGAATCGTGCCTTATGGCGAGCGCTGGAGAACAGGCGCAAACCGAGCAACACATATCAGATTCGATGGAGATATAACCATTGGTGGAATTGCTGCACCGGCAGCTGAATACACTTTGTTTACTATTCCTGAGGAAGATGGCGGCACCTTATTGATAAATACTCAAACAGGTCAGAATGGGCGAACTTATAGTGAAGACTTAGATCTGGGTAGAGTTGAACTTCAGAGAGAAGTTAATCCGGAGTCTGTCGAGGTTTTTACAATTACGGTAACTGAGACAGAAGACGGAGGTAGATTGAATTTAATGTGGGGAAATACAATCTATTTCACGGAGATTAACTTCTAAGAGAACATTTATATAGAAAAGGTATACATTTACCGATAACCTGAGTAATAAAATACCTTAGGATGATCCCCAAAACGCTCTTATTCGAGCGGCTGATGGATAACTTTACAGAGAGTGTATACTTCAAAGATCTGGAAAGCCGCTTCATAGCAATTAACATTGCTTGTGCAAAAAAATTCGGACTTGATAGTCCGGATGAGGCTATTGGTAGGACCGATTTTGATTTTTTTGCTATTGAGCATGCACAGAAAGCAATGGAAGATGAGCAGCTAATTATGGCTACTTTAGAGCCCATAATTAATGTTCAGGAGCGGGAAGTATTCAACGATGCAGATCGCACAGTTAAATGGAATTCAACCAGTAAATTCCCACTTCTTGATGAAAATGGTGAGTTAGTTGGTACTTATGGGATTACAAGAGATATTACGGAACAGAAGCAGCACTTTGAAGAAATTCGTCGACTGAAAGAGCAAGTTGAGGCAATCTTTAACTCTGTTCCAAGCATGATTTTTGTGAAGGATTATGATGGAAAATATCTCATGGTTAATAAAGCTGCGAGAGATTATTTCCATCCAGATCATGATATAATTCTGGGTAAAACGGATGAAGAACTTGGAATTTCAAAAGAACGAGCAGAGCGCTATATAAAATCAGATCGCAAAGTAATTGAGACAAATAAACCGGCCTTTTATTCGGAAGAAAAAACCATTAGATGGGATGGAAAAGAGTTTTGGCATCAAACAATAAAAGTGCCTTTTTCTCAAATGGATAATGATGAGAAAGCCGTTCTTACAGTTGTTACTGATGTAAGCAAGCGTGTGCATTATGAAGTGGAGCTAACCAATTCATTAGCAGTTATTAGCAAACAAAATGAACGATTATCTAATTTCGCCCATATTGTTTCTCATAACCTTAGAAATCATTCTTCAGGTATTTCGATGCTGGCAGGTTTGCTAAATGAATCCAAAGAAGCTGAAGAATATGCAAAGTACATTGGATTATTGTCGACGGCTTCAGAACGATTAAAGCAAACCATTACAGATTTAAACGAAATTATTGACACTGAACATAGTATCGAAGTTGATTTGAAAGACATTGATTTCAAAAAGACATTGGATGGAATCAAGGATGTGCTTCAAATAGAGATTTCAAAACACAATGTAGAATTTGTGGAAGAGCTCGAGGAAGATTTGGTTTTCACGTACAGTCAGGCCTACCTCGATAGCATTATATTAAATCTTATTTCAAACGCTATTAAGTATCGAGATCCAAATAAAAAGCCTAAAATTCATATCAAAGGCTGGAAAGAATCAGAACGATTAATGCTGATTGTAAAAGACAATGGCAGAGGAATGGATTTGGAATCCTATGGAGATCAGCTATTTGGTATGTATAAAACGTTTCATAACCACAAAAACTCAAAAGGTATAGGGCTTTATATCACAAAAAATCAGGTTGAAGCCCTTGGTGGTACTATACATGTTGAATCTGAAGTCAACAAGGGAACTACTTTTATTGTTGATTTTGGAAGACAACATCGAAACAAAATGTTAGCTCCCCAATAGTTTTTAAATGGTTGGGAACATTAGTTTAAAACAAGTTCCATACTCAGCTTCTTCAACGTAATGTGAATTCCCATCTAGTTGCTGAGTTAAAATATTAATCAAAGTTGTACCAAGAGAAGGATTTGTTGAACCATTGGTTGTTTGCTGTAATCCAACACCATTGTCGAAAACGGTAACTTCAACTTGATCATCTTTGCTTTCAATTATGATCTTGATGGTTGGGTTCACAATCCCATCAAAAGCGTGTTTAAAGGCGTTTACTACTACTTCGTTAATAATCAATGAACACGGAATTGCCTGCTCGATACTCAAATTGATATTACTTGATTCGATATTGATATCAACCTGATTTGAACCCTGGATCGTAGAATTTAGCCCATTGATTAAGTCTTGCAGATATGTTGCAAGATTGATTTCATCAAGTGACTCAATCTGATATAATTGCTGATGAACCAAGGCTATAGATTGAATTCGATTTTGCGAATCTCTTAATACTTCTATAGTCCCTTGATCTTTTATTGTTTGAATTTGCAGCTCTATAAGACCTGAAATGATGGCGAGATTATTCTTTACCCGATGATGGATTTCTTTTAGCAATGTTTCTTTTTCGCGTAAAGATTTCTCAATAATCTCTTTCTGCTTTCGCAGATCTGTAATGTCAAAGATCACAGATTGAATTGCTTTCTGACCTTCATATATAATGGGACGAGAATGTGCAATTATGTGTCGTACAGTTCCATTCTTGGTAACAATTTGACTTTCGCCCGGTTCTAATTGCTCATTATTGTCTAATCTTCTAACACGGTTTTGAAGAAATTCTCTTTCACTATCAGGTACAAATTCAAAAAGAGATCTTCCAATTAATTCATCAACTGTTTCTAGTCCATAGAAAGAAGGTGCAATCGAATTTGTGAATACGAATTTTGTATCAATAAAAATCAAAACAGGTAATGGACTTTGCTCAACTAATTCTTTCCACCTACGTTGGGTTTCTACTGTTTCGGTTATGTCTTCAAATATTCCATAAACACCAATAACCTGTCTATTCTCAAATCGCGGAAAAATATTTATTCGAACTCGTTTTAGGGCACCATTCAGTAAAACAACGGAAAATTCATATCGATTTGAGACGCCATTAGCAGCTTCAATGAAAATTTGTTCGGCATCAACTAGATCTTTTTCCTGTAGGAAGTCTTTATAATTATGTTGAACGAGAACCGATTCAGGAAGCATTAAGAATTCTTCAAGTCGCTTATTTACCCGAATCACTTTGCCATCTAGTCCCAAATAACAGAACGATTGTGGATTATGCTGGAATAATGAGTTTAAAATCTCGGGCATATTATCGCCCGTTTTGCTTTCAGGTACTGTTAAAATACACTGGTAATAATCCGAGGCTTCATCTGTTGATTTCTGAAAAGTAGCATGGAGTTGAGATGGTAAAAATAAACTAGAGTTAAGTTTACTTCGAATTCTACAGTCAATACTCAGTAAATCTGATTCACCATTTGCAAGTGAAATGAGTAACTCTATGATTGTATTAAATCCCGACGGAATACAATATTCTGTGAAATTATTTGATCCGATAATTCCCGAATACTCCGGGAAATCCACATCAAAATGGGGATCTGAACTCCTTGAAGTAAGGTCTAAATTAAGCTGAAAAGTATATGATTTAGGCATTCGCTTTCAAGTAATTAAATGCTGCCTCTCTCTTCCTTCTTTCTATAAAACTAAAGCGATAGAATATAATGAATAACTTGAATGTATGATAGAAACTCGATTATACTATCTTCTGCAAGCGAGTCAAAATTGAAAGGAGTCTGCTAAATATTTAATGAATTTAGACCTTTTTGAAAATATCTCTCTTTCTCAAAAAGAGCGGGTGAATCATGCTATTGCGGAAAAGCCACCTCATCTTCCCGGTGTATATACCATGTATGATCAGAAGGATGAAGTACTCTATGTTGGGAAAGCAAAGGATCTGCATAAAAGACTCACTTCCTATCGTTATTCCAAGTCAAAGAAAGTTCAAAGATTAATCTCTCATCTTCATCGAATCGGAATGGAGATTTGCAAGAGCGAAACGGATGCCATTTTACTTGAAAACTTATTGATTCGATCACTTCGGCCACCTTTTAATGAAGCCAATAAAAAGCCGGAGACATATTACTACATTTCTACTACCAGACAGGGAAATAAGCGTGAGTTCCGATTGTCGATGCGGCAATTAAATGATTATCCCAAAGTCTACGGTTGTTTTAAAGGTCATCTACGAGTTAGAAAAGGATTGGGCGCTCTGCTCAAACTGCTATTCGTAGTGGATAAAGAAATTGATAGCGCCTATTTCTTGCCAACTCAGTTATTAAAGCGTATTACTCCAATGCGTTATGCTATTCCATTAAATGATCAAAGAGGAGTACAGGTTCATCAATTTTTAAAAGGTACTAGTTCTTCATTGATCGAAGAGTTTGAGCAATTAGTGGACGATAACCCATTTAAAGATCGATTTACCAATAAATACTTTGCGAACGAAGTGGAACATCTTCGGCTATTCTATGAATTGGGACCATTACGCAATCAGAAGTTCAAAAAAGAACTAAATCTTGAATCCGAAATCATCCACCAGGATCAGCTTGATGATTTAAATGCTTTATTAGCGGAGCGATTGAACTAATCAATTTGATTTAAAACGGTCACAATTCCTCTGCTGGCAGAGAGAAATGGATTAGACTGATGATTTGCATCAGGCGTGCTATAATAGCTTCCTATGATCAATTCTGATCCGGACGCATTAATCGTAGAGATCATCTTATTGAAAGCATTCTTCATCTTCTCATTCTCTTCTGTTCCCATACTCATGAAGATTATGTTTTCACTTTCTAATTCATGATCCAGGAAGTCTCGAAATTGATAAATAAATTTATCGTCTTCTCTCCAAAAAGCGGGACTTAAGCAAACACGTCCTGCAAACAGCTCAGGGTCAAAAATCAAAGAGTACATTGCCGCCAATCCTTCTCTAGAATGACCAACAATGATGCGTGAATCTGATGCGGGATAAATTTCTTCAACAAGTGGAACTACTTCGGTTTTGATGTATTCAAAGTAAATATTTGCTTTGCCATTAGGCGAGTCCAGGTCATCAAGATCTTGCTTTAAACCCGGTGGAGTTATATCCCTTTGTCTGATTTCCTGATTTGGATTAGGTAAGCCCACCAATATTACATCGGTGTTAAAACCCGCGCGTGAAAGAACATCAAGTTCATGTCCGATATTGAAAGTGATGGAATTACCACCAATCACATAAACTGTAGGATATTCAGAATCCGGATGGAAGTTTTCAGGGAGCTTAACCAGAAACTCTCTTTCTTCGCCCAGAACTGATGAATTCAGATAATGCTTTGTAAATGATGTGGGTTCGTCACTGCTATCGAAAATCAGCATAAAAATCACAAATGCCATAGCAATAGACATCATCGAAACACCTGCATAGATAAAGATTGGTTTAATTTTCATTTTCTCTTTGATTATTTAATAGGTTGATCGCCTCAGGGCAGTTCTTTTTTGCTGTCTCAGTAAGCGTAGAATTTGTTGCATCAATGGCTGAATTAGCTCCATTCGATAGTAAAAATGAGATACTTTCAAGGCTACAATTTTCAATCGCATGATGCAGAGGTGTGAAACCACTCCTATTTTGCAAATTGATGTCTGCTCCATTTTCCAAAAGAAACTCGATCATTAGAGGCTGATTATACCAGGCGGCCCAGTTTAGAGCATATCGACCGGTTTTTGTTGATCTGGTATCTAATTGATCAATTATTGCGCCATTCGAAAGAGCATTATTTGCAGCAATAAGATCGCCACTAATTACAGCATCCCAGAACTCTTCTTGAATGGGCTCGAATAAATCCGGAATTAATAATGGTAGAGATACATTTATTTCCTCCGGTAAACGATTGAACTCCTCTCCTAAAAAAGTCTCAATCAATCTCTGAATATTGGATTTAAACTCATCGAATAGCTCGTAATATGAGTCATGACTTCCATTTTCAACCCTGATGAGCACGCTATTATCGAGAGAATTATGGACTTCAATGGCATTTTCAATTGGAGTATTTAGATCCCATGTCCCATTTATCAAAAGTACAGGAATGTCAGATATGACATTTTTTCGAAATTCATCACCTAAATCTCTAACAGGCCAAATATCGGATTTAGCAAAATAGTTTTGGTTCAAATCTGATAAGAAAACATGAGATGGAGCTCGTTTGTATTCATTAAACTTTTCGCTGCTTATCCACGAAGAAAAATCCATGGCGTTTCCCATGGCATGCGGAGCACCAATGGTTCTCAAGAAATCATCAACCAGCGTTGCAAATTCAAGGTCTTCATTTTTTAAGCTGATTAAATTTTCAGCGTATGCTCGTAATTCAGTTCTCTCTCCAATATTGTAATTAAAAATGAAGTTTAAGACTGGAGGAGGAAGTCTATCATCATCTTCAAACTGGAAAGCAATTTCATCTATAAATTGAAAAAGTGACTTATTTTCAAATTTAGAGTTAAAGTAAGGTTCGTCACTAATATTTTTCGATATCCTTTGAAATGTTGAAAGTATATGTTCTGGATTATCCAAGGTATGATCAGGCCCTTCAATACCATGAAAAACTGCTCTATAAACCCGATCAGGAAACTTTCTTAAATAGTGTAATCCAAGGTGAGATCCATAACTTCCACCCACTAAAGAAATGTGTTTATAACCAAGGTGCCTTCGAAGTGAGTCGATATCATTTGCGCTTTCATCGGTATTATAAGCTTTGAAATTGATTCCATTTTCCAGCCAATAATCCCTGCACTGGATTGCAATGGATTTTCTTGCTTCGTTGATATTCTGAATTGATAATATTAAATCTGAATCGATTGTGATTGATCCTTCACAATTCAAGTTTGGCTCAGATCTTCCAGCTCCTCGTTGATCGAATATCACTACATCAGCGAAGCTCTGATAAAAATTTATTTCTTCGAATCTCTCATTCAAGTGAGCTGTATTTAACCAGGACCCCCCCGGTCCACCAGCCAGCATAAAAATTGGCGGAAGTTGTGATTGAGAAGTACTCTTAAATAATTGGTAAGTAAGAGTGATTTTATTACCAGACTGGTCACTATATAAATCAGGGACATTTATTTTTCCTTCGGTAGCAGTGAGTGAATCCCCACTTTCTGAAACAACAAAAACAGCTTTTTGACCAAATGCTAAAATTGGATTCAGAAAAATTAGTACAAGTAGAAACAGGAGTTGAATAATGAACATATTCGTGTGTTTTTTTCATTTTCTACAAGGATAAAACCAACTTGAAAAACCTCAAAGTAAAGGGGCGCGACACTCTTACGTCATTCGTGTGTCATTCGGTTTTAAAGAGATTTGGAACACTTTTGAGCTTGCTGAAATCGTTTAATTCTTCCTTAGATCCAACCAGTTTTTCCAGGATAAAAAGATAAATTAGATATACTATTTCATATGCAATTAATGGGGTAGGAAACTGCTTTATGAAGGTTGGCAATCCAAAACTTTTAATAATTAAGAAGCAAACAATTACCAATGCAGGGATCAGAAGAGCTGAATAAGTAGTCAAACTAAGTAAAGATGCTGCTTTATTTTTATCAGAGGCCCAATCAAATCTTTTATAAAAAAAGTAAGCTAAGGGTAAGTTGGTTAAGGGAAGCAGTACTGCCAGATATTGAATTCTTACTATGCTTCTTAGATTCTGGGCAGTATTACTTTTTTGTGAATCCGGGATTTCAAGAATGGTATAAATTTGCCGAAGAGTAAATGGCCTGGGAACAACTTCACCTTTTTCTAATCTTTGGATTGTTCGTAAAGAAACACCGGCAAGATCTGCTAACTCTTGCTGTGAATACTTTTTCTGCTCTCGATTAAATTTAATTTCGGAGGCGAGAGCATGGGTGTCTGATTGTTGTTTTTCGCTCATGATTTAAAACCTGATCTGAAAGTACTAAATCCTTGAACAGGATTTACTCAATTTTGAAAAGCGAAAGACAGCTTTAAACCTGATTAGAGTAATTTGAAAATATTTTGATCGCTAAGTGAATCAATCACCAAATCTGCTTTTGATAAATCCTGATTACCGGATCCAATATTGATATAACCAATACAAGTCATTCCAGCTGCTTTAGCCGCAATCACTCCATTTCTGGAATCTTCAATGACTAAACAACTATTCGAATCAATATTGAAATAATCAGCTGCCAGTAAAAAAATGTCGGGAGCAGGTTTTCCATTTTTGGGCATTTCTCCACTCACGATATAATCGAAGTAGTTTTCAACTCCTAGCTTATTAAGGATGAGTTTAATGTTCTTCATTAAGCCGGATGAAGCAATAGCCATTGGAATGCCTTTCGCCTTGATGGAATCGAGGAGGTTCATTAAGCCGTCGTTTGGGGTAAGCTCATTTTCATACAAACCCTGATATTTTCTCTCTTTTTCTTCCGCTCTTAAATCAGGGATTGGTTGTGTGAGAGTTGCTTTCTCGGTGATATATCCCCACATCTTATCACCGGAAATTCCAATAAATGAATTATACTCTTCATCAGTGATTTCGACTCCTAAATCATGAAAGAATTCAAAATTTACTTTTTTGTAGAGGGTTTCTGAATCCAGTAGAACGCCATCCAGATCAAAAATTACGAGTTCCGTCATTTCTTAAAATAATCCCAGTCTGAAGTCTAAACCTGTTACAATCAAAGCCAAACTTAATATGCTCAGAATGATAAAAAATTGATGGGCGGAAGCGAGATTAATTTTCTCTGGATCAGCGAATCCTTTTCTCTTGCCAATGATTATCCACCCAAAGAATAAAATCCATAAGGCTAACTTTAAAATCACAGAGATTGATATTGATGTACTAAAAGTAAACCACTCTCCGATTGGTAAGAAAATCATAGCAAGACGAAAGCCGACTAAAAACTGGAGAGTTAGTAATAGGTGTGAGGTTTTATAGAAGAGTCGAAAATAGTTGGCCAATATTGAGGGCTCACCGGTACTTCGTGACATTGGCGATACAATTAGAGCACCTACCCAAGTTGGCCCAATAATGAGTATGGCCAGAATTACATGCAGTAGAACAAGGATTTGAAATTCCATAAAAAATTGAATTAGGTTGGATAAAAATAGCCGTATTTTTGTGGACTATCTACGGGATTTTTTAAATGACTTCCACCGAATCGATTCACTCTCATCAGAATAACAAGAAGGCGCTTACTTACGAGTTCATTGCCATTTGTGCGCTACTATTTTTGCTAGGTTTCAATTTCTCTACATGGGCGAGTAGAATTCCGGCAATACGTGATTCTGCACTACTAATCCCTGCTACTTTAGGATATGCTTTACTAGCACGCGGTGTCGGATCCGTGTTAATGGTACCTGTAACTGCTTGGTTAGTTAATCGGATTGGAGCTCGTACTACAGCCTATGCTTTTGGATGGATTGTAGCCTTTTCATTATTACCCATTGCCTATTCACCAAATTGGTTATTTCTGGCTTTTTCAATGATCATCATGGGAGGATCAGGTGGTGGATTTAATCTGGCCATTAATGCCATTGCCGCAGGATATGAGAAGCGAATTGGTCAATCAAAAATGTCGTCTATACATTCGTGGTTTGGAGTTGGGAATTTAAGTGGAGCAGTCTTGGGAACCGGCGCTGCAGCTTTAATGATTTCTGCCCAATTGCACATCATCGGAATAACCATCATTATGAGTTTGGTAGTAATCACAGCTTTTAAGTTTATTCCGGAAGAAAAAGAAACCATTCAATCTGCAGGATTTGAATGGCCTGAAAAATCCATTTTGTGGTTGGGTATTATCATCTTTTTTGCTGCATGGACAGAAGCTTCAGTGATGAACTGGATTGCTCTATTTTATTCTGATTACATCGGAACCGGTGAGCGAATCGCTGCTGTTGGTTACACAACCTATGCATTATCATTGCTATTAATGCGATTTTTCGGTGATCGATTACGATTCAATATTGGTGCTAACAAGCTAATCACCGTTGGTTCTTTTATCGCTGCAGTTGGAATAATCATAGCAATTCTAAGTCAGCATATTGTGATTTCATCGCTTGGGATATTTTTATTGGGCGCGGGTGTGGCATTAACTTTTCCGTTCATATTTAGTGTTGCCGGAAAGATTAGTCCAAATGCATTGGCAACGGTCATCATTTTTGGGGGAATTGGGGAATTGGTATCTCAACCTATAATGGGAGTGATTGTTCAGAATATTGAGTTGGATGGCGGGTTTTATGTGCTAGCAGCCATTGTCGCTCTTACCTGTGTTTTATCCTGGAATGCAACGTTGCTGAGGGAGACGTAGTTTTCCTGTCATTCTGAGGCCTGTCCGCCGTACAAGACTTTGGAAGGCGGGCTACTGCCGAAGAATCAGCAGAAATTGAATACAATTCTAGCTTACTAAGTGGTTACAAAATTACAATAGAAAGCTTGCAAAAGTTTGGGTTAGTTTGGTGGGTTTAAGCTCCATGAAACTTCACCAAAATTATCATTCGCGAGTATATCATCGATATTATTAAATAAATAACAGCCCGTATCGCCGTTATTGAAAAATATAAAATTCACAAAATCCCCATCCATTCTAAAATAATAAAGAACTTGTTCATGCGAGAATAAAGTTCTGCCTATACCATACTGAATATGGTTTATATCACATCCAATTAATCTTGATAAGTCATTATCATTTCCAACTTTGGTTGTTGAAAATATTTCATATTGAATTGATTCTAAAGTAACCCAATTATCGTTTTGGTTAGCTCGAATAGTTTCCGCATCACTATTTAGCTCAAGACTTAGAGATTTTTTATTTTTATAGTTCTCCAAATTGATATGAAGCTCGAGTAGATCATCTTCATGATCTACTCGAAATATTTCAATTACTTTAAAACCTTTCATTTTACACTAGAACATCAATCTAAATTTATTATAGCATTGATTCTTTCCCGAATTTACTTCGGAATAGCCTCAGAATGGCTTAAAGAAGAGAAGGAATTGAATCCTTCTAATCCAAATCCCAAATCGAAGTGGTCATAGCCGGAGCTATAAAATCAACTGTTATATCAATAGTGGAGCCATCATGCACGCTGGTTCCAATTGAAAAATGATCTAGAATTTCAGCTAACATATCACGAGGAATGGTTACATCCTCTTGATTTTGATTCATGATTACCATCACATTTTGCTCTTCATGAAGCCTGAAGTAAGCGTAAATACCATCACGAGGCACAAAGTGAATTAAATCGCCTTCATGAATTGCCGGCGAGTTCATTCTCCAGTGATTCAGCGTTTTTGTGAATTCGAAAATCTCGTTTTCTTTATCCGTTCTTCCTTCTTCAGTGAATACCGTCCGCTCATCATCAGGCCAACCACCCGGCATATTTGGTCGTCGGTGTTCATCATCACCACCACGATATTCGTGTGCCATCATCAACTCGTTACCATAATACACTTGTGGAATACCCCGAGTTGTAAGTAAAAACCCGTACGCCATTTTAAACTTGGCTTCATCCTTTCCAAGTCTTTCGAAAATTCGATCCATATCATGATTATCAAGGAATATCACGTTAAGCATGGGATCATCGTACATGAAGTCGTTACCTAGCAGGTTCCAGATGGCTGAAAGTCCATTATCCCAGCCAAAGTTTTCGTTAAGCGCTCTATCAATAGTTTGAGCCAATGGGAAATCGGTTACACTTGGAAGATTTGATTGGTAACCGTCATCTTTATTTCCAAGATCATATTGCCAGAATGATTCCGGACCAGGATAGTTCAACCAGGCTTCCCCAACAATATTGAAGTTTGGATAAGCAGTTAAAACTTCATCAGCCCATCGAGCCATATAGTCTTTGTCAGGAAAAACATAGGTATCCATTCTAATGCCATCAATGCCTGAAAACTCAATCCACCAAATCGTGTTCTGAATTAAATAATCAGATAAGAGAGGATTGTTCTGATTCAAATCTGGCATTTCTTTTACAAACCAGCCTTTTTCAAGTTGGTCATGATCGAATTGAGATGCATAAGGATCTGAAGCTACTGGTCCTCGATAGCTGGTCTGACCATATTTCTCCCAACTGTGAACCCAATCTGCAGTTGGTAAATCTTTCATCCACCAATGTTGATCACCAATATGATTGTGAATCATATCCATGATTACTTTCATACCCATTTCATGAGAAGCATTTACAAGTGCTTTGTATTCATCATTGGTACCAAAACGACGATCAACGCGATACATATCTGTAGCTGCATATCCGTGATAACCGCCGTATTCCGGCGTCATATCATTTTCAAAAATTGGCATTAGCCAGATTGCCGTCATTCCCTGTTCCTTGATGTAATCCAGATTATCCATTACACCTTGAAGATCACCACCCTGGCGGCGTTCTGGATTAGTCACATCTGCTGTTTCCAACATACCATCAATTGAATCATTATCAGGATTTCCATTCGCGAATCGATCCGGCATCATCAGATAAATCAAATCCGATGCATCAAAACCCATATGCCTTCCTTCGGTTGATTCTCTTGGCTTCAGTTCAAAGTCGACATTAACTCGATCACGTCTACCTTTTCGAAGTTCAATCTCCATGGTTCCTGGCTCCGCATCTTCCGATACATTCAGATACAGGAATAAATAGTTTTTTGAGTCTACTGCAATTTGTTGGGTGATTTCAACACCTGGGTAATCAATACTAGCACGATATTCTCCGAAATTATCGCCGTATAATTGAATTTGAAGTTCCTGAACAGGCATATCTGTCCACCAGAATGGTGGTTCCATTTTATCAACCTGGGCGTAGGAAATACCAACTAAGAGAAAGCTGGCCACAATAGTTAAAAAAGTATTCTTCATGAGTGTAGGGTTAGGCAATTATTAGAACTCCAGATAATAACTATCCCGTACCACAGAATCTTATGTAAGTGCTTACATTTTACATTATTCGCTTCTAAGACTTTCTACAGGATTTGCACTCGCTGTCTGTACTGACTTAATTGAAACGGTGAGCATTGCAATACCATAAGCAAGTAATCCGGTTAGTATGAAGACCCCAACCCCAAGATCCATTCGGTATGCAAAATCTGATAACCACCAGTTTGCAGCATACCAACCAATTGGAATGGAGATGATGAAACTGAATGTAATTAGTTTAAGTAGATCCTGATTTAGTAATGCCACTAGTTGAAAAACATTTGCTCCCAGGATTTTTCTAACACCAATTTCTTTAGTGCGTTGTTCACTAATAAAGGTAGTCAAACCAAATAAGCCTAAGCAGGCGATTATTAGAGCAATTACAGTGAAATAAGCGAAAACAGTCCCCATTTTAATTTCTGATTGATATTGGTTTACAAATGAATCATCCAAGAATGTATATGAAAAAGGAGAAGCTGGTGAAAATTCAGCATAGGTTTCTTCAATGAAACCGATCGTTTCCTGAATATTTACAGCACTTATTTTTATTAAGTGATTTCTTTGGCGTACATCGGGATTTATCATAAAAGCGAGGGGCTCTATCTCGAGAAATAGTGAGAGGAAATTAAAATCTTTTACTACACCAACAATTTGGCCATCATTTCCCCACATACTAAAACTTTTCCCCATCGCTTCCTGATTAGACCAACCCAACAATTGAATAGCAGATTCATTTAAAATGTAATCTTTCATTTCAGCACGATATAAATCATCAGAGAATGAACGCCCTTCAATCAAATTCAGATCGAACATTTCAATGAAATTGAATCCTACCGGTGATATATACATACTTAGCTGTTCCTCGTCTTGTTGTCCCTCCCATTCAATACTGGATGTTTTACTCGACATTTGAATGGGGTTAAACTGAGAAGTAGAAACTTCTATAATGTTCGGGTTGGATACTAACTCCGTTCGTAATACATCATAACGATCTTGAAGTTCTGAGTCCTGCACAGGAATTCTGATCACCTGATCTCTATTGAGGCCTGTATTCATTGACTGGATATAGTCGAGTTGACTATAAACAACCAGAAAGCTAATTATTAAGACCATTGTTACTGAAAATTGCGTAATAACAAGTAGGTCTCTTATGGTCTTATTCCCTTTTCCACCTTTGGTCTCATTCTTCAGGATTAGGTTTGGTTGAAGTCTACTAAGAAATAGTGAAGGATAGCTTCCAGAAATGATCCCGATAACAAATGTCAAGAAAGTAACGGATCCCCAAAACGTCCAGCTATATAGATAATTGGTGGAGAGTGTGATATCAGCAAGATCTGTGAAAGCTGGCAATAACAAGTAAACACCAATTATTGCCAAAAAGAGACTGATCAGGGAAATAACCACAGCTTCTGATGTGAATTGTATCACCAAATTTGATCTAAATGCTCCATTTGTTTTTCGAACAGCTATTTCTTTGGCTCGAGTAAGTGAGCGAGCAGTTGCCAGATTCATATAGTTAAGTGATGCGATCAATAAGATTAGGATGCCAACAACTGAAAAGAGATAGAGGTATTTGATGTTCCCTGGTGTACCAATCATAAAATTAATGTTACCGGCATGCAGGTGAATATCTTCTAATGGAAGGGTATGAATACTTGGTAATCTTGCAAGGTCCTCTTTGTAGTAACTGTCATTTATGAGATACTTATCTCGTAATCCAACCAGATTTTGTTCAAATTCGATAGAAGATGCAGATTCATTTAAAGTAACAAATGTATACTCATTGTTATTCGACCAAGTACTTAGATTATATTCGTAGTATGGTGTAGTTGGGTGGTTAATGATGAATTGAAAATTAAACATGGTATTCCCTGGTAAATCATCAATTACACCGGTTACCGTCTTTTCCTGCTCCCGACCATTTAGGTATTTCAGATTAATTGTTTTTCCAATTGGATTGTCATTCCCAAATAATGCTGTAGCAAGACTTTCTGTAAGGATGATGGAATGGGGATCCTCTAATGCCGTAGATTTTTTCCCCTGTCTCCAACCAAAGTAAAACATATCAAGAAAATCATAGTCGACACTAACTCCCAAATGATTTACACTGAGATTTTCTGTTGTTAAAGCTGAAGAAATGGTTGAAAAGTGTGTTGATTTCTCAACCTCCGGATAGTCTTCTTTTAGCGCCAATGCCATAGCAGTAGGTGTGACTGCAAATCTACTTGTACCCAGATACTCATTTTCCGGAAAATTATAAGTGATCATATAAGTTCGGTCACTATCCGGATGAAATGAATCATAACTAATTTCATAAAAGAGGTAGATGGCAATTAGTACAAAGCTGATGAGTCCAACTGCAAGCCCAAATACATTTATAAAAGAATAGCTTTTATGCTTAATCAGATTTCTAAACGAGATTTTCAGGTAATTTATAAACATTTCGACACTCCAAATGAATTTGTGAATGATTTTTGATGGTGCATATTTCAGGATTTGTAGCCAATACCATCGATTAGCTTTCGCTTTTCCCTCTTCTTCATATAAAACATGATAGAATTCCTGCAAATCACCCAGCATAGTTTTCCAGACATCATCATATAAAAGACGCTCTAGAATTTTTTCGGCAAGTTTTGGTGGGCTATGCAGATTCATGAATTAAGCCTTGCTAAAAATGAGTTGTGGAATTCCTTCCCATATAGTCTGCTGTACCTCATAAATCTCGCGAAGTGAGGCTTTACCGGCTTCCGTTAATTCATAAATTCTTTTATGCCGACCACCTCGTTCTGGTGTAGACTCTGAAAAACGAGAGGTAAGTAACCGGCGCTTTTCCAGTCTCTCTAGTGGCATATAAATAGCTCCCAATGACCAGTTTTTTCCGGTTATTTCTATAAGTTTTTCGCGGATTGGGATGCTGTAGGCATCTTCACCAAGTTTAAAAACGGCGAGTAAAATGTACTCTTCAGCGCGGGTTAATAACTTCATAAAACCAATTCTTATTTTTTGAAACTAATCGCAATACTACAGAAATTTTTATTTGTTTCAAATTTTTAGAATTGGGTTTAAGTGTTTTAGAACAATTATGTGATAGATCATCCTGAATACTGAATCAGGTTCAGCACAAGCTCGTTTCAGGATCTTACGAATCGAGTAAAAAACATGGACACCACTAAGATGCTGAACTATATTCAGCATGATTATAAAGTGTGAATGTCTATACCAAATAAAATATCTTACTAAAAAGTAGAACAAATGATTTTTTCTATTATATTTGTTCTACAAATTAAAAAGATATGAAAGAAACAAAACTCGGAGATTTCGAAGAAACGCTCCTTTTGATCACAGGAATTCTGGGTGATGATGCCTATGCATTCAAAATCGCGGAAGAATTTGAACTACAATTAAAACGCTCCGTTTCGATTGGTGCAGTACACTCTACCTTAAATCGTCTTGGTGAAAAAGGTTTTCTGAAATCAGAGATGGGAAAGCCGACTGCAGAGAGAGGAGGTCGAAGAAAGAGAATCTATGAAATAACAGGTGCAGGTCATAAGGCATTGAAATTGTCGAGGGACCAAAAACTATCACTGTGGAACCAATTTCCAGCATTTGCCGGATTTAAATACAGCCTGGGATAAATGAGAAATCATCCACCAAAATGGGCTACTCGCTTCTTAAGCTTTTTTCTGAAGGAAGATCTTCAGGAGGAAGTAATTGGGGATTTAGAAGAGAAATATTTCCTTGAGTTGGAAAAGCACACCCCAAGACGAGCAGCGCTTAATTATTGGTTTCAAGTGATTAATTATCTCCGTCCGTTTGCTATCAAAAAATTTGAATCGCCGTCACTATATCCTGTCATGCTTACACATAATTTCAAAATCAGCTATCGTAACCTGCTTAAGAATAAAACCTTCTCATTGATCAATATTGGTGGGTTAGCAATTGGAATCATGGTTTCCATTTTCATCGCACTTTGGGTAATGGATGAGTACTCTTACAATAAAAATCATGAATATTACGATCGTATAGTTCAAGTTTTTAGAAAAGATGTAACAAGTGATGCCATTTATATAAACAGTTCAATGACAGGTGGACTTGGCCCTGAATTGCAAGAAAAATTGCCCCATTACTTCGAGTACACAGCACTCACTTTCTTTAGACCGAGCGAACAGATTCTGACTGTTGATGAAAATTCATTTGAGGAAATGGGCTATTTCTTTCAGGAAGATATAACCCACATTCTATCCTTATTTATGTTGGATGGAACCAGAGATGCATTGCAAAATCCCAGCAACATAATTGTGTCAGAATCATTTGCAGAAAAGGCATTCGGAGGAGGCAATGTTATTGGAAAAACGATCAATCTTAATGCGCAAGCAGACTTAATAATTGCCGGCGTATTTAAAGATCTGCCTAAAAACTCAACATTTGGAGATGCTTCATTCTTCTCTTCAATGGCGCTCTTTTATAATGAACAAAATCCGTTTGTTTGGGATAATTACAACATGAAATTGTTTGCTTTACTTCAACCAAATGTAACGGTTGAAGATGCAGCGGCTGCTATAAAAGATATTATGGTACCATATATGGAAGAAAGGGCCAATCCAAGAGAGATGTTTCTTCTTCCAATGAAGGACTGGAATTTGAATTCAACTTTCGAAAATGGAGTACAGGTCGCAAGTCAAAAAGTACAGTTCATCCGATTATTCATCATCATTGGGTTGTTTATACTAATAATAGCCTGTATTAATTTCATGAATCTTAATACTGCCAGATATCAAACAAGGGGAAAAGAAGTAGGAATTAGAAAGACCTTGGGTTCAGTGAGATCAGCGGTTGCCAGCCAATACTTAGTGGAGTCATTTATTTATGTACTAGGTGCTCTACTTGTGTCTTTGATTTTAGTATATGCACTGCTTTCTAGTTTTAATCAGATATCCGGAAAAGAAATTGAAATGCCATGGACTTATTCCGGTTTCTGGATTTCCTGTCTGGCTTTTTGCTTTGTTATCTCGCTCTTTGCCGGAAGTTACCCTGCATATTTCCTGTCTTCATTTAATCCAATAGAAGCTATAAAAGGTAAGTTGAGCCAGGGAAGAAGTAGTGTTCGTTTTCGTCAAGTGTTAGTCGTCTTTCAATTCACTATTTCCATCTTCATGATTATTGGAACAATCACGATACATGAACAAATTAATCATGCCAAAAACCGGTCGATGGGTTATGAAAAAGATGGATTGATAACCATTCGGGGTAGAAATGCTGATTTTGCACAGAAAGCTGAGTTACTTAGAGCAGAGTTACTAAGAAGCGGAGTAGTTGAAGAGGTCGCTTTCTCAAATTATCCATTAACAAACACCCTCGGAAATAATGGCGGATTTAGTATTGAGGGTTCTTCCATTATCAATCGGGAAACATTCAATACTATTTATGTAACACCTGAATATGGTGCTGCTACAAAATGGGAATTAGTTGCAGGGCGTGAGTTTTCAAGAGATTTGGGCAACGAATTGAATTCGGTTATACTAAGCGAATCTGGTGTTGAATTGTTAGGACTCACAAATCCAATTGGAAAAGTTATTATTGCTCATGATAACACCTTTAATGATCAAACAAGTTTTACCATTGTAGGTGTAGTAAAAGACATGATAAAGGGATCCCCATTTGGAGTGCCAAGACCATTAATGCTCTTTTCGAATACTAGCACAGACAGAAGAGGATTTATGTTCGTCAGGCTAAATCCGGATATTCCATATGGTGAATCTATAGCTACAGTAAAGAGAAGCTTTCACAGTGTATTGCCAAACCATCCATTTCATTCTCATTTTGCGGATGACCAATACTTGGCAAAATTTAGGTCTGAAGATCAAACCAGCACATTAGCGACAATCTTTAGTGCTCTGGCCATTTTGATAAGTTGTCTTGGTCTTTTCGGCTTATCTGCTTTTATGGTGATGCAGCGCGTTAAAGAAATTGGAATCAGAAAAGTGTTAGGGGCTTCAATTACTAGTTTATGGGCGCTTTTATCAAAGGATTTTGGAATACTGGTATCTATAGCCTGCTTGATAGCGGTACCAATTGCGGGTTATGTGATGACTATATGGTTACAAAACTACCAATACAGAATATCTATTGGTTGGGAGATTTATGCGATTAGTATAATCTTGTGTGCCTTGGTTACGCTATTAACGGTTAGCTATCATTCATTGAAGGCTTCAACTGTAAATCCTGTGCAAAGTTTGAAAGCGGAGTAGTGTAGTATTATGTGAGGTAAGAATTTTTGAAATGGAAGATCAAAACTCCCAGAAAATCCTGTTCTGTTTGATAACTTTATGAATAGAAAGAAAGATTAATAACCCAGTTATTCCACCTAGTAGTGTTCCATAGATATCTTTCCAGTCAAATACACCTTTAGGCAAGTATGGTTGCGCTATTTCATAAAGCACATAACCAACAGCAAAAAATATGATGAGTCTTAAGCCTTTTTCTTTAGTTGAGTTTATAATTGTAAGACCAAAAAATGACTGTACTATTATACCACCAAGGTTACCTATGGAATCAGCTAATCCGAAATCATAGATATTATTTTCATATATAAACGGGCGGTATACAAATCTTCCAAATTCAGTTATCGCAAAGAATAATAAGAACGTGATGAAGTAGATGATCCGAATCGTATCAATTCTTTTAATCGTCTCCTTTTCAAGTAGAAAATCTTTAGATGGCATACACGCTTTAACTATTACTTATTAGAATATAGAACTCTATGTATTTCGGGTTAATTTCGAAACTAAGTTATTGCTTTTCTTTTCTTTAGTATGAATAAAGTCAGTACATAAATCAACACTATTACAAATGGAATAGCAATAAATCGATTATCCGGTAGCAAATACCAGAGAGCTAAAATCGATGCTGTTCTTGTGACCGCGTGAAAAATGCCCACCCAATGTTTTATAGTCCATGAAAGAGGAATCCACATCAATCCGGTTAAAATTCCTACCGTCATTGGTAGCGATGAATAATCAATTAGGAAAAAAGGAATCGCAATGGAATACACAAACATAGCCTGCGCGGCAGTGTAAAGGAAGAGTTTATCGAATTCATTCTTTGGTTTCGTCTTATCCAGGAAGTTTTCACCAGTAAACTTGGATAGGAACATTCCTATATATGCAATACTTCCTGTTCCGATGAAAATGGTCCATACAACCACAAAATCAGAAAAAAATATACCGGCTAGTCCAATTAAGGCCCATACAATGAGTCCGGCTAGAGGTGTTGCGAGAAATTTGCTGTTTGCAAATTCTATACGCTGTTGTTCAAGTGTTCTTTCCATTTCTTCAATATCTTTTTAAAAAATTAGTTATAAGAATCATTATTTCTACCTCATCTGTCTTCTCCTTCATAAGGAGAAGGACTCGTTGATAAAGTTTATTATTATTAATTGAGGTACACCCGCCAAATTTGTCGGGATAGGAGAGTGTTGTTGTGGTGTCAAAACCAATAAACTGTAATTTTATTAAATAGGATCACAAACTCATCAGATCTTTAAATTTCAGGCTCTGTCGACGACTGATTTCAATTTCTTCACCTGTTGTGAGATACGCTTTTAAAGTGTTGCTAAACCAGGGTTCAATGTGTTTTATGAAATTCACATTTATTACCTGTTGCCGGTTTGCACGGAAGAATACTTTAGGATCAAGTTTTTCTTCCAGTTGATTTAATGATCTGGCTAAAGTCGGACTTTCTTTCTCAAAGTAGATTTTTGTACTACTACCATTTATTTCAAGTAATCGGATAGTTCCCACTTTCACAAACCAGCAATCGTATCCCTCTTTGACAAATACTTTGTTCTCCACACCTAAAATATCAGAACCGGAATCCCCATTTGATTGCTCAAATTTATTCATCGCTCTATCTATGGATTCTTTAAAACGAGCTTCCTTAATCGGTTTCTGCAAATAATCTAGCGCATTATGTTCAAAAGCTTTAATTGCGTATTGATCATAAGCAGTGGTAAAGATTACTTGTGGCACATCATTTAATTCTTCAAGCAATTCAAAGCCTGTTTTTTCAGGCATATGAATATCTAGCAGAAGTAGATCCGGTTCATGTATCCTAATTTCAGAAAGTGCAGAATCGACATCACATGCTTCGCCGATTAGTTGTATTTCTTTAAAAGAACTGAGTAAATGCTTCAATTCTTCTCTGGCTAATTCCGAATCATCAATGATTAATACTTTCATCATATGGCAATGTGATTGTGGCAATAACAGAGTTTTCAGTGCTGTTTTTTAAAATGAAACTCGCAGATGGACCAAACATAATATTCATCCTCTCAGTTAGATTTTTGATTCCAATTCCAGAGTCACTTTCCTCTTTGTTTAGAGTTCCGGAGTTCTTCACTTCAATAACCGTCTGATTTTCTTTATTACTTGAGGTTATCAGAATTTCCCCACCATTTTTCTGTTTAGCTATTCCATGCTTGATGGCGTTTTCAACCAGTAACTGAATCGTCATAGGTGGTAACTGAACTTGCTTGGTTGACTCGTCAATTTGGATGGAATAGTTAAGTCTATCACCAAACTGAATTTCTTCTAAGGCCAGATAATCTTTCACGATTTCTATTTCTTCTTCCAACGGAGTTTTTTCTCTGGCGTTAAACTGTATGCTATATCTAAGCAAGTCAGAAATGTGAGTGATCATTGTTCGTGCTTTTTCCGGATCAATGAGTACCAAAGAACGGATATTGTTGAGTGCATTAAACAGAAAGTGAGGATTAATCTGATTTTTAAGAACGGTGAGTTCCGCTTCACTTAAAGCATGATTTAATTCAAGCTTTTCTATTTCGTTTTGTTGATTTCTTCTCAGGAACTGAATCGATAGATAGATAGCGGTCCACAAACTCATTACCAGAAATACACTAAGTACATAGCCCATAAAGTTCTGAATTGAGAAGTCATCCAGATTTACTATTGGAAGCACCAGGTAAATCATAAAATGAATTATAGCCTGTGCAGAAAAAGAAGTAACAGCTGATCCAATCAGCGACCGAAATACGATCTTTCTGATCGAAAATTTCAGCCAGTTTTGTTTCTTGATCACTAATCGTAGCAGATGAGAAGAAGTAATAAGCGTGACTAAAAATACTAGTTGGATAATAAACGTATCCTTCGAAACATAGTCAGGACCAGCGAAAATGATAATCATAGAGATGAGGAATACAGAATATATCCCCCATCCGCTAAATTGTAAGATCCAGTATAAGGTCGCTCGACTCATTTGATTCTATTCGATGATTTATAGAAAACGATTCAACCAATCATAGAAAAAAGTTGGATCATCCCACATTATAAAATGATTTCCCACATCGGTCATGTCGATGATTACATTTTCAAGTTCCTTATACTGTGCAGAATAATTTGCCATGTTACTTTCGCGTGTTACACCATAATTCTGATAAGCTATCCAGGCTCCCAGAACGAGTGTCGGAACTTTAATTTGATCCAGCTGGTCTCGTATATCGTGAGTATACAACTCATACATTGCCTGAGCTGTAGTTGTTGGGTCGCTAAGAGCGCCCCATCCTGCAGCAGTTTCGATTTTGTCTTCATCCATAATCATCATTCCTAGAAATTGCATTTGTGTAGCTTTACGTTCTTCTACGGTTTGATCAACAGCTTCCAGCATTCCGCTTTTTACATTTTCAGCCATTGGTTTTGCTTGTTCTACATTCGTTATGTATGGCATTTGAATAGCTGGTAAAAAAGGAAGTGAATCAATGATCACTAATTTACTTGGTAAATCAGGATTTTCAACAGTCATGTTTAAGGCAATGAAGCCACCCAAACTGTGCCCCATAATGATGGGTTTTTCGATATTATGCTCTTCGATGTAATCCATAATTAATGACTGAACCTGATCAAGGAATCCATCTTCAGGATTTTCGAGTGGACTTAATCCTGCAAATCCGGGCAGTGTGATTTTATGGAATTCATAACCCTCATTAAATTCAGAGATTGTTTCATCGTAGACATCGGCGGAACAAGTTAAGCCGGGAATCAAAATTACCGGTTGTCCAGATCCTACAACTTCAGTGTGCAGGTCCTGTGAAAATGCATTGAGTGATGTGAGTGTGAAAATTGTAACTAGAGTAACTTTCAAAATTGATTTCATAGCGATTGCGATTCGTTCAAATTTACAATCGCTACTACGATCAATATGAAATGTGTATTTGCTTTTTCGCTGGACGGTTTATGAAGTTGTTAAAAGGTCTTCTGGAAACATGTGCGGTTTTATATCAAGCAGATGGGAATAGATTATTCAATTAATCGTACTCATCACATCGTACTAAGCTTTTTAGTCTTTTTAAAACCGTAAATCATGAATCCTATTCCAACTAAGATATAGGGTAAACTCAATAGCTGTCCCATGTTGAATGCCATTCCAGCTTCAAAGGCTACTTGATTTTCCTTAACAAACTCGATGAAGAAACGGGCTGTAAAGATTAGGAATATGACGAGCCCGAAAAAGAATCCATTTTTAAGCTTTTCCCTCTGTGTTTTATAAAGAAAGATCATAATCCCAAAAATTATGAAATAACAAATGGCTTCATAAAGTTGAGCCGGATGTCTGGGAATGCTATCAACTCTTTCAAAAACTATTCCCCACGATTTAGTTGTAGGCATTCCAATAATTTCGGAGTTCATAAAGTTAGCAACTCTGATAAATCCGCTAGCAAGTCCAGTTACTACAGCTATCAAATCAACGGTGTTAATCATTGATTGTCCAGTCTTTTTAGTATAGGCGAATAGTGCGATAATTAATCCAAATGCCCCACCATGGCTTGCAAGCCCCTGATATCCGGTAAATTGAATACCACCACCTGGATTGAAGGAAATGGGTAAAATCATTTCCAGAGGATTGGCCAAATAATATGCCGGTTCATAAAACAAACAATGACCAAGTCTGGCTCCAGCCAAAATACCAATCACTCCGTAGACTGTTAATTTATCCAGATTTTCAGCTGGAATTTTTTCTTTATCGAAAATCCAACGCAAAACGTAGATACTTAATACTAATCCACCAACAAATAGTAATCCATAGTACCTAAGAGAAATGCCAAAAATATTGATTATTTCAGGATCAGGGTTCCAATGAATAAACTCTGAATTCATGGTTTAAACAATTTCTTTATTGATGAGTGGGGTTTATCAAAGCGCTTAATTGAATAGTCTTTCCTAACGGCTATAATACGCCTAAACAAAAAAGAGAGTGTATTTAGTCTCGTAAAAAGTTGATTAAACTCTTTACGTCAGTTTTACCATATTCTTTGGCCATGGATCAGAGAAGGTTCCACCTGATTGGTAATGTTCAATTTCTTCTTCAGTGAGAAAGCAGGCTGCGATAGCTTCAGTAAATGAGTCGACCTGAGTTTTGTCTCCAATTACGGTGAGATCACAAGAACGATCACCAAATCTGCCTTTCTCTTTTTTCAACATTTCTTTCAGTTGTTCGATCTCCATTTCTGTGAGGCCGTGATCATCACTTTCTACAATCCCTGATCGCCAGTAGCCTATAAATTCGAGGCTGATGTTTCCGGCAGCCTGATTCCAAAGCAGCGATAACTTGTCACGGCTAGCTAACCAGAAGAACCCTTTGCTTCTATAAATCTTTTGATCCAGATACTGCTGACAGGCATCCCATAAACGTTGTGGATGAAATGGACGATCATCTTTTATTATGCGAGTTGCCAGGTTATAAGGCCGTTCATTCTCCGACTCAGCTTCAAGGGTTGGTCTTATTTCCTCTGTTAATTGAGCAACTCGGTGATAATTATATTCCGGCATTTCCAATAATTCCTCGATCGCAAAATTTCCAAATCGTACAGAAATAATAGAAACATAGGG
The DNA here is from genome assembly GCA_965601825.1 of Balneolaceae bacterium. GTDB lineage: Bacteria > Bacteroidota > Rhodothermia > Balneolales > Balneolaceae > HXMU1420-13. Next base: position 472,291 of record OZ271839.1, on the reverse strand, counting down.
ATTAAGCGGATGAATGGATTGGGCAATTTCCTGTAACTTTCCCTTCTCCAATCGATCTGCTTTGGTCAGAATAAGGTGACTGCAAAACATGATTTGCTCAGTCAACAAATTGATCGTGTCTCTCTTCTCAATTTGTAAATTATATTGTAGTAGAGGCACAATCAGTTGACCATAATTATAATCTCTTGCCAACATCAGACTATCAGCTAACGCAAGTACACCGGTTAGTTTAAACTTGGGTTGATTCTGAAAAAACTCAATTAGTGGCATAGGATGTCCACTACCTGATGTTTCAATGATGATTAGTTCGGGCTCATGTTTAGAAAGAATCGTATTCAGGGCTTTTTGAAGTTCCTCAATCCCCTTTTTACTGCTGATCACGCAGTTATGAATAGATATCAAATTGTGGTCTTTTTCCTCAACGACTTCCGTATTAGCAACTAATTCACCGTCTACATCCAATTCACTCATATCGTTTACAACAACACCGACAGAGATATCTTTCTCGTGTGACTGAACAAGCAGGTTCCTCAACAGAGTTGTTTTTCCTGATCCTAAAAAACCATTTAGAATTACAACAGGTATTTTCATGAAGGTATTATAAAAAAAGGTCCATCCTTCTGATATGTCCACCCAAATGGGCAGTGTAGAATAGAACCATTGTATTTACAGTTAGAAGAAATAAAAGAAGATAGGAGATTCGACGATCAGGAATTTCCTCCTGAAGTATGCTGGCCCAACCCATTATTCCAAGAAGTCCAGTTATTGTTTGAATAACAAAGGCAATTCTTCCCCATAATGCGTGATTCTCTACGTGATCTTGTGGATAGTCAGCTAATACTTGTTTTGTCCATTCAGCAGTTTCTGGTCCTGTGTAATATGCGATTGCAGTTATTACGCCAAATACTATGGAAGCACTGAAAATCATTTTCCAAGGCTTTTCATCCATTGGATCATTTCTGTGCTTCAATACTTTATAAGCAAGCCAGGGTGTTCCAATTATAGCAAAATGAACAATGGCAATATGTATCCAATTTGCTATCAAAGTTGGAAAGGATTAGATAATTATCGATTACCGGTAGTAATTGCTTCTGCAGGATCTATCCCTTGATCTACCTGATCATAATCAAGGGTTGAACCACCCATACTATGCGGAATCAGATAAACAACAATCATTACAACAGAGGCGACCAATACCGTGGCTTTGCTAACGCCTTCTTTCTTCTTTTCCTTGAAACCGATTATTGCCATTGCAAGTGCCCAAGCTACCCACATAATCAGCATTTTATTATCCGTAAAATCACCACCTAATGGGAAGCCGGTCCAATATTCACCAAAAGCTGCTTTCTGAACTAAAGGACCTAATATCATTCCGCCCACAGTCATTGCAGTAAAAGCAACAGCTGTCCATTTACGCATAGCACCATGGTCAAAAAGTGCACTTAAACCCGCCCTGATTCCGAAGATGATCACAATAACCATCATAACAACGTGTGGGATCAAAATATAGTTGGATACAGGATCTTTATATCTCAGAATGATTTTTTCTTCACTATTTTCCGGAATGCTGAACTCATTTCCAGCTATACTACCTGTAATGAAATATTCCATTTTTCCCGCAGCAGGTTGTACGGGTAATTGAGCATAAAACTGGCCATTATTATCTAGTTGAAAGTCTATTACAGTAATGGAATCCTGTGTCTGGTAACGCTTGTAATGCATGGAAGCGTTATAGTCCACACCTTCAATAGTTGGCATTATAATACTTGCACCACCAGTTGTTTCATGAGATCTGAGTAATTCATACTTACTGCTTTCTCCGTTATGCTCTAAATATCCTCTATACTCATACGTAGGGCCTGTACTTCTTTGGTAGATCATTGCAGCTGCTGCCATGAACACAGCTACAATCCACAAAAGTGTTTTTTTAAGAATGGAATTTTTTTTCATTGATTATAATACGTTTAATGCGCCTATTTTTCCCTTCACACGAAGCGCGTAAAATTATTACTCATTTACTGAAAACTCAAGGAATTGCCCTTCAGTGCCAGCAATAAGAAAGTTCAGTCTGTAATCTGGACAATCTGAAGCCCCAAAATCTACCGACCCATCTGTAAGCATAGTATATGAACCAGTTCGATTCAATGTGATTTCAAAATTTAGTTCATAATTTCCAGTTTCAGAATTAATTGTCATCTCAAACCAAACAGGGAACTGTCCCTGATTTCCTCTATTAATAGTAATCTCATTATCCTGAAATAAATCGCCCTGACCTTCCACAGCTATAAACTTAAGCAACCCGGTTTCGTCTCCAGTTTCTTCAAGTAAATTCACAGTTTCACCAAAGAAGTTATTTGTTGCTGGAATACTCGCACTTAAAGTAATTGTATCTCCGGCACTGTAACTGTTTTGTAGAGGCGATATAGTTACTAATGATATATAGCTGTTTTGCTCCCAGTTTTCAATTAATGTGCACTCATCATCGAAACATTGTATGGCTAGCAAATAAGGACAAAGAAAGAGCAGAAGAATGATTTTTTGCATCGCCGACGATAATGGTCTTATATGAAGTTTTTGTGAAGATCGATAATTCAACTTTGTCTAATGGTTGAGACTATATCTGTATTTTTATTTTATCATCCTGAATAATTGAGAGTGTTACAATTAGAGTAGGTTTCAAATAATATCTAAGTTTAAATTTATTCTGGAAGCGATTTAGATGTAAACTAGTAATGATTCAATAAATCATCATTTATATTGATTACTCAGAGCTAAAGCTTTCTATTACTATTGCTTTGGCAATACTCTTATGTAGACCTCTTTTCCCAAATAGAAAAAGGTATGTATCATCAGTAATAGCTATATGAATATGCCCCAGATTTGAATCTAGTAACTGCCAGGAGTTCCCACCATCTTTTGTCGCATAAATAATTGAATTCTGGTTTTCATCATCAAGGGCGCCACCAAATACAAATCCGATTTCATTAGATAAAAAGGTGATGCTTCGTAGCATTACTCTTTGATAGGGTGATTTAGGTAAATTTAGTGTATCTGTTTTGCTGGTTGTATAATTAGTTCTTACTAGTATATCTGACTTTGCATCATTTTTAGCGGTTTTCCAGCTAATTTCGTTGGAAACGAAATATTCATTTTCAAAATATGTGTTTGCTGATCTGGCTTCCTGCTTAAATTCATCTAGAATAATTTTCTGCTCCGATTGATTGTATTCATTCCAAGTATTGCCACCATCATTGGTTACATAAAACACTCTTTGGTATGAGTTTCTAAAACCAATTAATGGGTTGTATTTATAGCCACTCACAAAACCTGACGATTCAGAAACAAAGTGCATAGAGTAATAAGCAACAAAAGCTCCATCCGGTTTCTGATCTTTGGTTGGGTCATTTCTAAATCGTTCTGTAATTCTTGCTTCAACCATCGGACTGATTTCAATCCAGGAATTACCTCCATCAATAGTTTTATAGACGTAACCATAATCCCCCGAAATAAACCCGACATTTTCATTTAAAAACTGAATTGACTCAAAATATTCTGAACCAAGAGTAGCTATTTTGTTGAATGTATTACCTCCATCCAAGCTTCTATAAACGCTACCACTTCCATAATCTGAAGCCCAAAGAAGGGAGTCATAGATTGTGACCTTATGAATTGGATGATCTAAATCTGTAATCAGAATTTCTTCTGCAGATTCATGAAAAAATGAAAAGCCATTTATTTGAGAGAACACTGAAGAACTGACAAAAACAAAAGAAAGAAACAAGAATATTGTTTTATTCATAATGGATAGTCCCCAAAAATTTAGTTCATCAAAATACGTTTCGGTTATTTTTTTATTGTTTAGGTATTTCAAAAACAAATAAATCGCGACTTCACGAACATTTTGATAGATTGACGTATTAGCGTTTCAAATTGATAAAAGTAATATTCAGTATTGTTTAACAATTTTCGTGGTACAAAATGAGTAACAACAGGCTTTATACTGAAAAGGAAATTAGCAAAATTTTAAAGAAAGCAGGCGAAATTCAGGCTTCTGAAAGAGAGAAGGTAACGGTTGGTCTATCGCTGGAAGAAATTCAGCAGCTCGCCGAAGAAGTTGGATTAGAACCCGATATAATTGCTCAGGTAGCAGGAAAATTAGATGAAGAATCGGAACCAGAGCCCGGCTTTTTTGGATCTCTGTTGATGCCCACAAAAATTGATTTAGAGCAAGTGATTCCTGGCAATATATCTGAGGATGAGTGGCCCGAAATTGTATCTATGATTGAAAGAGCAACGTCAAAATCCGGTTCATCTTCACAAATCGGAAAATTGTTAGAATGGACAGAAGATAGCAGGCATTCGAAACAAAAACTGTCGGTTATTCAAGGTGATAATCAGACAAAAGTTATTTTTCAAGGTACTTATACTCAACTTGCCTTAGCATGGTCTTTATCCATTTTGATAAATATTGGTGTTTGGGCATTTATTGTAGGTATAATAAATCTTGGTTTGTTGGGAATACCGATTGGTATTGTGGTCACTTTTGCAACCTATCTGATCATTTTATCGGGTTTCAAAAGCTTTATCAGAAAAAAGAAGAGAACTCTGAAATCTGTATTCACCAAAATGTCTGGTTTATTTTCTGGCAAAACTGAATCAGATCAGCGGTCAAAGGGAAGAATTGAAATACCGGATGAAGAAGTGACACAAAGCAATACTCCAAGTTCAAATTCGAAATTAAAATATTAATTTTATACTTAAGTGTAAGTAATTAATATTTTATTTTTAATGGATATACAATGACAAGAATAGCACTTATTTTAGTTTTTCTAATTTCTGGATTTTATGGTGAATCCAAAGGTCAATTAAGTGAACATATTCAACTTCGTGACGGAACAATATTGGAGGCCTCTGTCGAGTTTAACGAACGTTTATTTAGGAGCAATCAAATAGTATTTAACGATAGTGTAACCTATAGCTTAAGTCGCATTGAAGCATATATGGATGGAGTATCATACTACCGAAGAGTTAAAACTTCGCCTTTCAGTACAAATGACTTTGCCAGAAGAGTAGAAAAAGGAAACATTGATTTATATGAATTCTTTGAATTTAAATCATCACCAATGATGAATAGTAATGGATATGTTACTACAACCACTTCACCCGTAAGTACGCAATTCTTTTCAAAAGATGGTGGTCCAATACAAAAAGTTAATGCTCGGAATCTCAAAAAAGCACTGTATAATAATCCGGTTAGTATGGAGTACTTAAATAAAAGGGATCAGTTAACAGCTGTTCAGGTTATAGGTGCAATTGCTGGTGCTGCTATAATAGGTATTTCAATTTCAAACCAAATTGAATCTGATGCAGAGACAATAAATCCCACAGGACTGATTTTAGGTGGACTTGTTGTGAATGGAAGTATATGGCTGCCGCATTTTAGGAAACAAGATTTAACCCAGGATGCTGTTAGATCTTATAATAGTCCCGAAGGCGATAGTTGGTGGGAAAATTAGGATAAAACTTCAGGTTTTATGATTGGATTTAGGTGTGAATCCTTGTCAGATAGTAGCTTTTCTAATTCTAACCTTTCCTAGTAAGGAAGCTTCCATCAACCATAAATTATTTTCTGAGTCGAATACACCATTAATCGGCGACCAAAATAAAGATGTTTTTAAAACGGTTTCCTGATTAAGATTTTCATCGATTCGAACCACTTTTCTTCCACCATATAACGCTACATAAACATTCGAGTCAGCGTCTGTCCAAACTCCATATATGTGATGATGATTGTTCTGAAATGAAAATGGGAAACTAGCATCTGTCAGGTTATCAGAGAGAATAGTATGTGAGGTGTCGTTTAAGCTTATTAAATGTAGTGAAGGATAATCGGCAACAAATAAATTTGAAGATTCATGTATGAACATCCATGCAGGATCATGTAAGTCGATGGTGGTAATTAAACCATCTGAAGTAGAATCCATTTGTATGATATCGAAACCGGTAGTTGATCTAACAAATCGAAAAGATTGATCTCTGGAATTTCGGACAAAGCTAAAATGATCGTTTTCACCAACGATTGTATCTGTAATCCGACTAAGTTTACCATCGGAAGTTGCCATCCAAATGTAGTGTTTGAAAACCTGATTTGGCTCGTCATACCAATAATGTTCCCCATATAAAGATCCATCATCATCCAGCCAAAGCTCATGCGAATGGATATTTTTAAGAAAAATAGAGGTCTCGCCAGTTTCAGTATCTAACTTCCAAATATGATTTAAGTCAGTGTAGTAGATAGTAGAGTTTCCATCGTAAACAAGACCAATTCCGGGATGAGCTTGAACTGAAAAGGTTAAAATAAAAACGAAAGTTGAAGTTGATAGAATTTTCAAAACTAAAGATCTAATGCATCCAACAGTAAAAGTGCTATACATAAAAATGAGGAGATTTTTCAGTTACTATTTTAGATAACCTAATTCATGCAGCATTTCCTTTATTGCTTCTACAATTAATTCAGGTTCATCTATGTGAATTTGATGACCGCTTTTATGAGCGATTAGATGTCTACTGTTAGTAGATAGATTCAAAAGATCCTTTTGAAGAGAATCCGAATGGGCCATTAGAGCATCTGATGACCAAAACTCATCACCTTCAGGTTCTGATTTATCTCCACCGGTAATAACTAAAAGTGGTAAATCTCCAAGTCTATAATCTTCGTAATTTTCAAACATGTTTTGCATGACCTCGGCTTCGTATGCGTTTCCCTGTCCAGATACATAGGTCCATGGGCGTTCATTATATATCCAATTAAACATTTCTTTATCACGATCAGAAAACTTATCGAGCTGATCACCAAAATCACGTCTTGGCTGGAATGATTTAATTTCTAATTCTGATCTTAATGGAGTTTTAACTATCTCTGGAATAGATTCATTAGCAGTAAGCCGCATTTTTTTCCATTCCATTTCTTTTGTATCCCGATTGAAAATCTTTAAAACCACATCAGGATGAGTTGCATCCACCATGACAACTCCTGCAACTTCATTCTTATACTCTTTGGCAAAGAGGTTTGCAATAATCCCACCAAGGGAGTGTCCTACCACTATGTAAGGTGCATTTAATTCGGCATTTTTAAGTGCCTGATATGAATCGAAAACTTGTTGATTCAGCGCCATACCATGACCATGCTCGCTCCATCCTTCACCATTTTGATCGATTGCAACTGCGTTAGCAAATTTGCCAACTTCTGGTACCACCAAATTCCAGTGTAAAGCTATATCCCCGGCGCCATGAAAAAAAACTATTGTAGGAGCATTAGAGTGATTTCCGTCTACAAGTAAATGAATATTGTATCCACCATTATCAACAAGGATACCGGGTGGTGGATAGTTTTCAGTTTGAGCTTGAACAACAAAGGGAAAAAGTAATGGGTAGAGAAGTATTCGTAGTTTGTTCATGTTAACTATGACGAACTAACTACAAATAGTTTCATATCAATTATAATTTTGTTGTGGTGGAAGTTAATTAATCTACAACCGTTTTATATTTATTATAAACCACTTCTGCCATCTTCAAATCGACGTTTTCTTTAATCTTGAAAAGAGCAAGATTGTCTGCCTTTTCAATAATATCAAGATAGTCGAGTACAACATGATAATGCTCCCGATTCCAGAAGTCGTCAAATACAATATTAAAATTCTTATTTGAATGGCAGTGAAGAATTGTATTCATCGTACAGGCAACTCGAAATCTTCCATCAATGAGAACTAGGTCAATTATAGTCGGATCAATTTGAGTGAATATGGTTGTGGAATAATCTGAGAATTGTTCCATTTTTTCTTCTGAAACAGGGTAACCCCATGCTTTGGTGGCGCCTATATCCACATAATGAATAAACAACCTTTTTCCGAGATTCTTTTTTATTGCGAAATAAGATTTCATTTTTGTTGCCCATTCCGGACTCGATTCCACCGAATGGATCATACATTTAGAGTTTTGAATTGCTCTTATTGTACTACCACCAACCCCAAACTCTAAGTAATTATTTGACCTTATAATGACTTTATCAAAAACTTCTCTCTCAGATTTGGTCATCATAAATTCATAGAAAAAATGATAGGGTAAAAACCTGTCAAGACTTCTAATGATTCTTTTTATTCGTTGTTTAATCATCAATTTGAAGAAGTTTTTAAAATTTGTTGAAGATACAATTTTGATGTTTAGATTGATTGCAACTTTTCCTCATTTTGTGGTGTCTCATTTGCAAATGCGCGCAAAACCATGAATTCCAAACCTTGTTGAGTTGACAAATTCTGAATTCACCCAATTATTAAAACCACATTACAACGATGCTGTAAACTATTGCAGAGCGTTGTGTGCCGGTCAGGATCAGGTTGAGACTGAAGAAGTGATGCAACAATCACTACTAAAAGCTTTTGAAAAGAGTCACACCTTAAGAGATCGTGATCGGTTTAAGAGTTGGTTATTTCAGATTATAACAAACAACTTTTACAACGCGGTTCGACGACCATTTTGGAAACGGTTTGTGTCGCAAAATGATGTACATGAAGGCAAAGACTTTCAGGTATTTGAAGCGGACTTTTTTGATGATAATCAACAATTGATAGCTGCCTTAACTCAGCTGGATTCTAAAGCAAGAGCAGCCATTTTGCTTTTTGAAATTGGAGGATTTTCAATAAAAGAAATAACCGTTATACAAAGTGAAAAAAGCGAATCTACAGTAAAAAGTAGGTTAAGTAGAACTAGAACAAAGTTGAAAGAAATCATGGAAAAAATGGAGGATGATTTTCCGCATCCAACAAATATACAATCACTAAAAACAAGCGATCTGTACCATGAGACTTCTAAAATTATTAACCAATATAAATCGATGGGATAGTGTTATGAAAGTATCTGATGCATTCAATTCATTAAAAAGCCATGACCATTCAGCATCGTTTGAAGGTTTAGGTCCCTGGTTAGATCAAAAATCTAAGAGACCAAAACCAATGAAAAATTTCTATAAGGTTGCTGCATCACTTGTAGCAACAGCACTGATATTAGTAGCATGTACAGTTCCTGTTTCGCATGACGAAGAAATTGGCTACATGATAAAAGGCACAATAACCGAAATGCCTGAAGAAGGCAGAGGAAAAATTGTGAACCTATCCGCTGTAAATTTTGATGAGGTTCAGTTTACCCCGGTTGTAAAGGAATTTCTGCATGAAGATGGAACAAACTATCTTAGTAATGAACTAACGGAAGTTGTTTTACTTTTACCTGAAGCTAATTTAGCAGTTGCAGAGCAGAAGCTTGAAGCTTTAGAATCGGTTCTGTCTTTTGAGACAATAAATCTACTACCTATTGAAGACAGAGTTGAACGAACGCTATTTGAAAGTGCTCTACACAATACCTTCGATATAAAAATCGATCCGGAACTCACTGAAAATGAAATTGAAGAAAGAATAAATATTTTCTTGCATGAAAATTCTTCAATCACGGAAAACATCTTTGTAGAGAAAGATGAGAACGGGAATCGAAAAGCAGTATTCCGTGTTAGAATGTATGAAGATGCAGAGGGTTCTTCTTTTATGATCAAAGAAGATATTGAGCAGCTCTATATTGATTTAGGACCAGACCAAAATCTTTTTGTCACAGAAGAAGAAAGGGAGGCCATGAAAGAGCTTGAAATTCAGAAAATTGAGGAAGAGAAAAAGAAAAGAGATAATTGACAGAATAATAAAATTAAAAAAGCCACTTCCGAGTGGCTTTTTTGTCTTGATCTATAAATTCACTGATTTCCTTAGTCAACTTTAAATGGTGGACTTATTTGATTTATAAAACAAGAAGGAGAAGGTTCTTTAGACGGATTATTAAAGAACTCATTTGCTGCCACCATTGCGCATTGACTTCCCCAATTTGTGGTGGGTGTGTGACCCCAACCTTTAAATTCTAAATGATAGCTATTCGACAGAGACTGCTGCATTGATTTTGCCCAATGTGATGGTGTTTGACTATCATATCCACCATTTATTAATAAAACTGGCACCTCACTTTGGATAGCTTCATTTTCAATTTCAGGCTCTGCGATAACATCCCAGGTATCACAAATTTCACTTCTGAATAAAGCAGGAGAAAGTCCTAAAATTTCAGGATAGGCATTAGATTCGGATTTAATTTTTTCCTGATTATTAAACGGATATTCTTCGGCACACCAAACAGAAAGTCTCATTCCCATACTATATGAGGTGCTGGAACTAGAAAAATAATTGCTAAAATATGACTGTATTGAGCTCAGGTCATTATTCAATAGTTTGTTGATTTGATATGGAAATTCGTTTTCAGGATAGGATTGGGAAACACTGAATATGTTTATTAGTTCTGCACCTGATAAGATCAAATTCGTTGTTTCATTATTCTCGGGATTCAATATCGGTAGCTCAATTGGATCAATTGATTTTGAAGTTAGGTAGTTAAAAAAACGACTTTTAATTTTTGTGAAATTACTATTGCAAACCTCATCATTTTCACAATCATCTAATATTAATTCAACGGTTTTCAAAAGATTCGAAACACTTTCTTCATCATAGCTTACTGAAAGTGGCAGGCTCGAATCCATTACAACACTTCTAATTTTTTCAGGATTATCACGCATTAATACCTGAGCAATTTTTGTGCTGTATGATATTGTCAAAAGGTTGTATTGATCTATATCCAAAACACTAACTAAATCCATAATATCAGCCGCAATTTCTGTTGTGCGGTAACCATTTAAATCGATTCCTGAATGTAATAATCGTTCTCTACAGGACCTTGCCAGATCAGTAAGTATAGATTTTTCTGGAGTACCAGTTGAGTTTAATAGGGTTTCTTCTTTTACGGAATCAGTCCAACCCGGGCAGTCTAAATGAGGTTTAGAATACCTCGCGCCTCTTTGTTCGATTAAAATGAAATCTCGATCATCCAGATACTTATAAAATTTCATGTATTGAGCTGAAGGCATTGTTGATGCTCCGGGGCCACCAACTGTGTAAATGATAGGATCAGGTTTAGGGTCAGGATTTCTACTCTTGAAAATATATACAGGTACCTGAATAGTTCTGCTATTCGGCTCGTTTCTATTTTCGAGTACTTCCAGGTATCCAAATGTATAGTTCTGGTCTGAAGGGATTGAGTGAGTTGTTTCAGGTGTAATATTAAAAGAAGGAGAAAACGATTGATTTGTACTAATACCTAGATTCGGATTTAAAGTATTATCAGGAGTTGTGCAAGAGGTAATAGAACTAATAAAGAAAATTATAACAGCGAAATGAAGAGTTCTTTGAATCATGGTATTAGTATTATTTCGCTGTCACTTATATATAACTAAAAGGTTACATAAAAAATGAAGACTTTTGGTTTAATAGGAACCAATAAATCGTATCAAATTACCCAACGCTAACTGTTTTCCAGACTTAGATTTCAAACCCAAACTCGTCGCCTCATAGTTTTTTGGGAATCCAGAAATGGGAGCAAGCAATTCTTTCAGTTTATGTAGCGGAAGTTGAGGTGAATAGGTATTCAGAATCAGAAAGTGATTATTTGGATCCAGAACTTTCAGGATGTTTTCTAGAAGTGGCTTTAGGTCTGAATTCAATTTCCAGTTTTTTCCTTTTTGAACCATTCCAAAAATCGGAGGATCCAAGATTATCCCGTGATATTTCTCTTCTCTTTTGATGGAGCGTTCCACAAATTTTCTGGCATCCTCCACAATCCATCGAATCGATGAAATGTGATTTAATTCAGCATTATCCCGTGCCCACTGAACTACAGATTTCGAAGAATCCACATGTGTGACCTGTGCACCAAATTGATCAGCTATTAATGAGGCGGCACCAGTATAGGCAAAGAGATTTAATACTTTCGGTTTCACATCCTTTTCTTGAAATCGAGCGCAATGATCAGCTATGAAATGCCAATTCACAGCTTGTTCCGGGAATATTCCCAGATGTTTAAACGCTGTTTGTTTAAGCCGGAATTTGATTTCCATATCTCGAATTCGATAATTAATTATAAAAGAATCAATGTCTGAATCCCAGTTACCTTTTTGACCCTTTTCCTCATTAAAAACGGAACCTGTCTTTTCCCAAAGTTTATTGTTCCCTTTTTTACCTGTTGCAGATGGCTCGGGACGATCTACAATTAAATCTGCAAAACGCTCAAGTTTTCGCCCCTCTCCAAAATCGAGTAACTCATAAGTATTCCAGTCAGTTGGGTAGAGCATGCTTTGATCTAAATCTGGTTTTATTCCAAAATGGTAATAGAATATCTAAAACCTTGTTCAGCAGCAGGTTCTAATATCCTTACATCTTCCTTATTCACAAATTCACCATTAGTATCAACGTGATCGGCAATACCAATCCACGGTTCGATGCAAACGTAGGGAGCTTTGGGTTTAGCCCAAATACCTAGATAAGGAAAGTCAGAGAAATCAACTTTAAGAATCTGTCCGGCTTTCCGATTATTAAGAACTGCAGATTTACTATTCAAATCTCTAAAGATCAAAGCATCTTCATCAAAAATTGATTCGCTAAGTCTCAGAACATTTGAGTTATTAAAAACAGGTTTTGAGTTATTAGTTATAAGTCCAGATTCGTCTAATAACGAGGATTGAGAATTCTCGGAATGTTCAAACTCTATGTAATAATCAGAGTAAGGAGTTTGATCATCAATCGGACAATTAAATGCAGGATGTCCACCAAGATGAAAAGGCATTTCAACGTCTCCTTTATTTCTGACAAGATGATTTATTGTTAATTGCTTGCCTATAATGTTGAATGATATTTCAAGTACAAACTTAAATGGGTAAACCGTCAAGCTTTCATCATCCCATTTAAGTTGAAATGTAATTGAGTCAGATTTTGATTCGATTACAATTGGTTTTTCAGAATTTCGAACAATTCCATGCTTTGGAATGGCGTAATCTGATCCATTGATTTTCGTACTTCCATCTTTCAACAATCCAATGATTGGGAAAAGTATTGGTGCTTGTCCTGTCCAAAATTGAGGATCGCCTTGCCATAAATATTCTTTACCGGTCTCCAGGTTTTTAATAGAGCTAAGCTCCATGCCTTTTTGCTTGATGGAGACTTGAAGATAATCAGATTGAATTGAGTGAATCATATTAGAAGTTAATAACGGGGGGTGAGAAATAGAGGATAAACTTCTAAATGAATCTATTAAAAAAAGCCGGAAACTGATTACCAGCTCCGGCTAAATATTATGCATCGTTATTTCTATTCTTTCGACGTCTTCTTTTTCTCCATGGCGCATCTCTTTGCCAATCACCTGCCATGATACAACCATAAGGCAGAATTTCATCAACCACTGTACCTAAATTAAATTCAGACATCTGAGATCTTACAGATGCTGCATTTTTATAAGCGCTAGGTAATTCTGAAATATCAATATTCCCGGAAAAGAATCGAACATCAAGTCCTTCCGTTTCTTCAAGAAAAACTTGTTCTTGTGTTTGTTCCTCTTTTTTACGGATATGTTGAGTTCTACTTACGTTACGGCCGGCACCATGTGGAGCAAATCCCAGGTTTGATTCTGTGGTATCACCTTTTACAATAAGTACAGGTTCACTCATATTGAGTGGTACTAATCGCAATCCATCTTCAGAATCCGGAACGAATTTATCATCTAAAGGAGTAGCTCCTTTTGCATGATAAAAATGCTCCCCATCCTTGAAAACAAAGTTGTGTTCATTCCAAAATCGTTTTCTTGGTTCCAAAGTTAGGTTTTCTAAGACTTTGTCATGAATAACAATGTGATTTAATTTGGTCCACTCACGAATAACTTGAAGAGCATCCCAGTATTCAACACCTTCAGGTTCTGTAAATGGAATCCATGCATTGCTTTTTAATGTGTTTGGAGAAAGATCTCTACGAAACACCTCGGCCGCTTTCATTCCATTTTTAAAGAGATGAGCTCCAAAACCACGACTTCCATGATGTGTAACCATTATAGTTTCACCTGTAGATCTTGAGGTTCCAACAAAAAGAAAATGATTTCCATCACCTTGTGTACCTAAATGTGTTTTGGCAAATAGATGACTTTTTTCATTACTCAAAAATTGATTACTCAGTATTTTTTCTTCCAGTTCTGTTGGCAAATCAAATGTGTCAGTTCGACCTCCACCACCGAAATGTGTGATGGTATGGGCAGTATTTAATACTTCTTTTGGGTTGATCTTACCAAAGGATGTCATCATAACCGAGCAACAAATATCAGCCGAATGCATGGATGGGTGAATTGCATTTTTTGCAACTGCAATTCCTCCAACCGGGATATTTCCGGGTTCTCCTGTAGGGCATGCATCAGGCATAACTGCTCCGGAAATTAAAGTTGGAGTTTTCATTAGTTCGTCCATGGTTTCAAACACTCTTTCTACATTTGAAACTTCCTCATCGGATTCAGCACGAATGTTTTTTACATAGCTTCTTGGTTCCTCAAATGGCAGTATCAATTCGGGTTCAGTATTTTTGAGGTAATTGAATAACTCATTTCCTTCTAATTGATGCTCATTTGCATAATTAATCGCTTCTTTGAACCATTTTCCCGGTCTGAAACCTAATTCGACCAGTGTTTTTCCTGTAATCATTTTCTTGTTTGTTGAAGGGAAGACCGAATTGTCTTCCCTGATTATTAATTGCTTTTTGAGACCTCGACGCAAAGATATATCTTAACTGCGCAGTCTTTTTGCGCAGTTAAATATTTTTTTATGCCAGTAAACAGAAATGCTCTAATTAGATTTAGAACTATTGATAATTGCCTAAAGAATCGTCAAAGGAAGTGGACTTTGAATGATCTTATTGAAGCATGCTCGGATGCGCTTTATGAATATGAAGGAATAGATAAAGGAGTAAGTAAACGTACCGTCCAAGCGGATATTCAAATAATGAGATCGGATAAGTTAGGATATAATGCCCCGATAATTGTTCTTGAGAAAAAGTACTATACCTATTCAAATCCCGAATATTCGATAACTGAAAATCCTCTCACTGCACAAGATTTATCGACTCTAAACGAAGTTGTACAGGTTCTAGGTCAGTTTAAGGGTTTTTCCCATTTCGAAGATCTCGATGAAATAATTAAACGAATTCAGGATAAATTATATACCAATAATGATCTGCATCAGTCCATTATTGATTTTGAAAAGAATGAGGGATTAAAGGGGCTAGAACATTTAGATGAACTATATAGTGCAATTCAAAAAAAGTACGCGCTTATTATAGAATACAAATCCTTTACTGCCAGACGGTCTAGTGTTTTTCAATTTCACCCACAATTTTTAAAAGAATATAGAAATCGATGGTTTGTTTTAGGTATCAAACAAATGAATACGCAGCCACTAAATTTGGCATTAGACAGAATTCAAAGTATCAAGGCAAATAAATCAGTTTCACTTCTAGATCTGAAAATGAGTGCTGAGGAATACTATAGAGATGTAATTGGTGTTACTGTTAGCCCTAATATGAAAACCAGAGTTATCAGACTTTTTGTTGATAGGAGTAATGCCCCATATGTACTTACAAAGCCGCTTCATCATTCTCAAATACTGGAGAAGAAAGTGAAAGATGGAATTATTATTAGTATAAGAGTACAGCTTAATTTTGAACTTGAACGTGAAATTCTTGGATTCGGGGATTCTATGAAGGTGCTCTCACCTGAAGTACTTGTTACCAGAATCAATAAGAAATTACGATTGGCAGTTAGAAATTATAATGATCCCGAATATCCAATAGAAGTGTACTTATAATCTCATACCAAATCAAAGAGTTCGTCGCCCTCATAAATAGCTTGATTTGAATCCGAATTCATAGCGTTTATTAAAGACTGAGCAACTTGTTTAGCATGAATTGGCTTGTACTTTTTTAAAGCAGGTAATTTAGTAGCAAGATTGAGAAGTGGCTCTGTTACTATTTCACCAAGACGTTTTTCCTTTCGATCACCAACTAATAGTGAAGGACGGGCAATAACTAATTTTTCAAAACTGATTTTTTGTACATCATCATCAAGTTGACCTTTCATATTCAAATAGAAGTTTTTTGTTGATTGTGTTGCACCCAGTGATGAAACCAATCCATATCGTTTTATTCCATTTTCAAAAGCTGATTTAGCGACATCCAGCTGGTACTGATAATCAATCTTAAATTGAGCTTCTTTGGAACCGGCCACTTTTATAGTTGTACCAAGTGCAGAATACAGTTCGTCACCGGTAATATGTTTTTTCCACTGCTCCAATTCATCAAAATTAATGATATGCTCTTCGAGTTTTGAATTATTCACTCCTGTTGATCGTCGGTGAAAGACTTTTACTACTGAATATTGATCGTCTGCAAGTAATAGGTGCAACAGTTCCGATCCTACTAAACCGGTAGCACCAATAATTACAGCAGTTTTATTAGTCTTGTCCATTAGTCCATGGCTCTGATTACACGATCTACAATTCCTTCTCTAGCTTCTCTGGTTATCCAACGAGCTACAATTACGATATTATTTTCCGGATCACAATAAACCATGTTGGTTCCGGCGCCTAAATGCCAGAATGCCGATTCCGGTGCATTCGGAAATACTTCTTTGTCAGTATTGAGAAAGTAATTCATATAGCCGTATTCATCATTAGCCACGGTCGGAGTTTTGGATAGTTCAATCCATTCTTTACTAATGATTTGTTCACCATTCCAATTACCTTCATTCAATGTCAGTAAACCAAGTCTGGCTTGATCTCTGGCAGAAATGAACATTCCTCCTCCCCAATGACCACCACCACTAACACTTTGTATTAATTGCCCATCAATAACCACCCAGCTATTTTCATAACCTTGCCAGCGCCAAGTTGGTGAAGCTCCAATTTTATCCATCATTTTTTCTTTAAGAACAACCGGTAGTGGTTCTCTTAATACATTTAAAGCTGCAAGGGCAAGAAGGTTCACTCGAACATCATTGTATTCCCATTCGGTTCCAGGTTCAAACCTATCACGAGTAATCCAAGTGGATCGATCACCAGAAGGACGATCTGCCCAATCCGGTTTGCCAAAAAGTGTACCCTGCCAATCGGAAGTTTGCCGGAGTAGATGATCCCATGTTATTTTTGAATTATGTTCTGATTTAAACGGCTCTAATACCTTTGCATTCCCAAAATCATCTGCTTTTGGTCGATTGTTATCAAAGGTTGCCATCAAAATAGGGGCCATATATTGATCCACTTCATCATGGACATCCCGAATTAGTCCCATATCATAAGCAAACCCAACGGTACTGCTCAAAAAAGTTTTCGTGACCGAATGTGTCATATCCACTCGAAACGGTTCGCCCCACTCTGCGATGATATATCCATCTTTAATTATGATTCCGGTTTGATCGCCTCGATCTTTAAATGGCCCAATTCCATCTCCAAAGGGTTCTCTCCCGAATGTACCGTAATGATTTTCTTCCATACTTCTGGGATTGTTCGTCTCATTAGCTTGTGCATATTCAATTACGGCAGCGATTGAATCAGCATTAAATCCCAAATCTTCCGGTGTTCGGGTTTCCCAATCTCCCCAATCGCCGGGAAAATATTGCGCGCTTAAAGATTGAGTAGTGAGAAGGGCAAAAAGTAGAAGAGCAGTTCGTTTCATATCGAGGGATTTTTGAGGAGAAACTAATTAGAGAAATATGTTTATCCAACTTATGTATTCTTTTGTGCCGTCAAAAGAACCAAAAGCTCCTGACATGTGGGGACATTATGGCAAAAGTAAACGTTCTGTCAAATCCCAAGTTGTGCTTTAACCTCTTTAACTCGCCGCCGAGAAACACTGAGTTGAGTTCCTGAGGTAAGCTTAATTTCATAAGTGCCTGAAAACCAGGGGATGAGTTCAGATACATATTTCACATTCACCAGAAAAGAGCGATGAATTCGGACAAATCGACCATCGGTTAAACGCTTTTCGAGGTTATCTAAAGTTCCATCAACTCGATATTTGGTGGATTCAATATGAGCATAAATGAGTTTTTCTGTAGCCTCCAGATAATGAACCTCGTTGATATCCAAAATGTGAATAGAGCGACCTTTTTTACCTGTTAAAACATGAAGTGGTTTTTGAGATTGCTCTTCAATTACTTTCTCAATCGACTCTTGCTGAACCTCTTTTTGATTGGCTACATCTTTAAGTCTTTCTAAAGACTGATTTAAGCGTTCAAGTCGCACGGGCTTTGTTAAATAATCTAATGCATATACTTCAAAAGCTTTGATAGCATATTCGTCATAAGCCGTTACAAAAATGATGTAAGGTCTGGGTTTATCGAGCATTGAAACTACGTCAAAACCATCCAGACCCGGCATTTGAATATCTAAAAAAATTACATCGGGCTTTGCTTCGTTGATTAACTCAATTGCCTCTGAAGCAACACCTGACTCGCCAATTATTTCTATCGGAGTAGACGCATGATACAGAAGGGATTTCATGCGTTCCCGTGCAAGATGCTCGTCATCAACCAGGAACGCTTTCATGATCTAAATTTCTTGAAGGTTCGAAATGTGAATGTTCTCCTAATTCGGTAAAGGGGAAACGAAGAATCAATGTATTTGAATTAATGGCCGCGTCAACATTATCACCAAAATGTAGCTGTAGCCGTTTGAATACGTTTGAAAGCCCGGTTCCATTTTCAAGTAATTTGCCAAAGTCATTATGAGGAAATCCGGGCCCAGTATCAGTTATGCTTATTTGCAGAGTTTGAGCTTGTCGTTCTACATTTAGAGTAATAGTATGGTGCCCTTCCTTTTTACTGATGCCATGTTTAACTGCATTTTCAACTAAAGGCTGAAGTGTTAAAACAGGTAGCGCAACTTGATTCAAATTTTCAGGAACGTTGATTTCAACATCCAGGCAATCCTTAAACCGAGCCTGCTCAATATTTAAATAAAGGCGTATAATCTCGAGTTCATCTTTTAGAACTACCAATGGTCGATCAGACGCTCGGAGTGTATATCGGAAAACATCAGCAAGATCTTCAGTCACAGATTCTGCATCATTTGGCGAAATTCGGATCAAGGCTGCAATAGAATTAAGTGAATTGAATAGGAAATGTGGATTGATCTGAGCTCGAAGTGCTGAAAGCTCAGATTCAACAATGCGTTGCTCAGCTTCCATTGAACGCTTCACATATTCTGTTACATACATAATGCCACTAGTTCCCAACATTCCAATAATACACATCATAATGATGACTGATATTGCAATTGCCTCCTTACCTGCAGGAGCATAAGGATCAGGAGTCATCATGGCATGAACCAAATTGGTTGTCATAAACCCGAGAAAGAATCCCAATAAAGAGTTTGCAATCTGTGCATGTATATGAATAACAATATTGCGAGTTCCTTTTAACGGAAACCTTTTATGTAATGGATACCAGGTTAAACCAAAAATTCCAATCAGGAAGCCGGAATAAATGCTTGTATACATAAAACCATCTCCACTCATGTTGTCTTCCATTATAGAAGAGAAGAACCAGGCTGAAAAGAACCCAAAAGCGATAGAAAAAAAGAGCCATAACCCGACCAGCGTCCTAACGAAATGTTTAGGGGAGATTGAAGATGGATATTGTGCTGACTGAGCCATGGCTTAAGGTTGCAATTATTGGATTAGAATTCAAATTTAACGCCGCTTACGGGCAGTAAATTAAACTGAGTGGCACGATCTACTTGCTGTGTTTGAATATTCCAGAAATCAGTTTCCACATTTTGTTGATTATAGGCATTCCATACCTCTAAGAAGACCACAAGATTGGTTCTTTTCATGAAAAACCGGCGATCAACTCTGGTAAAAAGTGAATGATAAGCAGGATATCGAGCTTCATTGAATCGAGATAAATCGAAGACTTCTGATGAAGCGTCTGCTGACGCAACAGGATCAATTGGAGTGTAAGCACGTCCACCTAGATAACTCCAACGTACACTAACTTCCCATAGATCATTGGGTCTGTATCCACCAATTACACTAAATAAATAGCGGTTATCAAAATTTCGATCTTGCCATTCACCAGTATAATCCTGGTGACGTGTTCTGAAATAGGATGCCGATATCATACCATAGAAATCCACGGCTAACTTCTTTTGAAGTAAAATTTCTACACCACGAGCATAGGCACGGCCATCATCTTCTAGTTCGTCATAGAATTGCTGAAAGGAGTCTAGTACATAGTTGCGATCACTAACAGAATTAACAGCCGGTAGTATAGGCGCATTTCGGTACTCTTTATCGTATACCTCGATTGTTAACTGAGTGTCGCTGGCTAACAAATAGTCTGCACTTAAGATGTAATGATCAGATCGAGTACTTCTGAGGTTTGCAATGGTTGGGTTCTGTGAAATCAGATATCTAGGAACAGCTTGGAAATGAACCCCGAAAGCAGCATTAATTCCTAAGCGTGGATTTACCTGATATCTAGCTTTGAATCGAGGTGCAATATTTAAGTCTTCATTATAAGAGTTATAGGTTCCTCTTGCTCCAATGGTAGTTGAAAGCGCAGGAGTAATTTCAACACTATAAGATGCAAATACAGAGCTAATTGATCCGTTTACATCATCTGAACGATTGAAGTCATTTCTCTCTTGACCAGACTGATTTGTTTCTGCTGCAATGAAATACTCATAATCATTTTGTTCTGCTCGTACTTCAGCACCAAACTCAATGTTATTTCTATCATTTAATCGAACAAAGGATACGGAACGGAAGGCAAACATAGATTCAAGGGAGTTAAAATCTAGTGAGGATTGTTCAGTTAGTGCATCTGTTAATATTTGATCATTTTCACGGAATGAATAAGATACAGACGTATTGGTATACCCATTTGTCCATAGATGTTGCCAATTAATACCCGTAGTATTCTGATTGTTCGTATTGTCAACAGCATCTGCTATACCTTCATCCCGAGCTTCAGCAAGATCACTCGTGAAATTAGATTGGCCAAATATATTTAAGAATGAAATCCTGTTTCGGCTATCAATTTTTGAACTGAGTTTCACTTGAGCATCTGCATAACGAGGTGCTCCACCTGCATCAATAGCATTAGCAATTAAATCGAGATAGCTACGACGAGCCGATACTAAAAAAGTGAGGTTATCTGTGATTGGGCCATCTACATTTACTGTGAAACCAGCCAAATTGAGACCCGCATCTCCTTGAAATCGTTCAAGATTTCCATCACGATAAGTTATATCGGATACTGATGATAAATGATTTCCGAATTTGGAAGAAAATCCACCAGCTGAAAAATCTATATTCGATATCAAATCAGTGTTTACAATACCAATAGGTCCATTTGAACGGCCGCTTTGATTTTGAAAATGACGAATGTTTGGAAGTGGGATGTTGTCGATGTAATTCCCGTTTTCAATCGGGCTACCGCCTCTTACCAATAAATCCTGACTAGTATCGCCCTGACTGGCAACACTAGGTAAAGCGTTTAATACTCTCCCTAATTCCTGAGCAGCACCGGGTGATCGACGAATTTCTTCAGGAGTAAAACTAACTTTGCCAATCCCTTCAGTGTTAGTTTCCGAAAAGAATCCACTCGTTATTGTAATCTCTTCGCCCATAAGAGTTGATGGATTGAGTTTTACATTTACGGTTTGATTACGATTTGATCCAACAACAATATCAGGAATCCTTTTTGTTTCGTAACCGATATATCGAATGGTTAGCGTATAAATCCCTGGAATTAAATTATCGATAGAGTACAGACCATCAATATTTGTGGCATCTCCATCCAATGTTTTTTCAATAATTAGGTTCACGCCGATGAGTGGTTCAAGTGTTTCGGCGTCGACTACTTCCCCTGAGATTGATCCCAGACGTTGCTCTCGCTCTTGTGCCATTCCTATAGATGGCAACCAAAGAATCATTGTTATAATAAATAGTGATCGAAGCATTGTGATGAATATTTAGGTTTTAAATACGCATCAAAACTACTTCTATATAGTTCTATATCATTTATTTACCAGATTGATGGTTTTAGAAACTGATAAACGGCAGGCTGATTGAGATGAACGGTTAATGGATTTATAGATCAATCTTCATTCCTTCAAAGGCTACTTTATAGCCTGAGCTTTCAATTTCCTTTCTTTCAGGGGAATCGAGAATTAATGGATTTGAGTTATTGAGATGAATGAAGATAATCTTTGCTTTTTCTGAGTCAGGAAGATCTTTGAATAACTCGATGCTTTCTGAAACAAAAGGATGGGGAATCTTTGAGATATCGCGACCTGGTAGTTCATTTTGATTTAGAAAAGTAGCATCAAGAAATGCATGATCAACTTTCGAAATTTCTTCGATTATACTTCTATCCCATAAGTACCATTTATCAATATCCGGAATAAACAACACCTTTATGTTGGTTGACTCAATTCGATAACCTACTGTTTCAGAGAATTCACCTCGATGTGGAACCAGAAAAGGAGTTACAGACAATTTTTCTGATATCTGAATAGCTGAATCTGCTGTTAATTCATTCAGCTTGATGTTTTCTAAATCTACAAGCAAGCTCCAAGGACCATTCGTTTCAAGGTAATCCTTCAATCTGGGCATTACATAGACTGGCATTGCATTAGCCCCCATAGCTTCACGACCTAAATGCATTAAACCTGTATAATGCCCAATGTGCGCATGAGTGATAAATATACCGGATAGATCAGGAATAGAACTTTCTTCGTACAAATTTCTAAGCTGATACTTGAAGTCTGGTGTCGCTTCAATCATCCAGGTTTTACTTTCTTCGTAATCGACAATACCAAGATTAGTAGCATGTCTCGCTTCGACTTTTCCTTCCCAAAACTGTTGACAATTTTCATTTTCACATCCGGTCTGTGGGAATCCGGCATCTTGTGCAATTCCTAAGACGATAAGAAACTGGTTTGAATGTTCCTCATTTTCAATTTCGATATTAGAGCAGCTTGAGAATTGAAATGAGAGGAATATTAAAATTAGAAGGGATATGTTTTTCATTCCAAAAAAGAATGAAAAACCATTAAATAAAAAAAGCCTTCAATATTTTATTGAAGGCTTAATACTTCTAATAATAAGTATAGAATTATTAATGAACTCTACCAACCTTATGCTGGACATTCATTTTATATTTATAATTTTTCAATCCAAGAGGGAAAAGAACAGGCCATAAGAAGAATCCTTGGAGAAATGATAATATACTTCTTCCAAACATCTGGAAACCGCCAATTCTTTGTTGATACCCTAATTGTGTAATGGAGAATACTCCCATTACCATACCTATTGCAAATAAATAAGCTATAAATACTGTAGTCATTTTGCTTTTAGTTTAATAATAATTGTGTTCGGTGGATTAACCGAATTACTAATTAAACCGTTCGTTCAATGTTAAACTATTATTATTGGGTTAACCCATATTAAACTATAGCTTAGGGCAAGCATTAATTAAGAATTCGATTTACTTATACTCTATTATAAATTTGAGCAAGCAAAACATAAAATAGATAAGTCATCCTGAGGCTACCCCACCCCAGCCCTCCCCTACATTAGGGGAGGGAGCGCACTAAACGAATTAATGATTAACAAAGAGTCCTTCTCCTTGCGAAGGAGAAGACAGATGAGGTAGGTTTAAAGAACAAAAGTATTCTACCCTTCACCCATGCCACGAGTATCATAGTAGAAACGAATATGCTTGATTTTGCCATCTACCCATGTCTGTACTTCAACTTCTTCCATTTTGATGCGATTTCCATCCTTGAAACTTAAATCTGCCCATGATTCCATTATCACAACCCCAGTCTCTGGGTTTTCAGCAGCAGCGGTGACGCCACTACCATGCATTGCTTCTATTCCAGAAGCCCATTCTTTGTGGAATTCAATATTTGCAGCAAGACCTTCGGTTACCTCCCCATTACCTTCGACTTTAACTGAATCTTCATGATAGTATTTAGTCAATGCTTCAAACATTTGACCTTCATTCGACATTTTTACGATGTCCATTGCTCTTTCTAAATTTGTCATGGAGTTTCTCCTCTTAATTTTGGTTGGTTCAATTAATGTAATTGATTTTACTTAATAACAAACAAAGAGCTGATTATGGGACATCAATTGAAAGAAAAGCAAAAGGCGCCCGAAGACGCCTTTTGTGACTTTAACCCTTAACCAATTGCACCTCGCTGGTGAACCAGTTATAGAGAATCGGAACAATGATTAATGTGAGGAATGTAGAAGATATCATCCCTCCAATTATCGTCCAACCCAAAGGCGACCATAAACTGGTCGCTGAAAGCGTTAACGGAAGAAGGCCCAGAATAGTTGTAGTTGTTGTCAAAATAATTGGAACAAATCTAGTAGCTGCACCTTCCTGTATTGCTTCTAATTTGGTTTTTCCTTGTGCCATTAATTGATTGGAAAAATCAACTAAGATGATAGAATTGTTTACAACAATTCCCACTAACGAAATGAAGCCAACAAAAGCAAAGAATGAGAACGACCAACCTGTAATAAACAGGGCAAAGAATGAGCCGGTAACAGCAAGAGGAATAGCCGCAAAAACTATAAGTGGTTGCTTAAAAGAACGGAATTGAAGCACTAATACTGCAAGGATTCCAAGCATAGAGAGGATTAATAATACTCCTAAATCTCCGAATGTTTCTTGCTGGGCTTCGTATTCGCCTCCAATGTAAAGTGAGTAACCTTGTGGTAATTCTACAGTTTCTAATTCCTGGATAATAGACTCAGTGATAGCAGTTGTTTCATCTGGATTTTTTACATCGGCAGTTACAGCAATACTTCTTTGAAAATCGAAATGTTGGATTTCATTTACAGTAGATTCAAATTCTAGATTCGCAACCTGCCGAAATGGAACTTGTTGCTGATTTCGATTCGTGAAGTACACTTTGTTGAAATCTGTAATCTGAGCATCATCCTTAATTGGTAGTCGAACTACCATTGGATATTCTTCACTGTTATCCAATGTGATGTCACCAACAGTATATCCTGCTAAACTCGCGCGAAGTGCAATGTCTGTATCAAAAATATTCACACCAAATAGTCCGGCACGATCACGATCGACATTAACTTTTAGATTCGTTTTCGCTACAGCTAATGGGTTTTCGACATTAAGTGTACCTTCGGTATTAGCTATTATGCTTTCCACATCAAAAGCGATTTCCTTCAATACTTCAAGATCATCACCAATAATTTTGATCTCAACAGGAGCTTCGAATGGAGGTCCATTTTTTAACTCACTGAAAGTGATTTTGGCATCAGGATAGGCAGCAAATTGACGACGGAATTCAGCCAATGTTGAATAGAATTGTTCCGGATTCCATTCTTCAAAGTTAACCAGAACCTGACCATGAGTGCGCTCAAAGTTTGTATTTGGGCGATTGTAGTATACCATTGGGTTGCCGTGACCGACATTGGTCGCATAATCTTTTATGCCAGTTGTGTTTTGAAGGATCGATTCTACAAAAAGAACTCCTTTTTCAGTTTCTTCAATATTTGCACCATTAGGTGTATCCACCTCGATTAACAGCATTGGTTTATCAGCTGTTGGGAAGAAACTAACACCAACATATGGGAATAAAGCGAATGCTGTAAAGAAGAACACCAAAGCACCTAATACAAAAAGTATAGGTCGCCGTAAAGCCATTTTTAATGCAGGTAAATAGCTTTTATCAGCAATAGTTTTAAGAATGGGATTTATGAATCCTCTATGTTCAGTTTTCTTGCCTAAGAGTTTTCCGGAGATAATTGGCGTAAAAGTCAGTGCCAAAATGAGAGAAACAATTAACACAAGAATCACCGTGACAGGTAATGATCGAAGGAATTCTCCGGCGCCACTATTCAATAAAGCAAGTGGTGCAAATGCCAGCACAGTAGTAACCGTTGAACTAATTACTGCGCTTCCTACTTCTGCAGTTCCCATAACAGCCGCTTCAGTTAGGGAGTGTCCCATTCTTCTGAATCGAAGGATATTTTCAACTACAACAATTCCATTATCCACCAATAAACCGAGTGCGATTACTAGGGCAGCAATTGAAATCTGCTGTAAGGCAAATCCACTGAAATCGATTCCTGCAATTGCAATGATGATTGATAATGGAATTACCGTCATTATGATTGCTGCAGGGCGAAATCCAAAGAATAAGAAAATGATTAGTCCGACTAATGCAATCCCTTGTAGAAGATTAGTGAAGAAATCACTTAAGCGTAAACTTACTGCCTCTGCTTGCTCAAAAACTTTCACTAATTGGATACCAGTCGGTAAAGTAGTCTGGAATTCTGATAGGGTGCCATTGATCTCTTCACTCAAGCGTACCACATTTTCATCCGGTTTCTGGGTGAGAGTAACATAGACTGCTTTTTCACCCATATAGGATGCTTTCCAGCGTAGGTCTTCATAATCAAAACGGACATCAGCAATGTCTTCAAGGTGAACTAAATCAGTGTTTGTGGATGCAATTACCGTTTTCTTGATTTGCTCAAGGGTTTTAAATCCACCTGATGTTTTTATCGTAAATGATTTTCCACTTGATTTAACTTCTCCACCCGGAATATTCACGTTTTGCTGTTGAAGAATTCCCACTACTTGTTGAAGTGAAATATTCTGACGAGCCATTTGCTGGAAATCGAGTGAAATTCTGATTTCCTCCTGTGGTTCCGCTTCAACTTCAACTCCACTAACTCCGGATATTTTATTCAACTCATATTCTAAATCTTCTGCAATTCTTCGAAGTTGATTGTATGGAGCAGCCTCCGAATACAAGGCAATTTGCATGATATTCACACGAATATTTGGATCGAATTGAATGATATCCAAACTGAAAATCTCATCCGGTAAATCAGTTCGAACTGCGTTGATCTCACGCGTAATTTCGTTGAGTTTGTCTTCTGTATCGATGCCAAATGTAGCCTCAACATTTACTACTACAAGACCATCTTTAATACTAGTATTTACTGACTCAATATCCTCAATTTCCTCCAGTGCATCTTCTATAGGATCAACAACCAGTTCTTCCATGTCAACGGGTCCGGCGCCGGGATACACAACAACGATATTGTAGAATGGGAAATCCGGTTTTGGATCTTCAGAGCGTGGCATCGACTGAAGTGAGAACCAGCCAACTAAGGTAGCAAGTGCTACCAATATCAGTGTAAACTGATAATTTTTAAGTGCAAAATTCGGGAGTTTCATGTCAATCTATACTTGAGGTGCTAATGGTTACCTGATCACCTGAACGAACATAAGCTGAACCTTCAGTAATGATTCTTGATGCTACAGGAAGCTCATCGGTAGGTACAATAAGACTAGATGATCGAATATCGATTGGTACGATCTCTGTCTCAGTAGCTGTATTATTTTCATCAAGAACAAAAATCTTGATGTTCAACTCATCTGCCTCGACTAGGGCAGCCATAGGGATTTCGTAATAAGGCTCATATCCACTAGGGAAAAGTTCTAGTTTTGCCACAAATCCGTTTTTTATTGTATATGGAGTTGGGTCAAGCGTGAGTTCGACTTCAAAAGTGCCGGTCATTGGATTCGATGCTTCTGCAATTTCAGTTACCTTTGCGCTAAAGGTTTTTCCCGGATAAGCTGCAAGCGTGTATGTTGCCTCATCATCTAAATTGATATGTACGATATCACGATCTGCAACACCAATTCTTAGTACATAAGCATCCTCACCATTCTCGCCTATATTGAACACTGGATTACCCGGCTCAACTAATTCACCTTCTTCCACAAATCGACGAAGGATTTTTCCTGAAGCCGGTGCTTTGATTTCGGCAAAACGACGATTGAAAGTCGCGATCTGTAAATCAGATTGAGCAACTTCAAATGCTGTTTCCATATTTTGAACCATTTCATAGGTTGCTGCTGAATCAGCATATAAACGTTTAAAACGCTCCAAATCACGAACTGCTTTTGCAAATGCTTCTTGGGCTTTATTTACTTGTGCTTCAATTTCCTGTAAATCAACAGACGCTAATAGTTGTCCTTTTTCAACAGTCTGACCTTCATCTACTAAAATCTGATCGACAATTCCTCCTACTTTGAAAGAGAGTGTGCTTTGAGATTTTGAAGATATAATTCCACTTGCTGTCAATGGAATTGGTTCGTCTTTAATGTCCAGTTCAACTACTCGAACCGGTTTGGTTGATTCAGTAGCGACTGCTGCTAATTCAGATTGATAATTTGGTTTACAGGCAATGATCAAGATTGCCGATGCTAATAGTATGTTGGTGACATTTTTCATGATTTACACCTGATTTATAGTGATAAAACTTGTTCGAATTGAGCCTGCTGTACCCAAACCTGATTTCTGGTGATATTGAGTTGTTGCAGGGAGTTGATGTATTGGGTTTGGGCGTCGAGGTAGTCGACCAGAAGAAGCTGACCTTCTTCATACTGTCTTTTTTTGATTTCAAAGAATCGTTCTGCACTGGCTAGTTGTGCCTGAGATGCGTAGTAGGTTTTAAAGGATGCTTCTAAAGCCGCTTTAGATTGAATGACCTGAAGCTTGATTTGTTCTTCAACTTCAACCAACCTTGTTTCTGCAATTTTGGTAGTAATTCTTGCTTGCTGGATATCGGCGTTTTTGCGGAATCCACTGAAGATTGGAACGGAGATATTGAATTGAACCAATCGATAATCTTCGTCATCGCCAAAACGATAATCCTGACCCTGATATCCGGCTAAGATTCCAACGGATGCTTTGGGAAGTCGACTTGCAGAGGCTAGACTGATTAATTCACTTTGTGCATCAATGCCAAATTGAAGCTGGTCTAATTCAGGTCGACCTAGCATGGCTTGACTAATGTATTCCTGAATGTCAGAATCGGCTTCTAGTGGAACAGATGCATTTTCGTCAAAATCGATAGCTGAGCTCAGAGGTCGATTCAGTAGAAAATTGAAGTAACTTAGAGCGGTTTGATTTTGCTGAATTGCAGAAGCTTGTTCGCTTACAATACTGGATAACTCAAATCTTGCTCGGTAAACTGCATCAATGGTCGCAATTCCATTTTCAACCAGTCGCTCATTTAACCGAACAAGTTCTTGAACCAGAAGCTCATTTTCAGCCAGAATATCAATCAAATATTCAGATTGGATATAATTATAGTATGCGACTTTTACTTCCTTGACCAATTCATTCCTATAAGCATCGAGCTTGGCTTCCTGTACAGAAACCAGGGCTTTTTGAGCCCGATATCCAAAATAGATATCGGTATTAAATAATGGTTGAGCTACAGTTAGTCGGGTATCGTGGAAATTATCAGGCAGAAATTGTTCATTCACGTTTTGTAGATCAGTCGGAAATGCATTGTTACCATTTAGCTGATTAAGTGAGGAATAGACTGGATTGAATAAATCCCCGATTGGAAAACTCAAAGTTCTGCCACCTGAGGCAATCGTGTAATCTGAATTGAGACTTACATCCGGAAAAAAGAGTCCTCTTGACTGTTTTAGTTGTTGAATCGCCACCTGAACATCCATCTCGTGTTGCTGAAGCATCAAATTGCTTTCCATCGCTTCTTCGATGTAGCCATTTAACAAATCAGGATGATTACTCTGTGCCCGGACTTGCCCAAGGCTTAGAATTGCGATCCCAAGAATTATATATATATGTTTCATTAGAGTTTGTTTGTTTTCTGTTCCAAACTTACCCCATGAAAACAAGAAGGTTAACTTTGCATTCCCTTACGGTTTTGAATTAGGATGAACGGTAGGTATGAGTGGATGGGAGGGCGAAACCTCAGTCATCCTGAACTCGATTCAGGATCTGTGAGGATCACAGCTTAGTTTTGGCAAGTTATAAATCAACGAATCACTCCTTACAGATTCCGGATCAAGTCCGGAATGACAACTTCTACAGTAATATCCTTTAGTCTTTCGGGGAAATCTTTACGTTTGAATTGAAATCATTGAATAGATTGGTGATAGAAATCAATTCAACAATCAAACAACAAGAAAATGAGTAAAGTAATTATAGTAACTGGGGCATCATCAGGGTTAGGAAAAGATTTTGCACTGCATTTATTAAAGAAAGGCCATAAAGTGTATGGAATGGCTCGAAGAGTTGAAAAAATGGTTGATATAGAGGCAGCCGGAGGTAAATCAATTGCACTTGATATCACGGATGAAGAGCAAATACAAAGTGCCGTGAATGAAGTAATCAAAGCGGAAGGCAGGATTGATGTTTTAATCAATAATGCAGGTTATGCGGTCTATGGAACAGTAGAAGATGTACCTATTGATATGGCTAGAAGACAGTTCGAAGTAAACATTTTTGGACTAGCCAGTCTGACTCAAAAGGTGATTCCATTTATGCGTGAAGCCAAATCAGGAACCATTATAAATATCTCTTCAGTAGGTGGTAAAATTTACACCCCTATGGGAGCCTGGTACCACGCGACTAAACATGCACTTGAAGGAATGAGTGATTGTATGAGATTGGAATTAGAACCGTTTGGAATAAATGTGGTTGTAATTGAGCCGGGTGGAATAGCTACAGAATTCGGGGATGTATTTGAACAAAATCTTCAAGGTGATAAAGAAAATGGTCCATATGCTGATGCACTCCAAAAAATCTTAGCATCGCTTAAAGAGATAGACGAAAAAGGTCAGTTATCACATCCAAGAGTAATCACTAACCTGATCGACAAAGCAGTTCATACGAATAAACCAAAAACCAGGTATGTAGCCGGGGCATTTGCAAAACCGATGTTGTTTATTAGAAAGTATTTCGGCGATCGTATGTTTGATCGAATTTTGAAAAGTCAGTTTCAATAAGAATATTGAGAATTATGTCTGATACGTTTGAAGTCAATTCCATAACCCAAGCCCATTTATCGTTGGGCTTGGATACGCCTAAGCATCCATTAATTTCAATAATAAGAGCCGATGAGATTAAAAATATTTCTGAATATGAGGATGTAAAGGTGGTGTTCAACCTGTATCAGATCATATTCAAGGATCTTGGATGCGGAACCTTGGGTTATGGAAAGAACTCCTATGACTACGAAGATGGGACATTAGTTTTCATTTCTCCCGGTCAGGTAATGGAGTTTGATGATCAACATGAAGATAGCTTTGAAGATAATAAGAGTTGGTTTTTATCCTTCCATCCTGACTTAATCCGAATGTCAAATCTTGGAGAGAAAATCGATCAGTATTCTTTCTTCAGTTATGATGTGAACGAAGCACTGCATCTTTCTGATGAGGAGAAACAGACCATTTTCGAGCTTCGGGATAAAATCATCAAAGAATATAGTCAGAATCTGGATCGGCATTCTCAGCATTTGATCATTGCGAACCTGGAATTATTGCTCGATTACTGCCTACGGTTTTATGATAGGCAATTCTACACGCGTACCAATTTGAATACAGATGTTGTGTCAAAATTCGAGCGATTACTCAAGGAATATTATCATACAGATAAAGTTTTGGAACTCGGAATTCCTACAGTGAATTTTTGTGCTAGAGAGCTCAATTTGTCATCAAACTATTTGAGTGATTTACTGAAAAAAGAAACCGGTAAATCAGCACAAGAACATATTCATTTATTCTTGATTGATAAGGCTAAAACAAAACTGTTGAATTCGAAAGATTCGATTAGTGAAATTGGCTATCAACTAGGATTTGAATATCCGCAGCATTTCAGCAATTTGTTTAAGTCGAAGACGGGGCAGAGTCCGAGAGAGTATCGGACGGTGAATTAGTATTTCCCCTGTTCTTTTGTGCCGACAAAAGAACCAAAAACTCCCGGCTGAAAATGCTTCACGGGTTCATCAACATTTCCTTTGAATAAATCCGAAGGTCCTTAAAAAGGAAGGTCAAATTTACTTTTCATCCGGTGCGGATTTATTCTCCGCTAAAGCGGACAAGGAATTGTTGGATACACTATCCCGCTCACCATTTTAATGCCGATTCTAAGGCCTTGAATTTTTGGCACTTTTGGTTCAAGCCAAAAGTACGTTGTTCCTAGAAATCCAATTTATTCTACTGATTAATTTTCCTCGATTCCCTCCATTCCTGAAAAATCTTATAAGAATAAATCCGCCAGGAAATGATTGGATATATGAATAAGAATGAAATGAATAAGTGGAACCAAAGTGGACTCAAAACTCTTCGAGCGAAAAAACCAGTCCCAACTTCTTCCAGTTGAAAATCGATGAAGCTATAGATTCCAAGAACGAACAATAGTATTGAAACAATTAGAGAGACTATGACGGGTGGTATTTCCTTAATCCACTTTGCAAGAAAAGTGATGATTAGCGAACTAACCGCAGCACTAAGGGTAAAAACTATTTTTTGAGTATCCAGATTAGGATCCCAAGAGAATAGATTAAAAGCGACCACAGTCAAGGCAATAAAATAGGCATGCAGTCCGCCGATAATTACCCAAAGCAAAGAAAATAAGATTGATTTCATAGGTATCTAATTCAATTAGTTTACTTCAAGATTATCACCAGGTTCCAATGGTGGTATTCATGTTATGATCTCGAATTAATCACTCTTTTCTGAAAATGGATCTGCAGATCTTTTCACCATTTCAATTTCACTCAACTGCAATATATTTTGCATGTACTCTCTTACTGCCATAAGTGCGAATGCTAAGGTTGAAGCCAAAAAAATTCCAATATATGATATCATCAATTTGGCCTGAGTTGTTAAACTGAGCTCTCGAATTGTGGCCATTTCTAGTATTGTAGACGGTTCATATTGGTCGCTTTCTAAGAGAAGTTCAATACTATCATTTAGAGTAATATGATAAGTACCAATAGAGAATAAAGTTAAAATGACGAGGAAAAAGGGTAACCATGAAACTAAAAATCTGCCATATAACCGGCTTCTTTTGTCCCATTCTTCTGGTTTAAGGTAGCTACCCA
Organism: Balneolaceae bacterium; assembly: GCA_965601825.1. Classification (GTDB taxonomy): domain Bacteria; phylum Bacteroidota; class Rhodothermia; order Balneolales; family Balneolaceae; genus HXMU1420-13. Next base: position 439,364 of record OZ271839.1, on the reverse strand, counting down.
ATCTATGGCGACGATAAAACACCAAAGCAACCATTAAAAAACAAAACATCGACGTATAAGTTGTCAAATATCCGGTTTGTTCAGCAAAAGTAGGGATGATTTTACCTGCTGTAATAGGTATCGGTAAAGCAGCTGCAATCATGGGTGCAGAACCCATATAACCTTTAAAGAAACGAGCAAATGATTGCATTCGCTGATTGTTGGTCTCGATTTCATTTCCCTGTTCATTCATTGTACCCTCACTTTGACTTATGTACAGTATAATAAATAACTCAGAATCGATCGAATCTATAGTCAGCACAAAGCAAGTTTTACCCTGGCATGATGTAATTGAGATAACTAAGGTGGCAAACAGTTAGAGCAGTTATTCTGAGGCTACTGCCGATGGATCAGTTTTGTAATAAGTGACACTGTATTCTCTATTCGTACTTTTGTGTGGACACTGATCTTCATCAGTGCAGGCGCCAGTACCAAAAACCACCTCAAGAAATGTAGATTCACCCACGATTGAGCTTCGGCTTTTCTACTAGCTTCTCTCCAACATCCTTTCTAGAGAAAGAACCGCATATTTGGTGATGTCTTCTGGAACAGTGATTTGATTAACTACTTCACCGGCTTCCAACTTTTCCAGGCTCCAAAGTAAATGGGGTAAATCAATTCGGTTCATCGTCAGACATGGACACATAAATGGATTCAGAGAAACGATTTCTTTATCCGGGTACTCATCAATGATACGATTTACAAGGTTCATCTCGGTTCCAATCGCCCATTTTGATCCGGCCGGAGCATCTTTTATCGTGTTTATAATATAATTCGTTGAACCCGCATAATCTGAAGCCTGAACAACATCGAACGTACATTCCGGGTGAACGATGATGTTCATTTCAGGATCTTTCTTTCGAAGATTCTCGATGTGCTGAACATTAAATTTCTCATGAACCGAACAGTGACCTTTCCATAATATAACTTTCACATCTTCCCACTCGCCTTCGTATTCAAAACTTTCAGTCAATGGAGCATAAACGGCCATTTGCTCAAGTGGAATACCGAGCTTATAAGCAGTATTTCTTCCAAGGTGCTGATCAGGTAAAAATAGAATTCGTTCTTTTTGATCGAAAGCCCACGTCAGCATTTTCTCAACATTTCCCGAAGTCACACAAGCACCACCATATTTTCCAACAAATCCTTTTATGGCAGCGGATGAATTCACATAAGTGAGTGGCAAAATAGTATCACCCCAAATTTCCTGCATTTTCTTCCAACCAGCTTCTGTTTGATCAATATCTGCCATATCTGCCATTGAGCAACCGGCGCGTAAATCTGGAAGAATTACTTTTTGATTAGGCTTGGTCAACATATCGGCAGTTTCAGCCATGAAATGTACTCCACAGAAAGCGATGTATTCAGCCTCCGGCATTTCTGCACAGATTTGTGCCAATTTCAATGAATCACCGCGAGCATCCGCAAATTGAATCACCTCATCTTTTTGGTAATGATGACCTGGTATAAATAGTCTTTTTCCGAAATGAGCTTTTATTTCTCTCATTCGGGTTTCCATTTCTTCCACCGACATTTCCGCATATCGTTTTGGAAGACTAACCTCTGATTCTATTTCTAATAATTCTAAAACGTCCATATCAAAATAATTGGTCACTAATCACAAAAAGGAAATCAACAAATAAAATAGTAAAAAAAGTGATTTAGTGAGTTAATGGCTGATTGTTCAAATTTTCAGGTTAAAACTGATGTCCAGTGCTTTCACAGAGTGGGTTATCCATCCTGCTGAAATTATATCTGCTCCACACCCTCGGTAACGTGCAATGTTGTTTGGTGTTATCCCTCCCGATACCTCTGCTAATATATGATCCGGGATGATTTTTACAAGTTCTCGTATCTCTTCCGGGCTTCTATTATCTAACATGATCACATTAGCTCCTGCATCGACCGCTTCTAACACTTGCTCACTTGTCTCCGTTTCTACTTCTATAGAAACCATATGTCCGGCATTTTGCCTGGCTAGTTCGACCGCTTTCTTAATACCACCTGCTGCTTTTATGTGATTGTCTTTAATCATAACCCCATCATCTAAACGAAAGCGATGATTTTTCCCACCACCACATTTTACCGCATATTTCTGAAGTCCACGTAAACCAGGCAATGTTTTTCGTGTATCCACTATATCGATGGAAGAATCATCAAGTAACCTTACTAATTCGTTCGTGCTGGTTGCGATTCCACTCATATGTTGAAGCAGATTCAAAATCACACGTTCACCGCTTAGTAAACTTGTTACAGGTCCTTCAACTTCAGCAATGATCTCACCTTTTATAACTCGATCACCATCATTTTTAAGCAAATTGACTTTCACATCCAGTTCAAAAAAGGAATAAACAAGCTCAAGAACTTCCATTCCTGCTAAAACTCCGGGAGCTTTGCTTAAGAAAGTCCCGCTCGCAATGTCGGAATCTGAGAAGATGGAACTGGTGGTAATATCACCCATACCAAGGTCTTCGAGTAATGCATTTTCTACAACTTGTTTAAACAGATGAGTTTGCACGAAATGAATGAATTAGAGAGTTGGTTTTTTTATTTTTAGGGCGCTAAAGATACCGGATTTCCCCAATAAGAACGAGAAAAATGATCTATTTAGATTTTGCAGCAACTACTCCTATTCATCCTCAGGTATTGGGTGTGTATACCCAGGTTGCATCCCGGTATTATGGGAATGCCAGCAGCTTACATGATGCAGGGTCGTCAGCGAAGCAAATTATTGGCGCATCAGCTAAAGTAATTGCTGAAGTGTTTAATGGTGTACCACGAGGACTCACTTTTACATCGGGCGCAACTGAATCGAATTTCTTAGCCTTACTAGCTCTGGTTGATGGCAGAGGGGATGATAGAAAGCAAATCATATCATCAAGAATTGAGCATTCTTCAGTACTTAATGTGTTGGATTTATTGGCCAAGGAAGGATATCAAATTGATTGGGTAGACGTTGATGAACAAGGTGTTGTAAAACTGGATCATCTTCAAGCATTAGTTTCTGATAAAACGGCATTGGTTAGTATTCAGCATATTAATTCTGAGCTTGGAACCATTCAGCCATTAGAGGAAATCTCAAAAATTATTGCACCTTTCAATATTCGATTTCATTCTGATTGTGTTCAGAGCTTCGGGAAAATTCCTTTTGATGTTCAGTCTCTTAATATTGATGCCATTTCAATTTCAGCACATAAAATTTATGGTCCTAAAGGTGTTGCTGCGATTTGGATGAACCCGGAAACACATTGGCAACCATTATTGGATGACCCGGGACAGAGAAAATCACTTCGATTTGGAACAGCAAATACTCCGGGAATTGCGGCTTTCGCAGCAGCGGCTAAACAAATAGTTTCAACCCAAGAATCCGAATTTGAACGACTTTCTGATATGCGATCCCGGTTAATTTCAGAATTAAAGAAAACCGGATATGAAATCGTCATTGAAGGAAGCGAGAAAGATCAATCACCTTATATTCTAGGAATACGTTTTCCGGGTCTAGAAGGGCAGTTTTTTATGCTTGAATGCAGCCAGGCCGAGTTGGCAATTTCAACTGGTAGTGCATGTCAGGTTGGGTCTGAAAAACCAAATCGTACAATGAAAGCCATTGGAAGAACCGACGAAGAAGCTAGAGAATTTGTGCGACTATCCTTTGGAACGGATGTAAAAGAACATCAGATACCCGAGATAATTGAAAAAATAGACATTATCTTAAATCGTCATTTTAGCAAGGTTCACCGGACGGTAGAATCTTAAACCAAATTAAAATCAATGAACAAGTTTTTATTATTTCTTTTGGCTGGAGTACTAATTACAACAGCTTGTGAAAATGCAGATAAATCATCTTCAGAGACTTCAGCTGCAACACAAATTGCTGCAGGAACAAGCGAAGTTGCAGTTGAAGCAAAAGTTACCATTTACAAATATAGTAGTTACCAATGCCCTGCTTGTGCTTACTATCACTCCTTTATGAAACAATTGAAGCAAGATTATGGGAATGATGTAAATATAGTTCCAAAACACTTTCCATTGAATAATCAATCTTATTCTCACCTTGCAGCAAGAACAGCAGAAGCCGCAAAAGCACAAGGTAAGTTTGCTGAAATGCACGAACTCATTTTTGCAGGTCAAGAACAGTGGAGTAGAGGGAATGCAGAAGCCATTTTCATCTCCTATGCTGAGTCTTTAGAATTAGATATGGAAAAATTCAGGTTTGATATCAATTCTGCAGATATAAACAGAATTGTTATAGCTGATCGAAGAGAAGGAATGGATCTCGGAGTAAATTCAACACCTACTTTCTATATAAATGGAGATAAAATTGAAGAGAACCCGGGAAGTTATCCATTGTTCAAAGAGCTGGTAGAAAGCTATATGGACTAAAAACTATTTAGATTTTCGAAAAAAGGTTTCGGTTGTAGTGATCGAAACCTTTTTTATTTTGTGGTTATGGAGACCGAGGATAAGATCATTTCCAAAACCTGCCTGAACTGTGGATCTACAACAGTTGAAAAGTATTGTGCTAATTGTGGTCAAAAAGCACAGGCTACAAAACAACCTCTTCGAGTTTTCTTAACAGATGCTGTAGAAACGCTATTTAATATTGATAGTCGTTGGTTTAAAACAGTAAGAGATTTATTTCTACGTCCCGGTAAAGTAACAAGTGATTACATAGAGGGGAAAAGGGCGAGCTATCTACCGCCACTTCGTATATATCTGTCTATAAGTATTGTGTATTTCTTGTTAGTGCAACTGGTTGATACCAACCAAATCTTCTTTATCAACTTTGGATTTGAAGATGATTCAATAGGAAATATTGCAGAGATAATTCAATACTCACTTTTTTTTCTGGTTCCTGTATTCGCCTTTTTCACAAAGTTGATTTATCGAAAAAGAAAGCAGTTTTATGTCGAGCATTTAATTCTCTCATTTCATATTCACTCAATTTGGTTTGTATTATTAATGATTGAATTATTTACCATATGGTTGAATAATTCATTTTCAGGAAGATGGATTGAAATTATAGCAACAATAATTAGTTTTCCCGCGCAGTTTGGCACATTCCTTTACATAGTATTTAATCTTAAAAAACTGTATCAGGAAAGTTGGATTAAGTCGATTTCGAAGTCATTTCTGCTTATGACATTATATATCATTACAATGGTAGGTCTTGTTGCAATTTATGTGTTCACCGTATTAGATATTTTCGAATGGTAAAAGAGTTTTTAGGAAAATCACCACAAATACACCCAACCGCTTTTGTCGTCGAAAGTGCAGACATAATTGGTGATGTTACAATGGGTGAAGAAAGCAGCGCTTGGTTTAATGTTACAATTCGAGGCGATGTGAACTGGATCAAAATTGGAGACCGATCCAATGTACAAGACAATGTTTGTATTCATGTGATGAATCAAACAGGGCCAACATTAATTGGTGAAGAAGTAACTATTGGGCATGGAGCCGTAATTCATGGTTGCACAATCAAAGACCGAGTGTTGATAGGAATTAATGCTACAGTTTTAGACAAAGCCGTGATCGAATCCGATGTTATTATTGCTGCCGGAACTTTAGTGCCTCCCGGTAAAACTCTTGAAAGCGGATATTTATATATGGGTTCGCCCGCTAAAGCAGCTCGAAAACTATCAGAAGAAGAGATCAAATCTATTCGTAAATATTCCCAGAATTATGTGAGATATAGCCGTGCGTATAATGGGAAAGATGTTCATGAAAGCAATCCATTTTATAATTCAGAGGGAAAATAATTAGGAATTAAGAATTAGGAATAGGTGAGAAGTCATTCCTAATTGATGTATTCCTAATTCCTAATTCATGAGTGGTCTTTATCTCCATATCCCATTTTGCAAACAAGCGTGTTCATACTGTGATTTCTACTTTGTAACACGCCAACAACAGCAAGAGAAATTTATTGATTCATTAGTTGAAGAAATCAAGATGAAAGGGTCACAAAGTTTCTCAGAAGAAGTGGTTAATACCATTTATTTCGGAGGAGGTACGCCTTCATTATTATCTCCAAAACAACTTGAGAAGATACTTTCTGCAATATATGACTCATTCAAGCTAGATATTTCTGAATGTACTCTAGAGATGAATCCAGATGATGTTTCAAAGGAATTCTTAGAATCGATCAAATCACTCGGGATTAACCGGGCCAGTATGGGAATTCAATCTTTTAATGAAGATTTGCTCCAATTCATGCATCGTGCACATACTAGTTCTGAGGCACATAATTGTCTTGAATTGTTGTCGGTGACCGGTTTTGATTCATTCACGGTTGACTTGATATACGGCAATCCAAATCAGAGCCTAGACATGTTAAATGAGGATTTGAAGGTTTTAAAGAAATTCAATCCTCCCCATGTTTCAGCCTATTCTTTAACTATAGAAGACGGTACCAGATTAGGAAAACAAGTTGAATTAGGAAGATTATCTCCATTAACCGACGATCTTGTAGCTAAACATATTAAACTTGTAAGAGATGAATTAACTGAAATTGGCTTGTTTCAATACGAAGTAAGCAATTTTTCGAAACCGGGTTTTGAAGCTAAACATAATTCAGCGTATTGGACTCATGAAAATTATTTGGGGTTCGGACCGTCTGCACATTCATTTTGGTGGAGTAAGGATGAAATATTGGCAAGTAGGTGGAATAATAAGCGAGATATCAAAGCATATCTCGAAAGTGATTGGGAATTAAAAAATGAAGAAGAAAGTCTCAGTCTACAACAACTTGCTGAAGAAAGGCTTATGCTCGGATTAAGGACTAGTACAGGAATTGAGATATCCGAGCTTCAGTCGAGATATGGATTTAGCTTTTCAGAAAAACAACTTGACAACATAGAGTCAAAAGAAGAAGAAGGTTTACTCATCTATAAATCTGATACTATATCACTTACACCTCACGGTCTTCTAATTGCAGATCTAATTCTTCTTGATTTACTTACTGCATAGTTTCATACCAAAGTGCGGCACTTCGATATGCTTCAGCTTGTGGAGCGTTTCCTGCATTTTCATATGCTTGAGCAACATATCGAGCCGCCTCGGCTAGCCTAACATAATCTGTCGAACTTGGATTTTCAGTGGTCCCTTCTAATTGTGGAATATTTATATCCACATTTGGAAGAATAAGATCAGGATTATTGGCAAGTGTATAATTAGCCTGGAAAATTAATGGCCAAAGTCGGGTATTACCGTAGGTTTGTCTTGCAATTTCGTAAATCCATACGCCATTACTTACACTATATGTAATTCCGGTAAATCGCTCAACTTCAATCTGTGGTTCCTGTGATTGAATCGTCATCACATCACCTTGATTTTCACTCAGATCAACCTCTGGAGCAACCATTGGTATTATTTGTGAGTCCGGATCATTCGTAGCCGATGTTTGAGTTGCATCGTTTGCATCACTTACTTCGCTTAATACTTGCTCATTTTCAAAAGCAGAAGGATCATTCAGTATGTTATCTGTATCGTTTACTGAAGTTGTTGTAGAATTTGTTGTTGAATCAGGGCGAAGGTAGAAAAACCAAACAGCAAAAATACCAATTACAATAACTGCGAATACACCAAGTAAAGCAGTGGGTGAAATTCCAGTCGATTTACGCTGAGGTCGCCCCGGTGTTCTAAAAGCTTTAGTTTCTTGAACAGGTTCATCTTCCGGATCTTCATCGTCGTCTGAAGATTCATCAAGATCATCTAATTCTAAAGCGGCTGAGACGTCTTCTTCGGATTCTTCAGCCTCATTATCATCAAAATTAAAAGGATCATCTTCCAATTCAATTTCAGAAGGTGATTCTTCTTTTGAGACTGCGGGCTCGCTATCACCGGTAAGAGCATCAAACAACTTTTCTGCTTCATTTTTTGAATCTTCAATAACCGGGGACTCTGTCAACTCTATTTCTTTTTCTTCGGCTGCAGGGGGCACTTCTTCAGGTTGATTTGGATCAACTACTTTAGCTTCGAGGTGATCAAAATCTCTATTTACTTTTTTCTCGAGTGCTTTATAAGGTGTGAATGACAGTCTTTTATGCGCTGGAATAATAAGGGGATCACCAGTTTTTGGATTAACACCGGTGCGTTCTGCGACTTCAACAACCGTAAAACTTCCAAAATTTGTGATTGCCGATTTGCCTTTTGTGTTGATCTCATCCAAAGTGACATCCAGAAGGCTATTAATAAATTCCTGGCTCTTTGATTTTGGAATTAAAGCTTCGTCGGCAAGTTCTTCAATTAACTGATTGAGGGTAATTTTTTTACTCATGATCCCTCACTATTTAATTCATCCTTCAAAGTTGAACTCTGTGTGTATTGAACCACCTTTTTACGTGGAAGCTGGATCATTCCTTTATAATGCGGATTATACGTTTGATAACTTTCACGAATTCTTGTAGAAAAGCTACCAACCCTTGGCAGGGTGTATCCTTCATCATTGGCAAGATGATCCGAGAGTATTTCGATGAATTTGTCAAAAATTCGCTCGGTTTCTTGCTGCGTTAATCCAACTTTTTCACTGATTGCTTTTACTGTATCTGTTTTTCCCATCTGCTTCCCGAAATAATTGCAGTAATTACCAACTTTCAGCTTTAAGAATCAAATAAGAAAGCCGAGTAATATTAGAGAAAAAAAATATGAACCCTGTTTAGTAATCCAATTTGGATACGTATTATTGGCAGGATGCACAAATCAATTGAACAACTTTTATCAGATTGCATTGATTATGCCGCGCTTAAGCCCCCGGTTGAGGCACCATTGCGCGATGCATTAAGGCAATATGGAGAGCTAACGAATAGCGAATACAGCTGGATTTTATCCAGATTTGTGATTCCTTACTCTCAAATTCCCGACCTAAAGCAATTTGCAGATCGAAGAGATCGAGTTAGCGGACCTTTAAACCTGTGTATTTTTGGACCAATTGTGAACACATTGCACGAGTTTAAAAACACAGTTCTAAATATTGAGAAAGATATTCTATCTGTACACTCAAGTTTTCCGGGAGAAGTTCGCACAAATATTCTAGAATTAACTTTGCCAACAGTTAGTGTAGAGAATTTTAAAGCCGAAGAATTAGTAAAAGCGATCGAAGCTGTAGTAACAACATCGGCTGATTCCAGGCTACTACCTCACCGAGTTTACTTCGAAATTCCGGGAACAGATATCGATATTGAATTAGCGAAAAAGATTATCAAGGTAATTGCTGTTCACAATAAGTCGGTTCTAAAGAGAAAGATCGATAACTATCTATTTTCCGGCCTTAAAATAAATTGCACACCGCCTCCATCTGCAGAATTCTTAGCAGAACTTATGTTATTTGCCAGAGACGCAAACGTTGCTGTTAAGTTTGCCGGACATAATATTAGTGCTTTTCCATCCTATGACTACGAATCTAATGATCGCGTTTTTGGATTGATCAATATTTTAATGGCTGGTTTACTGGCTTATACTCAAGATTTAACGATGGAAGAGACTGTAGAAGTTCTTGAAGAGAAAAATTCGAGCAATTTCACATTTAAGGACGGTTACATAGCATGGAGAGAATTAGCTGCACCTATGATGGAAATAAAAATGCTGAGAATGCTTTCCATTACCTCCATAAATCTTACCGATTTTGAGCTGCCTCTTGAAGGACTGAAGCAACGCTCTATTTTATAAAAGTCATCCTTTTGGTTTCTACACCATTCGGACTTTCAATTCTGTAAATATAAACTCCTGAAGAAAGGCTACTGGCATCAAAAACAAAGTTTCTTATGCCGGGATTTAGTGTTCCTTCAAACAGCGTTTGAATATGTCGACCTAGCACATCAAAGACTTCAAGTTTAATCTCTTGCCTTTCAGGAATTGCTATTCGAATATTCGTACTTGGGTTGAATGGATTCGGAAAGTTTTGAGAAATCTCAAATTCAGTGACTGTTTCATTCTGAGTAAATTGGAAAGCATAATTTGAAGCCTGAGTTGGATTAGAATTCATTACAACTAATCCGACCTTTGAAACATCCTGCCACGACCAGGGAGCTTGAATCGTGCCAACTAAATCATCTCTGCTACCTAGAACTTCGTTAACCTCAACGGTTCCATCATTTTGATAGCCAATCAACCCAAAATGAATATCGTTTGACCCACTTTCATAATTCAATTGAACAAATCGGTTCTCTGGGTTTAGTAATTCTGCAGAATAATATCTCGCAGAAAACATATTTAAAGATCTTGGATTTGTAATATCAAATTGTAGTTCATTGAATGTTTGAAAAATATCAGGATTTGGATATTCCAATCTTTCACCAAATCCATAATTAGATGCTGAGAAGTTTGAACCACTAGCAAAATGCCACATATAAGATTCTAAAAAGGCTAAGTCCGCATCTTCATTTAAACTTGACAGTTCATCTTCAACCGCCTCAACCATGGTTATATTGGCATCCGCTTCTATACGATCCCAAACTCCTGACCAGAAAAACTCTCCAAAACGCTCATGAAAGTATAGTGCCCAGGTTATGTCTTCATAGGATCCTGCTGTAATATTGGTTCGTAGCGAGACTTGTGGACTTGAAAATAAATCGGATGAAAAACCAGATATATAATTGTAGTAGTCGTTCACATTATCATAAACAACTTCTTCCATAAGAGTTGCATCCATTTCTGCCCAATTGTCTGTCTCACCATTAAAGTTATTTTGCACGTACTGTATTACATGCTTCAATTCATGTGCAATGGTAACTTTAAGGGCTCCGCGCTGGTTACCCTCTGGATCAGTATTAGGTGGGAAGCCAGCAAAATCATTTTCGACACCGATATATCCGGCATCAGAACCTGGTACGTAACCATAAAAGCCAAGCTGTTCTAGTCTGATTTCAAATGGGCGACTCTTTTGTGTAAAAATATCAGGGAATCCTAATCGTATATGCTCACGATAACTGGAATCAGCAGCTTCTGCCGCCCATTCAACATAATCCGGCACCCCATTTGAATTATTGTCATCTAAAGGAACTCGATCAGCACCTGTTGTTTGATAATTTATTCTAAAATTTCCAGACGGCGATATATAATCTATAGAAGAGTTAGAACTAGTTGGAAATAAATTCGCAACAGATAATAACGTTTGAGAATCCAAATTCTGCCGCTCTTTCTCAACCAGACTTAATAAAGGATGAATACATTTAACAATCTCACCTTCAGGATGATCGTGATCATGTGATAGAATTTCTAATTGCAGTGCAATGGCTTCTTTAGCTGAAATCTCACCTAGCCGATATTGATTGCTTATTTGATTGAATCTAGTTTGTGCATGTAACGAGCCCATTCCTACTAAAAAAAAGAGTAGGATTCCTGATAGGATCTTGACCAAAGAGTAAGATTCAATGAGCGTCTTTTTCAATGAAATTCTTTAAATTTTAATGTTACTAACGAATTGAGAGACAATCTCGTCTGTAAATTTTACACATGATGTTTGAAGTTATACTTTATTACAATTTTTCTCCAATAATTGAAGTCGAGCGCTTCAATAAAGAACACAAAAAATTTTGTCAGAGTTTAGGTCTTAAGGGTAGAATATATGTCTCATCAGAAGGCATTAACGGCACAGCTGCGGGTACAAAAGAGCAAATTGAAGCGTACAAGAATTATGTTTGGTCGCTACCGGGTTTTGAGGAAACAGAGTTTAAGCAAGATCAATCAGATTATATTCCTTTTGCAAAGTTGATTTGTAAAATCAGAGAGGAGATAGTTTCCCTTCATATGGATGGTGTTGATCCTATAAATGGAGGCAATCATTTAGAGCCCGATGAGTGGAGAGCAGTTATGGAATCCGGCGAGGATTACGTAATGATTGATGTTCGTAATAACTACGAATCCAAAGTTGGTCATTTCAAAGGAGCAATGACTCCTGATCTGGATAATTTTTATGATTTTCCTGAATGGCTGGATGAAGTCGACATTCCAAAAGACAAGAAAGTATTAATGTACTGTACAGGAGGAATTCGATGTGAGAAATTCTCTGTTTTGATGAAGGACAAAGGCTGGGAGGATGTTAACCAGCTGCATGGTGGAATTCTTAATTATGCAAAGAAGGAAGAGGGAAAACACTTTGAAGGAAAGTGCTTTGTATTTGATGATCGATTGATTGTACCAGTGAATCCAAAGAAACTAGCGCCTATTTCAAAATGTGAAATAACTGGGAAACCAGCCGATACCTACGTGAATTGTGCGAATATGGAATGTAATAAGCTCTTTGTTTGCTCTGAAGAGGGAGCAAGAATTATGGATGGCTGCTGCAGTGAAGAATGTAAACAAAGTGAATACAAACGCCCATTTGATCCGGAAAACGCCTTCAAGCCTTTCCGAAAATGGTACAATTACTTTGGCGACGAGTTCAAGCATCGTGAACTTCAATCCTGATCCGTCTAGCTCAAGAAAGGTTCGGATAGTAAAGCCCTATCCAATCACCCACCACTTTAAACCGAATCCGGAATTCGTTGGTAAATCACTTCTTGAAAAAATGGTAACGAAGTTTCCATTTCAATCTGCTGAAGTTTGGGAAGAACGGATAAAATCAGGGCGCGTTTATTTAGAGAACCGTGAATCCGAGCCGCAAACTCTATTAAAGTTAGATGATGAAATTCGTCATCATAATCCTTCGGTTATTGAACCAAGTGTACCCGATGAAGTTCGAATTATTGAGGAGACTGAGGAATATCTCGCAGTTTATAAACCGGCGCCAATGCCTATGCATCCGGGTGGTCGTTATAATAGAAATAGCTTAACAACCATTCTTGAAGAAATGGGATTTTGTGATTTAAGGATTACCCATAGGTTAGATGCTGTGACTTCCGGTTTAGTTCTTTTTGCAAAGAATAAAGCGTTCTCAAAAAAAGTAATGGAAGCCTTCACTACAGGAAATGTAGAGAAAGAATATCATGCAGTTGTAGTTGGGATTCCTGATGAAAAATCGACATCAATCCAATCAATTATTAGGCGAAAACAAGGCTTCGTTTTCGAAAGTGGTCCTGATTTAGATTCCGGGCAGCTGGGACATACTGAATTTGAAGTCATTGAAAGCTATAAAGATTCATCACTCATAAAATGTAATCCAATTACCGGGCGTACACATCAAATTAGATTGCATCTTGCAGAGTGGGGCTTCCCTATAATTGACGATCCAATTTATGGTCTAAATGGTGATACCAGCAGCAAGCGAACTCAGAATGTTGGGATAAGTCTAAAATCGAAATCACTTAAGATTCCTACACTAATGGTAAATGTTAAGTGCTAAATGTTGAATGAATTTATCATTTAGCATTTAACACTCATCATTAAGAATTCGGTTCAAGAAAGGCTTTAGCGATTGCAGCAAACTGTTTTGGCTTATCCAGGAATGCATAATGACCCGCATCTTCTATAACCACTATTGCAGCGTTATCAATACCTTTTTCAATTCGTTCTGCTTGATAAATTGGTGTGGCATCATCATTTCTGCCCCAAAGAAGTAAGGTTTCGTGCTCAATCGTGGGTAGTTGTTCTTCAAGGTGTTCGTTTACAGATTTCACAAATGTTTGTCTCATCACGCCTGATAATTGAGAATAATCTGCAGACCCTAAACTCTTCCAAAGATCAGTTCCTCTTAGCCAGTTCAATGCTTTTTCTTTTAAAGATCCTGGTAATATCAAAAAAGGAGCTTTTAGAATTTTTGCCGTGTACTTTCTTACATAAAATTTCCATGAACGTTGTGGTTTCATTCCAGCCCCGCCTGTGATCAATACCTTTTGGATGATTTGTTTTCCTTTTGGTCGATTGAGAAGCTTTAGCATAACTCGTCCGCCAAAAGAGTGAACTAATACATCTACATGATCATCGGGCAACATGGAAATAAAAGCTTCAACAGCATCAGCGTAATCATCGATAGTCCATGGTTCAGTAGGTTCATTGGATTCACCAAAACCTGGAAAGTCGAGCACATAACTAGCACGAATATCTTCAAGAGATTTTGCGATGGGCATCATCACCCTTTTACTACTTCCCCAACCATGAAGAACAATTAAGGCTTTTCCGGTGCCCACAACTTCGTAGGCAATTTGCTGATTTTTAAATGTGAAGTAAAAGGTTTTGCTCATCAGATATTCTTTGTGCAAACATCTCAATTCAGTTCATTCAAAACAAGTTGACTTAGAACAATTTCTTTGGCTTATTGGTAGTTGAAAACAAATAGGTTATGGATAAACGAAATATTAAAAGAAAGCTATTCTTTTGGGTTGATAAACTTCAAATCACTAAAAAAGAGCGTATTACCATTTCAATACTTCTAACAATAATCGTTGTTTTACTTTTGATGGATATAGTGATTAAAGAAAGACTAGTTCCTGCTCCTGAAAATCATGCCCAAATTGTTGCAGAATTCGAGCGAAGAAGTGCGCTCATTGAAAGAGAAAATGTAATTCAGGATCAAAAATATGCTGGAATTGAACCAGAGGTAATTGAAGAAATCCCAATTCAAAATGGGGATCCAATCAGTATAAATACTGCAACTAACGTTGAGCTGACAAGCCTTCCCGGAATCGGTGAAACCTATGCCCAAAGAATAATTGAATATCGGGAAACTAATGGTGATTTTGTTTCCGTTGATGATCTTGTAAATGTAAAGGGAATTGGAGAACGCACCCTAGAGAAGATCAAACCATTTATCAAATTATGAATTACGGATTATGAATTTTGAATTATAGATTCCGTATTTCTATTTAGACTAAGAAGTTACTATATGGCTAACAGCTACCATTCATAATCTATAATCCGTAATTCATAATTTCACGAAATGCCAACAATTCTTTGGGCAGATGATGAAATAGATCAACTGCAATCATTAATACTGTTTCTTGAGAAGAAAGGATTTGAAATTGTTCCGGTAGCAAATGGTCAGGATGCTGTCGAAAAGATCAAAGAACAAAGTTTTGATATTGTTTTCTTAGATGAACAAATGCCGGGAATGGGCGGACTTGAAGCTTTGGATGCTATAAAATCTGAACAACCACTTCTTCCGGTTGTGATGATTACTAAAAGTGAAGAAGAATCGATCATGGAGGATGCTATTGGTGCGAAGATCAGTGATTACCTGATTAAACCGGTGAATCCCAGCCAGATTTTATTGACAACTAAAAAGCTTCTTGAAACTTCAAGATTGCAAACGGAGAAATCATCGCAAACGTACCTGCGAAAGTTTGGTGAAATTTCATCACGCATACACCCCGGAACAAGTTGGCAGGAATGGATCGAGATTTATCGTGAGCTCACAAAATGGCAAATGGAATTGAGTGATGGAGACGAAGCACTAGTTGAAGTTTTAGATAATCAATTTCGAGATGCAAACAGAGAGTTCGGTAGATTCATCCAGAATAGTTATGAAAAGTGGCTAAATGAAGGAAGTGAAGAAGCTCCTTTACTTTCACCTGAGGTAATAAAGAAGTATGTATTGCCATCGGTTAAGGAAGGAAAGAAGACGATGTTCTTTCTGATTGATTGCATGCGCTACGACCAGTGGCTAGTATTTGAGCCATATTTAGCAAAGATGTTCGATATCCAGACAGAGTTTTATTATTCAATTTTACCAACAGCTACGCCGTACTCAAGAAATGCAATTTTTGCCGGTTTGTCGCCCATGAAAATTGAGAATTTATATCCCTCATTATGGCAGCAAGGGCAGGATGAATCTTCATTAAATCGCCACGAAGAGGAGTTGCTTGAAAAACAACTAAATCGAGCGGGAATTGATATCAACTTCAAGTATGAAAAGATTCTTAATGCTGATGTTGGAAAACAAATAGCTAGCAAGATGAAGAATTTTGCTCAGTCAAAATTAGCAGCCTTTGTTTTCAATTTTGTGGATACACTCGTGCATTCGCGATCCGATTCAGAAGTCATAAAAGAATTAGCACCTGATGAAGGAGCATTTCGATCTATTACAGAAGCATGGTTTCAGCATTCAACACTGCTTCAGATGTTTAAAGAATTAGCAGACGAAGATGTTACTATTGTTGTAACAACGGATCATGGTTCGGTCAGGTCAATGAGAGATACTAAAGTATTTGGCGATCGTGATACAGCAACAAATCTTCGCTATAAATATGGTAAGAACTTAAATGCAGTTGATGATAGCGCGAGTTTGAAAATCAACAACGCGCAGAGATTCAAATTACCGAAGGTTTCAATTTCCAATGAATATTTGATTGCGCTAGAGGATTACTACTTTGTGTACCCGACGAATTACCACAAATTCCAAAATCGATATCGGGATACTTTCCAACATGGCGGTGCATCCATGGAAGAAATGATTCTACCAGTAGCGACGTTGACTCCGAAGAAATGATAAATGACCAACGACGAAAGACGAACGCCATTTCAGAATTTATTCCAGAAAACAAGTCCCCTCTTGAGAGGGGATTTAGGGGTGTGTTGGGATATGAAGAGGATGTTTTGGAGGATGCATGTTAAGTTCATCAATTGAGGAGACGATACATTTTGGAAAGCAGTTTGCTGAGCGATTACAGCCCGGTGATGTTGTTTGCCTTGATGGTGATTTAGGTGCAGGGAAGACGCACTTTGTGAAAGGAATTGCCTCTTTTTTTGGAGTGAATCCAACAGAAGTAAACTCCCCAACCTTCACACTTATAAATGAATATCATGGCAATTCATCGGTGTATCACTTTGACTGCTATAGGATTAAAAACGAGCAAGAAGCGTTGGAAATCGGCACCGAAGACTATTTATATGGTGATGGAATTTCAGTTGTAGAATGGCCAGAAAAAATCCGAAATTTATTGCCGCCCGAATCCGTTTGGGTACACATAACCCATAAAGGGGAACACGAAAGAGAAATATCAATAGAAAGCGAGTAACATGTCGCTCCTAGGGAAACGCAGACTTTCATATCGATTAGATTTGCTCCCGGTGATTTATCCTTATCACCGAAGGGCGATGAATGAGCTCAATCCGGGTGACCTGGTATATTACGGTCCGAGTCCGGAGTATTACGGGATTGGTGAAATCGTCCAGAAAGAAGAGAAAGTATGTGTAGTTGATTTTCGGGGAACCGGATTATTGGGCATTCACAAAGACGAATTGCTTTCTTCCTATCTCATCCCAATTCATAAGCTCAACTTGACGAATTTGCTCAAAGGTAGATGAGCGAATTTTTCACTGCTTTTATCGAAGGGGTATTAGCTACCTCAACCATTGAATGGATTGCTGTTGTCACCGGACTTCTTAGTGTGTGGTGTTCAATGAAAGAGAATATTTTGGTTTATCCCTTTGGGATTATCAGTGTTCTGATTTATGTCTATTTAGCTTTCAATTATAAGCTCTATGCAGATATGGGAGTAAATAGCTACTACTTCGTGATGAGCGTGTATGGTTGGTATCACTGGAAAGACACAGGAGGTAAAAGAGACCAAATTCCAGTAACGGTGAATGATAACAGAGAATGGTTGATAACATTTGCATTATTGGTTGGATCGTTCGGACTTCTAGTTTTTGTATTGATGAATTTTACCGATAGCGATGTTCCAATTTGGGATGCGACAACAACCTGTTTTGCAATTACCGGTATGTGGTTGATGGCTCGAAAAAAGCTAGAAAATTGGATTGCCTGGATTATCACAGACATCATTTCGATTCCTCTTTACTTCTATAAAGGACTGGTTCTAACGAGTGTTCAATTCTTCCTATTTACCTTACTAGCAACCGCTGGTTATTTTGCCTGGAGGAAGTCTTTGGAGAAGGAGCAAACAACTGATCATCCTGAACTTGTTTGATAAACTTAGTAGCTAAAACAGATCCCGGATCAAGTCCGGGATGACTTTACCCCATCATCAACAAAGAAATTGGCTGAGCTAAATCCTTTATTGATTTCATAAACTCAAAGCCAACCTCTTCAACTAAATCCACCATTTTGATTCCTTTGGCGTTTTGGATCAACGTGTTTTCCAATTGATCTGAAGCGATGATATCAAGTGAAGCAGACAATAGACCAACATTTTGCCCACCCTGATTCAGTATTGCATTGAATTTAGTTGCCCCAAATTGAGTAGCAGTTAAAGAAACAGCTAATCGAGTTTGCTCATTAATCATTAATACTTGATAGAAATTTGGAAGCTGTAAGTCCGGCTCTGTTCCTTCAAATTCGAAAAAATGGGCTGGATTGGTTGTCTCAATAAAAAGTTGATTACAGTTTGCAACGATCCATTGCTGAACAATGGGTTCATTTATTGTGCCTGCAAAACCTCTTTCCTGCCAATAATTAAAATCTCTATCAGGCGATTTTACTGAGTAGAATTGAGGAGTTGGAATCTCTAATAGAGTGACTTCATCATTCTTCGATTTAAACCAGAAATCTTTAAGTCCATTTGTAACCATTAAATATGGAGCTTCAATCTCAGTGTTATATCGTGTTATTTGAATAGCCGTTTTCTCATCTAACTGGATGTTTGGAGCTTTACATTCAACTAATAACAGCGGCTTGAAATCTTCATCATAACAAATTACATCAGATCGAGAAGAAGACTTATCACCGGGGAGTGAAACCGGACTTTCAAAAGCTATTCGGTTTTTAGAAAACTCAGCTTCTTGAATCAGATAGTCAACAAATTGCAAACGGACACGTTCTTCTGGTCGTTGCTTATAGCTCTTTTTTAAGATAGGATTCCACAGCCTTTTCTCATTTTTTTCGAAACGAGTTTGTGGATAATGGAAGAGTGAAGAACTGATCAAAAGAGAAGTTATTTGTTAATCGTTATTCGCAAAGTAGCTACACGAATAACGATTAACAATAAATCGAATTACGCTTTAGCAACAGCGGCCTGATGCGTACTTCTGTTGATATACAACTGCTGGAAGATGGATAGTATGTTGAAAATCAAATAGTATAAGCTTAAGCCAGATGCGAAGTTGTTGAATACAAATAACAACATGATTGGTAAGAAATATTGCATGATTTTCATCTGTTGTGCCATCGGATTGTTTGCGGCACTTCCGGCACTTGATGCAGCAGTAATTCTACTTTGGAACACCATTGAAAGGGTCATCAACAATACAAGACCTGCTAACTGATCACCAAGGAATGGGATACTGAATGGTAAATTCAAAATATAATCCGGAGCAGAAAGGTCACTTACCCAAAGAAATTCCTCCTGACGAAGAATGATGGAGTTCTGGAAAAATCTCCAGAGCGTGATCAGGATTGGGAATTGAAGAAGCATCGGCAAACAACCGCCTAATGGATTCACTTTATTCTTGCGATATAAGTCCATGGTGGCTTTTTGCTGCTTCTGTGGATTGTCTTTGTACTTATCCTGAATCTCTTTCATTTGAGGCTGAAGCTCACGCATTGCAGCCATACTCTTGTAACTTCGAATAGTAAGTGGGGAAAGAACCAGTTTCACAACCACAGCAAAGATGATTACTAAAACGCCGTAGTTAGAAATAAAGCCACTAAAGAAATTGAAGAATGGAATTACAGCAAATCTAACAAATGGATCAGAGAACCAACGTAACCAGCCATAGCTCACTTCTACCATGTCAAAGGCGTGTTCATCAAACTCTTTAACATCGAGATAGCGCATTGGGCCGACATAAAGTGCCATGGAAATAGTACCATTTGACGGAATGTCAGCTGTTATAGTTGAAGTGTAGTAATGATCGGTAGTTGCATCATCAACTTCGCCTGTAATCTGACCAGTTAGATAGGCACCGTCAGTCTCGGTTTTGGGTTTGATGATTTGCGAGAAGAATTTTGTTTTGGTGGCAACCCAGTCAATGTTACCATTAACGTTTTGCTCTTCGTAACCGTCATTATCTTCAAAGTCAGTAACTTTCAATTGCTCTAACTCACCACCTGCATATAAATAAGAAGTAGTGGCAAGAGCCTCTTGTACTCTGTCTTTTTCAGTGAAGCGAAGTGGAGAAGTCCATCCGAAATCAATTGCACGACCAATGATATATTCTCGAATACCAACGAATCGAATATCTAAATCGATTTCGTATTTCCCTCCATAAAAAGTGTAAGTGTAAACCAGTTGCCTACCATCACCTAAATCCAGCATGTAGGAAAGTTCTTCAATTTCATTTTCCTCTAATGAGATTGAGCTTCCGTTAGTTAGTTGTTGAAAGAGTAGATTATTGGTGTCAACATTATAGTTTTCAGTGGTAAGAAATCCGGTATTGTATGCTGATCGTGTAGTGTCACCAATCATCTGGATTGGTTGTCCAGCCCATGTTTGATGATCTTTTAATGTGAAAGAAGCTGGACCTGCACCTAGATTTGTGAAAACAGCTGAATAACGTGGTGTTTCAATTACAAATTCATTTTGAATTGAATCCTGACCAACGGAGAACATTCCTGAAGTTGTTCTTGGAATTTCATTCGATTCTTGTTGGATTTGTGCCTGAGTAACCGGGTCATAAACTTCTGGCATTAAGCTCTCATCAAGTTGCTCAATAGCAGCGAGACTATCTTGCATTGCTCGTTGGCGTTGTTGCTCGCGAATTTGCTCTTCACTTGGAAGTGTGAAGTAAAACCAGCCAAGCATCAAAACGAAAATGAGAGAAAATCCAATTACTGTATTCTTATCCAATGATCTAGGTATTTAAATGTGTGTATTCGGCAACGCGGTTACGGAGTTTGCTAAGTAGTGTTACTACATCCTCCTGAATAGTATTGAATTCAACATCTGCTGTTTTTGCAATTATTGCTGCGTGCACTTGTACCTGAGTGCCAGATATTGAATCGAGAAGTTCCTGATTAATTCTGTAAGATTCCCGCATTAATCGTTTAATTCGATTTCTTTTTACCGCTGTACCCAACTTCTTGGGAGCTATAAATGCGATTTTAAAATCAGGAGAATTACTTTGTTTTATGCGATACTTCAAAGTAATAGTGGTAGATGAAAGAGTTTTAGAGTTTGAAAAAAGACTCTTAAAATTAGTTCTACCTCGCAGAATTCTTGATTTAGGAAGGGTAAGTCTGCGAGGAGATGGAGCAGTTAAATTACTTTGCTCCTTTTCTCTCATCGCTAACAGTTAGCTTATGACGACCTTTAGCACGGCGGCCGGCAATAACATTACGTCCACTTTTTGTAGACATGCGCTTACGATATCCGTGCTTGTTCGTGCGCTTTTTGTTACTTGGTTGAAATGTACGTTTCATGAATCAGGATGTTTATTCAATTTCGAAATCCAAAAGACTACAAATATAAGTAGAAATTGAATTAAAAAGCACGTAATTGATTTGTGAAAATAAGAAAGTTTTTTAGCTTCCAAACTTTGAAAAAATTGCCCTTCAATAGATGAGATATTTATTAGTGTTAACAATATTCGTGGTTACAACTTTGAGCTGCGGAAAAGAATCCAGCAATGTTACAAGTACAGAAACATTTCGGGATGTGGTAATTAGTAATAAATCCGGGCTTCCATTTGAAATCGTCTTAGTTCAAAACGGGAATTTTATTTTTGACCAGCAAATTTACGCTGGTGAAATTGGTGGTGAACCCACAAATTTTTTCGCTAACACTGACTCCACATTAGCATTTATTGTTCCGGATTTAGCTCCCGGAAATTATGATGTAAATATACCTCTCGATCCTAATAACTTTATATTTAGCCTACAGATTGAAGAAGAGGAAACTCAAATCGAGAATGCAGATTCATACATCAACGAATTTATTTTAGAATTAGAATCGGATTTAGAATTCGAAGTAACCGCTGAGATTGAAACGGCAAAACAACAAATCGCGAGTTTATCTGCAGAGGATAAGTTAATCACCGCCCGTTTTCTACAGAATAATCGCCAGGTATTAGATTCTTTGAATGCATCGATTAATAAATATGAGAGTTTGACCCAAGACCCAGCAAAGAGAAAACAATTTGACTGTAATACAGAATGTTTGATGGCTGTTGCAGTAGAAATAGTTGCGGGAATAATTTTAGTAGAATCAGCTACGGTTGTGGGATCAATAATTGGCGTGGCATTAGCGATAGATGCTGGTCAGGCGCTTGTTACTGGAAGGCAACTATATCTGGTAAAAAAAGTGAAATCCGTCGCTGAAGAAATATTATCTACGGCTTGGTTCCCGCAAATTAAAGCAGCCAACTTGATTGGGGAAAAACTTCACGAGGTTACATTATGGTTTGATGCCCCAGAACCAAAAGTGGCCAACAATCCAGCAATGGTAGCGCAACAAGAATACAAGTTGACTATTTCAGATATACCATACCGCACATTAAACGCAGATGACGAAATAAGCGGGTCAGAAATAGTAAGAAGGTTTATAAGCTTATATACGGATGCTAAAAACTTTGCTTATGGGCAATTCGGGATTTATTTACCTGATTTTAACGATGATATCGTTTATGAGCCTTTGAGTGACCTTTCATTATTACAATTAGAGGAGAATGAGAATAATGTTAGAATTACCAAGTTTGAGCAATTTGGAAATAGTTTTAATGTGGTGTTTGATCACGAAGAAGGATATGAATTTGTTTTACAGCAAATTCCCTTTGAGTTAAAGGTCATCATTGATATAGATGACGGGTTTGAAACGAATATCCCAATAGCTCTTAACCCTCCATATCCTATTGCCAATGATATGGTAATAAGCTTTGATCATCCTTACGACAGGCCGAGTGATTCACTAAATACTACGTATGCTGATGTAATTAAAATTACAAAAAATGGTTATTGGCCATATGGTTACATAAATGTTATTGACAATGGTACTCAGCCTTGGTACACGTTTTTTCCTTCGAGTAATTATGCGGCACGGTTTAATCCATTAGGGTGGTCAAACTATCGCGACGAATTCAAATATAAAGCGGTGAACATAAGTGGGGAATCTGAAGAAGCTACTATAACTGTTCTACCAAATATCCCGGAACCACCGGTTTTTTCAAACCTAACTGTTCAGTGTGAAAACATACAAGGAGGCGCTATGGTTTATATTGATTTTTCTTTCAGTGATAATGATGGGTATATCGATTCTACTGGTAGACCACTAGTAGTTCAATCAAGGAATTCAGAAATTGGTACAGGGCTAGATGGAGGAAATATTAGGTATCAATTCGCTGTGTCACGATCGACTATTGACTTTTTAGAGGGAGAATACCGGCTTAGTCAAAATCTAACCGGTGGCAGTTGTTTTGAAACTGAAGTAGATAATATTCTGGTTATTCAAGAACTCCGATTATTTGCTCTAGACTATTTTGGCGTTCGAAGCAATGTCATTAATTTTGACCTTGTGTATTACAGATGAGGTCTATTTTTTTAAAGGCATTTTCATCACGCTTTTGAAAGACTGACTTTCCTCTGATTTATACTCCTTCAAACCCAGCTGAATTTCATCCAGATTCTTACGGGTTCTGAATGTTTTAAAGAGTGCATCCCAGAAGGAAAAGATAGTACCAAAGTTTGAATCTGTCTCCGGTTGCCAATCAGAATGATGTACTTTATGAAGCGATGGGGTCACAATAACTCTTCGAATAATTCGGTCTAATTTTTCGGGTATTTGGACATTTGCATGATGGAATTGAATCACCGCAATGGAGATGATTTCATATACCAATAGTTCCCACAAGTGCATCCCTAAAAGAATCAAGATTCCGATTCTCAAAATAGATGAGAAAATGATTTCTCCAACATGGAAACGAGTTGCTGTGGTCACATTCATAAAAGGATCGGAATGATGAACTTTATGAAATCGCCAGAGGAAGGGAATTGCGTGATTTATTCTATGCCAGGTGTACATCCACAAATCGAATAATAAAACTGCTGCGATTATTCGAATTCCAGAGGAATAATCTCCGAGAAATGGCTCCGACCAATGCAGAAGTCCAAAGGTGTGCTGATCAGACCAAACAGTTGACCAGAGCCAAAGTCCCGAAAATATCAATGTGATTACTAACGCATTTATCAGCCCAATTGATAAATTCTTAATGTAATGCCAATTCCGCTTCTTCTTGTTGTCGCGAAAGAAATCAAAAAAAGGATGTAAATTTTCGATTAGACTGAGTACAATTATTCCAAAGAACGCAATCGCGATCTGGGTATTGGAAAGAATGGACTCAATCTCTTGCATGAAATTTTGGACTGTGCTAGATGAATAGTTATAAAGTATCGGCAGGAAGGCTAAACAAATAACTTGATATAATAAGTTCTGTCAGTTTTAAAATTAGTGGCTCAATATTTGTCAAAAGTAGTGTGAAAAGTTGAACCACCTATATTGAAAGGTTAACTTTCGACGTTTTGAAATTTAATTATCCACTCCAAGTGAGACTATGATAGATAAAGTAGGAAAGCTGATCACGAAAATGTTCGGCTCTAAGAGCGAAAAAGATATTAAAGGTATCCAGCCCATTGTAGATAAAATCAAATCATATGGGCCAGAAATGGAGAAATTGAGCGATCGTGAGCTTCAAGAGAAAACACAGGAATTCAGAAAGAAAATTCAGGATGCAACTGCTGAAGTAAGAGCTCAAATTGATGAGGTAAAATCGCAGCTTGATAATATTGAAGAGCTAAATCCAACAGAAAGCAGAAAACTCGGAGAAGAGCTTGATAAGCTAGAGCAAGATGAATTAGACATTATAGAAAATGTACTTAATGACATATTGCCCGAAGCATACGCGGTATTAAAAGATACCTGCCGTCGATTTGTCGGTAAGAGTTGGAAAGTAGCCGGTGATGAAATTGAATGGAATATGATCCCTTACGATGTTCAGCTGGTCGGGGCAATTGTATTACATCAAGGGAAAATTGCTGAGATGAGAACTGGTGAGGGTAAAACCTTAGTTGCGATCTTCCCTGCTTATCTTAATGCACTAACTGGAAAAGGGGTTCATGTAATCACAGTGAACAACTATTTGGCTAAGCGTGATGCCGAGTGGAACGAGCCTATTTTCAATTTCCACGGATTAGAAGTGGCTTGTATTGATAACTACGAGCCAAATACAGATGCTCGTCGTCAGGCGTATCGAAAAGACATTACGTATGGTACAAACAATGAATTCGGCTTCGATTACTTGCGTGATAACATGGTAATCAATAAAGAACAATTGGTTCAGCGCGAGCATAATTACACCATTATTGATGAGGTTGATTCTATTCTTATTGATGAAGCAAGAACACCATTGATCATTTCCGGCCCGGTTCCAAACGACAATAAATCGGATAAATACATCGACATGCAGCCTCGAATTGAGGCGTTGGTTAATGCACAGAAAAAGTTGGTTTCACAACTGGTTGCTGAAGGTCAGGCGAAAATAAAAGAAGGAGATGAAGAAGCAGCTGGTTTAGCTCTTTACAGAGTACAACGTGGTTTCCCAAAGAATTCTCGATTCAGAAAAATGCTTCAGGAACCGGCAGTTCAAAAGTTGATTCAGCGTACAGAGGCTATTTACCTCGCTGATAATGCTAAGAATATGCCTTTTGTTGATGAGCATTTGTTCTATGCGGTTGATATGAAGCTCAATACGATTGAGATGACCGAAAAAGGACGCGAGTACGTGACTAAAAAAGGAGAAGATCCTGACTTTTTCATTATTCCTGATTTAGGAACTGAAACTTCAGTAATTGAGCAAGAAATAGATGAGGTCGAGAAAGAAAAAATCGATGAGATCGAAAATAATGCCGCATTTAGTGATGATTACAAGGAGAAGAAATTAGCAGAAGCTCGACTTGAAGTTCAGCAAGAACGCGAAAAACGGTTCAATGAATTACACCGATTATTTGCGGAGCGTGGTGATAGAATCCATACTGTAAACCAATTATTAAAGGCTTACACCAACTTTGTTAAAGAGGAAGAATATATCGTTCAGGACGGCAAGGTTCAGATTGTAGATGAACATACAGGCCGTGTGCTTTCTGGTCGAAGATATTCAGATGGTTTACACCAGGCGATTGAAGCAAAAGAGCATGTGAAGGTTGAGGCATCAACTCAAACATACGCTACCATCACACTACAGAATTATTTCCGGATGTATAACAAGCTTTCCGGTATGACAGGTACTGCTGAGACTGAAGAAGGTGAATTCAATGAGATTTATGAATTGGATGTTGTAGTTATCCCTACAAACCGACCAATTCAGCGTGATGATATGGAAGATCTTGTATTCAAGACGAAGCGCGAGAAATTCAATGCTGCCATTAACAAGATTCAGGAATACAACAAGAAAGGTCAGCCTGTATTGGTTGGTACAACCAGTGTTGATGTTTCGGAAACAATGAGTCGAATGTTGAAGCGTGCAGGAATTCCACATAACGTTTTGAATGCAAAACAACACGCCAGTGAAAGTGAAATCGTAAAGCAGGCAGGTCAGCCCGGTGCAGTTACTGTTGCAACGAATATGGCCGGTCGAGGTACGGATATTAAGCTGGCACCGGGAGTTTTGGAAAAAGGTGGTTTGGCGATTCTAGGGACCGAACGCCATGAATCACGACGAATCGATTTACAGCTTCGAGGTCGTTCTGGTCGTCAGGGCGATATGGGTGAATCACAATTCTATGTATCACTAGAAGATAAATTGATGTCACTTTTTATGAGTGATCGTGTTGCCGGGGTAATGGATAAACTCAGCTTTGAAGAAGGTGAAGTTATCACACACCCGTGGATTACAAAGTCATTGGAAAGAGCTCAATCAAAAGTTGAGCAAAATAACTTTAGCATCAGAAAGAGACAGCTTGAGTATGATGATGTACTTAACAATCAGCGAAATGTAATTTATGCCCGACGTAAGCATGCATTATTAGGTGATCAATTACGAACCGACATTCTTGGAATGCTCGAGGAATTTGTGGAATCCATCGTTGATGAGCATGTTGCTGCAGGTGATTATGAAGGTCTTCACAAAGAAATACTTAGACAGCTTGCCGTTGATGTTGAGTTTGATCTGGATAAATGGAGAACACTTGGCGAGGAAGATTTAACAGAGTTAATTGTTGAGCGTGCACTAGAGGTTTATGCCAGAAAAGAAGAAATGATGGCAAAGCCTTTATATGAGGTTATGAAACGTATCTCTGAAGCAGATCCGGAACGCAGACCAGATCGTGTACAAATTGTGTTCACCGATGGTATTCGAAGAATGCGAGTTATTGTAGACGTTGAAGCCGCATTGGAAAATGAAGGTAGAGAAGTAGCACGCGCACTTGAAAGAAGTGCAGTTTTAGCTGTAATCGACGATAAGTGGATGCAACATCTTCGTGAATTGGATTCAGTAAAAGAGGGTATTGGTTTACGATCGTTTGCGCAGAAAAATCCACTTCTGGAATACAAGAAAGAAGCTTTCGATATGTTCAAGCAATTGCTTGATATGATCAATCAGGAGGCAATTTCTCAGATTTGGAAATCCTTCCCGGAAGCTCAGGCAAATGAAGGACAATTACAGCAAGCTCAGCAGCAAAAGTCAAGATATGATACCTCTAGAATGAAGGCTTCTCAAGCGGATTCTACAGGTATGGGTCTACAAACAACATCTGGTCAACCGCTTGAAAATCAGCAGAGACCAACTGGTCCAAATGTTAAACGTAAGCCGGTTGCAGTTGCAGTTGAACCTGGTAGAAATGATGTGGTTACGGTCCAAAACATGAGTACTGGGGAAACTAAGTCCATAAAGTGGAAAGTGGCTAAAAGACTCATTGATGAGCAAGGCTGGGTGATGGTGGAAAGCTAATATCTAGTGACTTATACATAATAGTCATTAAGATTATAAAATGATTTCAGTATGTTCTTAGGGTAATTATGGTCTCATCCGGAATATGCTTAGTAAATCGATTCTTATTATTTGTCTGCTTTCTGTTTGTACATCGTCAAAAGTTTTCGCTCAAGACTATTATTTTGAACCAAAATGCAAATATCCCATAAGTGGAGACTACACGTGTAAATGGTCAAAAACTGATAATCTTAGAGAAGTAGGAAGCATTCTTAACTCCGAAAAAGACGGTGAGATAAAATACTACAACGCTGATGGCACCTTGGAAAAAGTTGAGTTCTATGTTGAGGGACAACTAGAAGGTAAAGTGAACGAATGGAAAAATGGAGTTCTATCATCTGAGGAGATCTGGAGAAACGGAGTAAAAATTTCAGCAAAAACGTACCACGAAAATGGTACGCTGAAAAGTATAGGAGAAGCCACACTCGATGGTAAACCTAAAGGAACTCATTATGAGTTTTATGATGATGGGTCAATCTTCAGCAAAAGAGATTTCAATGATGGCGTGTTTATTATTCTAGAAGAATATTCACGAACGGGTGAATTAATCTCTTCCCTCAAACCAAAGGATGAATTCGCTTTTCAATATACTTCTTATCATAATGATGGGAGTATATCAGCTACTGGCGAGAAAGGATATGATGGTAATGAAAAAGGTGAGTGGAAATATTACCATGAAACTGGATACTTAAATGAAGCGGTTCAGTTCATTGAACCCTTTGAGCTTTCAGAGATTTACTATCCTGATGGTTCATTAAAAGCCGAAGGACAGTATGTTGATGGAGTTCGAGACGGAACATGGATTTCTTACTATCAAAGTGGAAAGGTGTTCGAGAGGATTGTATTTGATCATAGGCTAGGAGCGAACATTCCGGTAGGTAATTTTTTGCAGTACTATGAATCAGGTGCTGAGTTTGCAGTATTCCAGTATGATCAGAACGGAAATAGGCATGGAGAGCAATATCAATATTTTGAAAATGGTCAGGTTTTTGAATTCGCAAATTACCAAGCAGGTAGATTGATTAATGCAGAGCAGTTTGATTCAAATGGAACAAAGCTTGATAATGGTAATTTCAAAGATGGAAATGGTCTATTGAAAGTTTACACAATGGAAGGTCAGCTATTTCGGATATTGACTATAGAAGAAGGTATAGTTATGAATATTGAGGAATAAGGATCTTGAGTTAATTGGGTTTTAAATTCTGTTGCTAAAAGCTAAAAAATCATGTTTAAATCAATTTTATCATTATTCTTAATTGTTTATTTATCATCAAATGCGTTAGCCCAGGTTGGTTGTCCGGAGTACCCTTATAATGGTAATTACAAATGTGTCTGGGGTACTGGGTATACAGGTAAAGAAGGAAGAATGGTAAATGGGGAACAGCATGGTGAATGGAAGTCCTATTTTCACACAGGAGAACTAAGTGCAATATTTACCTATAACATGGGGGAAGCAGATGGAGTTTGGAAGAGCTGGAATAGCGATGGTTTTTTAGAGTATGATCAAATTTGGGATAACGGAGAAAAGATTAGTGACAAGCAGTATGACGAGAATGGCCGCTTAGAAAGTTGGGAGAAATGGGATAATCAGGGAAGGAAACAGGGAGATCATACATATTACTCTATAGATGGGAGGGTTAGCCGTGTAACGACTTATTTAGATGATGAATGGTTGATTAGAAAAGAGTACCACCCAAACGGCAATCTTGCTAATGAAGAAAGGTCACTCCCAGATTATAAGGCGTGGGTTCAAAATTTCGATGAAGATGGTACACTAAGGTCTGAAGGCATGACTGATGTAGTTGGTGTACCGGATGGCGACTGGAAGATATATAATGAGAATGGGCGGCTTGAAAGTGAAGGCAGATATTTTAAAAGTAAGTTTGATGGCGATTGGAAGTTCTATTACCCGGATGGAAAATTGCTACGAACGGCAAGTTTTAATGGAGTTAGAGCCTATAATTACGGAGGAAACTTCATAACCGGGGATTTCAAAGAGTTTTATAATAGTGGTCAACTTGCAGTACATAAATTATACAATGAAGAGGGTTTGCAAGATGGAGAAGCGTTAGTCTACTATGAAAATGGTAATATTTTTGAACGTGCTGATTTCGAGCAGGGAAGAATCATGGAGTTCCAGCAATATAAACCTGATGGACAACCATACGATAACGATACTTTTCAAAATGGAAGTGGCACCATAAAGGTGTACAACATTCAGGGAGAGTTGGCTCAAGAAGGGGTTATGGAAAACGGAGTTCCTAAGCAATAAGGGAGAATTTAGATTAATTATTTTTCTGTAGACTAAAGGTAGTTTTATATCTATTATTTATTTCTACATTGAATATTAATAATTAAGTGCCCCTACAGTTGAAATTTAAGTTTTATCTATTATTACCTCTATTACCGTTAATCCTAATTAGTTGCCAACAATCAAATTCAGGCTCAAACGAAATTGAATTAGTGTGGAATGTTGTTGAAGTTCCTGAAGAGTATCCTATGTTAGTATCTGCAACACCAGACGGTTCATTATTTGCAGTTAATGCTGTATCTAGATCTACTTCAATAAACGCAGATCGATCTTTATTTTATAGGTCAATTGATGGTGGGGCCACTTGGCAAGGTTATAGACTTCATGAATTGCCCATTACATTTAATGGCCAGAGCTTTATTAAAAGTAGTTCACTCGTCTATTATATAAAATCTGTTGGAATCAATAGACTTTTAATGGTTGCTAGTATCTCAAGAGGTACAACTCCTAAGTTGTTATACAGTGACAACAATGGGGATTCGTGGGAAATTGTTCGAGAAAGGTATAATGATATGTTCTGGATTTTAATTAATACAGATTGGATGGGGAATGTTACATATGTGGGAAGAGAAAGTGTAAATCCATATTTTTTTATGAGTTCAAATGACTATGGAAGAAACTGGAGTTATCACCCAGTAGATTTCAATGGGCAACCGTTTATCTCGCCTGCTGTAAATGGTGAGGATAATAGTTTTTTTGGTGCATCTCCCTATGGGCTAAATATTACCAGGAATGGCGGGCAAAGTTGGGAACTTCAAGATGAAAATGCGACATATATCACAAAGAGTGGTGATGGTGTACTAGCGGCGTTATTTTTAGAAGGAGATGACTATACAGTTAACTTTTCATTTGATAACGGAATTACCTGGAATCAAGCTGATGACTCAAAAATTAGCAGGATACTACATTTAGTTGGATTGTCAGATAGCCGTTTTGTAATGGTTACTTTTTCGGGCTTACTATATTTAACGGATGATTATGGTGATTCCTGGCAGCCAATAGTAAACTCATCTTCAAATGAGAACATTAATATCACAAATATTTTATCAACAAATTTAAGTGTTGAAATTTTTGAAGCAAATAACGGCAAGTTATACATATCTAATCTACATCAACAAAGAAGTAGAAGTGGCCAAAGCATAGACTATTTACTTGTTGCAGATTTACCTAGCCAGTAATTCTCAATTCAAAAGCCATACAGATTTAACATTGGATTTTATTCTCCATTTCTTATCATTGGAGCCCATGTTAAGGAATTGTTAAGCAGAAAGAGTGGAAATATTAGGCATCTTAATTGATGGTGAGAGTGTAAAAGGAGCAATCGTTGATACTGAGAAGGGAGAAATTTCTTCTGAGAAACGAACTATTGATGCTATTAGTGACACACGTCCTCATAAGCTGATCTCTAAAATGCATAAGATAGTGAAGAAGTTTAACTGGGAAGGACCAATTGGTGTGGCTTTACCGGCCGCAGTTCGAAAAGGCCGAATACTCTCCACTACTATTCTGGATGAAGCCTGGATTGATGCAGATGCAGATCACCTTTTTTCAGAAATAACAGGCTGTGATGTTCAAGTTGTTAATGCATCCGATGCAGCAGGACTTGCTGAAATTACATGGGGAATTGGTAAAGGTGTTTCGGGCACTGTAGTTATGCTAACAATCGGTGCAAATATTGGCTCTTCAGTGTTTGCGAATGGAAATTTGGTTCCAAATACTGATTTAGGGAATATTGAGATTAAAGGGATAACTGTCGAGGAACGAGCATCAAATAAAGCTCGAAAAGAAGAAGGAATTCAGAGAAAAACCTGGGCAAAACGCCTACAATTTGTACTCGAACATTTTGAGAAACTATTCCATCCTGCGCTATTTATAATTGGTGGACAAATAAGTTCAAAGGCTGATAAAACACTTCCCTTTATCAAGTTGAGTACAAGATTTAAACCTGCCGAATTTAAAAACGATGCGGCTGTTTTAGGGGCCGCTTTCTATGTAGCTGATCGTGAAGCGAAGAAGTCGTCAAAGAGTTAATAATCTACAATAACTCCAAGAGGCGGGTTAATAACTGATTTCTGTGCTCTTTTTTCCAAATTGCTGATAAGATAGTTCTTTGTGGAATTTTAGTTAGTTCTATTCTTTTGAAATTCAAATCAAATCCTATGGTAAGTGATGTCGGTACTATTCCTATTCCTAGATTTTGTTCAACAAGTCTGAAGATGGAGTTTGCATGGACTGATTGGTGAGCGACTTTTGGCGAAAATCCCTGATCCTCAAAAATGCTCATGATCTTTTCAAAGTAACCGTGACTATATTGACTTGAAAACAAAATGAAGGACTCATTCTGGAGTTGCTTCACAGATTTGAAGTTTTCTTGATTCAGTACATGATCCTTTGGAAGTACAAGGCTAAAAGTTTCTTCAAGTACACTCTTCTTTTGAAGTCCTTCGGGTAAACGCATTGATCTGATAAAGCCAATATCCAATTCATCTTTTCGGATTTTGTCTATCTGTACCTGATTTGGAAGTTCAGTTAATTCTGTATGAATACCGGGAGTTTCTTCTTGTATGGCTGATATTAATCCGGGTATTACAGTATTCATTGCGGAACCTACAAAACCGATTCTCAATACTCCTACATCACCCGCATTTATATATTTAATGTTCTTTTTAACAAATGACAGATGATTGAATACATAGTCAACTTCATCAAGTAAATATTCACCGGCAGGGGTTAGCTCAACATTTCGTTTATCACGTTTGAATAAATCAGTTTGAAGGATTTCTTCGAGTTGTTTGATCTGCCTACTTAATGCCGGTTGAGTTATAAATAACTGATCAGCAGCTTTGCCGAAGTGTAACTGTTCGGCTAAAGCCTGAAAATATCGGAGATGTCGAAGCTCTAAATCATTACTCATAGTTATTAATATATAAAAACTAAGTATTTCAGAGTATTTAAAGCTTAATGTAGATTCCCAATAAAAAGTGAACACGTTTCAAGCCGGAATAGATACGCTTTCAGTTCAAAACCTCATCCACATTTGTGAAAGCAAAATGATGGCAGGGCTTTCTGTTAAAGCTATTTATAAAGTTGAAGAAAGTGCCGGTTATGTAGATCAGATTGTTGAGAGTGGTAATGTTACCTATGGCATAAATACCGGATTTGGGCCACTATGCAGTACGATCATTTCAAAAGAAGATACTTCTACACTGCAGGATAATATTCTTCGAAGCCATAGTGTTGGAGTCGGTGAACCAATTAATAAGTTCCTTGCCAAGGCGATGTTGGTTTTGAAATTGCATGCGCTAAGTATGGGCTTTTCAGGCATTCAAAAATCTACACTGGAGCGAATTCAGTTCTTCATCAATAAAAACATTATTCCGGTTGTTCCTGAACAAGGATCAGTTGGAGCCTCTGGTGATCTTGCTCCTTTAGCTCATCTATTTTTACCGCTAATTGGTTTAGGTGAAGTGTATCTCGAAGGAGAAAGAATGCCATCTGCTTTGATGAATCAGTTAACGGGATTACAGCCACTTGAACTGAAAGCAAAGGAAGGATTGGCCCTAATTAATGGAACACAATTCATAGCGGCACATTCCGCTTTTGGAATCTATAGAATGAAAAGGCTACTGAATGTAGCCGATATAATTGGTGCGATGAGTCTGGAAGGAGTATTAGGTAGTGCCAGTCCATTTTCTGAAAAATTACACAACATTAGACCGTTCAAAGGTTCACAATTGGTTGCTCATAGAATGAGAGCTCTGCTTCGAAATTCTGAAATGATTCAATCTCATGCAGATTGTGGCAGAGTTCAAGATCCCTATTCTATTCGATGCATTCCTCAAGTTCATGGAAGTTCGAGGAATGCATGGCTACATACGAAAGAATTGGTTGATGTGGAGATCAATTCGGTAACTGATAATCCAATCATTTTCTCTGAGAATGAAGCTATAAGCGGAGGGAACTTTCATGGTCAACCATTAGCAATGGCCGCTGATTATCTGACAGTTGCTGCTCACGAAATAGGAAATATTTCAGATCGGCGGATTTACTTGCTACTTGAAGGGGGAAATCAGGGTTTACCAAAGCTTTTGATGAATGATATCGGGTTGAATTCCGGATTTATGATTCCACAATACACATCTGCGGCGCTGGTTAGCGAAAATAAATCACTTTGTTATCCGGCTTCAGCTGATAGTATTCCTACCTCGCTGGGTCAGGAAGATCATGTAAGTATGGGTTCGATTTCAGCTAGAAAATTGAATCAGGTGATCAGAAATCTAGAGCAAATTCTAGCCATCGAATTAGTAACTGCTGCTCAGGCATTTGATTTTCGCAGACCAATGAAATCCGGACCAATTTTGGAGGCTTGTCATCAACATGTAAGAACGAAAATTGATCACGCAGACAAAGATCGAATCTTCGCTAAAGACATTGCCAAAGCGCATTTAATTATCACAAAAAATGAATTGAATCAAATAGCTAAAGAGACTGCTCAGAAAGAAAACATCGACCTAAATGGAGAACACCATGGATTATTCGAACTTTCTTAAATATTACGCAACACATCCTGATTATAAATCCCCTTGTGGATCAAATCTACATGCGAAAAACTGGCAAACTGAAGCAGCTCTTCGCATGTTGCTGAACAATCTTGATTCTGAAGTTGCTGAAAATCCGGATGAATTTATCGTTTATGGTGGGAATGGCCAGGCAGTCAGAAATCGAGAAGCTCTTGAAAAAATATTAGAGATTCTGCTCAAATTAGATGAAAACCAAAGTTTATTAGTTCAATCCGGGAAACCAGTGGGCGTTGTTAGAACTCACCCTGAAGCACCAAGAGTTTTAATTGCCAATTCAAATCTGGTACCTGAATGGGCAAACTGGGACCATTTCAACGAGTTGAAAGAACGGGGATTAATGATGTATGGTCAAATGACGGCCGGCTCATGGATTTATATTGGTACACAAGGGATTCTTCAAGGTACTTACGAAACATTTGTTGCATGTGGAAAGAAGCATTTTCAAAGTGATCTCAGGGGAAAACTATTAGTCACCGGCGGTCTTGGGGGGATGGGTGGCGCTCAACCATTAGCGGCAACTATGGCGGGCGCCACCTTTTTAGGTGTTGATGTAGATAAAAGTCGAATCGAGAAAAGGATGAAAACTCGATATATCGATCTTATGACAGAGTCTTATGAAGAGGCAATCAATTGGGTGATGGAAGCAAAATTTAAGGAAGAGAACGTCTCAGTCGGGCTTGTTGGCAATATTGGTGATGTACTGGAGAAATTGATTGAGGATAAAATTACTCCGGATATTTTAACGGATCAGACTTCTGCTCATGATCCATTGAATGGATATGTGCCGGCAGGAGTAAATCTACAAGAAGCAATAGAACTTAGAAAATCAGACCCAAAAGAATATGAGCGGAGATCTATTGAAAGTATGGCGAATCATATTCGACACATGCTCACTTTAAAAGATCGTGGTTCTATTACTTTTGATTATGGGAATAATCTTAGAGCGTATGCTCAACAAGGTGGGGTTGAAAATGCTTTTGATTTTCCAGGCTTTGTTCCTGCCTATATCCGACCATTATTCTGCGAAGGAAAAGGTCCTTTTCGTTGGGCTGCTCTATCCGGTAATCCTGATGACATTTTTACAACAGATCAGGCTCTGATGGAGGCATTTCCTGAAAATAAAGCTTTGATAAGTTGGTTAAAGCAAGCTCAGGAAAAAGTGGCTTTTCAAGGATTGCCATGCAGAATCTGTTGGTTGGGATTGGGGGAAAGAGAAAAAGCAGGACAAATATTTAACGACTTAGTTCGAACCGGAAAAGTAAGTGCTCCAATTGTAATTGGTCGTGATCATCTGGATTGTGGTTCTGTTGCCTCTCCAAACAGAGAAACTGAAGGTATGTTGGATGGAACCGACGCAGTTAGCGATTGGCCTTTGTTGAATTTACTATCAAACGCAAGCGGTGGTGCAACCTGGGTGAGTTTCCATCACGGCGGTGGAGTAGGAATGGGATTTAGTCAGCATGCAGGAATGGTGGTAGTCGCTGACGGAACAGATCGAGCAGCGAGGTGCTTGAAACGTGTTCTACATAATGACCCAGCAATGGGAATTTACCGGCATCATGATGCTGGTTATGAATTAGCAACTCAAGTTGGCAACGAACACGATATTTTGATCTAATGAGTACCGCAAAACTATATGGTCCTTTTCATCAGCTCATTTCAATGGTAGATTTGGAAATACATGGACCAATTAAGGATGAGCAACTTAAAATTGATAAAGATTTTGGGATTTTTACTGATTTCGGAATGGTCGTTGAAGTTGATAATTATCAAACACTCTCTGAGAAATATGAACGGGCAATAAGAATTAAACCAGACAAACAAAATTGGATTGCGGTCCCATCATTCATTGATTGTCATACTCACATTTGTTGGGCAGGGACAAGAGTTAATGACTATGCAGCTCGAGTTGCAGGTAAAACTTATCTGGAAATTGCAGCGGCAGGTGGTGGGATTATGGATACCGTGCAAGCAACCAGATCAGCGACAGAAGATGAATTAGTAAAAAGTATTCTTTTAAGAGTTGAAGAACATTTGAAAAGAGGAATCTCTGTTATTGAGATTAAATCAGGTTATGGACTTACCGTTCAGGATGAGCTAAAAATGTTGAGAGCTATCAAATCTGCAAAAGAGGAAGCATTAGCAGTTATTATACCGACTTTTCTTGGGGCTCACATCAAACCGAAAGATTTTGATGGCTCAAACATGGATTATCTAAAGCTACTATTAAATGAAGTCGTGCCTGTTATCATTGAAGAGGAATTATCAAATCGGGCAGATATTTTTGTGGAAGAAGGAGCATTTACATTTGATGAAGCTCGCTGGTATTCAGAAGAATTGATGAGGCTGGGATTCGATGTGATAATGCATGTTGATCAATTTCATTCAGGTGGTTCACAACTAGCGACTGAGCTTGGTTGCGTTTCTGCAGATCACTTAGAACATACAAATGATGAGGGTATTTCAAGTTTTTCGAATTCT
Organism: Balneolaceae bacterium; assembly: GCA_965601825.1. GTDB lineage: Bacteria > Bacteroidota > Rhodothermia > Balneolales > Balneolaceae > HXMU1420-13. Next base: position 402,209 of record OZ271839.1, on the reverse strand, counting down.
GAAACGGTAGCTGTTACATTACCCGGCGCATCATTAGGACTTGGGATGCAATTTAGTCCGGCCAGGAAATTATTGGATATAGGCGCTAGTTTGGCAATTGCTTCTGATTGGAATCCGGGTTCAGCACCAATGGGTGATTTGGTTACTCAGGCATCCATTTTGGGTGCATCTGAGAAATTAACTATTGCAGAAACGTTAGCAGGAATAACCACCAGAGCGGCTCAGGCACTTAGAATTGAAATTGGAACAATTTCTGTTGGGAAAGAAGCTTGTTTCAATACCTACGAGACGGATGATTTTCGAAATATTTTCTACCAGCAAGGGCAATTGAGACCGACATCAACGGTTCTTGGAAATACCTATTTGCATCATGAGTGATTCGATTTATAAAGCTACTGATCAGGATAAATGGAAAGGAAGAATTGACTCAGATACTGATTTAAAGAGTTTTCGATGGCATCAGGTAGTTCGTTGTGTTCCTATTCAAGAAATCGAAAATTCTGAAGAATCTGCTCTCATTGGTTTTGCTTGTGATGTTGGTGTAGAGAGAAATAAAGGACGCGTTGGTGCAGTCGGCGGACCGGATTATTTTAGATCAAACATTGGAAATCTGTGCTGGCAAAATGATAGAAATGGATTTATTGATGTTGGTAATATCAGTCCCAAAAATAATGATCTTGAAAGTGCTCAGGAAGAACTAGGGAAATACGTCAATAGGCTACTGGATCAACAAAAAAAACCTGTAATTATTGGTGGAGGTCATGAGACCGCTTTTGGCCATTTTATTGGAATTTCATCGCACTTAAAAGCATCAGATCCTGATGCCAGTCTCGGAATATTGAACATCGATGCTCATTTTGATTTGCGTCCTTATGATAACGGAGCACATTCTGGCTCATCATTTCTCCAGGCTTTAGAGCACTCCTTTACAATGGGATTTGACTTAGAGTATTTCGTTCATGGAATCAATCCGCATAACAATACAAAATCATTAATTGAAACAGCAGAGAAATGGAAGGTTGAGTTCAATACCAATCAAGAAGTAATAAAGGGTGATAAATCAGCTAAAAAGAAACTACGTCGATTTATTGATAGCAGAACTCATATTTATTTGACCATCTGTTTAGATGTATTTGATTCCTCAATTGCGCCTGGCGTGAGTGCACCGGCCTGGCATGGAATTCAACTTCAACATGCTTTGGATGTGATTAAGCTTGTGAAGAAATCCGGAAAACTTATCAGTGCTGATATTTGTGAGCTAAATCCGGTTTATGATCAAGATGAAAAGACGGTTAAGCTTGCAGGAATGCTGGTCGCAGAATTATTTCAAAGCGCTTAAAGCATCTTTAGCCTGTTCATGATCTTTGTTAAATTGAAGTGCTAATTCGTAAGAAGTAATAGCATTTTCTTTAGAATCTAAATGCTCTTCAATAGAGCCAAGCCTGTAATAAGCCCAGGCTAACCAGGAATCACCAACCTCATCACCAAAATCAATAAACCTGTTGATGTATTCTTTTCCAACTTCAAGATGTATACCTGATACTGCAGCCAATCGACCAACCTGATAATAGGTTATGTTGAATTCAGGTTCTAACTCGAGAGTTTTATAATAGTTTTCCAATGCTTGATCAAAGAGAGCATATCGTTGCTGGGCATTTCCCAAATTGTAATAGATAGCTGCAGTTGTGTCATTAACTTGAAGCTGTTGAATGGCGATATCAGCGGCTTTTTCAAATTCATTTCTATTGAAATAAGTTGCATAAAGTTCATAATAAGGTGCCATTAATTCAGGGTGTTCTTCGATGGCTTTTATGAAATGCTTCTCAGCTGAATCATATTCTTCGTAATAACTATAAACTCTTCCCCAGGCGCTGATTCCAGCTTCAGTATTTAAGTGTTCAATTTCTTTAGCTTCATTTTCAGCCTTATCCCGACCACCACCTACAAATTTTGGAGCCTGTAAATAGAACTCCATAATACTCTCTCTTGCTTCAATGTTAGTTGGATTCAGTTCAATGGATTTCTCATAATTTCTACGGCTTTTTCTGGCCAGACCACCTTGTTTCAATAGTGATGCTTCTTGGGCTTGTCTTCCGAAAGAGTGTCCCAACCACATATGGTATTTGGAATTATCAGAATCTAAATCAGCAGCATTTTCAAAGTGCTTTATCGCATCTTTGAACTTCTCATATTCAAAATCTATTCGCCCTAAGTAGAAGTGGATTTCAGAATTATTGCGATCTGAGTTGAGCAACTCTTCAAAGGTCTGATTTGCAGTTGCATAATCTCCATTATCAAATTTCTGAACACCATTATCAAAAGTTTGTGCAATTGAAATGGTCGCAGATAAAATAAAAGCTAAAGTGATACCAAATAGTTTTCGCATTTGAATTCCCCCAATTAATATGAGGATCAACTACGAAGTCAGAAAATTGTTGTTTCGATCAATCAACTTTGTGAATGAAGCGCTACTCTATTCCCTTCAGAATCGATAAGTACTGCCATAAATCCATGATCAGGTGAAATCTGGCGTTTTTGAATAATTACTTTACCACCAGCTGCTTCTACTCGATCCTGTACGATTTGTAAATCAGGATTTGCATTTAAATAAACCAATGGACCAACTGAATCACTTGGTAGATACCATTCAGGATGATAAGCTAAGGCTCCGGATATACTGCTTTGATCTCCAGGAAAAACAGCCATTTTATGATTAGGACCTAAATCCATAAATGCCATTTCAAATTCAAATATAGTTTCATAAAATGTTTGGGCTCTATTGATATCAGATGCCGGGATTTCAAACCAATTAATGGCATGTTTAGCTAAGCTCATTCTAGTAAAATTGATTAGGGTTGCATCAACCTAATCGAAGAGCAGAACTAATTCAAGAGCGAAGCTTTTCCAGAAGGGTATTTAATTGAAGGGCTTCATCTACAGAGAGTTTATTAAATACAGAATCCAGATTTTTTAATTTAGTGCTGATGGTGGAAAGTAAATATTCACCTTCTGGAGTAATGAATACTTGAATCTTTCGGCCATCATGAGGACACTTATTTTTTCGAGCTAAGCCTTTAGATATAATTCTATCAACAATGCGTGAAGAATCTGACATTTTATCGATCATTTTTTCACAAATCTCATTCGTTGAAATAGGTTCACCGTCTGCTTCCTTTAATATTCGCAGGATATTGTACTGCTGTAGAGTTACCTCAAATTGATCCAAAAAAACCTTGATTTCATTCTTTAACCATCCATTTGTAAGCAACAGATTCTCACGTAGTCTGTGCCACTCATTTAAGTAAAGTGATGTTTCTCTATGTTGTTCTGAAATACTCATATCTCTAAAAATAAGAAAAAGTCCGGGGCATTCCTGTCCCGGACTTAGGGGTCATATCTATGAAATTAAGCTTCAACCAATTCGGGTAATGGTTGAGCTTCAGGGAAGTCAATAGGAATATTGGTAGTACCATGGATGAAATTGCTAATCATCTTATCACCAATAACCATAATGATGTCAACTAATTGAGCTTCTGAATAACCGGCTTCAAATAGTGCATCAATACTATCTTGCGAAGGCTTACTTCTGTTTATAACTGAGCTCTTCACGTAGCTTGCTAGTGCAGCATATTTGTTGTCAAAATTGATTGCTGCTCTACGGATATCAAGGATTTGTTCATCCGTAAAACCATTCATTTTACCAATTGCAGTATGAGCTGAAAGGCAATAGTAGCATTGGTTGATTTCACTAACAACCAGATTTATAATTTCTCGTTCTTTAGCTGATAAAGTACTTTTTCTGTTTTGGAGTGCAAGATAATCGCCGAGTGCAGTATCGTTTAAAGCGTAAGTCGCATAAAGGTTAGGAACAAATCCCACCATTTTTTTAAGGTTGTCAAAAATTTGTTGGTTGTTTTCTGTTACCTGATCGTAAGTAGGTACGTTGAAAGTTTTCATAATAGTATTGTGTGTTTGTTTATGTAATAATTTTAAGACGAGCCAATATTAAAGGTTAAACTTCAATGTTGCAACATTGATAGTAATGAAGTTTTCTATCACGCATATAGAAAGACTTTATGAGGAGCTGGTTCTTTTCTTGTATAAAGCGATGGTGTTTCCTGTTAGGATTAATGCTGCTCCACCCAAGCTTGTAGCAGACCATTCATAATCTTCAAGAAATGTCGAAATAATGAGCGCTATTACCGGGGTAATTAAACTTACATACGCAGCTTTACTTGCACCAATATTTCCAACTAATGTGAGGTAAGCGCCAAAGGCAATGATAGATCCAAATATTGCCAGATATAACAAGGATGCGATGTATTCTGTTGTGACTAAAAACGATAGTTCTTTACCGGAAAGAAGTGCAATAATCATCATTGCTCCACCACCGTAAGTCATTCCAAAAGCATTACATGAAATCACTGGAATACCGGCGCTTGTATTTCTAGCCGAGGTAATGTTTCCAAGTGATGCGACTAAAGTTCCACCTATAGCCAAAGACATACCTATGAGCTTACCATCTTCGAATGAAAAAACTTTAAGATCATCCCAAAACACTAATGCAGTACCTATTAAACCTAAAATCCCACCGAGCACAACTTTATACTCGAGTTTATTTTTTAGAAATATTCGAGCATTGATGATGTTGAAAAAAACGAGCAAAGAAAAAATAAGACCGACTAATCCACTTGTCAGGTAAAGCTCTGACATATAAACCAACCAATAGTTGATTCCAAAGATGAGCAAGCCTTGTAATAGAATAAAAGCATGTTCTTTCCCGCTGAAATCAAGTTTCAATTTCATGAACCGAGCAACAACTAACATGATTAATCCCGCTAAAAGAAAACGGTATGAAACGGAAAACATAGGGTCGACTTCCCCAACCTGGAATTTGATTACATACCATGTACTACCCCAGATCAGCATTGGGGTGATAAATAATAGTATGTTTCTCATGTTAGACTTTGCGGAGGTGTTCGTTCTTTGCGGCTAAGGCTGCACCAATAATTCCAGCATGATTACGGTTTTTGGCCGGAACAACAGGCGTATCTAAATCAAGATACTGTTCGAATTGATCGAATTTCTTGCTAACTCCACCTCCAATTATGATGAGGTTAGGATAGAATAGTTTTTCTATATAGGAAAGATATTCATTAACGCGTTTCCCCCAGGTTTCGAAATCGAGTTCTTCTTTTTCACGAATTGAATTAGCAGCATAATGCTCGCCTTTCATGCCATTTTGCATATAAACATGACCTAATTCTGTATTTGGAAGTAGCTTTTTCTTATTAAAAATTGCAGTACCAATACCTGTTCCGAAAGCAGCTATTAAAACAATTCCCTTTTCTTTACTACCGGCACCAAATTTCATTTCTGCAAAACCAGCTGCGTCAACATCATTAACAAGATGAGTTGGACACCCGGTTACCTTTTCTATTTTGTATGCAGCATTAACACCAATCCATGAATCGTCAATATTTGAAGCTGTCCTTACAACTTCATCTACTACTGCAGCTGGAAAACCAACTCCAACTTGTCCATGCCAATCAAAATGCTTGATCAATTTGGTAATGGTTTGAATAACAGCATTTGGGGTTGCAGGTTGAGGCGTTTCTATTCGATGGCGTTCTGTTAGAAGAACACCTTTTTTTGTATCAACTACGGCTCCTTTAATACCGGAACCACCAACATCAATTCCTAAGATTTTCATATCGGAATCTATCAAAGAATCACATTAATCGAAATGTTATTGCTCAGTGGCTATGATATCTACAATCATTGGTAAATGATCAGCAATAAAATCCATGGAATCTGGTGAAAAAGGAGTAAAAACCTGTACAGAATTTTGTATGATTTCTGGCATCATGAACTCATTTGGTACAATGTGATCAATTCTCCAAAAAACCGAATCAGCAGGGTGCGAAAACACACCTGTTCCTGCTAATGGATCAATAAATCTAAGATCAGTAGTATCGCCTAAGAAAGATTGAAATTCCCAGCTATTAGGAGTGGCATTAAAATCACCTACAACAAGCAGGTTCTGATCATGATCCAATTCCATAAATTTAGAAAACTGATTGCGCAGCAAATTCATCATACCGGAACGCCAATTTTCATTTCTTTCTCCTCGACCAGCTTTTAGATGTAGTCCAGTTAAATTGAAGTCATAATTTTCATTCACAAGTACATCAACACTCCACATTCTATTATTAATGAAGGATTGAGAAGCAAGAGATCCATCATCATTAGTTTGTCCTAAGATGGGTGTATTCGAATTTGCATAACTATAAAATGAACCAAGTGGTACTCTACTCAATAACACAACGTTCATGTACCAATCATCGCTTTCAAGCCCACCATATATTTGATATCCAAGTTCAGGAAAGTATTCATCAGCAAGAACTTGAGCATAGGTACTACTCTCGAATTCTTGAAAAATTATGATATCGGCATCAACCATTTTAACAACTTCAGCTAGTCGTTGTCTTCGTTCTGGTAAATTGTCTGCTGGATTATCTTCTCTACGATTACTGATGTACGGATTATCAAAGTCATCAACAAAGTGTTCTACATTCCAACTTAGAACACGGACAGTATCTAATGGTGAATACCATGAAGGCCAAGTTAAATCAGCTTTAGTGGTATTGTTCTCCGGATTTGATTCAGGTTGAGAACAGGAAAATAAAACGAAAGAAATAATTAGTAATGATAAACGCATGAATGAATAGTTTTAATAGAAAATACAGAATGTTGATTATCCAGAAATGATTAACCGATACATTTTACACATCTTGTTGTATGCGGCATGTATTCAAGTCGACCAAAAGGAATTTCATTACCACACTTCAGACAAATGCCGAAATCTTTATCATGGATTCGGTCTAATGTTCTCTCTAGCCGTTTAACTAATTTCTTCTTATCTCGAAGAGCAGCCTCATTAATGGATTTATTATTTATTGCATCCATTCTGGAAATTCGGCCAATAGATGAATCCAAAGGAATTGGCTTGGTTAATTCTGTTAAATCATCAATCTCAGCAGCTAAGTACTCAAGATTTTGCCTAATAATTTCTTCCAGTTTCTCAAGTTGTTGCTCTGTCATTATTATTATATCTGGATATTGAAATTAAGCCCAAAACAGGCCCTATAATCATCACTAAGAAGATCACTGGGTTTGAAGTTGCATCCCAAAGTAAATTAACAACCTGAATGCTGACAATAGTTAATGCAAAGCCCAGACTGTTTACGATGGTAAGACCGGTAGCTACATTTGAAGAAGGACTGGATTTTGCAACCAGTGTTGAAAATTGAGGGCTATCTGGTATGACAAAAATGCCCCAAATCAGCATAAGGAATAGAAAAAGGGCGAGTGGCATAGAGAATGAAAAAGGTATAATTAAACTACAAAGACCAGAGATCAATAAACTAATCATAGCTACTTGCTTACTGCGATTTCCTAAGGAAAGATGACCACCTATAGCACAACCAGCTCCTCCAATTGCAATAATCAAAAATGACCAAAGTGAAATACTGAATGATTCAACTTTATTAGTGACTAAATAGAATGATAGCATTACAGGGACAAATGCCCAAAATGTGTACAATTCCCACATATGTCCGAAGTAACCAAGAGCAGCTGATCTGAAATTAGGAATCTTGAACAAATTCACGACTTCTTGAAAATCAATTTTTGAAGCTACTTTTTGTTGGTGATGAGGCCCATCCTTTACTGTTAAAAACAACAGAATTCCACCTGTTGCTGCTAGAATTGAGGTGGCAATTATCACTGATGACCAATGAAAACTGCTCCCGGAGTATTTTATTAAATGGGGAAACGCGGTACCAATAACTAAAGCTCCCACTAAGTATCCCAATGCTTTTCCTAGTCCTTCCTTATGCCAGTCAGAAGCAATTTTCATCCCAACAGGGTAAATACCTGCCAGGAAAAAACCGGTTAATGTCCTTGCGGTCATAATCTCATAATAACCTGAGCTCCATATAACTATTAGATTAGCGAGAGAACCTGCAATGCTACAAATCAGGAATACTTTTACTGGAGAAAAGCGATCAGCCAGATTTAAAAAGGCGAAGACTAAAGTACCGAATATGAATCCAGCTTGAACAGCCATAGTGATATAGCCAACAAATGCTTCCAACAAATTGAGTTCAAGAATTAAATCATCAACTATCGCATTGCCTGCAAACCAGAGAGATGTGCCCGCAAATTGAGCGAATACTATAACCGGCAAAATATGTCTGGGTATATTTGTCACCCGACAAAGAAACAAAACTATTTGATAGCTAAGAAATAAAGATCAGTGTGAGATATTTAGCATTGTCCAAGCTGTTGATGGAATTAGATTCAAATCAACATTACCCCTGATACCAGAAATTGTGCCTGAGTCTGAATACTGCCATATAGCTATTCTGGGATTGTTAGGTAAAGCCATAGTATTCCCCAAATTTGTAGGGGGCTCGCTTTCATATTTTGCAATCCAGAAAGGATATCTGGTTAAGAAGCCTTTAAAATATGTGTTATAAAATGCTTCGTTTGTGTAGATAATCGGTAATTTTGAATACTGTCTTTCTAGAGTTTTGAGCATTATTTCTAAATCAACGATAGCTTTTTGCCTTACAGAGTCACTAGCACTTAAATTATTATTCATCCTTTCTATATCTACTATTGGGGGGAAGTCGGTAGAGTCCAGACTAACTTGAGAGATGAAATTTTGAGCTTGCCCTAAAGGATCAATAGAGAAATCGTAGTAATGATATGCTCCTCGCAAAAGCCCCACATTTTTTGATTCACTCCAATTAATCTGATAATATTTATCAACTATAGAATTTCCCTCGGTTGCTTTGATGAATGCAAAGTTAAATTGATGCGGAGTTGTATCCTGTGCAACAAGATTCCAATTAATTACATCCTGCCATTCTGAAACATCGATTCCGTAAACATCCTGATCAAGTGAAGGCTTAGCTAGAATTGCATTTCCAAAACGCTCGAAATTACTTTCATCAGAAGAAATTAAGCTTGATAACTCGGGTTCAACTGAAGTAAACCATTGCTGAAGATCTGAATATGAGAAACCAAAGAAATTAGCTGTGAAAATACTCGCAATAATTAAAATCAGTGTTAAAACAATTCTTAAAAGCCGATGGATAGAACCTATTTTTCTGTTTACATGCCGATGTGAAAGTGGTGTAAAATCAATATCTAACCTACTTTTATTAGGGAACTCTTTCATCTCCATAATTGCCCTATATCAAGATTTGAGAACCATTTCAAAATACTTTTCACCATTCGGGTTACGAATTTACTTAAAAAATTATAGTTAAATACATCACGGTTAGTATCGTAGGATTTAACACCTTTCTCTCTTGAGTTGTAAGGAGCGGGTGAGTAGCTCATTACTTTTCTTTCTTTATAATGAAACTCTTTTTCAGATTGATTGATAGGATTTATTGTCGATTTATATGGAATATATTCAGAAAAGACACTGTTTATCTTTTTGTTTTTACTATATAAGAGAGGGTCATAATTTTTTTTTGTAACAATATGGAGCTTAGCATCTCTTTGTTGAGTAGTCTGGGGTTTATATTCTGTTTCATAGGGTTCGTAATATGTAGAGTGCTTTTTCATCCCATCTACTTTGTATTTACAGTATTTGTCTATTAAAGGGGATTTATAGCTAATAGTCAAATATAGATAGTTATATATAATTGTAAGGTATGACTATGTAGTTAATAAAAAAAATATTTGAATTTTAAAGATATATTATTTTATTACATAAAATTGCAGCTATACTATTAAAAGCTGTAGGGAATGAAATAAAACTATAACCAACCAACATCAGAATAACCGGGGTTTTTTAAGGGTTAAGATGTTCTAAAATCAAAAAAACTATGGCAGATAGAGCACTAGTATCGATGGCCCAACAATTTACGGGCCTTCCAATGGATTCACTGATTGGGGGTCCTTTGAACGCAGCGGCGAAAGCCAATGCCGCAATGGCTGCAACACAAACCAAGTTCATGCTTGATACTTGTTTTAACAAACTCCAAAGAAAGGGTATAGATCCTAATTCGACCGCATCTCCACCAACTGCAGAGTACATGTGGCAAAATAAAACAACAGGTGCAGTTACTTATGCAGCAACGGCACCGAGTGCAGATGATGAACCGATAGTTGAATATAAACCTATAATGATTACTATGAGTTTGACGCGAGGTGTACTTACACCCGGCAATCCAGGTGATCCGAATGCAACACCACCTGTAGCAGCTACTGATACAAGTATTCAACAATTTACAACGACTTTCGATCTCCCAATACTTACAATCATTCCTATCAATTCTCTTGGAGTGGATAATGTTGATATCACCTTTGAAATGGAGGTGAATTCAAGCTTTTCGGAAGAACAACAAGATACTTCTGAAACTGACGTTCATGCCGAAGCTAGTTTTGAAGCAAAAATTGGATTTGGTCCATTCTCAGCTACTATTAAGGGTAGTGCAAGCTATGATCATAAAGACTCATCTACGCATAGCACACACTATCAAAAAAGTAATTCTGCAAAATACACGGTTAATGTGCATGCTGGACAGCTTCCTGTTCCAAAAGGTGTGAATACCATTATAACGGCATTCACAAATGCAATTGAACCAATTGAAATGCCTGCACTGAAATCATAAAAGCAGATTTCAAATGTAATATTCTGGATCGGCTGCATTATTGTAGCCGGTCCAATTTCATTAGATAAGTACAAGTATGACAGGCTCATAAAATTAGTCTATCATGACCAAATTCCAGACTACAAGATTTAATCCAAATACAGAATCTGCTGTCGATGTCGAAAGTTTATTGAGTGCACCATTAATTGCTGCAAGTAATGCAAATTCGGCAATGTCGAGGGAACAGATAAAGTTTTTGATGGATTTTTGTTTCCAGAAAAAGGGAGATACCTATATACCTGTAATGATTGAAATGCATTTACACCAAAGTGTGCTTGAGGCAGATCAAGACTCGAAATCAGGAGCAACAATTCGTCGATTGAAAACTACATTCCAGGTTCCAATGATGACCATGATTCCGATTAACTCACTTGCTGTAGAAACTGTAGATGTGGAATTCAATCTGGAAATATCTTCTCAACACCAGGTTGAAGATGATGATACTGACAAAAAAGACAAATCAAGTTCGTTTGGAGGGTCTGCAAAGAAAACCAAATTAAAGGGAAAGATTTCATACGATTCTAAAGAATCTATGAACAGTTCTCACTCTGATAAGTACCAAAGTAAAAATTCAGCAAACTTAAAAGTGAATATTCATGCAGGTCAATTACCCTTGCCTGTTGGCGTACATCAATTGATAGACGTTTTCTCAAAGTCAATCCATCCGATTGCCGAACCTGAAACTGAAAATAATTCAGATCAAACTAAACAACTAAAAACTTAATAAACGTGCTAGAATCAGCATTTCAAAATATGCCTTGTCCGGTCGCAGGATGCGGTGGTCAAATAACATTCAATACCTATCAACTTTTGCAGGGAAAAAAATTTTCATGCCCAAATTGTGATGCAACCATTGGGCTCTCAAATGAGAGTAACGATGTTGTTCACGATACAATCTCTCAATTTGAGGACATGCGAGAGCGACTTAAAAGTAATGAGTCTCAATAGACTTAAAGGATACCTTTAATGCTAAGTTTTAAATCTTTTATCGACGCCATTCATGATGCTGTAATATCAGCAAATGATTCATTGATGGACAAGAATACGGGGCTTTTAGACAAATATTTTGATGAGCAAGATGGTGAAGGAGGTCCGTTGACCCCTAAAGCCGTTGCTGTCGAATATCCTTATCAAACGAAAGATGGTTTAGCATTTAAAGAAGTTCAAATTCCATTAATAACGTTAGTACCACTAACACTTTCCGAAATTAAAGAAGCTAAAGTTGTTACAGATTTAGAGCTATCCATTGTAGAGGGTGAATTACAAATAAGTTTTGCCGATGGTGGTGCTTCTGACAAGAAAAAACTATTCGGTAAAAAGTCTCAATCAACATTTGGGCGACTTGAAATTACCATTCATCCGCAAGAAAGTTCAGAAGGATTAAGAAGCCTTGTTCAGGGATATGAAAAAGCATTAAAAGCCCAGATACCTCATTAGAAGCGCAATTTTTATTTCTATGCTTCCGATTTAATTCTTTGATTACAATTTTTGTATTCAAAAGAACTGATATTAAAAAACTAAAATAGTTATAGATACTTCATTTGTTGAAGCAAACAAGGTAGAACTACTAAGGGAAGTGGACGAAATACTCGTAAATACGCGTTTTCAAAACGGTCTGTATTTATATGAAATGAATTATGCGTATCTGTACACTGTGTTTAACGAAAACAAAAACTATGGTTGAAGAATTGATTCAACTGATTAATGAAATTAATGAGGAGCTCGTTGGTTAATGTCGAATTTCATTAAGAGCAAAAACTTAGACAAGAATAGTATTCTAAAGTCCGTTTATGGCGGAATGCGTGAAATTCTATTTATTATGATAGGAGTTTTTTTAGCGTTAGCAGCAAATAATTGGAATGAAGGAAGAATTGAGAGAGAACATGAATTGGACTACCTGGAATTGATACTCAGAGATCTCCAAGCTGATTCAACAAATCTGGACTCGTTAGTAAATTTTTCAAATGAAGTGGTCAGATCAAAGAAAATTCTTCAAGACTATCAAAGCGGGAAGATCGAAAAACCAGACTCTTTATCTCTTCATTTCCTTCGCCAGACCTTTTCAGGAGTAAAACGATTTACCTACAACAAGGGTGCTATTGAAGAAATCCAAAGTGCGGGAGGATTATCACTTTTCAAAAACGAAGATCTCAGAGGTCAAATCCTGGATTTGTATAATCTTTATGAGTATGAGGAAAAAAATGTAGGACAGTTTTATCAGGAACAGCTTCGAATTTCACGAGAAGTAATATACTCGAAAGCAGACAGGAAATTTTTTATTACAACTGAAGAAACAGATCAAGAACTCTTGCACGAATTAGTTATGGATCCAACCATTCAAAATAGAATTCTAAATAACTGGGTAAGATCTCGAAATTCGTCTTTAAAGAAGCTAGCCGCTCATAATGAGCAAACAATTGAAAATTGCCGGGCATATATTAAAACCTTTAATTAGAGTTGGTTCAAAAGCATGGCATTTTTTGGTTAATTCAAAAGAGCTTCAAATTAAATTAGAGAAATGAGAAGAATTCAAATCATAGCGTATTCATTAATCATTGGCGTTTCAGTACAGGTAAATGCCCAAGATTCAAAAATAGAGATTCGGGATCTCAGAGAAGCTTCAAACGAAGCTCTTAAAAATATGGACGATGGTGCTTATCTCAATTTTCTTATGGACGATGTACTAATAACAACCGGTGTAGGTACGGTACTTTCCGGCAAACAAGCATTGATAGAGTACATAGAGAATTCACCGAATGATGCACCTATGTACTGGCTAAGAATTGCAGAAGTGATCACGGTAAATGAAGAGGCAGGACTAGCTTGGGAAAGAGGTAATTGGGGAGGTTTTCACGAAGATGATACCGATAGTGAATTTCCTGTAGTTCAGGGTAAATATGCAGCTCAATGGAAAAAAGTAGATGATACCTGGAAAATCCAATCACAGCTTTTCGTTACACTGGATTAATTAATGCTACGTTTCTTTCGACTACTTCGTCGCAAACTCCTTGAAGAAGGTGACATCCGAAAATATATATGGTACGCTATTGGTGAGATTCTGTTAGTTGTGCTTGGAATTCTAATTGCCCTTCAAATTAATAATTGGAATGAAGATCGCATCTTAAGAAACAAAGAGGTAAAACTGCTTTCACAAATTCAATCAGACCTTACCATTAATGCGAGCAGGATTGATGACCTAATTGGTAGTTTAGATATTTCTAGAAATTCTGCTGATTCGCTCATCTGGAGTTTTCGGTATAAAGAATCAGTGGCGGGATTTAGTGCTCATATTTCTATCATTCACAGGAGATTTTTCTTTTCTCCAGCAACTTCAGGTTATGCGCAGCTAAGAGGTTCTTTGGGTACCATCATTGAAAATGATGATTTACGAAACAGGTTGGTTCAATTATATGAGGTAGACATTCGGGAGATCTCAAAAACTGAAGAATTGATTGCGAATCATCTGGACCAGATTCTAAGTCCCCTCTCTAATGCTCTATTTGAAATCAAAATCGGTATGGAATTCAGAATTAATGATTTTGATGAAAATTCATTAGAGTTTTATGATCCTAAAAATATCGATACACTTTTAGAGAACAGCGAATATGCTAATACAGTTGTAACTCAAAAACGACTATTTGATATTCACTACAATCAGTTATTTCAAACTGGCGAGATAATGAATGAAGTTATTGATCTACTGGAACAAGAAATAAATGAAAGGGAATAATGCTACGATTTTTTCGCCTACTCCGTCGTAAACTTCTTGAAGAAGGTCATATCCGAAAATATTTCTGGTATGCTATTGGAGAAGTTTTTCTTGTAATGATTGGTATTCTTCTTGCCCTTCAGGTGAATAACTGGAATCAGGATCGAAAAAACATCGATAGAGAGCGTTCGATTTTAGTTGAGTTAAATAGTGACTTCAGGTACAATGCAGAACAGTTAGAGTTTATAGCTGCAGGTCATTTGAAGTCTCTACAAAGTGTGGAATGGTTATTAAAGCATCATTCAGATTTTGAAGTCGATAATGATTCACTTCAATATCATCTCAATTACTTGCATTCAGCGTACACTTTTAATCCATCTCAAAGTACGGTTCAGTCGTTGATCAATACTTCATCATTCTACTTAATCAGAAATGAAGAACTTCGCCGAAAGTTGATGATTTGGAGTGACCTATTTCATGATTATTCAGAGGAAGAATTTATTGCAAGAGAGGTATTTATGCAGATGGTAATCCCTTACATGCATGAAAATGTTGATATGAATTTTCTTAGAGATATTGATCCGACACCCTTAGAGGATATTGAAGGATTACAAACCATGGAGTTTAAGAATTTACTCATCACTAGAAAGGTGACGATCGCATATAATATTTTGTATAGCACAGAAGATGAACTACAGAGACTTCACGATGTGATTGAAGATATAATTGAGCTAACGGAGGTAGAATAAAATGCTAAGATTCTTTCGTAACCTCCGAAGAAATAATTCAGAAGATGGTGATCTACAAACATACTTATGGTATGCTGGTGGAGAGATTATTCTTGTTATTACCGGGATTTTAATTGCCCTTCAAATCAATAATTGGAACCAGGAGAGAAAGGATCGAGAAATTGTAGAAACGATTATGCTTGGTATCAAAGATGATCTTCTGAGTGATATTAGGGAAGCGAAGGTTATAGTTAACTGGTATGATCAACGAGAAATAGTGATTGATGAAATATTAAGCGGTAATATATCACCTGAATATGAGCTTTTTGTTTATTCTGCTGGGATGTATTGGAATCCTTTTGTCTTAAATAAGGAATCATTTGAGGCTTTAAACGCAAATAAGGACAAAATACCTTTAGTATATCAGGACTTTGTTAAGCAACTGAATACAATTTATATACAGGAAGATGCTTCAATCCGAACCAGTCAAAATTATATGGATGATCATCTTAATCGATATAGAAATTATCTGGTAAATGAAGAAGAATGGTTTTTGGATTATAGCCAAGATAGAATTACTGATAATGTGATCAATTACTTCAATAACTCAGAATTACACAAAAGAAAGCTTGTTCGCTATACAGATTTATCGGAAAGTATATCTAACCGCCTCCTGGAATTAATCAATAGGGCCACATATGGATATGTTGTGTTGCATAATATGCTTGAGCCAGAAGAGGAGTACTCTCCTTATATAGAGCTTCCAGATATTGAAGTGGCAAACAGCAAGGCAAGTGGTGTTGATGGCATTTATTTCGAAGAACAATTTCAGACCAAAATCATAATTGAGCGTATTAATAACGTACTTACTTTTATTGTTGATACTCCAGTACTCTCCAATTCAGAGCCATATCTATTAACAGATTTGCCTGGAGATACATTAGGTAGCATGGTAGATGAAGGTTTTCTGGTAATTCAAAGAGATGAGAGAAACCGAGTAAATGGACTTAAAATCTGGCGCCCAAATGGAGTTGATGCTATTATTCCCAAAATCAAATAGTTATGAGCTCTAAAAAACTATCCAAAAACCAACAAGTATTAGCTGGGGTATTATTCATCTTGGCAGGTATTTCTTTTTTTTTGATGGGACTTGGATGGGGTCCGGTTGAACTTCAAGAAAATGAAGCGCCGGGTTGGGTTGTATCTATAGCAGGCGCAATCTTCGTCTTGGCCGGAGCAATGATTTTGATTGGCGAAAATGCTAAATACAACAATCTTATGGCGGGTATACTAATTGTTATGATGGGGACAGTAGGTGGTTGGATAGCATTATTTGGTTCGTCTGAAAATATGTCCGGTGGATTTAGTTTTGTTTCTGCTGAAACGAACTTTGCCTTTGCACGGATCCTTTTTGGCATAGGCGCTATCATTTGCTATGCCATTTCTATTCATGCTTTTAGGCAGCATTTTAAAAATCGGAATAACCCATAAATAAAGTGGCTGAGAAAGAGCTTCCCTATTACTTTCAAGTTCTCTTTGGATTGATATTTTTTGCAGTTGGTTTGGCCATAATTTTTTTGTCGGGTGATGTCTCTTCGACCAATGAAGGTGAACTATACGTGCCGGGGTGGATTTCAAAATTAGCAGGAGGACTATTTTCTGCAGGAGGGATATTAATCATCAATGATAGTCGGCTGGAATGGTTGAATTCGCTAATGTTTCTTTATCTCATTTCAGCATTTGGACTCATCTTCGGTTGGATATCATTGTTTGGTGCAGCAGAAGGATTTGGATTAAATGGGCGGACAGGATTGAATAGTTTTGGGGTCTTGGTGGCTAGATTTATGTTTGGTGGGGGAGCACTTATTTGTGCTTTTTTGATAGTAGGAGCTATTGTAGATCAGGTCATTAAACTATTCAAAAAAAGTTCATAAAAATTTCATTTGTAAGCGCTTTTTTGAGTATGATTAGCGCGATATAGTGCTAAAGCACATCTAACCGAGAACGGCTAAAACTAAGGGGCGAATATGTACAATATTTCAGAATTCATGGATTGGATAACAGCTTCTAATCCTAATGAAAAAGAATTTCATCAAGCAGTTCACGAAGTAATGATTGATATAATTCCGTTTGTGAATGAACACCCCGAATATCGGGATTCAAGAATCCTTGAAAGAATATGCGAACCAGATAGAATTCTCAGCTTTCGTGTCACCTGGATGGATGATAACAAAAAGATTCATGTCAATCGCGCATGGCGTGTACAATTCAATAATGCCATTGGACCATATAAAGGTGGATTACGATTTCACCCATCTGTGAATCAAGGGATTCTGAAGTTTTTAGGGTTTGAACAATGTTTTAAGAATGCATTAACAACACTTCCAATGGGTGGTGCAAAAGGTGGTTCAAATTTTGATCCAAAAGGCAAAAGCGATGAAGAAGTGTTCCGATTCTGTAACAGTATGATGATGGAACTACATCGACATATTGGTGAAAATAAAGATGTTCCTGCTGGAGATATTGGCGTTGGGAAACGTGAAATCAGTTATCTCTTTGGTGCATATAAGAAGATGAATAACCGATTCACAGGAATTATCACAGGTAAAGGAATTAGCTTTGGTGGTAGTTTGATCAGAACAGAAGCTACCGGTTACGGTCTAGTCTACTTCGCCAAACATATGCTGGAGGCAAATAATGAAAGCTTAGAAGGCAAAATTACTTTAGTATCTGGAAGTGGCAATGTTTCTATCTATGCCGCAGAGAGACTAATCAAATTCGGAGCGAAAGTAGTTACACTATCTGATTCAAATGGTACCATTTATGATAAAGATGGACTAACGGAAGAAAAACTTGAGTTCGTGAAAGAGCTCAAAGAAGTCCGTCGAGGAAGAATTAAAGAATATGCAGACCACTACGGTTGTGATTACTACGAAGGTAAGACTCCATGGCATATTCCAGCGGATTTAGCTCTTCCGTGTGCTACTCAAAATGAGATAGATATTGAAGATGCAAAACTACTTGTTGAGAATGGTATTAAGTTAGTTGCTGAAGGAGCAAATATGCCTAGTACCAACGAAGCTGCAGATGTATTCAAGAAATCAGGAGTGTTGTACGCTCCAGGTAAGGCATCTAATGCAGGTGGTGTAGCCGTTTCTGGTTTAGAGATATCTCAAAATGCATTACACATAAATTGGTCAGCTGATGAGGTAGATCAGAGACTTCAATCAATCATGAAAGACATACATGACAAATGTATTGAATATGGAAATGGGGCGAATGGAATAACCGATTATTCAAAAGGTGCAAACATCGCTGGCTTTATTAAACTAGCAGATGCAACCCTTTCTTATGGGCCAGTTTAATAGTTATATATTGAAAGGCTCCTATCTGGAGCCTTTTTTATTTATAAATACTAAAGATGAATATTCAGATGGATTTTGGTTAGTTATTGAGGTCATCAATAATCTCTTCAATCTCCAATATCCACTCTCGAACCCATTTTTTATCTCTTTTTGATTCATCTGCATTAAGCAATTCGATAGTTTTATTATAGCTTTCAATCGCGAGCTTATTGTCACCAAGTTCTTGGTATGCTTGCGCAAGAACTTCGAATGCACCAGCATTATCAGGCATTGCCATTGTAGCCAAATGGATGATTTCCATTCCTCTTTCATAGTCTTTCCGTTGCCAGTACCTCCATGATATTTCGTTAAATTCATGCAATGCGAAATAATACTCTTCGGGACGATCTTGTATATATGCAATCTCTTGTTCTAACTGTTCAAATGTTGAACTATTAAGAAGCAATGCGAGTCTTTCAAACCCAGACTTTTTTATTCTTTCAACCGGTTTATCGAATAAAATATTATTTAACTGTTGATTTATCTCACTTAGGTGCAATGACTTAACATTTGTAACAAGGAAATAAGTGTATGTGCCATCAATAATTGAAAAGAAGCAGTTTCCTCCTTCATCACCACCTCGATGGCTAACAATTTGGTTCCCCTTTCTAGACGACAGTTGCCAACCTTTTCCGTAACTAGTGTAGGCACCACTTGTAAGTATTCCAGGACTAAACATATTTTTCGTTGACTCCTGAGTTAGAATCAAATTACTTCTAATTGCTTTACTGTAATTCCATAAATCCTGAGTATTAGAATAAATTCCACCAGGGCCTTTGCTATCCTTGAAAAAAGAATCCAAGAATAAATTCTCATCTTCATGGTTTGATAGCGTCACATACTTGCCCTTTTCAAATGAAAGTTGATGACCGATTGCATAATCTTCACTATCATCAAGAAAAACATCTCTTTTGGTATATCTCATACTAGCAGGCTGGAAAATGTATTTCTCTAATAAATCGTCAAATGTTTCATTAGTTGCCCTTTCAGCAATACCCGCGAGGAACATGTAACCTGCATTACTATAACTGAATTTTTCACCTGGTACGAATTCGTTAGATGGTTGAAATTCTTCATAGAGTGAAAAAAGAGTATCGGTATTAAGTTGCTTACCAACTTCCCAATGTTTTGTAATCACACTATCATAATAGAATGGGATACCAGATGTATGATTTAGCAAATGTTGCACAGTGATATCTTCATAAGGTAGATCGGGAAAGAACTCTGTTAGCTTACTATCACTAGCAATAATTCCATCCTCAATTAGCTTCATAGTTAATGTAGCAGTCATTGTTTTTGAAACGGAAGCTATACTAAATAAGGTCTCCGACCGTAATGGAATACCTTCATCAAGGTTTGCAAACCCATAAACTTTATTGAAAAGTAATTTTTCATCATCTGCTATAAAAAAGGAGCCATTGAAGATTCCTTCTTCATGTAGACTTGAAAGGAGATTATCAATTGAATCTATTTTTTCCTGGGATATGGATACATCGTGCTTGAATGGATTGCAGCTAATTAGTATTAGCCCAATTACAAGGAATAAATATCTAGTCTTCATGTTGGACGAGGAATTATTCATTACTCATTTGCCAGCGTATCCGCTGGATTTGACAATCCGGCCCGAATGGTCTGAAAACTAATTGTGAATAGGGCAATCCCAATTACAATTAGACCGGCAATGGAATAATGTGACCAATCAACATTAATGCGATAAGCAAAATTTTGAAGCCAGGAATTCATCATAAAATAGGCTACAGGGGCTGCTATTATTAAACCCAGTACCACTAATTTGATAAAGTCACTAGCAAAAAGTGTTGTTATTCGTAGTACAGAAGCTCCTAAAACCTTACGAATTCCTACTTCTTTTTTACGGCTGGTAACCGTTAACGTGACAAGGCCAAATAGTCCCAAACAAGCGATTAAAATGGCAAATCCAGATGCATAATTAACAATGCTAGCCCACTTTTGATCTTCTTCATAAACGGCGAATAAGTCTTCATCGAGGAAAGAATATTCGAATGGAACTTCAGGAACAATGTTATTCCAACTTTCTTCAATTTCGGCAATTGTCTGAGAAATATTATTCGGTTGAACCCGGATCATCAAATTACCGTGTCCCCATGCAGGATTCATAGAAAACATTGCAGGAGAAATTTTTTGATAAAGTGCAGCGAATTTATGGTCTTTAACTATTCCTACTATAAATGCTCCGCCGTGTACTGATTCTCCTTCTACTAAACTTGGAATTTTCTGCCCAATCGGATCTGTAAGTTCAAATCGTTCTACTAATGCTTCATTTACAAGAACCGCTTCTAGAGTATCACTCGAAATATTAGAATTGAGATCACGCCCGTCTACAATTTCCAGGCCAAAGAAATCAACATAATTACTTTCAACTGTAAATACATTAATGGGAATATTTTCACCATTGTAGTTTACTCCGTAGCCAATAGAGCCTTCAAATCCCATGGTTGTTCCGGTAGCTGAGATATCAATTATATTGGCATTATTACCTATAGTATTTCTCATTAAGTCTGCAAGTTCTAAACCATCCAGACGGTTTAGAGGTACCATAACTACATGTTCTTTGTCGAACCCCAAATCTTGATTTTGAATAAAGCGTAGTTGGTTGTTCATCACCAAAGTACTTACAATAAGTGTGACTGAAAGGGCAAATTGGAGGCTTACAAGAGACTTAGTAAATAAGTTTGAGCCACTTAGTTTTAGTGTTCCCTTAAGCGAATGGACAGGTTTAATATTTGATAAGAGAATTGCCGGATAGCTACCTGCAATTAGACCTGTTACGAAGATAAAACCTACTAAAATTGATAAAGTAGACCAGTTTTCAAGGTAATTAAATTCAAGTGTTTTCCCGGATAAAGCATTAAAAATTGGAAGAAATGCTTCCGCTAACAGAACCCCTATTAAAAGTGAGATTCCGCAAATAAGAAAAGCCTCTCCCCAAAACTGTGTCATTAATTGAGATCGGTGTGCCCCAATAACTTTTCGCATTCCTACTTCTTTTGAACGACGTGATGATCTGCCGATAGAAAGAGTCATAAAGTTGATACAGGCTATTAATAAGATTCCAATTGCAATAGCAGATAGGATATATGAATATAATGGATCACTATTGCTGTTAAGGTGTAAATCATTCAGAGGGTTTAAGCGATAGCCATAGTTTCTAAACTCAGAATCCCAACCATCTCTTTCTTTTAAATAGGCAATATAATCTCCATGGTACTTGTCGCTGAACTGATCGAGAGCAGGAATGAGATTCTCAGCGGTTACTTGTTCTTCCAGAATTACATATGTTCGATAAATATTCATATCAAACCGATCCATAAATCGCTGGGTGTAATAATTGTCACCCTTAATATGAAGTAGTATCTCAAAGTATACAGTAGAATTTGAGGGCATATCTTTAACTACACCTGTTACTTCAAAATCTTCAAATACCTCATTTTTTCTGATACTAAGCGTTTTGCCAAGAGCACTCTCATCACCAAAATATTTAGTAGCAATTTTTTCAGTTATTACAACCGAATTAATATTGGGGAGCATGCTTTGCGTATTTCCAGCAATAGCGGGAAAAGTAAAAATGCTGAGAAGCTCTTCATCAGCATACAAAACGCGTTCACGAATTGGGTCGCTATTCGTTTTTACATAGTGTTCTCGTGCAAATATTCGTGCAAAGTTTTCTATTCCGGGAATTTCTTCTTTTAATTGTGGACCTAATGGAATGGAAGCATTTCTATTCGAGTATTTAGCAGTTCCATCTTCATTGAAGAAAGTTTGTTCCACTCTATACACTCGATCTCTTTCTTGATGCATCTGATTGTAGGTAAGCTCATCTTGGATATATAGAAAAATCAATGAGCAAAAGGCTAAACCTATTGCTAATCCAAAAACATTAATTGCAGAATATACTTTCTGATTTTTTAAAGACCGAAGAGTGACTTTGAGATAATTCTTAAACATAGAAAAGGTATTTAGGTGTGTAAAATCTAATTCTTCAAACCAACTACGGCGAATCCAAATGCTCCATACATCTTGCCAGTAAAGTCTTTTAGCATATGATTCACCCCAATTTTTAGATCGAATTTGAAAAAGCTCATCAAGGTCATTCTCCGCTTCATCTTTAAACTTCCATGCAACACTTAAAGCGAGCAACCATTTGGCTAATTTTGGTGGAGTTGGGTTTTTTAATTCCATGCAGTACTCCATTTGAACTTATTCCAGAGTAAATCCCTTGCTGCACGTGTATCTTTCAACGCTCGTTCGCCTTCATAACTCACGGAGTATACTCGTTTACTTTTACCGCCACGCTCAGAAGTTGGTTCACTTAGCTTTGAAATCGCAAACCCTTTTTTTCGTAGTCTTTCTAACGAAGTATATAATGCGCCCATGCTAACAACTCTACCGGTAGTTGATTCAAGCAATTGCTGTATAGGAACTGTATAAGCTTCGCTACCAAGACAGCCGATGGCTAATAAAATTAGTTCTTCAAGTTCACCAAGTTTTTGTTGTTTAAACATATTTCTTTCTTTTTGTAGGAATAATAGACGAACGTAATTCTTAATTGGTTTCAGATCAATTCATTTTTTATTGATTATCTGAAGAAAAGTGTAGCTTCTTGTTTTCTTATATCTTGATTGGATCAAATAAAATCCAAAAACGTCAGTTAATAATTAATTGATTTCATACTTCTTAAAATTTGCGCATGAATATTCTGAAGAAACTAATAGGGGTAGGTACTCTTCTCACAGGTATTATTTTTTTTACTGTTTTCATTTTAAATCATAATGAGCTTCAACAAGTAGAACCAACAACAATTAAGGATGGGCTTTTCACTGGCGCAAAGAGTTCAATGACTTACATAAGCAATGTTCGATCCTATCCTGAAGAAGAGATACCACAAGAAGGTTTTTTTGCAGCATTTGATGACATGTTAATGCAAAAGAGGAAAAGTTCAATTTCTCCGATTTGGGAAACAATGGGACCAATAAATATTGGTGGAAGAACATTAGCACTGGCCATTCACCCTGAAGATCCGGATTTATTATTTGTTGGATCTGCAAGTGGTGGATTGTGGAAAAGTACAACAGGTGGTGAAGGTTTAAATGCCTGGGAGTATGTGTCAACGGGTTTTCCGGTATTAGGTGTTGGTGCAATTGATATAGATCCTAATAATCCAGATATCATGTTCATTGGAACAGGAGAGGGATATGGGACATCAGAAAACTATCCCGGAATTGGACCGATTAGAACAACACGCGGCAGCTATGGAATTGGAATTCTAAAGACAGATGATGGAGGTCAGACCTGGGAAAAGACTTTAGATTGGAGTTTAGACCAAAGAACATCGGTTCAAAAGATTCAAATAAATCCATTACGATCAGAATCGATATGGGCAGCTACCTCATTAGGAGTTTTTCGATCTCGAAATGGTGGGGACTCTTGGCAATTCATTCATGGTATCCCAATGGCAACTGATGTGATTATCAATCCGGCAGATACAAACAAAGTATTTGTGGCTCATGGTGGAATGGGTTCTCTTAATCATGGAATCTATCGAACAACAGACGCAGGTGATAGTTTTGAAAAAGCTGATCTGGTTACTGGTGGAGGACCAAGTACATTTAACGGAAAAGCAGTTCTTGCAATGTCATCTTCAGATCCAAATATCGTGATGGCAAGTATTGGTAACTCAAATGGACAATTCACCGGAATTGAAAATGATACGCGTACCTGGTTAATGCGAACAGAAGATGGTGGTGAGACCTGGGATCTTGTTTTCAGCAGCACTGAGTTTTATGCTACTTTTCAAGGCTGGTATTCTCATGCAATTGCTATTCAACCGGATAATCCAAATACAGTTTGGGCGGCCGGTCAACCGTTTTCACTTTATAGATCTTTTAACAGAGGAATAAATTTTATAGATATTGATGCAGCTCCATCAATAACAGTTCCAGACGGAGCGGAAGAAGCCTATCCATACATAGTTTCTTGGGCCGATCATCATGATATTGTATACCACCCTACTATGACGGATACCATTTACTTTTTAAATGATGGGGGAATATTTAAAACAAAAGATGGTGGAAATACTTTCATAAATGCCAACTCTGGATATCAGACCGTTCAATTTTATAACGGGGTCTCTAACTCTAATACAAACCCTAATATATTCCTTGGTGGTTTACAAGATAATAATAGCATTATCTATGATGGAGACCTGAACTGGCGTAGAAGGTGGGCAGGTGATGGTGCATGGACTGCGTTGAATCAAGCCAATAATAACATTGCCTATTTATCAGCGCAATATGGTCAGGCTACAGTTTCCTATGACTTATATACCTCAACTATTTTTGGAGAATTTTACGCATTTCCCGGTACAGAAGTATTTCCTTCAAGCGAGACAAATTTTATCACACCTTATATTCTTAGTCCGGCTGATAATCAAACGATGTATATAGGTGGGGAGAAAATCTTTAAATCAAACGATGGTGGCCTTAATTGGGAAGTGACTAATAATGGTTTTGAATTAGATGGAAATGCGATGTCAGTATTAGCTGCTTCGGAACAAAGTGCACAAGTAGTTTATGCTGCATCAAGCCCTAAAGCCACTCGACCAAATGTATATAGAACAATAAATGGTGGAACATCATGGTCACAAATCACACAAGATTTACCTGATAGATTTCCTACTGATATGACTGTTGATCCAAATAATGATGAGATAGCATACATCACTTTCGGAGGTTTTGGAACATCACATGTTTTTAAAACTATGAATGGTGGTGATAGCTGGATTGATATTGGGAATGGATTGCCTGATATACCTACTTGGTCAGTAACAGTTGATCCTGAAAATAGTTCACATTTATATGTAGGGAATGAAATTGGTATTTATCATTCATCTGATGGTGGTCAATCATGGACAAATATTAATGGAGACTTACCAGACGCGGTTTTTGCGATGGATTTGATTATATCAAGATCAAATAGAAAGTTACGTGTGGCCACTCATGGCAATGGGGCCTATGAACTGGATCTAGCACTATTGAATTCAACAGAAGAAACAACGAACACTATAACTGGTTTTGTACTTCAACAAAACTATCCGAATCCTTTTAATCCGGTTACAAATATCGAGTTTCAATTAGAAACATCCGGAGAAGTACTTCTGGAAGTTTTTGATATTCAAGGTAGACTAGTTGAAACCATTGTGAATGAATTCAGATCTGCAGGTTCTTATCAAGTTCAGTTCAATGGTGCTTCACTTGCTAGTGGTACTTATATCTATCGCTTGAAACTTGGTGACCAGGTAGTTACTAAAAGAATGCAGCTAATAAAATAGCCTTAGAATACTGCTCGAAAGAACATCACCGCAAACATAGCAGCAACAATGGTTTTGATCATTGTTCCTGTTAAGAAGCCTAAGAATGAGCCCCAGGCAGACTTTAGTGCCGTATTTACGTCCTGTTTGTAAAGTATTTCTCCCACAAATGCACCGACTAAGGTTCCAAGGAAAAAACCAAGTGGTGGGAAGAAAAACATACCTAAAATCATCCCAATTAAGCTGCCGGTTGATCCATAAGTTGATCCACCAAACTTCTTGGTTGTATAAGCGGGTAGTGCATTTTCGAGTACAATAATTGTAACTATCACTATTGCCCAAATTACCAAAAAGGTAGTACTAAAGGTTGCAACTCCACTTAAGTGCAGTATAAAAAGCCCTAAGTAGGAGAAAGGTAAACCGGGAAGTATGGGCAAAAAAGCACCAATTAGTCCCATAATGATGCAAAGTGCAGCAAGAATAATCCAGATAAGTTCCATAGTTAAATTAATTAGCTAATGGAACCTATCACGGATTAATGACCAGGATGTTTCAAACGTTAAATTTTTAAATCTTCTGTATCGAATGATGACTCGATATACTCACCAATACTCATATTTGCCCATTTATCACTTGATTTCTTTTTAATGAAATCAAGATCGTGCAATGAATCATCGGCATTTCGGAAGAATAAGGCACTCAGGTGATCCATATCTTGCTTGCAATATTCATACAAACGATGATTAGTCACTGAGACTCTTGAACCTCCAAGAATATCAGAAGCAATATTATAAGCTACTGTCTTAGCCATAATATCAGTACAATATCTGGTTCTTGGAACGCCACATGGAACCATAGTTTCATCTTCTTGAGCGATGTAAACTGAGCCTCCTGCACCATAGATGTTTGGATGCTTCATGTGCTTGAACTCATTATTCACTTTTATCAGACCTGCATAGTTGGCAAGATTGTGTGTGGTTCTTACCGCATCAATACCCACAAATTGAGGAATTACCATAGTGAATTTAGAGTCAATTTCTTCTCCATCTGCAAGAATTACTTTTCCTTTTTTAAGCTCTTGAATCTCGGCGTTGGTTCTCCAGTTGATACCATATCGATCGAAAAGATGCTCGGCAGCTTCCACATCTTCATGAATTCCTCCTATTCCGAAGTGGGTTAGATATGGTTCCGCTGTTATAAAATGAATGGGCGCTTTATCCATTATATCATTCGATTTCAAATGATAAAGTACATTTAATAAGAATTCATAAGCTGCAAAAAAGTACCCCGACCATTGACCTGCACCAATAACAATTGGTCCCGGATCTTTCAGGAATTCTTTCCATGCTAATCTAGTCCTTTCGGCTTCTCCCATCGAACAGATGGTGTAAATATGGTTTTCAGGAACAAATCCTCTGATGCTTCCATAATTTGGTTTAGTTCCTGTTGCCAGTACTAAATAATCGTAGGCAATGTCAGCATTTGAAGTATAGATTACCTGATCGTTTAAATCGAATCCATACACTGTTTCCTGGATGAACTCTATATCATGATCCTTATAGATAGGTCGTGTGTCGAAAGAAATGTCATCAGAATTACGATACCCAAATGGATGCCAAACCAATGAGGGCAAAAATGTAAAGTACGGCGACTTATCTATCACTGTGATATCATGCTTTCCATGAAATAATTTTGCCAGACTTAATGCAGTGGAATAACCAGCAAAACTGGATCCTACAATAACTACTCGCTTTTTCATTAGTACCTCCCCTTTTAATTGTCGCTTGGATTACGTTAGTTCCAAAAGTTGAAGATATTATGAATTGAACATTAAAAAGCGCTTTTCATAATTAATTCACACACATCACTTACTCTTTTTCGAAACTCATTGGAGAAATATGGCAAAAGCAAAATATAAAGGTACAATTGGAATTTTAACCGGAGGTGGCGATGTGCCCGGACTAAACCCGGCTATTAGAGGCGTCACCATTCGTGCATTAAGAGAAGGCTATCGGGTAATTGGATTTCGGCGTGGTTGGGCCGGTTTAATCGATATCGTTCGAGATAAAAAAGCAGATAATTCAAACAACCTAATTGATTTAACTGAGGAAATAGTAAATAAGGCAGGTCGAACAGGTGGTACTTTTTTGCATACATCAAGAACACGACCAAGTCACGTAAAAAAAGAAGTAGTTCCGGAACATTTAAGAGATGTTTATTCTGAAGATGTAAATGATCTTACCCCGGAAGTATTAAAAAACCTTGAATGGGCTGGAATTGACTATCTAATCCCAATTGGTGGTGATGATACTTTAAGTTATGGAGTTCGTCTTTATACAGAAGGTGTAAAGGTTGTGGCATTACCAAAAACAATGGATAATGATGTTCCCGGCACTGATTACTGTATAGGATTTAGTACTTGTGTTACTCGAACAATTCAACTGGCAAATACTTTGAGAACTTCCGCAGGTTCGCATGAGCGTTTTTTGGTGATGGAAGTATTTGGTAGATATGCAGGTTTTACAGCTATGCTTCCAACTATGGCAGGCGCAGCAAGTCGATGCGTAATTCCTGAATATAAATTCGACATAGAGCAGTTAGCTGAGTTGATGAATTACGATCGCAAAAAGAACCCAAGTCGATACTCAATGCTCTTAGTATCGGAAGGAGCTATGTTCTCAGGTGGTGAAATGGTATTCCAGGATGCTACGACTGATGCTTATGGTCATAAAAAACTAGGTGGAATTGGTGATTTAGTTTCTGATGAACTGAAAAAATTATCACCTAAATACAACGATGGAAAAACTGTGAACATCATTAATCAGAAGCTTGGTTATATGGTTCGTGGTGGTGATCCCGATGCGATAGATTCAATTGCACCAATGGCTTATGGTAATCTTGCATTGGATCTTATTCTTCAGAATATCCATGGAAGATTAGTAGTATTGAAGAATGGTCGCTATGATAATGTCCCTATCGATATCGTTACCAGTAAGAAAAAAATTGTAAATGTGAGAAGACACTATGATACAGAGCGTTTACGTCCGTTCTATAAGAGCTTTGAGATGCAACCGTTATTTATCATGACGAGCGAATATTAGAGCGTTAGTTTGAGAAACTATTAAAAAACCCCGGCGCTTTTCGAGTGTCGGGGTTTTGTTTTATACGTGAAAGGACAAGCGATTTCCAAAAGAGGAGAATCCTGTAGAGTAGAAATTAACCTCTTCGTTGCTCGTTAAATACATAAGTAAACCTAGATCAGTTCTATGAAGAAATCATGAAGAATGAAGCTTCATTTCCTTATAAATGCTTGCGGTCGAATGGATGAATAGGTATCATCGTCAGATTTTAGTGATCAAATACTAACCAGACTTTTTCTTAATGAGTGAAAAAACATTTTTTGGGCACCCAAGTGGTTTAGCCACCTTATTTTTTACTGAAATGTGGGAGCGCTTCAGTTATTATGGGATGCGAGCACTTCTAATTCTCTTTATGACTGAAAGAGCAATAAATGGAGGATTAGAATTTGATGATGTAACAGCCACAGCAATTTATGGTTTATATACGATGGGAGTTTATCTCCTTGCACTACCGGGGGGTTGGCTCGCTGATCATATCATTGGCTTAAAAAATTCTGTTTGGTATGGTGGTATTATTATCACACTTGGTCACTTTACAATGGCTCTACCCGGTATTGTAGCTTTGTTTGCCGGGCATAGTGAAGGAGTTACCGCTTTAGATACCAACTCATTTTTCCTTGGTTTGGTACTAATCGCAGCCGGTACAGGGATGCTAAAACCTAATGTGAGTAGTATTGTTGGGGAGCTTTATGGAGGTGATCATGACGATGATCCCGCAAAGCGTGACGCAGGCTTTTCAATTTTCTATATGGGGATAAATATTGGGGCATTACTGGCTCCGCTGGTTTGTAGTTATCTGGCAGCTGAAGTGGATTGGCATTTAGGTTTTGGAGCTGCGGGTATTGGTATGTTTCTTGGCTTAATTCAGTATAAAACCACTGCATCTAACCTCGAAGGATATGGAGATGCTCCAGTTTATGAAACAACGGAAGAACAACAGAAGGCTGCTAAAACAGCCAATATTGCAAAAATTGTTGGTGTGGTAGCACTTGTAATTTTTGGGCTTTTCTTCTTTAATATAATCTCGATTGATGCGATCAGTATTGCGAATGCTTCAAAGTACATCATTTCAGCAGCAGCTGTTCTATTTTTTGGATATGTATTCTTACTTGGTGGTTTAAATCTGGAAGAAAAAAAGAAAGTAGGTGTAATTGGTCTGCTACTGATTTTTTCAGCATTGTTTTGGTCAGGATTTGAACAGGCAGGTTCTACATTAAATCTATTTGCTGAGCGATTTACAGATCGAACTGTTTTTGGATGGGAGATTCCGGCAGGAATGTTCCAGTCAATCAATTCGATGTTCATTATCATCTTTGCCCCAATTTTCGGAGCTATGTGGGTATGGTTAGCCAAGAAACACTTAGAACCAAGCTCTCCTTTGAAGTTTGCTTTTGGATTGATCCTCTTGGGTATTGGTTTCTTAGTAATGTATTTCGCAGCTAAAATTGCGGCTTCCGGTGATCTTGCAGCACCAACCTGGTTAATCTTTACTTATTTATTTCACACTTTTGGAGAGTTAAGTTTAAGTCCGGTTGGATTGAGTTTGGTGACTAAGCTTTCTCCACATCGTTACGCGGGTCAGATGATGGGTATGTGGTTCTTATCCATAGCGATGGGTAATTTGTTTGCTGGTTTAATTGCCGGTTCATTAAGCGGTGGAACTACCGATACATTGGCATCTATGCCTGATCAATACATGTTAATTGTATACACAACTGTTGGAGCTGGGGTACTTCTACTCTTGTTCTCAAAACCAATTAGAAAGTTGATGGGTAATGTCCATTAGACAAAATTTCTATTCAAAAAAAAGCCTCCAACGTGGAGGCTTTTTTTGTTTCAAGTAAAGTTCATCTTAATTAAACAGATGTGGAAATAAAGGTGTTTTTCGAAATTTCCAAAATGCAATTAAATGAGCGAGGTGAGTAATTGTTCATTTTTAAAAAGATAGTCTAAAAAACCGACCCTTTTATTGGGTCGGTTTGTGGAGGGATTATTTTGCAAGTGAGATTGAGGTGTAAGAAAGAACCAGGTCAATCATTTCTGAGCTTTCTGATTTCTTCGCCCATTCAACAACATCATTTCCTTCTATATCAGTGGAATTAGTTGCACCGTTTTCGAACAGTACCTTTGCAATATTAATATTTCCTTTCCCTGCAGCTAGCATCAATGGACTGACCCCCATATCACATGATTGATTTACATCAGCGCCAAAAACAACAAGAGAAACAACCGATCGATAGTTACCTTTTAATGCAGCTACGTGAAGTGCAGTGTAATGATCAGTTCTTTCGATATTCGGATTTGCACCAGCTGAAAGAAGTACGTCCACTGATTGAAAGTGGTTCTGTGTGGCAGCAATTATAAGAGCTGTATTTTCAGCATTATTGATTACATCAACATCAGCTCCAAGATCAATTAAAGTTTCGATGGCTTCAAATCTGTTATTTGAAGCGGCATAATGCAAAGGTGTATTTCCATTAATATCTAATGTGTTTGGATCAACACCTTCTTCAATTAAATATTCGATCTGATCAACATCTCCCGAAATTGCAGCAGCAAAAAGTTGTTTTGCCGTTCTCTCATTTGCATACATATTGGCCGTTAACACTAAAGTAAGGACCAGACTAAGTAGTGACTTTATTCTCATGGCTTTGGTATTTGGTTAAAAAAATAGTTGAACCCCATGGGCTACAAAGAATTAAGACGATCAAAAAAATTGATTGGTTTCTCATTTGGTCACAAAATGAAGCAGCTCATCACATAATTCTATTAACGAATGTTAATCGTAGTTGGTTATCTTTTAGATATGAGTGAACACATCGAGCAAAAATCATCTATTGCGGCAATAGCAACACCTATTGGGGAGGGAGGAATCGCCGTAATTCGCGTTTCAGGAAAAGATGCTATCCAAAAAGTAAATGAAAGTTTTTCAGGCAAAGATCTGTCAAAAGTGGACTCTCACACCGTTCATTTTGGGAAAATTGTAGACGCAAATAAACTACCTATTGATGAGGTTTTGGCTACCGTTTTTAAATCACCAAGAAGTTATACAGGTGAAGATACCATTGAGATTTCTTGTCATGGTGGTGTATTGGTAACTCAGAAAGTATTGGAGACCATTTTAGCAACTGGCGTACATGCAGCTGAAGCAGGCGAGTTTACACAAAGAGCTTTCTTGAATGGGAAAATGGATTTGGATCAGGCGGAAGCTGTTGCGGACATTATTCATGCAAAAAGTATAAAAGCAGTTGATGCGGCTCATCAACAATTGGAGGGGAGACTAGGTGGTCATGTGAAGAAATTTCGCCAGCAGATTATCGATGCAACCGCTATGGTGGAGCTTGAGCTCGACTTCATTGAGGAAGATGTTGAGTTTGCTAATAAGGAACAGTTGTTGAAGCTTTTGCAAGATGTTTCTTCAGAGATTGAATCACTTCTAGAGACCTATGAGACAGGTCGATTAGTGAAAGATGGAGTAAAGACTGTATTAATAGGTCGACCAAATGCCGGTAAATCTACTTTATTAAACACTTTAGTTGGCACAGATCGTGCAATTGTTACTGACATTGCTGGGACTACTCGTGATACCATCGACGTTGACTGGAATTTCGAAGGTTTACTATTCAAGTTGATTGATACAGCAGGCCTCCGAGAAACAGAAGATATTGTTGAAGCGGAAGGCGTAAAACGATCACAAGCGGCATTTGAAAAAGCAGATTTAGTGGTTTATCTCAAGGATTTATCACATCCATTCACACCTGAGGAAAAAGCAGAAGTTGCCGATTTTCAAAAAAAGGCCGGAGAGACTCCATTTATTTTGATAGGAACCAAAGCAGATATTGAATTGGATTATGGATGGAGAACGGAGTTTGATATCAAATTATCCGCAAAAAAAGATATTCAAATTGATGAACTAAAAGGTTTCTTGAAAGAACGAGCGCTTGAGAATAAACACTATGATGCGACGAGTTTGTTAGTTACATCATCACGCCATCGAGATGCATTAAAGAAAGCGAATGAGCAGGTTCAAGCGGCAATTCAAGGACTTAATATGGGAATGACCGGTGATTTCCTATCTATTGATTTACGAGCTGCCTTGAATGAATTAGGAACCATAACCGGTGAAATTACCAATGAGCACATCTTGGATTCCATCTTTTCACGTTTCTGTATTGGTAAATAAAAAAAGCCCTCATGCACTTTCGCACATGAGGGCACAACTAAACAATGTTTATTTAGAAGGACTCGAATAAAGCTTCTTCTTTCTTGTCCTGTTTTTGAGTGCTTTGCACATTTGCTGACCAATCGGCAAACTGGGCATTAGCAGCATTCTTACGGATTTCATGAGCTGCAAAAACAGACTCTGAGTTGTTATCAGCGTCATGTGTTTTTTTGAGTAAATGCTGACCAATTCCACCACCAATTACTTTCGTGCTTAGATCAGTTATGTATTTAACCATCTCACTTACTTGTACTGTTAGACCTTCAGCCGAATGCTCTGTTTTTTCAGAAATCTGAGACGTTTCAACAGTTTTTTGATTTAAGTGATCAACAGCTTCTATTACATCTTCAATACCTTTTGATTGCTGTAATGAGGCTGCAGCAATTCCTTCAATAATTGCATCTACGCTACGTGCCTGTTCGAGGATCTGATCGAATACAAGTCGGATAGATTCATTCAATTCTACTCCTCGTCCGCTTTTCGCGATCGACATTTCAATTTCTTCGGATGTTTTACGAGCAGCTTCCGCACTGCGCTGTGCAAGACTCCTAACTTCTTCAGCTACCACAGCAAAGCCTTTTCCTGCTTCACCGGCACGAGCTGCTTCAACTGCAGCATTGAGCGCTAATAAGTTTGTTTGGAATGCAATATCATCAATCGTTTTGATAATACTTGAAATACTATCGCTACTGGTTTTGATGTCCTCCATTGCGGTATTCAATTGTGATATTTCTTTAGCTCCTTGTTCAGCTGCTTCGCGCATTAAATTCGCGGCTTCTCTGGCATGCTCGGAGTTCTCGCTATTTGATTTAGCTGTGGCTGTTAATTCCTCAAATGCGGTACTTGTTTGTTCGAGAGAACCAGATTGCTCTGTAGCCGATCTTGCCAAATCATGGCTTGATGATTCAAGTGTTCTTGCAGCTTGATTGGTATTTACTGAATTATCAACCAAACCATTTGTTACTTCAATAAGTGGTTTTAAAACAGATCGAATAGAAAAGAATACCAATGCTATTAATGCAAATACTGAAATAGCAGAAAGCACACCAGTAATCACAATAAATTGTACGTTTGCAGCTACTTTCTCATTACTATCTGCAAAGATAAATTCAACAAGTTCCTGATCTATCTGGCCATATAAACCAATTTTTGCAGTTATATCAGCGAACCATGCCTCTGGATCTTGTCCATAATTTCCATCAAAATTCTTTTCCTTATAAACAGCTAGATAGCTATCTACTTTGCTAATTCTACTATCGTTTTGATAGCTTTCATAAATAGTGACCATTCGTGGATCGGCAAGTTCCTTTAACTCATTTTCCAGAAATTTCACATCTTCTTCCAGGAAAGAAAAACGTGCAAATTCCGGTACACTTAACTCGTCAGTAAGGAAAGCCCCATATAGCAATGCGCGCTCTTGTCCAAGCGCATCTTTCATGTCTAAAAAGAAATAGTAAGCTAATAGATTGGTACTTACATCTTTATCAGATGAGTTTTTTGCTGTTGTATTAAGGAAATTCAGACCTTTGTAAATGTAGTTTGTGTAATCCGTCAAATACTCAACTCCTGTCTTGGTTTGAGCATCAACTGCCTGCCTTAAACTAATTAAAGTAGACTTGTCTCCAATAATGTCACTTAAATCTTCATTTACGGCATCATTTTGAGAGCGTAGCTCTCCTGAATCAAACCGATTTACCAAGCTGGCAAATATCTGATCAGTATTAGCTCTTTGAGCCTGTAATTTTTCATATACTTCTTCTGATTTTGAAGCGGTATATCCAACTGAACGGCCACGTTCTTTTTGTAATTCAGTAATAAGTGGGCGTAGCTCCATTACAATTTCGATATCCTGGCTCATACTTTTGAGCTCGTTTACCGTACCTACAGATTTTGTAATATCTATTAAGTTTAGAATCAAAAAACCTGCTAGTGGAACACTACCAATGACCCATAATTTCTTTCGAAGAGAAAGTTTTTTCAGCATAACCTGTACTATTTAAACAATTATTGAC
Organism: Balneolaceae bacterium; assembly: GCA_965601825.1. Lineage (GTDB taxonomy): Bacteria > Bacteroidota > Rhodothermia > Balneolales > Balneolaceae > HXMU1420-13. Next base: position 366,913 of record OZ271839.1, on the reverse strand, counting down.
TATTTCGTTATCGGAGATACTGAGCTTTTGTAAAGTAATTTTTTAAAAATTATTCAATTTAGTTAAGTCAAGTTGTATTAAGTAACTGGCTAGCAATAAAAAAGCCCTCTTCGCAATGAAAAGGGCTTTAAAGAAATTAGAAATCTATTTCAATTTTTATTCTTGGTCACCGTCAGTTTCCTGAAGCTCCATTAGAATGTCACCGTTGGTACTAACATCTACTACTTCATAACCAAGATTTTGCAATTTCTCTTTTTGGGATGCAGCATCACCAACCACCATGATGTACATATTGTCGATATCAAGGTGCTTTTGAGCAAGCGCATCAATTTCGGCCTTAGTAATGGTGCGAATGATTTCTGATTGTGTATCCACAAAGTCATTTGGTAAATCATATCGGATGATATTTCCTAAGAAACCGGCTTTTTGGAATGGAGTCTCATAACTACGAGCATCTCGCTGTCCAATAGAGTTTCTCATAAACGCTAGTTCATCTTCAGTGATACCATTTTCTCTGAAGTCTTTAATTTCTCGCATGAATTCGACTACAGAGCTGTCGGTTGCATCAGCACGAACACCTGCATAAGCAGTAAATTCGCCATTATAAGTGTCTGAACTGAAGTAAGAACCAGCACCATACGTCCAGCCTTTATCTTCACGAAGATTCAAGTTGATTCTACTGTTAAAAGCACCACCTAATGTGTAGTTCATTAGATTAGTTTTGAAATATTCTCCGGTAGCGTCATAAGCTAGACCAGTCATGAATCCGATTCTGAGCTCAGATTGAGGTGCTGCAGCTTTATCAACCAGGTACACTTTTGTGTAATCTCCAGGAGAAGGTTCTGGTAATTCAGGTAAGCTAGCATTTGTCTTTTGCCAGTCATTCAGGAATGAAAGTTTACCCATGATTTCATCACGTGATACATCACCTACAATTATAACTTCAGCTAATTCCGGGGCATAGTAGTCATCGTAGAATGCTTGAGCATCTTCAGCGGTAATACGTGTAACGGTTTCTTCAATACCACTACCTGGTACAGATAGGATATGCTCATCACCATATAGGAGTCGCTCATAAACCAAGCCAGCAATGGAGGCAGGGTTTTGATATGTACTTCTTATTCCCTCAATTTGCTGCTGTTTAATTCTGGCGAAATCAGTCTCATTAAATGCAGGATGATAGAGTTTCTCTTGTGCTAATTCTAGCGTACGATCTAAGTTCTTTTTCAATGAACTAATATTCATAGTTGTGCTGTAATCGCTGGATGAGAAACTAATTGAACTGGCAATTTTTCTTAATTCTTCAGCTATTTCTTCAGAAGTATAATTTTTTGTGGATTCATTCATCATTCCAGCAGTGATCGAAGCTAAGCCTGCTTTCTCCGCATGATAATGGTCCATAGAATGACCTCCTTTAATGCGAATTTGAATATTCACTGTTGGTACTTCATTTGAGTTTGTACCGATGAATTTGATTCCATTTGCTGCTTCTGTTTTCCAGAATGCAGGAATTTGAACCAAAGGTGCAGGACCAGGAGTTGGTTTTACACTTCTATCAAAAGTATCACCTGTCGGTCTGCTGTAGCTCAATCCAGAATAGTCGATTGTAGGAAAAGGATTGTCGCCTTCTGTTTGAACAACAAAGTTATCAGGTTGAGCAGGTTGTGTTGCTCCACCATCATTTGGAAGAACGCTCAGTATTACAGCAGGTTTATTATACACGTATTCATTGAATACTCGCATAATATCCTCTTTAGTTACCGCATTATATCGGTCAAGATCACTCTTGATGAAGTTCGCATCATCCGCAAAAGTTGCATAAGAAGCTAATTGAGACACTTTACCAGCAACGCTTTGTAAGCCATTAATGAAGCTAGACTCGAAAGTTGCTTTTATTTTGACCATATCTTCATCTGAAACACCTTCTGCTGCGAATTCGTCAAGGATACCCCGCATTTCAGTTTCAAAGCCTGATAAAGTTTGTCCCGGGAAAGGAAGAACAAACATGGTTAGTTCACCTGCTAATTCGCTTGTTGGATGAAAAGTAGAAGCCTGGATTGCTTTCTGAGTAAGTATAAACTTTTGGTAGAAATATGAACTACGTCCGGTTCCTAAGATTTGTGCTAAGAAATTAAGCGGAGCTTCGTCTTCATGAAATCTTGGTACAGTAGGAAATGTGAATAGAAGAGCAGGGAAGCGAATATTATTATCAACATATGATTGATAACGATCACTATCGAGTGATACAGGGTCCAGATACATATCCGCAACTTCCGGGCCTCTTGGTATAACACCGAAATACTTCTCAACTAATGATACAACTTCATCAGCTTCAACATTACCACCAACCGTCAAAACTGCATTATTTGGACCATACCATCTAAGGAAGAAGTTTTTTAAGTCATCAACATCAACGCGATTCAAATCTTCAACACGTCCAATTGTTAACCAAGAATATGGATGACCAAATGGGTAAAGTGCAGCAGCTGTTAGCTCACTCCATCGGCCGTAAGCTCGGTTATCATAGTTTTGTGCTTTCTCATTTTTTACGGTTGAACGTTGAACTTCAAATTTACGCTGTGTAACTGCATCAAGGAAAAAGCCCATTCTGTCCGCTTCTAACCAAAGTGCTGTTTCAAGTTGGTTACTTGGTAAAGTCTGAAAGTAGTTAGTTCGGTCACGGTTAGTAGTTCCGTTTAACGTTCCGCCCGATTCACTGATAATTTTAAAATGCTCTTCATCGGCTACGTTTTCTGATCCCTGGAACATCATATGCTCAAAGAAATGTGCAAAACCAGATTTATATAGCTCTTCACGAGCTGAACCTACGTGATAAGTTACATCAACATGAACGAGTGGATCTGAATGATCTTCATGTACAATAAGAGTGAGTCCGTTATCCAGAATGAATTTTTTGTAAGGGATAACAATCTCTTCGCCCTCTCGGGTAACTTCTTCTACAAGTTGAGTTTGCGCCATCAACCCTGAAGATGAAATGCCCCCAATGACTAGCGCTAATAGTAGTTTTTTCATGTGAGATAGTTAATTGTTTTTAAATTAAATAGACGTCCTGAAATTAATCATAGACTGAGAGTACCACAACTAATAAGACATATTAATTAGTATGATAAAGAAGAATTTAATTACGATATAGTTTCAAAATTGTTGGAGCAAAAAAAAGCCCTCAATTGGATTAGAGGGCTTTTTTCAAACTTTAAAATATCTTAGTTCTCATTCTCAGAACTTCCGTTATCATTTGTTACAGGAGGAGGAGTTTGAATTGGAACTGCAGACTGAGTATTTGAAGGAGCACTAATGTCATTTAAAGGGGCACCTTGCTGTAAAACTGAGTCAGCTTGCTGCTGTCTGTCAATTGCGAAATTTGCTAGTACACAAAGCACTAAAAATGCGCCTCCTAAAATGGAAGTAGCTTTTGAAAGTAAGTCAGCAGTACGACGTGCACCTAATCCGCCTGCGCCGGAATCAAGTCCACCACCACCGCCACCAATTCCGGATAAACCTTGTCCCTGACCGTTTTGAAGGAGCACTACTAACGTAAGGAGTGCACAAATAATGGTAATAACTACAATAATAATGTTGTAAAGCATTTTATAATCAACTAAACTTTTGAAAGACTTGAAAGATACCCAAATTTGAAAATGATGCCAAGCAAAAGCTTTAAGGGGAATACTTATGGGTGAAACTATTTCAAATATGCGGAATAATCTGTTGGAGTATTTTCAAAATTCTCCTGATTTGACGGCGAAGATCATCGAAACTATTGGGATTTTCATCCTTTTATGGCTAATTCGATTGATTGTCCTTCGAGTTGTAACGAAAAAGACATCAAGTAAAAAGGCACAGTATAAGTGGAGGAAAAACTTATCCTATATAAGTTTTTTCATTGGTTTTTTAGCCGTTGTACAAATCTGGTTTTCGGGAATTGAATCGATTGCAACCTTCCTGGGGCTATTAAGTGCAGGTATAGCTATAGCTTTAAAGGATCCGGTCACAGATCTGGCAGCCTTTCTATTTATCATTTGGAGAAAGCCATTTGATGTTGGTGATCGCATAGAATTAGATACGATAAAAGGTGATGTAATCGATGTTCGACCTTTTAAATTTACAATATTGGAGATTGGAAATTGGGTAGATGCCGATCAAAGTACGGGCCGTGTGATTCATATTCCGAATCATCTTGTATTCATAAAAAAGCTCGCAAATTATACCAGCGACTTCGAATTTATATGGAATGAAATTCAGGTTCTTGTCACTTTTGAGAGCGATTGGAAGAAAGCGAAGACCATTTTATCTGAGGTTGTTAACGAAATATCTAAAGAGTTTATAGAGCAGGCAAAGGCTGAAATTGCGAAGGCTTCAAAATCTTATTTGATAGAGTACAGATATTTAACTCCTATAGTCTATACCGATGTGAAAGATAGCGGCGTAAATTTAACAGTTAGATATTTAACTAATCCACGCAGAAGAAGAGGTACCACACAGTTGATTTGGGAATCAATACTTGATCGCTTTGATGAACAATCTGATATCGATTTTGCATATCCAACTATTCGATATTATGATAATCCCAATGAAGGTAAACCTGGGAAAAATGGATAAATAGCCAAGATAGAGATTAGTCTTCTTCTCGAAGTTTTGGGATTGGTTGTATTAATTCCTGACTATTATTTGATAACTGATTCACAAGACTCGGGACTCTGTAAACAGTCATATTCGTAATTAGTTCATTACCAATAAATCCTGTATTAGCAACATCGTCTGCTTTATTGAATAGCCAGTCATGAAATTGTTCATTTTCAAGAATGCAAGGCATTGTTTCATCAAGTGGTTTTAACAGTACATTTGCATTCCGTGTTAAAACTGTAAATGTTTTTCGATGGTTGTCACTGTTCGTAAAAATCCCGGGTATGCCAAGTAATTTTTGAGAATGGATTCGAACATAAAAAGGAAGGGCATCCTCAACGTTATTCTTCCACATGTAGAAGCCATTTATAGGAATAATACAGGATTGGTTTCTTAAAATAGAAGCAGCTTTTGGGCTAAGTAAAAACTCAGTTATATCAAGCCTTGACTGGTTTGGGTTCCACAAACAAGATTCTATTCTAAGTCCTCCATGTACTGAGTAAATAGCTGGAACAAGGTAACCCGGTGCGGCATTGAAATTAGGTTCAAGGAGAGCATCAGAATCCGTAGAAACCCCAAAATAGGATTCTAATTCTTCTGCTGTTGTTTGTAAAACAAATCTCTCCATAATTCACCTGTGTTCAACATGTTGTATTTTTAGTGCTAGGTTAACTCAAAAAAATCAGGTTTTAGTATGTCTCCTGTTTTTAATGCAAATGAGCACAGGGTTCTAGCCGGAATTCGGATTCTGGTTTATATTTTTATTGCGTTTCCAATAGTAATGTTCGGAAATGCGATTCCTCTCGGCGGTTACCAGTTTCTACTTACAACATTTTTAACGGTAGGTTTCTTCTGGTTGATGTTCCGGTTTGTTGACCATAGAACATCAATTCGCATTGCAGGGATACAACCTGATCGGGTTTGGTGGTTGGAATTTGCAAAAGGAAGCATAATAGCTGCACTTGTGATGGCCTTTATTTTTTTTATTCAAATCTTCACAGGTACATTAGAGTTTTTAGGATTTAGCTGGAATTTACCGGGAACTTCGAGTTGGTTTTATCCGGTCTTTGTTTTCTTCATACAAATGAGTTGTGTTGGTTTTTATGAAGAGGTAATGAGTCGATCCTACCTTCTGACTAACTTCAAAGAAGGGTTTACAAATAAATTTATTGATACAAAATGGGCTACAATTATTGCTGTACTTTTTAGCTCTTCAATTTTCGGATTAGCACACGCGTTAAATCCAAATGTTACCATTTTTGCTTTGCTTAATATCTTTCTGGCCGGAATTATGCTAGCCATTCCTTATTTAATTACAGGTCGATTAGCATTCTCTGTTGGAATCCATTTTGCATGGAATTTCTTTCAAGGAGGAATCTTCGGATTCAGAGTTAGTGGGCTGCCAATTCGTGGAACTCTTATTCAAACTCAACAAAGTGGTGATGCATTTTGGACCGGGGCTTCTTTTGGTCCTGAGGGAGGTTTAATTGGAACGGTAGGAATCGTACTTGTTACGATCGCAAGCCTTGTTTGGATCAAAAAATCAGGGATAGAACTAGGTTTGCATAAAAATTTTCAACAAACCTATTTAGAGAGCGAGGGATTTACAAAAGAAAAAGAATAAGCTTTTATAGTTCTTTGTATATTTGCTGCGTTCTGAAAAACAGAACATTGATCTTTGAAAATTGAACAAAAAGCCAAAAGAAAAGAGGTGTAATATTGTCTTTTGAAAAATTTGGTCTGAGCCCTGAACTTTTAAGTGGGCTGGCCGATGTACGAATGGAAAAACCAACACCTCTCCAAGAAAAAGTGCTCCCTGTAGTTTTAGACGGGAAACATGTTTTGGTAGAAACGCACTCGAACGATGATCTTGCGTTTTTAATACCGGCACTTCAGAAAGTAACAGAAAATGGAGAGGTACAAGGCACACAAGTTTTAATTTTAACACCATCTATAGAACGCGCTGAGAAAATTGACGAACAAGTTTGGGCGCTCGGCTATCATGCACAGATAAGTAGTGCATTAATGGCAATGAAAGGAGATAAAGCAGCACAAGAGCAAGCTTTATCAGATGGTGCACCGGTGATAGTAGCTAATCCCGGGCGATGTATTGAAATGCTGGAGAAGAATAATTTCAGGTTCAAAAATCTCAATTTAATTGTGATTGATGAAGCTCATGAAATGCAGCAATATAACCTGGTGAATCGGGTTAAGGATATTCTGCGTTTTGTTGACTGTGAACCACAGATTGTAATTTTATCCCGACAGCAAAATAGTGCCACAAAACAACTAGCCGATCTTGCTTTAAGAAACCCTGAATTAATTGGGTTTGAAGCAAAGAATGATCTGCCTGATACCAATTCACAAGTTGTAGCCAATGAAGAAGAGGCAACAATTGAGGTGGATCTTGAAGAGGTAGAGAATAAGCTTGAGAAAGCATCTGTATCTGTAGTGTTAAATCCTGAGAAGAAAGAATCTTCGGAAGAAGTAAATGGAAAAAAAGCTATTCCTAGTAAGGGAAAGGTGAGTTCAGAAGGACAGGGATTTATCAAGGTGCCTCCTCGTATGAAGATATCTACCTTGATGTCTCACCTGGAGCAATCATCAGCAAAAAGAGTGTTAATTTTCTCTGCTTCAAGTAGAACATCTGATCGACTTTTTAAAATCATCAGGAAAAAGAACTGGGGCGTAGTTAGCCTTGGGGATGATCTTGATGAGGCAATGTACGCTGAGCGATTCGAGCGATTTCAGAAATATGAAATGCGCATTTTATTAATCGGTGGATTGAATGCAGATAAAATCCAAATTGATCGAATGGATGAAATCATCAACTATGATGTGCCAAATGAAATTGAGGAATATCAATCCAGAGCTGAGCTGCTTACATCTGCAAATGCCTCAAAGTTGATTTCATTGGTTTCAAAAATGGATCAGGAATTGATTGATGCGTTTTCCAATGAAATGGGTATTTCAATCATGGAATTACCATTTCCGAAAGACCTGATTGAAGAAAAGAAAAAGTCAGGAAATGGAGAGGCTAAGAAGCGAGCTCCTAGAAATAGAGCAAACGGAAAATCAGCTAAACCAAGAAATAATCGCTCAAATCCAAAACCTAAAAAGAGCAAGCCTAAAACAAAGTCATTACCAAGACCAACTTATGATGGGTTGTCAGGAGGAAGAGATGGCAGCGAAACTAGCTCAGGAGCTTTTGGTTGGATTAAAAAGCTATTTAAATAAGCGGAACAATTTTTTGTTTTTAAAAAGCCTCTTCAATTTGGAGAGGCTTTTTAGCTTTGAGGAACTTTCTCACCGTTAGCTGCAAGTTCTGCTGTTTTCAGAATCCGACTAGCGCGTGTCTTCTCAGTTTTAGCCAATTTGATCCAGCGTAGTGTCCACCGCTTTGAGGAATCAGAAATAGAATCAAAAAATGGTTCTGCACCGGGTTTTTCTTTCAAAGCTTCAACTAAATCATCCGGCTTGATGAGTGCATCAACATCATCCATAAAATTCCAGAGACCAGAATTCTTGGATTCTTTTATTGATTGAAAACCTGCTTCATGCATTCTGTTTTCATCAATCAACTTTTGCGCTCGCTCTTTATAAGACTTTGCCCAGTGTTGCACTCTTCGAGGTGACAGCAATTGCATGGTTCTGTCATCATCTAGTTTTCTTCTGATTCCATCAATCCATCCAAAACACAATATTTCATCGAGAACTTCTTCTCGACTAACATATTTCCCGGAAACATGTTTCTTAAAAGTGACGATCCAAATGCTTTCTTCTTGTGAGTGATTTTCTGACAACCAATCTCGTAAGTCATCCGCACTGGAAATTTCAATTTTTTCGAAGTTCTCAGTTTTAATCATACAACTTCAACCAAGTGAATACTTGGGAAGTTCGAATGTGAAGAGCAAAAATTATAAAAAGAAAAAAAGCCTTCCCGTTTACGAGAAGGCTTTTTCATAGATGACCACAAATTCTGAACTGCTAAGCTGAAAGCTTATTTGCAGCAGACATGACAAAATCTTTAATTGCTGCAAAAGCATCAAGTGTTTTTTCAATATGCTCGTCATTATGTGCAGCAGTTGGGATAAGACGAATAAGAACAATGCCTCGTGGTACTACCGGATAGGCAACTCCACTTACAAAAATTCCATGCTCTTCCCTCATTTTGCGCATAATATCCTGGCAAAGGTCAGTACTACCTTGTGTAAGTACCGGTGTTACCGGGCTTTCTGATGGAAGTACATTGTATCCAATTTTTTGTAGACCTTCACGTAGCTTTAATGTGTTTTTCCAAAGTTTTTCTCGCCACTCCGGGTGTTGACGAATCAACTTTAAACGCTCACGAGCAGTTACAACAATTGGCAACGGAAGTGACTTTGCAAAAATCTGGCTTCTTGCATTCGCTTTTAAGAATTGGATAACTCTTGGTTCTGAAGCTACAAAGGCACCAATTAGAGCACCTGCTTTAGCGAATGTGCCAAAGTAAACATCAATTCCATCCTGGCATTCAAGCTGAGTTCCGGTTCCAGATCCATCATGACCTAGAGTACCAAAACCGTGAGCATCATCAACCAGAAGACGGAATGGAACTTCTTTTTTGAGCTCAATGATTTCCGGAAGAATTCCCAGATCACCTGTCATTCCGAATACACCTTCTGTAACTACAAGAATTGACGAATTGTCTTTCTTCTTTGATGCAGCTCGGTATAATTGCTTTTTGAAGCTTTCAATATCATTATGCTTGAAAACAGACTTTTCTGCCATTGCCAATTGCTTTCCATCAACGATGCAAGCATGGCTTAGTTCGTCGTAAATGAGGAAATCATTACGATCAACGAGAGCATGAATAGTGCTCATAATTCCCTGATAACCAAAATTCAATAATTGAGCAGCTGGTTTATGAACGAAATCAGCAAGCTCTTTTTCTAGAGCTTCATGCTCTTCAGAGTTACCAGTCATTAATCGTGCACCCATTGGTGCACTTAAAGAATATTTTGCAGTAGCTTCGGTATCAACTTTCTTGATGTGTTCGTTACTTCCAATACCTAGGTAATCATTAATACTCCAAACGATTACATCTTTACCATTGAATTTCATTTCCGGACCTAATGGTCCCTCGAGTTTTGGAAAAGTGATATATCCGTATCCTGCAGAAGTGAATGGGCCTAGAGGACTTGGACGTCCCTCTAGCTTGTCAAATAAATCCATGAAAAATGTTTGTGATAAAGTTAATTACAACCTGAACTTTAAAAGCCCATAAGTTACGGAAAAGTGAGTTTAACTTAAAAAAGCAGGTGATTTTTAATCATTCGATAATAAATAATCCATCACCTAACTAACCACTTACAATTCATAGACTTCGAGCGTCAAAATCACTCAAGCTTTAGTATTAGTGATAGAATGACGCTGGGATTGAACTATATCTTGAGCCAACTTTTAGTTATAAATATGGCTTAAGAATGAATAAACCATCATTAATATCGCTTACAATTATAACACCACTTTCAAAGTAAGGGTAGTTACTCCATGTACCGGCATAATTTTTTGAGTTATTCGCCGGTTGCGTATCAAAGAAAGCAACAGGGTCAAGTTCAGCATTTGACAGATTACCTAATCTAAGTATTTGTAATCCCGCTGTATAGTTGGACTGAAAAACAAAATTGTTTTTTATGTAAAGATTATGATCTATTGAAGGGGTTTCATGAGTATAGAATCCTATAAACGTTGGATTTTCTAAATCCTGAACATCCCAAATATAAGTTCTGGTATTTCTGCCAAGACGAGTTTCATCTAATTCATCATTCATTAAGAAGTAACGATGATCTTCTGTTAACCAACCTTGATGGGAATACTGCATTCCGGAAACACCACTAAAACCAATCGTTGATGAATTTTCTTTATCAGAAACATCAGTTATTACAACAGCGCCTTCAGCTGAACTAAAGCAGATTTCTTTGCCTCGATGATCACTATCAACACCATCATATAGCACACATTGTGTATCATGGATATATCCAACACCAACTGAAAGACTACCGGGCACTTCTGTTTCTGGATCTATATAACAGCCAGCAAAAGTTGGATTTTTTGGGTCATTAAGGTCAATAATATGAAGTCCTGTTGTATCACGAGCACTAGAATTATTTGTATTTCTTCTCAATCCACAGGCGTCGGTTGCTCGAAAACCCACAACGTAGGCAAAACCTGTTTCTTCATTTATCGCAATGTTGTGGGCATTGTCGAAAAGATCGTAATGAACGTCTTCTTCAAATTCTAAGAATGTTCCGTCGTATTCTCGCAGTCTTGTTAGATCAAAAACCTGCATGCCATGAATTTGAGCATCACTTACTACAAAAGCATGATTATCAAAAACCTTAACATCTCGCCATGTAGAGCCTTGAACGACGTTTTTTGCTACTTCTGAGCTGCCAATTCCAAAGACACAGGCTGGAAACTCTTCATCTGCTTCGCTAGCGATTAGTTTACTGGCAAAGGAAGTCTCATTTAGTTTACCAACGACTATTGGATTATTTGGGTCGCTGATATCGACAAAAGACACACCATCAAATAAACCTACTAGTGCATACTCTTTTTCAGTTTCTGGATCAGTCCAGCCCCAAATATCATTTACTCTTGATCCACCAAGTTCCTGAACACTCACGTGTGAAAATAAACCAACATTACTGCATTCGTATGTGCCTGCAGCAAGTCCACTTTCACATGGGAAAGCTTCCTCAATATCAGGTGAAAATCTTTGTGAGGTAGAACTTTCTTTACACCCTAAAAATGAAATGGAGAAAATTAAAAATAATGGCAGGACTTGACGCATTTTCATAATCAATAAACTTCAATTGATATTTAAAACTACTTTGTATTAGTGTTTATTACAACACTGATTAAGATGATTAGTTTCTTGAGAAAATTTAATGGTTATAAAACATTCTATCATACCTTTTTAGATAAACTAAGTGCATATTCGTTACTTAATCATCGGGTATAATTTGCAAAGGGTGTCATGCTGATAATTTTAAAGTATATCTCCAAACTATTAAAAGCCCTCGCTTCAGAAGCTTCACCTGCTCAAATAGCAGGAGGTTTTATTTTAGGGATGATCATTGGATTAACGCCAATATTCTCTTTTCACAATCTCATAATTTTGCTTCTGATTATTGTGATAAAGGTGAATGTAGGGATGGCATTTCTGGCTTTTCTCATCTTCAGTGGAATTGCTTATCTCGCCGACCCAGCATTTCATAGTTTTGGTACCTGGTTACTGGAAAATGGAAGCCTTCAATCCATTTGGATTACTATGTATGATATCGAATGGCTTGCAATGACACGGTTCTATAATACAGTAGTAATTGGGAGCTTCGTAATAGCATTAATCTTAAGTATTCCGATGTTTCCTGGAGTTGTAGTGTTCGTGAAAAAATATCGTGAACACATTTTGGAAAGAATGCAGAAATGGAAAGTGGTTAAGGCGCTTAAAGGAACTAAGCTGTATTCAATTTATGAAACGGTAAGTCGTGTGAGGGGTTAAGATGAGGGTTTATGGTTTGATCTTTGTTCTGGTTATAGCTGCAATTTTCAGTGCAGTTTATTTTCTGATTTCTGATTCGATGATCGAAAATCAAATAGAAGAGCGCCTTAGTACTGCAAATGGAGCATTAGTAGAGATTGATGATTTTGAATTCAATCCAACACAACTACACATTTCGTGGTCGAGGCTTCAATTCACTAATCCGGATAACACCATGCAAAACACATTTGAAACAGGTGAAACGGAGTTTGATGTACAGTTCTGGCCTTTAATTTGGAATAAAGTGATTGTAGATAATGTAAAGATGACCGGTTTTGCAATGGATACCGAGCGAGCAACTGATGGGAAAATAGAATTACCGGAACCTAAAGATGAAAATGAATCCGAAAACAATGCCGAAGAAGATTCAGGGTTCTTCAAAGACATTACAAGTCAGGTGAGTTCGAATATTGCTAAAAACGCTCAAATGGAATTCACCGATGTGAAGGATGATATCAACATCGACAGTCTAATGGCAATGGTAGATTTGCAATCAATCGACAAGATGGATTCATTGAGAAACGGTCTGCAAACGAGCTACGCGGTGTGGGATTCAACCATTTCAAATAATTCAATTGAAAGAAATGCTGATGATATTAGAAAGCTCGTTGATGAAATAAAACTGGATGATATCAAAGACGTACCTGCGGTTGTTTTGGCGATACAAAATATCCAGAAGATTATAAAAGAAGCTGATTCTATAAAAACTGAAATCACAACATTAAGTACGGATTTTCAAGCTGATTTAGAAAGCTCTAAGAATAGTATTGCAAGTATAGATAATTGGATTCGTGAAGATATAGATCGTGCAGAAAGTGTCGCAAAATTACCTGAAATCAACGCCCAAAGTATCGGAACAGCACTTTTTGGAGAAAGTCTACTGGCAGACCTTAACACCTATTTAGGATATTTGGCTACAGGCCGTGAATATAGCCAACGCTTTATCGATTCAAGTACAGAAGAGGAGACGCCGGATAGATATGAAGGACGGAATTATGAATTCAGCGAGAAATACGATCTGCCTGAATTGTGGATTAAAAACATTGAGTTGTCAGGTGTAACCAATAATGATATTACGCTATCAGGACTGGTGAACAATGTTTCTAATGATCAGAGGAAAACAATGGAACCAATTACTTTTAATCTTTCCGGTAGTAATGAGACTAATGCACAGTTAGTATTTAATGGAATGTTGGATTACACTGCTGAAGATAAACAGGAGGCCGTTACTATTACTTATTCTGGTTTTTCATTGGCAAATTCAAAGCTATCTCCATCTGAATTGCTTCCTTATGATTTAAATTCAGGAACAGGATCTCTTTCTCTAGCTTTAGATGTCATTGAACGAAGAATTGAAAGTAGGGTTGAGTATGTTGCCGCTGGAATTGATTTCGATTTTGAAAGTGCAGGATCGCCGGATGGAACTGTTGAACGATTAATTCGAAGTGCGATATCAAGTACGGATCAGATCAATGCTACAGCATTAATTGATAACACCGAAGGGCCATTAAAAGCACAAGTTCAATCAAACATTGATGATTTATTTTTGAATACCCTTCGAAATACTGTTCAGGCAGAGGTTGATGCTGCAAAGCGCCAAATTCAAGATGAAGTGGAGAGCCGTGTAAATGATAAAAAACAGGAAGTTTTAGATTTGGTTGAAGAGCAAGAAAGAATTCTCCGCGAAAAATACGATGAACTTGAGGCCAAAGTTAATGAACAAGTTGCTGTCGTTGAGAAAAAGGTAGAGGAATTAGAAAAGAAGAAAAAAGAATTAGAGGACGCAGTGAAAGACGGCGCCCTCGATGCTATTCGCAAAAGGATTGGATTTTAATTCTTAATTATCGTAGCGAATAAAGATCGCATTGATTTGAGTTTCATCGGTAGATGTATGTTCGCCGGTATTTATGGAATCCTTTCCGATTCCTGTAATTATTATGGCATTAGCACCCTTCCTTCGAGCCGTTTGAATTAATTTATCCTGTATTTTTTCATTTGAGATACCCCATGAGCCAGTCCCAATTGCATGTCCGATAATGGTGTATTCACCTTCAATTAGTTTTTCATCAAAGAAGATTTCTACCTCTGTGGTAGGCTGATAGGTATTTCCGATATAGTTGACCTCAGCACAGCTTGCCAAAAAAATGAGTACGCCGAATAGTAATAATGAATTTCTTTTAGTCATAATAATCCCGATTTGAATTTTGAGGAAGATTACGAAGCAAAGGGTAATAGTTTCAGTAACATTTACATGTTAGTAACAAAAAAGGCTCCCGATAAGGAGCCCTTTTGAACAACAAGAAATTTGATTATTTCGTGAGTAACATCTTTTTGGTAAAGACATTACCCGCAGCTTCCATTCTGTAAATATAAATTCCCGTTGAAAGATTGCTTGCATCAAACCGAACGGAATGACGACCAGCTGATTTAAAGCCATCAATTAAGGTTGCTACTTCCTGGCCAAGTAGATTATAGACTGAAATTCGAACCTGAGTATCCTCATTCAACTCAAAGTCGATATTAGTGCTTGGGTTAAATGGGTTTGGATAATTTTGAAGTAGGCTAATTGTCTCTGGAAGTTCATCATCAAAATCATCGAAGGAAGCAACAAGCTTAGCAGCAGGTGTGTCTCCAAATACAATAAAGGCAACCTGCTCAGTGGTATGAGCTCTTTCAGAATTAGCAATCTGATCTTCATCGTAGGCAATCTGCAAAGTTGAGTTACTTATTGGATTGGAACCATAGAGTAAAGGCCAGCCACCGTCGCCACCATCAATAGCTGCAGAGCTTAGTACAGCATTATTTGCATTACCTACAGATGCAAAAGAATAGTTGTATGGTGGGGCATTAGTTACAGATCGAACAATATCTGATCCTACTCCTGCAGTAAAAGGAGTTGTATCCATAGTTCCGGAACCTGACTCTACTACCATATAGCCAATTGTCTCGTTTGATCTGGTTTTTCTTGTGTCTTCACCCACATGTTTCCCAACTCGTAGGTTTCCTGATGTAGGAATATTTGTTCTGGAAGAACCATATGCCCAGAATACAGACCAGTCAGCATCATTATTAGTCATAACCTGACCAAGTACAACAGGGCTTGAATAACTATTTGAATAAGATCTGGTTTGTCCATTCCATGAACCTTTGGCATTAGTAACTGTAGAAGTGAACTTCACTGCTTCCATCTTGATGCCGTCAGCTGCATCAGTATAAACACCTTCTTCAACTACCATGTATTGAACAGGGTAGTTAGATAAAGATGCATCACTTGGGTTCTGAACTTTGATCTCAAAGCTTGAACCGGATGCATTTCTAATTCTAGTAACTGCTGGTAAATCAGTATTTGAATAAACAGGTGTCGCAATCACTACCATAGAAGTATAGGTGAAAGGAAGACTCACTGTTTGCCAGTTCGAACTTGCAATCACTTCGCCACTCGCAAATTGGATGCTTGAAGATATTACTACAGGGTCTATAGTGGCGGTAGTTTGAGATGTGTTTGTTGCTCCATCATTGTCAGTTACAGTTAGGCTAACAGTATATATGCCGTCTGCTGCATAAGTATAATCCGGATTTGCTGATGTTGAACTTCCACCATCACCAAAATCCCATGAATATGAAGCAATTGTTCCATCCGGATCATTTGAACCGGCACTACTGAATGAAACAGCCGTTCCCTCAATCCCGGTATATGGTCCATTTACAACAGCAACTGGATCTTGGTTTGCAGAAGGTTGAGTTTGTGGGTTGCCATTTCCTGATGCCGAAATCCAATCGCTAAAAGTGTCGGTATCGACAGTTCCGTCAGATCTTACAATTGAACTTCCCGTTCCAACTGAAGGAGCTGAATTACTTCCCCAACCTGTTGGAATTCCTGATGAAGCTCCACCTTCCCATGCAATAGCGTCTACTGTTTGCCCAGAATTATTCTTTAGTAGAAGAGCATCGCCTGTATTGTTTAACGCCGGAATCCCTCCGTACACATCCGCATCAAAACTATAAAGGGCATTAAATCCTGTACTATTAACAGCAATAGTTAGGTATGTTGCATCAAGTATAGTAGTTCCATTTGGAAGAGTATAGGTGCTTCCGGTTCCATTATTATCTGTAATGGTCCAACCTGAGAGGTCAGCATCTGTACCAGTGTTATTGTAAAGCTCGATCCATTCTTCTTGAGAATCAGTACCAGGTGTATCGTAGAATACTTCACTGATTATGATTCCTGTTCCGGCAATATCGGTTATTGTAACACTTGCAGATGCATTCCCTGTTGCACCTAGATTATCGGTTACCGTTAATTGAACTGTGTAAAAACCCGCAGTTGCATAACTATGGGTTGGATTAGCGGATGTGGATGTATTTCCGTCTCCAAAATTCCAGAAGTAAGAAGCTATGGTTCCGTCAGGATCATTTGAGCCTGCACTACTAAATGAAATTGCCACCCCTTTATTTCCTGAATATGGTCCATTTGCAACTGCAATAGGTGATGCATTTGTTGGCTGAACATCCGGGCTTCCATTACCTGTTAACGTTGACCAATCTGAAAATGAGTCAGTATCAGTTGAAAGATTAGTTCTGATAATCGAAGTGCCTGTTGGTGCATTTGGCTGTGAACTGCTTCCCCAGCCGGATGGTGTTCCTGATGATGCTCCACCTTCCCATGCAACAGCATCGATCAAAGTGCTTGTGTTATCTCTTAGAAGAAGTGCATCACCCGTGTTATTCAGGGCCGGAATTGAACCATATACATCCGCATCAAATCCATAAAGGGCGTTAAATCCTGTTGAATTAGTTGCAATTGTGATATGTGTCGAAGGAGCGATGGTAGTTCCTCCCGGAATGGTGAATGTTGCTCCTGTTCCGTTGTTATCAGTGATTGTCCAACCGGAAACATCTGCTGTACTTGCAGTTCCATTGTAGATTTCAATCCATTCTTCCTGAGAATCAGTGCCAGGGGTGTCATAGAAAATTTCACTGAACAGGACCGAGCCGCTTCCACCACCACCTGTTGAGATAGTCACATTTGCAAAATCGGTATTAGTTGCACCGCTATTATCTGTTACTGTTAGAGAAGCCGAGTAAGAACCATCAGATGCATAGGTGTAAGATGGATTTGCTGAAGTTGAACTTCCACCATCACCAAAATCCCAAGAATAGCTGGCAATGGTTCCATCTGAATCAAATGATCCAGAACTACTAAATGCAATTGGACCAGTAGTTGAGCCTGAGTATGGTCCATTAGCTTCCGCAACTGGAGGAGTATTTCCTATACCTCCAGAACTTAAACTCACAAAATCAGCATACACGGGAAGGTGATCAGAAGCATCACGCAATGCCTGTGCTACTGTTGCTGAAACGACAGAGTTTGGTCCGTCCAAAATTGAGGTATCAAAGTGATTACCGTCGTTACCGAAAGCGGTATATGTGCCGGGAATTAGTTCAACATCTGCATTATCGTTGATACCAAATGAAGTAAGAATGAAATCGAAACGATCATCCAATCCACCGTTAGCACCACCACCAAATTGTGTAGTTCTTGGACTTTGAGTATGGAATTGAGCAAAAGCTGGATTTATGTGCCAATCACCAACGCCACCTTCGGAAAGTAATGGATCTTCGGCACGACCATCATTATCAGCTTCATTGGCAATGAATTTTTGATAAGCTGGTTCGCCGCTATCATACATATTGAAATCCCCAACGATTACAAACTCTGTTCCGGCAGGTAAATCATTTAGGTAATTTCTTAGAACAGTTACTTCATCAAGTCGGCGTTGTTCGTTGGTTGATCCTGAGCTCGCTTTTAAGTGAGCTGAGTAAAAACGAATCTGATTGTCGCCGATTTGCATCACATATTCCGAAATCTCTCTCAAAGTAGTAGGAATCTCATTTTGTGATAACAATGAGCCAATGGAAGTACGATAAAAGAGCATATTATCGGTATCTACACCATTGATGAAGTTGGCACGTGCATATTGAACACCGCCGGCATTTAATGCATTAAGAATCAGATCAGCCCCAGCAGCATCCACAATTTCCTGCATCAACAGGATATCGGGATTTGAAGCTTCGAGCACGGTTTGAAATGCGGCTTGACGATCGGTATCAGTACCATCAAGTTTCAAACCATTGTAGGTCATCACACGGAAATTGACATCCTGTGCGAGTACAAAAGAAGAGCATAGAAATACAAAGAAAAGAGCGCGAAATAGTGTATTTCTATACAAACGAGCGTGTATAGACATACGTCCTCCAGTAGATGATTATAATTTTCCCTAAGTCGACCCGAAGTGGTGACAGCCAATTTCGGTTGGCCGGTGGAGGCTCCTTGACCCAGATCTCAAGGATTACACTAGAAGAGGTCAAATCAATGTATTCTATGAAAACCAGTTATCAAATTTTATGAACTAATTTCTTTTCCACAGATTTTTCAACAATTAAGACTAATTGACTGACATACAGTGAATTATGCGGATTATCTAAAAGATTAGAATTTCATTTTAAGATACTAGCTGGTCAAGATTGAACGCGTTATGGAATCAAGCTCCAATAGCTTTTATACTTTCAATAAATGAGCGAAATACTACTCGTAATTCATCCGCTTGATCAATTGTAGCGGTCATTGTTGTGTTATATGCAATACCCTTATGCATGAAAAAGAATTGCATCGTCCATATTTCTCTATTTCCTGCTGTGATTAATGCTTCAAAGGATAGATCATTTTCATTATCAATAACTTGAACTCTTACAATGTTGCTAACTTCTAGATTTGGATACCCTGATTTTAGAATACTGATAATTTCATCTCTTGCGGCAAAAACATCTGAATCTGGCATATTACCAACAATATTGATAGTGATATTATCAGAAAACCTTGAATTGTTTTTCTTAATTACTACATCAGCTCTACCCGTCGGGTCTTCCGCAATCACCCAATTATTTGGTGGTGTAAATTCTAAATCTGAACCCAGATTCTGTGATTCTTGAGCAAATAATGTGACGGTTATTAAAGTTGAAAAAATTAATAAAGAGAAGCTTTTCATATGAAGTATTTAGTTTGTTTTAATTTAAATATTCGAGTCTGCCAGATACTCATGAACATATTTAATACTCATCGCGCCTTCGCCTACTGCTGATGCAACTCGATTCATGGCACCAGCACGAACATCGCCGGCAGCAAATATTCCAGGATTACAAGTCTCTAGCATGAATGGCTGCCGATCCAATTTCCAGATCTTTGGGAAGTTGTCGTACTTGTCTAACTCTTTACCCGTCTCGATGAATCCTTTTTCATTTTTAATCACATTTTCAGTCACCCAATCAGTGTATGGTCGAGCGCCAATAAAGATGAATAAACCGTCAGCATCAACACCATTGCATTCATCACTTTGATTATTTCGTAGCACAAGCTTTTGAAGTTGACCATTACCGGATGCTTCAATTACCTCTGTATAAGGAACCAATTCAATATTTTCTGTTCCATTAATTTGATCAATCAGATACGCAGACATTGTCGCTGTTAAAGAATCACGGCGGATAACAATGTGAACTTTCTCGGCAAAGGTGGAAAGATACATTGCAGCCTGACCAGCTGAATTTCCTCCACCGACGATGTATACTTGTTTGTCTTTGAAAGCATGAGCCTCGGTCATTGCAGCACCATAATAAACACCGGCTCCGGTAAAGTCGCTTAGACCTTTACTTTCTAACATCCGATAGTTTACACCTGTAGTAATTACTACAGCTTTGGCATTCACACAACTTCCATCAGCCATGCTGATTTTTTTGTATTGATCCACTGTTTCAATACTAACAACTTCTTGTGGTGACAGAAATTCAACTCCAAATCGAGTGGCTTGTGTGATGGCTCTTCTTGCTAAGTCCGAACCGCTTAATCCTTTTGGGAATCCTAAATAGTTTTCAATTCTTGAACTGGTTCCTGCTTGGCCACCGGGCGCTCTTTTTTCGATGAGTAGAGTTTTCAAACCTTCAGAGCCACCATAAACTGCAGCTGCGAGACCAGCGGGGCCAGCTCCAATTATTGCAACATCATAAATCTCATGATCAGCTGATGGGCTTCGGCCTAATTTTTCAGCGATTTGAGCGGGAGTCGGGTTCAGTAAATGAGATCCATCCTCAAAAAATATAGCAGGAAGTTGAGTTCCATCAACACCATGAAGTGCGCAGATTTCATTTGCTCTTTCTGAGCTTTCAACATCCAACCAACGATAAGGAATCAAGTTTCCGGAAAGGAAATCCTTGATGGCGTGCGATTTTGGTGAGTATTGATAGCCAATTAACTTAATACCTTGAAATTCCGGTTTAAAATTAGCCTGCCACTCCTCTAGTAAGTCATCCAAAATTGGATAGAGTCTTTCTTCTGGCGGATCCCATGGCTTAAGTAAATAGTAATCAAGTTGAACTTCATTAATTGCTTTAATTGCGGCATCCGTATCAGAATAAGCGGTTAAAAGAACTCTTTTCGCTTCAGGAAAATGAGATTTAGCCTGCTCCAGAAAATCCACCCCTATCATTTCAGGCATTCGCTGATCACTTAAAAACAGGGCGATTGTTTCGCCAGTCATTTTCAGCTCAGGCAGTGATTCGAGAGCTTCATTTGGTGAGTTTGTACTTAGAATCCTGTATTCCGACCTGTATTTTTTTCGCAAATCTCGGGTTACAGCTCTTAGCACTTGTGGATCGTCATCAACAGCAAAAATTATTGGCTTTTTCATCCTATTCGGATTATGAATTAAGGATTAAGAATTATGAATTGAGCCTAATTCATAATCCATAATTTTTAATTATTAATTTTATTTCAACGGAAAAGTTAGCTTGAATTCGGTGTTTCCCGGTTCCGATTCTACCTCTATTCGACCTTGATGTTTGTCAATAATTTTTCTCACCACATCTAGTCCCAAACCTGTCCCTTTTCCTACATCTTTTGTTGTAAAAAATGGGTCGAAGATTCTATTCTTAACATCCTCCGGAATTCCAGATCCATTATCACGGAAAACCAACTTGATGTCACCATTTGAACTTCCAGCTTCTATCACAATTTTTCCCCCATCATCCACAGCATCAATTGCATTGTCGATGAGATTGGTCCAAACCTGATTGAGCTCACTAACATAACCACAAAACTCAGGCATATTATCTTGTACCTGTACATCAACTACGATATTCTTTTGCTTCGTCTTATGATTTAACATGGTCAATGTACTCTTAAGTAATTTCTGAATTTCGACCGTTTCTTTATCAGTACCTCTATCCATATGAGAATAGGTTTTCACTGATGAAACCAGATCTGAGATTCGCCTTGAAGCGTCTTCGATTTCTTCAACCATTTTTTCGGTGGTTAAGACATCTTCAACCCAACCAAGCACGGGTTCAAGTGCTTCTTCCGAGAGATTCTCTTTTACAAACTCCAGATCATCCACATCAAAACAATATTCAGCAAATGTAGATGCATATTCGAACCCCAATTCGATATCATGATCATCCATCCAATCAGTAAGTTCATCTTCAAGCGCAGTTCTTTCCATTAAAGACTGTGTATTTGTAGTTCCTTTACCTGCTTTTCTGAATACAAGCTCATTTATAGCATCAACTTCTTCATCTTTCATTTTGATGTGCATCACAGCTTTAAACTTGTCTGGTTTTGCTCTCAAATTATCTCGTAAAGCTGTTGCACTTCGAACCATAGCCGAAGCTGGATTATTTAATTCATGTGCAAGACCTGCTGAGAGTTTTCCCAATGCCATCAATTTTTCACTTTGCTGCTGGCTGGTAGTAAAATTTCGAATTCGGTCGGATAATGAGTGAACAAACGACTCGATTAATTCATAATGTTTTGCAATTTCAGGGAATAGGCTTTCATGAGTTTCAAGGATTGTAGATTCTTCCATCACGGTTAAGTACCCCGCAGATGATTGCATTCTGGAGAAGGGTAGCTTACCGGACACAGATCCTTTCTCAAAGGTACCAAGCTCACGAAGCTGATTCCCACTTTTGATAACAATCTTAACACCACCATCTAGGAATATTAGCATTCGATCTATGACGTCACCAGGTTTTGATAACTGCTCATCGGGTTGATAGGTGCAAAGTTTTGAGTTATCAACTAACCATCTGAGTTGATCCTCAGGAACATTCTGAAATTGATCGAAGGTTTTTAAAACTTCTACTACGTAGTCATTCATGGTTTCAACATTTTATCGTCCCAATTGTAGACAATTTGGAAGTGCATATCAATTAAGTACGATTTCTTAACAATTAACTTAGTGTTAGATTTAAAATGATTTACAAGCATGATGCTGAAAATTCTTCATATTCTTAAAGCTATTAATGATTCCTTTAAATTTAATTAAGTGATCTATGCAAGAAGAAGTGATCTTGAAAACAAGTCAGGTTTGTAAATCAATATTTGTTTGGGTTGTAATTTTAATGTTATCTGCCTTCATCTGGTGGGGGACATATCGTCAATTATTCCTGGATATTTCTTTCGGTTCGCAAGTTCCACCGGATTGGGTTCTCGTTATCATATGGATCATATTTGGATTGATTGCTCCTGCTACATTAATAATGATCAGATTATCAGTTGAGGTTTTAACATCCGAAATTCGATTTCGATTCTCACCTTTTCAGACTTCATTTCAATCCTTCAAGTTAGATCAAATTGAAAGTCTAGAGGTTACTGATATCAGACCAATTGTGGATTTTGGTGGATTAGGTGTCCGCTTTGGATCAAAAGGCAAAGGTTATATCATGGGTGGGAGAAAGGCTCTTCAACTGAAGTTAAAGAACCAAATCAAACCCATATTTATTACCACTAATAATCCATCATTAATAGTTGAAGCTGTTAAAAAGCTTCCCAAATAACCTGATTTCTTAAGCTGTATCCATCGAGATTGAAGTAGTTGTGCTGATTATTTCTGAGCTTATACTCAATTCTGCAAGTTTTCGTCCTGCTTGTTTCATAGGTAAACAAACAGCATTTGCGCCAGCTTCAGCCAATTCCATATGTTCTTCGTCTCGCATGGTTAAAGCGTAGATTTTGCCATTGAATTTATTCTCTCGAAGCATTCTTGTTGCCTGAACCTTTGTATCGAAATTGCTCATTGACAACATGATTGAGTCAACATGTGATAGGTCGATATTTTGCCACAATTCTGGATCATTGGCATCACCATAAACAACACGTCTTCTTTCTTTGATATTATTCTCGATGCGAGCAGGGTCACTATCCATTCCCGTTACACGTAGCTCTCGGTCTTTCAAATAATCATAGGCAGATTGTCCTGATTGTCCCATTCCCACTACCAGAAAATGAGCTTCTCCAAGATTTACCACCTGCTGTCCAGGGTGCTTCACGTCTCGCTCAAATGGAATAAGTTTGAATTCGAATTTACTCCAAAGGTTATTCGCATTTGAAGAAATCGGTGCATTGATGGCATAGCTAACAGCCGTAATAACCGCCATCGCAATAAATGCAGATTCCGGAATAAATCCATTGCTCAATGCAACTGCTCCGGCTATCAAAGTGAACTCACTGTAAGATGTTAATGTGGTCATTACCATGAACGCATTTCTAGATCGAAGTTTAAATCCGATCAATAAGAAGAAATACATGAGTGATTTAATTGGAAGTATAGCAAGTACAACAAGCGCAAAGACAAGTGTACTTGTATCGGGCAAGCCTGCCAGTCCAACTTCAAGGAAAAATCCTACAAGGAAAAACTCTTTAACTCCCCAAAGTTTTTCGTCAAGTTCATCAGCAAGTTCGTGACCTGATAAAATTGCTCCTGCTGCCAGTGCACCTAATTCCGACGAAAGTCCCAGAAATTCGAATAGTGTTCCGGTACCAACAGCGAAAATTAAACCGAATAAAAGTTGTAGTTCTTCATGTCCACTTGCTACAAATAACTTTAAGATAAGTGGTCTGGCTAATGGAAGAATTAATAAAGCCAAACTCCACGGAGAAGGAATACCACCACCGGTTAATGCTAAAATCACAATGGCAACCAAGTCCTGAAGAATCAAAATACCGATAGCGACACGAGCATGATAAGCTCCAAGTTCGCCTCTGGCTTCAAGAGCTTTTGCCGCAAGAACGGTACTTGAGAAACCAAGCAATACACCTATTATAATTGATTCAATAAGCTCGTAACCAAACGCAGTTGCAATACCTGTGAAGATTCCTGCAGAAATCAGCAGGTGTAAACCACCGGCGCCAAATACTTCAGCCCGAACAATATTTTTTAACCGTAAGTGTAATCCTACGGTAAAAAGCAGAAGAAGAACACCTAAATGTCCGACTTCATGAATCAGATATTTATTTACTTCAATTCCTGTAAGGGATAATAATATACCGGCAGCAAGAAAACCGATTAGTGCAGGCAGCCTAATTGCTTTAACAGCCATGCCAAGCACATAAGCTATGGCGATCCAGAGAAATTCCATCCTATATAGTTTTTAAAATTTGGCGGAAGATGTATTAAATATCAGTCCTTGTAAAGTGGACTGATATTAAGATTGTACAAATTCTTGATAATCAGCGTTTAATTTGAGTTCAGTGATGTTACTAAATTCTCTCGCTGATAATTCGATTCATATGATTTATTTCATCCTCATTAATGGTATGACCCATATTTGGATAAATAACTTTAGTTACATCAGCATTAAGCGAAGATAAGATAGCTTCACTATCATGAACTCGTTCAACGGGTATATGAAAATCTACATCGCTACATCCCATAAAAATTGGTGTTTGATTTAGGTCACCATCATAAAATTCTGGGTGAAGCACATCGCCGATTAAGCCTCCCGAGAAGACAAATAATCCAGCATATGTTTCAGGATGTCTTGCAACAAATTCTGAAGCTAAGCAAGCGCCTTGAGAAAATCCGAGAACGAAGATTTTATCTTTGCTGAATCCTAGTTCTTCAGCTTTAGATATTGCATCTGAAACTGCTTGTAATCCTGAGTTTAAACCAGGCTGATTCTGCTCTTTAGGAGCCAGAAAAGAATAAGGATACCAGGTAAATCCCTGAGCTTGAGGTGCCAGAAATGTGATATTATTTGCTTTATCAATTTCATTCGCAAGCGTTAAAATACTTTGTGGTGTAGCTCCGCGACCATGAATCATAATCATAGCAGCTTTGGCAACTTCTGGATCTGCTCCAGCTTGATAAAGATTTTGATTTTGGTGGGGTCCATTAACTGGTTCTTTAGTATTTATTTTGAATAATGACATGTTACTTGTTTTAAAATAATTTCGATTAAGCTCTGGAAACACGTTCACAGAGACGAATCAGTGGGTTTCTAAATAGGAGTAAAAGTGTTCCAGTAATTAATAAATAGGCTCCACTTGTTAAGTAAAGTCCTGGGATTTCAAAAGCTACATGAATTGGCTGAGTTGCAATTGGGGACAAAAATTGTCCAAGAAAAACAAAGGTTGTAATTCCACCCATTACACGGCCCCGATATTTTTCTGGAGCTACTTCAGCTAACCAAGTGTTCACATTTGGGATGAATGTTCCAAAACCAATTCCAACTGTAATAAGCCCGGATATTATTCCAAATGCTGATACAGATGTACTGATAATCGTATATCCAAATCCAATTGCCAGGAATGAAATAACCAAAATGTACACATATCCAAATCTGCCTTTGATGCGTCCGTAAATTAACGATGTAAGACCGGCAAACAGGGTTACAATTGCAATGGCAATTCCGCTCATACTTGCACTTGTCCCAAATGTATTCATCAAGTAAAATGGTAGATGAATCGGAATTGTATAAAATATGATCTGTGCGGTCATCACCAATCCATAAACAATGATCAATAATTGAATAAGGTTTTTCGAAGAACCAAGTTTAGATTGATCAAGCTCTAGCGATTCTGAGCTTTTCCTTTCAGGTTCATATAGATACTTGATCCCAAATGGGATAAAGGCAAAAGCAGCTAAGTAAATCCCAAAAGGAAATCTCCAGCTTAACTCTGCAAGGAATCCACCAAATGTCAGAAAAATGACTCCACCCAATGCCATGAACGAAGCCTGCAACCCAATCACTTTTGCTCTTTCCGGCCCTTCATAGTAATCAGCAAATAAAGTGATTACCGTGGTCATTATGCCCGCAACACCAAGCCCCATAACTCCTCTTCCAGCTAAAATTGCCGGTAAGGAATCAAGGTACAATCCAGAGCTTCCTGCGATTCCATAAAGTGCCATACAAGCCAATAGGAAGTTCTTTTTCGAATACCTATCAATGATATAACCTGAT
Source organism: Balneolaceae bacterium (assembly GCA_965601825.1). Taxonomy (GTDB): domain Bacteria; phylum Bacteroidota; class Rhodothermia; order Balneolales; family Balneolaceae; genus HXMU1420-13. The sequence continues at coordinate 340,395 of OZ271839.1, read as the reverse complement.
ATAAAGGCTCCAAGAACAATAAAGAGTCCTGGAATTGTTAGAACCATTCGAATCCAAAAATCAACATTTGAGACATCGCTGAATTGATTTTGCATAGCCGGTAAGGCAGGAGCAATCGTAGCTCCCGCCATTATCGTTAATGTGCTGATAAGCAAAAGTGTAAACAGCGTTAATTTTGTGTTTTTGGAATTGAATTCCATTCCTATACTAAGCTTGGTAGTGTTCGTTCAATCAAATCTCTTCTTGGCTCTAACCAAGGTGTGAGGATGAGTTTTTCTCCTAGATGCTCAAAATCCTCATCAACATCATAACCTGGGTCATCAGTAGCTACTTCGAAAAGAACTCCACCTGGCTCACGGAAATAAATACTGTTGAACCAGTGGCGATCAATTACACCTGTAGATTGTAGACCGGCGCTGAGTACTTCTTCGCGAATTGATTTCAATTCATCCATATTTTCCGCACGGAATGCCACATGATGTACGATTCCACGGCCGCCTCGACCATGTTCCTGATCTGCAGTTTCAATGATTACAGAACTACCAATACTTGCATCAGTTTCCAGCAAAGTTAGATTTCCATCAGAGTTGGTTTCATTGAATCCCAAGATGTTAGTCAAGATATCAACCGTACCATCTGCTTCTGCAAGTTTAAGTCTTGTCGACTCAAAGCCCTGAATTGCTTGTTCAGTTGGGACGGGACCATGATAAGTGCTAACCTGATCTTTGGCGATTCCATCAAAGATTAAATCGAGTTCTAGTCCATCAGGATCGTTAAATCGAATTCCTTGTTTTCCAAACATATCGAAATAATCTGAGTGTTCAAGTCCGAGGTAGTTTAATCTTTCCAGCCAGAAATCCTGGGATCCTTCCGGTACTCTGAAGGCAACGTTCACGGCCTCACCTGTTCCAATGGTTCCCTTATGAGCTCTAGGCCATGGGAAAAAAGTTAAACTAGAACCTGGTTCAGCTGATTCATTTCCATAAAATAAATGATAAGTACCAGGGTCATCCTGATTCACAGATTTCTTAACCATTCTCATACCCAATCCATTGGTGTAGAAATCTGCATTTTCTTTTGGTCCACCTGCTAATACTGTAATGTGGTGTAATCCTTTATTGTGTTTCATAATAATCTCCGTTTGAATTTCTGTGGTAATAATACCAAATAGTTTAATGTTAAACTATTTGGTATAATCTATCGTTCCTATCGATTTCTCTAATTAATCGCTTAAAAAATTGTCAGAAATGCCGATGACATGAGTAGATTGTAATTGAGTACTCAAAGAGTACGTGTGGCTATATGAAAATAGATCTTGATACATATTGTAGTTGTTCTCACTGTGGTGTAAAAGCCACTACAAGTGATTCCTCTGACAAGTTCCAAAGAGAGCTTTATCCCTATGAGACTGAGAATGATTTTATGCTTCTTTGTATTGATTGTGTGAAAAAAGAATTGAAGCTCATAAATAGTGAGTTAGAAGCGAAAGAGCACACCCAAAAGTCTGGTCACTTATTAGCAAGTTTGTTAAATGTGTACAGAAAAGCTTTTCCTTTAAAAGATCGGCATAAGAATTAAATAGATTGGTTGGTGGGCAACCAATTTTTATTTTTGCGAACAATTTTATTTCGCACCGATGAATCTATTTGCAATAATTATTCTTGCAGCCCTTTTGATTGATTTTTTAATTGGGATTGTGACAAATATTCTAAATCTGAAATCTCTATCCAGTACGGTACCAGAAGAATTTTCTGAAGTTTATGACGCCGAGACTTATGCAAAATCCCAACAGTATACCAAGGTAAGAACTCAATTTGGGTTCATTACAGGCACTTTCGATTTAGTGATTCTTTTGGCGTTCTGGTTTTTGGAAGGATTTAAAATGCTTGATAACTGGATTCGTGGATTTCCATTTAATGATTTGGTTTCCGGAATCATCTTCATTGTGATGTTAATGATCGCGAAGTCAATTCTATCATTGCCATTCAGCATTTATTCAACCTTTGTTATTGAAGAGAAATTTGGTTTCAATAAAACTACGCCCAAAACATTTATTCTTGATCTTCTGAAAGGACTCTTGTTAGGCGCACTAATAGGAATTCCACTTCTAGCCGGTATTTTAGCTTTCTTCATTTATGCAGGTGATTGGGCCTGGTTATATGCTTGGCTTGCAGTTACCGCATTTAGTTTGTTGATGCAATACATCGCGCCAACCTGGATAATGCCGTTATTCAACAAATTCACGCCAATTGAAGAAGGTGAGTTAAAGACAGAAATCGAAAATTACACCAAAAAGGTTGATTTCTCTCTTAAGGGCTTATTTGTGATCGATGGGTCTAAGCGATCAAGTAAATCAAACGCATTTTTCACTGGTTTCGGTAAAAATAAGCGTGTAGCGCTTTATGATACTTTAATCAATAATCACACAGTAAAAGAATTAGTAGCTGTCTTAGCACATGAAATCGGTCATTACAAGAAGAAACATATCATTAAAGGAATGGTTGTTAGTATTCTCCATTCAGCGGTATTGTTTTTCCTGTTATCCATATTCTTAAAAGAACAGGCATTATTTGATGCATTTTACATGGATAGAATGACAGTCTATTCCGGTCTGGTCTTTTTCGGAATGTTGTATGCACCTATCGAAATGATCTTATCAGTTTTTATGCAAATGTCATCACGTAAACATGAGTTTGAAGCAGATGCATACGCAGTTGAGACAACAGGAAATCAAACTGATATGATTTCTACTTTGAAGAAATTATCGAAAGACAATTTGTCTAATTTAACTCCTCATCCCTGGTATGTGTTTTTGAATTATTCTCATCCACCAGTTTTAAAAAGAATTGAAGCCATCAAAAAGATAGAGGTATAAATGGGTAAAAAGAGTATCGAGACTATCGCAATTCATTCAGGATCAGGGCATTGGTCCGGAAGTAGAGCAATTGCAGCTCCAATGGAACCATCTACAACCTATGAGCATGATTTAAAGGGTTATCAGGAAGGCGATTTCATTTACTCTCGATATGAAAACCCAAATCGCCTTCAACTAGAAAAATTATTATCTGAATTAGAAGGTGGCGAAGAAAGTGCCACTTTTTCATCAGGTGTTGCAGCTATCACTGCGATCTTTTTGAGTGTTCCAAAAGGTTCACACATTATCATTCCGGATGATTTATACCATGGATCTAGAGCAATACTTGAAAACTTTGCCGATCGATGGGGAATAGAGTATTCGAGTGTAGATACCACGGACCTGGAAGTTTTTGCTAATTCAATTCAATCAAAAACTAAATTGGCTTTATTGGAAACACCTTCCAATCCTTTAATGCTGATTACTGATTTAGAAAAAACCATTCATGTTGCACATCAGAAAGGAGTAATGGTTTGTGTTGATAACACATTTTCCACGCCATACAATACAAACCCTATTGAGTATGGAGCAGACTTTGTAATGCACTCAACTAGTAAATTTTTAGGTGGACATTCTGATATAATCGGCGGAGCAATTATTGCAGCAAAAGCAGATGAAAAATTTGAAGCGATTCGAAATATCCAACGAAAGCAGGGCTCAGTTCCTTCTCCCTTTGACTGTTGGTTACTTACTCGAAGTATCCGAAGTTTCCCGCATCGAATGAGAGTTCATAATCAGAATGCCTGGGAAGTAGCTCAATTCCTTGAACAGCATCCAAATGTTTTAAAGGTGAATTATCCTGGATTATCAGATCATAAAGATCATGAAATAGCCTCAGCTCAAATGAAGGGTTTTGGAGGGATGATTTCTTTTTTAGTCGATGGAGATGCAGAGAGAACACTTCAAGTTGTGGGAAAATCGAATATTATTCGTAGAGCAACTAGTTTAGGCGGAATTGAAAGTTTATGGGAGCATCGCCGATCTAGTGAAAGTGAAACGTCAACTACACCTGAAAATCTAATCAGATTTAGTGTAGGGCTGGAGCATGTAAAAGATCTTATAGCAGACTTAGAACAAGCGTTAGCTTAGCATTCCTTTACCGGTAGTATAATCTGGAAATTAGCTCCACCATTTTCATTATTCGATGCTTTTATAAACCCACCATGCTGACGAACAATCTCGTTTGATATGGCAAGACCTAGTCCAAGCCCAAATTTGGCTCCCTGATTCTTTGTTGTAAAATTAGGCTCGAATATTTTTGGCAAGACATCTTCTGGAATTCCCGGGCCGTTATCACTGATTTCGACAATTATTTTGAATTCACCTTCCGACCAGGTTTTGATTTTAAGTGCTCCTCCATCCTTCAAAACATCGCAAGCGTTTACTAAGATGTTAGTCCAGACCTGATTGAGTTCACCCATTTTACCGCAAGTCAAAGGAATTTCGAGCAATTCCAAATCAAGATTCAGGTATTTCAATCGGTTCGAAAGAATCAATATCGTGTCGTTTATACCATCGCGGATATCAATCATATCCAGCTGGTTTCTGTCTTGTCTGCTATAGCTTTTCAGACTCTTTACAAGATTTGCAATTCGTTCACTGGCAACCTGAATATTATGAATAAACTTTCCTGCTTCGAATTGTTGAATTAAAACTTCTACCGGGATTTTCTTTTTCTTCTTCTTAACAATTTTCAGTGCTTCGTCAGGCATTTGTGCTAGTTTCCGAACCAAAGATCGCTCCTTAACCCATGGATATTCTTTCTGGATCATTTGCATTCTTGTTCGAATATCAGAACTGCTCAATGGTTTGGATTCTAAACCTAAATTGAAAACCTCAGTTGTTGCTGTTGGTTTTTGAGAATCCATGAAATTCTCTTTCAACATTTCCGAGGATCGCAGTAAAGCAGCAGCTGGATTATTAACTTCGTGCGCGAAACCGGCAACTAATTCCCCCAAAGTTGCCATTTTCTCTTGTGCAACCAGTTTTTGATGCGAATTCTCCAACCGCTCATAAGCTTCCTTAAGAAGAAGACCTTCTTCCTCAAGCTTTAAATTGAGGGAATTCATCTTAGCCTCAAGAGATACGTTCTTCATGAATCGATCCGACATGTTGCTCAACATCAACTGTTGAATAGGAACCTGTAGCTTTGGGTTCTCCAGCAATGTTTGATCAAATTCATCCTGATTGATACAGAGCGCAGTTGTCTCTTCAATAGTCACACATGTTGTAAGCGAATTGTTCCCCGTTGTGTAGGCAACTAATCCAACAAAATGTCCGGGAGATAGTGTGATCAATTCTAATGAAGAACCATCTTCTCTCTGGTGACTCAGATTGACTCTCCCTTCGATGAGTAGATACAAATGAGAAATAGGATCGCCTTGTTTAAAAAGAATTTCGCCCTGCTTGAAAGTACTTAATAGACCTTGTAGCTCCTTTGATCCATCAACGCCTTCTTTGATGAACTGGAGAATCTCTTTTCTATTTTTAAATCCTTTTGGCACTTAATTAATGATCAGTCATATGATTCGTTCTCATGTGTTCCGAAAGTCGAACACTGTCTAAAATCATCATAAATTTCATGGGGTTATAACGTCGCTCTATCACATAATTGGTGAGTTGACCGATAACAACTTCTTCTAGTAAATCTTTAGTCCATGGTTTGGCAATGTAATGATCCAGACTCGCCTTATTAATTGCCTGAATTGTGTCATCTAGCCCAGCCTGACCAGTAACCAGCACTTTTTTTGCTGAATGTTTATCCAGGCTTTTTTCCAAATCGATTAGAAAGTCTACACCATTTTGACCGGGCATTACATGATCGCAAAGAATTAAACCGACTTCATTTCCGGCGTCATAAATCTCATTCACAACAGCTCTTGCTTCCTCCGCTGAGTTTGCAGATTCTACCGGAAAATACTCTTCGAATCGCTCAAGGTCATTTACTAAGGCATCCATCACCTCAAGTTCGTCTTCAACTACAAGAATATATATTTGATGATCCATAATAATATTAATTTAACATGATTGGCCAGTAGAACAAGGCATATAGTACAACCAATATAATTCCAAAAATTCCAATTGATATACCGGCTTTCGCCATGTTAGATGTTTGAATAGTACCGGTACTCATTGCAATCGCATTAGGAGGAGTTGAAATTGGTAGCATCATCGCCATACTGGCACTTACACCAATTACCAAACTCACAATTACAAGATTAAAGCCATCACCGGCAATACCTGAAGTTGCTAAACTCACAGCCAATGGAATAAGTAAGGTTGCTGTAACTGTATTTGATAAGAAATTAGACATTAATACAGCTACAACAGCAAATACAATGAGTAAGCTTATGGTACCAAAACTACTCCATTCAATACTTCCAACAATCCATTCCGCAAGGCCGGTACTTTTCATTGAAATACCTAATGAAATACCACCCGCAACTAACCATAAAACTTCCCATGGCAATTTTCTGATGTCTTCTTTTGTGACTACTCCAGTTAATGTTAGGAATACGACAGGGATAAGAGCGATGATGGCACTTTTAACACCATGGAAACTTTCAGTAACCCAAAACAAAACGGTTAGACCAAACGCTACATAAAGAATAATAGCGTTCTTAGAAGTATTGAAGGTACCGGACATATCTATGGAAATATCTGAGGCTTCCGGTTTGAACATCTTCAAGATCAAAAACCATGCGAATAAAAGAGCGATTACTACTAAAGGTGTAGCAAGAATCATCCATTCACCAAAGGGAATATTAATACCCTGTTGAGATAATGCTCCGATTACAACTGCGTTTGGAGGCGTGCCTATTGGAGTTGTTATACCACCGATATTTGCTGCAAATGGAATACTTAAAGCCAGCCCAATTCGAAGCGGATCTGCCTTACCTAGTCTTGCCATAATGGGTAGAATTACCGTCATCATCATGGCAGTTGTGGCAGTGTTACTCATAAATGCTGAAAGTAGAGCGGTTACAACCATTAAACCGAGAAGAATGTAAGACGGTTTTGATCCAAAAGGAGAGAGAAGAATTCTGGTAAGATTTCGATCGAGATTATATTTTACAGCTGCATCAGCAAGTACAAATCCACCTAAAAAGAGAATAATGATAGGACTTGCTAATGTACCTATGAATGCTGTGTAGGAGTCAGGATTGTAAACTGTTGTTGTTTCCTGAAATAGAAAACCCTCTTTACTTAGAAGAAGAATTTGAAGGAAGATTACAAGTACTGAGGTTGCATAAATGGGAAATGGCTCGAACATCCAGAATGCTGCGGCCAGAAAGAAAACTCCAAGCGCCACATGACCCGCGTGAGATAATCCTTCAATACTTAAGAAGAAAGGAATGATCAACCCTATGACACCAAATATTAGTCCAAAGAGCTGTTTCCTGTTTAATTTCATGATGATAGTTTATTAAAAACTGATGGTGAATTGAGTGAGAAACTCAAAGTAATTGCATGTTTTTATCTCTGCAAATTGCTCTGAAGCGTACCCGATTTGTGATTGTAGTTTTAGTGAATGACCGAGGAAAAAGTAATTAAATCCCAATGCAAATTTCTTTTGATCTGTAAATTTTCCAAGCTGGGTATGATGAATATCGTCAGGATTCAAGTAACTAAACCTCGATGTTAGCTCAACATGTTCTGAAACAAACTTTCCAGTTTGAACATAAAGTCCTTCACCACTGATTTTCTCTGATGAATAAAGATTTCCATCCAGCAACATTAATTCATTATCAACATCACGATGGATATACTCTGCAAGAAACGAGAATCCATTGTATTTAAATATGATGTCAGCATAGGAGTCGATAATATCATCATCATGACCATTCCAAGCCTCATCACCATATTTAGTGTATGCATCATGATTTAGATAAAATCCGCTACCTATGGATAGTTTTGGTTTTTTTTCTCTTACCAAATCGCTTTCAAAGTAATCTCCATTTTTTTCAAATGCTCCAAATGGAAGAATTTCAAATCGGCCCATATAAGCCCAACCACCCGGCGCTGTTGCCAGGTTTTTTCCTTCACCATGAGTTAGAGCACTGGATACTTTAAATTGGAAATTTTCAGTTACCGGTAATGTTCTTCGAACTCTGATTCCTAAATCATAATCTGTAAAAAAGAATCTACTTACGTTTGAGCGATCAACCATTTGAAGGTTTTGCGAAATGGTCTGGAATTGTCGAAATGTAGGAGGGAAAAATTGGCCAAAAGAAATTTGGGTATAAGCATCAGGTTTCCAGCGATACTCTGCATTTAGCAGCTCAACTTTTCCTCGATCCATACCAATTTGAACAAAGTAATCGAGTTTATTGTGAAATAAGAATCCGCGAAATAAAGCCCGTTCTCTACGAATTAAGTATTCGCCTTGTAAAATATCCTGTTCACTTACAATTTGAGTAAGTGCAATCTGTTGTTGTAAACGGAAACCTACCCGAAATTCCATAAATCCATCAGCACTTTCAAAATGCACCCCTTTTTCCGGACTTACGGTTATTCGGATAGGTTCCTGATTTGTACTTTGCGAGTAAGTGAGGAAAGGAGAAAAAACAATCAGCACTAAAAATAAAGACACCCGAAAAAGCCAAGTTTTCATGATTTACCTCTAGATCTTCTTCTTTATTCGGAACAGGTTTTTAATTTCAACCGAAGATTAAGAGGGCAATAAGAATATTATGTGAAGGTTTTTCAATGTTATAGAGAAGAAGCGCTTCCAATTAAAAGAAATTCTGATTCCTTAAAAATTGTAGTAACATATGTCATGATTTTACAGCCCGAAATACTCTCCAAGCTTGCCTCAATTGAGTTAAGAGCCAAGAAAATAATCGAAGGATTTATCTCAGGACTTCATCGTAGCCCATATCATGGGTTTTCGGTTGAATTCGCAGAGCATCGCCCATACAATCCAGGGGATGATTTCAAGCATATCGACTGGAAAGCCTACGGTAAGAAAGAGCGTTTTTATGTAAAGCAGTATGAAGAGGAAACTAATCTTCGTAGTTATGTTATGCTGGATACCTCCTCGTCCATGATGTTTAAGCATTTTGGTGAATGGTCTAAACTTAGATATGGAATTCATTTTGCTGCATCACTAATGTATTTAATGCATCGTCAACGCGATGCTTCTGGGTTGATTCCTTTCAATTCGGAAATTGAGACATTTATACCGGCAAAAAGTACATATGCGCATTTAAGACAGGTTTATACTCAATTAGAAAGAGAGCTCATCAGCGAAGAAAGAAAGGAGAATAGTCAGCGAAGAACGGCATCAGCACAAGCAATCCACGAAGTAGCAAAGCGATTAAGTCATAGAAGTCTGGTGATTATTATTACCGATCTCTTTGAGAATGTTGATGAACAAGAAGCATTGATTTCGGCATTGAAACATCTTCGCCATCGAAAACATGAAGTACTTTTGTTTAACGTGCTTGAACATCGTAGCGAAAGGCAACTGGCATTCAGTAATGATAGAATGGTTTTTGAAGATTTAGAAACCGGTGCTGAAATAGAAGTTATGACTTCGCAAGTTCGAGATGATTATCAGGCTAAAGTGGAAGAATACACCCATGCATTTCAAATGGCTTGTAGCGAATTTGAAATCGACTTTGAAGAAATCGACACAGAAAGTCAGTTTGATTCAGCTTTACTAGCGTATTTGAACAAACGCAGAAGATTAGGCTAATCTATTTCGGATACATATTAGGTCCAATTGGGATCCCAAAGCCAAATGAGGGGATTATTTTATTTTCATTCAGGTCTTTGTAAATCCCGGCTCGTATTTGAAATACCACATTAAATTCGGCGTGCAGTCCAAATAATTCAGATCCTTTTCTAACACGAGCAAATGAATTGTTATTCATATAGCTGATCAAAATTGCATATCCAGGGCTAGCAATAAAATTTTGTGAAGAGAAGTAGCCAATACTGTATCGATAGCCGCCACGATATATCCCACCACTTAATTCAAGTCCGTCATATGTATTAAAGGTTTTCCTTTCATGAAATGGATGCTCAATAAACTTACCTAAAAACAACCTGGCTTCGACGCCATATTTTTGTGGTGAGCTAAAACCGATAAATCCACCAGGTTTTATACTGAAATAGGATTTTTTTTCAGGTACTTCACCTCCCCAATAAATTGAATCAGATCGAGTTACTAAATCTTCTTCATTTATCTGCGCGAAAATTGATTCATTAAGACAAAATGCGAATAAAAAGAGAAATAGCGCTTTAGACGCGTGACTATTCTGAGTCCGTTTTGAGGAGATATACAACTCGTTAATAATCATACATTTTTGGACCAATTGGAATCCCAAAGCCGAAAGTCGGGATAATTGTATCATCATTTAAATCTTTAAATACACCAACTCGCACCTGAAATAACACGGTAAACTCAGCCTGTAGACCGATCATTTCGGAGCCTTTCCTCACTCTTGCAAACGAATTGTTATTTAAATAGGTCAGATTTACACTATAACCTGCAAAGCCTATAAAACTATCATATTTGAAGTATCCAACCGTATATCTATAACCTCCACGATAGAGGCCACCTCCTATTCTCACACCGTTGTAAGAGCTCGAATACTTTCCCATGAATTCAGTGTTCTCTGCAAACTTTCCGAAATGTAAGAAGCCTTCACCACCATATCGTTGTGGTGAATTGAATCCTGCCCAACCTGCAGGTTTAATCTTAAATCTAGGTATCGTGTCTAATTTTGATTGAAAGTCCTGATATAATGAGTCTTCCATTGCTTGCATTCTTTCATAATAGGCCGCTTCAGTACTATCAATAATCTGAGAGTAGCTTTTTGAATTGAAAACAAAGATTAGAGTAAAAGCTAAAAGTATATATTTCATCAAACGACTTTACTGTTCTTTAGAATTTTATTCAATAATTTTGGTGAAATACGCTTAACGATAAGAGCGAGTCTTTCTTTAGGACTTGAAATATATATCTCTTCTTTACGGGATTTGATCCCAGACCAAATTCTGTGAACCATTTCATCGGCATCCATTGCACCTGTATGAAGATCACCCATTTTACCAAAAGAGCTTCCATCAGCAGTAAGAGAATTCTGTGTAATTTTCGTTTTTATTGGTCCTGGACAAACCATCGTTACATCCACGTTATATTCATACATCTCTTGGCGTATGCAATCAAAGATTCCTTGTAAAGCATGCTTACTTGCTGCATACCCTGAACGAAACTTAGTACCAAATTTACCTGCCACGCTGCTGGTCACAATTATATGTCCCGATTTCTTTTTCATCATATGTGGCAACACAAATCTCGTTAATGCTACAGAACCAAAGAAATTGATCTCCATCAAACGGCGAATAGTATCTAAATCTGTTTCAGCAAAAAGAGAACGTTGACTCACACCGCCGTTATTAACAAGCACATCAATACCGTTAAAAAACGTAAGAGCTTCATCAGACTTAGATTCAAGCTCATCTGGATTTGCCAAATCTAAAGTCAGTATGGCAATATTGTCTCCATCTCCTAACTCACTTTTTACACGTTCTAGCTCCTCTTTTCGCCTGGATGATAGAATTAAATTAGCGCCCTCTTTATTAAAAGCTCTGGCAAAAGCTTCACCAATTCCGGATGAAGCACCGGTGATCCAAACCGTTTTATTTTTATAGCTCATTCTGATAAATTTTGGCTGAACTTAATCATTTTTATAGACGTGAACACTCATCATACTATTTTACTGCTAGAGGACGAAATTGAATCAGGGGAAATGCTCGCTAACTTTTTGGAAATCAATAGCTATACCGTGCATTGGGCTAAAGATGGCAAGGAGGCATTGGATATCATAAATCGTCATGCGAACGAACTAGAATTGGCAATTCTGGATATCATGGTTCCGCACATGGATGGAAAAGAAGTTTGTAAATACATAAGAAAGCATCCGGTTATAAATGAAGTTCCTGTTTTATTTCTTACCGCTCGTGATGAAGAAAAAGATGAGATTGAAGGATTGGAACTGGGTGGAGATGATTATATAAAAAAACCTGCGAGTTTAAATCTGATTAAAGCCCACGTTGAAAGTAGACTTCGTCGACAAAGTCCGGAAAAGTCACAATGGCTACGTTATGAGTCTGTTTATTTAGATACTGATGCTAAAGTGATGTATATACACGATCAGCAAGTGGATTTAACACATACTGAGTATGTAATTGCTGAATTGTTCTTTAAGCATCCAAAGTTGGTATACGGTCGTCAAGAAATCCTGGAACACATAACAGACGAGGAAAAATATATTTTCGACCGAACAGTTGATGTTCATATCAAAAATCTCCGAATTAAGATGAAGGATAGCGGTAAGTTAATTAAAACCTATCGCGGCGTTGGTTACGGATTTAATCGGGAATACATTAATTCGTGAACATTCAGGCTAAATTAGCAATCACTTACATCACACTACTTTCAATTGGTGTAATTGTGATAAGTGCTTACGCAATACTGAGTATAAGATCTTTTCTGTTAGATGAGGCAATAACTAAGTTTGAGTTAGACGCACTCACATTCGCAGAATCACTCGAAGAACAAGATGAATTTGCAGATTTATTCATTAAAACTACATTTACAGCAGATCTTACAGGGTATAGTATTGCACTTTTCGACTCATCCGGAACAGTGCTTGTAAATGCACCTATCGATGCTCCGGAATTCATGGATTCCAGAGCATTTCTAAATCAAACCTTACAAGAACAATTAATAAATACTTCTCAGGTTATTGTTAATGAAGATGATTTAGAGGATGTATTTTCGTTTCATCGAATTGGTCGTGATATAACAGAAGTTCGTTATCTCAGAATCGCAAAGAATAAAAAAGAGCTTTATGCAGCGGCGGCCTCAATTCGTCATTTGATATATGGAGCTATGATTAGTTCCATCCTGGTTGTTGTGATAGTTAGCATTTATTTTGCACGTTATCTGGGTAAACCAATCAAACAGTTAGAGGAAGCTGCATTAGACGTTGCACGTGGAAATCTTGATCGTGAATTAGATATTTCAAGAAAAGACGAGTTTGGATCACTGGCCAAATCACTCAATCAAATGGCTGGCAAACTTAAAGATGAATATGATCAGCAGAAATCATTAAACGAAAAGCAAAATCAATTCTTTGCTGATATTGCCCATGAAGTGCGGAACCCTCTTCATACAATTTCAGGTGCAATGGAGATGCTTCAATTGGAGGGATTGAGTGAGGAAAAGAAGTCACAGTATTTAAATACAGCTCAAAAGCAGATAGATAGAGTAGTAAGGCTATTTCAGGATATAAAGTCGCTTCAGCGTTATGATATGGATGAAAGCTATATCAATAAAAGTGAATTTGTGTTGGAAAAAATGATAGGAGAAGTAGTGAAAACGTACGCTCCCATAGCTAGTGAAAAGGGGATAGAGCTTACTTTTACCAATTCAAAAGAAAGCACTGTTTTTGGTGATATCGACAAGCTTGAACAAGTGATAGATAATCTGGTATCAAATGCGATCAAATACACGAATAGTGGATCGATCGTTGTAAAAACGACACATAAAGATGGTCTAGTTGAAGTGTCAGTTAAAGATAGTGGTATTGGAATCGGCGCTGAACATTTAGATCGATTATTTGATCGGTTTTATCGCACGGACAAAGCTCGCTCAAGAGATAAAGGTGGAACAGGCTTAGGATTAGCTGTAGTAAAAGGTATTCTTACCGCACATCAATCAGAAATACTTGTAGAAAGTAAACCTAGTAAAGGAAGTAGATTTTATTTCCAACTATCTCTTGTGTAAAGGATAAATATCAATCGTTAATATACCAGTTTAGAAATGCTGCAAGAGATGCTCCTGCTAGTGGTGCAATCGTATAAAGTGGGATATTTACAAAGGAATTACCTGAAACAGCCAAGAAATCTACAGCAGAAGAACCTAGTGATAGTGCAGGGTTAAGAAATGCACCCGAAATATCTTTACCAATCATTATACCAGCTGAAAGTGTTAAACCTACACCAAGTCCGTTTATCTTAAAAGAACTGCTAGTGTTCTTTGTTATCAAGTTCAAATAAGCAAAGACTAATAAAAATGAAATGAATATCTCTACAGTAACTTGCTGGGAAAATGTAGTAGCGGTTGGTGGTTCAGCATAGAAAACGGAATTTGTTATCATTAATAGAATCCCTGAAGCGGCGAAAGCACCCAGAATCTGACTTATTGTATATGCTGAAAAAGTCTTAAAACTAATTTCTCTTTTGATGTAATACGCGAAAGAAACAGCGGGATTGAAATGGGCTCCGGATACTTTCATACCACCATAAATTAGTGCAGCCAGAACTAAACCTAGCGCAAGTGGTTCACTGGTTAGACCGTAGGTTAAAACCAGCAACATCGTACCAACCGACTCCATCAAGTAACTTCGCATGCTATACAGCCAGTAATTATTATTGTATCCTTCCGATTATTCCTAAACTAATTGCAAGGATTAGTAATTGCAACCAATCTCAACAATCTTCTTTAATTGTACCTATATTTAACGCTATAAACTGTTGTGTTCACTTGAGCTAAAAAAAACCGTTTTTCATAATTTAATATTTCTCAATTCATTAGCGTGCTTGATAAATTAAAACAACGTTGGAATATCGAAAGTAATAATCAGATTATAATAATATTTATAGTTTTTGCTATAACTGGTTTTTCGGTTCTTTATGCTAAAGAAATAATTTATAGTTTTCTAGGGATTTCACCAGATTGGGCCTGGTATATTCGTATTCCAATATGGTTGGTTACTATTTTGCCTACCTATTATGTGCTGCTACTATTTTTTGGGACAGTATTTGGACAACAAAAGTTTTTTCTTTGGTTTGCTAAAAAGTCATTTGGAAGATTTAGAACGTCAAAGAATAAAGTAATAGCTAAACCCGAAGCTGATTGATCTCAGATTGAGTTTTTTTAGGTAATCTGGATACAATTAGATCGTAAGAATGAATGATTAATTCTTCGATAAAATCATCTTCAAGCAGGCCCGTAACATAAACGGAATTCCAGTGCTTTTTTGACATATGATAGCCTGGTTTTACTTCTTCAAATTCTTCTCGAAGTATCACTGCACGTTCAGGATCACATTTTAAATTGATGTATTCGAATTCCTCAACATCAGCCAAGGCAAACATTTTATTCGCTACTTTGAATACGAGAACCTTTTCATCAAATGGAAAACTTTCTGTTACCATTGGAAAGGAAAGGCAGAAGTCGCGGTATTGTTCAATATTCATTTGGTAGCTAGTTTACTTTTGATAATAAAGTAGACCACCACTTCTACCACCAATTAGAATTTCATCTATTGAATCGCCATCTAAGTCTACGGCTAAAGGATTGCTCATTAGCGATGTTGCAACAGTAAACGGCAGTTCTGATGGAATAAATGAAGCGTTTTCTGCTGACCCGACATTTTCGAAATATAGAATTCCTTCAATTTTACTACCGATCAATAAATCATAATCACCATCTCCATCTAAATCAGTAAAAGATGGTGCGCTTCTATGTCTTGATTTAATCCCCTCAAATGCATCTTCAACTAATTCGAACGATGGATTCGATTTTGATCCCACATTTTCAAATAAGTAAAGTTTACCCCCTGATGATCCCAGAACAATGTCAAAATCTCCATCAGCATCAATATCTACCGCTCTTGGTGTTGAATAGCTACCTCTTGGTAAATCAACAAGTACCTCTTGTTCAAGCCCGAACTCACATCCCGTATTAGTATAATATGCAACTTCACCGTTCCAGTTTCCCAAGAGCAGATCATCTAAACCATCGTCATTTAGATCAGCAAACTCCGGGGCGTAATGGAAAGCCGCTGGCAGATTCATTATTCCTATGTTATGGAATTCTGGTTTTCTTGGAGTACCTCGGTTTTCAAATTGATATACAGCAGCAGATTTCAGGTTATTTGCGTCGATTTTGTTAGATACAAATAAGTCTAAGTCGCCATCACCATCATAGTCTCCTGCAGTGGCAATACTTTCTTCGCCAACATCTATTGTTTTTAAGAATTGCTGTGTTACTAAAGAAAAATCACCCTGATCCTGCTCATAGAAATAGAAATTAGCTGCAGTTGTGAGATTTGCATTATAAGCACCTCCAAGAACACCTAAGAAAAGGTCAGAATCTCCATCAGCCCCCCAATCGATAAGAGCCGGTGCATTATAGCCACTACTTTGTACCGGATCGTTAGGTGGGAAAGGTTGAGGAACAACGCGGAAGTTTGGACTAGAAGGAGTTCCTTGATTCTCTAATAGTAGTACACTTGGTTCAAAAAAATCACCCCAGAATATATCCTGATCACCATCAGAATCAATATCCATGAATGTCATGGTATTGGCGCCGTGAAGTGTTCCAAATTTGGTTACAATTTCAATGTCTTCAAATCGATCAGTCACGAATTGAAATCTGGGAATTCCATTTTCATCTTTTCCTATGGATTCATAGCGTGTCACAGTTCCCTCAAGACTACCAATAAATAAATCAGGTGCACCATCTGAATCGATGTCTGTGACATTTGGGATGTTTTGTCGGTCAGAGTAAATGGGCACTCCATCAGCGTCTTTCAATGAGTCAGCAGCGAGAATGAACGTAGGATTAGTAGAAGAGCCAATATTTTGATAATAGCTGATATAACTGAATGGTAATTCGGTCAATAAATCGAAATCACCATCTTGATCCATATCAACAAATCGGAACCATTCCCCAATTTTGAGATCTTTATAAGTGTCTGTTTTCCATTGCAGGGATGATTCACCGTCAACTTTTACATGTTCAAAGAACATTAGTTCATCAGTATGTTCCTGGACGAATAAATCAGGATCATTATCACCATCAATATCGACAAACTGTGGCCTTGGGGTGTTTAAGCCACCTAAAAAAGGAAGATCAATCTGATTGTTCTTTTTATCAAAAACAGGAAATGGATTGATCACTCTGTTATAAGAGTCACTGGTTCTACTAGTCGAATTTGTAGTAACTGATGGAGCACAACCTACTACAATTACTAAACTAAATAGGGGTAATAAATACTTTAGTGACTCTCTAAACATTTCAATTTTTATCTGGCTCCAATACCTGTTGGATTCATACCAACTTCGATCATTTTGACAATTTCGAAGGTTTCTGTATCAATGATTGCAACAGATCCTTTTTTCATCATGTCCATGTTTGAATGACCAGAGTGCATATCGCTCATTTTCATATTGTTGTTAGTAACAAACAGATATCGATTATCACTACTTAAAACGGCACCATGCGGTTGTGCTAGTCCCTCACCTTCAATTACTGACTCAACAGTTTGAGTTTCCATATTAATGGCTGTAATCGAATTAGCTTGTTTATTGCCAAAATAAACGAATTTGCCATCATCAGAATAAACAGGGTGCCATGGTTGAGCATTTACATCTAGTGTTTTTGTCAGCTCGAGATTTAATGGATCAGATATATCAAATACCATCATTTTCCCAGTCATCTGTGTAGTACCAACCAATGTATTTTCATCCGGTGAAATCGCAAAGTTGATAAACATATGATTCATACCATCCATGGATACTACATCAGCATCACCGGATTCAGTATTCATTGTAAGAATTTGGTTTGATGATAAACTTGCTACAAAAACGTGCTCATCTTCCGTTAAACTGGCAATTGCATGTGGCCTTGAGAATAGAAGATCAATTTCATCATTTAGTGACATATCAGATCGTGAGATAACGCCAAAACTTTGAGGGGGATTAACCGCGCTCATAGATCTGCCTACGTACATTATATCTTCTGTAGCATGTAATGATATGAGTCCCGGAACTTCCATTTCGGTGTATCCAACAAGCTCATTACTGGTATTAAATTTAAGTACGCGATTTTCACCAATTAAAGTCACATACCAGAAAGATCCATCCGGTTCAACTGCAGCGTGATGTGGCTTAGCATTAGAAGAAAAGCCAAGTTCTTGAAGATCTATGGTTTCTTCAATTTCAAGTGTTTCAACATTAATTACGGTTATTGACGCCGAATTCTGGTTGCAAACATATACAAATTCCTGACCTACTAATTGAGTGGAGCCAAATAGAATAGCTACACAGAAAATGGATAAAAACTGAAAGATTCTCATGACAAATATGGTTAAGAAATAGATACAAAAATGACCGTATTACACTGTTACAAAAACGAGAGTAATACGGTCAAAAAATAATTATCTGTTGATTAATTGCGGACTTGTTTCAAGGATAAATAGACCTTCAGTACCGCTAGTCATAATAACCACACCACTTGCGAAATATGGGTAGTTACTCCAGGTTCCATCGAAACCTGCTGCATCTTCAGCAAATGGGAAAGTATCGAAGAAACCAACTCTTTCCGGATTTGCCGGATCAGAAATATCGATTACCTGTAAACCACTCACGTAGTTTGATTGATACATTAGATTATCTCTGATATATAAGTTATGATCAGATGAAGCATTTTTATTGAAGTATTGAGTTAATACTTGTGGATCATCTAAATCAGATAAGTCCCAAACAATGGTTCTGGTTTCATCAACTGTTCCCATTAATTCGTCAAGCTCGTCATTCTGATAGAAGTACGTATGGTCTTCATCAAACCAACCCTGGTGTACATAACCATAATCAGGGTATGAACCGGTTGATAATGCAATTGGATTCTCCTTATCAGTTACATCTGCGACACTAATTGCAGTTTCATTTGAACCAACACAAATTTCTTTTCCTTTATGCTCAGTATCAGGTCCGTCATAAATTACACACTGTGCATCGTGAGAGTAACCGGTACCACTTCTACCAGTTGATGGATCAGCAAAACATCCAACGAAAGTAGGATTTTTAGGCTCGCTAATATCTACCATATGTAGACCACCACCACAGCTCATACCACCACCGCTACTTCCAACGATGTAAGCAAAACCTGTTTCTTCATTGATTACAACATTGTGTGCACTATGGATATTATCATAATGAGCATCCATGTCTAATTGTAGTGGCTCACCATCAAACTCACGTAAACGAGTTAGATCAACCACTTGCATTCCGTGTTCACCAGCACCATCGGCTACAATATAGGCGTGATTTTCATATACTTTGATATCTCTCCAAACATTTGGTCTTGAACCTTCAGTCATTGGTAAATTCGCAACATAAACAGGATTTGATGGATCACTTAGATCAACAAATGATGTTCCCTCAGTACGACCAACTAAAGCATATTCTTTACCTGTTTCGGGATCTGTCCAACCCCAAATATCATTCAACTGAACACCACGATCAGCACCTAAATCATTATTTGGTAAAAACGAAATCAAGTTCACTTTATCACAACCAAATAGACTTGCTGCACCAGCTTCGCAATCGATTCTTCCATTAGTAATTGGTTGTAGTAGTTCAACTTTATCACTTAGTACGATTTTACTTGAAGTCCATTCACCATTATCGTCTTGAGATAAAATTGCGGCAGTACCGGCACCAAAATCTGCACCAGTCATCCCTGAAACAGCTACACTACCATCAATTGCAAGAGAACCACCTAAAAGATCACCTTGCGATTGACCAACATCAGAAATTTTTGATGATGAAGCGATAGAGCCGTCATCATTCATCATAAATCTATAAATAGCTCCACTACCTGCGCCATCACTAATTGCACCTACCCAAACTTCACCTTCCGTTGCTGTAAGAGCATAACCGAATGAGTGGAATCTTGTTCCATCAAAAGCATTAAGTCTACCTGAAGGCATCCAACCATCTTCTGTGTTTTCATAGATAAAAACAGTTCCGATATCATCCTGACGATGAGCAGCAATGAATGCTCTTCCATCATGAATTGCTACACGTCTTGAAAAGTAGCTTGGTTCTGACAAATTGTTATTTGTTAGAGTAGCAGTTGAAGTCCACTCGTCATTTTCTTTAGCGAAAATATATGCTGCACTTGAGTTTGGACCGAATGTACCAACAACCAAGTTTGAACCATCAAAATCAATTGAGTTACCAAATGAAGTTGCTACAGTATCAGGATTCATGATAAGTGCTTCTTGAGTCCATGATCCGTTATAGTTGTTGAATACAGCAACTGCACCAGTTCCAAGATTAGGAATACCTACAAAAGCATAATTATCATTAAGAGAGATTGATTGTCCCACTGAAGAAAGCGCTGAATCACTCATGACAGTTAACATAGCTACCTGAGACCATGTGCCTGCTGATTCCTCAAAGATATAAGCACCACCTTCACCATCGTTTCCATTGGGTGCACCTACCATTAAGAAGTTGCCATTAGCTGATAGCTTTGTACCGAAGCCATCGCCTATTTCGCCATTTTCAGCTTTGATTACAAACTTCTGAGTCCACTCACCGTTTTCACTAGAGAAGATGTAAACAGCTCCGGGAATATGAACATTATTTGGTTCGCCAATAAAAATGTTTCCATTTGCAATTTCTACAGCTTGACCAAATCCCTGCATTTGGGAAATTACCCCGTCAGGTGTAGTTTGGGCGACAGCTGTTTGTGCCACCAAAACCATTAATACAGTTTTTAGTAGTAATGAGATACGTTTCATGTGTTTTAGATTGATTAGATTTTCTCAATTGAGCAAGTCAAACAGTATAAGCCTATAAGTAAAACCAATATGTAACAATTCTTTAAATGGGATTACCTGCAGTTTGTTATAGAGATTGAATTGTTCTGAATTGAAATTCAGTTCATTCGGACGAATTCTTCCTTGAAAATGTTACTGGCAAAAATTGCTTCTTCTCCTATCATAGTTAACATGTCTTCAGAAACGATACCAACCTGACCTTTATTCCATGTTGATGCCATACTTTGGAGGTCACGATTTAAAATTAATTTTACTGGTTGATAAAAATTCATTTCTATGGCGAAAGGATAGGTGTTATTAGAAGCCTTCATCACATTAACATGGATATGAAGAATAGGAAATTGATCAGATTGCCTTAAAGTCTTGTCTTCTAGCACGCGAATGGATAAATCATCGAAATTCTCAATGATTTGTTCCCTTATGTGGCCGGGATTTAAATTTTCAGCTTCAACTCCGGCTGGCTTTTCAATATTAACCACGATTCCAAATTCTGAAATACCTGCAAGTGAACTCAATTCACGAAGAACTTCATTTTGAGCGTGCAATGAGCCGGTTGATAGAATCAAGATTGTTAAGAGAATAAATATTCGCATGGTAGGATGTTTTAGGACAAAGATTATAATTAACCTGATTCCTATAACGACAGCAAATTAATTTCCTGATGCAATAATTAGTGGGCAGTGAATTTTTGGATGAGGAACCACACTAACAGGGTGATCAAAAGCATCAAAAATTATCTCTTCAGTGAAAACATCAAAAGGGGTGCCTTCTGCAATCAATTTCCCATCTTTTAGAATAAAGACATTATCAGCGTACTGCGCTGCCAGATTTAAATCGTGCAAGATGATTAGAACACCGACATTTTGTTCGCAAAGCTGTTTTAAAACATGCATCATTTCATGTTGATGGGCTACATCCAAACTGGCAAGTGGTTCATCTAGTAATAAATAAGATGGTTCATTCTCATTCATTTTCTCCCAAATCTGTGCCAAAGCTCTAGCGAATTGGACCCTTTGTTGTTCACCACCTGATAAGGTTGTGTATGTTCGATCAAGGAGGTGATAAGCATCAACTTTCTGCAGGCATTGCTTTATTATCACGTGATCTTTGGCAGATGTAAATAAGCCTGAATATTGACTTCGACCCAAAGAAACGATTTCACGAACTGTAAATTCAAATTCGATCGAAGATTTTTGACGAACTACCGCTCTTCGTTTAGCAAATTCCTGAATTGAGATTTCCTTTGATGATTTGCCATCAAGAGAAACGGTACCAGTTTTCAATTCTACATCACCGCAAATAGCTTTTAGTGCAGTTGATTTCCCGGCACCATTTTTTCCAATAATTGCAGTAAGCTGATTAGGTTTTATTGATAATGAGAAATCATCAACTAGTAACTTTCCGGAAGGAATCTGTACCGATATGTTACTAGCCTTGATCATAAATAATTGGCAAGATTTCGGTTTCTCATTAATAGCCATAAGAAAAACGGAGCTCCAATAATACTTGTAACGATTCCAATTGGAAGCTCAGCGGGAACTACTATAAGTCTTGCAAATAGATCTGAAGAAAGAAGTAATAATGCACCTAGTAGAATTGATGCAGGAATCAGAAATCTATTGTCAGGTCCCATAAAAAGTCTTAATAGATGCGGTACTACTAATCCGACAAAGCCAATAATTCCACTCACAGCAACGGCTGCACCTATTCCAACTGCTGATATCAAAATCACAAGCTTTTTAATTCTTTGAGTGTGAATCCCAAGATGCCGAGCTTCTTGTTCACCCAACATCATCACATTCATTGATTTTGATAAAATTGGCAGTCCAAGTATTGGAATCATCAGAAAAAAAACAGAAGAGTTCACTGTATTCCAGGTAGAGCTGCCCAGACTTCCTAAAGTCCAAAAAGTGAGATCACGGATTTGAAGATCATCTGCTGTAAAAACCAACATTCCTATTCCTGCTGCGGCTAGGGCATTAATCGCTATGCCTGCCAATAACATGGTAGCGACACTCGTTCTTCCTGCTTTTGTTGAGATTATATAAACTATCCATGTCGCGAGTAATCCGCCAAAAAAGGCTGCAATTGGCAAAGCGAGTTGGGAGAACAGATCTGGTAAGGAGGCTAGAAAAGAACTTCCTAAGATAATAACGCTAGCTGCAGCAAGTGCTGAACCACTCGAAACACCAATCAATGTTGGATCAGCTAAAGGGTTTCTGAATAGTCCTTGTAGTGCAGCTCCTGATACTGCCAAAGTCGCGCCAACAAGAATTGCCATGATTACACGTGGTAATCTGATGCCTTCTACAATTGCGGAATACTGAATGATCTGGTCATCATTTGTAATGAGACCAATATAATCCAGAAGTATAAAAACTACAGTTTTTGGCGGTATTGAAACAGCTCCTGTGCCAATAGATATGATTGCAGCAGTTATCAGTGCAATCACCAATATTACAATCGTAATAACTGGCTTTCTATACAGCTTTAACCAGGAGTCCACATTCATTCAGGTTTGCTGGATACTAACTCAGTATTCAATTCCGGATGAAAAAGCTCCATAAGACTTAGAATTGCTTCGCCGAATCGTGGACCAAAGCCCATTATAAAATTGCCATCAATACCGATTACTCTCTCATTTTTTACAGCACTAATCAGATTAACACCAGGTGTATTTTGAAGCCCTTCATTTATGCCATCAAATCGGGTATCAAATACTAAAACATAATCAGGGTTTGCCGCAAGAATAGCCTCATTCGATACAGGACGGTACCCAGAGAAAGAATTAAACACGTTTTCTGTACCAGCGAGGTTAAGCATGATATCGGCACCAGTCTCTTTGCCTGCCACCATGAAGCTACTTCCATTCCTTGTCTCAAGTACAAACATAACTCGAGGCTTATTTTTAATGCTCTCCCGTAACTGATTAGCCTTTTGATAATTGGCTTGATTCACTTCAACTAGTTCAGAAGCTCTATTTTCTGAACCAAGAGCTGCTCCAATCGTTTCAATTTTATTAATTACACCTTCGAGTGATTTTTCACTTTGCACCAATAGTATTGGTGTACCGGCATCTCGAATTTGTTGAATTGCACTGGCAGGATTTGCTTCATCAGAAGCGATGATCAAAGAACTATTCATGGATAAAAGTCCCTCAGAAGTAAGATTTCTTACGTAAGGTACTCTTGGCATTTGAAAGACCTCAGGTGGAAATGTGCTAGAGGGATCTGTAGCAACTACATTTTGCCACTTACCGAGAGCATATACAACCTCAGTAATGGCGCCACCAACAGTAATGATTTTTGAATCATCATTAATGATGATTTCTTTGCCATCAGCACTTTGTACTTTTATCTGAGCTGATAATGTTTGAGTGGCAACTATTATAAATCCAAGAAGAGTTAGAAACCTCATACAGCAACCTGCTCATTCTTAATCTCATTTATGAGATCACGCCAGCTCTGTAATTCCGGAATTCCGGGTTTTCTTGCGCCGAAGAACGTTGCAATATTGTTGTTTTCAGCGTCAAAAATTTCAAGAGATGTAACAATACCATCTTCGGTAGGCTTTTCAACAATCCAGCTATTTGCAATATGGTCTTCACGTAGATGAAGATTGAATTCAGGGTCCAGCACATTTAACCACTGATCCATTTTTTTGATTTTGTGAACTTCGCCGGTATGAATTTGGATAACAGCTCCGCTGCTAACAAAAACCATTATAGAAACTTGTTGATCAGCTGCTTTCTGAAGCATGCATTCGGTAGCTGAATTATCAACCTTTTCGGTAAAGCGACCTTCAGCTACTCTAAGGGCATCTGTTCTGCTGATCTGATGTTTTCTGATTAGAGGATAAAAGTCGTGTGTATCTTTTAATTCGTTCCAATCATTCAAAAAGGCATCAGAATCAAAATCTTTAGTCATCTCATAATCAGCAGGTGCAGATCCTTCTTTAACTGAAATTAATTCATCCTGATTTTCATGAGTAAATTTCATCACAAGATCTTGATAGGCAACTTTTCCTTCTTCGTTCATCACATAAATTTTATGAACAGCAGTTCCATAAGCGTCAAAGAACTGGACACTTAGTAGTTCACCTCGTGGGTTTTGAACCGGAACGGCAAATGCAGATCCAAATCTGCCAGGGAATATTCGGAGATCAATATTTGGATCAAGAACAAGCCCTACATGCCCGTTGAAAGATATATTATGGTATTCGCCTTTGCGCTCGTGAACGACTGACTCATTTCTGGTTAATGCCATCACATACCCCAGATTTTCTATTTCGGCAAATAAACCCGGCCAGTCATTTGTAAGACGTGTTACACCGTCCATACATTGGACAAGTTGTACCTCTGTAACGCCAAGTTTTTCTGATGCGTCTTTTATTCTCAGCTTGGGATTTTCCTCTTTTAAATTCTCCCAGGCTGATTTCAGCTCTTCGATGTTATTCATTAGGATGAGAAACAGTATTTTAATTTAGACTGTTTCTAAATTAAGAAGAAAATGGCAAAAAAAAAGCCCGTTAGATCAAACGGGCTTGTAAAAAAACTTCGATCGATTATTAATCGATTACTTCGTATTTGAAAGTGAAGTATCCTGAGCTTGGACGAGTTTGAAGATTTGCAAATCCAGGAGTTGTTGTAGCAGGATTTCCTTCATAGTAGCTCAAAATCTCAATTTTTGCATAGCTATCACCATCCGCATTACGCACTAGAATTGTATGTGGAGTTTTAGGCAATACGGCATGGTTTGGCTCTAGGAAAGTTGCAGTGTAAATCCACCATCCATCTGGTGCAGGATTGATCGCATAACTAGCTGCAGATTCTACAACAAAGTCCTCATCAGCAGGAACTTCAGCGATGTCGTCATAGGCAACATCTAGTAGAATACCGCCACCTTCACCTGGTCCACGTGTTCCACTATTTGTTATAATGAAGATTTCAAATCCAGCATCTTTAAATCCAAGATCCCAATCAGTTGAATTTGAATCAGCAACAACTTGACCTGTACGTAAGTTGAAGAAAGTAAAGCCATCCTGGCCAGCTTGTATATCAGTTGCCGTTAAAAACTCTCCCGTGAAATTATCTGGACCGCTATTATTGCTGTCGTCGCAAGCAGTAAATAATAGAGTAGAGCTAATAATGAATAGTAATAGTTTATTTTTCATTGTTTGTTGTGATGTTATGTTTTAGAGTTCGATAAATAGTCTGCTAAAAAATGTTGTACCGGGTTGTGCCTGTAAGAATTCCTCATCTGTATGATTTAAAAGATTGTTCACACCAAATTGTAGTCGGAGTTGGCTATTCAAATTTTTCGTAATTGTTAGATTCCAAATTGAATGTGCATCCACAAAATCATCATCTTCTTCGTTAGCCACTCCATCGCCATTATTGTCGTTAAAGAAATACTGGCCTCTTAATATTCCTCTGAGAGAAATTTCAGAATTGAAGAATGGCTCTTTATAAAACAATTTTAAGTTTCCTGAGTGTTTAGGGCGCTTAGGTAAAGGAATTTCAGTTTCAAAATCTTTGGTAACCACTCTTCCGTTTTCGATAACGGTTCTTTCTTCTGTAAGCAACTCAACTGCATTTAAGTATTGATAACCAATACTTGCAGTAAATCTGGTGAATGGGGAATAAGTTGTCTCAAATTCCAGTCCTTCCGTTCTGGCTTTGTTGATGTTTAGATAACCAAATATGGTACTACCATCTGTTAACTCAACAACTTCACGGGCATCTATTAGGTTTTGTGCATCATTCCTAAAGAAATTTAAAGTCCATGATAGAGCGTGCTCCTCATATCGGAAATTTACGCCTAGATTATATGCTGTAGAATATTCCGGCTCTAATTCACCTAGTCTTGATATATCAATTAAAGATCTTTGAAATAAACCTTGTTGTGTAAAATCATCAATTTCAGCAAGAATATTTTCTGCGCCAAAAATTCTATATCCGCTTCCTGCATTATCAAAGTTCAAGTAAAGTGTTCTAAAATCTGGTGCCTTGAAACCTTGACCAACTGAAGCACGAAAGTTGATTTCATCCGTTAAAGAAAACCTGGCCGCTAGTTTTGGACTTAAATAGCTTTCGTAAGATGAATGATTGTCGAGACGAGCACCAGCTATGAAATAAAGTTTATCACCAACAAATAACTGATGTTGTAGAAAAGCAAAATTACCACTTTGGGTTCTCTTTCCCTGATAACGTTCTGCTCGAACAAACTCCCAGGATGAACCACCACCAAAAGTCGTAATGTTTGATGCATTCCATGAATAATCATTTTGTAGCTCAAACCTGTCCAGTCCCTGACGATTATTTAATCGAATATCATCTTCAGTAGGGTCTTCAAAATTTGTGTCAGATTGATCTTCATATCTGGTTGAATACCCGATTAATGTAGTTTTGAAATTCGAAAATGGAGAGGTTTCTAATCTGGCCTGAAGAGATGCATCGTCTTGCCAACCCGATTCTTCAATTTCAATTACTTGATTTTGAACAGTGGCTAAGGTCGGACCGCTAAAGTTATTTCTGAAGTATCGACCACTAAAAGTAAGGGTTGTTAAGTCACTAAAGTGGTAATCAAACTTTGAATTCAGTGTTACAGCATCAAAAGGATTTTGGTTATTGCCAAACTGACTATCACTTAAATCAAAACCATCAGAACCATTAGCAGAGAATCCTACTGAACCGGATAATTTATTTTGTAAGAAAGAAATTGAACTACCGGCATCATAGCTGTTTCTACTACCATATTGTGCGTAAGAAGAGACACTTAAAGGTTCAGTACTTTTTTTTGTGATGATATTAATTACACCGGCAAGGGCATCGCTACCCCATAATGCTGATGAAGGTCCTTTCACAACTTCAACTTGTTGAATATTTGCAACATTGATTCTGCTTAAGTCCAGAGCACCACGTGTTCTACCAATTACAGGCTGGCCGTCAATTAATATCAATGTATAATCTGATTCGAATCCTTGTAACTGAATTGCATTCTCTTCATTTGGAGCAAGACTGATACCGGGTTGTTCGAGTAAAATATCTTTGAGTGTTGTTGCACCGGATAACTGAATTTCTTGTTCTGAAATTACTTCAATAGGTGCGGGTACATCCTCAAGATATTGAGCTGTTCTTGAAGCAGTTACCACAGCCAGAATATCCCCATAAATTCTTTCTTCGAGTGTAATTTCAATAGATTTAGAACTTGAGTTAATCTCCACTTCTAAATCTCTTGGTACAAACCCTACTCTTGATGTTTTTAGGGTGTAGTTACCAAATGGAACATCATCAATTTCGAAAGTGCCATCCACGGAAGTTAAAGCCCACTTTGTATTCGTGAGAAATATTGAAACGTCTTCTATTGGTGTACCTGACTGGGATACAACTTTCCCAGAAATGGAGCCCTCTTGAGCAATAGCTACAGAATTAAATACAAAAAAAAGACTCCATATAATGGAGTTCTTAAAAATCTTAAACAATGTTGTGATGATGTCTATTTAGAATGTTTCTAAAGAAAAGGGAGAAATGTGAAGAAATTGTGAAGATGAAACAAAAAACCCGCTAAATGATACATTTAACGGGTTCAATTATGAAGATTATGTGAATTTAGGGTTGAACCTGTACTCCTTTCCAGAATGCAATTCTTCCCTTTATAGGTTTTGCTGCTTCAGAAGGTTCAGGGTAAAACCATGCTGCATTCTCATTGGTTTCTCCTTCAACAGATAGGGAATAATAACTAGCTTTTCCTTTCCATGGACACGTGGTGTGGAGAGATGAATCGGTTAAAAATTCCTTTTTTACTGATTCAATCGGGAAATAATGATTGTTTTCGACGATTACGGTGTCGTCACTTTCGGCAATAATTTGTCCATTCCAAATGGCTTTCATGATTGTAAATAATTTAGTTTTCGGATGTTTGCTTAACCAGTTTCCAGCCAAAAACAATCCAACCCGCAATTAACGAAATCCCACCAATAGGAGTGATTGCACCAAATAGTCCAATATCAGTTAAACAAAGGGTATATAAACTTCCTGAAAAGATGAAGATTCCAAGCAGAATCAAGTTTGAGGCAAGTTTCAATTCTTTCTGGAATATCTTTGAAACCAAAGCTATCAAAACAAGACCAAGTGCATTCCAGGTCTGGTAGAAAACAGCCGTTTCCCATGTTTGCAATCTTTCGGTTGTAAGAATGTTTTCTAAAGCATGAGCTCCAAAAGCACCAAATCCAACAGCCAGAGCCAGAAGAAATCCGGCTAAGGCAATATGAGAATTTAACTTCAAAATCTAATTCTGTGGAATGAAGGTTGTTTTTGTAGCAGTGGTTAGAGTCATTGGGATTGCCATTCCCATTGCAGTAGCGTTCCCTGTAATATCATCGACAACAACTGTATTATTTGGAACTCCAGTTACTTCATTTAGTGTAAAAGTTGCTTTTCTGGTTCCAGTAAGATCTAGATTCACTTCAGTGCCCATTTGTACAATTGAACCGTTAATAGTCATATTACTATTGGCTGCAATTGTATAGTTATCAGTGTAAGATGATTCAGTGATAAGATTGACCGGCATCCCATTCATTGCCATTGTTGACTCGGTTGACCATTTCATATCATTCGAATCAGAGAAGTAAGTAAACCGACTTTCTAAGGTGGATTTAACGGATTCTTCGCTAAAAAGGGTTTGAATTTGTACTACCACTTGTGGGTTAGCGCTAAACTGCGAACTTAAAGAAGAACTGAGTTCATCTAATCCTGAGACGTCAAGAATTTCACCTTTTTTTGACATAGTGAAATTAAAGCTAGTGTTTTTTAAAGCAACGAATAAACCGGTGCCGGCAGTTGGGTCTTCAGAATCTTCAACAACTGTTTGCATCATCGCACTAATTGCTGAT
Organism: Balneolaceae bacterium; assembly: GCA_965601825.1. Taxonomy (GTDB): domain Bacteria; phylum Bacteroidota; class Rhodothermia; order Balneolales; family Balneolaceae; genus HXMU1420-13. Next base: position 310,932 of record OZ271839.1, on the reverse strand, counting down.
CTTCTTTTAAGGGTTGTAAGCCTTAATGAATAATTCCCATCAGAATCGATATCAATCACTTCCAGCAATTCAAGACTGGTATTGGAAGTGTTAACAGTATTTGGTGCTCCCATTACAATCTGCTCAATAACTACATCTTGTGTTTCATCAATATGATAGGAGTCACCCACTTTTAAATTGAATGAATTTACTTGAAATGCAGAGCTGGTAGCTGAAATGAAAAGAAGCAATACGAACGTAAATATACTTTTAAGCATGAAAGAGTAATTAATTATTATGCGGTTATTGATTAAAGTAAGAAATGTAAATGGTTTTATCTTTTAATTGGTTGTAATGCTTTCAATTCAATGGATTGTTATTTTTAAGGGAATTTTAAAATGATATTCATGACAAATAGAAATATTCTGATTATTGGTGGTGTCTTTACAATTGCTTTTGCCGCATTCCTATTTTTCCCAAATAATGAAGCCACACAAGTTGCTATTGCTGATACAGGCGAGAAAGTCGAAGTGGTGATGTTTAAAAATGCCACTTGTATGTGCTGCGCAAAATGGGCAGATCATATGGAAACAGCTGAGTTTACGGTAGAACAGATTGTTCCCGAAAGCCTTTATGATGTAAAACAAGAAGCCGGAATTACTCAAGAATTATCTAGCTGCCATACAGCAATGGTAGGTGACTATGTAGTTGAAGGACATGTTCCACTGGAAGATGTAAGGAGACTTCTAGCAGAGAAGCCAGATGCGGTTGGTTTAACAGTACCTGGTATGCCAATTGGATCACCGGGAATGGAAACACCTGGTCGACCAGCGGATAATTACGATGTATTACTCATCCACAATGATGGTACAACAAGTGTGTGGGCGTCACACTAAAATCGAATTCTTATAAACGCTAAAGGCTCCTACAGGGAGCCTTTTTTAATTCCAGGAACCCAACATTTAACCGTTTTGCAGTATTCTTCATATGGTCTTCCGAATTTTTGTTTTAAATCATTCTCTTCAATTGGACGCACAATATAATTCCAGCCTAAAGCACCAATGAATGCATAAACCAAAATTTCAATAGAAGAAAAGTATATTGAGATACTGATTATCTGCCCAAATCCTGCTACTGCCATAGGATTTCTGACAACTGAATATGGTCCAGTTGTTACTAAAGTTTTTGTGGCATCTAACGGTAATGGGGTTCCACTACCATTTTTAACCATGTGAAAAGCACTAAATAGACCTAATACACTAAATAGGATAAGAAGAGAAATACTAAGTACAATAACTGTCCAATCTTCAGTGAAATTAATTCCCTTTCCAATCGACTGAAGTATTAAAAATGGTATAATTCCTAAAAATATTGACCAGAAGCTTACAATTTGTACCATGGTTTTTAAACCATTTCTAATGACAGAAGTTGAAGAGGATTCACGAATGAAGTAACTCGGATAACAAAGAAACATGTTAAAAATAAATCCGAATATCATAATTGATGTTGGAATAAATCCATCCAATCCGATAATTGATGCATTTATACAGAAAAGTGTCGCATATGCAAATGCTCCAAGTATAATTAGTGAAATATCTCTACTTGATCTGTAAGATCGAACAATCGACAAAATTCCTAATAACAGTATATCTGGAATTAATAGATTGAAATAAGATTCTTTTGAAATCGATGAATATGAAAAAATCTCATAAATATGCTCATTAAAGCTAATTAATACCCACCATACTAAAATAAGTGAAGCTTGAAATATATAAGCAGTATTGAGCAATGAGTTTAATTCTATTCGTTTGCTGATGATTTTACAGGTAGTGTTATTTCCATCGATCCGGATTCCAGGAAATAAAGCTCAAAATCAACGCTATCGCCAAGGCTCACATCTTGAAATGGGCGTATGATCATAATATGAATACCGCCCGGTTTAAGTTCTGTAACAGCATTTGCAGGAACAGGCACTAAACCTATTCCTCTCATTCCCATCATTCCATCTTCTTTTTCATAGGACTCATGGATTTGAGTGTCATCTGTAACGTTCGATTCAACGCTTAGTAATGAATCAGCTGAATTTGTGCCATTATTAATATTGAAATATGCAGCGGTCATCATTCCAGCATTACCGGGACGAACCCAGCCATCTTCAATTTCAATGATTCCAGAAGCATTATTAGTTTCGGGAGTTTGCTGCTCTTGTGAACATGCTCCTATTGCAAAAAGTAAAAGAGATAATACCGTTAGCTGTTTCATCTTATTTTCTGAAAGTCTTCGATTATTAATGTTGGCACCATTGGTTGACTTCCACCATATTCAATGATTACCCTAGAATCTTTGTCCATCACCATTATTTTATCAGAATGATTGAGGAAATATAGTTCTTCGCCAGCTTCTGTGGTTGTAGTAAATGAAATCTGTGATCGAACTCGTAAACTGTCCATCAAGGCCGACACAACCGTTGTATCACCTGTTAGAAAATCAAAGTTAGTCTCAAGATCAAAAGCATCTTTATAGTTTGCAAGTATGCTGGGGGTATCTCGTGCGGGATCGAAGCTGAATCCCAGGAATTGAACATCATCAGGATTACCTAATTCTTCCTGAATTTTGATCATGTTTTGCGTTACAAGTGGACAAATATCAGGGCAGTTTGTATAAATAAAGCCCATAACTACATATTTGCCTTTGAAGTCATCGGGAAAAGTTACAGCTACACTATCTTGAGTAAGTAACTCGAATGAGGCATCGTTTAAGTCGTCAATAATAACGGTTCGCTGGCAGGCTCCAAAAAGGAGCAATGCCAACAAACCATAGAGTTTTATTTTCATGGATTACACTATAAAGAATATTGCAGACCAAAGGTAAGAATTCCTTGAGTCATCATCTGCGGTCCATCTAAATTTTGATATACTGGCAAATCATAATTTACACCAAACCGAGCTCCTCGAAGCGGACCTTCTGGACCTTGAAAGTTTAGTCCAAATCCGAGATCCAATCGAGTTCCTGCTTTTAAATCAGGATCAACCGTATGAACTACATCGTTGTTTAATGCCATATTATGTATTACATCTGCACCATCAATATCACCCCAGGTATGTAAATTGAAGCTTATCATTGGGCTAATACTGTTATTCAGTTTATAACCGGCCCAACCATTTAGGTTAAGTCGATTACCTAGTGTGTAATCTCTGTCATTTTCTCCTAATCGAAGAACCCCTTTTAATTGAGAGCCGAAGGACATTTTCTCGTTTTGAGCTAAAAATGTAACTCCTGGCATAAAATCGAAAGTTCCGGAACCAAGTTGCATCGGATAAGGAAGAATAGCTTCGTTTGGGGCACTCATTGGTGTTTCATCGCTGGCTTCTAACGTCCCTGTTGGGATACTTAGACCAATATTTGCATGCATTTGCATATTTCCTTGCCGGAAGAAAGTATATAAACCTGATACTTTAATGTCGCCCAATCCAGATGAAGCTGTAGTGAACTCATTACCCATTGCAGTGATATGATCCATTTCATTATCAATGTAATTTAGCATCATCATAATGGTTAGATCATCAGAAATTGCATACATCGCACCCAGCATATGCATTTGCATAGGCATTACTTCCGGTGCAACCATATAATCTCCTCCATTTGGACGAAGTAAGCTCGAGTTTGAAAGTTCATCAGTTCCGTCACCATTTCCGTCCATGTCCATAATCATGTATCTGTAAGAGAACATGATTTCACCTTTTCCATGAGCGTGATCGCCCATTATCTGAATCGGAGCATGGCCATCCGGTCTACCCGATTTCCACTGTGCATTTACCTCTGTAATAAAAAATGTAGCTACTGCTACGAATACCAATAGTCGTTTCATTAGAAAATTTCTTTGAGTTGTTTATATAGATAGTTCACCCAGATACTTCTGTATTTATAACTGGGATTTGTAAGTCCGGAGAAACGACTAGACTCTGGGCGGAGGAGGAGTTATATCTGCAAAAAATTGACGCTCAGCAAGTATATCAAAAGCCGGGAATTCTTTTTTAAAGTCCGGTCCAATCGGCTTAGAATCATTGATTAGTGTCAAAACATAAACAAAGGGTACTTTTGGAGGAGTAGCCTCCGGCATATGATGGTGCTCATCATGACCATGATGTGCGTCGATATTTTTTCTCAAAAAGCAGAACCCATCACAATCATCTAAACCGGCTTCAAATAATGATCGGCATAAATGATTTTTGATGTACTCATGATTAGCATGAAAACTTAAAACAGGGACCAATACCTGGACTAAGGAAAGGGCATAAAGCGCCAAGAGTATTATTGATCCGAATTTTTTCATCCGGCGAATTTACGCTTAAATACTTTGAATGTTGTGTAAATCAGTGTGAATGTTTTGGCTATAATAATGATGTTTTTGAACGTCAGCCATTGCTCAAGGTATCAAAAAGAAGGGAAATAGATTATCCAGTGGTAAACCAGATGCCGAAACTAATTATTAATGAGATCAGCATTAAAACATATGCTTGCTTCACCGGGCGCGCAGGTAAAAGGGTCTCAATAGGGTGTTCTTCTATGTATTTAAGAAGTTGATTTCGAACTTCCAGTTCTTTTTCAGTAAGTATTTTTTCATCCTCAGCTAAAATATCAGCACTATTGTTAAAGGCTTCTACCCGTTGATTTAGAAATACAGCAATGGAATGTTCATCGATTTTTCCAAGACCACTAATTATTAGATAGGCCGGAATACCTACCATAAATATTGCAATGGCTACTAAAGATTTATCATAAACAGAAAGATCAACAAATAGCCCTAGTACCATGCTGATCATAGCGCCAAGTCCCATAATGCAAAGCAATGCACTTAGTATGAGTCGTAATTTCCAGTTATTTAGTGCTTTAGTTAAGATCAATGGTTTACTGATTATTAATTAGTTTCCACTCTTCAATTAAAAGTTGCATTAATGAATTGGCCGAAGTTACTCCAAGTTTTTTAATTTCAACAAGAGATAATTCATCATGAACTTCATAAGTAAGAGCATCTGATCCAAAGGTATGATAAAACCAGTTTTTTGAAATAGGTGAACTTGTATCAAATTCTTCTGAAACAAAATTTAACGTAGGATTATCTTCATCAACTTTTTTAAACCAGCGTTGAGTTAGGTTATCAGGTACTGTAACTACTTCCTCGTTGATTGGATAAAAAATGTTCTCATTGGTCGAATGAAAATCTATGGCGTAATAGAGCTTCAAGGTATCGTGATTAACTAGGTGAATAAGAGCATCATGAACTGCTTGTGTTTCAGGTTGATTGAAATTGATCCAATCACGGTTTAAATCTATACCGGCGCCATTATGTCTCCAATGTCCATTTACGACTCCATCCGGATTTAACATTGGGAAAGATTTAACAATAAAATGCTTTCTAAATTCCTTAGCTAAATCTGAGTCACCAATCAGTGTTTCAAATAAGTATTGATATGCTCGATGACCAGGCACCTCAGGAGGATGTTGCCTGCTAACGAGTGCTAAAACACCTTTTCCAGTAATTTCAGAAGGCTCATCAACGGTTAGCTGAATGATGGGGCGATCTTGATGTGATCTACCAACAGTATCAACCTGAATGAAACTGGAATCATACCGAGGTAAAGCATTCAGTAAATCAGAAAAGCGAACTCCATCAAGAAAATGCGCAGAAATCTGTTGAGGTTCAGTCTCAAGATAGATTCCAAAACTTGCTACCCCTGTTAAACTATCAAACTCTGCATTCTCAATAATATGAGAGTAGGAAAGTCCACCCATGTTTCTGTAAATCTTGGGTAAGTATCGGTGTTCCCCTTTTTTATAAGCTAATTGAAGTTTAATTGCTCTAGCTTGATCACTCCAAATTTTAAAACTGTACCAGGGACTGTTGTTAATCGGATAATTTTCAGGCTCAATGTATACTTCAAAAGTAGAGTCATTTAATTGATAAAAGTCGACGGCTCTTGCGCTTTCAAATTCATTACTAATCCACACTTTTGGGGTGCCGGCGCCAATAATTCGCCGCTTTTGTATACTGATTTCTCTATCGGTAGTATTTGTAACGCCAGGTGGATCATATGAAAATCCCGTAAACTCTGATGTTGATTTACAAGAGAGGATTAAAATAGCTGTGAGTAGTAGTGAAGTATATTTCATCAAGTAGCGCCCTTTTTTCTAAAATAGGAACCAATTCGGTGCTTTTAAACTCAAATACTACATTTTAAATAATAAAAGAAGGGGTTATACTTTCATTCTTATAAAGCTCAGGTTTTGGCACTTTCTATTCACAAACATAGCACCATTTTTTTTGCTTTTATTTGGCTGATGTTGTTCTCCTCAAGCGGAATTAATGCGCAAAGTGAATTTACTACAGCAAGAATTTGGAATGTAGAAATTGAGGGAAATGAGCGCTTTGAAGATTTAATAATCGAGCGCTACATAGCGAATCAACGCCCATCATTTTGGCAAAGGATTTCCGGTAATGAGAATGTTGGAATGGATATTGATGAATTTGAAATCAGAAAGGATGTAGTTCGCATTGAGCGTTTTTATCAACGAAGAGGGTATCCAAATGTTGAGGTTTCTTATAAACTACTAGATGGCTCATCACCAGATCGGAAAAATCTGGTATTCAGTGTTATTGAAAATGAGGCACTCCGAATACTAAATGTGGAGTATGATTTAAATGTCAGTGCAGATGATGTTGCTTACATAATAAATAACAGGGAGTATAAGAGAGCGCTAAATCGATCACCATTCAGGCCAAATCGAAGATACCAAATAATTGAAGAAGCAGAGGTAATTGGTACTTTTAGTAGAGTATTAAAAAATATTGGCTACATCTATGCTGATGTAGAAGTTGAAGCAACGATAGATTCTTTAAATAACCAGGCAAATGTTTTAATTACCTTAAATGCCGGTCCAAGAACCCGAATATCAACCTTTAATATTGAAGGTGAGGAAACAATAGACGACCGATATATACTTCGCGAGACAGGTTTAAAAATCGGTGAATTATATTCAGAGGAAAAGTTAAGAGCAGCTCAACGAGAAGTCTTTAAACATCATTTATTTCGCCTGGCATTAATATCCGTACCTGATCAACCTCAAGATTCGACCCTGGATTTAACATTACAGGTAACAGAATTACCGCTGCGATCTTTTAGAGTGCAGGGAGGTATTGGCGACTTTGATCGATTAAATGATCCTCTGGCAATTGATAATTTTTGGAAACTCTTTCGAACGCAGTCCAGATGGATTTATAGAAATATTGATGGAAAAGGCACACAATTTAGTTCAACAGTAAAGTTATCTCATTTTGAAAAGTACCTGAGTACTGAATTTCTATTTCCTTATGTATTCAATACACAAAGTAGTTTTACAGTTAGTCCTTTTATTGAGAATAGACTTGAACCTGCTTATTCGATCACTACAGGCGGATTGATTAATTCAATTGGATATGAATATAATCGAAATCTTACGGGTACTTTTGCATATGAGTTTGCTATAAATAATGAGTACGATATTGCAAATGAACGGACTCAGGATGTAACAGAAATTCTTCCTGATAGTGTTTTGAATTACAACATCTCGAGCTTTTCGTTTAATCTGTATTATGCAAATGGATTGAGTAGAGGCAGGCGCGGCTGGATTGTTCAGCCTTATGTTGAATTTTCAGGATTATTCGGAGAATCTAGTTTTAGTTTCCAAAAGTTATCTTTCGATGTTCGAAAATATTCAGAATTATCTTCAAAGTTAGTGTTAGCTACACGATTGCAATCCGGTGCGATATATTTTGCAAAGCAAGATTCTCTACCGGCAGATATTGAGTTTTATGCGGGTGGAACAAGTTCGGTTCGGGGTTACACAAGGAATGAACTAGGACCAAAACGTGCAATTATTGTTGAAAGTGACAACCCACAGGTTCCAGACCAGGTAAATTTTGTGCCGATTGGGGGTAAAGCGTTTTTAACTTTTAATGTAGAACTAAGACAACGATTTGACCGAGTTTTGAAAGGCTTTGGAATGGCTGCATTTCTTGACGGAGGCCAGGTTTGGAGAAGTACTAAAAGTATAAATGAACGTGCACTTCAATATAGTACGGGTGCGGGAATACGATATGAAACCCCAATTGGACCAATCAGAGTTGATATTGGCTACTTACTCAACCCTTCAGATTTTGATTTAGAATTACTACCCGGGATTAATGATTCTGCTGCCCGAAGATGGCGATTTCATTTTAGTATAGGACAGGCATTTTAATGGCTGAAAGCAGTCCAAATAGCGTTAATTGGGTGTCTATACTTTCATGGACGGTATTGGTAATTCTTGTATCAGTAATTGCTTTTAGGTTTTCATTAAAAACTGAGTTTGCTCAATCTATTATCGTAAACAAGATTGAAGAATCTCTAAAATCTGAATGGAGTTTTGAGGTTGAGATTTCAAATGTGAAAGGAGATGCCTGGGAATATTTGACCTTCGAGAATATTCAATTCAATTCAGATGCAATAGATGGTACTATCAGTAAAATTGAAGCACGGTTTGTTTTCCTAAGCTTGCTATCAAGTGAGTTCGAAAGCATCACGGTTGAAGGCTTAGAAACTCATCTTGATTATGAAGAAATCAATAAAACACAAGAAAATGCTACAAGGAAAGATGTAGAGGGCAGCACAGGAAGTCTCAGTGTTAATAATTTAAATATTGAGGAATCTGTTATAAATCTTGAGTTCAATGAAGACTCACCAATTGGATCTCTTTCACTTAAAAATGTAAATCTAAACGGAAGTCTTCTTTTAGGAGCTGAAAATCGAATTTCAATCGATCAACTTGATGTTCAGATCGAGAATAAAAACTTAATTCAGGAACTAAACATTGAGCTTGATGGAGAGCTTACTAATCAATCGATTAGTCTGAATCAATTAGTTTTAGGTGTTGGAAAATCGATGATAAATGGTGTTTTCGATGCTAATCTTGGTGACAATAACATCGACGGAAAATTAACTTCAGAAAATATACATCCGGAAGATATTCTTGCTCAAATCGAAGTTGAAGACGATTTGGATGGCGTGGAAATGGAAATCGTTTTTGAGGGTGAATTAGATGATTTTGATATTAAGCTAATTGCAAACAGTCCCCAATTTCAGAATGTTGAGCTAGCAATTGGATTAATCGAAGATGAGGGCTATTCACTTAACTCAGTTAGTTTTTTTAGTGATTACATCAACATTCCAGGCTTAATAACAAGTAATCCTTTGATTGGTGGACCCATTGCAATAAATCTGGAAGGAAGTTATTTAAGTCCAAGTAAATCTGATCAATTCGACTGGTCAATTAGTGGCTCAAATATTGAAATCGACAATTATCATTTTCAAAATCTGAATAGCGAGGGCGACTTTCAAAATCAGTTTATCACTGGCAATGCAAATTTATTAAATGCGGACGGTGGCAGAGGGAATTTTCAGTTTAGTATAGATTCAGTTTTTTCAAATAGCCCGGTTTGGAATGCTGATTATTTTGTGGAGAATGTTAATCCAAAAAACTTCAATGAACTGCTGCCAGAAGGTTTTATTCATGCATCAGGTACTATCAAAGGGAATAGTTTTTCGATTCCGGATTCTTCAGTTAATCTCACTGTAAGAAATAAAAATCCGATTACAGATGAATTACTTCCCTGGGTAATCGTGGAAGACTCATTAGATGAAATAAACATGGAAATTGAAATCAGTTCATCTCGATTGATTTCTAATACCATTCTAAATACTTCGGATAGCAAGTTACTGGTAGAAATTCAGGCTTTTAATCCATTACAAGAATCAACTGAGTATACATATCAAATCTATTTCGATGATTTAAACCTTGGTGATTTCTCTTTTTTTAGTGGTAATGAAACAACATTAAATGGCGGTATTTATGGCATAGGGAATGGATTATCTCCCAATTCAGCAAATGTATTTGGTACTCTGACATTGCAGAATGGGATAATAAATGGCGCTTCACTAGAATCTTTTGATGCCTCGGTCTCATATGAATCAGGTATTCTAACAATCCGTGAAGGACTCTTAGTTAGTGATTTTGCTGATGGTGAAGTAACAGGTCAACGGGATATCATGGATGCAACAAATCCTGAAAACTTACTTAGTTTGGATTTAGAGTTAAAAGATATTCAACCACTAGCCGGTTTTTTTGGGTTAGAGATCTTGCAGGCAAAAGGTGGATTAAACGGTAATGTACAGCAGAATGAAGCTGGAGAATTAATTGGTAATTTCGATTTAGCACTAGATTCTGTATTTATTGATTCACTTTTTCAGGCTGATTTGATATCAGGAAGGGCCGACATTTTTATTCAAGAAGACAGAGAATTCAATGCAAATCTAGTGGTTGAGAATCCGCTAATTCAAGATATCGTTTTTCAGGATGTTGAATTATCAACAAGAGGATATTTTAATGAAGATTCACTGGTAACTGATTTCTTATTGACCATTATTGGAAGTGAAAGAGGGCGCTTAATTCAAGAGGGAACTTTTGAAAAAGACATAAAGAATGAACTCGGAGAAATAGAGTTTAACCGATTTGATTTTATCAGCCCTGAATCTGAATTAATTTTACAAAAGCCATTTCATGTATTAATAAATGAGGATGTTATACGAACTGATACTCTGAATTTAGCATCAGAATCAGGCGCATTTATTGAGCTATCAATTCCATATGCAGGTAAGGATGAACAACGTGCTTATTTACATGGAGTTAATTTTGACATCGGATTAACGCAGGATATTATTTTTGGTAATAGATTTATTGATGGGATGCTTTCTGCTGATTTGTTCTATCATCAAACTCCGGGCGATGTTATTGGAAATGGATTTGCTAGAATAAATGAAATTGAATTATTAAATAGCACCGCTGATAGTTTGGTTTTCAGCTTTGATATCATCAATGAAAGATTGGATGTGAAAGGGAATATTTATTTGGATGATGCAATTGCTGTGTCTGGTCAGGCAAATGTGCCTTTTGTAATCAATAAAGAGGAATTGGATGATGAGTTTTTTAGCCGATCAGTTAGAGGTGAACTAGAGGTAAAACCAACCAATTTAAGTAGAATCACTGGTATACTAGACTATTTTGGAATTGAGAACACAACCGGTCTCTTATCGTTTAATGGCGAAATGACCGGTGAGGCAGGATCTCCGCAATTTTCCGGTATTCTTGAATTAGATAATCCCGAACTCTCCGGCATTCCGTTGGATCGAGTATTCTCAGAGTTTAATTACTCAAATTCTACCAATGAGTTAATTATCCAAACAGAATTATTTCGACAAAATACATCTGTTGCCGAACTGAATATTGCATACCCATTTGATGTGGACTTCCGTGTTTTTGAAATATCATTACCTGAAGATGATGATGAAATTGACATTAGAGCTGTAACAAGAAATCTGAATATTGCAGTGTTTAATGATTTTGTGGATACTAACTATCTATCCAATTTGAATGGTGAACTGAACGCGGATATTCAATTTGTTGGACCACTTGGCAACATTAAACCTAGAGGGTATATAACTATCAGCCGAGGTAGTTTAAACGTCCCTTACTCGAGGATTTCTCTGAATAATGTAGCGCTTCAAGTGGATGTTGATGATTCCGGAGTTCAGATCAATGAATTGTTTGCAGAAAGTGGAAACGGAAATATCTCAGCAACAGGAGCAGCCAGCCTCGATGGTATTTATCCTCAAGAAGTTTTGTTAGATGTAAAAGCCAACCAATTTGAACTAGCGAATACTCGAAATTTGAACCTGGAAATTGACTTGGATGCAACTTTATCCGGAGAAGTGGAGACACCTGATTTGATTGGTGACCTTATTATAAATCAAGGCTTTTACTTAATGGAGAATTTTGGTGAGGAAGCGTTGGAAGTGGTAGAGCTCGAAGACGAGATGCGAGAATCGTTTGCACCATTTGATTCTCTGACAATTGATGTAATTGTAGAATTTGACCGCCGGTTTTTTATAAGAAATACTGACTATCTCGATCTTGAAATTGAGCCGACCGGTTTACTGGATTTGAAAAAAAATCGAGACGAAGAGATTGAATTATTTGGAGAATTATTCGCTGATGATGGATATGTTCGTCCACTTGGAAAAGGTTTTGAAGTTGAAGAAGGAGCCATCACTTTTACCGGACCTTATAACGATCCACTACTTTATATCCGAAGCTTTTATATTCCCCAAACACGTCAAAAAGGCGAATCTGTTCTATTATACTACAATATCCAGGGTTCACATTTAAATCCGGAATTCATTTTTGAAAGCGACCCTGAGATGGAACAATCAGATGTAATTTGTTACACACTGTTCAATAAACCTTGTTATTCACTGGAGTCCTGGCAAAGTGTATTTGTAGAAGATGCAGGTTCAGAAGCATTCCAGGAATTATCAGATGTGATTTTGGATGAAGTGGAAACACTTGCCACGCGAGAACTGGGCGTGGATATTGTTCAAATTGATAACTCAGGTCAGAATGGAGCAACCGCTATCAGAACTGGCTGGTACTTGAATGAGAGAACCTTCTTTTCAATCATCAATGAATTGACAAGTTCAACACCAAAAACACTATTCGTTCTTGAATATCTGCTGAATGAAAGCTGGGATTTAATTATCACACAAGGCGATGATGCCCGACAAGGTTTGGATATTCGTTATCAATACGATTATTGAGCAGTTAATTCATCGTACGCCATGTTCAGCTGGAAATCTAAACCAAGGAACCAATTTTCCTGATTAAAAGCCTCAAAACCGGGTAAAATTTCAGCGGAAGCAATTTCTTCTTTCGATTTTCCGGCATCAATCCCCATCTGAACAAAAGTGAGTAATTCTTCTAGGAAGTTGCTCATTATATAAACATCACCTTTAGAACCTTGAACTCCATACTTAGGATTTGCATGGCCAAAAATATAAATCGCATCTGATGGAAGTTCATCAGCAGTAGTTCTGAGTACATTTGCCCAATTTCCGATATTAGTACCTGCACCTGGATCTATAAATGGATAGGCACGATTGAAAACTAAATCACCCATGTGAGCAACATTGGCATTTTCAAAATAAACTACAGAATCGCCCCCGGTATGTGCATGCCCATAATAGGTTAAATGTAGTTTTTCATCACCAACATCTTGACTCCAATTATCAGAATAAGTCATGTCGGCATAAACTTGCGCATCCAGTGCTTCCTGACCACGTTGTTCAGCAGCAGCTTTTTGATAACCAGGTACATTCTCATGTGCAACAATATGAGTTGCGAATTCCCGGAATGCAGAATTTCCAGCAGTATGATCACCATGGTGATGCGTGTTAATTAGATAATCCATTTTTCTGCTGGTCATATCCTTAATTCCGGCAATAAAATTTGCGGCAGTATTGGGATATTGAGAGTCTACAGCAACCAATGCATCGTCATTCATTAACCAACCTATTGTGCCTCCACGCTCTGTATACATTCCAACTCCGCGACGGATTTCCGTAAAGTTAGATCGGCGATATGCGCTTGCGAAGGTGTTTAAAGGTAGCATTGCTGCCATGCCAAGCATCGCAGAGTTCCTAAGAAAATCAGATCGTTTCATTTGTAGCTTTTAGGTTGATTAGTACCCTGAATCAACTGAAAGAAATCTATAATCGTTTGCGGGAAAAGGAGTTTCTAATTTATGATTCTAGATCGTCCCTTATTAACAACAGGATAGCAGAATGTGGTACGATAATGTATTTCTCATCCTCAAACTCAATTTCATGAGCCCGACTTTTTAGGAAAATCGCCAAATCTCCTTCCGTGGCCTGCATTCCAATATATTTTGTGTCTTCATGACTTTTCCATGCTTCCTCAGCTTCCATGTTTGGGATTGGATAACCCGGCCCTGTTTTTAGGATGTAACCGCTTTGAATTTCCTCTTTCTCCTTAACCGATGCAGGCAGTACTAAGCCACTTCTGGTGTGTGTTTCTAAATCACGAGGTTTGATGAGAACACGGTCACCGACTACAATAAATTTTTCAATTGAGTTTAAATATTCTTGAATCATTACGTTCTTTTCTCCGAAAATAAGAAATTCAATCTTTCAAAAGTTCGATAGTTAAACTGCAAACTCAAGGTCATCATTCTATCATGAAAAATAAACTATGCATAATTACAGGTGCAAACGCCGGAATTGGATTCGAAACTGCAAAAGAGCTTTCAAGGCAAGGTGCATTTATAGTAATGGTATGCCGAAATGAAGACAAAGCTATTGCTGCAAAAAAAGCTATCCAACAAGAAACTCCAAGTGCCGGTATCGACATTATTCTATGTGATTTTTCAATTCAGGACGAAATCAGAAAAGCCGCAGATGAAATCATCTCAAAGTATGAGAAGATTGATGTTCTGATAAACAATCATGGTTTTATCATAAACAAGTTTGTTGAAACGGTAGATGGACTTGAATCCACATTTGCAGTAAATCATATTGGATATTTCCTTTTTACCAATTTGCTTTTACCAACAATAATGAATTCAGGAAAAGCCAGAATTATCAACGTTGCATCCGAAGCTCATCGAAATGGAGAATTTGATCCTGATAATCTTCAATTGCGGAATAAGTTTGATTCATGGAAAGCCTATGGAAACTCAAAATTATTCAACATTTTGTTCACTATTGAACTTGCAGAACGATTGAAAGACACTGAAGTAACTGCAAATTGTTTACATCCCGGAGTGGTTCGAACCAAGTTTGGGGATGGGATGAATCCGTTGTTCAAGCTATTTTGGAAGTTGGGATCACCATTTATGAAATCACACAAAGATGGAGCTGCAACTACCATTTATCTTGCAACATCTGAAGAGGTGGCAGAAGTAAATGGAGCTTATTTCTCAGATTCGAAAGTTAAAACACCCAGGAGTCAGGCTCTTGATCCCGAAGCGGCAAAAGAACTCTGGAGAATTAGTGAAGAATTGTGTGAATTAAAACCTGAGACGTTGTTATGATAAAAAATGTCTCTCATTTCGCAGCAATCTTTCCTTCAAATGATCCTGAAAGATTAGCTAATTGGTATGCTGAAAATCTAGGATTTGAAATTTCGTTCAAATGGGGTGAGCCTGTTGAGTACATTGTCACAAACAAAGAACATGCAGTTTCCATCCATTTTGTGAAATCTGATGCTGAAGATATCCAGCCAAGGCAGTTGTATATCTTTTGCCATGATGTAGATTTAATTCATTCGGATTTTAAATCAAAAGGTGTTCAAACAATGACTGAACCAGTGGATACTGATTATCAAATGCGAGATTTTGATTTAACTGATCCGGATGGGAATCAACTTACTTTTGGTATCGGAATCGAATAGTTAATCTTCGATATGCCTGGTTAGTACTTCACTCATATAATCGAAGAAAGGACGAATTCCAATAAAAGCTTTTACCACTTCGAAAAGAAAATCTTCTGATAAAGCTAAATCATCCGAAAAGTTTTTGACAAATGTGAATCCTTTAAAACGGAGTAAATCAATATTTGGATGATCTTTGGAGTAACCCTTTGGAGCAGATTTAACCTTCTCACCTTGCATTTCCCCCCAGATTGACTTGAATTCTGCATCTTCCAGAATCTCGCGTAGAGGTTTAGCATCATGAGAAAGTTCTTCGCGAATGATTTTCAAATCAGAGGATTCCGGAGCCCAAAATCCAACACCTAGAAATACATTTCCAGATTCTAAATGCACATAATATCCACCACGAAGCCACTTTGTTGCACGTTTTAAGCTTCCTGAAAGCCGTGGTGCGTAAGGAGTCTTATCTTTGCTAAATCGTACATCACGATATATTCTTAAAAGAGATTTTTTACCTGATTCATTGGCGATGTTATCAACCTTCTTCATTTCAGCGATGAGTTCATCAAAAAACTCAATTACATCCTGATGAGCGGCTTGGTACCTGGGTTTATTCTCAGTAAACCATTCACGGTTATTATTTTCTTTTAGGTCTTTAAGAAATTGAAAAGTTTCAGGATTTAGCATGGCGAAATCAGAATAAATGGATAGTTGTTTGTTAGTACGAATTGGTTACAGAATCGATATTTTGAACTCGCTTCATTCTTGAAAATGGAAAGCCATTACAACCGGTTCTAGGAGTGGAAGGATCAATATTGGCACTGTTTTCAGCTTCAATAGCTGATGGTGCATTATAAACACTCAAGCAAAACGCCCATTCAAATGGCTCCATATCCTCAAGTTCAATCCAATCGATTCTAGTCCATAACCCGGGGTCGTACTCATTGGCGCTATCGTTAAGAGCAATCAGAAAATTATTCTCTAAATCCCATCTTTTTATATGATAAACATCATCGGGTAAGAGGATAAATGTCGAATCTGAAATTGAATATTTAATTTCGTAATCGTCCTCAAAATCGCCAATTAAATAGGTAGGTAGAAATCTCTCTTCATCCTTTTGGGTACTTTTTTCATTCTTGCTACAAGAAATGATCAAAGTTGTAAACAGTATAATGCAAATAAAGAAAGGCTTCATTTAGTGTTTTGATAATGTCAGCTACTCAATTGTTTTAGCGCAGCTGCTATTTTAATAAATGCATTCTGGTAGAATCGGTGTTTAAGGATTCTAGTCGAATCGGTTCTAAGACAACATCTTTAGCAATATTCCAGGTTATATCATTATTAAACGGACTTGAAATATTTTTAGATTTTTTATGCTCGGATAACCAAGAAAAACCCTTTGTGTTAAGGTCAGAATTAGCTTTCGGTAAGTATTGTCCAAATTCATTTTCATCTTGAGCGAACATAATCACCGAATCAAAACCCTTGCCAGTAGAAGAACTGTATTGCAGCCTTATACCTTCAAATAATGGGTGAGCCTCGGGATTTGAGTTTAACATCAATACCGAGTATTCCTTCTTCAAATGATTTTTCTTTTCTGTAACTGATACCATTAAACATTTTTTATACCCAATTAAATGTGCAAAAAAATCAGATCAAATGAAGAGCTTTAAATGCAGTTAAAAAAATGTGCATTGGAAGCGATTTTTTTTGTAAAACACCGAATATAGGTTAGCTTTTGCGCAGCTTTTAAAAAGAATAGAAATCACCCCTTATTTATGAAAAATATTACAGCACGCCTTAGCCTTATGATGTTTCTGCAATTTTTTATCTGGGGCGCATTTTTTGTAACAATGGGGGCGTATTTACTGGAAGTTTTTGATGGAGAAGAGGGTCTTAATTCAATTATTGGATCGGCGTATGCTACACATAATTGGGCGGGGTTGTTGGCGCCTGTTTTTGTGGGGCTTATTGCCGATCGGTTTTTCAATGCAGAGAAAGTTAATGCCATTTCTCATTTGATTGGTGCAGGGTTACTATGGTATGCATCAACAGTTACAGAGCCGGGACTTTTTATCTGGATTATGTTGGCTTATTTCATGCTGTATATGCCAAGTCTTGCGCTTGTTAATGCAATTGCCTTTGCAAACATTGATGATCCCGGAAGTGAGTTTCCAAAAATCCGTGTTTGGGGAACCATTGGATGGATAGTTGCAGGATTTGTAGTGGCACAAACCGTTCTTGGCTTTATTAATATCCCATTCTTAGGGTGGATAACAGGTATTGAAAGTGGAATTCAATCAACTGATATACCGCTTAAATTGAGTGCGGTTGTTTCTCTTGTTTATGGGTTTTACAGCTTCACATTACCCAAATGTCCACCATCAGCAAAAGGAGAAAAATTTGATCTAAAACAAGCTCTTGGCTTGGATGCAATCAAGCTACTGACGGATAAGAGCTTTGCGGTTTTTTCATTTTGTTGTTTTGCAATCAGTATTCCTCTAGCATTCTATTATGCAAGAACCAACGATTTCATCGCAGCAGTGGCATTTGGTTCGTCATCACCATCTTTTATGGCAATTGGTCAAATCAGTGAAGTTTTGTTCATGTTAGCGATTCCGTTTTTCCTTTACAGACTAGGTGTAA
The DNA here is from genome assembly GCA_965601825.1 of Balneolaceae bacterium. GTDB lineage: Bacteria > Bacteroidota > Rhodothermia > Balneolales > Balneolaceae > HXMU1420-13. The sequence goes on along the minus strand of OZ271839.1, from coordinate 292,953 downwards.
AGTGGATGCTATTAGTAGGAATGCTCGCCTGGACAGCTCGTTATTTATTATTTGGGTTGTTCCCAAGCAGCGTTGAACTGATCATTCTTGGAATTGCTCTCCATGGAGTTTGCTATGATTTTTTCTTTGTAACTGGTCAGTTATATGTCGACAAGAAAGCACCAAAACATTTGAGGGCTAGTGCTCAAGGGTTTTTCAATCTGCTCACTTACGGAGCAGGTATGCTTATTGGAAACTATGTTCTTGGGTGGTGGGGTGATAATATTGGTTTGGATGGTTCAACCGCAGATGGTTGGTTATCCGGCGCTCAATCTTTTTGGGTAATGCCTGGTATAGTAGCACTAGTAGTAGCCTTATTTTTCTTTGTCACATTTTGGGATAAAGATGCTGATGATAACATGGAGACAAAAACAGATTTACAGTCTGCATAAATATGAGTTTATACAAGCGAAAATTACGAATGGGGATGATTGGAGGTGGAGTTGGTGCATTTATTGGAGCAGTGCATCGGCTGGCAGCTAATCTCGATGGGCAAATAGAATTGGTTTGTGGTGCTTTTAGCAGTAACCCTGAAAAATCGAAGAAAACAGGAGAAGAGCTATTTCTAGATCCGGCAAGAGTGTATGGATCATTTAAAGAAATGATTGAAACAGAAGCGTCATTACCTGAAGATGTACGGATGGATTTCGTATCGATTGTAACACCAAATCATGTTCATGCTGAACCGGCTATTTTAGCACTTGAGCGTGGATTTTCAGTGATGATTGATAAGCCGCTCTGCTTCAATATAGAGGAGGCGCATGCTATTCAACAAAAAGTTGAAGCTACTGGTTTAGCACTTGGCTTGACTCATACCTACACTGGTTATCCGATGATTAAAGAAGCTCGGCAGCTTGTAAAAAGCGGGAAATTTGGTGCCATAAGAAAAGTGATGATGGAATATCCACAAGGCTGGTTATCTGAAAAGTTGGAAGACTCAGATCAGAAACAAGCTGCCTGGCGAACAGATCCTACTAAATCCGGTAAGAGTGGAGCTTATGGTGATATTGGGACACATGCCGCAAATATGGGTGAATATGTTTCAGATCTTAAAATCACTAAAGTTCTTTCAATGGTAAAAAAAGTTGTGCCCGGAAGATTATTGGATGACGATACCAGTGCGTTTTTAGAATTTGAAGGAGGTGTTCCTGGAGTCCTTGCTGTTTCACAGATTTCTGCAGGAGAAGAAAATGCAATCAAAGTGAAAGTCTATGGCGAAAAAGGGGGATTATACTGGACTCAACGGGATCCAAATACTTTACAAGTAATGTGGAATGATGGGCCTGATGAAGTGTATCGAACAGGGACTGGGTATGTGTCTGAAGCTGCTCAGGCAAACTCACGAACTCCGGCAGGTCATCCCGAAGGTTATCTGGAGGCTTTTGCTAATTTATATAGAAATTTTGCCATGCATCTTCGTGCTAAATCAGAAGGGAAAGAACATGATTTTGAAATTTATGATTACCCCGGAATTGAAGATGGTGTTCATGGAATGCGTTTGGTTGATGCTGTAATTGAATCAACGGAACTAGGAAATATTTGGATCAACGTTTAGAAGGTTTTGGTATGAAGACAGTTAAAGGCCCGGCAATTTTTTTAGCTCAGTTTATCGATAGTGAAGCCCCTTTCAATAGTTTAGATGGACTTTGTAAATGGGCCGCCGATTTGGGGTATAAAGGAATTCAGGTTCCTACACTTGATAAGTGGTTATTCGATTTGGATAAAGCTGCAGAAAGCCAAACGTATTGTGATGAGTTAAAAGGAAAAATCAACGAATATGGGTTAGAAATCACAGAGCTTTCAACGCATATTCAAGGCCAATTGGTGGCTGTTCATCCTGCTTATGATTTGATGTTTGATAATTTTGCTCCGGTTGAATTAAGGAATAATCCGGCTGCTCGAACTGAATGGGCAATTGAGCAGGTAAAAAAAGCAGCAATTGCTAGTCGAAGATTGGGGATATCGGCCCATGCTACATTTTCAGGGTCTCTACTATGGCCGTATTGGCATCCATGGCCACAACAACCTGAAGGGCTTATTGATTTGGGTTTCAAGGAACTTGCAAAACGCTGGCTACCCATTTTGGATGTATTTGAAGAAAATGGAGTGGACGCATGTTATGAAATTCACCCTGGTGAAGATTTACACGATGGTGAAACCTTTGAGCGGTTTTTGGAGGCTACAAATAATCATAAGCGTGCTAACATTTTATATGATCCAAGTCATTTTGTTTTACAGCAACTCGACTATATCACATACATAGACCATTATCATGAATTCATCAAAGCTTTCCATGTGAAGGATTCAGAGTTTATTCCAAATGGAAAAAAGGGAGCTTTTGGCGGTTTTAATACGTGGAAAGATAGAGCGGGTCGATATCGCTCACCGGGAGATGGTCAGATCGATTTTAAATCTATTTTTACGAAACTCACCGAATATGGATGTGATGTTTGGGCTGTGATGGAATGGGAATGTGTAATCAAGAGTCCTGAACAAGGTGCTCGTGAAGGAGCACCATTTATTCAAAAACATATTATAGAAGCCACGGAAAAAACCTTCGATGATTTTGCCAGTTCAACAGTAGATGAAGCTACAAATCGAAAGATTTTAGGCTTAGATTAGTCTAAGTTCTTAAATAATTCGGTAGCGAAACCAAACATTAAGCGGTTATTAGTTTCATTGGTCAGCCCAAAAGTTCCGTATGAGTATTTTCCAACTAATTGAGCGTTACTACCAATGCCATATTCAAGTTGGATAGTGCCCTGCCAATTGAGGTTTTCAGTTAAAAGGTTAAAATCGTCTCGTGTAGATCTCCAGTATGCATAGGTATCAAGTCTTGCAGTATACTTGTCTGCTATTGGAATGATATACAAGAAACTCAGGAAGGGCTCAATGAAGTAACCTTCTTGAATTTCCGGGTCAAGTGATTCAGTAAAATACATAGCTGAAACACCAACATTTAAATAAGGCTTTAAACGAATTCTATTGGTACCTGTAGATAAATTTGCGGCAAGCTTATCAAAGGGGCTATCAATTATTCCTCTCCAGGAAATTCTGCCAATTGCTCGCTGTTCATCAAGGTTTGCACTAGTTTGGTATGAAGCATTTATATGCCATTTTTTATCTTTACCAAACCTAAGGTATAGTGGCGAAACCTGTAGATAAGAAGCAACATCGTTTATATCTGTTGATAGAAAACCTTCAAATTCTATAAACAGATTAGTATTATTCGTTAAACTACCAATATTAATTGATTTGGCGAATTCTAGATAATTTTCACTTGCTGTAGTATCTGATGTAGACTCTCTCCAACCTAAATCAAATTTATCGTAATAAATAGATTTAAATCCATTTAACCCGTTAAGCAATTGATCTTTTTGAGTTTCATTTAATTCAAATGTTTTGATTCCTATATCATTGATTGTATTACTACTAATTATGAAAGTTCTGCCATCATCTAAGTTTAAAGTTAAATTTTTAGCTAAGTGTAATTCATATGATCTTTCGTTTTCATAAAGCCATTTAACATCACTATGTGATTTAATTTCAAATACTAATGATACTGACCTTTGCCCAAGTTTTCTTTCTTTAACTCTTAATGATTGTGGTGTAACAGCTGCATCATAGAAGAACTTTGCATCGAGACCATGTAATTTATCTTTTTGACCCTGAGCAAAACGTAAGCTGCCAAGATCATTCGAAAAATCAAGGTTAATTTGTAAAGTAGGTTTTTCTCCAGTTGTCCCATTCAAGTTTGATACTGCAAAAGTTACTTGAGGTGCATTAGCATTTATTTGGGCATTACTTTTCTGATGGGTAATAATTGACAATAATACTAAACAGATTATGCTGATTCGGATTTTCATATAATTCATTCTTGCTGATTGTTCTCGATATAGTCAATTAAATCTGAAACCTTTTCCTTTGACTCTATTAGCTCAACAGTTAAAACTACTGAGAAGCCTCTATCATTTAATTTATCTTGTATACAATTTCCTAAGTCGATTATATATTGATCAGTCAACTCAGCAATTAATACCTCTTCGCAATCCCCATCAAAATTTCCTATTTCACTTAAGCATTCGCAGACTATTTCTTTTACCTCATCCCGTGTTAACCACGCCATATTTAACCCATTTAGTTGAAAATTTGAGAGAAGAAAATCAATTAAGTATTAATAAACAAATATATATAAGACCTAAAATTATAATGCTTATTAAAGCCTAATTGTGGTTTAGATGGTTTTTTAAAGTTAAATAAAAGAAGATGGATTAATGTTTATAAGGCCCGCAGACTAATGCTTTTTCAACACCTGGAGCGAGGTTGTCAAGTCCGGAAATCAAGTTGTCTTCACCAAGTAATATTTCAGTTATTTGACTACTGTACCTAATTGCAGTCTCACGCATAAAGCCCATCATTGGCCAACCCCAAAGTGCTGAGAACAGTATGCCATCTTCTTCAAAAAATGGATCAGTCATGTACGTGCATTCAATGACGTTTTCTACAGCACTACGGTTTGTGGCTGAGCCACCTATTAAATCAATGACAACGGAACCTTTTTCAAGCAAATTGGATGTATGATCTCGGGTAAGTAGGTAGTTAATTCCACGAAGATGTTTGGGCTGTTCAGCTCCATTAATAATTACATTCGCATCTTTTATAAACTCTTCGATTCTATCCTTTTGGGTTTGGAATTTTCCGAGTATTCGAATGGTCTTAACCCCTTCGCGATAACACTCATCAATGGCGCCCATTCCAACATTTCCATATCCCATCACCGTTACAATTGCATCTTGTGGGGGCATTTTTTTAGGACTTTCTTCTTGTAGCAGTTTTAAGCCATATCTGGCACCTGCTCTGCCCGTTTCATGAAGTGCCTGAATTTTTCTTTTTCCAAATTTTGGAGCCGGATTTACATGGCGGTAGTACATTAAAGCTTCTTCGCCATGTTCAACAACAAATTTATGAACATCATAATAGCGAACATTATGGGCCTCAAGCGTTTCAATTAAATGAGGAGCATCGCTAATTGTTGTTGAATCGAATACAACACGAATCTGATTATTAAGTTCGCCTAGATCGTCGATGTTTCCATCTACATGATGTAGAATTAAGCTTTTTGGGCTGTGATTCATTAGTCTCCTGATCACACCAATCATTTGAGTTGAGAATCCGATTACATGAAACTCATCCTGATCAATACCCGCAATTCTTAAGTCCTGTTCCACACAGTTATCAGCAGCCATAATGCCCATAACCAGTTCTTTCGGGAGTTTTTCTGGAGACTGAACCACATCTTCCATTGCAATCACATTGATTTTATGATCTTCAAGGAGTTTAGCTCGTTCAGGGAATGAATGAAAATGAGCCATACAAAACATTGTGGTTGTTTCAGCCATTAAAGGAATGCTATCCATTGCAGGTCCCTTAAATTTTACAATCAAATCTTTGTCTTGATACAGCTTCTGATGATCTACTATTGTTGCGCCGGCATCAATATACTCCTGATCAGAAAATTGAACTCTTTCCCCGGCACCTGTTTCTACTTCAACAGTAGATCCTTGCTCGATTAATTTCTTTACGTCAGATGGGATTAGGGCAACACGCTCTTCAAGTGCGCCTGGATTTTCTGGTGATTCTATTTCCTTTGCTAAACCGATTTTCTTGTACATAATTTGAGCTCAAAGTGATTAAACGATCAAATAGAAATGAGATTAGAAGGTACATAGAATTCAGTTCATGACTAATCAGATAATTGCTCTTTTCTTAAAATAGACCAAAAAAAAGGCATAAAAAAAGCCTCTATGGTATCACCCAGTAGAGGCATAGGGTACAGAATAAATATTGTGAAATTAAAAATATGCGATAGTAGTAGTTAGATTACCCTGATATTGTCCTCTTAAACCGGCAACTGATTCGTCTAATTTTGCTCCAATGTTTACAGACTGCTGTGAATCATTTTCGAAAATGCTGTTTTGAGCATCAATGGTTATGCTTTCTCCGAATTGATTAGTTAGGACAATACTATTGTCGCTATCTATTAACGTATCCATGTTTTTCGGAGTTGTTATTTCGAATCCACCGGTATTTACTTCATTCTCATCGAAGTTTATTTCCATTTGATTCACTTCGCTGATAGTGCTTCCACTAATAACAGTTACCGAAACATTCATCACTGCTGTTGCCGACTTCTGAGCAAAAACTCCGCTACTCACGGCTAACAGTATGATGAATGTCCAGTAAATGTATCTCGCTCTCTTGACCATTTTTGGCTCTCTCTTGAATTTTTCTCTCTTGACTTAAGACAAATATATTAATTTTCTCTAATATTAAAAAACTCTAATTAATAAATTATTTCTCTCATCTCACATTCAAGTCACCTAAGTATTTATAATTATTCAGATAAAGTGATTTAATTTTTTTTGAAATAATTGCATCAGTATGTGAGAGATGAATTATTCGATGATGAAATCGGTATTTCAGCAGTCCGGTTATCAAAATCGATAGCCAGTTATTAGAAAAAATCATCAAGGAAAAAGAGAATCTTCAAGCTAATTGAATGTTATGGATACAGATAGAAGAGAATTTTTAAAAAAAGCAGGATCAGTTGCCCTTTTCGCAGCACTTGGTATTAATCTACAATCTTGTTCAAGTCCAACTTCAGCTGATGAGCAGCAGGATGAAAATAATAATGATACAAATACTTCTGATTTAAGTGGAAATAGTGTCACTATTGATATCTCAACATCTGCATTCAGCGATTTGCAAAATGCGAATGGAATGATTGTTTCGGCATCGGGTGGATTTCTAGCTGTAAATGTAGATGGTGCTACAATCAGAGCATTCAGCAATGTTTGTACACATGCGAGCTGTACAAACAATTGGCAATTACCCGGTGACCGTTTTATATGCACTTGTCACAATTCAGTTTTTAATTTAAGTGGCGAGCCAATTAGTGGTCCGGCTAATAGAGATCTTCCTGAATTCTCAGTAACCAGAAATGGAGATACTGTTGTGATAGAGAAGAGTTAATTGATACAGCGAGTGGAAACCATTTTATTAGTTGTTGATTGATACTAGATCAATCCTTATTTACACACGCGAAATATTCTAGGTACATCAAACGAATATCACAACAGAATAAAATAAGACTGTTATTTAGAAGAGGTGAGTAGATTTTGAATTACAATCGCTTTTCAAAATTAATGATTGGTAAGGTCTAAAACAGGAAACCTCTTTTGACTTTAATTTTTGTTGGTTTACCCAGATATCAACTTATTGGCATCTAAAAACATAATAAAATAAAAAAATACGAAGGTTTGGCTTATTAATTTTAATCGTACTGGTACCAATTCTAAGTGTTGGACAGGATAGACTTATTAAAACGGACAATTCACTGCTAACAGTAAAAATATTTGAGATAGGAGAAGAGACTATTAAATACCGACCATTCAGTAATCTGGATGGACCAATATTCTCAATAAGTGTTTCAAATGTTTATAAAATAATTCTAGAAAATGGTGATGAATTTGAATTTTCACCATTGATTGAACAACAGCAAGTTCAGCAGCCGCTTCCTGCAACTATACTTTTAAGTGATAATCAGCAACAAGTTGCACAACAGAATCCAAGTAGTAGTTCAAATAATGCAGAAAGAGATGCTGATTTTGAAAGCAGAAATGCATTAAATACCAAGAGAACAGTTGGAAGTGTATTCAATTTTGATCTCACTAATACTGAGAATTATGGGACGGATGATTCAGAACTTCCAGAAGCATTATTTATGGATATAATATCAATAAACTTCTTTTCACCAATGGCAGGTAGTGATAAAGATGATGATCCTGATGCTTCACATGGAATTATTGCAACAGTGACTGGTAAAGTTGCAGCAATTTGGCCAGGTACTTCATCTCCGATTCTATCAACAGAAACATATTTATTAGATGTAGGTGTCGGTTATCAATACAATATTAAACAAGAGCTATTCTTATATGGTACCTTGAATACAGTTGCATATTTTAGCAGTACAACCACTTTTTATGGAGATACTCCTGATGTTTCCGTAGATGATTCATTCCCGGAAGATTCCGCTTATATGAGATTAGGTGCTTATTGGACCCCAATTAAAATAAATGCAAGTAACAGATTTGGTTTGCATGCCGGCCTTCAGATGCCTTTTGCAGAAGGAGCCGAAAGTTCGTTTTACTTAGGATTAGCTTTTAGGTAAAGGCTAATTAATAAATATAAAAGGCATTTCCAATAGAGTGCCTTTTTCGTCGAGGCGACAGGATTTGAACCTGCGACCCCTCGGCCCCCAGCCGAGTGCGCTACCGGACTACGCCACGCCTCGAATTTTTTTAGAAGATAATAGTTCGGTAATTCAAAATTCAAAGGATTATTGGCTTATATTCATTTCGAATTTTAGCCAATTTCCATATGAATCGACTCTCATTTTTCCTTCTCTTCGGTGTCTTATCCGTTAACTGCTCAAATTATTCGAATAGGGATTTTATCAGCTTTACAGATAATGGAACTTCATTTGAAGTAGAAGCTTCAGATGGAAAATATGTGTTCCAGTATTACAATCCTGAGATTCTTGAAGTACACTTTGTACCGATTGGAGAAGAAATAATTGATTCGTCATATGCAGTAGTGATGGATTTGTCTGAAAATCCAGTTGGAACAGCTATTGAAACAAATAGCACAATCTCAATCGATACTGACGGTATTGATATAACTGTCAGAAAAAGTCCTTTCCGGGTTCAGTTTTCAAGAGATGGTGATCCAATAATTCAGGAAAGAGCCGGTTATGCAGTCGATAGCCTTGAGACCATTGAATTTAAAATTTCTCGAGATGAAGCTTTATACGGTGCAGGTTCACGTGCATTAGGAATGGATCGCCGGGGCCATCGACTACCACTATATAATAAAGCACAGTATGGCTACTCAAATTATAGTGAGCAGCTCAATTATTCGATTCCAATTGTGATTTCATCAAATCAATACCTTCTACATTTTGATAATGCACCCATTGGTTTTCTGGATTTGGATAGCAGAGGAAACAACACTATTAAATATGAGACCATATCCGGTCGTAAAACCTATCAAATTGTAATTGGTGATGATTGGTTGGATATCATAGATAATTACACCCAATTGACTGGGCGTCATGCGATGCTACCACGTTGGGCATTAGGTAATTTCTCTAGTAGATTTGGTTATCGCACGCAAGGAGAAGTACTCGAAACCATCAAAAAATTCAAAGAGGATGAAATACCTGTTGATGCGGTAATCATAGATTTGTATTGGTTTGGTAAAGAAATTCAACACACACTAGGAAACTTTGCATTTTATGAGGATTCATTTCCAGATCCTGATCGGATGATTCGAGAACTCCGAGATCAGGATATTGAAACCATCCTAATTACAGAACCATTTGTGATGAAAACTTCTAATCGATGGGAAGAAGCTCTCGAAGAAGAAATTCTTGCTGTCGATTCGACTGGTGAAGCTGCAACTTTTGAATTTTATTTTGGGGATGGCGGAATCATCGATGTATATAGTGAGAAAGGTTACAATTGGTTTGCGGATATTAATCGCGGATTGTTGGAACGAGGTGTAACAGGAATCTGGGGTGATTTGGGTGAACCCGAGGCGCATCCTTCTTATGTGATTCATGCAACAGGGAGTGCTGATGAAGTTCATAATACGTATGGCCATGATTGGGCAAGATTAGTTTATAATACCTTTTTAGAGCATGATCCTGATAATCGTCCTTTTGTATTGATGCGTGCCGGAGCAGCAGGTTCTCAACGTTATGGTTTGGTTCCTTGGTCCGGTGATGTTAGTCGCTCATGGGATGGATTAAGTCGACAAGTTGAAATTGCTATGCAGATGGGCATGCAAGGTCTTGCATATATGCATAGTGATTTAGGTGGATTCACACCAGGTGATGTGGACCCGGAATTATATGTTCGGTGGATGCAATATGGCGTATTTCAACCGATTTACCGTCCTCATGCTGAAGAATCCATTCCAAGCGAACCAGTGTTTTGGGATGACGATACAAAAGCACTTGCAAAGGCAGCAATTGAACTTCGTTATAATTTACTTCCTTACAATTATAACCTGGCTATAAGAAATCATATTAATGGCAGACCTTTAATGCGACCACTGTTTTTTGAAGAACCAGATAATGCTGAGTTGTATGATTATGATGCTGCTTATATGTGGGGAAATAGCTTCTTGGTGGCACCAATAATGAAACCAGGAGTTTCAACAAAAGAAGTTTATCTACCAAACACTTCGGATTGGTATGATTTCAATACGGGTGAAAGATTTAGTGGAGGTCAGACTATAACAGTTGATGTGAATATGGAAAGCATCCCAACATTTGTTCGTGCAGGTTCAATTATTCCGATGGCAAAACCGATGCAAACAACTAAAGAGTATGATGGGAATAATTTAGAGATCCATTATTTCTACGACGGATCAAATGACGTCGGTAATTTTAGAATCTATAATGACGACGGGATTGCTTATAACTCTATCCAAAATGATGAATATGAGGTTATGGTATTGAACATCATGAATGAGGAATCTGAAATAGGAATCGTGTTCTCAAATATGGTAATGGATAACTATGAGGCATCTGAGAAGCAAATTGATTTGATAATTCACAATTTAGAAGGTTCAACTTTCGAAGTTGAAGCACCGGGAGATGAAGTCACAATTTCTGTTGATCCAACAAATAATACTGTTACAATTCCATTCGAATGGAATGCCATAGATGACCTTAAAGTGACCGTCCGATTCTAGAATTGTGGGACCAATCGGATCCCATTTTTACTTATTTCTTACTCTGACAAAGTTCGACCAAAACCCCGGCGTTGTCTTTCGGATGAACAAAGGCTACCAATTTGTTATCCGCTCCGTCTTTTGGTTGTTCATTAAGGATAGTAAATCCTTCTGCTCTTAAGCGGTCTAGCTCTGCAAAAATATCTTCTACTTCAAAAGCGACATGATGTAAACCCTGACCTTTTTTTGCCACATATTTAGCAATTACGGAATCTTCAGTTGTTGCACCAAGTAGTTCAACTTTTGATTCTCCGGTCTGGAAAAACGCAGTTTCTACTTTCTCAGATTCAACAACTTCTCGTTTTGAACACTTTGTGTTTAATACAGTCTCGTAGGTTTTTACGGCAGCTTCAAGATCAGCAACAGCAATGCCAATATGATCGATATGCATAGAAATGGTGACTAAAGGTTTTTGGTTTCTTTCGTATGTTTAGCGTCGCAAATTTACATGAAAAATAAATGAACCCATTCATGAAAAAAACTCTATTCAGCGTATTAATATTATTGACCTTTATTGCTTGTAGTAATCAAGAAGAGACAGTAAGCAACACAGATGAAATTGCAATAATTACTACAGATTTTGGTGAAATCCAGCTAGAACTATATGACGAAACACCAAAGCACAAAGAGAATTTTCTAAAATTAGCACGTGAAGGTTACTACGACAGTACAACTTTCCACAGAATTATTGAAGGATTCATGATCCAGGGTGGAGACCCGAATTCGAAAGATGATGATGTGACAAATGATGGTCAGGGGAATCCGGGCTACACTATCGAAGCTGAATTCAATAATGATTTTGTGCACACGAAAGGTGCACTAGCTGCTGCTCGGCTAGGAGATCAGGCAAATCCTGAGAAAAGAAGTAGTGGTTCGCAATTTTATATTGTTCAGGGTCAACCGGTACCAAGTATTCAGCTCGACCAGATATTAGCCCAGCGAAATGAAGTGCAAAGACAGAATGCCATTCGTGACTATATTCAGGCGCCAGGACAAGCTGAATTACTAAATCAATTAAGAAATTATCTTAATGCACAACAGGTGGATAGCGCAGAAGCCTTGGTTGGTGGGATTGCACCTGAAGCAACTCAAAACGTAATTCCAATCACCTATACTCCGGAACAACGTGCAGCATATGCAGAAATTGGTGGTACTCCGTTTCTTGATGGAAATTACACCGTATTTGGTGAAGTAATCTGTGGTTTAAGCGTGGTAGATTCCATCGCGGTTCAGGATATCTCTCCTGGTGATAGACCGTTAGAGGATATTGCAATGATGGTAAGAGTTGAAACTTTTGAAAAATCTGTAATTGAATCAATGGATATAAACTCTTGTAATTGAGCGTGAGAGTAAAAGCATTATATATCATTCTAGCAGTTTTTGGGTTTAACTGTGTACATCAAGCTGAACCCGATCACTATTTTCTTGCCGAATATCCTGATTTGATATTTAGAACGGCTAATGGTGATCCGGTACCTACAAAATTTTTTATAGCTAATGAGACCGATAATGGTTCTAATACCTATCGTGTACTGGACGAATCCTTAGTTCTAACCTATCGAAAAGATGGTGCTCCGTATGATGGTTTTGTTCGAACCTTTCATTGGGGAATCTATAACATCGAGGCGACTTTTCGAGAAGGTAGAATTCAACGACTCCGTTTCTGGCATCCAAACAGAGAGCTAGGAATGGATGCGAACTATACTGAGCAATCCGGACAGGTTTGGAATTCAGATGGAGCCAGATCTATCTCTTGGAATGCGACACAGCATGTTCATTTTAACCCATCTACTCAAAAACCAAGAGAAATTCAGGAAGACAGCTTAACCACTTATTTCGATATAACCGGCAACATTCAATATTATACCATCCGAACAGACAGTATGAGTTTGTCTTATTTCGCAGATGGAAAACCCCGATTCTTTAGACCCATCGGAGTAAATGGTACAGGGAGAGTTCAGCGTTGGTTTCCAAACGGGCAATTACGGGCTGACGGTCAGTTTACAAACTGGGAGGAAACGGGTACCTGGATTGAATATGATTCTTTAGGAAACGAAATTAATCGTGTAGAATATAATTAGTCACTTTTGCCCTTGAAATAGGGAAAAACTCTGCTAACTTTATGCAGGGCAACAAACAAAGTGGTTATGAAAATTAAGTTTCCTTCTCTTTCGGTTATTGGGGAATCTGCTTATCTCACTTTCCTGAGATTCCCATTTGTACTACTAAGCTCTATAATAGCTACAGTTGGAGTTGTCTGGCTGATCAATCAAGATGGGGCTTCTGATGAAATGGAAGCCCGAATTTTTGCTTTATGCTTTGTAGGTTTTCTTGGGATTTCCTGGTTGTATGCCATTTCAGTTTTTTTGGAGCAATTAAAAACCGGTTCAGTAATTAAGTGGGGATCACTTTTTGCAGCTGCATTAGGTCTAATAGGTTATTATCTGTATTTAGATTCAATTCTTTTTGAAGCGAAAGGAGAAATCTGGTATCAATTGGTTCTGTTTTATTTGGGCACTCATCTCTTTGCCGCATTTGCACCTTTTGTTACTTCAAAAAATACGGATCAATTTTGGGAGTATAATAAAGGCCTGTTTCTGCGGATTCTTATTTCAGCTTTATACTCTCTGGCACTCTTTGCAGGCTTGAGTATTGCCTTGCTGGCATTAGATGTACTTCTTGAAATCAATATCGAGGAAGAATTCTATCCATCACTGTTCTTTGTAATTGGAGGGATTTTCAACACGTGGTTTTTCCTATCAGCAGTTCCAAAATCCGATGAGATTCCGGAAAAGGAAATTGATTATCCAACCGGACTTAAAGTGTTTGTTCAGTATGTGTTGATTCCACTGGTTACAGCATACATTGTAATTCTTTATGCATACATGCTGAAGATTATTGTAGAGTGGGAACTACCAAATGGCTGGGTTGCAAATCTTGTACTTACCTTTTCTATTGCCGGGATTCTATCTTTACTACTTTTGTATCCTATTCAAAATCAGGAAGGAAAAAAGTGGATTCAGCTTTATTCAAAATGGTATTACAGAGCCCTAATACCGTTAATTGTACTTCTAATGTTTTCAATCTGGGTTCGTATTTCTGAATATGGTGTGACGATCAATAGATTTTTTGTAGCAACGTTGGGAGTCTGGTTAACCACCATCGTGATCTATTTCATTTTCTCTAAAACGAAATCGATTAAAGTGATTCCAATGTCATTGATAGTTTTTGTCATCTTCAGTGCTCTGGGACCATTTAGCGCTATGAATGTATCAGAGAGAAGTCAACTTGGACGAGTTTTAAGTATGACTGATTCTGAAGAATTTTTGAATTCAAAGCAGCAAATTGAAGCTTTGGATTTGGATGATGAAGATTTATCACAGATAAACTCAATAGTTACCTACCTGGTTAGCATTCATGGGAAGGAATCGTTCGAAGCAATCTTAGATCAATATAGATTCGCCATGTTGGATACACTATCTGAAGATAATGTTGTAACTGAGAGCAGTTTTATTGTTGAAGAACTGATGGGATTAACTTGGCGTAGCACAGCCAATGTGACTTCCGCTGATGGTCTTCAATACTATAATTATTCGATTAGTAATCGAGGACCAATTGAGATTTCAGATTATGACTATTCACTGGGTACCTATACACTGAATGAATACAATGACTCAGTTGAGGTTGAGATCGATGATATCATATTCAACGTTAATCTCGATCTCGAATCTCAACTCTTATCTGTTGTTATTGACGATGAAACCGCACAGATAAAGGTCGCAGAAATTGTTCAAGATCTTCATCGAAATAACGATTTATACTGGTTTAAAAATGATTTCGATTCTGAAGAAATGACTGTAGAAATCGAGAGTGGAGATTATAAACTACTTCTGGAAATCGAATCCATTTCAGGAACAACAGGAAGCGAAATAACTTTGAACTCTATAAAAGTCGGAATACTGGTAGGAGAAATCTGAAAGTAAAAATTATCTTTTCGATATGATTTCATTGGTGGTATTATCAACTGCCTAAAATTGTTATACTAGCGCATCAATAGAGAAAGGCAGGAATGAAACACCATCCACTAAAACAACCGGTTCAATACCCTTTTTGGTTTAAAACTACGATCACACTATTCGGCATTATTTTGCTTTTTGTGATCATGAGTTACGGCAAATTCATTTTGATGCCACTAGCTTTTGCTGGTTTCCTGGCGATGTTGTTAAATCCGGTTGTAACCAAGTTTGAAAGCTGGAAATTGGGCCGAGCTTTCAGCATCATCCTCACGATTATTTTGGTCCTGATAATAATTGCCGGGCTCATTTCTTTGATATCAGCACAGTTTGTTCAATTTGCAGAACGAGTTCCTGAAGTTACTGAACGGTTGAAAGTTGTTGCCAATGAAGGTCTCGATTTTCTGGAAGAAACAGTTGGATTATCTCAAGAGCAACAAACCGATTACCTACAACAGGGAATCGGCAATATCATTGATCGAAGTGGTCAATTTGTGAGTTCACTCTTAGGAGCAACCACAAGTGCCGTTACGTTGATGTCTCTCTTGCCAATCTTTGTGTTTTTCCTTCTCTATTACCGCCATATGTATCATAATTTCTTCCACGCGATTTTCTCAAAAGGAGAAGGCCGATCAAGCATTGATGATGTGTTGGATAATGTTCAGGATGTAACACAAAATTATCTCGTCGGACTACTTACAGTAATCGGAATTTTAGCGGTTTTAAATACTACTGGCTTGATGCTTGTTGGATTAGAACATGCCGTTTTCTTTGGTGTTTTTGCTGCTTTGATGGCAGTAATTCCTTATATCGGGATCATTATTGGAGCGTTGCCACCACTGCTATTTGCTCTACTTCTCGGTGATTCTATCATCACTCCGGTTTTAGTTCTTGCCGTATTTGGTGTGGTTCAATTTCTGGAAGGAAATTTCATTTCACCACGAATAGTCGGCTCCAAAGTCTCCATTAATCCTTTCATGGCAATGCTTGCATTGATTGTTGGTGGTGAAGTTTGGGGTATATCCGGAATGATTCTTTTTGTGCCTTTCATTGGAATTCTTCGAGTGATTTTTGAAGAAATCTCTGAACTCAAACCTTACGGTTATTTATTGGGCAATAGAATAGAGTATGGCGAAGCCAGTACGGAAGAAAAGTAGCTGTTATTTAGCCTATAACTTCCAGTTAGAGATTAGTTTTTAATTTCTAGTTCGAATAATTGGTCAAGCTTGTGTAAAACATCAGTGTAGAGGCCTTGGAAATTTGGTCGGTAGTATGGGTAAGAATTATTTGGGAGATTATATTTTTCATGTAATTTTTGCCAAGCTGAATTTGGATTAATACTACCGTTCTCATTTTGACTAATATGATTTCTCATATCACAAAACTCTGTTCTTAACCACTCAGTCCCATAAATAGCCATTACGCTGTTTGGACATATATTATATATCATTTCTTCACTCTCAGATACGATGTATTCATCATCAAGACCAAACTCCCAATGACCCCATTCATGAATAAAAGTAAAAGGACCTCTGGTCCACATATCTTCTAAGTTTACTCTCTTTAGATTTATATGAAATGGTCCACCATTAGCACGGGAGTCACCAAAGCCGCTTGGAACTTCGTTAGTAAATTGAACATCTACATCTCTAAAAGGGTTAATTCCTCTGTATAAATCTGCATTACTAAATCTAAATTGACCTTCAGTTGCATCTAACAGATAAGCGGAGGAAACAACCATAAATTCATTTATTCTGTGTCGAACAGTAGCTACATCTGCAAGATAATCGTCGACTTGTTTAGGATGAAATACATAGTTTAAAAAATCATATATGTCAGAGTCATAATAGAATGGGCTTGGAATATTATCATCATATTCCATTGATATACTTCCAAAGGTTTTTAATTTAGATTGAGTAAAAAAATACGGTGCAGCTAAATCACTTTTTACTGTTAGATATAGAGATTCATCTTTAAAAATGAATTCGTGATAAATCCCGGTATCTCCATCTTCTGGTGTTAACCAATTACTTCGATCATTGATTGGTTTAAATTCGCTTCGTGACAAAAAAGCTTTTATACCTATATCATTATCAGCTAATGTAGGGAAAGCCTCATTATTTTGTAATGGACTTAAATAAACATTATGGAAAAGTGAAAATTCAAAACCATTTCTATTTAATTTATAATGATGAGCCTCGCCTACATCCACAAAAATTCCAATTATTTCCTTCTTTAGATCAACTTCATACCAAGAATTGGAATCCAATTCATCTGTACTGGGTACACTAGTTTTATTTGAATTATCTTTAAATAAGTAGTCAACTTCCAATATCTCGAATCTTGGAGCTGATCCGTCAAATTCGATAAATGCACCTATAGAACTAATGGTTAAATTAACTTGGTTTGTGTTAATAAATTGATCGGTCCAAAAGGAATTTCCCTGAGTAAGAGCTTCATTAAACTCGTTTATGATTTGAGTTTGACCATTTGGAGTGTCAAAAGTCAATCTTGTAATAGTGGGCCAATTTGTAAGATTGTTGCCATCTCTATATCTCAATCTTAGCCTGAATGACTCAACTCTGTGACCTAAAAAAATTACTTTCTCTATATGATAATTATTTTTCTCATAGCCTAAATAAATTGGCAGATACGTATTTAATGTGGTTTCTCTGGACCCGCAATCAGACGCTATAAGCAAAAATGACACTGTTGCTATTAAAAGTATTCTCATCGTTACCCCCCATCCCAGTTAAATTGAAAATAATATTTAACTAAATTTCTACAACCGATGCAAATCGTTGATAAAAAGCAGTTTAATATATGCTATATCAATAGTTAGAAAGAGAGTTGTTGAACGTATAAAAAGGAATAAAGAATAGAGTACGGCGAAGCCAGTACGGAAGAAAAGTAGCTGTTATTCCGCGTTAGCTTTTGCTTCCATCAGCCTTACTAAACGAGCCTGATACCACTGATCGTCCGGGAATTCTTCAATGAAACGATTCGTAACCTCGATGGCACGATCATACTCTTCTCGATCCTCAATGGACACAACGACATAATAACCTGTAAGCATCTTTTCCATTTCATTAGATGCTTTTGAGATGAAAAACTCAGCGAGAGTTTCTAACTCATCATATTGTTCATTATCGCGAAGTTCTCTATACATGGGCTGTAAAAGTGTTAAATCAGTGAGATATTCGTCAGCTGAACCGGACTCGATGATATCATTGTAGGTTTGCATTACTCCATCAGTTCCGGATTCTTTAAACGCAGCACTTAATTCATCTGAAAGAACTTTTTTAGGTTCGGATACCGACACTATTTCATATCGATCATAAACCAATGTAGCATAAGGAGGGATGTCGCTTCCGGCGCCTTGTTCACCATAAGCAATGTCGTACGGCATTGTTGCCACTACATTATCTCCTTCACGCATTAGGAAAGCCATTTCTTCAAAACCTTCAATAACACCTGAAACACCGGCAATAAATGTGAACAAAGAATCCTCAGCTTCATAGGACGTCCAAACTAAACGGTCTTCCACTAACAAACTTAATTTAGTTTCAACAGTGGAGCCTTTTTCGATCATTGGTCCATCGCCTTTTTTCAGATAGTAATACTGAAGACCGCTTTCAGTTGTGATTGCGTTTTCGGGTCCAAGTCCTTCATTATTTGTTGAGCACCCAACTATGAATGCTAAAGCGAAAAGAAATGAGTATCTCATAGGTAAACTTTTTTATGTGAATATAGAGCTTTGAACTTGGATTGCCACTTAATGATAGGTGGAGTCCTATTTCTTTAATTCCATCAATACATCTGGGATATTCGTTGACATTACTTCTCTGAATAATCGCCAAACCCCATCTTCTTCTTTTTTAATTATGGCGAGGAAAGAATTGTCTAATTTAACTGTATTACCATTTTCATCGGTATAGAATATCTCACTATATCCGAAATCATAGGCAAGTGTATCATTAACAATAATAGTTTCTACTGGATGCATTTTGATACTATCATATGGAAAGGTGCCTCTATTTTGTCCAAGTTCATACATTTTGGCATAATCTGCTGATCCCGCACCTACAGTAATAATTCCTTCTGCTGATAAATCCCCAAGATCACTCCAGCGACCTTCAGCTATGGCTTGTTCAAATCCAGCCCTACTTTCTTCTATAGCTGCATATTCCTTTTCATAGTCGATACTTTCAGTTTGGCAGCCCGCTACTAAAATGATGGCTAGAACGAATAGTTTTTTATTCATAAACCCCTCAACTTCTTTGAATCAGTAGTTAAATAAACCCAGTTAATTGTCATCGAAAAAGAAACAGAATCTTTCATTCGACCACAAATCAAAAAACAGACTTCAGTAATCAGAAGTGGAGAAGAATTCGTTTATTCCCAGATTGTTCTCTGTACAACTAGAACTGGAGTAGTTGCAGAACCTTCATATGCTTCAATGATAACCAAACCAGCTTCATCATCCGCTTTTACGACTACTTGCATCGTATATTCCGGATTTGGGTTATTCGGTTCAATGGGAATATCATTGGGCATTATTGGTACATTGATGCTGCGTAACTGTTCCTCTTCAAAATCATCAAAAGCAACGGGCCATTCTGCACTACCCATGGTCGAAAACATGTATTCAACAAAATCAGATGGTTTTTGCTCAGGATGATATACTCCAAATGCGGATCTTGCTAAATGCCGTTTTGTTGTCATGTACTCAACCGATTTAACTGCTTGTTCTAATTTTGGGCTGATTGTTGGCTCTGAGCTACAACCAATTAAAAAAGCAATAACTAAAAACGATAGTAGAGTTCTTGGTTGATTCATTTGAACGTTCGAAATCATAATAACTTCCTCAATGTGTTGGGTTTTTGATCCATCTGTATTCCATTGTTTTAGCCACTGATTCAGCAAGTTCATGGCTATGTAATTTTGATACTAAATATAAACTCATATCAATACCCGCTGATATTCCTCCTGATGTAATAAACTTACCGGAATGTATCCATCGTTGATTTTCGACAACTTTTAGATTGGGAAATTGAGTTTTTAAATCACAAATATCATCCCAATGAGTGGTGACAGATAATCCATCCAGTAAACCTGCATTGGCCAACAAAAAAGCACCTGTGCAAACAGATGTAACGTGTTGTGCATGTTGATCAACAGATCGGATCCATTCAATAATCTGAGGTTTTCCCATTTCATCGGTGTGTATTCCACCAGCAACCATTAAAAGATCAATTTTAGGGTGGTTTTGAATGGTATGATGTGGAGTGACTTTAAAGTCACCGCGAGCAGAAACAGGATCTAAACTTTCAGCGATCAGAAATACATTCCAATCATTGGCATCTAAACGCTTTGCAGTGGAGAAAACTTCGAAAGGTCCGGAAAAATCCAGAACCTCAGCACCATCATAAATGTAAATTCCGATGTTCATGGGATTTCACCCTCTATAAATCGGAGTAAATACAAATTCACCTGTGCGTTCAATTTTTATGGTCTTTGCTCGAACATCGCCTGTAATCCAAAAGTACTCAGCTTCTATATCCGTGATATGATTTTCTCTGAGCACCCCATCAAAACAATCATCTTCATCAGTAATTTCACCCATATTAATTGCTATAAAATCTGATTCATATTTCCCATTAATGAAAGGTTTTAATTCAATTCGAAGGGCATCAATATCTGAAATAGTAACTCGCACGATCTCGAACTTTAAAGGATCTGTATAAGCCATGATATCCTCCATTTTGAAATGGAGAATCCCATCTTGAAACGTCATATCAAATAACGTTGCTTCCGGCCATCCTAAATCATCAAGTTTAATGCTCATATCTTTAATTGCTAATCAAAGGCAGTTGAATACTCTTAATATTTAGAGTAAATCCATTATTGCGTCAACACCACCTTCCTTATAGGTAGTTAATATGAATGGCAATAAAACTCCAATTAATAAACCCCAAAAAAGTGAAAATATAAACGAGTTTTCTTTCTTCCCTTTTGTAGGCCAAAATGAATTCAGCAAACTTGCAGCAATAAGTGCCAATAGAAATGAGATGGCAAGTAAATAACCTATGAAAGGAGATGTTTGCGAGCCGAAGTAAGCCAATAAGGCAATTACTACCGATAGTATTATACTCGCTTTTTGTGGTTTTTTAACACGCTGACTCTTAAGCATCAAATATTGAATTCTAGTTTGCGATTATCATCAACTCACTAATTCATATTCAAATGATTCTACCAAGAGTAAATTGTGACAGTAAAGATGAATTAATCATCGTGCTCTGAAAAACTCCATTACTTCGTTGGCGGACTTTGTATTCAACACACGTTCTTTTTCATATTTACCTTTTCGGGCAATGCGTACACCATATTTCATTACATCGATGCCATCAATACTATGTGCATCAGGGTTGATGGAAGTCATCATGTCTACTTCCTTGGCTTTGTTTCCAAGGCTCCAATCCAAATCTAAGCGCCAGGGTGAGGCATTAATTTCGATGGCGGTATTGTGTTCAGCAGCTAAAGCAACCAGTTCGTTAAGGTCGATGTCGCTTCCATTTCGTTTAAGAAGTAATCGACCGGTAGGATGACCTAAAATTCGTGTATATGGATTTTTAATCGCATTTCTGAAACGCTCCATCATTTTCTCATGGGGCATATCCAGCGTTTGATGTACGGAGGAAATGATGAAATCAAATCCCTCGAGAACTTCATCTGAATAGTCCAGACTTCCATCCGCCAAAATATCCGATTCAATCCCCTTAAATATCACAAAATTGATTCCGGCCTTTTTGTATTCCTCGTTCAAATGATCAATTTCTTCCCACTGCGCTTTTACCCGATCTTCAGTAAGTCCACCCGCATAAGCTGCAGTTTTAGAATGATCCGTAATTCCCAAATATTCATAACCTCGTTCAATACACGCATCCGCCATTTCTTTGATCGAGAATTTTCCATCACTCCACGTGCTGTGAGCATGTATCACTCCTCGAATATCTTCATCTTTTACCAAATCCAGCTCTTCCTGATTTTCGAAAATCTCAAATTCTCCTCGATCTTCGCGCAATTCCGGTGGTACCCAATTCAAGCCCAGCATCTTGTAGATGTCAGCTTCGGTTTCAAAAGGCTGATTGGTTTCCCAATTGGTTTCTCCGTTTTCATCCAGCTTGTAGAGACCATATTCGTTTAAGCTCATCCCTCTTTCACGAGCACGAGATCGCATCACCACATTGTGCTCTTTACTGCCTGTGAAGTACATCAATGCTGCGGCAAATTGTTCTGGTTTTACAATACGTAAATCAACTTGTCGTCCTTCGATGGTTCGAACTGAACTTTTGGTGTCTCCTTTTCCAAGGATTTCAGTCACTCTTTCATGAGTCGTGAATACATCAAATAAACCCGGAATAAATTCTTCTTTTGCAGCAATCAGGATGTCAATGTCACCGATTGTTTCTTTTGCCCGTCGCAGTGAACCGGCTATTTCAATTTGTTGAACACCCGGTAGATCTTTCAGACTTTCAAGAATGGATTCTGCAATTACTGTTGCTTCATCAATCTTGCAACGCTCACCAAATTTCTCCATCCATTCAATCGATTTTGAAATCTTCTCTGCCGATTTACCACCAAGTCCCGGAAGCTTTGCCAATTCGCCCGAATCAATCAAATCTTTAAGTTCTGCAACCTCAGTTATTCCAAACTCTTTATGGATTTTCAGAATATTCTTAGGGCCTAATCCTGAAATATCCAGCCATTTTATTAATCCAACCGGTACTTTTTCCTGAAAGGCTTCCAAAACGGGCATCTTGCCGGTTTCGGCATACACATAAATATCTTCAGCAATAGATTTTCCAATTCCTTTAATGTCAGTCAGGTTCTTGTTTTGGATATAAGTGTTGATGTCGTCACTTAATCCTTTAATAGTTTGTGAAGCTTTATCAAACGCAATAGCTTTGAAACGGTTTTCACCTGCAAGCTGCATGAGCTGAAAAACAAGGTTCAATTTATCGGCTACATCTAGGTTGGTGGGCATGGAATCGATTTATCTTTTGTGATTTCTAATCAACAATAATAAACCAATTATAAATCAAAATTGATCCTTGCTGAGATATTAATGCTCATATTAAAATATTGCCCATAAGTATCATAAGTCTCGGTTTTATTAAGAAGGTTCCTTAGTGTGACTTTACCTTCAAGCCTGCGATCAAAAAACCACATCGAAGAGCTCAGATTGAGTAAGGGAATAGGTCGAATTCGACTTGGCGGATTACTCCCTCTTACATCTAGATTTTGATACTCAATTAATTCACGAGCAGGTATGTATTTGAAGAGTATTTCTAAGGCAAAATTCTCGTCAGGTTTATATTGAATAATCTCTGTAAGGCTATAAGAAGGCGAGCTTTTGAAAATATCGCGGGTTATTGAATCACCATAAATATTCAAACTGGATGTGATAATGGTTTTAAATTCCAGATTTGGGTATGGCATCAATTGGTGCGAAACGTTAAAGCCTAAAAAACCAATATTCTCCGTATCAAAGTAATGTAATATTGATTCAAGTTGATAACTACCATTATAGATATATGTTACATCTTCATTTACATATGTCCAGTAATGTTGGTAAGTGAGAAAAAGATTAGAACTTGAATTGCTGAAACCAGTCGAAATTTTAGTATGGCTTGTTTTAAACTCAGAAGCATTGTTAATACGATGGTTGTTTGAGTCTAAATTTGGATAACCAAAACCTGCCTCCCTGTAGGTGTAGTTAAATTGAGTGTTAAATAAATCTTTCGATTGATGGGTTGCCCCCATAAAAAATCGATCGTTAACTCTTCTTTCAATATGAAATTGATATCCTGTATTTGAAATCTGTGTACTCAGGTTAATAGCTGATTTCAAACTTGTTCCTATTCCAATGATGTGTTCAGTAAAAGAATATGTGTTATCAGAAGTTTGATCCGTTAGTGAATAGATATCTGTTGCTATTGAAAGGTCAAACTTCATGGATGCTAACGGAACAGAAAATGTACTCTTATGTCGAAATACTGATTCATTTAACCCATAGTAGGAACGGGGTGTAAAATTCAGTGTGTCTGAAATTGAAGAAAGGAAGTTAAACGATGTTTCTCTGAATACGCCCGGCTTATCTGATTTATACCCGATCGAAAATTGACGGCTTTGAACGCTACCCGGAATTTCTATACCCGAAAGTTTATCCCAAAAATAATACTGATCTGAATTCACATATTGTGCAGCAAAATTTATTGCTCCATGTGTGAGTTTATATTGGCTCGTTAGTAGCGAATTAATCTGCTTGTTTTGTAGAAATGAAAAACGTTCATCATTTCTTTCATATCTATTTCTAGAGGCAATGTTAGATCCGAATCTCTTATCATAAACTGGCGTACTTGTTCTTGTAAATCGCTCTTGATTTATAAATAAATTGACATAAAAGTCTTGATTTGAATATCGTATACTTCCTTTCTCTAAATAATGAACTGCATCTACATTTGATGTGCGAAATTCAGTTTCGCGTAAAATCCCGGGATCATATACCTGATTGATTCTACTGGCTTCAAAGCTAAAACCGGTCTTTTTCTTTGTCTGAATATTAATTTGTCGTTCAGAATTGAAGTCTACTGGTAAATAATTAATTGAAATTGAATCGATGTCCGATTGAGTAAAATTGGGTATAAGAACAAAATTATTAGACAACCATATTGTGTTTAGTCGATTGCCGTTGATATACAAGTCAGTGTTATTTGATAAAGGCATGGTACTGTTGATATCAATAAACTCCAGTGTATTGATGTCTAAACTTCTGAATGCATTCCCGGAATGGTTAACCAGCCATTCCTCAAAATTAAAGAAGCTGGTTATATGATCTTCTCCATTAAATGATATTCTTTGTGCATTTATCGAATTGAATTGGACAACTAGTAGTGCAATAAGAAGTAGAGAAGCTTTATTCACTTAATCGATTAAATCACGAAGATTGTCAGGTAATAAAAAGGAATATCGAATACCGAAACCAGTTATGAACATATTTTGAATTTCGTAATAATAGGTTCTTCTATATTCGAAGTTTGAGTAGAAAGAAAAGTTTTGGAATGTTATTCCTGGCTGAATCTTATAAGATAATAACAGTTCTCTTTCTACTAAATTGATGGGATCTACAGTTAATTCTTCTTCAATACTGATTTTTTGAATACCAACGAAAGCACCCAAATCAAGATTAACAAACTGATGATTAAGTGGTGAAATAGAGACACCAATCATCATGTTCAGAGTTTCAAAAATGGCCGCGCCTTCTAATTGTTGATATTCAAACTGTTCGAGCTCCAATTCTAAGTTTCCAAAATAATAGGGTGTTCGAACTGAAATAGAATATGAATTCGATGTGCCCCATAAATCCTTATAAATTGTATTTAGTAGCATGGGATTTTCAACTCCAAAACCCACCTCTATTTTGTTAAATGGTTGTGAGGCAATTGGTTTTGATGACAAGGTTAGCATCACGCCAAAACACATAAAAAAAGTAAAAAGGTTGTTCGTTGATTGAGGATGCATTACACTTGTCTGATCTAATAAAATTATAAGGGAATTAAAGGAATTAACAATGAAGCGAATCACCACTTTTATTTTATTTCTCCTAGTAGCGAATACTTCTTTGTTCGCACAACTTCAGTCACCGGCTGAGTTTTTAGGATATGAATTGGGGGATCAATGGACACCACATTATAAAGTGTACAATTACTTTCATCATGTAGCAGAAAATTCAGATCTAGTAATAATAGAGGATTATGGGAAAACATATGAAGGTCGTGAATTAACCCATGTTGTAATAACCTCATCTGAGAATCAAGCGAATCTCGAAGAAATCAGAACCAACAATCTAAAATTAGTTGGCTTCGAACCTGGTGAGGTAACAGAGAATACTAAAGCCATTGTTTGGTTGAGCTACAATGTTCATGGCAATGAAACTTCAACAAGTGAAGCCGCCATGCAAACATTTTATGAATTAGTTACTGAAAAAGTTGGATGGTTAAATGACGTTGTTGTAATCATAGACCCAATGCTAAATCCTGACGGCCGTGATAAGTATGTGTATTGGAATAAATCAATTACCGGGGCTTTCATAAACCCACGCCCTGAATCTCGTGAACACAGCGAACCTTGGCCTGGCGGACGTCCAAATCATTACTATTTTGATTTGAATCGTGATTGGGCTTGGCAAACACAAATTGAAAGTCAGCAAAGACTTAAAGCCTATTTAAAATGGATGCCACATATTCATGTAGATTTTCACGAACAAGGATATAATGACCCGTACTATTTTGCGCCGGCTGCAAAACCATATCACAACGCAATTTCAGATTGGCAAAGTGAGTTCCAGGTAACTATTGGTGAAAACAACGCTAAGTACTTTGATGCTGAGGGTTGGATGTACTTCACGAAAGAACGATTTGACTTGTTTTATCCAAGCTATGGTGATACGTGGCCAACCTTTAATGGTGCAATTGGAATGACCTATGAGCAAGCCGGACATAGTCGTGCCGGTCTTGCAATTGAAACTGCAGAAGGTGATACGCTTACCTTGCTTGATAGATTAACCCATCATACAACTACTGGTTTGTCCACGGTTGAAGTAACAGCAATGAATTCACAACGAGTTGTTGATGAGTTTGGAAATTACTTCTCAGATGTTCAAGCAAACGGTAGTGGTGAGTACAAAACGTTCATTGTGAAAAGATCTTCGAATCCTGATAAAACTGCTATGCTGATGCGCTATTTGATAGAGCAAAATATTCAGGTGGTTCAGGCCGCTTCAAACAGTCGTACGAACGGATTTGATTACTCAACCGGAACAACAGGAAGAGTTAATATCGAAGAAGGTGATTTTGTGGTTTCAACAAAACAGCCGCAAGGTAATTTAGTTCGCGTTTTATTTGAACCATCCCCAGAACTCGAAGATTCTGTAACCTATGACATCACTGCGTGGGAATTACATTATTCTTATGGTGTTGATGGGTATGCATTAACTGGTGATGTTGAATCAGTTGCCGTAAGTATGGAAAATACCCCAGTAGATACTGAGATGATTGAACGACCTTATGCATACATCGCAAAATGGAATTCGATGGATGACATGAAATTCCTTGCTGCTTTACTACAAGAAGGTGTCCGACCTCGTTATACGGAATCTGCTTTTTCCATTGATGGAAGAGATTATGCAGCCGGAACTTTAGTGATAACACGAAATGGAAATCATCTGATGGGAGATCGATTTGATGATTTAGTTAAGACTATTGCTGATGCTCATAACAGAGAACTTCATGCAGTAACAACCGGTTTCGTTGATTCAGGACTCGATTTTGGTTCTTCTTCAGTTCGACTTATTGATGCTCCTCATATTGGTGTAATAGCTGGTGAAGATGTCAGTTCAGGAATGGTTGGTCATATTTGGCATTTCTTCGATCAACAAATTGAATATCCGGTAACAATGTTAAACATGGATGAACTCGGTTACATCAATTGGAATGAATATGATGTCATGATCATGCCATCAGGATATTATGGTGATGCATTTGATGAATCCGGAATGAGTGACTTAATGAGGTGGGTTCGAGGAGGTGGTGTTCTAATCGCTGTTGAAGGAGCCAATAGATTCTTAGCAAGCCAGGATGGTATTGCATTAACTCGCAAATCCGGTAATGGAGGTGGAAATGGCGATGATCCTGAGGCGAATCTTAGAATTTATGGTGAATCAGAACGAAACTTTATTTCTAACTATAACGCTGGTTCCATTTACGAATTAACAATGGATACGACACATCCATTGGCATTCGGTTATGACTCACAATATATGTCATTAAAACTGGGAAGTACGGCCTATGAATATTTAGGAAATGGCTGGAATGTAGGTGTTGCCAAAAGCGGTACTCCTAGAAGTGGTTTTGTTGGAGCAAATGTGAAAGGAAACTTAGAGCACTCGCTAAGTTATGGAGTGCAGGATATGGGATCTGGTTCTATTGTGTTTATGGTTGATGATCCATTTTTCCGTGGATTCTGGCATAATGGTAAACTTATGGTTGGAAATGCCATATTCTTTTTGAGTAACTAAACTCAATAATATCTTATTTAAAGGCAGTCCACACGGGCTGCCTTTTTTTGTTTCTTTGATTTTTTTTGAAACAAAAGTGAATTCTTTTAGTATTTGTTCTATCGAATAAAACAAATGCTTTTATGGAACTCCTTTCCCGCACTGAAGAACTGCTACTTTTGGCTGTATGGCGATTACAAGATGATGCTTATGGATTAAGTATAAGAAAATATTTCTCAGAATTGATGGGAAAAGAAATGTCGGTTGGCGCCGTATATGTGCCACTAGAAAGGCTTAAAAAACAAGGATTATTAGAAAGCTGGGAAAGTGAACCAACTGACAAAAGAGGTGGACGAAAAAAACGTTTCTACAAACTAAGTACAAAAGGCATTACAGCTTTAAGTGTTGTTAAAGAACAACATGAAAAAGCATGGAAAGGATTGTCAGAACTTCTTCCTGCCTTTACTGCAAATTAGTTTATATGTCTATCTATCGAAGCTCACATAGAATAATGGGATGGATAGAAAGATATCTGCCACCCGAGGTGACACATCTAATCGGAGATCTTGAAGAAGAATATCAATTTGATTTAGAATCAACCTCTTCATTTAAAGCAGGTGCATTGTTTTGGTATCGACTCCTTAAAACAACACCATTTTTAATTTACGAATCACTTAGCTGGAACCTTACCATGATCTGGAATTTCTTCAAAGTTGCACTTAGAAATATCAAAAAGTATAAGTCCTTTTCTCTGATTAACATTTTTGGAATGGCCGCTTCAATTGCAATCTGTTTGTTAATTATGCTATTCATTTATGATCAGAGAATGTATGATCAATGGCATGATGATAAAGAGCTTGTGTATCGAATTACATCAGATTTTAAATCTTCGAACAACCCGAGTAGTCATCAGTATGCAACTTCACCGGCAAATCTTGCCGAAATTCTAAGAAATGATTTTTCAGGAGTTGAAACAGCAACATTAATCAGAAGAAGTATTGGTGGAGAAGGGGAAGCAAATGGTAAGAAGCTAATGGTTCGTGGACTATACGCGGATGAATTCTTTCCGGAAGTCTTCTCATTTCGTTTTCTACACGGCAATAAAACTGAAGCACTAAAGAACCCGAATTCCATAGTGCTAAGTGCCGAAATGAGCGAGCGATTTTTTGGTTCTGATAATCCTATTGGAGAGAGGTTAACTCTTAACGAACAGGTCGAATTTACTATTACTGGTGTAGTTGATATGGAAGTAAGGTCGCATATCAATTTTGATATCTTGGTTTCCTTTTCAACTCAGCAATCCGATGAAGAATTTGCAAGTCTTTATCTTGATAACTGGAGAAACAGCTTCTATCGCTCTTATACTTATGTGAAATTGCGAGACGAGCAAGCGCTAACTACACTGCAGGAAAGCTTTCCACAAATAATAGACACCCATTATGATTCTACACCGGAAAGCTATATGGCGAGTTTTATCCCACAAGCACTCACTGAAATTTCACTTGGTGACTCAATGGATAATCAGCTCGGCTCTGTAATGCCACGTGAACCTGTTTTTTTCCTACTTGGTTTTGCTGCGATTATCATATTTATAGCATGCTTTAATTATGTGGGTCTAACTGTAGCCAGATCATTAACCAGAGGAAAAGAAGTAGGAGTTCGAAAAGCACTTGGTGCAAATAATGGTAGTGTTGTCACTCAGTTTTTGTTAGAAGCGATCATTATATCAGTACTTTCAATGATTATAGCAGTAGGCTTATTGAATTATTTCTTGCCTGAATTCAATAATCTTCAAATGATACGATATGGTTTAACCAGAAGTCTCACCTTAGAGATGGGAAGAGATTTTCCAATTTTTGGAATGTTCATTTTATTTAGTGTTCTAGTTGGGTTTTTAGCAGGTTTATTTCCGGCGCTTCATCTTTCATCTATTAGAACTGCTTCTGTATTAAAAGGAATTGAAAATGTTAAAGGTCTCTCCAGAAGCTTTATAAGAAAAAGTTTAGTAGTACTACAATTCGCCTTTTCGGTAATGTTCATTATTACGGCAATCACGTTAAATCAGCAGTTTGTTCATCTTATCAACTCGGATTATGGATACAATCAGGATTCGATTATTCATATTGAAACCGGTGAGATACCTTTTGATAGATTGAAGCAGGAATTGAGTACTAGTTCATCATTTAGCTCAGTTGCAGGAATTAACCGAATTCCTGGTATGAATAGTCGATCTGACCGACCGATCTCATCTGATTTTGTTGATTATAATACTCGTGGAAATCACTTTTCAATCGATGAAGATTATCTTCAAACGATGGAGCTAGACTTATTATCCGGTCGAAATTTTGATGCTGATTTTGCAACCGATGAAAATGGACCAATGCTAATTACCGAGAGAACAGTTCAAGTCTTAGGTTTTGGTAGTGCATCTGAAGCAATTGGACAATACGTTATTTTTGCAGATAGCTTATATCCTGTTATTGGAGTTGTTGAAGACTTTGTTTCAAGCGATGTTACCATTCAAACAGAAGCTGTAATTATGCAATATATTCCATCAGTTATTGATGTTGCCGTTGTTAAAATTGCAAATGAAGATATGAGTAGTGCTGTTGCTGAATTAGAAGATAGTTGGGCAAGTCTTGGCGGAACGACAGAATTGCAATACTCCATTTTTGCTGAGGAACTGAAGGAAGCCTATTCATTACTCATGTTCCAAGATTTGATTAAACTGATTCGGGTTTTTGCTGTGTTTTCAATAATAATCTCTTGTCTTGGATTATTTGGTATGGCGATGTTTAATGCCGAGAGTAGAACCAAAGAAATAGGAATTCGCAAAGCATTGGGAGCTGGAAACAAGGATATTTTATTTCTTCTTTCTAAAGAGTATTTCTGGTTGATTGTAATAGCTATAGTAATTGGAATACCACTTACAAACCTGCTAAATGGATTAATGCTTAATGAAATCGCGAATCGAATGGATTGGAATCTATGGATATATCTTGGAGGTATACTCCTTAGCATAACGCTGGCGATGTTAACCGTTGGTAGTCAAAGCATGAGAGCCGCAACTCAAAAGGCAATTGATAGTATCAGGACCGAATAAAATCAATTGAAATGGATACTGAAAAAGTAATTTGTGAAACACCAACTCCGGGGAAAAAACCGACTCGCATTGACAAATGGAAATACAATTTAGTTCATGATGCAATCTTGAAAGTTGTTCCTTCTGAAGAACCAGGAATGTTATTCACTGAATTAACAACATGGTTGAAAGGTGCTATATCAGAAGAGGAATTAGATAAACTTGGGTCCTTAATGTGGTATACAACCACTGTTAAACTGGATATGGAAACAAAAGGTGAATTAATCAGGCTTAAAGGAAGCCCACAGCGATTAATTAAGAGCAGCTAATTCCACTTCACTGGCAATATGACCAAATGCAGCCCAGTTTCCTGCATCATACACATTTTGCCAGATTTGATAAGCCCGGTCTTTCCGTCCATTAATGTGATGCCAGAAACCAATGCCATATCCAACGGTCGAGTTCGTTAATGCATCACCACCATTTAGCAAATGTTCAGGATCAAATTCACCTTTAAAAACTAATAGCAGATTTAAATAACTATCATTTTCAATGATATTCAAATCAGCTGAAACCAGATTAAGCAGTCTACCGGCTTCTTCATCTCTCCCAAGTTTTCTGAGACTCATATATTTCCAGTAAAGGGCAGCAATCTGCATATCATCATTTGTAGATGCATTAAAACATAATTCATAATTCTCAGCCGCTGATTCATAATCACCTGTTAGATATTGGGCCAGTCCCAAATGATAATAGACATTTGTGTATAAACTACTTAGTGGCATATTCTGAGAGTTAGGTAATCCATCTTCTTCAATGCGATCATCAGACTCAATCATCACCATAGCTGCAGTTTTGAAGTCAGTTATAGCAAGGTCAAATTCCCTAAGTGTTATGTAGCGATGTCCACGATGTCTGAGGAAACGAGCCATTTCCTGACTAGAGAAATTTGGATCTATACCTTCAGTTAAAATGGAAACGGTCTCTTTATATTTTCCATGATAAGCAGCTAAACGAGCTACCCATATCAATCCTGAGGCTTCATCACCATTATCATTGCTTAGAAAGATTAACGAATCAATGCGAGCATGAAGTTCATCCGGTAAACTGACATTGGATCGAAGTGAATCACCTAATAGCGAAATTGCCTGAACATCATCGGGTAAATCAACAAAATGAGGTTTTGGGTTTGTACATGAAATACATAAACCCAGTAAAGTCGCTATGAGAAGGCGATTAATCATTAAAATTGAAGATCTAAAGTCATTTCTTCACCATCACGAATAATAGTGATAGTAGTTTTTTGGCCTTTCTCGTGAGCATTTAATGCACCCATATAACCGTAAATATCTTCAAACATGATTTCACCAATACCAATAATTACATCACCGGATTGTAACCCTGCGATGTCGCCGGCTCCTCCTGAACTTGTACCGGTGATTTTCATACCTTTACCATCATATCCATAATCAGGTAAAACACCTAAAGTTGGTCCTTCAAGTCTCATACTTTGGCGTTGTTGTCCCGGAGATTCAATAAATACCATCTGATCTTTATCCACAGTATCAAGATACTTGATAACACGCGCTAAATGGTTCATGGCATCCTGAATTCCTTCATAGTTTATATACTCGACATCATCCGAAGGTCTATGGTAATCAGAATGCGTATCAGTAAAGTAGTGCAGAACAGGTATATCTTTATAATAGAAGCTAGTGTGATCGGAGGCTCCTGTCCCGTCTGTTACAATGTTAAGATCTAGCGAATCTGTATTAGCAATCGTAAGAATTTCTTCCCAGTCAGCAGTTGTTCCCGCTCCAAAAATGATCAACTTCTTTTCTTCCATTCTGCCAATCATATCTAAATTGATCATTGCAATCGCGTTTTCAAGATCGACGGTTGGTTCTTCTACGTAATGCGCTGATCCGAGAAGTCCCATTTCTTCACCTGAAAAAGCTAGAAATAGAATGTCTGTTGCAGGACGGTTTTTTCCAAAATATTGTGCTAACTCAATCAAACCGGCAGTACCGGACGCATTATCATCAGCTCCATTATGGATGCGAGGAGTATCACCACGATATAAAGATCCAAAATCTCCATAACCAAGGTGATCATAATGTGCACCAAGGATGATTATTTCTTCAGAATCACCTGAACCGCGAACTATTCCGGCTACATTTTTTGATAATCTTTTTTCACCGGTTGTGTCGGTAGAATGCGGATTGTTTAAAATGGAAGTATTGATGGTGAACTCTTGAAAATAGGTTTGCTCATCGCCGGCCGGTTCCAGGCCAAAATCCCGAAATAAGTCGGCAATATAATTAGCTGCTGTGGCTTCTCCGGCTGTTCCCGCTTCTCGGCCTTTTAGCTCATCAGAAGCAAGAAAATTAACGTGTTCTGTAATGTCTTCAATGTTGATATCATCTGAAAAATTATTCTGGTTTTGCGACCCTGAACATGCGATGAATAGTGAAAGAAATAAAAAAGAGAATGATTTGATGGCTTTCATAAATATCTTTTTGAGAATGAGATCGAAGGTACGGGTGTTTTTTGAATTATTTTTGAAGAATGTGGATTTTTTGATGCTTGATAATGTTTAAAAAACATACCTAAATTTCGATATCGGTTAGGGGTGTCCTTCTAGGACTGAGATTATACCCTATGAACCTGATCCGGATCATTCCGGCGGAGGGAAACCAGATTGCCTTTCATGCATTCGTTTGCCTCCTCCAATATTCATAACATTTATTAATTGGAGGAATATGTTAACCAACATGTTATCCCGACTGATTACAGTCGTATTTTTTTCATTTCTGTTCATTGTGAGTTCAAGTGCACAATCTATTCGGGGCGTTATTGTAGATGCAGAAACCCAAGAACCATTAGTCACAGCAACAGTATTACAAACAAATACTAATAATGGAACTGTTACTAATGATGAAGGAGCTTTTGAACTTTCACTTCAACCTAATTCATCTTTATCTATAACTGTTAGTTATATAGGTTTTAAAGATCAGGAAATCACTATAAATGAAGATCAAACTTTTTATGAAGTGTACCTTGAGACAAACCCTTTAGTTAGCGGTGAGATTTTAGTTGAAGCTACACGTGTGGATGCAAGTACACCATTCACATTTACGAATGTAAGTAAAGATTTACTGGAAGAGAGAAACCTTGGTCAGGATGTGCCTTTTTTATTAAGAATTTCCCCATCAGTTGTTACGACCTCAGATGCCGGCGCTGGCATCGGTTATACAGGAATAAGAATAAGGGGTGTTGACCCTGCAAGGATTAATGTGACCATAAATGGGATTCCAGTAAATGATGCCGAGTCTCATGGAGTATTTTGGGTGAATTTACCTGATATAGCTTCTTCAGTAGAGAATATTCAAATACAACGAGGGGTAGGAACATCAACTAATGGAGCAGCAGCATTTGGTGCATCAATTAATATGCAGACAAGTAGCGGAAGAACCGATGCATTTGCTGAAGTTAATACTGGTGTAGGCTCATTTAATACACGAAAAGCAAATCTGCTTGTAGGTTCAGGTTTAATGGAAAATGGTTGGCTATTCGAAGGCCGGTTATCAAAAATTTTATCCGACGGTTTTATTGACCGAGCCACATCAGATTTATATTCATTTTATGTTTCTGGTTCTAAAAGAACGAATAGAAGTGTATTAAAAGCAGAGATTTTTTCCGGGAAAGAAATTACCTACCAAGCCTGGAATGGAGTTGAAGAAAGCATCCTAAGAAGTGGAAATCGAACGTTTAATGAAGGTGGTACAGAAAAAGATGGTGATCCATACGAGAATGAAGTAGACAATTACCGTCAGGATTACTATCAGCTTCATTACTCCTATGATTTTGATAATAATTGGGTGTTGAATACTTCATTACACTATACCAAAGGTCAGGGATATTTTGAGCAATACAAAGCAGACGAGGATTTATCTGAATATGGTATATCTAGTAGTAACGCTACAGAATCTGATTTGATTAGAAGAAGATGGCTTGATAATGATTTTTATGGTCTTGTTTATTCATTGATCTATAATAATTCAAACTGGCAAATGACTTTCGGTGGAGGTTTAAATCAATATGATGGTGGCCATTTTGGTGAGGTTATTTGGGCTCGGAACGCAGGTGATAGTGAAATCAATCAGCGATACTATGATAATGACGCCACAAAGTTAGATGGCAATATCTACGCAAAAATGAATTATCAGCTTAGTGAGACAATAAATACGTATGTAGATGCTCAGGTACGCACTATTAACTATGAATTTCTAGGACTTGCTAACGATGGAAGCGGTGGATTTGTGAATCTGACACAAACCGATAATCTAACTTTTTTCAATCCAAAAGCCGGTATTGTATACAGGAAAGGTAATGATCGTGCATTCATATCATTTGGGAAAGGCAGTAAAGAACCGACCCGTGATGAGTACGTAAATTCTTCGGCCGATAGTCGACCAAATCACGAAATACTCTACAATCTTGAGACAGGATATTCTCGTGACTTCAACAGAGGTTATCTTGGAATGAGCCTCTATGGCATGTTCTACAAAGATCAACTTGTTCTTACAGGTCAGATTAATGATGTTGGAGCGTATATCAGAGACAATGTTGATGAGAGTTCTCGGTTAGGCATTGAGCTTGAAGGAGCGATTCAACTTACCGATCAGCTCCAATGGGCTTTAAATGCCACTCTTAGTAGAAATAAAATTTCAGAGTTTTCAGAATTCATTGATGACTATGATAACGGCGGCCAGATAGAACGCAGATTTACCGATACTGATATCGCCTTTTCACCGAACTTCATAGGAACCTCAGTTTTTAGTTATGAAAGAAAAGGCATAGTTGCAGAGCTAACATCAAAATATATTTCCCAACAATATCTTGATAATACACAAGATGATAACCGTTCAATTGATCCATATTTAGTTAATGATGTACGATTAAGTTATACGCTGGATAATTTCGAATTTACAAGATCGATAACAGCTTCTTTGATGATAAATAATATTCTGGATGCTGAATATGAAACAAACGGATATACATTTGGCTTCATCGCAGGAGGGGAGCAAAGAGTAAATTATTATTATCCTCAGGCAGGTAGAAATTTGTTGTTTCAAATAAAATGGAACTTCTAATAATTCTAAAATGATGACTATGTCGGGGTATTGAGAAGTTCATATCCCGACACTTTCATCCCAATTATATTTCGTTTCGTCACAGTATAAAGCGTTTCGTCCCATCTTTTTGCAGCTCATCACAAACTAAGGTTCCTTCGACCTCCGTTGCACATATTATGGATCATAATGACGGATTTTTGCGGAGAATTACTGAATACATAGTACTAATTGCTACGGCAATTATATTTACGTTATATCATGCGGTATTAACGTCACTTGTTATTTCAGCCTCCGCTGAACTGGATTTAAGGTTCAGCTATATACTTGGGGTCGAGTTGCTGGCCTTTCTTCCAGTGGCTTTGGCTATGCTTATTATTATCTGGGTCAGTAAAGTAGCTCCTAAACTGTTTTCTACTCTCAGCTTTGCAGTAGTTTCATTTCACCTTTTTTTCGCGTCAGGACTCTTTGTAATCCACGCAATTTGGCAAAGTTTTATTAATCATCGGTTTTTTGGAAGTGATTTTAATCTTAGTGAGATAACTGATGATTTTATGGCATTTCTAGTAATGAGATTCTTCCTGTATATCATCATAATTGGGCTAGTAAGCGGAATGGTGAGGTTAAGAGAAAATCGAAGAGCGGCAAATAAAAGCACATTTTTACAGAAAGAATTACAGAAGGCAAAACTCAAAGAAATTGAGCTAAAAATGAATCCTGAGATCATTTATCCGAATCTCAGTTATATCAAAATGAATGCTGAAGATAGGCCGGAATTAGCATCGCAAATGGTCATTTTAATGGCAGGTCTGCTTAGAAAATTAGTTGATAATTTAGAGTCTGATCGAATTCGAATATCTGACGATATCCAGTTTTTTCAGATGTATATCAACATGGTGAATCTGCGATTACAAAGAATTATTCAAACAAAATCAGAACTTCATGGTGTTGGAAAACAAAAACGAGTTCCATCCATGATTTTATTCATTCCATTATTTGAAGAGCTCTTCTTTGGTAAATACAGTTCCTATATGGAACAGGTGGATATGATTGAGTATGAAGCAATCAAAATCGACAATACACAAACGAATGTAGCTTTAACCTTTAGGTCGCTTACAACTACAGATGAACTACAAGAATACTTTGATCAGGAATACTTATTAATAAACATGAACAGCCAGCTTTCTGATTTAACAAAAAACATGTTCCAGGTATCTCCAATTGTTCAAAATAATTCCCTGAAATTATTAATGGCAGTTTACACAAGAATTGAAAGTAATGTAGACTATGCTTAAAGAACTTCTATATATAAAAGGATCGCGTGTATTCTTACTCATTGTAGCATCGGGTTACTTTGGTGTTTTGTTCGCAACGGATATGTATTTCATTGAATCAGCAGGGTCAAGATCTGTAATAACGGTACTTCTATACAGTAGTCTCAATTTTATAATACCCATCTCTTTGATGCCTTTTGTTTTTTGGATTTCATTAAAGAATCCACTTTTTGAAGATTGGAAGAATGTTGTAATTCATATAATTATCGGACTGATATATGTAGTCTTATTCATACTAATAGCACAATTTCTAAGGATGGCTATCGATGGCTACTTTCTATTCAGTGAATCGTGGGATTACATCATTACCTCTTTGAGTCGTCAGTTTATGGTTACTGGGTCATTAGCATTCTTGTCATACTGGGGTATTGTTGTGCTATCCGGATTACAAGTCTATTTCAAGGATCAAATAGAGTTGACTGACAAGGCGAATCAACTTGAAGAAAAATTATCCAAAGCCACACTTTCAACACTAAAAGCGCAGCTTAAACCTCATTTTCTTTTCAATACGCTAAATATGGTTGATTTTTTAATCCATACAGATCATAAAAAAGCGATTGATACACTTGATAAACTGGAGGATTTAATCAAAAGTACATTCGATCAAAATCAGCCGAATGCATGCACAATCAACGAGGAGATTGAATTCCTAAATAAATACCTTGAGATAGAAAAAGCACGATTTAAAGATCGTTTGGAGGTACAATTAGAGATTGCTCCGGAAACTGAACAGATTAAAATCCCATGCTACCTGGTACAGCCATTAGTTGAGAATTCTATCAAGCATGCAGTTGGAAAAATGCTAACGACCTGTACAATTAAAATCCGCTCCATTTTAGATAATGAACATCTGCTGCTTGAAATACTTGATTCGGGTACTTCTCAGAAAAAGCAGAACACACATCTTTCCTGGGGAGTTGGATTAAAGAACATTGATGAACGTTTGAAACTATTTTACGGTCCAGACGCACTACTTAAAATTGGATTTCGGCAAGAAGGCGGATTTCAATCATCTGTAAAGATTCCCAAAAAATATCTGTTATGATTAGAACAATTCTTGTAGATGATGAAGAACATGCTTTGAATCGTTTGAATTACATGCTTAAAGAACAGGCAAAGATTGAGGTGGTTGCAAGTTGTAAAAACGGTATTGAAGCCATAGAAGAGATAAATAAACTGAAACCAGATTTAGTTTTTCTAGATATAGAAATGCCTGAAGTGAATGGGTTTGATGTTCTAAGTAATATTGAGACAGAAACACCACCTATTATAATTTTTGTGACTGCGTACAGTGAATACGCCGTGAAGGCTTTTGAAGTAAATGCTGTTGATTACATTCATAAACCTTTCGATAAAGAGCGGCTTGAAATGGCAATCACCAAGGCAGATCTATTAATCATGAACTATAATGCTGAAGCAGTTCAGCGTAAGATTGAACAGATTCTTAAAACTAAAAATAGTTTTGAAGAGTCGATTGATCGGTTTGTCCTAAAGAGTGGTGGGAGTATCTACATCGTTAAAACTAATGATGTTTTATGGATCGAGGCAGCTGGAAACTATATCAACATAATAACAGATAAGAAAAAGTATTTGCTGAGGAGTACTCTGGCATCGGTAAAGCGGAAGTTAGATCAGTATAAATTTTATCAGATACATCGCTCAACCATAGTAAATTTGGATTATGTTGAAAGAATAGAAGAAGCTTCCTATGGCGATTATCTTGTTGTAATGTGTAATGAAGAAAAATTGAAAATGAGTAGGAATTACAAAGAGCTGCTTAACAGTTTTTAACAATTTTGTCACTAAAAAGCAGCAACTCATCCCTGAAAGTCACGCTTTAACACATTTCTTTTCAGTTACTTAGTATCGCCTCTAAGTTGTGTGATATCTCGCTACAAGCGAGGTAAAACAATAACATTTATCAGAGGTGAATATGAAGAAAAAGCTACATTTCTTAACCCTAGCGGTTATCACAATAGTAAGCAGTTCTGTCTTCGCTCAAACCGGGTCAGTATCAGGAACAGTTCAAGATACAGATACCGGGGAGTTGTTGCCTGGTGCCAATATTTTTATAGTTGAACTCGAAAGAGGTGCAGCTACAAATGCTGATGGCGAATATACCATTATTGGTATACCTGCCGGCACCTATACTTTTAGGGTAACATTTATTGGGTATGCAGAATACACCGAAACGATTGTCGTTGGAAACAGTGCAATCCAACAAAATTTTAACATCAAAAATGATCTATTAGGTCTTGAAGAACTGGTTGTGACCGGTGTTGGCTCCGAAACATCGACCAGGAAACTAGCAATTAATGTAGAATCGGTAGGTTCCGAAAAATTGGAATACATACCGGTTAGCAATATTGATGCAGCACTTACAGGAAAGATTGCCGGGGCTCAGATTATAAATCAAGGGCAGCCGGGTGCAGGTTCTTCCATTATTTTGAGAGGGATCAACACATTTGGTAGTACCAATCCAATTATACTTCTCGATGGAATAGAAATATCCTCAGGACAAACTGCAACAGATAATAACCAAGGTTCAAGTCGTCTGGCAGATATTGACTGGAGTACCATTGATAGAGTTGAAGTTATAAAAGGAGCAGCCGCAGCAACATTGTACGGTGCACAAGGTGCCAATGGTGTGATTCAGTTATTTACAAAAAGAGGAACACCAGGAAGAACGGAAGTTACTTTCACAACTACTCAGCGCTTCGATGAATACCTTCGAGGTGGAATCGAATTTGCCGACAGGCACGCATATGCAGTTGATGGAAACGGGAATATGACAGGTGTAGTGTATGATCCGGATAACTATTTTTGGACTCAGGAAACACAGCGTTTAGATCCCGGGGCACTCGTAAATCAGCAATTCCAGGTTGCTGGTCAGGTTATCCCAACATTTGATAACCTTGATCAAATCATGCAAACCGGTCGTTATCAGCAATATGGTATAAATGTTTCCGGTGGTGATGCAAAATCTAACTATTTGTTAAATGCAGGTGCTGTAAATCAAACTGGTGTTGAAGATGCCGTTGATTACTGGCGAAATAATTTTGGTTTACGTTATGGTGTTAACCTTAGCGATGATCTTAAAATCGATGCCAAGATTGATTTAATAAACTCAAGGAATAGGAATAACACAGAAAGTGGGAATAATATTGAATCGGGTTTAAACACTGCATTGACTACTCCTGTCTATCAGGATTTAACTCTTACTGATGACGATGGGTACTTCCTTGCTGCAATGGAAGACGGCGAAGTAAGTACTAACCCGTTGTTCTTGAAACAGATCAATACAAAAGATCTCGAAACTGTACGACTGATCAATAATTTTAATATGAATTATCAGCCGTTTGCACAGTTAGAGTTAGACTACCGTTTCGGGATTGATCATTTTAGAAGTAGATACAATGAACTACAGATTAATTCTGAAGCTATTCAACCGGTAAACAGTCCTGTATTATCAAAAACCGGTTATATTGAGAATGATAACATTTCATCTTCTCGATTTAACTCGATTGCGAATGCGTTTATTAGATTAGATTTCCAGCGTGATTTCAATATTGATCTTCCAATCATTACTCAAACACAAATAAGCTTTGACTGGAGAAAAAATCTATATCAACGATTAACAGCTGACGGTAGCGATTTACCAACTCTACCGCTTGAAACTCTAGATGCAGTTGCCACACCATCTGTTGATGAATTTAGAAGTGAATTCATTACCTATGGATATCTTATAAATCAGAAGTTCGAATACGGCGATCTGTTAGGATTCTCAGTTGGTGGTAGATACGATAAATCTTCTGCATTTAACCAGGGTGAAACTACTGAGTTTTTTCCTCGCGGTGATTTCTTCTTCCGCTTTTCAGACTTAAGTGTACTAGACGCCATTGAAAACACAGTTTCTGATTTAAAATTCCGAGTTGCTTATGGTGAGGCAGGAACGCAACCGAACGCTTTTGACAGAATTATAACGCTAACCCAAGGGCTACTTGGTACAAGCGGAACATTGAATTCGCAAACACAACTAAGTAATCCACAACTTGGTGTTGAAGTATCAAAAGAGTTTGAAATCGGTGGTGATATTGTATTGAATCTAGGTAAAGACTGGTTCCAAAGTGTAAAAGTTGGCGTCACTTACTTTGATAGAGTCAATGACTTTGTAATTCGAGGTGTTGAGATTGCACCATCAACGGGTGCAACCAGCGTTCTTACCAATGCTTTTAAATTAGATGCCACTGGTTTGGATTTTGAATTAGATGCACTTGTGCATTACTCAAGAAACTTCAACTGGACTTCGACTTTAACATTTGGTCAGCAAGAAACCTTTGTACGCGACATCAGCAATGGCGAAGCTATTACCATCGATGTTGAGTCTGGCCAATTATTCTACTTCAACGAAGGAGATATCTTTGGTGCACACTTCGGATTTAGAGCTCTACAGAGTTTTGATGAAGTAGACGCAGATGGAAACAGATATATCGATGAAGCAGACGTTGGAGATTACTCGATCGTAAATGGTCAGGTAGTCAGTAATGTAAGCAGAGCAGTTCAGTATAGAAATGAACAAGAAATCATTGGTGATCCTACGCCTGATTTCATTTTGGGATTCCGAAATGATTTCGCTATTAAGAACCTCCGTTTCGCATTTCAATGGGATTGGGTTCAAGGTGGTGATATTTACAATGCGACAAGGCAACGTATGTATCAGGAATTCACACACGCTGATGTTACTGAGTCTATTACTTTAAGTAATGGAGATGAGGGTGCCTTTGCGAATTATTACTGGTCTCAATACAAAGCAAATCAGAAGAATGAGAGTTTTGTTGAAGATGGCACCTATCTGAAGCTACGTGAACTCACAGTAAGTTATGATCTTGCAAGTCTAATCAATCGCGGTGATGCAAATCTTGTAAAAAACTTCATCATCTCATTTGGTGGTCGTAATCTACTCACATTCACAGATTACAAAGGGTTCGATCCTGAAGTTTCTGAAGGTGGTCAAATTGCTTCGATTCGTGGCTATGATTACTTCAGCTATCCAAATTTCCGTTCGTACAACTTTGGTGTACGGGTAACTTTTTAATTGAAATTTAAAAACTATTCTCATGAAGACATCAAACAAGTATTTATTGATTTTGTCTGCAGTCTTAATCATTTCTTTTGGATGTGATAACGCGCTGCAAGTAGAGAATCCAAATGAGCCTACACCTGCTGTATTGGAAACTGAAGAAGGCTTGGCCCGTCAAGCAACCGGTATTTACAATGCCATGGGAGCCGGATGGTTCGAATGGATCGTTTGGTTTTATCACGAAAGTATGGGTGATGCTTTTGTTGTGCCATGGAGTAACTTCAATTGGCGAACCATGAATCATCCAACAAGTATCACTTTTACAGATGGTACAGTTCATCGTCCAATAGACACTAACCGAGGACTTACTCAGCCCGAGGAAACAGTTTTATTAAATTCTAGAGAAGAAGCTGATCCACCATTTTTGTATGAGTGGAGGCAAATGTATCGAATTAATAACGAAGCCAATTTAATGCTTCAGATTCTAGACGGCGGTAATGTAACTTTTACTGGTGATGCTGCTGCAAAACAACAAGGATATGCCGCATGGGCCTATTTCTGGAAAGGTTTTGCTATGGCGAGAGTCGGCTCGATGTATGAGGAAGGCTTAATTATTGACACATACGGTGTAACTAATAATAACTATGTCGATAGAACAGAGGTTATTAATGAATCAAATCGTTTATTCGATTTAGTCATTCAAAATGCCGCCGGATTTGATGAAATATCAAGTGTTGTGCCAACTCAGTTTGGAAGTATGACATCTACTAGTTTAGCCCAAATGGCCAGAACTA
This sequence comes from Balneolaceae bacterium, assembly GCA_965601825.1. GTDB lineage: Bacteria > Bacteroidota > Rhodothermia > Balneolales > Balneolaceae > HXMU1420-13. The sequence goes on along the minus strand of OZ271839.1, from coordinate 249,499 downwards.
TGAAAGCTAGAAATATACTGGTGAATAAGTATCGCACAGATATTACTCCAGCAGAATGGCAGGAAATAGCAGATTTAACGGCACAAGGATTAGCTGATAATTCAAATGCTCTTTCACTAGTCGCAGATAATGCCACTTATCTTGCATCTGTATCTCCAACTTATCGTTATTGGTTAGGCTGGGCATTTGTTAGTGATCGTTTGATTCAGGAATTCTACCCTGGAGATAATCGACTAACAAGTTTCTCAGTGGTAGCCGATCCGGCTGCAACTACAACTGCCGATACAGCATTTCAATATACTGGTGCTCGTGGCTGGCAATTTATCAGTCCATATCTGATTGATCCACCTTACTACGGTGAAGCAACTATCGGTGATATGACATTGTATCTCATCAGTGCTGAAGAAAACGCACTTATGAATGCTGAAGCAAACTTTGAGCTAGGGAACCTTCCTGCTGCAGCTGCCGGTGTGAACGCATCCAGAACCATGCAAGGTGCAGGTTTAGCAGCAGAAACAGCTGGTACAATCACCTGGGAAACCATTCGAAGAGAACGCAGAGTAGCACTTGCCGGTACTCGTGGAGCCCTTTCATTTTATGATAGCCGTAGAATGGGATGGGTGCGAAGTGAAGCTGATGGTGGAGGACGTCCAAATGCATGGGTCAGACCAAAAGATGCAAATGGTAATATCCTTACGATCGATAAAGGAGCAACCATTAACTATAACTATCTCGAATATTGGTCACCGCCAATTCATGAATTCACGTTTAACCCGGTAGATGATGCGATCAATCCTGATTCGTAATCACCATACCCAAAACGAAGCTCACTTTCGAAAGGAAGTGGGCTTTTTTTAATCCCATTATTTGGCAGTCTATCACATTTTTTTTAATGAGATAGGGCAAAGTAATAGATTCGACTGAGGCCTGATATCCGAATCGATAACATAGATGACCACTATAATCGGGAAAGTAACTACTGGATGTCAGGTCTTTTTGTATAAACAAAAAAGGGCGATCGAGTCGCCCTTAAATAATCTAAAATCGATGGTTAATCGATCGTGATAGGGATAGCTGTAAGGGTTGTTCCCCAGTGTAAGTTCAAATGAGCTTTGTTATCAGTTAGTGTATCAAAATAGATAGCGAAACGCTCCATCGCAGGTGCATCTGTAACTGTTACTGCAGCAGCTACTCGAACCTGATCCATTGATTCGTCATAACCATAAGAACCCCATGCCGGACGATCGTCGCCATTTCCACGAGTAAGTTGATTACTTAGAATAAACATCCAGTTGTCGCCAGGAATTGTGAACAACGTGTATGTTCCCGCAGGAACATCTTCGCCACCGAAATTCACATCCGTAGAAAAAGTAATAGTAGAAGCTTCGTTAGCTCCGGTTCTCCAAACTTCGCCAGCAGGAGCAAGACTTGAAAGGTCACGTCCTTTTAGGCCCGGACGACCATAAGTAACAGTGACAGTTGTTTTGTTGAAGATATTTTGGCTAACCATAGCATCCGGTGAAAGACCGTTACCACCGCTTCTTTGCTGAGCAAAGCTTGCATCCACAGAGAGAAGTGCAGCAAATACGAAAAGAGCTGCAATTTTTAGCATAGATTTCATAAGATTGATTGTTTAATCGTTGGGATATAATGACTTATTTAATGCCCGAAATAATTTAGAGAGCATAATAATTACACCACTCTAATCATTTCATGAAGCAAATTCATTCCCATGAAATATTAAAATCCCCATTGGGCTTCGTAAAAAGCTTCGATGTTTTCCTCGGTAAAGGGGTAATATTCCATTAGCAGGTTCAATTCATCCCAAACATTATTTAATCTATCCTTGAATGCTTCAGATGTAATGTGAGATTCAATTTTTTCATCCAGCCATTCCATGAACGTTTGATTATCTGAATGCATCATCTCATACACATTGATATGATTACTGATCACAAACTCGATAGTATACCCATCACCACCATCGGACATGGCAAATTGTTCTAAAAGATAGCCTTCAGGATAATGAAGATATTTATCACATTTTATCTGATAATAGTTTTCAAGAATAAATGTTTTGATGTTTTCCTGAATCAATTCTCCATTAACATTTGAACCTGATACTTGATGAATAACTTCTTCATATCGCCAGAGATTACTACCATTTGTTGTGGTTTCACCTTTTTCTTGATACCTAATTGTATTACATATTGATTGTTCCTGATGGTCATTCAACTCAATCTTTTGAGCTTGAGCATTACTCGAAACAAACATCAATGAGATGAGCAGAATCGAAAGTGTGGGGTATGATTTCAAGAAATTCATAGGTTGATAATTAAAAATCCCACTGAGCTTCGTAGAAAGCTTCGATGTTTTCTTCGGTAAATGGGTAGTACTCCATGAGCAGGTTCAACTCATCCCGAACATTGGTTAGACTTGCACGATAAGCTTCAGTTGTCAAACTATCGTCAATCATTTCATCCAGCCACTCTAAAAAAGACTGTTTATCAGAATGCATCATCTCATACACATTAATATGATTGCTAATTACAAATTCTGTAATGTAACCGTCCCCATTATCAACGATTGCGAATTGCTCTAATAAGTAACCTTCCGGGAAGTGCTGAATTTTCTGACATTTTAAGTCATAATAATGTGACTGGATATAGCCTCTTATTTTTTCTGTAGATCTTGAATCTTCTAAATTTGCATCTAAATATTGTAGAATAAATTCTTCATATCTCCAAAAGTTAGAATTTAAATCAGTGTGGATGCCTTTTGATTCTGATCTAATTGAGCTACAAATCCTTGTGACTTGTTCTTCATTCAATTCAATCTTTTGAGCTTGAGCATTACTCGTAACAAACATTAATAAGATGAGCAGAATCGAAAGAGCGAGGTATGATTTCAAGAAATTCATAGGTTGATAATTAAAAATCCCACTGAGCTTCGTAGAAAGCTTCGATGTTTTCTTCGCTAAAAGGATAGAAATCCATGAGTAGGTTTAATTCATCACGAACAACAGTTAATCTTTTCTTGAATACTTCAGAAGTAATATGTGATTCAATTTTCTCATCCATCCATTCCATGAACGTTTGATTATCTGAATGCATCATCTCATACACATTAATGTGATTACTGATTACAAATTCGGTTGTGTATCCATCCCCGGTATCCGACCATGCAAATTGTTCTAGCAGGTAGCCTTCATAGAAATGCTGAATTTGCTGACATTGAATTTGATAATAATTATCTAAAATGAAGTTTGTAATTTTTTCTGAAGCAAATTCATCTTCAACAGTTGTTCCCAAATATTCTAGAATTTGCTCCTGATAACGCCAGTAGTTAATTCCTTCTTCAATATGTATACCTTTTTCATTAACTCGTACAGCGTCACAAACACTGCCTATTTGAACATCTGTTAACTCAATTTTCTGAGCAAACACATCACTCGGAATAAACATCAAGGAGAGGAGCAGAAAAACAAATGAGACCTGAGCTTTCATTTCGAGCTGGTTCATTTAATCAGCAGGGAATAAAGAAGCATCAATATCCGGGATAATTTTTAATGCATTCTTGTAATACACTTTTTTGAGGACTTCATCCGGTAAATCTAAACCATACATTTTCCAAAAAGCATGTCGTTTTCTGAAGTAATCAAAGTATTCATCATCGCTTTCCAGCACCCTGAAATAGGTGTGAAATTCATGTGGGCGATACGTGTCTTTCCCAAATAGAATGCGATCCTGGTATTTGATAAAGAATTCCCGGGCAAATCGTGGCTGCCTGCCTAATTCTGCAATTACCGCAGCAATCTCAGTGTACACATTCGGGAATTGATCAAGATGTTCACCAAGTCGGGTAAGATCGTTTGCCATCCAACCTAAGTGAGCGTTAATGAAGATGGTATTTTTGTGTTTTTCGAAGACATTCCACTGTTCCTGCATTACCACTTCCCAACTTGGAAAACGTGTAGTATCGCCGCGATGTCGACTTGGGAATTGCTTCATTTCCAGCCAACGTTCATTTTTCTCATCAATAGGAAACCAGAAAGCCGCCGGTTCACCCGTATGAATCAACACTGGTATTCCTAGTTCTCCACATAAATCCCAAATAGGTGCAATTCGAGGATCGTCAGTCTGGATTCTATTATCATTTGAATCAGTGACTGTCAATCCAAGGTTTTTGAAAATCTTTAGTCCACGAGCACCATTTTCATAATCCTGCCGGAGTTGAGCAACGGCATTTTCCGTCCAATTAGGATCATCCATTCCGTTGAAGTCCACATTTGCAAAAATGATGAATCTATTAGCTGCTGTGTTTTGTACATTTTCACTCATTTCAGCTAATGTCTCACCATTTCGGCCACTCAAGTTTACCAAAACACCCATATTCAAACTATCCATTTCGCGAGTAGTTTGCTCTAAATCCATTGTTGCCATTCGCCAGAGATGGCTATGAACATCAATAAAAGGGAATTTTGCACTAGTAATTTCTTCACCGGGTACAACAAGAGTTGATGTAGGATTGTATTCCTCAAAGCTCATGGTAAGTGTACTCGTTTCTTGCGTAAATGCAGAAATTGATAAGACTAAAATAACTGAGAAAGCTAGTACAATTTTTTTTAACACATCAGTACCCAACAACAATTGTGAAATTAAAAAATGAAATATCTTCAAGTCGATCTCCTTCCAGCATTTGTCGGAAGTAGTATTCAGCGTTGACTTTTATATTTCTCCATGGATTATAAGCAATTTTAGCGGTGTATCTATTCCATCGATGCAGATCACCATCTAGAAATTTACTAGGCACTCTCGGATTTAAGTTTTCATCAAGTTTATAGCTGTCAAATAAATCTCCACCAACATCAACAAATTGATTATTTTCATCGAAATAATTATAACCATGACGACCATAGTCATATCTAAAAAGAAATCTAAATCTATGACTTAGCCATTGATCAAATCTAAATGAAATTTCATCTGCATTTGGTCCAAGTTGGCTACCTAAATTGAAGCCTTTTTCACTGTATGTATTTAAAATAAATTTATGTGCATACACTCCAGGTTCCACAATCTGGTAGTCTACAGTAAAAACTGAACCAACTTTAGTTGCATAACTTGCACCAATATGTCTTGCAAGTTTACTGTTATTAGCTTTTTGCTTTCTCCATCTAAAAATGTCATCTGCATCACCCAGATCATCAATTAATAACTCAGCATATAATTCAAGACCATTAAAGGGTCTAAGTGTACCTTCAAAACCTGCAATACCGTTACCTTTATCATAGTGCTCCCATTCCATGATCGACAGGTTATTTATTGGATTGATAAATGATAAGTTCAATCCTCTATTACCAAATACATTTGTTTCATAAAAGCCAAATGATATCCACTTTGCTGGTTTAATCTGTATTTTCTTATGAACAATCCATCTTTGTGGTGAATTTCTAGAATATTCACCTTCAAATCCTTCTAATGGTGAACTTCCAATCTCTGGTTTCCATGATAATGATCCATACAATACAATATAATTAATGTATTTAGAGTCTAAATTAAGTCTGACCCAATCAAATGGTATACTTTCTCTGGAGAAAACTAGATTATCTTTTGAACCAACACCATGCTTAAGCATACCACGACCAATATGAGCCGACCAAATATTTTTATGATATCCTATAGAAGTATTTAAGTGATGCTTATTGTATGCAATTCCATCAAGTGTTTTTCTGTTTCTGCTTAAGAATGGGATATAATCAAAGGCTTCGTTATCTCCTACCTGAACAGCTCTCCATTGCTCATAGTGAAAACCAATATTTGATTTAAAAGAACCATATGAACGAACTCCACCTGTACTGTACATTGGGGCGCTGTAATTTTGATCACCATCTTCAACGAATACTGTTCCTCGACCATGAAAAATGTCAAATGCTACATTGGCTTTATCATCATCCCATACATAAGTGTGAAGTTCTTCATCAGAAAAAATTATGTCTCTTAGTCGATTATAAAATTTCCCGGATCCCTGGATAAGTGAATTTGATTCATATTGTTTTAATGAGTCAACAGAGAATTCACGTAAATAGCTATCCCTAACATGAAGATCCCTCTTATTTACCTGATTGGGTGTTATATCGTTAAGCAGCCTTGTAATCTGCCCGCGTGTTAGTGGAAGAGCCTCGTAGTTATAAAGTGGAGCATTACCCAAAATACGTTGGTAATGAAGCCAATCATACACTTGATGATAAACAGGAACTAGAGAGGCTTGTGAGTGTCCTATTTGAGGTAGGACTGTAAAGAATAATAAAAAAGCTAAATAACGAGCCTTAAACATATGCTGAATTTTGAAAAGTTTAATAATACCCAAACATAGAGTTTAAGTCATAAAAAAAGCCCAAATATTAATTTGGGCTTTAAGATTTAAAATGCTGGATTACTCTTTAAAAGATGAGCAAAATCTTTTTTGAATTTTCTGATCTTAGGTGCGATTACAAATGAACAGTACCCTGCGTTAGGATTATTCTCAAAATAATTCTGATGATAATTTTCAGCCACATAATAATTTGTTAGTGGCTCAATAGTTGTCACGATTGGATCATCCCATAAGTCTGATGCTTCTGTTTTATTTAATGATGCTTCAGCAATCGCTTTTTGTTCTTCGTTATGATAATAGATAACTGAGCGATACATTGGGCCGACATCATTTCCCTGGCGATTTAAAGTTGTTGGGTCATGAGTATGCCATAAAACTTCTAATAGCTCTTCGTAGCTGATGATATTTGAATCAAAGTGAATTCGTGCTACTTCAGCATGTCCAGTTCTACCGGTTGTTACTTGTCTATAAGATGGATTTTCTACATGTCCACCTGAGTAACCAGATTCTACATGTACAACTCCCTCTACTAACTCATAAACAGCTTCAACACACCAGAAGCAACCGGCACCAAAAGTCGCTTTTTCAATATTTTTTTCGGTATTCATATCCGTGTTTTGTGCTTGAATAATTTGGGGTGCACCTAATAATAGGAAAACACCCAATGCTAAAATTTTCTTCATTGTGTTTCTAATTTAATGACTGAAACGGTTAACGATTAATCTAGCATTCCCTTGTGTTGAAGATTGTAACAATTCAGTCACATTTATACATAAAAAAAACCTGATTTCTCGTAGAGATCAGGTTTAAATATGTGCTCACGAATGGAGTCGAAAATGGTAATGAAAAGCATAGATTTCTTCGAGTTTGATTACAAAAACAGCGTTTAAGTACCATAAGGAAATTATTTATTTTCCCTTTATTACATATTTTGTTCCACCAATGTTCTACAAAATGTATATTTGGTGGAACAGTGAATAAAATAAATAGCGTTGCCCACTACTTTCAGACTAGAGTTAAGAGAAGACAGATCAAATAGTCGAGCTGAATGTCCAATAGTACTTCGGATTACTTGTAACAGGAAGAAGAAGTATTTCAATACTGGATACAGAGTAACTAAAGCACAGTGGAATAAAGAGAAAGATGAGGTGCGTAGGAATCACCCAAACTACCACAAGCTGAATGATGGTCTTGATCAGTTGGTAGAATCAGCTAAAGATGCAGCACGAATACTAAGGCATGACAATAGAGAGAGTGCTCAGGCAATCAAAGACCGTCTAATTGGAGCATCTAATGATGATTTTTTTGTCCTTGCTGAAGAACATGTTTTAGACCTGGAAAGGAATAAACAATTTTATCAGCGTAAACAGACGAGAGCTACAATAAAGAAGCTGAAGGAGTTTAATAAATCGGGTAGTCTTCTCTTTACAGAAATCAATTCAGATTATCTGATGCGATTTCAAGCTCATTGTAAAAAAGAAGGAAACCAGGGATCTACAATTAGAAAGAATATTGGGGATATCCGGCGCATTATTGATATCGCTAGAAAAAGGCGATTGATATTTAATGATCCATTCATTGAGTTTGAACCTATTAGCCTTCAGAGACCCGCGTACAAACCAAAGCTATCAATTGAAGAGATACATGTATTGGAAAACGTAGAACTGGAAAAGGATAGTGGTGAATGGCATGCGAGGAATTGCTTTATTCTATCCTTCTATTTCTGTGGAATGCGCTTTGGGGACCTTTGTACCTTGACTTGGAGAAATGTTGAAGGAGATACACTTGAATATCAAATGAGTAAAACTGGTAACAATATAAATATCCACATTCCAAATGGTGCGAATCCAATCTTAAAAAGATATCAATCGAAGAAGAAAGACTTAGACGATTATATTCTTCCTTTCTGTAAGCGTCTTGACAAAGAATCAAGAAAGGATTCAATGAAAGTTAAACAGTTGATAACCTCATGGAATGCAAACATAAATAATAGTCTAAAAGATGTGGCTGAAAAGGCAGAAATAAATAAGAAGCTTTCTATGCATGTTGCCCGGCATAGTTTTGCCCAGCATATGGCTAATAAAGGAGTGTCGAAATACGATATGATGATTCTACTAGGTCACACTTCAATAAAGACAACTGAAACTTACTTAAATACAATCAATGTGAAAGTAGGGCAAGAGACTATAATGAAAATATTTTGATGGTTTACTATAATCTAGTTTGGATTTGAGACTTTTCTCATTTTTTCCACTAAACCGATCATATTCTGCATATGAACTGTTGCAATCTTTTCCCATTCTTCAGGATCTGGAGTTACTCCGTTAATGACAATGCGTTTTGTTATATCACCTGTGTGTTCCACTTTATTTGTATACGCACCACCACTCTCTTTTGCGGCATCAACTAATATTGCTTGAGCCGCTTTGATATTATTTGAATTTGTAAAAGAGTCAAAGTGATCTTGCATTTTCTTGAGTCGATAAACTTGATTAGCAATAGGAATTGCTGCAATTGAGTCATTGTATTTTTTACGAGTTGACTCAAATAAATCCTTCCATCTCTGAGCCAACCTTCTATCACTATTAATTGTCGCAATATTATAATAGCTAATAACAGATAGTGAGATCTTAAAGCCAAATTCCAATTTAAACATATTTTGAAGTACGACACTAGGTACGTAGCACGCTAAATTCAGAATAATAAATTGTTTATGTTTTTCATTTAGAGTTTTCATATGTCGAATTACTTTAAATTATTTCAACTTTTAGACTGAATAGAGTGACTAACCGCTTCTTTAAGTATTTCAAAAGTGAGCTCACTTTGAGTGTGATAATCAAGTAATTCATTAAGTTTCTTTTGAATTACTTGAAGTGGATCAAAAATATTAAAATCGTCTTTTAGATAGATTGCAAAGTTTTGAATATCCTTTACTAATTCATGATTAGGGCAAATCGATAATTTCTCAGCCAATTCTGTGGCCAAATAGTAATCACTTGAATATTCATTGTGTTTAGATGAATTCAACCTGGTTTCACCTTCATCATTACCCTTATCTTGATTATTACATCCACCTTTAACTGTACCTTTATCTCCACCTTTACCCGTACTCTTACCTAAGTCTGATCTAAGGCTTATTGAAGGCTTAGATAATTTAGGATCATTATCTAATGTGATATCAAAATCCTTAAATAGTAATGGGTCTCTTTTTACAATGTCATCAGTAATTCCGTGAGTTATGGCTCGTCCAAAGACATGCTTATGAAATGAATAATTAGACCTTAAACCTTTAGTTGGATCTGTTTGCTGATTAAACCTTATGTATTCACATAACCAAATCTTATTACCAAATATCACAATACGCTCTTTATCTTTGTTAACTTTTTTAACCATACTCTTTACAAGTTCTTCGCATACATTGAGTTTTGTATGAAAACTCATTAACGAATATGTGATTTCAATCACACCAGCATGATCACATCTATCCCAACAGTAGCTATATAAGTAACCTTCTTCCATGGTTAAACTTATGAACCAGTTTTGTTCATACTTGTCAGGATCACTAAAGCTTCTTCCAATTGTAGCCATTACTTTCTCCTTTGAGTTTCAATTCTTCTGTCATCGATAAATTTTTCAATATCAACTGACTTGTAAATTATTTTCTTCCCTTCTTGACTATATGGAAGGTTACCTGCTTCTCTATGATAAGCCTGAAGTCTTGATGACATTCCCAGTAGTTCTTTCACATCCTTAGTTGTTAAGTATGTTTTAGTGTTGACTCTGCGAATTATTTCAGGAATTCGTTGGACCAATAATTGATCTACTACTCGAAGAATTAAATCCTCTTGTTCTTGTTTTGTTGCAATAAAAACTTTGTTATTCATATAAAACTGATTTGGTGTTGTAATGATTTACAACCTAATCTATGTTTTACATGCGCAGGTTTCATCCTTAAAATTGAGGATAAAATTGGAAAGCAAATTCTACATTAAAATGTTCTACTGATGTGGTGGCTAAATAAATAAATAACAGATAAGTAGACTAATACCGGCCCATACAAATGGTATCTTATATACAGAACTCAATTATTAATCTTAATGTGAATTGATAAAGCATTAAGAATGCTCCTGGTTCTACAGTGAAGAAAAAAACTACTTTAGTTTGATCAAATTTTTATTCAGGTTTTTTCAAAAAGGCTAATTTATAACCAAAGCCAAATCCCAACCATGGCCTTTCATTAAAGTTCCATTTCCTCGCAGTTTGTCCTAGTCCAAAATCATATCCATAGAAAGCACCCAAATTGAAATCATTGATATGAAAGACAAGGCCAATACCTAAAGAAAGAGAGGGCACATTGATTTCTGATGAAATTGGATTTTCTGATGCTGATGTGGATGCTGAATCAATCTTTTGAGAGCTTAAACCAGCAACGAGACCTATCGACACACTCTTATCTCTTTCGATCATTCCATTGTACTCGTCATAAGTGTATCGAATACTTCCAATTCTCCTGCCCAGAAATAGACTTAAATTAACATCTGAGTTAAAGTTTGGGTCAATTTCCAGATCGTTACTTGATGTATAACCAAAATGATATTTAAATGGTACCGTAAAAGCCGCAAGGTCAAAATTTCGATATGGAAATTTAACGGATTGACGATTCTTTAAAGTTATATAGTATGTTTCTTCCGGGCTAATTGGTACGTCTTTTTTCCACCTTTCATTTAGGCTGTAATAAGGTACATCACAATTATTCTTTCTACTAAACTGACATTTTCTGAATAGATTCTTGATTAAGCTTTTTCCCTTAGTAGTATCTCTAGACTGCAGCCAAAAATTCACATAAAGTGTATCATTGGTGGCTTTAATATTAGCATTATAACTACCTGACCTTAACTTAGGTAAGATTCTAGGAAAAAATCCTGGTCGAATTCTAGGTAAATTAAGTGTGTCTGATTTAGATTTATTTACCTCAAATTCTTTTATATAAGAATCTATGATCGTAGAGTCTTTTTTAAACTTAAAAAGTACACCGCCAATAGTTTTTTCTTGCTCTGATGTTAGAATGGAATTTCCTGGTACAAGAAGGGTGTCTGTGACTTTTTCTGAAGCTTTTTTAAGTATTACATACTTGTAATTATAGTCTTCATATTGTCGGTTCTCAGTTAGTGCTGACTCAGTTTCCTGCTCTTTGATTTCTTCCGTTACTTTAATTTTTACATGATGGCGGAATTTTGTTTGTGAAAAAGCTTCCGAAGAAAATACGCATAACAGTAAAACCCCAAATGATAATAGTCTTATAAGCATTATTGACCCAGTTATATTAGTTGAATAGCTATAAGCTAAAAATTAACAGGATATAATACACTACATATTTATGTAGTAAGTTTAATCTGTGGTTACTCTGTTAGTGCTTAGATCATTAAAACACTTCATCTAAAGTCGATGAAGAAAGAATCCTGTTTCTTGAAGAATATCTCAAGCTTTGAGGAGCCTTACCTTTGTCTTTACCTAGTTTAACCGGTTTAATTTTCGCAGGTGCATGTTTTAGGTTTACCACATATTTGTTTGAATCTTTCCACTGCTCAATAGATTGAACCTCTCCTAGATAAGTAATTGCCGAAATCGGTGATATTTGGTACGTAGCTATGTATTTTATTTTAGGAATCATTGATGAATTTAATCGAATTGCATACCACCGGTGATTTCCTATAAACTCTTCGTTGAACCCATCTTCACGGGCCGGAACTACCACCGTATCAATCTCAGATATATCAAGTTTATCTGTATCCTCAGTTACCTCAATTAAAAATGGCTCAAACTCATACAGAATCTCATTATTCTGATTCTTAAACCTTCTAAGAGTCACAACTTCAACAGGAAAACGGAATCTTTTTATAAGTACAGTTTCTAACTCTTCACTGACTTCATCGATTATGAGTAATGCATTAAAAGAGTCTTCTTTTTGGACAATTGATTCTAAGAGATAGTCAACGTTTTCATATCCGTTTTTCTTAGCAAAAGCTTCGCATTTTTTCCACTCATCTGGACGGTTTTGCAGCATTTCCTTAATCAGGTTCTTAACCTTTATCTTAGAGTCTTCAAATGAAAGCGAAAACTCTAAAATTTGAACAGCAATATGCTTTAAATGTTGATGACTGGATAAATCATTCTCTACTACAAAAATCTTAGGGTCTTTGTTATTAGACAAATCAATTAGGTACCCATCCGGTAGATTATTGGTTTTTCCTTTCTTACCAATTTTCTTCTTGTCATCCATATAGATACGTGAAATTCCAAAAAGAACATCTTTTACTGTATTCACCGCTTCTTCAAGTTCCGATTCCTTTTTATAGGGATACTCAGAGTATCTATGATTATTGTTCCAAAGCATTAATTATCCTTTTAATCAGTTTCTCAAGGTTGAGATTTATTGTTTAGGCAAATATCTAGCAGAGTAGAACTCCTCCATTTTAACATGAATTACTTCTGAATATTCATCATGTTTTGCTGAAAGCGACCTAATTAATTCAGCATCTTTATTAGTAATCAATATACTTTCTTTCTTTTTCCGCAGTTCTTCTACAATGTCTAAAAAGGCGTCCAAGATTTTATTTAGCTCATCATTTTCATTCTTAATATTAAGTACTCTTTTAAAACTAAATTTGGCAGAAACTGCTTCAATCTCTTCAAGGCTTGAATTATAAATCGCTATGTATTCATTCAATACCTCATTAAAATCCTCATTATCTCTTCTAGACAGTTTTTCATCTTCAATATCTAATAGTAAGACCATCATATTCTGAATTGCTTTTTTCGAAGATGTATAATTATCCGCCAAAACATTAAAAAGCTCTTTCAAGTGCTCTTCTTTATCTCTTTTGATTTGTCGAGAATGCTCAATTTTGTTTGTTAGAAAGTTCGCAAAAAACCCTAGTGTTACTCCCAAAAGTGCTGTAATTGCAGTAATTATTTGATTAAGTATTTCTGGTTCCATCTCTTTGATTTTTATGGAATGTAGTAAAACTAATCAATGAAGAGTAAAACATTATTTCAGTGCTAATTCGCCTTTGCTTCAATCAAGGGTTCTATTATTTTCAAAGGTCTACAACCGTAAAAAAAATAATGGCTAAGCTTTTCGGATGACTAAAGAAAGTCAGATAGAACAAGAGTTAATTGATCAACTAGTTAATCAGAAATATGTTTATCAGGAACATATTCGTGATAGAGACTCACTAGAGGCTAACTTCAAAGCCAAATTCGAGGCACTAAACAGAGTTCGCCTATCTGATAACGAATTTCTTCGACTACGTGAGGATATCATTCAGTCGGATATTTTTGCTGCATCCAAGTTTTTACGAGAGCAGCAATATTTTGAACGAGAAGACGGGACGCCACTTCACTATACGCTTGTTAATATCAAAGATTGGTGCAAAAACGAATTTGAGGTTATCAATCAATTACGCATCAACACAGAGAATAGTAATCAGCGATATGATGTAATCATACTGATCAATGGATTACCCATTGTACAAATTGAATTGAAGAAACTGGACATTTCACCTCGTAAAGCCATGCAACAAATCGTGGATTACAAAAATGAGCCAGGTAATGGATATAGCAATTCGCTGATGTGTTTTATGCAGTTGTTTATTGTGAGTAACCGTACGAATACCTTTTATTTTGCAAATAATAAGAATCAGCACTTTCAGTTTAATGCCGATGAACAATTCCTACCTATTTACAAACTAGCTGACGAAGAGAACAAGAAAATCAGCCATATTGAGCCATTCACAAAGAGGTTCCTATCCAAATGTACACTAGCGGAAATGATAAGCAAGTATATGGTATTGGTCGAAAGCGAGCAGAAAATGCTCGTGATGCGCCCCTATCAGATTTATGCGGTAAAGGCAATTGTAGATAGCATTAATGAAAATAGAGGGAATGGATATGTGTGGCATACAACAGGTAGTGGAAAAACGTTGACATCTTTCAAAGCATCCACGCTTCTTAAATACAATCCAGATATTGAAAAGTGTCTTTTTGTTGTAGACCGAAAAGATCTCGATCGTCAAACCCGGGAAGAGTTCAATCGTTTTCAGGAAGGAAGTGTTGAAGAAAATACGAATACAGCGACTCTTGTAAGGCGATTACTTTCCACTGATTATGCTGATAAAGTAATAGTGACTACCATACAAAAATTAGGACTGGCTTTAGATGGGACCAACAAATTCAACTACAAAGAACGCTTAGAACCCTTGAGCGACAAACGGATGGTTTTCATTTTTGATGAATGTCATCGTTCTCAGTTTGGAGAGAATCATAAGGCAATCAAAGAGTTTTTTCCAAATGCACAGTTATTTGGATTCACAGGTACTCCTATTTTTGAACAGAACGCGAACTATACTCAGATAAGTGGGCAAGAAAAGACCTATAAGACCACAGAAAGTATATTTCCAAATCAACTTCCAAAATATACGATCACACATGCGATTGAGGATAGAAACGTACTAAAGTTCCATGTTGATTATTTCAAAGGCGAAGGTTCAGTTCAGGCAAAACCTGGTGAAGCTATTGCTCAACAAGCTATTGCAGAAGCAATTATTGAAAAACATAACGCAGCTACCAATCAACGGAAATTCAACGCAATTTTAGCAACGTCATCCATTAATCATGCGATAGAGTATTTTCGGTTATTTAAGGAAACCCAAGAACAAAAGATTGCTTCTGATCCTGAGTATGTTCCATTAAAAATTGCGTGTGTTTTTTCCCCGCCAGCCGAAGGGAACAAAGACATCCAACAGATACAAGAGGATTTACCTCAAGAAAAAGAAGACAACAAAAAAAATCCTGAAGAAAAGAAAAGAGCTCTCACAGAAATCATAGCTGATTACAACAAACAGTATGGTGCAAATCATAGAATCAGTGAATTTGACTTATACTATCAGGATGTACAAAAGAGGATCAAAGATCAGAAATACAGTAATAAAGAATACGCAAGTAAGAATAAGATAGATATTACCATTGTGGTGGACATGTTGCTCACAGGTTTTGATTCCAAATACCTCAATACTCTGTATGTGGATAAAAATCTGAAGTATCACGGACTGATTCAGGCATTTTCTCGAACAAATCGAGTACTGAACGATACCAAGCCTTATGGCAATATTTTAGATTTCCGGTCACAGCAAGAAGCAGTAAACCAGGCTATTGCCTTATTCTCTGGCGAAGAAGGAGGGAATCCAAAAGAGATTTGGATGGTAGATCCAGCGCCTGTTGTTATTGAACACTACCAGAAAGCAGTGGAAAGATTGGGTGATTTCATGCAAGAGCACGATTTGTTAAATGAACCGCAGGAAGTATACAACCTGCGTGGTGATGCTGCGAAGATTGCCTTTGTTAAAAATTTCAAGGAAGTACAACGTCTAAAAACACAGCTTGATCAGTACACGGATTTGAATGAAGAACAACAAGACGCGATTGAAGCCATTCTTCCGAAAGACCACTTACAAGAGTTCAGAAGTTCCTACTTAGAAACGGCTAAACAACTTCGAGCAATACAGCAAAAAGAAGGAGAAGATGCACCCGAAAGCATTCAACAACTAGATTTTGAGTTTGTACTCTTTGCCTCTGCAGTGATTGATTATGATTACATCATGAACCTGATTGCAGACAGCACCCAGCAAAAACCGTCTAAACAAAAAATGACAAAGTCGCAGGTGATTAGTTTGCTCAAGTCTAACTCGAATCTGATGGAGGAGGAAGAAGACCTAACAGACTACATCAACAGTTTGGATTGGGAAAGCGGAAAAGACGTAGATGCACTACACAAGGGATTTGAGACCTTTAGGATAGAAAAATACGATAAAGAACTGGCTAAGATTGCCAATGACCATGGTTTACAAACGGTTGCTTTAAAAGCCTTTGTGAAACAGGTTATGAGTCGTATGATTTTTGATGGGGAAAAGCTCACTGATCTTATGGAACCTTTAGAATTGGGTTGGAAACAGCGAAGTAAAGCTGAAATTGCTTTAATGCAAGATCTGGCACCCCAATTAAAAAAATTAGCTCAAGGGCGTGAAATTTCAGGATTAGTTGCTTATGAGTAATAAGTCGAAATTGAAACCAGATTTGCGTTTTCCTGAGTTTTTAGGAAAGGGTGATTGGGAAACTAAAACATTAAATGAATTAGGAGAGCTAATAAACGGTCTAACTTATAGTCCAAATGATGTTAGAGATGAAGGATTATTAGTTCTTAGGTCATCAAATATTCAAAATGGGATTCTTGTTTTCAATGACTGTGTGTTTGTTAGGACTAATATCAAAGGAGCAAACATTAGTCAACCAAAAGATATACTAATTTGCGTTCGCAATGGCTCCAAAAGATTAATTGGAAAAAATGCAATTATCCCAGAAAGCATACCATTGGCAACTCATGGTGCTTTTATGACTGTATTTCGTGCATCAAATCCTGATTTCGTATTCCAGTTATTTCAATCAAATGCATACGATAGACAAGTAAAGGCAGACTTAGGAGCTACAATAAACTCTATTAATAGTAAAAACTTTATCAGATATGAATTTAACGTTCCGTCGAACCCATTAGAGCAACGAAAAATTGCTTCTTGTCTTTCTACTTTAGACGAACTGATAATTGCTCAAAATAAAAAGCTAGACGTCCTCAAAGATCACAAAAAGGGTTTAATGCAAAACCTCTTCCCTCAAGAAGGTGAAACTGTGCCCAAGGTTCGTTTTCCTGAGTTTGAAAATCATGGAGAGTGGGTGGAAACCACTTTAGAAGAAGTGGCTGATTATGAGAATGGAAAGGCACATGAAAAGGATATTGACGAAAACGGCAACTACATTGTAGTTAACTCAAAGTTCATTTCTTCAGAAGGTGAAACCGTGAAATACAGCGATGCTGCTTATTGTCCTACCAATCTTGGTGATATTCTAATGGTTTTGAGTGATGTTCCAAATGGTAAAGCTATTGCCAAATGTTTTTACGTTGATGAAGAAAACAGATTCTCAGTAAATCAGCGGATTTGTAGAATTACCGCAACAGATTGTGATAGTCGATTCCTTTTCTACATCATGGACAGAAGCGCCTATTTCTTGTCGTTTGATGACGGAGTTAAGCAAACCAATCTCAGAAAAAGTGATGTGTTGGAATTTCCTTTTCGAATTCCTACTGACTCAGTTGAACAAACGAAAATTGCTTCCTGCATTTCCGCAATTGACGATTTGATTAGAGCACAAACTCTCAGAATTGAGGAGCTAAACCAACATAAGAGTGGATTGATGCAGGGCTTGTTTCCAAAAATTGAGAATTAAGAGATGGCAATAACAAACTTCAATAACCTACCAGAAATAATCTCCGAGTTCCGAAAGTATCTCATTGGAGATAATAGAAGGCTAAAAGATGTGATTCTTTTTTATGCTCACAATGGAACTGGAAAAACGAGATTGTCTATGGAATTCAAAGAAGTTGGTAAATCTACGAATCCGCCAAGAGATACGTTGTATTTCAATGCTTTTACCGAAGATTTATTCTATTGGGACAATGATCTAGATAATGATGAGCATAGAGTACTAATTCTAAATAAGAACTCTCAGTTTTTTGGTGGAATTGAGAATTTAGATATTGACAATAAAATTCGACCGATACTACATAACTACAGCGACTTTAATTTTGTAACCGATTTTAATTATGTAAAACCATCTGATGTCGGTGAAGAGGATCCGGAAATATTCTGGGCAGTCAGATTTATTAGAGAAGAACTAGTTGATGGAGTAGCTCAGAACGTTGAAAATATTAAAATATCTAGAGGTGAAGAAAATCTCTTTATCTGGTGTTTTTTTCTCGCAATCTATCAATTAGCCATTGATGGCGCTGAAGGTTATGATTGGGTAAAATACGTTTACATTGATGACCCCATTTCTTCGTTAGACGAAAATAATGCCATCGCTTTAGCATGTGGTTTAGCTGCAATAATCGAAAGTGGCATATATGATGAAATTGAGGAGGCAGGTGAGAAAAAGAAAGTTGATAAAGAAAGAAAGGTCAAAGCAGTCATATCGACCCATCACAGCCTTTTCTTTAATGTCATGTACAATGAGTTAAAGATGAAACGGAAAACATTTTTCCTTCATTCGAATGGATCTGCTGATTATAAGTTACAAGACACCGATGATACACCATTTTTCCATCATATAGCCTTGTTAAGTGACCTCAAGAGAGCAGCAGATTCAGAGGTTATACATACCTATCACTTTAATGGATTGAGGTCAGTAATGGAAAAAGCAGTAAGCTTTTTTGGCTACAAGAAAATTGATGAAGTAATTCACGGATTAGAAGATGAAGTTCTATTTCATAGAGCTGTTCAATTACTAAGTCACGGCAAGTATTCCATCTTCGCTCCATCACCAATGACACCGGATACTAAAGACTTATTTAAAAAGATATTGAGGGGTTTTACTGATAAATACGAATTCAGGTTTCCAGAGATATTTAACGAAGAAACTCAATCAGAAGAAGCATGACACAAAAAGATCAGGATAGATTAGGTAAAACCCTTTGGGCAATTGCAGACAATCTGCGCGGTGCTATGAATGCGGACGATTTCCGTGATTATATGCTCTCGTTTTTGTTTTTACGTTACCTATCGTACAACTACGAAGAATCTGCTAAAAAGGAATTGGGCACTGATTATCCCGATGATACTCCGAACGACGTGATGGAGCTTATCAAAGCGAATAATCCATTAGAAATTTGGTATAGCGAGAATGAAGATGATATTTCAGAATTTGAAAAACAGATGCGAAGAAAGGTTCATTATGTTATCAAACCTGAGCACTTGTGGAGTAATATTTCAGAACTAGCTAGAACTCAAAACTCAGAATTATTAATCACACTCGAAGAAGGTTTTCGTTATATAGAGAACGAATCCTTTGAAAGTACTTTTCAGGGTTTGTTCTCTGAGATTAATCTCAATTCGGAGAAGCTGGGGAAAACATCAGCTGATCGCAATAAAAAGCTTTGTACGATCATTCAGAAAATTGCAGAGGGTATCGCTGATTTTTCTAAAGAAAATGATAAACTTGGTGATGCCTATGAGTATTTAATTGGTCAGTTTGCTGCAGGATCAGGTAAGAAAGCAGGTGAATTTTATACACCACAAGAAATATCAACCGTCCTTTCTGAGATTGTTTCACTTGATAGTCAGGATCCTAAAACAGGGAAGAAAAATAAACTCGATAAAGTCCTAGACTTTGCATGTGGTTCAGGGTCTTTACTTTTGAACGTAAGAAGACAATTAGTGGATAATTTAGGAACAATAGGTAAGATTTATGGTCAAGAGAAGAACATTACAACGTACAATCTTGCTAGAATGAATATGCTTCTCCATGGAATGAAGGATACTGAATTTGAAATCTTTCATGGAGATACGCTGCTTAATAGATGGGATATACTCAATGAATTAAATCCATCGAAAAAGATAGAATTTGATGCAATAGTCGCTAATCCACCTTTCAGTTTGCGTTGGGAGCCTAATGATTCATTGGCGGAAGATTTTCGATTTAAGAGCTATGGCTTAGCTCCAAAGTCTGCTGCTGATTTTTCTTTCCTTCTACATGGTTTTCACTATTTGAGTCAAGAAGGTACCATGGCGATCATTCTACCTCATGGTGTATTATTTAGGGGTGGAGCTGAAGAACGAATCAGGACAAAGCTTCTAAAGGACAATCATATTGATACGGTGATTGGGTTACCATCTAACTTATTTTACTCTACCGGTATTCCTGTCTGTATTCTTGTGCTTAAAAAGTGTAAGAAGGAAGATGACGTGTTGTTTATCAATGCCAGTGAGCATTATGTGAAAGGAAAGCGACAGAATACACTTGGAGATGGGAAAGATGGAGCACCCAATCATATTCAAAAGATTGTAGACACCTATCAGAATCGTCCGGATGAAGTTGAGCGCTATGCTCGTAGAGTTTCAATGGATGAGATTGAGAAGAACGGCTACAATCTAAACATTTCTAGGTATGTGAGTACTGCAGAAGACGAAGTACAAATCGACTTACGTGAAGTAAATAAAAAGCTGATCTCTATTAATAAGCGAATTGAAGAGAAGACAAAGGAACACAATGAATATCTGAAGGAATTGGGGTTGGATTTGTTGTGATATCCATCGAAAGAGGAAATTTAATACTCTTAATGGTCCCATATGTGTTCCCAGTAATAAATAACATTAATTTAAAATTCAATAAGTTATTGATAATATTTAATTAGAGTTTCTTATAGATTACGGATGGACACTCCGTGATTAACGAAATTTTAATATTCTGACCTAGATTACATGCTCATTAAACCAAATAATAATGAGCACATTGGAAAAAACAATCTTCACTTTAGTCAAAAAAGCCCTGACTGAAGTAATCGAACAGGAAAAACAATCTGGCACATTCACACAAGTTACAAAGCCGATTTACAGACCATCAGAGATATCGAAAGAGAAGGAATACGACCCATTAAGTATTATTCGACCAAATGAACTAAGCAAGATTCTGAGTATCTCAAAACCAACATTGTATCGGTTGCAAAATGAAGGTAAGCTGCCTCCAAAAATTGAAATTGGTAGAAGTTCTGTAGGTTGGCTAAGAAAAGACATTGAAGAATGGCTTCTTCAAAGGCGACTTTAGAAGATGTTACTTAATTAGTAACATCTTTCTTGTTTCTACAAAATCTCCGGCACGGATTGTATAAAAATAAACCCCACTAGATAGGCTAGAGGCATCAAATTGTACTGAATAATTACCAGCAATTTGTTGTTCATTGACTAAGGTTGTTACTCTTTGTCCAACACTGTTAAAGATATCCAGCTTAACCGTAGTTGCGCTCGGTATTGAGTAGTTAATTTGGGTGCTTGGATTAAATGGATTCGGATAATTTTGGTACAGTGAAAATCCACTAAGTTTAGATTCAACTTCATTAGAAGTGAATAGCTCTCCAATTGTAACTACTACGTCTTTTGTATATGGCGTGTTCATTAAGTCAACAATAGTGATTGTAGCTGATTCACCTAAACTACCATTTGTACTAAGTCTAGCTACTGAGTTAACTGAATCCTCTGCTACATCCACAATCGAAGAATTTGAAGTACTCCAAACATATTCGGGTGTGAAAAATCCGAATAGTGTTTCAGCGTTCAAGAATTGATCATCTGAGGTTAATTCAAATTCAGAAATACCATTCAAGTTTTCAAAAGAACGATTTATATATATACCTGGTGGGACTGGTGAAAAGCCATTACTATTGAAATTGGTTTGGATAAATGAATCACTTCCAGAATTTGGATTACCCTTGAGGCTAATTCTAAGTGTGTGGTTATTGTCTCCTCTCTTAGGACTAATATAAGTCAGCCAATAAAAGCTTCTTGCATAATCAGATATGTCGTCTTGTATATCTTGAAAAACCGCAGGCAGCTCATCAAAATCACTAGGCGTAAACAAACCAGAGTTTTGTAGCTGAGTTAAGGTTGGTGTATCAACACTTTGACCAACACCAACGGCAAATAGCTTTTTGTTACCTCGAGCAGCTAATGCTTCATTCAATGAGTTTAATCCTTGGGTGTCTTCTCCATCAGTAAATAGAACGGTAAAACCATCTACGATTCCATCGATCGTATAACTACTTTCGAAGCTGTTCATACCTTCTATTACAGCCCCATATAAATTGGTTGATGCTGGTCCAATACCAATAGAATTAATGGAATTAATTAATGTTGATTTACTATCAGTAAAATCTTGAACTAAACTTATAGTCTCTGAAAAGGAATAAATGGCTATTTCTTGCTCATCAAATTTGTTATTAACGAAATCAATTGCAGCATTTTTTACATCAACTAAGTTTAAACCAACGCTAAAACTATTATCTAGCAGTAATACTGTTTTAATAGTAATTGGTATGTCCTCTAGTGATCCTATTTGAGGTAATGATTCAGTTAATGAGATAGGGCTATTATTCTCTAGCAAGTCATATAGTTCAATCGAACTATAATTAGGAACACCTTTACCTGCAGAAGTGGTGAGTTGGTATAGTAAATTAACATAACTCGGTGATACAACTTCACTAAATAAGTTTGTAAAGGATATCGATGGAATTGAGCTTGATCCAATTAAATCTAGAGAATATGAATCACCTAAATTATCAATGAATGTCAATGTACCTTCATGGTTGCCAGCAAATGTAGGTTCGAAGGTGATCTCTAAACTGAAGGAATTATCAGACTCTATAGTGGTACTTTCGATTTCTAAAGAGAAATCACCAGTTATCTCGAAATCACTTACAGTAATAGGGTTATCTGTGTCATTTGTAAGCGTAAGTAATCCGCTTTTTCTTGAACCTAAGTCAATAGACTCAAAATTTAGTCGGGATTGAGTTATTGATAGATTCTTCTTTTTGTAGACTAAAATTCCTTGATCAAGGCTGCTTTCAGAATTTTCAAAATAAGTAGCAGCTATATAATCTCCTTCTAGATCAATAAAACGACTAAAACCAGAGCTTTGGTAAGACTTATCTATAGGCGGAAAAATAATATCGTAGTCTTGACCAAAATTTTCAGTTACATATATCCTACCAGTTATATTGACACTATCTGCTATGCTATAATTTTGGCTTCTTTCACCAGAGTACATTGCTAAAGTAGTGTTGTCAAAGCTAAAAGTATTAGAGTTTCCAATACTTGCTGATTGATCAGATGGTTGTAATATCGCAATTTCAGTCCATTCTTCTGGGTCAGATGAGGTTTGTTCAAATACGTAAATTGCACCAGCATTTATCACTACGCCAGCTTGATTTGGGCTTGTAACCCCTTTGTCTTGACTCTTGGCACCATAAAATAAATATTGCCCATCTACAACTAAGGATATACCTTCATTCAAAGCTGAGCTTTGAATACCACTAGGAGATGATGTGCTAGTAACATAATCCCAACTATCTTGAAGATTTTTTCTAAATATCTCAACGTGTGAGGTATTAGCAATGTAGATCGTTTCAGAATCAATTGTAAAAGCCCTTACAGTTGTTCCATTATTTAAATCCTCTTCTCTTAATACATATTCTAGCCCCCAATTATTTTCCCCACCTTCGTTTCTGTTAAATATGAATAGGGCAAATTCTTCATTTAATCCGATTTCATCTATTGAACCTCGTATGACTAACTGATCACCACTTAGTGCAAAATCATTTGAGAATGATACTTCAAAGAAATTGAGTTCTTGAATATCCTGAAGACTCAAGTCAAAGTTCTTGATATACCCCCAAGTTTTACTAGCATAGTTTAGTTCAAATAATGCAAATGACCACTCTCGACTTCTTCCCTCTCTAACTGCCATTAAATCGTTATCAATTACGTTATACAACCCAAATAAACCAATGTAGTTATTGGATTCAATTGTATTTACTAATTGCATTTCGCTTTGTCCTTCAATTGGACTAAACCAGTAAAGTACAGTTTCATCCGATATATTTTTGCCTTGTGCGATGATATCATTGTTATAAAATTTTGGGTTCCCTCCAAATCCAACAGGCGATCCAGTAGGACTAGTTGCTTTATACTGAATGCCATACCTTTGTGCTAATGCGATATCAGATAAAAATATTAATATGAAAAAGTATATTACTTTCATGTTGCCCCTATCGTACTGTTAAATTGAAACCTTCGAAGAGCGAATCTACTATACCAATTCTCAATTTCCAAAAGGAATGAAGGAGTTTTCTTACTTAGATCTATTCAAGATTAAAAAAATGAGCCAATAGAGTGGATAAGTATCTGGTAACATTGAATCACGTGTATTAACTTAATTTCAAAGTAAGAAGTAGAAGTTTTTCCATATCAGTTTGTAACTACAAAAAACTTCTATTGTTGAATTATCAAATTGAATAGATTCAAATGAAAAGATTGAGTGTCTTCTTTATCACGTGTTTGTTGTTTCCTGTTCTAATACAAGCCCAAGGGGTCGGCTATTTGCAAATTAATTGCGAGCCAGATGTGACTATCTATTTGAATGAAGAGTTTAAAGGAATTTCAAATAGTGACTTTAATGGGCTAATCATCCAAGATATTACACCTGGTTTATATGAGTTAAGGGCAGTTAAGCAAGGTTTTAATGAAGTTTTGAGAGAGGTTGAGATAAATGATGGGGTAGTATCAGTTATAAGCTTAGAATCGTTTATACCAACCCTTAGGATATCCCAAGAGGGGGATGCTGAAAGAGAAGAGATTGTAATAAAAACGGGGAACTTGACGGTTCAAAGTTTACCGGTAGAGATGCAATTCAATGTTGGTGAACTTGGTATAAATGAAATAAAAAGGTTGGATAAGCTAAATATTAAGGGAATACCAGTTGGAGAATATCCGGCTTCTTTCACATTTAACGATAAAACAATTGAATACAATATTACAGTAAAACCAGGTCAGAACAATACTGTGTTTGCTAATATGCTTAGTACAACTGTAACTGAAACCTATAGAAGCATATTAGAAGACTTCGATAACTACCCTACAAGGGACTCAGGGATTGGTTGTAAGATCAAGCTACTAGATAATGATGACATGGGTAATCTTGGGATATTGAATTACTCTTTTGGACTATTTACTGTAGATATCGAAAGAAACAGTATCTGTGACTATATGCCGATTCAAAAGGGGGATATCATTGTAGCTTATAATGGATCAGTGAGGAATAACCATGAATCTATATGGGAGATTGTTTTAGATCTAGTAAAAGCATACCGAAATAGTAACTTAGTTTCATTAAAGGTTATTCGCGATGCATCACTCATTACCCTTAATCTTGAGAGTCAAGAAAGAATACAGGCTTTACAAAGAGGTGAGGGGAAACTCAACCTTGTTGTTGAACCAAGCAATGCAAGAATTGTTATTTCAGACCAAAGAAACAATGTTGTAAAGAGGTTAGGTGGCTCTCAATCCGATATTAAATTATCAATGGGTAGATATAATCTCACAGTTTCTAAATATGGATACTTCAACCATAGTCAATCTATTTACATAGGTAGAGACAGTGATATAATTCAAACTATTCAGCTTAAGAAAATAGCAGAAGAAGCACCTCAACAACTATCTACAGCTGAAGTTGAGGTTCAAGATTCGGCGCCAGTGGTGATTATAAGAGATGAACCAGTTAGTATAAGTCGAATAACACATGACATTGACTTTGAATACTATAGTAGAACTCTATTAAGTGGCCCCAAACCAAATATTTCAATGAGTAATATTCTTGAGTTTACATTTGATATTGTTATTCGCCCAAATGGGAAACTTCAGAGTGTGAGCAGAGATCCAACTATTGAAGAAAGAAAGCTACAAGATGAAATTGCAGGTAAACTACTTCAGTGGAAGTTCAGTGCAATACCGAGCAATTTGGAGCAAGTTGATCATAAAGCTACTGTCACGTTTAAACTGCATATGAATTAGTCATTACCCAACCTTTAGGGTGGTAAATTCTATCTTTGTTCCACCAATGTTCTTTAAGCTCTTTTAATAAAAAAGCCAAGTAGCTAATTTAATAGTACTTGGCTTAAATAATATGTGCTCACGAATGGAGTCGAACCATCACGACCGTTAGGTCACACGCCCCTCAAGCGTGCGCGTCTACCAATTCCGCCACGTGAGCTGAAAGGACGACAAAGATAGAGCTTTTATTGCCCACTTTTCAATGTGGTTTTCTTGAAATATTGGTTTAATATCGTGCTTAGTTAATTCTCATTTAAATTAATAAGTCATG
This sequence comes from Balneolaceae bacterium, assembly GCA_965601825.1. Lineage (GTDB taxonomy): Bacteria > Bacteroidota > Rhodothermia > Balneolales > Balneolaceae > HXMU1420-13. The sequence continues at coordinate 223,315 of OZ271839.1, read as the reverse complement.
AAAAAATATTTCCTGATCCCAGCTTTTCTACTGTGTAGCTGTCTTTTATATAGCAGTGCTCAAGGCCAAAGTTATTCTATTTTTGCAGGATATTCCGATTATGATAGTGCCATTATGGGTGGAGCCGGATTTGATATTTTTGAGAATTATTATGGTGATAGGTATAATGCTTTCACCACAATAGAATTAGGCATGAACGAGGATGAGCATATAATTGGCAAGCTCGGTGTCTATGTTTATTTGTACTATAATGAGACACTTAATAATACCTATTCTTTTAGCGTTGGTGGTGCTTTTGGGTGGGCAAACAGAACAAACTCATTAGAAGAATCGAATATGCAAATTTTGTACGAGGGAGGGGCAAATTTACAACTAGGATGGATCTTGATAGGATATGGATACGGTTGGGATGATTTCTACCAATCGGAATTCAACTACATCAGAGCAGGAATAAAATTTGATGTATAAAAAAACCCGACTTCGCAGAAAGTCGGGTTAACGCTCACTTATTTCCATTATTGGAATAAGCTTTCAGGCGTTGGCGAATATCATATCGAATGGCTTCTCTTTCTTGCAAGTATATTGAGTATTGTTCCTTTGTCAGGATTTCATGGATCGCTTGTTGATGTTCATTTCGGAGGTCTCGTGCCGCAAGTCTTTTTCTTCTTGGTGCCATTGACTCTTCTCTAAGTGCTTCTCCCTTTTCTGCAAATTCTGCATCAACTTCCTTAATCTGATTTTCTTGCGTATCAGATAGATCTAGATATTCGTCAAAAACTGCAATATGAGCTTCTGAACGAATTTCTGGCGGGACATTGCTCAATTCTCTCATTTGATCACGATCTCCACCTCTTTGACCTTTTTGAGATTGAGCAGCTAAAGGAACTGTTAATGCAGTGATCAGAAGTGTTAAGAATACTTTAAAATGTATGCGTTTCATTGTCTTATGGTTTGTTGATTAGCGACCAAGCATATCAATCTGACCATAAGACGATCATGCAAAAGAAAAAGTTTTAGCTTTCTTCTAGTTGACGCATTGCATACTCATTACCTGGATCAATTTTCAAAGCCTGCTCATAATATGTTCGAGCTTTGTCCTCCTGGCCGCCTCTCTTGATCATATCACCCATCAGAATCCAGTTTTCAGGATCATGTGGATCAGCCTTAATGCGACCTATTAGATAAGGAAATGCTTCCTGGCCACGATCTGTCATCAGCATTAACATCACTTTATTGCGATGAGCGTTTGGGAGATCGCCATCAGCAATTGCTTTGTCGAAATCAGACTCAGCCTTATCAAGCTTTTCTTGTTGCATATAAAGATTTCCACGCATATTCATATATGATGGTTTTTCACCGGCAAGCTCGATAGCTGTATTGATAGCTTTTTCACTCATTTCATACTGATTTAAATGTTGAAAAATGAGTGCCTCTAAGTAAAATGGTTCGTGAGCTTCAGGATTTTCTTTTTGTAACTCTCTTGCTGTATCTAAACTGTGGTCAATATCTTTTTCTTGGAGTAATTCGAATCCGTGATTCAGCTTTTCTTCGAAATTCATGCAATTATTTAATTTTTGTCAGATAAATCCTCAAAATCGGCATCTTCGATTTGATCAAAATTTCTTTTTCCAGATCTACGACGATTTCCGTATGGATTGAATTGATTTTTTTTCGCGGAGGAAGGTAAGAACATTCGGCGTATATATCTTGAAATGAAATAAAAGACTACAATAAAAAAGATTAGTTTTAACATAACTAAGGCGCTATATGAATATGAGTATTCGAGTGAATCGGCCGCTCGAAAATATGTTCCTCGATGTACGCTAAATGATCAGGATTGTTTACAAAGTCAACTTCGGTAGTGTTTATAAAGATAACGGGTGTACGATTATAATGGTAGAAAAAATGATTATAGGCATTATTTAAATCCCTGAGATAATCTGGCGTGATATGTTGCTCATAATCTCTTCCTCTCTGATCAATATTTTGCATCAAACGATCAACCGATGATTGAATAAAGACAATCAAATTTGGTTGAGCTGCAATTCCCGTCATGATGTTAAAAATAGTGTCATAAAGAGCAAGTTCATCCTCACCAAGGTTCAAACGAGCAAAAATTCTATCCTTATCAAAAATGTAATCTGATATCGTCAGTTGATGAAACAGATCTTGAGTCATCATGTTTTGTTGTTGCTTAAACCGGCTGGCCAGAAATGCCAATTGAGTTTGAAAAGCATAACGTTCGCGATCTTCATAAAACTTGGGAAGAAATGGATTGTCCTCAAATTCTTCTAATATTAGTCTTGCTTGCCTTCGTTCAGCTAATAATGTCGCTAATGAAGTTTTTCCGGCGCCAATTACACCTTCAATTGCAATAAAATCAAACTGATTTGACATGTATTACCAGGCTAAGTTTGATCTAGAGATGGACATTTCAGGTGCAGATGCTATAAGTGTTTCGATTGCTAATTTTGACTTCGGATCTACCCAGGTTGGGATCACTTCTTGCAGGGGCAATAATACAAATAATCGCTGACTGTATTCAGCATGAGGGATAGTTAATTCATCAGTTTTTATAATTTTTTCATCATATGAAATGATGTCCATATCTATGGGGCGAGCGGTCCATTTTGGATATCTGGAAGGTCTTCCTTGTACAGATTCCTGATCTTTTAATTGTAGGAACAGTTCGTTTGGTGAAAGCTTTGAATCAATTAAAATAACTGCATTTAGGAAGTCATATTCTGATGGCCCAATAGGTTCCGATTCGTAAATACTTGAAGAGATTATGGGAGAATTCGAAAGATTAGTTAGAAAACTTTTTGCAGCTATAAGCTGAGTAAGCGGATCATCTAAATTTGATCCTAATGCGATTGCTATCTTGGCCATGAGAGAGTTACTTCAGAATAATCAATCTCAGAGGGAAGAGGTGGATTCAATTTTCGAACGGTGACTTCGAATTTTGTATCTGGTGATACAAATTCTTTCACATTTCTACCAATCAGATAAGCCAAATGCTCAATCAGTTTAACAGAAGGACCTTCCATTACATTTTTAACAGCATCAAAAGCCTTTTGATAATCTAAAGTATCCTCAAGATCATCAGATAATGCCGCTTTTTGTAAATTCTGATGGAAGGTTAGATCAACTTCGAAGTGATTGCCTTTTTCGCGCTCTTCATCATAAAAACCATGAAGGCCACGAAATTTGAGGCCTTTCAACCTCAAAACATCCATGTTAGAGGCTTGCTACTTCTATTCGTTGATGAAGCTCTTCGAGAATTCTTTTGTGCTTCGGACTGGTGAGCATTCGCTCTTCAACCGTCGAGATTGCATGAATCACAGTAGAATGATCACGACCACCAAAGTGCAAACCAATTGTTTTCAAGCTGGATTTAGTGAATCTCTTAGATAAATACATCGCGATTTGGCGCGCTTCAACAATTTCCTGCTTCCTAGTCTTCTCTCGAACTTTATTAGTGTCAATTCCGAAATAATCACATACATAGTTTTGAATAGACTCAATCGAAATTTGAGTATGCGACTCTTTAACCATGTCTTTCAACACGCGTTTTGCCATAGCAAGATCGATATCGTCGATATTCTGAAGAGAAGCGTGTGCAAGTAGCTTAATGATTGCACCTTCTAAATCACGAACATTAGATTTAAAGTTGTGCGCGATGAATTCAATGATTTCCGGTTCAATTTCGATGCCATTGTCATTTGCCTTTCGCTCAAGTATAGCATATCGAGTTTCGTATTCCGGCATTTGAAGATCAGCGCTCAATCCCCAGCTGAACCTGGATATTAATCGTTCTTCAATATCTGGCACATCTTTTGGTGCTCGATCACTACTTAATACAATTTGTTTGCCTTCCTGATGAAGCGCATTGAAAATATGGAAGAATTCTTCCTGAGTTTTTTCCTTTCCACTAAAGAATTGAATGTCATCTACAATCAAAACATCAATATTTCTATAAAACATTGAGAACTCGCTGGCACGATTATTTCGAATAGCATGAACAAATTCATTAGTAAAAGCTTCAGACGAAATGTATAGCACTGATTTCTCGTCACCATACTTTTGTTTTACTTTATTTCCAATACTTTGGATCAAGTGTGTCTTTCCCAATCCAGTTGGGCCATAAATAAAGAAAGGATTAAAGGAGTTATTTCCAGGATTGTCTGCGATTGCCATTGCAGCTGAACGTGCAAGACGATTACAATCACCTTCAATATATCTTTCAAATACGTAAGACGTATTTAGATTGGAATCGATTTTCGTTTTTCTGATTCCCGGTATTACAAATGGATTCTCTATTACGTCAGGGGAATAATCCGGATAGCCATTAATTTGCTGAGGTTGAACAGGAGGCATTGGTCTTTGTGGAAGACGCACTGCACGATTGTTTTCAAATTGTTCAGACTTCTCCATCAGGATAGAATACTCGAGTTTTCCCTCTGGTCCCAGAACTTTAGCAAGAGTAGATCTCAGCATGGTATAATAGTGTTCCTCAAGCCACTCGTACCAGAATTGACTCGGGACCTGTATAGTCAAGGTATTTTCAATTAAGCTAATCGGCTTAATTGGCTCAAACCAAGACTTAAATTTTTGATAGCTGATATTGTCTTTAATTATGTCTAGACAGTTGTCCCAAGCTGCCTCTGCTGAAACTATTTGCAAAGCTTCTTAAACCTCCGGTACTCTAAAATAACGATTCAATAAGTGAGTTAGTTATCCACAGCAGATTTATACCATTTCTGCTGCCCTTCGGATTGAAAATGATGAATTATTAGGCTCATGTCAAACTTTGAAGATTTTGTAATGTAAAAGTTATCCACATTTATAAAACGAAAATAAAGCACTGGCAGACAACGGTTTATGCGGTCTTTTGCAATATTGTAAAAAATAGAATCAGGTGGGGTAACATTGCCATAACATGTAGTTATTGATGTGATAAAATAGTTCCCTTGAGTGGGAAAAATTTTTCCACAAGTTTTCCACATTTTTTACAATTAGGTTTTGGTGAAAAATCAAAATTAAAATTTCAATTATTTCACTTTTTTTGCGAGGACAAAACGGTCTTTTTGGGAGTAATCCTTAAGTATGGAAACATTCCAGTTTTTTTCGCTAAAAATCCGCTCTGTTTCTGTGCCGAAACGTTCATTTATTTCGAGTGCGAGAAATCCATTTTGGTTAAGTAGTTTTCTGGCAAATTGCTCGATAGCACCATAGATCTTTTGAGTGGATTGAGTAAAAAGAGCCAAACTTGGTTCATAGTTTTTCACTTCCAGATCCAATGTCTCTCTTTCTGAGTCTAAAACATAAGGTGGATTTGAGACAATAATATCATATTCAGGTTGAAGTGCCTTAAAATTGGGATTGAAAACATCATTTAATGAAAAATCAATTTCAGTTTCATTTAATTGAGCGTTTTCAATAGCTATTTCTAGTGCATCCTCTGAAATGTCAATTGCTGAAACATTCCAGTCTGCATTAATCTTCTTAAGTGTGATTGGTATACACCCTGATCCTGTACCAATATCTAGAACCCTCTGGTTATTAGTCTTTTTTGCAGTATTCAGCACCAACTCAACAAGTTGTTCAGTTTCTTGTCGCGGAATAAGCACACCTGGTTTAACGCTAAAAGGGAAGCCAAAAAATTCAGTTTCACCGGTTATATATTGCAAAGGTTCATGGGTAGCTCTTCTCTTAACTAATGGTCGAATTTTGTTCAATTCATCGATCGAGAGTGGCTTATCAAAGATTAAGTAAAGATCTAGTCTCTTTTTTTCCAGAACGTGAGCTAAAAGCCACTCAATACTTAAGCGAGGATTACGAACCTCTTTATCTTCAAAATAACCTGTAGCCCACTCCAGCATGGAAAGGACAGTCCAGTCGCTCTGGGCTTTGCCCATACTTACTCTTCTTCTTTAACGTCTGATACTCTCTCTTCCTGAACTGTCAATCCAAAGCGCTTAGAGAAATCGAAAATGAAATCCATTACCTGCTCTTCCATGCTTTGTTGTGCGCTAAGAGAGCTTCCTCTGAAACCCATTCTTCCACCAGTCTTTTTAAGAATGATTTTATTGTGCTGAAGAGTAGACTCGAAAACCACTGTCAATGTTATACTCGAATTGATTTGCTTTTCATATTCTTCATAAACAGCTACATCAAATTTAGTTTGTAGAGCCTCAAAATTTCGAGTATGCAAAAATTTGGGTATGTGCTCAGCAAATAATTTCTCCGCCATTCTTTTTAAAGATGCTGATGGACCGAAAATCAAGTAGGTTGTATGTGAGTTCATACCTATGAGAGAGTTAAATTACTTTGAACCAATTTTTGCAGTGCAGAAAATAACAGGTTATCTAATTAACGCAATAAGAAATTGGAGTTTTTTTCGTTAGATGTTTGTTAATTTCTTATTAGATAAATCCCCTACGATTCTGACATGAAGAATTTTATCATATTTATAAGCCTGTTTTCTTTTTTAGTAAGTGTTCCGACAGCAGCTCAAGCACAGTTTGGTGAACCAGATATTCAAGAGATTGTTCAACCTAAGAATTTATTTGATGAGGGCTATCGAAGAGGACTTGGGTTCACTTTTGGTCTTAACGATTTTGGTTTTGGAGCAGGAATGCAATACAGAATCGGTCTAAGCCAATACACCGAAGGATTAATCAATTTAAAAATTGCGGGTTTAAGAGACCCAAGTGAACAAACTCATATAGATATTTATTTCGGAAATCGGACCATAGCGAGTAAATATCAAAGAGTAATTACTTTCCCTGCGACATTTGGAATTAAAAGACGAATATTTGCATCTCAAATTTCAGATAATTTTCGCGTACACACATCCATGAGCCTTGGACCAAGTCTCGCACTAACTATTCCTTATTTTAACGACAAAAATAACAATGGTTTTAGGGAAGATAATGTTGAGTACGGTGCGTTAGGTATAGAGAGAGTAAATGATATTTTCCAAGGGTGGGACGACACAGATTGGGAATTTGGCTGGAATGGTGAAGTAGTTCTCGGGATCGATTTCGGAGACAATTTTGCAAGACTACAAAGCCTGCAATTTGGTTATAGCTTCTATTACTTCGATCAGGGATTGCAAATTTTAGAGCCAAATGCGCCTATCAAAAATCCGAATGGCACCATCACCTGGGAATATGATAATTTAGGATTTGTTACTTATCCAAATGGATTGAGTGAAGCTAATTCTCCTGTAAAATTCTTTGGGTCAGCTCAAATCACTTTCGTAATTGGCTGGATGTTTGATTAGGCTGCTTCGCCAACTAATTCTCTAAACCAGATATCCGGATTTTCAAGTGTATCCAAGATCATATCAGGATCATGAGCTGCCAATTGTTCGTTATTGAACATACCGGTTGTAACAGCCACTGATCGCATACCTGAATACTTTGCACACTCTATATCTTTTGGAGTATCTCCAATTACTATAAAGTTTTGTGGATCAGCCTGAATTCCTAATATTTCTTCAGTTTTACTTATTGCTAATTTGGGCAACATGTTGCGGTCTTCATGATAGTCGCCAAATGCCCCGATTTTATAGTCAAGTTCGATATTAGCTGCTTTTAGTTTTGCTTCTGCAGCTCTAGGGAAATTACCGGTCAATAATCCGGGAATAAATCCATCTTGAGAAAAATATTGAACTGCTTCATCAACATGTGAGTGGCGAAGAATATGATTTTCAGTTATTTCAGAAGTTAATTTTTCTATATAAACACTCTTAAGCTGAGAATATAAATTTTGATCGTAGTTATGATTTTGAAGAAAGGAATTCATGATATCATGATCAGTTCTTCCAGAGAATCTATCCGTTTCTACACCATCATAATTGATTCCCAACTGATCAACTACACTTCTAATTAAAGGTCGGTTAAAATCTTGATTGACGGTTAACAAGGTTCCATCAATATCAAAAAGGATTACCCAGGGGTGTTTCATGCTTAAATAAAATGTGTGGTAGTAAAGATAATTTATTATCCTCGTCAAAAATTAAAGATGTTGTTAAAAAATGGGTAACCATAAGAAGGACAGGATTTCAAAATTGGGGATTTATAGTATTCTAGTTTATGCTATTGTTGTTTCTGCCTGTCCGCCAACAAGTATTTTTGAGGCAGTAGAACTTCCATTTTATACTTTCTCGCAAGGAGCAATTGGTTCAGTTGATGAGCAATTTTTTGTGATCCAATCTGAAGAAGAGTTTCAAGCAACTTACGGCATTTCGAGTAATGGCTTTAATTTTGAAGATGAAATGCTGATAGCTGCTTATAAAGGTCAATTATACAATGGGGGCTATGGGTATGATATAATCAGCATATTAGAAGAAGAAAACCGATTATTGGTGACTATTCAATTTACAGCATGCTCACCGTGTACAAGAAACCTTACTTCCCCTTATCATATTGTTGCGACTTCATCTTCTGAAAAAGAGGTGATTTTTGCAGAAATAACAGGGACCGGTGAAGAATATTTTCAGAGGGATTTGGCTTTTTACTCCGTTCAAAATCCAAGCATAAGTGTTAATGAGATATCATATTTCGCTATTAAGTCTGAAGAGGAATATGTAGGATTAACAGGTGGTTCCAGCAATGGTTTTGATTTTAGTAATGAAATGATTTTAGCCGCATATCTAGGACCGAGATCAAATGGGGGCTTTGGATGGGAAATCACCAAAATTGTGGAGACACAAAATGAGGTTGTTGCTTTGGTAGAATTTACTTCATGTGGTAATGCTTGCACGCGAACATTTTCATACCCAGTTGATGCTGTTGCTACTACAAATATCGATAAACCGGTTTACTTCATACAAGTTGTTATTGAATAACTTCACCAATCTTCAAAAAAAATTCATTACAAAAACTTAGTATCCTTTTGCTTTACGTACACAGTAAATAGGTGTACCTTATCGAACTTATTCATTGAAAACAAAACGGAGTTAAAATGAGCTTTATAGAAGATATTACCGCACGTCAGGTTATTGATTCACGGGGTAATCCAACAGTAGAGGTTGATGTTGTACTTGATAGTGGCGCGTTTGGTCGAGCTGCTGTTCCATCAGGTGCTTCAACAGGTGAATTTGAAGCAGTTGAACTAAGAGATGGTGACAAAGAAGTATATCTGGGAAAAGGGGTTAAAAAAGCAGTAGAAAATGTAAATGAAATTATTGCAAACGAGTTTCTTGGACTACCTGTATTCAATCAAACAGAACTGGACGCTTTACTATTAGAATTAGATGGTACGCCAAACAAAGCGAAATTAGGCGCAAATGCAATTCTGGGAGTGTCTCTTGCACTGGCAAAAGCAGCAGCCAGCGATTTAGGAATGCCACTTTGGAGATATGTTGGTGGAGTTAACTCAAAAGTACTTCCACTGCCGATGATGAACATCATCAATGGTGGATCACACGCTGATAACAGTGTTGATCTTCAGGAATTCATGATTATGCCGGCAGGTGCTGAATCATTTAGCCATGCACTACAAATGGGCGCAGAGATTTTCCATACACTTAAGAAAGTTTTGGGTGGAAAAGGTTACAGCACTGCAGTTGGTGATGAAGGTGGATTCGCTCCTAATCTCAAGTCGAATGAAGAAGCACTTGAAGTAATTATGGAAGCTATTGAGAAAGCAGGTTACATCCCTAAAGATGATGTATTGATTGCATTGGATCCTGCTACCTCTGAGTTCTACAACAGCGAAACCGGTCTTTATGAGTTCAAATGGAGCGATGGTTCCAAGAAAGACACCGATGATATGGTTGATTTCTGGAGCGGCTGGGTTGACAAATATCCAATTATCTCTATTGAGGATGGTATGTACGAAGATGATTGGGACGCTTGGCAAAAACTGACTGCTGCTATTGGCGACAAAGTACAGTTAGTTGGTGATGACTTATTTGTAACCAATACAGAACGTCTTGCAAAAGGTATTGAGATGGGAGTAGGAAACTCTATTCTTATCAAAGTGAACCAAATTGGTACGCTTACAGAAACCCTTGATGCCATTGAAATGGCGCATAAAAACAGTTATACATCTGTGATTTCACACAGATCCGGAGAGACTGAAGATACCACTATCGCTGACCTTTCGGTTGCTACAAATGCAGGTCAAATTAAGACCGGTTCTATGAGTAGAACTGACAGAATTGCTAAATACAACCAATTACTTCGAATTGAGGAAGAGTTAGGTGATGCAGCAATTTTCTTAGGTCGTGACGCTTTTGGATTATAAGAATCCGCTAAAAACTCTAAAAAAAAGCTCATCCTTCGGGTGAGCTTTTTCTATTTTATATGTCCCGTCCTGAAATAAGTTGACACTAATTAGACGAAAAAATGTCAACTAATTCAAAAACATATACAAAGCGTACGCAACGTGATTACCCGATGGGCTTTAAATTATCGGTAGTCCAACAGGTTGAACGCGGCGACTTTACTTATAAACAAGCTCAAAAGCAGTATGGGATTCAAGGACGTAGTACCGTTTTGGTTTGGCTACGTAAACATGGTACTTTGGATTGGACAAACCCATCAGCTATGGCTAAAAAACCTCTCCGGGCCAAACAGACGCCGGCCCAAACCATTAAGCGATTGGAAGCGGAGCTTGCCGACCAGAAGCTTAAAAACGAGGTACTAACTCGTGCTATCAAAACTATGGAGCGTCATTATGGAGGGCGCACGGTAAAAAAGTAGTACGCCAAACAATGTGGGCCATGCAAGGGGAAGGCTATTCGTTAGCCCGCTTGTGCCGGTTGTTTGGCTGTAGTCGACAAGGAATGTATCAAAGGCGAAGGCGCCAACAGGCTCGTAGGATCGAGCTTACCCAGATACGGCCATTGGTGGAAGAACTACGCCGAAGTATGCCCAAACTTGGAGGACGGAAGTTGTACTTTTTGCTCAAACCTGACTTCGAGCGATTAGGTATAAAACTGGGCAGAGATAGGTTTTTTGACTATTTACGTCAACAGCGGTTATTAGTGCCACCAAGTACCTGCTATACCAAAACGACCAACAGCAAACATTGGATGCGTAAATATCCCAACCTGTTGTCGGCCCATCCACCAAGCTCGCCCGAGCAGGTGTTTGTGAGTGATATCACGTATGTGAAAGCGCAAGAAGCTACCTATTACTTATCGCTGGTGACCGATGCCTACTCACGCAAAATCATGGGGTATCACCTTAGCACGGATATGGCGGCAGAACAAGTGAGTAAGGCACTACAAATGGCCATAGGCGCACGCAGTAGCCACCACCGACTTATCCATCACTCTGATCGAGGGCTGCAATACTGCTCCAAGCTGTACCAGCAGCTATTAACAAAACATTCCATTACCCCATCGATGACCGAGGGATATGATTGCTATCAAAATGCGCTAGCCGAACGAGTCAATGGCATCTTAAAGCAGGAGTTCCTCATCTATCCATGCCAAACCCACCATGAACTTCAAACTTTAGTATCAGAGTCGGTAAAGACGTATAATAGACAACGACCTCACTGGAGCCTAGGGTTAAAAACTCCGGAACAGGTCCATAACAAAATGGCTGAACTTGCGTCCAGCCATAGTAAATAATGGTAACAAAAACCGTCAACTTATTTCAGGACGGGACAATAGAATTAATAAACTACTTCTCTATGATCAGGAAATTCCTTGCTCTCTTTACAATCGCATTGCTCCCGCTGAGTGCCATTGCTCAAACAGATCTAATTGCTCCCACATTAACAGGAACCGATCTTATTCAACATATTGAGACTAATTACGCAGTAACAAACAGCCAAAGTTACAGCGCAGCTCGAGATGCAATGTTCGAAAATATAGATGGTCCAAGTGGAATGATCACATGTGTGTATACAGGTTTTACTATTTCCTTCACCGATCGTCAGGATGCTCAAGGAAGTCAGTCAGCTAACGATTTCAATACAGAACACATCTGGCCACAAAGCTTTTTTAACCAAGATTCTCCAATGCGGAGCGATATACATCATTTATATCCTACACGAGTTGATGTAAACGGAGCTAGAAGTAATTTTCCATTTGCCGAAATTAATGATAATCAGACTACGACCTGGTATCGAGATGGTTCAAATCAGTCTTCAATACCTGTTTCAAATATTGATGAATATAGCGAGCTGCTTTCTGGTACTTCATTTGAGCCAAGAGAAGATCATAAAGGAAATGTTGCCAGAGCTATATTTTACTTTTGGACAGTTTATCAGAATAATACAAGTATCACTACAGATAATACTGATAATGCAGCCTTTTTTAATGGCATGAAAGACGTGTTATTAACTTGGCATGAACTTGATCCGGTGGATCAAACGGAGGTTGACAGAAGTATCGCAATTGAAAGCGTACAAGGTAACAGAAATCCATTTATTCACGATACCACATTAGTGAGAAGAGCTTATTTTGGTGGATTACCGGTTTCAAATGAATTACAAAATGAGAATCGACCTACGTCATTTCAACTTCATCAAAATTATCCAAATCCATTCAATCCAAGATCTAATATTACATTCGATTTGCCTGAGTCTGGAATGGTAAAGATTGATGTTTATAATATACTTGGGAAAAGAGTGTCAACACTAGTCGATCAGGTATATTCAGAAGGTTCGCATACTATTCAATTCAATGCAGAAAGCTTTCCAAGCGGAATTTATTCATACATAATGCAGTTCAATAACCAGGTACAGATTCGTAGAATGACATTGATAAAGTAGGCATCAAAATTGCCTGTAAATTCGTTGTTAGATTATGTACTTTACAAATGGTAGCAGAATAGATTAGGGTTTATCATGCGAGGTATTCAACAAAAAGTCGGAGTTAAAAAACCGGCACAGGCAGTGAAAGGTCTGTGGGAGGTAATACTTACCGATCCTAGCCTCAATAAATTTACTTTTGGTCCGGCATTAATCAGTCGTTATATCATGACTGATATTATCTCACCATATGGGCAAAAATCTATTCTTTATAACACTATTCCTTCCGATGATGAGAGCTCAATTTCGATCTCATTGAATTTTGAAGATATCGATGATGGAAATATTTCTGATATACAGTTTAGAGCGTCTGTAGCTTTTTATGAAAAATGGGAAGTTATTTTGATTGACAATAGAACTAGTGCAGAACATGAACTCACCGTTGATCAGGATTTTCCGGTTGAACCACCTATCCAATTCAACAAAATCTTTGCCATGGGATTTATTCCCGAGAATCAGAAAAACGGCGATAATTTCTTTGAGCTTCGTCTTAGAATGAAGTAACTAATCAATAATCAGAGACTTCTTTTTTAGCGCAAAGCGTAAACTTTTTGCGTACCATTGGAAATGCAAATTACGCGGTTAACGGTACAAAACTTTCGAAATCACGAACAGAATTCGTTGAATTGCCTTCCACATTTGAACGTGATAACAGGTCCGAATGGAGCGGGAAAAACCAGTTTAATAGATGCAATACATTATCTCTGCATGTCAAAAAGCTTTGTGTCCAGTTCCGATCAATATGTTGTGCACCAGGGTGAAACCTATTTTATGCTTAAAGGTCATTTTGAAGGTAACATTCGATCAGAATTTGAGGTTGGATGTAGTTACTCGCGAGGTGAAGGAAAGAAGATTTTCGTAAATGATGGTCCACTTGATCGGCTTTCAGATTTAATTGGAATGGTTCCAGTGGTGGTACTTTCACCTGATGACAAAAAACTCACTAGAGAAGGTCCTGCAGAACGACGGGTATTTTTAGATTCTTTTATCAGTCAGTTATCTAAAGAGTATTTGAGAAATCTCATCGATTATCGAAAGATCCGAAAGCAAAGAAATAGCTTGTTGCAGCAGTATAAAGGAGCGCCTCATATACTTGAAATGTATTTGGAGCCATGGAATAAACAAATTGTTGAGAAGGGGAGCAGTATTATCGCTAAGCGTCATCAGATTTTGCAAAAGTTCAAAGAGTATCTTGAGCGCGATTATGCAATGATCTCAGGGATGAATTTGTCAACTGATTTAGAATACAAGACATTCTGCGATTCAAGTGCTTCAGTTGATGAAATACAGGATCAGTATTTGAATCAATTGGCTGAAATGAATGAGAAAGAAATTGAAAGAGAGCAAACGTTAGTTGGACCACATCGTGATGAGATCACTTTTTATTTAGGAAATCGAGAACTAAGACAATATGGATCTCAAGGTCAACATCGGTTATTTGCTCTGTCCCTTAAATTGGCTCAGCTTCATTTCTATTCTGACGAACTAGATGATTTACCTATTTTTATGTTAGATGATGTGTTTGGTGATTTAGACCCGCATAAAACAGGAATTCTGTTAAAAGCTTTACAAAAGCATCCCGGACAGATTTTTATTACGGCGGCAAACCCAGTTCCTTTCGAAGAATTCATTGAATTTGATGGCAAAAGAAATCAATTGTTGAAAATTGAGAATGCTGAAATTTTAAGTGAAGGTTAGTTATTAAACTTTGGAAATTGAATTTATACATCAAACACTTCATCTTTCTGACAACTGACAACTGACAACTGACAACTGACAACTGACAACTGACAACTGACAACTGACAACTGACAACTGACAACTGACAACTGACAACTGACAACTGACAACTGACAACTGACAACTGACAACTGACAACTGACAACTGACAACTGACAATCGTGCGTTTCGATAAACCCAAAAAACTAGGCTCCGAGTTAAACAGTTTCTTAAATCGATTTCCAAACAAGAAGAAATTGAAACAGGGGATGGTGCTTTCAATTTGGGAAGAAGTAGTTGGGGAGAAAATTGCCAGCCATACAGAGGACCTTCATTTTGAAGGGGATAAACTAGCATGTCGGGTCCGAAATCAGGTTTGGAGACATGAAATTCATGCCAACCGATTCAATATCGCAAAGAGATTAAATCAGCGGATGAAAGGTCAGGTTGTAGCGGATATTATCGTTCGAAGTTAGTTGTATAAACCGCCGGTCGATTCTATATTCAATTTTTATGGCGGACTTTAATCAAAATATCATCATACAGCGCATTAAGCAGTTTTTTAATGCCAGTTCTCCAAATCAGGATCAAGATTTCAGAGCAAGAAGAAGAGAGCGGATTGCAGTTTTTATTGTTGCTTATATAATGGCACTAAGTTTGTGGTTTATTGTAAATCTTAATGGTGATTATAGGATCACCATCAATGTACCTGTTGAAGCTGGAATTGTCCCCCCAAATATGGCTCTGGTTGATGGGTTGCCTGAATTTCTGCAAGTTGAAGTAAGTGGAGATGGCTGGAAATTGGTAAATCTTTATAGTAATCCGCCAGAAATTCCAATTGATGTTGTTGAAGGTGAAGTAAATCTATTTGATCAGGTTCGGCAGCGTTTTACGGTTGAACAAGATGTGAGTGTTTTGAAAGTGCAGCCGTTAATACTTTCCATCGGTTTGGAACCAAGAATTTCCAAAAAAATACCCATTGAACTAGAAACAGAATTAGAATTTGAAGACAGATATGGTCTGGTTAGTAATCCTGTTTTCCAACCGGATAGCATTACTATAACCGGCGCAGAGTCGCAGGTGAATGAAATTAATCGATGGGTAATTCCTGATACATTGAAACTTACAGGTATTCGTGATGATATTTCGGAAAACATTGAAATCATTTCAATCGATCCACTTATTGATTATGATGTGGAGGAAATCAACTTTCAGGCAGATGTTAGTGAGTTCACAGAAGGTGAAGTGAATATCATTATTCGAACTCGTGACATCCCAAGAGGAAGTATCATCAATTATAATCCTTCAACGGTAACTATTCGATTTGATATACCGATCGAGCAATACACCGAAATCCAAAACCAAAGACTTTACGAAGTTTATGTACCATATCAGGAAATACTGGATGATTCATCCGGTTTTGTAACTCCTGATATTGAGCTAATCGCTACAGATTTTGAAATTCGATTGCGTTCATTCCAGCCAAAGGCGGTTGCTTACTTTAGTGTTTTGGATGAGTAGTGAAGAATTGGGGTAGTCTGAATATTGGTCTAAGTGTAGTTTGTTTAGTCTCTATAATTCCAATTTCTATTGAGTCGTTTTTAATCGCATCTGAAAATTTTGGCCCTTGGGGATGGGGCATAATTAGCTTTATTCTAATGATACCTGCTCATATTGTGCCAGCTATCACTATCTATTGTATTGCTAAAGAGAAAAAGCCGTATAGGTCAGCCTTAATTATTGGAGCAATATATAATCTTAGTATCCTTTATTTTATACTAAGTACCTAATCAATTTTGATAGGATTGATAAGGCTCCATTACCTCATCTACTTCCTTTGTGTTCTTAAAGTAGGAAAGGATATGCAGCATAACTTCGTCAACTAGTACATCCGGACAAGAAGCACCGGAAGTTATCGCCACTTTTAAAGGTTGATTTGTTGGAAGCCAATTGTTGGTAATAAGCACTTCTTTTTTCCATTGATCGAAGTGATGAATCTCTAATTCAGATTTGAATTCAGATGCATCTCGAACATGATAGGTTGGAAATGAATGCTCTAATATTTCAACGAGGTGCATCGTGTTTGATGAGTTATAACCACCAACAACAAATGCGATATCAGCCTTTTGCTCAGCTAAAGCTAAAGTAGCCGACTGATTTTCATTGGTGGCATAACAAAGAGTATCTGAAGTGTCTGCAAAGTGATCTAATATATCAGCCTCACCAAAACGTTCGATGGTAGCAGCTTTGAGGATATCCATCACTTCCTGCGTTTCGGTTGCCAGCATGGTGGTTTGATTGATAACACCAAATCGTCGTAGATCTTCTAGAGGATTAAAACCCGAAGTTGCTTTATGGCCAAAGTGTTTCTCGAAATCAGAGAGGGGTCTTTTTTCCGTCATGATTTCAGCCAGTATATGTGCTTCATCCGGATTTAAAACCACAACAACAGCGGAATGATCGGCACTATGAGAAAATGTAGCACGTGTTTCTTCATGTTGATGTTTTCCATGAACCACTAATGCATATTCTTTTTTCCCCAGTTGCTTTCCACGTTTCCAGACCTTTTCTACAAAAGGACAGGTTGTATTGAACTCGTATGGATTTATGCCTTTTTCTTTGAGTTCGGCTTCAATTTCCAGGGTAGTTCCAAAAGCAGGAACGATGACAATATCATCAGAATCCAGAGTCGAAATCGGAATCAATTCACTTCCATCTGTATTGTGAAGGAATTTTACGCCGCGCCGAAGAAGGTCTTCATTCACTGTAGGATTATGAATCATCTCACTTAATAAGTAAATGTCCTTATCAGGATTATCATCCACAGCGCGATATGCTATATCGATGGCATTCTCTACTCCATAACAAAATCCAAAAAACCTGGGAACTAAAAACTGAACCGGACCAAAATCCAAAACAGTAGGAGTTAGATCCTTTTTCATTGGATCAGTGATCTTCGTGGCTTCTTTCACCAATCGAATGATTGGCGACTTGTACATATCCGGTATTTGAAATTCCTTACGTGGCATAGTTTCGAAACAATTTGATGAGCGCCTGAATTCCTAATTCTTAATTCTTAGTTCAATATTCTTGATTCGAGCGAAGCGACTAAGCTGCATCTCCGATATCGTCCATTTTAACGCCAACGAGTCGACTAACCCCAGTCTCAGGCATAGTAACACCGTACATCATCTCGGCCTTACTCATAGTCTTTTTATTATGTGTTATGATAATAAACTGAGTTTCATCGCTGAAGTTTTTAATCATCTTTGCAAAACGCTCAATATTTGCATCATCAAGTGGAGCGTCAACCTCATCTAAAACACAGAAAGGAGAAGGCTTTACAAGGTAAATGGCAAAAAGTAGCGCAATTGCGGTAAGTGTTTTTTCACCACCGGACAATTGAGAAATTCCGCTGGGACGTTTTCCTCTTGGCTGCGCTTTAATTTCGATGCGTGCTTCAAGAGGATCTTCCACATTTTCCTCGATCAACAAGTCGCAGTAATCATCTTCGAAAAAGAGAGTTTTGAAAACCTTTTGAAAGTTGGTGCGGATTTCTTCAAATGTCTCATTAAAACGTTGAGTCGCAGTCTCATTAATCTCGCCAATGGTTTCAAGAAGCTGAGCTTCTGCTTTATCTAAATCCTCAATTTGTTCTTCATAGAAATCGAGGCGCTCTTTTTCCTCTTTGAATTCTTCGATGGCAAGTGGATTCACATCACCAATGGAATTCAGCTTTTGTCGAAGCCAACCAATACGCTGTTTAACTTCTTCAGGAGTTTTGTCCGAAGGCATCTCAACTTCACCAATCTGCTTCATCAGAATACCATATGTTTCCCAGATATGATCTGAAAGTCCCTGAATCTGCATTTCCATCTTTTCTTTGGCCATTGCCAGGTGATGGACTAATTCGACATTGACTTCTTTCTGCCGACGATTCTCTTTTAATGTCTTTTCAAGCTCATTGATTACGCCGCGTTGTGAAGCAGAATCCTGCTCTGCTTTTTGCAAAGATTCCTCTGCCTTTAACTTCTCATCTTTACTTCTTGCAAGCGTACCTTCTTCTTCTTCAATGTGGATGGTGTAATCCTGGATATTCTTCTTAGACTGACCCGTTAATCGATTTCGATTTTCGATTCGAGTTTGAACACTTTGAATACCGGTCTCGGCACGACGAACATCCCGTTCATGATTTTCAACTTTATTCCGTAAATCCTGATGGGTTAATTGTGCATCATTATACCTGCCTTGTGCAATAGAACGCTGTTCTTCTAACGATTCCAGTAAATCCTTCTTTGCAGTTTGCTGCTCGTCTAACTCGGCCTTTTTCGTTTCTAATTCCTTCTGTTTTGGAAGGATAGTATCTAATTCCTGCTGAGCTGTTCCTTCGTTACTCTTAAGGCTATCTTTTCGATTTACCAGTTCAGTAATGTTTTTTTGATAAATCTGAACCTTTGAGCTTAAGCTATGTTGTTGCTGCTCAAGTCGACGCACTTCTTGCTCTTTCTGTTTTAAGGTAGTGCTGATCTCACCGATATCAATTGCTTTATGCTTTTCAACAATTTGATTCAGATACTCAGTCAGTTTATCAATTTCTTTTAGAGTAGTCGCCTTTTCTTTTTCAAGTCGGCTGATTTTATCTTTCAAGCCAACACGAACACCCGTATTTTTACTCTTACTACCACTCTTATAAAAACCTGTTTTGGTGATTACCTCTCCATCATAAGTAACACCCATGGCATTGGTCTTCTTCAGCTCTTTATAGCCTTCTTCCACATTATCGAAGACGAGTACATTTCCGAGTAGTAATTGTTTTAGTGCAGAATACTGAGGTTTGGTTTTAACGAAATCAAAAAGTGAACCATCAATTACATCATATTTTGCACGAAGCTTGTCCAGTGGGATAAAGGTCGCTTTTCCTTTACGCTGATCTTTAAGAATTTGTGCTGCTCGTTTCGCTTCATCAAGAGTTGGGACAATGATGTTATTAAGTGTGCCGCCCAATAATGACTCAAGTGCAATAGCATGCTTTTCATCTGTTTCAAAGACTTCAGAAACCGTAAACATTTCCTTGAAATCGAATCGATGATTTTCCAGCAGAAATTTCACACTATTTGGGAATGCTTCATTTGAATTCGCAAGGTCGTTCATCAAACGAAGTTCATTCAATAAACTAGAATGTTGACTATGTAGACTTCTTAGCTCATCCTTAATTTCGTTTTGCTTGGTTGCGAAACTGTCTTTCTTATCTCTGGCTTGTTCTAATTCTTTCTCGAGTTCGTCACGTTCACTAACTATATCTTCAAGAGCTTTTTCAGTCGATTTTTGCTCAACATTGATATTGTCGATTTCGTCATTCAGATCAACGATTTCGTTATCAATTCGCTCCAGATCACCTTCAGTATTCTCCAGTCGAGATTCAATTTTGATCTGCTTAGTCTGAAGTTGAGTCAGCTCATTACTCGCCTCAGAAAATTTTACTTCGATATCGTATAGCTCGTTTCTCTCTTTGTTGTACTGTTGCTGAACCTGAGTGTATTTCTTTTTTGATTCGTCTAATACTTTTTCTGATTTATCAAGATCAGAATCAAAACTCTCCAATTTGGTACGACTGGTACTTAAAAGATCCATGAGTTCTTTCAGGTCTTTTTCACCTTGCTCAATATCTTTCGAGTATTCGGTAATTACCTTTTTCTCGTTTTCAATCTTCTCTTTGGTGATCCGAATATTCGTTTCAGATTCACGAACGGCATTCACAAGTTGATTCACAAGACGCTGAGCATCTGCCTGATGACGTTCTTTTTGAATCAGTTGTCCACGAGCTTTTTCATCTTCCGCTTCAAGCTTATCGACGTTTAAGGTGATTTCCTGCTTTTCGCCTTCTGCATTTTTTATGCGCTCTGAAAGAGGAATAAGCTCTTCCTCTATTTTATTCAGATCATGCAAAGTCAGGGCTTTGTCGAGTTGTTCGAGCTCGTCTTTATATTTTTTCGCCTTTTCAGCTTTTTCTGCCTGAATCTCCAGTGATCGTGCTTTTTTTCTTAATTCGATGAGTAGATCATCAACCCGCTGCAAATCTTTTCTGGTTTCATCCAGTTTGCGAAGTGTTTTCTTCCGCTGATCCTTGTATCGGGTCACACCAGCAGCTTCCTCAAACAAACGACGACGATCATTATTCTTATCGTTGAGAATCTCTTCAACCATTTTCAACTCAATCACAGAATAGGCATCCGAACCCATGCCGGTATCCATGAATAATTCCATGATGTCTTTTAAACGGCAAGCTGTGTTGTTGATTAGATATTCAGAATCACCGGATCTAAATAACCGACGAGTAATAGTTACTTCACTGTATTCAATTGGAAGGATGCCTTTATCATTTACAAAAGTCAGAGAAACTTCAGCCATTCCTAAAGCTTTCTTCTTAGCTGTACCATTAAAAATCACATTACTCATCGCTGATGAGCGCAGTAGCGATGGTCGTTGCTCCCCAAGAACCCAACGAAGTGCATCTACAATGTTGGATTTTCCACAGCCATTTGGGCCAACAATTGAGGTAATTCCACTATCAAAACTAACTTTAGTTTTGTGTGCAAAGCTTTTAAATCCGTGAAGGTTTAGTTCGGATATATACACTCAGTATAGACGAATTATACTGTCATGATTTCTGACTCTTTATGACTCAGTAAATCGTCTACAGATTTGGTGTGATTGTTTGTAACAGTCTGAACATCATCTTCAGCCTCATATTTTGAATCTTCAGGAAGAGAATGTGCTTCAACTGCTTTTTTGATGTGATCGTTAGCTTCACGACGTGCGTTTCTAATACTAATTCGAGCCTGTTCTGCTTTATCCCTGGTAAGTTTTACTAACTCTTTACGTCGTTCTTCGGTTAGAATTGGTAGTGGAATACGGATAAGTTCACCGTCATTCATTGGGTTCAGTCCAAGACCGGATGCCATGATCGCTTTTTCGATATCATGCATCACACTTTTATCGTAAGGTTGAACCATCAACATGCGTGGTTCAGGAGCAGATATATTCGCTAATTGCTGAAGTGGAGTTTGTGCACCGTAATATTCAACATTGATCGAAGAAATGAGTGCAGGATTAGCCTTTCCGGCTCGGATATGTGAAAATTCCTTTTTTAGATACTGGATGGCATCATCCATTTTCATGTCAGCTTCGTCGATAATATCCTGTAATTCATCCGCAATCATAACAACTCAATTTAGTTACCGAATAGGCATTTAGCCCGATTCACAATTCCGTGAATTTACTAAAAGTGAACATCAAAATAGAACGGAAAATGGGGTTTAAAATCCTTTTTTAATGTTAATGATTGTTGACTAACCACTTAAATTTTACTTAAGTAATGAGGTTTGAGTCCATGTTTTATTCATAAATAAATCAACTTTTTTAATATCAATTATGATATTTGAAATAAAGCTGAAGAATTTAAGCTAGTCATGTAAAATGAATAATTGATCTTGACATCCTGTAGCTATGTTGATGATGTAAGAAAATAAATTTATAATGACTTATAGCTTTCAAAAATAGAATCTTTGCTTTATGAATTCTGATTCAGACAATGTTCACGTAGTAAAACTAAAGAGGTTATTAGAACAAGATTTATCACGATCTGGTAAAGACTTTCAATTTATTCAAGAAGACAAAATGTTAAAAGAGATGTCTAGAATCTTGATTCAGGCATATAAAATTCTTGATAAGACGATAGATAATCATCCGTTTGAAATTAATTTGGAAAGATTTTCTGACGCAGTATTAAAGTTAGGGAATAAAATTCAATCGTTTACACCAAGTAGGAATGATACTGGTGAATCGATTCGGCAAGATATTTTAAGTCATTATAGGCAGCTATTTAATTCAACTGGTGAAGCTTCACCAATATTAGGAATGTATTTTCTATCAGAATTAAGAAACAGTTCTAAAAATTCAATTGCTGATTTTAAAAGTGATTTAAATAAAGAATTAGACAGGTTATCAACATTAAAAAAAGAAATCGAAGACGAAGCGAGAGAAAAAGTAACAGAGGATTATTCGAGTTTTTTTCTTAATGAAGCAGTTAGGCTATCTAGATTTGGAAGAACTGACGGAAAATTTAAAGGGATTGGGTTAGGTACAGCTCAAAGGTTTTTTCTTTTAGGCACAATATTTCTTGTAACCTTAGTGATACTAGTATTGAATGGTTTTTTAATTCCAGATATAAATGAAATAGCTGAATCATTCGAAAAAATTAAGATGATTGATGATCAAGCGACCTATTTACAGTTTATTATTCCATTTCTTACTAAAAAATTAATTTTGGCTCTTATTCTGATATTTGGTGTGAGATTCTCATTTAGACAATATTCGATAAACAAACATTTAGCAACATTGAATAAACACCGCTCAAATGCTTTGAAATCATATAATTTGCTTTCTAAACAACTTGGTGATGAATCACCTGAGAAAGATAGATTGATTGTGGAAATTGCGAAGACTATTTACGACTCAAAGGAAACTGGCTTCATGAAAACTGATGAGAGAGACTCAATTTCAATATTAGACAAAGTTTTTTTATCAAAAGAGTAATGAATGATGAGTTCTATATCGAATCAATAAAGATATTGCGAAATGCTAGTAAGGGGTTAATATTAATTTATCTAGCCTCAGCAATATTAATTTTCTCAGCTTTCCAAAAGACGAGATCAGAATTAGCCTTAGAAGAGGCAATAGCATTAAAAAGTGTAGCCTCTGGATCAAGTATTTTTTTTAATCAAAATTACTTCGTACATGATAGTAGCATCTATATAAACCAACATTTCCCTTCATTACTTTTTAATGATTTAAAATTAAACAGTAGTATTAGTTATCAATTCAGAGATAGTATTTCAAAAGAAATTTTAAGTACAATTCCTATTTATTTTAAAAAGAATGGAGACGACGAAAATGAAAGAAGATTAAGGAATGATGAGTTAAAGATTTATTCTATAGACTTACCATTTCTTTTTGAAAATGCACCAAATATTGGGGATGAAAGTATTCAGAATTGGGTGGATTTTTTAAGTTCAAATTCTAAACTAACTCTATTCAAGCCACGAATTGACTCTTTTAATAAAGAGGTTAACAATCATAAAACATTGGTTGATTCAATTATTATTGATGAAACTCTGTATGATTATAGCTTAAAATGCGATTTAATAAATTATGGCTTAGACTGTTATTTCAGAATTGATAATCCTTTAAATAATTCAGGATACTCTGAATTAGAACAGCTAAGATTCAAAAGTTTTGGGGTCGATACAGTAAATATCATTTTTGACTTTAAAAGCTATTTCGAGGCAATTAAAAGAAGTAAGAAACTCGCAAATAGTTGGACTTATTTTTTGAAATTAAGATATAACAATGGCCTTTATCAGATTGAAGATAATCTTGACCTAAATAGCCTTAATCAATTAGTATTTAATGATAAAATTCTGTCAAATTTATCAAGTTACACAAACGTAATTGATACCTTAAATTTTGATATGGCTATTGAAAATCTCTCGAAGATTGATGAACGAAAAAAAGAAATAAGCTTATTCGGTTTTGACGTAAGTGTGATTTTTTTAGTTGAGTTTTTCCCAATTATGGTGTTCATAATTTTTATATATAAGTTCTTTCACCTTAAACCAATGGTTAAAAAAAGAATGAAAAAAGGTATTTATCCATGGTTTTTCTTATATAAATCAAAGTGGAATGACACGATAAGAGCTATATTTTATATATTATATCCGTTGATTGTATCTACTACCCTAATCGTAGACTTTAGTGAATACATTAACTCAACTATAGGTGGAATTGTATTACTTATAGTTATAGCAAATGTAATACTGGGATATTTAATAAATCAAAGCATTAAAAAGGTTGAGTTGGAAATTGAATTCTAGTTAGACTAACCCCAAACAACCGTCGTACCTAAGTCCTCACCATCACAGACAACTTTCTTTAAAGCACCTTCATCATTCATATTGAATACGATGATTGGAGTTTCATTTTCACGGCAAAGTGTGAAAGCAGTCAAGTCCATAACTGATAATCGACGTTGAAGAACTTCATCCCCAGTAATGGTAGAGAAGCGAACTGCATCGGGATTTTTTTCAGGATCAGAATCGTAAATGCCATCAACACGAGTGCCTTTTAGGATAACATCTGCTTCTACTTCAATAGCACGAAGAGCTCCGGCTGTATCGGTAGTGAAATAAGGATTTCCGGTTCCGGCGCCAAAAATTACTACACGACCTTTTTCAAGGTGGCGAACTGCACGGCGTCGAATGAATGGCTCGGCAATAGCTTCCATCCGAATCGCAGATAGTAATCGTGTTTTAACTTCCTGTCGTTCAAGTGCATCTTGCAATGCCATAGCATTTATCATGGTAGCTAACATGCCCATATAATCGCCCTGAACACGATCCATTCCTTCGGTAGCACCTTTTACTCCACGGAAAATATTCCCGCCACCAATTACGATTGAAACTTCAACTCCTTCTTCTTGAATGGACTTAATTTCGGAGGCATAGCGAGTTAAAATGTCGCCATCAATTCCATGTCCTTGTTCACCTAAGAGCGCTTCACCGCTAAGTTTGAGAAGAATCCGCTTGTACTTATTTGCCACAGTTTATTCCGATCAGATTTGTTTAAAGGCCAAAAAAAAGGCTGTTCCGAAATTCGAAACAGCCTAAGGTAATCAAAAAAGATTTAAGCCTCTTCCCCTAATTGAATTCGGTAGAAGGCTTTCGCTAATGGAGTGTTGTTTTGCTCTAAGTATTGCTTCACATTCACGCCATTGTCTTTCACAAACTTCTGATTTAGAAGTACACGCTCTTCGTAGAAACGACGAAGTTTACCTTGAGCTGCTTTTTCAGCGATCTCAGCTGGTTTTCCTTCGTTGATCAATTGCTCTTTCGCAATTTCTAATTCTTTTTCTACTACAGAAGCATCAACCTGATCTTGAGTTACAGCGATTGGCTTCATTGCAGCAACTTGCATAGCTACGTCTTTTGCAACTTCAGCGTTATCAACAGCACCATCAAATTCAATCAATACACCCAATTGGTTTCCTGGGTGAATGTAATCGATCAACGTGCCATCAGTAGTCACTAAAACAACTTTGCTGATCTGGATTTTTTCACCAATTGTACCAGTCATGTTTTGCAGGTGATCTGCGATAGTTTCGCCATCAACTTCAGTAGCCATTAATGTATCTAAATTGTCAATGTCACCATCGTAAGCAGCGTTTAAGAAAGATTCTGCTTTAGCCTGGAAGTCTTCGTTACGAGCAACGAAGTCAGTTTCGCAGTTAATTTCAATTGCAGCAGCTTTTTTAGCGTCATCGCTAATGCGGGTAAGTACTAAACCTTCTTTTGCTTCACGGTCAGCACGCTTATCAGCTACTTTCTGACCTTTCTTGCGAAGGATTTCAACAGCTTTTTCAAAATCACCTTCAGCTTCAGTCAGTGCCTTTTTGCTGTCCATCATGCCGGCACCGGTCATGTCTCTTAGTTTCTTTACGTCAGCAGCAGTAATGCTCATGTCTTTCTGATTTTAGTCGGTTTTATAAATTATTTTTCTTCGTCAGTTGCTTCTTCAGCAGCGGTTTCTTCAGCTACTTCTTCTGTAGCTTCGTCAGCTGGCTCTAATTCCGGCTCAGCTTGCTTTTTCTTTCTTGAGCGCAGTTTAGTTTTAGTCTCTGCAACTTCTTCATCAGTAACATCTTTAGCTTCAATTGCAGCAGCTTCTAATAATTCCTCTTCAGCATGTGCTTCACGCTCAGCGGCACCTTCGATGATCGCGTCAGCAACCTGTGATGCGATTAACTGAATAGTTCGAGCTGAATCATCATTACATGGAATAATAAAATCCGGTGTATCTGGATCACTATTAGTATCAACCATTGCAATAACTGGGATATGAAGTTTGATAGCTTCATTAACCGCTAAGTGTTCTTTAATGATATCAACAACAAAAATTGCACCCGGAAGACGGCTCATGTTAGCAATACCACCTAAAGTATCTTCCAGTTTTTGCTGCTCACGAGAAAGCATCAAACCTTCCTTTTTGGTTAACTCGTTGATGGTACCATCAGTTTTCATTCGCTCGATCTCCTCCATACGAGAGATGCTTTTACGAACAGTTGAGAAGTTGGTCAACATACCACCCAACCATCTATGAGTTACAAAAGGCATTCCTGCTCGAACAGCTTCTGTCTTGATGATGTCGGTACTTTGTTTTTTTGTACCAACAAATAAAATTGTTTTACCTGCTCTTGAAAGTCTTTGAACTTCATCCAAAGCTTCTTGTAGGTACTTTTGTGTTTTTTTAAGATCGATGATGTGGATCCCGTTTCTTTGCATGAAGATAAATTCCTTCATTTTCGGGTTCCAACGGCGGGTTAGGTGGCCAAAATGCGCACCTGATTTTAATAGTTCTTCTAACGAAGCTGCTTGAGGCATGTTTATAAATGTTTAGGTTAATCCTCTATGCGGGTCAACCTCATCATCCAATCCTAATCTAATTATTAGAACACCAGGCGATGAGTCGCCACATATGTGTGTTTAAAAAAAATTTCTTGAGCGTGTGTATTAACGCTTGCTGAACTGGAACTTCTTTCTAGCTTTTGGCTGTCCAGGTTTCTTGCGCTCAACCATTCTGTCGTCACGTGTTAGTAATCCGTGCTCTTTCAGAATAGTGTGATTGCCTTCAGTTTCTCCATCAATTGCGCGAGCTAGAGCATGCTGGATAGCACCAGCCTGACCTGCTTTTCCGCCACCGCGAACTGTTACTTTAATATCGAAGTTGCCTTCGTTTTCAGTAACTGCCATAGCTAATGTTGCAATGTTGATGATTGCTTTTGAAGGAAGGTACTCTTCAATAGGAGTTCCATTCACTAAAAAAGAACCAGTGCCCGGCTTGATGTACAAGCGTGCAGTTGATGTTTTTCTTCTTCCGATGTAATTAGCTTGTGCCATGTATTAAATCGATTAAAGCTCGATGATTTCTGGTTGTTGAGCTGTTTGTTGGTGAACCGGACCAGCGTATACACGAAGGTTGGTTAGCAATTTGCGTCCAAGTCTGTTTTTAGGAAGCATTCCTTTTACTGCTTTCATCACAAGAGAAGTTGGGTCTTTGGCCAACATATCTTCGGCGCTTGTAAAACGCTCACCACCTGGATAAAAGGTGTGACGGAAATACATTTTATCCGTCATTTTTTTACCGGTCAATTTTACTTTCTCTGCATTGATAACAATCACGTTATCACCGGTATCCATATGTGGAGTAAAAGTGGGCTTATTTTTGCCTCTCAGGATAGATGCTACAACAGTACTCAAACGCCCTAAAGGAACGTCTTCGGCGTCAACCAATACCCATTTTTTCTCGATATCGCTGGGCTTAGCTGAGTATGTTTTAAAACTTAAAGTATCCACGATTGTGTGTGTTTTGACTTTTTGGGAAAGACTTAAAAATTACGGCAAATAATCGAGGTTATCAACATCTGCGTGTAAAAAAGAATTCACTCATTTTGGAATCATTCCAAATTTCAATCCCGGCATCATCATCAAGAAAAAACTCCCTGAAATTTGTATTTTCCCACCCCCAAAAAATCCTAAATAAGCGAGTCCATGAGCGAAGCATTTAAAAACACACGCACAGCATTTGAAACAGGGTCAGGTACAGCCTATTTATATAGCCTAGAGAAATTGAAAGAAATGGGATATGGAAACATTGATAATCTTCCATTCTCCATAAAGATATTATTAGAAGCTGTACTGCGTAATTACGACGATTATGTTGTCACAAAATCTGACATCGAAGCTTTAGCAAATTACGATGCAAAAGCTCCACAAGGAGAAATTCCATTTAACCCATCGCGTGTTGTGCTTCAGGATTTTACCGGTGTGCCGGCAGTAGTCGATTTAGCAGCTCTTCGTTCAGCTATGGAAAGAATGGGTGGAAATCCAAACGACATCAACCCGCAAGTTCCGGTGGATTTGGTGATCGATCACTCGGTTCAGGTGGATATGTTTGGTAGCGAAGCAGCATTGTTCTTCAACGTGGAAAAAGAAATGGAGCGCAATAACGAACGTTACCAGTTCTTAAAATGGGGTAAAGAAGCATTCGATAATTTCCGTGTGGTTCCTCCAGGTCGTGGTATCGTTCACCAGGTGAACTTAGAATATTTAGCTCGTGGTGTATTCACCAAAACTGAAGAAGACGGAACTGAAACAGCTTATCCGGATACTTTGGTTGGGACTGATTCTCATACAACCATGATCAATGGACTTGGAATTCTAGGTTGGGGAGTTGGTGGAATTGAAGCAGAAGCAGCCATGCTTGGTCAGGCTATTTCGATGTTGGTTCCTGATGTAGTTGGAATGAAATTAACAGGCGCGTTAAAAGAAGGTGTTACTGCAACAGATTTAACGCTTACTGTAACTCAAATGCTTCGTCAACACAATGTGGTTGGCAAGTTTGTTGAGTTTTATGGGGATGGAATCAGCAACATGAGTTTACCTGATCGTGCGACCATCGCAAACATGGCACCTGAGTACGGTGCAACCATGGGATTCTTCCCTATCGATGCAGAATCATTAAGATATATGAGCCGAACAGGGCGCGATGAGAACCTCGTTAAACTGGTTGAGAATTATTGCAAAACTCAGGGATTATTCAGAACTGATGAAACTCCCGATCCTGAGTTTACTTCAACTCTACATTTAGATTTAAGCACAGTAGAGACTTCTTTAGCTGGACCTAAGCTTCCTCACGATCGTATTGTGTTAAGAAATATGAAGTCAACATTTGCTTCTTCATTAACTAGTGATAACCCGACAATGGGTTTCAATTTGGATGAAGAAAGGCTTTCGAGCAAAGGATTGTATAAGAATGGAACAGAGTTAGAAATGACTCACGGTGACGTGGTAATCGCTGCAATTACATCCTGTACAAATACTTCAAACCCAAGTGTAATGTTGGGTGCGGGAATCGTAGCTAAAAAAGCTGTTGAAAAAGGACTGACTGTGCCTCCATATGTAAAGACTTCTTTGGCACCGGGCTCTCGAGTTGTAACTGAGTACCTGGCTGAAGCAGGATTAACTGAATACATGGATAAACTAGGATTTAACTTAGTTGGATATGGTTGTACAACTTGTATCGGTAACTCAGGTCCACTTCCGGTTCCAGTCGAAACCGCAATTAGAGAAGGTGATTTGATTGCTGCAGGAGTTCTTTCGGGAAATAGAAATTTCGAAGGTCGGATTCATCCTTGGGTGAAAGCAAACTTCCTTGCTTCTCCACCTCTGGTTGTAGCCTATGCACTGGCCGGTACGGTTGATATTGATTTGTCATCTGAACCATTAGGTCAGGATAAAGATGGAAACGATGTGTATCTAAGAGACATCTGGCCAACAACAGAAGAAATTGCTGCGGAATTAGACAACGCAATTCGTCCCGATCTTTTCGAAGAAATGTATAGCGACATTTTCGATTCTCCAGCTTGGGATGAGATACCGGTTACAGGTGGTGATTTATTCGAGTGGGATGAGAAGTCTACATATATTCAAGAGCCACCATTTTTCATGAACATGAGTGAGCAAGCTTCCCCAATTCAGCCAATAACCGGTGCAAAAACGCTTGTGAAAGTAGGTGACTCAATAACAACAGATCACATTTCTCCTGCCGGAAATATCAAAGAAGATGCCCCGGCCGGATTATTCCTGAAGGCGAATGGTGTTGAAAGAAAAGATTTCAACTCTTATGGATCACGCCGTGGAAATGATAGAATCATGACTCGAGGTACTTTTGCCAATGTTCGATTTAAAAACCAGTTAGCTCCGGGTACAGAAGGTGGATTTACCAAGTATCATCCAACCGGAGAAGTGATGACTATTTTCGATGCATCATTGAAGTACAAAGAAAGTGGAACTCCATTGGTTGCCTTAGCCGGTAAACAATACGGAACAGGTTCTTCTCGCGATTGGGCAGCAAAGGGAACCAACTTACTTGGAGTGAAATGTGTGATCGCAGTTTCTTATGAGCGTATTCACAGATCTAATCTTATTCAAATGGGTGTACTGCCACTACAATTTAAAGATGGTGATAGTGCTGATGCTCTTGGACTCGATGGTTCTGAAACATTTGATATCCATGTGGATGACAATGTTAAAGCTCGAAGTGAAATCAAAGTTACTGCTACTAAAACTGATGGAACAGTAACTGAATTTATGACTCATTGTCGAATTGATACGCCGGTTGAAGTAGACTATTACCGAAATGGTGGTATCCTTCACACTGTTTTACTCGACTATCTGAAAAAGAGTAAAAACTAAAATTTGAAAATCCTCGCTTAATCAAGCGGGGATTTTTTGTTTTTATCCATTTGATCAGGCATCTTAAGGCTCCCCATTTTTAAATTAGGTTTCAGTAGTTATGGCGGAAAATTTTAAACACATGCAGTTACTCCTACATGCGATTGAGGGGATTAATCGTACTATGGAGCTTAAATCGTTGTTGTTAAAGTGTATGAACTCAGCAAGCCAGGTGATGGAAGCTGAGGCTAGTTCATTAATGCTTTTGGATGAAGTTTCTGGGGAATTACATGTAAGTATTCCAACCGGTCCAATTAAGGATAAGATCACCGGAATGAACATCCCCAGAGACAAAGGAGTAGCCGGTTGGGTGCTAAAAAACAAAAAGCCTTATCTCTCCAACTCACCAAAGGATGATTCGATCTTTTGGGAAGAACTGAGTCCTGACTTCATAACGCGAAATATAATTTGTGTACCTCTCATTAATTCTAAAAGGGAAGTAATGGGTGTAATTCAGGTTCTTAATAAAATCGATAATCAAGATTTTGAGGAATCCGAAATTCCGGTTTTTGAATCTTTAGCCGGACATATGGCACTTTCAATAGAGAAAGTTCGTGAGGTTGATGAGCTTAAAAAGAGTGTTCAGAAAAAAGAAGAACGTTTGAAAGAAGTGCATCAAAGTATGAAAGGTAACTTAGCTGCGATAAATGCTTTGATTCAGCTTGAGACACCTGAAGTAGATAATGATCATGCTCAATTTGTGTTAAAAGCAACAGGAAGTCGGATTGAAACGATCTCTAATGCTCATCACATTTTATATAATCAGGATGAATTTGAATATCTCGATCTTGGGATTTATTTAGGTCGACTCACTTCAACAGTAGCAGATATTTTTGAGGAAGATGAAAAAGATATCAGCCTGATGGTTGATATGGACAAGATATCATTGAAGGCAAGCGTGGCACTCACGGTTGGACTGATTGTAAATGAAATTTTAGTACACATGTACCGAGATGCATTTCAACTTATAGAAGTAGGTAAAATCAGTTTAGCGGTTAAAAAAGATGAGAGTAATTGTGTGCTCATTAATATATCTGATGACGGACAGGGCTTGAATGATATGTTGGATGGAACGGTAGAAGATTCACTTGGTTCCGTAATAATTAAAACTTTAGCACAAAAGCTAAATGCTACACTTACTCAGCGTGCGAATGATGACGGCGGCACTATCTTTTCCATTATCTTTTATATCTGATTAGATCCACCAGCTTTCAAGTCCACGCATGGTAAAAAACTCTGCCATTTTATTTTGAAGAGATGAGTTCAACATAGACTTCACTAATTGATGCTTCAACGATGGAAGTCTAGTCGCACGACCCATCTTCATATTTAATTCAGCTCGTTTAGCAACTTTTTTTGCCATTGGTTTTTGCTTGGTCTCGTAGACAAACATATCTGCTAATGGTAAATCTTTAGATATTCCTCTACAGAATGACATCACATTAGCTAGGTGCCAAGCATCAATCCAACCAAGATTCATTCCCTGACCACCAATTGGGCTAACAATATGAGCAGCATCACCTGCAAGTAGAATCCTATCTATAATGAAGCGTTCGGCAAGAAAATGTTGAACACCAAAACTGCTATGTGATTGACAGGTTTCGGGATCTAAATTGAATCCAATTCTTTGTTTAATTTCTTCTGATAGAAATTCTGCGGAAGAATCCTGAATATATTTATCTGTTTTCACTACCCAACGTCGCATTTTATTTGGAAGAGGGAAGCATTCGATTAATCCATCTTTCGGTAGATAAACAACTGCATCATTTTCAAATTCTGTGTTCTCTGCAAAGTCACCCATCATATAAGTATCAGGATATCTTTTTCCTTTGAATTTGATTCCTAGTGATTCTCTGACAAAACTGTTTTTACCATCACAACCAATTACATAACCTGTTTCTACAGAATGAGACTGTCCATCTTTATTGAATTCTAGCTGAACAAAAAATGATTCCTGTTCAATACCGGTAACTTCAGCACCTTCTATTAAAGAATCAGGACTTACCTTCAATATCTGATCTCTCAAGATTTTTTCCGATTCACTTTGAGCTAGAAGTAAGATGTAATTGTAGGGTTTTGGGCATTTAGTGAAATCAATGGTACCAAGCATTTTCTTGCCTGAATGTGCATGTCCTCGTTCAACTTTAATACCGGCTGAAGTAAACTCATTTACGAGGCCTAAGTGTTCAAATAACTCTAGTGAAACAGGGTGAATTCCTAAAGACCTAGACCCGCTAATAATTTCCGTTCTCTTTTCTAAAATGGTGAATGGAATACCGCGATGGTGAAGACATAAACCCAAAAATAATCCAATCGGACCTCCACCAACTATTACTACATCTTCAATTTTCATGATATATCAAGGGTTAGAAGTAATCGAAATAATGGCATTTGATCTAGATTCCACTTTTTGGGAATAATTGATTGTAGCTCTTCGAATTTAAAACTTCGACGGATGGAAAGCAGACCATCTTCGGTGATAAAAGAATTTTTAAAGAATATTGGGGTCAAGATTTTAAAAAGACCGTAACCAACAAGGTTTCTTTCTATATCTGAGAAGACAATACTGATATTTGCTAGCTGCTCAGCATCTTTCAAAAGGATATTAATTTCATCATCCTTCAGATGATGCAAAACGTGATTGCTTAATACAAAATCAAAGGTTCTCTTCTGATCCAATAAGTCTCGGGTGTGCACTTTCTTAAATTCAATGTCAGGATCAGTTTCTATTTTAGATATAAATTGTAGGGCACGATCATCTAACTCGATAGCCAGAATGTTGATTTTATATCCATCATCTTTAGCCCATTTAGCAATTTTGATAGGGATGTCTCCACCGCCAAAACCAATATCCAAAAAAGAATAAGTGCGATTCTTGTCTGACATTTTTGGACGAATTTGTGTCTTATAAATCCGTTTCCATCCCGAAAGCAGAAAATTTATAGTTGAAAAATATTGGTAGGTTTGTTCGAGTTTAGCTGGATCACAATCCGGTTGATCCATCCATTCAACCAAATCGGGTTGGCGATGCTTTAAAAATCCGGACATCAATGTTTGATGTAAGTGAAAATCCCGGTTTCGATGGTAAGTCCCGGACCAAAAGCTAGAGGTAAAACTTTGGAATCCGTTTCTAAACTTGAATTCCTTATTTCATCCAACACAAATAAAACGGTAGCGCTACTCATATTCCCATACTGCGAAAGTACATTTCTGGATGGCTGTACTTTATGTGATGCAACACCCATTCCTTGCTCAACCTTATCAATTATTGCCCTGCCACCTGGATGAACAGCCCAAAGTCCAATATCATCTTTTGAGATTTCAAGGTTTTCAAACATTGGTTGCATAATCTCATCAATATTCGATTCAATAATTGATGGAATATAGCTTGATAACACCATTTTGAAACCGGTATCACTGATTGTCCATGCCATATCTTTTTCGCCTTCATAGGCTAAAGCCGAAGAAAACTCATCCAAACGATATCCCGAATTCGTGGGAGCTTTTGTTGAAACAAGCACTCCGGCAGCACCATCAGAAAATACAGATGCGGCTAAGATTTGATCCATTTCATCTGTTATTTGAAGATGCAGAGAACAAAGTTCACAGCAAATGATCATTACGACAGCATTTGGATCGGCTTCGCAAAATGACTGAGCCATTTTTAACGCCGGGAAGGCAGCATAACATCCCATGAATCCAATATGAAACCGTTGAGTTGATGTTGGTAAACCAAGATGACGAACAACTTCAAAATCCGGTCCCGGCGCATAAAATCCTGTACACGAAACCGTGATGACATGAGTAATAGAATTGCGATCAAAATCCGGGTTTTGATCCATTAATTTATCGGCAACACTTAGAATTAATTTCTTCGATTCTCTTTCATAAATCGCATTTCTCTCACCAGTGGTTGGTGGTTTTTGATTTTTAAAAACGCGATTAAAAAAACCATCTTCGTTGTCTGAGTTGAAATCATAATTAACTGCATGTCGCTTTTCTATTCCTGATTGAGAATAAACTCTATGAATTATTGATCGTGTTCTCCGGTCACCGGGCACACTCTCCTTCATGATTTCTTTGACATTTTTTTGATACTCGAAAGTCTCAGGAACTGCTGTAACTATATCATTTATGTAGACGGCCATGCACTAGGATAGTGTTTTTTTTAATGCATCAAAAAAGCATATTTATCGAGTAATAGTTCAGATCATTTTTGATTTCTAACATTCAAGAATGAAATGAAGTAATACACCAATTTGTAGACTAAAACTCTAAAAGATATGTCAAGATATACCAATCAGGTTTTTATAAATGGATTTGAGTCTCTAAAAGCAGAGCTAGATGAAATCTTAAAAGATGTAGATGAAACTTTGTTCGTTAGTTTACCTGTAGATGGCGGTTGGAGTATAGGAGAAGTGATTAGTCATATAAATAAAACAACAGATTTGTATTTAGCGCAAATGGAGCCCGGGATAAACCAGCCTACCGATAATCTTCCAAAAGGTTCGGGTCAATATAAATTACCATGGACAATGCGAAAGTTTCTTCAAGCAGTTAGTCCTGACTATAAACCAAAAATCAAAACATTCCCGATTTTCTTTCCGGATAAAAAATCTGAATTGGATAGAGCTAAGCTTGTAGACCACTACAATAAAAACATGGATAGATTTATTGCTGTAGCCGAAAGAGCAGAAACTGAAGATTTAAATCTGGATAAAATAAAAGTCAGAAATCCTGTATTTAAAATTCTAAAAATGAGTCTAAGTGCGTGTTTAGCTATTCATGAAGCTCATACAAGAAGACACTTGGAGCAAATAAAGCGATTGATTCCAGCTTAGCTTTTATTTTCTTCGATCAATCTTTGAAGAATATATTTACATGCTTCTGATTCAGAAGGAAATGCTTGTTGAATGCCCATTTCACCTCTTTCCCCAAAATGAAATACAAGCCAGCTCAGACCTGCCCTTTTAAGGTTTAGTCGATCAGGCTCTAGGTTACCATCTAACGAATACAAAGTTGGTGAGATATTTAATTTATCTAATTCGAGTTTCAGAGTATTTATATCCATTAGATCAGCTTTTTTTCGTGAGTAAGTGGAATCTAGTATTGTGCAAAACTGAAGCAACAGTAAGTCCGGATATTAAGCCAACCCACAATCCGCCGGGACCAAAATCTGTTACTATTCCCAAATAATAACCAATTGAAAAACCGACTAACCAGTAAGAAATAAAATTGAAGATCATTGGCATTCTGGTATCCTTAAGTCCGCGAAGTGCTCCAAATCCTCCAACCTGTAAACCATCAGAAATCTGGAATAATCCGGCATAAAAAATCAATGAAACTGCCAATATCATCACTTCAGGATCACTGGTATAAATTCCAACAATTGTCTCTGGGATGCTGAAGATCAGAATAGCTGTGAAAGTCATAATTAGAGTACAAACGGCAGTACCTAAAAACCCTCTGAATCGTGCATTCTCGATAGATCCCTGACCGACTGCTAAACCCACTCGCTGAGAAATAGCCATTGAAAGTCCAAATGGAATCATAAAAACCGTTGCTGCAATATTTATGGCAACTTGATGTGCTGCAGATGCAGTTACAGAAAGTGTTCCCATTAAGACACTTACGGCCGCAAATAGCAGAACTTCGAGAGTAGAACTTACGCCATTAGGCACTCCGACTCTTAAGATTTCTTTCACATATGTCCAATCCGGGCCTTTAGTTCGTGCGAAAATGTGGAATCGTTTGAATGGCTTTAATGAAGCTGTAAATATGATCATTGTGATTCCACCGGCAATTTGGACAATAGTGGTCGCATAACCGGTTCCTTTGGCGCCCATTGCTTCAAAACCAAATTTGCCGTACATCAGTATATAATCGGCGGGAATGTTCAGGATTAACATAAATAGTGCAACGAACATAGCAGGTTTTGTGACAGCTAATCCCTCACTGAAATAACGCAATCCGGCAAAAGTAAGTAACCCGGGGATTCCCCAAGATATAGCTTTCAAATATTCAGTGGATTTTGGAATAATCTCGGGATCAACACCAATCCAATACATGATCAGATCAAGATGTCGGATTAAGAAAAAGGAAGGAATAGATAGAAAACCAACCATCCAGAGTGTTTGTCGAGCCGATTTTCCAATTTCATCAAACTTTCGTGCACCCAAATATTGAGATACAATTGGATTAATTGCGACCAGAATAGCCATTCCAAATAAAGAAACAGGTAAATAAAGCGCGTTACCAACGGCCACTCCGGCTAAATCCGCTGCTGATAAATTACCAGCCATGATTGTATCCGTAACATTCAATCCCATACCTAAAAGCTGAGTGCCAACAATAGGTAAGCCAATTTTTAAGAGGGTTGATGCCTCCGTTCTTATTTCTTGGAATGTGTGTTTCAAATCTGATTTTTATCGAGCGAGAATGGTACGGAAAATCAGCCCAAGAAAAATGTTAGCTCAGGTTATTTTGAGTGGAAGAGAGATAGTGAAAACAGTTCCTTTATCTAGTACACTTTCGAAGCTAATTGAACCGGAATGTTCTTCAATAATTTTCTTTGTAATCGCCAAGCCAAGACCTGTGCCTGACGTTTTTGTTGAGAAATTTGGTAGGAAGATACTTGCAGCTTCTTCTTTTGATATACCTTTTCCATCATCTGAAATCTTAATTTCTACAGATTTATTTTTTGTATTCCATTCAGTCTTGATGGTGATAGCTCCTTTCTGATCAATTGCTTCTTGAGCATTTTTTATAAGGTTTACCATCACTCTTCGCAATTCATCAGAAACTCCAGAGATTATGAATTCACGAGAATCAAATTCTGTAGTCAAATATGAGGCCGAATCATTATACATCAAAACCACAGATTGAATGAGCTCATTAACTTTCACATCTTTAAATGTTTGTGTTGATGGCTTAGCAAATTTTGAGAAATCGGATGCAATTTTATTCAGAGCTTCAATTTGTTCGATCATACTTTTTGTAATGGAAGCAACTTTGGGTTTGTCTAAGGTGAGCTGTTCACCTGTATAATTTAGTTGTCGTTCCAGGTGCTGTAAATTCAGCTTCATTGGAGTTAGTGGGTTTTTTATCTCATGGGCAACTTGCTGAGCCATTTGTTTCCATGCTGCCTCTCGTTCCGACTGAGCCACTTCTTCCTGTAATTCTTTTAATTTTGACGCCATCGAATTATATGCTTGCGTGAGTAATCCAATCTCATCATTCGATTGGACTTCTAGCCTCGTACTTAAATCTCCAGAAGATATTTTTTCAAGTCCGGCCTCTAATGTTTCTAATGGAGCTGTAATCCGAGAGCTAATCCATCCTATGCTTAAAATTAAAACACTAAAAATGAGAGAATAGAATGCCAATAAATAACTGGTCGTTGTAAGAAGCCGACTATAGAAATCCGGTGTTTTAAGAAATGTTGGAATAGCTACAATTCCAGCAATTCGATTGGATTCATCCAGCCATGGTTGATATCCTATCATTAGTTCCTGATCGTCAATTTGAAGTATATCAATGGCTAATTGAGCCCCATTTTCGACAATTTTGTTATAGGAAGTCCATGGTATGGTGGGAGCAATCAAATGCTGACTATAAATAGGTGGAGTCGTTGAGTTGACTAAAGTACCATCTTTATATAATGATGCGTCTACACCTAATACCGCTGTAATGCTTTCAAGAAAATCATTTGAGGTTTGATCTTCAGCGGTGGCTTCTTCCAGAGTTTCAGTTAGTGTAATAAGCTGATCTCGAAGTAACTCTTGAACTTCTTCTTCATTTTGGGATTCAAGAATTATAGAAGTAGCACCAATCAATAAAAGTAGACAGACGATACTTGCAATAATTGAACGATCCATCAATCTATCTTTGATTTTTCTGGATTCTAAAAATGATCCAAATACTTTAGTACTAAGCACAATCAGGAGAACTAAGATTAATGGGATTGCAACAGTAAAGTATATTCGTAAAAAAACGTAGAGTAATTGAGCTAATGAGATGCTTTGATGAACTGCTCTTATAACAGTGCCTCTTTCAGTTTGATTAAATCGCTCTTTTAAATCAATGTTTTGAATGGTTGTAGATTGTTCAAAAGTTGAGCGGGATTCTAACTTCTCGGAAATCGAACTTGGTAATAGTCCATAATCAGGAATGGATGTCAATGTGCCACTTACTACTGATCGAACAGGAAATGCATCCGAATATTCTGTTAATGCAAAAGCTGTTTCTTCCGGTGATTGTATGGTAGCATTAACCACAGAACGGAAGGGGCGATTGAGTTCAGGTATTTCCTGATAAAGTGTAGCCAAAATCCAACCGCTGATATTTTCAGATCGTCGACTTTGGTAAACCGGAATCCATCCACGCATGAAATAGGAATATTCAGCATTTACGGTGTTAATTGGTTGATTTCTGAGAATTGGGCGAAGGTTTTCTCTCCGAATCCTCTCTTCTTCGTATGGAATAATTAACTCATCAATTCTGAAGTCAGTTGTCCATTGTGGAACAGATAGATTGGTGTTATATGCGGCAAGTGGTGAGCCGGATTTATCTATCAATTGAAGTGAGAATGAATATTTCAGCCATTCATCTTTAATTAAGTTATCGATGATTTGTTCAAAGTTTGAAACACTGAAAAGTGAAATAGTACGCACTTCGGAATGTGCATCATTTAGTAACTCAGTAATCACACTCTGAATTTGTTCCTCATTGTCTCTTTCAAATTCAATGGATTTCGATTCGAGTCTGCTTGATAGATTATCAGAGTAAGAATAGAAAATAGTAGCTGACATTGACGCACTTACAAATACCATTAGAACTAAAAAAACTCTCAGTAAAGAGACTTTAAGACTTAAAATGGTAAATGAATGCTGAAGAATAGTGAGTAGGATAACTGCACTTAATGCAATTGAAGAAATCCAGAAAATGGTAGGAGAAATATTTAATTCATGGGAAAGGAAAATCCCCGGTATTAGAATAGTAACAATGCCCGCTACTAATGCAACAAAAGCAGACCAATTTGTTCGATCTTTATTGCCTAGAATAAACTGTGATAGATAATTAAACAGTGAGGCAGTAAACAGTAAAATACTGCCCAGGATTAATAACCAAATTGAACTTGCTATAGAAGATGTTAAAACCTGATTGAATAGATTTAGCCCAGAATCGAAAACAATCTTATAGATCATTGAAAGAATTGTAATCCAAATAATTGAAATCACTATTCCATTAATGAAACTCAATAAGTAAATCTCTGAAGTATTTGAGCTGTTTTTTATTAGTAATCGATTTCTTAAAAGATGGAAAAATGCAAAGAATGCAAGCATCAAAAAAGTGGCATCAATAACAGTTAGCAGCCAACTGGGAATAGTGAAATAAGATAAAACAGGAGAGTGTAAATAATATAAGAGCCAAAGAAACGAGCACTGAATAATCAATAATAGATAGCTATTCAGTTTTCTTGATATCCAGGCTAATAAAAGTGATAATAACAGGGCAATTCCAAAAATGAAGAAACTTCGTTGTTTTCTAATTCGGTAGTTTTTTTCGGAAATAAAAATGTCTACATCAGACTCCAAAGCATAAACCGATGCAATGAAATCTCCAGAAATCGATTGAAATTCTCTCAAATGAAAGATCGAATCTTCATTAACACGAGAATATGAGAATCGGACCGGGAAATTATTATTTACTGCAATTTGATCATTGATACTAAAGTTTAGACTCCTTCCAATATTCGATGCATTCTGTTGATCAAGTAAAAAACGAGTATAAACTTGATAGAAAGTAGTATCAACATCGTTAGAATGAGTAAATGGAATGATCGATTCAAGAAAATGAACATTTCCTTCCCGAACTCTTCGTAAACTAAATTCTGAATTAATCGCCCGGACAGAATCTAGCTGTTCTGTAATAGAATAACCATTCCAATATATTGGGTGTTGTTCGCGAAAAACAGTAGCTCCCCAAAAATTTTCGTCAATATCGTTCTGGTTTACCAATGAAGCCGAATTTTCAAGAATCGTGGAGACCTGATTTACAAAATCAGTGGAATTAGAACTGAATTCGAAAATTTGATTTTGTAAGAGCTCAAAAGAATCGTTAACCGAATTAGTAGCAGTCAATTCAATTTCCTCTATTCCGAGCTCATCTTCGAGTTGAATCCACTCAAAAACCAAGAATGAAATAGCCAGTATAGCTAATAAGCTATATAGTAGATAAGTAATATGTGAAGGTTTAAACCCCATTCGCGTGTAACGCGGGAAATTATAATGATTGTATCTATTAAGATATTAGATTCGGGATATTAGTGTCAGGTTCCCCTGTAAGAACTTTTACTATAGCTTCAGCAGCCAGCATTCCAATTGCTTCTCTGGTTTCGAAAGTTGCACTGGCAATATGAGGGAGCATTGTACAATTTGGGGCAGTTAATAAATCCGGATGAATTTCTGGCTCTTTCTCAAAAACATCCAAACCGGCACCACTAATTTTTCCACTATGTAGTGCTTTTGCTAATGCTGCTTCATCAATAACCGGGCCCCGAGAAATATTAATCAGTAATGCATTTTTAGGCATCAACTCAAAAATTTCTCCGTTGATCAGATGATAAGTTTCCGGCGTTAGTGGGCAATTTAAACTCAATACATCCGATTGAGATGCAATTTCTTCAATAGTTGGGATGAATATCGCTTCAAGATTCTCTTCAGTTTCAATAGCTAATCTATTTCTATTGTAATATTGGATTTTCATTCCAAAAGCGAGAGCTCTTGATGCAAAAGCCTGACCAATTCTCCCCATTCCAATAATTCCCAGTTTCTTCCCTCGAAGTTCCGGTCCTAGAAATCCTAACGGTTCCCATCCTTTAAATTTTCCTTCTCGTAAATATTTTTCTGCTTGATAGAAATTTCTGCTGGTAGCCATCAGGAGCGCCATTGCAAAATCCCCACATGCTTCGGTTAAAACATCAGGAGTATTAGCAACCTTAATAGAACGTGCTTTAGCTGCATCCACATCTATATTATTGTAGCCAACAGCGAAGTTTGCTATTACTTTGAGATTTGAAGCGGCGTTTAAAACTTTTTTTGTAACCGGATTGGATAACATGGAAAGAATAGCATCAAATTCACCTACGTCATCAGTTAAATTATTCTCAGAGAGATAATGTCCTTTTGTACCAATTGTGACATCCCCGAATTTTTGAAGGTAGGAAATCAC
This sequence comes from Balneolaceae bacterium, assembly GCA_965601825.1. Taxonomy (GTDB): domain Bacteria; phylum Bacteroidota; class Rhodothermia; order Balneolales; family Balneolaceae; genus HXMU1420-13. Next base: position 181,175 of record OZ271839.1, on the reverse strand, counting down.
AGAATCCGGTATTGGTTCTGTGACTAATATTCGAGGATTAGAAGTGCTCATTTATTCATTTTCGATGTAAGTAATTCGAGCATCATTCCAAACTCTTTCCAGGCTGTAGAATTCTCGCTTTTCTTTACTCATAACGTGAACAACAATATTTATGAAGTCAAGAATGATCCAATTTCTGGCTTGAATGCCTTCTTTTTTCCAAGGCTTTTCGCCTGTATGTTTTAGAATCTCTTCTTCAATAGAATCTGCAATCGCTTTGATTTGTGTATCTGATGTTCCGCTACAAATCACAAAAAAATCTGTTAATGTGGTTAAATCAGAAACATCCATTACTGTTATATCGGATGCTTTTTTTTCTTTCATTCCCTCAATTACTAACTCTACAAGACTTCTTGAATCTGGTTTAGTTTGGAACTGATCGTTAGCCGGCTGTTTAATTTCTGCCATTATTCTGTGTTAAGCTGTTCAAAGTCATGACCGATTACTACGGTCACGTCTAAATAGAAATCTGGGGATTCTTCCCTAATTATGTTTCGTTCGTTTACTCCAAGTGCATTTGCAATTTGAAATGCGTTATCCATAACTCCGCTTCTGGAAATTACGATGGTTTCTTCAAGATTGAAATGATCAAAATTTCCGGTTTCAACAACATCAAAGCCATTTTTTCTAAGTACTGATGTATATCGATTGGCAATTCCGGCAACACCGCATCCATTTAAAACCTCAATCTGAATAACATTACTTATTAGCTGAGAGTTTGCTTCAGCTCGAGTATTTAAAATTCTTGGGTAAAGAACTCGAGTGCCTAATGCAATCAGTAATGCAATTAAAAGTACGCTTAGAAATCCGATGGCTGCATTTAGCAGTAAATGATTTATAGATGAATTTGGATTTTCAGAAGGGGTTTCTGCCATTCACAAAATTTTAATACCACATCCAATTATTACGGTATCTATTAAATCTATTGTAACCGTAAGGGTTGTATCCGTAGCCTAGTCCTCTAGGTAATTGTTGATATTGAACCCGGATAAATGCTTTATCACTGATCTTATAATTTAATTCAGCATTCCTAATGAGGATTTGATTTTGGAAATTATTTGAACCTGCAAAATTTTGATTTCCACCAAATGGTGAGTGTAAGAAAGAAATATCAACTCTACCATTAAGTCTTTCATTGAACTGGAATTGCATGGTATTAGTGTAAGCATTCACATTCTGGTAATTACCACCAAACGAGTTGAACGACATACTATAGGAGTGAAACATTTTAACATTACTGAAAAAACGGTCTAACCCTGTTTGCACTGTTGGGGCTCTCTCATTAATGAGAGGGCCAGTATAATCATAGTAGCCTGGAAGATCGGCACGATATTGTGCAGTCACTAGCTGTGATGAAATAGTAAATAGTAGAAGTAATATACTTATTCTTTTCATTTTTGAAATAATTTCCATTCAAACGTAAGAATGCAGTAGGTATTATAATAATTTGCCCACTTGAAGTAAAATAATGTGGGGTCGATTTTTGATTGATGTGCAGTTGAAAAACGCCTATATTTGCTCTCTTTTGAAAGTTTTACAACAAATACCAAAATTAACTAAATCCGAGAGATGAAACTCACCGATTTTAGATATGAAATTGAAGGGCTAAATATCCCTGATACTCCTCTTACAAAACGCGATGATGCAAGATTAATGGTTTTAAATCGCGCAGAAAAAACAATAGAACATCGCAAATTTTCTGATTTGCACGAATATCTAAATGAAGGTGATGTTGTAGTCTACAACAATACAAAAGTATTTCCTGCCAGATTAAATGGTAAGAAGGAAAAAACGGAAGCTGATATTGAAGTATTTCTTCTAAGAGAGCTGCAGCCGGAAAATATGCTTTGGGATGTTTTAGTAGAGCCAGCAAGAAAAATCAGAATTGGTAATAAGCTTTATTTCGGTGATGGTGAGGATGAATTAATGGCTGAAGTTGTAGATAATACGACTTCGAGAGGCAGAACAATTCGATTCCTTTTTGATGGGCCAAATGAAGAATTATATGGTAAGCTGGATATTCTTGGCAAAATGCCATTGCCACCATATATCGAAAGAGAGCCAAGAGATTCTGATAAAGAGCAGTATCAAACGGTATTTGCAACTGAGCGGGGAGCAGTTGCGGCTCCTACTGCTGCATTACACTTTACCGATGATTTAATAGAAAAAATTAAAGCAAAAGGCGTTGAGTTTCTTCCTATCACATTACACATTGGGTGGGGAACTTTCAGAAATGTAGAAGTTGAAGATTTGACTAAACACCGAATGGATTCGGAGAACTACTTCATTTCTCAAGATACATCTGATAAGATCAACGTAGCTTTGAAGAAAAAGAAGAATAAAGTAGTTGCTGTTGGTTGTAGTGTAGTGAGAGCCATAGAGACTAGTGTTATGGCGAGTGGAATGTCGAAAATGGGGACCGGTTGGACTGATAAATTCATTTACCCTCCTTATGCATTCAAAATTACTGAATCACTAATTACAAACTTCCATCGACCGGAATCTACATTGTTGATGATGGGTGCAGCATTTGCGGAATATGATTTTCTGATGCAGGCTTATGAAGAAGCAAAATCTCAGAATTATCGCTTATTCTCTTTTGGCGATGCAATGATCATTATATAGGTAATGGAAAAGCTGGCGGTAATAATACCGGCGGCGGGCTCAGGTTCCCGAATGGGAACTGAGACACCAAAACCATTTCTTTCATTAGGGCATAAGCCCATTCTTTGGTACACAATTAATGCTTTTGCTCAGGTTGAATCAGTCTCTCAAATAATCATCCCGACTAGCATTGAATGGGTAGAGATGGTAGAGAATATTTGCTCTACTATACCGAATCAAGAAATTCAATTCACTGTTATTATTGGTGGAAGTGAAAGGCAATTCTCTATAAACAATGGGCTCGATCATGTTATTCAAGTAATTGATCTTGTGGCTGTTCATGATGCCGTGCGTCCATTTATATCAACAGAGTTAATAAAAAAGACTTGCGCTGAAGCAACAAAATTTGGTGGTGCTATTGTTGGGGTACCTGCAAAAGATACGATCAAGAAAGTTAATGCCGGATTAGTAATTGAGAGTACTCCAGATCGTAGCGTTTTATGGCAAGCTCAAACCCCTCAAATATTTAGAAAGCAACTTTTAATGGATGCATATGAATCTGCAACTAAAGATTCATTTGTTGGTACAGACGATGCCTCATTAGTAGAAAGAATTGGAGGAGTTGTGAAATTAGTGGAAGGTGATCGAGAAAATTTAAAGATTACTTATCCTGTTGATTTAAAAATCGCTGAAATGATTTTAGCGGAAGAGGGGAAGGCATGAGAATTGGTTATGGTTTTGATACCCACAAGCTAGTTGAAGACAGAAAACTAATTTTAGGTGGTGTTGAAATACCTTTTGAAAAAGGTTTGCTTGGTCACTCGGATGCGGATGTTTTACTACATGCGATTACCGATGCAATTTTAGGAGCAGTAGCTTTAGGGGATATTGGTCAGCATTTTCCGGATGATGATCCTGAGTTTAAAGATGCCGATAGTCGGAAATTATTGATCCATTGTTATTCATTAGTAAGAGAACAAGGATTTGAAATTAGTAATATCGATGCCACGATTGTTGCTGAAAGACCAAAGTTGATGCCATTTATAGATCAAATTCGCTCAAGAATTGCTGAAGATCTTGATATTGAATTAAATCAAGTTTCGGTAAAGGCTACAACCTCAGAAAAAATGGGCTTTGTTGGTCGACAAGAGGGAATTACAGCAACTGCGGTTACGCTATTGAAACCGCTGTAATATGGTAGATCAGGTAGTTCAATCCGTTGTAGAGTGGGTTACTATGGTTGGGCCATTTGGTGTATATCTTGTATTTACTACAATTGCATATTTAGAAAATATTTTGCCACCTGTTCCCGGTGATGTACTAGTTGCTTTCAGTGGTTACTTAGCTGCAGAAGGACTCATTGGTATTTTTCCAATTTGGTTTCTCACGGTTCTGGCATCAGTAGTTGGATTTATGAATATGTTTTGGTTGGGGCAAAAGTTAGAAAACCAGATTTCTGCGAACCGACATGACCATATTTTATTAAAATTTTTCAACTACAAATACATCAGAATAGCCAAGCTGTGGATGCATAAATATGGACTCTGGGTGATTGTGGGAAATCGATTTCTTGCGGGTACCCGATCTGTAATATCTCTAACAGCAGGAATCTCACACCTTAATATCCCTAAAACTATCATTAGTTCTTTAGTGAGTTCAGCTCTCTGGAACGCCCTTTTAATAGGTGCTGGATGGTTTGTGAAAGAAAATTGGTTAATAATTGGCGACTACTTATCGGCTTACGGTAAGATCATATTGATAGGTATCGCTATACTAATTTTGAGTAGGGTTTTACTCGATTTTTTTAAGCGAAAAAAGGGTGTGGATAAGAGTTGAATGAAAAAGAAATTTTTGTGTAACCAAATGTTGACAATTTTTAGATTGATGGGTATTTTTTAAGTCTTTCGCAAAAAGCCAGTGTAGCTCAGTTGGTAGAGCAACGGTTTTGTAAACCGTCGGTCATCGGTTCGAATCCGGTCACTGGCTCTTGATGTGGAAAGGGGAGATACCAAAGCGGCCAACTGGGGCAGACTGTAAATCTGTTGTCTTACGACTTCGTAGGTTCGAATCCTGCTCTCCCCACAATTTTACTGCGAGCGTAACTCAATTGGTAGAGTGTCAGCCTTCCAAGCTGAATGTTGCCGGTTCGATCCCGGTCGCTCGCTCAACCAAGCCGATATAGCTCAGCGGTAGAGCACTTCCATGGTAAGGAAGGGGTCGTCGGTTCAAGTCCGACTATCGGCTCATTGGAAAAAACTTTTTTAAACTTTACTTAATAACACATTTAGAAAATGGCAAAAGAGACCTTTCAACGCACCAAGCCACATGTGAATGTGGGCACTATTGGCCACGTAGATCATGGTAAGACAACCTTAACGGCTGCCATTACCTCGGTAATGGCGAAAACCTGGGGTGGGGAAGCGCAAGCTTTCGACCAGATTGATAATGCTCCGGAGGAGCGCGAGCGCGGGATTACCATCGCTACGGCGCACGTGGAATATGAGAGTGAAGTGCGTCACTACGCACACGTAGACTGCCCGGGTCACGCTGACTATGTGAAGAACATGGTAACGGGAGCGGCTCAGATGGACGGTGCTATCCTTGTAGTGGCTGCTACTGATGGTCCTATGCCACAGACGCGTGAGCATATCCTTCTTGCTCGTCAGGTGGGTGTACCTCAAATCGTGGTATTCATGAACAAAGTGGACTTAGTAGACGACGAGGAGCTTCTGGAGCTGGTAGAGCTTGAAGTTCGTGAGCTGCTATCTAGCTACGAGTTCGATGGTGATGACATTCCTGTGATCCAGGGTTCAGCTCTTGGCGCACTCAACGGCGAGGCGCAATGGGAAGAGAAAGTAGTAGAATTGATTGCTGCTGTGGATGAGACGATTCCAACGCCGGAGCGTGATGTAGACAAGCCGTTCCTAATGCCTGTTGAGGATGTATTCTCAATCACGGGTCGTGGAACAGTAGCTACAGGTCGTATCGAGCGTGGGGTGATCAAGATCAACGAGGAAGTGGAAATCGTTGGGATCATCGAAGAGCCAATGAAGAGTGTAGTAACCGGTATTGAGATGTTCCGTCGTCTTCTAGACCAAGGTGAGGCAGGCGACAATGCGGGTATCTTGCTACGTGGGATCAACAAGGATGATATCCAGCGTGGAATGGTACTATGTAAGCCTGGTTCAATCACTCCTCACAAGAAATTTGAGTGCGAGGTGTACGTGCTGAGCAAAGACGAAGGTGGACGTCACACTCCATTCTTCAAGGGATACCGTCCGCAGTTCTATTTCCGTACCACGGATGTAACGGGAGCGTGTGAGCTGCCGAGTGGTGTGGAGATGGTGATGCCTGGTGACAACGTGAAGTTGAACGTGGAGTTAATTCAGCCGGTGGCGATGGAAGAAGGTCTGCGTTTTGCGATCCGCGAGGGTGGGCGTACCGTAGGAGCCGGTGTGGTAACTAAAATCTTAGATTAAGCTAAGATTTAACACATAAGTTTAGACACTTAGAGTAGGTAGCTATGCTGCCTACTCTTGTGTGTATAAACGGGCGTAGCTCAGTTGGTAGAGCACTGGTCTCCAAAACCAGGTGTCGGGAGTTCGAGTCTCTCCGCCCGTGCAAACTAAAAATTGATATGGAAAAGCTTAGTAATTTTTTCGAGAGCGTGGTTGCTGAATTCAAGAAAGTCAGCTGGCCAACACAACAAGAATTGATTGATAACACCATCATTGTGGTTGTGTTCTCGATAATACTGTCTGCATTTATTTTTGGTGTAGATCAATTATACAGCACAGTACTTGAAGCTATATATAGATAATGAGTAAAGAATTAGAACATGGTTGGTATGTGGTTCGATGCTTTTCCAGCCATGAGAAAAAAGTAAAAGAATTCCTCGACAGAGAAATTGAAGATCAAGACCTTGGTGACAAAATTTTAGAGGTTTTGGTACCAACAGAAACGGTTGTTGAAATTCGTGGAGGAAAAAAACGTACCAGGGAAAAGAATTTCTTCCCAGGATATATTTTACTTAATACTCATTATGATGAGGAAGTTAACAACCTCATACAAAGTGCACCTTCTTGTTTAGGTTTTCTAAAAGTTGGAAAAGAACAACTGGTGCCAACACCTCTTAAGAAGCACGAAGTCAAACGCATCATTGGTAGAGTGCTTGAAGCAGGTGACGAAGTCCGGAATGTAGATATTCCATACAGTGAAGGAGATTTAGTGAAAGTAATCTCTGGTCCATTTAAAGATTTTGATGGAACTGTACAGGAAGTAAATGCCGATAAATTGAAGCTCCGTGTTTTGGTGAGCATTTTCGGTAGACGTACTCCGGTTGAGGTGGATGTAAACCAGGTTGAGTCCACTGCATAAAAGAACCTAGTTGATGCAAACTAGCTATTACGCGATAAACTGAAGTTATATAATTAGAATAGGATCCTGAGAATCCATGGCTAAGAAAGTTGAAAGAATCCTGAAGCTCCAAATTGTTGGTGGCCAGGCTAATCCTGCGCCTCCGGTAGGTCCGGCATTAGGCCAGGCTGGTATCAATATTATGGAGTTTTGTAAAGCCTTTAATGCTAAGACTCAGGACAAGACCGGAACTGTAATTCCTGTTGAAATTACTGTATTCGCTGATAAGTCTTTTACATTCAAAACAAAGACTCCACCAGCACCAGTACTTTTAAAACAAGCAGCGAAGATCAAATCCGGTTCAGGTGAACCAAACCGCGCTAAAGTGGGGACGGTAACCTGGAGCCAGTGCAAGGAAATTGCGCAGGAGAAAATGGAGGACTTAAATGCGTTCGACGTTGAAGCTGCTGCAGAAATGATTGCCGGCACGGCTCGTAGTATGGGTCTTAGAGTAAATCGCGACGTTTAAAGGAATTATACCTATGGCGAAAAAAGGAAAGAAATATCAAGCAGCTTTGGCGATGATTAATCCGGAGATGGAATACTCTTTGGAAGAAGCTTGTGATCTTGTAATCAAAACCTCTACAACCAGTTTTGATGCATCAGTTGACGTTGACATCCGTTTGGGTGTTGATCCTCGACATGCTGATCAAATGGTGCGTGGTACAGTGAGTTTACCTCATGGTACCGGTAAAGAAGTTAAGGTTTTGGCTCTTGTAAATGAGAGTAAGCAAGCAGAAGCGAAAGAAGCCGGAGCCGATCATGTTGGGCTTGATGATTACATTGCACAAATTGAAAGTGGTTGGGCAGATATCGATGTGATAATTGCTACACCAGATGTGATGGGTAAACTCGGTAAGCTAGGTCGTTTTCTCGGCCCCCGAGGTTTAATGCCAAATCCTAAAAGTGGAACTGTTACGATGGACGTTGCAGCAGCTGTTAAACAAGTAAAAGCTGGACAGATTGATTTCCGAGTTGATAAAACCGGAATCCTTCATACAGCAATCGGTAAGGTAAGCTTCAAATCTACCGACTTGAAAGAAAATGCAGAAGCATTTTTCCAAACAGTGATGCGACTTAAGCCATCATCAGCAAAAGGTGTTTACGTGAAAAGCGTATACCTAAGTTCTACGATGGGACCAAGCATACCTGTAAGCAGAACCGCAGTTACATCCCTTAACTAGGAGGAATTAAGATATGCCTACAGCAGAAAAGCGAGCAGTTTTAGATGAAATCACAGAAAACCTGAAGAAATCAAATGCGGTGTACATCGCTAATTACTCAGGAATGTCTGTTGATGAAGCTAACCAACTGCGTGGAGCATTCCGTAAGGGAAATGTCTTCTTCAAAGTGTACAAGAATAAACTTATGAAGCTTGCGATGGAAGAGGTTGGAGGATATGACGATATCATTCCGACTCTAAACCAGCAAAATGGCTTCGCATTTGTAGAAGAAGAGTTGTCTGCACCAGCAAAGGTGTTAAAGGACTTTATCAAGGATAATAAAAAGCCAGAATTCAAAGCTGCTATCATTGACGGCGAATATTTTGGTGAAGACAAACTTGATGCACTTGCAGCAATGAAATCTAAGAATGAAATCATCGGTGATGTTCTTGGATTACTAATGGCGCCAATCAACAATGTAGTTGGTGCACTAAATGCGCAAGGTTCTAACATCGTAGGTGCTGTGAAAACCATCGCTGAAAAAGGCGAAAACTAACCCTTATTTAATCAAAGAAATTACTTACAAAACAACTGGAGATATAAAATGGCTGACGTTAAAGAATTAGCAGAACAGCTAGTTAACTTAACTATCAAAGAAGCAAACGAACTTGCAAAAGTTCTTGAAGAAGATTACGACATCAAACCTGCAGCTGCAGCTGTTGCAGTTGCTGGCCCTGCTGGCGGTGGTGAAGCTGGTGGTACTGCTGAAGAGCAGACTGAATTTGATGTAGTACTTACTTCTGCTGGCGCTAAGAAAATCGCTGTTATTAAAGAAGTACGTGGAATAACTGGTCTTGGCTTGAAAGAAGCTAAAGAATTAGTAGATGGTGCTCCTAATACAGTAAAAGAAGCTGCGTCTAAAGAAGAAGCTGAAGAGATCAAGAACAAGCTTGAAGAAGCTGGAGCTACTGTAGAGCTCAAGTAATCTTTTCGTTAAAAATCGCTGGAAGCCAATATCGTGAAAACGGTATTGGCTATTGGCGTCTATGTACCCTGACCTAAAATATAGGTCTTTTCACCATTTACCCTTCAAACTAAAAAGGAGAGGTCCTTTTGAGCCAGAAGATGCAAATCATTCCAAATACTTCGCGACAATCATTTGGTCGCACAAAGCAAGTACTTGAATATCCAGATTTTCTTGATATTCAGTTAGAGTCGTTCGAAAAGTTCGTACAACTCGATATTGCTCCAAACGAAAGACTAAATCAAGGTTTACAAAGAATATTCCTTGAAAACTTTCCAATCCAAGATACCAGAGAAACACACATTCTTGAGTTTCTTTATTACAATGTGGATGTACCTCGCTACACCATTAAAGAGTGTCAAGATCGTGGGTTAACCTATTCTGTTCCATTAAAAGCGAAACTTCGTCTATCTTCGGTTGATGACAGCGACGAAGCTAGTGAAACAATCGAACAGGAAGTATTTTTGGGTGATTTACCATGGATGACAGATCGTGGAACATTTATCATCAATGGTGCTGAACGTGTAATTGTAAGTCAATTACACAGATCTCCTGGTGTGTTCTTCGGACAATCTATTCACCCGAATGGGACCCAACTTTATTCTGCAAGGGTAATTCCTTTCAAAGGAAGCTGGATTGAATTCACTACAGATATACGCGACGTATTGTGGGCGTATATCGACAGAAAGAAAAAGATCCCTGCTACAACCTTATTAAGAGCACTTGGATATTCAACTGATATAGACTTACTAAGTCTATTTGAATTATCTGAAGAACTTAAATTCGGAACTAAGCCAACTTACATTAAGAATCTTGTTGGAAAACGACTTGCTCAAAACATCGTTGTTGAAGAGATGGAAGAAGTTGTTGATGACGAGACTGGTGAAGTAAGTGAAGCATTAAACCGTAAAATCATCTTCGAAAGAGATCATGAACTGACAGAAGACGATTACGGAATGTTAAAAGATGCTGAACTAAAAACAGTATTGGTTCAAAAAATTACTGAAGAAGAATCCTCTCGTTCAGTTGTAATGAATACGCTTAGAAAGGATCCTACTTGGGATGAAACTTCAGCTTTGGGTGAAGTTTACCAGCAAATTCGTTCAGGTGAGATGCCCGACCCTGAGACTTCAAGAGCAATTCTTGAAAGACTTTTCTTTAGTGATAAAAAATATGATTTAGGTGAAGTAGGAAGATACAGACTTAATAAGCGCCTTCACTTAGAAAACACTGATGTTCAGTATCTGACGAAAGAAGATATCGTTGCGATCATCCGCGAAGTAATTCGTCTTAAGAACTTAAAATCTCAGGTGGATGATATTGACCATTTGAGTAATAGACGTGTTCGAACTGTTGGTGAGCAGTTAGGTCAGCAATTTGCGATTGGTTTAGCTAGAATGGCTAGAACGATCAAAGAGAGAATGAACTCTCGCGATGCAGAGCAGTTAACACCTCAGGATCTTGTGAATGCAAGAACTATTTCATCTGTAATTAATACGTTCTTCGGTACAAACCAGCTATCTCAGTTTATGGATCAAACGAATCCACTTGCTGAGTTAACTCACAAGCGTCGTATGTCGGCACTTGGTCCTGGTGGTTTAACTCGTGAGCGTGCAGGTTTCGAGGTTCGTGACGTTCATTATACACATTATGGTCGTCTTTGCCCGATTGAAACACCTGAAGGTCCAAACATTGGTTTGATTTCTTCATTGTGTGTGCATGCTAAAGTGAATGATTTTGGATTTATTGAAACTCCTTATCGGAAAGTGAAAGATGGTAAGGTTTCCAACAACGTAGAATACTTGGCGGCAGAACAAGAGGATGAAACTGTAATCGCTCAGGCTAATGCTGAGATTGATGATAGTGGATTGTTCAAAAATGAGACTGTGTTCTCTAGAATGCGTGAAGGTAATTATTCTCAAGCCCGATTAGATGAAATCGAGTATATGGATGTTGCTACAAACCAGATTACTTCTCTTGCAGCAGCATTGATTCCGTTTATCGAGCATGATGATGCAAACCGAGCATTGATGGGATCTAACATGCAGCGTCAAGCTGTGCCATTATTAAGACCTGAAGCACCAGTTGTTGGTACCGGTCTTGAGCATCGTGCAGCGCGTGATTCCAGAGCAATTATTACTGCGGAAGCTGACGGTAAAGTAGTTTATGTAAGTGCAACAGAAGTTCGAGTTCAGTATGACAGAACTGAATTACAGCAGCACTGCTACTTTGATGGCGGTATCAAAAGCTACAAACTTGAAAAGTTCACAAGAACTAACCAGGATACAGCCACTAACCAACGTCCAATTGTGAAGGTTGGCGATGTAGTTAAGAAAGGCCAAGCTATTGTTGATGGTTGTTCAACAGATGGCGGTGAGCTTGCACTAGGTCGTAACTTATTAGTTGCATTCATGCCTTGGAGAGGTTACAATTTTGAGGATGCAATTGTAATTAGTGAGCGAATTGTTCAGGAAGATATTTATACATCTATTCACATCACTGAATTCGAGCAACAAGTTCGTGATACAAAACGTGGTGAAGAAGAGTTAACTCGTGAAATTCCAAATGTTAGTGAAGAAGCAACACGCAACTTGAATGAGCGAGGAATGATTCGCGTTGGCGCGAAAATCGCTCCTGGTGATATCTTGGTAGGTAAGATTACACCAAAAGGCGAGACTGATCCAACTCCTGAAGAGAAATTACTTCGAGCAATCTTCGGTGATAAAGCTGGTGATGTTAAAGATGCATCATTGAAAACTCCTCCGGGCGTTTCCGGTACTGTAATTGGTACTAAATTATTCAGCCGTAAGCGTGATGAGTTGGTATCCCGCAAAGAAGAGAAAAAGCGTGTTGAGCAAGAGCATGAGCGTCATGCAAACAAACTTGCTGAATTGAATCAGCAGTGGGCTGACAAAATGTATTCTTTACTTCGTGATAAAACTTCACCGGGTGTTTACAACTACAGCCGAGTAGAGTTAATCCCTAAAGGTGAGAAGTATAAGAAATCTGTCTTCGAAGAAATCGATCCAGTAAACATCAATGAGAACATTGATTGGGCTACTGATCAGGAATTAGTTAAGCATGTAAGATTGCTATTCCACAACTATCGTGAACTTCGTCGTGAAATCGATAGTGAAGCAAAACGTAGAACATTTGCTATCCAGGTTGGAGATGAGCTACCTCCGGGAATCATCCAAAAAGCAAAAGTATATGTTGCTAAGAAGCGTAAGCTTCAAGTAGGTGATAAGATGGCAGGTCGTCACGGTAACAAAGGCGTTGTTGCTAAAATTGTACCTGTTGAGGATATGCCATTTATGGAAGACGGAACTCCAGTTGATATCTGTCTAAACCCACTTGGTGTACCATCTCGTATGAACCTTGGCCAGATTTATGAAACAATCCTTGGTTGGGCTGCAAAGAAATTGGGAACTACATTTGCTTCTCCAATTTTCGATGGAGCAAGCATGGATGATGTTAAAGGTAAGCTTGCGGAAGCCGGACTCCCTCAAGATGGTAGAGTAAATCTAATTGATGGTCGTTCTGGAGAACCATTCTCACAGAAAACAACAGTTGGATACATCTATATGATCAAGTTAAATCACCTTGTTCAAGATAAGATGCACTCTCGTTCTATTGGGCCATACTCACTTATTACACAGCAACCATTGGGTGGTAAAGCTCAGTTTGGTGGTCAACGTCTGGGTGAGATGGAAGTTTGGGCATTGTATGCATACGGTGCATCCAGCATCTTGAAAGAAATGCTTACTGTGAAGAGTGACGATGTGAAAGGTCGCTCAAAAGTTTATGAAGCCATCGTGAAAGGTGAAAACCTTCCTGATGGAGACGTACCAGAATCATTCAAGGTATTACTGCGAGAGCTTATGGGTCTCGGCCTTGAAATACACTTGAATTAATCACTGTTAATACAGAATCGGAGGAAAACCCTTGCCAATTACAAAAACATTAGCAGTAACCAACGACTTCAGCAGCATTGGCATTTCGCTTGCTTCTGCTGAAACAATTTTATCACGTTCACATGGGGAAGTATTAACCCCTGAAACAATTAATTACCGTACGTTCAAACCAGAAATGGATGGTCTTTTCTGTGAGAAAATCTTTGGACCGGTAAAAGATTATGAGTGCCATTGTGGAAAGTACAAGAGAATCCGTTACAAAGGCATTATCTGTGATCGTTGTGGTGTTGAAGTAACTAGAAAAGCGGTACGTCGCGAGCGTATGGGTCATATTACCCTAACCGTTCCAACTGTACATATTTGGTATTTCAAATCTCTTCCAAACAAGATTGCTTACTTGTTAGGATTATCATCTAAAAACCTAGACCGTATTGTTTATTACGAGACTTTCGTGATTATCAATCCAGGCTTAGCGCGTGACTTAGGTTATGCAAAGGGTGATTTAATCTCTGAAGAAGAGAAGTATGACATTTTTGATCAGCTTCCAGAAGATAATTTTGATCTGGATGATGACGATGAGGATAAATTCATTGTAAAGGAAGGTGCAGATGCTCTTGAAGCTATGTTGGCCGACCTTGACCTAGATGAATTAGCTTACCAGTTACGCTATGAAGTGAAGAATGAAACTTCACAGATGCGTAAGAAGAAGAAGCTAAAGCGTCTTCAGGTAATTGAGTCTTTCAGAGCTGCTGCTCAGCATACAGAAAACCGCCCTGAGTGGATGGTACAAAGAGTAATTCCGGTTATACCACCAGAATTAAGACCACTTGTACCTCTTGAAGGTGGTAGATTTGCAACATCTGACTTAAATGACCTTTACCGTCGTGTTATCATCAGAAACAATCGTCTGAAGAGATTGATCGACATCAAAGCTCCTGATGTAATTCTTAGAAATGAGAAGCGCATGTTGCAGGAAGCTGTTGATTCATTATATGATAACTCTCGTAAATCAAATGCTGTAAGAAACAACAACCGTCCTCTGAAATCTCTCAGCGATATGTTGAAAGGTAAGAGTGGTCGTTTCCGTCAGAACCTACTTGGTAAGCGTGTTGATTATTCAGGTCGTTCAGTAATTGTTGTTGGACCTGAGTTGAAGATGCATGAGTGTGGTCTTCCAAAAGAAATGGCGGTTGAGCTTTACAAGCCATTTATTATTCGTCGCTTAATTGAGCGTGGATATGTGAAAACGGTGAAATCAGCTAAAAAAGTTGTTGATCGTCGTGACGCTGTTGTTTGGGAAGTTCTTGAAAATGTAATTACTGGACATCCGGTAATGTTGAACCGTGCCCCAACTCTTCACAGACTTGGTATTCAGGCATTCCAGCCGGTTCTTATTGAAGAGAAAGCGATTCGTCTTCATCCACTAGCGTGTACAGCATTTAACGCTGATTTCGATGGTGATCAGATGGCGGTTCACTTACCATTAAGCCACGATGCAATTCTTGAAGCATCTGTCTTAATGCTAGGTTCTCACAATATTATGAGTCCTGCGTCAGGTGGACCTATTGCTGTTCCATCTCAGGATATGATTTTAGGTCTTTACTACCTAACAAAGCCACGTGGCGGTCAGGTTGGTGAAGGCAAAACTTTTGCATCTGCTGATGAAGTAATTGTTGCTTACGATCAGGGCAAAATTGACATGCATGCGAAAATCAACGTTCGAATTAACACGTTGAATGAAGAAGGTGAGCAAGTATCTGAAGTTGTAAAAACTTCAACAGGTAGAGTTCTATTCAATGAGATTGTACCTGAGGAAATGGGCTTCATTAACAAAACTCTTGGTAAAAAAGAGCTAAGAATTTTGATTGGTGAAATTCATGCTACTACCGGAACAGCGACATGTTCAGCTTTCCTTGATAATATGAAGTCTCTTGGTTACGAAAATGCGACCAGAGGTGGTTTATCGTTTAGTTTAGAGGACATTATTATCCCTAATGCTAAAGCCGAATTAATTGATGGTGCAAAAGATGAAGTAACGGATATCCAAGGTCGTTACGAAATGGGTTTCATTACTGATAATGAGCGTTACAATCAGGTAATTGATAAGTGGACGAGCACAACTAACCGTGTTTCTGAAACACTATTCAAAGCATTAGCTGATGACCGTGAAGGTTTCAACCCAGTATTCATGATGGCCGATTCTGGTGCTCGTGGTTCTAAAGAGCAGATTCGCCAGTTAGGTGGTATGCGTGGTTTGATGGCCAAGCCGCAAAAGTCAGGCCTTCAGCAGGGTAACGAAGTAATTGAGAATCCAATTCTATCTTCATTTAAAGAAGGATTGAGTGTACTTGAATACTTTATCTCTACTCACGGTGCTCGTAAAGGTCTTGCTGATACGGCTCTTAAAACTGCGGATGCGGGTTACTTAACTCGTCGTCTTGTTGATGTTTCACAAGATGTAATTATCACTGAAGATGATTGTGGTACACTTCGTGGAATCAAGATGGAAGCTCTAAAAGACAATGAAGATATCATCGAGCGTCTTGAAGATCGTATTATCGGTAGATTCTCATTGCATGATATTTACGATCCGATTTCTGATGAATTGATTTGTGAAGCAAATCAAATGATCGACGAAGCAGTTGCAAAGAAAATTGCAGAAACATCTATTGAACAAGTTGATATCCGTTCAGTATTAACTTGCGAAACAGGTCGTGGTGTATGTGCGAAGTGTTACGGACGTGACCTTGCACGAGGAACTGTAGTTGAAAAAGGTGAAGCGGTTGGTGTAATTGCTGCACAATCTATTGGTGAGCCTGGTACTCAGTTAACACTTAGAACTTTCCACGTTGGTGGTACTGCATCTCGTCTGGAGGCTGACTCTCAGCACAAAGCGAAATTCGCAGGTAAAGTTGAGTTCGAGAATATCCGAGTTGTTGTTTATGACGATGGTGAAGAAGAGCACAATGTTGTTCTTAGCCGTGCGGGTGAATTAAAAATCGTTGATGACGAAGGAAAAGTGCTGATTAGCTACAATGTTCCTTATGGTTCTGAAATGATGACTGAAGAAGGCGATATGGTTCCAAAAGGTGCACAATTGTGTAAGTGGGATCCATACAACGCTTTGATTTACTCTGAGATTGATGGTACTGTTCAGTATAAAGATATCCTTGAAGGATTAACTTATACTGAGGATACAGATGCTCAAACTGGTCACCGTGAAAAAGTAATCATCGATTCTAAGGATCGTTCTTTAGTACCAACCTTAGCTATACGTGGCGAAGGTGATAGACTACGTGAAAGCACTTTACCGGTTGAAACACACATCGTTATTGAAGACGGTGAAGTTGTAAGTGCTGGTCAGGTTATTGCTAAGATTCCAAGAGCTACTTCAAAATCTAAGGATATCACGGCAGGTTTACCTCGTGTAACCGAATTATTTGAGGCGCGCTCTCCAAGTGATCCGGCTACAGTATCAGAAATTGATGGTATTGTTGAAATGGGTGGACGTAAGCGTGGTTCTCAGGAAGTAATTGTAAAATCGAAAGACGGTACTGATGAGAAGAAGTATTTAATTTCGTTAAGCAAGCACATTCTTGTACAATCAAATGACTTCGTGAAAGCAGGTCAGCCTTTATCAGATGGTACAATTCCGGCACAAGATATTCTAAATATTCTTGGACCATACGCTGTACAGTCTTACTTAGTGAACGAGATTCAGGAAGTTTACCGTTTACAGGGTGTGAAAATCAACGATAAGCACATTGAGGTGATTGTTAGCACAATGATGCAGAAGGTTGAAATCACTGATCCGGGTGATACTATGTTCCTGGAAGGCGACAAGGTTGATCGCTACGAAGTAAACCAAAGAAACGATGAGTTAATTGGTAAGTTTGTAGTTACTGATGAAGGTGGTAGTGAACTAAAGAAAGGAACTATCCTTGACAGACGTGAAGTTCGTGACATCAATAATCAGCTAATCAAAGAAGAAAAAGCTGAACTTGAAACTCGTGAAGCTGAGCCAGCAATTTCAAAACCGATCTTGTTAGGTATCACGAGAGCAGCTCTTTCTACTGAAAGCTGGCTATCTGCTGCTTCATTCCAGGAAACAACGAAAGTACTAACTCAGGCTTCTATCGAAGCGAAGAAAGACTTCTTACGTGGACTAAAAGAAAACGTAGTAGTAGGTCACAAGGTGCCAGCTGGTACTGGTCTTCGTGAGTACAACGATATTATTGTTGGCTCAAAAAGAGATATGGAAGCTGGAGAAGCTGAAGTTGCACAAGTATTTGAGGCGCTTGGTGGTGATAATGAAGAGCCACTTAGTCCAGCTGAATAAGCTTAGTACTTGATAAAAAATTAAGCCCCTCAAACGAGGGGCTTTTTTTGTTTAAAGAAGCCTGATGTTATCTTAAATGTCATATCTCAAAAATTCTAAATAGTTAATGAGCGGCCATTCAAAAAAGATATTATTCTGGATTATAACTCTATTGATACCAGTCTTTTTACTCGCTCTAATTGAGATAGGTTTTAGGATTTCTAGTTACAATTCTGAAGGAAGAGAGTTGTTTGTTGAGTATGCAGTAAATGATGATTACTTGATCGTTAACCCGAATTATGTAACTCGATATTTTCCATCTTTTGTACCGCAAATAGCACCTAATCCTTTTCGGAAAGAGAAATCTGATTCAACTTTTAGAGTGTTTGTTTTTGGCGGTTCATCTGCACAAGGGTTTCCTTATAATTTCTATTATAGCTTTGCTAATCAGTTAGAACAAAAACTTCTTTTGAACACTAAGTCACTCAATGTCGAAGTGATTAATCTGGGAATGACTGCTGTAAATAGTTATGTGATTCATGATTTGGCGAAATCAGTCAAAGACTATGAAGCGGATGCCATAATTATTTACGCGGGTCATAATGAGTATTATGGTTCTTTTGGAGTTGGAAGTACTCAGTTTAATATCGGAAATAGTGTTTGGATGAAACGTTTAATTCTTTGGTTTAAGAATTTTCTCCTTTATCAATTTATGGAAGATTTATTAGCACCAAGTGAGTTGAACACAGGTGTGCAAAGAACATTAATGGCAAGAGTCGTTAGCGAATCGAATATCAGAAAAGAAAGCCAAGTATATGAAGCAGGAATAGAACAGTTTGAGACAAATATTGAAGATGTTCTATCAATTTTTAAAAGAAAAGATGTTCCCGTTTTTATTGGAACAGTTGCTTCAAATTTGAAAGATCAACCACCACTTGGTTCGTTTTGGGATGCTATTAATGCCTATGATTTAGGAAATCAATTTTTAGCAATTCAGGATACAATTAGAGCAAAAAATCAGTTTGAAAATGCCAAGGAGTTTGACACCATTCGTTTTCGAGCACCAAATGCTATTAATCAGAAAATTAGAGAATTTGCAACTCAAGAAGATGTTTATCTAGTAGATGTTGAAACAGTTTTAAATGAATTATCAATTTCTGGTATTGCTGATAATTCTATGTTTATTGATCACCTGCATCCAAATGAGATAGGCCATAATATAATGGCTGATTTATTTTTTAATGAGCTCTTAGAGATTGGATTATTGAGTGAGTCTTATGCTGAAAGCAGGTTTGATACTCCACTTACCATCAGTGATTTCGAGAACTCATTTTCATCAGCGGCAATTGCGCGACTACTTAATGGATATCCATTTGTTAAAGGATTAACGCCTGAGGAAGAGTTAGCGGCTTTTGAACTTGCTTTTCAGCAATTGCAAAGCATTTCATATGCTGATTCAATAGGAGCAAATACCTGGCGCTTCGATGAATTAGTTGCCGTATCACTTCGTGAAGTAGTGAAATTTACGGAGTCTAATAATGATTCCATATCCTATGCACAGCATTATTATGAATTAGTTCATTGGTTACCATTCAATAGTGAACTACTTAGAGAAGGCATAGAATATGCATCAAATAATAGAGCTCTCGATATATATACTGTAAATATGATTCACAAAGCGATAAATAATAATTTAGAGGGCTCGTATTTAAGTACAGTTTTAGAAGAGATTTATAAGGAAGGAGTAGAGAATTCCACAGTAGAAAACTAGATGGATTTCTTTTCTAATTGCATCAGCTTCTAAAAAAATATTCAAGAAATAAAAAACCCAGAAATGATTATTCATTTCCGGGTTTAGAAATTGTTAAATCATCTCAATAAAGAGAAATGATACTTATTAAGATTATTATTCTTTTGAGTCGATAGAATGCAAGAGATCTTCAGCTTCTTTTATTAGATGATCTGCTTTTTCTTTTGCTTCAGAAACAACAGCTTCGCCTTTTTCTTTTGCTTCAGAAATTAGTTTTTGTTTCTCTTTTCTTAATTCTGAAATCAGGTCGTTAAGTTCATCACGATAGGTACTTAAACGATACGAAAGTCGATCTCTTGTATTTTTACCAGTATCAGGAGCGTATAGTAAAGCTAGTACTGTTCCAGCCATCGCCCCTGTCAATAATCCTGCTATAAAATTTCCTGTTTTACTCATAGTGTACTCCTTTCATGGTTATTACTCTTAGAATATAAAAAACGTTCTCAAATGTAAATTAGCGTCTTCAAATATCTACTTAAGCAATTCTAAAAATGTTCTTCCTTATAAATGGCCAAACTAACATAGAGAAGAAAAGTCGAATCCATTTAATAACCTGCATTAACCCGATTGATAAACTTGGAGTGATGAAAAGTGTAAATATCACACCAAAACTAAGACCAAAAATTACGGTTTTTGCTAAAGGAGACCACAATTCAGCACCAGCACCAAGTTCTAATGAAAGTGGGATCATAGAGCAAACAGTTGTTATTGCCGTGAGTAAAATAGGTCTCATTCTTCTTTGTGCCGCTTCGATAGCTCCAATTATTAGATTGGATAAACGTTTTGTTGGTTTTTCTTTCCAGAAGAAAAATAAAGGATAACAAACAATTGCAATACAGGCAGGATGAACTAGTATTGCTAATACTATAGCGGCTATAATAGTTATAATTACAAAGAGACCATTTCTCCAGGTAACAGTTTCCTTTATCAGTACATCATTTTCGATTTCTTTTGTACGAAGATGCATGTAATCAACGAGTACAATTCCATTATTCAAGATGATTCCAACCAACATAAATAAACCAATAAAACCAGTATTACTAAGAGGCGAGCCGGTTAGCATCAAACCAGCAATAGCACCAAAAATAGCCATTGGTATACAAAACCAGATTACAAAAGGGTCACGGAAATTTTCAAATAATGACGCCATGATCATGAACATTAGAACAATGGCAGCTAGACCGGCCCACAAAAATTGGTTTGATGATCGTTCTGTTTCTGCACTTGCCCCAGTGAAGTCATATCGGTATCCATCAGGAAGTACAATTTCTTCTTCAATGAAATTGGTTATCAATTCGCGATACTCACTGGCTTCACCGTTAAATTGAATATTCACATCGAGCAAAACTTCACGATCTCTTTTTCGATAAGAGTCGACACCTTTCGTCTCAACAAATTCACCGACTGCTACAACTGGTATTCGCTGATCATTAAACTGAAGTACTTCAAGGTCAAAAAGATCTTCACGTGAAGTAAGTGCTTCTTTCGAAGTTCTCACTTCAATAGGTATTTCTCTTCCTTCTGATCGGAAGAATCCAGCCTGATTACCTAATGTCTGTGTGCGAAGGTTACCTGCAACATTTGCAACTCCAGAATTGAGTAATCCAATTCTGTTTCGATCAACGATATATTGTAACTCTGGTGTTGGATCTGTTCTACCATTATCAACCTCAGTAATATTTGGGTCGTCAAGTAATCGCTCTTCGATTTTATTCGAAATTTTAAGCAATTCTTCCATTTCCGGACCTATAAAAGTCAATCGGAGTGAGTTACCACCAAAACTAAAACCTCTTCCTCCAAAACGTAAGCCACCACCTTCAACTCTAGCGGTAACTGTAGCACCAGGAGAGACTAACTCCTGTCGGATTGAAGCGGCAATTTCATTACTGGTTAATTCACGTTCTTCAAGAGGTACCAATTTGATAGAGAAACTACCTGCGTTACTCTGTTCAATCCACCTACTTCGGCCAATATTGGAAATCAAAGTTTCAATTTCTGGTTTGGAAAGGAGAATTCCTTCAAACTTTTCCATTACATCTAGAGTAGTAACGAGCTTGGTTCCTTCCTGCAACCTTACATTTACATCAATTTCACCAGTATCGGATTCAGGAAAACCTTCTCTTTCAATATTCTCAAAGATGTATATAGTTCCAAAGATAATACCGAATAACATCATCGCTGGAATCCATTTGTGATGCATTATCCAATTAAGAATAAAGCCATAGCCACCTTCTAACTTATGAATGGCCTTGAAGATGACTCCACCTTTCCCAAATTGTTTTACATCGAGCAAAAGCACCGCGATTACAGGAACTAATACAATGGATGCAATAAATGAAATCCCAATCGCAAAACTAATTGTAAGCGCGAATTCCTTAAAAAGCGCACCCTGAATACCTGTAATAAGAGTTATTGGGATGAAAACTCCTAGTGTTGTTAGCGTTGAGCCTAAGAGTGGACCTATAACTTCATTAGTACCTGTTAGTGCTGCTTCATACTTAGTTAATCCGTCTTCTAATTTTCGAGCAATACTTTCAGATACCACAATCCCATTGTCAACTAAAAGACCAATGGCCAATGCCAATGCAGAAATTGTGAAAATATTGAGAGTCAAACCTGCCGCATACATTGCTGCGAAACAGGCAGAAATTGAAACTGGAATAGATAGAGCTACAACAAGAGAAATTCTCCAACCACCCATGAAAATCAGAATAACAGCAACGACTACAACTAGGGCAATTAATGATGATTGCGCAAGATTGTTAATTGAATCGTCGATAGTTTGACCTTCATCACTTAGTATCCGAAGTTCGACACCAGGAGGAAGAATTTCATTAATTGAAGGAACAGTTGCTTTAACTGCATTTACTACGTCTAATGTATTTGCATCTGAGTTCTTTTGAACTTCGATAGAGACATTGTTATTACCATTCACATTCACCAAACTGGTTACCTCAGTAAATCCATCAGAAACATCTGCTACATCCTGAACACGGATTGGAATACCATTATCTGAGATTTTTACAATGGTGTTTCGAATTTCATCGACTGTCTTATACATGGATTCAGCTCGAACTGAATAGCTAATGGAATTAGCTAACACATTACCCATAGGAAGCTGGGTATTGTTTGATGAAATAGCATTTTCGAGTTCTTGTGGAACAAGGTTGTGCTGTGCCAATTTCATAGGAGAAACATCTACATATATACGACGTTCTAAACCACCTCTTGTATCAGCTGAAGCCAGTCCTACTAATCTTTCTAAATTTGGTTCAACAACTTCTTCAGCCAGATTTCTCAATTCATCCAGTCCTTTCAGTGATGAATTGATACTAAGCTGCATGATTGGACGATTTTCCGGATCAAATTGGAAAATTACTGGTTCTCTGGCTTGAGCAGGCAGGTCACCTCGGATTTGATCAATAGCTTTTTGAATCTGTAGTTCCGTTTTTCGAATATCAGTTCCTGGGAACAGATTCATTCGAATGAAAGCATTCCCTCTACTGACATTCGATTCCATTTCCTCAATTCCTTCAACAGCAGAAATTGCACCTTCAATCGGAGTTACAAGAATACGGTCTATATCTTCAGGGGCGACATTCTGATAACCCGTAGAGATGGCTATGACCGGAATATTTAATGATGGAAATAGAGTAACTCTAAGGTTAGTTAACGAGAATATACCAAAACCTATCACGATTAAGGTCATCATAATGACCGAAATGGGTCGGTTTAAGATACCTCCTGCAATTGAGAATTTTTTCATGCCAATACCTCTTCTTCAGCTAATGGATCTTCTTTATGAACAGCGTCAAAGCCCAATTTACTAACTCCTTTATTAATCAAGTTGTAAATACTTGGTACAACAAAGAGCATTAGTAAAGTCGACATGGTTAAACCACCAATTACGGTTCTCGCCATTGGGCTCCAAGTTTCTGAACCTGATCCGATCTCAAGAGCAAGTGGAACCATAGATAGAATTGTGGTAAAAGCAGTCATCAATATTGGACGGAGTCTTCGAGTCGCTCCCTGAACTATTGCTTCATGGCGAGATAATCCACGCGCTTGAAGAATCTTGATGTAATCAATCATCACAATACCATTATTCACCACGATACCGGAAAGAAGTATCAATCCAACCATCGAAGTTACACTTATGGGTGTGGATGTGAGTCCAAGTAGAATAAGCACACCTGAGAGTGCTAAAGGAATAGTGAAAATAATAATGAATGGTTCAATCAAGCTTTCAAACTGTGAAGCCATAACCATATAGGTTAGGATTCCGGCAATTGCAAAAGCCAATAACAGGAAATTGAATGATTCTGCTTGTTCTTCTGCAGAACCCGCCAATGCGTATCTATAACCATCCGGCCATTGGATTTCATCTAGTAAAGCTTGTGCTTGCGATGAAGCAGACTTTAGATCTACATCTTCCAACTCAGTGTAAATTTCTACAACTCTTTCTTGATCTATTCGAGTTACGTTTGTCGGACCCGTAAATCGTTCAACACGAGCTAGATTACTCAGTGGCATCCAACTACCATCCGGTATTTGAATCTGAATAGATTCTAAGTCGGTCGATCTGGATTTTTGTCGTGGGTCTAACTCAACCACAACTTCAAATTCTACTCCTTGATCTACAAAACTGGTTGCAATACTACCCTGAACAGCATCGCTTACAGCGGATGCAACCTGATTAGTATTCATTCCAACCAAAGAGATTCTTTCTCTGTCCATAATGAGTCTCAACTCAGGTCGACCTTGATCTGAAGTACTATATGCACTCACTACACCTGGAATTTCTGCTAATCGTTCTTTTACTCCATCTGTGAGGTTTTTCTTAATCTCAGGATCGAATCCAAAAACCTGAACGATTAACCCATTTTCTCCATCTGGGCTAAGTGGATCTATTACAATTTCCTGTGCATCTACTCCAGGTACAATTGTTAATTCATTAAGAAGAGCATTTACGATTTCAAATTGAGTGCGGTCTCTTTGATCCTGAGGAACTAATTCAACACGGACAGTTCCTGTGAAACCACCGGGATTATCCGCACCTTCAATACCTTCTTTATCACCGTAATCAGATACAACAATTCGAGCTTCCGGAACAGATTGTTGAATTACACTTTCAACTTGTTTGACTGATCGTTCTAGCTCAAGAAGGCTAACTCCGGGCTCGCGACTAATTTCAAGAGTAAATGCATTTTCATCAACTCGAGGGAAGAATTCTCCACCTAGTGAATTAAAGATTGGCAAGGTAGCAGCAAAAAATAAAACCGAGCCAATAACAATGATCCAGCTACTTTTTAGAGTAGTATCTAATTGTCGTGAGTATACGTTCTCCAATCTTTCAAGAAGATTGCTAAAGAATAAAGCGAGTCTATTATCTGATTGAAACTTTGAATCTCCATCTTTGAAGAATTGTGACGTCATCATTGGTATAAGCGTTAATGCTACCAATGAAGACACAGTTAATGAAAAAGAAATTGTAAGCGCTAAATCTCTGAATAAGAAACCGGCAATTCCCGGTACAAATAATATGGGCAAGAAAACTACGAGTGTTGTCAAAGTTGATATTACAACAGGAACAGCAACTTCTTTTGCGCCCATTACAGCTGCATCTCTTCGATTATGACCTTCTTCTCGGAATCTGAAAATGTTTTCGAGTACTACTACCGCATCATCCACAACAAGACCAACAGCTAAAGTTAGACCTGAAAGTGAAATAATATTCAAACTCAAATCTGCAAAATCCATCACAGCAAAAGTGGTGATAATAGAAACGGGAATTGAAATTGCTATAATAAGTGCTGATCGGCCGCTTCTTAAGAAAATGAGAAGAATCAGAACAACCAGAACAATGGCTTGTAATCCAGTCAAAAGTAGATTTTGAATCGACATTTTGATGAACTCTGCCTTATTGGTCAATACCTCAACTTGAATATCGTCCGGTAGAGCACCTTTGATCACTTCCAGATTTTCAATAACTGCATCAGCGGCTACAACAACATTTGCATCACTTTGGCGATAGATATTAACGATAATTCCATCTTCTCCATTAACCTGAACATTACCTATAGGTTGTGCAATACCATCCTGAACATTAGCTACATCCCTTAGATAGAGTGTTTGTCCATCTCGAACGTCAACAACAGTGTTCATGATTTGCTCTACTGTTTTTAATTCACCCATAGTTCTAAGTGAATACACTGTGTTTCCTTCGATTAACTGCCCAGCAGGCACTTGGATATTTTCAGATGCTAAACGACTTGAAATTTGGCTGATCGTAACATTATAGAGACGCATTTTTTCATTGTCGATGGAGACATTGATTTGTCTTTCTAAACCACCGGAAGTCTCTGCAGAAGCAATACCATTGGTACGCTCAATTCTTTGTTCCAATACTTGAGTTGAATAAGTTCTCAAATCTCTGGAAGAACGAACATCCGAGGTTACAGCTAATACAACAATAGGTTCCTGATTCGGGTCATAGCTGAATACTAAAGGAGTTTCCGCATCATCAGGGATGGTTCTTGTTACAAACCCAAGCTGTTTACGAACATCATTTTCAGCTTCATATAGATCTGTTCCCCAGTTGAAGTTCAACTTTACAACCGAAGCTCCCTGACTTGATAATGAACGAACTCTGCGAATTCCACTAATGCTACCGACCTGCTCTTCAATAGGCCGAGTTACTAATGCCTCAATGTCTTCTGGTGCTACACCTTCATATCCTGTGTAAATAGTAATTGTTGGGAAACTTACATCTGGATATAAATTCAGTCGGAGTTGAGAAACTCCAAAAATACCAAACCCGATAAGAATCAGGCTGGTCATTAAAAATGTAATGGGCCGTTGTACGGCTAATTTAGATAAACCGCCCATTTTAGTTACTCGAAGCGTTTGCGGTTCTTACGCTATCCATGTAAGCTCTGCGTTGTTCTGGCGTCATGCTTTGCATTCTCTGGCGAAGTTTTTGTCGATCTTCATCGCTCATCTCTGCCCACGCCGCTGCTCCGGGTCGTGCCGCTTGTCCAGCTGTTGCATTTGAATCAGTAGATGCTGCAGCAGTAGTATTTCCACCACCCCAACCTCCTGATCGTGCACCGGAGCTTCCACCGCCCCAGCCACCAGAACCACCGGCAACTTGCTGACCAGCAGGAGATGAGAAATCGGATCCGGTGGCTACTCTAATTTTTCCACCATCTTTGAGACTTGCCTGACCTGTTACAATGATATCTTCACCTGGTCTAAGACCACCAACAACCTCAATTTTATCGCCTTGCTCAATTCCTAATTCTAATTGTCGTAACTCAGCAACCGTATCACCCACAGATACAAAAACAGAGTAGGTTCTGTCTAATGTTATCGTGTTTGATTCAGGTTCTACTACAGTTTCAACTTTTTCAACCATTGCGCTTCTTGGTACAACAATAGCTCTAGGCTTGAATTCAATATCAATTATGTTTTCAGTTAAAACGCCAGGATATATGCTATTCCCTGATGAAGTAAGAGTAATTACAACTTCCCCTAAACCCGTGGTTGGATCCAGTTGAGGACTTTTTCTACTGATAACTCCTTGAGCGGTTGATTCTTCTTCGTTTGAAACACGAAGATTTACCGGCTGACCAATTTTTACAAATCTCCAATCCTGAACAGGAAGGAAAACACGAGTTTCGTATCCAATAAGGTTGGCTATTTCGAATATTGCTTGAGCTGATGTAGCAACATCACCCTCTTCACCGGTTCTGGAAATAATAACGCCGCGTACTGGTGAGCGAACTTCTGTAAAGCTAAAATTTTCTTGAGCTTGTGTTAGTGAAGCTTTTGCTGATTCTAAAGATGCAACTGAACTTTGATAAGCTGCTTCGGCAACTTCAACATCAGCAACAGAGCCGAGCTCTCTATCTGCTAGTAATTTTGCTCGAAAATAGGCCGAACTATCTCTAGTTACTGCAATTCTGCCTTGATTAACTTGAGCCTGAGCCTGTATAAGCTGATCGCGGAAAGTAGCGTCGTTAATTTTAGCGAGAAGTTGACCTTCACGAACAGTATCACCTAGGTCTACATAAAAGTCTGAAATTGTATTGCTGATTTGCGGTGTGATAGCAATTACGTCTTGTGCTTTCACTGTACCAAATGAGCGGACTTGCTCAGCAATTGGTTGTAAAGTTACTGTTTGGGTTTCAACGCTGGTTGTTCTTGCACCTGCTGAGCCGCCCCAACCGCCCCAGCCACCACCGCCGGATCTTCCTGAAGTTTCTTCAGAGTCGCCACCACTGCAGCCTAAGAATGTAAATGAAATAAAAAGGGCCGAATAAAATAGTTTTTTCACAGAATTTTTGGATGTATTTAGTTTGCAATAAAGACTAATAATTTCGCTAAATAGTTCACTCCGAATGACTTTACCGATGTAAAAAAAAGCAACTCTATATTTACAAATTGAAATGAATCGGACGTAATGATTGCTTAATTTCTTGACTTCATTACACATCTAAATCAAATTACCCCTATGAAGTTTTTTATCGATACTGCAAACTTAGAAGAAATCCAGGAAGCTAATGATCTTGGAGTACTCGATGGAGTAACAACAAATCCAAGTTTATGTGCAAAAGTTGGGGTTCGAGATTTTGAGGGTCACATCAAAAAAATCTGTGATATTGTTGAAGGTGATGTATCTGCAGAAGTGGTTTCAACTACTTACAACGAAATGCTGGACGAGGGTAGAAAAATTGCAAAGATTGCCGACAATGTGGTAGTTAAAGTTCCACTTATTAAAGATGGGATTAAAGCGATAAAGACTTTCTCAGAAGAAGGAATTAAAACGAATTGTACACTTTGCTTTTCACCTACTCAGGCTCTTATTGCGGCAAAAGCCGGCGCTACTTATATATCACCATTTTTAGGTCGGTTAGATGATATTTCATCTGATGGTATGCAGTTGATTCGGGATATAGTTGAAATTTATCTGAATTACGGCTTTGCAACAGAAGTATTAGCGGCAAGTATTCGCCATCCAATGCATGTGGTAGATTGCGCAAAAGCAGGGGCAGATGTTGCAACTATGCCGTTAAGCGTAATAACCGGTTTACTGAAACATCCACTAACTGACAACGGTTTAGCTCGTTTCTTAAAAGATTGGGATGATCTTCAAGCAAGTCTTAATAAATCTTGATATAGTCTAGCTCGAGCTCAAAACGCTCTTCTTTTTTATCATTCGACATTAGTCCAAGTCTGAAAAATGGCCTGGACTTTTCTTTATCAAAAAGCTTCCCTGTGTAGTTCGATAATCTCGTTTCTCTTAACTCATTAACTGGAATTTTCATGGTCACCCATTCACCATTTGTTACTTCCAAGGGGTAAGAATAATAGGGCTGCCAAAATCTTGAATATTCTTCAAATCGCAATGCAAAGTTAAGCCCGGTCAATCGATATCGAAGTTCAATGAATTCTGCATCTTTCAGGTCCAATCTCATACGGTTACTTCTCACAGAAGCAAAACCGCCGTTATTATCGAATGAAATTTCGCCTACAAAAAGCAGAGAGTTTTCATCTAGTCCTGCTCTACCCAGAGATAATCCACCCATAACGCCATCGTTAACGACTAACCAATTACGGCCATCCTTTTCAATACCAAAATCTATATCTAGTATTGCTGAATTGAATGTCAATAATGTTATCAGGATTAAATACATCTCTTTTAATGATATTATGAACTAGTTACGAATACTTAAGTAGCTATGGATTTCTGAGTTAACTATAAATTTTCGAAATTCGTTTTTGGAACTAAACTTTTGTGACAAATGTGTTCTACATATAATCATCAAAGAGATTCTTATGGAACCTGTCAAGAACGTTGTAATTGGTGCAACACTTTATTTATTAGCCTATTTAGTCCTGTCAACATTTCAAGGAGTACCACATCAACTAATAATTGGAATGTTTAGCCTTAGTCCATTTATAGTGATTTATATGGTATTCAGAATTTTAACAGCAGGTGAGCCAGCTCAACTTACATTTGAAGAAGCTTTTTATGAAGATTCAGAGTATGAGAGAAATCACAAAACTGAGTGACAATCATGGTTCATATACGGCAACAGCAATTCTAGAATCAGCTGTTCCATAGTATAAAAACCATTTTTCATTGAAGTAGACTAGTCCTTCCACAAAACAAACTTCATTTACTTCTCCAACTTTTTCATACTCTTTATCAGGGTAAATAAAATAGCTATCTGTCCTGTCCAGAATTTTAAAAGGTTCATTTTTATCAAACAAAGCTTGCCCGGCTGCATAGGTATAAATCGGAAGATCCGGATCATTATTATTTGCTGCATTACTGGCATTATAAATCAGATGGATACCTTCGTCTTTGTATAATGCAAAAGGGCCTGGTTCAACCAATCTGCTATCGAAATAGCCAGGTCTGGGATGCAGAACCGATATCATTCTTTCAGATTCTGAATTCTCTACAACCTCCCAACTTATTAAATCATCGGATGTTGCCATAAATAAATTTGTATCCCCAAAATACATCCAATATTTGCCTTCAATTTTTTTGGCTACCATTCTATGGCCAATTCTTTCAGCGACAATTGCACCTGCTTTCGACCATGTATCTTTGTATTTACCGTTACCTAATACAAGACCATATTTCGTCCACGTTTGTAAATCCGCTGATGAAGCGATCGCCAAACGAGCAGTGATTCCATCATAAGCTGTATAAGTCATAAAATATCGACCGTCTTCACTTTCAACGATTCTTGGGTCTTCGACTCCATCAAAATAACAGGAGACACATCGGGTTGGATCAATGACATAACCATCCGTTTTCTGATAATTCCATTCGAAGATTTTCATTTCATCTTCTTCCGGATAAAAAACGGGATTTGGCATTTTCTGAAAGTTCAACCCATCATTGCTAATCGCCATACCTATTCTTGAAGTCCCACTTTGATCTTGTGCTCGATACAACATGTATACTTTACCATCTCGAACTACAGCAGTTGGATTAAGAACATTTCGTTCTTCCCAATAGGCAACAGAATTAGTGATTGGATCAAGAAATTCCTGACTTGATTCAGGAATCATGATTGGATTCAGACTATCAACTTTGGTGAAATATGGAAATGCCCAGTCTTGTACACTTTCATTTTGATTTCCCGAACACGCGATTCCCAGACTAGCTAATAATAGTAATGTGATAAGTACCCTCATTCCTTCCTTTTTGCTGGAAGAAACGAGGATGAACATAAAAGCTCAAGTTTGGAATCAGGCTTTACCGATTAAATTCTGAGCGATGATACTACTTGACAGTACACCCGGTAAACCTGCACCAGGGTGAGTTCCGGCACCAACAAAGTATAAATTGTCTACATCTTCAGATTTATTATGAGGACGGAACCATGCCGATTGAGTTAAAATCGGTTCAACTGAAAACGCTGAGCCTTTGTAACTGTTTAATGTATCCTGAAAGTGAAGTGGATCGATATAGTGCTCGGCAACTAAGTTCTCTTGCAGACCGGGCAGGTAATTTTCTTCAAGGAAATCCATGATTCGATCACGATAAATTGGAGCAAACTCATTCCAGTCGGTGCCACTATCTAAGTGAGGTACCGGGGAAAGAACATAAAATCCCTCGTGTCCTTCCGGAGCGATACTACTATCTGTGATAGTAGGCATGTGGAGGTACAGAGAAAAATCATCTGCTACATGCTTCTTATGGAATATGTCGTCGAGTAATGCCTTATATCTTGGGCCAAGAATGATATTATGATGAGCAAGACCCGAATCTAAATATCGTTTCTTAGTCCCAAAGTAGATTACAAATAACGACATACTATATTTGGTACGCTCAATTTTTCGATCGGTATATTTTCTTCGATGTGTCGGGTTGATAAGGTTTTTATATGTGAAGGCAACATCAGCATTGGAAACAACAACATCTGCATCCAGCTTTTCACCGTTTTCTAATCGAACACCAACTGCTTTTCCGTTTTTTACTATGATCTCATCAACTTCCGCTTCTAAATGGATTTTACCACCTTGCTCAGTGATTAGTTTTTCAAAAGCATTTACAATGGCTCCGGTTCCTCCCATTGCATAATGAACACCCCATTCTCTCTCTAAATAGTGGATCATTGCATAAATGGAAGTAGTATCAAAAGGATTACCTCCAACTAACAAAGGATGGAATGAAAAACACATTCTCAAAAAATCATCCTTGATGTATTGAGCTACATACTTATATACGTTTTTATAAGACTGAAGCTTGATCAAATCGGGTGCAACTTTCAACATATCTGAAAAATTCAGAAATGGCTGATCGGCTAATTCAGTAAATCCCTTATCAAAAATTGCTTTAGTGGTACCTAAGAATTTCTCATAACCTTCTTTATCAGAGGGATTTCTTTTTTCGATTTCCTTTAAGGTAAATTCATGATCGTTATTGTAATCAAAGCTTACACCCTTATCATCAAATATTCTATAAAATGGATCACATGGAACAAACTCCACATAATCAGATCTTTTCTTGCCCGCTGCTTCCCAAATATCATCAAACATAAACGGAGCAGTAATTACTGTTGGACCGCCATCAAATTTAAAGCCGTTTTTCTCGTATACATAAGCGCGACCACCTAATTTATCTCTCTTTTCAAGTATGGTAACATTATGACCCGCTGATAAAAGTCTTGAAGCGGCACCTAAGCCACCAAAACCACTTCCAATAATGATAATATTCTTCTTCATAGATATGATTTTTACGATTCGCGGGTTATAACCGTAAAAGTATCTGTATCAATCCCGAGGAAAAGAATTAATCGTTTTCAATTTGCTTCACAAAGCCTTCGAAGCCATCATTTTGCAGTTTTTGTAAATCTGCTTCTGCAAGTGCCGTGTCTTGATAGGTGCCGTAATACACTCTGAATACTAAAGAACCATTTATATTTAGACGTTCTACGCGACTTCCTGCAATCTGGGACGATTTTTCTTGCGCTAATGCTTCATCAGTAAAAGAAGCTAGTTGAATAGTAAAATTCATGACTTTTAAATCGGTAACTCTTGAATTTTCTAAATCACCTTTTACTAAGTATAAACGAACTCTAGCAGTACCTGGTCCAACCATATCAATTTCAGTAGCTGCAGCTCTTGATAAATCAATTATCCGATCTTTTGCGAAAGGACCGCGATCGTTAATTCGAACCCGAGTGGTTCTTCCATTGTCGAGATTTTCAACAACAACTTCTGAGTTAAAAGGTAACGTTCTATGGGCCGCAGTCATGCCATCCATGTCGTAAGTCTCACCATTAGCAGTTAGTTTTCCATGGAAGTTTGGACCATACCAGCTGGCAACACCCGTTTCAATTGCGTTTTCTGATCCTTTTGCTCCAGCTGCAATTCCTTTGGTTTTGGGTACAATTCCACAATTAGAAATAAAGAGCATAGTAGCGCACAGTAGTACTAAAGATAACCTTGACGTATTCATAATAGATTGTTGTAGATGATTGCCTAAATATATTGTCAATTTTGAAAAGATTAAATCAATTTGAGATGAAGTTTTTATCAATCAATTTTGAACAACCATTTTCATAATTTAGGGGAACCCTAACGTTGAATAATCGTTAGGGTTTTTTGTATTGATTAGTCTTTTAAATTTCATCAATGAGTGCTACACTTTTATTAATTGCCGTCAATGTTGTTGTTTCGATTGCTGCTTTTAGTAATCAAAGAATGATGGAAATAGGGATGTTTATGCCATATCGAGCGGTTAGAAAAAACACTTGGTATGAGTTAATTACTTCCGGGTTCTTACATGGCGGATATACGCATTTAGCGTTTAATATGATCACATTATTCTTTTTTGGTCCTGTTTTAGAAAGAACGATTGGTGAGACTCATTTTTTGATTTTATACTTCACTGGATTATTAGCATCATCCATTCCTTCGCTAATAAGGCATAGAGATAACCCTTCTTTTGCTACTATTGGGGCATCCGGCGCTGTAGAAGCAGTATTGTTCGGGTTTATCGTGATATTTCCTTTCGAAAAGATTTACTTGTTTCTGATACCAATAGGAATTCCGGCAATTCTATTTGGTGCAATTTTCGTTGCATATAGTATTTGGGCAAGTAAAAAAGAAGGGAAGATCAATCATGAGGCACATGTTGGAGGAGCTGCCTGGGGAATAATATATATGTTCGCTTTTGTACCAAATACAATTGATCATTTCTTAACTGTCTTTGGCTTTTATGGATAAAAAAAGGGATTCGGTTTCCCGAATCCCTAAATCAAAAAGTGAGTGCTATTACCCGTTTTTAGTTCGAAAATCTTTCATGAAAGAGACTAGAGCGTCAACACTTTCCTGAGGACAAGCGTTATAAATACTTGCTCTGATTCCGCCAACACTTCGGTGGCCTTTCAATGCATCTAGTTTTTGAGCAGTAGCTTCGGCTAAAAACTTTGATTCCAGCTCTTCAGAACCAAGCCTAAAACAAACATTCATATTAGATCGGGACGCATTTTCGGCTGTACCTAAATAAAAATCGTCGGCATCTATTTCATTGTAGAGCAAAGCAGCTTTTTCTTTGTTAAAGCTTTCGAAATAATTTAGTCCACCTTTTTCCTGAATCCAGTCAAGTACAAGTCCAACCATATATACTGCAAATACCGGTGGTGTATTGAACATTTTACCGGCATGTGTATTGTAGTTCATCATAGTTGGAATGCCAGATTTACCATGTTCAGCAAGATACTCTTTGTTCACAATTACAACCGTTACACCCGATGGTCCAAGATTCTTCTGAGCTCCGGCATAGATCACTCCATATTTTGAAATATCTATTGGTCGGGATAGAAAATCGGAACTGGCATCACAAACTAGTTTTACTCCATTTGTTTCTGGCTCTGAGGCAAACTGGGTTCCAAAAATTGTATTGTTCGATGTAAAGTGAACGTACTTGGCGTTTTCAGTTAAGGAAAGTTCCTCATTAGTTGGAATACGATTGAAGTTAGTATCTGCACTAGAATAAGCTTCATTTACATTTCCGAAGAACTTAGCCTCTTTAATTGCTTTCGAGCTCCATGAACCGGTATTGATATAATCCGCAGTTTCTCCTTCAGACAGAAAGTTATAAGGAACGGTCAAAAACTGAGTACTGGCACCTCCTTGAAGAAAAATAACATCAAAGTCATCTCCGAGATTTAGAATATTGACCAGTTGTTCTCTAGCATGTGCATCAACGGCCACATAGTCAGTCCCCCTGTGTGATTTTTCAATAATGGAAGTACCTGAGTTCTTATAGTCAACAAATTCTTCTTTGGCTCTTTCTAAAACTTCCAGAGGCAATGCAGCCGGACCGGCACTAAAGTTGTGAATTCTATTCATTTTTACTTGATGATGTGTGTGTGATTAAAATGTGTGGATTAATAAACCGGATCTTAATTTTGGTTCGAACCATGTGGATTTTGGTGGCATTAATTGACCGGCATCTGAAACTGAAACTAGTTCGTTAATGCTTGTTGGATACATGCTGATTGCTAACTCAGCCTGACCAGAATCTACATATCGTTCAAGCTCCTCGATCCCATGAACACCGCCGACGAAAGATACGTTTTTATTAGTTCGTTGGTCGGTAATTCCCAGCAATGGATCTAAGATATGTTCTTGTAAACGCGCGACATCTAGCTGAGATTCAATGTCATCAAATTTGGATTCCGGTAATTCAAACTTGTACCATTTCGAATTTGAATAGATACAAACTTCACCCGGATTCTTTGGTTCAGGTTCTGATGTCTCAGCTAAATTAATAACTGAATTTAGATCTTCTAAAAATGTTTCTGGTACCGAAAATACAATGCGGTTATATGCCAGTATTTGAACTTCATCCATCGGAAATAAAACAGCGGGGAAATAATTGACTTCAGGGTGTTTATTGCTGTCAATTTCTTTGGAAGCTCGTGATGCACTTGCACAACGATGGTGTCCATCTGCAATGTATAGTTTTTCAATTTTCTCAAACTCAGTAAGAATTATGGATGGATTTTCAACTTTCCAAATAAAATGCTCCACTTCATCTTCAACCATAAATTGGTAAAGTGGTTCTGATATAGTGACTTCCTGAATTGTTTCTCTTATTAAATCAGTCGACTGGAAAGTGATCATTACTGATTCTGCATGAGCATTTTGAGTGATTATATGCCTGGTTCGATCATTCTCCTTTTCCGGTCGTGTCAATTCATGTTTAAGAATCGAGCCAGAATCATATTCATCAACCGATACACAGCCAAATATTCCGGTTTTAACTTTATCATGCCATTTGAGTCTGTAAATGTACAACGAGGCCTCGGATTCCTGAGTGAAAAAATCTGATGAGAGAAACTCGTTTAAATTATCTCGACCTTTTATGTAAACGGCTTCAGCATAAGTTGAAATATTGGAATCGAAATCAGCTTCAGGGCGAACAACTTTCATAAAGCTATTAGGATTAGCTTTTAGAATTTCACGAGCCTCATCTGTATGAACTACATCATAAGGTAAACAGGCAATTTCATTTGCGTGTTTGGGATTTGGTCGCCAGGCTTTAAAAGGTCTTAAGATTGCCATATATCCGATAAAATTAGCTGTAAAAGGTAATGAAAAATGTTCTTTATTAAGTTTAAATCCCCATAAATTTAGACGATTAATAACGAACTAATTTTATTACGATGAATGAAGGATCTCTGAATCAGGACCAACAGGACCAACTGTTATTTATGATGTTAATCCAGCAGCATCAACAAATTGGAATGATGGGACTTGGTAAACTTAAAAACCCTGCTACGGATACGATCGAAAAAGATTTAGCATCTGCGAAATATGCCATCGATACCCTTACTGTTTTAGATAAATTTACTACGGGTAATTTACCTAAAGAGTTAAAAGGATTTTTAGATCAGATTCTAACTACGCTTCGTCTTAATTATGCAGATGAAGCTGCAAAAGAAGGGGGCTCGGCACCAGAAGATTCAGAAGCTTCAGCAGAATCTGATGGTTAAACCGATATCTGCTGCTGGTGGAATTGTTTTTCGGATTGAGGTAGATGGTATAAAAGTTCTCCTTATTTACAGAAATGGATTCTGGGATTTGCCAAAAGGTAAACTTGAAAAAGGTGAATCCATACCAATGTGTGCAGTAAGAGAAGTATCTGAAGAGACAGGTAGTTTACTCCCAATGATAATCTCTGATTTAGGGACTACCTATCATGAGTATATTCAAAAGAATGTAGAATATGGAAAAACTACCTTTTGGTACTCAATGATTTTTCCACATCAGGTTGAATTAAAACCCCAATTAGAAGAGGGTATCGAGCAAATTGAATGGGTTCCAATCTATGAAGCCATTGAGTTGGTTGGCTTTGATAATTTACGCAGTGTCTTAACTCGATTTAAAGAGTTTATGGCATAAAAAAACCCTCACGTTGTAGACGAGAGGGTTTTAAAATTATTCTTATTCAGATTAATTCTGAAGTCTGAATACGATTGGGAGTGAGTACTGTACACGTACTGGTCGTCCACGTTGCATTCCTGGTGTAAATTTAGCTTGCTTTACAGCGTCTAATGCAGCCTCATCACAACCACCGCCGATTCCACGAATTACACGAGGATTTTCAACTTCTCCTCTTTCGTTCACGATAAACTGTACAGTTACACGACCTTCAATACCCGCACGTCGAGCCATTTCAGGATACTTCACTTTTCTTTGAAGTTCACCTAAACCACCTTGTAATACCGGCATGTTCTCAACAACTACGAAGAAATCTTCTTCTTCTTCAGCTGGTGGTGGTGGCGGTGGAGGTAAGTCCATTGGTCCGTCTAGATCGAATTCTAAATCAAGGTCAACTACATCGTCCTCGATAATCTCATCATTAGGAACCTCAACAGGTACCGGTGGACGAGGTGGTGGAGGTGGAGTTTCCACTTGTTTTGTTACAATTACATCTTCCATCACCACTTCCTCTTGAATTTCGATCGGTGGTGGAGCAGGTGGCTCGCTGTAAAGATTGATGCGAACCAAGCCAATCATAAATAATAGTGCAGCAATAAGACCGACTTGAAGAGTGATATTATACGATCTCCTTAAGTCTGCCTTAGCACTTTTTCGTTCGTTAGTCATATCCTGGTCTTGATTTAAATTAGGGTTTAAAAAGAACGTGATTTTTTTAAAAGCCCGCAAGTGCAGATCATTATTAT
The DNA here is from genome assembly GCA_965601825.1 of Balneolaceae bacterium. Classification (GTDB taxonomy): domain Bacteria; phylum Bacteroidota; class Rhodothermia; order Balneolales; family Balneolaceae; genus HXMU1420-13. The sequence continues at coordinate 143,660 of OZ271839.1, read as the reverse complement.
AATGTTTCTACAACGTGAGTTAATTTGCATTAGTGTTAAGTAGGATTAAAACGGTCTGATACTATTCAATTAGCAGTTTTAAGACTATTTATAAAGAACCAATTGATGTGATAATTTCACTTTCACAAATCTTCCATCTTTTATTGCAGGTGAAAATCGCACCTTCGAAAGTGCTTCAACTACTAAATTCTGAGTTACATAATCGGTATTTGGTTCAAATTCTACTGATTCAATTACTCCAATTTCATTTACAGTAAACTCGAAGTTTAGTTTATATTTTTCACCTTCAGTAATGGCCCCCTGCATATTTTTGAATTTATCTAAGAATGAGGAATACCCACCAATAATATTTGGTAATATAAATCTTGAATTGCCTTTTTTAACCTTTTCTTTTATTTCATCTTCGAATAGGGTATCTCTGGATATTTTAGAGATATCCGGTCCGTTCAAATAGATAATCGTTTTATAATTTGTCTCTGCTATTTTAGTTGAGATTTTTAATTTCTCTCCGTTTTCATTTAAATCTCCATCATTTAAAAAAGATCTCATTTGATATTGAGCGAATAGAGAATCAGTGCCAACTAGAATCAATGCCAGAGACAGTACAATCTTTATTTTTGACTTTATTGAATTTGCCATGATAGTGAGTTTTTTAAAATCACATTAAAATAGTTGGGTAATGCTATCGCATTAACATGCGATACCTAGTTTTCCTTATCGGCTTTGAAAATCCATTTGAGAATTAATACTGCAGTTAAAGAACCTAGTGCATCTGCAATAAAATCGAAAAGTTCAGGGCTACGATTAGTTGGCAAAATAAACTGCAGAACTTCGACTAATAGACCATAAAAAAGCCCAAGTGTAAAAACTATTCTAAGGTTCGGGGCTTTTCTTTTTCTGATGGCCCTTACTAATCCATATAAAAATGTCCATGCTGCAAAGAGCAAAAAATGAGCAAGTTTATCATACTCCCAGATATTGATTTTTGGAAGGGTTTTTGTAGGATATAAAGTCCCAAAAAGGACTAGAATAGTAACAATTACAAAGAGCGTTGTAAAAGTTTTTCGATATGTAAGAATAAGTTCTTTAATGGTATCTCAGAATCAAATTATATCCATTGGCTCTAGCATCTCGCCAGTATCATGTATAAAATTATTTGCTTTAGTTTTGCCATCTATAAGAGCCAAACAGCAGGCAAGTTCCCGGTTTTTTGAGGTTAAATAAAACCCTGCAATTTTGCCTGCCAGTACATCACCAAAACCGGCTCGGGAAAATATTCTGGTGTCATAATTTGTAGAAATAGTTCGTTTCTCTGTAGCTACAACCGATGGCAAGCCTTTCGAAAGAATCACTGAGTCTAAAGAATCTGATATCAATTTGATCTGATTAAGTCGAGGCTCTTCTGAACTTTTTGAAAGGGTAGACAATTCACCTGGATGAGGGGTTAGAATCCACTTTGATGTCACTGGTTTTGAGAAATCAATTGATTGAGATAATGCAAAAAGCGCATCTGCATCTATAACTACATCACCTTCAAATGAAGAAAGTATTTCTTTCGTGAACTGAATGGTTTCTGTATCTCGACCTAATCCCGGACCAATTAATAAAATTCCGGGTTTCTCTGAAAGTATATTACGTGTATCAGCGAAATGACTCACCTTGAACCTGACATCCGAATCAGACCCAACTGGTTTTTTAATAATGTGAATTAGCTGTTCATCATAAATCGGCAATAATCCTTTCGGCGTTATTAAGATTACGGCCCCGACACCAGTATTCCAGGCACTTAATGAAGATAAAATTGCAGCACCGGTTAGTCCTTCAGAACCGGCAATTATGTAGACTACCCCACCATCATACTTATGCTGGCGTTGATTATTTTCCATTTCAACAGTCTCTAGCCAGTGGTTTTCTAACAAGTAATCAGTGCTGGTTTTCAATTTTGATGGAAAAGGCAATTCACAAAAGATGACTTCCCCACAATAATCATAGCCTTCATTCCAATAACAACCACGTTTTAGAGTTCCAAATGCAAAAGTGAAATCAGCTTTGATAGCTTTTCCCAGAATTGTCCCATCATCTGCATGTAAACCGGTTGGAATATCCATGGCAAACTTTAAGCAATCCATTTCATTGGCTACATCAATTACCTCTGAGTATGGAAAACGAACTTCAGAATTTAATCCTGTTCCCAGCATACCATCAATAACAAAGCGATAATCACTTAAGTCTTTCTCAATGCTATCAATAAACTCGATTCTTGAGGATTCTAAACCGGCGATAAGCTGATAATTCTTTTTGCAATCGGGTGAAAGTGATTCATTACCATCTACAAAAAGAATATCTAAAGAATGATTATGATCACTTAGAATTCGAGCAACAACTAATGCATCTCCGGCATTATTACCTCGTCCACAAAGAACCAATCCTTTTGAGGGTTTTGGAAATTTTTGAAGAATGAAATCAGCAGCTCTCGTACCTGCTATTTCCATCAAAGTAAAACCATCAATACCAAATTCTTCGATTGTTTTTCGATCTAACTCGCGACTTTCAGCCGCAGTGTATAGCTGATATTGATGCGGAATATTCACACCTAGAAGTTAGTAGGCTTTAGCGAACAATACCTTCTTTTTTGATGGTTTTCCAGTGACCATACAATTACCTGATTCACCATCACCAAAAGGAATAAGACGAATTGTAGCCTTAGTCTCATTCTTGATACGTTCTTCCGTCTCAGCAGTGCCATCCCAATGAGCGTAAATAAATCCACCTTTCTCCTCAAGAATAGATTTGAACTCTTCGTAAGATTCTACTTCTGAAGTCATTGAGTTTCTACGAGATTTTGCGGTTTCGAAGAGATCTTTCTGAATGGTCTCAAGAAGTGATTGAATGTGTATACCAATTCCTTCTCGAGTAACAATCTCTTTATTCAAGGTATCACGGCGAGCCAATTCTACATTTCCGTTTTGAACATCACGTGGACCGATAGCAATTCTTAATGGAATTCCACGGGCTTCATGCTCGGCAAATTTGAATCCAGGCTTGAAGTTATCTCTGTCGTCAAGCTGTACTCGAATTCCCAATGCTTTAAGTTCATCAAAAATTGCATCTCCGTATTCGATAACGGTAGCACGCTCTTCATCTTTTCTGTAAATGGGAACAATTACTACTTGAGTTGGAGCAAGTTTTGGAGGAAGCACTAATCCCTGATCATCTGAATGAGTCATGATTAATCCACCAATCAAGCGAGTAGAAACACCCCAGCTGGTTGCCCAAACAAGTTTGTGATCACCATCTTTATCCTGGAATTTTACATCAAAGGCTCTTGCGAAATTTTGACCGAGGAAATGAGAAGTTCCTGCTTGAAGTGCTTTACCATCTTGCATCAATGCTTCAATGCAATAAGTGTCTTCCGCACCGGCAAATCGTTCTGATTCTGTCTTCACTCCGGTAATAACCGGCATTGCCATATAATCTTCTGCAAAAGTGCGATACACTTCTAGCATTTGAAGAGTCTCATCAACCGCTTCTTGCTTGGTAGCATGTGCGGTATGACCTTCTTGCCATAGGAATTCCATGGTGCGAAGGAATAGGCGCGTTCTCATTTCCCAACGAACAACATTCGCCCATTGATTAACTAATATTGGAAGATCACGGTAGGATTGAATCCAATTGCGATAAGTATCCCATATAATAGTCTCAGAAGTAGGTCGAACGATCAATTCTTCCTCGAGTTTTGAGTCAGGATCAATTTCAACACCGCCATCAACAGCTTTTAGTCGTGAGTGCGTGATTACCGCGCATTCTTTAGCAAAACCTTCAACATGTTGAGCTTCTTTAGATAAAAATGATTTTGGAATAAAGAGTGGGAAGTAAGCATTTTGATGTCCGGTTTCTTTAAACATTTGATCCAGACCTTGCTGCATGTTTTCCCAAAGAGCCATTCCTGTTGGCTTAATAACCATACAGCCTCGTACCGGTGAATGTTCAGCAAGCTGAGCTTCTTTAACAATATCTAGGTACCATTGTGAATAGTCTTTATCGCGTGGTGTTATATTTTTCGCCATTCTTATTCCAACATTAAAGTGAGGCAGCAAAGGTAAGGAACTTCAAATTTAGAATTGACTGATTAAGTCAAAAAAATGGCTAGACTTAATTTTAGAAACTCTTATCTTTATTTTCTTAATGAAAATTGGCGTGGTAGCTCAGATGGTTAGAGCGCACGACTCATAATCGTGAGGTCGGCGGTTCAATTCCGCCCCACGCTACACAAAGTAAAGCCCAGCTTGGAAACGAGTTGGGCTTTAATTATTTAATAAGCTGAGTTGTGATGGTTTTTACTAAACCTTCAGATTCAAGGCGAATGATATAGGTTCCACTTGCTAATCTTTTGGCATTAAACTCAATGGTGTATTCTCCAAATGATTGTATTTGATCCAACAAGGTGGATACATGCTCACCCAGGATATTGAATACCTGAATTTTAACTCTACCCGTTTTTGCTATGCCATATGAAATTGTTGTTGAAGGATTAAATGGATTTGGGAAATTTTGATTGAGATAAAATCCATCAGGTACGTCAGTATCTGATCTAATGGATGTCAGAATTTCCTGTAACTGATACCGGAAAACTCCTTCGCCCTGACTAGCGGCATATATGATTTCACCACCACTGGATATCTCTAAAGCAGCAATAGCTCTGGTACTTAATCCATTATTCAACAATGCCCAATTATCGCCGGCATTTGATGAAATATAAATACCACCATGCCATTCGGATGCAAAGCAGAGGGTTGGTGCATTTGGGTGAAATACAATAGATGTAATGTGTCCATGGTTTCTTGTACCATTTAATACCATTTGATCAGGAGTTAATACTTGCGTCCAGTTTTGGCCGCCATCGGTAGTTTTGTACAAGCCGAATATGTGGGTTCCAAGTAAGATAGTGTCATCATCTGTTGGGTGAATCGCTACGGATAAACAGGCGTCTCGACGAAGAGGATCGTTCGCCTCCCAAATGTCTTCCCAGTTTTGATTCGCTGGAAGGTTACCTAAAATGGATTCCCACTCTGAACTAGATTCATTAAACCTGTAAATACCACCTTCTCGCAAAGTGAGAAATGCTTTATTTGGATTTAAATTGCTGATTCCAATATCCGTGACATTTAGTGCACGATTTCCTGTTGGTAAACCGGCATTATGTTGATTCCAGGTTTTACCTCTGTCTACTGATTTATAAATACCATAACTCTCCGGAAAGCTTAAATCATGAGGGTTTGAATGAAATCCCGCTGCCATCATACCGGCATATACAATATCTGGGTCTGACGGTGCAAATCTGATTTTCCTTGCGCCATGACGGTCACCAACAGCACCAGTTCCTAAATCGAGTACTAATTCCCAATTAGATCCTCTATCAAGACTCCTTAAAACATGACCTTCATGTTCATCACTTGAAAAAATAGTTACACCGGAAGTGTCAACAGGGTCAAAAGTTACTCCAAAACCTTCAGGAAATGCTGCTATTCCATTACTTATTCCATTCCAATCATCACCTTTATTTCTACTGAGGAATACTCCACTTCGTCCATTTGCTAACACTTCAAGGGGGTTGCTTGGGTTGATTGCGACACTATGAATATCTGCACCAGTATACCCTTTACTCCATGATTCCCAGATCTGCGCTCCATTAGTTGATCTGAATACCCCACCGCCATAATTATTCACATATAATGTGTTAGGATCGGTTGGACTTATAACCATATCAATAGGGACACCACTTCTAACACCTTCTGGTCCATATGGTGCACCGTTTGAGCCACTATATCGAGTCCAATTTATTCCATTATCTGTTGATTTGTAGATAGCATCAGCTGATCCAACGTAGACGATATTTGGATTTGAAGGAGCAAAGGCAACTGCGGTAAATGGCTCGAAAAAATTAAAGAATCCATTATTAGGTGTAACTAATGCCCATGAATCGCCACCGTTTGTAGATCTGTAAACAGCACCAAATATTCCCTTGTTTATATCCGCGTTATTACCCGTTGCGATTATTATTGTATCTGGATTTGATGGATCAACATCAGCGCCACCAACAAACATGCTTAGGTTAGGTTGAATTCCATTATTTGAAGGATTCCAGGTATCTCCGCCATCTGTTGATTTATAAACTCCTAAACCTGGACCCGAAGGGTGCACCATATTAGGATCATCAACGTCAGCCTCACGATCAAAAATACCAGTTGTAATTAGCATTTGATCACTGTCGGCGGGATTAATAAATAGCCATCGGGTTAAACTATCAAATTCGGTTAGTAGGCTAAAACTTGCTCCCCCATCTGTTGACTTATAAATGAATCCCTTAACTCTTTCGAATTCAGTTCCCCAATTACCTGTATGATTTTCACCCATAACGAAAATGGTATTAGAGTCACCAGGCATAACTTCAATATGTCGGATAGTTAGTGGAGCAGTATCAGGATTTGGATCTAGATTGATACCGGTATCTCGTTTTTGCCAGGATGAACCTCCATCGGTTGATCGATATAATCCACCACCATTTTCCGTTCCAGCCCACAATATGTCATTATTATTTGGGTCGATTCTAAATGCAAATACTGGAATGGCATCATCAGATGGGCCCGAGCGGAAATCAATACCTTCATTTACTGATTCCCATGTAGCTCCACTATCTAAACTTCGCTGCAAACCTGACCAAGCATCTGTAACAAAAAACGTATTTGTAGAATCAGGCCGATATCTAACATTATAACCAAGACCACCTATTGGTCCACCGGCTTTTTCCCAGACATTAAGAGTTTTAGCAGTAGCTTCAGATAATAATTTACTTGGTGATGGAAATGATGCGAAAGAAAGAGAAGAGAGGAATGATGTTTTAAGGAAAGTGCGGCGTTTCATGGTATCTGAATATTTTAAACACACTTAAATAAAAAAAAGCCGACCCCAAATCAATGTAGGTCGGCTAATATCATCTACAGACGGCTATTACCCCATTTGCAATACCAAGCTAAGTGATTGGAAGCGCTTGCTCAATAGCGGGTTTTACGTAATTTTTATACGTATAAATACGTACATACTGCTATTTAGAGTGTCAGCCTAAATTCTTTTCATTTTCAATAGCATAGCGTACCAATCCGGCAGTATTCTTTTGGTCTAGTTTCTTCAACAAATTAGTACGATGCTTATCAACTGTTCTAGGGCTTATAAAAAGCAAATCTGCAATTTCTGAACTGGTTAATCCATCAACTAGCAATTTCAAAACTTCCCGTTCACGAAGTGTGATGTGTTTCTTCGATTTTTTCATCTTTGCTAGTCGAAGATACTCCCGAGTCATCATGTGAGAGAATTGTTTTCCTAGGAAATTCTCTCCTGTGGCAACTTTTTGAGCTGCATCAAGAAGTTCTATTCTGTGTGCTGATTTTAGCAGTAAGCCTTGCGCACCGGAATCTAAAAATTCATTTAGGATGGCATCCGAATTGGATTCAGCCATCATCAGAATTTGAGCGTTAGGAAATCGCGAAATCATTTTATTTGCAAGCTCAATACCATTGATTTCAGGCATTTCAAAAGATAAGACACACAAATCAGGTTGAACGTGCTCGAATGCGGTTAACACCAATGCACCATTATCCACTTCGCTGCAGATTTCAAAATCTGCATCTCGCAAAATGGAGCTAAGTCCATGCCGAAAAATTTCGTTGCCGTCCGCAACAATCGTTTTGATTGTGCTCATTTGAGACCTCCCCAGGCTCAAAATCAGTTACAATTTCCGTAGATGGACAGCCAATGTAGTTAAAAAAAACCGAATGCCACAAAATTTAATTGTTAATCAGAATCAGTACAGATAACAACGCTTTTGCTGTCCAAAAAAAAGTTCGAATCCAATTTGTGTTAACAAGTGCAATAATCAATGAATCATTTTTGCCATCCCCAAGTTTTCCATGAAGTGGAACTGATATCAAAAAAGTGGATAGCCAAATACCAATCACTAAGTAAAAACCGATACTATGAAGCGAAATCCAGTTCGTTGGCCACCATAAAAGTCCTGAAGTAATTAATTCGGAAATCATAAGAGGGAGTACAATTACACTGATTCGAGTATTATGAAATTGATGGAATTCTAAAAAACGATCTTCATTCACATAATGAAATGAAGGGTAGTGAACTAATTGAATCACCCAAATCAGGCCACATAAAAAAACGGAAGAAAATAGATTGATTAAAAATATAGGTTCCAAAAGCATAGAATTGAGCTATTCGTTGCAGAGTTGTGTATTTTCCGCGCCTTTCAACAAGAAAAATCACTCGACGATTCATCGAAATATATCATGACTTTTAGAAGAACACATACATGTGGCGAACTAACCGCTAAAAATATCGGGGAAGAAATTGTATTAAACGGCTGGGTTGGTCCTCGTCGGGACCTTGGCGGTGTTATTTTTATTGATCTGCGTGATCGATATGGCGTTACCCAAATCATATTTACCGAAACAGATGCCGACCTCCATGAAAAAGCTGAGAAACTTCGGGCAGAATATGTAATTGGTATTAAAGGTAAAGTTATCCCACGTGGTGATGAGAATATCAATCCAAATTTGACAACTGGTGAAATTGAGATAGAAGTAACGGAGTTGGAAATCTATTCAGAAGCGGATACTCCACCATTCGAAATTAAGGATGGGATATCCACTAATGAAGAAACGCGACTTCGATATCGATATTTAGATCTCCGTCGGCCTGAGATGCAGGATAAATTGATGCTTCGATCAAAGACTTATCAGGCTGTTCGTGCTTTTTATCATTCAAATGGATTTGCTGAAGTCGAAACTCCGGTCTTAATGAAAAGCACACCCGAAGGAGCTCGTGATTACTTAGTTCCGAGCCGTGTTAACCCCGGAAAGTTTTTTGCACTTCCTCAATCACCTCAAACTTATAAGCAATTGTTGATGGTTTCTGGTTACGATCGCTATTTCCAAATCACAAAGTGTTTCCGTGATGAGGATTTACGTGCAGATCGTCAGCCTGAGTTTACTCAGATAGACGTTGAAATGAGTTTTGTGGATGAGGATGCCATTTTCGAAATGCACGAAGGTTTAATGAAAAACATCTTCAAAGAAACGGTTGGATTAGATATTCAAACTCCATTTCCAAGAATGAGTTATGAAGACGCAATGAATACCTATGGGTCTGATAAGCCTGACACTCGATTTGGATTGGAATTCGTGGATTTTTCTGAAATAGTAAAAGATGCGGAATTCAAAGTGTTTTCCGGAACAGTGGCTAATGGTGGAGCTGTAGTTGGTATAACGATTCCAGGTCAAGGTGAAATGGGCCGTGGTGCAATTGATCGTTGGACAGAGCGTGTTAAAAAAGAAACCGGTGCAGGTGGATTGATTTACATCAAAATGCAGGAAGATGGACCACTTTGCTCAGTTGCTAAGTTTCTGACTCAAGAAATTGTAGATCAAATGGTTGAAGCCGCTGGTGCAAATACGGGTGATCTTGTATTCATTCTTGCTGGACCAAAACCATCCGTTCTGGAGCAATTGGGTGGACTTCGATTAATGGTTGGAGAAGAATTTGGTTTGATCGATAAGGATGCATTCAATCTTCTTTGGGTAACAGACTTCCCGCTTTTAGAATGGGATGAAGATAGTCGTCGCTATCATGCAATGCATCATCCTTTCACATCTCCAAAAGCAGAAGAGATGGATAAACTTGAAGCCGATCCCGGTTCAGTAAAAGCACGTGCCTACGATTTAGTTATGAATGGCTCTGAAATTGGTGGTGGTTCGATTCGTATCCATAGTAGAAAAGTGCAGGAACAGATGTTCAAGTTACTTGGAATAGAGCAGGAAGAAGCGGAAGAAAAATTCGGATTCTTGTTGGATGCTTTTAAATATGGCGCTCCACCACATGGTGGAATTGCTCTTGGTTTGGATCGTATTGTCATGTTGCTGACTGGCGCAGGTAGTTTGAGAGATGTAATCGCATTTCCAAAAAACCAAAAGGCACAAAGCATGATGGACAGCTCTCCGGCTGAAGTAGAAAAAGATCAGTTGGATGAATTGCATATCAGCTTGAAGAAAATTATTAAGTAAATATTGTCTTTGCGAGGAGTGTCTTAGTTGATACATTCTGCAAGAATAAGTCGACGAAGCAATCTCAGTATATGACAGATGGATTTTATTAAGATTCGTCTTTGCGAGGAGCACTATACTCAATACACTCGGATGGAGTTTGAACGACGAAGCAATCTTAAGATTAAAAACACGGAGTTAAATGAAAACAGCAGGTGTTGATGGTTGTAGAATTGGTTGGATACTAACCACTTTCACCGAAGGTGAAGCTAAATATCAGATTATTGATAAAAATGATGATTTGATCGCCGCTTTCGAGTACTATGATCGAATTTTCATTGACATGCCAATAGGTTTAGAAGATGAAGAATACACCCGTGAATGTGATCGACTTCTTAGAAAAGAACTTGGTTCGGAATATTCTTCTTCTGTCTTTAGCCCACCTATTCGACCGGCGCTTGATGCTCCCAGCTATGCCGAAGCAAATATGACAAGCTTCGAATGGACGGAAAAGAAACTATCACTTCAAGCCTGGAATATCACTCCGAAAATAAAGTTGATAGATAAACTGCTTCGTGAAAATGAGAGTTTTAGAACCAAGGTGTTTGAAAGTCACCCGGAGTTTCTCTTTCAAAAACTCAATGGAGGAATGATTTTTCAGAAGAAGAATCTAAAAAAGGGGATTCGTCATCGCCTTGAATTACTTCGGGCAGAAGAACAAATTGCTGATGACTTCTTCAGAGAGATTAAAGAAGAATATCGTCGTGCAGATGTTGGTGAAGATGATATTGTCGACTCAATGGCACTCGCTTATTATGCTAAAAAATCCGTTGATAATGGAATCAAGACAATACCAGAAGAAGTAGAATACGATTCTGAAGGTTTACCCAAAGCGATTCATTTCGTTTAATACCTATCAGCATTATAGAATCTTTGTATCGGTTCTGGAACGATTTTAATCGGGCTGATATTTATCTTCCACACAGTTAAAACATTGCTATCCAACAGAGTCGGGACCAACGGTGTTGAATTCCTACTTAGGAATCTGGGGGATACACTAACAATCAAATTAAGAGACTAACATGGCCTACTCATTACCTGATTTACCATACGCATACGATGCACTCGAGCCACATTTTGATGCTCGCACTATGGAGATTCACCATTCAAAGCACCATGCAGGTTATACAGCAAAAGTAAATGCTGCTTTGGAAGGCACTGAATTTGCAGAGAAAGAAATTGAAGATGTTCTTTCAAATATTTCTGCACTACCAACTGATAAAGTTCAGGCAGTAATCAATAACGGCGGTGGTTTTGCTAATCACTCTTTATTCTGGACAGTTCTTTCACCAAACGGCGGTGGAACTCCAGATGGAGATTTAGGTGCTGCTATCGACGCCGCATTTGGAAGTTATGATAACTTTAAAACTGAATTTGCTAATGCAGCAGCTACTCGTTTTGGTTCAGGCTGGGCATGGCTTTCAGTTGATGCTGATGGTGGTTTGAAAGTTCACTCAACTGCTAACCAAGATAGCCCGATTATGGATGGTTTGACTCCAATTCTTGGTTTGGATGTTTGGGAGCATGCTTATTACCTAAACTACCAAAATCGTCGACCAGACTATATTTCAGCTTTTTGGAATGTTGTAAACTGGGCGCAAGTAGCTGAGTACTACGCAGCAGCGAAGTAAATCGATATTAAATCCTTTGAGTCCCTATCAAGGGGACTTGAGGGTGTATCGAGCGATTTATTATTTTTGAACATTATTATTTAATCAACAAAGAGAAACTATTATGCAATTTGGATTTGGAATGGGACCGGATACCTCATGGATGCGTGAGGAATTAACTAAGTATGGTGTTGAGGAATTAACTACACCTTCTGATGTAGATCGCGCAATGAAAGATTACAAAGGCACGATGTTAATGGCGATCAATTCAGTTTGTGGTTGTGCAGCAGGAAATGCTCGTCCGGGCTTAGGTATAGCTTTAGATCAATCCGATGCAAGACCGGATCACATGGTTACAGTTTTTGCAGGTCAGGATAAAGAGGCAACAGCACACGCTAGAGCTTATTTTAGTGAGTTTCCACCGTCGTCTCCTTCTTTTGCTTATTTCGTTGATGGAGAGATCAAAGCAATGATACCAAGACACAGAATTGAAGGCAGAACTAGTCAGGATGTAGCAAACGATTTGAAAATGGTATTCGAAGCCTTTGTTAATAAAGAGGAAGAAGAAAAATAATTTCTTTATTCGATTACAATCTTTATTTAAAACCCGATAACTTAGTTGTCGGGTTTTTTTATACCCTTATTTTATTGGGTACAAATGGATATATCTAAAAAAGCGATTATTGTAGAGGATAATCTGATCTTATCAGTGTTGTATCAGAATTATCTTCAGCAAAAGGTTTTTAAAACCGTGGGTGAAATTCGCGACGGAGAAACTGCCGTTAACCTGGTAAAAAAGTACAACCCGGATATTGTGATCATGGATATTATGCTAGAAGGTCCGATGGATGGGGTAGAAGCTGCTCAGCGAATCCGAATGTTCTCCGAAGTGCCAATTCTATTTATTACCGGTAATTCTGATCAGCGATATGTGAAAAGAGCGGCTCAAGTAGAAAACAGTCGATTTATGACTAAGCCAATCTCAGAAGAAAAACTCTCAAAAGCCGTCGATTTAATGCTCGACGGTAAGATTACGACTTAGCACCGAAGTTAATTTCTTTACCATCTTGGAAAATTCTAAGTCCATCCGGTTTTCCTTTTTCACCTCCCGGACCAAAAGCAGTAACACCTGTAGCCAATTCTTCTTCAGATCTTGATTCTCCAACTTCACGATCTTCGTCATTGTAGAAAGAATCGACATGTAAAGTTTGCGTTGGGAATGCAAATTCAACACCAAGTTCTTTGGCTAAACGAAGAACCTCAAGTAAGAAATTATGTCTCTGCTGTAGCTCGGCACTCCAGTCCGGAACTTTAAAAAAGACATAAACCAAAACATCCAGAGAATGTGAACCGAAAGAGTTAAAATGCACTTCATAAAAATCCTGCCTAAAATTCTTATTGGCTTTCACAATTGCCTTAATACCTTCGACAAATGCTTCCATTTGCTGAGGAGAAGTTGAATAAGTGAGATTCAACACGGTTTTTAATCTTCGATATTGACGCATACCATAATTATCAATATCAGAAGTCGAAACATTTGAATTCGGTACTGAAACCACAGAATTATAAAAGGTTCGGATGCGTGTAGATCGGAACCCAACCTCTTCTACAATCCCTTCAACTTTTCCAATCTTTATCCAATCCCCAATACGAAAAGGTCTGTCCATGAAAATGGTAATTGATCCAAAGAAATTAGCAAGGGTATCGCGAGCTGCGAGTGCAACAGCTAAACCACCAATCCCAAGACCAGCAATCAATGAAGCTACATTGTATCCATTGTTTTGGAGAATCAAGATCACTCCCATGATCACAACAAAAAATCGCAAACTCTTTCTGATCAGAGGTACTAACTGATCGTCCAGTTTGTTTTCAGTGCGATCGGTAAGAACGGTTAAATACTTAGCAAATACTCCTGATAGGTTATAAAAGAGCCAAATAACACCAGCTGAAATTGCAATTTCCAGAATGGTGGATAAATATAAATTTATAGTGACCGGCAACTGAAGATTTGCATAAGTAATAGAGAAAAAGATCATCAAAAAGATGAAGCCAATAGGACGTTCTACACCATCAAGTAAATCGTCATCCCATGTAATTTTTGTGCGTGTTGTTATTTTTCGAATGTAGTTATCAAGTACGAATTCGAAAATTCGGCGCAATATCAATCCAATTAAAACCCAAAGAAACAGTGCGGTATATTGCCATAATGCAATTCCTAACCATTCATTTAATGTCCATTCCGGTAACTGATCTAAAACAGCGGCAATAAAAGTGGAAAATGTAGCACGATATAAACCTGGAATTTTTTCAATTGTAGCTTCGGCAAAAACCCAATCATCACCCGATTTTATTAGATAAACCTCAGGTAGCTGATCAAAAAGGATATAATGATTTAATCCGCTTAAACTATCTGCATAATTAGGATCATTTGGTATAGTGTCATAATCAATTAGTAAACCACGGGCATCAAGAACTTTCTTCAGTTGAATTGCCAATTCCTGTTGTTCTTCCTTTGAAGCATCATCAGCTAATTTCATGGGCAGAACTATCAAATCCAGATTTTGATGTCCTGTTTGTTGCCAGTGCATGAATGTATGAACAGCCCGTTGTGGGTTTGAAAGGTATTGGGTATTTACTCCTTGCTCTTCACTTTGAAAAGAATAACCAACTGCAGAATATCCAACGAATAAAACACTTAAAAATAAAATGCGGAGTGCTTTCATGATGCCAATTTCTTTTTAGGGATAAATGTAAGAAGGAAATTAGCGGTTAAAAAAAGAAACCGATTATGAATCTTTGATTTCTCCTGAGTTATTGGAATCAGGTGTAGCCATTTTCTTAAATGCTTCAAGAAAATCCATTGGTATTGGGAAGAAAGCAAAAGTTGAGTTTTCTTCGCTTATTTCACTCATAGTTTGAAGAAAACGTAATTGAAGTGCAGTAGGTGCAACCTCCATTTTCTTCGCAGCTTCCACAAGGCGTTCAGCTGCCTGGAATTCACCTTCGGCATTAATAATTTTTGCTCTTCGATCTCTTTCGGTTTCTGCTTGCCGAGCCATAGCACGCTTCATATTCTCCGGTAAAACGACATCGCGTACTTCCACTGAAACAACTTTGATTCCCCATGGATCCGTTTGGCGATCAATGATTTCCTGAATATTCTTATTGACTTTCTCCCGATTTGCAAGTAGCTCATCAAGTTCATTTTGCCCAACAATGCTTCTTAATGTTGTTTGAGCTAGCATCGAAGTTGCATGTATATATTGTTCCACCTGAATGATGGCAGTCTCTGCATCAACTACTCTGAAGAAAGTAATTGCATCAACATTAACTGTAACGTTGTCTTTGGTTATAACTTCCTGTTTGTCAACATTGATGGTTAAAACCCGAAGATCAACTCGTTCTATTCGATCAATGAATGGGATTAGGAAGATAAGTCCAGGGCCTTTTGTCTTATAAAATTTACCTAACCTAAATACTACTCCACGTTCATACTCGCGTAAGATTTTGAACATCTGCGGGATGATCAGCACCAAAAAGACAACAATTGTAACTGTCCAAACTGTGAGAGAATTTACATAAGCTTCCATAATGTCAGATATCTTTGGTTAGGGGTTTTACATAACAGGTGAGACCTTTAAAGCCTACGATTTCACACCAATCACCTTCTTTAATTTTACTCTCGCTACGAGCATTCCAGTATTCGCCGGCAAAATCAATTCTACCAGATTCGTGGTTAATAGAATCGACAACTTTTGCTCTTTTCCCAATATGAGATTCCAATCCGGATCTATGCGGACTGAATTGTGCTCTTATCCCTGCTGTAGCAATTACACTGAAGAAAAGCACAGTGAGTAAGGTTGCCGGGACCAACCAGTACCAAGAAATCTGCATGTTTTCAGGTAAATCCTGAAAAAGCATCAAGGCACCAAGGAAAAAAGAAATGGCCCCACCTGTAATTAGTATTCCAAATGATGGTGTAAATGCTTCTGCCACAAAAAGTGCGATTGCGAATCCAATCAAAATGAAACCAGCAATATTGATTGGCATGGATGCAACACCGTAGAGTAATAGAATTAATGCAATAACTCCCGCTACTCCCGGAATAATGGCACCCGGATTGGTGACTTCACCTACAATGCCGTATATGGCAATAAGAGTAAGTATCAGCATGATTTCCGGCAGGAGGATGAAGCTGAAAAACTTTTCAGCAAGACTTTTATCAAGTCTTTTAATAGCAGCGTTTTGCGTTTGTAATGCTTCTCCTTCGAATTCAAGACCATCCATTTGAAGGAGTAAATCATTCAGATCAGTTGCTATAATATCAATCACATTTAATTCGAGCGCTTCTTTCTCGGTGAGTGCTTCTCCATCATGTACTGCAGAAATTGCCCAATCAGCATTTCTTCCTCTTTTTTCAGCAATATTTTGAATGAAGTTTTCTGAATAACTGAAGATTTTTTTCTGCATCACTGAATCCATTTGCCCACCTTGCATAGAAACGGGCGATGCGGCTCCAATAGTTGTTGTAGGAGACATTGCTGCAACATGAGCAGCAAGTGTAATAAAAGTTCCGGCGCTACCTGCATTTGCACCTTCCGGAGAAACATAAACAGCTATCGGCAATTCTGAAGCTAGCATGAGTTGAACTATTTCTTGTGTGGAGGTAAGCAAACCACCGGGAGTATCTAATTCTACAATTAAAGCCTCATGAGCTTCATCTTGAGCATGATTTAATCCTCTTTCTATATATGAAGTTACTGTAGGTCCAATTGCCCCTTTAATAGTTATGACCGTAACAGTATTTACAGAATCGCTTTGTTGGGCCGAAATAGCACTGGAGAATGCGAAACTGAATAAAACTAGAAATAAAAATCGCAGTCTGAGCATGGTATTGTACCTCGCGATTTTAAAAGCTTAAAGGTTCGATCACCTTGTTACAATATAGAAGATGTGCCGATTAATTCAAGGGTAAGACTGTTCTAAGAATGGAATAATATGATCTTCTAGAAGTACAAAAACGGGTCTTTTGTAGGTTCTTCGGCGACTAGCATTTGTTACTGATGAAGTCATTACAACAACAGCGTTCAATTCCGGAATCATCATTATGTATTGGCCACCATGACCCCAGGCAAAAAATGTGGTATAACCGGCTGTTGCTTTATTCCACCACTGATAGCCATACCCATACGGATTGTAGTTGCTATATGTATAGGTTTTGAAGGAATCAGTGATCCAGTCTTTAGAAATAATTTGTTTGCCTTCCCAAACTCCGTCATTAATCAGCATTTCACCAATTTTCAGAAGGTCTGAAGGTCTCAATGCCATATTATTACCTCCCATATAATAACCTTGTGGATCTCTGTCCCAACCACCAACTTCAATGCCTAATGGGTTAAAAAGATATTTCTCTGCAAAAGCTTTGGTCGACATCCCTGTCGCTTTTGTTATGATGACAGAAAGTAAATGCGAAGTTCCTGTTGAATAAACCATCCTTCCATCAATATCAGTTACAAAATCCTGATCAAGTGCATGTTCAACCCAGTTTTTACTTATCACCCAGGCGCCATAATTACCGGAACTTGTTGAGCGCAAACCGGCCTGCATACTTAGCAAATTTCTTACAGTGATAGATTCTTTTTTGGGATCAGGATTTTCAGCAAAATAATCCGGGAAGTAGGTAGAGATAGGCTCTTCAACCGAAGAGATAAATCCTTCTTCGACGGCAATTCCAGTAAGTAAACCTATAATACTTTTAGAAGCAGATTTAATATTAAAAGCCTGACTCCTCGATCTCCCTTTGAAGAACCGCTCGCTAATAATTTCACCATGTTGCTGAATTATCAGGCTTCGAAGTGAATTAATCGATTCTGCCTCAGCAAAAATGTTCTCTAAACTATTTGAAGAACTAATTTCATCATCAAAGGAAGGCTGAGCAATAGTAATTGCAGGCAACCAAAAAAGCAGCAAGAAATAATTAAGCTTCAGGAAGTTTGACTTCATTTTGAGATTTAAAACGGAAGGTAACAGGTATGCTATCTTCAAATGGTGTACCAATGTGATAAAGTTCCCATTCAGAATCATAATTTAAAATTCGATCTCTTAATACGCTTACTAAGTCTTCGGTACTACCGCTTTCGGCATCCCAATCGAATGTTTCAACGCGAAACCTAAGATTTCGTTGCTCTCCGTTTACATATATATCAAGGTTAGCAACCTTGTCTACATTCGGGATAGTAAATTGTACTTTTACATTTTGCATATTACACCTCACTTGTTTCTTTAGTGTGATAAGGATCGGCATCGACCAGCATACCATCTCTCATATTTATGATTCGATTTCCATATTCTGCCATAACTTCAGAGTGTGTTACCTGAACAATAGTCACTCCATCATCTTGATTCATCTGCTGGAATAATTGCATGATTTCTTTGGCTTGATCGGAATGGAGATTTCCAGTTGGTTCATCCGCCAGAATAAGTTTTGGTTTTCCAATAAGAGCCCGCGCAACACCAACTAATTGCTGCTGCCCACCCGATAATTGATGAGGGAAAAGGTCTTTCTTGGCAACGATATTAAATCGATCAAGCATATCGGCCACCATACTTTTTCGTTCACTCGATTTAACTTTTCGATAGAGCAGTGGCATTTCGATGTTTTCATAAACAGTGAGTTCATCGATCAAGTGATAAGCCTGAAACACAAACCCGATGTGAGACTTGTGATAATTAGCCTTTTGACGCTCATTCAAATTATGTACAGGTTCATCTAGGAAATAGTATTCGCCGGAATTTGCATCATCTAAAAATCCCAGAATATTTAATAAAGTGGATTTACCCGCACCACTTGGTCCCATTATTGAAACAAATTCCCCTTCATTAATATCAAGATCTACACCTTTTAATATGAAAGTGCGTTGAAATTTCTTCTCTAAAAAACGATCGATGTCTCTAAGTTTGATCATAGTATTTATTCACTTTTTAAACTTTCTACCGGGTTGGTAAGTGCCGCTCTGATTGTTTGATAGCCAATAGTAAACAGCGTGATTCCAAATATTGAGAGTCCGGCAAATAAAAATGTGAAAAACCCGGGTGCATTGCTATAAGCAAAGCTGTCTAACCACATTTGAATTAGAAAATAAGCTAGCGGTGATCCAATTAAGAATCCAATCAAAACTAACTTTATAAACTGGAAGGAAATATTCTGAACTATATTTTGTACTGAGGCTCCTAATACTTTCCGAATTCCAATTTCTTTTTGCTTGTTTATGATAGTAAAGGAAACCAATCCTAATAAGCCTAAACAGGCAATTAAGATGGTTAAATAAGTAAAATATGTGAGCATCTCGCCGATAATTTCTTCGGTATCATATTCGGTTACAATAGCATCTTCCAAAAAATAATACCAAACGGGAAGCCCTTCATTAAGTGAAGATAATGTTTCCTCCAGCTGAACGATAGTACCTTCAAGGTCAGCGGTTTGAAAGCGTATAGTTAAGTTGCCAAAGCTACTAGGGTTATTTCTTATGACAAGAGGATTGATTGATTCACGGAGATCATCAAAATGGAAATCCTCAACCAATCCAATAATGGTGAAAGATTCGCTTTCTATATCCATGAACTGTCGGTGTAGGGTTTTTCCTATTGGATTATCGAAACCAAGAGCTCGAGCAGCAGATTGGTTAATTATAACGGATTGAGATGTATCAAATGCGAATTCGGAGCTAAAATCACGTCCACTTAACAAGTTGAGTTCAAACTGACTGATAAAATATTCATCCACAAAATAAGTATTCATAATTCTTCCACTTTCAGGAGACTCACCTTCAGGATAGTAGTTCATTCTTGACCCTGCACTTCCACCTGGGATGTTTGACATCATAGAAACTTCTTTAACTCCGGTAATTCGTGATAATTCATTTCTCAGAGTCTGATGATCATTCAGTCCAATGTCTGATGGAATTCCGGCAACAACTAAATCATGCTGATTAAAGCCAAGATTTTTGTTTTTTAAATAATCGATTTGATCACTCACAGATATCGTACTTATGATCATAAAGATTGCCACTGTAAACTGGGTAACTACCAGACTGGTTTTAAGAATTGAACTTCCTGATTTTGGTGCATTATCACCTTTGAGTACTGCTGATGGAGTATATGAGGAAAGTATAAATGCCGGATAACCACCTGCTAAAAATCCTACAAAAACTACGATGAAAAGTACCGCAAAGATGTAGAAGTAGTTATTAATATAGTTGGTATTCACTTCCCATTCAGTAAGTGCGTTGAACCATGGGAGTGCGAGTTCAACAAAAACCAGGCTAATCAAGACTCCCACTGTAGCCAGTATGAATGCTTCAGCAAGGAATTGAAAAATGAGTTGCCCTTTGAACGCTCCCATCACTTTACGAACTCCAACTTCTTTGGCTCGCTTCAAACCCTGAGCTGTGGCAAGGTTTATGAAATTGATACACGCGATTAGAAGAATTAGCAGACCTAATGCACCAAAAATATAGATATAGGATAATTCCAGAGTCTCACCATGTTCAGCAAATAAATCTGAATAGAGGAAAATACTTTCAAGATTTTGAAGATGAGGGAAGTATCTGGATGCAAAATTTTCGCCTACATTAGTTGCAATAAAATCATTGAACTTGGATTCTAAAGCATCAATATCGGCATCTTCCTGAAGCAATAAATAGGTATACAGATTATGAGATGTCCAATTATTGAGGTCTGCATATTTATCTTCAGTTACAGATGAAAAACTAGCTAATGAATTAAAATACCAGGAATAGCTAGGATTTCTTTTTTGAAGTACACCTGTAATTTCATAAGGAACATCGTCTAAAAGAAGAATCTCACCAACCGGATTTTGTTCATCAAAGAACCGATCAGACATTTCTTCTGTGAGTACAATGGTATTTGGACGCTCAAGTGCCCCCTGAGGATTACCAAATTTAAAAGGGTAAGTAAAAACGTCAAATACAGGGGCGTCTACATAAGTCACACCTTGACGCATTGCAACTTCACCATATCGTACAGCAGCACCCGCTCCTAAAAATCGGACTGAGGCCTCTATTTCTTCAAAGTTTTCGGCCATTGCTTGCCCCCACGGACTAGGCGTGATAGCTACATCTAATATTTGGCCATTCTCTTGTTTTATAACATCAGCTAAACGATATATTCGATCGGAGTTTTCATGGACCTTATCATAATTTAGTGCATACTGAGTAATGAGCACCAGAAATAAACAAATACCCATTCCAACTGAAAGTCCGGCTGTATTTATAAATGCATACCCTTTGTTTTTGACTAAATTTCTAAATGCGATTTTGAGGTAATTTGAAAACATAACAGTACCCGTTGATTGATTCGGTACTTTCTGCTCGTCAACAACTATACCAAAAGCAAAAAACCGCTCAAATTAGACTATAATCATCGATTTGGCGGTTTTTTTTGTACGTTTTGGTACACTGGGTGTTCGTTATCGAACAGTGTTATTCTCCACTTTTCAGGCTCTTTACAGGATTGATTAATGCAGCTTTAATCGATTGCCAGCTTACGGTTACCCAGGCAATAATTAGAGCAGTTAAACCAGCAAGTATAAATACCCACCATTCGAGACCGGAACTGTATGCAAAATCCGCCATCCATTGTTGCATCAGATACCAGGATATCGGGATTGATATTGCAATGGAGATCAAGACTAACTTTGTGAAGTCGGTAGATAAAAGCATGACCAGACTTCTTACTGATGCACCAAGTACTTTTCTAACACCTATTTCTTTTGATCTTTGTTCGGCTGTGAATGCAGAAAGCCCAAATAAGCCAAGACAAGAAATGAATATGGCAATAAAAGCAAAGTATCTGGCTAAGGCACCAACACGCATTTCTGCCTGATATAGGTTAGCATACTGTTCGTCCATAAATCTATAATCGAAGGGGTAATCTGTATTAAATTGCTTGTAAACAGCCTCGATCTGGCTAAGAGTACTTGAAATATTTTCTGATTCGATTCTTACATACGATCTCCAACTCCAATCAACTAATCGGAAGAAAGCCGGATTTACTTCAGTTCGGAAACTTTGGAAATGGAAGTCTTTAGCAACGCCTACAATTTCCATATCATCTTCCCAGAGAGTGATTGTTTTCCCAACGGGGTTTTCTAATCCCATTACTGCGATGGCCGTTTCATTGAAAATAATTTTCGTTGAATCATTGCCAAATTCAGGAGATAGGGTTCGACCATCAATTATTTCAATGCCCATAGTTTCTATCAAGCCATAGTCCATACCAATATTTTCGAACAGGATTCGTGTATCTGGATCTTTTCCTTCCCATTCCAGTCCCATAGTATTATTGTTTTGTCCCAGAAATGAATGTGAAGACCTGGACACACTAATCACACCTGGTATTTTTTCAATTTGATCCTTAACCGTTTCCCATTGTTCTCCCACCGGGCCCTCAGATGCAAAGTAAATCAGATTTTCTTTGTTATAACCTAGATTCTTGTTCTGTGTAAACTGAATCTGGCGATAAATTATTAGAGTTGAGACAATGAGAATTATTGACAGACTAAACTGGAAAACCACCAATCCTTTCCTTGCAAAGGCTTCTTTCCAGGATGATTTTAATGACCCTTTTAATGTCTTAACTGCTTCCAGTGATGACAAGTAAAACGCCGGATAACTCCCTGAAACGAGCCCTGTTAAAATCACTGTACCAAGAAAAAGGCCCAATAAGAATGGGTCACCATAATTCACAGAAATCGCTTTATCTGTCAAATCGTTAAAAATGGGTAGGAATAATTCAACCGAAATAATTGATACGAATAAGGCAAAAAAGCTAATGATCATCGATTCGCCGAGGAACTGACCAATTAATGAACCCTGACTAGCACCAATAGATTTTCTAATACCAACTTCTTTGGCTCTTTTCGCTGCTTTTGCAGTACTTAAATTCATGAAATTAATGCAAGCAATCAGAAGAATAAATATTGCTACAATACTAAATAGTCGTACATATTCAATTCTACCACCAACAACTACTTTGTTTTCAAATGAGCCGTACAAATAACGATCAGCAAAGGGGTAAACAAAAAGCTCGATGTGAGAATCTTCTACTCCCTGCGATTTGATGTAGTCAGCAATTTTATCGCTTAAGTCATCAGGATTAACACCTGGAGTTAGCTTTGCAATTGTTCTTGGTCCGTTATTTCCCCACTCAGCGGCCCAAGTGCTTTCCTCGAGCCAATCATCATATCGTAATAAACAGTCAAACTGGAAGCTTGAATATGAAGGCATGTCTCGATAGACTCCTGTAATAGTAAGCTCTTCGTGATTATTAAATGTGATCCCTTCACCAACCGGATTTCTATCCCCAAAATACTTCTTGGCCATAGTTTCTGATAAAACAATGGTATTAGGGTTTGTTAAAAGTTCATCTCGGTTTCCATAAATCAACTCAATATCTAGAATGTGAAAGAAATCGTTTTCAACGTATAAGCCATCTTCCCGAAAAGTTTGATTGTCTTTAGAAAACAGGTAATCATTATTCCATGTATAGGTGGAGGTGAACTCAAATTCAGGAAAATCCTTTTTGAGGTTTCTGGCTAAAATTCCGGGAGTGGAAAGGGTTGTCATTACCTCACCAGAGTAAGACTGATGTTCCATCACTTGATATATCTGTTCAATATCCGTGTGATATTGATCCATTTTCAATTCATCAAGTACCCATAGAACAATTAGGAAGCTACAGGTTAACCCAATGGATAAGCCAGTAAGGTTGATAAAGAATGAACTTTTGTGACGTCGAAAACCTCTAAAAGCAGTAGTAAAATAATTCTTAAACATAATCTCCAGTAGTTATATACTGGAGATTAGCACGTCAAAAATTTCAATAGGTTACAGAAAAAATTGATTATTCTGATTTTAAGCTATGTACAGGATTAGCCAGAGCAGCTTTGATCGCCTGAAAGCTGATGGTTAGAAGAGCAATTACCATAGCGATTACTCCACCGGCAACGAAAATCAAAGGATTGATACCAG
Source organism: Balneolaceae bacterium (assembly GCA_965601825.1). Classification (GTDB taxonomy): domain Bacteria; phylum Bacteroidota; class Rhodothermia; order Balneolales; family Balneolaceae; genus HXMU1420-13. The sequence continues at coordinate 119,837 of OZ271839.1, read as the reverse complement.
CCTGGTAGGCAAATGAATCCAGCCATTTATCCATTCCATACCAAACGATCGGAGTTGCGAGTAAGAATGCAAATAAGATTAGTTTGGCAAAACTCGTTGACATCAAAGTTACAAGCTGACTCACTGAAGCACCGAGTACTTTTCGAATTCCAATTTCCTTGATTCTTTGCTGAATAGTGAATGATGAAAGTCCGAAAAGACCTAGTATTGCAATAATTATTGCAAGTAAGGCAAAGTAGCTGAAGATTTTTGCGAGTTGTTGTTCAGCAGTATAAAGCTGATCATAAAAGTCTGAAATTAAATTGTAATCGAAAGGGGTATCAGGCATAAATATGCTCCATTGTTCTTCAACAAACGCCAGTGCTTCGTCTTTGTTTGTTGGAGCAAAACGAACTGCTACATTATAATTTCGATCTTGTGAAATCATGAATACAATAGGAGCAATACTTTGATGAAGGGATTCAAAATGAAAGTCCTCAACTACACCTATAATAAATCCCTGTCTGCCACCATAGTTGAAAACGGATCCTATAGCTTGATCAGGATTTGCAAATCCCATTCTTGTTATTGCCGACTCATTCAATATGAATGCCTGGCTTGAATCACTAGCTAATTCAATATCAAAATTTCTACCTGATACCATTTCCACACCGAACAGCTCAAGATAATTATGACTTACATGGACATCGGCAACCCGGAAATCCAGGTCAATGAGTTCATCATTTAATTCATAAGAACCTCCTTGAGAATCAAGTAAACGACCGGACGGAACTCGACTTTGCATGGATACATCTAAGATTCCAGGTTGAGCAATAAGTCTTTCCTTGATATCAACATAATTCATTGCAATGGCCGGACTTGATGAGACGATAGCTACATTTTCTTTATCTAAACCAAGGTCTTTATTCTGGATAAAGTTGAGTTGGTTGTAAACAACACCCATACTAACTATTAGACCTATTGAAATTGTAAACTGAACAACTACTAGTGTCGAGCGAAAAACCTGATGTGAATTCTTTGCTTTAAATGATCCTTTTAAAACTGTAGCCGGTTGGAAACTTGAAAGCACTAATGCTGGATAGCTACCTGCAATGATTCCAATTACTAAAATGATTCCAACTAACGTGAATAGCCAATCTAAACTTAGGAATTCAAAGACTAGACTTTTGTCAATGAAGTCATTGAAATATGGTAAAAGTAGCTCAACAAAGAGAATTGAGATAATAAGAGCGATTAATGCGATTAGGAAAGACTCACCAATAAACTGTCGAATTAATGAACTTCGATATGCACCCATTACTTTTCGAACGCCGACTTCATTAGCACGCTTGGCAGAACGAGCTGTAGAAAGGTTCATAAAATTGATACAGGCTATGAATAAGATGAATAGAGCAACGGCTGTGAAAATGTAGATATATTCGATGTTACCATTAGGCTCGAGCTCTGAATCAAGATTTGAATGGAGATGGATATCAGTTACAGGCATCATATGAAGCTTCATAACTTCTGATGCTGGGAAGTCCATATTGAATTGTTCTTGAGGAAATACTTTATCAATAATTGCAGGCATTCCGGCTTGTATATCATCAGGATCAGTATTTTCGGCTAAAAGCATATATGTGGCAAACATATTTCTACCATATGCTTGATCAAATTCATCCGGACCTCCAAGAAAATCAATCACCGGGAACATTGATCCTATCAAATCAAACTGAAAATGAGAATTTTCTGGTATGTCTTGCACCACTGCTGAAACCTGAAGTACAGCTTCAGAACCAAAAAGAGAGAAATCCATTGCTTCGCCAATTACATCTACTCTTCCAAAATATTTCATTGCTGTAGACTCATTAATAACTAAGCCATCAGGGTTGGTTAAGCCTGCTTCAGGATTTCCTGCAATAATCTCCCAAGAAAACACATTAAAGATATTTGGATCAGAAAAGTAAAATCTTTCCTCTACAAAACTATTGTCATCTACTTTTATAGTCGGACTTACATTGAATACTCGTACTACTTCATCTACTTTTTCCCCAAATTCTTCTTCAAACCTATATTTGAATGGCGGTGCAATCTGACCCAAATGTAGACTAGTTTCACCATCCTGGTTTTTCCATTCACGTGATACTCGATAAATACGATCAGCATCCTCATGATAATCATCATAACTCAACTCATATCTAATGAACATCAGAATTAGAACAAAAGCTGTAATACCTAGTGCTAGTCCAAAGATATTGATGAAAGAATAGCTTGGGTTTTTTGCCAGATTTCGAAATGCGATTTTTAGGTAATTCTTAAACATTTGTACTCAGCCGAATTAGTTGTTTAACAACGGTTTTCAATAACTGTACCAAAAACCTTAAACCTTACTTATTTGCCTTAATTCAGATAATTCATGTTAAATAATGTCCGATTTGATACAAACTGTGTTCGATTTCGAACAGTCGAATTAATCCGATTTAAGGCTATTTACAGGATTTTCCAGAGCAGCTTTAATAGTTATTCCTGTAACAGAGCATTGAGCTGTTATTGTAACTAAAAGTATGGTAGCTAAGAAAACTAAAGGAGTAATTGGGGTTTTATATGCAAAGTCCTGTAGCCATAATTGCATAATGAATACAGTAATCGGGATAGAAATTAAAAAGGACAGTGACAATAGTTTCAGGAGATCTTTCGTGAATAAGGAGATAATTCCCCTTGTATTTGCACCCAAAATTTTTCGAATACCGATTTCTTTAATCCTGCTTTGAACAGAAAAGCTTGTAAGGCCAAAAAGACCCATTGTGGCAATTAAAATTGAAAGCAGTGAAAATAATAAAAGTAGGTCACCTGCTTTTTCTTCTCGATTATAATTGGCTTCGAACTCAGAGCTGAGGAATGAATAATCAAATTCAAATAAAGGATCAAAACTGTACCAGATGTTTTCAATTTCAGCCAGTAGTTGATTCGTGTTCTTTGAATTGAAATTTATATAAAGATAATTATACTGATCTGGACGTACTTGAATTATTAAAGGTTGTATGACTTCATGGAGACTCTGAAAATGGAAATCAGATATCACTCCAACTACATTTCCGGTTATTGTATTTTCATCATCAATAAATAGTATTTCTTCACCAATAGGAGCATCCAATTCTAATTGGGCAGCAGCTGATTCATTAATTATAAAAGTTTCGCCATTGTCTTCTGAATAATCTCTTGAAAAACTTCTTCCTTCAGCTATTTCAATTCCCAATGTTGAAAAGAAATCATAATCTGCTTGCAATTCCGACATTACAATTCTAGGTGCATTACTATTTCGTTGTACATCTTGTTGGTTAAATGTGCCACCTGGAATATTGGATGAAGCCGAAACCATATTTACAGATGGGATTTTCAGTAACTCATCTTTTAATGCATCAAATCGCTCTCGAGTTTCTGCACTTCGAATAGGTATTACAGCGATCTGTTCTCTTTCGAAACCAAGATCTTTGTTTTTGATAAAATCTAACTGTTGAAAAATGATTAGAGTGCCCGCAATGAGTATTGTAGAAACTGAGAACTGCAGAATAACTAAACCTTTACGAACCCAAAGACCGTCTGTAGATCTCGAGAAAGTTCCTTTTAGGACTTTTGTAGGTTGAAATTTTGATAAAATGAAAGCCGGATATATTCCTGCTAATCCACCCAATAATAAAGTGAGTAGTATAGTTGAAGTAATAAATACAGGACTATGTAATGGAAGGTTTTGCTCAATTCCAGCGAATGAATTAAAAGCAGGGAATACTAACTCTAAAATGAACAGACTTATTACTACTGCTAAAAAGCAAAGAATTATGGATTCAACGAGGAACTGAAATGTGAGTTGGGATTTTAAAGCACCAATAGTTTTTCTTAAACCAACTTCTTTTGCCCGGGTCAATGATCTTGCAGTCGAAAGATTTATGAAATTGATGCACGCAATAATCATGATAAAAATAGCTGCACCTAAAAATAGATATATGTACGTAATACTGTTATTAGCTTTCAGTTCCCATCTGATATTTGAGTGTAAATGTATATCAGGTACATTTTGAAGATAAAACCCAATACTGCCTCTATTAAATGCAGACATATCTTCGTCTGACCATTCAATAAATTGCCGAGACCAAGCCGGTAGTTTAGCCTCGAGTTCATCAATATCAGTACCATCACGAAGTTTTAGATAATTGAAATGACCAAAATCCGCCCATGTATAATATTCTCCGGTTTCACCTTGCTTTAGAGTTACGTAAGAGATTAGAAAATCAAACTCGAAATGTGTGTTTTTAGGAACATTTTGAATTACACCAGTTACCTCAAGATCAAATCGATCATTCAGCCGTATTGTTTTACCAAGAGGATTTTCACTTATAAAGTATTTATCAGCCATTTTTCTGGTAATGACAACTCCACCCGGTTGCGTTAATGCAATGGTCTTATCACCTAATTCAAGATCAAAAGAAAAGATTTCAAAAAAGGTTGAATCAGCGGAAAAGAAACCGGTTTCATCGAATCTTTTGTCTTCATACTCTACTGAGAATGTCGGAATTGTCAATCCGGGTCCCCAAATAGGTGAAAGTGAAGTAGCATCGATTACTTCGGGGAAATCCCTCACCATTGCCAGAGCCATTGGATGAGGGGTTCGAGTTTGTGGATTATCCGACCACCAAGCTATTCTGTACAAATTGTCGGCATCTTCAAAATGGTCATCATAGCTGAATTCAAAGTGTATATACAACCCTATAAGAAGGCAGGTAGTTATCCCAATTACTAAACCAGAAATATTAATAAACGCGAACGTTTTGTTTTTAAGTAGATTTCGGAACCCGATTTTGAAGTAATTCTTAAACATATTCTACAACTGTCAATTATATCTTTAAGTTTTCAATAACCATACCAAAATCAATAATTGCCTTAAAAAGGCTTATTAACCCATATTTTTGTGGGATTAGTGTTCACTTTGATTCAGATTATGTTCGATTTCGAACAGTCGAATTAATCAGAATTAATACTATCAGCAGGATTAGATAATGCTACTTTCAAAGATTGGCTACCAACTGTTAAAACAGTTAATAGTAAAATTCCTAATCCAGCTGCGAGAAAAGGTAGTAAACCGATTTCGATTCGATACACAAAGTCTTTTAACCAGATATTCATCAAAATCCAGGAGATTGGTGATGCGAGTAAAAACCCAATTATCACTGGCTTCATATAATCCTTTGCGAGGAGGGTTAGAATATTTGAAATCCCGGCCCCCAAAATTTTTCGGATTCCAATTTCCTTCTTTCTTTGAGAGGCAGTAAATGCTGCAAGACCAAAAACGCCTAGGCAAGCCAGAAATATCGCCAGGAAAGTGAAGTAATTAATGATGGTACTCAATCTAATTTCAGCTTGATATAAAGCATTATAGGACTCATCTAGAAATTGATACTCGAAGGGATAGTCCGGTGAGAAATCTGTCCAGGTAGATTCAAGGAAAGAGAGCGTTTCCTGAATATTTTCAGTGGATACTCTTACAAAGATATGTTGATAGGGAAACCACCAATCAGATTCTAAATACAATGCGAGTGGTGCAATCTCATTACGGAAACTGGAGTAATGAAAGTCTTTAACAACACCGGTTATTCTTGCTTCCCTTCCTCTAAAATTGAATTCTTTACCTACCGCTTCTGTCCAGCCTAATTGATTTTTCAAAGTCTCATTGATGATCATGCCTTCACTAATATCAGAAGAGAAGTCTTCAGAAAAGTTTCTTCCTTCTACAATTTCCAGATCAAAAATATCAATGTAATCATGCTGAATAGCAGAGCGATAAACGGATATCCTACTCTCTTCTTGTGCACCTTCCCAACTAGTTAATGGTGAGCTGGAATTAATATCAATTGGTTTATTTTGTGAAGCTGAGACTAAAACAATATCACTTCTATTTTCAAGAACAGCTTTTAGTGTATGGTATCGTTCATATAAATTTCGATCCTTTACTTGAATTGAAATTACTTGATCTCGATCTAAGCCGGTGTTTGAGTTTTGGATAAAGTTTAGCTGTTGAACAACTGTAATTGTAGCAATAATCAGAAAGCATGCCGCAGCAAATTGACTTATCACCAGTGCATTTCTCCAGTTCGACTTTCTACCTTCAACCGATTTAATTCCCTTTAGAACTTTGATTGTATTTACAGTTGACATTTTAAAAGCAGGAAAAGAACCGGATAGAATGCCAACAAGAATACTAACTCCAAATAATCCGACAAGGAATAGGTAATTCTCCTGAAAATTTAGTGAGATTTCTCTTCCTGCTAATTCATTAAATACTGGAAGAAACAGTTGTACGAGAGCTAGTGCAATAAAAAAAGAAGTAGCAGAAAAAATCACTGACTCACTCAAAAATTGGGCTATTAACTGTTTTCGAACTGCACCAATGGCTTTTCTTACACCTACTTCTTTTGCTCTGATAAAAGATCTAGCAGTAGCTAAGTTTGTATAGTTTATACACGCGATGATTAAAACAATGAATGCCAGAGATGAGAAGATTAGCACATAATTTGCATTTCCATTTGATTGAAACTCACCAAAAAGAGAAGATTTAAGATGGATTTCTTTGAGAGGTTGAGGGGATAAGTATCCATTAGAAGAAGCGTCATTTTCAGATTGCAAAAATGAATCTTGAAGATATTTAATGTTCTCTGAAAATATCTGGATGTCAGCGTTTGGATTTAGTTTTACATAAGTGAGATAACTGTTACTTGCCCAGTTATCTAAATAGTGGACTAGTTCGTTACTAGAATTTTCAGAAACAATGAAATCGAAATCGATATGGCTGTTTGCGGGTACGTTTTCAATAACCGCTGTTACTTCCATCAATTTTTGCCCGTCAAAATGACTACCAGAATGTGCAACTGAAACTGTTTCACCAATAGGATTTAAATCACCAAAGTACTTTTGGGCAAGATCAGAAGTAAGTACAATGGTATTTGGTTCTGATAGAGGTGAATTACTTTCTCCGAGCTGAATCTTATAGTCAAATACTTCTAAAAAGTGATGAGAAACAAAAATTCCATTTTCTTGAAAGACTTCATTTTCATGACTAATAAAAGAACTGGCTTTCGTTAGTTGAGTAGCATACTCAACTTCAGGAAAATCATTTTTAAGAACGTCATCAAGTGGAGCAGATGTTCTTGCCGATTCACTAATTCCTAAAAGATTCTGATTGAGATCTTTCTTAACAATTCGATAAATATTATCTGATTCGTCGTGAAAAGAATCATAGCTGAACTCATACTGAACAAAAAGGGCTATTATAATAAATGAAGCCAATCCAAGAGAGAGACCGAATATATTGATAGATGAATAGATTCTATTTCTAACTATACTCCTATAAGCAATCTTCAAATAGTTTTTAAGCATAGCAGATCAATTATTCACTCTTCAGACTTTCTACCGGATTTGCAATTGCTGCGTTAATTGATTTATAACCAACTGTGAGAACTGCAATTATTACTGTACCTAAAAAGGCCATTGCAAAAATTTCAAAACCAAGCGTGATCTTATATGCAAACTCAGATAACCATTGTTGCATGAGATAATAGGAAGCCGGTGCAGCAATTAAGAAAGAGATTCCTGTAAGTAAGCCTAATTCACTACCGAAAATTTTCAAGATATCAGCAATGTTGGCGCCAAGAACTTTTCTAACCCCAATTTCCTTGGTTCTTGTGGTTGCCATATAGCTCACTAGGCCGAATAAACCTAAACATCCAATAATGATCGCAATTGCAGTGAAGATGTTCATAATTTGTGCTGTTTGTTGTTCATCCTCATACATTTGCGCGATATGATCATCTAGAAAAGTGTATTCAAAAACTGCATTTGGGAATGCAGCAGCATAAGCTGTTTCTAAAGCAGATAAAGCTTCTTCAGTCATTTCAGTGTTTATCTTTATGGCACTTATAAAAAAGTTAGTTCTTGTTGCAATCACTACAGGTCTGACATCCATATGCAGAGATGAAGTATTGAAATCACTAACAACTCCAATTACCGGAGCCTGAAAACCCCAATAGTTAATTTCAGTACCAATTATATCATCATAATTGTCTCCAAATCCCGCTTGTTTTGCAAGAGATTCATTTACCAAATAGGAAGTTACAGTGTCAGATGCCTGTAAGTTTGTACCTGCCAGAAGTTGAATTCCATATGTATCGATGAAATCTTCATCAACAAATTTCACATCAGCTTCATTTTCCACGCGAACTGTATCATAAGTCAGCACATAATTACCACCCCAAACATTACCATGTGTGGTACCGGTATTGGAGTAAGTAACATTTTGAATGGCTGAGCTGCTAAGAAGTTCAGATTTAAATGTCTGAAGTGTGATTTTATCTCTTGTTGGAACATCTACATGAACTACAGCTTCTTTTTCAAATCCGAGTTCCTTGTTATTGAAATAATTGATCTGCATGGCGATTACAAGCGTTCCAATGATCAAAAATTGAGTAATAGTAAATTGAACAACAATCAGGCTGCGTCTTAGTGTTAAACCCTGACCATAACTTGCTGTAATAGTATTTCTGATTGCATCTATTGGGCTAAATCCAGATAAATATCTGGCAGGGTACCATCCGGCTGCAAACGTTATGGAAACAAATAGTCCAGTAAGAAAAATCAGGATTTCTGGATTTGCTACTAGATTTAGATCTGGAGCTATCCCAATTATTGGTTCAAGAGCTTGTATGGCAAGTTCTGAAATTCCGATACCAAAAAAGATGGATAAAAGTGTTACAAAAGCAGTTTCTCCGAGAAAATGATAAGTAAGTTGGGTTCGCGTACCACCTAAAGTTTTACGCAACCCAACCTCCTTTGAACGCCGAACCGCTACGGCTGTATTCAAATTGATAAAATTGATGCAGGCGGTCATTAATAGGAAAAAACCGATAATAGCCATAGCCGCTAGCGTTCTTTTTTCAATCACTCGACCATTATAATTGCCGAACCGACTGTCGAAATGAATTTCAGAAAGTGGTTGCAGAAAAAACTCTGTGACATCAGCTCTATCCTGACTTCTGTATTTGGCAAATAATGGGTCGAATTGTTGATTGATTTCTTCTGGTGATACACCTGGTTGAAGCTTTACAAAAGTTTGAACTGAACTTGATGTACCGCCCCAATTGTCATTTCCAATAACACCACCATCTCTTATTCGGGAGTTCACATTTCCAATCACATTAAATGGGAAATCTGAGTTATCCGGCATATCTCGTACAATACCGGTGATTGTTAAATCCAAAAAGTGATCGATATTCACGGTCAGCTCTTTGCCTAGTACATCAGGTGTGCCAAATAATTTTAGAGCAAAAGATTCTGTGATAACAGCTGTATTTGGATTATTGAAAACAGTTTCTTTTGACCCGGCTAACCACTCATAAGTTAAAATGTTGAAGTATTCTTCTTCAACGAATGCCACGTAATCTTCTTTAAACTTTCTTTGGGTGTAGCCATTTTCGATGAATGAAACGATAGGTGTATTTGCATAATTTGTATGCACAATGGATACTTCTTCCAACCCGGCTATATCATTTTCAACGGCTTCAGCAAAAGGGAATGGACCACCTGTATCGTGATTAATTTCACCAAATTCAGAATCTTCTCGAACTACGCGATAAATCCGATCGCTGTCTTCGTGCCAGGTATCAAAACTAAGATCAAATTGAATAACCAGAAAAATTACAATGGCACAAACGGTACCAAGTGTAAGCCCGCCAATATTTATGGCAGTTTGGCTTTTGTTTTTGATAAGATTCCGAAAAGCTATTTTGATATAATTCTGAAACATAGTTTTTTCAGTTGTCAGTATTCAGGTGACAGTGATCAAATAAAAATGATCACTGATAACTGTAAACTGTATTACTGTTTGTTATTCACTTCTTAGACTTTCTACCGGGTTTAGGGTAGCAGCTTGGATCGCACGTCCGGCAACGGTTGCGACTGCGATTGCCAGAGCGATAAATCCTGCAACTAGAAATACTCCCACACCGAGTTCTACGGTATATGCGAAGTTCTTTAGCCATTCGCTCATCAAATACCAGGCTATTGGGGCTGCTATTAAAAATCCTATCAACACTAATAGCACAAACTCTCTTGTCAGCAAAAGGGTAATATCAATTACTGATGCACCCAATACTTTTCTAACACCAATTTCTTTAGTACGAGATGTAGCAGTATATGCAGCCAAACCAAATAAGCCGAGACAAGCAATGAATATGGCTAGTCCAGCTGATACCAAAAATAGATTTCTAAACCTCTGTTCAGCTACATATTGTTTGTCGTATTCATCTTCAATGAAGAAATACTCAAAAGGGTTTCCGGGATAAAATGCTTCGTAAGTAGCTTTTACTTCTGCGATATTTTCCTGAAGGTTTGAACCGGTCATTTCCATAGTGAAGTACGAATTCGAGTTTGCTGGGATGAAGATCATAGGTTCAATGTATTGCTGAAGCGAAGCATGATGATAATCTTTAACAATCCCCGCGATTCTATATCTGGTTTCTCCCCAAATAATTGAGTTATCCAAAGCTTCAACTGCCGAAGTAAAGCCAAATTCTTCTGCTGCAGATTCGTTGATAATTAAATCATCACTATTCCAACCGGCATTAATCGCTTCTGAGTTGAAGTTTCTACCGGCAGCCAATTCAATACTATACGCATCAAGATAATTTTCATCTATAATCAGCATGGAAAAACTCTTTTTCTCATCTCCCGGTTGTGGATTTTCTCCCGTAATACCGGAGGCAGAAAAATTGTAACCATTACCCGGTACGTTATTAGAGCCGGCAAATCGGTTTACAAAAGAAAAGCTTGCAATTTTATCTTTAAAGGCGTCTGTACTTTGATTCTGCCCATCTTTATTGATGCTCGGGCCGCGGACAACCATACGATTTTCTAAATCCATACCAAGGTCTTTGTCTTGCATGAATTGCAGTTGATTTACAAAAACGACTGTTACAACGATTAGAATAATAGAGATAGCAAATTGCGCAACTACCAAGACCTTTCTAAGTCTTAATCCCTTCGCTGAAGAACCTTTAGCTCCTTTTAAAATTTCACTTGGTCGAAGTGAAGTCATTACAAATGCTACATAGCCACCGGCTGCAACTGTTCCAATCACAAAAAACAATGCGCCGAATATCCATGTAAACTGTAGATTAAGGATAGAGAGACTAAGTGGTTTATCAATCAGCTGATTGAAGTAAGGTTGTAGTAATTCAACTAAAGCGATAGAAACTGCTAAACCGAATGCAGTGAAGAGCAAAGTCTCCATCAAAAACTGAGACATTAACTGAATCTTAGTAGCTCCAGCGGTTTGCTGAATTCCAACTTGTTTTGCTCGTTCTAATCCCTGTGCTGTTGATAAATTGATGTAGTTGGCCCAGCCAATTACCATGATTAAGATGGCTACCCCAAATATCAAAAGAACCTGAACTAAACTACCGCTTGTTGGTAAGGGATAGTTAAAACCGGCACCTAAATGAATTTCATCAAATGGCTGCAATATCATGGAAATATTGATGTTCGGATTCACTGAGGTAGCAAGGTCATTTACTGTCGATGCGATATCAGTAGGATTAACACCATTTTCTAATAGAAGAAAATGATTGGCGAATCCATTATCCCAACCCATTGGATCTGACCATGCTGCTCCATTATTTATTAGCGTGTTGAAAGAAAGAAGGATGTCAAAATCAACACTTGAAGTTTCAGGCAAATCACGAATTACCCCGGCAATAGTATAGGTTACATCACCGAACTGATTATAAAACGTAAGTTCCTCACCAGTTACATTCTCCCGACCAAAATACTTTTTAGCTAATGAAACTGAGACAATGGCATTAGCAGGCGTTTCCAAATCTGGGACACCTTCCAGTAAATCAAGAGTGAAGATGTTAAATAGCTGATCATCAGCAAACATGCAGCTACTTTCTCTGAAAGTTACTGGAGCAGAATTACCAGGAGATTCAACTTCGATTATCCCACTGCATATTCCGGTTGAGAAGCGTGTTCCATTGGCAACACCTGCAACTTGCTCAGCAACAGACGGTGCAATTGCAGGAGGTAAGAAGTCAGATATTTCTCCATTTTCATATTCAGCAACTACTCGATAAATATTGTCTGAATTCTTATGGAAAGTATTTACGCTAAACTCGAAAGCTACATATTGTAGAATGAATAAAAACGAAGTAATTCCGATAATTAAACCTGTTGCTGTAATAACCGTCGATATTTTTCGACGCTTTAGGTTTCTGATCGCAATTTTTATGTAGTTACTCAACATATCTTTCAGAGTTTAGTGTATGGTTTAAACCAAAATGGCTTTACACATGAAATCCTTCTTTCATGTTTTCAGTAACCACATGACCGTCAAATAAGTGGATAACGCGTGTAGCGAAATCAGCATCATGTGGTGAGTGAGTTACCATCACAATGGTAGTGCCGGCTTCGTTCAATTCTTCCAGGAGCTTCATTACTTCATTACCATGATCAGAATCAAGGTTACCAGTCGGCTCATCGGCAAGAATCAGTTTTGCATTTGCTACTACAGCTCTGGCAATAGCCACTCTTTGTTGTTGACCACCAGATAACTGCTGTGGAAAATGATTTCGGCGATGCATCATATTCATTCTTTCAAGAGCGGCTTCAGCTTTTTGCTTTCGCTCTTCGGAACTCATTCCTAAATAGAGAAGAGGCAATTCAACATTTTCGAAAACAGTTAATTCATCAATTAAGTTGAAGCTCTGAAATACAAATCCAATGTTTCCTTTTCGAAGTTGTGCACGCTCTCTTTCACTGTATTTTGATACTTCATGACCTAAAAAGTGATATTCACCTTCACTAGGATTATCCAATAATCCCATGATGTTTAATAGGGTTGATTTACCGCAACCCGATGGTCCCATGATGGCGACAAATTCACCTTCTTTTATCTCAACATTAACGTTATTCAGTGCTGTAGTTTCTACTTCTTCGGTAGTATAAACTTTGCGTAAGTTATTGGCTTTAATCATGATGGTTTGTGATTGGTTTATTTAGTTCAAAAATTCTGTTTAGTCTTTCAATTCAAGGACTTCATTCTCCCCGAAAGTATCGTAGCTGGAAATAATGACTCGATCTCCTGCAGCTAATCCTGAGACTACTTCGAAATATTCCGGATTTTGTTGTCCAAGTCGGATTTCTCTTCGCGTAGCCTGTGTTTCGTCTTCGTTTACAAGGAAGATCCAACTGCCACCTGTAGTTTGGAAAAACCCGCCCTTCTCAAGAAGAAGTGCCATCGAAGCATCACCTAACTCAAGTCGAATTCGAGTTCTTTGTCCACGTCGTATTCCAGTTGGAGCATCATCAACAAACTCCATATCAACCTGAAATTGTCCATTAGTGATAACCGGATAGACTTTTGTGATTTCCATTAAATGAGTTTCACCGGCAAATTCGAATGAACCTCTAAGTCCGGTTGAAATTCTAGATAAGTGGAATTCATCAACTCCAACTCGAACTTTAAAATTATCGAGCATATCAACCTGGCCAACTCTTTCACTAGGACTAATGGATTGTCCTTGCTGTAATTCAATGGTTGTAAGCTGACCTTCAATTGGAGCAGTAATTACAAGATTATCAAGAATGGACTGAACTGCATCCAAACTACGCCACATTCTTCGTTCAGATTCATCCAATTGCTCCAATTGGGTAATAGTTTGAAGAGAATCTTTAATAAATGACTCGTAAGTGAGATCGTAACGCTTTTGCTCATATTCATAATTTTCGCGTGTCTCTTCAAAATCTTGAACTGAGATCAAACCTTGCTCGAATAAACTTTTATTTCGTTCAAATAAAGGTCGCAATACGTCTCTTTGGTATACTGCATTGGCTAATTGATTTTTAATATTCAGACTATTTTGTTCGAGGTTAAGTCGAGAGTTTCTAACATTATTAATTTGATCATATAAGCCGGCTTCCTGCTGCAGTACCTGTAACTGTAAATTCGAATTTGATAGGGTTAAAATGGTATCGCCCGGTTGAACAAATGCTCCTGATTCCAGATGAACGGTTTTTACAACACCACCTTCGATGGCATCTAAGTAGATTGTATTTATTGGCTGTACTAAACCTGTAACTTGAATGAACTCTTGAAATGAATCTTCTTTTATGGTTGCAATGGTAAGTTTTTCACGCTCTACGTTTAATGTTGATTTGAAATCAGTAAATGCAAAACTATAAATAAAGAACCCGATTATTGTAACTCCAACTATCCCTCCAGCTATTCGCTTTGGTGTCCATGTTTTCTTTTTTAACTGTCTGTCCATATTGGATTAATTCAATTTTTCTATTGTTGAAGCACTAATGTCAAAGCCCGTGCCAAAAGGTTGAAAGAGCATGAAACAATACGTTTTAGAAGGTTTGTGGCTTTTGATTGTACATTTTGATACACTAGGTGTCCGATTTCGAACACTTGATTTCATTCTATTTTTACTGAGATTCTGAATTCAATTCAAATACACTATTTCGTGGATTTGGGTATGGTCTTTGTTATTGACCGAACAAATTAGAAACCAACCATTATGGATTTAAAACAGGCAAGAATATTAGTTGTTGACGATGATGGAGATGTTTTACATGCTGCACGACTTTTTTTGAAACAACATGTTGCCCTGGTAGAAACAGAAAAAGACCCTAAATCGCTACCAATCTTACTTCGTAATCAGTCCTATGATTTGATTCTTCTGGATATGAATTTCACCGAAGATGTATCAAGTGGTGAAGAAGGCTTTTTTTGGTTAGAAAAGATCAAAGAGATTGATCCGTCAATAGCCGTAATACTAATTACAGCATATGGTGATATTGATAAAGCCGTGAAGGCGGTGAAAGCCGGGGCAACAGACTTTGTTCTTAAACCTTGGCAAAATGAAAAGCTTTTAGCGACAGTTTCATCTGCATTACTACTCACTCATTCACGGCGTCAGGTTGCCGCATTGCAAGATCAGCAGAAACAATTAAGCAGCGATATTGATCATCATTACAGAGAGATAATTGGTCGTAGTCCGGCTATGATGGATGTGTTCAACACCATAGAAAAAGTAGCAGCTACTGATGCTAATGTGTTGATCCTCGGTGAAAATGGAACTGGGAAAGAATTAATTGCACGAGCTATTCATCGAAGGTCTCATCGTAGGGAGAATGTTTTCATCAATGTTGATATGGGTTCAATATCAGAGAACCTTTTCGAAAGTGAACTATTTGGTTATGTAAAGGGAGCCTTTACTGATGCAAAAGAGGATCGGGCGGGTCGATTTGAAATTGCAAATAAAGGAACATTATTTCTTGATGAGATTGGAAATATTCCAATTGCACTGCAGTCAAAACTTCTAACGGTCCTGCAAAGTAGAAAAGTTACAAGAGTTGGTTCCGTTACATCAAAGCCAATTGATATACGCCTGGTATGTGCTACGAATCAATCTTTGAATGATATGGTAACTTCGGGTGATTTTAGACAGGATTTATTGTTCCGAATAAATACAATTGAAATTCATTTGCCACCTTTACGTGAGCGTCAGGATGATATTCCATTATTAGTTCAACATTTCACAAAACAGTATTCTAAAAAGTATCATAAGAATCAGAAAGTAGTTTCTGATGCAACACATTCGAAATTGCTAGATTATCATTGGCCGGGAAATGTGCGTGAACTTCAGCATGCTGTTGAACGAGCCATTATACTATCTGATAGCAATAAGCTTGAACCTTCAGATTTTATGTTGATTAAACAGGATGATTCTGGTGAACAAATGCATATTGAGGACTACAATCTCGAAGAAGTTGAAAAAATGGTGCTTCGCAAAGCCATGAAAAAGCATACTGGGAATATTTCAAAAGCTGCAGAAGAATTAGGATTAACTCGGGCTTCCTTATATCGTCGTTTAGAAAAATATGGGCTTTAATCTAGAATGATAAAAGGATTTCGGATACAGGTAATTATCAGAGTTTTATTACTCTGTGTTTCAATTAGTTTGCTCTACTTCATCCTTAGTGAAACGGATTACATTGTAAGTAGTATCCTTATTGGTTTGATAATTGTAATACAAATTATCGCACTAATCCGCTTTGTCGAAACTACAAATACAAAGCTAAAACGTTTTTTCGAGGCAATTAGCTATAACGACTTTTCTCAAACTTTTTTTAGTACTCAGAAGAAAGATACTTTTGCAGAATTAGGTGAGGTTTTCAATGATGTTATTGAAAAGTTTAAGTCAGAGCGATCCAAAGGAGAAGAGAGCTTTCGCTATTTACAAACGGTTGTTCAACACATTGGTATTGGATTATTCTCTTTCAATCAGAATGGTGAAATTGAATTATTAAATACAGCTGCAAAACGCCTTCTGGATGTCAATGTTCTGCGATCAGTTCAACAGCTAAAAGATATTGATGAAACACTCTTTGAAGGCATTATGAACTTGAATAGTGGTTCGCGAACCTTAATAAATGCATTGATATCAAATCAAAGAAAACAGTTAGCAGTTTATGCAACTGAATTTCGAATGAAAGGCGATAATTATAAGCTGATATCTCTACAAAATATAACTTCAGAACTTGATGAAAAAGAGATGGAAGCCTGGCAGAATTTAACCCAGGTATTAGCTCATGAAATCATGAATTCAATTACACCAATAGCATCATTAAGTGATACTGTAAATACTATGTTGACTGGTGATGTATTTGGTTCAGAGGCTCCGGAACCAATTCCTCAGGAAACACTGGATGATGTAAAAGATGCTCTTGGGACAATCAATAAGCGAAGTCTTGGCCTAATGCGATTTGTAAACTCGTATCGTAATATCACTCAACTACCACAACCGGTTTTTGAAGTGCTAACGGTAAATGAAGTATTACTAAGAGTCAATAATTTGATGAAAGGTGAGGCTGCAAATCAACGAGTTACAATTACTACAAACGTTGAACCAGATACTCTTGAAATCACCGCAGATCCACAACTCATCGATCAGGCACTTATCAATATTGTAAAAAACGCCTTTAAGGCATTGAGAGAGACTGATAATCCAATAATAACACTGAAAGGGTATTTAGATGGTAACGGAAGTCCAATAATTGAGGTGATTGATAACGGACCAGGCATTAAACCAGCAGTTTTAGAGAAGATTTTTGTTCCATTTTATACCACAAGTAAGTCAATGGAGATTGGTGGAGGAAGTGGAATAGGATTAAGTTTGTCCCGACAAATAATGCGTATGCATCACGGTACATTAAGAGTAAGCGAATCAGTGCCCGGAAAAACAGTTTTTGAACTGAAATTTTAAAGAGTATTGCTGTAACATTTTTTGGCAACTAAAATTTGGTTTTGTCGTAGTTGAGTGAGTATTTCAGAGGAAATTTGGGCACTTATTAAATGCAGAAACTCACAAAAATTTTAATTGCGGTTGGTTGTTTAGGGGTGGTGATTTTTATTCTGCTACGCCCTCAAATCGATATGAATGCGAAAGGTGCCATTCAACAGGATGCAACATCGCTAAAAGACGATCTGGCATTAATTGCTCAGCAATTAGGTTTTTCAACGGATACACTTGGGGTTGCAACTATTTATCAGCAGCACAGCCAATATCTAAGTAAACTCAAAGATTCAGTAAATGCTGATTTAACCCCATCAGAACTCAATAAAAATAATGGGCACATTCAAAGTTGGGTTAGCATTATAGGTGCTAAGAATTCTATGAATGCTATGGTTATTACTCCTAGTGGAGCATATAATACGATGGGGCACGTTCGGTTTCGAACATCCAATGAGGGAAATATTATTAGGTTTGATCATTGGGAAGGGCGACCAAATCCAACCTTTATTCAGGGAGAATCAGCGGAATTTGTAAGTGAGAAGATTGCTGGTGATGTATTCGGCTATTCACTATCCGATTATACCACTAATTCATTAATAGCCCCTTTAGATAGTGAAGTAGAATCTGAAACTCTTCTCACAGAAAACTCTGGAGATGAATCTGCCGGAGCTCCTGAGTTTACTGTTACATGGACAAAGAACAGCGATATTGCCGGACCTGAGTTTTTAACTCTTTCAGTTAGAAAGAAAGTTCGGGAGATAACAATTAATGGTGAAGAGATTACACAATTTGGGTATGAATTAGCATCGTTTTCGGCAAAGTATGAGATAGAACCGGATGATTTAACATTTGCTACAGAAATTGATTTCGATTTATTTGCATACATCTTTATTGGTTGCGTTATCCTACTTTCGTTATTGGTTTTCACGGTTGGTATCAGAAACATTTTTCATGGAAAAGTTGAATGGCGTCGTGCAATGATTATTGCAACCGTTCTTACGCTCGGCTATCTAGGGTGGAGAACGATTTTCTACTGGAGCGTATATGGTGACTTTATTGGTGGTGCAGCTACCGTACAAATAATTTTGAATAATCTGCTTACCAGTATTTTGGTTGGTTTCTATGGTGCAATGGCTTATATAAGCTGGGAGGCTTTTGCAAGATCGCAGCGCAATGGGCAGCTAGAACTGGTCGATACTCTTTGGCAGAAAAGATTCTTCGTCAGGGAAAATGGATTGGCACTAATAAATGGATTTGCAGTGGGTGGTATTTTGCTTGGTGCGTTTGCAGTTATGCTTTTCTTTCAAAATACATTCTTTGTTCAGGCTGATAGCCAATTTGGAGTTACTGAACCATCGATTCAGGCAAGGTTATTGACCATTAATATGTCAGCCTGGTCAACTACCTGGTTGATAGGGTTTGCTCAAGTTGGTTTTGTATATGGATTCTGTAAGCACTGGATCAAGCAAAATTGGGGCGTGCTTGCTTTTGCCATCTTCTTTTCTTCCATTTTCTTAACAGTTTTGGGTCGATTAGTAGGAACTCCTGGTTCTTTTTTCGATGATTTCATTATATATCTGGTATTAGGAGCGATTATCGTATTTACCTATCAACAATTTGGGATCATCACTTCTAATACAGCCTGGTGGGTTTTTGTAACTGTCATTCTAGTCTTACCTTACCTTAATTCACCAAGTATCGATTTAGCACTTGTAAGTTGGATTCAAGGTGGATTTCATCTGGCTGTACTATTTTTCGCAATTGTAGCATTTAAATATGGAATATCTGTATCCGAAGTCGGCAACTATATTCCTGAATATCAGGCTCGCCTGGCACAACAAATGCGATTTGAAAAAGAAATTGAAATCGCTCGTGATAGCCAATATCAATTGATGCCGATTCATCCTCCTGTTGCCAATGGGCTGGATGTTTACGGATTTTTCTTACCATCATTTGAAGTAGGCGGGGATTATTTTGACTATGTATTGTCTCACGATTCGAATGGTGAGGCAACGGCACTTACCATGACGGTTGTTGATGTTTCTGGTAAGGCAATGCGGGCAGCAATGCCGGCTGTTTTTACTAGCGGCTTACTTCTTGCCAAGATGAAGAATGAAATGCCTGATGCAATTTTGACGGATGTGGCAGAACCTATTTATAATCGAACCGACAAACGGACATTTATCACCTGTGCCATTGCTCGCTATGATATCAACGAAAAACAGATGATTGTAGCGAATGCCGGGCACTGTAAACCTATTTTAAAAAGAAATGGTGCTGCAGATTTCATCCAAACACCGGACCCTAAACTCCCTTTGGGGTTTAAACCGGATGTACAATATGGGGCACATAGTTTTAAACTTAAAAAGGGCGATATATTTCTGCTTTATTCAGATGGGCTTCCTGAAGCAGAAAACGAACAAGGTGAACGCTTTGGATTTGATGAAGTACCAAGATTGCTTGAACAAATTGATACCGAAATATTAACAGCGCAGCAAATCGCAAAAGAAATAAAGCGAACCGTTCAAACTTATAGTAATTTCAAACTGGCTGACGACACAACGGTAATTTGTTTAAAAGTGTAACCGCACTGCCAGTTTAGCACAAAGGGTTTTATTTGGCTTGATCTTTGGCTAGATCAGGTCAGTCATAACTAATCAACAATTAAAACAATCAAATATGGCTCAAGAACCAAATTTCGAGCTCAATCTGCCTCCGCAGTTTGAGAAGATTACAAAAAATATTAGGCTGATTATTATCGGGTTTGTGGTAGTAGCAGCGGCGTTCTCCTCTGTATTCACGGTTGAAACCGAAGAGGTCGGTGTAATTACCCGATTTGGAGAATATGTATCTGAAGCTCGACCAGGATTAAATTTTAAAATTCCATTTATCGATCAGGTTCAATTGGTCCCTGTTCAGCGACAATTGAAGCAAGAATTTGGATATCGTACAACCTCGGCTGGAGTTAACACAACATATAGAAAAGCAGGTTTTGAAGATGAATCACTTATGTTAACTGGCGACTTGAACCTCGCCGATGTTGAATGGGTAATTCAGTTCCGAATTGATAATCCGTACAATTTCTTATTTAAAGTGAGAAATGTTGAAGAAACTCTTCGAGATGTTTCTGAAGCAGCTATGCGTCAGATTGTAGGGGATCGAACAGTAGATGAAGTATTAACGGTAGGTCGTGCTGAAGTAGCTTCTGAGATGGAGATTATTCTACAGAATATTACCAATGAATATGAAATGGGCATCAAAATAGACCAAGTGGTACTCCAAGATGCAAACCCACCGGATCCGGTAAAACCTTCATATAATGGTGTTAACGAAGCAGAACAGCAACGTGAGACGTTAATCAATCAGGCTCGTGCTGACTATAACCGTGTTATTCCTCGTGCAGCCGGTGAAGCTGAGCAAACAATCCAGCAAGCAGAGGGTTATGCTTTAAGCAGAGTCAACACTGCTCAGGGTGAGGTTTCTCGTTTTAATGATTTATACGAAGAGTATATAAAAGCTCCTGAAGTGACGAAGAGACGTATTTTCCTTGAAACTATGGAAGAAATTCTTCCGCAGATGGGACAGAAAATCATTACTGATGAACAAGGAAATTCTGTAATTCCATTGCTTCAATTACAGATGAATGGCGCAACAAGAACAACAGGGAATAATTAATCAGGAGATAAGAAAATGAAAGAAGTTAAAGGAATATTATTACTGGTTATTTTAGGTGTTGTTGCACTTCTTGCCGGTCAGATTTTTTATGTTGTTAATGAGCAGGAACAAGTAATCATCACGCAGTTTGGTGAGCCTCAGGGTGATGCAATTACTACCCCTGGTTTAAAAATGAAAATTCCATTTCTACATACTGCAAACTATTTCGAAAAGAGATATTTAGAGTGGGATGGTGATCCAAATCAAGTACCTACCAAAGACAAAGTATTCATCTTTGTAGATACTTACGCAAGATGGCAAATTACTGATCCATTAAAGTATTTCGAGCGTTTAGGTAACGAGCGAGGTGCTCAATCACGTTTAGATGATATCTTGGATGGTGAAACAAGAAATGCGGTTGCTGGTCATGACCTTGTTGAATTAATTAGAAGCACAAATCGTGAAGCTTTACAAGATGAGCTACTGGCTGATATTGCACAAGATTCATTACAGTCAATTTCTGTTGGTCGTGGTTCTATCCAGGATCAAATAGTTGAGCTGGCTAACCAAAGAGCTGAAGATCTTGGAATCGAGATTCTTGATTTTAGATTCAAACGAATCAATTACGCAGAAGAAGTACGTCGTACTGTTTATGAGCGTATGATTTCAGAGCGTAATAGAATCGCTGATAAATTCAGATCTGAAGGTCAGGGTGAATCTTCTAGAATTAGTGGTGAGAAAGATCGCGAACTCCTAAGAATTCAATCTGAGGCATTCCGTGAAGCAGAAACGATTCGTGGTCGCGCTGATGCAGAGGCTGCAGCAATTTACAATGCGGCTTATAATCGAAATGCATCTGCTCGTGATTTGTATAGTTTCATCAAGAGTATGGAAGCTTATACAAATACAATCGATTCAGAAACATCTCTCATCATATCTACGGATAGTGAGTTTTATAAATACCTGAACTCGCTTGATTAATCTGAGTATTACATGAAATAATAAAGGCTCGTTGTTATTACTTCGAGCCTTTTTTTATTCCCATAACTTTCTATAAGTTATCCTCAATTAACTAATTAGACATGAAGTACGGGGTATTCGTAACTGCATTCTGGCTATTAATGCCTTTAACACTAATAGCTCAAGAATCTGAATCGGCCGATTCTATTTATAAAAGAATTCAAGATAACTATAGAGTAAGTTATGATTCCTTAAATGCTTTAGGCGAATCCGAAGCAATTGATAGCCTTTTTATCAATCGAGGATTAAAAATGGCTAGAGTGTATGATCAGTTTCCCGAAACAGAAATTGGAATAAAGGCACTAGAAAAAGCATTTGGAGCTTGGTTAAATACTGATTCTCTTGAAACGATGGAATCATATTTGGAAAGAGTCTCACCAAACAATAGTAGTTGGCAAGTATTAGCGAATTGGTATCGCATTGGATTAAAGAACAGACAACTAGATTCAAAGCATTTTTATGATTTTGCCGATCGTTATCTACAAAATGAAAACACTACCAATTTAGAAACAATCTCATATCTCAACTATCAAATGGCTAGGATAGAATTATCGTTTTTTGATGAGCCCGAATTAGCAATTTCCAGATTCGAAAGAATTATAGAAATAAACATTGATGAACGAGAAGTTGATGCTGCAAAAAGAGATTTATATGACCTAGTAAGCTTGAAAGAGGGTTCTCCTGCTCCAATATTTACTGCAGTAGATCTTAATGGGAAAGAAATATCTCTTTCTGATTTGAAGGGGAAATATGTATTTCTGGAATTTTGGGCAACCTGGTGTGGTCCTTGCATTCCCGAGATTCCATATCTAAAAGAGGTCTATCAAGAATTCGGTAGCAAAGATGATTTTGTGATGATTGGAATTTCACTTGATGACGATGAAGAATTGTTAGAGGATTTTTTGAAAGAGAATGAGATGTATTGGTATCAAATTCTCGATGGAAATGGTGAGAATAAATGGAGAGGAGAATTAGGTAATCTTTATGCTGTTGGCAATGGAATACCTAAAACTTTCCTAATTGATAAAGAGGGTGTTATTATATCTACTGATTTAAGGAAAGACGATATAATAAGTGAGTTGACAGAGTTATATAAAGACTAAGCTTCGACAGCTTCTCTATATTGTTCAAACTCCATATCGAGTAATTCAGATAATACTTCTTTAGCCCAAAGCGTATTTATTTGAGCTCCCATTTTTATCAAAATACTATATAAACCTGTATGAACACGACTTGTATAAAGGAAGTGTTTTGATCCTCTCAGTTCATTAGATAACGGTGCTTCCTTTGTGAAATGGCGGATTTCAGCATCGTAATCAGCATTATCAAAATTGAAAGTGTCGTATCTGTATGGTTTCGAAAACATGATGCCGTAATTTCGAGCAAAATGATAATACTCAAGCTCTCTTTCCTGCTCTTTCGCATTCGGATTAATTACATCCAATTTTATGTATAAATCACGAATGGCATCTTTGTCATCAGCTAAATGCGTTGGTAGTAATTTTAGATAGTTTCTAAAAAACTCAGTCGGGAATAATTTCACGCAACCAAAATCAATTACGCCAAGTTTACCATCATAAGTAAAAAGAAAGTTGCCGGGATGTGTATCGGCATGTACTGCACCACCAACTCTTAGTTCTTCATGGAAGAAGTCCCAAATAAGTTGACCAAAATGATTTTTCTCTTCTTGGGTTGGATTTTCCTTCAAGAAATCACCCATATGTCGACCTTCAATAAAGGTCATGGTAAGCACTCTTTCCGTACTAAATTCCTGAATCCATTCCGGAATGATGATTTTATCGGACCCAAAACGCTTTCTGAATTCATCAATTTGAGAACCTTCGTTAATATAGTCGGTTTCTTCTACCAGTGTATTCTTGATCTCATTAAAATATGGATCAATATCACTGCCTTTTTTGATGATTCTTTTGGCCAAAGACTTTGCAACGGCCATATCAGAATTAATCGTCTCTCTTACATTCGGATACTGAATTTTTACAGCTACTTTTCTTCCATCTTTTAACTCAGCTTTATGTACTTGTCCTATTGATGCTGCTGCAAATGCCTGGGCATCAAACTTGGCAAAAATCTTTTCCGGATAATCGCCTAACTCTCTTTTAATAATAGTTCGTACCAGCGCTTTATTTATAGGAGGAACTGAATACTGAGCCTGACTCATTACATCAGCAAACTCTTCAGGCAAAAAACCATTATCCATGCTCATTCCTTGAGCAATTTTTAAAGCGGTACCTCTGAGTTTGGTAAACTCTTTGAATACTTCGTTGGCATTGCTCTTATGGAAGTCCTTGTCATCTTCATTTTTGCCGAGAACTTTCTTCTTTAAGTAACGTTGAGCGTAATTAGAGCCAACTTTAATGCCTGTCTTGGCAATTATTTTACTTCTCTCAAATTTTGATGATGGAAAATCACTCATCCTTTTTCTTTTCCTCTTGTTCGGTGTGATCGTTTTCTTCTTTCTCTTCTTGAGATTTGCATTCACCTAATTTTGGTAACCAACTTTCAATATCATTGTTACCAAATATAAATTTGATGAGATCAAATCCTTTGTCGATGGCTTTGTTATATACCACCTCTTCAAATAATGAAGTCAATTTATCTGCCAGGGCAAGTGTACGCTCTTTATTATCGGAAGTATCATTTAACCAATACTTTACTAAAAATAGATATTGTGAGCTCAGAACTTTGTAGTAAAAATCGCCCATAAAAAAACCGGCGCTTACAGCAATATTACCATCGGTGGTTAGAAATTCTTTGAATAGAGCCTGAATCTCTTCAGAAAACTCAGAATTACTTCCTTTACGAAAAACATATTTATCAAATGTGTCTTCAACAAAATTCTGCTTTTCGCTCATCAAGTCGAACATCGTGTAGACGAAGTTTGAGAATTTCTCGCTAATCGCATAATCTTCAAAATCTTCAATTTCATCTATCATGGCCCAATACTGGATAACCAATGCCGGATAGAAGTAAGCCAGGATTGCTTTTTTATTAGGGAAGACCTGATAAATCTCAGTTGCTGTAAGTTTAGTCTTGCTAACTAGGTCTGGGATGGAAACTTTACCTTTGTCTTGATATAGTTCGACAGCTGCCCAGGTAATCTCAATTTTTTTATTAATCTGTTCTGCGTCCATAGTGTGAATAGTGTTGAATTGAAACTAAGTCTGCATTATAACCGTTCGTTCGACTTATAATAACCACATTTTGTTTCATTCTGTTCAATTTGTATCCTCGTTTAAAACTAAAAAATGAACCATAAACGCGACGCTCTATTTTTAACGCTCACAGGGGTTTTCCTTACTTCCTTAGTATTAGGTAACGTTATTGGTACTACAAAATTTGTAACAATATTCACCTGGGATTTGCCAAATTGGATGCAGGCTATTACTCCAGAGTTAGTTCGAAATGGTTCAGTTTATACAATGGCTGTTCCGGCCGGTGTAATTGCTTATCCTTTTACATTCCTAGCAACTGATTTGATTTCAGAGCTTTTTGGTCGCAAAAAAGCCCAGCTTGTTGTTTGGGTTGGTTTTGCAATGAATTTTTTCATGCTGTTTTTGATGACGGTGAATCACTGGTTGCCAAATGCGGCTGGCGTAAGTGGAGGATTGGATTTATTTGAGGGTGTATATC
Organism: Balneolaceae bacterium; assembly: GCA_965601825.1. Classification (GTDB taxonomy): domain Bacteria; phylum Bacteroidota; class Rhodothermia; order Balneolales; family Balneolaceae; genus HXMU1420-13. The sequence goes on along the minus strand of OZ271839.1, from coordinate 94,131 downwards.
AATTTATGGTAGGGAATGTACTAGCTAGTATGTTTGCGTATTTAGTTGCTCAAAGTGTCGATGTCCGACTTTACCATTTCTGGAAGCGAAAGACGAAAGGGAAATATTTGTGGTTGAGAAATAATGCATCAACTACAGTTAGTCAATTAGTTGATTCTACTGCTATACTGAGTATCCTTTATATCGCCGGGAATTTGGGTGAGGATATAAATACGATTGGCGCTTTGATTATACTCATCATCAATTCCTACTTCTTCAAATTTGCTTTCGCTCTAATTGATACACCACTTATGTATTTAGGAGTTAAGATCTTCAAAGATTTCGAAGAGGATCCAGATGCGTTGAAAAACAAATAAAAAATAATTTGTAAGGAGCAATGCTCAAAAGTGCTCTTATGACTACACTGATTTAGTGGCCATAATTAAGACCAGCGTAAAAAATAAAAGGGGTATTTTTATGTTTACTTCAGAACAAGGTAAATCAAGATCTATAAAGGTTTTTCCTTTCTTTCTATCGATAATTTCATTGTTGATTGCATTATGGGTCTGTGAATCATTGGATCCTATGGCGCTAGAGTCCAAAAGAATTAGTGCTAAGGTCAGTTTGGGAATTTTTGGATTCTTTGCGTTAGGCACTTCAATTGTTTTGATCATTGACCTTTTTAGACACTTCAAAACAAGCGATTCATGATATATAAAGAGCGATCAAAGCTGCGCTGAGATTACCTTCATTAATGATGAAATTTTTGGGGAGAATACTTGCCAAAAAAAAGTGATTTTTTTTGAAATAAAATTTGCCTTCAATATCTCCTTCACCGTACCTTTGTAATCCTTTCGCGGAAATGAAATGGCTGGTTGAAAACATAAGTTTTGATCGGCTTTTTTTGTCTCTGGGAAGTAATGTTATTTGAAATATTGTTGAAGTAAAGAACAGATTGTTTGTGCGAGCTAGAGATAGCTTGGAAATTCTTTTGAATGGAAGAGAGCGTAGGATTAGGCTCACAGAGTATATATTTTTGATTACAATGGAGAGTTTGATCCTGGCTCAGGACGAACGCTGGCGGCGGGCTTAACACATGCAAGTCGAAGGAGAAGGTAGTTGCTTGCAATTACTGGAGACTGGCGAACGGGTGAGTAACGCGTAGACAACCTGCCTTTAGCTGGGGGATAACACTGCGAAAGTGGTGCTAATACCGCGTAATGCAGCGGGGCCGCATGGCCACAGTTGTTAAAGCTTTCGGGCGGCTAAAGATGGGTCTGCGTGCTATTAGCTAGTTGGTAAGGTAATGGCTTACCAAGGCGATGATAGCTAGGGGGTCTGAGAGGATGATCCCCCACACTGGGACTGAGACACGGCCCAGACCTCTACGGAGGGCAGCAGTGAGGAATCTTGCGCAATGGGCGAAAGCCTGACGCAGCCACGCCGCGTGTCGGAAGACGGCCCTATGGGTTGTAAACGACTTTTGCCAGGGAAGAACAGGGGGGTTTTGATCTCCTATGACGGTACCTGGTGAATAAGCACCGGCTAACTCCGTGCCAGCAGCCGCGGTAATACGGAGGGTGCAAGCGTTGTCCGGAATCATTGGGTGTAAAGGGTGCGTAGGCGGATGTTTAAGTCTGAGGTGAAATCTTGCCGCTTAACGGTAAAATGGCCTTGGATACTGGGCATCTTGAGTGTAGAAGAGGCAGGTGGAATTCGTAGTGTAGCGGTGAAATGCATAGATATTACGAAGAACATCAGTGGCGAAGGCGGCCTGCTGGTCTACAACTGACGCTGAGGCACGAAAGCGTGGGGAGCGAACAGGATTAGATACCCTGGTAGTCCACGCCGTAAACGATGCATACTAGGTGTTGGCCCTTGTGGGTCAGTGCTGCAGTTAACGCATTAAGTATGCCACCTGGGGAGTACGTCGGCAACGATGAAACTCAAAGGAATTGACGGGGGCCCGCACAAGCGGTGGAGCATGTGGCTTAATTCGATGCAACGCGAGGAACCTTACCTGGGCTAAATCCGCCATGCTACTTCTGGAAACAGGAGGTCCCTTAGGGGCGTGGTGGAAGGTGCTGCATGGCTGTCGTCAGCTCGTGCCGTGAGGTGTTGGGTTAAGTCCCGCAACGAGCGCAACCCCTGTGGTTAGTTACCAGCACATAATGGTGGGGACTCTAGCCAGACTGCCTACGCAAGTAGTGAGGAAGGTGGGGACGACGTCAAGTCATCATGGCCCTTACGTCCAGGGCTGCACACGTGCTACAATGGTTGGTACAATGGGTGGCCACCCAGCGATGGGGCGCAAATCCACAAAACCAATCTCAGTTCGGATTGGAGTCTGCAACTCGACTCCATGAAGTTGGAATCGCTAGTAATCGCGTATCAGCAACGACGCGGTGAATACGTTCCCGGGCCTTGTACACACCGCCCGTCAAGCGATGGAAGTCAGGAGTACCTGATGTCGGCATGCTAACCTTCGGGAGGCAGCTGCCTAGGGTAAGCCTGGTAACTGGCGCTAAGTCGTAACAAGGTAGCCGTACCGGAAGGTGCGGCTGGATCACCTCCTTTCACGGAGAGCCTGTTGGCTGGTCTGGCAACGGACTGGCAGCGACACATCTTACGCCTGGCTCGTTACAAGCAATCTGTTTTTTACTTTACAATAGCAGCGGATGCGGGATGCTGGAGGCTTCCTGAGCCGCAAACCCGAGCAGGGCTTGTAGCTCAGGTGGTTAGAGCGCACGCCTGATAAGCGTGAGGTCGGAGGTTCAAGTCCTCCCAAGCCCACAATGGGGCTATAGCTCAGCTGGCTAGAGCACTGCCTTTGCAAGGCAGGGGTCCAGGGTTCGAATCCCTGTAGCTCCACGATTTTTTTTTGATTTAATGAAGCGTAAGTACTGAGAGGCGATATGTGCCCGATGCTTACAACGGAATATTCTGAGGCAACTCAGGAGCGCTGAGCGTGCCCAGCAGGACTGGTGCTCGCCCGGCGAGTTCTTTGACATGATGAAGAAGTAATGAGTAAAAGCAAAGTTAAATGTCAGTAATGGCATTTGGCTCAGTTACATGCATACGCAAGTATGTATGCTAACGCCAAAGGTATCTGAATGCGGTTCGTCCCACATTCAGACCACAAGAATAACCTTGAAGCTGCGCGCGGGCTGTCTGGCAACAGACGGGTCGTGCAAGTTCTATAAACAAAGCGGATAAGGGCACACGGTGGATGCCTTGGCATGCAGAGGCGATGAAGGACGTGTAAAGCTGCGATAAGCTACGGGGAGCTGCAAAAGAGCTCAGATCCGTAGATTTCCGAATGGGGCAACCCGATAGAGCCCACCTTAGAGTGGGAGGCATACCTGGGGAACTGAAACATCTAAGTACCCAGAGGAAGAGAAAACAATAGTGATTCCCTAAGTAGTGGCGAGCGAACGGGGAACAGCCCAAACCGGGTCCTACGGGGCCCGGGGTTGTAGGACCTGCGTAATTGCGATCATCAGAAATCGAAGCCGCCTGGAAAGCGGCCCCATAGGAGGTGAAAGGCCTGTAGGTGTAATGATGAGAGCGAGGCGGGTATCCTGAGTAGCGCGAGGCCGGTGAAACCTTGCGTGAATCTGCCGGCACCATCCGGTAAGGCTAAATACATCTGCATGACCGATAGTGAACTAGTACCGTGAGGGAAAGGTGAAAAGAACGCCGAGACGGCGAGTGAAATAGTACCTGAAACCGTGTGCTTACAAGCGGTCGGAGCGCGCAAGCGTGACGGCGTGCCTTTTGTATAATGAGCCTACGAGTTACTCCTGTTGTGCGAGGTTAAGCCCCTGGAGGGGTGGAGCCGCAGCGAAAGCGAGTCTGAACAGGGCGCTTTTAGTACAGCGGGGTAGACGCGAAACCAAGTGATCTATCCATGGCCAGGGTGAAGTGGCGGTAAAACGCCATGGAGGCCCGAACCGGTTGACGTTGAAAAGTCTTCGGATGAGCTGTGGATAGGGGTGAAAGGCCAATCAAACTTGGAGATAGCTCGTACTCCCCGAAATATATTTAGGTATAGCGTCTGGTTTTGTCTGTCCGGAGGTAGAGCACTGATTCGGCTAGGGCCCTTCACCGGGTACCAAACCGAGACAAACTCCGAATGCCGGCACAGAGCCA